>NZ_CP146970.1:0-3239756 GCF_038086725.1 Photobacterium damselae subsp. damselae
CCGGCGATGTCCTACTCTCACATGGGGAGACCCCACACTACCATCGGCGCTGCTGCGTTTCACTTCTGAGTTCGGCATGGATTCAGGTGGGACCACAGCGCTAAGGTCGCCAAGCAAATTCGTTTATTTCAAGCAGCGCTTGAAATAGCAATCTGGGAAAGTTAACTGGTTCTCAAACTTACATTCAAGTGTTTGTGGAGTCCGATAAAACCCCTTGGGTGTTGTATGGTTAAGCCTCACGGGCAATTAGTACAGGTTAGCTCAACGCCTCACAGCGCTTACACACCCTGCCTATCTACGTCGTAGTCTCCAACAACCCTTTAGGATACTTAAAGTATCAGGGATGACTCATCTTGAGGCTCGCTTCCCGCTTAGATGCTTTCAGCGGTTATCGATTCCGAACTTAGCTACCGGGCAATGCGTCTGGCGACACAACCCGAACACCAGAGGTTCGTCCACTCCGGTCCTCTCGTACTAGGAGCAGCCCCTCTCAATCATCCAACGCCCACGGCAGATAGGGACCGAACTGTCTCACGACGTTCTAAACCCAGCTCGCGTACCACTTTAAATGGCGAACAGCCATACCCTTGGGACCGACTTCAGCCCCAGGATGTGATGAGCCGACATCGAGGTGCCAAACACCGCCGTCGATATGAACTCTTGGGCGGTATCAGCCTGTTATCCCCGGAGTACCTTTTATCCGTTGAGCGATGGCCCTTCCATACAGAACCACCGGATCACTATGACCTGCTTTCGCACCTGCTCGAACCGTCATTCTCGCAGTTAAGCGGGCTTATGCCATTGCACTAACCTCACGATGTCCGACCGTGATTAGCCCACCTTCGTGCTCCTCCGTTACTCTTTGGGAGGAGACCGCCCCAGTCAAACTACCCACCAGGCACTGTCCTCACCCCAGATGATGGGGCCAAGTTAGAACATCAACACTACAAGGGTGGTATTTCAAGGACGACTCCACGCAAACTGGCGTCTGCGTTTCAAAGTCTCCCACCTATCCTACACATGTAGGGTCAATGTTCAGTGCCAAGCTGTAGTAAAGGTTCACGGGGTCTTTCCGTCTAGCCGCGGGTACGCTGCATCTTCACAGCGATTTCAATTTCACTGAGTCTCGGGTGGAGACAGCGTGGCCATCATTACGCCATTCGTGCAGGTCGGAACTTACCCGACAAGGAATTTCGCTACCTTAGGACCGTTATAGTTACGGCCGCCGTTTACCGGGGCTTCGATCAAGAGCTTCGACTTACGTCTAACCCCATCAATTAACCTTCCGGCACCGGGCAGGCGTCACACCGTATACGTCATCTTTCGATTTTGCACAGTGCTGTGTTTTTAATAAACAGTTGCAGCCACCTGGTATCTGCGACTCTCGACAGCTCCATCCGCGAGGGACTTCACCGTTAAGAGCGTACCTTCTCCCGAAGTTACGGTACCATTTTGCCTAGTTCCTTCACCCGAGTTCTCTCAAGCGCCTTGGTATTCTCTACCCGACCACCTGTGTCGGTTTGGGGTACGATTTCTTACTATCTGAAGCTTAGAGGCTTTTCCCGGAAGCATGGCATCAATGACTTCGCTACCGTAGTAGCTCGACATCGTATCTCAGTGTTAATGATGAACCGGATTTGCCTAATTCATCCACCTACGTACTTGGACCTGGACAACCGTCGCCAGGCTCACCTAGCCTTCTCCGTCCCCCCATCGCAATAGTAAGAAGTACGGGAATATTAACCCGTTTCCCATCGACTACGCCTTTCGGCCTCGCCTTAGGGGTCGACTCACCCTGCCCCGATTAACGTTGGACAGGAACCCTTGGTCTTCCGGCGAGGGAGTTTTTCACTCCCTTTGTCGTTACTCATGTCAGCATTCGCACTTCTGATACCTCCAGCATGCTTTACAACACACCTTCAACGGCTTACAGAACGCTCCCCTACCCAATGTGCAAAGCACATTGCCGCAGCTTCGGTGTATAGCTTAGCCCCGTTAAATCTTCCGCGCAGGCCGACTCGACCAGTGAGCTATTACGCTTTCTTTAAATGATGGCTGCTTCTAAGCCAACATCCTGGCTGTCTGAGCCTTCCCACATCGTTTCCCACTTAGCTATAACTTTGGGACCTTAGCTGGCGGTCTGGGTTGTTTCCCTCTTCACGACGGACGTTAGCACCCGCCGTGTGTCTCCCGGATAGTACTTACTGGTATTCGGAGTTTGCAAAGGGTTGGTAAGTCGGGATGACCCCCTAGCCTTAACAGTGCTCTACCCCCAGTAGTATTCGTCCGAGGCGCTACCTAAATAGCTTTCGGGGAGAACCAGCTATCTCCGAGTTTGATTGGCCTTTCACCCCTAGCCACAAGTCATCCGCTAATTTTTCAACATTAGTCGGTTCGGTCCTCCAATTGATGTTACTCAATCTTCAACCTGCCCATGGCTAGATCACTCGGTTTCGGGTCTAATCCTAGCAACTATGACGCCCAGTTAAGACTCGGTTTCCCTACGGCTCCCCTAGATGGTTAACCTTGCTACTAAAATTAAGTCGCTGACCCATTATACAAAAGGTACGCAGTCACAGGACAAGCCTGCTCCTACTGCTTGTACGTACACGGTTTCAGGTTCTATTTCACTCCCCTCACAGGGGTACTTTTCGCCTTTCCCTCACGGTACTGGTTCACTATCGGTCAGTCAGGAGTATTTAGCCTTGGAGGATGGTCCCCCCATATTCAGACAGGATAACACGTGTCCCGTCCTACTCGATTTCACTGATAAAGCGCTGTTGGTTACGGGGCTATCACCCTTTATTGCCATGCTTTCCAACATGTTCACCTAACGCAAGATTAGCTTAAGGGCTAATCCGGTTTCGCTCGCCGCTACTGCCGGAATCTCGGTTGATTTCTCTTCCTCGGGGTACTTAGATGTTTCAGTTCCCCCGGTTCGCCTCACAATGCTATGAATTCACATTGAGATAACTGCTTATGCAGCTGGGTTTCCCCATTCGGAAATCGTAGACTCAAGTGGCTCTTACTGCCTCATCTACGCTTATCGCAAGTTAGTACGTCCTTCATCGCCTCTGACTGCCCAGGCATCCACCGTGTACGCTTAGTCACTTAACCATACAACCCCAAGAGGTTTCGTATGGCTCAACAACCAAGGTTTTTATGTTTTCGCCGGACTCTTACACAAGACACTTGAATGTGTTTGTTTTGAGAACTCGTTTTTATCTTTCGATAAAAACTTAAAATAAATCAATCATTCGATTGAATTTACTAGTCAGCTTTCCAGATTGTTAAAGAGCATTGTGTTTCTTTCGAACCACTTCTTAAAAACACTAATTAGTGTGCTTAAGAAGTGGTGGAGCTATGCGGGATCGAACCGCAGACCTCCTGCGTGCAAGGCAGGCGCTCTCCCAGCTGAGCTATAACCCCAAAGTGGCGTCCCGTAGGGGAGTCGAACCCCTGTTACCGCCGTGAAAGGGCGGTGTCCTAGGCCTCTAGACGAACGGGACACTATGTCTTTTACTATTAACCAAGCAATCTGTGTGGACACTACGCAAAGCGCAGTCTTTTTTGTAAGGAGGTGATCCAGCCCCAGGTTCCCCTAGGGCTACCTTGTTACGACTTCACCCCAGTCATGAACCACACCGTGGTAAACGCCCTCCCGAAGGTTAAGCTATCTACTTCTGGTGCAGCCCACTCCCATGGTGTGACGGGCGGTGTGTACAAGGCCCGGGAACGTATTCACCGTGGCATTCTGATCCACGATTACTAGCGATTCCGACTTCACGGAGTCGAGTTGCAGACTCCGATCCGGACTACGACATACTTTCTGGGATTCGCTCCACCTCGCGGTCTTGCTGCCCTCTGTATATGCCATTGTAGCACGTGTGTAGCCCTACTCGTAAGGGCCATGATGACTTGACGTCGTCCCCACCTTCCTCCGGTTTATCACCGGCAGTCTCCCTGGAGTTCCCACCCGAAGTGCTGGCAAACAAGGATAAGGGTTGCGCTCGTTGCGGGACTTAACCCAACATTTCACAACACGAGCTGACGACAGCCATGCAGCACCTGTCTCAGAGTTCCCGAAGGCACACTCGAATCTCTTCAAGTTTCTCTGGATGTCAAGAGTAGGTAAGGTTCTTCGCGTTGCATCGAATTAAACCACATGCTCCACCGCTTGTGCGGGCCCCCGTCAATTCATTTGAGTTTTAATCTTGCGACCGTACTCCCCAGGCGGTCTACTTAACGCGTTAGCTCCGAAAGCCACGGCTCAAGGCCACAACCTCCAAGTAGACATCGTTTACGGCGTGGACTACCAGGGTATCTAATCCTGTTTGCTCCCCACGCTTTCGCATCTGAGCGTCAGTCTTTGTCCAGGGGGCCGCCTTCGCCACTGGTATTCCTTCAGATCTCTACGCATTTCACCGCTACACCTGAAATTCTACCCCCCTCTACAAGACTCTAGCCTGCCAGTTTCAAATGCAATTCCGAGGTTAAGCCCCGGGCTTTCACATCTGACTTAACAGGCCGCCTGCATGCGCTTTACGCCCAGTAATTCCGATTAACGCTCGCACCCTCCGTATTACCGCGGCTGCTGGCACGGAGTTAGCCGGTGCTTCTTCTGTAGGTAACGTCAAATAATGCAGGTGTTAACTGCACTACCTTCCTCCCTACTGAAAGTGCTTTACAACCCGAAGGCCTTCTTCACACACGCGGCATGGCTGCATCAGGGTTTCCCCCATTGTGCAATATTCCCCACTGCTGCCTCCCGTAGGAGTCTGGACCGTGTCTCAGTTCCAGTGTGGCTGATCATCCTCTCAGACCAGCTAGGGATCGTTGCCTTGGTGAGCCATTACCTCACCAACAAGCTAATCCCACCTGGGCTAATCCTGACGCGAGAGGCCCGAAGGTCCCCCTCTTTGCTCCGAAGAGATTATGCGGTATTAGCTATCGTTTCCAATAGTTATCCCCCACATCAGGGCATATTCCCAGGCATTACTCACCCGTCCGCCGCTCGCCGCCCTTAACGTTCCCCGAAGGTTCAGTTAAGTCGCTGCCGCTCGACTTGCATGTGTTAGGCCTGCCGCCAGCGTTCAATCTGAGCCATGATCAAACTCTTCAATTAAAGTTTTGTTGTATCTAACGATACGGCTCAATGAATACTGTTAATTCATCATAAATGATGAATGAATTGACTGTGCTGATACCGAAGTATCAATTTGGTCACTCAGTTTCATTGATTAAATCTTTTAGACTAAATCATTTCACGAGTGCCCACACAGATTGCATGGTCAAATTGTTAAAGAACGTTGACTATTCAATGCCTTAGCGTTTTATGCTTCAGCAAGTCAGGTGGCGTATAATACGCTTTTCTGATATTCAGTCAAGATAAAATTTTCAACTTTTTCACCAAGTGATTAAAAAGTAAAAACCTTATATTGACGTCGCTCACATTCCAATCAGTGGGAGCGAAATAAAAGCCCGCTCAGCAAAGCGGGCTTTCAAAATGGGCGCTTGGCGATGTCCTACTCTCACATGGGGAGACCCCACACTACCATCGGCGCTGCTGCGTTTCACTTCTGAGTTCGGCATGGATTCAGGTGGGACCACAGCGCTAAGGTCGCCAAGCAAATTCTTTTTCGTTACGAGTGTCGAGATTTCTCGATACGAGACTCCTAACGTTACAATCTTAAAAACTGACTATCGCGATACTCGATCACTCGATTCTCGCGTCTCAAACTTACATTCAAGTGTTTGTGGAGTCCGATAAAACCCCTTGGGTGTTGTATGGTTAAGCCTCACGGGCAATTAGTACAGGTTAGCTCAACGCCTCACAGCGCTTACACACCCTGCCTATCTACGTCGTAGTCTCCAACAACCCTTTAGGATACTTAAAGTATCAGGGATGACTCATCTTGAGGCTCGCTTCCCGCTTAGATGCTTTCAGCGGTTATCGATTCCGAACTTAGCTACCGGGCAATGCGTCTGGCGACACAACCCGAACACCAGAGGTTCGTCCACTCCGGTCCTCTCGTACTAGGAGCAGCCCCTCTCAATCATCCAACGCCCACGGCAGATAGGGACCGAACTGTCTCACGACGTTCTAAACCCAGCTCGCGTACCACTTTAAATGGCGAACAGCCATACCCTTGGGACCGACTTCAGCCCCAGGATGTGATGAGCCGACATCGAGGTGCCAAACACCGCCGTCGATATGAACTCTTGGGCGGTATCAGCCTGTTATCCCCGGAGTACCTTTTATCCGTTGAGCGATGGCCCTTCCATACAGAACCACCGGATCACTATGACCTGCTTTCGCACCTGCTCGAACCGTCATTCTCGCAGTTAAGCGGGCTTATGCCATTGCACTAACCTCACGATGTCCGACCGTGATTAGCCCACCTTCGTGCTCCTCCGTTACTCTTTGGGAGGAGACCGCCCCAGTCAAACTACCCACCAGGCACTGTCCTCACCCCAGATGATGGGGCCAAGTTAGAACATCAACACTACAAGGGTGGTATTTCAAGGACGACTCCACGCAAACTGGCGTCTGCGTTTCAAAGTCTCCCACCTATCCTACACATGTAGGGTCAATGTTCAGTGCCAAGCTGTAGTAAAGGTTCACGGGGTCTTTCCGTCTAGCCGCGGGTACGCTGCATCTTCACAGCGATTTCAATTTCACTGAGTCTCGGGTGGAGACAGCGTGGCCATCATTACGCCATTCGTGCAGGTCGGAACTTACCCGACAAGGAATTTCGCTACCTTAGGACCGTTATAGTTACGGCCGCCGTTTACCGGGGCTTCGATCAAGAGCTTCGACTTACGTCTAACCCCATCAATTAACCTTCCGGCACCGGGCAGGCGTCACACCGTATACGTCATCTTTCGATTTTGCACAGTGCTGTGTTTTTAATAAACAGTTGCAGCCACCTGGTATCTGCGACTCTCGACAGCTCCATCCGCGAGGGACTTCACCGTTAAGAGCGTACCTTCTCCCGAAGTTACGGTACCATTTTGCCTAGTTCCTTCACCCGAGTTCTCTCAAGCGCCTTGGTATTCTCTACCCGACCACCTGTGTCGGTTTGGGGTACGATTTCTTACTATCTGAAGCTTAGAGGCTTTTCCCGGAAGCATGGCATCAATGACTTCGCTACCGTAGTAGCTCGACATCGTATCTCAGTGTTAATGATGAACCGGATTTGCCTAATTCATCCACCTACGTACTTGGACCTGGACAACCGTCGCCAGGCTCACCTAGCCTTCTCCGTCCCCCCATCGCAATAGTAAGAAGTACGGGAATATTAACCCGTTTCCCATCGACTACGCCTTTCGGCCTCGCCTTAGGGGTCGACTCACCCTGCCCCGATTAACGTTGGACAGGAACCCTTGGTCTTCCGGCGAGGGAGTTTTTCACTCCCTTTGTCGTTACTCATGTCAGCATTCGCACTTCTGATACCTCCAGCACACTTTACAATGCACCTTCAACGGCTTACAGAACGCTCCCCTACCCAATGTGCATAAGCACATTGCCGCAGCTTCGGTGTATAGCTTAGCCCCGTTAAATCTTCCGCGCAGGCCGACTCGACCAGTGAGCTATTACGCTTTCTTTAAATGATGGCTGCTTCTAAGCCAACATCCTGGCTGTCTGAGCCTTCCCACATCGTTTCCCACTTAGCTATAACTTTGGGACCTTAGCTGGCGGTCTGGGTTGTTTCCCTCTTCACGACGGACGTTAGCACCCGCCGTGTGTCTCCCGGATAGTACTTACTGGTATTCGGAGTTTGCAAAGGGTTGGTAAGTCGGGATGACCCCCTAGCCTTAACAGTGCTCTACCCCCAGTAGTATTCGTCCGAGGCGCTACCTAAATAGCTTTCGGGGAGAACCAGCTATCTCCGAGTTTGATTGGCCTTTCACCCCTAGCCACAAGTCATCCGCTAATTTTTCAACATTAGTCGGTTCGGTCCTCCAATTGATGTTACTCAATCTTCAACCTGCCCATGGCTAGATCACTCGGTTTCGGGTCTAATCCTAGCAACTATGACGCCCAGTTAAGACTCGGTTTCCCTACGGCTCCCCTAGATGGTTAACCTTGCTACTAAAATTAAGTCGCTGACCCATTATACAAAAGGTACGCAGTCACAGGACTAAGCCTGCTCCTACTGCTTGTACGTACACGGTTTCAGGTTCTATTTCACTCCCCTCACAGGGGTACTTTTCGCCTTTCCCTCACGGTACTGGTTCACTATCGGTCAGTCAGGAGTATTTAGCCTTGGAGGATGGTCCCCCCATATTCAGACAGGATAACACGTGTCCCGTCCTACTCGATTTCACTGATAATGCGCTGTTGGTTACGGGGCTATCACCCTTTATTGCCATGCTTTCCAGCATGTTCACCTAACGCAAGATTAGCTTAAGGGCTAATCCGGTTTCGCTCGCCGCTACTGCCGGAATCTCGGTTGATTTCTCTTCCTCGGGGTACTTAGATGTTTCAGTTCCCCCGGTTCGCCTCACAATGCTATGAATTCACATTGAGATAACTGCTTATGCAGCTGGGTTTCCCCATTCGGAAATCGTAGACTCAAGTGGCTCTTACTGCCTCATCTACGCTTATCGCAAGTTAGTACGTCCTTCATCGCCTCTGACTGCCCAGGCATCCACCGTGTACGCTTAGTCACTTAACCATACAACCCCAAGAGGTTTCGTATGGCTCAACAACCAAGGTTTTTATGTTTTCGCCGGACTCTTACACAAGACACTTGAATGTGTTTGTTTTGAGAACTCGTTTTTATCTTTCGATAAAAACTTAAAATAAATCAATCATTCGATTGAATTTACTAGTCAGCTTTCCAGATTGTTAAAGAGCATAACGCAAAAGCGTTAATCAATAACTTATGTTATTCATTAGCACTTTTGCTATTTCTAAAACCATTTCACCAAGCAATCTGTGTGGACACTACGCAAAGCGCAGTCTTTTTTGTAAGGAGGTGATCCAGCCCCAGGTTCCCCTAGGGCTACCTTGTTACGACTTCACCCCAGTCATGAACCACACCGTGGTAAACGCCCTCCCGAAGGTTAAGCTATCTACTTCTGGTGCAGCCCACTCCCATGGTGTGACGGGCGGTGTGTACAAGGCCCGGGAACGTATTCACCGTGGCATTCTGATCCACGATTACTAGCGATTCCGACTTCACGGAGTCGAGTTGCAGACTCCGATCCGGACTACGACATACTTTCTGGGATTCGCTCCACCTCGCGGTCTTGCTGCCCTCTGTATATGCCATTGTAGCACGTGTGTAGCCCTACTCGTAAGGGCCATGATGACTTGACGTCGTCCCCACCTTCCTCCGGTTTATCACCGGCAGTCTCCCTGGAGTTCCCACCCGAAGTGCTGGCAAACAAGGATAAGGGTTGCGCTCGTTGCGGGACTTAACCCAACATTTCACAACACGAGCTGACGACAGCCATGCAGCACCTGTCTCAGAGTTCCCGAAGGCACACTCGAATCTCTTCAAGCTTCTCTGGATGTCAAGAGTAGGTAAGGTTCTTCGCGTTGCATCGAATTAAACCACATGCTCCACCGCTTGTGCGGGCCCCCGTCAATTCATTTGAGTTTTAATCTTGCGACCGTACTCCCCAGGCGGTCTACTTAACGCGTTAGCTCCGAAAGCCACGGCTCAAGGCCACAACCTCCAAGTAGACATCGTTTACGGCGTGGACTACCAGGGTATCTAATCCTGTTTGCTCCCCACGCTTTCGCATCTGAGCGTCAGTCTTTGTCCAGGGGGCCGCCTTCGCCACTGGTATTCCTTCAGATCTCTACGCATTTCACCGCTACACCTGAAATTCTACCCCCCTCTACAAGACTCTAGCCTGCCAGTTTCAAATGCAATTCCGAGGTTAAGCCCCGGGCTTTCACATCTGACTTAACAGGCCGCCTGCATGCGCTTTACGCCCAGTAATTCCGATTAACGCTCGCACCCTCCGTATTACCGCGGCTGCTGGCACGGAGTTAGCCGGTGCTTCTTCTGTAGGTAACGTCAAATAATGCAGGTGTTAACTACACTACCTTCCTCCCTACTGAAAGTGCTTTACAACCCGAAGGCCTTCTTCACACACGCGGCATGGCTGCATCAGGGTTTCCCCCATTGTGCAATATTCCCCACTGCTGCCTCCCGTAGGAGTCTGGACCGTGTCTCAGTTCCAGTGTGGCTGATCATCCTCTCAGACCAGCTAGGGATCGTTGCCTTGGTGAGCCATTACCTCACCAACAAGCTAATCCCACCTGGGCTAATCCTGACGCGAGAGGCCCGAAGGTCCCCCTCTTTGCTCCGAAGAGATTATGCGGTATTAGCTATCGTTTCCAATAGTTATCCCCCACATCAGGGCATATTCCCAGGCATTACTCACCCGTCCGCCGCTCGCCGCCCTTAACGTTCCCCGAAGGTTCAGTTAAGTCGCTGCCGCTCGACTTGCATGTGTTAGGCCTGCCGCCAGCGTTCAATCTGAGCCATGATCAAACTCTTCAATTAAAGTTTTGTTGTATCTAATGATACGGCTCAATGAATACTGTTAATTCATCATAAATGATGAATGAATTGACTGTGCTGATACCGAAATATCACTTGGTCACTCAGTTTCATTGATTAAATCTTTTAGACTAAATCATTTCACGAGTGCCCACACAGATTGCATGGTCAAATTGTTAAAGAACAATATCTTCAATAACTTAGCACTAAACTCGATTACTAAAGAGGCTGCCAATTCTACGCAAATTAAATTAAGTGTCAACACTTATTTCAATTAACTTTTTGAACTAGCTCCAACGTTTCATTGCCACATCTTTCTAATGCCGGCTCCCCGTTGGTGAGGCGGCATTATAGAGAAATCGATCGTCAAAGCAAGCTTAAAAATTGATTTTTTCATGAAAAACAAAACGTTCGCTCAAGTTTCCATCCAAACGATGTTTTTATCCTTTTTTTGCAGCAATTTCACTCGCAAATTCACTGACTTTTTGCCAATTGGTGTATTCCACTTCTTTCGTCGTATCGGTTTCTCCTCCTGTAATCTTCATAATCAATTGAATCATTAGCCGATCAAACCAGCGATAACGAGGATAACGAAGAGCTCCAGCAAAAACCGCAATCTGTTCAGGCTGCCATGGTGACTTTTGCAGAAACTTACGAACATAAGCACTGCCTTGTGGTGTATCTTTGCCTTCTTTACGTGCGGTAAGATTCACACAGATAAAACTGGCGCCCGCTCTTTTTAATTCAACTTGGTTACGTTCAATAAATTGATACAGGAGTTTATTAAAGTGACCATAGCGAATGGAAGCACCGATAATGATCTGATCATACTCAGACCAATTAACATTAGGTTGAGCATGAAGATCTCGAACTTCGCACTGAAATCCATCCCCCAACTCTTTCTCTATATAATGAAGGATTTTTAACGTCTGACCTTCACGACTAGAATAAAGCATTAATAGCTTCTTCTTCATGATAACTCCTTAATTACGCCAGAATGTCGGGGTAAACAAAACCAACAGCGTAAAGACTTCCAAACGACCAAATAGCATCGCAACAACCAAAATCCATTTAGCAGGATCATTAATCTCGCCAAAATGAACTGCAACCTCTCCAAGCCCTGGTCCCAAATTATTTAATGTGGCGGCAACGGCTGAAAATGATGTCAGCTCATCAAGCCCAGTTGCGATTAATGCCAGCATACAGACGACAAAGACTAAAGCATAGGCAGAGAAGAATCCCCACACTGCATCAACGACCCGCTGCGGCAATGCTTTTTTACCTAATTTAATGGTGTATACCGCTCTTGGGTGAATCAAACGTTTTAGCTCTCGCACACCTTGCAAGGAAAGTAACAGCATTCGAATCACTTTCATTCCACCGCCAGTCGAACCGGCACAGCCGCCAATAAAAGAAGAGAACAGAAGCAGCACAGGTAAAAATAGAGGCCAATCAGCAAATCCAGTCGTCGTAAAGCCAGCCGTGGTCGAAATAGATACCGTTTGAAATAACGCCTGATCCATTGCCTGATAATAAGAGTCATACGAATGGTGATTAACTAAGATGGCAAAACAAATCACAAAGAGCATCAATTGAATAAATAGAAACGCTCTAAATTCAGGATCGCGCCAATACGTTCGTAATCTAATCCCGCCATTAGCAAAGGCTGCAAAGTGAAGCGAGAAATTACAGGCTGATATCAATAGAAAAACCACGGTAATCATATTAATTGTTGGGCTATTAAAGTAACCCATACTGGCATCGTGAGTAGAAAAACCGCCGATAGCTATGGTCGAAAAACTATGAGCAATTGCATCAAATGGGGTCATACCTGCGACCCAAAAGGCTAAGGCGCAACTCACGGTTAAAGCTAAATAAATAAACCAGAGTGTTTTCGCCGTTTCTGCTATTCGCGGCGTCATCTTGCTGTCTTTTACAGGCCCTGGAATTTCCGCTCGATATAACTGCATACCACCGATCCCTAGAACAGGAAGAACGGCAACAGCAAGAACGATGATTCCCATTCCACCAAACCATTGTAAAAACTGACGATAAAATAAAATCGCTTTAGGTAAAGTATCTAATCCAACGATGACCGTTGCCCCTGTTGTTGTTAGGGCAGAAAAGGATTCAAAAAAGGAGTCGGTAACCGAAAGATCGGGAGTATGAGAAAGAATAAAAGGCACCGCGCCGGCACTGCCAATAACCACCCAAAAAAGCACAACAATTAAAAAACCTTCACGCGCTTTTAATTCATGGCGATGACGTCGGTTAGGAAACCATAACGCCGCTCCACCAGCAAATAGTAAAAAGAAGGTCACGATAAAAGGAACACCAGCACCATCGCGATAAATTAAGGCGACTAACGCAGGAGCTAACATGGTGACACTAAAAAATGCGAGCAATAGCCCTACAATACGGATAATTGAACGAAATTGCATAGCCTAAAGGCTCTCATCCTAAGCAATAAGTAATAGATTAATCGGCGGTGACGGGTTGAATACGTCCACCACTGCGATTAACCAATTTAGCGCAAAAAGCTGAAACTTCTCGTTGATCAAGCTCTAAGGTCATAGAAACTTGGGTTTGATAATCAGCAGTTAACTGTACACCACCGTGCTCATTAAGTAGGGATTCGACCAAAGAAACTTGATTATAATCACAGCATAAGGTGACGATGGCCGTCATGACTTTCTCTTGCGTTATCAGTTGAGCAAGTGCTTGCTGAACACCACCACCATAAGCTTTGACTAGACCACCAGTACCTAATCGAATACCGCCATAATAACGAGTCACAACAGCTGTAATTTCACCGACATTAGAACCGGTAAGCTGAGCCAAGATAGGTTTCCCTGCTGTTCCCGATGGTTCTCCATCATCACTAAAGCCCCACTTCATCGAATCGGTTGGCCGGCCAGCAACAAAAGCCCAACAGTTATGACGAGCATCATGGTGCTTCTCTTTTATATGGTTAACAAAAGCTTTGGCAGCTTCAATATTTGGCGTATGGGCAAGATAGGTAATAAAGCGACTTTTTTTTATTTCTTCTTCAAATACAACCGCATCAGCTGGAACCCAATAAGGCTCAGAATTCATAACGTTGCTCACTAACTAAAACAAACTCTGGCTAGAGTACCATATTTTTAAACAACTCTTATCACCTCAATGAACCAGAAAAGTTAAACAAATGTTTAAAAATAGTATTGAAATAGTTTTATTTTGGGTCCAGACTAATTTTTAACCTAGGACAGGTCAAACCAGTTAATAAGATTCGATAAAAATCGAGCTTCATGGAGATAGAACATGATTTATCAAGGTGAAACCCTCTATGTGGACTACATTGAACCCGGTATTGCTGAACTGTGTTTACATGCTTCAGGCTCTATCAATAAATTCGATCTCGCCACATTAGAAAGCTTAAACCAAGCCCTCAACGCCCTATATCAACAACCCGATCTCAAAGGTCTTTTACTTACCTCAAGCAAAGACAGCTTTATTGTTGGGGCTGATATCACAGAATTTCTCGGCCTCTTTGCACAATCAGAACCAGAGCTGTTGCAATGGTTGAATTACGCTAACAGTATTTTTAATAAGCTTGAAGATATCCCTGTGCCTACTGTGTCTGCCATCTCCGGTTATGCATTAGGTGGTGGGTGTGAATGTGTTTTGGCTTGTGATTTTCGTATCGGCACCCCAACAACAAAAATCGGTCTACCTGAAACCAAATTGGGGATCATGCCAGGGTTTGGGGGAACCGTGCGTTTACCTCGCTTAATTGGTGCTGATAGCGCAATGGAAATCATCACCACAGGAAAAGAGCAAACAGCATCTCAAGCGCTAAAAATGGGCCTCCTTGATGCTATTGTGGATACAGAAAATCTCCATCAATCGGCGCTCAATTTACTGCACAATGCCATTGATACTACGATTAACTGGCAACCTCGCCGTAGTCAAAAACAGCAACCACTCGCGTTAAACCATACCGAAGCACTGATGAGCTTTACCACAGCAAAAGCCATGGTTGCCAAGCTAGCAGGCCCCCACTATCCCGCACCTATGATGGCAGTAAAAACCATTGAAAATGCGGCGCAACTCAGCCGAGCAGAAGCACTGCAGATTGAGAGCACAAACTTTGTAAAACTAGCGAAATCCAGTGAAGCTCAAGCATTAATTGGGCTCTTTTTAGGAGATCAAAAACTTAAAGCAGCAGCCAAAAAAGCCACTAAAGAAAGTAGCTTAATTGAACATAGCATGGTGCTAGGTGCAGGTATTATGGGAGGAGGTATTGCCTATCAGTCTGCGGTGAAGGGCATCCAAGTTACCATGAAAGATATTGCGCCAGCATCGCTAGATTTAGGGATGACAGAAGCCGCAAAATTACTCAATAAGCGCCTAGAGCGAGGCCGCATTGATGGGCTGAAGATGGCACAAATTCTAGGTCGTATTAACCCAACCTTATCTTATCCACAACAGGCACCTCAGATCATAGTTGAAGCGGTTGTTGAAAATCCCAAAATTAAAATGGCAGTATTACAGGAAGTTGAAGCAGCTACTCCCGCCACAACCGTACTGACATCTAATACTTCAACCATACCGATTGATCTGTTAGCGCAAGGATTAACTCGTCCAGAACAATTTTGTGGCATGCATTTCTTCAATCCAGTACATAAGATGCCTCTAGTTGAAATTATTCGTGGAAAGGTCACTTCAGAACAGACCATTCAGCAAGTGGTTAGCTATGCCAAACAGATGGGGAAAACGCCTGTTGTCGTCAATGATTGCCCTGGATTTTTCGTTAACCGCGTCCTGTTTCCTTACTTTGCCGCTTTTAGCCAATTGGTTAATGACGGCATTGATTTTCAGCGTATTGATAAAATTATGGAGCGCCAATTTGGTTGGCCTATGGGTCCGGCTTACTTATTAGATGTTGTCGGTATTGATACTGCCCATCATGCCCAAGCGGTAATGGCCGAAGGGTATCCAGATCGAATGGCTAAAGCACACAAAGATGCTATTGATGTGCTGTTTGAAAATAAACGTTTTGGACAAAAAAATGGTTCTGGATTCTATAACTATCAATTAGATAAAAAAGGAAAACCGAAGAAAATACCAGCACCCGAAGTCACTCATTTACTCAACTCTCTTTGCCAACAACCACTCGATCTTAGCGATCAGCAGATCATGGAACGTATGATGATCCCAATGATCAATGAAGTCGTTCTGTGTCTAGAGCAGCACATTATTGCCGATCCAGCCGATGGGGATATGGCGCTCATTTATGGTTTAGGATTTCCTCCATTTATTGGAGGGGTTTTCCGCTACCTCGATAACTTAGGCTTAGATAATTACTGGCACCTCACCAAGCAATATCAGCAACTGGGGGCTCTTTACTCAGTACCTAGCAGTTTGCAAGAGATGGCGAAAAAACAACAAACCTACTATCCAAAACCAAGCAGCACACTGAATTTACACACTCAAGGATGAGGGATTTATGATGAATAATGTCGTTATTGTCGATTGCATTCGAACTCCAATGGGTCGCTCGAAACAAGGCGCTTTTCGTCATGTCCGTGCCGAAGATCTCTCAGCCCATTTAATGTCTGGGTTATTAGAGCGTAATCCGCAACTGCAACCAGAACAGATCGAAGATATCTATTGGGGTTGCGTGCAACAGACGCTAGAACAAGGATTTAATATTGCCCGAAATGCAGCTCTACTCGCAGACCTCCCCCATACGGTTGGTGCAACCACAGTTAATCGCCTTTGTGGCTCTTCAATGCAAGCCTTACATGATGCTACTCGCTCGATTATGGTTGGTGATGGTGATATCTGTTTGGTTGGCGGCGTTGAACATATGGGTCATGTTCCAATGAATCATGGGGTCGATTTTCATCCTGGATTAAGTAAAACCGTAGCAAAAGCAGCTGGTATGATGGGATTAACAGCGGAAATGCTCGGTCGAATGTATGGAATAAGCCGGGAAATGCAAGACGCCTTTGCTGCGCGATCTCACCAAAGAGCTCATGCCGCCACGATTGAAGGTCGATTCTGTCATGAGATCTTGCCCACGTTAGGCCACGATAGCCAAGGTAATTTAATTAAACTAACTCAAGATGAGGTCATCCGCCCTGAAACCACAATCGAATCACTTTCAGCACTACGTCCTGTTTTTGATCCCGTTAATGGAACGGTAACGGCAGGCAGCTCATCGGCCCTATCCGATGGTGCCAGTGCGATGCTGATTATGAGCGAAGAAAAAGCAAACCAACTCGGCTTGTCGATTCGCGCTCGTATCAAATCGATGGCTATTGCAGGATGCGATCCTTCCATCATGGGATTTGGCCCTGTTCCAGCCAGTCAGAAAGCATTGCAACGAGCAGGATTAACCATGAAAGATATTGATATTGTTGAACTTAATGAAGCCTTCGCCGCTCAGTCTCTCCCTTGTGTTAAAGAGCTTGGTTTGCTGGATATGATGGACGAAAAGGTCAACCTAAATGGAGGAGCAATTGCTCTGGGTCATCCATTAGGGTGTTCAGGTACACGAATCTCAACAACGCTTATCAACTTAATGGAACAACAAGGCGCTCAATTTGGCTTAGCGACTATGTGTATCGGTCTTGGCCAAGGTATCGCAACAGTATTCGAACGAGTCTAAGCTCACAGGAAAACAAACGGTAATAACCATCTGCAAATAACCATGAGCCCATTAATCTTAAAATGGGCTCCCTCTTCTATACTACGCTTAATTTATGCACAAGAATCATAGAATAAATGAGTAAGTTTCATTTTCTTCATAGATTATTTGCGTCTACACTAGAGTCAATAACAGCCCCTTAACTGATTATGTGGAGCAAGTATGTTTAAGGCATTAGTACTCAATCAAGAAGACAAAAAAACCCTAGTTAGCATTGAACAACTCGATGAATCACAACTTCCTGAAGGTGATGTGCTGATCGACGTTGATTACTCATCCTTAAACTACAAAGATGGTTTAGCGATCACAGGCAAAGGCCGTATTGTTCGTCAATTCCCAATGGTTCCAGGCATCGATTTAGTCGGCACGGTTTCGCAATCAAATGACAACCGCTACCAAGCTGGTGATAAAGTGGTATTGACTGGTTGGGGTGTCGGTGAAGGTCACTGGGGCGGAATGGCAGAAAAGGCTCGTTTAAAAGCAGATTGGCTGGTTCCTATGCCACAAGCCTTTGATGGCAAGCAAGCGATGATGATCGGCACAGCAGGTGTCACTGCTATGTTGTGTGTACAAGCACTAGTCGATGCTGGTGTAAAACCACAAGATGGTGAAGTTCTCGTAACTGGCGCAAGTGGTGGCGTAGGCTCTGTTGCCGTTACTCTACTTTCTCAGTTAGGTTATCAAGTAGTGGCAGTAACAGGTCGTGTAGCTGAAAACGGCGAACTATTAAAACAACTTGGTGCAAGCCGCGTTATTGAACGCAGTGAATTCGCAGAGCCAGTACGTCCACTCGATAAACAACTATGGGCTGGTGCGATTGATACCGTTGGCAGCACTATGTTGGCTAAAGTATTATCACAAGTAAACTATGACGGCGCAGTAGCCATTTGTGGCCTAGCTGGCGGTTTCGATCTACCTACAACAGTGATGCCATTTATTCTACGTAACGTAAAACTTCTTGGCGTAGACTCTGTAATGTGTCCATTTGAGAAGCGTCAACAAGCGTGGCAACGTTTAGGTGAATTACTACCTGCAAGTTACTTTGAACAAGCTTGTCGAGAAGTAACCTTAGAACAAGTACCTGAATGTGCTGAAGCTATTACTAACGGACAAATCACAGGTCGAGTTGTTATTAAGCTCTAAGTAATCAAGCTATAACACCAATAACTGAGTGACTATCAAAAGCCAGTGGGAAATACTATTCTGCTGGCTTTTGTCTTTTCTATTTACTCCATTAACCCCATATCGTGAATGCGGGTATCAATCAGGCGACTGCACTCTTCTTTAATGAGATTACGCAGCCATAATTGTGAAGCTGAATGCTCGCAACGCGGATGCCAAATCAGTGAATAATCAAACGGCTTAAAATCAAAAGGGAGAGGTTTAATCACCAAGTTGTGCTTTTCCGCCACCAAATAAGCTAAATCTGCCGGAACGGTAATAATTAATGGCATACTTTCAACTATCGCTAACGCCGCTTCTAAATGATACGCCCGCAATACCATTTTACGCTCGGGATGTCCGCGTAATGCATCGTCTACCAGCGCTTTTACCCCATCACTAATCGCGATCATAGCATGGGGGAAAGTTAAGTAATCTGATAGCGTCAATGGTTTATCAGCTAACGGATGATGACGGCTAAGCAAACAGAAAACACTCACTAAGCCTAAGTGTTCTGAACTCAGAGGTTCAACGGAGCCAATTGGGCGACAAATAGCCATATCACAACCATCTGTTGTTAGCTGTTCTAATAGATGGTCATGTTGCAAAGGGGCAAACTCTAAAGAAATATTAGGCGCTTCTTGATAGATACGTGGTAAAGCAAAAGGCAAAATGGTCTGCATCGCATAATCTGTTGTAGCAATGGTAAAACGCTGATCGCACAATTCAGGTTGAAAGTCGTTTGGCGTTAATAAAATGCGTAAAGATTCTAAAGGGTCGTGCAATTGTTCATTAAGTTCAAGCGCCCGTTGGGTGGGAATTAGGTGCTGTCCTTGACGAGTAAAAAGAGGATCATTGAGTAAGTGGCGCAATCGACCCAATACTCGGCTCATTGCTGATTGACTTAGATTCAAGCGTACCGCCGCTTTGCTGACACTTGATTCTTCTAATAAGACTTTTAATGCCACCAATAGGTTTAAATCGCGGCGATATACTTCTTCTAATTCCATAGCAACGGCTCATAGGGTCGTGGTCTGAGCCTCTATTATGCGGAAATAATAAGAAAAACACGATATATTGATTATTGTATTACCACTCCTCTTCTTCCTCCTCAATATCGGAGTCTGCCAGTTCAAACCACAAACCAATAGCAGCAGCAATTAACCCGCCAAGCGCAAAAATATTAAGATCTTGTGGGCTACGAAGAACGATAGTACAAAAGGTGATCAGCCCTAACAGGCAATAAATGGTTAATCTATCTCGTTGAGTCAGCATCCTTGACCTCCTAGTCCGTTAGAAGAAAGGTTAACAACTTGTTAATTACGTTACGTGATTTTTCTCACTTTGCCAAGTGATATTGATTAATTCTTATCCATCAGTATTATTGATGCCCTTAGCTACAGAGGCACAAAATATTATGACTGCAACTTTTGATAACCCAAATCATTGCCTAGAAGCACAAGGATTACGCTGTCCGGAACCTGTGATGATGGTTCGTAAAACAGTAAGAAAAATGGCTGATGGCGAAACCCTATTAGTCTTAGCTGATGACCCATCAACCACTCGAGATATTCCGAGCTTTTGTCGTTTTATGGATCACACCTTAGTTGCGGCTGATACAGAAAATCTACCGTATCGCTACCTTATTCAAAAAGGGGTTAGCGCATAATAGCAAAAGGCAGCCTTAAGCTGCCTTTTTGTTATTCATCATAATGCTGCTGTTCAACTTTCCGTAATCGTTCAAGCTCATGGCGCAACTCACGCATCTCTTTTTTCATTGGAAGCACATACCGTACCCGCACCAAAGCATCAATGGATAAATAGGTTGTGACAATGGCTCCCACTACCATAGGTAGCCACATATCAGTCAGCACCATACCGAGGATATTTAACGCTAATGCGAAGTGAAACAACCAAAACTGACTCTGTGGAGATATTGCAAGAAAGCGGGTCATAAGGCCCTCCTAAGATTGCTTTACCAATGTCATCTTCACCATAGCATGCATGTTTTGATTGCTCCATTAACTGGTTCACATTTTATACTAAGGGATGCGGTTCCACGTGAAACAGCTACATCCCCAATGCAGCAGCGACCGCTAAAACAACAAAGAGGGCAGCAGTTACTTTACGAATCAATCCAAGTGGCATTTTATCCGCCGACAGCTTACCGATTAATACTACAGGTACATTAGCCAATAACATGCCAAGCGTTGTACCCAAAACCACCCACATCAAGGCATCATGATACTTTGCACCAAGCATGGTTGTTGCGACTTGAGTTTTATCGCCAATCTCAGCCACAAAAAAAGCAATAAAACTGGCAATAAATGGTCCTCGATTAGACAGAGTCTCTTCATCATCAAGTTTATCAGGCACCAAAATCCAGAGCGCCATAGCGATAAAACTTATCACTAGCACCCATTTTAAAATTTGAGGCGTTAAGTAATCGGCAACGACAACACCAAACCAGGCAGCTAAAGCATGATTTGCTACGGTTGCTGCAAAAATCGCTAAAATGATGGGAATAGGTTTGCGATAACGGCTAGCTAGCATTAAAGAGAGTAATTGGGTTTTATCACCAATTTCAGCTAAGGCAACCGTTGTTATAGATATTGCTAGTACACTCACGACAGGCTCTTTGGGGTGAGAATTATTATTAGAACCAATAGCAAAACTCGCACTCCCCACCCCGGTTTATGCGGTCTTACCTATGGTCTTGCCAAACCCAAAACAGTCACATTCACCATGAAGATTTTGCTTCAATTATGTTGATGAATGTCTACTCTAGTCTTATTGCAACACTAGATTAGAGGCTACTCCCCAAAGGAGCGTGCATGATATCAAAGCCAATAGTTGACTGTAAAGGTCATGTTTATGGCAAAAAAAAACCGCAGTCTTAACAACTGCGGTTTTTCTCACAATAAACTCGTCAATTAGCCAAGAGGACTCATTACGATCTGTACTCGACGGTTTTCCGCACGACCAGCAGCGGTGCTGTTTGTTGCGATAGGGCTTGCTTCGCCCATACCTTGAGAAACCACACGGTTTGCTGCAACACCTTGACGAATTAAGTAATTACCTACTTCTGCCGCACGTACTTGAGATAGACGTTGGTTGTAAGATGCAGCGCCTGTGCTATCGGTGAAACCGTATACGTTTAGCTGAGTCTTGTTATACTCTTTTGCAACAAGTGCAACATTGTGTAGCGCATTCATTGCACGCTGATTTAGTGTTGTTTGATCCACACCGAATGTAATTTCGTTTGGCATGTTTAACACAATGTTATTGCCATTACGTGTAACAGTAATACCTGAAGATGCTAATTGCTTGCGAAGTTTTGCCGCTTGCACATCCATGTAATAACCGATACCACCACCTAGAGCAGCACCTGATGCAGCACCAATCAATGCACCTTTACCACGATCGTGTTTGCTTGAAGAAGCGACACCAATTGCTGCACCTGCAAGAGCACCAATAATTGAGCCACTGGTTGCGTCAGCCGTTTGTGATTCACCCGTATATGGGTTTACTGTTGAACAACCAGTCATAGTCATCGCAGCAATAACTGAGATCACTGCAGCGCGCACCCACTTGTTCGATGCGTTAGATACATTGTTAGCCATGATTAATAGATTCCGTGTTTTCGACCCTCTCACTTTCGTGAGAAAACTGAGGTTAATAGCATAAACGCTACAATAAAACAGCGGGCAGTTTAATCAACAATCCATCAAATCACATCAAAATTTTGTCAAATATTCACCATTTCAATATCTATCAAAATAAATTGGTCAATATTTTTGTCAAAAGCGAGCTGGGATGAATAAAAAACATCCACGAACTCTACTCGCTGGTCGCCATGCAAGGTATACTGGATAGTTATTACTTTAATCCACTAATCTCGCGAAGCTGACAATGCATAAATACGACATTAAAACCTTTCAGGGCATGATCCTCGCGCTGCAGGATTACTGGGGCCAACAAGGTTGTACCATCGTACAACCATTAGATATGGAAGTCGGTGCAGGTACCTCTCACCCAATGACATGTCTACGAGCTCTAGGTCCAGAGCCTATTGCAACAGCGTACGTTCAACCATCTCGTCGTCCAACTGACGGCCGTTATGGTGAAAACCCAAACCGTCTTCAGCACTACTACCAATTTCAGGTAATGCTAAAGCCTTCTCCAGATAATATTCAAGAGCTATACCTTGGCTCTCTAGAAGCACTTGGTATCGATACTCAAATTCACGATATCCGCTTTGTTGAAGATAACTGGGAAAACCCAACACTTGGTGCTTGGGGTCTTGGCTGGGAAGTATGGCTAAACGGTATGGAAGTAACTCAGTTTACTTACTTCCAGCAGGTTGGTGGCCTAGAGTGTAAACCAGTAACTGGTGAGATCACTTACGGTATCGAACGTCTTGCAATGTACATTCAAGGTGTTGACTCAGTATACGACCTAGTATGGACAGATGGCCCACTAGGTAAAGTAACTTACGGTGATATCTTCCACCAAAACGAAGTTGAGCAATCGACTTACAACTTCGAACATGCCGATGTTGATTTCCTATTTACTTTCTTCGATCAAAACGAGAAAGAGTGTCAACAACTGCTTGAGTTGGAAACGCCACTACCACTTCCTGCTTACGAGCGCATCCTAAAAGCCGCTCACGCATTTAACCTATTAGATGCACGTAAAGCAATTTCGGTAACTGAGCGTCAACGCTACATTCTGCGTATCCGTAACCTAACTAAACAGGTTGCAGAAGCTTATTACGCATCACGTGAAGCTCTTGGCTTCCCTATGTGCAAAAAAGATAAGTAAGGGATAGTCATGACAGAACGTAATTTCCTAATTGAGCTAGGTACAGAAGAGCTACCACCAAAAGCACTTCGTACTCTGGCTGAAGCTTTTGCTGCTAACTTTGAGGCAGAACTAAAAGCTGCAGATCTAGCGCACAATGGCATTGAGTGGTTTGCGGCTCCTCGCCGTTTAGCACTTAAAGTTAATGCGCTGGCTGAAAACCAACCAGACAAAATTGTAGAAAAGCGTGGTCCGGCTATCGCTTCTGCTTTTGATGCTGACGGTAACCCAACAAAAGCAGCACAAGGCTGGGCTCGTGGTAATGGTATTACTGTAGAGCAAGCTGAACGTCTGGTAACAGACAAAGGCGAATGGCTACTGTTCAAGCAAGAAGTTAAAGGCCAAGAAGCAAAAGCGCTACTTCCTGAACTTGCTGCAAATGCACTAGCTAAGCTACCAATTCCAAAACCAATGCGTTGGGGCGATAAAGAAACACAATTTATTCGTCCAGTGAAAACTCTAACCATGCTGCTTGGTGATGAGCTTGTTGAAGGCACTATTCTTGGTGTGGATTCAGCTCGCACTATTCGTGGTCACCGTTTTATGGGTGAAAGCGAGTTCACTATCGATAATGCTGATCAGTACCCTGCAATTCTAGAAGAGCGCGGTAAAGTGATGGCTGATTACGAAGCTCGTAAAGCTATCATTGTTGCCGATGCACAAAAAGCGGCTCAAGAAGTAGGCGGTATCGCAGACCTTGATGATGAACTAGTAGAAGAAGTAACCTCTCTTGTTGAATGGCCTGTGGTTCTAACCGCTTCTTTTGAAGAGAAGTTCCTAGCTGTTCCTGCTGAAGCTCTGGTTTACACCATGAAAGGTGACCAGAAGTACTTCCCTGTTTATGATGCTGAAGGCAACCTGGTTCCTAAGTTTATCTTTGTATCAAACTTAATCTCGAAAGATCCAAGCCAAATCATCGCAGGTAACGAGAAAGTGGTTCGCCCACGTCTTGCTGATGCTGAGTTCTTCTTTAATACTGACCGCAAGCGTCCACTGATTGATCGTCTACCTCAACTAGAGACAGCAATCTTCCAGCAAAAGCTAGGTACTATTAAAGATAAAACAGATCGCATCACCGAACTTGCTGGCTTTATTGCAGCAAAAATCGACGCTGATGTTGATAACGCAAAACGTGCCGGTCTGCTATCTAAATGTGACCTAATGACATCAATGGTATTTGAATTTACCGATACTCAAGGTGTTATGGGTATGCACTATGCTCGCCACGATGGTGAAGCAGAAGAAGTGGCATTAGCTCTTAATGAACAATACATGCCTCGCTTTGCCGGTGATGAGTTACCAAGTACAGGTGTGTCTGCTGCAGTAGCAATGGCAGATAAGCTAGATACATTAGTAGGTATCTTCGGTATTGGTCAGGCACCAAAAGGCAGTGACCCATTTGCACTACGTCGTGCAGCACTAGGTGTATTGCGTATTATCGTTGAAAAAGGCTATAACCTAGATCTTGTTGAGCTTGTTGCAAAAGCACATGAGCTATACGGTGATAAGCTAAGCAACGATAATGTTGAGTTGGATGTTATCGAGTTTATGCTTGGTCGTTTCCGCGCTTGGTATCAAGATGAAGGCTTCAGCGTTGATGTTATTCAAGCAGTATTGGCTCTACATCCAACCAAGCCTGCTGACTTTGACCAACGAGTGAAAGCGGTATCTCACTTCCGTGAATTGGATGCAGCTGAATCACTAGCAGCAGCCAACAAGCGTGTAGGTAATATCTTAGCGAAATTTGACGGTGAGCTTCCTGCACAATGGGATAATGCTCTACTGGTTGAAGATGCAGAGAAAACACTTGCCGCTGATATTGCAGCAATGCAAGCAACTCTAGAGCCAGCTTTCGCTGCGGGTAACTACCAGCAAGCACTGACTGAACTAGCAAGCCTACGTGAACCTGTTGATGCGTTCTTTGATAACGTAATGGTTATGGCAGATGACGAGAAACTAAAAGTAAATCGTCTAACTATGCTTAATGCCCTTCGCAATATGTTCCTACAAGTTGCAGATATTTCTCTACTACAGAAATAATCTCAATTGATATAACAAAGCCCGCCACTGTGCGGGCTTTTTTTATCATCAAAATACTCTAATCTTTGATCATCACTGTTTCACGTGAAACAATGTTATTGATGTTTTTCTGCTCTCTTTTCACACTCGCCGCAATAAGGTATGTTGAGCAAACACAACATCATAAATCCCCCAGCACTAGATTGGATGGGTTATAAAACATTGAGGTTTGCAAAGACACATGGAGTTCTCAACCTTTGGCGACAAGTTCGCTCGCTATTCCAGTATTGCTCAGTTAATGGATGACTTAAATGATGGCCTACAAGACCCCAATGCCATCATGTTAGGCGGTGGTAACCCAGCTCAAATACCAACAATAAATACCTATTTCACTCAATTACTCAGTGAAATGGCCGCATCGGGTGAGTTAACACAAGCGATGAGCAATTACGATGGGCCGCAAGGAAAAAATCGATTTTTGATCGCACTGGCAGCTATGCTCAAGCAGCAGTATGGTTGGGAGATCAGTGAACGTAATATTGTACTAACTAATGGCAGTCAGAGTGCTTTTTTCAGCTTATTTAATTTATTAGCAGGAAAGTATCAAGATGGTAGCCATAAGAAGATTCTATTACCCCTATCTCCTGAATACATAGGCTATAGTGATGCGGGTGTTCATGATGATATGTTTATCTCTTATCGTCCTGAGATCACTTTGTTAGATAATGGGCTATTTAAGTATCATATCGACTTTTCAACCTTAACAATAACCCCCAATATCGGTGCTATTTGTGTCTCAAGGCCAACTAACCCAACAGGTAATGTGTTAACCGATGAAGAGATCGCAAAACTTGATACTCTTGCTCAACAACACCACATTCCCTTAATTATTGATAACGCTTACGGCATGCCCTTCCCTGACATCATTTTTGCTGATGTGACCCCCTTTTGGAACCCTAATACCATTTTGTGTATGAGCCTATCAAAATTAGGCTTGCCAGGCGTACGTTGTGGCATTGTGATAGCAAATGAAACTATCGTTCAAGCACTCGCGAATATGAATGGCGTACTCAACTTAGCCCCTGGCAGCGTGGGGCCTGCGGTGGCACACAAATTAATTGAACGCAATGAACTGCTATCGCTAAGTCATCAGGTCATAAAGCCTTTCTATCAACGTAAAGCAACGCAAGCCGTCAGTTGGTTACAGCAAGCCATTCCAGATCCCAGATTTCGAATCCATAAGCCTGAAGGTGCGATTTTCTTATGGTTATGGTTTGATGAGCTACCGATTACCACAACAGAACTGTATCGTCGTTTAAAACAAAGAGGCGTACTTATTGTTCCTGGAGAGTATTTTTTTATTGGTTTAGAAGACTCTTGGCAACACCAGCATCAGTGTCTGCGGATGAACTATGTCCAAGATGATGAAGTGATGAAAAAAGGTATTGATATCATTGCGCAGGAAGTTAAAAAAGCCTATTTAGAACAATAAAAAAACGCTGCCTTTTGGCAGCGTTTTTTATGATAAAAGCAAAAACTTATACGTCTAGATTTGCATTTAGAGCATTCGCTTCGATGAAGTTACGACGCGGTTCAACCTGATCGCCCATCAAAGTGGTAAACAACTCATCGGCAGCAACAGCATCGTTGATGGTCACGCGCATCATACGACGAGATTCAGGATCCATTGTTGTTTCCCACAGTTGATCTGGGTTCATCTCACCTAGACCTTTGTAGCGCTGTAGCGATAGACCACGACGAGACTCTTTATTTAACCACTCTAGAACTTCTTTAAAGCTTGCTACTGGTTGCTTGCGCTCGCCACGTTGAACGTAAGCCGAATCATCAAGTAGACCATTTAGCTCCTCAGAAAGATCAGCCAACTTGCTGTACTCTTTAGAGCAAATTAGCTCAAAGCTTAATGGATACTCATGATCAACACCGTGAGTACGTACCACAACCTTAGGTAAGAAGTGATTGTTCTCGCTATCAACAACAATATCAAATGTGTAGTGGCTTTCACCTGATTGTTTTGCGTTAAGCGCTTCAATCACTGGCGTAACCCAAGCTTCAACTTGTGCACGATCAGATAGCATCTCAGCCGTTAGACGAGGTTGATGGACAAGCTCATTAAGAAGTAGCGTTGGGTAACGACGACTCATTCGCTCAATCAACTTCATTGTGCTGTTGTACTGACCAACCAAATTCTCAAGAGCAAGGCCGGCCATTGCAGGTGCACCTTCAGTAGTGAACAGCGCAGCATTTTCTAACGCAAGCGAAGTCTGGAACTGCTGCATATCTTCATCATCTTTGATGTACTGCTCTTGTTTGCCTTTCTTCACTTTGTAAAGCGGTGGCTGAGCAATATAGATATGACCACGTTCAATCAATTCTGGCATTTGACGATAGAAGAAGGTCAACAGTAGCGTACGAATGTGCGAACCATCGACGTCGGCATCGGTCATGATAATGATGCTGTGATAACGTAATTTATCTGGGTTGTATTCATCGCGGCCGATACCACAACCCATCGCAGTGATCAGGGTTGCCACTTCTTGTGAAGATAGCATCTTATCAAAGCGTGCTTTTTCAACGTTTAGGATCTTACCTTTAAGTGGCAAGATAGCTTGGTTTTTACGGTTACGACCCTGCTTAGCACTACCGCCTGCAGAGTCACCCTCCACAATGTAAAGTTCAGACAAGGCAGGATCTTTTTCCTGACAGTCCGCAAGTTTACCAGGAAGACCCGCAAGATCTAATGCGCCTTTACGACGAGTCATCTCACGCGCTTTACGTGCAGCTTCACGAGCACGAGAAGCATCGATGATCTTCGTACAAACTGTTTTCGCATCACCTGGGTTTTCTAATAGGAATTCACCCAGCTTTTCGCCCATAGTCGATTCTACAGCCGACTTAACTTCACTTGAAACAAGCTTATCTTTGGTCTGGCTTGAGAATTTAGGGTCAGGCACTTTTACTGAAATAACAGCAGTTAGACCTTCACGCGCATCATCACCAGAAGTCGCCGCTTTCGCTTTCTTCGAATAACCTTCTTTTTCCATGTAGTTATTCAAAGTACGAGTCAGCGCACCACGGAAGCCGGCTAAGTGTGTACCACCATCGCGTTGAGGAATGTTGTTGGTGAAACAGTAGATGTTCTCTTGGAAGCCATCATTCCACTGCATTGCCACTTCAACCGTAATGCCATCTTCACGTTCAACATTGAAGTGGAATACTTTCTGGTGAATTGGTGTTTTATTGCGATTTAAGTGCTCAACGAACGCTTGAATACCACCTTCATACATAAAGTGGTCTTGTTTGCCTTCTTCACGCTCATCGTTAAGCTTGATAGAAACGCCTGAGTTTAGGAACGACAGTTCACGAAGACGTTTAGCTAAAATTTCGTATTGGAACGTCGTATTAGTAAAGGTTTCAGAGCTTGGCCAGAAACGAATGGTTGTACCTGTACGATCAGTATCACCAATCACTTCTAATGGTGCTTGAGGTACACCGTGGCGATAGATTTGACGGTGAATATGACCATGACGATAAATGGTCAATTCCACTTTTTCAGACAGTGCGTTCACAACGGACACACCTACACCGTGTAGACCACCCGAAACTTTATATGAGTTATCATCGAACTTACCACCAGCGTGCAGTACTGTCATAATAACTTCTGCAGCTGATACCCCTTCTTCTGGGTGAAGTTCGGTTGGAATACCACGGCCGTCATCGCTTACAGATACCGAACCATCTTCACAAATGGTAACAACGATATCTTCACAGTGACCAGCAAGAGCTTCATCGATTGAGTTATCGACAACCTCAAAAACCATGTGGTGCAAGCCAGTACCGTCATCAGTATCACCGATGTACATCCCTGGGCGCTTACGTACCGCATCGAGGCCTTTAAGCACCTTAATGCTTGATGAATCGTAATTGTTGGACATTGAGTTACTCTCGCTTAAATTATCCTGCGGTTATTTTACCGTGTTCTACTAAGAACATCTTACCTTTTTCATCCTGCATATCAGTTATTTGATCAGCACTGATCGCACTAATGAAAACTTGGGCGTGGGTCTCCTTTAATCGCTGCGCAAGCAACGCACGCCTGTGGCTATCCAGCTCGGAAGCAAAATCATCAATTAAATAAATACACTGTTTACCGGTCACTTCCGTCAAATGAAGCCCTTGCGCTAAACGAAGCGCACAAACCATTAACTTTAATTGCCCGCGAGACAACACATCTTCGACAGGCGTACCAGCAACTTTAATTCGTAAATCGGCTTTATGAGGACCACTTGCGGTATAACCGAGCTGACAATCGCGCTCAAAGTTACGACGCAATAACTCCCCATAAGGCGTCTCTTTTTCCCATCCCCGGTAGTATCCGAGTTGAATGTCAAATTCTGGCAAAAAGCCTAAACAAATTTCATTGGCTTTTTGTTTTACTGCGGCTAAGTAATCACTGCGCCACAGATCAATCTGCTCAGCCAATTGAGCCAATTCTTGATCCCAATATGAGAGTTCTCGATAACTGGTTGCGGTCTTAAGTAACGCATTACGTTGTTTGGTTAATCGTTTTAGTCGACTCCAAGCTTGAAAGAACTTAGGCTCAACATAAAACACGCCCCAATCAATAAATGCACGACGAAACTTAGGCCCACCAATGAGTAGATCGAAACCTTCAGGGGTAATTAGCTGTAAAGGAAGAATTTGGGCTAATTGAGCTAGCTTCTGATTCCCTTCGCCAGCAATTTTTACTTCCGTTGTACCATCTCGCTTTTTATTAATGCCAACCGGTTGAGGTAATTGCGTCCCTTCTCCTTGAACCCGACCATGAACAAAGAGTTCACTTTGCTCATGACGAATCACTCGACCCGTTAAATGGCTGCGAAAAGAGCGGCCATGACCTAAATAATGAACCGCTTCAAGCACACTAGTTTTGCCGCTGCCATTGGCCCCAATTAAGAAATTAAAACTGGGAGATAGTTCCAAATCGCAGTCAGCAATATTACGAAAATCTTTAACAATTAAACGTGTTAGTGCCATGAATTATAGTCTAATCGGCATGACCACATACATAGCGTCATCAACTGCATTATCTTCGAGCAACGCACTAGCATTCGCATCAGTTAAAGACATCTTGACCTGTTCACATTTCAACGTGTTAAGAACGTCTAGCACATAGCTAACGTTAAACCCAATTTCAATTGGCTCACCTTGATAGTCAACATCCAAAAATTCTTCAGCTTCTTCTTGCTCTGGGTTATTAGCGGTAATGCGCATTTCACCTGCAGCTAAATTCACTCGAACGCCACGGAATTTTTCATTAGATAAAATCGCCGCACGAGAAAACGCTTTGCGCAGTTCATCACAACTAGCCGTAACAAATTTGTTGCTATTTTGCGGTAAAACTCGGCGATAATCAGGGAAACGGCCATCAACAAGCTTAGAAGTAAAGACAAAGTTATTTACCGTTGCTCGCAGATTAGAACCGCCAATTTGAATCTGAACTGGTGCTTCTGGGTTATCAAGCAGACGCACCAACTCAAGCACCCCTTTACGAGGTAAAATAATCTGTTTTGATGGCACATCATACGCGGTATCGATGGCACACACAGCCATACGGTGACCATCGGTTGCCACTGTACGTAATAGTTTGCCATCGGTCTCAAACAACATACCGTTTAGGTAATAACGTACATCTTGATGAGCCATTGAAAACTGTGTGCTATCAATCAACTGGCGTAAACGGCTCTGTTCCAGCTCAAATTCAACTTCACTTTGCCAATCATCGATATTTGGAAAGTCACTTGCAGGCAGTGTTGCTAATGAGTAACGACTACGACCAGAGCGGATCAGTGCGCGATCGCCTTCTACGGATACAGAAATGGTTGCACTATCAGGCAGTCCTCGGCAAATATCTAAGAACTTACGCGATGGGACAGTAATAGCACCGGCTTCAAACTCCCCTTCAAGGGCAATTTTGGCAACCAGTTCTACTTCTAAATCGGTACCAGTTAAAGAGAGCAATCCCTCTTCAACTTGCAGCAAAATATTACCCAAAATCGGCAAGGATGGACGACCTAACGCACCAGATACTTGTTGTAAGGGCTTTAATAGTTGTTCACGGGCAAGAGTAAATTTCATATTAAGATGACAGTGTTCGAATTAGGTTAGAATAATCTTCTTTGATATCGTGGCTTTCTTCACGAAGCTGCTCAATCTTACGACAAGCATGCAATACCGTAGTATGGTCGCGACCACCAAAAGCATCACCAATCTCAGGTAAACTGTGGTTAGTTAACTCTTTGGCCAGAGCCATCGCCATTTGACGAGGGCGTGCCACGCTACGAGAGCGACGCTTAGATAACATATCGGCCATTTTGATCTTGTAGTATTCAGCAACCGTTTTTTGAATATTATCTATGGTAACGAGTTTCTCTTGTAATGCGAGCAAATCGCGTAAAGCTTCACGAACAAAATCAATGGTAATGGCACGTCCGGTGAAGTTTGCATTTGCAATCACTCGGTTTAACGCCCCTTCTAGTTCGCGAACATTAGAACGTAAGCGCTTAGCAATAAAAAACGCCACTTCATCAGCCAAACGAATATTATGATCTTCAGCTTTCTTCATTAAGATAGCAACACGCGTTTCAAGTTCTGGCGGCTCAATTGCCACCGTGAGTCCCCAACCAAAGCGTGATTTTAGACGATCCTCTACCCCGTTGATCTCTCGTGGGTAGCGATCCGAGGTCAAAATGATCTGCTGATTGCCTTCAAGTAGCGCATTAAACGTATGGAAAAACTCTTCTTGTGAACGCTCTTTATTGGCAAAAAATTGAATATCATCGATAAGCAACGCATCAACACTGCGATAGTAACGCTTAAATTCTTCGATTGCGTTATTTTGCAGAGCTTTCACCATATCTTGCACAAAACGTTCAGAGTGCATGTAAACCACTTTGGCATTGGGCTTACGATCAGCAATAGCATTACCCACAGCATGTAGTAAGTGCGTTTTACCTAAACCAGTACCACCATATAAAAATAATGGGTTATAAGCTGCGCCTGGATTATCTGCCACCTGACGACAAGCCGCTAAACCTAACTGGTTAGATTTACCTTCCACGAAATTATTAAAGTTGTGTTTTGGGTTTACATTCGAGCGACAGCCACCCGCTTGCTGTGCCGCTGGATGAGCAACAGCAGGTAGAATATCGGCCGGCATTACCGCAGCTTCAATCGGAGCTGGGGCCGGTGTCACGACAGGGGTCGGCGTAGGAGTCAGAATGGGAGCTGGCGCAGGCGTAATGCTTGGAGCTGAAATAGGCTTACTACCTACCTCAAAACGCAAGATCGGCACGTCCTGTCCACAAAACTCATTCAGTAGACGATTGATATTATTTAGGTACTTATCCCTAACCCAATCGAGAACAAAACGATTTGGCGCAAACAATGTCAGCGTATTATCGTTAAGTTCGGCTTGTAAGGGGCGAACCCACATGCTGAATTCTGTCGCAGGGAGTTCTTCCTGTAAGCGTTGAAGGCACTGCAACCAAAGCGAAGATGACAAGTTCGACTCCACACATTAAATAAACAAAACACAAAAAGGGATGTAATTTTATACCCCTTAGCCTCGGATCGCCAGTAAGAAGATCGCAGATCCAGTGAATAAGATCGGACTTATTCACATAGATCTCACATCTTTTTGTCCGATCCGGCCATTTTTACGCAACTTTACCCACACAGCTATACACATTTTCAAGATCCAAGCAAAAATATTATATAGCAATAAGATAACGATCTTATCCACTTACTATTTACCCCACCTTTGGATATTCCATCCACAACATAAAAATCACTTGTGAGTAAGTCACTGTTTTATCGTTTTAAGCTCAATAAGTATGAGTAATCGGTTATTTCAAATAACTTAAAGTTATTTAAAAAACCTTTATATAACCAAGTACGATGACAGCCATAGCACAACACAATAAAAATACAGGAAGTCAGTTTATGAAAATTAGCCAATCTCTGCGTTTTGCCGCGATAACTTTTGCCTTAATCGGATCGAGCAGCATTTTTGCCGCTACAGAGGTCAAAGTTGGTATGTCTGGACGCTATTTCCCATTCACTTTTGTTAAGCAAGACCAATTACAGGGCTTTGAAGTCGATTTATGGCAAGAAATAGGTAAACGTAACGATTATAAAGTCGACTTTGTTACTGCTAACTTTTCCGGTTTGTTTGGTTTATTAGAAACAGGGCGGATCGATACGATTTCAAATCAGATCACCATCACCCCCGAGCGCCAAAACAAATTTTTATTCTCACAACCTTATGTCATTGATGGTGCTCAACTCGTCGTGCGTAAAGGAAACAATGCCATTACCTCAACGTCCGATCTCAACGGCAAAACCGTAGGTGTAAATTTAGGCTCTAACTATGAGCAACTGCTACGCCAATTACCTAATGCCGACCAGATCAATATCAAAACTTACGACACTGGTATTGAGCACGACGTAGCTTTAGGCCGCACCGATGCTTTTGTGATGGATCGATTATCGTCATTAGAAGTCATTAAAAAGGTCAACCTTCCGCTACAACTGGCAGGACAACCTTTTGAACAAATAGAAAATGCTTGGCCATTTAGTCGAACCGAGAAAGGGAAAAAACTCCAACAAGAGGTTAACCAAGCTCTCGCCAACATGCGTAAAGACGGCACGTTACGTCAATTATCTGAAAAATGGTTTGCTAGTGACATCACTCAGTAAGTAGCCACTAACTTAATTAATCAAAGGAGATGGCGATGGGGTTTGATGTAAGTTATATGGTGTCGTTGTTGCCCATATTAGCCAAATACTTAACAACGACACTCTCAATGGCACTGTGGGGGATGATTTTTGCCTTATTCTTGGCCCTAGTGATTGCGTTGATTCGTATTAAACGTATATGGGGGCTCAACAGCTTAAGTCTACTCTATATTAGCTTCTTTCGTGGAACACCTTTGTTAGTACAACTGTTTTTGTTCTATTACGGCCTACCACAAGTTATTCCCGCTTTTGTAGGCCTTGATGGCTATAGCGCAGCGGTCATTGGTTTAAGTCTTCACTTTGCCGCTTATATGGCTGAAACCATTCGTGGGGCAATTTTAGGTATCGATAACAGTCAGTACGAAGCTAGCCTAGCAATAGGAATGAGTGAACAGCAAGCGATGCGACGCATAATTTTGCCGCAAGCCATGCGTATCGCCTTACCTTCTTTGATGAACTACTTTATCGATATGATTAAATCGACCTCATTGGCGTTTGCATTAGGGGTTCCAGAAATCATGGCAAAAGCACAAATGGAGGCTTCATCAAGCTTTAGATTCTTTGAGGCATTCCTTGCCGTCGCCTTAATATACTGGTTAATAGTGATAGTGCTTACTCGCTTACAAACTTTGGCTGAAACTCGTTTAAATAAGGCGTATACCCGATGATAACGATAAAAAATCTGACCAAACGCTTTGGTGAACAGACTCTATTTTCCGATCTGAATCTAACGATAAAACCTGGTGAAATTGTGGCGATTATCGGTCCATCTGGAACAGGAAAATCAACATTATTACGCACCATAAACAGCTTAGAACAAGCCGATGCGGGTTCGATTACCATTAATGATGTCTCTCTGCACTACCCTAAAACGAATGCACAACAGCGGCTAGCTTTGCGGCAACAAACTGGATTTGTGTTTCAAAATTACGCCCTTTTTCAGCATTTGACTGCCAAAGAGAACATTGCCGAAAGTTTAATTACTGTAAAAAAATGGTCAAAACAGCGCGCTTATAAAATTGCATTAAATATTTTGCAAGAAATTGGCTTAGCAGATAAAGCCGATTTTTACCCCATAGCACTCTCTGGAGGACAACAACAACGCATTGGGATCGGACGGGCTATGGCTCAACAAGCAGAGCTGCTTTTATTTGATGAACCGACCTCAGCACTGGATCCTCAATGGGTTGGAGAGGTATTACTACTTATAAAAAAAATAGCTAAAAAACAACAAACTATGATTATCGTCACCCATGAAATGCAATTTGCCCGTGAAGTTGCTGACCGAGTGATCTTTATGGCTGATGGTCAATTTGTTGAACAAGGAACACCGGATCAGATCTTTACTCAACCACACGATCTGCGATTAAAAAAATTCTTAAATCAAGTTGGGATCTAAAAAGGATCCTTGCACAAAAACAAACAAGACGTATAATTCAGCGCCCATACTCATATGGGTATAATGATTGACTCTTTGTTGGTCAGTGATTACAATTCCGCCTCTTTGTTAGAGGCTAATGGTTAAACTGACCAATAAAGCCGTAACAACTTAAAAACTGATCAGTTAATTTTAAGGTAACAAAATGAGCAAACGCACTTTTCAACCTTCAGTTCTAAAGCGTAAGCGTACTCACGGTTTCCGTGCACGTATGGCGACTAAGAACGGTCGTGCAGTTATCAACGCACGTCGCGCTAAAGGCCGTAAGCGTCTATCTAAGTAATCTTTGATTATTTTGGATAAGTTCGCATTCTCTCGGGAGTTACGTCTGTTAACTCCCGAACATTATCAAGCAGTCTTCCAGCAAGCTCATCGTGCTGGCTCTCCTCACTTAACTATTCTTGCCCGTAATAACTCTCTAGGTTATCCCCGTCTTGGTCTTGCCGTTCCTAAAAAGCAGATCAAAACAGCTGTAGCTCGTAATCGATTTAAACGTGTCGTTCGTGATAGCTTCCGTTTAAAGCAACATCAGCTACCTGCCAAAGATTTCGTTGTTATCGCAAGAAAGAGTGCTCAGGATTTAAGCAACGACGAGCTCAATAAGTTGTTAGATAAATTATGGCATCGCCTGTCTCGCCCTTCGCGTGGCTAGTCATTGGACTAGTCCGCTTTTACCAACTTGCGATCAGTCCATTGATTGGACCACGCTGTCGTTTTACCCCTACATGTTCACAATATGCGATAGAAGCCATAAAAACGCATGGAGCGATAAAAGGTTGTTGGTTAGCGGCGAAACGTCTATTAAGATGTCACCCTTTGAACTGCGGGGGTTATGACCCCGTTCCGCCAACCAAGCATAACGACAGAGATAAATAACGATGGACTCCCAACGCAATATTCTGTTAATTGCCCTACTGTTTGTTTCTTTTCTACTGTTTCAACAGTGGAACAGCGACAAAAACCCTCAGCCTCAAAGCCAGGGTGTAGCGCAACAAGTTAACAACAGCGGTGATGTGCCTTCACATTCTGCTGATGGTCAGCTAGTCACTGATCAAAGTAGCTCGCAAAACTTAATCACCATTAAAACCGATGTACTGGCGCTTACTGTCGATACGCTTGGTGGTGATGTAGTAGATGCAAAACTACTTAAATACAACAACACTCTAGGCTCAAAAGACCCATTTGTGCTATTAGAGAACAATCCTGAACACAGCTATGTGGCACAATCTGGCCTTATTGGTCAAAACGGTATTGATACTAATGCTGGCCGCGCTCAATTTACCGTTTCTGGTAAAGATTTCACTCTAGCTCCTGATCAAAAAGAACTTCGCGTTCCTATGACTTATGAGAAAGATGGAATTAAATACACTAAAACATTTGTTCTTAAGCCTAACAGCTACGCTGTAAATGTTGATTACACTATCGATAACCAAAGTGCAGCTCCAACATCAGTTCAAATGTACGCTCAGCTTCGCCACTCTCTAGTTGCAAGCAAAAGCAGCCTAACTATGCCAACATACCAAGGTGGTGCATACTCATCAGTTGATACTAACTACAAGAAGTACAGCTTTGATGATATGAAAGATAAGAACCTAAATGTTACTACACCAGATGGTTGGGTAGCGGTTCTTCAACACTACTTTGTATCAGCTTGGATCCCTCGTGACGGTAATGAAGCACTAAATAACCTGTACTCTCGTTCAAGCGACGGTAATGGTTATATCGGTGTTCGTATGCCAGCTGTGACCGTTGCACCAGGTGCGACTGACACATTAAAAGCAACATTATGGGTAGGTCCTAAGCTACAAAATGAAATGGCAGCAACTGCGAAAAACTTAAACCTAACTGTTGACTACGGTTGGTTATGGTTCATTGCAAGCCCACTTCATAAGCTTCTTTCATTTATCCACAGCATCGTGGGTAACTGGGGTGTAGCTATCATAGTATTGACCTTCATTGTTCGTGGTGCCATGTACCCACTAACAAAAGCACAATACACTTCTATGGCAAAAATGCGCATGCTACAGCCTAAGCTGCAAGCAATGCGTGAGCGTTTTGGTGATGACCGTCAACGCCTAAGCCAAGAGATGATGGAGCTATACCGTAAGGAAAAAGTAAACCCACTTGGTGGCTGTTTACCTATCCTGATTCAAATGCCAATTTTCATCGCGCTATACTGGGCTCTGATGGAATCGGTAGAACTACGTCATGCGCCATTCTTCGGCTGGATTCATGACCTATCAGCGCAAGACCCTTACTACATCTTGCCAATTCTGATGGGTATCACTATGTTCATGATTCAGAAGATGAGCCCATCGACTATTACGGACCCAATGCAGCAGAAGATCATGACATTTATGCCTGTTATGTTTACTTTCTTCTTCCTATGGTTCCCATCTGGTCTAGTTCTATACTGGCTAGTATCAAACATCGTAACGCTAATTCAGCAAACTCTGATTTATCGTTCACTAGAGAAGAAAGGCTTACACTCTAAGTCGTAACCTCAATTCTTATTAAAAAGGCGACCTTAAGGTCGCCTTTTTTATTGGTTAAAAAAGATTGATGGTGGATTATTAGGTGTTATCCGCTACTCTAGTTTACAATCACCGCCTTATTTTTAAGCTAAGTCACAAGTTATGAATCAACATACAGATACCATTGTCGCTCAAGCTACACCGCCAGGCCGTGGTGGCGTAGGTATTATTCGTGTCTCAGGCCCAAAAGCTAAAGAAGTGGCTTTAGCTGTTGCGGGTCGAGAACTCCGTCCTCGTTATGCCGAATATCTGCCTTTCAAGAATGAAGATGGCACCGCTCTTGATCAGGGCATCGCTTTATTCTTTAAAGGTCCAAATTCATTTACAGGCGAAGATGTTCTAGAACTGCAAGGCCATGGCGGCCCAGTTTTAATGGATATGTTGATTCGCCGTATTCTAACGCTTGATGGTATTCGTCCTGCTCGCCCAGGTGAATTCTCAGAACGCGCTTTTATGAATGACAAACTGGATCTTGCTCAAGCAGAAGCGATTGCCGACCTGATTGATGCCAGCTCTGAAGAAGCGGCTAAAAGTGCCTTCCAGTCGCTACAAGGCGCATTCTCAACTCGTGTTAATGAACTGGTTGAGTCTCTTATTTATCTACGTATGTACGTTGAAGCTGCCATTGATTTTCCTGAAGAAGAAATTGATTTTCTCTCTGACGGTAAAGTATCAGGCGATCTTAACCGCATCATTGACCGCCTAGAAGCCGTACGCAAAGAAGCCAACCAAGGCTCTATTATGCGTGAAGGCATGAAGGTTGTGATTGCTGGCCGTCCTAATGCCGGTAAATCAAGCCTACTGAATGCCCTCTCAGGAAAAGACAGCGCAATTGTTACCGATATTGCAGGTACAACTCGTGATGTACTGCGTGAACATATCCATATTGATGGTATGCCGCTACACATTATCGATACCGCAGGCCTACGCGAAGCATCCGATGAAGTAGAAAGAATTGGTATTGAACGAGCTTGGGATGAAATTTTACAAGCCGATCGCGTATTATTTATGGTCGATGGCACCACAACTGATGCGACAGATCCAAAAGAAATTTGGCCTGATTTTATTGAACGCCTACCCGAAAATATGGGCCTAACGGTGATCCGCAATAAGATCGAGCTTACTGGTGAACAAGCTGGGATCTGCCATGTTAATAACCCAACCTTGATCCGTTTATCTGCTTTAACCGGAGAAGGCGTTGATAGCTTACGTCAGCACCTAAAAGAGTGTATGGGCTTCTCTGGTACAACCGAAGGTGGTTTTATGGCTCGTCGTCGCCATTTAGACGCCTTAGAACGCGCAGCAGAACACCTAGAAATCGGTAAATCTCAGCTAGAAGGCTATATGGCTGGTGAAATTCTAGCGGAAGAACTTCGTCTTGCTCAGCAACATCTTAGTGAGATTACAGGGGAATTTACCTCAGACGATCTTCTTGGCCGGATCTTTACTTCATTCTGTATTGGTAAGTAAAGCGATCCCATTTTTGATTAAGATCCACACCTTAACGCAATAAGTTGTGGATCTTTTCTTCTCTCTTCTCCCCCAACCACCTCGGTTATCCCCTACTTTTTCTCTCTGTTTTATTTTCTATAAGCTTGTACAATCACTGCAACGTCATGAACGTATCATTGAGGATTGTATGACAGATATCACTTTTATCACCGGCAGTACTTTAGGCGGTGCAGAATATGTTGCAGAGCATCTGGCTGATTTATTAACAGAAGATGGTCACAACACAGAAATTGAAAATCAGGCCGATTTAAACACTCTAGCCACCAGCGGGTTGTGGATTATTGTGTGTTCAACTCATGGAGCAGGTGATTTTCCTGATAATTTTCAAAGTTTTGCATCTCAAATTATTGAACAAAAGCCCGATTGTTCAGAGCTCAAACTGGCTGTAGTTGGTTTAGGTGATAGTAGTTATGACACCTTCTGTGCGGCAGGAAAGAAAATAGAACAAATGCTGGTGGATCTAGGGGCAAAACTTATCGCTCCACGCCTTGATATTGATGTTTCAGCTCATCCAGTACCTGAAGAACCAGCAGAAATCTGGCTTGAGCAATGGAAAAATACGTTATAACGGTTAATAATTCATCAATTATTACTCAATTTTAAGCCGGATCTAAAACTTTTTTCTGTGGATAACTATAGATCTAAACAGTGATCAACCCTTAGTTATCCATTGTATAAATTTTAGATCCCCCATGCCCTGTGTATAAGTGCCTATTTAGATCCCAGCTAATCCCAAATAAGATCCAAGCTCCTCCACAGCAAATGATCCTCGATAAACTCATGATCATTAGGATCATTTATCACTTATCCACACGATCATGCGATCTTAATAGTAGATCTAACAAAAGATCTTCTTAAAAGATCTTTATATATATTTAAAGAAGACAAAACTCATGATCAAATGATCTTGATGAAAGATTCTCTCTTTTTAAGAAAAAGGATAGAATAACGTCCCTTTGCTCGTAGTTAACTCATTGGCTATTTAAAATACCTAAGGCAGTTCCATGTTTTACCAGGATAATTTTGATGTCATCGTTGTGGGTGGTGGTCACGCAGGTACTGAAGCTGCGCTCGCTGCTGCTCGAATGGGACAAAAAACCTTACTTTTGACGCATAATATTGACACATTGGGTCAAATGTCTTGTAACCCAGCTATCGGCGGGATCGGGAAAGGACACCTGGTTAAAGAAGTCGATGCACTTGGCGGCCTAATGGCGCGTGCCATCGATAAAGGCGGGATCCAATTTCGTACACTTAACTCTTCTAAAGGCCCTGCTGTTCGCGCAACTCGTGCTCAAGCTGACCGTGCACTTTACAAAGCGGCGGTTCGTGAAGCATTAGAGAATCAACCTAACTTGATGCTATTCCAACAAGCCGTTACTGATCTTATCGTTGAGCAAGATCGTGTTGTTGGTGCAGTAACTGAAATGGGTTTGAAATTCCGCGCTAAAGCTGTGGTATTGACCGTAGGTACTTTCCTTGGCGGCCGAATCCATATTGGCTTAGAGAACTACAATGGCGGTCGTGCAGGCGATCCACCATCCATAGCACTAGCTCATCGCTTACGTGAACTTCCATTTCGTGTAAGCCGCTTAAAAACGGGTACACCACCTCGAATTGATGCGCGTACTGTTGATTTTAGCGTGCTAGAAAAACAGTTTGGTGATAACCCAACTCCTGTATTTTCATTTATGGGTAAGCAATCGGATCATCCGCGTCAGATCCCTTGTTTTATCACTCATACCAATGAACGTACTCATGATGTAATTCGCAACAACCTAGATCGTAGCCCAATGTATGCGGGTGTAATCGAAGGTGTTGGTCCTCGATACTGTCCATCGATCGAAGACAAAGTAATGCGTTTTGCAGATAAAAACAGCCATCAAATCTTTATTGAGCCAGAAGGCTTAACAACACATGAACTGTATCCAAATGGTATCTCAACCAGTTTGCCATTTGATGTTCAGATGCAGATCGTGCGCTCAATGAAAGGTTTTGAAAACGCAGATATCGTTCGACCTGGCTATGCTATCGAGTACGATTTCTTTGATCCTCGCGATCTAAAACAAACTTTTGAAACCAAATTTATGGCAGGCTTGTTCTTTGCGGGTCAGATTAACGGTACAACTGGCTACGAAGAAGCAGCGGCACAAGGCCTATTAGCGGGTATGAACGCTGCGTTGTGCGCTCAAGGCAAAGATGGTTGGAGCCCTCGTCGTGATCAGGCATATATGGGTGTATTGATTGATGACCTATCAACAATTGGTACGAAAGAACCATACCGTATGTTTACCTCTCGCGCGGAATACCGTCTGCTACTTCGTGAAGATAATGCCGATTTACGTCTAACCGAAATGGGTCGTCAATTTGGTTTGGTTGATGATGAGCGTTGGGCTCGTTTCAATCAGAAGATCGAAAATATGGAACAAGAACGTCAACGTTTGAAAGATATTTGGATCAATCCAAATTCAGCACAAGTTGATGAACTTAATAAGATCCTAAAAACGCCTATCGTACGTGAAGCAAGTGGTGAGGATCTACTTCGTCGTCCAGAAGTGACTTATGACATGCTAACAGCGATTGAGACTTTTGGTCCGGCTCTTGAAGATACGCAAGCGAGTGAGCAAGTCGAAATCCAGGTTAAATACCAAGGTTATATCGATCGCCAAAAAGATGAAGTAGAAAAATCACTTCGCCATGAAAAAACCAAACTACCATTTGATTTAGACTATAGCGTTGTTAAAGGTCTATCAAACGAAGTGATTGCGAAGCTAAACGATGCAAAACCGGAAACGGTAGGTATGGCATCTCGTATTTCAGGTGTTACTCCTGCGGCTATCTCATTGCTGCTTGTGTACTTGAAAAAGCAAGGCTTGCTGAAAAAAGGCGAATAGGAGTTTGTTGTGAAACAACGTTTAGCCCAATTAATTTCTCAAACTGACCTACAGGTCACAGAACAGCAATTAGACCAGCTAGTAGGCTATGTTGAACTGCTGAACAAATGGAATAAAGCGTATAATCTGACTTCTGTGCGTGATCCAAATGAGATGTTAGTGAAACATATCATGGATAGTATTGTCGTAAGTGAATACCTAAAAGGTGACCACTATATTGATGTGGGTACCGGACCTGGTCTACCGGGCATTCCTCTGGCAATTATGTGTCCAGAGAAATCTTTTACTTTGCTCGATAGCTTAGGTAAACGAATTCGCTTTATTCGTCAGGTCATTTTTGAATTAAAAATTACCAATGTGACACCAGTACAGAGTCGTGTTGAAGAGTTCCAACCAGAAGAAGGGTTTGATGGTGTCTTGAGTCGAGCATTTGCATCGATGACGGATATGGTCACTTGGTGTCACCACCTACCTAAGGCGAATGGTAACTTTTTAGCACTTAAAGGACAGTTTAGTGAACAAGAAGTGGCAGAACTTCCTGACTGGTGCACGGTAAATGAGGTTAACTCTCTGCGTGTACCTGAATTGGAAGGTGAGCGTCACCTTGTGGTGCTAAGCGCAAAGGAATGATAATTGAGGTTTGTTCGTGGGAAGAATCATAGCAGTTGCCAACCAAAAAGGTGGCGTAGGTAAAACAACAACATGTGTGAATTTAGCAGCATCTCTTGCTGCCACTCAACGTAAAGTCTTGGTGATTGATCTTGATCCTCAAGGTAATGCAACGATGGCCAGTGGTGTTGATAAGTACCAAGTTGAAGCTACTGCGTATGATCTTCTGGTCGAACAGACCCCATTTGAACAAGTTGCGATCACTGAAACGACAGGCGGTTATCATTTGATAGCGGCCAATGGTGATGTGACCGCAGCTGAAATCAAATTGATGGAAGTTTTTGCGCGAGAAGTTCGTTTACGTAATGCGTTAGCGACAGTTCGCGATAACTATGATTTCATCTTTATTGATTGTCCGCCTGCACTAAACCTACTTACAATCAATGCGATGACAGCGGCAGATTCTGTTTTGGTCCCAATGCAGTGTGAGTATTTTGCACTGGAAGGATTAACAGCTCTGATGGATACAATTAGTAAGCTTACCGCAGTAGTCAATGCGGATCTAAAAATTGAAGGCTTACTTCGAACCATGTTCGACCCGCGTAATCGCCTTGCCAATGAAGTGTCTGATCAGTTGAAGAAGCACTTCGGTGATAAAGTTTATCGAACGGTCATTCCTCGCAATGTACGTTTAGCAGAGGCCCCAAGTCATGGCCGACCTGCAATGTATTACGATAAATATTCTAGTGGCGCTAAAGCTTATCTTGCCCTTGCTGGTGAGATGATCCGTCGAGAAGAGCAACAGTTATCTCAAGCTGAAACTGTCAACGCATAAAAATAGGAAATAAAACATGAGTAAGAGAGGCCTAGGAAAAGGTCTTGATGCGTTATTCGCAACGAGCTCTGTCGCGTTGGCTAAACAACAAGCTGCCAACCAAGCACAAACCCTTTCAAATGATGGCGCGCTACGAGAGCTCGCTGTCTCACAATTGCAGTCAGGCAAATATCAGCCGCGTAAAGATATGGCGGATGAGGCATTGGCTGAACTGACCGAATCTATTCGCACTCAAGGCATTATTCAGCCGATTATTGTTCGTGAACTGACAAACTCTCACTTTGAGATCATTGCTGGTGAGCGTCGTTGGCGCGCAGCTCGTCAAGCTGGGCTTAAGCAAGTGCCTTGTATAGTGAAATCAGTTGATGATCGCGCTACTATGGCTATTGCTCTTATTGAGAATATCCAACGTGAAGATCTCAATGTTATGGAAGAAGCTCAAGCATTAGAACGTTTACAAAGTGAGTTCTCACTGACTCACCAACAATTAGCGCAAGCTGTTGGTAAATCTCGTACTGCGGTATCCAATTTATTGCGTTTAAATCAATTGGCAACAGAGGTTAAACACCTTGTTGAAACCAAGCAGATTGAAATGGGTCATGCTCGAGCATTATTGGCTTTACCGACAGAGCAACAGTTAGCGATAGCGCAAATTGTTGTAAGTAAAGCGTTAACAGTTCGTGAAACAGAAGCTCTGGTTAAAAAGCAATTAGAGCCTCAAATTGAAGCTAAAAAAGTTACGAAAAATCCAGCCGTTGAGGCGATAGAAAATCGTCTATCAGAGCAGTTTGGAACACCTGTTGCCATCTCTAAACAAAAAAATGGCAAAGGAAAAATTGTAATTAGCTTTGATCAAGATCATGAACTTCAGCAGATTTTGGACAAGATTGGTCAATAATTTGAGTTTAAAGTGTGTAATTTTTGTTAAATGCATTAAATAACACGTGATCAAGTTATTGTGTTGTAAATTCTGCCGACTTTTTTTGCTGTGATGAGATTGCATTCACTCTTATCACTTGCGTATAATTTTCGCTGTTTTCCCCTCACAATCGTGTAGTGGAATGGACTCGAGGAACGAATACATGGTATCGGCGCTAGTTAGACCGGGACGCCAATTGGCAAAACGGTTGCTGTTACTACAATCTGGCGTCGTTTTGGCAACGGCAATACTGGCAGCATTTGCTGTTAATATTGACTGGGGAATCTCCGCATTTATCGGTGGTGGCATCTTTATTGTTGCCCAAGCTGTCTTTGCTTGTTGTGCTTTCATGTTCAGTGGTGCTCGCAAGGCACGTCTGGTCATGGCGTCATTCTATGGCGGTGAAGTACTCAAAATTCTCATCACAGTTATCCTCTTTGCTGTTGTTTACCTGTATACCGAGGTGGATTTACTTCCCCTCAAACTAACCTATTTGCTGGCTCTTGGTATTAATATCTTTGGGCCGGTTTTATTCATTAACAACAACAAATAGGATGAGTTATGGCTGCGCCAGGTGAAGCGCTAACGCCGTCAGGATACATTACCCACCACTTAACCAATTTAGCAGTGGGCAATGGTGGATTCTGGACGGTTCATTTAGATAGCTTGTTCTTCTCTGTGTTAACCGGTTTGGCTTTTTTATGGCTATTCCGCAAAGCAGCGAAGCAAGCAACATCAGGTGTGCCAAGTAAGCTACAGTGTTTTGTTGAGATTATGGTTGAGTTCGTTGATTCTAATGTCAAAGAGACTTTCCATGGTCGCAACCCACTAATAGCTCCTTTGGCGCTTACTATTTTCTGCTGGATTCTACTGATGAACATCATGGACTTAGTGCCAATCGATTTTCTTCCGTATGCAGCAAGTAGTCTTGGTATCCCTTATCTGAAGGTGGTTCCAAGTGCTGATGTCAACATCACCATGGCTATGGCGTTGGGTGTTTTTGCGTTAATGATCTACTACAGCATTAAGGTAAAAGGACTTGGCGGCTTTGCTAAAGAACTGGCTCTTCACCCGTTCAATCACCCGGTGATGATTCCGTTCAACCTACTTCTAGAAGTGGTATCGCTATTGGCTAAACCGCTTTCTCTTGGTATGCGTTTGTTCGGTAATATGTTTGCCGGTGAGGTGGTGTTTATTCTTATCGCGGCATTGATGCCGTGGTGGGCACAATGGCTAGGCTCGCTACCGTGGGCAATTTTCCACATCCTAGTCATTACAATTCAAGCGTTCGTGTTTATGATGTTGACTATTGTGTACCTATCTCAGGCGCATGAAGACAATCATTAACGATTGATATTTTTTTCTTTTTTTGTTTTTTTGGCACATTAGCCAACAACTCTAAACTGGAGATAGTGATGGAAACTTTATTAAGCTTTTCTGCAATTGCCGTGGGCATCATTGTAGGTCTTGCTGCACTTGGTACAGCAATCGGCTTCGCACTTCTTGGTGGTAAATTCCTTGAAGGTGCTGCACGTCAACCAGAAATGGCACCAATGCTTCAAGTTAAGATGTTCATCATCGCAGGTCTACTTGATGCGGTTCCAATGATCGGTATCGTAATCGCTCTACTATTCACATTCGCAAACCCATTTGTTGGTCAGCTAGCTGGCTAATAACGCATAGCAATAACTGTACTCGGTTATTGCTGTTAACGAATGGACCCGCAACCCTTTTTGAAGGAGATGCATTGTGAATATGAATGCAACTTTGCTGGGCCAGGCGATCGCTTTCTTCTTATTTGTGGTGTTCTGCATGAAATATGTATGGCCACCAATTATGCAAGCGATTGAAGAACGTCAGAAGAAAATTGCTGACGGTTTGGCAGCTGCTGATCGCGCTACCAAAGACCTAGACCTAGCTAAAGCAAATGCTTCTGATCAGCTAAAAGAAGCAAAACGCGCAGCGTCTGAAATCATCGAGCAAGCGAACAAACGCAAGTCTCAGATTCTAGATGAAGCGAAAGCTGAAGCTCTAACCGAGCGTGAGAAGATCATCGCGCAAGGTATGGCAGAAATCGAAGCGGAGCGTAATCGCGCTCGTGACGAGCTGAGAAAACAAGTTGCAACTCTAGCTGTGATTGGCGCTGAGAAGATCATTGAGCATTCTATCGATAAAGATGCTCAAGCAGAGATTCTAAGCAAAGTCACTGCAGAACTGTAATAGAAGGGGCAAGCTATGTCGGAATTAGCCACAATCGCACGCCCCTACGCAAAAGCCGCTTTTGATTTTGCTGTTGAGAAGAACACCCTAGCACCATGGGCAGAAATGCTACTGTTTGCTAGTGAGGTTGCTGAAAATGACACTATGCAAGATATCTTGGATAGTGGTTACGCAGCTGACAAACTGTCCGAAATTTTCGTGGCAGTTTGTGGTGAACAACTCGACGAACACGGCCAAAACCTATTAAAGGTAATGGCTGAGAATGGACGCTTAAAAGCGCTTCCTGATGTGTATCACGAATTCATGCTGTTGAAGAACGAGCTTGAAAAAACTGTTGAAGCCGTTGTGGTTTCAGCTATTGAGCTAAATGATGCTCAACGTGATGCCATTGAAGCGAAACTGAGTACGCGTCTAGAGCGTAAAGTTAAGCTGAGCTGCAGCGTAGATGAGACCCTAATTGCTGGGGTTGTAATTAGAGCTGGAGACCTGGTTATCGATAATTCAGTGCGTGGCAAACTTGCTCGCCTGAGCGATACATTGCTGTCTTGATTTGGGGAATTGGAGCATGCAACTTAATTCCACGGAAATTAGCGATCTGATCAAACAACGTATTGAATCTTTCAACGTAGTTAGTGAAGCGCGTAACGAAGGTACTATCGTCTCGGTAAGCGACGGTATCATTCGTATCCATGGCCTTGCAGACGTTATGCAAGGTGAAATGATTGAATTACCAAATGGCCGTTTTGCCCTTGCTCTTAACCTTGAGCGTGACTCAGTAGGTGCGGTAGTAATGGGTCCTTACCTTGACCTGCAAGAAGGTATGAAGGTAACGGGTACAGGTCGTATTCTTGAAGTACCTGTAGGTCCTGAACTGTTAGGTCGTGTGGTAAACACTCTAGGTGAGCCAATCGATGGTAAAGGTCCTATTAATGCAAAAACTTTCTCTCCGGTAGAAGTGATTGCACCAGGTGTTATCGATCGTAAATCTGTTGATCAGCCAGTACAGACTGGTTACAAGGCAGTGGACTCGATGATTCCAATCGGTCGTGGCCAGCGTGAGCTTATCATCGGTGACCGTCAGACTGGTAAAACGGCGATGGCTATTGATGCCATCATCAACCAGAAGAACTCTGGTATTTATTCGGTATATGTTGCTATCGGCCAGAAAGCATCCACTATTGCCAACGTAGTACGTAAGCTAGAAGAGCACGGCGCTCTTGATAATACGATTATTGTTGTTGCATCAGCATCAGAAGCTGCGGCACTTCAATATCTAGCTCCATACTCAGGTTGTGCGATGGGTGAATACTTCCGCGACCGTGGCGAAGACGCACTGATTGTTTATGATGATCTATCTAAGCAAGCGGTAGCTTACCGTCAAATCTCTCTACTACTTCGCCGTCCACCGGGCCGTGAAGCATTCCCTGGTGATGTTTTCTACCTTCACTCACGTCTTCTAGAGCGTGCTGCACGTGTAAACGAGCACTACGTTGAGAAATTCACTAATGGTGAAGTGACAGGTAAAACAGGTTCGTTAACTGCGCTTCCTATTATCGAAACGCAAGCGGGTGACGTATCAGCGTTCGTACCGACTAACGTAATCTCTATCACCGACGGTCAGATCTTCCTACAAACTGAGCTATTCAATGCTGGTATTCGTCCTGCGGTCGATCCTGGTATCTCTGTATCTCGTGTAGGTGGTGCTGCTCAAACTAAAGTTATCAAGAAGCTATCTGGTGGTATCCGTACTGCTCTGGCTCAGTATCGTGAACTTGCAGCGTTTGCTCAGTTCTCATCTGACCTAGATGATGCGACTAAGAAACAGCTAGACCACGGTCAGAAAGTAACTGAGTTAATGAAGCAGAAACAATACGCGCCAATGTCTGTATTTGAGCAAGCGATTGTTATCTTCTCTGCTGAAAAAGGCTATCTAAATGATGTTGAGCTAACCAAGCTTGCTGATTTTGAAGCTGCGTTACTTTCATACGCTAAAGGTCAATTTGCTGAGCTAGTAGCACAGATTGATGAAACGGGTGCTTGGAACGACGAAATCGAAGCGCAGTTCACGAAACTGCTGGAAGATTTCAAAGCGACCCAGACTTGGTAATTGGTAGGTGGTCGTACGCGATCACCTTCTAACGGAGAGTAACGATGGCCGGCGCAAAAGAGATTCGTAATAAGATCGGTAGTGTGAAAAACACACAGAAGATCACCAAAGCGATGGAGATGGTTGCTGCATCTAAAATGCGTAAAACGCAAGATGCAATGGAATCATCACGTCCATACGCCCAAACTATGCGCAAAGTGATCGGTCATATCGCCCTTGGTAGTCTTGAATATCAGCATCCTTATTTAGAGGAGCGTGAAGCCAAGCGCGTAGGTTACATCATTGTTTCAACAGACCGCGGTTTATGTGGTGGCTTGAACATTAACTTGTTCAAAAAAGCAATCACAGATATCCAGCAATGGAATCAGCAAGGTGCCGAAGTAGAGCTTGCTCTTATCGGTGCGAAAGCGACTGCGTTCTTTAACAGCTACGGCGGTAATGTATCAGCTCAAGTTTCTGGCTTGGGTGATGCGCCAACAGTGGATGAACTGATTGGTACCGTTGGCGTTATGCTGAAGAAATATGATGAAGGCCAATTGGATCGTCTGTATCTGGTTTACAACAAGTTTGTCAACACCATGGTGCAAGATCCAGTGATCGATCAATTGTTGCCTTTGCCTAAGTCACAAGATGAAGACATGCAACGCAACCATTCTTGGGACTACATTTATGAGCCAGAGCCTAAGCTACTGCTCGATACTCTATTGGTTCGCTATGCTGAATCACAAGTGTATCAAGGTGTAGTGGAAAACCTAGCTTGTGAGCAGGCAGCTCGAATGGTAGCAATGAAAGCGGCAACAGATAATGCAGGCAACTTAATTGATGACTTGCAGCTTGTGTATAACAAAGCTCGTCAAACAGCGATTACACAAGAGCTATCAGAAATTGTATCTGGTGCAGCAGCAGTTTAAGGCAAAGAATTAATAAGTTTAGAGGATTAACGATGGCTACAGGTAAGATCGTACAGATCATCGGTGCGGTAGTCGACGTAGAGTTTCCACAGGACTCTGTACCACAGGTATACGATGCCCTTCACGTTGATGCTAAAGAGCAAGGTACACTAGTACTTGAAGTTCAACAGCAGCTTGGTGGCGGCGTAGTTCGTGGTATCGCAATGGGTACTTCTGATGGTTTACGTCGTGGTTTGTCTGTTGAAAACACAGGCCGCCCAATTGAAGTGCCAGTAGGTACTGCAACCCTAGGTCGTATTATGAACGTTCTAGGTGATGCAATTGATGAGCGCGGTGATATCGGTGAAGAAGAGCGTTATGCAATTCACCGTGCAGCACCTAGCTATGAAGAGCAATCTAACACCACTGAAATGCTAGAAACTGGCGTTAAAGTTATCGACCTTATCTGTCCTTTCGCAAAAGGCGGTAAGATCGGTCTATTCGGTGGTGCGGGTGTTGGTAAGACCGTTAACATGATGGAACTTATCAACAACATCGCAATCCAGCACTCAGGTCTATCTGTATTTGCTGGTGTTGGTGAGCGTACTCGTGAAGGTAACGATTTCTACTTTGAAATGCAGGAAGCGGGCGTTGTTAACGTTGAAAATCCAGCTGAATCTAAAGTAGCAATGGTTTACGGCCAGATGAACGAGCCACCGGGCAACCGTCTACGTGTAGCACTAACTGGTCTAACGATGGCTGAGAAGTTCCGTGACGAAGGTCGTGACGTTCTACTGTTCATCGATAACATCTACCGTTATACCCTAGCAGGTACTGAGGTATCAGCACTTCTAGGTCGTATGCCTTCTGCGGTAGGTTACCAGCCAACTCTTGCAGAAGAGATGGGTGTACTTCAGGAGCGTATCACGTCAACGAAGAGTGGTTCTATCACATCAGTTCAGGCGGTATACGTACCAGCCGATGACTTGACTGACCCATCTCCAGCAACGACGTTTGCTCACTTAGATGCAACAGTTGTACTTTCTCGTCAAATTGCATCGCTAGGTCTATACCCTGCGATCGACCCACTAGATTCTACTTCTCGTATGCTAGACCCTCTAGTTGTAGGTCAAGAGCACTATGATATTGCTCGTGGCGTTCAGAGTATCCTACAGCGCTACAAAGAGCTGAAAGATATCATCGCAATCCTAGGTATGGATGAGCTATCTGAAGACGATAAACTGTCTGTATCTCGTGCGCGTAAGATTGAACGTTTCCTAACTCAGCCTTATCACGTAGCAGAAGTATTTACTGGTCAACCTGGTATCTACGTTCCTCTTAAAGATACGCTACGTAGCTTTAAGGGTCTTCTAGCTGGTGAATACGACGATATCCCAGAGCAGGCATTTATGTACTGTGGTGCGATTGAAGAAGTATTAGAAAAAGCGAAGACGCTATAAGCTAATTAGGAGGCGATATGGCAGCGATAACCTTTCATCTGGATGTAGTAAGCGCGGAGAAACGTCTGTTTTCTGGTCGTGTTGAAAATATTCAGGTGACCGGTAGCGAAGGTGAGCTTGGTATTCATGCCGGTCACACCCCGCTGCTGACCGCTCTTATCCCTGGTATGATCCGCATTATGAAACAACATGGCGAAGAAGAGGTAATTTACCTATCTGGCGGCATGTTAGAAGTACAACCAAGTACAGTAACTGTATTGGCTGATACGGCAATTCGTGGTGTTGATCTGGATGCGGCTAAAGCGGAAGAAGCGAAACGCCAAGCGATGGAGCATATCCATAATCCGCATGGTGATATCGACTATGCTCAAGCGGCGAGCGATTTAGCAAAAGCAATTGCTCAGCTTCGTGTCATTGAGTTGACTAAGCGCGCTCGCTAATTCAGCATCAAAGCAAAAAAGCGACCCTAGGGTCGCTTTTTTATTATCTGTGTACTATTCATAAACAAAATGTTTGTACTTTGTATGTTAAAAGACGGAAAAATTTCGGTTCGAAAGCTTAATTCCGATCTCCTTTCCCGTTACAATGCAGACTTAAATAAAATCTATGCATCAAGAGGGATACCCCATCATGAGCTTTAGCGCTGTGATTCTCGCTGCGGGAAAAGGCACCCGTATGTATTCCAATTTGCCAAAAGTACTGCATACTTTGGCTGGAAAACCTATGGTTAAGCATGTAATCGATACATGTAATGATACCGGAGCCGATAATATTCATTTGGTTTATGGCCACGGTGGCGATCAAATGAAACAAGTACTGAGCCAAGAGCAAGTAGAGTGGGTTCTACAAGCTGAACAACTTGGTACTGGTCATGCTGTTAACCAAGCGACACCTAATCTAGCTGACGATGAACAAGTTCTGATTTTGTACGGAGACGTTCCACTTATCAGTCAAACCACGCTAGAAAACCTTCTTGATGCTCAACCAGCTGGTGGTATCGCGCTACTGACCGTTGTTCTAGATGATCCAACTGGCTACGGTCGTATTGTGCGTCGTAATGGCCCTGTTGTTGCAATCGTTGAACAAAAAGATGCAACAGAAGAGCAAAAGCTAATTAAAGAAATCAACACGGGTGTGATGGTTGTTAGCGGTGGCGATCTGAAGCGTTGGTTATCAGCATTGAAAAACGATAACGCGCAAGGTGAGTACTACTTAACCGATATTATTGCAGCTGCACACGAAGAAGGTCGTGCTGTTGAAGCTGTACACCCTGAAAAAGCAATTGAAGTTGAAGGCGTAAACAACCGTATTCAATTGGCTCGTTTAGAGCGTGCTTTCCAGGCTATGCAAGCAGAGCGCCTATTAGAACAAGGCGTGATGTTGCGAGATCCTGCTCGTTTCGATCTGCGTGGTGACCTACAGTGCGGTACTGATGTTGAAATTGATGTTAATGTGATTATCGAAGGCTCTGTTTCTTTGGGTAATAACGTTGTTATTGGTGCTGGCTGTGTATTAAAAGACTGTGAGATTGACGATAACACCGAGATCCGTCCATACAGTGTTATTGAAGGCGCAACAGTAGGTGAAGATTGTTCTGTTGGCCCATTTACCCGTCTGCGCCCTGGTGCTGAACTGATGCGTGATGCCCACGTAGGTAACTTTGTTGAAATGAAACAAGCGCGTCTTGGTGAAGGTTCAAAAGCGGGTCACTTAACCTATTTAGGCGATGCAGAGATTGGTGCAAATGTTAACATCGGTGCAGGTACTATCACTTGTAACTACGATGGCGCTAATAAATTTAAGACTGAGATCGCAGATGATGTTTTTGTCGGCTCTGATACTCAGCTGATTGCTCCTGTGAAAGTTGGTAAAGGCGCAACGATTGGTGCTGGCTCTACCATTAATAAAGACGTTAATGATGGTGAGTTGGTGATCACCCGCGCTCCAATGCGAAATATTCAAGGCTGGAAGCGTCCAGTTAAGAAGTAATAAGTTTTTAACTGAAACTTTTATAAAAGGCAGGTATATCACCTGCCTTTTTTATTGATTACACTTAGACTAACAAGATAACGGCTTCTATCTTATGAGAATCTTATCTTTTTTTCGCAGATCTCTGGCTCTTAACATTGATCTATAAGTTTTACTCCTGCTAAAATAAGTTTCGAATCGAAACTTAAAGTTATCGAATCAGAATTATGTCAAAACGAAACACTCAGCAACGTCGTCACGCTATTGTGACTTTAGTGAATGAACAAGGCGAAGTCAGTGTCGACAAACTAGCCGAACAGTTTGCGACTTCTGAAGTCACTATTCGTAAAGATCTTGCGGCATTAGAAAATAATGGCTTATTGCTTCGTCGTTATGGTGGGGCCATTGCAATGCCCTCTGAGATTATGACTGATGATTCAGAAGATAAAGTTTCGGTTCAAAAGGTAGCTATCGCTCAAGAAGCAGAAAAACGCATTCGTGATCATAATCGTATTATCGTTGACAGTGGCAGTACAACCGCAGCCTTAATCAGTTTGCTGGGTCGAAAGCAAGGGTTGATCGTGATGACAAACTCATTACAGGTTGCCAATGCATTAAATGAGTTAGAAAACGAGCCTACGTTACTGATGACTGGTGGAACATGGGATCCGCATTCAGAGTCCTTTCAAGGCCAAGTGGCTGAGTCGGTACTGCGTTCTTACGATTTTGATCAGCTATTTATTGGTGCCGACGGTATTGATATTGCACGAGGAACGACAACCTTTAACGAGTTAATTGGGCTAAGCCGAGTTATGGCTGAAGTCTCTCGCGAGGTTGTGGTTATGGTGGAATCGAGCAAGATTGGACGAAAGATTCCGAATCTAGAGATTCCATGGAGCAACATCAATACGGTTATTACCGATAGTGGATTGAGTGATACGGCAAAACAACAAATTGAACAACATGGGGTGCAAGTGATTCGCGCCCCTGAATAGTAGTAACAGGAGTCGATATGTGTGGGATTGTTGGTGCAGTAGCACAGCGTGATGTGGCAGAAATCTTGGTAGAAGGTCTGCGTCGTTTAGAATACCGAGGTTATGATTCTGCTGGTATCGCTGTGATCGACAGTGAGCACCAGCTACATCGCGTTCGTCGACTAGGTAAAGTCCAAATGTTGGCAGATGCCTTAGAGCAACAGCCTCTTGCAGGCGGTACGGGTATTGCTCATACTCGTTGGGCAACCCATGGTGAGCCGTCAGAAGCAAATGCTCATCCCCACACTTCGGGCGATATCGCTCTTGTTCACAACGGCATTATAGAAAACCACGAAGCGTTGCGTAGTCTACTTCAGCAGCGTGGCTATGAATTTCAATCTCAAACGGATACTGAAGTTATTGCGCACCTTGTTCATTGGGAGCTTGCACAAAGTGACTCTATATTGGAAGCGGTACAGAAAACAGTAGCTCAACTTGAAGGCGCATACGGTACTGTGGTTATGGATCGCCGTGATAATGAGCGTGTGGTTGTCGCTCGTTCTGGTAGTCCATTGGTCATTGGTCTAGGTGTTGGTGAAAACTTTATTGCCTCTGATCAACTCGCCCTACTTAACGTTACTCGTCGGTTCATTTTCTTAGAAGAAGGTGATGTAGCCGAAATTACTCGTCGAGATATCGCTATTTTTGATGAGGCTGGCCAAGCGGTACAACGTGAAATCCATGAGTCCACTGTCGAGCATGATGCTGCAGATAAAGGTCAGTATCGCCATTACATGCAAAAAGAGATCTATGAACAGCCAAGTGCATTAATTAATACGATGGAAGGTCGTATTCGTAACAATAGCGTTGTGGTTGAAAGTATTGGCACTGGTGCTAAAGAGATTTTAAATAAAGTTGAGCATATCCAAATTGTGGCTTGTGGTACTTCTTACAATGCAGGCATGGTTGCTCGTTATTGGTTTGAAGCGATGACAGGCGTAAGCTGCGATGTTGAGATTGCTTCTGAGTTTCGTTACCGCAAATTTGTTACCCGCCCAAATAGTTTATTAATCACCTTATCTCAGTCAGGTGAAACTGCCGATACCCTAGCCGCCCTTCGTTTAGCCAAAGAGAAAGGCTATATGGCAGCAATGACTATTTGTAATGTGGCGGGTTCCTCGTTAGTTCGTGAATCCGATTTAGCCTTTATGACTCGAGCTGGGGCGGAAATTGGTGTTGCATCAACAAAAGCGTTCACCACACAGCTTATTGCCCTACTGATGCTGGTAACGGCATTGGGTAAAGAAAAAGGTGCGATTGATTCAGAGCTAGAAGCTAAAATTGTTCATGCGATGCAGCAACTACCAAGCTATATTGAAAAAGCACTCGCATTTGATAAGCCAATTGAAGCCTTAGCAGAAGATTTTGCCGATAAGCATCACGCACTATTTTTAGGCCGTGGTGAATTCTACCCAATTGCAGTAGAAGCCTCTTTAAAGCTGAAAGAGATCTCTTACATTCATGCAGAAGCGTATGCTGCAGGTGAACTAAAGCATGGCCCATTAGCGTTAATTGATGCTGATATGCCAGTCATTGTGGTTGCACCTACCAACGATTTACTTGAGAAACTTAAATCTAATATCGAGGAAGTTCGCGCACGCGGTGGTCTATTGTATGTTTTTGCTGACAACGAAGCAGGCTTTGAAGCGAGTGAAGGAATGAAGATCATCACCATGCCAAAAGTTGATGAGATTATCGCTCCTATTTTCTACACGATCCCAATGCAATTACTGTCGTATCATGTTGCTCTTATTAAGGGGACAGACGTTGATCAGCCTCGTAATTTAGCGAAAGCCGTTACGGTAGAGTAATTCCCAATTCGCTTATATTGAGATATTTATCATTATGGCAGATACTGTTTTTTTCAGTATCTGCCTTTTTTATGTCTAGATTTTTTTGCTCGCATTTTGCGGTGCAATTTTTAAATTACGACAGAATTCACAGTTATTTACGTCATATTTTTAGCTAACTAATTGAATGCGCTATTCTCATTGATTGGAACAATGTATGCATTGGTTGTCATGAAGAGATTATCTTAGGGAGTAGATGCTTCATGACTGATAACAAAGTAACGATAGCTTCAAGAATTAAGGAAGCTCGAGAGTGGAAAGGATTGACTCAAGTGTACATGGCGCAACGACTTGAAGTCGCAAGGCAAACCTACCTCGATTTAGAAACCGGAAAGACTGAGCCAAAGGTGCGTTTATTAGCAGAAATATCACACATTACTGAACGTCCATTGACATGGTTTGTGTATGGTGATGAAGGCACAGAAATGCTGGAAAGTGAATACCGTGAAGAACTGGATCGTTTATTACAGTATTTTAGTCGTTTGCCTCACTCTGCCCGTCATTTGATATTACAACAAAGTCTTCAATTAGCAGGGTTTATGGCAGAGTATACTCGAGCCTTAACTCATAAAAAATAAGAAAAAAAGTATGAGTCTTGATGCTGTGTAATTGATAGTTTTGCTTGTATATCTATGTAGGCATATTTTTTTTGTGTTTGCCTATGTTGGGTTACATGGAAAGCGGCATATCACATTTTAAGTTCGAATTCCGTGATCTTATTCTTATTAGCGTCATAATTTGTTTTTACGGCAACATCTTTGTCATAGTGACTCTCAACTATTACACCTTGTTTGCTGCCAATAACGATAAATGTTGATGGTAATTAGATGGATAATTCAAAATCACGTATAGCAGCTAAAATTCGCGAAGCCCGAGAGTGGAAAGAGATCACTCAAGTGGGTATGGCGAAAACCTTAGGTATTGCCCGTCAAACTTATTTAGATTTAGAGTCAGGAAAGACTGAACCACGTATTTCTACCTTAGTTGAAATTGCACAGCTAACAGGTCGACCTTTAACTTGGTTTGTGTTTGATGATGAAGAAAAGGTAATGGGTGATGAGCATAGCGAAATCCAAGAGTTATTAAATCTCTTTGGCCAAGTACCAAGTCAAGTTCGCTCTCAACTCATCAAGCATAACAAAGAGTTTATCTCTTGCTGGTTAGACTATATTACGGCTTTAAAGCGCCGTTAATGATGAATACATAAAAACAGCGACCATTGCGTCGCTGTTTTTTTATCGGTTGGATAATGACTCTGGGTTGTGAGATTAACGCTGAGCTAAGAAGAAACGGTAAGCAGGGTTGTCTGTTTCATCTTTCCAGTGATAACCTAATTCGCGTAAGTAACTGGTAAAAGAGAGTAAGTCTTTATCATCAAGCTCAAAACCACACAGCACTCGACCATAATCAGCACCGTGGTTGCGGTAGTTAAATAAGCTGATATTCCAGTGGGTGCCCAAGGTGTTAAGAAACTTAATCAGTGCGCCTGGATATTCTGGAAACTCAAAACTGTACAGACGCTCTTTTAATGCATTAGCGGGTTTGCCTCCAATCATATAACGAATATGAACTTTGGCCATTTCATCATCTGAGAGATCCACCACAGGATAACCGCCTTTACGCAGCTCTGTAATGATTGCATCCAACTCTTCCTGCCCTTGGAGCAAGCGAACCCCAACAAAAATATTTGCCAGTTGGTTATGGTTATAACGGTAGTTAAATTCAGTAACTGCCCGACCGCCTAATAGACGACAGAAATCAAGAAATGCTCCTGGTCGCTCAGGAATGGTTACCGCCAATAGCCCTTCTCGCTTTTCTCCTAATTCACAACGTTCGGATACATAGCGTAAACCATGGAAGTTAAGGTTTGCCCCTGACAGTACCGCGGCCAGTTGTTGTTGGGTTAATTGATATTGCTCAGCATATTTTTTTAAACCCGCTAACGATAACGCTCCCGAAGGCTCAGCAATAGCTCGGGTATCTTCAAAGATATCTTTAACCGCAGCACAGATTTCATCGCTACTGACGGTAATAACGCCATCAAGAAACTGCTGGCACAGTCTAAATGTTTCATCGCCAATGCGTTTAACAGCCACGCCATCAGCAAACATTCCGACTTGATCTAAAGTGACGGGCTCACCAGCATCTAGCGCCGCATTAAGACAGGCGGAATCTTCAGCTTCGACACCAATCACTTTGATTTCAGGCATCAGTTGCTTAACTAATACGGCAACGCCTGCTGCTAATCCGCCACCACCGACAGGCACAAAGATATAATCTAGGTGACCATTTTGCTGAATTAACTCTAATCCTATGGTGCCTTGTCCTGCAATGATTTGAGGGTGATCAAATGGAGGAATAAAGGTGTAACCGTGCTGTTGCGATAATTGTTGAGCGTGAGCTTTGGCTTCATCGAAATTGCTGCCATGCAATATGACATCCCCGCCAAAACCTCGTACCGCACTGACCTTGATATCGGGTGTGGTTAATGGCATTACGATGATGGCAGGAACACCCAGCTTTTGGGCCGATAGAGCCAAGCCTTGTGCATGGTTACCTGCCGATGCTGCGATCACTCCAGCTTGTTTTTGTTCATGGCTAAGTTGTGCCATCATATTGTAAGCGCCACGCAGTTTAAATGAGTGCACGGGTTGGCGGTCTTCGCGCTTAAGTCCAATATGATTACCCAGTCTGGTACTGAGTCGATCCATGGTTTGCAATGGGGTGACTTGAGCAACTTCATAAACGGGCGCTTTTAGGATCTGACGTAAATAGTCTGATCCTTGTAGTGGTGATGGGTTGGTCTCAATAACATCTGCTTGGCTCATGCTACTCTCCCAATTTTGATTTATCTCGCACTGCGCCTTTATCGGCACTGGTCGCTAGATTGGCGTAAGCTTTAAGAGCAAATGAGACTTGGCGTTGACGATCGATAGGTTTCCAACCGCGCTGTTCGGCTTGCTCGCGACGTTGAGCTAATTGCAAGGGATCAACATTTAACTCAATGGTGCGGTTGGGGATATCTATATTGATGTTATCGCCATTTTCAATGAGACCGATAGTGCCGCCATTTGCTGCTTCTGGGGAAACATGACCAATAGATAAACCGCTAGTACCACCGGAGAAACGCCCATCGGTGATCAGCGCACAAGATTTACCAAGGCCCATAGATTTTAAATAAGTGGTTGGGTAAAGCATCTCTTGCATACCCGGACCGCCTTTTGGGCCTTCATAGCGAATAACAACCACATCCCCTGCTTTGACTTCGCCTCCTAAAATGCCTTCCACCGCACTTTCTTGGCTTTCAAAGACGATGGCAGGTCCACTGAATGTTAAGCAAGACTCATCTACCCCCGCAGTTTTAACAATGCAGCCATCTAGAGCCATATTGCCAAACAGTACAGCTAGGCCGCCATCTTGACTGTAAGCATCTTGTTGGCGACGAATACAACCAAATTGACGGTCATCATCGACCTTATCCCAACGACAAGATTGTGAGAAAGCCTCTGTAGTGCGGATCCCTGCAGGACCTGCACGATAAAAGTCAATGATTGCCGGATCTTGAGTCTGTGTGATATCAAATTGGCGTAAGCTATCTGCTACGGTTTGGCCAAGCACATTAACGCATTGATTATTGAGCAACCCTGCTCTATCTAATTCCCCTAAAATGCCATAGACGCCACCTGCACGATGGACATCTTCCATATGGTATTGCTGGGTTGAGGGGGCGACTTTACAGAGATGAGGCACCTGACGGCTCATGCGGTCAATATCATTCATTGTAAAATCGACTTCACCTTCTTGCGCAGCTGCTAACAAATGTAACACTGTGTTGGTTGAGCCGCCCATGGCGATATCTAAGGCCATGGCATTTTCAAATGCGGCTTTATTGGCAATATTACGAGGAAGTGCTTGGGGATCATCTTGTTCGTAGTAGCGTTTTGTTAGTTCAACAATACGACGACCAGCGTTAAGAAAGAGTTGTTTGCGATCGCTGTGTGTTGCAAGGAGAGAGCCATTGCCTGGTTGGCTTAGTCCGAGAGCTTCTGTTAAGCAGTTCATGGAGTTAGCGGTAAACATACCAGAACATGATCCGCAGGTTGGGCAGGCGGATCGTTCGATCTGCTCACTTTGGGCATCAGATACATTAGGATCTGCACCTTGGATCATCGCATCAACCAGATCCAACTTGATAATTTGATCGGACAGTTGGGTTTTTCCAGCTTCCATCGGTCCACCAGAGACAAAAATAACGGGAATATTAAGGCGCAGCGAAGCCATAAGCATTCCCGGGGTGATTTTGTCACAGTTAGAGATACAAACCATGGCATCGGCACAGTGAGCATTAACCATATATTCAACAGAATCGGCAATTAGCTCTCTTGATGGCAAAGAATACAGCATACCACCATGACCCATTGCTATACCGTCATCAACTGCTATGGTATTGAACTCTTTTGCAATGCCTCCAGCTTGCTCAATCTCTTTTGCAACCAATTGGCCCAAATCTTTAAGGTGTACATGACCGGGTACAAACTGGGTAAATGAGTTCACAACGGCAATAATCGGCTTACCAAAATCTTCATCCTTCACCCCGGTTGCACGCCAAAGTGCACGGGCTCCAGCCATATTTCGGCCATGGGTTGTGGTGGCTGAGCGATATGTCGGCATAGGTTTCCATCCTTGTTACAACTGTCCTAAAGCTGAGGGGGATTGCCCTCAGCACATTAATTTCTAGCTTATGGGTGATAGCTCATAAGTTATAGCGTATTGGGTCTCTTACTGCTCGTTGACATAATCAAGCCAGCCCCACTTATCTTCTGTGGTGCCATTAAATAAGCCAAAAAACGCCTCTTGCATGACTTTAGTGACTGGTCCTCGTTTGCCAACGCCGACGGTGATTTGATCAACGCTGCGCACAGGCACAATTTCTGCCGCGGTTCCTGTCATAAAGACTTCATCAGCTAAATACAGCGCTTCACGAGCAATGTTTTCTTCCCTAACCTCATAGCCTAACTCTTTGGCTAAGGTCATGATGGTGTCGCGGGTAATACCGGGCAGAATTGAACCTGTTGCTGGTGGGGTTGAGATGATGCCATTGCGCACCACAAAGAGGTTTTCTCCCGCACCTTCAGAAATATAGCCTTCTACATTGAGCGCAATACCTTCAGCATAACCGTGACGACGAGCCTCACCACCCACCAATAATGATGAAAGATAGTTTCCTCCAGCCTTAGCTGCGGTTGGAATAGTGTTAGGTGCTGCACGGTGCCAACTGGAAATCATTGCATCGACGCCATTTTCTAGCGCTTCATCTCCAAGGTAAGCACCCCAAGGGAAGGCGGCAATGATCAGTTCCATCTCCGTATTTGGTGGAGGACAAACGCCAAGACCGACATTACCCACATAGGCGAGAGGACGTATGTAGGCCGATTCTAGCTTATTAGTGCGTAGGGTTGCTCGACAGTGTTCCATCAGCTCATCAACACTGTAGTTAATGGGAAAACGGTAGATTTTTGCTGAATTTTTCAGACGCTCCATGTGCTCTCTATGACGAAATACCGCCGGACCTTGCGGCGTGTTATAACAGCGGATCCCTTCAAAAACCGACGTACCGTAATGCATTGCATGGGTGAGGACGTGAACATTCGCATCTGCCCAAGCCACCATTTCACCATTAAACCAAATATAATCTGCGGTATTGGCCATCTGTATTTTCCTTCCTTAAAAATATAAGCATCCTGCAGTTTAGAGAGCAGGTTCATTTGTGGTGATTAGCGCACTTTCAACGTGGCGAATGTCCCATAATTTTTCAACTTGATGAATTAGCGTCGTAATCGGTCGAATACTGTCGACAATGATTTCAATGCTGGCGACCTTACTGGTTTGATTTTGAGTCGCCGTGACTTTTTTGATAATAAAACCGCGGTGACGAATTACTCTTAAAACACGCTCTAGTAATACGGGTTTATCGTCGGCAGTAATGGTTAATACATATCTATCCATGGTTAAGTATTCTCCAGCATATCTTGGTTAGCAGCGCCTGGTGGAACCAAGGGCCAAACATTGTCTTGTTCTGAGATGACTACTTCCAGCAAATAAGGTCCCTTGCTTTGTAGTAGAGTCTCTAATGCGCCCTCTATGTCTTCTTTACGGCTAATGGTTTGTCCATCAATGGCAAAGGCTTTCGCTAATGCGACGAAGTCAGGGTTATCATCTAAAATCGTTTCACTATAGCGGCCATCAAAGAACAGAGATTGCCACTGTCTAACCATGCCCAGACGTTGGTTATTTAATAGAATTATTTTTACTGGCAATTGCTTGCGTTTAATGGTGCCAAGCTCTTGTACGTTCATCATAAAAGAGCCATCACCTGTAATGAGAACCACATCATCATGCGGTCTTGCAACTTGGGCTCCAATGGCAGCAGGAAGTCCAAATCCCATGGTGCCAAGGCCTGCTGATGATAAAAAGTTTTCTGGTGATCTTGGTTGAATGTGTTGTGCTGCCCACATTTGGTGTTGGCCCACATCGGTTGCAATAACAGTATTCTCGGCCATCTTATCGGATAAGTTCTTAAGCAGAGCTGGGGCATAAATACGCTCACCAGGATGGTCATATCGCCATTTAAATTTAGTCCGTAATTGCTGGCAGTGCTCAAGCCATTCGGTAATATCTGAGCCCAGCTCTAATTGAGGGAGAACCGCTTGGATTTCACCTCGTAATGCAACATTAGCTTGGCGCAGTTTATTAATTTCTGCTGCATCAATATCAAGATGAATAACTTTGGCGTGAGGGGCAAATGTATCGAGCTTTCCTGTGACGCGATCATCGAAACGAGCCCCTACCACCAACAATAGGTCGCATTCTTGCACCACTAAGTTTGCAGCGCGTGTGCCGTGCATCCCAAGCATGCCTAAATAGTACGGATGATGACGCTCAATGGTGCCGAGTCCTTTTAAAGTACTCACAGCAGGCATTGGGTTATGCTGATGAAACTGACGAACCACTTGAGTGGCATGAGCTATTTGGACACCACCACCCACATAAAGAACGGGTCTTTGTGCCTGAGATAATAACTGCTGTGCTGCCACAATTTGTTCATTGGTCGCAATCGGTGGTGCTGGTGGCTGAAAATGATAGGTAGTGGGATCGGGCACTTCGGCCAGTTGTACATCTTTAGCGATATCAACCAATACTGGGCCCGGACGACCTGATGTTGCCACCACAAAGGCTTCAGCAAGAGTACTGGCAAGCTCATCAATATCAGTAACAAGATAGCTGTGTTTGCAGCAAGCTAAAGACATGCCGATCACATCCATTTCTTGAAAAGCATCAGTACCGATATGGGAGCTGGCAACTTGTCCGGTAATGGCAACCAGAGGTACGGAATCTAGAAAGGCATCTGCAAGACCTGTGACTAAGTTGGTCGCTCCCGGTCCTGAGGTTGCCATGCACACTGTGACATGTTGAGTTGATCTGGCCATGCCAATTGCAGCCATGGCAGCCCCTTGTTCATGGCGACACAGAATGTGCTCAACACCGCCATCATAGAGAGCATCATAGATTGGCATGATCGCCCCACCTGGATAGCCAAAAACGGTGGTGATTCCCTGTTGTTGTAGTGCCTTTACGACTAACTCGGCCCCTGTCATCGCTGCTCCTTATCCGTGAATATGCGACGTCACTCTGTCCATAGTGTTGAAAAAAAAGCCCCCGTAAGAGATCTTGCGGGGGCTTTGCGTTGTTGTGTTTGTTGCTATTTTACGCCTAGCATTCCCCGTCGCGGTGAAATAATCACCTCGATGACGACGTTAATGAGAATGAGTAGGTTTGATGTAAATAGCATTGACTGTCTGTCCAGTTTTTATTGTTTATTTGTTGTACTAACTAAGTGATATCACATCAATAAGCCGCCCGACAAGGAAAAAGTGTGATTTTTTTCATCTTTTTTCTCGTTATTTAAGAAAATTGCTAACAACTTACATAACTAATCTTAACGAGTGCGATTTTATTCTCTAACTTCTCAATAGGTTAGAAACTGAATTTGGAATTGAGTTAACAATGAATAGTTAATCGGCTCGAAGGTTTTCGTTATTTTTGTTAACTAATATGCAACTTTTAACGAAAAAAATGCAGAGCCTTGGCTTCATCCGCTGTAGTAGCGGTTTTGAGTCATAAAAGAGAACTGTGTATGTCATTGGCCATTGTGCATAGTCGGGCTTGCGTTGGGGTACAAGCTCCAGCAGTCACTGTTGAAGTTCATTTAAGTAATGGAATGCCCAGTTTTACTCTGGTGGGTTTACCTGAGACAACGGTAAAAGAGGCCAAAGATCGGGTTCGAAGTGCCATTTTTAATGCCAATTTTGAGTTTCCCTCTCGGCGAATTACCGTCAATTTAGCGCCCGCTGATTTGCCTAAAGAAGGGGGCCGATTTGACTTACCCATCGCGCTTGGAATTTTAGCGGCTTCAGGACAAATACCCGCAGAATCGCTGCATAAATATGAATTTTTAGGGGAGTTGGCCTTATCGGGGCAATTGCGTCCGGTAAAGGGGGCATTGCCTGCTGCTCTTGCTGCATTAAAGGCGAAAAGGTGCTTGATTGTTCCTGATCGTAATGGCGATCAAGTGGCATTAGTAGGCGAAAAACAACATAAGTCAGCGCCTGATTTGATCCAAGTTTGCGCTCACCTATTAGGACAGCAAAGTTTATCTTTACGCTTTCAAACAAAACCCGATGATGATTCGTTAGATCTGACTCAGGGGCGAGATATGCAAGATATTATTGGTCAGCAGCAAGGTAAGCGGGCATTGGAAATTGCAGCTGCTGGTGGCCATAATCTTCTATTTCTTGGGCCGCCAGGAACGGGAAAAACCATGTTAGCCTCTCGGTTATGTGATTTATTACCTCCCATGAGCCATGATGAGGCGTTAGAAACTGCAGCTGTTGCCTCGCTGACTCAGCAGAGCATTCATCAAGGCAATTGGTTACAACGACCGCTACGAGCACCTCATCATTCAAGTTCTATGGCTGCCTTAGTTGGAGGGGGTTCAATTCCAAGGCCTGGAGAGATCTCTTTGGCGCATAACGGCATTCTTTTTTTAGATGAAATGCCCGAATTTGAGCGTAAGGTTTTGGACTCATTACGAGAACCTTTAGAGTCGGGAGAGATTGTGATTTCTCGGGCAACCAGTAAAGCAACCTTTCCAGCAAATTTTCAATTGATTGGAGCGCTAAATCCGAGTCCAACAGGATTTTATGAAGGCGCACAAACTCGAACTAATCCTCAAGTTATTTTGCGCTATCTCAGTAAACTCTCTGGCCCGCTGCTTGATAGGTTTGATATGTCGATTGAGATCCCTGCTCTGCCGAAAGGTACTTTAGCTCAAGGTGGCGAGCGCGGTGAGAGCACTCCTGTGATTAAAGCGCGAGTTAATCAGGCGCGAACCTTAATGGATCTGCGAGCAGGAAAAGTGAATGCTCGACTCTCTACTCGGGAGTTAGATAAACATTGCGCTCTGGCTCGAGAAGATGCGGAGTTTCTTGAAAATGCACTGCATCAGTTGGGGCTATCGATTCGTGCGTACCACCGCATTATTAAGGTGGCACGAACCATTGCCGATTTAAGTAATTGTGAGCAGATAGAGCGAGCGCATTTAGCTGAAGCGTTAGGATATCGAGCAATGGATCGATTATTGAAGCAATTAACGGCTCAAGCGATATGATTTAGTTAGATAGCAAAAGGCCGCGAGAGAGTCGCGGCCTTGAACATTAGAGATGGGTATTACTTCTTCAGTAGGAAGTTCACCAAGTCAAAGTACTCTTGTGCTGAGGTGATTTTGCCCGCCTCAACCAGATACTTGTTGTTGACGATAACTGCAGGAACACCTGTTAAGCCGCTATCCTCAAAATCTTTATCAAAACGGCTAACCATAGAATTTACCGCAAAGCTGTTATAAGCACCGTCAAAGTCTGCTGGTTTTACCCCTTCATCAATGAAAATTTGGCGTACTTCAGCTTCATTACGAGGAGGCTTACGCATTTCATGAATACGATTAAATAGCACTGGAGTCAGTTTATCTTGTACATCCAATACTACTGCCGTTGCGTAGGCTTTACTCAATACTTTACCCATTGGACCGCCCATGAAAGAGACGTGCTCTTTTTGGAAGGTTGCGTTTTCAGGTAAAGTTTTTTTCAGCGCCTGCATCATAGGTTCAAAGCTATTACAGTGTGGGCAGTAAAATGAGAAGAACTCTGTCACCATAGGCGTTGTTGACTCTGGGCGATCCAATACCTTGTAGTAGTCGCCTTCAGTAAATTTTGCCGCATGAACAGACAGTGATAGCAGTGCCGCACTGGCTAATGTGAGTAGTTTTTTGATCATTGTAGCTCCCTGATAATCTTGTGTGCTAACTCAATAGCTGGTTTGGTATAGCACAACACTACACCTATGATTTTTTGTTTATCGCATTACCATTGTGGCATTAATTGTAGTGGTGCTTCATGTAATGCGGCAATTTGCTCTTTAAAGGCTAGGATTTGTCCTTCCCAATATTTTGCCTCAGCAAACCATGGGAATGCACGTGGAAACGCAGGATCTTGCCAACGTTTTGCTAACCAGGCCATATAATGTACCATTCTAAGACCGCGTAAAGGCTCGATAAGTTGCAACTGACATTGATCAAAGTCGGCAAATTCGCTGTAGGCTTCTAGCAAAGTATCGAGCTGAGCGATTTGATCTTGGCGTTCGCCATTTAATAGCATCCACAAATCTTGTACCGCCGGGCCATTACGAGCATCATCAAGATCGACAAACATTGGCCCATCTCGCCATAAAATATTGCCCGGGTGACAATCGCCATGTAGACGAATAGCTTGCCAATCAGTATGCCAAAATTGGCGAAGTTGAATGATTAATTGCTCAAGATCGGCAAAAAATACCGACTTTAAATAATCTGGAATAAAGTCACTTTGTTCTAATATGGCTTTTGGTTGCTCAACATATTCTGCAAAACTGAGGGTTGGTCGGGCCGAAAAGGTTTGTTGTTGACCGATCTGATGAATACGACCAAGAAAACGTCCTACCCACTCTAATTGATCAAAATTATCCACTTCAAACTGGCGACCGCCAACACTTGGAAATAACGCAAAACGGTACTGTTGCCACTGATGAAGGGTTGAGCCGTTGATATTGGTGGGCGCAACAACGGGAATTTCATGATCCGCTAACTGTTGGGTAAATTGGTGCTCTTCGAGAATTTGCTCTTGGCTCCAACGTTCTGGGCGGTAAAATTTGGCAACATAACGTGCACCATCTTCAGCTTTAAACTGGTACACCCGGTTTTCATAACTGTTTAGAGCCAATAAGCCAGATTCGGCATATACGCCAATGCTTTCTAATGCAGAGAGCAAATGATCGGGAGTGAGTTGAGCAAAACTAAAACGGTTTTCTGCTGACATTTTTTGATTCCTACCACCTATGTGGCTCAAGTGTAACGTAAGTTAGTTGAGTTTGGCGATAAATCGGCTTTCTACTGTGCTGGTTTGTTGATTTTCTGTCGCTATTTTAAAAGTAATAGGCCACAGCGACTGGGTTATCTGTTTGGGCTCAACGGTGAGAGTGATTGGAATATTGGCAATTTCTTGCGGTTGTAAAATGACAGTGCGCTTTCCCTGCCAAGCCAGCGGTGTTTGGCTATCGACCGTTAATTGATATTGGGCAATGTGCTGACTTTTGTTACTCACTTTTAAGGTATAGGTATTGGCAATTTGGCCGAGATTCGTTTCTCGAAAAAGCTGATTTCGGTCACGTAACACATCAAATTCCATTGGTTTAATGGTATTGAGCGAGAAAAGAAAAGCGACAGTCATAGCACAGAGAACACCACCATAAGCGAGCAGTTTTGGCCGCAAGATGTTGGATTTTTTCCCGGTAAGTTGATGTTCTGTGGTGTAGCTAATTAAGCGTTTGGGGTAACCCATTTTAGCCATGGTGTTATCACAAGCATCAATGCAGGCTCCGCAGTTTATACACTCGTATTGCAGGCCATCTCGGATATCAATGCCAGTTGGACAGACTTGAACGCAGAGGTTGCAATCAATGCAGTCCCCTAGTCCTAACTGTTTTGGATCTTGTTTGCGCGAACGAGGCCCGCGGGGTTCGGCTCTGTCATTGTGGTATGCAACGATATAGGTGTCTTTATCAAACATGGCCGATTGAAAACGAGCATAAGGACACATGTGAAGGCAGACTGTTGCACGTAACCAACCTGCGTTTAAGTAAGTACAAAGGGTAAAAAAAACGATCCAAAAAAGTGGCCCATTAGAAAGATTAAAGGTGATGCTTTGGCTAATAAGTTGGCGGACCGGGACAAAATAACCAACAAAGCTGACCGCAGTAAAAAACGCGATCAGTAACCAAATGCAGTGTTTAACCGTTTTTTTAAGCCAAAGGGATGAACTATAACGTTTGTTATCTTGAGCGCGGCGTTTATTTGCCGGACCTTCTAGTTTTTCTTCCCACCATTGAAATAGGGCGCTCCATACTGTCTGTGGGCAGAGGTAGCCACACCATACTCGACCCAGAAACGTGGTAATAAAAAACAGAGCAAAGGCCGCAATAATAAAAATAAGGGCCAAGATGGTGAAATCTTGCGGCCATAATGTGGTGCTAAAAAGGTGAAATTGTTGGTGCTCAATATCAAATAAAATGGCTTGTCGCTGCTGATAGTTAAGCCAAGGTAGGGCAATAAATAATAGCATCAGTACCCATGTGATTTTTTGCCTTAACTTTTGGTAGTAGCCTGTTATTGCGCGAACATAAATTTTGCTTGAGGCCATAACCTAAAATCCTTTTCTGGTAGACCAAATACACCAAATATCTGTAATCAAAATGTTACTGAATGATTATATTTTAGTTGGTGGCGAAAAGGGGGAGAAAAACGTGATTTTGTGAGAGTTGTGGGGATTTACTGAGAGGAAAAGAGAGCAGGCAATAGTGAGCGTTATCACCTGCTACCGATAGGATTTTACTTAATGATGCCGCGTGCGCGTAAGATTGCGGTTTTGAAATCGTCTTCACAATCTTTAGCAAGACCTGGGATCATGGCATCTTTTTCGCTGTTACGCATTTTTAGATGATAAATCAGTACATCATCAGTCAGATCTTCTAGCTTGCCCGTATACTGAGCTTCTTGAGCCAGTTTCAGTAAGAATTCAACCAGATTTAGATCAGGATCTTTTTGCCATTCAGGGTGTAATAGCTCAATCAATTCGTTTACGCGGTGAGTTTTCATGATGGACTCCACAATTTAGGCTGATGAATCGCGATAGGATTCTATTGTCATAGTTTTAGTGTGGGTAACTTATACTAAAGCGAGGAGAGAGACAAACAGCATTATGCAGAAATCAGAAAAAATTGAGCAGAGGTAAAACTGCTCAATTCTATGAATATGGGGTCAAGCGATTGATTTAAGCCGCTTTAGGATCTTCAGTTGTAGTATGTGTTTCTACTGTAGTCTCTTGGTTTGGCAAAGTATGAACTTGTGCTGTTTTTGTTTTCGCTTGGAATCGTGGTGCGTGGGATGTCGTACGAAAACGAGATGGACTACGAGGGGCAAAGCGAGCAAATGAAGCTGGGCGCATGGTAATTTACCTTTCATCACGCGCGTCCGTGCAAAAACAAGAGATCAGAATACACAAGGGACGATTCCATTTTGGTTCTATCCCTAACCAAAGAGTGGATTCTGATGTGGTTAACTTTTCGCCGCTAAGGATAACAACGGTTATACTAAAAGTCGAGCAAAAATTAACCGCTGTTTTATTGCTTGCGGAGAATGAACGAACAAATGGCGAAAAAGCCATGCGATTACCATGAATTTTAAGCTTTGGTGACAATTCATTGCTTGCTTTGTGGTGTAATATCACAACGATGTGAATTCAGCCCATAGCCATTGGAGACTCGTTATTCCGTATAATGGGCTTACTTAGAACTACAATTATAACTGTGCCTTGGGAGAGGAGCTATGGATCAACAACAGCGTATTATTGCGAATCGCAACTTATCTTATAAGCTGGCAGAAGCGATTGGTCGCCGAATTTTAGAAGGCGAAACCGCTCCGGGTGATATTTTACCTGGCGAAGTGGAGCTGGGTGAGATGTATGGTGTAAGCCGTACTGCGGTACGTGAAGCGATTAAAATGTTGGCGGCAAAAGGCTTAGTATTACCTCGCCCTCGTATCGGCACTCGTGTGATGCCAAAGAAAAACTGGAACTACCTGGATCAGGATTTGTTGGCGTGGCTAAGTTTCGATAAGCACTCTGAAATTATTGCTGAATTCCAAAAAGTGCGTCAAACGTTAGAACCACAAGCAGCGGCACTTGCCGCGATTAATGCCAGTGATGATGAGCGCCAAGAGTTACATCAATTGATGCTGGAGATGCACGCATTAGGCGATGATTTTAATCAAGAGCGTTGGATTGAAGTGGATACTCGTTTTCATCAGCTGATTTATTTTGCTTCTGGGAACCATTTTATCAGCCCGTTTGGTAACTTATTTAAAGCGGTATTTGAGAAGTATTTCCGAGTAGTGACTCGCGAGCAAATCTTAAAGTTAGAACTGCACCAACAAATTGTTGATGGCATCTTAGAGAAAGATTCAGACAAGGCTTATCAGGCATCCTTAGCATTAGTTAAATAAATTAAAACAAGCTGGTTCATTGAAAAAGCGGATAGTAACCTGTTGGTTATTATCCGCTTTTTTGTTTGTTACAAAAAATACGGAATTTCAGCTTACACGTGTAAGCTAACTTATGCCATACTGATGCCATCAGCGATATAACGTTATTTGTAGAAGGTTGCTAACATGGACAAAAAGCCCCAACTTGCGGCTGGATATTCGGTAAAAGAAGAAATTGCCAATAGTGTGAGTCATGGTTTAGGCATGATTTTTGGCATTGTTGGGTTAGTGTTGCTATTAGTGCAAGCCGTGAATGCAAAAGCAGATGCTCTTAGTATTGTCAGTTTGAGTATCTACGGTGGCAGTATGATTCTGCTTTATCTTGCTTCAACACTTTACCATGCCATTCCTTTTGAACGGGCTAAGCGAGCACTTAAGACTTTCGATCACTGCGCGATTTTTCTTTTGATTGCAGGAACCTATACCCCATTTTTATTGATTTCCCTACGTACACCATTAGCGATCACGTTAATGGTCATTATCTGGTTATTAGCTTTGATGGGGATAGCGGCCAAGATTGTATTTGTCTATCGCTTTAAAAAACTCTCCCTTATTACTTATCTGACAATGGGGTGGTTATCGTTAATTGCGATTTATCAGTTAGCTATGGCATTGTCGACGGGGGGATTAGTTCTACTGGCATTAGGGGGATTGATCTACTCAATTGGGGTGGTGTTTTATGTTAATAAACGAATTCCCTATAACCACGCAATTTGGCATCTATTTGTATTAGGCGGTTCAATTTGCCATTTTTGTGCCATCTATTTTTATGTTAAGCCCATATAATTAATAACAAAAAGGACGGTATCACCGTCCTTTTTGTTGTCTAAATCATTATTGATTTTTAACCGTTGCGATACGGCTACATACTGGGATGTTAGTTGCATCTAAACCAGGTGTAGTGTTATGGAAATCAAATTCCAACTCAACTTCTGGACGGAAGATTAGACAGTGAGTTGAACCACCAAAGTGGAACATACCTAACTCATCCCCTTTATTAATGTGCTGGCCTTCTAGTACGGTAATATCACAAGAAGAAACTTCTGCCATACCCACAGCAATAAAACACATTAAACCAATCTTTGGATTGTCTGATTCAATAAAGATTACGGCACGAGTGGCAACTGCAGTTAAAAAAGGCTGAGAGTTATTTGGTGCGCTGTCATCAGCACCTTCTGGATTACAGAAGCCTTGATAACGGTTACCTAAATAATAAGAGCCGTTTAGCATATAAGCTTTTTTCACCGTACCACTGACTGGACTATTCCAGCGGTGATAACTAAGAGCACTTAAAAAGGCTTGATAAATCGTACCGCCAACAAATTGCTCTGCAAGAGGATCAAAGCCCATCATATTCTCTAGAGAATAAGGTTGACCTTTTAGCCAAAACTGAGCGGACTTATCAACATTTTTGACAACTTGTAATGGTGCTGACTCACAGGCATTAGCAATAACATCATCCCCTTGCGCTACTGGACGAACACCCGGCTTGAAAGTACGAGTAAAGAAATCATCCCAAGAAGCAAAACCATAATAGGTATCGCTAGGATCGCAATTAAAGAAGTCTGCAAACTCTTGATTACGTTTTTCTGAATCTAGAGGGTCAGCTTGACATGCAACCTCGATAATCTTTCTTTTTGCATCTGCACTTAACCAACCCGCAACTTGAGGAACACGATCTGGGTAATCGTTGATCAATACAGAACGAGACTCAGGACTAGAAAGATACTGACTCCAGTAGCTAAGAATTTTCTTCAATTGTTGGTTAACTAATTCATTTGCAAAAAAGATATTACCGGCATCAGTTGCCATTGGCCAATCGAGCAAAGCGTTGATAGGAAAGCCAATTAAGCCATAAGGTTCTAGAGCCCCTTCTTTTGGATCAAAGTACTCAGTGTACTCTGGTGCTTGCGTCATAATTTGATTAAGCAAAACCAAAAACTCATTAAAGTCACTCACAGCCATACCATTTAGCGGTGTAAGATCTTTATGACTTTTTGCTTCGGTAAACATTTCTTGAGCAAGTGATGCTAAAACTGGGTTGGTTGCCACGAGTTGTTTAAATTCCGCAATCGGAGCAACAAGTTCAGCATTGAAATCGGTACGAGATTTAAGACTTTGGATCCAAGCCTGAGTATGAGCTCGGTTTTGTGGTAGCCAAGTATTAGTTCGATTGGCACTTGTCATGATCATAATCCTTCATTTATTAATTAAAACTGATACTAATTGAATCGTGTTTTATATCGTTGTAATTAGTAATAACACGCTTTATTCACACTGCCTACTCACGAAAAAAGTAAGCTGAATATGCAAATATCAACAATAGGCTAATAATAGTGGTGGGATTTATGGTGTAATTTTTGATGTGAATTGTGGTTTTTATTTTTAATAACAAGTAATTAAGTGGTTTTGCGTTTGTCGCTGGTTATAGTGTTAGTCTATTTTTAGGTTCTGTTATTCGTCAACTTTGTATCAATTTTTGCTAAGTTAATGATTGGTAAATATGCAGTTCAATTTTAATGAATTGCTATTGGTTAAATTTAATTTTCTTGTAAAAACATAACATTAGTTATTTTATCTACTACATGGTTTATATCGAGATTATGCTTATTTTAAACAAGTAATTAGGATTTTGTGCCTTTTTATCGATAAAAAAAGAGAGCTTAATCGCTCTCTTTGGATGGTTACTATTACTGTCTGTTTAGTCACGCCAAAAGGCTGGGGAGAACACCACTAATACGGTGAGGATCTCAAGACGGCCCATTAACATACCAAAGCTCAATACCCATTTGGCAGCATCCGGTAGGCCTGCAAAGTTACCTGTAGGGCCAATCACGGTACCCATACCAGGACCAACGTTAGCAACAGCGGTAACGGCACCGGTAATACTGGTGATCGGATCAAGACCCATTAAACCTAATACTGCGGCAACAAATACTATGGTTAAGATATAAGTAAGGGCAAATGCCACCACTGAGCTGACGACGCTTTCGGTAACAGGGCGTTGATTGTAGCGCTGAACAAAAACCCCTGATGGGTGGATTAACTGCATCATCTGTTTTTTCAGCAACGCAAAGGCGATTTGAAAACGGAAGATTTTCATACCCCCTGACGTTGATCCTGAACAAGCCCCGGCTAGCATAATAAAGCCGAAGATGATGCTTGGCAGTGGGCCCCAAGCGGTGAAATCATCCAAACCAAAACCTGTGGTCGTGACAACCGAAACAATATTAAAGGTTGAAACTCGAATCGCATCCAGTACCTGATAGTTCATTTTAACCACTAACCAAGCAGCAACAATGGCGCTTGATACTAGAACCAAAACGGTATAACCCTTAACCTGCGCATCACCAAACAGTAAACGAGCTTTCTTTTTCTTTAACGCTTGGACAAACAGTAAGAAAGGCAAGCCGCCGGCGAACATAAAGACGGTTGCAACCCAGTGGGCACTGTGAGAAAAGGCGTTCATTGATTTATCGGTTGTAGAATATCCACCAGTCGATAAAGTTGTGAAGGCGTGGTTAATAGCATCAAAGGTATTCATCCCTGCTAGGATAAAACCAATAATGCACAGCGCTGTTAGGGTCAAATAGACATTCACAATGTTTTTGGCCACGCTTTTGGTTCGAGGGGCACTTTTATCTGACCAATCAGATGATTCTGTTTGGAACAGACGCATACCACCTACGTTTAGCATTGGCAAAATGGCTACTGCCATAACGATAAAGCCAACACCACCAAGCCACTGCAGGGTTGAACGCCATAACAAAATGCTTGGCGCCATTCCATCAAGACCGCTTAATACGGTTGAACCTGTCGTTGTGATCCCCGACATGGTTTCAAAGTACGCATCGGTAAAGCTGATGTGATTTATAAAGACAAAAGGTAAAGCGGCAAAGGCGCTAGCGACTGTCCACACCAAGGTGGTAAGCAGAAACATATCGCGCACACTGAGCTTAAATTCTTTTGTTCGACCAAAGGTTAGACATAAAAATGCAACGGTGTGGGTAATAATCACCGCCGTGGCAAAATCGATAAACCCTTCGGTACCAGTAAAAAATGCCACTAATGTGGGCACGTACATAAATAGGGCTAGCTTAGATAAAACTAACCCCAGTACGAATAATATGGGACGAAAATTGACCATAATAAATTACAAGAAGAATGGACTTGGTTGGAATAGACGCTCAACGTCAGGGATGTATTTCTTATCAACTAAGAACATAACCACGTGATCATCTTGTTCGATAACCGTTCTGTCGTGGGCGATGAGCACTTCTTCGCCTCGAACAATGGCACCAATGGTGGTACCTGGCGGCAATTTAATATCACCTACCGCTCGACCAACAACTTTAGAGGTACTCGCATCACCATGGGCAATAGCCTCAATAGCTTCTGCAGCACCGCGACGAAGAGAAGAGACATTAACAATATCAGCCTTACGAACATGGGTTAGTAGTGCAGAGATGGTTGCTTGTTGTGGTGAGATTGCAATATCTATGGTGCCACCTTGTACTAAATCAACATAGGCTCCACGCTGGATAAGCACCATAACTTTCTTGGCACCCATACGTTTTGCAAGCATGGCTGACATGATATTGGCTTCATCATCGTTAGTAACGGCAATAAACACATCAATTTGTTCGATATGTTCTTCACTAAGCAGTTCTTGATCCGAGGCATCACCACAAAAGACGATGGTTTTTTGCAGTATTTCCGATAAATTTTCGGCGCGATCGGGATTACGCTCAATCAGTTTTACACTGTAGCTTTGCTCTAGACGACGAGCAAGGCCGGCACCAATATTACCACCACCAACAATCATAATGCGTTTGTATGGTTTCTCTAGTCGCTGCAATTCACTCATAACAGAACGAATGTGATTACTTGCTGCAACAAAAAAGACTTCATCATCGGCTTCGATAATGGTGGTACCTTGCGGGCGAATAGGGCGACCCTGACGGAAAATGGCAGCAACACGAGTATCAACATGAGGCATGTGTTCGCGTAGTGCAGAGAGGGCGTTACCAACTAATGGACCACCATAATAGGCTTTCACTGCAACTAGACCGACTTTATCTTCGGCAAAACCGACCACTTGTAATGCACCTGGGTATTCAATCAGGCGTTCAATATAGCCTGTGACTAACTCTTCTGGGGCGATCAGATGGTCAACAGGAACCGCGTCTGATTGGAACAGTTGCTCTTTTTCTTTGATGTATTCAGGAGAACGAATACGAGCAACTCGATTTGGGGTATTAAACAGGGAGAAAGCGATCTGACAGGCAATCATATTGGTTTCGTCTGAATTGGTGACGGCAACTAACATGTCGGCATCTTGTGCCCCTGCTTCGCGTAATGTTCTAGGATGACTTGCAAAGCCCTGCACTACACGTAAATCGAATTTATCTTGCAATTCACGCAGACGCTCTGGGTCTTTATCGACGATAGTTATGTCGTTGTTCTCACCGACAAGGTTTTCAGCGAGAGTCCCGCCAACCTGTCCAGCTCCGAGAATAATGATTTTCATAGCTTATGCCTGATTAATAGAGTCTCGATAGATTACTATGCTTAACATTAATAATCACCGTTTGCTGCTCGGTTTTTATACAGAGTGCCAGTTTTTCACAATCCTATTCTTGAGAGTGATATTAAGCAAACAGTAACGAAAAAGCGGAACTTGATAGGTAAGTTCCGCTTATATTAAGAGATAATTGGTTAGGCTTTCTGTAGTACCGCGTAATAGAAGCCATCCATATTTTCTTCACCAGGTAGGATCTGACGACCCGGATTGGTCGCTTCTGAACCAACAAGAGTGGCATCTGCTGTACGCGCTAAGAATGCAGAAACTTGATCACGGTTTTCTTGCGGTGTGATAGAGCAGGTTGCATACACCAAAGTACCACCGGATTTTAGTTGCAACCACATCGCATCAAAAATTTCAGCCTGAAGTTGAGCTAGTGCTGCAATGTCTTCGCCGCGACGAAGCCACTTAATATCTGGGTGGCGGCGGATTACGCCGGTTGCAGAACATGGAGCATCGAGAAGAATACGATCGAACTTATCACCATCCCACCATTTGTCTGGATAACGCGCATCGGCACACAGCACTTTTGCTTGTAAATTTAGACGTTGTAAGTTGTCATGAACTCGGGCTAGACGATGTTCATCACAATCGATAGCAACCACTTGAGCTGAAGGAACATGCTCTAAAATGTGAGCCGTTTTACCACCGGGTGCGGCACAACAATCTAAGATCAATTCGCCAGCTTGTGGTTGTAAGTACTCAATGGCTAATTGTGCTGCTGCATCTTGTACTGATACCCAACCTTGCTCAAATCCTGGCAGCTTATACACATCACAAGGGCTTAATAGGCGTAGCGCATCTCCCGCTTGTGGGTGCAGTTCCGTTGCGATACCTTCAGCATCAAGTAACTTACGATATTCATCGCGGTTATGGTGTTGGCGGTTTACTCGTAGCCACATCGGTGCTTTGGTATTGTTAGCCGCGCAGATGGCATCTACATCATTTGGGTAAGCTTGTTTTAGTAGTTTCAATAGCCAGCTTGGATGGCCATATTTGCCTGCATCGTGGCTTACCGCTTGGGCATCAAGCTCTTGCTGCTGACGCTGATAGTTACGCAAAATAGCGTTAACCAGCCCACGTAACTGAGGTTTTTTCAGGTTTTTGGTGGCATTTACCGTTTCGGCAACGGCTGCATGGGCTGGAATACGCATATAACCCAATTGATATAAACCGACCAAAATAAGGTGATGGAATACGCGTTGTTTGCCTTTTAGTGGCTTATCCATCAGTTTTTGGGTGATGGATTCTAAACGGGGTAACCAACGTAGGACGCCGTAGCAGATCTCTTGCAGTAACGCTTGATCGCGCTCTTTGATCTGTTGCTGGGCAGCCGGAAGTGCTGTAGAGAGTGATTGACCTTGATCGACCACTTGGTAAATGACTTGGGCTGCTGCCGCTCTTACATTCATACCTATACCTGTTATTGGTGCACCATCTCTGATGCGCTTTTTCTGTGATAAAGAAAAATAAAGTTAAAGCCCAACCAATGATGTTGGGCCTATTAATGTTTGCACTTATATCATAGTAACAAGAACAAACTTAAGCGGTTACAGTACGCTACCAACTTCAAACCACTCACGACGAGAGTTCAATAAGTCTTGTACTTGCATCGCTTTCTTACCTGGAGGTTGTAACTCTAGTAGGCGTAAGGCGCCATGGCCTGTTGCAACAACGATACCGTGCTTATCCGCACTTAAAATGGTGCCCGGCTGTTTACCGTGCTCTTCTGCAACCACTTCACTGCGCCATACTTTGATATTTTGTTCGCTTACTTCAAAGTAGCTCATTGGCCAAGGATTGAATGCTCGAACACAACGTTCAATGGCGACAGCATCCATAGTCCAATCAATTTTCGCTTCTTCTTTGCTTAGCTTTTTCGCGTAGTTTGCTTGTTCATCATCTTGTTTGGTGGCAACCGCTTTACCTGTCGCAATATCTGCTAGGCAGTCAACTAATGCTACAGGACCCAGTTCTGCCAGTTTTTCATACATGGTCGCACTAGTGTCGTTAGCTTCAATTGGTAACGTCGCAATTTGCAGCATATCACCGGTATCTAAACCTTCGTCCATCTGCATAATCGTTACGCCAGTCTCGCTATCGCCAGCCCAAATCGAACGTTGAATTGGTGCAGCACCACGCCAACGAGGCAGAATGGAGCCATGAACGTTAATACAACCCAGTTTCGGTGTATCTAACACTTCTTTTGGTAGTAATAGACCATAAGCAACCACAACCATCAGATCAGCATTTAAAGCTGCAAGCTCTTGTTGCGCTTCTTCATTGCGTAGAGACGCTGGCTGATAAACCGGAATATCGTGCTCAAGAGCAATGTGTTTTACTGGGCTTGCGGTCAATTTTTTACCACGGCCAGCTGGGCGATCGGGCTGAGTGTATACTGCAATAACTTCGTGTTCTGAAGATAACAACGCCGCCAAATGACGGGCGGCGAAGTCAGGAGTACCAGCAAATACAATACGTAATGGCTTGCTCAAGGTAACCTCTAATTAATGTTGTTTTTGGTTAGAACGTTGGAGCTTTTCTAACTTTTGTTTAATACGTTGACGTTTTAACGGCGATAGATAATCAACAAAAAGCTTACCATTTAGATGATCCAGTTCATGTTGGACACAAATAGCCAGTAATCCATCGGCTTCAAAACGGTAGCTTTGGCCGTCTCTATCCAGCGCTGTAACCGATACCTCGGCAGCTCGTGGAATATAAGCACGAGAGCCAGGGACCGATAAACATCCTTCTTCAATACCATCATCACCACTTGTGGCAGTAATTTCAGGATTGATTAAGACCATAGGTTGATCTCGGGTCGATGAGGTATCGATCACCACAATACGTCGGTGAATATTCACTTGAGTCGCAGCTAATCCCACGCCTTCTTCGTGATACATGGTCTCTAACATATCATCAACGATCTGTTGGATTTCAGCATCAACCTTGTCTACTGGTTGCGCGATTGTTCGCAAGCGATCGTCAGGAAACGTTAATACGGGTAATAAAGACATAGCGACTCAACTTATCAACTGGGTGATATCAGTAAATTCGATTGTCCTAATTCTAGTCATTTTAGGGTTTAAATAACAGTCTAGATAAAAAGGGTATCTTGAGGCCCAGTATTTTAGGGTGCGGTATTCATCGCTAACTTGATGCTGTTTTTTTGCAATAACCAAAATAAACAGTGATGTTTGCCGAAAAGGTTATGGATGTTATAGCGTGAGTAATAGACAGATCTTAATGTCAATGCGACCCTTTCTCTTTGGGGAAATCTTACGCGTAAACAAGGAAGTAATGGCATGAAGCGGTGGTTAGGGTTAGTGGGTTTAGCATTATGGGTACCGTTGGTTTGGGCTGACTACTTACCTATAGTGAGAAAAGATGCGCCACAAACTTATATCGTTAAAAAAGGTGATACGTTGTGGGATATTTCATCGTATTTTCTTGATAATCCTTGGTTATGGCCAAAGTTATGGCACGCCAATAGCTATATTAAAAATCCGCATTTAATTTATCCAGGTGACCGATTACGCTTACGTTGGGTGAAAGGCCAGCCCCAATTAGTTTTGGATAGGGGTAAAGCTCAAGTGAAATTGACGCCTAAAATGCGCATTGCAAGTTCACCCATTACCACCTTACATGACAGTTTAATGTTTCCTTATTTAGCTGAAGACAAGTTACTTTCTGCCCAAAGCTTAGAAAATGTAGCCCGAGTGATAGGGTCAAGTGATGGCCGCAGTTATATGGCTCCTGGTGATACGATTTGGGTTGATAGCATTCTTGATGGTGGCAGTGAATGGTGGATTTATCGCATTAATGAAACATTCTCTCGTGAAGGAGAAGGGACTAAACATCAAGTGATGGCTCTTCAAGAGGTAGCCAAAGCCCGTGTTAAAGCCATTGATAAAGAACGCAGTTTGCTAAGACTGACGCAATTACGACAAGAGATTCATCAAAATGATTTAGTGCTTCCTGCTCCAATTGATACTCGTAGTTTAAATATGTCTTTTGCTCCAACCGTGGCCCCAAGTCAGCTTCAAGCTCAGGTAGTTGGTTCTATTTCGGGTCAGCAATATATGGCGTCAAAACAAGTGATAATACTCGATCGTGGTCATCTAGATAACTTTGAGCCGGGGCAGGTGTTTAAATTGTATCGTGATGGGGCTGATATTTCTGGTCCAAAAGGGGAATACGCTTATCACGACAGTCGATTCTCCGGTGCTGAACAACAGTTGAAGCACATTGAGGTGGGTGAGGTTATGGTCTTACGTCCCTATGAGTATTTTAGTTTAGCTGTAGTAACAAAGAGTTTTGAACCATTTAAAGCAGGAGTTGTGGCATTACCGCCAACATATTAATAATGGACGATATCCATGCTTGGCTGAAATTGGTGGCTGTTCCTGGACTCGGTGGCCACCGTATCAGTCGTTTATTACAACACGCAATGCCAGAGCAAATTATGGCAATGGATGAGTCTGAACTGCGAAGTATCGGGTTGACGCTAAAGCAGGTTGCCGCCATTAAGCATCCCGACAATAAGAAAATAGATTTGGCGCTAAATTGGCAGCAGCGTCCCCATTGTCACATTATTCCTTTAGTTTCGCCCTTGTATCCACCTTTATTAAAGGAGATCAGCTCAGCACCTCCTTTGTTATTTGTTAAAGGTGATCCTTCTTTCTTAGCCCAGCCTCAAATTGCCATTATTGGTAGTCGCTCAGCCAGTATTGATGGTCGAGAAATTGCCGCTGACTTTGCTGCAAATATTGTGGCGCAAAATTATGTGGTAACCAGTGGCTTAGCCTTGGGCATCGATAGTCAAGCTCATCAAGGAGCCCTACGTCATGGCGGGGCAACCATTGCCGTTTTAGGTTCCGGGCTGGAGCAGATTTATCCCGCATGTCACAAATCGTTAGCTGCAAGTATTGTTGAGCAGGGCGCTCTTGTCTCTGAGTTTTGGCCGCAAGAAAAACCACGAGCCCAATTTTTTCCACGTAGAAATCGGATTATTAGCGGTTTATCTGTTGGAGTATTGGTTGTGGAAGCGGCTCAAAAAAGTGGATCATTAATTACGGCTAATTATGCTTTAGAGCAAGGCCGAGAGGTCTTTGCTATACCGGGTTCTATTTATAATCCCGCCAGCCGAGGTTGTAATGCATTGATAAAATCGGGTGCTAAACTTGTAGAAAGTGCTCAAGATATTTTCGAGGAGGTAGGCGCCCTAACAGAATGCGCAATTAATCACCAATTAAGCCAAGCTCTACCCGAGACAGAAAATGAACAATTGCCATTTCCTGAACTGTTGGCTACCGTAGGCAGCGAAGTGATACCAGTCGATGTCTTAGCTGAGCGCAGCCAAATGCCAGTTCATGATGTCATGACGCAATTATTAGAATTAGAATTGCTCGGATTGGTCACCGCATTACCCGGTGGTTATATCAGAACGAGGAGGGGCTAGCCATGATGGATATACTGATGTACTTGTTTGAAACCTACATTCAAAGCGATGCTGAACTCATGTTGGATCAAGATGAGTTATCGGAAGAGTTGGTGCGCGCAGGGTTTCATCAAGATGATATCTATAAGGCACTAAATTGGTTGGAAAACCTCGCAGCACTGCAAGAAGATAGCGATACACCATATGCCAATATGAGTGCGATCACTTCGATGCGTATTTATACGCCACAAGAGATGCAACGTCTTGATATCGCATGTCGTGGCTTTTTGACGTACCTTGAACAACTGAACGTGCTTAGTACTGAGACACGAGAAATGGTTGTTGATCGAGTAATGGAACTCGATACCAATGAGTTCACACTCGATGATCTGAAATGGATTATTTTAATGGTACTGTTCAACGCGCCAGATAATGAAAATGCATATACTCAGATGGAAGAGTTGCTATATGGCACTCAAGAAGGGTATCTCCATTAAGATAGCCAATAAAAGTGAACAGATCGGGTAATATCGGCCCGATTTTTCATTTTTTATTCTACCGCGATTTGCTACTGTAGCTTTATTGATCACTGCTGGTATTTCCTTCTATGTCGCACTCATCGTTATTTTCTAATCATGAACATGCCTTAACGCAAACTTGCCCTCAATGTGGTGAGCCATTGCAAATGCGCTTTGGTAAACATGGACCTTTTCTTGGTTGTAGCCATTATCCAGAGTGTGATTATATTCAACCGCTAAAGCAAAATGATGGCCACATAGTGAAATTACTGGGCGTTCCTTGTCCTAAGTGCCAACAAGAATTAGTGTTGCGCCAAGGTCGATTTGGAATGTTCATTGGCTGTTCCAGCTATCCTCAATGCGATTATATCTCTTCACCAGAAAAGCCAGCGGAAGAGACACATATCGCTTGCCCTGAATGTAAAACAGGTCATTTAGTCGAGCGTAAGTCCCGTTATGGCAAACTGTTTTACGCCTGCGATCAATATCCACGCTGTCGTTTTGCTGTGAACAATAAGCCTGTGATTGGAGAGTGCCAATCGTGCCATTATCCCTTATTAATAGAGAAAAAACTGGCCGCAGGTGTGAAGTTGCAGTGTGCTAACCGTCATTGCCAAGCCTATCAAGATAGTACCGATACTAAATAAACCTAAGGCGCTGATTGTGAGCGCCTTAGATGGATTGGTATTGTTTGATTCGAGAGTTAATAGGATATCAGTGCTCTCTCGGTAGGGCTGGAAATTGGGTCTCTGGTAGAATCGACCCTAAGTGCTGTAACGCCAGCTGCAGTTGTTCTGTGGTGGCTGCAGTCACATTAATATGCCCCATTTTTCGCCCAACTCTCGCTTCTTTACCATACCAATGTACGCTGCAATATGGCAGTTGGTAAATTTCGGTTGGCAAAGAATCAATGCCTAAAATGTTGATCATTGCGGTGGCGCATCGTGCAGCAGTATCACCACAAGGCAGGCCGCAAACTGCCCGGATATGATTTGCAAATTGGCAACATAAGGTACCTTGTTGGGTCCAATGGCCTGAGTTATGAACTCTAGGTGCAATCTCATTGACCAGCAGTTGATCATTGACATCAAACAGTTCAATCGCCAACACACCAACATAATCTAATTGTTCTGCAACTTGACTAAAAATACAGTTAGCCTGTTGTTGCAGCTTGTTATCTTCTATTAACGCCGTGGAAAGACTCAAAACGCCATTAGTGTGGATATTCTCGGTTAATGGGTAGGTGGTGATATTACCTTGCTTATCACGAACCCCGATTATGGAAACTTCGCGCTGAAATGGGATCCAAGCTTCTGCAATAATGGCTTGATTTGGTGTGGCTGCAATACACGCTGCCAGCTGAGGCCAAAGCGAGGCGACATCGTGTTGATCATGCAGACGCCACTGACCTTTTCCATCGTACCCTCCCAATGTACTTTTTAGTACCAAAGGTAGACCTATTGCAGTGATTGCTGAGATCAAATCGTCTTGATTATGGATGATGTGATAGGGTGCACTAGCTACTTGGGCATTATCGAGCAATGCTTTTTCTTTTGCGCGATCACCACCAATTTTTATGGTTTCTGGCGCGGGAAAGAGTTTGCCGCTTTGTTGGCATAAATCCAAAATATCGTGGGCAATATGTTCAAACTCTGCCGTGATTACATCGCTCTGTGCAATGGCTTGCTCAAGGCTATATGGATAAGTTTGCCCACTAATTGGATGGACTATGGTATTGGTCGTCACATCGAATGCCAGAACATTAATATTTAGTGGCGTTGCAGCGAGAGACATCATTCGAGCCAACTGGCCTGCACCTAAGATCAATACTTGCATAGTTACTCCAGACTAGGATCGGGTTGACTAAGAACAGTATCGGTTTGTTGTTGACGAAACGCTTCGATAGCAAGGCGAACTTCTTCATTAGATGTTGCAATGATCTGAGCGGCTAATAGTCCTGCATTTGCAGCTCCCGCTTCGCCAATAGCAAGAGTGCCAACAGCAATACCTTTTGGCATTTGAACAATAGAAAGAAGTGAATCAAGCCCCTTTAAGGCGCGAGATTGAACCGGAACACCCAGTACTGGCAATGAAGTATATGCAGCTGTCATCCCTGGCAAATGAGCGGCTCCGCCAGCACCAGCAATGATAACGGTGATACCTCTTTGCTGCGCGTTTTGAGCGTATTCAGCCAATAAGTGTGGAGTTCGATGAGCAGACACAACCTTGGTCTCGTATTCGACATTAAACCGCTCTAACATTTCAGCAGCATGTTGCATTGTTGGCCAGTCTGACTGTGAGCCCATGATGATCCCAACTTTCATTGTGTTCTCCTTGAAATAGGTATAAAGCGACCGATATCGGCATTATACGGTGCTTTTTCGCTAAGGAAAACGTTTGCGTCAGGGTTTTGCATCGAATTTAATTCCTGCATAGCTATGACAATAGGGACTGGGTAAGATAAGCACTTCAAACTGAAACTAAACAGATAACAGTAAAAAAGAGAAGAGGCCGTTGTGGATAATTTTGCTCAAGTCGTAGCCGCTCTCCAACAAGGAGAAGTGATTGGCTATCCAACAGAAGCGGTATTTGGGGTTGGTTGCGATCCTGATAGCGAACAAGCCGTACACAAACTTTTAGCATTAAAGCAGCGCCCAATAGAGAAGGGCTTAATTTTAATTGCTGCGGATTATGATCAGTTATTAGCTTATGTTGATGAAAGTCAGTTGACGACCAACCAACTTGAGCAGATAAAAAATAGCTGGCCAGGGCCTGTAACCTGGGTGATGCCAACGAAACCGTCGGTCCCTAAATTTTTAACTGGCCAATTTGAGACTATTGCCGTAAGGGTCAGTGATCACCCTTTAGTTCAACAACTGTGTCGTCAGTTTGGTAAACCAATAACTTCAACGAGCGCTAATTTAACAGGACAAGAACCTGGGCGTACCTATCAAGACGTTGAAGCGCAGTTGGGGCAGTATTTAGCGGCTATCTTACAAGGCGAAGTGGGTGGTCGTGATAATCCATCTGAAATCCGCGATGCACAAACGGGTAAAGTATTTCGACAAGGGTAATATATGGCCTTTATAGATAAAGAAGCGGTGAAAATCTTTTTGCTGCAGTTACAAGATCAAATTTGTCGCGCTCTTGAACAACAAGATGGTGTTGCACAGTTTGAGCAAGATGATTGGCAACGAGAACAAGGTGGTGGCGGTCGTACGCGAGTATTACGTCATGGTCAGGTATTTGAACAAGCCGGAGTGAATTTCTCTCATGTATTTGGCGTTGAAATGCCTGCATCGGCAACGGCTCATCGACCTGAATTAGCAGGGCGACGATTTGAAGCTATGGGGGTATCGTTAGTGATTCATCCTCATAATCCTTATGTACCAACGTCCCATGCTAATGTCCGTTTCTTTATCGCTGAAAAAGAGGGGGAAGCACCTGTTTGGTGGTTTGGTGGCGGCTTTGATTTAACGCCGTTTTACCCTTTTGCTGAAGATTGTCTTCATTGGCACCAAATAGCCCATCAGCTTTGCCAACCATTCGGTGACGCTGTGTATTCCCAACATAAGGCTTGGTGTGATCGTTACTTTTTCTTACCCCACCGCAACGAAACCCGTGGTATTGGTGGATTGTTCTTTGATGATTTAAATCAATGGGAGTTTGATAAGTGCTTTGCTTATATCCAAGCGGTAGGGCAAGGTTATTTAGATGCTTATCTACCGATTGTCGAAAAGCGAAAATCTCATTGCTTTGGCGAGCGTGAGCGTCAATTTCAACTGTATCGTCGCGGTCGCTATGTGGAATTTAATTTAGTATATGATCGCGGAACGCTCTTTGGTTTACAAAGTGGAGGCCGTACGGAGTCGATTCTTATGTCGATGCCACCATTAGCTCGGTGGGAATACGATTATCAGGTTGAACCCAATAGTGCAGAAGCTGAGCTTTATCAATATTATCTCAAACCTCGGAATTGGATTGAATAGGATTTCTTATGGATAAGTACGCAGTTTTTGGTCATCCCATTGCACAGAGTAAATCCCCTTATATTCATACTTTATTTGCCCGCCAAACAGGTCAGAAAATGAGTTATGAAGCGATATTAGCGCCCTTAGACGGATTTCAAACAGCATTAGACGATTTTCTGGCTGCCGGAGGTCGAGGCTGTAACATCACTGTTCCTTTTAAAGAGCAAGCTTATCGCGTCGCAACCCAACTGACAGAACGTGCACGTTTAGCAGGAGCGGTGAATACACTTAAATTATTAGATGATGGTGTATTACTGGGAGATAACACTGATGGTGAGGGGTTGGTACAGGACTTATTGGCTCATCAAGTAACGCTTGAAAATCAGCGAATTCTATTAATTGGGGCTGGAGGCGCTGCTCGCGGGGTTATTTTGCCGCTATTGGCACAAAATCCCCAACAATTGGTCATCGCCAATCGTACTTATGATAAAGCTCAAGCCTTAGCGGATACATTTGCCACTTTTGGTAATATTGCGGCAATGGACAATGAAACGTTAGCATTGCAAGATGGGTTTGACGTTGTGATAAATTCTACATCAGCCAGTTTGTCGGGCTCTGTGCCTGATGTGCCAACTTCTGTTATTACTCATCATTCGTGTTGTTACGATATGGTTTATGGTGCTCAACCAACAGCTTTTAATAACTGGACAAGTACGCTGGGTGCAAGCAAAAACCTAGATGGACTTGGTATGTTAGTTGGTCAAGCCGCTGAGAGCTTTATGCTGTGGCGTGGGTTACGACCTGGGGCGAAGCAAGTTCAACGAGAATTACGCCGCTCATTACAAGGTAAATAGTAGAAAATGAATCAAGATATTTTATTTGCAGATATTCAGCTATGGGACAGTGTGCGCCAAGCCGTTAATTTCCCAGCTCAGCAGGCCGGTGCTTTAATTACGTGCTGGGTATCTTTAGCTTGGCTACAACAACATTCTCCTAATCTAGAGTTAGCCAATAAAGAGATAATATTGGCTCGTTTTGCTGAACTGCGCTTTGATCTTGAAGAAATCGCAGAAGAGATGATTGAAGATGAACGTTTTGATGAGTGCGGCGATATCATTATTGGTTAAGTTGATATTCATCTTTTAAACGAACATAGTTGTTTGCCGAGAGAGTCAATGAGGATTTCTCGGCATCACTTAATTGTCTAACTTGTCTGATAGGATTGCCTAAGTAAAGATAACCCGACAGTAAATGTTTATTGGGCGGTATAACACTGCCTGCTCCAATAATGATCTCATCTTCAATGATTGCACCGTCTAAAATAATGGTGCCCATGCCGATTAATACTCGATTTCCTATTGTGCATCCATGCAACATGGCTTTGTGTCCAACCGTTACTTGTTCTCCTATTAATAGAGGAAAACCATTTGGGTATTGCGGTGATGGTCGACTGACATGTAAAACCGCCCCATCTTGAATATTGCTCTCTCGCCCTATCTTTATATAGTTCACATCTCCGCGAATAACGACTTGAGGCCAAATGCTACAATGTGGCGCCAGTTCAACTTGGCCAATAACGGTAGCTGATGGGTCGATATAGGTATTTTTACTGATCTTTGGCTGATAATTTTGGTATTGGCGAATGTCTGCTTGAGTTGTAAATGTCATTTTTGTTCCTAAATGAAATGGAAGTTATTAATTTTACGCTGTTCTTTACAACCAAACTGATCTTTTTGTGGTTTATTTGTTCGCTTGGCAAGAAAAGCTAAGTTTTTTGCAAAAATACCCTTGCCAATGTGATCGAAGTCTCTATAATGCGACCTCACTGACACGGACAACAGCGCAAGCGGTTACCGAAAGTCAGTATTGTTCTTTAACAATTTGACCATGCAATCTGTGTGGGCACTCGTGAAATGATTTAGTCTAAAAGATTTAATCAATGAAACTGAGTGACCAAGTGATACGTAAGTATCAGCACAGTCAATTCATTCATCATTTATGATGAATTAACAGTATTCATTGAGCCGTATCGTTAGATACAACAAAACTTTAATTGAAGAGTTTGATCATGGCTCAGATTGAACGCTGGCGGCAGGCCTAACACATGCAAGTCGAGCGGCAGCGACTTAACTGAACCTTCGGGGAACGTTAAGGGCGGCGAGCGGCGGACGGGTGAGTAATGCCTGGGAATATGCCCTGATGTGGGGGATAACTATTGGAAACGATAGCTAATACCGCATAATCTCTTCGGAGCAAAGAGGGGGACCTTCGGGCCTCTCGCGTCAGGATTAGCCCAGGTGGGATTAGCTTGTTGGTGAGGTAATGGCTCACCAAGGCTACGATCCCTAGCTGGTCTGAGAGGATGATCAGCCACACTGGAACTGAGACACGGTCCAGACTCCTACGGGAGGCAGCAGTGGGGAATATTGCACAATGGGGGAAACCCTGATGCAGCCATGCCGCGTGTGTGAAGAAGGCCTTCGGGTTGTAAAGCACTTTCAGTAGGGAGGAAGGTAGTGTAGTTAACACCTGCATTATTTGACGTTACCTACAGAAGAAGCACCGGCTAACTCCGTGCCAGCAGCCGCGGTAATACGGAGGGTGCGAGCGTTAATCGGAATTACTGGGCGTAAAGCGCATGCAGGCGGCCTGTTAAGTCAGATGTGAAAGCCCGGGGCTTAACCTCGGAATTGCATTTGAAACTGGCAGGCTAGAGTCTTGTAGAGGGGGGTAGAATTTCAGGTGTAGCGGTGAAATGCGTAGAGATCTGAAGGAATACCAGTGGCGAAGGCGGCCCCCTGGACAAAGACTGACGCTCAGATGCGAAAGCGTGGGGAGCAAACAGGATTAGATACCCTGGTAGTCCACGCCGTAAACGATGTCTACTTGGAGGTTGTGGCCTTGAGCCGTGGCTTTCGGAGCTAACGCGTTAAGTAGACCGCCTGGGGAGTACGGTCGCAAGATTAAAACTCAAATGAATTGACGGGGGCCCGCACAAGCGGTGGAGCATGTGGTTTAATTCGATGCAACGCGAAGAACCTTACCTACTCTTGACATCCAGAGAAACTTGAAGAGATTCGAGTGTGCCTTCGGGAACTCTGAGACAGGTGCTGCATGGCTGTCGTCAGCTCGTGTTGTGAAATGTTGGGTTAAGTCCCGCAACGAGCGCAACCCTTATCCTTGTTTGCCAGCACTTCGGGTGGGAACTCCAGGGAGACTGCCGGTGATAAACCGGAGGAAGGTGGGGACGACGTCAAGTCATCATGGCCCTTACGAGTAGGGCTACACACGTGCTACAATGGCATATACAGAGGGCAGCAAGACCGCGAGGTGGAGCGAATCCCAGAAAGTATGTCGTAGTCCGGATCGGAGTCTGCAACTCGACTCCGTGAAGTCGGAATCGCTAGTAATCGTGGATCAGAATGCCACGGTGAATACGTTCCCGGGCCTTGTACACACCGCCCGTCACACCATGGGAGTGGGCTGCACCAGAAGTAGATAGCTTAACCTTCGGGAGGGCGTTTACCACGGTGTGGTTCATGACTGGGGTGAAGTCGTAACAAGGTAGCCCTAGGGGAACCTGGGGCTGGATCACCTCCTTACAAAAAAGACTGCGCTTTACGCAGTGTCCACACAGATTGCTTGGTGAAATGGTTTTAGAAATAGCAAAAGTGCTAATGAATAACATAAGTTATTGATTAACGCTTTTGCGTTATGCTCTTTAACAATCTGGAAAGCTGACTAGTAAATTCAATCGAATGATTGATTTATTTTAAGTTTTTATCGAAAGATAAAAACGAGTTCTCAAAACAAACACATTCAAGTGTCTTGTGTAAGAGTCCGGCGAAAACATAAAAACCTTGGTTGTTGAGCCATACGAAACCTCTTGGGGTTGTATGGTTAAGTGACTAAGCGTACACGGTGGATGCCTGGGCAGTCAGAGGCGATGAAGGACGTACTAACTTGCGATAAGCGTAGATGAGGCAGTAAGAGCCACTTGAGTCTACGATTTCCGAATGGGGAAACCCAGCTGCATAAGCAGTTATCTCAATGTGAATTCATAGCATTGTGAGGCGAACCGGGGGAACTGAAACATCTAAGTACCCCGAGGAAGAGAAATCAACCGAGATTCCGGCAGTAGCGGCGAGCGAAACCGGATTAGCCCTTAAGCTAATCTTGCGTTAGGTGAACATGCTGGAAAGCATGGCAATAAAGGGTGATAGCCCCGTAACCAACAGCGCATTATCAGTGAAATCGAGTAGGACGGGACACGTGTTATCCTGTCTGAATATGGGGGGACCATCCTCCAAGGCTAAATACTCCTGACTGACCGATAGTGAACCAGTACCGTGAGGGAAAGGCGAAAAGTACCCCTGTGAGGGGAGTGAAATAGAACCTGAAACCGTGTACGTACAAGCAGTAGGAGCAGGCTTGTCCTGTGACTGCGTACCTTTTGTATAATGGGTCAGCGACTTAATTTTAGTAGCAAGGTTAACCATCTAGGGGAGCCGTAGGGAAACCGAGTCTTAACTGGGCGTCATAGTTGCTAGGATTAGACCCGAAACCGAGTGATCTAGCCATGGGCAGGTTGAAGATTGAGTAACATCAATTGGAGGACCGAACCGACTAATGTTGAAAAATTAGCGGATGACTTGTGGCTAGGGGTGAAAGGCCAATCAAACTCGGAGATAGCTGGTTCTCCCCGAAAGCTATTTAGGTAGCGCCTCGGACGAATACTACTGGGGGTAGAGCACTGTTAAGGCTAGGGGGTCATCCCGACTTACCAACCCTTTGCAAACTCCGAATACCAGTAAGTACTATCCGGGAGACACACGGCGGGTGCTAACGTCCGTCGTGAAGAGGGAAACAACCCAGACCGCCAGCTAAGGTCCCAAAGTTATAGCTAAGTGGGAAACGATGTGGGAAGGCTCAGACAGCCAGGATGTTGGCTTAGAAGCAGCCATCATTTAAAGAAAGCGTAATAGCTCACTGGTCGAGTCGGCCTGCGCGGAAGATTTAACGGGGCTAAGCTATACACCGAAGCTGCGGCAATGTGCTTATGCACATTGGGTAGGGGAGCGTTCTGTAAGCCGTTGAAGGTGCATTGTAAAGTGTGCTGGAGGTATCAGAAGTGCGAATGCTGACATGAGTAACGACAAAGGGAGTGAAAAACTCCCTCGCCGGAAGACCAAGGGTTCCTGTCCAACGTTAATCGGGGCAGGGTGAGTCGACCCCTAAGGCGAGGCCGAAAGGCGTAGTCGATGGGAAACGGGTTAATATTCCCGTACTTCTTACTATTGCGATGGGGGGACGGAGAAGGCTAGGTGAGCCTGGCGACGGTTGTCCAGGTCCAAGTACGTAGGTGGATGAATTAGGCAAATCCGGTTCATCATTAACACTGAGATACGATGTCGAGCTACTACGGTAGCGAAGTCATTGATGCCATGCTTCCGGGAAAAGCCTCTAAGCTTCAGATAGTAAGAAATCGTACCCCAAACCGACACAGGTGGTCGGGTAGAGAATACCAAGGCGCTTGAGAGAACTCGGGTGAAGGAACTAGGCAAAATGGTACCGTAACTTCGGGAGAAGGTACGCTCTTAACGGTGAAGTCCCTCGCGGATGGAGCTGTCGAGAGTCGCAGATACCAGGTGGCTGCAACTGTTTATTAAAAACACAGCACTGTGCAAAATCGAAAGATGACGTATACGGTGTGACGCCTGCCCGGTGCCGGAAGGTTAATTGATGGGGTTAGACGTAAGTCGAAGCTCTTGATCGAAGCCCCGGTAAACGGCGGCCGTAACTATAACGGTCCTAAGGTAGCGAAATTCCTTGTCGGGTAAGTTCCGACCTGCACGAATGGCGTAATGATGGCCACGCTGTCTCCACCCGAGACTCAGTGAAATTGAAATCGCTGTGAAGATGCAGCGTACCCGCGGCTAGACGGAAAGACCCCGTGAACCTTTACTACAGCTTGGCACTGAACATTGACCCTACATGTGTAGGATAGGTGGGAGACTTTGAAACGCAGACGCCAGTTTGCGTGGAGTCGTCCTTGAAATACCACCCTTGTAGTGTTGATGTTCTAACTTGGCCCCATCATCTGGGGTGAGGACAGTGCCTGGTGGGTAGTTTGACTGGGGCGGTCTCCTCCCAAAGAGTAACGGAGGAGCACGAAGGTGGGCTAATCACGGTCGGACATCGTGAGGTTAGTGCAATGGCATAAGCCCGCTTAACTGCGAGAATGACGGTTCGAGCAGGTGCGAAAGCAGGTCATAGTGATCCGGTGGTTCTGTATGGAAGGGCCATCGCTCAACGGATAAAAGGTACTCCGGGGATAACAGGCTGATACCGCCCAAGAGTTCATATCGACGGCGGTGTTTGGCACCTCGATGTCGGCTCATCACATCCTGGGGCTGAAGTCGGTCCCAAGGGTATGGCTGTTCGCCATTTAAAGTGGTACGCGAGCTGGGTTTAGAACGTCGTGAGACAGTTCGGTCCCTATCTGCCGTGGGCGTTGGATGATTGAGAGGGGCTGCTCCTAGTACGAGAGGACCGGAGTGGACGAACCTCTGGTGTTCGGGTTGTGTCGCCAGACGCATTGCCCGGTAGCTAAGTTCGGAATCGATAACCGCTGAAAGCATCTAAGCGGGAAGCGAGCCTCAAGATGAGTCATCCCTGATACTTTAAGTATCCTAAAGGGTTGTTGGAGACTACGACGTAGATAGGCAGGGTGTGTAAGCGCTGTGAGGCGTTGAGCTAACCTGTACTAATTGCCCGTGAGGCTTAACCATACAACACCCAAGGGGTTTTATCGGACTCCACAAACACTTGAATGTAAGTTTGAGACCGCGAGAATCGAGTTATCGAGTATCGCGATAGTCAGTTTTTAAGATTGTAACGTTAGGAGTCTCGTATCGAGAAATCTCGACACTCGTAACGAAAAAGAATTTGCTTGGCGACCTTAGCGATGTGGTCCCACCTGAATCCATGCCGAACTCAGAAGTGAAACGCAGCAGCGCCGATGGTAGTGTGGGGTCTCCCCATGTGAGAGTAGGACATCGCCAAGCGCCCATTTTGAAAGCCCGCTTTGCTGAGCGGGCTTTTATTTCGCTCCCACTGATTGGAATGTGAGCGACGTCAATATAAGGTTTTTACTTTTTAATCACTTGGTGAAAAAGTTGAAAATTTTATCTTGACTGAATATCAGAAAAGCGTATTATACGCCACCTGACTTGCTGAAGCATAAAACGCTAAGGCATTGAATAGTCAACGTTCTTTAACAATTTGACCATGCAATCTGTGTGGGCACTCGTGAAATGATTTAGTCTAAAAGATTTAATCAATGAAACTGAGTGACCAAATTGATACTTCGGTATCAGCACAGTCAATTCATTCATCATTTATGATGAATTAACAGTATTCATTGAGCCGTATCGTTAGATACAACAAAACTTTAATTGAAGAGTTTGATCATGGCTCAGATTGAACGCTGGCGGCAGGCCTAACACATGCAAGTCGAGCGGCAGCGACTTAACTGAACCTTCGGGGAACGTTAAGGGCGGCGAGCGGCGGACGGGTGAGTAATGCCTGGGAATATGCCCTGATGTGGGGGATAACTATTGGAAACGATAGCTAATACCGCATAATCTCTTCGGAGCAAAGAGGGGGACCTTCGGGCCTCTCGCGTCAGGATTAGCCCAGGTGGGATTAGCTTGTTGGTGAGGTAATGGCTCACCAAGGCAACGATCCCTAGCTGGTCTGAGAGGATGATCAGCCACACTGGAACTGAGACACGGTCCAGACTCCTACGGGAGGCAGCAGTGGGGAATATTGCACAATGGGGGAAACCCTGATGCAGCCATGCCGCGTGTGTGAAGAAGGCCTTCGGGTTGTAAAGCACTTTCAGTAGGGAGGAAGGTAGTGTAGTTAACACCTGCATTATTTGACGTTACCTACAGAAGAAGCACCGGCTAACTCCGTGCCAGCAGCCGCGGTAATACGGAGGGTGCGAGCGTTAATCGGAATTACTGGGCGTAAAGCGCATGCAGGCGGCCTGTTAAGTCAGATGTGAAAGCCCGGGGCTTAACCTCGGAATTGCATTTGAAACTGGCAGGCTAGAGTCTTGTAGAGGGGGGTAGAATTTCAGGTGTAGCGGTGAAATGCGTAGAGATCTGAAGGAATACCAGTGGCGAAGGCGGCCCCCTGGACAAAGACTGACGCTCAGATGCGAAAGCGTGGGGAGCAAACAGGATTAGATACCCTGGTAGTCCACGCCGTAAACGATGTCTACTTGGAGGTTGTGGCCTTGAGCCGTGGCTTTCGGAGCTAACGCGTTAAGTAGACCGCCTGGGGAGTACGGTCGCAAGATTAAAACTCAAATGAATTGACGGGGGCCCGCACAAGCGGTGGAGCATGTGGTTTAATTCGATGCAACGCGAAGAACCTTACCTACTCTTGACATCCAGAGAAGCTTGAAGAGATTCGAGTGTGCCTTCGGGAACTCTGAGACAGGTGCTGCATGGCTGTCGTCAGCTCGTGTTGTGAAATGTTGGGTTAAGTCCCGCAACGAGCGCAACCCTTATCCTTGTTTGCCAGCACTTCGGGTGGGAACTCCAGGGAGACTGCCGGTGATAAACCGGAGGAAGGTGGGGACGACGTCAAGTCATCATGGCCCTTACGAGTAGGGCTACACACGTGCTACAATGGCATATACAGAGGGCAGCAAGACCGCGAGGTGGAGCGAATCCCAGAAAGTATGTCGTAGTCCGGATCGGAGTCTGCAACTCGACTCCGTGAAGTCGGAATCGCTAGTAATCGTGGATCAGAATGCCACGGTGAATACGTTCCCGGGCCTTGTACACACCGCCCGTCACACCATGGGAGTGGGCTGCACCAGAAGTAGATAGCTTAACCTTCGGGAGGGCGTTTACCACGGTGTGGTTCATGACTGGGGTGAAGTCGTAACAAGGTAGCCCTAGGGGAACCTGGGGCTGGATCACCTCCTTACAAAAAAGACTGCGCTTTACGCAGTGTCCACACAGATTGCTTGGTTAATAGTAAAGAACGCAAAAAGACTTGGGTCTGTAGCTCAGGTGGTTAGAGCGCACCCCTGATAAGGGTGAGGTCGGTGGTTCGAGTCCACTCAGACCCACCACTTTCTCTCCCAGAGAAAGTGATGGTTAAGTCTTTTGTTTCGATGGGGTTATAGCTCAGCTGGGAGAGCGCCTGCCTTGCACGCAGGAGGTCTGCGGTTCGATCCCGCATAGCTCCACCACTTCTTAAACACACTACCGAGTGTCTTTAAGAAGTGGTTCGAAAGAAACACAATGCTCTTTAACAATCTGGAAAGCTGACTAGTAAATTCAATCGAATGATTGATTTATTTTAAGTTTTTATCGAAAGATAAAAACGAGTTCTCAAAACAAACACATTCAAGTGTCTTGTGTAAGAGTCCGGCGAAAACATAAAAACCTTGGTTGTTGAGCCATACGAAACCTCTTGGGGTTGTATGGTTAAGTGACTAAGCGTACACGGTGGATGCCTGGGCAGTCAGAGGCGATGAAGGACGTACTAACTTGCGATAAGCGTAGATGAGGCAGTAAGAGCCACTTGAGTCTACGATTTCCGAATGGGGAAACCCAACTGCATAAGCAGTTATCTCAATGTGAATTCATAGCATTGTGAGGCGAACCGGGGGAACTGAAACATCTAAGTACCCCGAGGAAGAGAAATCAACCGAGATTCCGGCAGTAGCGGCGAGCGAAACCGGATTAGCCCTTAAGCTAATCTTGCGTTAGGTGAACATGCTGGAAAGCATGGCAATAAAGGGTGATAGCCCCGTAACCAACAGCGCATTATCAGTGAAATCGAGTAGGACGGGACACGTGTTATCCTGTCTGAATATGGGGGGACCATCCTCCAAGGCTAAATACTCCTGACTGACCGATAGTGAACCAGTACCGTGAGGGAAAGGCGAAAAGTACCCCTGTGAGGGGAGTGAAATAGAACCTGAAACCGTGTACGTACAAGCAGTAGGAGCAGGCCTAGTCCTGTGACTGCGTACCTTTTGTATAATGGGTCAGCGACTTAATTTTAGTAGCAAGGTTAACCATCTAGGGGAGCCGTAGGGAAACCGAGTCTTAACTGGGCGTCATAGTTGCTAGGATTAGACCCGAAACCGAGTGATCTAGCCATGGGCAGGTTGAAGATTGAGTAACATCAATTGGAGGACCGAACCGACTAATGTTGAAAAATTAGCGGATGACTTGTGGCTAGGGGTGAAAGGCCAATCAAACTCGGAGATAGCTGGTTCTCCCCGAAAGCTATTTAGGTAGCGCCTCGGACGAATACTACTGGGGGTAGAGCACTGTTAAGGCTAGGGGGTCATCCCGACTTACCAACCCTTTGCAAACTCCGAATACCAGTAAGTACTATCCGGGAGACACACGGCGGGTGCTAACGTCCGTCGTGAAGAGGGAAACAACCCAGACCGCCAGCTAAGGTCCCAAAGTTATAGCTAAGTGGGAAACGATGTGGGAAGGCTCAGACAGCCAGGATGTTGGCTTAGAAGCAGCCATCATTTAAAGAAAGCGTAATAGCTCACTGGTCGAGTCGGCCTGCGCGGAAGATTTAACGGGGCTAAGCTATACACCGAAGCTGCGGCAATGTGCTTATGCACATTGGGTAGGGGAGCGTTCTGTAAGCCGTTGAAGGTGCATTGTAAAGTGTGCTGGAGGTATCAGAAGTGCGAATGCTGACATGAGTAACGACAAAGGGAGTGAAAAACTCCCTCGCCGGAAGACCAAGGGTTCCTGTCCAACGTTAATCGGGGCAGGGTGAGTCGACCCCTAAGGCGAGGCCGAAAGGCGTAGTCGATGGGAAACGGGTTAATATTCCCGTACTTCTTACTATTGCGATGGGGGGACGGAGAAGGCTAGGTGAGCCTGGCGACGGTTGTCCAGGTCCAAGTACGTAGGTGGATGAATTAGGCAAATCCGGTTCATCATTAACACTGAGATACGATGTCGAGCTACTACGGTAGCGAAGTCATTGATGCCATGCTTCCGGGAAAAGCCTCTAAGCTTCAGATAGTAAGAAATCGTACCCCAAACCGACACAGGTGGTCGGGTAGAGAATACCAAGGCGCTTGAGAGAACTCGGGTGAAGGAACTAGGCAAAATGGTACCGTAACTTCGGGAGAAGGTACGCTCTTAACGGTGAAGTCCCTCGCGGATGGAGCTGTCGAGAGTCGCAGATACCAGGTGGCTGCAACTGTTTATTAAAAACACAGCACTGTGCAAAATCGAAAGATGACGTATACGGTGTGACGCCTGCCCGGTGCCGGAAGGTTAATTGATGGGGTTAGACGTAAGTCGAAGCTCTTGATCGAAGCCCCGGTAAACGGCGGCCGTAACTATAACGGTCCTAAGGTAGCGAAATTCCTTGTCGGGTAAGTTCCGACCTGCACGAATGGCGTAATGATGGCCACGCTGTCTCCACCCGAGACTCAGTGAAATTGAAATCGCTGTGAAGATGCAGCGTACCCGCGGCTAGACGGAAAGACCCCGTGAACCTTTACTACAGCTTGGCACTGAACATTGACCCTACATGTGTAGGATAGGTGGGAGACTTTGAAACGCAGACGCCAGTTTGCGTGGAGTCGTCCTTGAAATACCACCCTTGTAGTGTTGATGTTCTAACTTGGCCCCATCATCTGGGGTGAGGACAGTGCCTGGTGGGTAGTTTGACTGGGGCGGTCTCCTCCCAAAGAGTAACGGAGGAGCACGAAGGTGGGCTAATCACGGTCGGACATCGTGAGGTTAGTGCAATGGCATAAGCCCGCTTAACTGCGAGAATGACGGTTCGAGCAGGTGCGAAAGCAGGTCATAGTGATCCGGTGGTTCTGTATGGAAGGGCCATCGCTCAACGGATAAAAGGTACTCCGGGGATAACAGGCTGATACCGCCCAAGAGTTCATATCGACGGCGGTGTTTGGCACCTCGATGTCGGCTCATCACATCCTGGGGCTGAAGTCGGTCCCAAGGGTATGGCTGTTCGCCATTTAAAGTGGTACGCGAGCTGGGTTTAGAACGTCGTGAGACAGTTCGGTCCCTATCTGCCGTGGGCGTTGGATGATTGAGAGGGGCTGCTCCTAGTACGAGAGGACCGGAGTGGACGAACCTCTGGTGTTCGGGTTGTGTCGCCAGACGCATTGCCCGGTAGCTAAGTTCGGAATCGATAACCGCTGAAAGCATCTAAGCGGGAAGCGAGCCTCAAGATGAGTCATCCCTGATACTTTAAGTATCCTAAAGGGTTGTTGGAGACTACGACGTAGATAGGCAGGGTGTGTAAGCGCTGTGAGGCGTTGAGCTAACCTGTACTAATTGCCCGTGAGGCTTAACCATACAACACCCAAGGGGTTTTATCGGACTCCACAAACACTTGAATGTAAGTTTGAGACGCGAGAATCGAGTTATCGAGTATCGCGATAGTCAGTTTTTAAGATTGTAACGTTAGGAGTCTCGTATCGAGAAATCTCGACACTCGTAACGAAAAAGAATTTGCTTGGCGACCTTAGCGCTGTGGTCCCACCTGAATCCATGCCGAACTCAGAAGTGAAACGCAGCAGCGCCGATGGTAGTGTGGGGTCTCCCCATGTGAGAGTAGGACATCGCCAAGCGCCCATTTTGAAAGCCCGCTTTGCTGAGCGGGCTTTTATTTCGCTCCAACTGATTGGAATGTGAGCGACGTCAATATAAGGTTTTTACTTTTTAACCACTTAGTGAAAAAGTTGAAAATTTTATCTTGACTGAATATCAGAAAAGCGTATTATACGCCACCTGACTTGCTGAAGCGCAAAACGCTAAGGCATTGAATAGTCAACGTTCTTTAACAATTTGACCATGCAATCTGTGTGGGCACTCGTGAAATGATTTAGTCTAAAAGATTTAATCAATGAAACTGAGTGACCAAGTGATACGTAAGTATCAGCACAGTCAATTCATTCATCATTTATGATGAATTAACAGTATTCATTGAGCCGTATCGTTAGATACAACAAAACTTTAATTGAAGAGTTTGATCATGGCTCAGATTGAACGCTGGCGGCAGGCCTAACACATGCAAGTCGAGCGGCAGCGACTTAACTGAACCTTCGGGGAACGTTAAGGGCGGCGAGCGGCGGACGGGTGAGTAATGCCTGGGAATATGCCCTGATGTGGGGGATAACTATTGGAAACGATAGCTAATACCGCATAATCTCTTCGGAGCAAAGAGGGGGACCTTCGGGCCTCTCGCGTCAGGATTAGCCCAGGTGGGATTAGCTTGTTGGTGAGGTAATGGCTCACCAAGGCTACGATCCCTAGCTGGTCTGAGAGGATGATCAGCCACACTGGAACTGAGACACGGTCCAGACTCCTACGGGAGGCAGCAGTGGGGAATATTGCACAATGGGGGAAACCCTGATGCAGCCATGCCGCGTGTGTGAAGAAGGCCTTCGGGTTGTAAAGCACTTTCAGTAGGGAGGAAGGTAGTGTAGTTAACACCTGCACTATTTGACGTTACCTACAGAAGAAGCACCGGCTAACTCCGTGCCAGCAGCCGCGGTAATACGGAGGGTGCGAGCGTTAATCGGAATTACTGGGCGTAAAGCGCATGCAGGCGGCCTGTTAAGTCAGATGTGAAAGCCCGGGGCTTAACCTCGGAATTGCATTTGAAACTGGCAGGCTAGAGTCTTGTAGAGGGGGGTAGAATTTCAGGTGTAGCGGTGAAATGCGTAGAGATCTGAAGGAATACCAGTGGCGAAGGCGGCCCCCTGGACAAAGACTGACGCTCAGATGCGAAAGCGTGGGGAGCAAACAGGATTAGATACCCTGGTAGTCCACGCCGTAAACGATGTCTACTTGGAGGTTGTGGCCTTGAGCCGTGGCTTTCGGAGCTAACGCGTTAAGTAGACCGCCTGGGGAGTACGGTCGCAAGATTAAAACTCAAATGAATTGACGGGGGCCCGCACAAGCGGTGGAGCATGTGGTTTAATTCGATGCAACGCGAAGAACCTTACCTACTCTTGACATCCAGAGAAGCTTGAAGAGATTCGAGTGTGCCTTCGGGAACTCTGAGACAGGTGCTGCATGGCTGTCGTCAGCTCGTGTTGTGAAATGTTGGGTTAAGTCCCGCAACGAGCGCAACCCTTATCCTTGTTTGCCAGCACTTCGGGTGGGAACTCCAGGGAGACTGCCGGTGATAAACCGGAGGAAGGTGGGGACGACGTCAAGTCATCATGGCCCTTACGAGTAGGGCTACACACGTGCTACAATGGCATATACAGAGGGCAGCAAGACCGCGAGGTGGAGCGAATCCCAGAAAGTATGTCGTAGTCCGGATCGGAGTCTGCAACTCGACTCCGTGAAGTCGGAATCGCTAGTAATCGTGGATCAGAATGCCACGGTGAATACGTTCCCGGGCCTTGTACACACCGCCCGTCACACCATGGGAGTGGGCTGCACCAGAAGTAGATAGCTTAACCTTCGGGAGGGCGTTTACCACGGTGTGGTTCATGACTGGGGTGAAGTCGTAACAAGGTAGCCCTAGGGGAACCTGGGGCTGGATCACCTCCTTACAAAAAAGACTGCGCTTTGCGTAGTGTCCACACAGATTGCTTGGTTGAAATGTAAAAGAGCCACTTAGTGTTGCCCAACAACATTAAGTACGAACAGTGTCCCGTTCGTCTAGAGGCCTAGGACACCGCCCTTTCACGGCGGTAACAGGGGTTCGACTCCCCTACGGGACGCCACGGGTCGTTAGCTCAGTTGGTAGAGCAGTTGACTTTTAATCAATTGGTCGCAGGTTCGAATCCTGCACGACCCACCATCTTCTCCTCGAAGATGTAAAACTTCGGAGGGCGATTAGCTCAGTTGGGAGAGCACCTCCCTTACAAGGAGGGGGTCACTGGTTCGAGCCCGGTATCGCCCACCACTCTTTAAGCACTCTTTTGAGAGTTTTTAAAAAGTGGTTCGAAAGAAACACAATGCTCTTTAACAATCTGGAAAGCTGACTAGTAAATTCAATCGAATGATTGATTTATTTTAAGTTTTTATCGAAAGATAAAAACGAGTTCTCAAAACAAACACATTCAAGTGTCTTGTGTAAGAGTCCGGCGAAACAACGTCTATCACAACTCAGATAGACAACCTTGGTTGTTTGAACATACGAAACCTCTTGGGGTTGTATGGTTAAGTGACTAAGCGTACACGGTGGATGCCTGGGCAGTCAGAGGCGATGAAGGACGTACTAACTTGCGATAAGCGTAGATGAGGCAGTAAGAGCCACTTGAGTCTACGATTTCCGAATGGGGAAACCCAGCTGCATAAGCAGTTATCTCAATGTGAATTCATAGCATTGTGAGGCGAACCGGGGGAACTGAAACATCTAAGTACCCCGAGGAAGAGAAATCAACCGAGATTCCGGCAGTAGCGGCGAGCGAAACCGGATTAGCCCTTAAGCTAATCTTGCGTTAGGTGAACATGCTGGAAAGCATGGCAATAAAGGGTGATAGCCCCGTAACCAACAGCGCTTTATCAGTGAAATCGAGTAGGACGGGACACGTGTTATCCTGTCTGAATATGGGGGGACCATCCTCCAAGGCTAAATACTCCTGACTGACCGATAGTGAACCAGTACCGTGAGGGAAAGGCGAAAAGTACCCCTGTGAGGGGAGTGAAATAGAACCTGAAACCGTGTACGTACAAGCAGTAGGAGCAGGCCTAGTCCTGTGACTGCGTACCTTTTGTATAATGGGTCAGCGACTTAATTTTAGTAGCAAGGTTAACCATCTAGGGGAGCCGTAGGGAAACCGAGTCTTAACTGGGCGTCATAGTTGCTAGGATTAGACCCGAAACCGAGTGATCTAGCCATGGGCAGGTTGAAGATTGAGTAACATCAATTGGAGGACCGAACCGACTAATGTTGAAAAATTAGCGGATGACTTGTGGCTAGGGGTGAAAGGCCAATCAAACTCGGAGATAGCTGGTTCTCCCCGAAAGCTATTTAGGTAGCGCCTCGGACGAATACTACTGGGGGTAGAGCACTGTTAAGGCTAGGGGGTCATCCCGACTTACCAACCCTTTGCAAACTCCGAATACCAGTAAGTACTATCCGGGAGACACACGGCGGGTGCTAACGTCCGTCGTGAAGAGGGAAACAACCCAGACCGCCAGCTAAGGTCCCAAAGTTATAGCTAAGTGGGAAACGATGTGGGAAGGCTCAGACAGCCAGGATGTTGGCTTAGAAGCAGCCATCATTTAAAGAAAGCGTAATAGCTCACTGGTCGAGTCGGCCTGCGCGGAAGATTTAACGGGGCTAAGCTATACACCGAAGCTGCGGCAATGTGCTTTGCACATTGGGTAGGGGAGCGTTCTGTAAGCCGTTGAAGGTGCATTGTAAAGTGTGCTGGAGGTATCAGAAGTGCGAATGCTGACATGAGTAACGACAAAGGGAGTGAAAAACTCCCTCGCCGGAAGACCAAGGGTTCCTGTCCAACGTTAATCGGGGCAGGGTGAGTCGACCCCTAAGGCGAGGCCGAAAGGCGTAGTCGATGGGAAACGGGTTAATATTCCCGTACTTCTTACTATTGCGATGGGGGGACGGAGAAGGCTAGGTGAGCCTGGCGACGGTTGTCCAGGTCCAAGTACGTAGGTGGATGAATTAGGCAAATCCGGTTCATCATTAACACTGAGATACGATGTCGAGCTACTACGGTAGCGAAGTCATTGATGCCATGCTTCCGGGAAAAGCCTCTAAGCTTCAGATAGTAAGAAATCGTACCCCAAACCGACACAGGTGGTCGGGTAGAGAATACCAAGGCGCTTGAGAGAACTCGGGTGAAGGAACTAGGCAAAATGGTACCGTAACTTCGGGAGAAGGTACGCTCTTAATGGTGAAGTCCCTCGCGGATGGAGCTGTCGAGAGTCGCAGATACCAGGTGGCTGCAACTGTTTATTAAAAACACAGCACTGTGCAAAATCGAAAGATGACGTATACGGTGTGACGCCTGCCCGGTGCCGGAAGGTTAATTGATGGGGTTAGACGTAAGTCGAAGCTCTTGATCGAAGCCCCGGTAAACGGCGGCCGTAACTATAACGGTCCTAAGGTAGCGAAATTCCTTGTCGGGTAAGTTCCGACCTGCACGAATGGCGTAATGATGGCCACGCTGTCTCCACCCGAGACTCAGTGAAATTGAAATCGCTGTGAAGATGCAGCGTACCCGCGGCTAGACGGAAAGACCCCGTGAACCTTTACTACAGCTTGGCACTGAACATTGACCCTACATGTGTAGGATAGGTGGGAGACTTTGAAACGCAGACGCCAGTTTGCGTGGAGTCGTCCTTGAAATACCACCCTTGTAGTGTTGATGTTCTAACTTGGCCCCATCATCTGGGGTGAGGACAGTGCCTGGTGGGTAGTTTGACTGGGGCGGTCTCCTCCCAAAGAGTAACGGAGGAGCACGAAGGTGGGCTAATCACGGTCGGACATCGTGAGGTTAGTGCAATGGCATAAGCCCGCTTAACTGCGAGAATGACGGTTCGAGCAGGTGCGAAAGCAGGTCATAGTGATCCGGTGGTTCTGTATGGAAGGGCCATCGCTCAACGGATAAAAGGTACTCCGGGGATAACAGGCTGATACCGCCCAAGAGTTCATATCGACGGCGGTGTTTGGCACCTCGATGTCGGCTCATCACATCCTGGGGCTGAAGTCGGTCCCAAGGGTATGGCTGTTCGCCATTTAAAGTGGTACGCGAGCTGGGTTTAGAACGTCGTGAGACAGTTCGGTCCCTATCTGCCGTGGGCGTTGGATGATTGAGAGGGGCTGCTCCTAGTACGAGAGGACCGGAGTGGACGAACCTCTGGTGTTCGGGTTGTGTCGCCAGACGCATTGCCCGGTAGCTAAGTTCGGAATCGATAACCGCTGAAAGCATCTAAGCGGGAAGCGAGCCTCAAGATGAGTCATCCCTGATACTTTAAGTATCCTAAAGGGTTGTTGGAGACTACGACGTAGATAGGCAGGGTGTGTAAGCGCTGTGAGGCGTTGAGCTAACCTGTACTAATTGCCCGTGAGGCTTAACCATACAACACCCAAGGGGTTTTATCGGACTCCACAAACACTTGAATGTAAGTTTGAGAACCAGTTAACTTTCCCAGATTGCTATTTCAAGCACTGCTTGAAATAAACGAATTTGCTTGGCGACCTTAGCGCTGTGGTCCCACCTGAATCCATGCCGAACTCAGAAGTGAAACGCAGTAGCGCCGATGGTAGTGTGGGGTCTCCCCATGTGAGAGTAGGACATCGCCAAGCGCCCATTTTGAAAGCCCGCTTTGCTGAGCGGGCTTTTATTTCGCTCCCACTGATTGGAATGTGAGCGACGTCAATATAAGGTTTTTACTTTTTAACCACTTAGTGAAAAAGTTGAAAATTTTATCTTGACTGAATATCAGAAAAGCGTATTATACGCCACCTGACTTGCTGAAGCACAAAACGCTAAGGCATTGAATAGTCAACGTTCTTTAACAATTTGACCATGCAATCTGTGTGGGCACTCGTGAAATGATTTAGTCTAAAAGATTTAATCAATGAAACTGAGTGACCAAGTGATACTTCGGTATCAGCACAGTCAATTCATTCATCATTTTATGATGAATTAACAGTATTCATTGAGCCGTATCGGTAGATACAACAAAACTTTAATTGAAGAGTTTGATCATGGCTCAGATTGAACGCTGGCGGCAGGCCTAACACATGCAAGTCGAGCGGCAGCGACTTAACTGAACCTTCGGGGAACGTTAAGGGCGGCGAGCGGCGGACGGGTGAGTAATGCCTGGGAATATGCCCTGATGTGGGGGATAACTATTGGAAACGATAGCTAATACCGCATAATCTCTTCGGAGCAAAGAGGGGGACCTTCGGGCCTCTCGCGTCAGGATTAGCCCAGGTGGGATTAGCTTGTTGGTGAGGTAATGGCTCACCAAGGCAACGATCCCTAGCTGGTCTGAGAGGATGATCAGCCACACTGGAACTGAGACACGGTCCAGACTCCTACGGGAGGCAGCAGTGGGGAATATTGCACAATGGGGGAAACCCTGATGCAGCCATGCCGCGTGTGTGAAGAAGGCCTTCGGGTTGTAAAGCACTTTCAGTAGGGAGGAAGGTAGTGTAGTTAACACCTGCACTATTTGACGTTACCTACAGAAGAAGCACCGGCTAACTCCGTGCCAGCAGCCGCGGTAATACGGAGGGTGCGAGCGTTAATCGGAATTACTGGGCGTAAAGCGCATGCAGGCGGCCTGTTAAGTCAGATGTGAAAGCCCGGGGCTTAACCTCGGAATTGCATTTGAAACTGGCAGGCTAGAGTCTTGTAGAGGGGGGTAGAATTTCAGGTGTAGCGGTGAAATGCGTAGAGATCTGAAGGAATACCAGTGGCGAAGGCGGCCCCCTGGACAAAGACTGACGCTCAGATGCGAAAGCGTGGGGAGCAAACAGGATTAGATACCCTGGTAGTCCACGCCGTAAACGATGTCTACTTGGAGGTTGTGGCCTTGAGCCGTGGCTTTCGGAGCTAACGCGTTAAGTAGACCGCCTGGGGAGTACGGTCGCAAGATTAAAACTCAAATGAATTGACGGGGGCCCGCACAAGCGGTGGAGCATGTGGTTTAATTCGATGCAACGCGAAGAACCTGACCTACTCTTGACATCCAGAGAAGCTTGAAGAGATTCGAGTGTGCCTTCGGGAACTCTGAGACAGGTGCTGCATGGCTGTCGTCAGCTCGTGTTGTGAAATGTTGGGTTAAGTCCCGCAACGAGCGCAACCCTTATCCTTGTTTGCCAGCACTTCGGGTGGGAACTCCAGGGAGACTGCCGGTGATAAACCGGAGGAAGGTGGGGACGACGTCAAGTCATCATGGCCCTTACGAGTAGGGCTACACACGTGCTACAATGGCATATACAGAGGGCAGCAAGACCGCGAGGTGGAGCGAATCCCAGAAAGTATGTCGTAGTCCGGATCGGAGTCTGCAACTCGACTCCGTGAAGTCGGAATCGCTAGTAATCGTGGATCAGAATGCCACGGTGAATACGTTCCCGGGCCTTGTACACACCGCCCGTCACACCATGGGAGTGGGCTGCACCAGAAGTAGATAGCTTAACCTTCGGGAGGGCGTTTACCACGGTGTGGTTCATGACTGGGGTGAAGTCGTAACAAGGTAGCCCTAGGGGAACCTGGGGCTGGATCACCTCCTTACAAAAAAGACTGCGTTTTACGCAGTGTCCACACAGATTGCTTGGTTGAAATGTAAAAGAGCCACTTAATGTTGCCCAACAACATTAAGTACGAACAGTGTCCCGTTCGTCTAGAGGCCTAGGACACCGCCCTTTCACGGCGGTAACAGGGGTTCGACTCCCCTACGGGACGCCACGGGTCGTTAGCTCAGTTGGTAGAGCAGTTGACTTTTAATCAATTGGTCGCAGGTTCGAATCCTGCACGACCCACCATCTTCTCCTCGAAGATGTAAAACTTCGGAGGGCGATTAGCTCAGTTGGGAGAGCACCTCCCTTACAAGGAGGGGGTCACTGGTTCGAGCCCGGTATCGCCCACCACTCTTTAAGCACTCTTTTGAGAGTTTTTAAAAAGTGGTTCGAAAGAAACACAATGCTCTTTAACAATCTGGAAAGCTGACTAGTAAATTCAATCGAATGATTGATTTATTTTAAGTTTTTATCGAAAGATAAAAACGAGTTCTCAAAACAAACACATTCAAGTGTCTTGTGTAAGAGTCCGGCGAAAACATAAAAACCTTGGTTGTTGAGCCATACGAAACCTCTTGGGGTTGTATGGTTAAGTGACTAAGCGTACACGGTGGATGCCTGGGCAGTCAGAGGCGATGAAGGACGTACTAACTTGCGATAAGCGTAGATGAGGCAGTAAGAGCCACTTGAGTCTACGATTTCCGAATGGGGAAACCCAGCTGCATAAGCAGTTATCTCAATGTGAATTCATAGCATTGTGAGGCGAACCGGGGGAACTGAAACATCTAAGTACCCCGAGGAAGAGAAATCAACCGAGATTCCGGCAGTAGCGGCGAGCGAAACCGGATTAGCCCTTAAGCTAATCTTGCGTTAGGTGAACATGCTGGAAAGCATGGCAATAAAGGGTGATAGCCCCGTAACCAACAGCGCATTATCAGTGAAATCGAGTAGGACGGGACACGTGTTATCCTGTCTGAATATGGGGGGACCATCCTCCAAGGCTAAATACTCCTGACTGACCGATAGTGAACCAGTACCGTGAGGGAAAGGCGAAAAGTACCCCTGTGAGGGGAGTGAAATAGAACCTGAAACCGTGTACGTACAAGCAGTAGGAGCAGGCCTAGTCCTGTGACTGCGTACCTTTTGTATAATGGGTCAGCGACTTAATTTTAGTAGCAAGGTTAACCATCTAGGGGAGCCGTAGGGAAACCGAGTCTTAACTGGGCGTCATAGTTGCTAGGATTAGACCCGAAACCGAGTGATCTAGCCATGGGCAGGTTGAAGATTGAGTAACATCAATTGGAGGACCGAACCGACTAATGTTGAAAAATTAGCGGATGACTTGTGGCTAGGGGTGAAAGGCCAATCAAACTCGGAGATAGCTGGTTCTCCCCGAAAGCTATTTAGGTAGCGCCTCGGACGAATACTACTGGGGGTAGAGCACTGTTAAGGCTAGGGGGTCATCCCGACTTACCAACCCTTTGCAAACTCCGAATACCAGTAAGTACTATCCGGGAGACACACGGCGGGTGCTAACGTCCGTCGTGAAGAGGGAAACAACCCAGACCGCCAGCTAAGGTCCCAAAGTTATAGCTAAGTGGGAAACGATGTGGGAAGGCTCAGACAGCCAGGATGTTGGCTTAGAAGCAGCCATCATTTAAAGAAAGCGTAATAGCTCACTGGTCGAGTCGGCCTGCGCGGAAGATTTAACGGGGCTAAGCTATACACCGAAGCTGCGGCAATGTGCTTTGCACATTGGGTAGGGGAGCGTTCTGTAAGCCGTTGAAGGTGCATTGTAAAGTGTGCTGGAGGTATCAGAAGTGCGAATGCTGACATGAGTAACGACAAAGGGAGTGAAAAACTCCCTCGCCGGAAGACCAAGGGTTCCTGTCCAACGTTAATCGGGGCAGGGTGAGTCGACCCCTAAGGCGAGGCCGAAAGGCGTAGTCGATGGGAAACGGGTTAATATTCCCGTACTTCTTACTATTGCGATGGGGGGACGGAGAAGGCTAGGTGAGCCTGGCGACGGTTGTCCAGGTCCAAGTACGTAGGTGGATGAATTAGGCAAATCCGGTTCATCATTAACACTGAGATACGATGTCGAGCTACTACGGTAGCGAAGTCATTGATGCCATGCTTCCGGGAAAAGCCTCTAAGCTTCAGATAGTAAGAAATCGTACCCCAAACCGACACAGGTGGTCGGGTAGAGAATACCAAGGCGCTTGAGAGAACTCGGGTGAAGGAACTAGGCAAAATGGTACCGTAACTTCGGGAGAAGGTACGCTCTTAATGGTGAAGTCCCTCGCGGATGGAGCTATCGAGAGTCGCAGATACCAGGTGGCTGCAACTGTTTATTAAAAACACAGCACTGTGCAAAATCGAAAGATGACGTATACGGTGTGACGCCTGCCCGGTGCCGGAAGGTTAATTGATGGGGTTAGACGTAAGTCGAAGCTCTTGATCGAAGCCCCGGTAAACGGCGGCCGTAACTATAACGGTCCTAAGGTAGCGAAATTCCTTGTCGGGTAAGTTCCGACCTGCACGAATGGCGTAATGATGGCCACGCTGTCTCCACCCGAGACTCAGTGAAATTGAAATCGCTGTGAAGATGCAGCGTACCCGCGGCTAGACGGAAAGACCCCGTGAACCTTTACTACAGCTTGGCACTGAACATTGACCCTACATGTGTAGGATAGGTGGGAGACTTTGAAACGCAGACGCCAGTTTGCGTGGAGTCGTCCTTGAAATACCACCCTTGTAGTGTTGATGTTCTAACTTGGCCCCATCATCTGGGGTGAGGACAGTGCCTGGTGGGTAGTTTGACTGGGGCGGTCTCCTCCCAAAGAGTAACGGAGGAGCACGAAGGTGGGCTAATCACGGTCGGACATCGTGAGGTTAGTGCAATGGCATAAGCCCGCTTAACTGCGAGAATGACGGTTCGAGCAGGTGCGAAAGCAGGTCATAGTGATCCGGTGGTTCTGTATGGAAGGGCCATCGCTCAACGGATAAAAGGTACTCCGGGGATAACAGGCTGATACCGCCCAAGAGTTCATATCGACGGCGGTGTTTGGCACCTCGATGTCGGCTCATCACATCCTGGGGCTGAAGTCGGTCCCAAGGGTATGGCTGTTCGCCATTTAAAGTGGTACGCGAGCTGGGTTTAGAACGTCGTGAGACAGTTCGGTCCCTATCTGCCGTGGGCGTTGGATGATTGAGAGGGGCTGCTCCTAGTACGAGAGGACCGGAGTGGACGAACCTCTGGTGTTCGGGTTGTGTCGCCAGACGCATTGCCCGGTAGCTAAGTTCGGAATCGATAACCGCTGAAAGCATCTAAGCGGGAAGCGAGCCTCAAGATGAGTCATCCCTGATACTTTAAGTATCCTAAAGGGTTGTTGGAGACTACGACGTAGATAGGCAGGGTGTGTAAGCGCTGTGAGGCGTTGAGCTAACCTGTACTAATTGCCCGTGAGGCTTAACCATACAACACCCAAGGGGTTTTATCGGACTCCACAAACACTTGAATGTAAGTTTGAGAACCAGTTAACTTTCCCAGATTGCTATTTCAAGCGCTGCTTGAAATAAACGAATTTGCTTGGCGACCTTAGCGCTGTGGTCCCACCTGAATCCATGCCGAACTCAGAAGTGAAACGCAGCAGCGCCGATGGTAGTGTGGGGTCTCCCCATGTGAGAGTAGGACATCGCCAAGCACCCAATTTAAACTATCGTACTGAACATACGGTAGTTTGAGTGGAGCGGTAGTTCAGTTGGTTAGAATACCGGCCTGTCACGCCGGGGGTCGCGGGTTCGAGTCCCGTCCGCTCCGCCACTTATTTAGAGAAAGCCTGATTCGAAAGAGTCAGGCTTTTTTTCGTTACATGCTTTATAAATAAAAGATAGATGGAAGTTGAGCGGTAGTTCAGTTGGTTTGCTTTTTGTTTAAGAACTGGGGCCAGCCTGTCACGCCGGGGGCGCGCTGATGTTCGGCATAGCAGTCCCGTCCGCTTCGTCACTTATTTAGAAAAGCCTGATTCAAAAGAGTCAGGCTTTTTTCGTTTACGGGGCTAAAAATACTAAGCGTCATTTTATGAGCTGTAATGCTGGATTATCTACTTCTGTCAGCCTTGTCTCATACTGAAAGCCTCAGTGGAAAGAACAAGATCTTGTGCCAAATTCAGCTTCCAAGTGCTAGATCTCTGCATAACGCTATACTTGCTTTACCCGTAATTTAAGTCATCTAGATTTCTATTAGAAGCTAGCCTATCGTATAAGGCTGATATTAAAAGTAGATAATTTGATATTTTATAGCCCACCTCTCCTAATATTATTCTGCTTATATTCTTCTTTATTAGCAAAACCTCTTAATTCTATCCACCTTGTCTGTTATTTAAGCTGTATTTGACTAACAATATAGTAAGATGTTTTAAATTTGTTAAAGTTTGATTTTTCTCATAGTGCAAGAATATGCAGGATCAAAAAAGTAGATTGTTGATAGAAATCACGGTATTTATAGTTAGATAAACTAAAAGTAAAATCTTTATCGCATTATTAGTTGTTTATTTATTCGGTGATAAATCATGCAAGTGAATAAAATTTGATTAAATATTCAATCTATATCTTGTTGTTTAAAGTTGTTAGTATTGATTTGTTGTAGTTTTGTAAAATATTGGCTTAATGATTAAGCGTATTCTGATTTAGAGCATTGTTCTAAATCTCATGGATGAAATATCACAGACATGGAATGGAACTGTTAGACAGTTGGAGTCTGAAATGGCGTTATTGGAAGTAAATAATCTACGGATAGAATATCCTTCTCGACATGGTGTGTTTGCTGCAGTGAAATCACTGTCATTTAGTATTGAACGTGGCGAAATTGTAGGTGTTGTTGGTGAGTCTGGTGCTGGTAAATCCACCGTGGGTAATGGTGTTATTGATCTGCTCAGTCCTCCTGGACATATTGCCAGTGGCGAAGTACTGCTAGATGGAGAAGTGATTTCTGGTTTGACTCCAGATCAGATGAGGAAGATCAGAGGAAATAAAGTGGGATTTATATTCCAAGATCCAATGACCTCGCTGAATCCGCTCTTCACGATTGAGCAGCAACTTACAGAAACTATCGTGACAAACTTAAAGCTTTCTAGTTCTCAAGCGTATCAACGAGCATTAGAACTATTACAGCAAGTAGGCATTAACGAGCCTGAAATTCGTATTAAGCAGTACCCACATCAATTTTCCGGTGGTATGCGTCAACGTGTGGTCATTGCCATTGCACTTGCTGGTGAGCCTGATCTGATTATTGCTGATGAACCAACCACTGCATTAGATGTATCTATTCAAGATCAAATCCTTAATCTTATCCGTAAGCTCTGCCTTGAAAAAAATGTTGGTTGCATGTTGGTGACTCATGATATGGGAGTCGTTGCCAATGTGACAGACAAGGTAGCGGTAATGTATCAAGGTGATTTGGTGGAGTTTGGCACGACAGATCAAGTTCTTCATCATCCAAATCATGCTTATACACGCAGTTTAATCTCAGCTGTACCTCGTTCCGATATCAAGTTAAAGCGTTTTCCTTTGGTGAGCTACATTGAGCAGGCAAAAGAGATGAAGCCGCTTGATATCAAAACACATTGGTTGGGCCAACGAGAGCCGCAGCGAGATTATCAAGGTGCGCTATTACAAGTGAATCAAGTTAATCTGCGTTTTATTACTAAGGATTCATTCTTTGCCAGTCGTCGTGAATATGTTCAAGCTTCAAATAATGTGAGTTTTGGTATTTATGAAGGCGAAACATTTGGCTTAGTAGGTGAATCTGGTTCTGGAAAATCGACGATAGCCAGAGTGATAGCAGGTCTCTATCCACCTAACTCTGGTCAAGTGGTCTTCGAAGGTATTGATCTCACCGCTTTGACATCGGAACGTCAACGCCAGCCTTTTCGTCGACAGATGCAAATGGTATTTCAAAACCCTTATACATCTATGAATCCTCGGATGAGAATCTTCGATATTATTGCTGAGCCTATTCGATTCCACCGACTGACAGAAAATGAAACGCAAACCCGAGCAGTTGTGAATGATTTACTTGATCATGTAGGTCTTGGCCGAGCTGCTGGGGTGAAATATCCTCATGAGTTTTCAGGGGGCCAGCGTCAACGTATTTCTATTGCTCGTGCTTTAGCAACCCGCCCTCGGCTTTTGATTTGTGATGAGCCAACTTCTGCATTGGATGTTTCCGTTCAAGCTCAAATCCTCAATCTGCTTAAAGATCTTCAAGATGAACTAGGTTTGACTATGTTGTTTATTAGTCATGATTTACCGGTTATTCGACAGATGTGCGATCGGGTAGGAGTCATGCAATATGGTCAGTTGCTTGAAGTTGCGGCGACTGAGAAATTGTTTACGGCTCCTGAGCATAGTTATAGTAAAAAGTTAATTTCTTTAATGCCTGAGTTTACTGGATTAAAAGAATCGCCACAGCCAGTAGTGGCTTTGGGATAATAGATAAAAGCACACAACATCAGGGATATGATCCCCATTTCGCGTAAAGGAGTTATGCAATGAAAACCTTAAAGAGTAAATTGGTTGTCGCATTGATGGCAGCTGGATTGAGTATGAGTGCGTTAGCCGCTGAAGTGAAAGTGGGATACGCCTCCGATCCTGTTTCTTTGGATCCTCATGAGCAATTATCAGGGGGAACGCTGCAGTTTTCCCACATGGCTTTTGATCCTTTAGTGCGTTTTACTCAGAAAATGGAATTTGAACCGCGCTTAGCTCAAAGTTGGCAGCGTATCGATGACCATACTTTCCGTTTTACCCTGCGCCAAGGCGTAAAATTCCATTCGGGTAATACTATGACGGCCGATGATGTGATTTGGACGTTCAATCGCCTGCAAGATTCTCCTGATTTTAAAGCTATCTTTGAACCATACTCAGAGATGAAGAAAGTGGATGATTATACGGTGGATTTGATTTCAAAAGACACCTATCCATTGGTGCTACAGACTGCTACTTATATCTTCCCGATGGATAGTAAATTCTACAGTGGTAAAACTGAAGATGGTAAGGACAAGGCAGAAGTGGTCAAGCATGGTAACTCGTTTGCCTCTACTCATGTTTCAGGTACCGGCCCATTTACCGTGACAGGGCGTGAGCAAGGGGTAAAACTGGAGTTTGCTCGTTTTGCTGACTACTGGGATAAAGACTCTAAAGGCAATGTTGAGAAAATTACAATTTTGCCAATCAAAGAAGATGCTACCCGAGTTGCGGCGTTATTATCGGGTGGTGTTGATATGATCCATCCTGTTGCTCCTAATGATCATAAGCGAATTAAAGAAGCCAGTGATATTGATTTAGTCACTTTGCCTGGCACTCGCATTATTTCTTTCCAAATGAATCAAAACAGTAATGAAGCATTAAAAGATCCTCGCGTTCGTCAGGCGATTGTACATGCCATTAATAACGAAGGTATTGTTAAGAAGATCATGAAAGGTTTTGCGACGGCTGCAAACCAACAAGGACCTGAAGGATATCAAGGTTATACCCCTGAGCTTGTTGGTCGTTATGATCTCAAAAAAGCCAAAGCATTAATGAAAGAAGCAGGGTACGAGAAAGGCTTTAACCTATCAATGATTGCGCCAAATAATCGTTATGTTAATGATGCCAAAGTTGCACAAGCTACAGCCGCGATGCTCTCAAAAATAGGGATTAAAGTTGATTTAAAAACTATGCCTAAAGCTCAGTATTGGCCTGAATTTGATAAGTGTGCTGCTGATATGCTGATGATTGGCTGGCACTCTGATACGGAAGATTCAGCTAACTTAACTGAGTTTCTTACTATGACTCGTAACACCGAAACCGGTAAGGGCCAGTATAACTGTGGTTTCTATTCCAACCCTGAAGTTGATCAGTTAGTGGAAGCCGCTAATAAAGAAACAGATATGGCAAAGCGAAAAGAGATGCTGCAGAAAGTGGAAACCTTACTGTATAAAGATGCCGCCTTTGTCCCTCTTCACTGGCAAAGCGAGGCTTGGGGCGCTCGCTCTAATGTCCATGCCGCTGAAATCGTTAACCCGATGGTAATGCCATATTTTGGTGATTTGGTGGTTGATAAGCAGTAATTAGCAGTAAACAGAGCCGATAGGAGTGTCGGCTCTGAGCTTATGAGGAACAAGGAATGTTTACTTTTTTGGTTAAACGCCTATTTCAGGCGCTGATAGTGATGTTTGTGATCAGCTTGGTGGCGTTTGCTATTCAAGATAATCTCGGTGATCCATTACGTGAATTGGTTGGACAGTCGGTATCTGAAGCTGAGCGGCAAGAGTTACGTAATGAATTGGGGTTAAATGATCCTTTTGTTACTAAATACGGTCGTTTTCTCACTAATGCAGTACAGGGCGATTTAGGAACTTCGTATACCTTTAAACGACCAGCAGCTGAAGTGATATTAGATAAGTTAGTGGCAACTCTTGAGCTTGTCTTTGGAGCAACGGTATTGATCGTTGTGATATCCATTCCGCTTGGAGTCTATTCGGCGATTCACCCTCATAGCACCGCAACGAAAGCCATAATGGCCTTTAGCAGTATTGGTATTTCCATCCCAGTATTTTTAACTGCAATCATGCTGATGTATGTTTTTTCCATAGAACTTGGTTGGCTGCCGTCCTTTGGTCGTGGCGAAACTACAAATGTTTTTGGGTGGGAATCGGGATATTTTACTTTAGATGGTTTAAAGCATTTAGTCTTACCTTGTGTTGCGCTAGCTTCCATTATGTTGCCACTTTTTATTCGTTTGGTTCGTTCCGAAATGCTCGAAGTTTTAAGCTCTGAGTATGTGAAGTTTGCCAAAGCAAAGGGGTTACCATTACAAGCGATTTACTATCAGCACGCATTAAAAAATACTATGTTACCAGTGCTTACTGTCGGTGGTGTTCAGATCGGTACCATGATTGCCTATACCATACTAACCGAGAGTGTCTTTCAGTGGCCGGGAACAGGGTTGCTGTTTTTGGATGCGATTAATCGAGTGGATACTCCTTTAATAACCGCTTATGTCATTTTTGTTGGTCTGATCTTTGTTGTAACCAATACTGTGGTTGATTTGCTCTATGGCTTAGTTAATCCAACAGTGAATTTAACGGGTAAAGGAGCATAATCATGAGTGAGCAAGTTATTACAACACCAAGTCGTTGGCAGCGTTTTAAACAATCCGATTTTTTATATTTCTTCCGTAAAGATAAAGTCGCAATGGTCAGTTTTGCGATCTTTATGGCTTTTGCCACTATGGCTGTCTTTGCTCCTTTTATTGCACCGACAAATCCTTATGACTTGTCATCAATCGATATTATGGATGCTGAATTGCCTCCGTCATGGATGGATGAGGGGGATGAGCGTTTTACTTTAGGTACTGATGATCAGGGACGTGATATTTTTTCTACCATCTTATATGGTTCTCGGTTATCACTCACTATTGGTTTGTTAGCTGTTGGATTGCAGTTAATTCTTGGGGTTATTATCGGTTTAAGTGCGGGATATTTCGGTGGTCGTATTGATAATTTTTTAATGCGCATCGCCGATGTTCAACTGTCATTTTCAACAATGATGGTGGCAATCATTATCTCTGCTATTTTTCGAACCGCATTAGGGTCTGAGTTGTATGCTCAATATGCTGTGGTGATGTTGGTTGTCATTATAGGTATTGCCGAATGGCCACAGTATGCCCGTACTATCCGAGCTTCCGTACTGGCGGAGAAGAAAAAAGAATATGTTGAAGCGGCAAAAGTTATGGGCTTTAGAGCTCCTCGTATTATGTTTCGTCATATTCTTCCTAACTGTTTATCGCCAATTTTAGTGATATCTACAGTACAGGTTGCTAATGCGATTATGTCAGAAGCCGCATTGTCTTTCTTGGGCTTAGGTTTACCTGTAGATCAACCGTCGCTAGGCTCTCTAATTAGCATTGGTTTTAACTATATTTTCTCGGGTGCTTGGTGGATCACCGCATTCCCTGGACTGGTATTGGTGGTGCTGGTATTGGTTATTAACTTATTAGGTGATTGGTTGCGAGATGTATTCAACCCTAAGATCTACAAGGGTTGATGAAGCCTGTGGAGACATAAAAAGAAAAGGCGATCTGATGATCGCCTTTTTGTTCACTCATTATTGTTGAGCGTTAACCCATTTTTTGATGATGGTTTCTGCTTGTTCTTTACTATCAACAAATAGATTAAATAGTTCAGTCTGACGAGCCAAATCTGAAACTAACATCAAACCATTCCCCTTAGTGACTGGCATTACTTTCATATCGCTATCACCTTCAGGGAAGTCTAAGAATAGGACATTGTGTTGACCAAATTCATTAAATTCTTTCAACTGCCAAGTGATCTCAAATGATTCACCATTTTCTGTAATGGTCACAGTTCCCACACCATTTTCGGCCAATGGAGAGAACTTCATTTCAGCCATCATTGGCTCTGGAGTATGAGATGTTGAATCATCACCTACGAAGAACCACGTTTTATTCTCAAACTGGTTTTTAGTTAGCAGCTCAGGTGTAAAGGTGTCGTCCAGCGTTTTAGGCGTCCAGAACAGTAAGTCATTACCATCACCTGATGCAACAGTTAAAGCTAGGTTTGGCGATGTGAAAATAAATTCATCGCCTTTTGAACCATCGGCTTCGATAAAGTGGTTACCATCTACTTTAAATGATTCTTTGCCTGATGAAGTTCCATCTTGCTCAAACCATTCGGAAGTACCGTCTTCTTTGTAGATTGCTTTTTGAATACCTTCATCATTCATATAGCCTTGGTTCATGCTGCCTAGGAACCAAGCATCTTTTGATGTTAAGTATGAATGTAAGTTATTAACTAATTCTTGCTCTTCAACGTTTCCAGCTTCGTCAATTACAACACGAACATCGTCTAATTCACTCAGCGTACCGTTGTTTTCATGCTTCTCTATTGTCTTTTGAGTCGCTGTCACCACTTTAGTAATTTGATCTTTATTTAGCTGAGTAAGGTTTTCTGGTAAAGCCGATGTGACTGAACGTGCGATAAGGTGGGCTTTGGTTGCTTCTTTATTTGTCGCTTTATCTGCAACGTAATCACCGCTGATAGTTTTGCTATCTAGGTTTAGTTGGCTGGCTAGTTCATCTAAAGAGATATTGTCATTGTGTGCCATTGTAGTAAATGGAGTAATAACATTTAGCTCTTTTGATGCTCCCATGGTGTAACTGTTAGCGACATAACCAATGCTATCACTGTCTTTAGTCTTTCCTGCAATAACCTTAGCAATAAGAGGGTAAGAAGCTAGCTCTTTTGATACGGTTAGTTGGCCTTTTTCATTAGTTAGGCCAATGCTTTCACCATTATCACACAGCTTATTGTTATTTTTATCTGCGCATACTTCTGCTTCTGTTAAATAACCATCAATAACAGTGATTGTTTTGGTTTTTGAATCTGTTGGTGGTGTTGATGTATCAGAATTGTTTGAATCACTACCACAACCAGAAAGAGTCAATGCAGCAAGAAGAGAGGTGGCGATAAGAGTTTTATTAAACTTCATGAGATCCCTATGAAATTAATGAGTTATGCAATATTTATAAGTTTTTTATGAATTTCATTATTTTTCGCAGAGCGAAAGTGTGCTCATATGCAATAAATACAATTTTGAAGCAAGATCACACTTTGTTTTTTATGAAGTTGATCGCATTATGCATTATTGTGTGTAGGTTTTTTTACTTATATTTCAATGGGTTGGCTAGTATTCTGGATGGTGTCGTAACTGCTTTAATATGCGGTATTAATGTATTTTTATTTAATAGATAAAAAAAAGCCGACCCATGATAGGTCGGCTGTAGATATTTGGAAGATTATCTAAGTCAAAGTTAGAAAATTAGATGTGCTACACCAGCAATAACAGGTAGGGTGACCAGTGTTCTTAGAATAAAGATCACAAACAGCTCCCAGATTTTTACTGGAACCTTACTACCAACTAATAGAGCACCAATTTCAGACATATAGATAAGCTGAGTGACTGACATTGCCGCAATGATAAAACGGGTCATCTCGCTCTCAATACCAGATGCTAAAATCGATGGTAGGAACATATCTGCAAAGCCAACCACGATAGTTTCTGAGGCAGCTGCAGCTTCTGGTACATGCAATAGCTCAAGAAACGGAATGAATGGTTGTCCTAATAGCTCAAAGACTGGCGTGTTTTCTGCGACCACAAGAGCAATTGTACCGATAGCCATAACAATTGGCAGCACACCAAATACCATATCTACCGCATTTTTTACGCCATCTAAAGCAACAGCACGTAAGCTTTTGACTTCCGCAGCTTTATTTAGAGCTTGTTCAAGACCGTAACTTACAACGTTGTGGCCTGCTGGAACGGCTTCAAAATCTTCTTTTTCTGTTGTGCCATCAATGTAGACATCTTTTTTCCATGACAATGGAGGCAAACGAGGAACAACAACGGCAGCGACAAAGCCAGCCAAACATACTGTTAAGTAGAAAGGAGCAAACATGTTTGCAAGGCCTACTTGAGTAATTACAACCAAGCTAAAAGTAATAGATACCGCTGAGAATGTTGTACCAATGATGGCTGCTTCTCGTTGAGTGTACATGCCTTTTTCATATTGTTTACTTGTTAGTAGTACGCCAACACTGCCGTCGCCTAGCCATGATGCAATACAGTTAACAGATGAGCGACCCGGTAAGCCGAAAACCGGACGCATGATGCGAGTAAACAAAGTGCCAAAGAACTCTAGCAGACCAAAATTAAGTAATAGTGGTAATAGTAAGCCAGCAAAAATAAAGACCGAAAATAGTACGGGAAGTAGATCGTTCAGTACGAGACCGCCCGTTGCTCCATCGCTGATCATCGCAGGACCAAAACCGAAGTAGGTCATAAGGACGAATGCACCACCTAAGAGCTGTACGATGAACCAAGCCATCGATGGATTAAATAAACCATTAAGGAAAGCGTTTCGAGTAATAAAAGAAGGCTTAATGGTTTTAGTTATGATCGACATAACCGCAGTAAAGCTGATCACAAAGGTGACAATATCAACCAGTGAGCCTTCAAACAGCTGTTGCACGGTTTTTGCTAGTACTGCAATTGGGATTGTGATGTTGCCGTCATAGCTGATTGGAGCCATGAATAAAAATACTCCAATTAACGATGGTAATAAAAACATCATCCAGTTGGATTTGGACTTGGCGGGTGGTTTAGCGACATGTTCTTGCATAATGAAACCTTTCTGATAGTAATTTTAATGTAAACAACGGCTTGCTATCTATTTTTGTTCTCTTAAATAGCTATTTACTGATCATCCCTAACCAGAAAAAATCAGATTACAATTTTTATATTGAGATTGGAATAGTCTGTAGTGAAAAAATAAATAATTATTCGATTATTGTTATTAATTATTCTTAAGTGGGTTTATGCAGAGCGTCACATCTTTGGCTATCTGATGGGCTAGAAAAGGATAGATAAGAATCAGCTGGGTAATGTTTATTATTGCGTTCTAGTAATAGTGTTTTCTTTTTTTGTGGGATTGTTGTGATATCGGAAAGGTTTATGATGTTTCTCGTCGAAGCAAACAACATAAATAAAGCAGACAGCCATAGTGCTGAATCGACAAATCCAATAACCGATTTCAAGGTCTTATTGCATTAATTACGGTGCGATAAGAACAACAAAAATTACATATAAATTAAGTGGAGCACGACTATGAGCAATGTATTTTACATGCCTCCTGTAACATTAATGGGCCCAAATGCAATTCAATCCCTAGGTGCTGAATTGGCTTCAAAAGAGCTTAAGAAAGCTTTGATTGTCACCGATAAAGTGCTAGTGGAAGTGGGCTTAGTAAACAAGTTAACTGAAGAGCTTGCTTCTCATCAGCTAGACTATGTTATTTATGATGGTGTTCAGCCAAACCCAACAGAAAAAAATATTGAAGATGGCTTAGAGTTGCTAGCTACAAGCCAATGTGATTTTGTAATTTCTTTTGGTGGTGGTTCTTCACACGATACGGCAAAAGGTATTGCATTAGTGGCGGCAAATGGTGGTCATATTCGAGACTACTCAAAAGGTGTTCATCTTTCTAAAAAGCCACAACTTCCATTAGTAACAGTAAATACAACCGCAGGTACTGCATCTGAAATGACGGTTTTTGCTATTATTACTAACCAAGAAGATGAAACTAAGTATCCTGTAGTTGATAAGCACTTTACCCCAATTATTGCGGTTAACGATTCTGAACTTATGGTTGCAATGCCTAAATTCTTGACCGCAGCAACGGGTATGGATGCATTAACGCACGCGATTGAAGCTTACGTTTCTACTGCTGCGACACCGATTACTGATGCCTCAGCAATTAAAGCAATTGAATTGATTGTTAATAATTTAGAAACGGCAGTTAATGATGGCCAGAACCGCACGGCTCGTGATGCAATGCAGTACGGCGAATATTTAGCGGGAATGGCGTTCTCAAATGCATCATTGGGTTATGTTCACTCAATGGCTCACCAACTTGGCGGTGTTTACGATCTTGCTCACGGCCTATGTAATGCGATTCTTCTTGCTGAAGTATCTCGTTTCAATGCGCAACAAGTTCCTGAACGTTTTGTTGATATTGCAAAAGCGATGGGGGTTGATGTTTCGGCAATGACTCAAGAACAAGCGGTTAATGCTGCTCTAGAAGCGATTGACGCGCTGTCTGAGAAGGTAGGAACTAAACAACGTTTAGGTGATTTGGGTGTTACTGAAGATAAGCTAGCATTTATGGCGCAAAACGCACTGAATGATGCTTGTTCTTTGACTAACCCTCGTAAAGCAAGCCTTGAAGAAATCATTGCGATCTTTAAAGCTCGTATGTAATTTGAGTTAAACAAGTAAAGCGACGGCTAATGTGGCTTCGCGACTTGGATATAAAATTCTCCCAATATTTAGTTTCTAAATATTGGGAGTTATATTAGGTAGCTTTATTTGATTTTGACTGCTTTACCCATCATTTCATCAGTAGCATTTTCAAGAAGCACTACATTTAAATTTTCAATATCTTGACCATTTTTTGCTTCAAGAGTCCACATTCCTCCTGTTGCTGGATCTACAATTAACCAGCCAACAAAACCACCAAGTACAATATTTCCTGCTATATACCATCCACTTGCTGATGAGACTAAAGGTATTACTTGTGTGTTGTATCCAGCAGCATCAATTTTAAGATTATAATCTGCACCATTAAAGAAACCATCAGATCGTTTTAGATTATAAAATAGAGAGCCTTTGGATTTAGCAATTAGAGTTCCATTCGATGATAAAAGACTTATAGTTGCATTTTCAGGTGTTGTTTTAACAGACATGTTCTGTGTTGAACCATTGATGATTGAACCACACCCACTCAATAATAGGCTAGAAACTGTAGCTAATACGATTGCTGTTTTTTTCATTGAAAATATATACGCAGTTAAATGATATTTGTGGCATATAATATTGGTGTTTTGTTATTTGTACAGTAGTTGAGTATGTGTCTTTGTTTTTTGGCGTTGAATGTTTTCGATATGGTTGCAAATTGTTCAAAATGTTATGTGTATTCAACTTGAACTGAATGGCTTTACTGTAAAAAAGGCCACCGAAGTGACCTTTTAAAATTAAAGAGCTAATGCTTTAGCGCATAGTAACAAATTCTTCAGAACCTGTTGGATGAATCGCAACAACACTATCAAAGTCTGCTTTTGTTGCGCCCATCTTCATCGCAACACCAAAGCCTTGGATCATTTCATCAACACCAAAACCGATGCCATGTAGACCCACAACTTTCTCATCTTCACCAGCACAAACTAGCTTCATACGACAAGGCTGACGATGCTGAGTAACGGCAGTGTACATTGCCGTAAAGCCGGACTTATACACTTTCACGTTCTCTGCACCATACTGAGCAATGGCTTCTGGCTCAGTTAGACCGATTGTACCAATTGGTGGATGACTAAATACCACGGTTGGTACTAGTGCATAATCCATTTTTGCATTTGGTTTGTTGTTAAATAGGCGCTCAGATAACTGGCGACCAGCTTTAACGGCAACAGGAGTTAGCTCAATACCACCTTCCATGATATCGCCTACACAGTAGATACCTTCGACGTTGGTTTGTTGGAATTCATCAACTTTGATAAAGCCACGATTGTTTGTTTCAACGCCCGCTGCTGCTAGATTGATAGCATCTGTAGTTGGCTCACGACCAATCGCCCAAATTAGGATATCAGTGTTGTGTGATTCACCGTTTTCAAAGTAAAGCGTTACCGTACCGTCTTCTTCTTTTACCACTTCTTTTGGTACAGAATGAGTGTGCAGTGTTGGACCTTCTGCTGCCATTACTTCTGTTAGTGTTTCAATGATCATTGGATCAAAGCTACGAAGTGGTGACTCTTTACGGACAAGTAGGTGAGTATCTGTGCCTAAGCCATTTAGTACACCTGCAATCTCAACGGCGATATAACCTGCACCTACAACTGCAGCACGTTTTGGTTGCTCTTTGAGTTCAAAGAAACCGTTAGAATCGATACCGTGAACAGCTCCAGGAATAGCCGGGATTGATGGACGACCACCAACGGCAATGAGAATATGATCGGCGGTGTAGTGTTCACCGTCAACTTCTACTGTTTTTGCATCAACAAACTGAGCAAAGCCGTTGATCACTTCGATTTTATTGTTGCCAAGTACCGTCTCATAAGAGGTGTGGATTCGGCTGATGTAAGCTTCGCGACTTTCAACTAGTTTGCCCCAGTTTAGGCCTTTCATCTCAACATCGAAGCCATAATCTTTTGCGTAAAGGTGCATTGCTTCAGCAATTTGAGCGCCATGCCACATCACTTTCTTTGGCACACAACCTACGTTTACACAGGTGCCACCTAATGCTTTTGCTTCAATTAACGCGACTTTTGCACCATACATTGCTGCTCGGTTCGCTGAAGCAATACCACCACTACCGCCACCGATACAGATGTAATCAAAATGCTTTGCCATGACCTTACTCCATCTCTCATGTCTTTTAATAGATTCTGTGACCTAGTGTAATAAAGAAACAGAGCGTTGACGAGCGGGATAAATCGATAAATTCGATGGAAATAATCGTAAATAAACACAAAAGGCGAGCATCAAGCCCGCCTTTTGTTCAAAACTATGTGGGGTATTGGGGTTATTCTGGAACGATCCACTCAACCAAATGGTGACCTGTTTCAGGCGCAATTGCTTGTTGTAACCAAGGTAGGATTGCTTGCATTTGGCTCTCTAATTTCCATGGTGGGTTGATCACAATCATCCCAGAAGCGGTCATACCTCGTTCATCACTATCAGGTGCTACACCTAATTCTATTTGCAAAATCTTACGGATGCCCAGCTTTTCTAAACCTTTGATCATTTTGGTGATGTTTTCACGATAAACCACAGGATACCAAATAGCATAAGTACCTGTTGCCCAACGTTGATAGCTGTCTTTGATTGCGTTAACCACATCCATGTATTCATGTTTTAGTTCGTAAGGTGGATCAATCAGCACCACACCACGACGCTCTTTGGGTGGCAAACTGGCTTTTAGACGAGCAAAACCATCTTCTTTGAACATTTTTACCTGACGGTCACCGCGAAATTCTTGCAGTAGCAAAGGAAAATCATTGGGATGCAATTCGGTTAATACCATGCGGTCTTGTTCACGAATTTGTGCGCGTGCCACTCGTGGTGAACCTGGGTAATAACGCAGTACATCGCCTTTGTTTAGTGCAGTAATAGCATCTAGATAACTTTGGATCTCAGTAGGTAGATCCTGTTGCTGCCAGATTTTAGCAATACCATCTTTGTATTCGCCCGTTTTTTCACTGCGCTCATCTTGTAGATCATAACGACCAACACCTGAGTGAGTATCGTGGTAGACGAACGGTTTATCTTTTTGTTTAAGCGCATCTAAGATCAGACTTTGTACGATGTGCTTGACGACGTCTGCGTGGTTGCCGGCGTGAAAACTGTGACGATAACTCAGCATGGGATTCGATACTCGTAGGTTGGTTAGCAATATTGCGAGGGCGGTATTATGGCGAATTATGGCTAAATATCCAGCACAGCACACAATCTTTTCCTGTTCATCTGATTATGGACGATTAAAATTGATGGTAGCTAAGGATTGAATTTTGTCTGATCAAGACTCATCTAATAAAGAATAGAATAAAAAAGGATACGCACATGTCTAACCCATTACTCTCTATGACGGATCTGCCTCCGTTTGCTCACATCTTGCCAGAACACGTAAAACCTGCAGTAGAACAAGCGATTGCTGATTGCCGCGCTCAGGTAGAACAAGTCTTAGCAAATCCTCAAGCGCCGAGCTGGGAGACAATTTGTGCCCCTTTAGCGGAAACTGATGATCGCCTTAGCCGTATTTGGTCGCCAATTGGTCATCTTAATGGGGTGAAAAACAGCCCTGAACTGCGTGAAGCTTACGAAAGCTGTTTGCCGCTATTATCCGATTACGGTACTTGGGTCGGTCAGCATAAAGGGCTTTATGAAGCGTATAAAGCCATCAAAGGTAGTGAAGAATTTGCCGAACTATCGCAAGCACAGCAAAAAACGATTACTGATGCACTAAAAGATTTTGAGCTATCGGGTATTGGTTTACCTGCGGCAGAGCAGAAGCGTTATGGTGAGATCAGCAAGCGTCTGTCTGAGCTATCTTCTAACTTTAGTAACAATGTGCTAGATGCCACTATGGGCTGGACTAAGCATATTGTGGATGTTAATGAACTGGCTGGTTTACCTGAATCTGCATTGCAAGCGGCACAAGCAGCAGCTCAAGCCAAAGAGTTAGATGGCTACCTACTTACCTTGGAAATGCCATCATATTTGCCAATGATGACTTACTGTGAAAATCGTACATTGCGCCAAGAAATGTACGAAGCATTTGTTACTCGTGCGTCTGATCGTGGTCCAAATGCAGGCAAATGGGATAACAGTGAAATCATTGCGGAGAAACTGAAATTAAGCCATGAGTTGGCGCGTCTCCTTGGTTTTAATAGCTACAGTGAAAAGTCGCTAGCGACAAAAATGGCGCAAACTCCCGAACAAGTTTTAAGCTTTTTAAATAATCTGGCTGAGCGAGCTAAACCACAAGGTGAGCGCGAAGTGGCTGAGTTACGTGAATACGCCATGACGGAATTTGGTGCTGCCGATTTAGAACCATGGGATTTCGCGTTTTATTCTGAGAAGTTAAAGCAACATCGCTACAGCATTTCAGATGAAGAGTTACGCCCATATTTCCCTGAACAAAAAGTGGTAGCTGGTCTGTTTGAAGTGCTAAATCGTCTATTTGGCATGGAAATCAAACCACGAGCAGGTGTTGAGGTGTGGGATGAGTCGGTAACGTTCTACGATATCTTTGATCTCAGTGGTACGCTACGCGGTAGTTTCTATCTTGATCTGTATGCCCGTGAGCATAAGCGTGGTGGTGCATGGATGGATGAGTGCATGGTACGCCGTACTCGTTTAGATGGTTCGCTACAAACGCCAGTGGCTTATCTCACCTGTAACTTTAATAAGCCAGTAGGTGATAAGCCGGCGCTCTTTACCCATGATGAGGTGGTAACACTATTCCACGAAACGGGCCACGGTATTCATCATATGCTAACTCAAATTGATGTTCCTGCTGTGTCGGGCATCAATGGTGTGCCATGGGATGCGGTTGAGCTACCAAGTCAGTTTTTAGAGAACTGGTGTTGGGAAGAAGAAGCGCTGGCATTTATCTCTGGTCATTATCAGACTGGCGAACCTCTACCAAAAGCAATGCTAGAGAAAATGTTGGCTGCGAAGAATTTCCAATCTGCGATGTTTATTTTGCGCCAGTTGGAGTTCGGCATGTTCGACTTCACGCTATACACTAACTACGATCCAGAGGTGGGCGCTAAGGTGCTTGATACGCTATTTGAAGTTAAAGAGCGTGTATCTGTAGTGCCAAGTCCTGAGTGGGGCCGTTTCCCTCATAGTTTCAGCCATATCTTTGCTGGTGGTTATAGCGCTGGTTACTACAGCTATTTATGGGCCGAATTGCTATCAGCAGATGCATTCTCTCGTTTTGAAGAGGAAGGGATCTTTAATACGCAAACGGGTAAAGATTTCTTAAACTGCATCTTAGAAAAAGGTGGCAGTGATGAGCCGATGACGTTGTTTAAACAGTTCCGTGGTCGTGAGCCACAAATTGATGCGTTACTTCGTCATAGTGGTATTACTGGCTAAAGAGTCTTTGTCTTTAAAGTGATACTAAAAACGGTCTCGATATGAGGCCGTTTTTTTATGGTTGGGTTTAGCTCTTATTTGGCTTGATGGGCGCGTAATGAGTGGCGCATATCTAAATGGGGAATATCATCTTCAAGATAGACCTCAGAGAACGGAGAAAAGCCATGCTGCTGATAGAAATCTTGCAGGTAATGTTGAGCTCCAATCTCAATCGAGTGTTGAGGCCACAGACGATAACAATGCTCAATAGCCTGCTGTATGAGTTGGTGTCCAAGTCCTTGCCCTCGAGCCGATTGAGCTAAAGCGACACGGCCAATACTGCTTCCTGAAAATGAGATGGTCGGTGCCAATAGACGGGCACAAGCAACCAGCTTTTGTTCTTGATAGCCTAATAAGTGATAGACATCCTCTAATGTATCTTTGCCATCTAGTTCTGGATAAGGGCAGGTTTGTTCAACGACAAAGACATCAACGCGGAGACGCAACAGCTCATACAGTTGGTGGGTAGTCAGTTGAGAAAACGGGAGAAGTTGCCATTGAGTCATTGCTATGCTTCCATCTGATTGAAAAAAACTACTCTATTCGGATTTATGGGGTACTGCATTAACTTATGTTAAGTCGGATCTGCTAAGAGGATTTCTTTAATCTGGCTTTGATGCGACTAAGACTTATCGGAGTGATGCCAAGGTAAGCGGCAATATGTTGATCCGTGAGTCGCGGTAGCAGATCGGGAAATTGTTGGCAAAACAGAAGATAGCGTTGCTCTGGGCTATAGAGCAGCATGAATCGTTCTTTATGCTCTTTGTGAATCAGTTGGTTTTCGAGCAGTTTTAGATAAATGGGGTGTCCTTGTTTGCGCCATATTTGTACAGCAGCAAGAGGGATTTCTACTACGATAATAGGTGTTAAGCTCTCAACCAAATAGGGTGAAGGATGCTGCAAAATGACACTTTCAAAGCCGATGATCCAATCGTGCTCCCAATAAAATTCTTTGCTAAATTCTTTTCCATCTGCAGTGAGATAACTGGCTCGGCATAATCCTTCTAAAAGAAAGTAGACCGACTGATTGTGCTCACCTTGATGAGTCAGAATATGGCGAGTTGGTAATTCGAGCAGTGAGGCACTGGCCAGTAAGTTATCGATTTCCGTACGAGTAAACTGGTGCTCGATTAAGTATTGACGAAATTTTGTATCCATAATTTTTATAAAAAAACGGCTCTATTGAAATAGAGCCGTTGTTATTTTATTGGTTCTCAACCGTTTCAATAGTCAATGGCCACCCCATATCTGTTTGACGAGTGGCTTCTTGTTGCAACTCCGCTTCAGTTAATGGATTTTGGGTAAGCCATGCTTTGGTTAAGGTCAATGTTAGTTTGTTATCTGTTGCGTTTATCTGAACATCGGCTTGGCAGCGTTGGTCGCGACGATGACATAAAATCACCGCGAGGCGCAGTAATCTCAATAGGCGCGTAGCACTTTGAGCAGATAAAGCATGCTGCTCTGGTAGGCTTGATAGCTGTTCACGGAAACGTCGCAGTAGCTCAGCAATTAAATGCTTTTGCGCTCGCGTAAAGCCCGGTAAATCCAGATGATTGATTAAGTATGCAGCATGTTCGCCACTTTTCTTAAATTCAATACTAATCCCGATTTCATGTAATTGGGCTGCGGCAAATAGCAGTGACTGGGCTTGTGGCTCAAACTGCCATTCTGCATCGCAATCTTGCAATAACGTCATTGCGGTTTTTGCGACTTCTTCTGCGTGTAAAGTATCAAGCTGAAAGCGTTCTTGAACACTGTGTAACGTGCGAGTACGGACATCATGATGGCGCATTTGGCTCATCATCTCATACACCATACCTTCGCGCAGTGCACCACCTGCTAAGGTCATTGAATCAATGTTGAGTGATTCAAATAGAGCGATCAAGATTGATAATCCGCTTGGAAAGACCAGAGCTCGCTCTAAAGTGAGGCCTTCAATATCGAGATCTTCTAGTCGTTCATACTGCATTGCTTGACGTTGTAGACGTTTCAATTTGGCTAAGGTGATAATTTCATCCATGCCTTGCGCTAACATGATTTCTTGTAGCGCTTGAACTGTTCCACTTGCACCCACACAGGTTTCCCAGCCCAATTGACGGTACTGTTCAACAATAGGGGCAATGGCCATTTTTGCCGCACTGATAGCTGCATTGAAGTTTTCAGCATTTAAGTGACGGTCTTTAAAATAGCTTTCAAGCCAAGTAACACAACCAATTTTGAGGCTGGTTAATGCGTTTGCCTCAAAACCTGTTCCGATAACAACTTCAGTACTCGCACCACCAATATCCACGACAAGACGTTTGTCGCTCCCCCCAGAAGTATGAGCAACTCCTTGGTAGATGATACGAGCTTCCTCTTTACCTGGGATCACCGCAATAGCGTATCCTAGGATATCTTTTGCTTTGGCAAGAAACTCATCGGCATTGACCGCTGTACGTAGCGCTGCTGTCCCTACAATGCGAACGTGTTCACTCGGAATATCCTGGAGACGTTCAGCAAAGAGGCTTAAGCAATCCCAGCCGCGTTGCATCGCTTCTAAGCTGAGTTCGTTGTTGCTGTTAAGACCCGCAGCGAGGCGAACCTTACGCTTAATTTTGGCCAAGGTTTGAACATGACCATCGACTTCACGAACTACCCACATGTGGAAGCTATTGGAGCCTAAATCAATGGCGGCGTATAACGGTGATGTTGAGCTTCTTTCCATAGACATAATTCTTTACTACTGTTGCTGCTGTTTTTTCTGAGCAGGACGGCGGCGATTACGCTGACGTGATTGACCTTGGCCCTGTTGATTACTACGACGACCGCCTTGTCGTGGAGTGCGAGTAATACGAATAGGTTCTGGCAGATCTTCAAGCAAAGCAGAAGCATCATACTTTGATAATGGAATTGCATGCTCAATATAGGTTTCGATACCAGGTAAATTGATTGCATACTCTTCACAAGCAAAGCTGATAGAGTGACCGCTTGCACCTGCACGACCAGTACGGCCAATACGGTGAACATAATCTTCACAGTCGTCAGGAAGATCATAGTTAAATACGTGCGTTACTTGAGGAATATGGAGGCCTCGAGCTGCGACGTCGGTTGCGACTAGGATATCAATATCACCTTGAGTGAATTGTTCCAAGATGCGAACACGTTTTTTCTGTGGTACATCACCAGTTAATAGACCAACACGGTGCCCATCTGCGGCTAAATGGCCCCAAACGTCTTCACAGCGGTGCTTTGTATTAGCAAAAATAATTGCGCGATCTGGCCATTCTTCTTCGATCAGCGTTTGCAATAAGCGCATCTTATCGTTGTTAGATGGGTAGAACAGCTCTTCTTTGATGCGGTGTCCGGTCTTTTGTTCAGGTTCAACCACAACGCTTTCTGGCGTGTTCATATGCTCAAATGCAAGCTCTTTTACGCGATAAGACAGCGTGGCAGAAAACAACATATTGCGACGTTGATCCGGTGCAGGCATACGACGGAATAAGAAGCGAATGTCTTTGATAAAACCTAAATCGAACATACGGTCAGCTTCATCAAGTACAACAGCTTGAATCGAACGTAAGTCGATCACTCGCTGCTTGTAGAAATCGATGATACGACCACAAGTACCGATAAGAATATCAACACCGTCTACCAGTTTCTTTTGCTGTTTCTCGTACGGTTCGCCACCGTAAGCAAGACCTGCCGTTAGGCCCGTACTTGCAATAAGAGGTGCGGCATCGTTATAAATCTGGATCGCCAATTCACGCGTTGGAGCAAGAATGATTGCTCGTGGCTGGTTTGGCTTTCGCTCTTCTGATGCTGGAGTCTCCAGTAAATGGTTAAAAGTCGCGGTCAAAAAGGCTAAAGTTTTGCCTGTACCCGTTTGGGCCTGTCCCGCAATATCATGGCCGGAGAGCACTACCGGCAATGCCAAAGCCTGAATCGGGGTACAATTATGGAACCCTTTTTCTTCTAGGCCTTTCAAAACCAAAGGATTTAACCCTAGGTCGGCAAATTTCTGCTCTGTGATATGAGTCGTCTTCATACATATAGAATATCAGCTTAGGGTTGCAATACGAAACGGATTCAATTCAAATAGGAGATCGATTTGCCGGTAAAATGAAATCGGCTGTGAAAATCAACCATTGGAGTGGAAGATGAGCGACAAGATTGTGCAGCTTACAGATGCAAGTTTCGACAGCGATGTAGTTAACGCTGCTGGCCCTGTATTAGTTGATTTCTGGGCAGAGTGGTGTGGTCCTTGTAAAATGATCGCGCCAATTCTTGATGAAATCGCTGAAGAGTATGAAGGCAAACTGACGATTGGTAAGTTAAATATCGATCAGAATGCTGGAACACCACCAAAATTTGGTATCCGTGGTATTCCAACACTACTGCTGTTTAAAGACGGCAGTGTTGCAGCAACAAAAGTGGGTGCGCTATCTAAGACCCAGCTTAAAGAGTTCCTAGACGCGAACCTATAAGCCGCTTTTTTTGCAATCTGCGCACAAATTCCCAGTTGTGCGCAGAGCATCTTCGGTCTATGCTAGACGGAGATGAGATTTAGTGCTAACTTATTGCACGTTATTTATACATACGAACACTTCTTGACCAGCTCCATTGGTCAACCGAATTCTCAGTTTTTTCAACTTAACTTACAGAACCCCTATTTTGACAGACAAGAAACCCACCACTATGAATCTTACAGAATTGAAGAAGCAACCTATTTCTAATTTGGTTGCACTTGGTGAAAGCTTAGGATTAGAAAACCTAGCGCGTTTGAGAAAACAAGACATCATCTTCTCTATCCTCAAACAGCATGCAAAAAGTGGTGAGGACATTTTTGGTGATGGTGTTCTAGAAATTCTTCAAGATGGCTTCGGCTTCCTCCGCTCTGCAGACAGTTCTTACCTTGCCGGTCCAGACGATATCTACGTCTCTCCAAGTCAAATCCGCCGCTTCAACCTTCGCACTGGTGACACAATTTCAGGCAAAATTCGCCCACCTAAAGATGGCGAACGTTACTTTGCACTACTGAAAGTCAACGAAGTTAACTACGATAAGCCGGATAACGCTCGCAACAAGATCTTGTTTGAGAACTTAACTCCACTACACGCAAATGAACGTATGCGTATGGAGCGCGGTAATGGCTCAACAGAAGACATCACAGCTCGTGTTCTTGATTTGGCTTCGCCAATCGGTAAAGGTCAGCGTGGCCTGATCGTTGCGCCACCGAAAGCCGGTAAGACCATGTTGCTACAGAACATCGCTCAAAGCATCGCACACAACCACCCAGAGTGTGAGTTGATGGTATTGCTTATCGACGAACGTCCAGAAGAAGTAACCGAAATGCAGCGTCTAGTAAAAGGCGAAGTAGTTGCTTCAACGTTTGATGAACCAGCATCTCGTCACGTACAAGTGGCAGAAATGGTTATTGAGAAAGCAAAACGTCTAGTAGAACACAAGAAAGATGTGGTTATCCTACTTGACTCCATCACTCGTCTTGCGCGTGCCTATAACACCGTAGTTCCATCATCAGGTAAAGTATTAACTGGTGGTGTGGACGCTAATGCCCTTCACCGTCCAAAGCGCTTCTTTGGTGCAGCTCGTAACGTAGAAGAAGGCGGTAGCTTAACAATCATCGCAACAGCACTGGTTGATACTGGTTCTAAGATGGATGAAGTAATTTACGAAGAATTTAAAGGTACAGGTAACATGGAACTGCACCTATCTCGTAAGATTGCTGAAAAACGTGTATTCCCAGCGATTGATTTCAACCGCTCTGGTACTCGTCGTGAAGAGCTACTGGCGAAAGCTGATGAGCTACAAAAGATGTGGATTCTGCGTAAGATCGTTCACCCAATGGGCGAGATCGACAGCATGGAATTCCTAATCGGTAAACTGGCTATGACCAAGACAAACGATGAATTCTTCGATGCAATGCGTCGTCAGTAATCGTTTATTTTAGCTGTTTACAGTGAAAAGCTCGGCCTTAAACGGTCGGGCTTTTTTATTGGCTAAAATCTGTCAAAATGCTGCTATCCCTTGATTTTATGCGGTTATTTATCGTGAAATAGCTGTGATTTAAAGGTGAGTATTACTCAACATCTCGCTATACTGAGCGCAACATATTGATCACTTGGTAAGCGACATGAAGTTTCAAGATTTACGTGATTTTATCGATTATCTCGAAGCACAAGGACAGTTAAAGCGCATCAGTCATCCGGTTGACCCTGATCAGGAGATAACGGAAATTTGCGACCGTACTTTACGAGCAAAAGGGCCAGCATTACTGTTTGAAAACCCGATTGGCTATGACATTCCTGTTCTGGCTAACTTATTTGGTACTCCTGAACGAGTGGCGATGGGAATGGGGCGAACCGATGTAAAAGAGTTGCGTCAAGTGGGAGAGTGGCTAGCTTATCTTAAAGAGCCTGAACCACCACAGGGCTTGCGTGATGCCTTTAATAAGTTGCCTGTGTTTAAGCAAGTGCTCAATATGCCGGTTAAGCGTCTACGTAAAGCGCCATGTCAGGAAGTGGTGTGGCAAGGGGATGAGGTTGATTTAGATAAAATCCCTGTTATGAGTTGCTGGCCTGATGATGTCGCCCCTTTGCTTACTTGGGGGCTTACTATTACGAAAGGACCGAATAAGAAACGTCAGAATCTAGGAATTTATCGCCAGCAAAAAATTGCGAAGAATAAAGTCATCATGCGTTGGCTCGCTCATCGCGGTGGTGCGCTAGATCTGCGTGATTGGATGGAAACCCACCCAGGCCAACCTTTCCCTATAACAGTGGCGTTTGGTGCTGATCCTGCTACGATTTTAGGTGCTGTAACACCAGTTCCAGATACTTTATCTGAGTACGCCTTTGCTGGATTACTACGTGGTCGCCGTACAGAAGTGGTGAAAAGTCTAAGTAATGATCTTGATATTCCAGCCAGTGCCGAAATTGTCATGGAAGGATATATCGATCCCAATGAGTTTGCTTTAGAGGGCCCTTATGGGGATCACACTGGTTACTACAATGAGACAGAGCAGCATCATGTCTTTACGATTACCCACCTTTCTATGAAACAAAAGCCTATTTATCATAGCACTTATACGGGACGTCCACCGGATGAGCCTGCGGTATTGGGTGTGGCATTAAATGAAGTGTTTGTGCCTATTTTGCAAAAGCAATTTCCTGAGATTGAAGATTTCTATTTACCGCCAGAAGGGTGTTCCTATCGTATGGCGGTGGTGACCATTAAAAAGCAATATCCCGGTCATGCGAAACGGATCATGATGGGGGTGTGGTCGTTCCTACGTCAGTTTATGTACACCAAGTACGTAGTAATTTGTGATCATGATGTCGATGCGCGAAGCTGGGATAGCGTCATACCTGCCATTACCGCAAATATGGATCCAGTTACGGATTCTTTATTTATTGATCATACTCCTATTGATTCATTAGATTTTGCCTCTCCTGTTGTTGGGCTTGGCTCTAAAATGGGTTTAGATGCGACACGTAAATGGCCAGCAGAATTAATTGGTAGAGCTCCCGATTATTCGGTAACTGAGGTTATCGATTTGGCTGCTAAAGAGGCTCAGCTGCGTGAGGCATATCCACAAATCATTGACTGTTATTTCCCGCCACAAGCAAAAGATTATAGTATGGCTTTAGTGAGTATTGATAAGCAGGCGGTGGGCGATGGTAAAGCGATGATTGAAGCGCTTTGGCATCAAATGAGCCAATTTACGACGCCTAAATTTGTCATCATTTGTGATGGTGATGTAAATGTCCGTGATTGGAATGATGTGATTTGGGCTATTACCACTCGCATGGATCCAACCCGTGATACGATTTCAGTTCCTACGGGGGATACATCTAGCAAAATGGGTCTTGATGCGACCAATAAATTGCCGGGTGAAACAGAACGAGAGTGGGGTACCCCCATAGTCAAAGATCGGAAAATCGTTGCCAAAATCGATGCGATATGGGAACAATTAGCCATTATTAAATAATAGGGTTGGAGTTTCTCTGGTTTGTCAAATAAGAGAGATTTCCAGCTAGAATCTATCTATGTATCAAGTTCACCTGTTGCCGTTAAATATAAAATTTGTGGTTGATGATAAGCAAACCCTATTGGAGGCAGCGCTCAACGCAGGTGTGGCTTTTCCTCATCGTTGTCAGGTTGGCGTATGTGCGATGTGTTTATGTCGTATGGTTGAAGGCGAAGTATTCTATCAGCTGGAGCCGATGTTAACTGAAGATGAGATCGAACAAGGTTGGATTGCGCCCTGTTCTGCCTATGCAAAAAGCGACTTGGTACTGGATTTACGAGGATAATAAATACATGAAATGCGAAGTAACGTCAGTTGAACCGGTGGCATGCCATACCTATAAAATTTTATTAAAACCTGAGCTTCCGGTTGAGTTTAAAGCTGGCCAGTATCTGCTTGCCGTGATGGGAGAAAAAGATAAGCGCCCATTTTCGATTGCCAGCAGTCCATGTCGCGATGGTGAATTAGAATTACATATTGGTGCTGCTGAACATAACGCTTACGCCTTAGAAGTGGTCGATGCGATGAAAGCGGCATTAGAGCAAGGGGAGGCTATTTCGATTGAAGCACCCCATGGTGAAGCGTGGTTACGTGCCGATAGCGATAAACCTTTACTGCTGGTTGCTGGTGGTACTGGATTTTCTTATGTACGCAGTATCTTAGATAACTGCCTAAGTCGTGGTTTTACTCAACCTATTTTTATCTACTGGGGCGGTCGTGACATTTGTCAGTTGTATGCTAATGATGAGTTACAAGCGCTTGCAAAACAGTATCCAAATGTCACCTATGTACCTGTGGTTGAAACGGCACCAAGCGATTGGCAAGGGAAGGTTGGTAATGTTTTAGATGCGGTAGAGCAAGATTTTGTTAGCCTTAGCGATTACGATATCTATATCTGTGGTCGTTTTGAAATGGCAGGTGCTGCTCGAGAGCGTTTCACCAATGGAAAAGGTGCGATCCGTGAGCGCATTTTTGCTGACGCCTTTTCGTTTATCTAGACGCTTTTTCTAACTATCTCACCTAAATTTTACCGCTTAACGATCATCGCCACCGATTAATGGTGGCGATGTGCTTTTCTCATTATGGTGTCAGGTTATAACTTCTCTGCGCCTTTAATCAGCTGATTGAGCGCTACTTTGCGTTTTACCCAAGTCTCGTTTAACCATAGCGACGCCATAATAATGATACCGCCCACGATTAAACGGGGGTAATCAACATCTCGATTCCAAATAACAATATTCACAATCAGACCTGCAGGGACCAAGGCGTTATTCATTATTGCCAGTGCCCCTGTATTTACCATGGTCGCGCCTTTGTTCCAAATAAAGTATCCCAATCCAGAAGCAACAGTACCTAGGTACACGAGGATCCCCCATTGTAAGTGAGATGTTGGCAACTTTGAGCTATCACCAAAGAGCAAATACATTGGTAGCGCCACGGCAATTGCGCCTAAATAGAACCAGCCAAATACTGTGTGTTGGGGTAAGTCTTGTGGCTCTTTTTCAATGATTTTTTTGTATCCCACTTGGCCTATTGCAAAGCAGAGATTCGCCCCTTGGACAATACAAAAGCCCAAGATAAAGTTTTGGTTGATGCCTTCAAATTTAATAATGGCAGCACCTAATACTGCAATGGCTGCGGTAAGAAGATACCAAGGTGAAAACTGGCGATTTAGAGCATCGTAGATCAGAGTGACATAGATTGGGGTAAAGATAGTAAACAGTAGAACTTCAGGCACCGATAAATAGAGAAATGACTGATAGTAAAAGCAATACATTAAACCGAGTTGGAAGGCACCAACGGCCATCAGTTTAAGTGCGAGAGAAGGATGAAGGTGCTTTGAGCGTAAAAAGGGAGCAAAGACCAAGGCTGCTAAAACGACTCGGGTTAAAACCGAAAACCAAGCATCGACTTGTCCTGCTAAATAAACGCCAATTAGGCTAAATGAAAAAGCCCACAACAGAGTAACTGCAGATAAATATCCCATAATGAGAATGATCTTTATTGGTTAGAAAAACTGCAGTGTAGCGAATATTAATGGAGAAACAAAAACGACCAGTACAAAGACTGATCGTTTAGCACTCATATCATGATGATGTTACTTAAGTGGAACCATTAATAGGTCGACCGGAGTGCGATTAAGCAGCTGCTTGGTTGAAGATAGGATCTTGCTCCAGAAGTCTTGGTGGTGACCGCAAACAACCAATTCAACATGCAGGTCTTTAATTGCGTTGCAAATTTCATCACTCAGATCACCACTGCCAACTAAAGTATGAGCAACAGGATATTCTGCTTTTTCAGCTAATACTTGTAGTTGTTGCTGAGCATCGTTTGCAGCACGATCTTGGGTATCACTAAGGTTAATATCAATCAAGCCAGTGTAAAGCTCAGCATAATTGACATCAATATGAATCAAAGACAGTTGAGCATCGAGTGCCTTGGCGAGATCTGCGGCTTTTTTCAATAAAACAAAGCTCTCTTCAGACAAATCCACTGCCACGAGAATGTGTTTGTAAGCCATAACCTGCGCTCCTTAATGGTGGTTTTTCTCTATCCTAGCACTAGACTTAAAGAAAAAATATGGAGCAGATCCCAACTTGTTCGCCTTTTGTGTGATTTATTATTTTACTAAATTGAAATTGATTTTTTATTGAGATTTTCGTTAGTTAGCTAAAATAATTAAAGAGATTGTCAAGATATCTAATGGAGAGTTGCAATCTCAAGTATGCACAGTAACAATGTCTTTATTACACTAAAATAGAAAGGAGTAATACGATGTTAGCTCAAGCAATGGTTGAGAAACTGAACGAACAAATTAACTTAGAGTTTTTCTCTTCCAACCTGTACCTACAAATGAGTGCTTGGTGTGAAGATAAAGGCTTTGAAGGTGCCGCAGCATTTTTACGCTCACACGCTGTAGAAGAGATGGAGCACATGCAACGTTTGTTCACTTATGTGAGTGAAACAGGTGCGTTACCTATTCTTGGCACAATTGCTGCACCAAAACATGAGTTTGCTTCTCTAGGTGATGTATTCCGTGAAACTTATGAACATGAGCAGTTAATCACTGAAAAGATTAATAAATTGGCGCATGTTGCTTTTACAACACAAGATTACTCCACCTTTAACTTCTTACAGTGGTATGTGGCAGAACAACACGAAGAAGAGAAACTGTTTAAAGGTATTTTAGATAAAATTGAGTTGGTTGGTGAAGATGGTAAGGCGCTATTTTTCATCGATAAAGATCTTGCTGAAATGGCAAAGTCTGGCTCAACTTCAGTAATGGACACTCAAGCGGGTTAAGGCTTATTTAGTATGGGCGTAGTCAGTTTCGCTACGCTCGATAGCTTTTCCCCGCTGGTGAAGGAATATTAGGGGGACCCTCTATGATAAGTGGTGATGCATTTTTGCTTGCTCTGTTTTTGGTTGCTGCTGTGAATACGGCTCGTTATGTCAGTACATTACGAACTTTATTAATGGTGATGCGCGAGTGTGACCCTCTTTTGTATCAACAGGTTGATGGTAGTGGCTTTTTTAAGTCACAAGGAAATGTAAGTAAGCAGATTCGACTGTTTCATTACATTCGTAGTCACCAGTATGAGAAGCACCACGATCCCGTATTTATGGCTAAATGCATTAAGGTTCGTCGCCTCTTTATCCTTGCCAGTTCCTTTATGTTACTGTTTTTTATCTCCATTTTTGTTGTCGCTTATCTGGGGATTTAATGACGTTCGACGAATAGTTATCTCAAGCTTTTCTACGGTTGGTATTTGGGCTTGAGATAGGTAAAATACTGCCTAAAGATGAAAGGATGCTAGTTTGTTAGCATCCTTTTTTATTGTCGATAGTCAATTAGAGCAAACAACAATGGCAAAAAAGTTTGATGTAGTGGTCATAGGTGCAGGTGCGGCAGGCTTAATGTGTGCGGCTGAAGCGGGTAAACGTGGTCGCTCAGTGCTGGTGGTTGATCATGGCAAGAAACCCGGTCGTAAGATTTTGATTTCGGGTGGTGGTCGCTGTAACTTCACTAACTATGATGTCAACGCTAACAACTATGTTTGCCGTAATCCTCACTTTGTTAAATCAGCTCTGTCGCAGTATACCAACTGGGACTTTATTGCCATGGTTGCCAAATACGATATTGCTTATGAAGAGCGAGATCATGGTCAGCTATTTTGTCTGGATTCAGCAAAAGATATCGTCAATATGTTGCTGGCTGAATGCGATCAACCAACAGTTTCACAACGTTACCAAGTTGATGTTCATAATATCGAACAGACAGATTCGGGTTTTCGTTTAATGCTAAATACCGAGTCAGTTGAGTGTGAATCTTTAGTGGTCGCAACCGGTGGTTTGTCGATGCCTAAACTGGGTGCAACGCCATTTGGTTATCAGATTGCTGAGCAGTTTGGTCTGAAAATGGTGCCAACGACCGCAGGTTTAGTGCCATTTACTCTGCATGTTGAAGACAAAGAGGCGTTTGCTGATCTCTCTGGTATTGCTATTCCTGCCGTGGTTGAAACGGAAAATGGGGTGAGTTTTAAAGAGAATTTACTGTTTACCCATCGTGGTTTATCTGGCCCTGTTATTCTCCAAGCCTCTTCTTACTGGTTACCAGGGCAAGCAGTGACTATCGATCTATTACCTGATGTTAGCTTAGATGAAACACTTAATGCGATGCGAGAAAAGCATCCGAATCAAAGCTTGAAAAACTCATTGGCTCGTTTGCTTCCTAAACGTTTGATTGAGGTTCTGATTGAACGAGGCGATCTAGTCGATAAGCCACTAAAACAGTTTAATCCAAAAGATATTAGCCAAATGCACCAGTATTTCCATCACTGGACGATTGCGCCTAATGGCACCGAAGGCTATCGAACTGCAGAGGTCACTCTTGGTGGCGTGGATACGGATGAGCTGTCATCAAAAACGTTAGAAGCGAAGAAGGTAAAAGGTCTGTTCTTTGCTGGTGAAGTGATGGATGTGAGCGGTTGGCTTGGTGGTTATAACTTCCAATGGGCTTGGAGTTCAGGTTTTGTGGTAGGGCAGAACGCATAATTTTGCTGTGAATGATGAAATTGCTCAAAGATATAACTTGAGTAATTTCATCTTATTAACATTTACTTTTACCATTTTGATTAATAAACCTTTACAGCAACACAAATTCCCTGAATAATGACCGTGCTCTGTTGTTCAGAGTTATTAATGAAACATCAAGTCAAAGTAAACCCTCAGTATATCTTCATTTTTGTTGCCATTCTTAGTGTTCCTTCGGTTTATCGTCACATTCAATAATTCAAGCTCAGTGCAAGTACGTCGTAAATTTTTTACGATAACATTATGAATTATATTTAAATAAGGGACAGATTATGTCTAAAGCAACTGGTATCGTTAAGTGGTTCAATGAAGAGAAAGGTTTTGGTTTTATTTCTCAAGACAATGGCGGCGCTGACGTATTCGTTCACTTCCGTGCAATCGCTTCTGAAGGCTTCAAAACTCTAGCTGAAGGTCAAAAAGTATCTTTTGACGTTGAGCAAGGCCAAAAAGGTCCTCAAGCTGCAAACGTTGTAGCTCTATAAGATTTTATTGGCGTAGATAATTCCTATCTACGCCGATTTCCCCTTTCTGTAATACTCGCACTATTTCTCATTAAAATCGCTACAAGTTCCTCGTAATTTCTATTCTTCCAACATCTGCTTTTTGTATTTGTCGTTATGTCCTAGTTTACTTTTTTCTTCTTATCGATTTTATAAAATGAGAAGTGATACTAGTAAGGAATGAAATGTCTCGTTCTGTAGGTCGTAAGCGCTTTTGGTTTCAGCAATGTCGTCAAACAAATAAAATATTAAGTAGCAAATAGGAATGATAAATAATGATTATAAATTTTGATTTATTAAAAGAAAAATGCAGTTGGCAGTCGGAAATTCATCAGTTAAATAGTGATATTTTACGTCGACATATATTACTAAATGGTAAGGTCGACGATTTAGATATGACATTCACTTTTTGTGAGCAAAGCGGAAGTGGTGAGGTTTTGAATAAAAAGAATGAGTTTATTGGTTCATTTTCGATTAAATCCGCCTAATTAATCTAGAATATTTAGTTTAGCTTAACCTTTCACTTCTACCTTTCAATAAATATATTCCACAAAAGCATATAAACCTCTTTTGTTCTCTCGTTTTTTATAAAATTACCGCTTAAGATATTATTATCATTCAAAGTGAGTTAACGATGTTATGAAACGACGATACGGTTTTACACTTATCGAGTTAGTTGTCGTTATTGTCATTGTTGGGATTTTAGCTGTCGTAGCGGCCCCAAAATTTTTGCAATTGAGTCACGATGCGAGAGATGCAGACCTTGAAGGTTTAGCTGCAAGCCTTCGCACCTCAACTGAAACTGTGTATGGCAAAGCTGCTATTGTTGGAAAAGAAACATTACCGAATGCAACCGTTGATGGAGTGGCAATCGCGAATGGATATCCAACAGCCAAAGGGATAACGACAACCTTACAAAATACCCATGATTGGCATATGGTGACCGTCACTCCCAGTGATTTGGGTAATTGGCTCGAATCTTCTATGCTGCGAAAAATTAAAACAGGCTTAACTTTTTTTACCTTAAAAGCGTATGGGGAAAAAGGACAGAGCCTTAAGCAGCAAGTAAAGGCTATTGATGCCGGACAGTGCTATGTTGTGTATATCGATGTTGCCCATAGTGATTCCTCAAAGACCGGCAATAAAACTAACAATCCAGGTTGGTTTTGGGGATTTGTATGCGGCAAGATATTAGCGCCATTTGGAATCGATAAATACGTGCCTTGGTGTCCGACCCATCAAAAAAGCGATGCGAATTCACACTTAAACAGTAATCCAACCCAACCCGCTATTGTTGTGGTTGATAGTGGTTGCTAAGTATAGATATGATGCGGTGGGCTGAGGTTCACCGCTCATTTTTTGCTGCTATTTGTTGCTAAGGTTTTACATTTCGGCTGATTGGATTTTGTAGTGAGATCAGCGTTTCAGTTGATTGAACTTCATCAATCGCTTGCAGTTTATTGATCAACACATGCTGTAACTCTTCAATTGAGCGGCACATAAGTTTTACAAAAATATTGTAAGCTCCGGTGGTGTAATAAGCCTCAACAACCTCATCTAATTGGTTTAATTTCTCCAGTGCTGAGTGATAATCTCGAGCCGCATACAGGTTAATACCAATAAAACAGCAGACGTCATAACCGAGTAATTTGGGATTTACTACCACCTCAGTGCCAGTAATGATACTGGCTGCTCGCATCTTTTCTACCCGAACGTGGACCGTTGCTGGGCTAACATTAAATCGCTTCGCCATTTCAGCATAAGGGGTTCTTGCATCACTCATTAACGCAGCAAGAATATCGCGATCCAGTTCATCAAGGCGGGGAGTTGGCGTCATGTTAAGTCCTTTTTATTTGGTTTATATCAACCATTATTCTGTCAATAATCCATTATATTTCGCTGTTAACAGTAGTAAACCAACGGTTAATAAAATTACAATACGGTTTCATTGGCGATGAAAGCCAGATTTAGCTTAGATTGGATGAATAAGGCGGGTAAGTGGTACTACGTTGGTTTTCTATTGCGCTTTTTTTGATCTCAACATCCGTGTTTGCCGATAGTGTAAAGACGCAAAATGTTTTGGTTATTCACTCGTATCATCAAGGTTTAGGTTGGACCGATGCGGTGCAATCCGGGCTTGAGGATATCACTGCAAATAAAAATATCGCACTTAATGTCAGTTATATGGACAGTAAGCGTTACCAGTCTAAAGCCTATTTACATGAATTGGTGGCTATCTATCGCATTAAGCTTCGTAGTGAAAAATACAGTGCCATTATTGTTACTGATGATCGGGCGCTATGGCTTATTGACCAATTGGGTAGTGAAATTGGTAATACACCCGTTATTATTGGCGGCATTAATAATTACTCGGCCAATAAACACCAATCGATTGCTAAAATCGCTGGATTTATCGAATTGCAAGATGCTGGCGATAATATTCAATTAGCACTTAATGTGAAGCCCAATCTTAAGCAAGTTTTCCTTATTGCCGATGATACCTTAACGGGTAAATCAATGTGGCAGTCTGCTCTTAATTATTTACGTCAGCATCCTAACCCAGATATTACTTTTACTCGTATGGGGCAGTACTCATTTAAAGAGATGTTCGATCAAGCCAAATGGCTTCCCCAAGATTCTGCTGTGATCTTTCTCAGTTACTTCATTGATGGCTTAGGAAACTACATGCCAAGTGATGAGTTTTTATCGCAGTTTACTGCAAATGCATCGGCTCCTGTGTTTGTTCCATACAGTTATATGCTCAATTATGGCGCTTTAGGTGGTGTGGTAACCAGTGGCTATAAATTAGGGCTAGGACTTGGCGAGTTATTAGAACAAGTATTGCAAGGAAAGGTCACCCATTACCCTTATATCCGTCCCAATAAAAACGAAGTGATGTTTAACTATCAAGCTTTGAGTCGTTGGGGGATCAGTATTGGTAATGAACAAGCTTTAGTCGTAAATCGTCCACTATCTTGGTTTGAACGTCACCATAAAGAGCTTAAAACATTGGGATTTGTGGTATTGGTGATGGGATCGGTGATTATTTTATTGAGCCTGATGATTCGTCATTTACGCCGCAGTGAACAACAATTACAGCGCAGCCAAGCTCTATTTGAAACGGTATTTGACCAGAGTTTTCAGTATATAGGGATATTGGACTTACATGGCCATTTAGTTTCAGCGAACTTAGCTTTGCAAGAGATGCTTGGTGATGATGGCGTGAAGTTTGATCGACCAATTTGGCGATGGTTGTGTTGGAACAGTGATACCGCAAGTCAACTCAATCAGGCTTTTTTAGCTGCAGATACTGAATTTTTACTGCGTTTTGAAGCAAAAGCACAGAGTCAAAACGACGGTATTCGGATTCTTGATATATCGCTGAAAGCCATGCCATACCAGGCGACAACAGAGCCTCAAATTCTGTTTGAAGCTCGGGATATGACCAGCCGTCGGCAGATGGAGCAGAAACTACGCGAACGTGAAGTGAGTTATCACTTACTGTATGAGCAGCAGCCTGTTATTTTGCTAACGATAGATAATAGCGCAAGAATTCAATCGGTTAATCAGTTTGCTGCAGATCTGCTTGGTTACCATAAACGAGATCTATTAGGGCATAAGATCACTGAATTTTATCTTGAAGGCATTTTACCTCCGCACCAAATTATTTCTCATTCAGGGATAGAGTCGCGCGAAGTATGGCGTCGTCAGGTGCAATATCGTCGAGCTGATGGTGAAACGGTGTGGGTGCGTGAAACGGTTCGTCAGGCTCAGGCTAAACATCAATTGTTGATTGTGGGGGAAGACATCACATCAACTCGCGAATTGGAACAGCGCTTAGCTTATCAAGCCAATCATGATTACTTAACTGGGTTGTACAACCGCAGCTATTTCGAATCGCAGTTGGAATTAGCACTTGATGAAGCTCAACAGCAAGATGTGCAACATGCGATGCTGTATATCGATCTGGATCAGTTTAAGGTTATTAATGATACCGCAGGCCATGAAGCTGGAGATGAGGCGCTTAAGCAGGTTGCATTAGGCCTACAAAACTTAGCAACGGAAAATACGATTCTGGCTCGTTTAGGTGGCGATGAATTTGCCGTTATTCTACGTCATTGTGATGAAGAGCAAGCGCTTGCTTTAGGACGGAAAATTCTACACTTACTCGATGATGCTGAGTTTCTATGGCAAAACACCCGTTTCAATTTTAGCTGCTCATTGGGTATTCGTTTAATTGATAAAACCGCAGGTTCTCCGCAGCAAATACATGCTCAGGCAGATACAGCGTGTTATGTGGCAAAAGATGAAGGGCGTAATCGTCTCCATCTCTATCGTCCCGATGATGAAGAGCTTAAGCGCCGCGAACATGAGATGCATTATGTGAATCGAATTCGTCGTGCACTTGCTGAGTGTCGCTTTGAATTGTATGCCCAGCAGATTGCGCCTATTGGCCGTAGCAGTAAACATCATCATTATGAAATCTTACTTAGAATGCGAGAGCAAGATGGTTCCATTGCCTCTCCTGGAGTCTTTATTCCTGCTGCTGAGCGTTACAATCTAGCTCATCTATTGGATCGTTATGTCATTCAACAGGTATTAAGTTGGTATCAACAACATCCTGAAGCGATAGAAAAATTGGGGCATTGTTCGATTAATTTATCTGGGCAATCAATTGGTAATCAAGAGTTTGTACAGTTCCTGTTACATAAAATTCGGCATAGTACGGTTCCTGCCAATAAAATTTGTTTAGAAATTACGGAAACCGCGGCCATTGGTAATATGACTCAAGCAATCTCTCTATTTACACAGTTAAAAGAGCTAGGATGTTTGATCTCTTTAGATGATTTTGGCTCGGGGTTATCGTCTTTTGGTTATTTAAAACGTATGCCTGTCGATGTGCTAAAAATTGATGGCATGTTTGTTCGAGATATAGATAAAGACGATATGGATTTCGCTATGGTTAAAGCGATCAATGAACTGGCTAAGAAAATGGGTAAACAGACAGTTGCAGAGTTTGTCGAAAACAAAGCCATTTTAGATAAGCTCGAAAGCTTAGGTGTTGATTATGCCCAGGGGTATTACTTTGGTCAGCCTAAGCCGTTAGCGGAGTTGGTCGACGATTTAAGCCAAGAACAATAACCAGTGATATAATCACTTTGAAATAATCATAATCACCGGAGAATACCGTGCACATCGCTTTAATATGTGAAGCACCAGAGCGACAATCAGAGCTCGATACCTTGGCACAACGTTGGGGTTTACACCATGATGACAGCAGTGAGTTTGCGTTAGTACTAACGGCAGAACAGCTGGAACTTCGTAAATTAGATGAGCCTAAATTGGGTGCGGTATTTGTCGATTTAGCTGGTGGTGCGGTAGCTCATCGTCGTAAGTTTGGTGGTGGTCGAGGCCAAGCAATTGCTAAAGCTGTTGGTTTGAAAAGTGGGGTTAACCCTATCGTATTAGACGGCACTGCAGGCTTGGGACGTGATGCGTTTGTGCTCGCATCGCTTGGTTGTACCGTATATATGGTTGAGCGTCATCCTGTGGTTGCGGCGCTGTTAGATGACGGTTTACAACGGGCGCAGAATGATAGCGAGATTGGCACTTGGGTTGGAGATCGAATGCACCTACTGCACGCCTCAAGTCACGACGCCTTATATCAATTGGCAGAGCAAGATGGCTTTGTTGCTCCTGATGTTGTTTATCTTGATCCTATGTTTCCTCATAAAAAGAAATCCGCATTGGTTAAAAAAGAGATGCGAGTTTTCCAAACATTAGTTGGTGCTGATTTAGATGCCGATGCTTTGTTTGCACCTGCAATGGCATTGGCAACAAAACGTGTTGTCGTTAAACGCCCTGATTACGCAGAATTCTTAGCTGGAGAGCAGCCATCAATGGCCATTGAAACTAAGAAAAATCGTTTCGATGTGTATGTTAAAGCAGGGATGAAAGCGTAATTAAATCGAGCAATAAATTTTCTGGTATTACGAATCATTATCGTTTAATGTGAGGGGAATATTTCCGTTGTCATTGAAGGAGTGCTATCAATGACTAAATCACTGTGTAAGTATCGTCGTGCTGAAATATCAGATCAGTTTGCATTGATCTCGCAGATTGTGAGTGAGCCTAATTATATTTGTAGTAGCTGTACACGCGTTGCCAGTGATAAAGCGTATTTGTGTAAGCCTAGTGCGCTTAATCAGCATAAAGTATTGCTCAATCCTGCACCTTTAGCTATTACGGGGCTAGCAACAGCAGAAGCTTTGATTGTTGATAATAATATTGAAGCTTTACCTCAACCCTCAGCAGTAGGGCAAGCTCGACTGGAAACACTGGCTGCAGCACAAGCGGAGCCGGAAATTGAGGTTCAGGAACAAGAATGTGTTGTAACAAAAGCGAAGAAATTGAAAAAGCTGGCGAAGAAGAAAGCAAAACTGCTGAAGAAAACCGCTAAGGCCGTTAAAAAATACGAGAAAGCTCTCGCTAAAGCGAAGTTAAGTATGGGTATTTAACTGTCCCGAATAAACAAAAAGGCCTCCCAGTGATGTGGAGGCCTTTTTATTAGTTTGATTCTTTGATCAGAACCGCGGTCATCAAGCAAGTAATTACAGAAATTACAATGCCCGATACGATTAACCAAGGAAGCATATCCATAGCCAATTATCCGTCTTGTGAGCAATGAGAAACCGTATTGAACAGGTTTTACAATTTGTTAGCAATGGGACAGATATAAGTTGAAATGGCTGTTAACAGTTAGAAACATCTTTGGTTATTTATTGCGATAATCATCTGAATTTGAGATAAAAAAAGCGCCCATCAGGGCGCTTTTAACTCATTTAAATCTTGGTGGTAAATGTTAAATTTTGGCTGGAAGTGCCAAATTTAATGCTTGGCGAGATGCCTGTGCTGCAGCTTGGCTATCATCAAGATTTTCTAATGCTTGTACTAGGTGTGCGTAATCAGAAACATCTGGACGCAACGCCACGGCTTGAGTGAAGTGCTCTTTTGCTTCTTGCCACTTACCATCAGCAGCGAACATTTGGCCTAATGCACTGTGAGTTGCTGCATTACGGCTATCATGGCGAAGTAAATCTTGCAGGCGAACAATTGCAGGATGGTTATCTGATAGCTTTAACTTAGGTACTAAGTTAATCAAAGTGTCATCAGATGTCTTCTTCAAGTATTCGCGAAGCACAGTGTAAGCATCGTTATCTGCATTGCAGTTAATCATTTGCTCAACAAAAGCGGCGACTAAAACGGATTGCTGTTTTAGCTTACGATTTAGGCCATTCCAGTGGCTCATCAAGCCATCGCTTCCAGACTGTTTTGCAATCTGTGCCATTAGGCCGCGCTGAGCATCAAGTTCAAGCTGGTTTTTGGTCTCTGTGGTGATAACGCCATCTTTTTCAAGTTGAGGCAGAATCTCAAGTAGCGCTTTCCAATCTTCTAGTTGGATATAGCACTCTTTAAGTAGGTTCAGCACAATCAGATTTCGACCATTATCACGCTTAATTTCTTGAAGAGTCGCTAGAGCTTGCTCATATTGTTGCTGGCGAATTTGCAGTTTCGCTCGAACTAAACCCACCGCTAGGTTTTGACCGTCACACTCAGCAGCGCGCTTTAGGTACTCATCACGTTGATCGGTATTACCCAGCTCTTGTGACGCTTCTGCTGCAGCTAAGTAGTTCAAAACAGGCGCATCACTGTTTTTTGCCGCTTTTGTTACTAATTTCTCTGCTTGCTTCCAATCACCTTCGATAACTTTTACTAAGCCATCTGCAGTAAGAGTTCGTGCTTTACGTGCTTTACGCTGGCTGAACCAACCACGAGTTGAGCTACCCATGGAAAATAGACCACGAAGGATAAATTCAACAACAAAGAATAGGGCAAGCAGAGCAACAATTAAGATAACCAGAGTGGTTAGGCTCATCTCAATGGTTTGCTCGGCAAATGAGATCAGTACATAACCTTGGCTACCTGCCAGGTCTGGGCCGACAACAATACCTGCAATTAAGGCTGCAATTAGGAGGAGCAGTTTTATCATGCTTGATTCTCCTGTGATACTACTTGAGGTGCACTCTGTGTTTCTGTTGCTTCAGTTTTAACTTCAGTCTCTACTTTAGCTTCAGTTTTTGGTGCTGCTTTTACTTCAGAAACTGCTGGTTTTACCGCTTCTGCTTTGCTCTCTTCAGTCGCTAGGCTCTTCACTTGGCTACGTAAGCGCTCACTAATGATGTTAGTTAAGATCGCTTGTGCTTTAAGCTGCTTAGGATATACCGCTTCAATATTTTGGTTCTCTAGCTGCTCAAGTGTTTTGACAAAGCTTTGTACCGCAGGTGATGACATGTCGTAGTACTGTTCAGCCCATTTTTGCGCTGTAATCAGTGACTGTTTGTACACTTCACCTTGTTCGCGGTAAACCGCACGAATGGCAGTTTCTAGCTTGTTCTTAATGTTCTCTTGTAGGTAGAAATCTTGTTGTGGCGATAGTAGTGGAACAACATTACCGTCACGCTTACGATAGGTAATGAAGTGATCGCTGAAGTTTTCTAGCGAAGTCATTAAGTTCGCTTTCCAGTCATTGACTGACTGAGAAACGGTTTGTGCTTTTTGCTCAAGTGCTTTTGGCATTAAAGCGTTAGCAAGAGGCAGGGAATCAACGTGTTGCTCAAGACTCGTTAAGCGTAATACCAAACCATCACGATCAACACGGGCTACTGCTTTAAGTGAGGTGATATCGTTGTTTAGTGCTAAACGTAGATCTTTAAGGCTCGGATCGTTTAGCTCTGCAATACGGTGATCTGCCGCTTCTAGTAGCACAGTTGCACTATTAACATCGTGCTCTAGCCACAATTTACGACCTGCCATTTTGGTTAGGTAATCGGCTTCAGCCAATAGCCAGTCGTTTGGACTGCGACCTTTCATTTCAGCCAGAGCCATCTGTAGGCTAGAAATGGATTTCTCTTGTTGGTTTAGCGCAACTTCAGTGCTTGTTAGAGTCGTATTTACTTTACTCAGAACACTTTGTTCGTTACTTGCTAGTGAATTTTTCAAGCCACTTAACTGATTTTGTAGCGCAGTAATTTGAGCTTCTTGAGCGAGGCTTTGCTGGTGGCCGTGATAATACAGGCCGCCACCTAGAGCAATGACAAGCGCGATAGCAATCAGACCGGTTTTGCTGCCACCACTTTTTTGTTGTGGTGCCGGTTTAGGTGCTTTTGGTGCAGTGTCCTTTGCAGCTTTCGTCGGTTGAGCTTTTGCACCGGATGGTGCTTGTTGCTTCTCTGCAGCGCTGTCATTGGTTATTTTTTTTTCAGTCATCCGATTATCCCATCGTGCTCATATTGCTTAGGAACGTGAAGAGTGCTTGATTTGAGGCACTACCCACGGTGGAAATATGTGTAAAACCAAGTTGTGAAGCTTGGTCGGCGATACGTTGGCTTGGTACGAAAAGATGGCAATTGAGAAACCAAGCGTGATTATGTTGCGGTACGAGTTGGTGGAGAAAAGCAAGTTGTTCACCGCTGGTAACCACCAATTTATCGACCTGTTGTTGCAGCCAAGAGTCTGCCAATGTTGTGCCATCTAATGGCAGCCAGCAACGCTGATAGGTTTCACAATAGTGAACTTCAGCATGGCGAGCGATTAGCTCTTGACGAATCAGCTCTCGACCGCCATTGCCGCGTAGAATCAGTACTCGACGATGGTGAATCTGTTGCAACTCTGGGAGTGCTAAGAGCCCTTCACTATCACAACGGTGTTGCGGCATTAAAACGCTTTGACCGGTAACTTTTGCTAAAGTTGCGGCGGTTTTATGACCAACGGCCATATAATGCACGTTTTTTGGCCAGCTCGCACCTTGTGACTGTAAATAATTGTGCGCTAATTTGACTGCATGATCACTGACTGCAATCAGAAAATCATCAGATTTTAGCCAATTTAGTTGAGAAATGAGTAGATCTACTTCATCTCCTGACGTAATAGCCAGTAATGGTTGATGAATTGCGGTTAAGCCCACCGCACAAAGCTGGTGAGCTAACTGTTCGCCATCAGGGCTAGGCCGAGTTACTAAAATGGTCATTAGTGTTCTTGATATAGGCGCTCAAGAATAGGTTTTGCGCCATCGGCTAGCAATTGTTCTGCTAGTTGAGTACCTAAAGCTTCTGCATCGTTGGCAGAACCGCTAATTTCACCACGGACAATTTGGCTACCATCAGGTTCACCAACAAGTGCTCGTAGCCAAATTTGATCGCCTTGCAACTCAGCATAGCTACCAATTGGCACCTGGCAGCCACCTTGAAGGCGGTTATTCATAGCACGCTCACATAACACTCGAGTCGCGGTTTCTTGGTGGTTTAGAGCCGCAAGTAGATCTCGAACGCGAGTATCATCTAAACGACACTCAATGCCGACTGCACCTTGGCCCACAGCGGGTAAGCTAGTTTCAGGTGCAATTGCTGCACGAATGCGGTCGTCCATTTTAAGACGCTTTAAACCCGCACACGCCAAAATAATTGCATCGTATTCGCCATCATCGAGTTTGCGGAGGCGAGTATTTACGTTACCACGCAGATCTTTAACAATCAGATCTGGACGTTGTGAGCGTAGTTGACATTGACGGCGAAGGCTTGAAGTACCAACAATTGATCCTTGAGGTAGCTCTTCTAGTGAGTTGTAGCGGTTGGAAACAAAGGCATCGCGAGGGTCTTCACGTTCACAAATAGTGACAAGCCCAAGACCTTGTGGAAACTCAACGGGAACATCTTTCATTGAGTGAACGGCGATATCGGCGCGGCCTTCTAGCATAGCCACTTCGAGTTCTTTTACAAACAGCCCTTTACCACCTACTTTTGCCAATGGCGTATCTAAAATAACATCACCTTTGGTGACCATAGGAACTAGCTCTACGACCAAGCCAGGATGCGCTTTTTCCAGTTCTGCTTTGACAAATTCTGCTTGCCACATTGCTAGTGGACTCTTACGAGTGGCAATGCGAATAGGGGTATGGGACATAGTAAAAGGACCTATTAACTGACAGTACTTAAATGAATGTAGACTAATCCTACCACTCATTGCCTATCTGGGTCATGAACTTGTTGTTGTCCTGTTATTTCCCTGATGTTCGTCGTATTATTATTGAGATTTTTGTGAATAACATCACAGTTGCTGCGAGCGATCAACGGCTTAGAGAATGGCTACTGTTGAGTTATCAGATTCATACTTATTTAATAGGGAAATTTTCAAAATCTGAAGATGGCTCATGAGTGCTGAAAAGCTGAGTCATATAGCGTCATTAACTTTACGGGTAATACAAAAACTGTTAAATTGATCACGTTTTTGCTCACGGGTAGCACACAGGCTGCCATATTAATGACAAGATTTGGGCCGCTTAACGCTGGCAGCTCTTGGAAGAGTAATTTGCATAATTATATCAAGACGTTAAAGAGTAGATTAGAGTCGTTTAATCAACTGCGTATTGAACGTGCACGCATTGCGATGGATGCGCAATCAGTACAGGTTTTTGACCTTCTACCAGTCTTACTTCATATCAATCATCCGGCTTTACCTGGATACCTCGACGATGAGGTACCGCAGGGGATTGCTGGTTTCTCACTTTCTCATACTCAACAGCAGTTTGTTGATGACTGTGGTTTGACTGCAGACAAAGCCGTCGCACCTCTTAACATTGCTGATGATCTTTGTCCGATTACTGGCTTATATGCGATGGGCAGTACTGCATCGATCGGTCAAAGCCTTACCAGCGATTTAGATATTTGGGTCTGCATTCGTGCCGATCTGTCATCTGAGTTGCGCCAAATCTTAGACAGTAAATGTTCCTTGGTTTCAGAGTGGGCAATGAGCCAAGGGGTTGAAGCGAACTTTTTCTTAATTGATGAAAATCGCTTCCGTCACAATTTCTCAGAAGAGATGACCGGAGAAAACTGTGGTTCTAGCCAGCACTTGTTGTTGTTGGATGAGTTCTACCGTTCAGCCGTTTGTTTGGCCGGTTTACCGTTGCTTTGGTTTATGGTGCCGCCTGAGATGGAAGAGTGTTACGACCAATATGTCGATTACCTTGAACAGCAAGGTCATATTTGTCGTAGTGAGTGGGTCGATTTTGGCGGGGTCAGTCGTATTCCTGCTGAAGAGTATTTTGGCTCAAGTCTGTGGCAACTTTATAAGAGTATCGATTCTCCTTATAAGTCGGTGTTAAAAGCGATTTTATTGGAAGCGTATTCTTGGGAGTATCCACACACTCAATTATTGAGCTTAGATGGTAAGCGTCGTTTCTTTGCCGAAGATCGTACTGAATACTGTATGGACGCGTACTATTTAATGCTAGAAAAAGTGACGCGTTATCTCGTGCGAATTGATGATCATCGTCGCTTGGATTTGGTTCGTCGCTGTTTTTATCTCAAAACACACGAGAAGCTAACTCGAACACCAGCATTGGGGTCAGTGGCTTGGCGTCGTCGTGTGCTGGAGCAACTAACCGAGCAGTGGCAGTGGACTCCAGCCGATCTGTGGGCGCTCGATAATCGCCGTAACTGGAAAGTAAATCAGGTTAAACAAGCTCATAACGAACTGCTTGATGCGTTAATGTTGAGCTACCGTAACCTGATTCGATTTGCGCGCCGCAATAATATTACATCGGCGATAAGCCCCGAAGATATCAGTATCTTAGCGCGTAAACTTTATGCGGCATTCGAGGTGCTACCGGGCAAAGTGACTCTGCTTAACCCTCAGATATCCCCCGATTTGCATGAGCAAGATCTGACATTAATTCAGGTACCTGCGGGCCGGACAAATACCGCAGGTTGGTATCTGTATAAGCAGCCATTAGAGCCGTATGCTATCTTGGGTCAGCCGGCTCTTGAGCATAACCGTTATCTCTCTAAGTTGGTGGCGTGGGCTTATTTTAATGGCTTATTAACTGAGTCGACATGTCTACATACTGTGGTTCGTGACAGTGATATGGACATTGATAAGCTGTATCAGTTGGTGAGTGATATTCGCAATACGTTCACCATACGTCGACCACAACCAAGCTTGCAGGCGCTATCGAGTCCGTGTGAAATTCGCCAGTTGGGTATCTTTATTAACTTAGAACAAGACCCAACCACTGAATTAAAAAATCGCTCATCGGTTCGTTTTGACTTTAAAAATACCGACATCTTTAGCTATGGCCCAGAGCAACACTGCTTAGTGGGGAGTGTGGATCTGGTCTATCGTAACTCATGGAATGAAGTTCGTACTTTGAACTTTAAAGGTGAGAGTGCGATGTTGGATGCACTGAAAACCATTTTGGGTAAGATGCACCAAGATGCCATACCGCCAGAGTTGGTTGATGTTTTTTGTTACAGCAAGCATATGCGTGGTTTGATTCGAAACTTAGTGTACCAGTTGGTGGCTGAGTGTATTGAAATGCGCTTAAAACCTGTAGAACAAGAGAAACGTCGCCGTTTTAAAGCCATTCGTATTGGCAACCAGATGTATGGTCTGTTTTTTGAACGTCGTGGCGTTTCGGTTCAGAAGCTGGAAAATTCCATCGACTTTTATCGCAGTATTTCTGCAAACAAGCTGATTGGTTCAGCAAATACTGTGGTGGAAATGGGAGAAGAGCCTCATCCACCTGAAATTGTTGATGCTTATGCCAGTGAAGGTCTAATTCAGTTCTTCTTTGAAGATTGTGATGATGGTTTCAATATCTATATTTTAGATGAAACCAACCGCATTGAAGTCTATCGTCAGTGTGGTGGTGACAAAGATGAATTGGTACATGGGGTAAACCGTTTTTATACTTCAGCACAAGACCGCTTTAGTTACAGCGCGAATTTCATCAACTTTAATTTGCCGCAGTTCTACGACATCGTCCATAACGAGAAAGGGGTACAAGTGTTACCTTATAAAAGTGGTCAGCAAATGCAGCGTCGCCCGCAAACGGGTAATAACAATACGCTGCCAAATATTGCTAATTATTCGCCTCGTTAATTTTGTAGCATAGATAAAAAAGCCTTCAATTTGTGAAGGCTTTTTTGATCGTGAGGCAAAAAGAGATTGGGATTTACCAATCAACCGATTCGCCAGCATGTAGTGAACATTCACGTTTGACTACATCGAAGAACTCATCACCACTGCGAGTGCAGCGCCATTGACCATCTTGGTATTGGAAGTGATAACCCCCTGATTTTGAAGCTAGCCACAGTTCGTGCAGCGGTTCTTGGCGGTTAATAACAATCTGACTGCGATTTTCAAACTCAAGAGTTAATACGTTACCTGTGATTTCAGGTTCAATATCTACCCCTGATTCTTCAACGCCTTCTTCAATTGCCATAAAGGCTTGTTCAGCCAATTGATGGTATTCTGTATCGTTCATCCCACGCTATCCTATTGCTTTTCCTGCTCTGAGTGAGATTATAAAGGGCATTGACAGGATAATCACGGCTTTATAAAAAATGCGTAAAGGTTTAGTAGCAATTTTCATCTTCACAATCTTGGCACTTACTGGGTGTGGTCAAAGTGGCGCGCTGTATATGCCAAAAGATCAACCGGACCAGTCTCAAGCTCAATAACGGTATTGAATAGGCTTATATTAACAGGGAAGAAACACATTGGATTATTTTAATTATCAGCAAGATGGCCAATTGTGGGCCGAGCAAGTTTCGGCACAATCATTGGCTGCGCAGTACGGTACCCCGCTTTATGTTTACTCTCGCGCAACGTTAGAGCGTCATTGGCAGGCGTTCGATCGTGCCGTTGCTTCTCACCCTCATTTAATCTGCTATGCGGTAAAAGCCAATTCAAATTTGGCGGTCTTAAATGTGTTGGCAAAACTGGGCTCGGGCTTTGATATCGTTTCGTTAGGGGAGCTTGAGCGTGTAATTGCCGCAGGTGGTGACCCAAGTAAAGTGGTGTTTTCTGGTGTGGGTAAAACGGTGGCAGAGATGACGCGCGCTTTATCTCTTGGGATAAAATGTTTCAATGTGGAATCTGAGCCAGAACTTGAACGATTAAATCAGGTGGCGGCAGAGTTAGGTGTGATTGCGCCTATTTCACTACGTATTAATCCAGATGTGGATGCGAAAACTCACCCTTATATTTCAACCGGCCTACGTGATAATAAATTTGGTATCACTTTTGAGCGAGCATTAGATGTATATCGCTTAGCCCACCGTTTGCCAAACCTTAATGTGGTGGGGATGGATTGTCATATTGGTTCGCAACTTACCGAAATTACCCCATTTATTGATGCTGTTGATCGCCTGCTAAGCTTAATAGATACGTTAGCCGACGAAGGTATTACTATCGCTCATCTTGATGTTGGTGGCGGACTTGGGGTGACTTATGATCAAGAACAACCTCCTGAGCCATCAGATTATGCTATCGCGTTATTGGAACGTTTAAACCAGTATCCAGAATTGGAGCTGATTTTTGAGCCTGGTCGTGCCATTGCCGCTAATGCCGGTATTTTGCTAACTCGGGTTGAGTATCTAAAACATACGGAATATAAAAACTTTGCCATTGTTGATGCTGCGATGAATGATCTGATTCGTCCGACACTTTATTCAGCTTGGCAGGCCATCATTCCTGTCTCTCCTCGTCAAGGTGAGATGCAGACTTACGATATTGTTGGACCAATTTGTGAGACGGGTGACTTTATCGGTCGAGATCGTCAACTTGCGCTAGAGCCCAATGATCTTTTAGCGGTGCGCTCAGCTGGAGCTTATGGCTTTGTTATGGCCTCAAACTACAATACTCGCGCCCGTGCCGCAGAAGTCATGGTCGATGGTGAGCAGAGCTATTTAGTCCGTCAACGTGAAACACTACAACAGTTGTGGCAGGGTGAAAGCCTGCTACCAGAATAAGGAATGTCATGCAGATTAATTTCTCCAAAATGCATGGACTAGGTAATGACTTTATGGTGGTCGATGCCGTCACCCAGAATGTGTTTTTTTCTCCTGATATGGTGCGGCGTTTAGCTGATCGCCATCGTGGCATCGGCTTTGACCAACTTTTGATTGTTGAGCCACCTTACGATCCGGAAACCGATTTTCATTATCGTATTTTTAACGCCGATGGCAGTGAAGTTGAGCAGTGTGGCAATGGTGCTCGCTGTTTTGCTCGTTTTGTTTCAATGAAAGGGTTAACCAATAAGTACCATATTTCAGTCAGTACTAAGGCTGGAAAGATGTTACTGAAATTGGAAAATGACGATCAGGTTACGGTCAATATGGGTGTGCCAATTTTTGATCCGGCTAAGATTCCATTTCGTGCTAACCAAGCCGAAAAAACTTATATTTTACGCGCTGGCGATCAAACCGTATTTTGTGGTGCTGCCAGTATGGGCAACCCTCATTGTGTGACTGTTGTCGATGATGTTCTTACCGCTGATGTCGAAACATTAGGTCCGCTGCTTGAGTCTCATGAGCGTTTTCCTGAACGGGTAAATGTGGGATTTATGCAGGTAATTTCTCGCAGTGAAGTAAAGTTGCGCGTCTATGAGCGTGGTGCTGGTGAAACCCAAGCGTGTGGCAGTGGTGCCTGTGCGGCAGTGGCAATCGGTCGTCAACAGGGCTTGCTTGATGAAGAAGTGACGGTTTCGCTACCAGGTGGTGATTTGCGTATTCGCTGGAACGGTAATGGCTCAAATCTCTTTATGACAGGACCTGTGGCTCATGTATTTGATGGGCAGGTGCTGCTATGAATGCTTCGTCATCACTGGCAGAGCAAGCAAGTTGTGATGAATTAAGTGCCGAGCAAGTCGCTTCTTATCTGCGTAAAGAGCCAGATTTCTTTGCTCGACACCCAGAGCTATTGTCCCAGATCCGAGTCCACCATGATGAGCGTGGCGCCATATCGTTGGTGGATATTCAGCTAGAAAAATTACGCGGCCAAGTGACACAACTGCAAGAGCAATTAGAGCAATTAACCGATCAAGCAAAACGAAATGATCAATTGTTTCAGCAGTTTTCTTCACTACAAGCCAAGTTGATGCAAGCTCGTTGTCTGCAGCAAGTGATGCCTTTAATGGAGCAATTTGCTCAGCAGTATCAATTGAATATCAGTATTCGGTTATTGGCGGAACCTGAAGCAGCAAAACCGCTACTGAAAGAGATTAATAGTGATGTAGCTTGGCTTTCGCGAGAGTCTTTTACTCAGTTTCAACGCTCATTTATGCCGCAGCAAAATATCTATCTTGGGCGACTTCGTCATGGGCAAGCCGCACTCTTTTTCAGTCAACCGCCAGATTTAGGCTCTTTTGCATTATTGCCATTAAAGCAGCATCAGACGCTTGGAGTTCTGGGTTTTTCCAGTACCGAAGGCGGCCATTTTCACCCTGCGATGGATACGCTCTTTTTACAACAATTAGCCATCGTGATGAGTTCGCAACTTGCATTATGGTTGGATGAGGCAGCACTGTGACGAACCCTGTTATACCAACATCATTAAGTCGACCTTTAGAACGCTTTTATGAATATTTGCGCAGTGAGCGTGAATTGAGTTTACACACTCAACAAAACTACAAACGTCAGCTTTCGACCATTGCTGAACAGTTGGTTGAGATGCAAGTGACTTCGTGGCAGCAATTGGATGCGGGTTGGGTGCGTCAGATCGCCAGTAAAGGCATGCGAAGTGGGTTAAAAGCCAGTAGCTTAGGCATGCGTCTTTCGGCTCTGCGTAGTTTTCTTGATTTCCTGGTGTTTCAAGGCGATTTAAAAGCTAACCCAGCGAAAGGGGTTTCAGCACCAAAGAAAGCTCGCCCATTACCGAAAAACCTCGATGTGGATGAGATGGATCAGCTGCTCAGTGTTGAGGGCGATGATCCTCTATCCATCCGAGATCGTGCGATGATGGAACTGATGTACGGTGCCGGCTTACGTTTATCTGAATTGGTCGGGTTGAATCTAAAAGATATCCAATTGACCAAAGGTGATTTACGGGTGATTGGTAAAGGGGATAAAGAGCGGATAGTTCCGTTTTCGGGCTTGGCAAAAGAGTGGGTTGGCAATTGGTTAAAGGTTCGAGCAACTTTAGCCCATAGTGATGAGCCGGCGTTATTTGTTTCCAAGCGTGGTATGCGAATTTCTAATCGTAATGTACAAAAACGAATGGAAGAGTGGGGACAAAAACAGGCCGTTTCAAGTCATATTAATCCCCATAAATTGCGTCACAGTTTTGCCACTCACATGTTGGAATCAAGTGGTGATCTACGTGCAGTACAAGAGTTACTTGGTCACGCTAATCTATCAACTACTCAGATCTATACTCACTTGGATTTCCAACATTTGGCCAAGGTTTATGATGAGGCTCATCCTCGCGCCAAACGTGGTCGCCGATAAAAATCGTGTTAATAAAATAGGAATAGCATGCAACAACTGCGATTAGATAATTCACTGAACGGGATTAAAGCGCTCAGCTTCGACTTAGACGATACACTTTATGATAATCGAGAAGTTATCGTTCGAGCAGAGCAAGCTATGCATCAATGGTTGGCTGAGTTTGATGAGCGTTTTCTGTTATTCCGTGATGGTTTCTGGCCTCAGTTAAAGCAACGTTTGGCTCTAGCCGATCCTTGGTTAAAGCACGATGTTACCTTATGGCGCTATCAGTCGATTAAAGTGGCATTAATGCAGTTAGGTTATCGAGAAGTGGCTGCGGCGTTGGCAGCTGATCGTGCAGTTGAACATGTCCTTGCCGTGCGCAACCAAGTTGATGTCCCACCTCTTACCCATCAAGTTCTCACTCAATTGAGCGCACACTTTCCGCTGGTAGCAATCACCAATGGTAATGTGGATATCGATAAAATTGGTTTAGGCGCGTATTTTCAGTACCGATTTTGTGCCGGTCCCGATGGGCTCGCAAAACCAGATTCCAACTTATTTGATAAAGCGGTACATGCGCTGCAAGTGGCACCAGAGCAAATTCTTCATGTTGGCGATCATCCAATCAGCGATGTTCAGGGCGCTCAACAAGCTGGATTTCAAACCTGTTGGTTTAATGACAAAGGACGTGATTTTAGGGCATTAAGCTCTGACATGAAGCCAGATATTGAGATCCACCAATTGGATGAGCTATTGCCTTTAGTGACGATGAGTTCGGTTATTGAAAGCATTAAGTGAGAAAGAGCCTGCGCCAAAAAAGAGGTTTGTTTAACGTTTATTATTGATTGTTTTATCACTTGCTGCTGATGTTTTTTAACTTATGTCTAGCCAAACCTAGAACATGAGTCGTAGTTTGCATTGTGATAAGCGGATAAAAAGATAACGGAGCATTCTTTTTTTCAGCTGTTATAATTGCAATCCTTGTATAAATAACCAGTAACTCACTATGGATATCTCCCTCCTGTTAGATGGGCTCAATGACAAACAAAGAGAAGCGGTAGCAGCACCGTTAGGTAATTACCTCGTTCTGGCAGGAGCCGGTAGTGGTAAAACACGCGTGCTTGTTCACCGTATCGCTTGGTTGATTGCCATTGAGCAAGCGTCGCCGTACTCAATTATGTCGGTGACATTTACCAATAAAGCGGCTGCTGAAATGCGTGGTCGTATTAATGAATTGATGGAAGGCTCAACTTCTGGAATGTGGAATGGCACGTTCCACGGTTTGTGCCACCGAATTCTTCGTGCCCATTATCTGGATGCTCGCTTACCTGAAGATTTCAATATCTTAGACTCTGACGATCAGCTTCGTCTGCTGCGCCGTTTGATCAAAGCGCAAAACCTAGATGAGAAGCAGTGGCCACCTCGTCAGGGTGCTTGGTATATCAATGGCAAAAAAGATGAAGGGTTGCGTCCTCATCAAATCGAAACCTTTAACGATCCGGTAGAGCAGACTTGGCAACGCATTTATGCCGCTTATCAAGAAGCGTGTGACCGTGCCGGCTTAGTCGATTTTGCTGAGTTGTTGCTGCGTGCGTTTGAATTGGTTCGAGATAATAAATTCATTCGAGAGCACTATCAGGCTCGCTTTAAGCATATTTTGGTCGATGAGTTCCAAGATACCAACAGCATTCAATTTGCGTGGCTACGTTTAATGGCAGGGCCAGATTGCCACGTGATGATTGTGGGCGATGATGACCAGTCTATCTATGGTTGGCGTGGTGCCAAAGTGGAGAATATCTCTCGTTTCTTACGTGAGTTTCATGACGCTAAGTCTATCTTCCTTGAGCAAAACTACCGTTCAACTGGCAATATTCTAAAAGCGGCTAACGAACTGATTGCCAATAACAATGAGCGCATGGGTAAAAACCTATGGACTGACGGTGCTGATGGCGATCGCATCTCCCTTTATTCTGCATTTAATGAACTGGATGAAGCGCGCTTTGCTGTTGGTAAGATCAAAGAGTGGCGCGATCAAGGTGGCACTCTTAATGAAGTGGCTTTCCTTTATCGTAGTAACGCCCAGTCGCGTGTGTTGGAAGAAGCGTTGATTCAAGCGGGTATGCCGTATCGAATCTACGGTGGCATGCGATTCTTTGAGCGTCAGGAAATTAAAGATGCATTGTCTTATCTGCGTCTGATCAGCAACCGTAATGACGATACGGCTTTTGAACGTGTAGTGAATACCCCAACGCGTGGTATTGGTGATCGCACGTTGGAAACCATTCGTTTAGCTGCTCGTGATCGCGGTATGACCATGTGGCAAGCGAGTATTGCTCTGTTAGATGATCAGGTATTGGCAGGTCGTGCAGCTAATGCTTTGCGCCGTTTTATCGAATTGGTAGATGCGTTAGAAGATGACACCGCCGAGCTTGCTTTGTATCAGCAAACCGATGATGTGATCCGTAATTCAGGACTTCGGGCGATGTACGAGCAAGAAAAGGGTGAGAAAGCCCAAGCGCGTATTGAAAACTTAGAAGAATTGGTCACCGCAACTCGTCAGTTTGAGATCCCAGAAGAAGCGCAAGAGATGACTCATCTGGCAGCGTTTTTATCTCATGCCGCTTTAGAGGCTGGTGAAGGTCAGGCTGACGATTTTGAAGATGCGGTGCAACTGATGACCATGCACAGCGCCAAAGGTCTGGAGTTTCCTCTGGTCTTTATGGTGGGCATGGAAGAGGGGATGTTCCCAAGTTCACGTACGACAGAAGAAGTGGGACGATTAGAAGAAGAGCGACGTTTGTGTTACGTGGGTATGACCCGTGCGATGCAAAAGCTCTACTTAACTCATGCAGAAATGCGTCGCTTGTATGGTAAAGATAATTTCCATAAGCCATCTCGTTTCCTAAAAGAGATCCCAGAACACTTTATTGATGAAGTTCGGATGAAGGCGCAAGTATCTCGCCCTGTGAGTACTGGCCGCTTTAGTCAAACCACAGTTAATGAAAACTTTAATCAAACGGGTTTTAGTTTAGGTCAGCGTGTGGAGCATCCAACCTTTGGTGAAGGCACTATTATCAATTACGAAGGTAGTGGTCCTCAAAGTCGAGTTCAAGTCGCCTTTAATGGTCAAGGGATTAAATGGTTGGTCACTCAATACGCTAAGCTAACCGCAATCTAATGTGACAGAAAAAGTAAAACGCCATCGATGAAAGATGGCGTTTTTTATTATTGTCCAATCACTTTACCTTCTCGGCGAGGGTCTGCGGCGCCAATAAGCTGAATTGAACCATCGGATTGGGGCTTAAGCGCAATCGCCTGAACGCCTGAATTCAGATCTTTTACTTGCACCTGATAGCCTAACTTTTTAAGTGGCTCTGCCCATTGTTCTGCCCCTGTGTTTTGTTCTAATTCATAAGGACCAAAACGGTTATTCATATTGGGTAAATCAATGGCTTGTTGCAGTGATAAATTCCAACTTAAATACCCCAATAGGGTTTTGCTGACATAACCAATGATCTGGCTACCACCTGGGGATCCTATTGCTAAATATGGTTGGCCTTGTTTTAGCACTATCGTGGGTGCCATGGAGGATCGTGGGCGTTTACCAGGCTCAACACGATTGGCAATTGGCACGCCGTCCACTTGGCTGCGAAAAGAGAAGTCAGTCAGTTCATTATTGAGTAAAAAGCCACGAACCATTAAGCGAGAACCAAAGCCATTTTCGATAGTGGATGTCATTGAGACCACATTCTTTTGTTTATCGACAATAACAAAGTGGGTGGTTGAGGGGAGTTCAATAGCTTGGTCATCGGCTTGCTTGAGAGCTTGAGGCCAACTTGGCAGTCCGGGCTCGACATGGGCTAAGGCTTTTTCACCCTTAAGCAGTTGCGCTCTTTTTTCTATATATTGCGGTGCTAATAAACCCTGTTTCGGCATAGGTACATAGTCGCTGTCTGCCATATAACGGCCTCTATCGGCGAAAGCCAAACGAGAAGCATCGGCCAATAACCGCCAGCTGGAGATATTATTAGGACCTAATTCTGCCATTGGGTAGTGGCTAAGCATCGCCATGATTTGCCCGACGGTTAAGGCTCCTGAGCTAGGTGGACCCATGCCGCAAATCTGATATTGATGATAAGGCGCGCAAATAGGCTGGCGTTGTTTGATCTGATAAGCCGCTAAATCCAACACACTGAGCACACCTGGATTGGTTGGAGCTTGACGCACGGTTGCCACAATATCTTTTGCTATGGCTCCTTGATAGAAGGCTTTAGCGCCATGTTCGGCAATTTGTTTGAGGGTGGCTGCGTAATCTGGATTAGTAAGGCGTTCCCCACTTTGGCGCGCTGTGCCATCAGGGTGGAAGAAATAGGCGCGGGTTGGGGCAAATTTGTTTAAGCTCTCTTGGCTTTGGGCTATCGCATTTGCCAGTCGAGGCGAAACAATAAAACCTTGTTGTGCCAGTTTTATCGCCGGTTGCACTACACTTTTCCACGGTAATTTGCCCAATTGTTGATGGGTTTGCCATAGCAGTTTTACCGTACCAGGCGTTGCAACAGAGCGACCTCCCACCACGGCATCAAAAAACGTCAGTGGTTGGCCTTTATCATCGAGAAAAAGTTGGGGGGTTGCAGCAAAAGGGGCGGTTTCTCGACCATCAAAGCTGGTGAGTTTTTGCTGTTCTTGATCCCAATATAGCAAAAAAGCACCACCACCAATGCCTGATGATTGAGGTTCTACTAAGCCTAAGACCAGCTGGATAGTAACCATGGCATCAATGGCATTCCCACCTTGCTGCAATATTTCAGCCCCAGCTTTACTGGCATAGCTATTGGCTGTGGCAACCATCCATTTTTGCGCGGTAATTTGCTGTTGTTGGGTTCGAACATCACCAAGTTCTGGGGCAATATGATCGCTGGTCTGACTGACTGTTGCGATTGTAGTATGACTCAGTAGCAGTCCAGAGAGAGCCAATAATAGTTTTTGCGCAAGTTTTGCCATCACTTCATCCTTGTTTAGATAGCTTTGTTGTGAGCAAGAATAGCAAGAACTTTCTCTTTGAGCTTGATTATTCATCAAATATTGGGATGGGGGTACGTATTTCCTACTCGATAGTTTTATGCCCTGTTTCATTAAGGGCTTGGTGGCTGAACCTAGCATCTTGAGGTGAGTTGGGTATAGAATGACGCCTTTGTCTTTTTCGTTATTGTCGTGCTGTTATGACCCAAACTTCTCTCTGCGATCATCCTACACTTGCTCAAGCACAAACTCTGCTTGAGGATGTATTTGGCTACCAGCAGTTTCGAGATGGGCAACAAGACATCATTACTACGGCCCTTAATCACAGTGATAGCTTGGTCATTATGCCAACTGGGGGCGGAAAATCGCTCTGCTATCAAATTCCTGCATTATTGCTCGATGGTCTTACTTTAGTTATTTCCCCTCTGATTTCTTTGATGAAAGATCAGGTTGATCAGCTGGTGGCGAACGGAATTCCAGCCGCTTGTATCCATTCAGCACTGACGCGAGATGAAATCGAAACAGTATTTTCGCAGCTGGAGAGTGGTGAGCTAAAACTGCTTTATGTCTCTCCTGAGCGCGTATTGATGCGTGATTTTATTGCTCGATTGCAGCAGGTAAAGTTGGCGCTATTAGCGGTGGATGAGGCACATTGTATTTCTCAGTGGGGGCACGATTTTCGCCCTGAATACGCAGAATTAGGTCAACTTAAACAGATGTTTGCTCCGTTGCCAGTCATGGCATTGACAGCAACGGCAGATGAAACGACTCGACAAGACATTATCTCTCGTTTGGCTCTTGAGCAGCCTTATATTCATTTAGGCAGTTTTGATCGCCCAAATATTCGCTATACCTTACTCGAAAAATACAAACCGCTATCGCAACTGTTGAGTTATCTCGCCAGTGTTCGCGGTCAATGCGGCATTATTTACTGTAATAGCCGTAAGCGGGTGGAACAGATCTGCGAAAAACTGTGTGAGAATGGCCTAAGAGCGGCGGCTTATCATGCGGGTATGAGCGTAAATGATCGCGCCTATGTGCAAGAAGCTTTTCAGCGAGATGACATTCATATTGTGGTGGCCACCGTGGCGTTTGGTATGGGGATCAACAAACCCAATGTCCGTTTTGTTATTCATCATGATATTCCCCGTAATATAGAATCATACTATCAAGAGACAGGGCGGGCGGGGCGAGATGGCCTGCCTGCTGAGGCGGTATTGCTCTATGATCCTGCAGATATGGCTTGGCTCAGGCGCTGTCTTGATGAAAAGCCTGATGGTGCAACGCGTGAGGTCGAAGAGCATAAACTCAATGCCATGCGGGATTTTGCCGAAGCTCAAACCTGTCGACGCCAAGTGTTGTTGCATTATTTTGGTCAACACAGTGAGAAACCTTGTGGTAACTGCGATATCTGTTTAGATCCTCCAAAACAATTTAACGCAACGGAAGTGGCTCAAAAAGCATTGTCGTGCGTGTATCGAGTGCAACAAAGTTTTGGGGTGAACCACATTATCGAAGTGCTACGAGGAATGCAAAACCACCGTATCCGCGACCACGGTCATGAGTTACTCTCCACTTACGGTATTGGTCGTGATTTTAGCCATGAGTATTGGCTCAGTGTGCTACGTCAATTAATCCATCGCGGTCTATTGGTGCAAAATATTCAACGTAACTCGACATTGCAGCTAACCGAGCAGTCACGCAGTGTTTTACGAGGAGAAGTTGAATTGATGTTAGCCGTGCCTCGATTAGATACCGCGGCACGAACAGCAAAACACGATAAGCTCGCTCAACGTCATTATGATAAGAAGTTGTTCGCCAAACTACGTAAATTGCGTAAAGCCATCGCTGATGATGAAAACCTTCCTCCTTATGTGGTCTTTAATGATGTTAGTTTGATGGAAATGGCTGAGCGGTTGCCGACATCTCACGGTGAGTTTTTAGCAATCAATGGCGTGGGGCAGCGTAAGTTAGAAAAGTACGGTCAAGTCTTCTTAGAATTGATTGAAGATCATCTTACGGCGGTAGAAGGGTTATTCTAACGTTCGATGGATAAAAAAAAGGCCGAACTTATCCAAGTCCGGCCAAAAATGCGTTAAAAAACATAAACAGGTTATGTTCTATTCGCTACAAAACAGCTTGCGTATTTGGTGAGAGTTTTCATCATCACCCACTGCTTCATCTAAACGTGACGGGACTCGACGCCTAGACATTGAAGCAGTGAGCGTATAAGACCACGTTTTTTAAAAGGTGACCATAGTCTACTTATGGTTTGAAACGCTAAGAAACACTTGGTTACAAGTCTTGTGCTATTGAGTCGATGAAAGGAGAAAACATGCTTAATTTTCGCCAAATCACAACCCTTAGTTATTCGCAAAAGTTACAGTTTATTATTCCCAATTTTGATTTTGATCGGTTTGCTGTATATGGCGAACAGATCGCTGCTTTGTTGGATTGCCGTATTCTTGAACGGGAAATCAATGCCGATTTGCAGATCTGGTTACTTGATTTTGAAGGGTGCCATTTATTGCTAAAAGGGGAGTATTACAGCCAAAGCATATGGTTAGAAGCGCTAGATGATTTGGGTGAAGAAAACTTAGTCTTTATCGCTCGTTTATTTCGTAGCAAGATTGATTAAAGAGCCAGCGAATAAGATCTAGCATCTTAAAGTCACTTGAGTATAATCCTTCCCTTCGTCGCTGCGCGGGGGTGAGATCCCGAGATAGGCAGTGAATTTAGTTTGGGTTCCCTCTCCCCCAATGACAAAAAGGTGTAGCATGACAGATCGCTATTCAACCGCCACATCCATTCCGAGCAACATTCAATCTTCTTTTTCTGCAGCACAAAAACAGAAGGCCTTAGGCTACTTGGTCCTGTTTCACCTATTGGTGATTGCATCGAGTAACTACTTAGTTCAATTGCCTTTTACTGTATTTGGTTTTCACACCACTTGGGGCGCTTTTACTTTTCCTTTTATCTTTTTAGCGACCGACTTAACGGTACGTATTTTAGGTGCACCTATGGCGCGTAAAACCGTATTGATGGTGATGATGCCCGCGTTGGTCATTTCCTATATTTTATCAGTGCTGTTTTTCCAAGGGGAGTACCAAGGCTTAGCGCATCTTGGTGAGTTTAATTTATTTGTTGCTCGTATCGCGATTGCGAGCTTTATGGCTTATCTTCTTGGCCAAATTCTGGATGTTTCGGTATTTAACCGTCTGCGTCAATTAAAGCAGTGGTGGATTGCACCAACCTGCTCAACTATTTTTGGTAATGCGATTGATACGCTAGCGTTTTTCTCTATCGCGTTTTATCAAAGTCCTGATGCGTTTATGGCTGCGAACTGGACCGAAATTGCTTTGGTCGATTACAGCTTTAAATTGATTATTAGCTTGGGTCTGTTTGTGCCAATGTATGGTGTGCTACTTAACTACTTAGTCCGTAAGTTAACAACCTTGCCAAGTTACAATAACTCACCGCAATCTCAATACAGTTAATTGATTGAATAAAGCCGACACACAATGTCGGCTTTATTTTTATTCGTTGTAAAAGGGCATTCATTACTTGTATCTATAGAGTTGAAGCATTATTTTGCTTTGTTCTCTTTAATCGTACAACTAAGTTCCAACACCACACTCAATTAAATGAAAATAATTCTCAACAAATGCTTGCATTGTAAATGAGAATTGTTATTATTAACCCGCACTCAGGGAGAAGGCGCTAAGTAAGGCTTTTTTCTTTGAAGGCACGACATTGCTCACATTGCTTCCAGTGTACTTCAGCGCGGTTTGTTATTGGTGTAGGGCTGATAACAAAGAACCAATTTTGCTGAGCGGCGTTTCCCAAAGTAACGCCGCTTTTTCTTTTCTAACTATCCGCAATTTTTTACTTTTCTCTTTACCTGACTCCAGCTTGATCTTTTACCTCACGATCACTTAATCCCCTTATTCCATAATTCTAAGATGCTGATTGAGATCTTCGCTACTGAGTAAAATTCAAATAAAACAATGCAGCGCAATAGCACGCTTTTAATCCGTTTAATTTAAGATCATCAAGGTGATTTTGTTGTGATAGATCCTGTTTGTCGATCACGCTGCAGTGGATAACTTTTGATAGCGCATCGTTAATTCACGCTAAATAATCACATTAAAGGCATTATTACTCTGTATTACGAGTGAGGTGATTGAAATAGCAGCAATTCATTTGGTTTTGGTTGTCTTTAACAACAAATTAGAGGGTTTTTGTGCAGGAAAATAAAGAGTTTTAATTATTTTTCCACAAGACTTGATCTTTTTTGGATCGAGGATCTCTAAATTTAACTATGGTTAAGTTATTGAAATATAATAGAGTGGTTAGAAAACATTGTTCGAAAGTGAAAAACGATCAAACGGTTAAAATTAAATACTAACAAAGTTATCCACAGATTTAAGGGTGATTTATAGAGGTGTCGGTGGGAAAACAGGTTATCCACTGCGGATGTGATATTTTCTATCGATTCGTGTTAAGGTGATCAACAAGCTTTTACAATGACGTCTATCTTTGAATTAATGTTAACGTTTTTCGGCTCAAAGTCGGTTAATATTGATGATAACAAGCTCTTAATCTGTTTCTCGATAATATAAGCATAATCCTATGGCGACGATTCCTGAAAATCCATTGATCCTTATCGATGGATCCTCTTATCTATACCGTGCGTACCATGCCGCACCTAATTTCACTAACTCAGAAGGTCAACCTACTGGCGCTGTATATGGTGTGATCAATATGCTTCGTAGCATGTTACGCCAGTTTTCAACCGAACATATTGCCGTTATCTTTGATGCCAAAGGTAAGACATTCCGCGATGAGATGTTTGCGGACTATAAAGCGAATCGTCCACCAATGCCTGACGATCTTCGTGGTCAGATCGAACCGTTACATGCAGTGATCAAAGCGATGGGCTTACCATTGATCTCTATCTCCGGTGTTGAAGCCGATGATGTGATTGGTACGTTAGCAACTCAAGCCTCTAAAGCAGGTATGCCGGTTCTGATCAGTACTGGCGATAAAGATATGGCGCAGTTGGTGGATGAAAATATCACTCTGATCAATACCATGACAGATGTTGTGATGGATCCTGCTGGAGTTGTTGAAAAGTTTGGTATTGGCCCTGAGCTTATTATCGATTACCTAGCCTTGATGGGTGATAAGGTCGATAACATTCCTGGTGTTCCGGGAGTTGGTGAAAAAACGGCAAAAGCACTGTTAACTGGTATTGGTGGTCTGGATGCTTTGTACGATCGTTTGGATGAGATCCCAGCTCTTGGTTTCCGCGGCTCAAAAACCATGCCAAAGAAACTGTTGGATAATAAAGAGGGGGCTTACCTTTCTTACCAATTAGCAACCATTAAACTGGATGTTGAACTTGATATTACTCCGCAAGAGCTAGTTAAAGCAGAACCTGATGTTGATGAGTTAACTCGTCTATTTGGTCAATTGCAGTTCCGTCGCTGGTTAGAAGAGATGCTAAGTGGTAGCGATGGTAAAATTGTTGCTGATGAGAAAGCTGCTCAAGCGGTTGCTTCTGAAAAAGTCGTTGCGCCTGTGATTGATCGCAGCGGTTATGAAGTGATTCTAGATCAGAGCCGTTTTGATGCATGGTTAGAGCAATTAAAATCAGCTGAAGCTTTTGCCTTTGATACTGAGACAGACAGCCTAGATTATATGGTTGCTAACTTGGTCGGTGTTTCATTTGCAGTGGAGGAGGGCAAAGCTGCTTATGTTCCAGTTGCTCATGATTATTTAGATGCGCCAGAGCAGTTAGATCGTGACTGGGTGTTGGCACAGCTTAAGCCATTACTGGAAGATCCTAATCAGGCGAAAATTGGCCAAAATCTAAAATACGATGCGAGTGTTATTGCTCGTTATGGTATTGAGATGCAAGGTATTAAATACGATACCATGTTGGAATCTTATGTGTATAACAGTGTGGTTGGTCGTCATGATATGGACAGCTTGGCACTGCGTTATTTAGAGCATAAGAATATCAGCTTTGAAGAAATTGCAGGTAAAGGCAAAGGACAGTTAACCTTCAATCAGATCGATCTTGAACAAGCCGGTCCTTATGCGGCAGAAGATGCTGATATTACGTTGCGTCTGCATAATGCGCTTTATCCAAAAGTTTCGGCGGATGAGAAATTACTGCATGTATTTAGCGATATTGAAATGCCGCTAGTACCAGTTTTATCACGTATGGAGCGCACTGGTGTTTTGATTGATAGCATGAAGTTAAGTGCTCAATCACAAGAGATTGCTCAGCGTTTGGATGAATTGGAAAAACGCGCTTTTGAAATTGCCGATCAAGAGTTTAATTTAAGCTCTCCTAAGCAGTTACAAGCGATTCTATTTGAAAAGATGGGTTTACCTGTTCTTAAAAAGACACCATCAGGCACACCATCAACTAATGAAGAAGTGCTGCAAGAGCTTGCTCTAGATTACCCACTACCAAAGCTTATTTTAGAGTACCGTGGTTTAGCTAAACTGAAATCGACTTACACCGATAAGTTACCAAAAATGGTTAACCCTGCAACAGGTCGAGTGCATACCTCTTACCACCAAGCGGTTACTGCGACAGGACGTTTATCTTCAAGCGATCCTAACTTGCAAAATATCCCTGTTCGTAATGACGAAGGACGTCGTATTCGCCAAGCCTTTATTGCGCCACAAGGTTATAAAGTATTAGCAATCGACTACTCTCAGATTGAACTGCGTATTATGGCCCACCTATCAGGTGATAAAGCCCTGTTGGATGCGTTCTGTCATGGTAAAGATATCCACGCGGCAACAGCTGCTGAGATTTTAGGCCTACCTTTAGAGCAAGTATCTAGTGAACAGCGCCGCCGAGCAAAAGCGATCAACTTTGGTTTGATCTATGGTATGAGTGCTTTCGGCTTAGCTAAACAGCTTGATATGGGTCGTGGTGAAGCGCAAGAGTATATGAATACTTACTTTGAGCGTTATCCAGGTGTGCTTGAATATATGGAAACTACTCGCACCGTTGCCAGTGAACAAGGTTATGTTGAAACCTTGTTTGGTCGCCGTCTATACCTACCTGATATTAAATCTCGTAACGGTTTGCGTCGTAAAGCTGCAGAACGTGCTGCGATCAATGCCCCAATGCAAGGTACTGCTGCCGATATTATCAAACGCGCAATGGTGCTTGTTGATGAGTGGATTGGTCAGCAAGAATCGGGTCGTGTTCGTCTATTAATGCAAGTGCATGACGAATTGGTATTTGAAGTACAAGAGTCAGAAATTGAATCTGTTGCCCAAGAGATTAAAACTCTTATGGAATCGGCCGCTCAATTGGATGTACCTTTGATTGCTGATATCGGCTATGGCGAGAACTGGGACCAAGCCCACTAAGCATTACCACTTCTAATCGTATAAAAAATAATAGCTAGCTGAATCAGTTAGCTATTTTTTTGTTAAAAATAACCGCTTACAAAATTACCATTTGTAAAATTTACTTACGAGAAAGTGAAAAAAAACTACAAATAGGGGTTCCAATATCTGAGCAATTGATATACAGTTAATGACGTAGGGTACAGAGGTAAGATGTTCTATCTTTCAGACCTTTTGTTTCACGTTATTGGATTTGGCTGATTCAGCCGCCCCAGTCTGGTTTTAGACTGGGGCGTTTTTTATTGGGCCTAATTCTACATTTCTCGTTATATTCCATACCCAATCTACTCTTCTGTCATAGTCGCAATTTCTTGCTATTTTTGCTTTTAATCGTTGAAATATTAGCCATTAATCGCTATTTATTATTGTTAATATTCATATTCTTTCGGTTCTTGTGTGATTTAGATCTGTTTTTGCTCGTTGTTTAGAGTAAATACTTTAAATTCTGAGCTGAGCCGTTATAATGAAACCAGCTTCTTGTTCATATTTGTTTTTGGTAGACGGTTTTTATTGCCGGCTAGCCAGCAAATCCATGAAATAGCCACTCTTAATTGTTGAGAGTGGCTTTTTTTTATCCATTCTCAATGCCTTTCTAAAAAGCCTTTACTCTTCCTTGTGTTAACAAAATGTTGTGTTGCTTTGTTACAGAAATAATATATTTAGCTAAATAAAGGTCGGTAGTTAATTAACCTAGAAAAAGAAGGGGATTAGGATGAGTGTACTGAAAAATAAGTATGAAAAGTGACCGAAGTGAGGGTAAATTGCTTGCTTTGATGGGGGAAATCATCGATCCTTTTTGGATAATAAGAAAACCTCCTATTTCTCTCCCCTTGCCCCACCTGCTGGTGGGGAATTTTTATTGGCTCCATCCATAGAGCCTCAGAATAAGATGCAGACTTAATTACTCTCCTGCATCATACTCTTCGCCAGCTTCCATTGCCGCTAGCATTCTTTGGCGCTCAAGCTCTGGGCCAAACCAAGCATCAAGCTTATGACGCACTTGATCAACTCCGATGCCTTTAAGTGAAGAGAAAGCTTCAACTTGTACATCGCCAGCCACGTCTGCTAGATCTTTACGAACTTTTAGTACTTGCGCCTTACGAGCACCGCTTTTTAATTTATCTGCTTTAGTTAATAGCACTAAAACAGGTAAGCCACTTTCAACACCCCAATAGATCATCTGTTGGTCGAGATCTTTTAGTGGGTGACGAATATCCATCAGTACAACTAAACCTGCAAGGCACTCACGCTTTTGAAGGTATTCACCTAGAGATTTCTGCCATTTGATTTTCATCTCTAGTGGTACTTGAGCAAAACCGTATCCAGGTAAGTCGATAAGGTTACAACCTGATTCCACTTCGAACATGTTGATTAGCTGAGTACGACCAGGTGTTTTTGAGGTACGAGCTAAGCTTTTTTGTTCTGTGATGCGGTTTAGTGCACTCGACTTGCCAGCGTTAGAACGACCAGCAAATGCGATTTCAACACCAGAGTCCTGTGGCAGGTGACGAATGTCTGGGGCACTAGTGATAAAATGAGTTTTGCGATAGTTGAGGGGTTGATTCACTGTTAACTCCGTCAAGTCTTTAAGTAGTCGACTGATTACTTTTTGTAAAAAGTGTGTAAAATATATGATAAATATGCTTAATCGCTGCTGGTATTGTATACCAAGTTGCTGAGCATTACTTGTGGTACGGAAGCCTCAATACACAAACGATCTTAAGCGCTGAGTTTTTAAGCTTCATTTATTAGTGTAATTCAAGACTTAAGTCGTTTGAGTAATAACAATAAATGGAATGTCATGAATAAATTAATAGTGATTTTAGGATTACTCGCCAGTCTCCCTACCTGGGCTCAAGGCGATGTCGCAGCCGGCAAAGCCAAGTCAGTCACCTGTGCCGCTTGTCATGGTGCTGATGGTAATGGCATATTGCCGCAATACCCTAAGCTTTCAGGTCAACACTCCCCTTACTTAGAAAAACAGCTTCACGATTTCAAACTAGCTATGAGCAGTGGTGGAGAACAAGGCCGAGTAGATGCTGTGATGGGAGGAATGGTTATGCCCCTCTCCGAGCAGGATATGGCTGATCTTGCCGCTTATTATGCTTCTCTCCCTATCTCTGATAATACCTCTGCCAAAGCATCCATTCCTATTGGTCAGCAGTTATATCGCTTTGGTGATTCTGAGCGTGGTATTCCCGCCTGTTCTGCTTGCCATGGTCCTCGTGGTGATGGCACTAGCTTATCGGGATTTCCTAAGATATCGGGTCAAAATGCAGAATACATCCAACTTCAGTTAGAAAAATTCCGTGATGGTCAGCGCGCAAATGATATGAATGCCATGATGCGCTCGGTTGCCAGTAAGCTTAATGACCAAGAAATTACGGCATTATCGCAGTATGTTGGTGGCTTGCATTAAGCATAATAAAAATTGCGGGTATAAAAAAGCAGCGTTTTTTACCGCATTTTTACACTTATTCTTGTCGGGAATATCAAATGGCTGATCAGCTTGTAAGAGATCTGCCATACATGCTGTGAATTTTAACTGAAAAAACACTGTTCAAAAGATAATTTATCTTTATAAAACAATTGCTTGTGTATTTAACATGGCATGGCAAGAAAAAATTTGTGACGTCTGTCAATGGAATAAGAATCCATTTCAAGTAAATTATGTTTTGTCGACAGGGAGTACGGCAACGGAATGGATAAAGCCAATGATTGGCTAAGCAGGAATGCTGAAGGAATTTGGAATTGCGCCATAGATGGCAGAGTATTGATGCTCGAAGGATACACAGGACGTCAACTAGGATGGTTGGTTAGTTCGCAAGAAGCGTAGGATTGTTAGGATAACGCTTAAGGACAAGTTAAATCACGAGTGAGTGGTTTATGTCGGTTACTTCTAGGATGAAGTGAACATAAGGATGGTGGAGTTAGCTATTAGGACGATAGCATAGCTTAAAGGAAAGCCAACTTAGGATGAGTTGTTTTGCTATGGAAAGTAGCATGGATTGTTAAAAATCATCAGGATGATGACGAACGAAAGCTTTTGGCATGGAAAGCCGCAATAATAAAGGGATATTTGTCAGACCGGGACGTTGTTATCTGGTTAGGATAGACTGGACTGAATATAGCCATATGGCACCGACATCAAGCGATAGGTAGAAATACCTGTCGCTTTTTCTTTATCTGGCGTTTTTAATTGCTAAATATACATCATTATTTATAGCTATTTGTTTGATTCAAAAAATAAAAATGTGGCTAACTGATCGCTTTGTCGCACTTTTTATTACTATCAGATCATTGATTAGATGGGTATAAAACTACATTCTATTTTGATTTGGGTATAGAATACTCCGCTCGATTTTAAACCAGTCCTGATACACCATGACGTTGGACTGCATTGGAGCTTACATTTATGCCTTCATGTCCGTTATGCCATTGTGCATCAAGCCATGACTTTTTCACTGACAAGTTACGTCAATATTTTCAATGTAATTCTTGTTCATTGGTTTTTGCCGATCCAGATGCTCACTTAGCACCTGAAGATGAAAAAGCTGTTTATGATCAGCATGAAAATAATCCTCAAGATATGGGATATCGCCGTTTTTTAGCTCGCTTAGCCGATCCTTTGGTTGAGCGAATTGGGGCTGCACCTTTGTCTGGATTGGATTTTGGTAGTGGACCAGGTCCCACCTTATCGGTGATGTTGACAGAGTTGGGTTATAATGTGGCGATATATGACCCATATTTTGCGCCCAATCGTGAAGCCCTTGAGCAACAATATGACTTTGTGACCTGTACTGAGGCCATAGAGCATTTTTATCAGCCTGCGAAGGAGTGGGGGCTATTACTTAGTCTAGTCAAACCAGGAGGATGGCTTGGCTTTATGACTAAGTTAGCAAGAGATGTTGATGCCTTTGCGCATTGGCACTATAAGAACGATCCAACCCACGTGAGCTTCTTTAGCCGTGAGACATTTAGCTTTTTAGCTGAACGTGACGGTTTAGAGGTGGAGTTTGTTGGGAATGATGTGATTTTGCTGAGGAAAACCCAGTAATGACTCGTAAGAAAAAAGGCCGTAAGCCGGGTTCTGAAGGACCTGCGGTATACCGTGAAAAAAGCGTTTCTCAACTAGAAAAAGAAGCAGTTGAGCGTAAAAAAGATCGCAAGCGTAAAGGCTTAAAAGCTGGTAGTCGCCACTCTTCAACAGTAGTGACAAAACAGAAATCTGGTAACAAGCCAAAAGATCCACGTCTTGGTAGCAAAAAGCCGATTCCATTGATTGTGGAAGCGCAAAAGCCAATGACGAAGAAAGAGCGTCGTCTATCTGCACAGCAAGAGCTAGAGATGCTAGAAAATGATCCACAATTGATCACTTTACTTGATCGTCTTGATGCCGGTGAGAAACTGGGTTCAGGCCTACAAAAACAAGTGGATCAAAAACTGGATCGTATCGAACAGCTGATGAAGCAACTGGGTCTACTTGATGAACCAGAAGAAGAGATGATGGACGATGAGTTACCAATGACTCGCGCTCATTCTGATGATGATCTGCTTGATCAGTTCGAAAAAATGGATTTTGACTCATTTGGTAAGGAGTAACCGTTGCAGAATACGATGCTTTGGTTTGGACTAGGTAGTGCGGTTGTTGCTGTATTAGCAGCGTATGCCGGTTACTTATTGTATAAGCTTTATCGTCAACATCAGCGCCATCAGGCGTTTTTAGAACGAACAAAAGCGTTACAAGCTGAAAAAATTGCCCAACGCAATGCAACTATTTTAGACAGTGTCTATATTATTGCAGAAGCTGGAGTCAATGATCAGTGTGATATGTCTGAGATTTCTATTCGCTTATTTAAGTTGATGGAAGCACTGCAGCACGATAAAGCGGTAGACTTTGCCGCTCAATATCCTGCTCTGCATGAGTTATATCAAGTAGTAAAAGATATGCCTCGCAGTGAAGTGCGCCGTAATATTGAAAAGCGTCAGCGTATGCGTCTCGACTTAGATCGAATGAAAGCAGAAGCTCGTTTGGTTGATGATATCAAGCAAGAGCTCAATTCTATTCTGGCGATGAAATCTTAAAGCCATAATGAAGGCATAAGCTTTTGCGCTTGTGTCGGTACGGTAAGTGTTATCCATCATGATACACTTACCGTCTCCTCGCCCTACAAAGTTGGAAGTTCAGTCATGCCAAACACGCAAATTATCTGGGATCAGGCCTTAATCGAAAAATATAACTACTCTGGCCCACGTTATACTTCATACCCAACCGCGTTAGAGTTTCACCAAGAATTTAGTGAAGCCGAATTTGAAACCGCGTGTCACCAGTATCCAGAACGTAAACTGTCGCTTTATGTTCATATCCCATTTTGCCATAAGCTCTGTTATTACTGCGGTTGTAATAAAGTTATCACTCGTCATCAAGAGAAAGCCGATGTTTACCTTGATGCATTAGCGCTTGAAATTGCTCAACGAGCAGCGTTATGTGGCCCTCGCCAAGTGAGTCAGTTGCACTGGGGCGGTGGTACGCCAACATTTTTAACCAAAGAACAAATTACCCGTTTGATGAATTTATTGCGTGAGCATTTTGATTTTGATGCTGACGCAGAAATTTCGATTGAGATAGACCCTCGTCGTATTGAACTGGATATGCTTGATCACTTACGTCAAGAAGGCTTCAACCGCATCAGTATTGGCGTGCAAGACTTTAATAAAGAAGTGCAGAAGGTGATCAACCGCGAACAGGATGAGAAGTTTATCTTTGATTTGGTTCAGCGAGCTAAAGAGCTAGGTTTCCGCTCAACTAACCTTGATCTTATCTATGGTCTACCACTGCAAAATCAACAAGCATTCAGTGATACATTGCATGAAGTGTTAAAGATGAAGCCTGGTCGTTTATCAGTATTTAACTATGCTCACATGCCACAGTTGTTTGCCGCCCAACGTAAGATTAAAGACGAATGGCTACCAGGACCAAAAGAGAAACTGGCTATGTTGCAGCAAAGCATTGCGACATTAACGGGGGCTGGTTATCAGTTTATTGGTATGGACCACTTTGCCTTGCCTGATGATGAACTTGCCGTGGCGCAACGTAATGGTATTTTGCACCGTAATTTCCAAGGTTATACCACTCAAGGTGATTGTGACTTACTGGGGCTTGGTGTGTCTGCGATCTCTATGATTGGTGACTGTTATGCGCAGAACCAAAAAGAGCTCAAAGCCTACTATGCAGATATTGAGCAACAACAGCACGCATTATGGAAAGGGGTACAATTGGACCAAGATGATTTGATCCGTCGTGAAGTGATCAAAGCATTAATTTGTAATTTCCAATTGAAAAAGCACGATATTGAAGCGATGTTCGATCTTAAATTTGATCAATATTTTGCTGAAGACCTACAACTACTTCAAACCTTTATCAATGACGATTTAGTTCGCGTTGATGATAAGATGATTTATGTTGAACCAAAAGGCCGCCTGCTTATTCGTAATATCTGTATGTGCTTTGATAAATATTTACGAGAGCGTGCACGCCAACAGCAGTTCTCTCGCGTTATTTAAGCCAATTAGCTAATGTGCCTGTTTTTTTACCAAAGCAGGCAACTTGCAGCACGAGTAATAATTCTGCCGTTGCAATCGCATCAATAACAGCGCCATGGGCCGGATACGCCGGTAAGCCATGGCGTTGTCGTATCTGGGCTAAACGGTAGTCATTAGCCTTAAGTTGTTGCCGATGAATCGACAGCGATTTTTCAATGGTTAAGGTATCTAACCAGATAATGGGTAATGGCGGCAGTTGGTATCGAGTTGCCAGATAGTGGTTGAGAAAGCGCTGTTCAATCATAGCGCCATGGGCCACCATGATTTTACCTTTCATCGCATTAAAGAGAGATGCCATGGCACAATCTAATTCGACACCATGAGCCAACTTCTCGGTGGTGATATGGTTGATAATAGCCGTTTCTGGCTTCACTTTTTGTTGGCTATCTTTAATCAGTAACTCAGTAGCTGTACTCAAATCGATTCGCTGTTGGCTGATAGTGACAAAACCAACAGATAAAATGTCGTCTTGTTCTGGGTCAAACCCTGTGGTCTCAAAGTCTAATACCAAATACTCCAACTGTGATAATAGGCTATCACTTTGAGGTAATGGGGTGCTTAACCAAGATGACAATGAGTTGGGTAGTGCTTGCTGAACATAACTGTCTCGTTGCTGTTGCAGCTTTTCTAACGGCGACCATCGTTTAAACAGTTGGCTGATGCTCATCGGCGTATGAACCGCATTTTGCAGATCTCTTGTAAGTTGGCCACGATACGAAATGCGTCTTTTAAGTGCTTACGTTCAAAACTGCCAAACTGATTGGGATCGATGTAGTTATCTGGAGTATTACCTTGTTTGAGTGCTTGCCACTGATGATGTTGGCGCAGCTGGAGCATAAAACGATAAGCGCCCAATAAATCATCTAAGGTATTTTTATTGATAATTGCGTGCTGGTGGGCATCGATAAAACGTTGTTCGGTGGTCATGGCATCACTTTGAGCGGCCAGTGCGTAAACTCGGGCTAAATCCACCATAATATTAATGGCGTATTTTTTAATATTCAGACTCTTACTGTTGCTACCGTTATGCTCAAGCACTAGGTTATTAAAGATCCCCAGTGGTGGTTTAACCGTTAGTGCATTTCGTACCAAAGATGAAAGAAATTGTGGATGTTCATCAATGTGGTTGTACAGTTCTTGGCGCAGTTGTTGAGCAAAATCGTCTTCGCCATAAACGGTACGAATTTCAAAAAATACACTGACATTAAGCAATTTATCGTACTCAGGGCTGGCAACCCATTTACGATAATATTCACGCCAAATTCGCATTGGTTGGCACCATTGTGGTTTGGCTGCCATAAAGCGCCCAGTACAAAGAGGATAACCACAAGCGGCCAGTCCATTACAGACGAACATGGCTAAATAGTTAAAGTAGGTTTTATCTTGAGGTTGGCTGTGATCAGAAAAAATAATGGCGCTGTCTTGATCTGAGAGTATATGTACTTCATTGCGCGCATGAGAACCAGCGACAACCCAGGCATAAGGACATGGCGGAGGGCCTAATTTCTGTTCAGCAAAGGTAATTAAGCGGCGGTTGATGGCATCCATAATCATCGCCATCACTTGACCAATCACTGCTGGTTGCACATGACCTTCCACCAAAGCTTCATAGATAGCCTGACGCTCGGCTGTTAACTGAGCCAGCGCTTCCACCGTTTGAGCGTGGTTGATTTTTTCGATTAAAAAGATGGCTTGAACCCGATGTTTACGCACCAGATCCGAGGTTGTTAATAGGCCAACGACTTGTTGATTATCAACCACGGGCAAACTGCGAATATTGTGCTCCATCATCAAGCCAACAGCTTTGAGCACCAAGTCCTGACTGCCAATAGTATAAGGGTGACGGGTCATGACTTGAGTAATTGGGGAATCAGTACTTACCCCATCAGCGATCACCCGTTTTGTCATATCGCGATCGGTGATAATACCGATAATTTGCTGGTTTTCGATGATGACAGCACAAGAGCTATGGTGTTGATAACGCATGATGCGAGCCACTTCTTTAATGCTCATCTTACTATCAACAATGGCGGGATGACGCTGGGCAACATCTGCCACGGTTTCCACAAATAGCCCTTTCTCAGCATCGGACCAGACAACATTCAAAGCCGATTCCAGACGAGTTTGGGCCGCGGTTGCAAAATGTTGAGCCTGCTCTGGATATTGCGTCAAGATCGAGTTGAGTTTGCTCACTGGGATGAGATACAGCAGGCAGGCGGTCAGTGTAATAGCTTGATAAGGTTCATGCTCTGCACTATCGGCTAAATGGGTAAAACCAAACAGATCTTCTTGCTCTAGTCGTGCTCGTAATGTGCCATTTAGGTGGCGTTGCTCAACCGTTCCTGAGCGGATTAGATAGAGATATTGTTCCTGATCTTTTTGATCAAATTGGATCTCGCTTTTGGCTGCAAGATAGCTAATTTGAATTGACTGGGCTACCTCAACTAAGGCGACTTTTGGCAATTTATCAAAAGGGTCGATATGAGAAATAAAATCAACAATATTCGGAACTAACGTCTCATCCATAGCTAAGATCTCAAGCACGAAAAGAGTCGATTATAACTTGGATAGAATTAAGATTTGGTGAAGTAGGGCGAGTATTGAATGAAAAGCAACACACTCTCGTTGACATAGGAGAGCGTGTTGGAACCGATCATAACGCGAATGGTTATTGACCTGTGAAGTTAACTGCTGCGATCAGAGCCAAAATACCTGCTGCAAATTGACCAGAGCCATTAGCGGCTAGTTCACTGACTGCGGGCATTGCGACACTGAAAGATAAAATCGTATCTAACATAACGAGGGCCACCAAAGTATTTGTGATGATAAAGAGTCGTTATCATCAAAAGGGAGCGAGCTTAGTTGGTAAGCTCAGCCAAAAAGTGGCGCTATTGTACTCAATAATACGCAGAAGAAAATTGCTCTTGATTAAAAAAACAACACAAACTGCGTATTGATTGAGATTGAGTTATGGTTAATTAGCTACGTTGTGCCGCTAATGTTTTAAGGGCTTGTTTTTCACTATCTGATAGGAAAGCAAGCTCTAGACCATTGATTTGGGCCTGACGAATTTGTGTTTCGGTTAAGCCCACTTTTGGTGCTGCAACTTCATATTCGTATGGTAGTTCAATGCCTTCAACCGCAGGGTCATCGGTGTTCAAACAGGCAAGAATACCGTGCTCAAGGAAAGCTTTAACTGGGTGTGTCTGGTAGCTAGCAACTGTACTGGTTTGAATATTTGAGGTTAAGCAAGATTCAATACCAATTTTGTTCTGTGCTAAGTAATCCATTAATTTAGGATCGTGGATTGCTTTAACTCCGTGACCGATACGAGTTGCGCCTAGCTCAGTAATTGCCTGCCACATGCTCTCAGGGCCTGCCGCTTCACCTGCGTGGATAGTAATGTTAAGACCTGCATTTCGCACTTGTTTAAAGTGTTCGATAAATTGAACCCCCGGTTGGCCTAGCTCATCGCCAGCAAGGTCGATAGCAACTAGCTTGTCTTTATGAGCCAGTAAGCCATCCAATTCTTGCTGACAAGCTTCAGTGCCAAAGGTACGACTCATAATACCGATCAGGTTGGCTTTTATACCAAAATCGCGACAACCGGCAGCAACGCCATCAGCAACCGCTTCTACTACGCCTGCAATGGGTAACTGATGTTTCATTGCCATGTAATAAGGAGAAAAACGCAACTCGGCATAATCAATTTGTGCACGTAGCGCATCTTCTACGTTTTCATAAGCAACACGACGGCACGCATCCAAATCACCTAATACGGCAACGCCCCAATCTAACTTAGCAAGAAAAGCCACTAGACTTGGCTCTGCTTCAACAATTTGTACATGTGGGCGTAGTGATTCCACGCTGTTTGCTGGTAGCTCAAGACCAAATTTTTGGCCTAGGTCTAAAATGGTTTCTACACGGATATTACCATCAAGATGACGGTGTAAATCAGTTAAAGGGAGGTGCTTAGTAATCATGGTTATTTTCATCCCAAGTTAAATCGGTATCCCCAGTATAGAAAATCTTGCCTTAAGAGACAGGTCCATATTGGGGATTAAATACATTAATTGCTCGGTATTGCTTCAGTGTTTACCTTAGCTGTTGCCGATTAACTATACATAATAGTGTATTGTCGATGTAACACGGGAATTAATTATGTGAGCTATGTTTTAATCTTTTATATTGAGTTCCTTAATTTTTCGCGTCAGGGTATTGCGGCCCCAACCGAGTAATTTCGCTGCATCTTGTTTATGACCACGGGTAAATTCTAATGCCGTTTCCAATAGTACTCGCTCAAAAATAGGTTGTGCTTCACTGAGTAAATTCTCTTGGCCGTGGCGTAAGGCGTCTTGTGCCCAAAGCTGTAGCCCTCGATGCCACTCATGTTGCTCATTCAGTGCGGCAGATGGTTTATCAATGTCTAATAGCTCTGGTGGTAAATCGGCTGGTAACACTTCATTACCACTGGCCATCACCGTTATCCAGCGACAGGTATTTTCTAATTGACGAACATTACCCGGCCAAGGCATTTGGGTCAGTAAATCTAGGGTATCTGGGTGCAGTGTTTTTAGCTCTACGCCAAGCTCTTTAGCTGCTCGTTGCAAGAAGTGACGAGTCAGTTGAGCGATATCTTGCCGACGATCTTTGAGCGCAGGGAGATGAATGCGAATAACATTGAGACGGTGGAAAAGGTCATCACGGAAATCACCATCTCTTACTAACACTTCTAAGTCTTGATGGGTTGCGGCAATGATGCGTACATCTACTTTAATTGGAGCGTGGCCACCAACACGATAAAATTGCCCGTCAGCTAACACGCGCAATAAACGAGTCTGGATATCCAGTGGCATATCCCCAATTTCATCTAAAAATAGAGTACCGCCATTGGCTTGTTCAAAGCGCCCCTGACGAACGCTGTTGGCTCCGGTAAACGCTCCTTTTTCATGACCAAACAGTTCTGACTCAATTAAGTCTTTTGGTATTGCGGCCATATTAAGGGCAACAAAGGGCTGTTCATTGCGAGGGCTGTGGCGATGTAGGGCGTGAGCAACCAGCTCTTTACCTGTGCCCGATTCGCCATTGATTAATACCGAAATGGATGAACGTGATAGGCGACCTATGGCTCGAAACACTTCCTGCATGGCTGGCGCTTCACCAATAATCTCAGGGGCGGTGTGTTCTTGTGTTTGTGGTTGTTTGGCTCGACGTTGTTCTTGGCTATGGGTTACTGCGCGATCAACCAAAGTGATGGCTTCATCAATATCAAAGGGTTTTGGTAGATATTCAAAAGCCCCTTCTTGGTAAGCATTAACGGCCGAATCGAGATCTGAATGGGCTGTCATAATGATAACAGGGAGGTCGGGGTAGTGTTGCTGCAACGATTTAAGTAGGGCAAAGCCGTCAATTCCCGGCATACGGATATCTGAGACTAATACATCGGGTAAGCTTCGCTCTAATGCCTGTAATACACTATCGCCATCAGCAAATGTCTCGCATGCCAGATCGGCCGCATTTAGGGTGCGTTCTAGTACCCAGCGAATGGAGCTGTCATCATCGACAACCCAAACCATTCCTTTACTCATAGTGGTGTCCTCGATGGTTATTTAATAGGTAAATACACAGTAAAAGCGGTGTGGCCAGGCCAACTGACCACCTCTATTTTTCCTTGGTGCTGATCGACCAGATTGCGGGCAATAGAAAGACCCAGTCCAGTACCGTCAGAGCGTCCGCTGACCATAGGGTAAAACAGAGTATCTTGGAGTTGATCAGGAATACCCGGTCCATTATCAATGAGATCGATTCGGGCTACTGTACGATGGTGTTGCCCTTTGATATTGACTTGATGCTCGGTGCGGGTTTTTAGCACAATTTTTGGCGCAGGGTTTTGGGATTGGGATGCCAGCGCTTGTAGGGCATTGCGCACGATATTAAGGAGAGCTTGTTCCAGCTGCTCACTGTCCATCTCAAAGTCGGGTAAGCTGGGATCATAATCCCGCTCAATGACGACTGATTCTCCCGCTTCGTACTGCAATAGCTGTCGTACTCGTTCTAGTACTGCATGGATATTTTGGCTATGACGTAGCCCAGGTTTTTGCGGCCCCAACAAACGATCGACTAAGTTACGTAGCCGGTCTGCTTGCTCGATAATCATCTGGGTATATTCTTGGTATTGATCCGATGGTAAGACTTTTTCTAGTAGTTGTGCCGCACCTCGCAAGCCCCCAAGTGGGTTTTTGATTTCGTGGGCTAATCCTCTAACCAGTTCTTTGGCCGCCTGCTGCTGAGCATATTGGCTAACTTCATGGCTGATACGACGTTGTTGATCGACGGCTCGTAGCTCTAATAAAACATAACGAGTACCGTTAGCCATAATAGGACTAGCATCAAGATCTAATGTCAGCGCCTTACCATCACAGAGCCCCCAAATAACTTCACTATCAGAAAAACTTTGCCCGTGTTCTAGTGCTTGAATTAAATGCTCACTATCTAACGAACAGTGTTGGCCCAATTCATTCAGTTTACTGCCAACCAGTTTTCGTTGGCTTAGAGAAAAGAGTTGCTCACTGGCAGGATTTACTTCACAGATAGTTAGGGTTTCATCAAGCAGTAATACGGCTGTCACTAAATTATCAATGATGGTTGTGGAATCAGGGGCTGTCACGGTTATCGTCCTTGTATGGGAAGCAAGCCAAGCTCATGCACCAAAATAGTGCAATTAAGTGTAGCCTGTTTATCGAAAATCGTGCAGTAAAATCTAATGATTACTCAGTTTTTGGCTTTACGGGTGGAAACTTGGGTTGTAAGGCCGATGCGCGGTGAAGATAAACAGTAATGTTCTCTGATGAAGCAATAACCTTGCCGTTTTTAATTAATTGAATTTGAATCTGATGAGTACCGCGATTGATATTTTCTAATTGCCAAGTCAGTGTTTGCTGCGGCGTTAAGTACGCTTTGCCATCTAGCAGCAATTGCGCTTGAGTTTGCGCTGTTAATGGGTGGTTTGCGACGGCTGTAACGCGAATATTACCTTCGTTGTTGCGTATGGTCTGATCATGAATGGGGCTGATAATTGAAACCGTTGCTGGTGGTAATAAAGGTTTACTTGACTGAGCCTCTGCTGATGCTTGAGTGGTGGTTTGCTTAACCTCTTGACTGGTTTTAACTTGAATAACATCCAGTTGATATTCTTGAGCGTTGGGATTAGTTGGGCGATCAGAAAAATGCACTACTCCGTGTTCATCTTCCCACGAGTAAATGGTGGCATTGACCGTATTGGTTACCATCAATAGTAATAATGTTGTGGTCCATGCCGTGCAGAGCTTTAGCATAATATCCCTTTATTTTTATTTGCTTATTTCGGGTATTTTTTCAGCTCTGGGTAAGACAACAAGATCAAAAAGACCTGCTTGTGAGGCAGGTCTAAATCTTTATGCGTAATGTAAGTCGGCTTAATTACACTGAGTAGTAAAGTTCAAACTCAAGTGGGTGAGTTGTCATATTCACTTTCTCTACATCTTGTGCTTTTAGCTTGATGTAAGAGTCGATAAAGTCATTAGAGAATACGCCGCCTGCCGTTAAGAACTCGCGGTCATCATCAAGATACTGGAGAGCATCTTTTAGTGATTCGGCAACAGTTGGGATTTCTGCTGCTTCTTCTGCTGGTAGGTCGTATAGATCTTTATCCATCGCTTCGCCAGGGTGGATCTTATTGATGATACCATCAAGACCTGCCATCAACATTGCTGCAAACGCAAGATATGGGTTTGCTGCAGGGTCTGGGAAGCGCACTTCGATACGACGTGCTTTTGGACTTGGTACGACTGGAATACGAATTGATGCACTACGGTTACGTGCCGAGTATGCCAACATTACTGGTGCTTCAAAACCAGGAACTAAACGCTTGTATGAGTTAGTTGCTGGGTTTGCGAATGCGTTGATAGCACGAGCATGTTTAATGATACCGCCGATGTAGTAAAGTGCCATTTCAGATAGGCCGCCGTACTTATCACCTGCAAATAGGTTAACGCCATCTTTTGCGAGAGACTGGTGTACGTGCATACCACTACCGTTATCGCCTACCAGAGGTTTTGGCATAAAGGTTGCGGTTTTACCAAAGGCGTGTGCAACGTTATGAACGACATACTTGTAGATCTGAATCTCATCGGCTTTTGTCGTTAGAGTGTTAAAGCGAGTTGCAATCTCGTTTTGACCTGCTGTTGCCACTTCATGGTGGTGAGCTTCGACAACAAGGCCCATCTCTTCCATGATAAGACACATTGCGCTACGAATATCTTGTGATGAGTCAACCGGTGCTACTGGGAAGTAACCGCCTTTAACACCTGGACGGTGACCTTTGTTACCGCCTTCGACATCGCTACCCGTATTCCAAGCGGCTTCAATGTCATCAATCTTAAAGAATGAACCTGACATGTCAGTGTGGAATTTCACGTCGTCAAATAGGAAGAATTCTGGTTCTGGGCCTACAAGGACTGTGTCTGCAATGCCAGTTGAACGCATGAAATCTTCTGCGCGCTTAGCAATTGAGCGAGGATCTCGGTCGTAACCTTGCATGGTTGCAGGCTCAAGAATGTCACAGCGGATATTTAATGTTGATTCTTCAGTAAATGGGTCTAATACTGCACTTGAAGCATCTGGCATCATCACCATGTCTGATTCATTGATACCTTTCCAACCTGCAACCGATGAGCCATCAAACATTTTGCCTTCTTCAAAGAAGTCAGCGTCAATTTGGTGTGCTGGAATACTGATGTGCTGCTCTTTACCTTTAGTATCGGTAAAGCGTAGGTCTACAAATTTAACTTCGTTCTCTTGGATCAGTGCTAATACGTTTTCTACTGACATTCTAACTAACCTCCGGTGTTAAAGACTGGGCATCGGCCTAACTAGGGCATGGAGCAATTCTGTTACTTTTTACATAGCGAGAACCGTGCCAATATTTTTAATCATTAAAAATCAAATTGTTATATAATTTTCTCTGATTAGGTCATCCTTTGTTGCACAAATTTGGGGATTTGATGCACTAATATGGTGCAACTATCGTCGTTGTCCCATTTGCTGAACCAAATTTGTGCTTCTACTATTCAATGATGGTCACTTATTGTCAATCTCTTGCTGGCTGAGCAAAGATTTTTCTCAAATTGACTAGAAAAAAAATAATTTAGGCAATTAACCATACTGCTCTGTGTTTTTGTTTTTATGTTTATGGTTTTAAAGGTTTTTATTTTTATTTTTGATGGTTTTTTTGATGGGAAAAGTAGTAAAAAACAGCAAAAATGTACGGTTGATAAGAAAATATCGAAAAAACCTGGTGATATAAATCACATATTTCGTGGGTTTTGGAGTAAAATCTGTTAGATTATGAGCCGTTTTTTTAACCAAGTAGCGCCATTAGGGTCGCTGCATGTTCTGAGTGAATGTGAAACCCATGTCTAATCCACAGATCGATAAATTAAGAAATATCGCAATTATTGCGCACGTTGACCACGGTAAAACAACGCTGGTTGACAAACTGCTTCAGCAGTCTGGCACGTTAGAGTCTCGCGGCGAAGCCGAAGAGCGCGTAATGGATTCTAACGACATCGAAAAAGAGCGTGGTATCACCATCCTTGCTAAGAACACAGCGATTAACTGGAATGATTACCGCATCAACATCGTAGATACCCCAGGACACGCCGATTTCGGTGGTGAAGTTGAGCGTATCATGTCAATGGTTGACTCTGTACTTCTTATCGTTGACGCAGTTGATGGTCCTATGCCTCAGACTCGTTTCGTAACGCAAAAAGCGTTTGCTCACGGTCTTAAGCCAATCCTTGTAATCAACAAGATTGACCGTCCAGGTGCACGTCCTGAGTGGGTAATGGATCAAGTATTTGACCTATTCGACAACCTAGGTGCAACTGACGAGCAGTTAGACTTCCAAGTTGTTTACGCTTCAGCTCTAAACGGTTGGGCAACAATGGAAGAAGGCGAAACTGGCGAGAACATGGAACCTCTATTCCAAGCTATCGTTGAGAACGTAGCAGCTCCTGACGTTGACGTTGACGGCGCACTGCAGATGCAGATCTCTCAGCTAGACTACAGCTCTTACGTAGGTGTTATCGGTGTTGGCCGTGTAACTCGTGGTTCTGTTGTTCCTAACCAGCAAGTATGTGTGGTTGGTGCAGACGGTACTAAGCGTAACGGTAAAGTAGGTACAGTACTAGGTTACCTAGGTCTTGAGCGTCACGACGTAGAAAAAGCAACTGCAGGTGACATCATCGCAATCACAGGTCTTGGTGAACTTAAGATCTCTGACACAATTTGTGATGTAAACACTCCAGAAGCACTTCCTGCTCTTTCTGTTGACGAACCAACAGTTACTATGACTTTCCAGGTAAACAATTCTCCGTTTGCTGGTAAAGAAGGTAAGTACGTAACTTCACGTAACATCCTTGAGCGTCTACAAAAAGAACTTGTACACAACGTTGCACTACGTGTAGAAGAAACTGAAGACCCAGATAAATTCCGTGTATCTGGTCGTGGTGAACTTCACCTATCTATCTTGATTGAAAACATGCGTCGTGAAGGCTACGAGCTAGCTGTATCTCGTCCAGAAGTTATCATCAAGCGTGATGAGAATGGTGATCTACAAGAACCGTTTGAAACTGTGACTATCGACGTGATGGAAGAGCATCAGGGCGGTATCATGGAAAACATCGGTCTACGTAAAGGTGAGCTAACTGATATGGCTCCAGATGGCAAAGGCCGTGTTCGCATGGACTTCATGATGCCTTCTCGTGGTCTGATCGGTTTCCAAACTGAGTTCATGACTCTAACTTCAGGTTCTGGTCTTCTTTACCATACATTTGACCACTACGGCCCACACAAAGGCGGTAACATCGGTCAGCGTAACAACGGTGTGTTAATCTCTAACGCAACAGGTAAAGCGCTAACTTACGCTCTATTTAACCTACAAGAGCGTGGTCGTCTATTTACAGAGCACGCAGACGAAGTTTACGAAGGTCAGATCATCGGTATTCACAACCGTTCTAACGACCTAACTGTTAACTGTCTAAAAGGTAAGCAGCTAACTAACGTTCGTGCATCTGGTACTGACGAAGCTCAGGTTCTTTCTCCAGCTATCAAGTACACTCTAGAGCAAGCTCTTGAGTTTATCGATGATGACGAGCTAGTAGAAATCACTCCTGAAAGCATCCGTATCCGTAAGAAACTTCTTACTGAAAACGATCGTAAGCGTGCAGGCCGTACTAAGTAATTATTACTATTTAACGCTTTAAAAAAGCCCCTGTAGCCAAAAGGTTACAGGGGCTTTTTGTTTGTATTGAGATGATTAATACTAAAGCCGGTTCTTTGAAATAACTCAATGTGAAGAGACTAGAATCAAAGTTTGATAATTATGGTAATAAAGTGGCGAAAAAATGGGAAAGATAGGGAAATGATATGACAGGCTGTGTGATCCTAACGGGAGGACCTGGATCGGGAAAAACGTCGGTTATTAATTGGCTTGCTCAACAAGGTTGGCTGACGTTTGAAGAGGCTTCGCGCCATTTAATTATTGAGCAAAGTCAGCATGATAACGGTATTTTACCTTGGACGGATTTGCCTCGTTTTGCTGATCTCTGCTTTGCTATGATGAGCGAGCAAAAGAGAGCGGCAACACAGCAACCCTGGGCATTTTGTGATCGAGCAATGGGGGATATCTGTGCGTATTTAGCTCTTGGTAACCAAGCGATCTCTGTAGAACTGAAACGTGCTTGCTCTGGATATTACCCTCAAGTTTTTATGTTTACGCCAAAGCAGGAAATTTATCAGCAAGACAGTGAACGTCCTCATACCTTTGCTGAAGCGATGGTTATTCATCAACAATTGGTGGCAACCTATCAGCAATTAGGCTATCAGGTGGTTGAGGTTCCTTGGGGAGAGATAAAAAAACGGGCCGAGTGGATACTGGCCCGTTTAGGATTGGAATCACTTAAGTGACTTACGCTTTTTTCAGATGAGAGATAAAGCGGTTAGATTCGGCAATTGCTGCGTTCATATCACGGATTGCCTGTTGAATCTCACGTTGTAGTGAATTGAATTCACCTTGTAGAGAACCAATAGCTGCAGCGTTGAGGTTATGTTTTAGGTATAGCGTATTGTCACGTAAGGTATCTAAAACTGGCTCCATTTTTTTCTCTGCTCGGTGCATAGAGGCAATCATTTTTTTGTATTGCGCTTTTGTTGCACTTAATTTTCGCTCACTGTCTCGGCGTAAAGTGGCACTTTTATAGAGTGATAATTCATCTTGCCATTCAGCAAACAGAGCTTCAGCAACATTCTCAATAGCATCGATACGGTCATTGACATTTTCTACCGCATCTTCGCTCGCTTGGTACTGATCATTGATGTTGTTATAAGCTGCTTCAAGCTCACCACCATCAAATTTGTGCAGTGCTTTTAATGCATCTAGCGCGCTGGTGAACTGCTTTTGTGCATCTTGCTGAGCTTCATTGGCGCTTTCTACTCGATCAACCATGATGTCACGTTTATGCACGCCGACTTGTTCCATCGCTGAATAATAAGCACTTTGACAACCGGTTGTGGCAAGGGTGCTGAAGGTTAAAAAGAGTGCGAGCAAATAACGCATTGATAACTCCTAACAAGACTGACTGATAAACTCTGTACTGTTATTCTTTTGCTGAATAATCACGACAGAGCAGTAAATATTTTTTATTACACTTATTATACTCAACTTATCTTGGTTTGCGTGCATCAAAGCGCAGTGTGACCATGATAATGCCAAGTTTTGACAAACAATTAAGAAAAAGTTTTCCGTTTATGGCTGACAACAAATCCAGTAACAAGTTGCATTTCACAACTCGAATATCCATGACTTTTGCCTATTTTCGCTACCTATTTCAGCGAATTAACCATGATCGCTTAACCGTAACCGCAGGTTCAATGGCTTATGTCACTCTCTTATCTTTAGTTCCCCTTATTACGGTTGTGCTATCGGCATTATCGAGTTTTCCCGTTTTTCAAGGCTTAGGAGAGGTGCTACAAAATTTTGTCATTGAGAATTTTGTTCCGGCAGCAGGAGAGGTGGTAAAGACCTATCTGAATCAGTTTGTTGCTAATGCCGGCAAAATGACCGCGGTAGGTATCGGAGCGCTGTTTGTGGTGGCAATGATGTTGATCTCATCAATTGATACCGCCTTGAACTATATTTGGCGAGTTAGCGAAAAACGTCGTCCTGTGATCTCGTTTTCTATCTATTGGATGGTGTTAACCTTAGGCCCGATATTAGTTGGCTCAAGTCTTGCTGTAAGCTCCTACTTGGGTTCTTTGAATATTATGGGCAGTGATGCCGTAAATGGCTTGTTGCAACAATCGCTGCGTTGGTTGCCAGTGATGATGTCGACCATGGCTTTTCTTGGCCTGTATCTCTTAGTTCCCAATACCAAAGTACGCTTTCATCATGCGGTGATTGGCGCTGGATGTGCCAGTTTACTGTTTGAATTAAGTAAGAAAGGGTTTGCGCTATACATCACTAATTTTCCGTCTTATCAGGTTATTTATGGCGCCTTGGCTGTGATTCCGATTTTATTTGTTTGGGTGTATCTATGCTGGTGTATTGTGTTACTAGGAGCGGAGATTACAGCCAGTCTTGGTGAGCGAAAGCATTGGGATTTTACGCAAGTTGAGGCACAATCAGAGCCTGACTCCATTATCGAAACGACCACAAAGGATAAATTATGATAGCGCTTATTCAACGAGTTACAGAAGCCAGTGTGACTGTCGATGGCCAAGTAACAGGCGCCATAGGTAAAGGGCTATTAGTCCTACTTGGGGTCGAAAAAGGGGACGATGAAGCCAAAGCTCAACGTTTACGAGATAAAGTTTTAGGCTACCGTGTCTTTGAGGACGAGCAAGGAAAAATGAACCTTAATGTGCAGCAAGCTGGTGGTAGTGTGTTGGTTGTGTCGCAGTTTACGTTAGCCGCAGACACCAAAAGTGGTATGCGCCCAAGCTTCTCATCTGGTGCAGCACCTGTTGATGCGGAACGTATGTATGAGTATTTTGTCCAATGTTGTAAGGATAAAGAAATTCAAACAGAAACAGGGATCTTTGCTGCAGATATGAAAGTGGCACTGGTTAACGATGGGCCGGTAACTTTCTGGTTGCAAGTCTAGTTCACATTTACTGCTAAAGGACGACGAGAGAGGGATTTCATGTTTCGTTTAGTCACGCCACAATCAGAGCAAGAACTTAAGCTATATTTTCATTTTCGTTGGCAAATGCTGCGCGAACCTTGGCAACTTCCTATCGGCTCAGAGCGCGATGCTTATGACGATTTAAGTTGTCACCGAATGATTTTAACTGATGCCGGAGAGGTTATTGCGATCGGTCGTTTGTATATGACCGCTGATAATGATGGCCAAATTCGCTATATGGCAGTCCGTCCTGATTTTCGCCATCGCGGTATGGGAGCTGTAATATTAATGGCTCTTGAGGGGTTAGCACGCCAAGAAGGAGCGAAACGATTGGTGTGTAATGCCCGTGAAGATGCCATTCCATTTTATGTTCGTAATGGTTTTGTTAGTCAAGGTGAGCTTAGTGATGAGCGTGGGCCTGTGCGCCACCAACAAATGCTTAAACAACTAGAAGCCTTGTCTGATGTCGTCCGTCATCCTGATTGGTGTCAAGAGCTCCAGCAATTGTGGCTTAACCAGATCCCCATAAGCGATAAAATGGGGATTCGCATTCATCAATATACTGGCTATCGATTTGAAGTTGGTGCCCTGTTTCATGCTAATTTAAACCCTAATGAATTTATGTTTGCAGGCAGTATTTTTACGATGGCGACATTGGCTGGATGGGGCTTCCTTTGGATGTTATTAAAGGAGCACAAATTTGCTGCCAACATTGTGTTAGTTGATAGTCATATCCGTTATCACAACCCGATTGCTGAACGTCCTCGAGCCATAACCTCGGTTGAGCAAGTTGAAGGTAATTTTGATCGCTTAGCTAAAGGACGTAAGACTAAAATTACCGTTGAGGTTACTGTATATGGGGGCGACACATTAGCTTCGACGTTTACTGGAACCTACTTATTGCTTCCAGTACAAGATGATGCTGTTGTTACTTGAGATTTATCCTGTCGCCAGTGACGATTCAGTTGCTGGCAATCTTGAATAAGGTTGAGCTGTAAGTCGGTTTCTCTTTGGGTGAAATCCCACTGTCCAGTAAGAGTCCCACTTAGGGATGGGTTTTGCCAGTGCCATGGAGAGACAGAGGCAATACCGCGATTTAATTGTAGCTGTAAAGGCGCAATATCAATGGCGTGCGGTTTTGTATCTTTGGTGATCTTAGCCATTGCTTTTGGCTGCCATTGAGCTTGTTGCCAGTCTTGAAAATATTGCTGAGCACCAGCGATAAACTGATTATCACGCCATTGGGTATAGATATGACCACTGAGACTGTAATCTAAGGCCGCTTTATCTGAGCTTAAACCGTGTAGTTGAATTTGATTATCCATTACTCCAGTTATAGGTAATGGTAGTTTCAGCCAAGCATGAAGTAAGCGGGTTGGTACAGAATCACCATTTATCGACAGCTGCCATGGCCGACCTGATTGGCTAAGTTCTATTTTTCCTGTGGCGCGTAATAAACCATCTTTAAACGGTAAAACTACCCGCTTAAGTTGCCAGTTCCCCTGATCACTGCTCATTTCCATAATAGGATCGTTGAGTATGATTTGATTTATACTGCTAAAACTGCTGCTAACTGCTAGCTCGCCCTGCCATAGTTGCCAAAAATCCTTATGGTGCCAAGTTAGTTTATCTCCGGTGATATCCAGCCCAGCCATTTGTATTAACCAATCAGGATCGGTACTCGTGAGTAGCAGGTTAGAGGTATCCAGATGTTGAATTTCGATCTGTTGCCATGGCAGGTTAAATTGTTGAAATTGAGTTAGCCAGCCATTCGGTAATATCCATTTTATACCATTGATAATGACTTTTTTAAGCGATAAGGTCGTTGGTGTGATAGTGCCATTTAAATTGATATAGCCAGATAAAAGCTGACTTGATAAGCCAGAGATAATGAGCTGATTGGGTTGCAACTGCATATCGAGGATTGGATTATCAAAGGTGATGTGTTGCCATTGAATATTGTTGGCGCTAAGGGATATTTGCCCCTGCTGTTGCCAGAGATTTTTGGGCCAAGTGATATTTTCCAACGAGAGGTTGACGCCATTTGCGGTCAGTTGTTTTAGTTCTACACTGCTCTCTAATAGGTCAAAACGCTCAATGTCTAATGTGTTGATATATGGCTTGAGGGTGTCATTGAGAGAGTGTAAGACCGAGTCTTGTTGTAGTTGTAACCCTTGTACCGTGAATTGAGCTAAGGTAAGGCGTTTTTCTTGTGGATGATAAATGGCCTGGCCACTGACTTGTGCATGTTGCCAAGTGAAAGAGAGACCATCAAAAAGCCATTTATCGGTCGTACTATGACGGCCATTTATAAGTAGCTGATTCAACTCTTGGTGGTGGTAATCAATGCGATCTGCACTGACAATAAATTCGCCCTGAAAGCTTTGCCACCACGGATATTGAGCAGATGAGTGCCAGTTATTGAGCTCAATCTTGCCATTTTCCATCACAAAGTTGGGGGTGAGCAGTGAAACGTCAGTTAAAGCTAGGCGCTTGGTGGCAAATGCAGGCAAAGTGAATTGACTTGGCTCTCTGTAGTGAATACCTGCGACTAGCACCGAATCAAACTGACGAGGGTGGGTAAGATTGGCCGACCACCATAGTTCAACGCGCTGAGCTATGGGTCTTGTTTGCTCTGAGCCTGACCATGAAGGGCCAATAAAGGTCATGTGCCAAGGCTGCTTAAGTGAGTAGCTGACTTGTTGAAATTGGATTGGATACGGTGAGTATGTGGCCAATCGATTGATAATCGGAGTCGCAAACTGGCTTTGCAGCAGAGCGAGAGTTACGGTAATAAGCAATAGTAACAAGATTATCAATGTGACAACCCATTTCGCTAATATACGCATAAACACTTCCTTATTGCTGCTGCTTTATCTGATTGTATTACACCTACTTTGATTATTCTCTCAACATTTAAGTAATGGATGAACAGAACACATAAATAGTTGAGCTGTTAGTCGTTTTAGACAATAAAAAAGCCTTCGCCACAAGACGAAGGCTTAATAGACTAGAGTGAACAATTAGTCGAGCTGAGGACCTGCTGCAACTAGATTTGCACCTTCAGTTGTATCTGTGTACTTATCAAAGTTATTAACAAAGCGCTCAGCTAAGTCTTTTGCTTTGCTTTCCCACTGTAGAGGGTCTGTATAAGTATCACGAGGGTCAAGAATGTTGCTATCAACACCTGGAAGCGCTGTTGGAACTTCTAGGTTGAAGATAGGGATATGCTTGGTTTGCGCTTTATCGATAGAGCCATCAAGGATTGCATCAATAATGCCGCGAGTATCTTGAATCGAAATACGTTTGCCCGTGCCATTCCAGCCCGTATTAACTAGATACGCTTCTGCACCTGCAGCTTCCATACGCTTAACTAAGACTTCTGCATACTTGGTTGGATGCAGAGTTAGGAACGCATTACCAAAACAAGCAGAGAATGTTGGCGTTGGTTCGGTAATACCACGTTCAGTACCTGCCAGTTTCGCGGTAAAGCCAGATAGGAAGTGATACTTGGTTTGTTCTGGAGTCAGTTTTGATACTGGAGGTAGAACACCGAATGCGTCAGCAGATAGGAAGATCACTTTATTAGCATGACCGCCTTTAGATACTGGCTTAACGATATTATCGATGTGGTAAATCGGGTAAGAAACACGAGTATTTTCTGTTTTCGAGCCGTCATTAAAGTCGATAGAGCCATCGCCACGTACGGTTACGTTTTCAAGTAGAGCGTCACGACGGATGGCATTGTAGATATCTGGCTCAGCTTCTTTTGATAGGTTAATTGTTTTAGCGTAACAACCGCCTTCAAAGTTGAACACGCCGTGGTCGTCCCAACCGTGTTCGTCATCACCGATTAGTGCTCGTTTTGGATCGGTTGAAAGTGTTGTTTTACCTGTGCCTGATAGGCCGAAGAAGACAGCCACATCGCCATTTTCGCCCATATTGGCAGAGCAGTGCATAGAAGCAATATCTCGTAGCGGTAGGAAGTAGTTCATCATGGCGAACATACCTTTCTTCATTTCACCGCCGTACCAAGTACCACCAATTAACTGCATCTTTTCGCTAAGATTAAACACGGTGAAGTTTTCAGAGTTCATACCGTGCTCTTCCCATTTAGGGTTGGTGCACTTAGAGCCGTTCATGATAACAAAATCTGGCTCAAAATCTTCAAGCTCAGCTTCGGTTGGACGGATGAACATGTTCTTCACAAAGTGAGCTTGCCATGCAACTTCAGTAATAACTCGAATGCATAAACGAGTATCTGGGTTTGCACCACAATAACCGTCAACTACAAATAGACGCTTACCAGATAACTGATCAGTAACAAGAGCTTTTAGATCATTCCAAGCTTCTTGGCCTAATGCTTTGTTATCGTTCGTACCTTGATCAGCCCACCACATCGTGTCGCGAGTGGTGTCATCTTTTACGATAAACTTATCTTTTGGCGAACGACCAGTAAAGATACCAGTATCTACTGCAACTGCCCCTAGCTCAGTTACGACACCTTTTTCATATCCTTCCAGACCTGGTTTGGTTTCTTCTTCGAACAACATTTCGTAAGAAGGGTTACGAACCACCTCTGTAACATTTTTGATACCGTATTGAGATAAATCCATATTTATTGCAACCTTTTTTTCGACGTCCATAGTAGTCATAGGTGCTCCTTGGGTAAGATGTTGTTTAACTGTTGACCATGCTAACAACCCTAACGAGGTAAATCAGGGAGCTTTATCAAAAAATAACCATTCAAATGTTAAGGTTAAGTAAAAGTCTTAATATTTGTTGGGGTGGTTAGTTTACACATATGTAAAACGATTGCGCTAGATCCAAAAATTAATATTTTGGTTAAAAGAAGTGCAGTGTTGGCAGCAATTTTGCGTCTAAATGGGGAGTTTTCGGGCTAGAAATAAAAAAATAGCCAGAACGAATCTGGCTATTTAAGCAATACATTAGGGTGCTTTTATCGTGAGACGAATTAATTAATGCACTTGTTCGTTATTGGTGTTTTGACCATTTTCAAATAGGTTCGCCACATCAATACTGTCAAAATCGTAGCTAGTACCACAGTAATCACAGTGTAGAGATACTTTACCTTCTTGAGCCACAATCGCATCTACTTCTGCACGATCAATAGAACGAATAGCTGATGCACTACGCTCACGAGAACAACCACAGAAGAAGCTTACTGGTTGTGGTTCAAACAATTTCACTTCTTCTTGGTGGTATAAACGGTATAGAACATCTTGTGCATCTAAACCGAACAGTTCTTCATCTTTAACTGTTTCGGTTAGCGCTTCTAGATGTTCAAAATCACCTTCATTACCTTGTTCATCCGGTAGGATCTGTAGCAACATACCAGCCGCTTTGGCTTGACCTTCAAATTCACCAGTACGTAACAGGATTCGAGTCTTTAACTGCTCTGAATTTTTAAAGTAGCTTTCTAAACATTCTGCAAGTGTATCGCCTTCAAGACCAACCACACCTTGGTAACGCTCACCCTTAGTTGGAGTGATAGTGATAACTAAATAGCCTTTACCCATTAGCTCATGGATATTGTTAGTTGCAGGAATTTCACCTTCAAAACGAGCAACACCACGTAATTTTTGATCGTGATCGCCGTTAATTACCGCAAGACTAACAGGACCATCACCTTGTAGCTGGACTGTGATAGAACCTTCAAACTTTAAGGTTGCAGTGAGTAGGCTAGTGGCAACCAATAGTTCACCTAATAGGTTTTGAATCGGTGCTGGATACTCTTTGCTAGCAATGATTTGTTGGTAAGTGTCGCCTAATTGAACCAGTTCTCCACGAACGGACACACCATCAAATAGGTAGCGGTAAAGATTATCAGTTGTCATTGTTTTTTCTCCGGCAAGGGATCTTAGTAACAGCGCTGTGCTCGATTATGTATTGTAGAGCAAATGGATGATAACACCTGCTTTTGCCGCTGAACTTTATAATCGATATCAACTCTAATAGCGCTAGTTATTAACGTTCTTAAATTTAATTATATCGCGACGTTGTTTTTTATCTGGTCGCTTTTCAGGACTTGGGCTTCCGAGAGCATTTAGTTTACGTAACTGAGCATTACGTTCTCGTTGCTCAATACTGCTGTCGGTTTCCTGATATAAAGTTTGTGCTTCAGGAGCGCCACGACGCGCCGCTGAAATTTTTTCTATGGTAACGGTTTTTTCATCGTTACCTTGGCGTAATTTAATTTCAGCTCCAACTTCAACGATCTTACTTGGCTTAGAGCGCTGACCATTGTATTGCACTTTACCGCCTTCAATCATTGAACGTGCGATAGAGCGTGTTTTATAGAAACGAGCCGCCCATAGCCATTTATCAAGACGGACGGCGTCCTCTACTGAGGGAGTTTGTCGACTCATAAGAATCCTTAATAACTCTATGGGATTATTGTCGTGTATGTATCAGTTTAAGCTTAATGCTTTCTGTCTCTCTACTAAATGGTGATCTTGCCCCTAAATTTCAATCGTAGATACGAGAAAAAGTTGGTTTTTATCATTTCATCGTAGAACAATGGACGAATTTAGCTTTTTTTCTAGACTTTTCTCGCTCAACCTAAATTATATGAGTTGTTATGCACCTTTCTGTTCATAACTCTAGGTGAATTAATGGTGATAAGCGTACAATAGCGTTTCATCGCAAAAATGGATCAAATCATGGTTGTTTTCAAACAGTTAAATCAATTTAAAATGCACTCTCCTATGCCTATAGCTAAAGTGGCACAAATAGTTACTTTGCTGTTGGTGATTTGGTTTGGTTGGATTTTGGGTCGATTACTCTGGACTGTTATCCAACCTACAGAAACTGTCACCTCTTGGCAGCCTAGTCAGACACAATCTGTTGGCCAACAGCAGAAATTCCCAGTTGCTGACCTAATTGCTATGAACTTATTTGGTCTTTACCAGCAATCAGCTCAACCTGTGGCAACACCAGTTAAGCAAGATGCACCTGAAACACGATTGAATTTAACCCTCAACGGTGTCGTTGCCAGTTCTAACCCAGAGAAAGCGTTAGCCATTATTACCAATCAAGGTAAGCAAAATACCTATGGCTTAAATGAAGCGATTAAAGGGACTCGGGCAACATTACAAGCTGTGTACTCTGATCGCGTTATTATTCGCAATAGCGGCAGCGATGAAACATTAATGCTTGATGGTGTTAAGTTCTCAAAAACATCAACAGCAACACAACCTACGGCTCCTGTAACTACTCAGTCATCAAGTTCATCTGGTGAGCTTGAAAAAATTAAAGCCGAAATAATGAAAAACCCACAGAACTTGTTCAGTTATATCCGCCTGTCACAGGTTAAAAATGATGGCAAGTTGATGGGATACCGAGTGAATCCAGGTAAGAATAAGATTCTGTTTGATGAGGTTGGTTTGGAGCCAAATGATCTTGCTGTCACTCTAAATGGCAATGATCTAACTGATCCTACGGTCATGACCAAGTTATGGTCGGAATTATCACAGGCATCAAGCTTTACACTAGGTGTTGAGCGTGATGGCCAACTACACGATATCTATATTGAGTTGCAATGATTGTAGCTTATGAGACATGCGAATACGCAGGAGTTTTTTGTGAGAAAGTTAGTGAGTAAGAGCGCAGTGTGGTTAGCCAGTAGCCTGCTCTGCAGCTCTGCACTGGCGAGTGAATATAGCGCTAGTTTTAAGAGTACCGATATTCAAGAATTTATTAATGTGGTTGGACGTAATTTACAAAAAACCATCATTGTTGATCCATCGGTACGTGGGCAAGTTAATGTCCGCAGTTACGATCTATTAAACGATAAACAGTATTACAGCTTTTTCCTTAATGTGCTGGAAGTGTACGGTTATGCTGTCGTAACAATGCCTGATGGTGTGCTTAAGGTCATTCGTAGTAAAGATGCGAAAACGTCAGCGATTCCAGTGGTTGGCTCAGACAGTAAAACCTACGGCGATGAAGTCGTTACTCGGGTTATTGCGGTAAAAAATGTCTCTGTACGTGAGCTTTCTCCGTTGCTACGTCAGCTCAATGATAATGCAGGTGCCGGTAACGTGGTTCACTATGATCCGGCTAATATCATTATGATTACGGGCCGAGCTGCGGTGGTAAATCGCTTAGCTGAAATCATTGAGCGTGTTGACCGTGCTGGTAATAAAGATGTCACTATTGTTTCTCTGAACAACGCCTCAGCCTCTGAAATGGTACGTATTGTTGAATCGTTAAATAAGAGTGCTGATAAGTCAGTACCTGAATTTTTGGTTCCTAAAGTGGTTGCTGATGATCGCACCAATTCAGTTTTAATTTCAGGTGATCCTAAAGTTCGAGCTCGCCTTAAGACCCTTATTCATCAGCTTGACCGTGAAATGGCCACTCGAGATGATAACCAAGTTATTTATCTTAAGTACGCTAAAGCCGAAGATCTGTTAGAAACCCTAACTGGCATTTCTGAGAATTTGCAGGCTAAAGAAGGTGGTCAGGCCAAGTCTGCTTCTAGCAGTAAAAATGAGGTGAGTATTAATGCTGATAAAGGCACGAACTCACTGGTTATCTCTGCGCCGCCAGATCTAATGCGTAAGTTAAAAGATATTATTAGTCAGCTCGATATTCGTCGTGCTCAGGTTCATATTGAAGCCATGATTGTGGAAGTTCAAGAAGGTGATGGCCTGAACTTTGGTGTGCAATGGGGCTCCGAAGATGGCGGTATTATTCAGTATGGTAACTCGCCTGTGGGTATCGGTAGCTACATGGTGGCGAAAAAAGAAGCCGAAGATCAGACCAAAGTTGAAACTCGCTATGACTCTGATGGTAAGCCATACACTTACGAAACTAAGGAATCAGGTGATTACTCATCGTTAGCAAAACTGCTTGGTGGGGTGAACGGTACTGCTGTTGCTATTGCCATGGGAGACTGGACTGCACTAGTAAATGCGGTGCGCACAAATCGTAATGCAAATGTACTTTCAACGCCGAGTATTACGGTACTTGATAACCAAGAAGCAGAGCTTTCTGTTGGTCAAGAGGTTCCTGTTCAAACGGGTTCAACGTCAAGTTCTAACAACGACAACCCATTTACAACGGTTGAGCGTAAAGATGTTGGTATTCAATTAACGGTAACGCCACAGATTAACGAAGGCGATTCTGTAAAACTGGATATTAAGCAGGTTGTTTCTCAAGTTGCAGATGCTCAAGGTGCAGTTGATATTCGTTTTGATAAGCGAGAGCTAAATACAGCAGTATTAGTAAAAGACGGCAGCATGATTGCGCTTGGAGGCATGATGCAGGAGAAGGCGTTAGAGTCTGAATCTAAAGTGCCAATTCTAGGTGATATTCCTGTTTTAGGTTCGCTATTCCGTTCAACCAACAATGAAACGGTTAAGACCAATCTACTTATCTTTATTAAGCCAACCATTATCCGTGATGGCATGACAGCTGACGGTATTACGCAACGTAAATACAACTACATTCGTGCCCAACAGTTATACGAAGCAGAGAAAGGCATGCGTCTACTGGATAAAGATAAGCCTGTATTACCAAGATATGGTGATGATATGGATCTGCCAGCAGAAGTTCGCGCCTTTGTTTCTCAATTGGAGCATAAATAATGGATTTGACACCTTCTGTCGATCATCCATTGCCGAGCCTAACCCGGTTACCTTTCTCGTTTGCTAAGCGTCATAAAGTGGTGCTTGAGTATAACGAGCAAGGGTTACACCTATTCTATAGCAGCCCATTATCGGCTGCTGTACTGGCTGAAATTCGTCGAGTCACAGAATCAAGTTTTATGGCGGTTGAACTCACCGCTGAAGACTTTGAGCAGAAGCTGACCGAAAGTTATCAGCGAGACTCATCAGAAGCTCGTCAGTTAATGGAAGATCTGGGTTCAGATTCCGATGACTTTTTCTCTCTGGCTGAAGAATTACCTGAAACAGAAGACTTGTTAGAGTCGGAAGATGATGCACCTATCATTAAACTGATTAATGCCATGTTAGCTGAAGCGATCAAAGAGTCGGCTTCGGATATCCACATTGAAACCTTTGAAAAAGTGCTGTCTATTCGTTTCCGCGTCGATGGTGTGTTACGTGAAGTGCTCCAGCCAAGCCGTAAATTAGCGCCGCTGTTAGTCTCTCGTATTAAGGTTATGGCAAAACTGGATATTGCTGAAAAACGTGTACCACAAGATGGTCGTATCTCCTTACGTATCGGTGGCCGTGCAGTGGATGTGCGTGTATCGACTATGCCATCTTCTCATGGCGAGCGCGTTGTACTGCGTTTGCTTGATAAAAATGCTACGCGATTGGATCTTCACAGTTTAGGTATGACTCCAAGTATTCATACCAATTTTAGTAAGATCATCCAACGACCTCACGGCATTATTCTGGTGACGGGCCCTACAGGTTCCGGTAAATCCACCACTTTGTATGCTGGTTTGCAGGAGCTTAATAGCCCAGATCGTAATATTTTGACCGTTGAAGATCCGATTGAATTTGATATTGATGGTATCGGTCAAACTCAAGTTAATAGCAAAGTGGATATGACCTTTGCTCGTGGCTTGCGTGCGATTCTTCGTCAAGACCCTGATGTGGTAATGATTGGTGAGATCCGTGATTTAGAAACGGCTGCGATTGCGGTTCAAGCTTCATTGACAGGTCACATGGTATTGTCAACGCTGCACACCAATACTGCAGTGGGTGCTATCACTCGTTTACGCGATATGGGTATTGAACCATTTTTGATTTCATCATCACTTTTAGGGGTATTGGCACAACGTCTGATTCGAACCTTATGTCAGCAGTGTCGAGAGCCTTATCTAGCCGATAATGAACAGAAAAAACTGTTTGGTCTCTCTGAGCAAGAAGAGTTAACACTGTATCGTCCGTGTGGTTGTGAGCACTGTAATGGCAAGGGATACCGTGGTCGTACTGGTATCCACGAGCTGTTATTGGTAGATGATAAAGTGCAAGAGTTGATTCATGCGGAAGCGGGTGAGCAAGCAATTGAACAATATATCCGCCATACCACACCAAGCATTCGAGCTGATGGTTTGAGTAAAGTGCGCGCTGGTATCACAACGTTAGAAGAAGTGATGCGAGTAACAAAGGAAGGGTAAATGGCGGCGTTTGAATATAAAGCACTCGACAGCAAAGGACGACAGAAGAAAGGGGTAATGGAAGGCGATACCGCTCGCCAAGTACGTCAATTATTGCGTGAAAAGGGGATGGTGCCGCTGGAAGTGACCCAAACCCAAGCGCAAAGTAAAAAGAGTTCGGGGCTCAGCTTTCATTTTCGTCGCGGTATCAGCACCAATGAATTGGCATTGATCACCCGTCAGATTGCAACGTTAGTACAAGCATCCATGCCACTTGAAGAGTGTTTAAAAGCCGTTGCCGAACAAAATGAAAAGCCAAGGCTAAAAAATATTTTGTTAGCGGTACGCTCTCGTGTGGTTGAAGGCTACACCTTAGCTGACAGCATGGCCGAATTCCCTCATATTTTTGACCAGCTGTTTCGCGCTATGGTGGCGGCTGGCGAAAAATCAGGCCATCTTGATGCGGTGTTAAATCGTTTGGCCGATTATGCGGAAAATCGCCAGCAAATGCGCAGTAAGTTACAGCAAGCGATGATTTATCCAACCATGCTGACGTTGATTGCCATTTCGGTCGTGTCATTTTTGCTTGCGACCGTGGTACCTAAAATTGTTGATCAATTTGTGCGTACTGGTCAGCCACTGCCAACGATTACTGAAGTTTTGTTAGCAGCCAGTAATTTTGTTCAGCATTGGGGACTTCTAGTACTGGTGGTGATTGCAGTTGTGGTCTTTGGGGTGAAGTATGCGCTAAAGAAGCCGAGCTTTCGCCTAAAGTGGGATCGTACTGTGTTGCACCTGCCTGTGATCGGTAAAGTGGCTCGCGGTTTAAGTACTTCCCGTTTTGCTCGAACGCTATCAATTTGTACTTCAAGTGCAATTCCACTGTTAGATGGTATGAAAGTAGCGTCTGATGTTATGACCAATACTTATGTTCATCAAAAAATTCTTGAGGCTTCCGACAAAGTTCGCGAAGGGGTAAGTTTACGTTTGTCTCTAGAGCAGAGTAAGCTTTTCCCGCCAATGATGCTGCATATGATCGCCAGTGGTGAACGCAGTGGCGAATTGGAGCAGATGTTAACTCGTGCTGCCGATAACCAAGACCGAGATTTTGAATCTTTGGTAAACATGGCGCTGGGTGTCTTTGAACCGCTATTGATTGTGGCAATGGCGGGTATCGTTATGTTTATTGTGATCGCAACCTTAATGCCAATCATTGAATTAAATAACATGGTTGGAATGTAACTGTATTTATGGAGAAAGCAGAAATGCAACAGAAACAACGTGGTTTTACCTTACTTGAAGTCATGGTCGTTATCGTGATTTTGGGTGTTCTAGCAAGCTTAGTTGTCCCTAACTTGCTTGGTAACAAAGAGAAAGCCGATCAGCAAAAAGTAGTAACAGATATTAGTGCGCTTGAGCAATCTCTGGATATGTATAAGTTGGATAACAGTGTCTACCCAACGACCGATCAGGGTTTAGAAGCTCTAGTATCAAAACCATCTTCTTCTCCTGAGCCTCGTAACTACCGAGAAGGTGGCTACATTAAGCGTTTACCGCAAGACCCTTGGGGTAATGACTACCAATACGTTGCCCCAGGTGAGCACGGTGCTGTTGATATCTTTAGCCTAGGTGCTGATGGTCAAGAAGGCGGTGAAGGTATCAATACTGATATCGGTAACTGGAACATGCTGGATTATAAAAAGTAAATTGTTATGAGTTTGAAGCGTGCAGCAGGCTTTACCCTGATTGAGATTATGCTGGTGATGGTGTTACTGGCATTAAGTTCGGTCGCCGTCATTATGACTATGCCTAAAAATCAGAATGATGAAGCTAAAAACGAGGCTGTACGCTTCTATCAACTCAGCCAATTACTGAGTGAAGATGCGATGTTGACTGGACGTGATTATGGCATTGATGTTTCAGCACATCGTTATCATTTTGTTGAGCTAACCCAAGATGGTTGGCAAGAAATAAAAGAAAAAACAAAATATTACAATCAAGTAGAAACGCCGAAAGCCATCACCTTAGTGTATGAAAAAGGGGGCGAATGGCAGAAAAAAGATCGGTTGTTTAAGCAAGATAAACTGTTTTCTCAAGAGGATCTATTTGAAAAAGATCCTGATGAGAAAAAGCGCAAGCCACCGCAAATAGTGGTGATGGCCAGTGGTGAAATCACCCCATTTACGGTGAGTTTTGAGACCAGTGGCGAGCATCAATATTGGCGTGTTGTCGCAACGGAAATTGGCGATGTGAAATTGCTAGAGCCAGGGCAAGAGCTAGAGATAAAAAAATGAGTCAGCAACGGGGATTTACGTTATTAGAAGTGCTGGTGGCATTGGCAATCTTTGCGGTTGCGGCTCTAAGTATTATGAAAGCGGTCAGTCAGCATTTAAATACGGTGAGCTATCTAGAAGAAAAGACGTTTGCATCAATGGTTGCTGATAATCAACTGGCGCAGTTGCAGTTAAGCGGTGAGATCCCAAGCAGTACTAAGCGAGGAAAATCCGAATTAGCCGGACGAGAGTGGTATTGGACCATTAAATCGACCAAAACTGCCGATGGTTATTTAAAAGCAGTGGATGTCTCCGTTGCAACCGACAAACAACAAAAATATTCCGTATTAACAGTTAGAACTTATGTCGCGAATAAATAACCTACATTCAGCTCGAAACAAGGGCTTTACCTTACTCGAAGTGTTAGTTGCCATTGGTGTTTTTGCCATGTTGAGTTTATCTGCGTATCAGGTGCTAAATGGCGTACAACGCAGCAATGTGCAATCACAAGAGCATAATCAGCGTATTAGTGAGATTCAGCGAGCGATGATTATTATGGGGAATGATTTTAGCCAAATTGTTGCCCGACAAACCCGTTCTAACGATGAAGAACCGAGTAAAAAATTGGTGGAATCGGGGGAGTATCTTCTTGATTCATCAAGCCAAGGTATTCTGTTTGTTCGCGATGGTTGGCAAAATCCAGAAGCGATGTTCCCTCGCGGCGATGTAACGAAAGTTGGTTATCGTATTGTGGATGATAACTTGGAGCGTGTTTGGTTTCGTTATCCAGATAATACCGCTGGCACTGAACCTCTAGTGAAAGTGATTTTACCCAATGTCACTGAGATGAAGTTGGAATTTTATACCGATAAACGTTGGATAAAAAATTGGGACAGTGAAGGTAAATTACCCGAAGGGATTAAAGTTACGTTAAAACTGAAAGACTTTGGTGATATAGACCGAGTGTTTGTGTTACCAAAAGCAGAGCTTGAGAATGAGCAGAATAAGGCGGAGTCCTAATGAAAAAGCAGCAAGGTGTTGCGCTCATTGTGGTACTGCTTCTTGTTGCCTTAATGAGTTTAATTGCTAGTCAAATGACCGAGCGGTTACAAAAGAATTTTTATCGAGTTGAAAGCCAAATTCTACATCAGCAAACCTATTGGTATGGTTTCGGTATTGAAGCATTGGCCAAAGTGGCAATTGAACAGAGTTTAAAAGACAGTGATACCGCAACGCTGAACCAGCCATGGGCAACCAAAGATCGGACTTATCCATTAGATAATGGCGATGTTACCGGCACCATTATCGATCGCCAAGCTTGCTTTAATTTAAATGCCTTAGCAAAAGTGAAATCTACGACCGACGGTAAGAAACCTTATTTGGTTGGAGTGCTACAAACCTTATTAGAAGACTCTGGGGTAGAGAGCTATGCGGCTGAAACTATTGCTGATTCGAGTTGGGAGTTTGTTGATAGTGATGATGCCGTTCAATCGGCTACTGGTGCTGAAGACAGCACTTATGCTGGGTTAAGCCCTGCTTATTTACCGCCCGACAGTTTGCTTGCTAATGTGACTGAGTTTCGTGCTGTAAATGGTGTGACAGCGAAGATTTATAATGAAGTTTCACCGCTTTTATGTGCGCTTCCCACCACTGAATTTAAACTTAACGTGAATACGCTAGATAAACGCGATGCACCTCTTCTTGCCGCGATGTTTGCACCAAATTTATCGGTGAGCGATGCTGAAAAACTTATTGCAGATCGCCCCTATAATGGTTGGGATAAAGTGGAAGATTTCCTTGCTGAATCGGTAATTAAATCGGTTAGCCAAGATACAGTTAAAAAGGCCAAAGCGCATTTAGATGTGACCAGCCATTATTTTCAGCTAGATGCTGAAATCAACGTTGATCGCATGCGTATGCGTTTGGTCAGCTTATTAAAACGAGATGATAAAAATAAGGTGACGGTTGTTCGTCGCCAATATGGAGGAATCCGTGAGCGAATTTCTGACGATAAGGCTGAGTAGCCAAAGTACCAGTCCGGTGCAATGGCTGGTCTGGTCGCCAACAGAACGGGAAGTGATCGCATCGGGTCAATTGCCAGACAGTTCACATTTAGGTGATCTCACGGAATATGCAGCACAACGCCCCGTGTATGTAGTTGTGCCGACCAGTGAAATGTTGCTTACTCAAGTAACAATTCCTGCGGGTAGTAGTCGTCAATTAAGTGCTGTTTTACCGTATTTACTTGAAGAAGAGTTGGCACAAGATGTTGAATCTTTACATGTTCAACTGTTAAAGCGCGATAACGATATTGCCAGTGTTGCTGTCGTCGAACATAGCAAAATGGCTTATTGGTTAGAGCAACTCAAACAACACCATATTGAAGTACGTAAGTTATTACCTGATAGTTTATGTTTGCCTCTATTTAATGATGGTTATAGTGCTGCACAGCTAGAACAACAGTGGTTAATTCGCCAATCAGAGACGTTGGGAATTAATGTTGAGATCAGCTGGTTAGATGCATGGCTAAGTGCACAAAAAGCGCCAATTGTTTTAACGAAAGATGAGCAAGATGAATCAACAGAAGAGAGTGCTGCTGAAGGTGAAGTTATTGCTACCACTGAAGCAATAGCAGCACAGGATGAAGATTTATCTCAGGTCATCATTCACCATTATACGCCAGCTCCTGAGGTACAGTTGGGTCGTTGGCGAGCTGAAACACCAGAGCTGGTGATGCAGTTGCTGGCTCAAGGTGCTGAGAGCTCAAAGCTTAATTTATTATCTGGCGCGTATAAGCCACAAGCAGCTTGGCGTAAGCACTTACTACCATGGCGAAAAGTGGCTATTGCAGCAGGTTTAGTCTTGACCGCATTGGTAGCTGAACATGTGATTGCGGTGAATCAGATGGAAAATCAAGCTCAAGCCTATCGTACTGAGAGTGAGCGCATTTTCCGTCAGGTGTTACCGCAATTTAAACGTATTCCATCGCAAAGTTATCTACGTAATCAGATGAAGCGTGCCGTTGCGAGTATGGGAGGCGAACAACGGCAAGGTTTGTTGACTTGGCTTCTTGAACTGCAACCTATGTTAAAACAAGTGCCACAGATGCAGTTCACCAATTTCAAATACGATCAAAAACGCGGTGAGCTGCGTATTCAGGCAAATTCAACCGATTTCCAACATTTTGAAAAATTGCGTACGTTATTAGCAAAAGATTTTACGGTTGAGCAAGGCCAATTAAGTAAAGAAGATGGCCGAGTAAATGGTGCCTTTGTACTAAGGAGACACGGATGAAAGCATGGTGGAAATCCTTAAGCCAACGTGAGCAGCGATTAGTGATGGGTGCCGGAGGTGCTTGTCTACTTGCTGTCTTATATTGGGGGATCTGGCAACCAATGACTCAGCGTGCCGAGATGGCTGAGCGAAACCTAAATTCTCAGCGTCAGCTATTGTCTTGGGTGCAAACAAAAGCCAATCAGATTGCAGCATATAAGCAAGCAGGTGGCGCGGTTGCCGTTAGTGACAAAGGTTTAAGCCAAGTTGTGAACGAAACGACATCACGCTATAAAATTGAGCTGATCCGTATGCAGCCTCGTGATAATGATAGTGCGCTACAAGTGTGGGTTAAACCATTACCGTTTAATGCTTTAGTAAACTGGCTTACTGTACTGCAAGAGCAATATGGTATTGATGTGCAGTTTATTGATGTTACGAAAGGTGAGCGAGATGGAACCGTTGAAGTGAACCGATTGCAATTAGGACGAAGTTAACGTGAAATTTAAATTAGCCCTAGGCGTATCATTTGGTGCTGTTTTTATTGCCAGTGCGATTGCTCATATTCCGGCAAGTTGGGTCTGGCAGCAAGCGCCTGCGGTACCAGGATTAACGGTAACGGGGATTTCAGGGACTGTATGGCAAGGCCGTGCCGATAAAGTCAGTTGGCAGCAGCAATCTTTTGGTCAGGTGTATTGGGACGTAAATGTACTCGATCTTTTAACTGCCAAAGTCAGTGCCGATGTTCGTTTCGGTCAAGGTAGTGATATGGCGCTGCGAGGCCGAGGTGAAGTGGGATATACGCTATCTGGTGGTCCTTATGCTAAACAGTTAATGGTCTCATTACCTGCACAACAAGCCTTAAATTACGCTAAGTTGCCTATTCCTTTAACCGCAACTGGGCATTTAGAGCTAGCATTACAAGAGTATCAATTTGCGGTACCTTACTGTAAAAGTTTAACTGGGACGCTGACTTGGAGTCAGCCTAAAGTCGGAACTCCAATGGGAGATCTGGCGTTAGGACAAGCTAAAGCGGATCTGCGTTGCGTTAAAGGTAATCTTCAAGCCAGCGTTAAACAGAGTTCTGCCGATGTAAGTAGTGAGTGGAGTGCCACTTTGGATCAACGCCAGAACTATCAAGTATCAGGTTGGTTTAAACCGGGAGCTAACTTCCCAACCGCATTAGGTTCTCAGCTGAAATGGCTTGGCAATCCCGATAGCAAAGGGCAGTATAGAATTAATCAGCAAGGTCGCTTATAACTAAGCTCTTTTGCTCGCAGTACATGAACACAGTAGAGAATGAGTATGGCAAAAAATACGAAACCAGAAATTCTATCAAGCCAAGTGGTAGCAAAATCTCGATTGTTTACCGTTGAGTCGCTGGATCTTAAATTCAGTAATGGTGAAGAGCGAACGTATGAGCGTATGCAGCCAAGTGGGCGCGAAGCTGTACTCATTGTTCCTGTGACAGCTCAAGGTGATCTACTGTTAATTCGTGAATATTCAGCGGGTACTGAGCGCTATGAATTAGGCTTTCCCAAAGGGTTGGTTGATTTAGAGGAAAGTGCTTTATCAGCGGCAAATCGTGAATTAAAAGAAGAGATCGGTTTTGGTGCTCATGTACTAACACCCTTAAAACAAGTTGTTCTAGCTCCTTCTTATTTTTCTAGCAAAATGACATTATTTGTTGCCGAAGATCTCTACCCTGAGCAATTGGTCGGAGATGAGCCTGAGCCATTGGAGATTGTTCGCTGGCCACTATCGCAAGCTGAAGAGTTAGTTCATCACGTTGATTTTGCTGAAGCTCGCAGCATTACCGCACTCTTTTTGGCTCTTCAATATTTAGCCGCAAAGGAGGAACAGTAATGATGACGACTTTATTACCACAAGTGATTGATATTGCTAAAGCGTCCGGTCAACTGATTGCTGATATTTATCAACAAGGTCAGTTTGAGCAGATGATAAAGCAGGATGATACACCCGTCACCAGTGCTGATTTAGCGGCCCATCAATTAGTGGTTGAACGCCTGCAAGCATTAACACCAGACATTCCGGTATTATCTGAAGAAGATACTAAAGTTCCTCTGAGTGTTCGTAGTCAATGGTCTCGCTATTGGCTAATAGACCCGCTTGATGGTACTCAAGAATTTATCGCAGGAAGTGGTGATTTTGCGACTATCATTGCATTGATTGAAAACCATCAACCCGTAATGGGAGTCGTATATGCTCCAATGTCACAAGTGACGTATTACGCTTCTCGTGGTCAAGGGGCATTTAAGCTATTACCGAGTGGTGAGCTTCAGCAAATACAGACTCGCAAATTGTCAGTAGATACTCATTCACTCTCTGTTGCGATCAGCCGTCGTCAGAAACAAGAAACGATTGTTGAACGATTAGGTGCTCGTTATCAATTGGAGTTATTGCCATTAGGGTCTGCATCATTAAAAGCATGTCTTGTTGCTGAAGGTAAGGCCGACTGTTATTTACGCTTAGGTCCTACTGGGGAATGGGATACGGCTGCGACACAATGTATTGTTGAAGAGGCGGGAGGATGTATAGTGAATACTCACATTGAACCGTTAACCTATAATTTGCGAGAGACACTAGAAAACCCCAACTTTATTACGCTTGGCGACACGCATTTGCCATGGTCTCAGATTCTTGTTCCTGATGATCGTATGCCTCAGTAACAAAAGCAGTAAACAATGAAGCCGATTAGCCTAAACCTAATCGGCTTTGTTTTTATTCTGTTTTGGCAATGATGAGGGCGATTATTAATGAACACCGCTAGAACAGACGATTTAAACCATTTAGCGCTGCTACGCGATATGCTTCTGCCATTGTTGGATAGTTAAATGTAGTATTGGCAAAATATTCAATCGTATTGCCTGCCCCTTTTTGTTCCATGATCGCTTGTCCGATATGAATGATCTCTGCTGCTCGTTCACCAAAGCAATGGATCCCGAGGATCGCTTTGGTTTCACGATGAAATAGGATCTTAAGACTTCCCACCTCAGTTCCGGCTATTTGAGCACGCGCTAAATGTTTAAATTGAGAACGACCCACTTCATATGGAATTTTCTCTGCGGTTAACTCTTGCTCTGTTTTTCCAACTGAGCTGATTTCTGGAATGGTATAAATTCCCGTTGGGATATCAGTGATCAGTTGGTTTTGAGCTTCACCTTTAGCAATAATTTGGGCCACAAAACGACCTTGATCATAAGCGGCACTGGCAAGGCTTGGATAACCAATCACATCGCCGACTGCGTAAATGTGGTCGGCTTCGGTTTGGTAGGTCTTATCGACATTCAATTGACCACGCGAATTGGCCTTGAGCCCTATTGCTTCAAGGTTAAGAGTATCGGTGTTCCCCGTTCGTCCATTAGCATAAAGGATACAGTCGGCTTGCATTTTCTTACCCGATTGCAAATGAACAATTACCCCATCGTTGTGCCCATCTATCGTTTCAAATACCTCCCCATTGCGGATCATCGCACCGTGATTGGTTAAGTGGTAGGAGAGCGAGTCGGAGACTTCATTGTCGAGAAATTCCAACAGACGATCACGAGTATTTATCAGATCGACTTTTACGCCAAGCCCTCGGAAGATTGAAGCATATTCACATCCGATAACTCCTGCGCCATAAATAATAATATGGCGAGGATCATGTTGGAGCTGCAAAATGGAATCACTGTCATAGATTCGAGGATGGCTAAAATCGACATGTTCTGGATGATAAGGACGAGAACCTGTTGCGATAACAAACTTTTGTGCTTGATAGCGTTCTATACGACCATCAGCTTGTGTCACCTGAACGGTATGACTATCGATAAATTGGGCTTGTCCGTAAATAAGATGACAATGGTTACGGTCATAGAATCCTTGGCGCATGCGAGTTTGTTTGCTGACCACTTCTGCGGCATGACCGAGTATTTGGCTAAAAGTACTGTGAAGAGTCATGTTGTTTTTACAATATAGCGGGTTATGGTTGAACTCGATAATACGACTGACCGCATGACGCAGCGATTTAGAAGGAATGGTTCCCCAGTGTGTACAGCCACCGCCAACACTGGATTCACGTTCAATGATGGCTACATTCAGTCCCGCTTTCGTTAAGCCCATAGCGGCACCTTCACCTCCAGGACCACTACCAATAACAATGACATCAAATTGATGATTAGGAGTTACTGCATTATCTATCATCGAACCATCCTTGGGTTTCTGTAGCATTATTGTTGCTGTAGTGTAACGTTTTATTTAGACTTAGCCTATTCTGCTTACTTGATAGTCAGCTTGAGATCACGTTGGCAGTAATAACAGAGTGAAATTGTTAAAATTCAATTATCTTCACAGTGTCTGACTTTGTGGATTGTTGATTCAATGTCATAATTTCATCCTTTGATTCAGTCTTTATCAGGATTACTATGATTCACTGTTAATGACTAGATTTTTAACTAGTGAATTAACACCATAGGTAATATTGGTACAGATCACAGAGATACAGAACATTCATGGGAATTAGGGCTCAACAAAAAGAAAAAACACGACGTGCATTGATCGATGCCGCTTTTGGTCAACTCAGTGCCGATCGTAGTTTCTCCAGTCTAAGTCTACGCGAAGTGGCTCGAGAGGCCGGTATTGCGCCTACCTCTTTTTATCGTCATTTTAAAGATATGGATGAGCTTGGCCTTACCATGGTTGATGAAGGTGGCTTAATTCTCCGTCAGTTAATGCGTCAAGCTCGTCAGCGAATTGCAACGGAAGGCAGTGTTATTCGAACCTCGGTAGAGACCTTTATGGAATTTATTGAGAGTAGTCCAAACGTCTTTCGCTTATTACTGCGAGAGCGCTCGGGTACATCTACCGCATTCCGTGCAGCGGTGGCGCGAGAGATCCAACATTTTGTTGCAGAACTGACGGAATACTTAGAGGCCAAAACCGGAGTAACTCACGAAGAGGCGTTTACTCAGGCTGAGGCATCAGTCACTTTGGTGTTTAGCTCAGGAGCTGAAGCACTGGATCTTGACAGTCACGCGCGTGCTGAGCATGCGGAGCGACTGATTATGCAATTACGTATGATTGCAAAGGGTGCCTATTGGTACCGCAAAGAGCGTGAGCGTCGTGAGCTCAGGCAGAAACTCTAACCCTCTAGTTGGTGATGATGGATATGGATAAGCAACAAATTAAAGCAGAGCGCAAAACACTGATTTTATCTTTGTTAGCGGGCTTATGTGGTAATGCGACATTGGCTGTTTTCTTTTCAAGCCATGTAGCTTTTTCGATTTTCCCAGTGATCGCATTTGGTATGGCAGTGTACTGTCTATACCAAGAGTATTTACGTAAGCCTATGGTAGAAGGCACACCCGCAGTTGCAACGGCGTGTTTCTTTATTGGTGCTTTTGGTTACTCAGGTTTCCAACGCGCAATGACGCCAGAGATGGGCTCTAACTTTATTTCACTAATGATTGCATTGGTATTGCTGTTCTGGGTGACCTACAAGCTAGGCATTATGGAAGGTAAAAAGGAAGAGATCCAAGAGCAAAAGTAATGATTTGTTCTTAACTAAAAAAGGCGCTCACTGAGCGCCTTTTTTGATCAATCTATTTCAGCTAACGTTTATTTACGCTCAAGAAATACGCCCGCTTCCATATGATGGGTATACGGGAACTGATCAAACAGTGCAAAGCGAGTAATACGGTGAGTTTCGCTTAAAATATCTAGGTTCTCTTTTAGTGTTTCTGGGTTACATGAGATGTACATAATACGCTCGTAACCTTGAACCATACGACAAGTCCCTTCATCCATACCAGATCGAGGTGGATCAACAAAGATCGTATTGCAGTTATAGCTCTGTAGATCGATGTTATTATCTTTTAAGCGGCGGAATTCGCGACGACCTTCCATCGCTTCAGTAAATTCTTCTGCTGACATACGGATGATCTGAACATTATTGATGTTATTCACCGCAATATTATATTGAGCAGATTCGACCGAAGGTTTTGCTAATTCTGTTGCTAATACGCGTTCAAAATTTTGTGCTAAGGCCAAAGAGAAGTTACCGTTACCACAGTAAAGCTCTAATAAGTCACCTTGGCTGTCACGAGTACAATCTACTGCCCACTCCAACATCTTTTGGGCTACAGTTCCATTTGGTTGAGTAAAGCTATTTTCAACCTGCTTATAGGTTAATGTGCGATCAAACACATTTAGCTTTTCAATCACAAACTCTTGGTCTAGTACTTTCTTTTGCTTACGAGCACGACCAATAATATTTAACTTGAAGCCTTCATCGTTTAGTTGCTGTTTAAGCGCTTTAGCTAGAGTTTCCCACTCTTCATCAAGCTGGCGGTGATACAGCATTGATACTAAGATTTCACCACTTAGGGTAGAAAGAAAATCCACTTGGAATAGCTTGTGGCGTAGTGAACGATGAGGTTTTACCGCTTCAATCAATAGAGGCATTAAGTCATTGATTAAACGACTTGCTGCAGGGAATTGGTCTACACGATATTTTTCGCGAGTCTGCTGATTAAACATGATGTAATACAGATCTTCGCCTTCATGCCAAACTCGAAACTCTGCACGCATACGGTAATGCTCAGCAGGGGAGGCATATACCTCTAGCTCTGGGGTGTCGAAATCCGCAAAGATGTTTTGAATACGTTGTGCTTTTTCGTCCAACTGGTGCTGGTAATCCGCAGTATTAAAAACGCTGGATGCCATAGTAAGTGCCTCTACTGCTCAAAATAAGAGCGCAAGATTTTATTGGATTGAACACTGATGTCCAGTGCTGTGGATGATAAAAGTGTAGTTTACCTCGATTATTTCTATGCAATAACAAACAAGACTAGACAGATTTTGCTTCACTCTCTAGGATGCCTGTTGCGCTGGTTAGCCTAATAGTTAGGTGAGGGAATATGGTGTAAATCCATAACTGACGCGCAGCGGTGATAGAGAACGAACGCAACAGGGACGCTGTTCCAGACACTGTTTTGCTCTAATTTATATTAGAAACAAGATGGGAAGTCGTTGCCTAGGTGGTGAATACCTTGCTCTTAAGTCCGAATACCAACCAGTGAATCACCCAACGCGACTTAAGGTAAACATAAATGAAAAAATCTTTTTTAGCAGTGTCAGTAGCGACGCTGTGCTCTTCCTTTGCACCGTTAGCTTTTGCTGCTGATGATGTCGATTCTAATGATGTTATGGTAGTAACGGCCAACCGCTTTGCTCAACCTTTAAAAACCGTTATTGCTCCTATCTCAGTTGTAACAAAAGAAGAAATTGATGCGATTCAGGCAAAATCAATGGCAGAAGTCCTGCGCTTGTTGCCTGGGGTTCAAGTGGTTTCTGGTGGCTTGGGGCAAAATACCGAAGTGTATGTTCGCGGTACTTCTAGTAAACACTTATTGGTGATGATCAATGGGGTTCGTATTGGTAGTGCAACATTAGGTAGTGCTGACTTTAGCCAGATCCCTCTTACCGGTATTGAACGTATTGAACTAATTCGTGGTTCTCGTGCAGCGCTATATGGTTCAGATGCGATTGGAGGAGTCTTAAATATCATTACCGCTTACCAACCAGGTGAGCAACAAGTACAGGCGACCGTGAGTGGCGGCAGTGAAGGTTATTATCAGGTTGGTGCTTCTGCTGCAGGACAAATCGGTACTGAAGGTTGGGGTAAGTTAGCTATTCGAACAGAAGGTAATGATGGCTTCTCTGCGCGTCAACTGCCTTATGAGCAAGATAAAGATGGCTTTACGAGTAAAAATGCTGTTGCTGAGCTAGGGCGTCATCTGGGTGATAATTGGAAAGTGAGCCTACAAGGCTATTTCCATAAAGGTAAAAACGAATACGATGATGCAGACTTTTTTGGCAATAACAAACCAAATCCGAGAGCGGAGAATGAGCTTTATAACATTGCAGGTAAAGCCAACTATTCGACAGAGCGTTACACGAGTGAACTAACCCTTGCTCAAAACCAAGATAAAGCGAAAAACTACAATGACATTGAAGTTGGAAGTGAGATTAAAACTACCCGTCTTCTAGCAAACTGGCAAAACCACTATCAAGTGAATGAGAATTGGCAAATTGGTGGTGGAACAGAATGGCACCGCGATAAAGTTTCGAACAGTACTCAGCAATACAGCAAAGATCAACGCGACAATACAGCTTTCTATTTAACGTCTATCTATAAATTACAAGATTGGCAGTTTGAAGGCAGTGCTCGTACTGATGATAACCAAAGCTATGGTCGGCATAATACTTGGCAGTTAGGGTCATCTTATCAAATCACACCAGAAGTAAAGTCTTACGCAAGTGTGGGTACCGCTTTTAAAGCACCGACATTTAATGATCTGTATTGGCCTGTTAGTGGTAACCCAGACCTGCAACCGGAAGAGTCTACTAATTATGAGTTAGGGTTAAGTGGTCATCATCAATTGTTAGATTGGAGTGTTACAGCTTACCGCAATGATATTGACCAATTGATAGCTTGGGCCCCTAATGCAACGGGTATGTGGATTCCACAAAATGTGGCCAAAGCTAAAATCAAAGGGGTTGAGCTTACAACTGGGTTTGCAACAGGCCCTATCTATCACGATATCAGTTATGATTATCTAGAGCCGGAAGACGCGGCAACAGGAAATCAATTAATCCGTCGCTCTAAACATAATGCTAAGTGGCGTATGAGCTATCTGCTTGATGATTGGCAGTTTGATGTGAATACTATTTATCATGGTAGCAGTTATGAAGATGCGACCAATAAGCAAAAAATGGATGCTTATACGCTGGTGGATCTAGCAGCAAGTTACTATATGACAGAGCACCTTACACTGCGTGGCCGTATTGGTAATCTGTTTGATGCAGATTATCAGACTCGTACGAGCTATAACACTCCAGAGCGTACTTATTACGCAACAGCAACGTATCAATTCTAATTACTTACCAGAGCCAGCCTTAACCACTGGCTCTGATCATTTTTATTATGATGAAAAAAATCAAAGTTATTATTAGTTGGTCTTCTGGGAAAGATTCTACCTTGATGCTATGTCGTTTATTAGAAGATCCTCGGTATGAAGTCGTTGGTCTCTATACGACTTATGTTGGTGAAGAAGTCCCGTTCCAAGCCACACCATTATCTGTAGTGGAAAAACAAGCTCAATTGTTGAATTTGCCTTTAGTCTTAATTGCCTTGCCTGAAATTTTCCCACCCAATGAAATTTACCAACAAAGTGTAGTGGATGGATTAAAACAGAGTCAGATTGATTTTGATGCGGTGGCGTTTGGCGATATGTTTTGTAATGGTATTGCAGATTATCGACGTAGTTACATTGAACCTGTTGGTTGGCTATGTGTTTTTCCTCTGTTGGGTGAAAGCAGTAGTAAATTGGCAGCAGAGATTGTATCAAGAGGGATAAAGACCCGATTGATTACTGTCGATACTAGCCAATTAGACAGCCAGTACTGTGGTCAGTGGTATAACGATGAGCTAGTTAAGTCACTTCCTGATAGTACCGATCCTTGTGGCGAGGATGGCGAATTTCATACCTTAGTGGTGGATGCGCCTTGTTTTGCTGAGCCACTACAACTTCATTGGCTCAATGTTGAACGACAACCTCGTTTTCATTATTTGCGCTACCAGTTGGTTAATAATCGGTAAAGCTTTACAAAGAGAGATTCGATTTTTTCTCTGCACGCAGTATGATGTGCACTCTTGATGTTTGTTGATATATGGTGTCGCGTGAAAAAGGTCGTAATTTTTGACTCTGGGGTTGGTGGGTTATCTGTCTATCAAGAGATCCGAGCGCGACTGCCTCAAGCGCAATATATCTATGCATTCGATAATGCGGCTTTTCCTTATGGAGAGCTACCACAACAAGTATTGATTGAGCGGGCTTGCCACATCATTACTAACTTGGTGGCCCGTCATCAAGCCGATCTGGTTGTTGTCGCTTGCAATACAGCAAGTACCATTGTCCTTCCTGCATTACGTCAGCAACTGACCATTCCTGTTGTTGGAGTAGTTCCAGCCATTAAACCTGCAGCTCAAGCTTCATTAAGTAAATCGATTGGTCTTTTAGCAACGCCTGCGACCGTAGAGCGACCTTATACTCATGATTTGGTCAAACAATTTGCTCAGGATTGCCAAGTTCTGATGTTAGGAACCACACGTCTGGTGGAGATGGCAGAAGAAAAATTGCAAGGTGAGGTGGTTTCGCTTAATGAATTGGCCCAAATTTTAGCACCATGGTTAGGTAAAGTAGATACCATAGTACTGGGCTGTACTCACTTTCCTCTTATGCGAGCTGAAATCCAGCAGGTATGTGGTGCAGGGGTAACAATTATTGATTCAGGCAAAGCGATAGCCAATCGAGTGGTATCGCTATTGCCTGAGAGTGCTACACAAGATGCAGCATTAGAAGAGATGGATAACTTGACTTACTGCAGTGCCAAACCGACTCGGTTAGATGCGCTGAATAAAAGTTTACAAGAAATGAAATTGGGTGCTATTCAGTGTCTGAATTATCCATATTTTTAGGTTCATTAGCTTCACGAACTTTCAAAGTACGTTGACCGTATTCCTTATTATTGAGTTTATCGACGGCAAGTTCAGCTTCTTGGCTTGCCATAACAACAAAACCGAACCCTCTACGTTTACCCGTTCTTTTATCCTTCATTAAACGAACCGCAAAGACTTCGCCGTATTCAGAGAAAAGCTCCTTAACATCACTTTCATTGGCTCGATAGGGTAGGTTACCGACATAAAGTGTTTTGCTCGCATTATTCAACGACGGTGCTGGTTGTACTTTACCCTCAAGCATAAAGAGAACCGTCAGACCTGAGATTATTGTCCCGATAGCAAACGCTAATGCTGCTGGTATGGCGATAGCATTAAAAATTAATGCGCCAACAACAGCAATAGCGATGATCGTTATGAGTATTTGATTTTTTAACTTCATAGAAAACTACATCGTCATATATTTATTAGAAAAGAATGCACTATTGGTTATTTTAACAACAGGGTCACAAGAATCTTACTTTTATTAAGATGTAATTGCTAGAAAAGGAGTGTGACCATACTCTAATGTTGTAAAAACACCCTTTATTCACACATTAGTTTAAATTATCAACAGACGGTAATTTTTTTCAAAAAAAGGCTTGTCAGATAAAACTTTCTCCCTATAATGCGACCTCACTGACACGGACAACGGCGCAAGCGGTTACCGAAAGTCAGTATTGTTCTTTAACAATTTGACCATGCAATCTGTGTGGGCACTCGTGAAATGATTTAGTCTAAAAGATTTAATCAATGAAACTGAGTGACCAAGTGATACGTAAGTATCAGCACAGTCAATTCATTCATCATTTATGATGAATTAACAGTATTCATTGAGCCGTATCGTTAGATACAACAAAACTTTAATTGAAGAGTTTGATCATGGCTCAGATTGAACGCTGGCGGCAGGCCTAACACATGCAAGTCGAGCGGCAGCGACTTAACTGAACCTTCGGGGAACGTTAAGGGCGGCGAGCGGCGGACGGGTGAGTAATGCCTGGGAATATGCCCTGATGTGGGGGATAACTATTGGAAACGATAGCTAATACCGCATAATCTCTTCGGAGCAAAGAGGGGGACCTTCGGGCCTCTCGCGTCAGGATTAGCCCAGGTGGGATTAGCTTGTTGGTGAGGTAATGGCTCACCAAGGCTACGATCCCTAGCTGGTCTGAGAGGATGATCAGCCACACTGGAACTGAGACACGGTCCAGACTCCTACGGGAGGCAGCAGTGGGGAATATTGCACAATGGGGAAACCCTGATGCAGCCATGCCGCGTGTGTGAAGAAGGCCTTCGGGTTGTAAAGCACTTTCAGTAGGGAGGAAGGTAGTGTAGTTAACACCTGCATTATTTGACGTTACCTACAGAAGAAGCACCGGCTAACTCCGTGCCAGCAGCCGCGGTAATACGGAGGGTGCGAGCGTTAATCGGAATTACTGGGCGTAAAGCGCATGCAGGCGGCCTGTTAAGTCAGATGTGAAAGCCCGGGGCTTAACCTCGGAATTGCATTTGAAACTGGCAGGCTAGAGTCTTGTAGAGGGGGGTAGAATTTCAGGTGTAGCGGTGAAATGCGTAGAGATCTGAAGGAATACCAGTGGCGAAGGCGGCCCCCTGGACAAAGACTGACGCTCAGATGCGAAAGCGTGGGGAGCAAACAGGATTAGATACCCTGGTAGTCCACGCCGTAAACGATGTCTACTTGGAGGTTGTGGCCTTGAGCCGTGGCTTTCGGAGCTAACGCGTTAAGTAGACCGCCTGGGGAGTACGGTCGCAAGATTAAAACTCAAATGAATTGACGGGGGCCCGCACAAGCGGTGGAGCATGTGGTTTAATTCGATGCAACGCGAAGAACCTTACCTACTCTTGACATCCAGAGAAACTTGAAGAGATTCGAGTGTGCCTTCGGGAGCTCTGAGACAGGTGCTGCATGGCTGTCGTCAGCTCGTGTTGTGAAATGTTGGGTTAAGTCCCGCAACGAGCGCAACCCTTATCCTTGTTTGCCAGCACTTCGGGTGGGAACTCCAGGGAGACTGCCGGTGATAAACCGGAGGAAGGTGGGGACGACGTCAAGTCATCATGGCCCTTACGAGTAGGGCTACACACGTGCTACAATGGCATATACAGAGGGCAGCAAGACCGCGAGGTGGAGCGAATCCCAGAAAGTATGTCGTAGTCCGGATCGGAGTCTGCAACTCGACTCCGTGAAGTCGGAATCGCTAGTAATCGTGGATCAGAATGCCACGGTGAATACGTTCCCGGGCCTTGTACACACCGCCCGTCACACCATGGGAGTGGGCTGCACCAGAAGTAGATAGCTTAACCTTCGGGAGGGCGTTTACCACGGTGTGGTTCATGACTGGGGTGAAGTCGTAACAAGGTAGCCCTAGGGGAACCTGGGGCTGGATCACCTCCTTACAAAAAAGACTGCGCTTTACGCAGTGTCCACACAGATTGCTTGGTTAATAGTAAAGAACGCAAAAAGACTTGGGTCTGTAGCTCAGGTGGTTAGAGCGCACCCCTGATAAGGGTGAGGTCGGTGGTTCGAGTCCACTCAGACCCACCACTTTCTCTCCCAGAGAAAGTGATGGTTAAGTCTTTTGTTTCGATGGGGTTATAGCTCAGCTGGGAGAGCGCCTGCCTTGCACGCAGGAGGTCTGCGGTTCGATCCCGCATAGCTCCACCACTTCTTAAACACACTACCGAGTGTCTTTAAGAAGTGGTTCGAAAGAAACACAATGCTCTTTAACAATCTGGAAAGCTGACTAGTAAATTCAATCGAATGATTGATTTATTTTAAGTTTTTATCGAAAGATAAAAACGAGTTCTCAAAACAAACACATTCAAGTGTCTTGTGTAAGAGTCCGGCGAAAACATAAAAACCTTGGTTGTTGAGCCATACGAAACCTCTTGGGGTTGTATGGTTAAGTGACTAAGCGTACACGGTGGATGCCTGGGCAGTCAGAGGCGATGAAGGACGTACTAACTTGCGATAAGCGTAGATGAGGCAGTAAGAGCCACTTGAGTCTACGATTTCCGAATGGGGAAACCCAACTGCATAAGCAGTTATCTCAATGTGAATTCATAGCATTGTGAGGCGAACCGGGGGAACTGAAACATCTAAGTACCCCGAGGAAGAGAAATCAACCGAGATTCCGGCAGTAGCGGCGAGCGAAACCGGATTAGCCCTTAAGCTAATCTTGCGTTAGGTGAACATGCTGGAAAGCATGGCAATAAAGGGTGATAGCCCCGTAACCAACAGCGCATTATCAGTGAAATCGAGTAGGACGGGACACGTGTTATCCTGTCTGAATATGGGGGGACCATCCTCCAAGGCTAAATACTCCTGACTGACCGATAGTGAACCAGTACCGTGAGGGAAAGGCGAAAAGTACCCCTGTGAGGGGAGTGAAATAGAACCTGAAACCGTGTACGTACAAGCAGTAGGAGCAGGCCTAGTCCTGTGACTGCGTACCTTTTGTATAATGGGTCAGCGACTTAATTTTAGTAGCAAGGTTAACCATCTAGGGGAGCCGTAGGGAAACCGAGTCTTAACTGGGCGTCATAGTTGCTAGGATTAGACCCGAAACCGAGTGATCTAGCCATGGGCAGGTTGAAGATTGAGTAACATCAATTGGAGGACCGAACCGACTAATGTTGAAAAATTAGCGGATGACTTGTGGCTAGGGGTGAAAGGCCAATCAAACTCGGAGATAGCTGGTTCTCCCCGAAAGCTATTTAGGTAGCGCCTCGGACGAATACTACTGGGGGTAGAGCACTGTTAAGGCTAGGGGGTCATCCCGACTTACCAACCCTTTGCAAACTCCGAATACCAGTAAGTACTATCCGGGAGACACACGGCGGGTGCTAACGTCCGTCGTGAAGAGGGAAACAACCCAGACCGCCAGCTAAGGTCCCAAAGTTATAGCTAAGTGGGAAACGATGTGGGAAGGCTCAGACAGCCAGGATGTTGGCTTAGAAGCAGCCATCATTTAAAGAAAGCGTAATAGCTCACTGGTCGAGTCGGCCTGCGCGGAAGATTTAACGGGGCTAAGCTATACACCGAAGCTGCGGCAATGTGCTTATGCACATTGGGTAGGGGAGCGTTCTGTAAGCCGTCGAAGGTGCATTGTAAAGTGTGCTGGAGGTATCAGAAGTGCGAATGCTGACATGAGTAACGACAAAGGGAGTGAAAAACTCCCTCGCCGGAAGACCAAGGGTTCCTGTCCAACGTTAATCGGGGCAGGGTGAGTCGACCCCTAAGGCGAGGCCGAAAGGCGTAGTCGATGGGAAACGGGTTAATATTCCCGTACTTCTTACTATTGCGATGGGGGGACGGAGAAGGCTAGGTGAGCCTGGCGACGGTTGTCCAGGTCCAAGTACGTAGGTGGATGAATTAGGCAAATCCGGTTCATCATTAACACTGAGATACGATGTCGAGCTACTACGGTAGCGAAGTCATTGATGCCATGCTTCCGGGAAAAGCCTCTAAGCTTCAGATAGTAAGAAATCGTACCCCAAACCGACACAGGTGGTCGGGTAGAGAATACCAAGGCGCTTGAGAGAACTCGGGTGAAGGAACTAGGCAAAATGGTACCGTAACTTCGGGAGAAGGTACGCTCTTAATGGTGAAGTCCCTCGCGGATGGAGCTATCGAGAGTCGCAGATACCAGGTGGCTGCAACTGTTTATTAAAAACACAGCACTGTGCAAAATCGAAAGATGACGTATACGGTGTGACGCCTGCCCGGTGCCGGAAGGTTAATTGATGGGGTTAGACGTAAGTCGAAGCTCTTGATCGAAGCCCCGGTAAACGGCGGCCGTAACTATAACGGTCCTAAGGTAGCGAAATTCCTTGTCGGGTAAGTTCCGACCTGCACGAATGGCGTAATGATGGCCACGCTGTCTCCACCCGAGACTCAGTGAAATTGAAATCGCTGTGAAGATGCAGCGTACCCGCGGCTAGACGGAAAGACCCCGTGAACCTTTACTACAGCTTGGCACTGAACATTGACCCTACATGTGTAGGATAGGTGGGAGACTTTGAAACGCAGACGCCAGTTTGCGTGGAGTCGTCCTTGAAATACCACCCTTGTAGTGTTGATGTTCTAACTTGGCCCCATCATCTGGGGTGAGGACAGTGCCTGGTGGGTAGTTGGACTGGGGCGGTCTCCTCCCAAAGAGTAACGGAGGAGCACGAAGGTGGGCTAATCACGGTCGGACATCGTGAGGTTAGTGCAATGGCATAAGCCCGCTTAACTGCGAGAATGACGGTTCGAGCAGGTGCGAAAGCAGGTCATAGTGATCCGGTGGTTCTGTATGGAAGGGCCATCGCTCAACGGATAAAAGGTACTCCGGGGATAACAGGCTGATACCGCCCAAGAGTTCATATCGACGGCGGTGTTTGGCACCTCGATGTCGGCTCATCACATCCTGGGGCTGAAGTCGGTCCCAAGGGTATGGCTGTTCGCCATTTAAAGTGGTACGCGAGCTGGGTTTAGAACGTCGTGAGACAGTTCGGTCCCTATCTGCCGTGGGCGTTGGATGATTGAGAGGGGCTGCTCCTAGTACGAGAGGACCGGAGTGGACGAACCTCTGGTGTTCGGGTTGTGTCGCCAGACGCATTGCCCGGTAGCTAAGTTCGGAATCGATAACCGCTGAAAGCATCTAAGCGGGAAGCGAGCCTCAAGATGAGTCATCCCTGATACTATAAGTATCCTAAAGGGTTGTTGGAGACTACGACGTAGATAGGCAGGGTGTGTAAGCGCTGTGAGGCGTTGAGCTAACCTGTACTAATTGCCCGTGAGGCTTAACCATACAACACCCAAGGGGTTTTATCGGACTCCACAAACACTTGAATGTAAGTTTGAGACCGCGAGAATCGAGTTATCGAGTATCGCGATAGTCAGTTTTTAAGATTGTAACGTTAGGAGTCTCGTATCGAGAAATCTCGACACTCGTAACGAAAAAGAATTTGCTTGGCGACCTTAGCGCTGTGGTCCCACCTGAATCCATGCCGAACTCAGAAGTGAAACGCAGCAGCGCCGATGGTAGTGTGGGGTCTCCCCATGTGAGAGTAGGACATCGCCAAGCGCCCATTTTGAAAGCCCGCTTTGCTGAGCGGGCTTTTATTTCGCTCCCACTGATTGGAATGTGAGCGACGTCAATATAAGGTTTTTATTTTTTAACCACTTGGTGAAAAAGTTGAAAATTTTATCTTGACTGAATATCAGAAAAGCGTATTATACGCCACCTGACTTGCTGAAGCACAAAACGCTAAGGCATTGAATAGTCAACGTTCTTTAACAATTTGACCATGCAATCTGTGTGGGCACTCGTGAAATGATTTAGTCTAAAAGATTTAATCAATGAAACTGAGTGACCAAGTGATACTTCGGTATCAGCACAGTCAATTCATTCATCATTTATGATGAATTAACAGTATTCATTGAGCCGTATCATTAGATACAACAAAACTTTAATTGAAGAGTTTGATCATGGCTCAGATTGAACGCTGGCGGCAGGCCTAACACATGCAAGTCGAGCGGCAGCGACTTAACTGAACCTTCGGGGAACGTTAAGGGCGGCGAGCGGCGGACGGGTGAGTAATGCCTGGGAATATGCCCTGATGTGGGGGATAACTATTGGAAACGATAGCTAATACCGCATAATCTCTTCGGAGCAAAGAGGGGGACCTTCGGGCCTCTCGCGTCAGGATTAGCCCAGGTGGGATTAGCTTGTTGGTGAGGTAATGGCTCACCAAGGCAACGATCCCTAGCTGGTCTGAGAGGATGATCAGCCACACTGGAACTGAGACACGGTCCAGACTCCTACGGGAGGCAGCAGTGGGGAATATTGCACAATGGGGGAAACCCTGATGCAGCCATGCCGCGTGTGTGAAGAAGGCCTTCGGGTTGTAAAGCACTTTCAGTAGGGAGGAAGGTAGTGTAGTTAACACCTGCACTATTTGACGTTACCTACAGAAGAAGCACCGGCTAACTCCGTGCCAGCAGCCGCGGTAATACGGAGGGTGCGAGCGTTAATCGGAATTACTGGGCGTAAAGCGCATGCAGGCGGCCTGTTAAGTCAGATGTGAAAGCCCGGGGCTTAACCTCGGAATTGCATTTGAAACTGGCAGGCTAGAGTCTTGTAGAGGGGGGTAGAATTTCAGGTGTAGCGGTGAAATGCGTAGAGATCTGAAGGAATACCAGTGGCGAAGGCGGCCCCCTGGACAAAGACTGACGCTCAGATGCGAAAGCGTGGGGAGCAAACAGGATTAGATACCCTGGTAGTCCACGCCGTAAACGATGTCTACTTGGAGGTTGTGGCCTTGAGCCGTGGCTTTCGGAGCTAACGCGTTAAGTAGACCGCCTGGGGAGTACGGTCGCAAGATTAAAACTCAAATGAATTGACGGGGGCCCGCACAAGCGGTGGAGCATGTGGTTTAATTCGATGCAACGCGAAGAACCTTACCTACTCTTGACATCCAGAGAAGCTTGAAGAGATTCGAGTGTGCCTTCGGGAACTCTGAGACAGGTGCTGCATGGCTGTCGTCAGCTCGTGTTGTGAAATGTTGGGTTAAGTCCCGCAACGAGCGCAACCCTTATCCTTGTTTGCCAGCACTTCGGGTGGGAACTCCAGGGAGACTGCCGGTGATAAACCGGAGGAAGGTGGGGACGACGTCAAGTCATCATGGCCCTTACGAGTAGGGCTACACACGTGCTACAATGGCATATACAGAGGGCAGCAAGACCGCGAGGTGGAGCGAATCCCAGAAAGTATGTCGTAGTCCGGATCGGAGTCTGCAACTCGACTCCGTGAAGTCGGAATCGCTAGTAATCGTGGATCAGAATGCCACGGTGAATACGTTCCCGGGCCTTGTACACACCGCCCGTCACACCATGGGAGTGGGCTGCACCAGAAGTAGATAGCTTAACCTTCGGGAGGGCGTTTACCACGGTGTGGTTCATGACTGGGGTGAAGTCGTAACAAGGTAGCCCTAGGGGAACCTGGGGCTGGATCACCTCCTTACAAAAAAGACTGCGCTTTGCGTAGTGTCCACACAGATTGCTTGGTTGAAATGTAAAAGAGCCACTTAATGTTGCCCAACAACATTAAGTACGAACAGTGTCCCGTTCGTCTAGAGGCCTAGGACACCGCCCTTTCACGGCGGTAACAGGGGTTCGACTCCCCTACGGGACGCCACGGGTCGTTAGCTCAGTTGGTAGAGCAGTTGACTTTTAATCAATTGGTCGCAGGTTCGAATCCTGCACGACCCACCATCTTCTCCTCGAAGATGTAAAACTTCGGAGGGCGATTAGCTCAGTTGGGAGAGCACCTCCCTTACAAGGAGGGGGTCACTGGTTCGAGCCCGGTATCGCCCACCACTCTTTAAGCACTCTTGCGAGAGTTTTTAAAAAGTGGTTCGAAAGAAACACAATGCTCTTTAACAATCTGGAAAGCTGACTAGTAAATTCAATCGAATGATTGATTTATTTTAAGTTTTTATCGAAAGATAAAAACGAGTTCTCAAAACAAACACATTCAAGTGTCTTGTGTAAGAGTCCGGCGAAACAACGTCTATCACAACTCAGATAGACAACCTTGGTTGTTTGAACATACGAAACCTCTTGGGGTTGTATGGTTAAGTGACTAAGCGTACACGGTGGATGCCTGGGCAGTCAGAGGCGATGAAGGACGTACTAACTTGCGATAAGCGTAGATGAGGCAGTAAGAGCCACTTGAGTCTACGATTTCCGAATGGGGAAACCCAGCTGCATAAGCAGTTATCTCAATGTGAATTCATAGCATTGTGAGGCGAACCGGGGGAACTGAAACATCTAAGTACCCCGAGGAAGAGAAATCAACCGAGATTCCGGCAGTAGCGGCGAGCGAAACCGGATTAGCCCTTAAGCTAATCTTGCGTTAGGTGGAACATGCTGGAAAGCATGGCAATAAAGGGTGATAGCCCCGTAACCAACAGCGCTTTATCAGTGAAATCGAGTAGGACGGGACACGTGTTATCCTGTCTGAATATGGGGGGACCATCCTCCAAGGCTAAATACTCCTGACTGACCGATAGTGAACCAGTACCGTGAGGGAAAGGCGAAAAGTACCCCTGTGAGGGGAGTGAAATAGAACCTGAAACCGTGTACGTACAAGCAGTAGGAGCAGGCTTGTCCTGTGACTGCGTACCTTTTGTATAATGGGTCAGCGACTTAATTTTAGTAGCAAGGTTAACCATCTAGGGGAGCCGTAGGGAAACCGAGTCTTAACTGGGCGTCATAGTTGCTAGGATTAGACCCGAAACCGAGTGATCTAGCCATGGGCAGGTTGAAGATTGAGTAACATCAATTGGAGGACCGAACCGACTAATGTTGAAAAATTAGCGGATGACTTGTGGCTAGGGGTGAAAGGCCAATCAAACTCGGAGATAGCTGGTTCTCCCCGAAAGCTATTTAGGTAGCGCCTCGGACGAATACTACTGGGGGTAGAGCACTGTTAAGGCTAGGGGGTCATCCCGACTTACCAACCCTTTGCAAACTCCGAATACCAGTAAGTACTATCCGGGAGACACACGGCGGGTGCTAACGTCCGTCGTGAAGAGGGAAACAACCCAGACCGCCAGCTAAGGTCCCAAAGTTATAGCTAAGTGGGAAACGATGTGGGAAGGCTCAGACAGCCAGGATGTTGGCTTAGAAGCAGCCATCATTTAAAGAAAGCGTAATAGCTCACTGGTCGAGTCGGCCTGCGCGGAAGATTTAACGGGGCTAAGCTATACACCGAAGCTGCGGCAATGTGCTTTGCACATTGGGTAGGGGAGCGTTCTGTAAGCCGTCGAAGGTGCATTGTAAAGTGTGCTGGAGGTATCAGAAGTGCGAATGCTGACATGAGTAACGACAAAGGGAGTGAAAAACTCCCTCGCCGGAAGACCAAGGGTTCCTGTCCAACGTTAATCGGGGCAGGGTGAGTCGACCCCTAAGGCGAGGCCGAAAGGCGTAGTCGATGGGAAACGGGTTAATATTCCCGTACTTCTTACTATTGCGATGGGGGGACGGAGAAGGCTAGGTGAGCCTGGCGACGGTTGTCCAGGTCCAAGTACGTAGGTGGATGAATTAGGCAAATCCGGTTCATCATTAACACTGAGATACGATGTCGAGCTACTACGGTAGCGAAGTCATTGATGCCATGCTTCCGGGAAAAGCCTCTAAGCTTCAGATAGTAAGAAATCGTACCCCAAACCGACACAGGTGGTCGGGTAGAGAATACCAAGGCGCTTGAGAGAACTCGGGTGAAGGAACTAGGCAAAATGGTACCGTAACTTCGGGAGAAGGTACGCTCTTAACGGTGAAGTCCCTCGCGGATGGAGCTGTCGAGAGTCGCAGATACCAGGTGGCTGCAACTGTTTATTAAAAACACAGCACTGTGCAAAATCGAAAGATGACGTATACGGTGTGACGCCTGCCCGGTGCCGGAAGGTTAATTGATGGGGTTAGACGTAAGTCGAAGCTCTTGATCGAAGCCCCGGTAAACGGCGGCCGTAACTATAACGGTCCTAAGGTAGCGAAATTCCTTGTCGGGTAAGTTCCGACCTGCACGAATGGCGTAATGATGGCCACGCTGTCTCCACCCGAGACTCAGTGAAATTGAAATCGCTGTGAAGATGCAGCGTACCCGCGGCTAGACGGAAAGACCCCGTGAACCTTTACTACAGCTTGGCACTGAACATTGACCCTACATGTGTAGGATAGGTGGGAGACTTTGAAACGCAGACGCCAGTTTGCGTGGAGTCGTCCTTGAAATACCACCCTTGTAGTGTTGATGTTCTAACTTGGCCCCATCATCTGGGGTGAGGACAGTGCCTGGTGGGTAGTTTGACTGGGGCGGTCTCCTCCCAAAGAGTAACGGAGGAGCACGAAGGTGGGCTAATCACGGTCGGACATCGTGAGGTTAGTGCAATGGCATAAGCCCGCTTAACTGCGAGAATGACGGTTCGAGCAGGTGCGAAAGCAGGTCATAGTGATCCGGTGGTTCTGTATGGAAGGGCCATCGCTCAACGGATAAAAGGTACTCCGGGGATAACAGGCTGATACCGCCCAAGAGTTCATATCGACGGCGGTGTTTGGCACCTCGATGTCGGCTCATCACATCCTGGGGCTGAAGTCGGTCCCAAGGGTATGGCTGTTCGCCATTTAAAGTGGTACGCGAGCTGGGTTTAGAACGTCGTGAGACAGTTCGGTCCCTATCTGCCGTGGGCGTTGGATGATTGAGAGGGGCTGCTCCTAGTACGAGAGGACCGGAGTGGACGAACCTCTGGTGTTCGGGTTGTGTCGCCAGACGCATTGCCCGGTAGCTAAGTTCGGAATCGATAACCGCTGAAAGCATCTAAGCGGGAAGCGAGCCTCAAGATGAGTCATCCCTGATACTTTAAGTATCCTAAAGGGTTGTTGGAGACTACGACGTAGATAGGCAGGGTGTGTAAGCGCTGTGAGGCGTTGAGCTAACCTGTACTAATTGCCCGTGAGGCTTAACCATACAACACCCAAGGGGTTTTATCGGACTCCACAAACACTTGAATGTAAGTTTGAGACCGCGAGAATCGAGTTATCGAGTATCGCGATAGTCAGTTTTTAAGATTGTAACGTTAGGAGTCTCGTATCGAGAAATCTCGACACTCGTAACGAAAAAGAATTTGCTTGGCGACCTTAGCGCTGTGGTCCCACCTGAATCCATGCCGAACTCAGAAGTGAAACGCAGCAGCGCCGATGGTAGTGTGGGGTCTCCCCATGTGAGAGTAGGACATCGCCAAGCGGCCATTTTGAAAGCCCGCTTTGCTGAGCGGGCTTTTATTTCGCTCCCGCTGATTGGAATGTGAGCGACGTCAATATAAGGTTTTTACTTTTTAACCACTTGGTGAAAAAGTTGAAAATTTTATCTTGACTGAATATCAGAAAAGCGTATTATACGCCACCTGACTTGCTGAAGCACAAAAGGCTAAGGCATTGAATAGTCAACGTTCTTTAACAATTTGACCATGCAATCTGTGTGGGCACTCGTAAAATGATTTAGTCTAAAAGATTTAATCAATGAAACTGAGTGACCAAGTGATACGTAAGTATCAGCACAGTCAATTCATTCATCATTTTATGATGAATTAACAGTATTCATTGAGCCGTATCGTTAGATACAACAAAACTTTAATTGAAGAGTTTGATCATGGCTCAGATTGAACGCTGGCGGCAGGCCTAACACATGCAAGTCGAGCGGCAGCGACTTAACTGAACCTTCGGGGAACGTTAAGGGCGGCGAGCGGCGGACGGGTGAGTAATGCCTGGGAATATGCCCTGATGTGGGGGATAACTATTGGAAACGATAGCTAATACCGCATAATCTCTTCGGAGCAAAGAGGGGGACCTTCGGGCCTCTCGCGTCAGGATTAGCCCAGGTGGGATTAGCTTGTTGGTGAGGTAATGGCTCACCAAGGCAACGATCCCTAGCTGGTCTGAGAGGATGATCAGCCACACTGGAACTGAGACACGGTCCAGACTCCTACGGGAGGCAGCAGTGGGGAATATTGCACAATGGGGGAAACCCTGATGCAGCCATGCCGCGTGTGTGAAGAAGGCCTTCGGGTTGTAAAGCACTTTCAGTAGGGAGGAAGGTAGTGTAGTTAACACCTGCACTATTTGACGTTACCTACAGAAGAAGCACCGGCTAACTCCGTGCCAGCAGCCGCGGTAATACGGAGGGTGCGAGCGTTAATCGGAATTACTGGGCGTAAAGCGCATGCAGGCGGCCTGTTAAGTCAGATGTGAAAGCCCGGGGCTTAACCTCGGAATTGCATTTGAAACTGGCAGGCTAGAGTCTTGTAGAGGGGGGTAGAATTTCAGGTGTAGCGGTGAAATGCGTAGAGATCTGAAGGAATACCAGTGGCGAAGGCGGCCCCCTGGACAAAGACTGACGCTCAGATGCGAAAGCGTGGGGAGCAAACAGGATTAGATACCCTGGTAGTCCACGCCGTAAACGATGTCTACTTGGAGGTTGTGGCCTTGAGCCGTGGCTTTCGGAGCTAACGCGTTAAGTAGACCGCCTGGGGAGTACGGTCGCAAGATTAAAACTCAAATGAATTGACGGGGGCCCGCACAAGCGGTGGAGCATGTGGTTTAATTCGATGCAACGCGAAGAACCTTACCTACTCTTGACATCCAGAGAAGCTTGAAGAGATTCGAGTGTGCCTTCGGGAACTCTGAGACAGGTGCTGCATGGCTGTCGTCAGCTCGTGTTGTGAAATGTTGGGTTAAGTCCCGCAACGAGCGCAACCCTTATCCTTGTTTGCCAGCACTTCGGGTGGGAACTCCAGGGAGACTGCCGGTGATAAACCGGAGGAAGGTGGGGACGACGTCAAGTCATCATGGCCCTTACGAGTAGGGCTACACACGTGCTACAATGGCATATACAGAGGGCAGCAAGACCGCGAGGTGGAGCGAATCCCAGAAAGTATGTCGTAGTCCGGATCGGAGTCTGCAACTCGACTCCGTGAAGTCGGAATCGCTAGTAATCGTGGATCAGAATGCCACGGTGAATACGTTCCCGGGCCTTGTACACACCGCCCGTCACACCATGGGAGTGGGCTGCACCAGAAGTAGATAGCTTAACCTTCGGGAGGGCGTTTACCACGGTGTGGTTCATGACTGGGGTGAAGTCGTAACAAGGTAGCCCTAGGGGAACCTGGGGCTGGATCACCTCCTTACAAAAAAGACTGCGCTTTGCGTAGTGTCCACACAGATTGCTTGGTTAATAGTAAAGAACGCAAAAAGACTTGGGTCTGTAGCTCAGGTGGTTAGAGCGCACCCCTGATAAGGGTGAGGTCGGTGGTTCGAGTCCACTCAGACCCACCACTTTCTCTCCCAGAGAAAGTGATGGTTAAGTCTTTTGTTTCGATGGGGTTATAGCTCAGCTGGGAGAGCGCCTGCCTTGCACGCAGGAGGTCTGCGGTTCGATCCCGCATAGCTCCACCACTTCTTAAACACACTACCGAGTGTCTTTAAGAAGTGGTTCGAAAGAAACACAATGCTCTTTAACAATCTGGAAAGCTGACTAGTAAATTCAATCGAATGATTGATTTATTTTAAGTTTTTATCGAAAGATAAAAACGAGTTCTCAAAACAAACACATTCAAGTGTCTTGTGTAAGAGTCCGGCGAAACAACGTCTATCACAACTCAGATAGACAACCTTGGTTGTTTGAACATACGAAACCTCTTGGGGTTGTATGGTTAAGTGACTAAGCGTACACGGTGGATGCCTGGGCAGTCAGAGGCGATGAAGGACGTACTAACTTGCGATAAGCGTAGATGAGGCAGTAAGAGCCACTTGAGTCTACGATTTCCGAATGGGGAAACCCAACTGCATAAGCAGTTATCTCAATGTGAATTCATAGCATTGTGAGGCGAACCGGGGGAACTGAAACATCTAAGTACCCCGAGGAAGAGAAATCAACCGAGATTCCGGCAGTAGCGGCGAGCGAAACCGGATTAGCCCTTAAGCTAATCTTGCGTTAGGTGAACATGCTGGAAAGCATGGCAATAAAGGGTGATAGCCCCGTAACCAACAGCGCTTTATCAGTGAAATCGAGTAGGACGGGACACGTGTTATCCTGTCTGAATATGGGGGGACCATCCTCCAAGGCTAAATACTCCTGACTGACCGATAGTGAACCAGTACCGTGAGGGAAAGGCGAAAAGTACCCCTGTGAGGGGAGTGAAATAGAACCTGAAACCGTGTACGTACAAGCAGTAGGAGCAGGCTTGTCCTGTGACTGCGTACCTTTTGTATAATGGGTCAGCGACTTAATTTTAGTAGCAAGGTTAACCATCTAGGGGAGCCGTAGGGAAACCGAGTCTTAACTGGGCGTCATAGTTGCTAGGATTAGACCCGAAACCGAGTGATCTAGCCATGGGCAGGTTGAAGATTGAGTAACATCAATTGGAGGACCGAACCGACTAATGTTGAAAAATTAGCGGATGACTTGTGGCTAGGGGTGAAAGGCCAATCAAACTCGGAGATAGCTGGTTCTCCCCGAAAGCTATTTAGGGTAGCGCCTCGGACGAATACTACTGGGGGTAGAGCACTGTTAAGGCTAGGGGGTCATCCCGACTTACCAACCCTTTGCAAACTCCGAATACCAGTAAGTACTATCCGGGAGACACACGGCGGGTGCTAACGTCCGTCGTGAAGAGGGAAACAACCCAGACCGCCAGCTAAGGTCCCAAAGTTATAGCTAAGTGGGAAACGATGTGGGAAGGCTCAGACAGCCAGGATGTTGGCTTAGAAGCAGCCATCATTTAAAGAAAGCGTAATAGCTCACTGGTCGAGTCGGCCTGCGCGGAAGATTTAACGGGGCTAAGCTATACACCGAAGCTGCGGCAATGTGCTTATGCACATTGGGTAGGGGAGCGTTCTGTAAGCCGTCGAAGGTGCATTGTAAAGTGTGCTGGAGGTATCAGAAGTGCGAATGCTGACATGAGTAACGACAAAGGGAGTGAAAAACTCCCTCGCCGGAAGACCAAGGGTTCCTGTCCAACGTTAATCGGGGCAGGGTGAGTCGACCCCTAAGGCGAGGCCGAAAGGCGTAGTCGATGGGAAACGGGTTAATATTCCCGTACTTCTTACTATTGCGATGGGGGGACGGAGAAGGCTAGGTGAGCCTGGCGACGGTTGTCCAGGTCCAAGTACGTAGGTGGATGAATTAGGCAAATCCGGTTCATCATTAACACTGAGATACGATGTCGAGCTACTACGGTAGCGAAGTCATTGATGCCATGCTTCCGGGAAAAGCCTCTAAGCTTCAGATAGTAAGAAATCGTACCCCAAACCGACACAGGTGGTCGGGTAGAGAATACCAAGGCGCTTGAGAGAACTCGGGTGAAGGAACTAGGCAAAATGGTACCGTAACTTCGGGAGAAGGTACGCTCTTAACGGTGAAGTCCCTCGCGGATGGAGCTGTCGAGAGTCGCAGATACCAGGTGGCTGCAACTGTTTATTAAAAACACAGCACTGTGCAAAATCGAAAGATGACGTATACGGTGTGACGCCTGCCCGGTGCCGGAAGGTTAATTGATGGGGTTAGACGTAAGTCGAAGCTCTTGATCGAAGCCCCGGTAAACGGCGGCCGTAACTATAACGGTCCTAAGGTAGCGAAATTCCTTGTCGGGTAAGTTCCGACCTGCACGAATGGCGTAATGATGGCCACGCTGTCTCCACCCGAGACTCAGTGAAATTGAAATCGCTGTGAAGATGCAGCGTACCCGCGGCTAGACGGAAAGACCCCGTGAACCTTTACTACAGCTTGGCACTGAACATTGACCCTACATGTGTAGGATAGGTGGGAGACTTTGAAACGCAGACGCCAGTTTGCGTGGAGTCGTCCTTGAAATACCACCCTTGTAGTGTTGATGTTCTAACTTGGCCCCATCATCTGGGGTGAGGACAGTGCCTGGTGGGTAGTTTGACTGGGGCGGTCTCCTCCCAAAGAGTAACGGAGGAGCACGAAGGTGGGCTAATCACGGTCGGACATCGTGAGGTTAGTGCAATGGCATAAGCCCGCTTAACTGCGAGAATGACGGTTCGAGCAGGTGCGAAAGCAGGTCATAGTGATCCGGTGGTTCTGTATGGAAGGGCCATCGCTCAACGGATAAAAGGTACTCCGGGGATAACAGGCTGATACCGCCCAAGAGTTCATATCGACGGCGGTGTTTGGCACCTCGATGTCGGCTCATCACATCCTGGGGCTGAAGTCGGTCCCAAGGGTATGGCTGTTCGCCATTTAAAGTGGTACGCGAGCTGGGTTTAGAACGTCGTGAGACAGTTCGGTCCCTATCTGCCGTGGGCGTTGGATGATTGAGAGGGGCTGCTCCTAGTACGAGAGGACCGGAGTGGACGAACCTCTGGTGTTCGGGTTGTGTCGCCAGACGCATTGCCCGGTAGCTAAGTTCGGAATCGATAACCGCTGAAAGCATCTAAGCGGGAAGCGAGCCTCAAGATGAGTCATCCCTGATACTTTAAGTATCCTAAAGGGTTGTTGGAGACTACGACGTAGATAGGCAGGGTGTGTAAGCGCTGTGAGGCGTTGAGCTAACCTGTACTAATTGCCCGTGAGGCTTAACCATACAACACCCAAGGGGTTTTATCGGACTCCACAAACACTTGAATGTAAGTTTGAGAACCAGTTAACTTTCCCAGATTGCTATTTCAAGCACTGCTTGAAATAAACGAATTTGCTTGGCGACCTTAGCGCTGTGGTCCCACCTGAATCCATGCCGAACTCAGAAGTGAAACGCAGCAGCGCCGATGGTAGTGTGGGGTCTCCCCATGTGAGAGTAGGACATCGCCAAGCGCCCAATTTAAACTATCGTACTGAACATACGGTAGTTTGAGTGGAGCGGTAGTTCAGTTGGTTAGAATACCGGCCTGTCACGCCGGGGGTCGCGGGTTCGAGTCCCGTCCGCTCCGCCACTTATTTAGAAAAGCCTGATTCAAAAGAGTCAGGCTTTTTTTCGTTATATGCTTTATAAATAAAATATAGATGGAAGTTGAGCGGTAGTTCAGTTGGTTTGCTTTTTGTTTAAGAGCAAGCCGGCCTGTCACGCCGGGGGGCGCGCTGATGTTCGGTATAGCAGTCCCGTCCGCTCCGCCACTTATTTAGAAAAAGCCTGACTCGAAAGAGTCAGGCTTTTTTTCGTTACATGCTTTATAAATAAAATATAGATGGAAGTTGAGCGGTAGTTCAGTTGGTTTGCTTTTTGTTTAAGAGCAAGCCGGCCTGTCACGCCGGGGGCGCGCTGATGTTCGGTATAGCAGTCCCGTCCGCTCTGCCACTTATTTAGAGAAAGCCTGATTCGAAAGAGTCAGGTTTTTTTCGTTTAGCTAAAACTAGTTATATTTATCTATCAATCCTTAATCTTGTTCCATTAAGTAACTGCTCTAACTTAAGCTTTTGTTTAAGAACAAAAAAAGCCCCTATAAAGGAGCTTTAGTAAGAATATCTATTAATCGCCTACTTATTTGTTAACAATGCTGAAAGCTCATCGATACTATGAACGCACTCTATACCAGCTTGTTGCATTTCTTTTATTGCAGAGTCTATTGTTTCTGCTGCAATGCCTCGGCAAGCACTTAAATTAACGATAACCCGAAAAGAATTGGTCTGTTGCAATTGAATGGCTGTGGTTTTAACACAATAATCGGTAGCTAAACCGCCAATTAGCAATGTATCCACCTTATGCTGCAGCAACCATTCAATTAGCCCTGTACTGAGTTCTTCAGCTAGATCATGATAACAAGCGCCATAAGGATGAAGGTCTGGCTCAATACCTTTCCAGATAACATGGTCATAATCAGTTACTTTAGGCAGACCTGGAATGACTTCAAAGCCTTGAGTTCCAGGTACGGCATGCGCAACCCAGGTTAAGTCTGCATTAGGGTGTGATAGAGGGTGCAACATCTCTTCATGTGTGTCGACAACCCAGAGCGCATTCTTAGGATGAGCATCTTTGGTTAAGACTCGATATTGAGCAAAGCTGGCCTGTAGGTTCAGAGTATCGGCAATAGTATCGCCTTCGTGTACTGGTAGCTCATTGGGACACAATGGGGTAAAAGTCTGTTGAGGGTCGACATCTATTGCCGCAATAATCATCACTATTTCCTTATAGGATCTGATTTAAAATGTGGTCAGCTTTCACTCTACGAATTCGTTTGATGAGCTTTTGAACTTGAAGTGGATAGCTATCAATCTTATCGATGCACTTATAACTGCCAATCAATTGAGTATGATTTAAGATGCAAGCAAGCTCTTGTTCTTTTTGTTCAAGTAATAGCTGATTTTTATCATGGATTAAGATGGCATTTTCTAGATCCAATTTCCATGCTCGAGGATTTAAATTATTTCCGGTAACCAGCATGTAGGTTTTATCTACCCAGATACCTTTTAGATGGAAGCTATTGTCAGCATGTTTCCAAAGGTGGATTGCCAGTTGACGACGAGCTATTGCCGCTTCATTCTGCTTGGCAAAATGGCGAAGGTTTACCTCATAAAGATAAGGTAGGCCTGCAATCGTTTTAAAAGGCTCTGATGGCGGAATATAAAAGTCATTTGCCGTCTTATCACCAACAACGATTGTTACCTTTACTCCACGGCGTAGAGCTCGTTTTACTTCTTTATTAATGCTTCGAGGGAAGTTGAAGTAAGGTGTACAAATAGTGAGTTCAGTTTTTGCGCTCGCAATTAATGTACAGATTTGTTGATTGAGGCGATTTTTCTTTTTGCCTAAACCAACAAGAGGAGTTAAGCCAACCTCATCATCTTGTATTCTGTCGCCATCGAATTGATAAGCTGCGCGCTGAAGGTTGATACGGAAATCGCGGATTGCACCTTTCAGTGATTTAGTATCTGGTCGATGTTCTTGGCTTAGACAGTTAACGGCATCACTATTTACTAAATTATCTAAGACAAAACTTGCCATTGTATCTGCTAACTTAGCATTGTGGATTACATGATAGCGGTCATAACGGTAACGCTCATGTTCTGCAAGATAGACATCATTAAGACTCGCACCGCTATAGATAACCTTGTCATCAATAATAAAGCCTTTAAGGTGTAGTACACCAAATACTTCACGGTTACGAACTGGTACACCCAGAATTTCAATGTTATGAGTGTACTTTTCTGAGAATTCTCGATAAAGAGCGGCATTACCATCAGACTTGGCCGCACCAATTAATCCTCGTTGTGCACGATGCCAATCAACCAGAACTTTAATATCAAGATCTGGATTTTGTTGTTTTGCTTCAAATAGAGCCGTCAGAATTTTTCGACCTGCATCATCATCTTGAAGATAAAGAGCAACTAAATAGATGCGATGTTTTGCCTGTGATATTTCTTGTAGCAGGCGCTCTCTAAAAGACGATGCATCAAATAGGGTTTCTAAATTTTCTGGCTTATGTGCAATACATGGCAAATGCTCAATGCGTTGCGTATTAGCAATAGCTGAATCCATTTATCGCCTCTTTGTTCGCGATCTAATCATTAGTAATTCAAAGTTAAGGGAGCAAGTATACCAGAAAAATAGCTCAGTCAATCTTTCTGGTGAGCTCAGCATGCTAGATCTGGGATTTAACTACCATTCTTATACAGCATAGGAACCAATTTTTTACCACTACTGTAACGCTCAAATCGTTGTTGCAAAGGATGAGGTAATTCACTGCTATCAATTGTGATAAACCCATTGCGTTGATAGAAACCTTCAAGTTCATAGAGAGCAAAGCAATAACAAGGATACAACTCTAACTGTTCAGAAAGATGGTATAAGAATTGGCTAGCAATATTTTTTCTTCGATGCTGGCTATGTACAACCATTCCGGTTAAGAGTTGTGATTCTTCGATCACTTTAAAACGAACCGCTGCGATTAAGGTGCCATTTTGTTCACCAACCCAGATAATTTCATCTCGTTTAGCTTTACCTGCGGGATAATGATCTTTGTATAATTTGTTCACAAGAGGAAAGCGTAATGTCTCTAGTTTGTGAAATTCTGGTGTATTCATAGGAAAAGCACTGCGTCATGACGTTGATTCGGTTAAAATATGCCGATTAGTATAAAGGTACGGTCTAAAAATCGCATGAATCAATTACACGATACTGGGCTAGCGCCTTATCACACTTTTGGAATTGACGCGCAAGCTTCTATGATTATCGAAGCAACTAGTGCTGAAGATTTTATTACATTGTGGCAAGACCCTGCATACAGTCAATCTCCTAAGCTTGTTGTCGGCCAAGGTAGTAACTTACTATTTTGTGAAGATTACCAAGGAATTGTGGTCTTAAATCGTCTTAAGGGCATTAATGTATCAGAGGATGCACAAGCTTATCATCTGCATGTTGCCGGTGGTGAAGACTGGCACCAATTAGTGAAGTGGACCGTAGAGAACAACATGCCAGGATTGGAGAATTTGGCATTGATCCCAGGTTGTGTCGGTTCATCGCCAATTCAAAATATCGGTGCTTACGGTAAAGAGTTAAAAGATCTGTGTGAGTATGTCGATGTTTTAAATGTACTGACAGGGAAGATTTCGCGTCTGAGCGCTGCTGAATGTTTATTTGGTTATCGTGATTCTATTTTTAAACATCAATTAAAAGATGATCACATCATTATCGCAGTTGGTTTAACGCTAAGCAAAGATTGGCAACCACAGATTGGTTACGGTCCATTAGCGCAGTTTGATCTTAAAACCGTAACGGCAAAAGAGATCTTTGACACCGTTTGTAATGTGCGTCTTGCTAAGCTGCCTAATCCTAAAGAACTGGGAAATGCGGGGAGCTTTTTCAAAAATCCTGTTATATCCAAACAGCAAGCTCAGCAGTTATTAGCAGAGCATTCTGATATGCCAAGTTATCCTGCTGGTGATGAAATCAAGTTAGCGGCAGGGTGGCTGATTGACCAATGTGGGCTGAAAGGTTTTACGATTGGTGGTGCTAAGGTTCATGAACAGCAAGCATTGGTACTCGTTAATACTGGTTCTGCTTCGGCGCAAGATGTCATGGCGTTGGCTCAACATGTTGTGAGTTGTGTTTATAAGCAGTTTGGTGTCGAGCTTGAGCATGAAGTTCGCTTTATGGCTAAATCTAGTGAAACCTGTTTAGCAAAGGCTCTGCAATGAAAGAGCATGCATCAAAGTTAAAGTTAATCAGTTTGCTGGCAGATGGTCAGTTCCATTCCGGTGAAGCTTTAGGGGAAGCTTTGGGCATTTCACGTGCCGCGATTAGCAAGCAGATTAAAGTGTTGCAAAGCTGGGGATTGGATATTTATCGGATTCAAGGGCGAGGTTATTGTTTAGCAAAATCGATAACACTATTAGATAAGGGGGATATTTTATCTCACTGTATCTGCTCTAACTTAGATGTGATTCCTGTCATTGATTCGACCAACCAATATTTATTAGACCGAGTAGGGCAATTACCATCGGGAGCCGTTTGTCTTGCTGAATACCAACAAGCAGGTAGGGGACGGCGTGGTCGTCAATGGCTATCTCCTTTTGGTAGCAATCTGTATATGTCGATGTATTGGCGTCTAGATGCTGGTGTGGCTGCTGCTATGGGACTTAGCTTAGTTGTTGGGGTTGCCATTGCAGAGACATTACAGTCGATGGGGGCTGAGCGCATTAAAGTTAAATGGCCAAATGATATTTACTGTGATGATAAAAAGGTTGCTGGCATCTTAGTTGAAATGGTTGGTCAAGCCGGTGATGCAGCCCACCTTATTATTGGTATGGGACTGAACATATCGATGCCAGAGCAGCAGCACATTGATCAAGCGTGGACAAACTTGACCGATTGCTGTGAGCAGACTATCGAGAGAAACCAACTTGCAGCGCGATTAATCACTCAATTAACAAAAACTTTGCAAGATTATGAACATTATGGCCTTGCTGGTTTTGTCGAACGTTGGAATAAGGTCGATAACTTTATCGATCGTCCAGTTAAACTGCTGTTAGGCGAGCAAGTTATTGAAGGTATTGCACGAGGAATTAATGATACTGGTGCTCTACTATTAGAAACTGAAGCTGGGATTACGCCTTATATTGGTGGTGAAATCAGCCTTAGAGGTTGTTAATGCAATTACTTATTGAAGCGGGCAATACTTATGTCAAAGTTGCCCAATTATTTAAAAATGGTCAGTTAGAATTATTAGGCAAATACTCTAGCCGTAAATTAGAAATGGTTTTAGAGCCTTTGCTTGATAAAAAAGAAATTCATCGCATCGTTTTTGCGAGTGTTGGGCCAGTTGAAATAGATAACTCTATTCAGCGAATTTCTCAACTTTCTAATATTCCAGTAATACAAGTAAAAACTCCAAGCCATGATTTTGGGGTGAAAAATGCCTATAGTGAGTATCAATATTTAGGTATCGATCGTTGGCTAACTTTGGTTGCAATTCATCAAAGCTATCAACAGCCAACTGTGATTGTTGATATCGGTACCGCACTGACGTTTGATGTATTAGCAGAAGACGGAACGCATTTGGGGGGATGGATCGCCCCAGGTTATCAACTAATGATGAAATCGGTATTAGAAAATACAACCAAGGTTTTTTCTGATCGTGACCATGTCGATTCCTTAGAGCTTGCAACTAATACTGCTGATGGTCTTAAGAATGGTTGCCGGGCCGCTTTACTTGGGCTTATTGAGTATGGCTTGAAACAGGCCCATGAGAATTTAGGGGTAGAGCCTCATGTTATTTTGTGTGGTGGCGGTGTGATTCATTTACCTAAAAAGTGGGCGCAACAGTACACACATCGTTCTGATTTGGTGTTAGAAGGCTTAGCCTTGTATGCAAAACATCGTTAGTGGCGAAAAAAGCAACATTTGAAGCTAAAATCAAAAAAAAAAGGTGCTGAGCTATTGCCAGAGATTTCAACCTTATCTAAAATGCGCAGCACTTAAGCCGACTTAGCTCAGTAGGTAGAGCAACTGACTTGTAATCAGTAGGTCACCAGTTCGATTCCGGTAGTCGGCACCAGTTTCAAAAAATTTTGGTGGGGTTCCCGAGTGGCCAAAGGGAGCAGACTGTAAATCTGCCGGCACTGCCTTCGAAGGTTCGAATCCTTCCCCCACCACCATTTTCAAGTGATTGATAGCTCTACGAGTGACGAATTTGCGGGCATCGTATAATGGCTATTACCTCAGCCTTCCAAGCTGATGATGCGGGTTCGATTCCCGCTGCCCGCTCCACACTTCGTGTGCTGATATAGCTCAGTCGGTAGAGCGCACCCTTGGTAAGGGTGAGGTCGGCAGTTCAAATCTGCCTATCAGCACCACTCCTCGACGCTTTCTCCCATTTGTTTATATAAAACTCTACAAACCCATGATCGGTTGTGGTCGTAATGCCACTAACTACCGTGCATTTGAGGGACTATCATGTCTAAAGAAAAATTTGAACGTACGAAACCGCACGTTAACGTTGGTACAATCGGCCACGTTGACCACGGTAAAACAACTCTAACTGCTGCAATCTGTACTGTACTTTCTAAAGTATACGGCGGTGCTGCTCGTGACTTCGCATCAATCGATAACGCTCCAGAAGAGCGTGAGCGCGGTATCACAATCTCTACTTCTCACGTAGAGTACGATACTCCAACTCGTCACTACGCACACGTTGACTGTCCTGGACACGCCGATTATGTTAAAAACATGATCACTGGTGCTGCTCAGATGGACGGTGGTATCCTAGTTGTTGCTGCAACTGATGGCCCTATGCCACAGACTCGTGAGCACATCCTACTTGGTCGTCAGGTTGGTATCCCTTACATCATCGTATTCATGAACAAGTGTGACATGGTTGATGATGAAGAACTACTTGAGCTAGTAGAAATGGAAGTTCGTGAACTTCTATCTGAGTACGACTTCCCAGGTGATGATTGCCCAGTAATCATGGGTTCTGCACTTGGCGCACTAAACGGCGAAGAGCAGTGGGAAGCAAAAGTTGTTGAACTAGCAGAAGCTCTAGACAACTACATCCCAGAGCCAGAGCGTGCTATCGATAAGCCGTTCATTCTTCCAATCGAAGACGTATTCTCAATCCAAGGCCGTGGTACTGTTGTAACTGGTCGTGTTGAGCAAGGTATCATCACTGTTGGTGACGAAGTAGAAATCGTTGGTATCAAACCAACTACTAAGACTACTTGTACTGGCGTTGAGATGTTCCGTAAGCTTCTAGACGAAGGCCGTGCTGGTGAGAACGTTGGTGTTCTTCTACGTGGTACTAAGCGTGACGAAGTTGAGCGTGGTCAAGTTCTAGCTAAGCCTGGTTCAATCACTCCACACACTACTTTCACTTCAGAAATCTATGTTCTTTCTAAAGATGAAGGCGGTCGTCACACTCCATTCTTCAAAGGTTACCGTCCACAGTTCTACTTCCGTACAACTGACGTAACTGGTACTATCGAGCTACCAGAAGGCGTTGAAATGGTAATGCCTGGTGATAACATCTCTATGACTGTTACTCTAATCGCTCCTATCGCGATGGATGAAGGTCTACGCTTCGCAATCCGTGAAGGTGGCCGTACAGTTGGTGCTGGTGTTGTTGCTACAATCATCGCTTAATTTGCGGTTTCCGAGCACAGTTCGTCGAATTAACGTTTGACGAGCATGCACAAAAAAGGGCATCATCTGATGCCCTTTTTCTGCGTTTCTGTTTTGAATAGTGTAAATAATGTTCAAAATAGCGTAGAGTTAACGATAGAGTGATGAAGTTTCAAGGATTTTGCGTCCCTTCGTCTTAGACCTCGCATCAGCGGGGTAATTTTCGTCTATATTAAGACTAGTTACAGGTTGGTTGTATGAACGCGAATGCCGAGAACGAAAACCAAGAAAGCCAAAGCAAAATGGATGGCCTTAAGTGGCTCGTCGTTTTTGCTTTGCTAGCCGCCGCAGTGGTTGGTAATTACCTGTACAGTGATGTTTCTGTTGTGCTTCGTGTATCTGGTATAGTTGCATTAGTTGCAATTGCTGGTATTACTGCTGCATTTACAGCAAAAGGTAAAGCCGCGATTACGTTTGCTCGTGAAGCGCGCATGGAAGTCCGCAAAGTGGTATGGCCTACTCGTCAGGAAGCTACGCAGACAACCTTTATCGTACTAGCAGTCACTGTAGTTATGGCGTTAGCCCTTTGGGGGATTGACGGCATTATGGTCCGTTTAGTGCGCCTAGTTACTGGCGTATGAGGTAAGTATTCATGAGCGAAGCTCCAAAAAAACGATGGTATGTAGTGCAGGCCTTTTCTGGTTTTGAAGGTCGAGTAGCACAATCACTACGTGAGCACATCAAAATGCATGGCATGGAAGAGTACTTTGAAGAAGTGCTTGTGCCTACAGAAGAAGTTGTGGAAGTTCGTGCTGGTCAGCGCCGCAAGAGCGAGCGTAAATTCTTCCCAGGTTACGTGCTTGTACAAATGGTGATGAATGATGAAACATGGCACCTAGTACGTAGTATCCCTCGTGTAATGGGGTTCATCGGCGGTACTTCAGATCGTCCAGCTCCGATTTCTGATAAAGAAGCGGATGCGATTCTGAACCGTCTACAGAAAGCTAGTGAATCACCAGTACATAAAACAGTATTTGAGCCAGGCGAAGTTGTTCGTGTTACTGATGGCCCATTTGCTGACTTCAACGGTGTGGTTGAGGAAGTGGATTACGATAAGAGCCGTGTTAAGGTTTCTGTCTCTATCTTCGGCCGTGCAACACCAGTTGAGCTTGAGTTTGGTCAAGTAGAAAAGAACTGATCAATAAATAAGCACACAGTCTTGTCAAGGGCGTAGAATTGATCTACAATTCTGCGCCCTTTCGTTAGACGGGGAGTCTATTTGTTTCTAAATAGACGCTTGAACCCAAAAATAGGTATATAGCAATGGCTAAAAAAGTAGAAGCTTACATCAAGCTGCAAGTTGCAGCTGGTATGGCAAACCCAAGTCCACCAGTTGGTCCAGCTCTTGGTCAACACGGTGTGAACATCATGGAATTCTGTAAAGCGTTCAACGCTAAGACTGACTCTCTAGAGAAAGGTCTTCCAACTCCAGTAGTTATTACAGTATACAGTGACCGTTCTTTCACTTTCATCACTAAGACTCCACCTGCTGCTGTTCTTCTTAAGAAAGCTGCTGGCGTTAAGTCTGGCTCTGGCCGTCCTAACACTGAGAAAGTTGGTACTGTAACTGAAGCTCAGATCCAAGAGATCGCTGAGACTAAAGCTGCAGACATGACTGGTGCTGACATTGAAGCTATGAAGCGTTCAATTGCTGGTACTGCTCGCTCAATGGGCCTAGTGGTAGAGGGTTAATAGAATGGCTAAACTGACTAAGCGCATGCGCGTGATCCGTGAGAAAGTTGATGTAACTCGTGAATACGATATCAACGAAGCTGTTGCTCTTCTAAAAGAACTAGCTACTGCTAAGTTCGTAGAAAGTGTTGACGTAGCTGTTAACCTTGGCATTGATGCACGTAAATCAGACCAAAACGTACGTGGTGCAACTGTACTACCAAACGGTACTGGTCGTGACATCCGTGTTGCTGTATTTACTCAAGGCGCTAACGCAGAAGCTGCGAAAGAAGCTGGCGCTGAGCTAGTAGGTATGGAAGATCTTGCTGAGCAAGTTAAGAAAGGCGAAATGAACTTCGACGTAGTTATCGCATCTCCAGATGCAATGCGCGTTGTAGGTCAGCTTGGTACTATTCTTGGTCCTCGCGGTCTTATGCCAAACCCTAAAGTTGGTACTGTAACTCCTAACGTTGCTGAAGCTGTTAAGAACGCTAAAGCAGGTCAGGTTCGTTACCGTAACGACAAGAACGGTATCATTCACACTACTATCGGTAAAGTGAGCTTTGATGCTGCTCAACTTAAAGAGAACCTAGAAGCACTTCTAGTTGCTCTTAAGCGTGCAAAACCATCTTCAGCTAAAGGTACTTTCATCAAGAAAGTAAGCATCTCTACTACTATGGGTGCTGGTGTAGCTGTTGATCAAAACACGCTAGAAACTAACGCAAACTAATTGCGGAAGCGTCAGATTACTGTATAATCTGGCGTTTCAGAATTCGTGGCTGAGGTCGTCTTTTCGACCTCCGTCAAAGACCGTAGGCGTTCATTAGAACTTAATATTACCTACGTAGACGGTGCCAGAACATGATTGATTTATATCTTTCAAGGATCTGCGCCGTACAAGCTCTTCTTATCTTATATAAGAAGTGGTGTAAATAAAACCAGGAGCAAATCCAATGGCATTAAATCTTCAAGACAAAAAAGCAATTGTTGCTGAAGTCAACGAAGCTGCCAATGGTGCCCTGTCTGCAGTTGTAGCTGACTCTCGCGGTGTTGCTGTAGGTGCGATGACTACTTTACGTAAACAAGCTCGTGAAAACGGCGTTTACCTAAAAGTTGTTCGTAACACCCTAGCACGTCGTGCTGTTGAAGGTACTGATTTCGAATGTCTACAAGACGTTTTCGTTGGTCCTTCACTAATCGGTTTCTCTAATGAGCACCCAGGTGCTGCAGCGCGTCTTTTCAAAGACTTCGCTAAAGAGAATAAAGATTTCGAGATCAAAGCTGCTGCATTCGAAGGCGCTATTGCTAACGTTGAAGTACTAGCAACTCTACCAACATACGACGAAGCTATCGCACGCCTAATGATGTGCATGAAAGAAGCGTCTGCTGGTAAACTTGTACGTACTATCGCTGCAGTACGTGATCAGAAAGAAGAAGCTGCTGCTTAATTGCAGAGTTTTATCTGATTACTATTTAAACTATTTGTTGACTTTTAAAGAGAATTGTTATGTCTATCACTAACGAGCAAATCCTAGACGCAGTTGCAGAAATGTCTGTAATGCAAGTTGTTGAACTAATCGAAGCTATGGAAGAGAAGTTCGGTGTTACTGCTGCAGCTGCAGTTGTAGCAGGCGGCGCAGCAGCAGAAGCTGCTGAAGAGCAAACTGAATTCGACGTAATCCTAACTGCTGCTGGCGCTAACAAAGTTGCTGTAATCAAAGCAGTACGTGGCGCAACTGGCCTAGGTCTTAAAGAAGCTAAAGCTGTAGTAGACGGCGCTCCAGCACCTCTAAAAGAAGGCGTTGAGAAAGCTGAAGCTGAAGCTCTTAAAGCTCAACTAGAAGAAGCTGGTGCTTCTGTTGAAATCAAATAATAACTATTTGATTTCATAGCCTTTTAAGGCTATTGGCTGGTGGCAAAAATGCCACCGGCCTTTTTGCGCTATAGGGTTGTGGTATTTTTCACCTTGTTTTGTACCCACAATCTACGCAAAAAATAGTTTGATACCTCAAGCTATTTCCTACCATAAACAATGATTAGTCACTGCCCAAAAGTTATAGTGGGTAGTTGGATCACTTATCAGCGATCTGAGGAACCTATGGTTTACTCTTATACCGAGAAAAAGCGTATCCGTAAGGATTTTGGTAAGCGTCCACAAGTTTTGGATGCACCATACTTGCTGTCGATCCAGCTTGATTCTTTCCAAAAATTCATCGAGCAGGATCCAGAAGGGCATTACGGTCTAGAAGCTGCTTTTCGCTCTGTTTTCCCTATCCAGAGCTACAATGGCAATTCCGAGCTGCAATACGTTAGCTATCGTCTCGGCGAGCCGGTCTTCGATGTGAAAGAATGTCAGATTCGTGGCGTTACTTACTCAGCTCCACTTCGTGTGAAGCTTCGTCTTGTTATGTATGATAAAGACGCGCCGGCTGGAACCGTAAAAGACATTAAAGAACAAGAAGTGTACATGGGTGAAATTCCACTCATGACTGATAACGGTACGTTCGTTATTAACGGAACCGAGAGGGTTATCGTATCCCAGTTGCACCGTAGCCCGGGTGTCTTCTTCGACAGCGATAAGGGTAAGACCCACTCCTCAGGTAAAGTGCTATATAACGCGCGCGTAATCCCATACCGTGGTTCATGGTTGGATTTCGAATTCGATCCTAAGGATAGTGTTTTTGTCCGTATCGACCGTCGTCGTAAGCTTCCTGCATCAATTATTCTACGTGCACTAGGTTACACTACAGATCAAATCCTTGACATGTTCTTCGAGAAAGTGAAGTTCGAAGTTCAAGGTAAATCTCTAGTGATGGAACTTGTTCCTGATCGCCTACGTGGTGAAACTGCAAGCTTTGATATCGAAGCTAACGGCACTGTATACGTAGAAAAAGGTCGTCGTATTACTGCTCGTCATATTCGTCAACTAGCGAAAGACGGCGTAGATCATATCGAAGTACCTGTTGAATACATCGTTGGCAAAGTTGCTGCTAAAGACTACGTTAACGAAGCAACTGGCGAACTGATTGCTGCTGCAAACCAAGAGCTAAGCCTAGAATCTCTAGCGCTATTGTCTCAGGCTGGCCACAAGTCTATTGAAGTTCTATTTACGAACGATCTAGACCACGGTCCATACATGTCTGATACGCTACGTATTGATAGCACAACAGACCGTCTAAGTGCGTTAGTAGAAATCTACCGCATGATGCGTCCTGGCGAGCCACCAACACGTGAAGCAGCAGAACAACTGTTTGAAAGCTTATTCTTCTCAGAAGAGCGTTACGATCTATCTGCTGTAGGTCGTATGAAGTTCAACAGTTCTCTACTTCGTGATGAGACTACAGGCCCAGGCACTCTAGACAACCAAGACATCATCGATGTGATGCGTAAGCTGATCGATATTCGTAACGGTAAAGGTGAAGTTGATGATATCGACCACCTTGGTAACCGTCGTATCCGTTCAGTTGGCGAAATGGCTGAGAACCAATTCCGCGTTGGTCTAGTTCGTGTTGAGCGTGCAGTTAAAGAGCGTCTAAGCCTTGGTGACCTTGATGCAATCATGCCTCAGGATCTTATCAACGCTAAGCCTATTTCTGCGGCAGTTAAAGAGTTCTTTGGCTCTTCTCAGCTGTCTCAGTTTATGGACCAGAACAACCCACTGTCAGAAGTTACTCACAAACGTCGTATCTCGGCGCTTGGTCCAGGTGGTCTGACTCGTGAGCGTGCTGGTTTCGAAGTTCGAGACGTTCACGCAACGCACTACGGTCGTCTATGTCCGATCGAAACGCCTGAAGGTCCAAACATCGGTTTGATCAACTCGCTATCTGTATTTGCGCGTTGTAACCCATACGGCTTCTTAGAAACTCCATACCGCAAAGTGGTAGATGGTAAAGTTTCTGAAGAGATCGAATACCTATCAGCAATTGAAGAAGGTCAATACGTTATTGCACAGGCAAACGCCGCGCTTAACGAAGATGGCTCTTTTGCTGATGAACTGATCACTGCTCGTCAGAAAGGTGATTCAGGTCTGCACCCACGTGACCATGTTCAGTACATGGACGTTGCAACTAACCAGGTTGTATCTGTGGCGGCATCTCTGATCCCATTCCTAGAACACAACGATGCTAACCGTGCCCTAATGGGTGCGAACATGCAACGTCAGGCAGTTCCAACTATCCGTGCTGATAAGCCGCTAGTAGGTACTGGTATTGAACGTCAAATCGGTGTTGATTCAGGTGTTACTGCCGTAGCTAAACGTGGTGGTCAAGTTCAGTTTGTAGATGCATCTCGTATCGTTATCAAAGTTAACGATGATGAGTTGATCCCTGGTGAAGCAGGTATCGATATCTACAACCTAACTAAATACACTCGTTCTAACCAGAACACATGTATTAACCAGCGTCCATGTGTAATGGTTGGTGAACCAGTTGCTCGTGGCGATGTGCTAGCTGATGGTCCATCAACAGACCTTGGTGAACTAGCGCTTGGTCAAAACATGCGTATCGCGTTCATGCCTTGGAACGGTTACAACTTCGAGGACTCCATCCTTGTTTCAGAGCGTGTTGTTCAGGAAGATCGCCTAACAACAATCCACATCCAAGAGCTTTCTTGTGTGGCGCGTGATACTAAGCTAGGTGCTGAAGAAATTACTGCCGATATCCCTAACGTGGGTGAAGCAGCACTTTCTAAGCTGGACGAATCAGGTATCGTTTACATTGGTGCTGAAGTTAAGGGTGGCGACATCCTAGTTGGTAAAGTGACACCTAAGGGTGAAACTCAGCTAACTCCTGAAGAGAAGCTACTACGTGCTATCTTCGGTGAAAAAGCGTCTGATGTTAAAGATTCATCTCTACGCGTTCCTGGTAGTGTGACTGGTACTGTTATCGACGTACAAGTATTCACTCGTGATGGCGTAGAAAAAGACAAGCGTGCTCTTGAAATCGAAGAGATGCAGCTAAAAGAAGCGAAGAAAGATCTTACAGAAGAATTCCAGATCCTTGAGGGTGGTCTTCTTGCTCGTGTTCGTACTCTTCTGCTTGCTTCTGGTTACAGTGAAGACAAAATTGCTTCAATGGACCGTGAGAAGCTATTTGCTCAGACTCTTGATGATGAAGCACTACAGAACCAGTTGGAACAGCTTGCAGAACAATATGATGAACTGAAAGCTGAGTTCGATAAGAAGTTTGAGACTAAGCGTCGTAAGATCACTCAAGGTGATGACCTAGCACCAGGCGTACTTAAGATTGTTAAAGTATACCTAGCTGTTAAGCGTCGTATTCAACCTGGTGATAAGATGGCGGGTCGTCACGGTAACAAGGGTGTTATCTCTAAGATCAACCCTGTTGAAGACATGCCGTACGATGAGAAAGGTCAAACTGTTGATATCGTACTGAACCCACTGGGCGTACCATCTCGTATGAACATCGGTCAGATCCTAGAGACTCACTTAGGTCTTGCGGCGAAAGGTATCGGTGACAAGATCAACGAGATGATGAAGCAGCAGCAGGAACTTCACAAGATTCGTGAATTCCTACAGCGTGTATACGATCTAGGCGATACTCGTCAGAAAGTAGACATTGCTCTGCTATCAGACGAAGAAGTGCTGACTCTTGCTCAGAACCTTCGTAAAGGTCTACCAATTGCAACACCTGTATTTGATGGTGCTCCAGAAGCGTCAATCAAAGAGTTGCTACAACTTGGTGATCTTCCATCGTCTGGTCAGCTTCAGTTGTTCGATGGCCGTACTGGTAATCCGTTTGAGCGTCCTGTAACTGTTGGTTACATGTACATGCTGAAACTGAACCACTTGGTTGACGATAAGATGCACGCCCGTTCTACCGGTTCTTACAGCCTTGTTACTCAGCAACCACTTGGTGGTAAAGCTCAGTTCGGTGGTCAGCGTTTCGGTGAGATGGAAGTGTGGGCGCTTGAAGCATATGGCGCAGCATATACTCTACAAGAGATGTTAACTGTTAAGTCGGATGACGTTAACGGCCGTACTAAGATGTATAAGAACATCGTTGACGGCGATCATCGTATGGAACCAGGTATGCCGGAATCATTCAACGTATTGTTGAAAGAAATCCGCTCGTTGGGTATTAACATCGAGCTGGAAGACGAATAAGTTAGACTAGTCATCTATACTTACTAGTTACTCCGGTATAAATATGAAGGCGCCAGATGACTGGCGCCTTTATGGGTCAACTCCTCACAGGAGCCGAATGTGAAAGACTTACTTAAGTTTCTGAAAGCACAACATAAGACCGAAGAATTTGATGCGATCAAAATCGGTCTAGCTTCACCTGACATGATCCGTTCATGGTCTTTTGGTGAAGTTAAAAAGCCAGAAACCATTAACTACCGTACCTTTAAGCCTGAGCGTGACGGTCTTTTCTGTGCACGTATCTTTGGCCCGGTTAAAGATTACGAGTGTCTTTGTGGCAAATACAAGCGCCTAAAGCACCGTGGTGTTATCTGTGAAAAATGTGGTGTTGAAGTTACTCAGACCAAAGTACGTCGTGAGCGTATGGGTCACATTGAGCTTGCTTCACCTGTTGCCCACATCTGGTTCCTAAAATCGCTACCATCTCGTATCGGTTTGCTAATGGACATGCCACTACGTGATATCGAGCGTGTACTTTACTTCGAATCTTACGTAGTAATCGAACCAGGTATGACCAACCTTGAGCGTAGCCAGCTGCTTTCTGAAGAGCAGTACCTAGATGCGCTTGAAGAGTGGGGCGACGAATTTGACGCTAAGATGGGTGCAGAAGCGGTTAAAGCACTATTGGCCAATATGGACCTTAATGCTGAAATCGAACTTATGCGCGAAGAGTTAGAAGAAACTAACTCTGAAACTAAGCGTAAGAAGCTAACTAAGCGTTTGAAGCTAGTTGAAGCATTTGTACAGTCAGGCAACAACCCTGAGTGGATGATCCTATCTGTACTGCCAGTTCTTCCACCGGATCTTCGTCCGTTGGTACCGCTAGATGGTGGCCGTTTCGCGACTTCAGATCTTAACGATCTATACCGTCGTGTAATCAACCGTAACAACCGTCTAAAGCGTCTGCTTGACTTAGCTGCTCCTGATATCATCGTACGTAACGAAAAGCGTATGCTGCAGGAGTCTGTAGATGCATTGCTTGATAACGGTCGTCGTGGTCGCGCAATCACAGGTTCTAACAAGCGTCCTCTGAAATCTTTGGCTGATATGATCAAAGGTAAGCAGGGTCGTTTCCGTCAGAACTTGCTTGGTAAGCGTGTAGACTACTCAGGTCGTTCTGTTATCACAGTAGGTCCATACCTGCGTCTGCATCAGTGTGGTCTTCCTAAGAAGATGGCACTTGAGCTATTTAAACCATTTATCTACGGTAAGCTAGAGACTCGTGGTCTTGCGACTACAATCAAAGCTGCTAAGAAGATGGTTGAGCGTGAAGAAGCAGTTGTTTGGGATATCCTAGACGAAGTAATTCGCGAACACCCAGTAATGCTAAACCGTGCGCCGACACTGCACCGTCTTGGTATTCAGGCATTTGAACCGATCCTAATCGAAGGTAAAGCGATTCAGCTTCACCCACTAGTGTGTGCGGCATACAACGCCGACTTCGATGGTGACCAGATGGCGGTTCACTTACCATTGACTCTAGAAGCACAGCTAGAAGCACGTGCTCTTATGATGTCGACTAACAACATCCTATCGCCTGCGTCAGGTGATCCGATCATCGTACCTTCTCAGGACGTTGTATTGGGTCTTTACTACATGACGCGTGACATGATCAACGCGAAGGGTGAAGGCATGTACCTAGCTGGTTCTGCTGAAGCTGAAAAAGCTTACCGTACTGGTTCTGCAGCTCTACACGCACGTGTAAAAGTTCGCATTACTGAGTACAAGAAGGACGAGCAAGGTAACCTAACTCCAGAAACTAAGCTAGTTGATACGACTGTTGGTCGTGCAATGCTATGGACTATCGTACCGAAAGGTCTGCCATACAGCCTAGTGAACACTGAAGCTTTAGGTAAGAAGCAAATTTCTAAACTGCTTAACACTTGTTACCGTGAATTGGGTATGAAAGAGACTGTAGTCTTTGCTGACCAAATCATGTACACAGGTTTTGCATATGCGGCACTTTCTGGTGTTTCTGTTGGTATCGACGATATGGTTGTACCAGAAGCGAAATACACTAAGATCGCAGAAGCAGAAGCAGAAGTTGCAGAGATCCAAGAGCAGTTCCAGTCTGGTCTTGTTACTGCTGGCGAACGTTACAACAAAGTTATCGATATCTGGGCAACAGCGAACGAACAAGTTGCTAAAGCTATGATGGATAACCTGTCTTTCGAAACTGTTATTAACCGTGACGGTGAAGAAGAACAGCAGAAGTCGTTCAACAGCGTATACATGATGGCCGACTCAGGTGCTCGTGGTTCTGCCGCTCAGATTCGTCAGCTTGCTGGTATGCGTGGTCTGATGGCTAAGCCGGATGGCTCAATCATCGAAACGCCGATCACTGCGAACTTCCGTGAAGGTCTAAACGTACTTCAGTACTTTATCTCTACTCACGGTGCTCGTAAGGGTCTTGCGGATACCGCACTTAAGACTGCGAACTCAGGTTACCTAACTCGTCGTCTAGTAGACGTAGCACAAGACGTTGTAATTACAGCGGATGACTGTGGTACTCACGGTGGTATCTCTATGATGCCTCTGATCGAAGGTGGTGATGTTAAAGAAGCACTACGTGACCGTGTTCTAGGTCGTGTGGTTGTTGAAGACGTTCTAAAACCAGGTACAGAAGAAGTTCTTATCCCTCGTAACACCCTAATCGATGAGAAGTGGTGTGACATTATCGATGCGAACTCTGTTGACCTAGTTAAAGTACGTTCTGTGGTTACCTGTGAGAACGACTTCGGTTGTTGTAAGCTATGTTACGGTCGTGACCTAGCTCGTGGTCACCTAGTGAACACTGGTGAAGCCGTTGGTGTTGTTGCAGCACAGTCAATCGGTGAACCGGGTACACAGCTTACCATGCGTACGTTCCACATCGGTGGTGCGGCATCGGCAGCTGCTGCTGAAAACAGCATCCAGGTTAAGAACAACGGTTCTGTGAAACTACAGAATGCTAAGTTCGTAATCAATGGTGAAGGTAAACTAGTTATTACTTCTCGTGCGTCTGAAATGACCATCATTGATGAGTTTGGTCGTACGAAAGAAAACTACAAACTACCATACGGTTCTCACCTAACTAAGAACGACGGTGATGAGGTTAAAGCTGGCGAAGTTATCGCTAACTGGGACCCACACACAATGCCAATCATCACTGAAGTGGCAGGTCGTATCCAGTTTGTTGACCTAATCGATGGTGTGACTGTATCTCGTCAAACTGATGAGCTAACTGGTCTATCTATGATTACCGTACTTGACGCTGCAGAGCGTACAGGTGCAGGTAAAGATATGCGTCCAACTGTTAAACTAGTTGATGAAAACGGTAACGATGTAATGATCTCTGGTACTGAAATTCCAGCTCAATACTTCCTACCTGGTAAAGCAATCATCCAACTAGATGACGGTGCTCTTGTGGGCATTGGTGATACGCTAGCTCGTATCCCTCAGGCATCTGGCGGTACTAAAGATATCACCGGTGGTCTACCACGAGTTGCTGACCTATTCGAAGCTCGTAAGCCTAAAGAACCAGCAATCCTTGCGGAAATTACTGGTACTGTTTCTTTCGGTAAAGAAACTAAAGGTAAGCGTCGTCTAATCCTGACTCCTGCAGAGGGTCAGCCATACGAAGAGATGATTCCTAAGTGGCGTCAGCTTAACGTATTCGAAGGCGATAAAGTTGAGAAAGGTGACGTAATCGCTGATGGTCCAGAGTCTCCACACGATATCCTACGACTACGTGGCGTGTTCGCAGTAGCAGAATACATCGTGAACGAGGTTCAGGAAGTTTACCGTCTTCAGGGCGTTAAGATTAACGATAAGCACATCGAAACGATCATTCGTCAGATGCTGCGTAAGGTAACAATCACAGCTCCTGGTGATTCTGAGTTCCTAGAAGGTGAGCAGGTAGAATACTCTCGTGTAACTATCGCGAACCGTCAGCTAGAAGCTGAAGGCAAAACTCCTGCAGCATATGCTCGTGACCTACTAGGTATCACTAAAGCATCGCTAGCAACAGAATCATTCATCTCTGCTGCGTCGTTCCAGGAAACGACTCGCGTACTAACAGAAGCTGCAGTTTCTGGTAAGCGTGATGATCTACGTGGTCTGAAAGAGAACGTTATTGTTGGTCGTCTGATCCCAGCTGGTACTGGTTTCGCACACCACCAACAACGTCAACGTAGCCGTGATGCTGAGTTCGAGCCAGTAGCACCTCAGATCGATGCTGAACAAGCATCACAAGATCTAGCTGCACTGCTTAACGCAGGTCTTAGCGACGAAGATTAATCTTGCCGCGACAAGATAAAATAAAAGGCACCCTCGGGTGCCTTTTTTATTGTCTATTTTTTATATTATCCATTTCGCAACGTTTAATGATGTTGCTAGACATATCTAAACCATCGAGCATTTAAGCTGGTGGCTAGGCGCCTGGTGGGTAAGATAGGCTGTCACTAATCAGTTCTATTAACCTATCTTCTAAGGCAAAGCGTACTTCTAATAACTCACCTAGATCGGAAATATGCTGATTGAAATTAGCCAGATTATCATCATCATTGATACCGACATAAGCCTCTGCAAAATTCAGCAATGGCTCTGTCGTCAGAGAAATTTTCTGATAGTGAGCTGAGATCTCTTCAGTAGGCGAATAGCCAGTTTGATGCCAGCGTTCCATCACCATATCGTATATTTTGAAGTGACCAGCGGAGATGTAGTCGATGAGCTGTTCACAAAAGAAGGTGAGTTGTTCTGGTGTAGGAAGATGATTTCGTGCAGATTGATTGGGTGGTAAACCTGCCAATTTGCAGTAATCAATTAGCAGTTGTTGGCGCATCATTAGCCATTGGTCGATGACATCATTATGACCGCCCCATTCTTTTTTGACCTGTTCGAATTTACTTAGCATGAGCGTTCCCTCATGATCTCATGTAAGGTAACCTAGTTACACATTACGACAACGATCGTTTCTCTAATCGAATATAGAGAGCCTTAAGGAATCATTTCCTTATATAAGGTTAGATTGCCAGTAAACGTATTTTCCTGCAAGGACGGATGTGACATTCATGTTAAAAAAGAGAGATACCGCATATTGGTGCCTAGTTGATGATCAGGGCATTTTATTGATAAATCATGATCTTCCTTGTCTAAGTGCCGAAGCGTTAGGGATAGATCCTAAAATTGCGCATCATATTGGTGAGTTTAATCATATCCCTGTTTATGCCATTTATGCCCCGCCTCAGCTTGAACTTGGTGAGTATCGATCCTTGCGTGACTTACTTTTTCTTCCTTCCCCTTTGTTCAATCTAGCTTCAAGAGCAATGGAGTTGGGATATATGCAAAAGAGTCAGCGTTTTTGTGCTCAATGTGGAGGGGCGTTAACATTTACTCCTGATGAAAATGCTATGCGGTGTCAACAGTGCGATATGGTTCATTATCCACGTTTATCGCCTTGTATTATTGTGGCAGTACGTAAAGACGAATCTATTCTATTGGCCCAGCACCCTCGTCATAAAAATGGAATGTACACGGTGATCGCCGGGTTTGTTGAAGCGGGTGAAACACTGGAGCAATGTGTGGCTCGGGAAGTATTTGAAGAGACCGGAATTGTTGTTGATAACATCCAGTATATAGGTAGTCAACCTTGGGCTTTTCCATCGAACTTAATGATGGCTTTTGTGGCGGATTATCAAAGTGGCGAGTTAAAGCCCGATTATGCCGAGCTAACAGATGCGATTTGGGCCCATTATCAACAACTCCCACCTGTTGCACCGAAAGGAACGATTGCCCGAGAACTGATTGAGCAGACATTATTGCAGATCAAACAGGGAAAAGATCAGCAGAATTGACGCTTTTTTGCTATAGTTTGCCCATTTCTTACCGAGTGATTATCCCTATTAGTCCATCGTTTTGCTAAATGGTGCTAATCGGTATAACGCGTTCGACAGGCAAGTTATTTTATGGTCTATTGTGGCCCCTTAGTGACCTTTTAGGCTAATCAGAATCGTTGGAGTCTCTAATGAGCGAATTAAAGAATGACCGCTATCTACGTGCGTTGTTAAAACAGCCGGTAGACTGCACACCCGTATGGATGATGCGTCAAGCAGGCCGTTACCTACCTGAATACCGAGCAACCCGTAGTGTTGCAGGTGACTTTATGTCGCTATGTAAAAATGCAGAGTTAGCCAGTGAGGTGACTTTGCAACCGTTGCGTCGTTTTGAGTTAGATGCAGCGATTTTGTTCTCTGATATTCTGACAATCCCTGATGCGATGGGTTTAGGCCTATACTTTGAAGCAGGTGAAGGTCCAAAATTTGAGCGTCCTATTACTTGTAAAGCCGACGTAGACAAGATTGGTCTTCCTGATCCTGAAGGCGAACTACAATACGTTATGAATGCTGTTCGTCAGATCCGTAAAGATTTGCAAGGCCAAGTGCCATTGATCGGCTTCTCGGGTAGTCCGTGGACATTGGCAACTTACATGGTTGAAGGTGGTAGCTCAAAGGCTTTCACTAAGATCAAAAAGATGATGTATGCCGAGCCTCAAACTCTACACCTATTGTTAGATAAACTAGCAGACAGTGTCATTGAATACTTAAATGCTCAGATTAAAGCTGGCGCACAAGCTGTTATGGTATTTGATACATGGGGTGGTGTATTGACGCCTCGCGACTATAACGAGTTTTCTTTACGCTACATGCATAAAATTGTGGATGGCCTAATTCGCGAAAACGAAGGTCGCCGTGTACCTGTGACGCTATTTACGAAAAATGGTGGCATGTGGCTTGAGCAGATCGCAGCAACCGGTTGTGATGGTGTTGGTTTAGACTGGACTATTGATATTGCAGAAGCAAAACGTCGCATTGGTGATAAAGTTGCTCTGCAAGGTAACATGGATCCATCAATGCTGTACGCTCAACCTGAACGTATTCGTCAAGAAGTGGCGACTATCCTAGAAGGATTTGGTGAAGGTGGTACAGGTCATGTGTTTAACCTTGGCCATGGTATTCACTTAGATGTTCCACCTGAAAATGCTGAAGTTTTTGTTAATGCGGTTCATGAGCTTTCTAAGCCATACCATAAATAAGCATTAACCAACCTAAATTATAGAGCCCATACCATATTGCCGTGGTGTGGGCTTTTTTTTATCTATTATTAATCAAAGACAAAAAGAAAAGAGCACCAAAGATCCTTATTTAGATCCTGTTTGTTATTAAAAATAGCGTAATTTAACAAGTCAGTATCCTTTGCTGAAGTCAATTTGATAATTGAGTGTCTGATTATTTAGCCATCTAATATAGTTTATTTTAAATATTTCAATAACTTGCTCAGGAAAGCTCTCGGCTGCAATGTGAGGGGTAATAGATATCTGAGGATGACCCCATAGTTTGGAGTTTTGCTCCAGCGGTTCGGTTTTAAATACATCTAAATAAGCATGGCGGATCTGATTGCGATCCAATGCTTGATAAAGATCGGCAATATTAACCGCATTACCACGTCCAACATTAAACAGTAGGGCTTGATGGCAGTGGCTAAACGTTTGGTGATTAAAAAGATCGGTGGTATCGCTGGTGGCAGGAACAACAGACACTATCACATCTGCTTGTTCTAACGCTTGCGAGAGTTGGGCGGTGGCATAAATACGATCAAACAGCTCACAGGGAGAGTTACCGTGACGATTAACCCCGATAACCTGACAGTGAAAAGCTTTTGCAACTTGGGCGAGGTGCTGGCCAATACTGCCTGTACCTATGATAACCAGCGTCTTACCTGCAATGGATTGATAAGGGAGGGGGCGCCATTGGTGTTGTTGCTGCTGTTTGCTATATAGAGGAAAGTGTCGACTATGACTAAGCCATTGACCAAAAACATATTCTGCAATTAGAGGGCCAAAACATCCTCGCACATTTGTTAGGTGATAATCTTGTCGTAATTGTGGTTTGGTTAAGGCATCAATGCCGGCAAATGTTGATTGTAACCATTTTAATTGCGGATAATCATCGAGATAAGCTGCGATCTCTGGTGGATCTGCTAGAATGATCGTCGCTTGCTTGGGATCATTGGTGATTTCAAGTAAGGGTAGAGGTGTCGCAGCTAAAAGACGTTCATAGGCTTGTTGTTGCCGTGAGACGATCGCTAGTTTGTGCATATGTATTCCCTTTATGATTTTATAAGCAGAGTCCTTGCTGATAACTATCGCAGATTATCCTATGTTAAAAAACCCAATCCAGCTTCGTCTTGAAAAACTTGAACCTTGGCAACATCTAACGTTTATGGCTTCTTTATGTGAGCGTATGTACCCAAACTACGCTTTCTTCTGTGCAGAAACTGATTTTGCTGATGCTCGTCAATATCGCTCAATCTTAGACAGCATTTGGGAGTTGTTAACGGTTAAGAGTGCCAAAATCAACTTTGAAAACCAGTTAGAGAAACTGGAAGAGCTAGTCCCTGTTGCTGATGATTTCGATCTATATGCGGTCAATCCTGCTATTGATGCGTGTATGGCACTTGCTGATCTACTGCACGCTTTACTTGATCGTGATCTGATGCTCGAAACGGTATTAAAAATTAGCTCGTTATCAGTAGATACTGTGGTTGATTTAGAACAAGCACGAGAAGGTATTGAAATTACCAATGACAACCAAAAACAGTGTGAAGCCGTTTGTGTTGAATGGGATATGCAGTGGGCGATTTTCCGTGCATTGAAAGAAGCTGAGAAGCGCGATATTGAATTGATCAAAGGTCTTCGTCGCGAACTTCGTGAAGACGCTGTCAGCAATATTGGCATTGCTTTATAACAGCTATTAATAGATCGCGCAGTGATTATATAGAAGAGGAGATAATGTTCTCCTCTTTTTTTGTCTCTTTTTTAAGCAGAAAATAGCTTTCATAAAGTAAGCTAGTGTGAAATATGAGCAATTGTTTTATTTGTGTTTGTTATTTGGTGAATTTGTTAAGTTTTAAATTCTGAATTTTAACTTGAAAACCAGTGAATCCAACTGGTTTTTAGCTTAATTGTAACCCATCTTACTTATTTTATTTTGTCGCTTGTGTTTGTATTTTGTCCCCTTTATAACTAAAAGGGTCGACAGGGAGTAATGAGCTTCTTGTCATTGTTTGTCAGCTAACGCAGTAGGAATCGCCATGAACTGTTTTTCAGTACACAGCTTAGATGCGCCGCATAGCCGTATGGTTATGGCTCAATCTCTCCTTCTGCTCTCTCTGAACCTTATTTAGAGCTGGCAGGCTATACCCTAATTTCTGTCAGCTTGAGAAGAAGCTGGCAGTGACCTAACACTCTCTTATTTCACTTAACGTTTCTTCCAAGCTGAAAGGCAAACTAAGAACAAAGGAAGACTATGTTAAGTGCTCGCAACATTGCCGCTTTAGGCTTTATGACTTTCGCCATGTATCTAGGTGCAGGCAATCTAATTTTCCCTCCTTTTTTAGGCTATCAAGCTGGTGATAATTTCATGAGCGGTATGATGGGATTCTTACTAACGGGTGTAGGCCTTCCTGCTTTAGCTCTTGTGATGGTAGCTCTAGTCAAAGGCTCCGATAATTTAACCGCGGCTCTACCTAAGCCATTAGCAACGGCTTTTTGGGTTATGGTGTTTATTGTTATTGGTCCTGCATTTGTGATTCCCCGTGCCATTACTGTGGCGTATCAGTTTAGCTTTGCTCCATTTTTAGGGGATAACAGTGCTCTGGTTCCATTCTCTATTGCGTTTTGTTTGATTGTCGTGCTGTTCTCTCTATTTCCTGGCAAGTTAGTGGATACCGTGGGTAAATGGTTAACTCCTGCACTACTGGCTATTTTGGCTGTGATGGCTGTCTTTGCGTTTCTATTTCCGATGGGCAAAGTAGAAATGGCTACCGGTCCTTATGTTAATGGCGCATTTGCAGAAGGGTTAACTCAGGGATATATGACCATGGATGCCTTAGGCTCGATTGGCTTTGGTTGGGTGATTTTCCGTGCCATTAAAAGTATGGGAGTTGATTGCCCACGAGCAACGGCTAAATACACCTTAATGGCTGCCGCTATGTACGCAGCAGCCATGGCCGCGGTTTATTTATCATTGGCTTATATTGGAACAAATAGCGCTAATTTAGGTGCTGAGTTTACCAATGGTGGCGAGATCTTAACGGCGTTTACCAATCTACACTTTGGCGCATTTGGCACCATGTTATTGGGTGTTGTGATGGTGCTAGCTTGTTTGACAACGGCCATTGGTGTGACGACAGCAGGTAGTGAGTTTTACAGTCGTACCTTTAGCAAAGTGACGTACAGTAAGAGTGTATGGGTTACTATGATTCTAGCGGGTATGATTGCAAATGTGGGATTAGAGCAGTTGTTAGCCATTACCTTGCCAGCCGTTGTTGCCCTACATCCGATTGCGATTGCATTACTATTAATTGCGCCTTTGCGTAAGCAGTTATCTTCAACTATGGTGCTGGTGGCCGTAGCAACTGCAGCCGGATTTGGTATTGTAGATGCTACTCATATTTTGGGAGCTATGCCTGAAGCTGTAACGGCTTGGTGTGAACACTATTTACCGCTTTATCATTATTATGCGAGTTGGGTGGTTCCAACGGTTGTAATAATTGGCTTAGGCTGGGGGATATCAGCCGTAAATGCCTCTCGTACTACGCCAGAGCAAGTGGTTTGTGATAATTCATAATGATGATTATTTACAGCTCTGGTATGAAAAATACAAGATGAGATGAAAAACAAAAAGGGCCGCGTTTATTGCGGCCCTTTTGCTTTAATGCAGATTTTTAATTAAGCATTATTCGCTGTCTTTATTTTCAATCACGCCATGAGTGCGTTTCCATTTTTCCCAACGTTGGAACGCGAGCTGTTGCATGTCGGTATTTTTATCAGCTTCATCGACAATCTCTTCGCCTACTAAGCTTTCAAAGATATCTTCTAAGGTCACTAAACCTTGTACGGTACCGTATTCATCTACGACAAGAGTTAATTGTGAGCGTTCTTTCATTAGGCGTTCAAACGCTTGTGGTACGCTAAAAGTATTCATCACAATAGGTAATGGACGCATCAAGGTGCCCAGCTCTTTTTGGCCACGGCCCGCTTGGCTTTCTGCAAACAACTCTAAACGGTGGACAAAACCGACGATGTTATCATTTTGCTCGCTATAAACTAATGGACGAGAAAATGGACTCTCTTTGTGCATTGAGAGAAATTCATTAATCGATTGTTCTGCATTTACACGAAAGAGGACCGGACGAGGGGTCATAATTTTCGTTACGCTTACATCTCTAAATTGGAGCAAGTTAGTCAAAATTTTTGATTCGCCTTCAGCCAATTCGCCATTTTCATGAGCCAATAGCGCCATAGCTGAAATTTCATCACGCAGTTTAGGCTGTTCATGACCGCGAGATAGGCGGCGAGTAATTTGCTCAGACATCCATACCAATGGGATCAGCATGATCACCATCCAGCGTAATAGTGTGGCACTCATTGGTGCTAATTGACGCCAGTAAGTTGCACCGATGGTTTTTGGCACAATCTCAGACAGCAATAAAATGGCGATAGTTAATACGCCCGAGAATACACCAAGCCACTCACTACCAAATACGATGGTAGCTTGAGCACCTGCCGTTGCCGCACCTATGGTATGAGCAATCGTATTTAGGGTTAAGATAGAGGCGAGGGGCCTATCAATATTGTCCTTTAACGCAGTCAATTTTTCTGCGGCAGGGTGGTTTTGCTGTCTCAGTGTTGCGATGTAACTGGGTGAAATACTCAGTAGAACGGCTTCTAAAACCGAACATACAAATGAAACACCAATGGCGGTAGTGATGTAAACAGTAAGCAGTATCATGGGGATCCAAGGGTCAATGACTATAGATATTCGGCTATATTAATCGGGCTTAGAGCAGATAAATACAACTATTTACTACTTATATTTAGTAACATTTTGTGAAGCTGCGCTCACTTTGTGGTTAAAGAGTCTACAGATGAGCTAAACAATGCTGACAAACCTTTGCCACATGGGCGTAATTTGAATTAGAGTTGTCCCGTCTTACGAAAAACCTTAGAAGGGAAACCTAATGAACAAGACCCAACTGATTGACCTGATTGCAGAGAAAGCTGACCTATCTAAAGCTCAAGCAAAAGCTGCACTAGAAGCAACTCTTGATGGCATCACTGATGCACTTAAAGAAGGTGACCAGGTTCAACTAATTGGCTTTGGTACTTTTAAAGTGAACCACCGTGCAGCGCGTACTGGCCGTAACCCACAAACTGGTGCGGAAATCCAAATCGCAGCAGCTAATGTTCCTGCATTCGTAGCTGGTAAAGCACTGAAAGATTCTGTGAAGTAATCTATAATCCGCCGGGTAATATTTTTTATTTCGGCGGTTTTTTATGACTAAGCGTATTGTTAGTTTTCTTCTTCCACTGCTGCTATCTGCATGTGCTGCAGGTGACAACGCCTCAAACCCAACCTTATCCCCCATTGCCCACCTAACGGGCGGCATTACTCAAAACCAAACCACAGCCTTGTATTGGTTGGATACCCAGCAAAATGCACCGCTAAAATTATTCGAACAAGTTAATACTCTACAAAATGGACATTATCAGTCTGAGTACCAGTGGCAAAATGGCGTCCTGCGTCAGATGAGCCGTACTGGGGTTCAGAGTTATGAAGAGCATATGGTGCCATTTAGCTTAACGGTTCGTTTTGATAGCAAAGGTAATGCCATTTACCAACGTTATCTAGTAAACGAAGTGACATTGCCGCTAGCAGAGCCTGAATTAGCCCAAATTAGCCGTTATGCTAATGAAGCGGTATCTGTTGTTAAAAAACAGCGTAAAGAGGGTGAGCGTTTGATTCAGGGCCATTGGCAAGGTCAGTCATTTATCTCATGTCAAACTGGTACCGCATTACCATTTCATTACCAAGGTAACAGTAAGGTCCAATTTACTGCACCTAAACAAGGTTATATGGCGCTACTGGGTAGTCAGTCAAAGCAAGGTGTGAAAGCCAAGCAGATTCTGTGGTCGGCGTCGATGAATCAAGATTGTGTGATGCCGCAGAATATGATCAGTAAAAGCTAGATAAACAGAATTTAGCTTCTGTTTTCTTGATCTTCAGAAGGTAAAAGAGACATAAAAAACGCGCGTTAGTAAAACCTAACACGCGTTTTTTCATTGATGTCTAAAAGCTAAAATAAAACGTTTTAAGCTTGCTCTCGATTGATAGCACGATAACCAATATCTTCGCGGTAAAACATGCCGTCCCAATCGATCTGTTGAGCCAATTGGTAAGCGCGCTGCTGAGCTTGTTGTACAGTATCACCCATAGCGGTTGCACATAGCACTCGTCCTCCATTGGTAACAACCTGTCCATCTAGCTCACATGTTCCCGCATGGAAGACTTTTTCCCCTGCGATTTCTTGCTGCGGTAAACCACAGATAACATCACCTTTGTGATAATGGCCAGGATAACCGCCAGCGGCAAGTACAATACCGATTGCTGCACGAGGATCCCACTGTGATTGGCAGTGATTTAATTTACCATCAATCGCAGCTTGGCACAGTTCGACTAAATCTGACTGCAAGCGCAACATAATTGGTTGAGTCTCAGGATCACCAAAGCGGCAGTTATATTCGATCACTTTTGGAGTGCCATCGCTCATGATCATAAGACCTGCGTATAAGAAGCCCGTATAAGGATTTCCTTCGGCAGCCATGCCTCGCACCGTTGGGTAGATCACTTCATCCATAACACGCTGGTGGATCTCATCGGTAACCACAGGGGCTGGGGAGTAAGCGCCCATTCCTCCGGTATTTGGACCTGTATCGCCGTTACCCACTCGTTTATGATCTTGACTGGTTGCCATTGGGAGAACGTGTTCACCATCAACCATCACGATAAAACTGGCTTCTTCACCATCAAGAAACTCTTCAATTACTACGCGATGACCCGCTTCACCAAAGGCGTTGCCTGCGAGCATATCACGTACTGCATCTTCAGCTTCTTGTAGCGTCATGGCAACAATCACCCCTTTACCTGCGGCTAAGCCATCAGCTTTCACGACAATTGGAGCACCTTGTTGGCGTAAATACGCTAATGCTGGCTCTATTTCAGTAAAGTTTTGGTATTGCGCAGTTGGGATCTGATGACGCGCTAAGAAGTCTTTGGTAAATGCTTTCGATCCTTCGAGTTGAGACGCTGCTTGGCTTGGGCCAAAAATAGCTAATCCAGCCGCCTGGAAGGCATCGACAACACCCAGCACTAAAGGCGCTTCTGGTCCGACAATAGTCAGCTCAATTTGCTGCTCTTGGGCAAAAGCGACTAACGCTGCGATATCTTCAACCGCAATAGCCACATTAGTTACCTTAGGTTCTAAAGCCGTACCAGCATTACCTGGTGCAACAAAGATCTGTGATACTTCTGGGTTTTGTGCCACTTTCCATGCTAAGGCGTGCTCACGGCCACCGTTACCAATGATCAATACTTGCATTGTTTTATCCTTCTAATCGGTTGTCGTTGCAGAGCGCTTAGTGGCGGAAATGACGCATTTTAGTGAAGATCATTGCCATGCCGTGTTCGTTGGCTGCATCAATAACTTCTTGGTCACGCATCGAACCGCCCGGTTGAATGACACACTTAATTCCCGCTTGTGCTGCGGCATCAATGCCATCTCTAAATGGGAAGAAAGCATCAGAAGCCATAACGCTCCCTGCCACTTCTAAGTTCTCATCAGCGGCTTTGATCCCTGCAATTTTTGCAGAGTACACACGGCTCATTTGTCCAGCACCAACCCCGATAGTCATATTTCCTTTGGCGTAAACAATGGCGTTAGATTTCACATATTTCGCTACTTTCCAGCAAAATAGGGCATCACGTAGTTCGTCTTCTGTTGGTTGACGTTCACTGACCACTGCCAAATCTTGTAAGCTCACCATGCCTTGGTCGCGCTCTTGCACCAGTAGGCCACCATTAACGCGTTTGCTGTCCCATTGGGTGGTTTTGTGCTCTTGTTGCCATAGACCTGATTCTAATAGGCGTACATTTTGTTTGGTTGCGACAATTTCAGCAGCTTGAGCCGAAACAGATGGCGCAATGATCACTTCAACAAATTGACGCTCAACAATTGCTTGGGCTGTGGCGGCATCAAGCTCACGGTTGAAGGCGATGATGCCACCAAATGCTGAGGTTGGATCAGTTTGATAAGCGCGGTTATAAGCATCAAGCAGATTGTCACCCAGAGCAACCCCACATGGATTGGCGTGTTTTACAATCACACAAGCGGGTTCAATAAACTCTTTTACACACTCAAGTGCGGCATCTGTATCAGCAATATTGTTGTAAGAAAGTGCCTTACCTTGTAGCTGATGCGCAGTTGCAACAGAAGTTTCTTGTGGTTGAGCTTCAACATAAAATGCTGCTGCTTGATGGCTGTTTTCGCCATAACGCATATCTTGTTTTTTTATAAACTGCTGATTGAAAGTGCGTGGGAAGATAGAGTCGGCTTGGTTCTCTTCGCTATCGCCATAAGCGGGTACTTGAGTACCGAAATAGTTGGCAATCATACCGTCGTAGGCTGCCGTGTGTTCAAATGCTGCAATCGCCAGATCAAAGCGGGTTGCTAAAGTCAGAGAACCTTGGTTTGCCGCCATTTCCGTTAATACGCGGTCATAGTCGCAAGCATTCACAATGATGGTAACATCGCGGTGATTTTTAGCGGCAGAGCGAACCATAGTCGGGCCGCCAATATCAATATTTTCAATCGCTTCAGCTAGGGTGCAATCTGGGTTAGCAACCGTTGCCGCAAAAGGATAAAGGTTAACGACGACCATATCTATTGGCGCAATATTATGCTCTGCCATGATGCTATCGTCTTGCTCGCGGCGACCTAAAATACCACCGTGAATTTTTGGGTGTAAGGTTTTAACACGACCATCCATCATTTCAGGAAAGCCTGTGTGATCGGAAACTTCGGTGACAGGGATCTGGTTATCGGCTAGCAGGCGAGCAGTGCCTCCCGTTGATAGAATATCAACACCTTGGCTAACTAAAGCTTGGGCGAATTCAACAATTCCTGTTTTATCTGATACGCTAATTAGTGCGCGGCGAATAGGTCGAGCGTTTTCCATTGCTACCATCTCTTTGATACACGGTGAATAGGATATTTCCCAACGCCAACTCAAGAGTTGTGGGTAAGCGTTGGGAAATAGCCCCGACAACCATTTTGTCGAGCCAAGAAAATAACGACCTGTTTGACGTGGCGTTATTTTACATGAATTCTCACGTTGCGCAAACGTTTGCTTTTTGATGTTGCTCACTGTATTTTGGCGAGCACTATGAGGATAGGTCGTGATGTATTTAATTGGTCAGTTGGCAAAACTGTGTAATGTCAGCAGTGATACTTTACGTTTTTATGAAAAGAATCATCTGATTGTGCCTGCAGGTCGCAGTGAAAGTGGCTATCGTCTTTATAGCGAAGATAATTTATCTCGAGTCCGCTTTATTTTACGAGCAAAAGCGATTGGACTGAGCTTAGATGAGATCCGTGAACTGCTTGATATTCGTCTGGAAGCATCGCAACACAGTTGTGCGGAAGTGAAAGCCATTACTCAAGCAAAACTGGCTGAGGTCGATGGCAAAATTGCTGAACTGCAACGTATCCGTGGAGCACTAAAAAAAATCAATGACGCCTGTTGTGGTCATATTGATGATGATGCCAGCCACTGCTCTATTCTTGAAGCGTTGACCGATGAACACGGAACACCTGAGGAAGTGGTCAAAGAAGAGAGTCGCTGTTGTGGTCGTCATCCTGAGAGTTGCGATAAATTAAAATCGTAAAGTGCGAACCTTGCTAAAGTTTTTGCGCAACAGGCAAAATATTACATTTACATTGTTTATCCTTGTGATAGCTTGAAGTCATCTCTTAATGATGCAGTAATTTGATAAGGACCATCATGATCAAGTTAAATGAATATTTTGAAGGCCAAGTGGTATCACTAGGTTTTGAATCGGCAGGGGATCACGCCAGTGTTGGTGTGATGCAGCCAGGTACTTATACGTTCGGAACCGCAGCGCCTGAGCGTATGACTGTGGTTAAAGGGGCTCTTACGGTAAAACTGCCGGGTCATGTTGATTGGGAAACCTATTACGCAGGTGATGACTTTGAAGTTCCGGGCGATTCATCGTTTGAGGTTCAGGTATCACAAGTCACTGCGTATCTGTGTGATTACCTATAAGTGTGACTTTGCGTTACGCACTGCAAGCTAATACTATATACGTTTAAAAGCAGTTTTTTATAACACGGCTTCTTATAATAACGGCCCCTTATAATAAAAGCTTCGTAATGAGATATAACGAAGCTTTTTTGTTATGTGTTGTTTTATCCCTAAGCCGATTCTCGAATGATCAATTGTGGCGGTAAAATCAGACGCTGGATTGGTGATTCAGGCTCCTTCATGCGAGCTAATAGCCGTTTTCCTGCTTGATGACCTATTTCTTTGGCTGAGGTCGCAATAAAGCTAAGAGCGGGTTCGGTAAGCTCTGCCTCTGGAACATCATCAAACCCTAATATTGCAACCTGCTGACCAATATATTGATCTCGACCGATATTTTTTCCAGCCCGTTTAATACCATAAATTGCACCAATGGCTGTGGCCGGACGATGACACAATAAGGCGGTAATTTTAGGATGCTGAGTTAATAGTCGTTCGATATTTTCCGCTGCCTGTTTTTGGCTTGAATTGCATTCAATGATCCATTCTGGTTTAAAAGGAAGACCATATTGCATCAGGGTAGAACAGTAGCCGCCAATTCGTTCTGCACGCGTTAATGAATCACTTTTTCCACCCACATATGCGATATGACGATGACCTTGCTCTATCAGATGTTTGGTGGCAAGTACTGCCGCAAAGTTATTATCGGGCCCAATATAATCGACCTCACTACTGACCGATGCTTTAGCAATACAAACCGTTGGCACACCCGCTTGTTTGGTCATAGTTAAGAGCTCAGAAGTAACCCCGCGTACTGGGCTAAATAAGATCCCAGCGACCCCTTGTTGCACCATAGATTGTACGCACTGCTTGAGTTTTTCCGGATCGTTATTACTTTGGGCTAAAAACAGCATCAAGCCGTGCTGTTCCAACTCTTGACTGATCCCAGCGGTTACCTCGGTATAAAATGGGTCGGTAATATCGCGCAAAATAAGGCCAATAAGGTTGGATTGATGCGATCGCAAGTTCGCTGCGGCTTTATTACAGACATAACCTAACTCATCAATGGCTTGGTGAACTTTGGCAATCGTCGCTTCTGATATGCGACCTTTATTTCCTAGCACCAAAGATACAGTTGAGACAGAGACTCCTGCATGGTGGGCGACATCGGTAATTTTGACTTTCTTAATGGTCATCTCTTCGTTCTTATTTTCGGTCATCGCAAGCTAATTGCACTATAACCCGTTCTTTTTTCTATTACTGCTAGCCAGACGCAATTCTTAGTAAAACGTTATACCCAAAATTGATTGTTTTAGCCGGATCACAATTTTATAAATCGGCAAATTGTTAGGATATTTCCGTGATCAGGACAGCGTTTACGGTTGATAAAACGTTTTATCATTCGGGCCATCAAGTATAGCACGCCAGCAGCATAATAATTTCAATTCACTCTGTTGGCGTTTTTTAAACTTAATTAGGTAAAACGTTTTATCTAATTTGAACCCTACCCAATATACGGTCCGGTTAGAGGTAACCATTATGTCTCAGACAGCAAAGAAAACGACAATCTGGGAGTTCTTCCAAAGCCTTGGTAAGACCTTCATGTTGCCTGTCGCTCTGCTCGCGTTTTCAGGTATTTTGCTTGGTATCGGTAGCTCGTTATCAAGTGGCGCAGTAAAAGAGAGTCTGCCATTTCTAGATAATACTATTTTGCAGCTGATCTTTATGTGGATGACCAAGATTGGTCTGGTTGCCTTTATCTATTTACCGGTCATGTTTGCCGTGGCTATTCCTCTTGGCTTAGCTCGTGAAGAAAAAGGAGTTGCAGCGTTTGCCGGTTTTGTGGGTTATGCAGCATTAAATCTGTCGGTGAACTTCTACCTAACTGTTGCTGGTGTGATTGGTAATAAAGAGCAAGAAGCGGCATACGGTGTGAAATCAGTACTGGGTATTGAGTCTATTGATACGGGTATTTTAGGTGCGGTGATTGTCGGTATTATTGTGGCAAAACTGCATGCTCGTTTTTATACCTTTAAAATGCCTGACGCATTGGCTTTCTTTGGTGGCGCTCGTTTTGTTCCAATTATTTCAGCGCTATCTTTAGGTCTTGTTGGTCTAGTTGTTCCTCTAATTTGGCCTTACTTTGCCGCTGGTATTGATGGTGTCGGTAGCCTAATTTCTCACGCAGGTCCATTCGGTCCATTCCTATTTGGTACGGGTGAGCGTCTATTATTGCCATTTGGTCTACACCATATTCTGGTTGCTCTAATTCGCTTTACAGAAGCCGGTGGTACTTTGGATGTGTGTGGTAACTCAGTAAGTGGCGCACTGAATATTTTCTATGCTGAGCTATCTTGTGGCACAACTAATGGTTTCTCTGGCTCTGCGACGGCTTTCCTATCACAAGGTAAGATGCCTGTTTTCTTAGGTGGTCTACCTGGTGCGGCTTTAGCAATGTACCACTGTGCGCGTAAAGAAAATCGCTCTAAAGTAAAAGCGTTATTGTTATCTGGTGTCGTGGCATGTGTTATCGGTGGTATCACAGAGCCTCTAGAGTTCCTATTCCTATTTGTTGCTCCTGCTCTGTATGTGGTGCACGCATTCCTAACTGGTCTTGGCTTTATGCTTATGGGTCTATTAGGTGTGACGATTGGTAATACCGATGGCAACATCATCGACTTCTTAATCTTTGGTGTGCTGCAAGGTACGGCGACGAAATGGTATTTAGTTCCAATGGTGGCGGCGGTATGGTTTGTGGTTTACTACAGTGTGTTCCGCTTTGCGATTACGCGCTTTAACCTAAAAACACCAGGTCGTGAGGCTGAAGTGAAAGATGAATTAACGTTTGCTGTTACTGGTGAGAAAAACTCAGGTTATAAAGGTGCAGCAATCTTAGCGGCTCTAGGTGGTGCTGAGAACATTCAATCTTTAGATAACTGTATTACCCGTCTGCGTTTGTCGGTGGCAGACATGTCTCTGGTTAATGATGCTGTGTTAAAAGCCAATGGTGCGATTGGGGTCGTGAAGCTTGATGAACATAATCTACAAGTGGTGATTGGTCCGCAAGTTCACATGGTTAAAAATGAAATTCAAAGCTTGATGCCAGCACAAGCGTAACAACTTAGCGGAGCCTTTGAGCTCCGCTTTCTTGTCTTTTAACGAGGTTTTTATGTTCGATTTCTCAACACCTGTTAATCGCTACGGCACGTATTGTACCCAATGGGATTACGTTCAAGATCGCTTTGGTCAGGCTGACTTATTGCCATTTACTATTTCTGATATGGACTTTGAGACAGCCCCTTGCATTCAGCAGGCATTAACTGAGCGCCTAGAGCATGGCGTGCTAGGGTACAGTCGTTGGAACCACGATGATTATAAACAGGCGGTGTGTGGTTGGTTTAAGCGACGTTATCAAGCTGAACTGCAGGCTGAGGATTTGGTGTATGGGCCTTCGGTGATCTATATCGTCTCTCAGCTCATCGCATTGTGGAGTGAGAAGGACGAAGGCATTTTAGTATTAACGCCTACTTATGATGCGTTTGGCAATATGATTGCTGCAAATCAGCGTCAGATGCTTACTTGTCCTTTACTTAAAACGGCACAAAGTTATGAAATTGACTGGGATGTGTTCCAGCAGCAGGCGCAGCGCTCAGAGTGTAAAGTTTTACTACTGTGCAGTCCGCATAACCCAACGGGGCGAGTCTGGCGTCGTGATGAACTAGAACGTATGGCTGAGATTTGTGCCCAGCACAAGGTGAAGGTGATCTCTGATGATATTCATATGGATATGGCGTTTGCATCTTATATTCCATGGTCGGAAGTCGCACAAGATAATCAATGGGCGATAGTTAGCTCTGGTTCGAAGTCATTTAATATTCCAGCCTTAACGGGTGCCTACGCGTTTATTGCTGATGCATCGACTCAGCAACGCTATCTAACCATCTTAAAAGCGGCACATGGATTATCATCACCAGCTATCTTAAGCGTTATCGCTCATATTAGTGCCTATAATCACGGAGGAGCGTGGCTTGATGAGTTAACAGCGTACTTGCAGGATAATTTACATTATGTCGCAAGTGAGCTTAACCGCGCGTTTCCGGCGATAAACTATCGTGTACCGGAAGGGACCTATCTGGCCTGGATCGATCTAAATCCATTACAGATTGATATGGATAGGCTTCAGCTGTGCCTTATCGAGAAACATAAAGTCGCGATCATGCGTGGCGATACTTATGGTGAGGAAGGCATCGGGTATTTACGCCTGAATGTCGGTTGTCCGCGCAGTAAGGTCGAAGCTGGGGTTAAGGCGTTAATTGCCGCGCTGCAAGAGCTTGTAGAGTAGTAGAAAGCGTATTGCTGATGGGTGATTCCTAATAATGAAAAAGGGCGCTAACTTAAGAAATTAGCGCCCTTTTTCTGTCTGAATTCATCGCAAAGCGATTAGTTCATACCGTATTTTTTTAGCTTCTTACGTAGCGTACCACGGTTGATACCCATCATAGTTGCTGCGCGAGTTTGGTTACCGCGAGTGTACTGCATGATAGTGTCTAGTAGTGGTTGCTCAACTTCTGCCAGCACTAGCTCGTACAGATCGTTGACTTCCTGACCGTTTAATTGAGCTAGGTAGTTTTTAAGAGACGCCTTTACAGAGTCACGTAGTGGCTTCTGTGTGATTTGGTCTTGTGAAGTTACAGTTGTTACTGTTAATGCTTCGGAAGTCAGATTTTGTTCGAACATATTCTGTAAGCTCTTCTAGTATTTATGCAACGTTTTCGAAGTAGCCTTGCAGCGCATCGATCTGCTCATTGGCATCTTCGATAGCGTTGAAGGTCTGGCGGAAATTTCCTGCTGGTGCATGCTCTTTTAAGTACCAAGACACGTGTTTACGTGCAATGCGCAACCCTAAGTACTCACCGTAAAAACGGTGGAGTTCACGAACATGTCCCAACATGATCTCGCTGACTTCATCAAATGATGGAGGAGCAAGATGCTCGCCAGTTGTTAAATAATGGTGGATTTCACGAAAAATCCATGGCTTTCCTTGTGCAGGTCGGCCAATCATCAGAGCATCGGCACCCGTATAATCGAGTACAAAGCGCGCTTTCTCAGGGCTATCGATATCACCGTTTGCGATAACCGGGATAGTGACGGCTTGTTTCACCGCTCTAATGTAGTCATATTCCGCTTCGCCTTTGTACATGCAAGCCTTAGTTCGACCATGAAGGGCGAGGGCTTGTATGCCGCATTGCTCGGCGAGTTTTGCTATATCGACACAGTTTCGATTCTCTGTATCCCAACCCGTACGTGTTTTCAACGTAACAGGCACATCAACCGCTCCAACCACCTCTTTTAGAATTTCTTCAATCAAGTGCGGGTATTGCAGCAGAGCAGAACCGGCTAATCGTTTGTTTACTTTCTTAGCTGGGCAACCCATGTTGATATCGATGATTTGCGCACCGTTCTCAACACTAAATTGTGCAGCTTCGGCCATCAACTTAGGATCAGAGCCTGCAATCTGAACCGAACGTATGCCGGATTCACCTTCGTGAACCATTCGATTCATTGATTTTGATGTTTTCCACAGATCCGGATTAGACGACATCATCTCGCTAACTGCCATGCCTGCACCATAGCGAAGGCATAACTCACGAAATGGCCGATCGGTCACGCCTGCCATAGGAGCAACTATCAGCTGGTTTTTTAGTTGATAAGGACCGATTTGCAAAATGTTCGTACCTAACTGTGTCAGTAAGGGCGCGCATTTTACGCATTTTTTCCCGTTCTGAAAAGGCCAATAATTGAGCATTCAGTTTTTCTTTTTTAAAACTGTATGATATTCAACCGATTGGCCGATTCTTATAACGAAAAAAAGTCAGGTAAAACAGACCCTAGAACGTCGAATTACGCTTTACGACCTGAAATGCGGCACCACTCTTCGCGTGCAACAACAGGTTCAAGAGTCAATTCGTCGCTGTAGTAAGTCGCAACATCTTCTGCTTGTGACTCTAAAACACCAGAGATCGCAAGCTCACCGCCATCTTTCACAAGGCTCTTAATTACCGGTGAAAGTTCACGTAAAGGACCGGCAAGAATGTTCGCCACAACTACATCTGCTTGGATGCCTTCTGGCTGATCTTGCGGTAGGTATAACTCTAGGTTATCAGCAACGCCATTGCGCTCTGCGTTGTCGCGAGAAGCTAAAATTGCTTGTGGATCGATGTCGATACCGATCACTTTTGCTGCGCCTAATTTTAGTGCTGCAATAGCAAGAATGCCTGAACCACAACCGAAGTCGATAACAGTTTTACCTGTTAAATCTTGGCCATCTAACCACTCAAGACACAGTGATGTTGTTGGGTGAGTACCAGTACCAAAAGCCAGACCTGGATCAAGCAGTACGTTTACCGCTTCAGGTTCTGGGGCTTCACGCCAGCTTGGGCAGATCCATAGACGGCGACCGAAACGCATTGGGTGGAAGTTATCCATCCATTCACGTTCCCAATCTTTATCTTCAAGTTGCTCGATTTTATAAGCAAAATCATCAGCCAATAGTGGGCTGTTTTTTAGCATGCTTTGCACGAAATCCATGTCGGCTTCAGCATCGTACAAACCGATCACATCGGTATCACCCCAAAGGCGGGTTTCACCTGGCAACGGCTCAAACACTGGCGTGTCTTGTGCATCAAGGAAAGTGACAGAAAGTGCGCCTGTCTCTTCCATTAACATATCGCCAATTGCTTCTGCATTTTCTGCAGTTGCGTTCAGTTTTAATTGAATCCAAGGCATGGTTAATTCGCTTATAGTTTCTGATCAACACAATAGGGGGCGGAGTCTAGCATATTTTTTCGCCAATCCCCATGGGAAATCCGGGTTGATCGAGGATGTTATGGACAAAAAAAAGATAGTACAAAGTGATGTACTATCTTTCGATTGCGCTAATTGTAGCGTATTTTGCCGCCGTTAGGCACTCACTTTAGACACTTTGTTGTGGCTGAGTGTGAGCAACGGGTTTTAATAGGCTGCCAGCAACAAAAGCGATAAAACCAAGTGCTAATGTTGGAACGATGGCATGAATGCCGCCCATATCGGGTTTGATAAACGACAGACTGATATAGGTCGTTAAACCAACAATCATTGAGGCGTAAGCACCGGTTGCTGAGGCTTTCTTCCAATAGAGACCTAAGACTAGAGGCCATAAGAAAACCGCTTGTAAACAGCCAAAAGCTAACAAGTTTAGCCAGATGATCATATCAGGTGGATTCATTGCTGCCACAAAGACTAAGCCAGAGAAAATGCCAGTAACCCATAATGACAGTTTCGGCAGTTTGGTTTGTGCTTCTTCCCCTTCAGCAATACTTGGGTTGATGTAGTTGATGTACAGATCTTTTAGTAAGGTTGCTGAAGCTTGGATCAACTGAGAGTCGATGGTCGACATAATGGCCGCCATTGGACCCGCTAAGAAAATACCAGCAACTAGCGGTGGAAGAACTGAGATCATCAAGGTTGGCATGATCTGATCTGGGCTAGCAACATCAGGGACAATGGCACGTCCCAATGCGCCCGCCAAGTGCATACCTAGCATTAAGAACGCAACCATGGCCGTACTGATCACCATACCTTTATGCAGCGATTTACTGTCTTTGTATGACATGCAACGAACAGCAGCATGGGGTAAACCTATTACACCAAAACAGACTAAGACCCAAAAACTTAACATGAAAGGTTCGGTTAAGAAGTGGTTTGGACCATAAGGGGTAATGAGTGCTGGATCGATATGATGCAGTTTAGTCATCAGCTCACCCATGCTACCACCGGCATGAACAATACCGATCAAGAGGGCGATGGTACCGATGATCATCATGATCCCTTGAATGGTATCGGTCATGACCACCGCACGAAATCCGCCAATGGTGGTGTAAAGTCCGACGGTAACGGCAAAGATCATCAAGCCTTCATTGTAAGAGAGGCCTGTAACCGTTTGTAGTAGACGCGCTCCCCCTACAAACTGCACCACCATAGTACCGAAGAACGCGAGCAATAGAGCGATCGAGGCCAGAATAACGACACCACGATTTTTATAGCGGGCATAAAGAATATCGTTAAGAGTCAGTGCGTTGTGTAGACGGGCTTCAATAGCGAACTTTTTGCCTAAAACCCCAAGAGTTAACCAAGCGGCAGGAAGCTGGATCATCGCAAGTAACACCCAACCTAGACCCATTTTATAAGCCGCACCAGGACCACCAATAAACGAGCTGGCACTGGCGTAGGTTGCCGCAAGCGTCATGGCAAGGACAAAACCTCCCATGCTGCGTCCACCGACGAGATACTCATTAAGAAAGCCACCTTTTCCGCGATGACGACGAGTCATAAAGGCAACGCCAAAAACCGCCGCTAAATACAGCACAAGTGGGATCAGAATTTGGCTATTCATGCTCTTGGCCCTTGGTTTGATTAGGATCGTTTGGTTGTGACTCAAGAGGTTCAATATCGAGACTGATATCTTGATAAATGAACTTCACCATTAAGCCACATAAGATGGTAAAAACAATTGGGCCGATAATACAGGCCAATAGGAACCAAAGCGGAAAGCCCCAGTATAGTTCAGGCATAGCTTTAGGTAGCGCTGTCGGTGCAAAGGCATAGGCCGAGACATACCACCAGATGAAATAAGCTAACGCTAGACCTATCGCCCATTTGGCTTCTCGATGAGCCTGACGATAGCGTGCTGAAAGCGTCTTCATGCTGCGTCTCCAGTATATTTACAAAGAACTAAGCGGCGACTATAGCAACTGAGCTATAGAGCCCCTCGGTGAAAAAGGTGGGCTATTGTGGCAAAACTTACTCTTGAGTGCCACTGAGGAAAATCAAGCATCCTGCAATCTTATGATTTACAGGCAACAAAAAAGGCCGCGTAATGCGACCTTTTATCAGCGCAAGCTTAAATTATGATAAGCCTAGCTTCTTCTCTAGATAGTGGATGTTTGCACCACCATGCTGGAAGTTTTCATCATTCATGATATCAAGCAATAACGGTACGTTAACGTGAATACCTTCAATGATCATCTCACTTAGTGCGTTCTTCATACGAGAGATAGCCACATCGCGGTTTTCTCCGTAAGTGATCAGTTTACCGATCATTGAATCGTAGTGAGGGGGTACAGTGTAGCCGGTGTAAATATGAGATTCCCAACGAACACCCATACCGCCTGGTGAATGGAAACGCTCGATCTTACCTGGTGATGGTAGGAAACGAACAGGATCTTCGGCGTTAATACGACATTCGATTGAATGGCCACGCAGTTTGATATCGTCTTGAGTGTATGACAGAGGTTGGCCTGCGGCGATGCGAAGCTGCTCTTTTACTAAGTCGATACCTGTCACCATTTCAGTGATAGTGTGCTCCACCTGAATACGGGTGTTCATCTCAATAAAGTAGAACTCGCCATTTTCATATAGGAACTCAAATGTACCCGCACCACGGTAACCAATTTCGATACATGCACGAGTACAACGCTCACCGATGTACTTACGCATTTCTTCAGTAATACCTGGAGCTGGCGCTTCTTCAACAACTTTCTGGTGGCGACGCTGCATTGAACAGTCACGCTCACCTAGGTGAATAGCATTACCTTGACCATCAGCAAGCACTTGAACTTCAATATGACGAGGGTTTTCTAGGTATTTCTCCATATAAACCATGTCATTGTTGAAACACGCTTTTGCTTCTGCACGAGTCATTGCAATTGCTTCAACGATCTCTTTTTCGTTGCGAACCACACGCATACCACGACCACCGCCGCCACCAGAGGCTTTGATGATCACAGGATAACCGATGCGTTTTGCAATCGCTTTGTTCTTGTCTTCGTCGTTACCCAGTGGGCCATCAGAACCTGGAACACAAGGAACACCGGCTTTTTTCATTGCGTTGATTGCGGAAACTTTGTCGCCCATAAGACGAATGGTTTCTGCTTTAGGACCAACAAAAATGAAACCTGAACGCTCTACTTGCTCGGCAAAATCGGCATTTTCAGAAAGGAAGCCATATCCAGGGTGAATCGCAACGGCACCAGTGATTTCAGCAGCACTGATAATACGAGGAATATTTAAGTAACTTTCTGTACCACGAGCAGGGCCGATACAAACAGATTCATCAGCTAGCAATACGTGCTTAAGATCACGGTCAGCAGTTGAGTGAACTGCTACGGTTTTGATACCAAGCTCTTTACAAGCTCGCAAAATACGAAGAGCAATCTCTCCTCGGTTTGCGATAACTACTTTATCTAACATAATCGACCTCTATTACTCGATAACAAATAGAGGCTGATCGAATTCAACTGCATCGCCGTCTTTCGCTAGAATTGCAACGATAGTACCTGCTTTATCCGATTGGATCTGGTTCATCATCTTCATTGCTTCAACGATACATAGAGTGTCACCTACGTTTACAGATTGGCCGATTTCAGCGAACTGAGCAGCTTCTGGGCTAGGTGAACGGTAGAAAGTACCTACCATAGGAGAAAGAACTTTGTGGCCTGTAACTTCAGGTGCTGCTGCAACAGGAGCTTCAGCAGGAGCGGCTTGTACTGGCGCTGCAACAGGAGCTGCAACAGGAGCTGCAGGTTGTGCTGGTGCGTAGTATTGCTGTGCAGGAACTACAGGAGCTGTGCTACGGCTGATGCGTACTGACTCTTCACCTTCTGAAATTTCAAGTTCTGCAATACCTGATTCTTCAACCAATTCAATTAGCTTCTTAATTTTACGAATGTCCATTATCTTTCTCTTTGTAATATTTTGTTCAGTTAGCTGTCTGATTGCAGGCGACGAACCGCAGCAGTCAGGGCGAATTCATAACCGTCTTTCCCCAATCCACAAATTACTCCAACCGCTTTATCGGAAAGGTAAGAGTGGTGACGAAATGGCTCCCGAGCGTGAACGTTAGACAGATGCACTTCAATAAATGGAATCGCCACACCAAGTAGGGCATCACGAATAGCAACGCTGGTATGGGTAAATGCGGCTGGATTGATGATGATAAAGTCTACCTTGCCGTAGGCTTGATGGATGGCATCAATAATCTCGTGCTCAGCATTGGATTGAATGTGCTCTAAAGTCACACCGAGTTCGGTTGATTTGGCAGTTAGAGCGGACACGATACTGTCTAAGCTATCATTACCATAGTGTCCTGGCTCTCGCAGACCCAATAGATTTAGATTTGGGCCATTGATCAATAAAATTCGTTTAACGGTCGACATCTTGACGTAATTTCACTCTTTTTAGGCGATTTAGTTAAGTAAGTTGCAAATCTCTGCAACTGGGCTTCCTTGTGTCCGTTTTATACGCTGCCAAATTAAGTTTGTTTAGCGATTATAGAGATTTCACCGCAAATCGCAGCAAAATACTGGTCTAATCACCACTTTTTTCTGCTAACACGTGTACGCTGTATTAGTTTGGAGGTGTTGAGTTAGACGCCGTTTAACATAACAAGTTCATTTCGATAAGCCTAGGAAATCCCAATGTTTTTCATTTTTTGTGATGCTTTGTCATACAAGGATCAAAAATACTGAAAAAGCATGAAATAAAAATGAGAAATCAGCAGCAGAAAATGTACTGAATCCATAATAAAGCAGTGAAAAATTCACCAACTGAAAGCAATTTCTTGCCTGAGCGCAGTGATACCGACCTAGAATTGAATGAAAAAAGAGCCCAATAGAGAAGTTGGGCTCAACTGGATAGGTGGAGAGTATTGCGGTGGTAATGGCTATAAGACCTGCTGTTTTTCTGCGATCAGTTTTTCAACCACACTAGGGTCGGCGAGGGTTGAGGTATCACCTAAGTTACTGGTATCTCCGGTGGCAATTTTACGAAGAATACGACGCATAATTTTGCCCGAGCGCGTTTTGGGTAAGGCATCTGTCCAGTGAAGAAAGTCTGGTGTTGCGATAGGCCCAATCTCTTTTCGTACCCAATCTTTGACTTCTTTATGCAGCTGAGCGCTAGGTATTTCGCCGTCATTTAGCGTGATGTAGGCATAAATAGCTTGGCCTTTTATTTCATGTGGAACCCCAACAACGGCAGCTTCTGCAATTTTATTAAAGGCAACCAGAGCCGATTCAATTTCAGCGGTTCCCATCCGATGACCTGAAATATTCAATACATCATCTACTCGACCTGTTATCCAATAGTAATCATCTTCATCACGACGAGCGCCGTCGCCAGTAAAATACATGCCAGCAAAGGTAGAGAAATAGGTTTGTTCAAAGCGCTCGTGGTCACCCCAGAGAGTCCGCATTTGCCCTGGCCATGAATCGAGCATAACTAAGTTACCCTCGGTTGCTCCTGGCAAAATATTACCAAGATTATCGACTAAGGCTGGTTGTACGCCAAAGAAAGGTCGTGTTGCCGAGCCCGGTTTTAGATCGGTTGCTCCCGGTAGTGGGGTAATTAAGATGCCGCCCGTTTCGGTTTGCCACCAAGTATCAACAATAGGGCAACGGCTGTCTCCGATTGTGCGGTGATACCATTCCCATGCTTCTGGATTAATCGGTTCACCAACTGAGCCCATAATACGCAGTGAGTGGCGTGAAGTATCAACGATGGCTTCATCCCCTTTTGCCATTAAGGCTCGAATTGCAGTTGGTGCGGTATAGAGGATATTTACTTGATGTTTGTCGACGACTTGGCTCATTCGATTTGTGGCTGGATAATTAGGGACACCTTCAAATAATAAGGTTGTTGCTCCGTTGGCAAGAGGGCCATAAACTAGATAACTGTGCCCGGTTATCCAACCCACATCAGCAGTACACCAATAGATGTCGCCTTCTTGATAGTCAAAGACATACTTAAAGGTAAGTGCGGCATAAACCAAATAACCTCCCGTAGTATGAAGCACTCCTTTCGGTTTTCCGGTTGAGCCTGAAGTATAGAGAATAAACAGTGGGTCTTCGGCATTCATCGCTTCTGGTTCACAGTGGGTTGAAGCAACTGCAGTGATGTCATCCCACCATACATCACGCTCACTAAACCACTCAACAGGGCTGCCGGTGCGTTTTAATACCACAACTTTTTCCACTGAAGTGACCTCAGGATGCAGTAAAGCTTGATCGACATTCTGTTTAAGAGGTACAGCACGCCCTCCTCGGACGCCCTCATCTGCGGTGATCACAACTTTTGCATTGGAGTCGATTATTCGTCCCGCAAGAGCTTCAGGAGAGAAGCCACCAAATACAATGGTGTGGACAGCACCTATGCGAGTACAGGCCAACATCGCGACTGCGGCTTCTGCGACCATCGGCATGTATAAGCACACAACATCCCCTTTGCGTACGCCTTGGCTTTTTAGGGCATTGGCAAATTGACAGACTTGCTGGTGGAGTTCGTTGTAGGTGATATGAGCGTGATCGTTGGGATCATCACCTTCCCAAATGATTGCAACCTGATCCCCTTTGGTTGGTAGGTGGCGGTCAATACAGTTTGCAGAGACATTAAGTTCTCCATCTTCAAACCATTTAATGCTGACATGGCCCGGATCGTAAGAGGTATTTTTCACTTTGCTATAAGGGGTTATCCAATCCAGTATTTTGCCTTGTTCGCGCCAAAAGCCTTCAGGGTTGATGATCGATTGTTGGTACAGCTCGCGGTATTGCTCATCGTTAATGTGGGCTTGATTAGCTAGTTGAGCATTAACGGGGAAAATATGTGCTTCACTCATTCGGTTCTCCTTGAGTTGACTCGCGATGTCCATTTACAGAATTAGTCGATTAGAGATCTCACTTGTTAATAATTTGTGATAGAAGAAGGTGTTTTACAATTAGACTTTAGGCGCATAGGGTAAGATTGGGTGCTACCTAATCGCATTGCAGAGGTATTACATTAACTTTTGTGCTCTAGATAAGTGATTTTGATGTGGCATTTAGTATGAATAGGAATGCTATTTTTGCGTTTGATAGCACAAAAGAGAGGGCGTGATTTAGGCATAATATGTGCTCTTTATCACGTTCTTTAATTTTCAGGATGATTCATGTTTCGTAGCAGCCCATTTAGTTGGACTTCTCAATATTTGGTTGGTTTTTTCTTCTCCTACGGGGTCTATTTACCTTTTTGGGCATTATGGTTTGCTCACATTGGGGTTGATGCCGCAGATATCGGTGTTTTATTAGGTTTAGGTTTTGCGGTTCGTTGTGCTGCCAACCTTGTCTTGACGCCTCGCATTCATAAAGTGAGCCACCTAATTCCAGCATTACGCGGCTTTAGCTTATTGGGGCTTATCTCCTGCATTGTTTATATTTACTGCGGTGGAAGTTTGTGGGCACTTACATTGGTTACTACCTTCTTTAACCTTGCCGCTGGCCCTGTTGTTCCTATCTCCGATGCTCTTGCCAATCACTATGCTAAAGATGGTCATCTTGACTATGGACGTACACGTTTATGGGGCTCGATTGCTTTTATTGCGGGCTCTACTGTCGTGGGTTTAATGGCTGACCGTTATGGTGCTGATGTAATTCCTTGGGTCGCAGCCGCTGGTTTGGCATTTGCTTTACTTCGTACCATGCATCTACCTGCCATTGTCCCTGTTGATGATCAAGAACAAGATCAGGTACGCCCGGCTGTTTTGAGTTTATTAAAAGATCCAACGGTACTGCGCTTTTTGCTGATCAATGCCCTAATTCAAGGTAGCCATGCTGCTTATTACGGCTTTAGCTCTATTTATTGGAAGGAAGTGGCGGGCTTTAATGAAGCGACCATTGGTTACCTTTGGAGTTTCAGTGTGGTCGCAGAAGTCGCTATCTTTGCCGTTAGTAAGCACTTATTTTCTGGTTGGACAATTACCAACATGTTCCGTCTCGCTGCTGTTGGTGTACTGATTCGCTGGGGGGTAACCGCATCGAGTACCGACCTTTGGGTAATGTTTGCGGTGCAGTCGTTACACGCCATTACGTTTGCTACCGCGCATTTGGCTGCAATTCGCTATATTCAACATGCACCAAGCAATCAGATGGTGGCATTACAGGCGTTGTATAATGCAATTCCATTAGGGGCTGTTATGGCAGTTCTGACCACATTGAGTGGATGGATTTATGGTATTTGGAGCGCAGATGTTTTCTGGGTAATGGCGGTAATGGCGCTGCCTGTCTTCTTTATGAAAATGGAACCTAAGCGTCACACTAATTATGCCGAGCAAGCAAAAGCTTCTGCCTAATTGAATGTAACAAACGAATAAAAATAAATAGCGGCTCACGAAAGCCGCTATTTTTTCATCTGTACGATTGAGACTTAACTGGTTTCTCCGTAGGCTTTAACAAAAAAGCAACACGCTTAGTTTGTTAAAGGAAGGAAGCATGAGCCAAGGATGGGTCGTCACTTTAATTTCGTTGGGTTATTTGATCGTCTTATTTGGTATTGCTTGGTATGGCGATAAAAAACGGCTGTGGTTAGCACGCTGGCGACCTTGGATTTATAGCCTCTCTATTGCGGTTTATTGTACCTCGTGGACTTTCTACGGCACGGTTGGGCAAGCCAGTGATGATACCTGGTCTTTTGTTCCAATATATCTTGCACCGATTCTGGTTTTTGTCTTTGCATGGCGAGTACTAGCGCGGATTATCTTAATTGCTAAGCGCGAGCATATTACTTCCATTGCCGACTTTATTGCCGCTCGTTATGGTAAATCTCAAGCCTTAGCGGTCGCAGTAACCTTAATTGCACTGTTGGGCATTTTGCCTTATATCGCGCTGCAATTGCGAGGTATAGCCCTTGGGGTTGAACAAATTGCTCCTCAGTTATCTCAGACGTTAGTTCAAGAGTGGGGGCGTGTTGATTTTATGTTCATGCTTACCTTGCTGCTTGCTCTGTTTACGATTGTTTTTGGCTCGCGACATATCGATACAACAGAGCATCACCGTGGTTTAATGTTAGCGGTAGCCTTTGAGTCACTATTAAAGTTAGTGGCCTTTTTGTTGCTAGCTGGGTTTGCTGTGTTCTGGCTGATTCAACCGCCAGTCAGTTCAACCATATTTTCAATATCATCATTTAGTTGGCAGACTCCTAATTGGCCAACCTTCGCCATTCATACTCTGTTGGCGATGACGGCAATTATCTGTTTGCCGCGTCAGTTTCATACCATAGTGGTGGAAAATCAGCAGCCTAAAGATCTGCATTTAGCACGTAAGGTATTTCCTCTTTATCTACTATTAATGGGATTGGGTGTTTTACCTATAGCCATTTTAGGTCAGCAACTCTTACCTACGGTTTCAGCCGATACTTTAGTCATTAATTTACCGCTTTATTTGCAACATAACTGGTTGGCTATTTTAACTTTTTTAGGGGGGACATCTGCCGCTGCTGGAATGGTGATTGTTTCAACCATTGCCCTTGCCATTATGTTATCGAACGACTTGGTTTTGCCATTATTGCTGCGTCGTTTACCGATCCCGCAACGCAGTTTTAAAGCCTTTTCTCAAGTGCTGTTAAAAATTCGTCGGCTATTAATTGGCTTGGTTCTATTGGCAGCATGGGGCGTTGCTCTAGCTTTAGAATCTATCTCTTCGTTGGCAACCATTGGTCTATTAGCTTTTGCGGCGACGGCACAATTTGCTCCTGCATTAATTGGCGGTATTTATTGGCGTAAAGGCAATCGTAACGGGGTGTTTTGTGGTTTAGCCGTGGGGATTACGCTCTGGTTATTAACCTTAATGCAGCAAGCTGATCTACTGGCGGGCAGTGGTGAAACAAATGTGGTGTTATGGCTTTTAACCCCTCCGCCAACTCTACTGGCGGCTGAGGTGTCGATAACCGATTGGGGGATGTTTCTCAGTTTGTTAGCCAATTTGCTGTGTTATGTTGTGGTGTCATTACTATCGCGAGCCAGCTTAACAGAACGATTGCAGGCCGCCTCCTTTGTTGGAGTTCCAGTACCAGAGCAAGATAGTGGTCGTTTATATCAAACTCGCGTTACTGTCGCTGAATTAGAAATGCTGGTGGCCCGTTTTGTTGGTCGAAAACGGACTCGCCAGGCTTTTGCGCAATACAGTCAACAACATCAGCCCTTAGTCTCTTCCCAGCTGGCTTCAGCCAATTTAATTCGTCATACCGAACGGATGCTAGCTGGAGTGTTTGGAACCTCGACGGCACGTTTAGTATTAAGCTCGGCTCTAGAGGGGCGAAATATGCAGTTAGAAGAGGTGGCAACCATTGTTGATGAGGCTTCTGAACTGTTTGATTTTAGTCGTGGCTTATTACAAGGTGCGATTGAACATATTAGCCAAGGCATTGCTGTTGTTGATAAAAAACTGTATTTGGTTGCGTGGAATCAGCGTTATTTGGAGTTGTTTCACTTCCCCGCAGGTTTAATTCAAGTTGGGCGACCGATAGAAGATGTTATTCGGCATAATGCGCAAATGGGTTTGTGTGGTCCGGGAGATCCTGAATGGCATGTGGCAAAACGAGTGGAACATTTAAAACGAGGTACCGCCCATACCTCATCTCGCATTCGTCCTGATGGGCAAGTAATCGAGGTTCAAGGAAATCCGATGCCAGGTGGTGGCTTTGTGATGAGTTTTACCGATATTACGGCTTTTCGCCAAGCGGAAGCAGCATTACAAGAAGCGAATGAAAATCTTGAAGCGCGTGTTCAACAACGGACCCAGCAGTTAGAACAATTAAATCGTCGCCTAGTGGTTGCGACTCAGCAAGCAGAGCGACAAGCACATTCAAAAAGCCGTTTTTTGGCCGCAGTGAGTCATGATCTTATGCAGCCCTTAAATGCAGCTAAATTATTTTCATCTTCTCTGGCTGAGGTGGCTCAAGAGCCTGAAAGTCAGCAACTGGCGCGCCATATTGAAAGCTCATTAGAAGCGGCTGAGGATCTTATTTCAGATCTGTTGGATATTTCACGATTAGAAGCGGGTAAGCTCAATACTCAAGTACATGCTTTTGCATTAAGTGATGTGTTAAATACATTAAATGCCGAGTTTAGCGCTTTAGCTCAGCAGCAAGGAACTCAGTTTTCATTGATCAATACGCAAGCTGTGATCTATTCCGATCCTAAGTTATTACGTCGTGCATTACAGAATTTCTTAACAAATGCATTGCGTTATAACCCAGGAGGAAAAGTGTTGCTTGGCGTTCGCCGTAAAATGGATGATTTATTGATTGAAGTTTGGGATAACGGGCCAGGTATTGAAGCGAGTAAACAAGCACAAATATTTGATGAGTTTACCCGTTTTGATCAAGATATTAAGGGACAAGGACTGGGGCTAGGATTAGCAATAGCAAAAGGTATTGCTCGGGTGCTAAATCATCCACTCGATCTGCGTTCTTGGCCCGGCAAAGGAACGGTTTTCTCATTACAGGTATCGCGAGCTACCGTAGCGCAAGCTAAACCTATCGCTTGCACTATCTCTCAAGAAATGAGCCACTCTTTACAAGGGGTGCGAGTATTATGTGTTGATAATGAAGCCCCTATTTTAGAGGCGATGAAAGGCGTGTTGAGTCGTTGGCAGTGTGATGTTCGATTAGCTCCCGATTTATTTTCGGCACTGCAGCATATTACGCCACAGTGGCAGCCTCAGGTGATCCTGACTGACTTTCATTTAGATCGAGGGCAAACGGGACTGGAAGTATTGCAGCAGTGTCGTTTACGTCTGGGACAAGAGTTTGCTGGAGTAGTGATCAGCGCAGATCGGACAACGGCAATCCAAGAACGGGTTAAGACCCAAGGGTTTGCCTATTTATCCAAACCAGTTAAGCCATTAAAATTGCGTGCATTATTGAACCAAATTACTCAGCAGCAAAAGAAACCGAGGCTATCAGAGCCCGTCTAATTTAATGGCGCTAAGCTAATTACCTTAGCGCCACATTGCGGTATGGGTATTTTAACCCATTACTCGTTAATGATCGTGGGCTTCTCCGGCCCCTTGAGGATAGCGAATAGACTCCACCATTTCTTGAACATCATTAGGTACTTCTGCCGTAAATTTATTGACCACAATTGCAACTACAAAGTTTAAACACATACCCAGGGTACCAATGCCTTCTGGGCTGATCCCAAACCACCAATTTTCAGGGGTATTTGCTGCTGGATTGATGAATTTAAAATAGATGATGTAAGCCGTCGTAAAGGCGATACCAGCAATCATGCCTGAGATTGCTCCTTCTTTATTCATACGCTTATAAAAGATCCCTAAGATAATGGCAGGGAAGAACGAACTGGCGGCTAAGCCAAATGAAAAGGCAACAACTTGCGCCACAAAGCCTGGCGGGTTAATACCCAGATAACCGGCACCAACTATTGCGACAATGGCCCCAAGCCGAGCCGCTAGGAGTTCTTGTTTGTCGGTCATATTAGGCTTGAAGCCTTTTTTCAGTAGGTCGTGGGAGATAGAGGTTGAAATAACTAACAGAAGTCCTGCTGCTGTTGATAGTGCGGCTGCTAACCCGCCCGCTGCCAGCAGTGCAACGACCCAATTGGGTAATTTGGCCAGCTCTGGACTTGCGAGCACAATAATATCGCGGTTGATGGTCATCTCATTACGATCATCGCCAGAGTAGAACATCTTGCCATCACCGTTTTTATCTTGCCATGAGACCAGCCCTGTCTTTTCCCAATTAGTGACCCAACTTGGCGCTTGTTCAGCACTGATTCCTTTCATCTCTGGACCGTTAATGGTGTCGATCAAATTGATTCTGGCAAAAGCGGCAACAGCAGGCGCTGTGGTGTATAAAATAGCAATAAAAATTAGAGCCCATCCGGCAGATATTCGAGCATCTTTAACTTTAGGGACGGTAAAAAAGCGAATAATAACGTGAGGTAGTCCCGCTGTTCCCACCATTAAGGCGGCACAAATAAAGAAGACATCAACCATACTTTTGGAGCCATCGGTATAGGCGGTAAACCCAAGCTCTTGAGTGATGCCATCGAGTTTTTCTAAGAGATAAGTTTCACTGCCATTAATCGTTGAACCAAAACCAATCTGTGGGATAGGAGAGCCTGTGATCATCAAAGAGGTAAAGATCGCAGGAACCATAAAAGCAAAAATTAAAACACAATATTGAGCTACCTGAGTATAAGTGATCCCTTTCATGCCCCCCATAACGGCATAGAAAAAGACGATCCCCATTCCGATCATGATGCCCATATTAATATCAACTTCGAGGAAGCGTGCAAAGACGACGCCAACCCCTCGCATCTGTCCTGCAACATAAGTAAAAGAGACAAAGATAGCGCAAAAGACAGCAACCATACGGGCTGTTTTTGAGTAATAACGATCTCCGATAAAATCGGGGACTGTAAACTTACCAAATTTACGTAGATAGGGGGCAAGGCACAGGGCTAATAAGACATATCCTCCCGTCCACCCCATAAGATACACACCGCCATCATAACCAACAAAAGAGATAATTCCGGCCATGGAGATAAAGGATGCGGCAGACATCCAATCTGCAGCGGTTGCCATCCCATTTGCTACAGGGTGAACGCCACCACCTGCCACGTAAAATTCACTGGTAGATCCTGCTCGTGACCAAATCGCAATACCGATATAGACAGCAAATGTAATTCCAACAATGATAAATGTCCAAGTTTGAATATCCATGTTCTCACCTTAGTCTTCTTGTACTTTGTATTTACGATCAAGGGCGTTCATGCGAAGCACGTAGACGAAAATTAAAATGACAAAAGCATAGATAGCACCTTGTTGAGCAAACCAAAACCCCAGTTTAAATCCGCCAATCTGAATGGTATTTAGTGCATCAACAAATAAAATTCCGGCGCCATAAGAGACTAAAAACCAGATAGCGAGTAAGCTGCACATAGTGGTGAGGTTTTCCTTCCAGTAGGCCTCGGCATGATGTTTAGATTCAAATGCCATGGTTATCTCCTTGTCTGTTCTTATTGGTTTGTTAATGAAATGTTTCAATAAACCATAACAGTGGAATCAACAATGCGCCGTGCAACTTTAGTCGAGCAAAAGATAAAAAATAGCGATAAAAATGCCAGCGATCTCCGTGATTCGCTGGCATAAAAAAGAGGAATATTAGCCAAAAGTCTAACCGGCTAGATAAAAGTCTCGGATCCCGATTAATAAGTTATTTAGGGCAACAGCGGCCAAAATAAGTCCCATCACTCGGCTGATAATTGCAGCCCCCACATCCCCGATATAGCGTTGGATTTTACTCGCTCCTAGTAGCAGGATAAGAGTGATGACTAACACACTTAACATAACGGAGGTTGTGATAACTTGGTCGATAAATGAATAGCGGTTGTTATCGGTTAGCATCACAACTGCCATCATGGCCCCAGGGGATGCAATAGAAGGTACAGCAAGTGGGTAAACCGCTAATGCACCAAGTTCTGAATGTTGTAATTCTTGTTCGCTAAGTTTGCACTCTTGCTCAACTTTGCTCTCACCAAAGATCATTGTTAGAGCAAATAAGAGTAGTACTAATCCGCCAGCCGCTTGAAAAGCAGGAAGTGGGATCTGCATAGCCTCTAATAATATTTGGCCAACAATAACAAAAAAGAGCAATATTCCGGTAGCAATAAGTATGGCTTTGATAGCGACCAAACGACGTTGATGTGGGGATAGGTGGTGGGTTTGGGATAGATAAACTGGGATCGAACCAATAGGATCAATCACAGCCCATATTAAAACAAACTGAGTAAGCAAAACGCTGAGCATAGTATATCCCCTATATTGTTTAGGCCAGATATCATTGTAGCGAATAACTGCTTAATTATTATCCTAAATTTTAATGTTTCTGTAAGGTTTTTTTACAAAACAATATTTTGAAGCAAGATAACCGCTTGAGTTCGGTTAGTGACACTTAATTTGCGAAATATGGCGGTCATATGGGCCTTGATTGTGGCTTCAGAGACATCAAGCTCATAGGCAATTTGCTTATTGAGCAATCCATCTGCCAGCATTTTTAGTACCTTGAGCTGCTGTGGTGTTAATGTCGCTATTTTTTCTACTAGTTCATCGGTTTCATCAAGAGTATCTACATCGGTTGGGAAGTAATTGTCGCCTGCTAATACTTGGTTGAGTGCTCCATGTAAGGCTTTCATATCACTGGATTTAGGAATAAAACCAAAGGCGCCGTGACGATAGACTTGTTTTATGATTGCAGGCTCTTCACTGGCTGAGACCACAACGATAGGCAGATCTGGATAACTCTGTCTTAGTTCTATCAGTCCTGACATCCCATTTGCGCCAGGCATTTTAAGATCAAGTAAGAGTAAATCGACATCAAGATGGTGTTTTTCAAGTAGGCTTTGCAGTGAGGATAAAGAGTCAGCTTCTAATAAAGTGACTCCGCCAATAGCAAGATGGACCGATTGAAACAGAGCGCTGCGAAACAGTGGGTGATCATCGGCAATGATTATTGTGTATTGAGCATCCATACTCGTTCACCTTCATCCATGAGTTTGATTTTACACGCCAGTTTGTATCTGTCGGCGATATGAGTACTACGCTAGCATTGGCATTTACTGCAAATCAATTTCTATTGCGCTAACTAAGAGCTGGATCATTGTTCCGTTAGCCCTTTACGCATGAAATCAATAAAACAACTGACATGGGCTGGCGTATATTCTAATCGTTGATACAACATATAGATCGGTCTAGACGGTGAGTACCAATCGGTCATTAACGTCTTGAGTGCTCCTCGTTGTAATGCATCTGCCACGACATAATTGGGTAGACATGCAATTCCCAATCCTGCAATCGCGGCTTGTTTAACGCTATTAAGATCGGCAATAGCTAAGCGTACAGGAGAGTTCACCCACAATGTGTCAGGATGTCGCTGAATATCATCATGACGCAAGGCCCACTCAAATTCAGGAACAGTTGCTAAACGCTCATGTTGATAAAGATCGTTAGGGTGCAGTGGCGTATCATGTTTGGCTAAATAGCAGGGTGAGGCCACTAAAATTCGTTGCGACTGACCAATTGTTGCGGCAGCGAAACTGGAATCGGGTTGATGGCCAACACGAAAAACCACATCGTATTGTTCTGGGCTGTAATCGTGGTGTTGATTAGAGAGATGGTTTAATGAGAGTGTGACTTCAGGATACAAACTGAGAAACTCATTAAATAGCGGCATCAGTTTGTAAGTGAGTAAACCAACAGGTGCTGAAATTCGTAGTGCTCCACGAGGTTCTGAATGTGAAATATCATCTAACTCTAAGGTAGCAATTTCGAGTTCTTTAATTAAGGGCTCGCATCGTTCAACGTAATTTTGACCAAGAGGCGTAAGGGCAACATTACGACTATCTCGCAATACTAATTGACTGCCAAGTGTATCTTCTAAGCGTTGTAAACGACGGCTTAAGGTTGTTGGTGGGATATCTAACGCCTGAGCTGCACTGCGAAAACTACCGTGTTTTGCAATGGCAATTAAGGTTCTTAGATCATCAAGCTTCATCCCATTTTTGCATCGCTGCATAACGATTTTACCTCTATAACCTAAGTAGTTATGGGACTACTATAGAGCTACAGGCTTTCCTGTCTTAAGCCTAATTTGTAGCAAAAACTGAGACATACTCGGATGGTTGTTTTGGGAATAACCGCCATTCGAACCAAGAACAATAACGTATGGGAATCCGTTATTGTTCGATGTCTTTGCCCACGGATGGGTAAAGATGTATTCTTTTCTTTTATATCATTTCTTGTCACATTTCTGTGAGAAATTCATTTTAATCTCTTGTGTTAAGCGCATTTTAAAGCATTCTGCTCGAACCTCGAACCTCGAACCTCGAACCTCGAACCTCGAACCTCGAACCTCGAACCTCGAACCTCGAACCTCGAACCTCGAACCTCGAACCTCGAACCTCGAACCTCGAACCTCGAACCTCGAACCTCAGATATAAAAAAGGCCACCCGAAGGCAGCCTTTTCCAATCAACTGAATGATTACAGTAGCATACCGCCAACAACAAAGCCTAGTGCAACAGACGTTGTAATTGTTACCACACCAGGAACAAAGAATGGGTGGTTAAATACTAGGTTACCGATACGAGTTGAGCCAGTGTCATCCATTTCAACCGCAGCTAGTAGCGTTGGGTAAGTAGGAAGAACGAATAGCGCACTTACTGCTGCAAATGATGCAATTGCAGTTACTGGAGATACGCCAATCGCTAGCGCCGCAGGCATAAGAGCCGTTGTTGTTGCACCTTGAGAGTAAAGCAGCATAGATGCAAAGAACAGTACAAGAGCTAGCATCCATGGGTAGTCGCTTAGTAGTGCGCCTGCTACTTCTTTGATGCCATCAACGTGTGCGTTAACGAAAGTAGAACCTAACCATGCCACACCAAGTACACAGATACATGCTGTCATACCAGAACGGAACGTTGGTGCTTGAGCGATAAGAGATGCGTCAATCTTAGTTGTAAGAACAATCGCAGCAGCAGCGGTTAGCATTACTGTCATGATTGCTTCGTTACGACCTAGAGTTGGGTTTTCAATTAGACCTACAGAGTGAGAGATTGCCGCTGCATAACAAACAACAAAAACAATCGCGGCAATAAAGATGTAAGTTGCGCGTTTTGCTTCTGGTTTGATTTCACGACGAGTCTTGTTCTCTAGGCTAATTAGGCCTTTTGCTAGACGCTCTTGATAAACAGGATCGTCTTTTAGGTCACAACCCATGAAGTTTGCTACAAATGCACCAACCATACATGCAACAAAAGTTGTTGGAATACAGATAGCAAGTAGCGTGATGTAACTAACACCTAGTGGCTCAAGGATACCAGAGAAGAACACAACTGCCGCTGAAATTGGAGATGCTGTGATTGCGATTTGAGAAGCAACAACGGCGATAGATAGTGGGCGAGAAGGACGGATACCTTGACCTTTAGCAACTTCTGCAATTACTGGAAGAGTAGAGAATGCAGTGTGGCCAGTACCAGCCATTAGTGTCATTAGGTAAGTTACGATCGGTGCGTAGAAAGTAATACGCTTTGGATTCTTACGCAGAAAATCTTCTGCAAGTTGAACTAGCCAGTCCATACCACCGGCAACTTGCATTGCGGCAATCGCGGTAATTACTGACATGATAATAAGGATAACGTCTACTGGAATGAAAGATTGGCTGGTTGGAACACCGAGGATAAGGGAAAGTACGATTACACCTGCACCACCGGCAAAGCCGATACCAATACCGCCGATTCGAGCGCCTAAGAAGATAAACGCGAGAACGACAAACAGTTCTACACCGATCATAATTAAATGGTCCTGTCTTAAAAGTAAAAAAACGAGTTTTATGGGAATTTGTAGCTAAAAAAAGCGGATTCTCATCCTGAAAATCCGCCTTATTATATCTTTAAACTCAATTAGTTGTAACGTTTAGCTTTGTACTCTGGGTGCATTAGGTTTTGCACAGAGAAGATATCGTCTAGTTGTTCTTCAGTTAGAAGACCACGCTCTAGAACTACTTCACGTACGCTCTTACCTGTTTCTGCACAGATCTTACCAACGATATCGCCTTCATGGTGACCAATGAATGGGTTTAGGTAAGTTACGATACCGATTGAGTTGAATACGAATGCTTCACAAGTTTCTTTGTTCACTGTGATGCCGTCGATACACTTGTCACGTAGGTTGATACAAGCGTTCTTCAATAGGCTGATAGATTCAAATACAGCTTGACCGATAACAGGTTCCATTACGTTTAGCTGAAGCTGACCTGCTTCTGCTGCAAATGTTACTGTAGTGTCGTTACCGATAACCTTAAAGCAAACTTGGTTAACCACTTCTGGGATTACTGGGTTAACTTTTGCTGGCATGATAGATGAACCAGCTTGCATTTCAGGTAGGTTGATTTCGTTAAGACCAGCACGAGGACCTGAAGATAGTAGACGAAGGTCGTTACAGATCTTAGATAGTTTCACAGCAGTACGCTTAAGTGCACCGTGAACCATTACGTAAGCACCACAGTCAGAAGTTGCTTCGATTAGGTCTTCTGCAGGAGTACATGGTAGACCTGTGATTTCAGCAAGACGCTTAACTGCAAGCTCTTGGTAACCTGTTGCTGCGTTTAGACCAGTACCGATAGCTGTTGCACCTAGGTTAACTTCAAGAAGAAGCTCTGCAGTGTGCTTAAGGTTTTTGATCTCTTCTTTTAGTAGAACACCAAATGCGTGGAATTCTTGACCTACAGTCATAGGTACTGCGTCTTGAAGCTGAGTACGACCCATCTTAAGAACGTTAGCAAACTCAACACCTTTTGCATCAAATGCATCTTTTAGGTAGCTGATTGCTTCAACCATGTCGATGATGCTGTTGTATACAGCAACACGGAAACCAGTTGGGTATGCACAGTTAGTAGACTGAGACTTGTTTACGTGATCGTTAGGGTTAACGATGCTGTATTCGCCTTTTTCTTTGCCCATTAATTCTAGAGCAAGGTTAGCAACAACTTCGTTAGTGTTCATGTTTACAGATGTACCAGCACCACCTTGGAATACGTCAGATGGGAACTGATCCATGCACTTACCAGTTTCTAGGATTAGGTCACATGCTTTGATGATGTAATCACCAACTTCTGAAGGGATAGCGCCTAGTTCTTTGTTTGCCATTGCAGCAGCTTTCTTAGTGAAAACCATACCACGAACAAATTCAGGAACATCTGAGATAGTGGTGCTAGAAATGTTGAAGTTTTCAACAGCACGAAGGGTGTGGATACCCCAGTATGCGTCGGCAGGAACGTGACGTTCGCCAAGTAGATCTTCTTCGATACGAGTTGCAACGTTCATTGTTGCTTCATTTTTTTCAAGATCAATCATCTGAGACATATGTTTAGCCTTTTGGGAATCTGCTAATAAATAAAATTCAATTAAGAGCCACTTTTAGAGCGCGAATCCATTCCGCAAAATTGGCTAGATGATCGTACCTGACATCTTTACTTGGCCCTGATAATACTCTCCTTTAGTGGTAAAAACATAACCCAGATCACTTTTTTGACCGACATGAAAATCTTTGCATTAAAATGAGATCATGCTCACAAATCCTGTTAACATCGAATATGTATTTGGGTTGAAAAATGACAAGAAGTGACAAAATGTGAAAAAGTTGTTTTCGTCCTCTTTTGACAAATCAAAATGCGAAAGAATGGGTGAGGCTTGAAGTATTTGCTAACCAATAAATCGAGTTGTCACACAGACACCGGCTAGGAGTAATGCCATAATAGAGAGTGTGGATTACTTACTGTTATTGGTAGTGTAGACGTGTGGCTGCCAGTAAATGATTGAGGTTATTTGTGTTTCCAATTCTATTGTTACTGTTTATTTTTGTGCCCATTATTGAAATTGCCCTCTTTATTCAAGTAGGGGGATTTCTTGGGTTATGGCCAACCATTGCTTTAGTATTAATCACCGCTATTGTTGGTGCATCGTTAGTGAGAAGCCAAGGACTAGCAACATTAACATCGGTACAAAATCGCTTACAGCAAGGGGAGTTACCAGCACAACAGATAGTGGAAGGAGTCATGCTAGCTGTTGCTGGGGTATTGCTGTTAACCCCTGGTTTTATGACAGATTGCATGGGAATGACCATTTTGTTACCAGCACCTCGGGCATGGTTAGCAAAGCAGTTAATGCAACGAGTCAAAGTACAAGGTATGGGCCAGTCGTCAGGGTTTAGCGGGAGCTTTGGTAGTGGTTTTCAGCAAGGACCTTTTGATTCAGATTTTGGTTCGCACGCTGATCAAGGTGATACCTTCGATGGCGAATATGAACGTAAAGATGATAATAAGTCATCAGACAATAATCACAGATTACGATGACTGAATCCGCATAGTAAAAATGCAAATCGATGAATATAAAAAAGGCAGCTTAGGCTGCCTTTTTTGTTAATGCTGTTAATATTTTATTTGGTCTAAAAATGCTTATAAATTGACTGTTTTAGTGAATTCTATGCATCATTTACTAAGGTGGTTTGTCGTAATCGCTGAGCATAAACAAAAGCCAAAATACCGCAAATAATATTGGCGATTGTGATACCAATAAACAGGCCTTCAGTCCCATCAAAGTAACAACCTAACCAAGCTAAAGGCAATAAAAAGCCAAACAAGCGCAGTAGATTCCAGATAAGAGCATGAGTGGTTTTATGTAAGGCATTTAGCGCACTGATCAAAAGCATACATACTGCTTGTAATCCATAGCTCACCGGCACAACCAACAGATAATGCCACAGCTGATCGCGTACGGCGTTGTCTTGGCTAAACAGCGATGACAGTGGCCAACTTAAAGGCACCATGGCAATAAAGACAAGCATTTGAAATACGATGGCAAACTTCATCGCTGTAAATAGGGCTGCAAAGGCTCGTTTGGGGTTATCTGCTCCTAAGTTTTGCGCCATAAATGGCATTAGCACAGAACCTAGGGACATCATGACAATAACCAGTAAGGATTCAATACGCATTGCTGCACCATAAGCTGCGACAGAAATAGTACCTTGTGTTGCAAGAAGAGCCATCAATAGTGCACCAGAGATTGGATTTAACGCATTTGATAGGGCTGCGGGGGTCCCGACATGCAAAATTTGTTTCCAATCGGCACTAAGCCATTTGCGATCTGGGCGCGTGAGCAGTTTTTCTCTCTTATTTAGCAGATACAGTGAAAGAGCTAAAGCCACAGCCCAACTGATCCCGCTAGAGATTGCCGCACCTTTTACACCTAGCTCAGGAAATGGGCCGTAACCAAAAATTAACAAAGGATCTAAGATCCCGTTGATCAAGCCAGCGAGCATCATGATCTTAGCTGGACTTTTTGCATCTCCTGTTGCGCGTATCGCACTGTTTCCTGCCATAGGAATGACAAGTAGGGGAATAGCCAGATACCACACACTCATATATTGATGAATAATGGGTAATAAAGAAGGTTCTGCACCAAGCAAAGTAAAGAGCGGATCGATCGTAAAGAAACCGATCATGGCGGCAATACTCATTAATACCAAAGCAAGCAGTAAACCGTGAGTGGTAAAACGGGCTGCACTTTGACTGTCACCTCGGCCTAATAATCGCCCTAAGCTGGTAGAGATACCAACGCTAACACCCATCGTGATGCTATTAAGCGCAAAAGTGATAGGAAAGGTAAAGCTCACTGCGGCCAAAGCTTGAGTGCCTAGCAGTGAAACAAAGAAAGTATCGACGAGATTAAATAGTAAAATTGCGACCATTCCAAAGATCATTGGAATAGTTAGTCGTCGTAAAACATCGGGAATAGGCTCAGATAATAAACCGTGTTTATCTAAGCGGGGTTCTGTTGCCATAGTCGTCTCATGTATGAAATGCCTGTCCACCCTAAAGCAAAGAGTGTGATCGAGCAAAAGTTCTGGCACAAATAGCGAAAAAAATCTTGGGCTAGGACTTGGGATCTAAAAAAACGACCCAACATGTCTAAATAACAGAAAAATCAGCACCAGTAATACGTTATTGGGACTGATACTTTCATTTTTATGGATATTACCAAAATCAGGAGAGACGACCGATGAATATTCGTCCTTTACATGACCGAGTTATCGTTGAACGCAAAGAAGTTGAATCGAAGTCAGCTGGTGGCATCGTTTTAACTGGTTCGGCTGCAGAAAAATCTACCCGAGGCACTGTGCTTGCGGTAGGTAATGGCCGTATTTTAGAAAATGGCTCAGTTCAACCACTGGACGTTAAAGTTGGCGATACTGTTATCTTTGCAGAAGGTTACAACACTAAGACTGAAAAGATTGACGGTAAAGAAGTTCTCATCATGTCTGAAAACGACATTATGGCAATTGTTGAATAATCCGATCACTTCAAATTAATAATTAAGAAAGGAAGACGAACATGGCAGCTAAAGACGTAAAATTTGGTAACGATGCACGTATCAAAATGCTAGAAGGTGTAAACGTTCTAGCAGACGCTGTAAAAGTAACATTAGGCCCTAAAGGTCGTAACGTTGTATTGGATAAATCATTTGGTGCACCAACTATCACTAAAGATGGTGTATCTGTTGCGCGTGAAATTGAATTGGAAGACAAATTCCAAAACATGGGCGCACAAATGGTTAAAGAAGTCGCATCTCAAGCAAACGATGCTGCAGGTGACGGTACTACAACGGCTACAGTACTTGCTCAAGCAATTATCACTGAAGGTCTAAAAGCGGTTGCTGCGGGTATGAACCCAATGGATCTTAAGCGTGGTATCGACAAAGCAGTAGTTGCTGCTGTTGAAGAGCTAAAAGCACTATCTGTTCCTTGTGCTGACACTAAAGCGATTGCTCAGGTAGGTACTATCTCTGCAAACTCTGATGCAACTGTGGGTAACCTAATTGCAGAAGCTATGGATAAAGTTGGTCGTGATGGTGTTATCACGGTTGAAGAAGGCCAAGCGCTACAGGATGAGTTAGATGTAGTTGAAGGTATGCAGTTCGATCGCGGTTACCTATCTCCATACTTCATCAACAACCAAGAAGCAGGTGCGGTGGAGCTAGAAAGCCCATTTATCCTTCTTGTTGATAAGAAAATCTCTAACATCCGTGAACTATTACCAGCACTAGAAGGCGTTGCAAAAGCATCTCGTCCTCTACTGATCATCGCTGAAGATGTTGAAGGTGAAGCGCTAGCGACACTTGTTGTGAACAACATGCGCGGCATTGTTAAAGTTGCTGCTGTTAAAGCACCTGGTTTTGGTGATCGTCGTAAAGCAATGCTACAAGATATCGCGGTTCTAACTGCAGGTACTGTGATTTCTGAAGAAGTAGGCCTAGAGCTTGAGAAGGTTCAACTAGAAGATCTTGGTCAAGCTAAGCGTGTAACTATTACTAAAGAAAACACTACAATCATCGACGGCTTCGGCGAAGAAGAGATGATTGCAGGTCGTGTTGCTCAAATTCGTCAACAAATCGAAGATGCAACATCAGACTACGACAAAGAAAAACTTCAAGAGCGTGTTGCTAAACTTGCGGGCGGTGTTGCCGTGATTAAAGTTGGTGCCGCAACTGAAGTTGAAATGAAAGAGAAGAAAGACCGCGTTGAAGATGCTCTTCATGCAACTCGTGCTGCAGTTGAAGAAGGTGTTGTTGCCGGTGGTGGTGTTGCTCTTATCCGTGCTGCATCTAAACTAACTGAGCTTACTGGTGATAACGAAGAACAAAACGTAGGTATTCGTGTTGCTCTTCGCGCAATGGAAGCTCCAATCCGTCAAATCACTAAGAATGCGGGCGACGAAGAATCTGTTGTTGCTAACAATGTGAAAGGCGGCGAAGGTAACTACGGTTACAACGCGGCAACGGGTGAATACGGCGATATGATTGACATGGGTATCCTAGACCCAACAAAAGTAACGCGTAGCGCACTTCAGTTCGCAGCTTCTGTAGCAGGTCTTATGATCACAACAGAAGCTATGGTTACAGACCTACCACAGAAAGATGCTGGTGTACCTGATATGGGTGGCATGGGCGGAATGGGTGGTATGGGCGGCATGATGTAATCATTCCTCCTTAACCTATTCTCTAAGCCGAAGTGGGGCAACCTGCTTCGGCTTTTTTGTGTACTGATTTTTTTGTTTCCTCTTCTTATCGTTTTTTCCCCTCATTTTCTTTTGCTCGCAATCCTAAATCCTTAATTATTGGTATGTAAGGCTCACTCGGATAAAACCTCAAAAAGCTGCACACATTTAAGTCGTTGTTTATAAATGATTTATTTTGAGATTTTCATATGAATGGCTTATTCGAAATTATGTTCAGCTTAATTGTGATCTTTTGTGTAAAAGCTGCACATATTGAGATGTAGTTTACTTGGATAAAAGCTCAAAAAGCTGTACATAAATAAGTGTAAATAAAACAATGACTTATATTGTCGTGATGGGTGTGTGATGTGAAGCTTGGTTTTGTACAGCTTAAAGGTGTGTTTTTCTTATCTATCTGTACATTGTTGTGTTAAAGCTTGTCATGAGAAAGGCTAGAAAAGCTGTACATAATAAAGTTATTATATATCAATGACTTAAGCTACTGTTTGTTCTACTTATTAAAAACCTCGGATATGTACACCAATAAGCTGTATTTTTGAAGATGTGCTGATCGCACGAGGGGGTGGGTTAATTCTATGGTTTTATCTCTTTATTAAATCGGATCTGAGTTAAAGCTAACTTATTTAATTAATTCGAATGATCACCAAATTATAATGAAATCATAAAAATGGTGTCTTTCAATATAATAAATAAAAGTTCATGTAAATTTAAAATAATAGCTAATATATGTCATTAATTATAAATACTTATATTTAGTGTGATTGCTTAAATTTATTCTTTTATATTACTGTTCTGGTTTTTTGTTTAAATATCAATTTTAGCTGTACGTGATGATTGTCGATGATTGCTGAGATTATTCCAATTGCAATTGAATCGTATCGCTGTAATTGATTCTCTGGGCTAGGAAGATTTGTGACACGTGCCTGAACAAGTGTTTGTCATCGATACCAGACTATTTAGATGGGGTTGAGGTGGGTGAGAGATCGCAATTGAGGGGAAATCCAATCCATTATATAGAAGCTGGCTGAGGAAAAAGCTCGAAAAGCTGCACATCGATAAAATTATATATTTTTCAATTACTTATGATTAGATACAAGTAGGTGGAGTTATCCAATTGATTCTGTACAGCTTATTGGTGTACAAATGCTGTTTATGTGTATTAGTAGCATTAAGCTTGGTTGATAAAAACCTTGATAAGCTGTACGAATTATATCTTTTAAATATCAATAACTTATATTGTTGTTTTTTTGTTTTGTATTAACCTTAAATTATGTACAGCTAACAGCTGTTTTTCTTTTCATTAGCTGAACATGTAAGTGATTAGTTTATCTGGTAAATAGCCTAAAAAGCTGAACATAAATTAATTGTTTAAAATCAATTGGTTAGCTCCATTGTTTTCTGTTTTGATTATAATCTTTATTTTGTACACCTTTTTGGTGTTTTTCTGTTTAAGTGGTGTTCGTTTTTGATAGGGATAAAAAAAGCAGCTATTACTAGCTGCTTTGATTTGGCTAAAGACAATGATTGCCTTTGTTAAGAGAAACTTTTATTGATGCTGAAGATGGCGACGGCTCTTGCCTACATTTTTCTCAATGTATTCAATGATCATTCCAGCAATATCTTTACCTGTCGCACCTTCGATGCCTTCAAGGCCTGGTGATGAGTTAACTTCCATAACCAATGGGCCTCGGTTTGAGCGTAGTAAGTCGACACCTGCAACGCTTAATCCCATTGCTTTAGCTGCTGCTACAGCAGTTTTACGCTCTTCTGGGGTAATGCGAATTAAAGAGGCGCTACCACCACGGTGCAGGTTTGAACGGAATTCACCTTCGGCACCTTGACGTTTCATTGAGGCAATGACTTTATCACCAATAACAAAGCAACGGATATCTGCACCGCCTGCTTCTTCAATATACTCTTGCACCATGATATTGGCTTTTAAACCCATAAAAGCTTCAATTACGCTTTCTGCCGCTTTTTGTGTTTCAGCTAATACCACACCAATGCCTTGAGTACCTTCTAGCAACTTAATAACTAGAGGTGCGCCACCCACCATTTTGATGAGGTCTGGTACATCACTTGGTTTACTCGCAAAGCCTGTTACTGGCATACCGACGCCTTTACGACTTAGTAGTTGTAAAGAACGTAACTTATCGCGAGATCGGGTAATGGCGATGGATTGGTTTACCGAAAATACATCCATCATTTCAAATTGTCGTAATACCGAGCAACCATAGAAGGTGATATCGGCACCAATGCGTGGGATCACAGCATCAAAACCTGTTAAATCATTACCTTCAAAATGAATCGATGGTTTAACAGAGTTGATATTCATATAACAACGTAGCGCGTTAATGATCACCGCTTCGTGGCCTCGTTGTTCACAAGCTTCACGTAAACGGCGAGTTGAATATAGGTCTTGGTTTTGGGACAAAATGCCAATTTTCATTACGTTACTCGCAGTAAGTAGTGGAATAAAAGTAGTGATAAAGAAGTTTGGCGTACTTCTTTCATCGCGAATTAGATACGACTAAATGGATGGCGACTATGCGCTTTAATGAGCAAAAAATCGAGAGCTTAAGCCATGATCTTTTTTTATCGTAACCAGTAAATTTTATTATAATTCCTATAGTGTTACTTTTGCGTAGGGTTTGCTGTGTTACTTTTAATTGTAGTTTAACAGTAAAAAAGCTTAATAAGCTGTACGCTTTAATTTTTTCATTTTAATTCAATGTGTTAGGTTTTATTTTAAATGGGTTGTCATGTCACAATTGGTTTGTGTGCAGTAAAAAGGTGTGATTTGTCTATTTTGGTGTGCGGTTGATATAAAAAAGCCATGTAATCCTATAAATTACATGGCCTTAGTTAATTAATGCTTTGGTGTGTCTTACTCTAAATGCAGATCTAGGGGCGTTTTGCTACTGCGTCCACCGATTTCTCGGGTTAATTGAGGAACCAGATATCCTGAGACATTTTCCATCAGTCCAGCCATCAAAGTTTTGGCTTGAATATCATCGACAAAGAAATGTGCCGCGCCTTGCACTTTATCCAACACATGAAGGTAGTAAGGTAAGATTCCAGCATCAAACAGGCGGTTACTTAAGTTGATAAGCGCTTGAACGGAATCATTAACCCCTTTTAGTAATACACCTTGGTTTAGCAGGGTAACATTCGCATGTTTTAGGTCCTGCATTGCTAGAGTTAATTCAGCATTGATTTCGTTACTGTGGTTGATATGAGTAACTAAAATCACTTGTAAGCGGCTACTGGCAAAACGCTGGCACAAATCGGGGGTTACACGACTAGGCAGCACAACAGGCAGTCTAGAGTGGATTCTAAGGCGCTTTATATGGGGAATCTGTTCAATACCGTCCATAAGCCAAGCTAACTCATGATCTTTCGCCATCAGAGGATCTCCGCCTGACAAAATCACCTCATCCAGTTCAGGGTGGTTAGCAATATAATCGAGGCTTTGTTGCCAAACACTTTTACTGCCTTTGTTATCTTGATAGGGGAAGTGGCGTCGGAAGCAGTAACGACAGTTTATGGCACAACCACCTTTGACTATCATTAATACTCGGTTTTTATACTTATGCAGTAGGCCGGGAATATCGTTATCTTGTTCTTCTAAAGGATCGGTAGAATAACCCGCATGGACTTCAAACTCTTGCTCTAGAGGGAGTACTTGGCGCAACAATGGATCGTATGGGTTGCCAACTTCCATTCTTTCGACAAAACTCATAGGAACACGAAGGGCGAAAAGCTTACGCGCAGCCAATCCTTTTTCCCATGGAGTTGGGTCTATTTTAAGCAAATTAAGCAGTTTTAGCGGATCCGATATCGCATTACCTAAATCATTAAGCCAGTTTTGCTCAACAGATGGCGCGTTTCGGGTTATTATATGTGACATTTACTACAACTCGAAGATGTTAAGAGGACTAAAATGGCGTCTTTCAGCACCAATGAATTCCGCGGCGGAATGAAAATTATGCTTGATAATGAACCATGTGTCATTATCGAAAACGAATTTGTTAAACCTGGTAAAGGTCAAGCATTCAACCGTGTGAAAATCCGTAAACTACTTTCTGGTAAAGTTTTAGAGAAGACTTTCAAATCTGGTGAGTCAGTTGAAGCTGCGGACGTAGTAGACGTAGAGCTAGATTACCTATACACAGATGGTGAATTCTACCACTTCATGAACAATGAAACATTTGAGCAAATTGCAGCAGACGTTAAAGCTGTTGGTGATAACGCTAAATGGTTGGTAGAGAACAACACTTGTACTCTAACTCTTTGGAACGGTAACCCAATTGCAGTGACTCCTCAGAACTTTGTTGAGCTAGAAGTAACTGAAACAGATCCAGGTCTGAAGGGTGATACTCAGGGTACTGGTGGTAAGCCTGCTACTCTAAGCACTGGCGCTGTGGTTCGTGTACCACTATTTATTCAGATTGGCGAAGTAATCAAAGTTGATACTCGTAGCGCTGAATACGTGAGCCGTGTGAAGTAATTTACCGTATCGCATAAAAAAGGTCGCTTAGCGGCCTTTTTTTATGTCTGTTATTTGGGGTTGAAGCAAAGAAAAGACATAAAAAAAGCACCCAATTGGGTGCTTTTTCTTATCTTCATCTTGGATGATTAGATCATAAAGACAAAGATGATAGACAGTGCAGTTACCAAGAATGCTGTCGCATAACAAGCAACTTTACCTACCGTACCTGTATGGAACTTAAGGTCGTGCATACCGTGGTGTAGACGGTGCATTGCATGCCACATTGGTAGTGATAGGGTAGCAATAACAAATAGTGCACCGATAAAGCTTGTTGCAAAGCTGCTTACTCGCTCGTAGCTCATTGCTTCTGGGTCAATCATGCCTAGTGGAACCATGATACCAAGAACAAGAACTGTGACTGGAGTAATCATTGCAAACCAAGTACCGCCAGCACCAAACAGACTCCACCATACTGGCTCATCAGAACGTTTTGGATGTAGATTTACCACGATACTCTCCTTAAACTAGCGCTAGAACAACGACTGAAATCACTGCAACTACAGCCCATTGAGCCAAGATGATGATTTTCTTATCCACTTTCTTGCCCTTAATTTGGATAGGCATTACTTGTGGCATCATGTTGAAGTAAGTGAACGCATGGAACAAGCTACCAGCAAGCGCTAGGATGTTCAAAAGGATCACAATTGGGTTTGCCATGAAGTCTAGCCAGCTCTGCCATGCTTCCGGACCTTTCACTAAGCTACCTAAACCAAAAGTTAGACAGATAGTGAAGAAAATTAGGGGTAGTATTGTTGCTTCACGAATCATGTAGAAGCGGTAAAAAGAACTGTCTTTCCACCAAGTGCGCTTCATTTCGCGAACGTAAGGTTTACGATTGCTCATCCTTATGCCTCCTGAGGTTTTAGCATGGCAATAACGAAATCTTTAGAAGATTCAACTTTGCCTTGGTTTACCGCTGCTGCTGGATCTACGTGTTTTGGACATACTTCTGAACAGTAACCAACAAAAGTACAGCCCCAAGCGCCGTTTTCACCATTAATCAGTTCCATACGCTCTTGTGAACCATTGTCACGGCTATCTAGGTTGTAGCGGTGAGCAAGAGTTAGCGCAGCTGGACCAATAAACTCAGGGTTTAAACCAAACTGAGGACATGCCGCGTAGCAAAGACCACAGTTGATACAACCTGCAAATTGCTTATATTTTGCCATTTGCTCAGGAGTCTGTAGGTTTGGACCATCTTCAGGAGTACGACCGTTACCAATGATGTATGGCTTAATTGCTTCTAGACGCTCAATAAATGGAGTCATATCAACGATTAAGTCTTTCTCAATAGCAAAGTTCGCTAATGGTTCAATCTTAAGACCTTCAGGGTATTCACGTAAGAATGTCTTACATGCAAGCTTAGGTACATTGTTTACCATCATGCCGCAAGAACCACAGATCGCCATACGGCAAGACCAGCGGTAAGCTAGATCTTTGTCTAGGTTATCTTTGATGTAACCTAGTGCATCTAGCACAGACATAGTTTCGTTAAACGGTACTTCGAATGTTTCTAAATACGGTTCTGCATCGTGCTCTGGGTCATAACGCAGAATGTCTACTTTTTGAATGCGATTGTCTGCCATTATGCCTGCTCCTTCTCTTGCTGCTCTGCTGCTTCTTTGGCTGCTGCTTCTTCAGCTGCTGCACCGTATAGACGTGCTTTTGGCTGAGATTTAGTGATTGTCACATCGCTGTATTCAATGCGAGGTGCTTCATCACCATTGTAATAAGCTAGAGTATGCTTTAAGAAGTTCTGATCATCACGCTCAGTACAACCTTCGTCTAGACGTTGGTGCGCACCACGAGACTCACGACGTAGAATCGCTGAGTGAACCATAGCTTGTGCTACTTCTAGACCGTAACCAACCTCGATTGCGTAAAGTAGGTCAGTGTTAAATACTTTACCTTTGTCTTTGATGCTAATGTGCTTATAACGCTCACGTAGCTCAGCTAGCTTATCGATAGTCGCTTGCATTAGATCTTCTTGACGGTAGATACCACAACCAGCTTCCATGGTGTGACCCATTTCAGTACGGATATCTGCCCAGTTCTCGTTACCTTCTTGGTTCATTAGAACATCAATACGGTCTTGAACTGCTTGAATTTGTTCTGCGATTGCCGCGTCGTTCCAGCCTTTGAACTCAGAAGCACGCTCTGCAGCACCTTCACCAGCTAGGCGACCGAATACTACAAGCTCTGCTAGTGAGTTTGAACCTAGACGGTTAGCACCGTGAAGACCAACAGATGAACATTCACCAACAGCGAACAGACCCTTAATACGAGTTTCGTTATGGTTGTTTGTTTCGATACCACCCATGGTGTAGTGCACGGTTGGACGAATTGGAATTGGCTCTTTTGCTGGATCTACGTTTACGTATGCTTTTGCTAGCTCACAGATAAATGGTAGACGCTCGTGCAAGTACTCTTCACCTAGGTGACGAAGATCTAGGTGTACTACATCACCAAGAGGGTGCTTGATAGTGTTACCTTTTTGCTGCTCATGCCAGAATGCTTGTGAAACTTTGTCACGAGGACCTAGTTCCATGTACTTGTTCTTTGGCTCGCCAACTGGTGTTTCAGGACCCATGCCGTAATCTTGTAGGTAACGGTAACCATTTTTGTTTACGATGATACCGCCTTCACCACGACAACCTTCAGTCATCAGGATACCTGTACCTGGAAGACCTGTTGGGTGGTATTGAACGAATTCCATATCACGTAGTGGTACACCGTGACGGTAAGCCATAGCCATACCATCGCCAGTAACGATACCGCCGTTAGTGTTACAGTTGTACACTCGGCCAGCGCCACCCGTTGCAAGAATAACGGATTTAGCTTTAATACAGATCAGTTCGCCTTCAGACATGTGGATTGCCACAAGACCTTGAACTTGACCTTCATCTACAAGTAGATCAACAACAAAGTACTCATCAAAACGATTGATTTGAGTGTACTTGATTGAAGTTTGGAATAGAGTGTGAAGCATGTGGAAGCCAGTCTTATCGGCTGCAAACCAAGTACGCTCTACTTTCATACCACCGAAACGACGAACGTTCACTTCACCGTTTTCTTTACGGCTCCATGGACAACCCCATTGCTCTAGCTGGGTCATTTCGCGAGTGGCATTTTCAACGAAGTATTCAACAACGTCTTGCTCACATAGCCAGTCACCACCGCCAACGGTATCGTTGAAGTGGTTGTCTAAGCTGTCTTCATCTTTAATTACTGCAGCTGAACCACCTTCTGCCGCTACAGTGTGAGAACGCATTGGATACACTTTTGAGATCAGTGCGATTTCTAGATCTGGGTTTGCTTCTGCAGCAGCGATCGCAGCACGTAGGCCTGCACCACCTGCGCCGATTACAGCGATATCTGTGGTAATAGTCTTCACAGCTATCCTCCGAAGGTAAGACGATAAAAATTGTTAACAAAAGTGCATCAAGAGCACTTTCCTTGAAATCCTGACGATATTTTATGAAACAAACGAGCAAGAAAATTTGATTTAGACGCAGCTTTCTAACTTAAATAATCCAAAAGTGTAAGTTGATTACAAAAAATGTGATTATAGTCACAACTTGTAATGTTTTATTAATGTTGGGTAATGTTTTAAAAGTGTGATTTTTGTATGTAATACGTTTTTTGTGTGTTTTGTTTTGATTTATTTTTTTTATTTATTTTCAATATTTATGAAAGCGTTTGCCGAGAACAGTCAAGTTAAAAGTTAAAAATGTAAAATTAATGATCTTTTTTGTTTGTCTGTTCGTTTTTTAAAGGTTTTTTAGTTGTATGGTCTGACCTCGGCAATCTATTCTTTTATTTTAATAACCATTCACATTTATGATGAGTTATGGCTGTAATTGGAAAATTACCCGGCTTTTAACTGAGTTTTTACTGTGGGTTTGCTAAAATTTCGCCCTTAATTGATATGAATGTGAGTATTTGACTATGCAGATGACTTGGCAACCGACCGCTGATGTTGCGATGCTAAAACAACGAGCGAAATTAATTGCAGCAATTCGCCAGTTTTTCTACCAACGAGATGTGCTCGAAGTGGATACGCCTGCGATGAGTCAGGCTACCGTGACAGATATTCATCTTCATACCTTTAAAACGGAATTTGTTGGGCCAGGATTTGCGGATGGACAAATTCTGTATTTAATGACAAGCCCAGAATTTCATATGAAGCGATTGCTCTCGGCGGGAAGTGGGGCGATTTACCAGATCTGTAAGTCATTTCGAAATGAAGAATCGGGTCGCTATCATAACCCTGAATTTACCATGCTAGAGTGGTATCGCCCTGGTTTTGATCATCATCAGTTGATGGATGAAATGGATGAGTTGCTGCAATTAATTCTAGGGTGTCAGCAAGCTGAACGGATGAGTTATCAGCAAGCATTTCTTAATGTGCTTGGTGTCTGCCCATTAGAAGGTTCTATGCTTGAGTTAAAACAAGCTGCTGCGAAATTAGGTTTGTCTGATATCGCAGAGCCTGAAGAGGATCGTGATACTTTATTACAACTGTTATTTAGTATTGGGATTGAGGGAAAAATTGGTCAGGAGGTTCCTGCATTTGTCTATGATTTTCCGGCATCACAAGCAGCTTTAGCTCAGATCAATCCAACCGATAATCGTGTTGCAGAGCGATTTGAGGTCTATTTTAAAGGCATCGAACTTGCGAATGGTTTCCATGAACTGGCTAATGGTGATGAGCAGTTGATTCGTTTTGAAGCTGATAATCACAAACGTATCGAGATGGGACTTGAGCCGCAACCTATCGATATGAATTTGGTCAATGCGCTTCGTGCAGGCTTCCCTGATTGTGCTGGTGTCGCGTTGGGTATCGACCGCTTGATCATGCTTGCTCTTGGCCTTAAACATATTGATCAAGTAACAGCATTTCCCGTTGATATTGCTTAATTTTTTATAATGAGCAAGAAAAGGCGCAGTAAACAGAGGTCTACTGCGCTTTTTTAGTCTCTTCTATTTGAAGAATGCACCCAATTTAGGGGGAAGGTGCTGTAATCAGAGAGCAAATAGTAAGCTTTAGTTAGGATTCCAAGATTGACTATTTTTACCACCATCAGAGTTATTGCTGACAGTTTCTTGCTGTCTGATGAGAATACGATGCTTACGAGTTAAATGCAAACGATTCTCAATTAATAAAATAAAATGGTGAGAATTTTGTCACGCTTTAGATTTTTACTCATCTAATATTACACGGGCATTGAGTGGTTGGGTTGGGCGGTTGTTATTACCCATAACGGCATGCAGCATCTCTGTTTGTTCTTTCGAACTGGTTTGATGTTCTTGCATAACATACCAACGGACGCCTTCAGTACATGGTGGTGTCGTTAGTGAACCATTAAATTGATAATACTCTCGATCGCGTGGTAGTAATGCTCCTGGTGTTAGGTCTTGTTTGATCTCTATGGTTTGCCCCTTTTCTGGAATCTCATTGAGCAGTGCGTCCAGATCGCTATTGGCTCGAGGACCAATTTCAAACATCACAGAGATAACAGCAAGCTTTCCTTTATCATCAGCATTTACAAAATGCGCTTCGAGTGGGTACTGTTTTCCATCAATGAGGTTTTCAGATGGGGTATGAAAGTGAAACTGCTTTAAGTGGTAAGTATCACCATTGATGATCACATCATTTTTACCGCTAACCAAGGCTTCGATAGTGTGGCCATTGTTCACTAATTGAGTCACTTTTCCTTGGTAGTCTATACGCAATGGCAGCAAGTTAGCTTGAGTTGCCTTGGTGATATTGATTGGCGACTGGTTTACCCCAGTTGCACATAGTGGCGCAACCTCTCCCCAATGTTCTGGACCGTTAGCTTCACCATAACCCCAACCTTCGGCTTGTACTTGGCCTGCAAATAAAAGAGCTAAAGATAAACAAGTTGCGGATGCTGTTATTTTTTTCATGTTTTTTCCTTAATATACCTAGCGTATCTAGTGTAGCGCATAACTGAAAATCAAACAGATGAGACCAGTGAATCTTGAGTGTTTTTAATTAACTCTAGTGATATTGCTTCTATCTTGAAACAAAAAGCCAGACTCAATAGTCTGGCTTTTGGATTAAGAGTACTAATAACAGTATTAGACTTTAAAACGAGAGACGTCAGTGCGCATTGCTGCCGCCGCTTCACTCATATTGTTGGCGCTTTCTGTTGCTTCCTCTGTCTGCACTGCTAAATGCTCTGCAACGTCACGAATTGCCTGTGTATTACGGCTAATATCTTCACTGACCGCTCGTTGTTCTTCCGCAGCGCTGGCAATATGGGTCGCCATATCCGAAATTTCAGTAATAGCAATGGTAATTTGATTAAGACTTTCACTGGCCGCTTCTGCAAATCCAACACTTTGATCGGCAAGACCTGTACTTGCTTCCATGGTCTCAACAGCTTGGCGTGTGTTTTGTTGCAAGGTATCGATCATCGTACGGATCTCTTCAGTGGAATCGTGAGTACGTTGACTTAGAACTCGCACCTCATCGGCCACAACAGCAAAGCCGCGACCTTGTTCTCCTGCTCGTGCTGCTTCAATTGCCGCATTTAAAGCCAGTAGATTGGTTTGTTCAGCAATGCCTTGAATCGTTGATAGGATCTGATTGATATTTTGGGCGTTACTTTCCAGCTCATGAATCACTGCCGCTGCATCTTGCACTTGATTGGCTAAAGAGGTAATGGCTTGACGGTTTTCACCAATAACTTGCTGACCTTCTTCACAGGCGGTGGTTGATGCTTGAGCTGCTGATGCGGTCATCTCGGCATGACTTGCAACTTCCGCTGAGGTTGCTGACATCTCATGGATCGCTGTTGCTATCTGGTTTACATCATTTTGCTGGCTAGCTACTTTTTGGTTGGCTTGTTGCGTTTGTTGAGCTGAAAGATCGGCATTTTCTTTCAAGCTTAAAGAATGCTTGGCGATGCCTTGGATCATATCTTGAAGCTGGGCAAGAAACTGATTCATGTAGGTTGCCAGTTCACCAATTTCATCCATACGCTGAACATCAATACGTTGGGTAAGATCGCCATTACCTTGTGACAGTTGTTGTACCGAAACGGATAAATCTTTTAGAGGACGCAGTAGGTTATTAATCACTAAGGTCGCAATAACTGCAATGATAATGTAGAGGATAATCGAGGCGATAATCACAAAGGTCGCTTGTTCACCAATGGATGCGTACGCTAATGTTTTATCTTCGACGACGACCAGTTTCCAATCGGTTCCAGCAATCGGGCTAACAGCGATCAGTTTTTCTTGACCGTTAGTTAAGGTAATCGTACCGATGCTTTGCTGTTGTTCGAGACTATTAAGCAGTTGAGGTGTTAACTCGTCATCTAACTGAGTCGCTGGTTTCTGGCTTAGTGCTTCATCTTTGTAGGCGACAATTTTGTTATTACCATCAAGTAATAAAGCATAGCCATCATTATCGAGCTTGAGGTTAAGAACCTGCTGAATAATATGTGTGACGGTAAGATCGGCGGCTAAGACCCCTTGTTTTTTCCCCTTAAACGACTTAGCTAAGCTCACCACTAGGCTGCCATCAAAGTCTTGATAGGGTTCAGTGATCGTAAGCTGATTGGTCTTCATTGCGTTTTGATACCATGGGCGGGTTCTTGGGTCATATCCAGCTGGCCAATCTTCGGTTTTGTCACCATAGGCTATGGTGCCGTCACTAAATCCACCATAAACCGATAAAAAATGTCCCGCATGTTTGGTGAGGAGTAACTCTCTATCAACATTATCTTGATTTGCAATCAGAGGCTCATTCGCTAGCATCATATCACTGCGAGTTTTTAACCAATCGCCGATATAGTTACTGGTCGCATGGCCAATTGCCGTCATTTGGTTCGTGACTTCTTGCGTGGTTTCATTGCGAAGCTGAGTGATGGAAAGCGTGGCTTGCACTGCACTTACAGTTGCGATGATGACACCAATCGCAATCTGGATTTTTAGTTTTATGGTGTATCTCATAGGTTTCTCGATATTAAGCCAAGTGGAATTCTTTTATAAAAATAAATCTTATAAGGAATAAACAATCTGTTGATGTTTTCGGCTTAAATGGAAAATACCTAAGGAAATAATGACTGAACGAGTTTATTCATTTGATGAAGTGTGATCTAAATCGGCTTAGGCATATTGGGGATGGTTAGACCTAAGCCGAATATTATCAATTCAAAATAAGAAGGGCGAGATAGACAATGGTTAAACCTACAAGTCCGACAATAATGCCTGCTTTTGCCATATCCTTAGTTTCAATTAATCCAGTCGAATAAGCTAAAGAGTTAGGAGGCGTTGAAACAGGAAGAATCATGCCAAGTGAAGCTGAGAAAGCAACAACAATCAAGACACCTTGTAATCCCCCCATGCTAGATAGGCTTTCCATCGAGGTTGTCACCGCTGCGGCAATAGGCATTAATAAGTTGGCTGTTGCGGTATTCGACATAAAGTTTGCCATCAGCCAGCAGATCAGCGATAAGCTTAAGACCACCGCAAATGGAGTTAGGGTGTTGTAATCAATGGCATGGGCAAGTTCTTTAGCGAGCCCTGTTTTATCAAGGCCTAAACCGATAGCAATACCTCCGGCAACCAACCACAACACATCCCAGTTAATCAGTTTGAGCTCTTCTTTGCCCATGATGCCTGTTAAGGTAAAAATAGCTAAAGGAATAATTGCCACAACATACGAATTCATGCCGTGTAGAGCGGTGGTCATCCAAAGTAGTATGGTTAAGGCAAAAGTGGCATAAACAACAATTGCTTGCCAGCTAGTTTGAAATTGGCCATTAAGTTGCAATGTCATGGTTGGTTGGGATGATGGAAACAGCTTTTGCAGTAACCACCAAGCAAAAGCAAGTTGGACTATGACAAAAGGCAGGCCCATCATCATCCAATCAAGGAAGCTTATAGTATTTTCTCCGGTTAAGTACTGCAAAGCGATGGCATTAGGTGGTGTACCTATTGGTGTTGCAATACCCCCTGTATTGGCTGCAATTGGGATACACAAAACTAATGCTTTGATACCAATATCGCCTTTAGGGACAGATGCAATAATAGGGGCAAGTAGAGCAAGCATCATCACGGTTGTCGCTGTGTTAGACATAAACATAGAAAAAACAGCTGTGATTAGCATCAGGCCTAACATAATAAAACGAGGTTGCTGGCCAAACGGTTTGAGTAAAACACGAGCCAGATTATTATCGAGTTCATATTTTGAAGCAGCAATCGCTAGCGCAAATCCCCCCATAAAAAGAATAATAATGGGTGAAGAGAAAGCGCCGAAAATATCGGTGTAAGCAAGCATATCCCCCATCTCATGCCCTGTTGGAGGTTGGCGAAACCAATGTAACCCTTTATCTGAAATCATGATAAGTTCCAGAGCAATGATCAAAATGGATGTCGCGAATACAGGAACGGGTTCTAATACCCAAAGTAATGCTGCTAATAGAAATATAGCAAGAAGACGGTGCTGAATTAAGGTAAGGTTTTCAAGTGGAATGTTATCGATCGGCATCATAAGTACCAGCAATGGGATACCAAAAGCGATCAGTAATTTGATCAGTCGTGCAACGGGGAATCTTTTCATAGAACTGGCCTGATTAATAGAATAACTATGACCAGAATACTCATTTTTTGATTGTTTTTTCGCCGAGTTATATCAATTTTTCTAAATAAAAAAGGAGCTCAAATGGCTCCTTTTGTTAGAAAATGTTATCTCTGTCGCGGCTTATTGCTCTGACTCAGATTGTTGGTTGATTTCTGCATAAGGTTGACCCATACGAGTTACAGTGCCTGATTGAAGGCTTTCAACAAAATGCACGGCATCCTTACTGAATAAATTGATAACCGTTGAACCTAATTTGAATCGACCCATTTCTTGGCCTTTTTTCAAAACAACAGAAGTTTCACCTGTTGGCGCATAATCCCAACGTCGAATACTTGGTCCTGTTGGTGGGGTTACCGTTCCAGCCCATACTGTTTCGATACTGCCTACGATAGTTGCACCAACAAGAATTTGTACCATAGGACCAAAGTCGGTATCAAAAACACAAACTACGCGCTCGTTGCGAGCAAATAAGTTCGGGACATTTTCAGCTGTTAGTGGATTAACCGAAAACAAATCACCTGGAATATAGATCATTTGGCGTAAAGTACCGTCACATGGCATGTGTACTCGGTGATAATCACTTGGTGATAAATAGAGTGTTGCGAAACTGCCATCGGTAAAGCGTTCTGCTAATTCGTTATCACCACCAACCAGTTCACGAGTATCAAAGTAGTGACCTTTCGCCTGAAATAGACGACCTTCTTTGATTGGACCTAGTTGGCTGACACATGCATCGGCAGGGAAACAGATAATGTTGGCATCATCATTTATTGGACGAACACCGTCTTTAAGTTCACGCACAAAGAAATCATTGAATGTAGCATAAGCCGCTGGATCAGGGTTACGCGCTTCAGCCATCTCAATTTTGTATTGCTTAATAAACCAACGGATTACAGCGGTTGTTAGTTTGCCACCTTTCCAGCTTGCTAATTTGCCAGCAAGGCGAGTTAAAGCATGTTTCGGCGCACAGTATTGTAGGCCAATTTTAATGTTATCAAGCACGGTATGAATTCCAGAAATTCTTAATATATCAATGTGATAGTTATTCTTTCGTTACATTTGTGAATAACTATAACCGTTTATGATACCTAAATATGGCATTAATACCAATCAATCATACAGCGGGGTAGGTGGAGTGTGAGGGAATTAGGTAAACTCTGAGTGACTATACTCAGAGTTTACAGGTAATATTTGACTTACTCAGCACTCTTATTACGAGAGAACTGACGATTAGCCACGTTTTCAGACATGCTCTCGATAATACGATGGTAGCTATCAAAACGTTCTTGGTTAATATGACCATCTTCTACTGCTTCTCGAAGAATGCAGCCTGGATCATCTTTGTGCTTACAATCTCGGAACTTACAGCCGCCTAGGTAGTTACGAAATTCCACAAAGGCTTTGGTTACTTGTTCTGGCTCAAGATGCCACAAACCAAATTCACGTACCCCTGGTGAGTCGATCAGATCACCGCCATCTTCAAAGTGGTAAAGGCGAGCTGCTGTGGTGGTATGTTGGCCTAATCCTGAGTTTTCAGAAACATCGCCCACTTCCGCATCAACTTCTGGCATTAAGGTATTAACCATGCTGGATTTACCTACACCTGATTGGCCTGCAAAAATGGTCGTATGATTTTTTAAATCTTGCTTTAATTCATCCATGCCTTCACCTGTTTCGGTGCTGACATAACGAATGTTATAGCCAATATCTTGGTATAACGACAGAGTCTCTTCGACCTGTTGACGCTGTTCTTTATCGAGCAGGTCGATTTTGTTGAGCACAATGAGTGGTTCAATTTCAACGGTTTCTGCTGCAATTAGGTAACGGTCGATAATATTTAGAGAGAGCTCTGGCAAGATAGCCGAGACAATTACGATAAGATCCACATTTGCGGCAACCGCTTTTACGCCATCATAGTAATCAGGACGGGTTAATACGGATTGACGCTCATGCACCGCTTCAACAACACCTGCGATACCCTGTAATGCTTCAACGCCTGGACGCCAGACTACGCGATCTCCAGAGACGAGGCTGCGAATGCTACGACGAAGGTTACAACGGTGCACTTTGTGGGTCTCTAGATCTTCGATATCAGCATGTTGGCCGAAACGAGTGATCACCAGACCTTCACGAGGACTTTCGAGTAAGGCTTCATCCCATTGGACGGTATCACGCTCTTTGTTCAAGCGCTTATTTTGGTTCGAGCGTACACGACGGCTCTGACTTTGGGTTAATTTTTTCTTTTTTGCCACAAGAATATCGTTCAGTTTGGGTTGGCTTTCGGTATTATCATACATGGTTTAGTCACAAAATAGGCAATATCTCATGACAATCAATGAGCAGAATCTAATTTGGATCGATTTAGAAATGACTGGATTGGATCCAGAAACCCATAAAATCATAGAAATAGCGACCATTGTGACAGATGCACAATTAAATATTTTAGCTGAAGGTCCTGTGCTAGCAATCCATCAGCCAGAAGAAGAATTGGCGAAGATGGATGACTGGTGCACAACAACACACACTAATAGTGGTTTAGTTGAGCGAATTCGTCAAAGTAAGATTACAGAGCAAGAAGCTGTTCGACAAACGATCGAATTTCTGGAAAAGTGGGTACCTAAAGGCGCATCGCCAATTTGCGGAAATAGCATAGGACAAGATCGTCGTTTTCTGTATAAGCATATGCCAGAGCTTGAAGCCTACTTCCATTATCGCTATTTGGATGTGAGCACAATTAAAGAATTGGCTCGACGTTGGCAGCCTGAAGTATTAAATGGCTTTAGTAAGAAAGGTAGCCATTTAGCATTAGATGATATTCGCGATTCTATTGCTGAATTAAAGTACTATCGAGAGAATATTTTTACAATATGATGATTTAATGGGCGTTTGTTTGTATTTGTCATATTTTTTTCTTGAAAGTATATTGCATCCTGAAAATTTAGTCGTATAATGCGCAGCCTCGAAAGGGGATAACGAGTTTATTTCCTTTCGGTGAAAATCGGACGCGGGGTGGAGCAGCTTGGTAGCTCGTCGGGCTCATAACCCGAAGGTCGTTGGTTCAAATCCGGCCCCCGCAACCAATGCGACACTAGCTCAGTTGGTAGAGCGCAACCTTGCCAAGGTTGAGGTCACGAGTTCGAACCTCGTGTGTCGCTCCACTTCTCTTTTGAAGTGCGATAAAGTTCTCACGGTACTTAACGGTGACTTAGTATGGACGCGGGATGGAGCAGCTTGGTAGCTCGTCGGGCTCATAACCCGAAGGTCGTTGGTTCAAATCCGGCTCCCGCAACCAATGCGACACTAGCTCAGTTGGTAGAGCGCAACCTTGCCAAGGTTGAGGTCACGAGTTCGAACCTCGTGTGTCGCTCCAAATTTAAGTTGTCATCGAACTTTATCGGTGAAAAAATCGGACGCGGGGTGGAGCAGCTTGGTAGCTCGTCGGGCTCATAACCCGAAGGTCGTTGGTTCAAATCCGGCCCCCGCAACCACTTGCGACACTAGCTCAGTTGGTAGAGCGCAACCTTGCCAAGGTTGAGGTCACGAGTTCGAACCTCGTGTGTCGCTCCAATTTAAGTTGTCATCGAACTTTATCGGTGAAAAAATCGGACGCGGGGTGGAGCAGCTTGGTAGCTCGTCGGGCTCATAACCCGAAGGTCGTTGGTTCAAATCCGGCCCCCGCAACCACTTGCGACACTAGCTCAGTTGGTAGAGCGCAACCTTGCCAAGGTTGAGGTCACGAGTTCGAACCTCGTGTGTCGCTCCAAATTTAAGTTGTCATCGAACTTTATCGGTGAAAAAATCGGACGCGGGGTGGAGCAGCTTGGTAGCTCGTCGGGCTCATAACCCGAAGGTCGTTGGTTCAAATCCGGCCCCCGCAACCACTTGCGACACTAGCTCAGTTGGTAGAGCGCAACCTTGCCAAGGTTGAGGTCACGAGTTCGAACCTCGTGTGTCGCTCCAATTTAAGTTGTCATCGAACTTTATCGGTGAAAAAATCGGACGCGGGGTGGAGCAGCTTGGTAGCTCGTCGGGCTCATAACCCGAAGGTCGTTGGTTCAAATCCGGCCCCCGCAACCACTTGCGACACTAGCTCAGTTGGTAGAGCGCAACCTTGCCAAGGTTGAGGTCACGAGTTCGAACCTCGTGTGTCGCTCCAAATTAAAGGTTCTCATTGTACCTAACAGTGAAATTGCGACACTAGCTCAGTTGGTAGAGCGCAACCTTGCCAAGGTTGAGGTCACGAGTTCGAACCTCGTGTGTCGCTCCAAATTAAAGGTTCTCATTGTACCTAACAGTGAAATTGCGACACTAGCTCAGTTGGTAGAGCGCAACCTTGCCAAGGTTGAGGTCACGAGTTCGAACCTCGTGTGTCGCTCCAAATTAAAAGGTTCTCATTGTACCTAACAGTGAAATTGCGACACTAGCTCAGTTGGTAGAGCGCAACCTTGCCAAGGTTGAGGTCACGAGTTCGAACCTCGTGTGTCGCTCCAAATTAAAAGGTTCTCATTGTACCTAACAGTGAAATTGCGACACTAGCTCAGTTGGTAGAGCGCAACCTTGCCAAGGTTGAGGTCACGAGTTCGAACCTCGTGTGTCGCTCCAAATTAAAAGGTTCTCATTGTACCTAACAGTGAAATTGCGACACTAGCTCAGTTGGTAGAGCGCAACCTTGCCAAGGTTGAGGTCACGAGTTCGAACCTCGTGTGTCGCTCCAAATTAAAGGTTCTCATTGTACCTAACAGTGAAATTGCGACACTAGCTCAGTTGGTAGAGCGCAACCTTGCCAAGGTTGAGGTCACGAGTTCGAACCTCGTGTGTCGCTCCAAATTTAAGTTATCATCGAACTTATCGGTGAACGTATACTGTGAAGTATTCGTCTCATGTAGTATTCCTAAGGTTCTCGTATGACCGGTTCGCTTAGTGTATTACCTCAAGTGCGCTTGCAATAAGCAAGGCCCATATTAGAAGCCAATCGCTTCAGCTATCCTTAATAACTTGATCAAGCAGCCTTTATCGGTTGTTTTTTGCGTCTTGTTTTTTAGGTATTGATACTAGGACAGGCTGTTAAGTATTGAGTGGATTGGCTATCCATACGCTCTTTTCCCAATGTAGTCATAGTTATTTAGCCCTTAATAAAGGTTGCTAAATGGATTTAACTATTTCTTTATTTTAGACCAGGAAAACCTGTTAATAAGTTAGGTATAACATTGCCTTATTAGCAGAAGATAAAAAAAATCATAGATGGTTTAACAGCTTTATCCACATTAGTAATATTGTGGGTAACTCAGTTGATTAGATGTGGCGCCTAGGTGTGCATAAATTTTTTTAGTCCGAAGTCTGAATGTTTTTCCTTATTTTATCCAAAGAATTATTCACAGGATAAGTGTATGTAAAATATGGTAAATATTGTAGTTTGCTATAAGTTATATACAGCTTGATCAATATATTTTGCTTTGGGATAACCCTCTGTATCTTTTTATTCACACCCTGTGTTTAAAGTTTTGATCCTTCCCTCAAAATTCCTGCTATAAGAACTTTTTCCACACTATTAACTGCATTATTTGTCCCCATTTACTTATCCACATATCAAGTCATCAACAGCATTCTTCTACTGGTGCTTAGTCTCTGTGGCGGCTGTTCTCTGATTTTGGTTTAACCCCTCAATGCTATATAGAGCAATAGAGGCTTAATTAATCTTGGCAAAGTGGATTAGTCTCTCTTCCCCTCCTTTCTTGATGTGATCATTACTGTTGAGTAATAGTGTTTTAAAACTTGGCTAGATTGTTTATTAGAAAGAAGTGGTTAAACTTATCGGTAAAGTCGAAATGCGTTTACTAGGAGATCATGATGACAAATCATCACCACAATCATTGCTGCGGTCACCATGGCCACGATAACCACGACCATAACTGCTCAGTGTCCTTGCAGTTAGGGCAAGTTGTGGAGCAACATCCATTCCAGTTTGGTGATGGTGCTATGATAGAACTATGTCGTCGTGATTTAGGTAATGAGATTTTTATTGGCCTTGGGGGATTAACCCGTGCTGAGATTGAAACTCTAACTACCGCACCGGTTGAACTAGGCTTATTGGCAACAGAAGCTGGCGGATGCCTTATTGTGGTTAAAATTGGTGATATTGCATTAGATGTTCAGTTTAATGCTGCTGCTATTCCTGATGAGCACTATCAAGCAGAGATCAACTCACAAGTAACCTTGTTGGCTCTTGATACTCGCACTAAGGAGCTTAAGGTAAAACGTGATATTGAGTTAACCAATGAGTTAGTGGCTCAATTAACTCGTCTTACCGCTCGTCAACGAACTGAAGAGGCCAATCAGATTAATGCAGAAAATGCCCACTTACTTAATACGCTGACACCAGAGCAATTAGCAGAAAAGATAACTTTGGTTGAGTTAGCTAACCACAAATAAATATATATTCTACTTCTAAAGGCTTACGCATCCCGTGGTAAGCCTTTTTCTATAATCCGAACTAAACGCTGCGCTTTATTGGAAATCACCGTTATTGAGTTTTCATCCCTTCTCTTTTTTTGTTGCTCAATGGCCCAATTAAGATGAATGTCCAAGCTCTCATCAAGGCCAAGGCATTCTTCTAAGGCAATTAATATGGCTTCTTGATAAGGGGCATTACCCATTGCAATACTAATATTACGTAGCCATTGGATATGACCAATACGACGAATTGCTGAACCTTCTGTGTTTTTTAGGAAGGTTTTTTCATCCCAGCTAAATAAGGTGAGTAAATCTTGCTGAGCTAAAGTTGGTCGACAGTGATAGTCAGTTTCTTCTGTGATTTCACCATGACGACTGTGAGGGCAAACCAGTTGACAATCATCACAGCCGTATATGCGATTACCTATTAAAGGACGAAACTCTTCAGGGATCACGCCACTGTATTCAATCGTTAAGTACGAAATACAGCGGCGGGCATCGATTACCCCTTCGTCAACAATGGCTCCGGTAGGGCAGCTGGTTATGCAGGCTACGCATTTACCACATTGATTTTCTATAGCCTCATCCACAGGTAGTGGTAAATCGATAAGAAGCTCTCCAAGGAAGAACCAAGAGCCAGCATCTTGATTTAAGATTAGTGAGTGCTTTCCTGTCCAGCCTAATCCAGCCTTTTGCGCGAGAGGGCGCTCCAAGATCGGTGCTGAATCTACAAAAGGACGATAGCCAAATGGACCGACAACAGCCTCAATTTTTTGTCCGAGTTGCTTTAATCGATTTCTGACTAATTTATGGTAATCACGACCAAGGGCATAACGGCTAATATAACCTTTTTCAGGTGCTTTTAATGTTTGAGCAAATCCTGCTTCTGGCGGTAAATAATTCATGCGAACACTGATGACTCGCACTGTTCCTGGATGGAGTTCATCAGGTCTTGCTCGCATCATGCCATGTCGTGCCATCCAGTCCATATCGCCGTGATAACCCGCATCAAGCCACCGCTGTAATTGTGCTTCATGTTGAGATAGATCCACATCGCAAATACCGACTTGTTGGAATCCTAATTCTTTACCCCATTGTTTGATATCGAGGCTGAGTTGGTTGAGATCTATAGTCATAACAGAATCACAGGTTACAGAGAAAGGGGCGAAGTTTATCACAAAATAGATAGAGTCTGGATATGACAGATTGAACCAAAAAATTTAGTCAGAGTGCTTTATTAAGCTATTTTCCCTTGTTTTTATTATTGATTTCTTCTGGCAACTTAAGTCGTAATTTATCTAAAATATGAAATAGTGAACTGACAAAGTTTTGTCATTAATGGTACAAACCTCTGGAATAATAGGGGTAATTTCTGCCAATTTAGGTGGTAATTCTAATTTGGAATCTATCGGTGTTTTCGTATTTTGTGGTGGTATTGTTTGACGGATTTTGTATAAACATTCACCTCATTAAAAAAATCATCGTATAATCAACAATTGCTGTTCAATTTGATGGTTTGACAGCTGAAATATGATGAATGAGTGATTTTAATTAACTCAAGTACAATACGAATAGAATAGTACGGTAACCATGAAAACATTTGAACGAATTCTTGCAGATGAACAATCGACTGTTGAGTTAGGTCTGCAACTAGCAACTGCCTGCTCACAGCAAACTACCATTTATCTTCATGGTGATCTTGGCGCCGGTAAAACCACTTTTAGTCGAGGCTTTATTCGTTCTCTCGGACATCAAGGTAATGTAAAAAGTCCAACATATACCTTGGTTGAACCGTATGATCTTGCGCCTTGGCAGGTATACCATTTTGATCTATACCGTCTTGCCGATCCTGAAGAATTAGAATTTATGGGTATTCGTGATTATTTTTCTAATGATGCGATCTGTTTGGTTGAATGGCCTGAAAAAGGTACGGGTTTATTACCACAACCTGATCTGGAATTAGAAATGTTGTATCACGGTGAGCAACGTAAAGTGATCATAACCGCTCAGTCTGAATATGGTGAGCAGTTACTATCACGCTTGGAGAAGTGTTAACTAGGATGGCGTTACGGAGTTATTTAAACCTACTGATCGTTGGGGCGAGTTTAGTCAGTTCGAGTGTTTGGGCAAACGAGCTCAAAGGAGTGCGTGTATGGCCTGCTCCAGATGAAACTCGAGTTGTATTAGATATGCAAGATAAGCCTGTCTATTCAACATTTACTCTAACTAAACCTGATCGTCTGGTCGTCGATTTAAAGAAGACGAGTAAAGATACTAAACTTCCTGTGGTGGTAAAAAACAGTGAGATTTTAAGCCAGATCCGCAGTAGTAATGCGCCTAAAAAAGGCGATTTTCGTTTGGTATTTGAAATTAAAGACGATGTTAAGCCAAATATTTTTGCGCTAGCTCCGACCCCTGGTGGTCGTTATGGGCATCGCTTAGTGCTTGATCTGCCACACCCTGGTGGTGAATCAAATTTGGTAGTGGATAAGTCAAAATCAACACCAGCAACTTCTCAAGCTACGGCTCATATGCCAAAAAGTATGGGAAAAATCGTGATTGCCATTGATGCCGGTCACGGTGGTGAAGATCCAGGTTCGATTGGTCCACATCGTAAGTATGAAAAAAATGTCACCCTTGCGATTGCTAAAAAGCTGGCTACTAAGCTGAATTCAACATCTGGTATGGAAGCGGTAATGACTCGCCGTGGAGATTATTATGTTGGGTTAAGTAAGCGCTCTGAAATTGCACGTAAGAATAAAGCACTATTGTTAGTGTCTATTCACGCCGATGCATTTACAAATCCAAGACCGCGTGGAGCATCGGTTTGGGTTCTTAACAACCGTCGAGCAAACACTGAAATTGGTCGTTGGTTGGAGCAGAGTGAAAAGCAATCTGAGCTGTTAGGTGGCGGTGATGTTTTATCGGGTAACTCTCAAGATAAATACTTAAGCCGTGCGGTATTAGACCTACAATTTAGCCACTCGCAAAAAGAGGGGTATGACGTTGCAGAGAGCGTATTACATCAATTGCGTCGAGTCACTCGTTTACATAAGAGCCAACCTCAGCATGCGAGCCTTGCAGTATTGAAATCTCCTGATATTCCATCACTGTTGGTGGAAACTGGATTTATTTCAAATCCAACTGAAGAGCGCTTGCTAACTTCACCTGCACACCAAGCCAAAATTGCTGATGCGGTTTATCGCGGTATTGTTGATTACTTTAAAGCTAACCCACCACAAGGAACAATGTTCGCTTCTCGTGGCTCAACGGTTAAGCATAAAGTAACGTCAGGACAAACATTAAGTGGTATTGCGAACCGTTATGGTGTGTCGATGGCAACGATTCGCTCAGCTAATAATCTGAAATCAAATTCAGTCAATATTGGTCAAGTGTTAGTGATTCCAAGGGGAGGAAACGTTGTAAGTACTTCCTCTCAAAAATCAGTAGCGACTAAAACTGCTGCCATTTCATCGTCATCGACATCAACGAAAGTGATTTATCATACGGTAAAACGCGGTGAATACTTAGGTCAGTTAGCAGAAAAATACGGCACAACGATGAGCCGTATTCGTTCGCTCAATAAACTTAAGTCCGATAATGTTATGTTGGGGCAAAAACTGAAAATTGAGGTTAAAGCACCGAAACAGATCACTCATAAAGTGCAACGTGGTGAATTTTTAAGTAAAATTGCTTCTAAGTACGGGGTCAGTATTGCTAGTATCCGTAATGCGAACAAATTACGATCTGATAAACTAGCTGTAGGTCAGACACTCATTATACCAAGAAGTTAATTATGCCCATTCAAATTTTACCTGCGCGTCTTGCTAACCAAATTGCTGCAGGTGAAGTGGTAGAACGACCAGCTTCTGTTGTTAAGGAGCTGGTTGAGAACAGTCTTGATGCCGGCGCTACCCGAATTGATATTGATATTGATAAAGGTGGCAGCCGGACTATTCGTATTCGCGATAATGGCAAAGGTATTCCTAAAGATGAATTAGGGCTTGCTCTTAGTCGTCATGCAACGTCCAAAATTTCCTCTCTTGATGATCTCGAAGCCATTATGAGCTTAGGCTTTCGTGGTGAGGCTCTAGCCAGTATCAGCTCTGTGGCTCGTCTAACTTTAACCTCCCGTACTGCTGAACAAGAAGAGGCCTGGTCTGCTTATGCTGAAGGGCGAGATATGGCGGTACAACTTAAACCAGCAGCTCATCCTGTTGGTACTACGGTTGAAGTGCTAGATCTATTTTTTAATACTCCTGCTCGCCGAAAGTTTCTTCGAGCAGAAAAAACTGAATTTGCCCATATTGATGAGCTCATTAAACGAATCGCTCTAAGCCGATTCGATGTGAATATTACTTTGCGTCATAACGGTAAGGTTATTCGTCAATATCGAGCAGCACAAACTCAAGCGCAAAAGGAACGTCGGCTAGCAACCGCTTGTGGCCAAGGTTTTTTACAACATGCTTTAGTAGTTGAACTCACCCATGGCGATTTGAAATTATCTGGTTGGATTTGTAGCTCATCAGGTGCGCGCAGCCAAAACGATATTCAATATTGCTATGTAAACGGCCGAATGATGAAAGATAAACTTATCAATCATGCGATTCGCCAAGCTTATGAGAGCAGTTTAGCGCCAGAGCAGTATGCAGCTTATGTTTTATTTATCGATCTCAATCCTCACGATGTTGATGTAAACGTTCATCCAGCAAAACATGAAGTGCGTTTTCATCAAGCTCGTCTTGTTCATGACTTTATCTATCAGGGTATTCAAAGTGCCTTGCAGCAAAGTGATGATTTTATCGAGATACAGTCACCTCAGCGTCTAAGTGCAAAAGCTAATATTGATAGTGAATACTCACATCATGCTGTGCCAGAAGCAACCTATCAAGCGATAGAGCAAACGCCTGATTATCCAAATAAACAACCGGCTAAACAGTGGCGAGAGCAGACGCATTACGAGACAGGTTCAACTAAAACAGCTCGTGAAATATCTAATCACTCCCAGCCATCAAGTGACTATCGCTCAGAGAAGCAAGGTGCCATCACAAATACACCTTCGCGCCAATACGGAACGACAAACTATCGAGCTGAAGGTGGTCCGAGTCCTGCTGAAGTGGCGGCATATCAACGTTTAATTCAAACACCAGACGCGGTTGAAGAGCGAGCATTAGATACGACATTTAATGACGCTCATGTGAATTCACCAACAGTAACAGAATCGAATGTGTGGCAAGAGTATACCCCAAGTATGCCCGAGCCAATTCGTCGGCATTCAAGTGTAAATTCTGAGGTTGAAGGGCTAGGTAAGGCATTGGTTATTGTCGAAAAACAGTATCTAGTTGTCAGCCGAAATCAAAATCTTGCTCTATTATCATTAGAGGTGGCTCAAAATTTAAGAATCCAAGGACAACTGAAGTTAGCGCAGAGCGAAGGGTTGAAACCGCAGCCACTATTAATACCGCACTCAATCCCTGTTAGCCCTGAGTTGTTAGAATCGGCTCAGCAGCATCAAGCGTTATTACAGAAGTTAGGAATTCAATTAAAAGCAAAAGGAAAGCAATCTCTTATTATCATGTCAGTTTGTATGCCTTTGCGGCAGCAAAACTTACAACAATTGATCCCAAATTTGTTAACCTACTTAGGATCCATTGCTGAAGATCCAACTCAGCAGGGATGGGATAAGTTATTAGATTGGTTTGCGCAACAATGTGTGGTTGCTCAAGAGCAATATTCACTGTCGCAAGCTATTCAATTAGTGACTGAACTAGAGCAGCTTTGGGGAGCCCAATTAACCGACCATTATGATCGATTATTGCGTTCCGTTGATCTGCATACAGCCATAGAAGCATTTAAGTAGAATATGAGTAAGCCATTACCACAGGCCATTTTTTTAATGGGGCCAACAGCATCAGGCAAAACAGATTTAGCAATCCGTTTGCGCCAAGAGTTACCTGTAGAGTTGATTAGTGTCGACTCTGCCCTTATCTATAAGGGAATGGATATCGGAACGGCAAAGCCCGATGCTCATGAGCTGGCCCTTGCGCCTCATCGACTTATTGATATTCGTGATCCAGCGCAAAGTTATTCAGCTGCAGACTTTCGTGCTGATGCACTTAAAGAAATGGCTGATATAGTTGCAGCAGGGCGCATACCTTTATTGGTGGGCGGAACCATGCTGTATTACAAAGCCTTGTTAGAAGGTCTTTCTCCGTTGCCGGCGGCAGATCCTGAGATCCGTGCTGGTATTGAACAAGAAGCAAAAGAGAAAGGCTGGCAAGCTTTGCATGAGGAATTAGTGCGAATCGACCCAGTATCAGGGGCTAGGATTCATCCTAATGATCCACAACGATTGTCTCGTGCATTGGAAGTTTTCCGTATTTCCGGCAAAACTTTAACTGAGTTAACGAAAACTCAAGGTGATGCTTTACCATATAAAGTTCACCAATTTGCAATCGCTCCCAAGGATAGGACTGTTCTGCATCAACGAATTGAGCTGCGTTTTGAGAAAATGATGGCAGCTGGCTTTGAACAAGAGGTTAAAGCGCTTTATGAGCGTGGTGATCTTCATCCTGATCTGCCATCAATCCGTTGTGTAGGTTATCGTCAGATGTGGGATTATTTGGACGGTCATTGCGATCAAGATGAAGCGGTCTTCCGTGGTATCTGCGCGACCCGTCAATTAGCGAAGCGTCAAATCACCTGGCTAAGAAGTTGGAAAGATTTGACGTGGTTGGATAGCGGGGATGTGGATACATCGTTACAAACCGTCACAAACTCAGTAAGATATGATGGTTAATAAAGGTGTATACTCAGAACTGTTTTGCGTATTTTAGTTTTTGTTCGTTGCTAACTACAACTACAAACCAATAAGGAAAAGAAATAATGGCTAAGGGGCAATCTCTGCAAGACCCGTTTTTAAATGCGCTGCGTCGTGAAAGAATTCCGGTGTCTATTTATCTGGTTAACGGTATCAAACTACAAGGCCAAATCGAATCGTTTGATCAGTTTGTGATCCTACTTAAAAACACTGTAAACCAGATGGTTTATAAACACGCAATTTCAACAGTTGTACCTGCTCGTCCGGTGAATCATCACCACGCAGCAACAGGCACAGCTGAGCGTCCTCAAGAAAAAATTGAAGAGTAATATTCTTCAATTAAGGAGTTGATAGCTTGTTTGACCGTTATGAAGCCGGTGAGCAGGCCGTACTTGTTCATGTCAACTTCACGCAAGAAGGGGAATGGGAAGACTTACGTGAATTTGAAATGTTGGTCTCTTCGGCGGGAGTCAATTCGCTACGTGTAGTAACAGGTAGTCGAAAAACTCCCCACCCTAAATATTATGTGGGGGAAGGTAAGGCTTTAGAAATTGCAGATGCAGTTCGCGCTGTTGATGCTGATATTGTGATTTTTAATCACGCCTTATCTCCTGCACAAGAACGTAACCTTGAGCAATTGTGCCAATGTCGAGTGGTTGACCGTACCGGGTTGATTCTTGATATTTTTGCCCAGCGAGCACGTACCCATGAAGGTAAGTTGCAAGTTGAATTAGCTCAGTTACGTCATCTGTCTACTCGATTAATTCGTGGCTGGACTCACCTTGAGCGTCAAAAAGGTGGTATCGGTCTGCGAGGTCCAGGTGAAACCCAGCTGGAAACCGATAGACGTTTATTGCGTGAGCGTATTAAAGCCATCTTACGTCGTTTAGACAAAGTGGCAAAACAGCGAGAGCAGGGCCGACGTGCGAGAAATCGAGCTGAAATCCCAACAATCTCATTAGTTGGTTACACCAACGCGGGTAAGTCTACGTTGTTTAACCGTATTACTGATGCTGGCGTTTACGCTGCCGATCAGTTATTCGCAACTCTAGATCCTACCTTGCGTAAAGTTGAAGTCGCAGATGTCGGTACGGCAATATTAGCTGACACTGTAGGTTTTATTCGTCATTTACCCCATGATTTGGTCGCGGCTTTTAAAGCAACACTAAAAGAGACTCAAGAAGCAGATTTATTGCTTCATGTTGTAGATGCTAGTGATGATCGCTTCCGTGAAAATATTGATGCTGTTGAAAGTGTCTTAGAAGAAATTGAAGCTCACGAAGTCCCATCATTATTGGTGATGAATAAAATCGATAATCTAGAAGGTGCCAAACCGCGTATTGAGCGTGATGACGATGGCGTTCCACGTCGAGTTTGGGTTTCTGCTATGGAAGGTATCGGGTTAGACCTGTTGTTCCAGGCATTAACTGAGCGTCTTTCTGGGACCATGGTAAAACATACACTACGTTTACCACCTGAGTTGATCGGGCGTTATCGTAGTAAGTTTTATCAATTAGGTTGTATCTTGCGAGAAGAATATGAGTCGGACGGCTGTTTGACCATAGATATCCGCATACAGTTGGCCGATTGGTCACGGTTACAAAAAAGAGAAAGTACTTCGTTAGATGACTTTATCGTTGCTTAATGGATTGCTAAAGTAATAAAACTGTCGTCATATCATACTGATGGAGTTCTATAATGGCGTGGAATGAGCCTGGCAATAACGGCGACCGCGACAATGATCCTTGGGGAAATAACAATAAAAATCGTGGTGGTCGCGATCAAGGACCACCAGATTTAGATGAAGTTTTCTCAAAGCTCAGTCGTAAGGTTGGCGGAATTTTAGGGAATAACAAAGGGTCTTCTTCTGGCGGCGGAGCCGTTGGTTTAGGGGCCGTTGCAGTATTAGCTGCTGCAGTTTGGGGTTTCTCCGGTTTTTATACCATCGGGGAAGCGGAACAAGGTGTGGTATTACGATTTGGTAAGTTTGACCAAATTGTAAAACCAGGTTTGAACTGGAAACCAACTTTTATTGATGAAGTGATTCCAGTAAACGTACAAGCGATTCGTTCGCTACGTGCATCAGGCCTAATGCTCACTAAAGACGAAAACGTACTGAAAGTTGAAATGGATGTTCAGTATCGTGTCGATGATGCTGAAAAGTATTTATTTAGTGTAACTAATGCCGATGATAGCTTACGTCAAGCAACTGATTCTGCACTACGTGCTGTTATTGGTGACTCAACAATGGATGAGGCACTAACAACTGGCCGTCAGGCAATTCGTGCTGATACCCAAGAGGCGATTGATAAGATCATTGCTAAATATAATATGGGTATCCGTGTTGTTGATGTGAACTTCCAGTCTGCTCGTCCACCGGAAGCGGTAAAAGATGCATTTGATGATGCGATTGCTGCCCGTGAGGATGAGGAGCGTTATGTACGTGAAGCCGAAGCTTACAGCAATGATATCTTGCCAAAAGCAATTGGTCGTGCAGAGCGTATTAAGAACGAAGCCGAAGGTTATTCTGAGCGTGTTGTTAATGGTGCGCTAGGTGACGTAGCTCAGTTTGATAAGCTATTACCTGAATACCTAAAAGCGAAAGAAGTGACACGTGAGCGTTTGTATCTCGATACAATGGAACGTGTGTACAGCAATACAAGTAAAGTGTTAATTGACACTAAATCAAATGGTAACTTGCTGTATTTACCACTTGATAAAATGATCAATCAAGCACCTAAAGCGAAGGCTCCTGAAACTGACAGTCAAAGTTTCAGTGGCATCGAGTTAGAGAAAGTTGAACCACAAACTCCAGTGACTCCTGTACCTCGTACAGAAACTGGTCGTCAGGGGAGATATTAATTATGCGTAAGTTAATGATCCCAGTTGTGGTGATTTTTATTGCTCTATTGCTGATGTCAGTCTTCGTTGTTAAGGAAGGCGAGCGTGGTATCGTGGTTCGTTTCGGTCGAATTATCAAAGATAACAATACTGAAGTGGCTCAGGTCTACGCGCCAGGTTTGCATTTTAAAGTGCCTGTGTTTGATCGTGTTCATATGTTAGATGCACGTATTCAAACCATGGACGATCAAGCAGACCGTTTCCTTACTGCAGAGAAAAAAGACGTTATTATTGATACTTATGTTAAGTGGCGTATCCAAAACTTTGGTCAGTACTACTTAGCAACGGGTGGCGGTAATATTTCAACGGCTGAAGCGCTACTAAAGCGTAAAGTGGTTGATAGTCTTCGCGCAGAAATCGGTGCTAAAGAGATCAAGCAAATTGTCTCTGGTAAAGACAGTGCGCAGCCAAAAGCTGCGAAAACTGATGATGCTAACGATCAACAGACTCAAATTGCTGAAGAGATTGTTAAAGGTCTACTGCCTGAAAATGATGTTAAAGAAGTAGAAGGTCAGCGTGATCAAATCATGGCCGATGTACTAAGTGAAACTCGTGATAGTGCGAAAGATCTTGGTATTGAAGTGGTGGATTTCCGTATTAAGAAAATCAACCTACCAGATGAAATCAGCGAATCTATCTACCGTCGTATGCGAGCAGAACGTGAGTCGGTTGCGCGTAGTTACCGTTCTCAAGGTCGTCAGCGTGCAGAAGAGCTACGTGCTCGTGCTGAACTAAAAGTAGCGACTATCTTAGCTGAAGCAAACCGTAAAGCTCAGGTTTTACGCGGTGATGCAGATGCTCAAGCAGCCGATACTTATGCTGAAGCGTATACGAAGAACCCTGAATTCTTTAGTTTCTGGCGTTCATTAAAGGCTTATGAGAAGAGCTTCAATTCGAAGAATGACGTACTGGTTATCGACCCTGATACCGAGTTCTTCCGTTACATGAACCAAGCAAATCCAAAAGCGAATTAAGTAAAGGCTTGGCTCTGATAACGAGCACTTTATAATAGGAAGACAAGGTCTTGTGGCCTTGTCTTTTTTTTATCTGAGTAAAAAATTATGGCAAATTCAATTTGGTTGGCTATCGGGCTAGTCTTAGTCTTTGAAGGTTTGGGGCCACTGCTTGCTCCTCGTGGCTGGCGTGACATGGTTGGCCAATTAAGTCAGCAAAGTGATAACACATTACGCCGTATTGGTGGCTGTTTGGTGGTTGCTGGTGTAGTGATAGCCTATATGATGTATTCCTCACTCTAGTATTTTGTAATTTGCGCATTGGATTTGGCCGTTTTGGTCTAAATGGTCAAAAAATGACTGCAAGGCGTGAATTAAGGTGCTAGAATTCTTTTTTAACTACTGATAGACGAAGAAAGATGGCAAACAATGTAGTCGTTTTAGGCACCCAATGGGGTGACGAGGGTAAAGGTAAGATCGTAGATCTACTAACAGAAGATGCAAAGTATGTGGTTCGCTACCAAGGCGGTCACAACGCAGGTCATACTCTAGTGATCGACGGTGAGAAAACTGTTCTTCACCTAATCCCATCAGGTATCCTACGTGACAACGTTAAATGCATCATCGGTAACGGTGTTGTACTTTCTCCAGATGCACTAATGAAAGAAATGGGCCCGCTAGAAGAGCGTGGTATTCCAGTTCGTGAGCGTCTATTCCTGTCAGAAGCTTGTCCACTAATTCTTCCTTACCACATTGCGCTAGACCAAGCTCGTGAAATTGCTCGCGGTAAAAAAGCTATCGGTACAACTGGCCGTGGTATCGGTCCTGCTTACGAAGATAAAGTTGCACGTCGCGGTCTTCGTGTTGGCGATCTATTCAATAAAGAAGCATTTGCTGAGAAGCTAAAAGAAGTTATGGCTTACCACAACTTCCAGCTTGAGCATTACTACAATGCTGAGCCTGTAAGCTACGAAGAAGTGCTAGAAGGTGTGATGGCACAAGCTGACATCCTAACTTCAATGGTTATTGACGTAACTAAAGAGCTTGATGACGCTCGTCTACGTGGCGACAAGATCATGTTCGAAGGTGCGCAAGGTACTCTACTTGATATCGACCACGGTACTTACCCGTACGTAACTTCTTCTAACACTACAGCTGGTGGTGTTGCTGCAGGTTCTGGTTTCGGTCCTCGTCACCTTGGTTATATCCTAGGTATTGCGAAAGCTTACTGTACTCGCGTTGGTGCAGGTCCTTTCCCAACTGAACTATACGATGGTCTAGAAAAGCAAGATCCTATCGGTAAACACCTAGGTACTGTTGGCCATGAGTTTGGTGCAACAACAGGTCGTCTACGTCGTACAGGTTGGTTCGATGCTGTGGCTATGCGTCGTGCAGTACAAATCAACTCTATCTCTGGTTTCTGTCTAACTAAGCTAGACGTACTAGATGGTCTAGAAGAACTTAAGATCTGTACTGGTTACAAGACTAAGACTGGTGAGATCCTAGAAGTATCTCCAATGGCTGCAGACGAGTACGAAGATCTAGAGCTAATCTACGAAACAATGCCTGGTTGGAGCGAGAAGACTTTCGGTGTTAAATCACTAGAAGAGCTTCCTCAAACAGCACTAGATTACATTGCACGTATCGAAGAGCTAACAGGCGTTCCTGTAGATATCATCTCAACAGGTCCTGACCGTAACGAAACTATCATCAAAGTTCACCCATACGGCGAATAATTGATCTAGTTCGTAGCTGAAACATGCTTAAATCGAAAGCCAGCCTTAGTGCTGGCTTTTTGTTATCTAAAATATATAAACCGTTGCAATTTAAGATGTGATCTTGAGGCAGAAAATTGACAGAACCAAGGTCTAAAGTTCGGCGGTTATTGGTCGATACTTAATTATCGCAATAATAATGAGAGCTAATAATGAAGCCTGCCGTAAAGTTATGGCTGTTAAGTGCCGCTATCATACCTATTTGGGGCTGGTCTCAAGGGGTAGGCGATGCTGTGCCTGTTTATTCAGACTCTCAATTGATCCATCTTTTTGATACCAATCGTCATTTAGCACAGGTAAAAGCTGATGATTGTCAATTAGTCCAAGATATTATAGCTAGAGCAAGACGTGTTCAGTCTCCCGCTTACCAGTTTCTTTACGGTGATATGTTAGCTTGGGGAGTCTGTGTGCCCAAAGATGCGGAAACTGGGCTCTACTATATGAAGAAAGCGGCAAATCAGGGCTTACCCGCAGCACTTGAGCAATTAGGTCGTTATTACGCAGCAGGTACTTTGGTTCAACAAGACAGAGATCGAGCGATCTTGTATCTTCGTGAAGCGGCTGCAATGGGAAATATTGCAGCAAGAATTCAGCTAGCCGAACTGTTGCTTAAAGATTATGGCAGCCCATTGGATTATGAAGACGCATATCGGTGGCTCTATTTCAGCGTGACCGACAACCGAAATCAACATCAGCGTATTACTCAGCTACGCCGTCGACTAGAGCATCAAATGCCCGCTAATATTATCGCCAGAGCCAAGCGAGAAGAGCTGCTTTGGTAGATCAAAAAAACCTCCGTAAATGGAGGTTTTCTCTTTTAGGCTATTGGCAACAATGCAAGGTGATTAAATCACTTTATGAGGACCAAAGCATTCATAATGTAGACGGTCTTGCTCGACACCCATCGCCATAAGTTGTTTGGCAACGTGTTGCATGAATCCAACTGGGCCACAGAAATAAAACTGCATATCTTTATCTTTAGTCAATTCTGCTGCTAATAGAGTCAGATCCATCAAGCCCGCATAATCGTAATCTTCACTTAATACATCATCGGCTTGTGGCTCTTGATACCAAGTAGTTGGCTTAATTTGAGCATTTTTTAGTGCCAATTGCTTGATGTGATCTTTAAAGGCGTGATGACGACCATTGTGCGCAGCGTGGAGCCAATAAACGGAGTGATCGTGTTGCTGTAGGGTTTCTAGCATTGCAAGTGTTGGCGTTAAACCGACACCGGCAGAAATAAGAGTCACAGGAGTGGTTGGGTTCTCTTCCAAGAAAAAGTCACCCGCAGGTGCAGCCAATAGCACTTTATCTCCTTCAACTAAGCTATCATGAAGATAACTTGATACTAAACCACCATCTTCACGCTTAACCGAGATTCGGTATGTATTTGGCTGGGGGGCGCTTGATAAGCTGTATTGACGAATTTCTTGGAACTCGAACTGCTCAGGCTTTAAGTAAACACCTAAATATTGACCTGGTTTAAATGCTGCAACCGGCTGGCCATCCGTTGGTTTAAATGTGAAGCTCGTAATGACATCACTTTCTTGGCGCTTTTCAACGAGTTCAAATTCGCGAGTACCGCGCCAGCCACCTTGCTTTGCTTCATTTTCTTGGTAAATATCTTCTTCACGAGTAATAAAAATATTAGCTAATACGCCATAAGCTTCAGCCCAAGCGTCTAAAACTTCCTGCCCAGGGGATAGCAATTCATCAATAGTAGCCAATAAATGATGACCAACAATTTGATATTGCTCTGCTGTTATCATAAAACTGGTGTGTTTATGAGCAATTTTTTCAACTGCAGGTAATAGAGCTTCAAGATTTTCAATGTTAGTCGCATAGGCACAAATTGCATTAAATAATGCTTCTCGTTGTGCACCATTTCGTTGGTGACTTAAATTGAAAATATCTTTAAGTTCAGGGTTATGCTGAAACATACGCTGATAAAAATGGGCAGTTAAGGCAGGACCTGTCTCTGCAATTACCGGCGTTGTTGCTTTAACAATATCGATAGTTTGTTGGCTAATCATTACTTCTTTCTCTAACTTGTATTTATAATGTATGTTATATGTTGTATCTGATAGGTATCTTTTAGTCAAGAACAAGATTAAAATATTGCAAAGGAGGAGTTATTTGTGCAGTTAACAAGTTTTACCGATTATGGCCTAAGAGCCTTGATATATCTGGCAACTTTACCTCAAGGTGAGTTGACCAGTATTACTAAAGTAACCGAAACCTATAATGTTTCACGAAATCATATGGTCAAAATTATTAATAAACTTGGCCAATTAGGATACGTTGAAACTGTTCGAGGTAAAAATGGCGGAATTCGCTTAGGTATGGCTGCTGAAAGCATTGTACTGGGTGATGTTGTTCGTGCCATTGAACCGCTGCAAATTGTTAATTGTAGCGATGAGTTTTGTCATATTACGCCAGCATGTCGTTTGAAGAATGTGCTAGCGGACGCGCGCGCAGTATTTTTGGCTGAGTTGGATAAACATACGTTGGCCTCATTAGTTGATGATAATCCACCACTGCGCATTTTATTGAATCATATTGACTAACAGTCTGTTTTTACTGAACTTATAACTTCTCAGTAAATAATATTTAGTGGAGCTTGTCACGATAGTGAACTGGCTCCCATCTTTCACCTATCGGCGCAATATACTTAAGGTATGTTAGGGCCAACAGGATCAACATATGTCTACAGGTACAACCGATTTACCGGTCGACCCATTTCGCGATCGCGAAGCAACTAACTATGAAAATCCGATTCCAAGTCGCGAGATGCTACTTGAAGTGATTCGAGGCTTTGATACGCCAATCAGTCGTGATCAGTTGTTTGCGGAATTGAAATTGGAAGGGGATGACCAATACGAAGGATTACGCCGTCGCTTACGTGCGATGGAGCGTGATGGTCAATTAATTTTTACTCGTCGTCAGTGTTATGCACTGCCTGAACGTCTGGATCTGATCAAAGGTTACGTCATGGGTCACCGTGATGGTTTTGGCTTTGTTCGTCCAGAAGGCAACATGTCAAAAGACGACGATTTACTACTGCCTGTTCATCAGATGCGCGGTGTGATCCACGGTGATTACATTTTAGCTCAAGTGGCAGGTGTCGATAAACGTGGTCGCAAAGAAGGTCGCGTAGTTCGAGTATTAAAACCAACAACGGCTCAAATTGTTGGTCGCTTCTTTATTGAAGATGGCATGGGTTATGTGGTGCCAGATGATTCACGTATTGCGCAAGATATCGTGATTCCACAAGCCGATCGCTTAGGTGCCCGTATGGGTAATGTGGTGGTGGTTGAAATCACCCAACGAGCGACTCGTCAGTACAACGCTGTGGGTAAAGTGGTGGAAGTCCTTGGTGAAAATATGGCACCAGGTATGGAAATTGAAATCGCATTACGCACCCATGATATTCCTCATGAATGGCCAGCTGATGTTGAAAAACAGATCAAAGACTTAACCGAAGAAGTGCCAGAAGAGGCGAAGCAAGGTCGAGTTGATTTGCGTCAGTTGCCATTGGTTACCATTGATGGTGAAGATGCGCGCGACTTTGACGATGCTGTCTTTTGTGAGAAGAAAAAATCAGGCGGCTGGCGTCTTTGGGTTGCCATTGCAGATGTGAGCTACTACGTTCGCCACGATTCTGCTTTAGATAAAGAAGCGGTTAAACGTGGTAACTCGGTTTACTTCCCATCGCAAGTTATTCCGATGCTACCTGAAGTGCTATCAAATGGTCTGTGTTCACTTAACCCACAAGTGGATCGCTTGTGTATGGTGTGCGAGATGACCATTTCCGATACGGGTAAATTGTCCGGTTATAAGCACTACGAAGCGGTAATGAATTCGCATGCCCGTTTAACGTACACCAAAGTAAGCAAAATGCTTGAAGGTGATGAAGAGTTGCGTGAGCGTTATGCGCCACTAGTTCCTCATCTTGAAGAGCTTTATAGCATGTATAAAGTGCTAAAAGAGGCTCGTGAAGCACGTGGCGCAATTGAATTTGAAACGGTAGAAACGCAGTTCATTTTCAATGCGGATCGTAAAATTGATCGTATTGTGCCTGCAGTGCGTAATGATGCGCATAAGATCATCGAAGAATGTATGATCTTAGCCAATATAGCATCGGCTCGTTTTGTTGAAAAAGCCAAAGAGCCTGCTCTGTATCGTGTGCACGATGTTCCAGGTGAAGAGCGCTTAACAGGATTTCGAGACTTTTTAGGTGAGCTAGGTCTTCAGCTTGATGGTGGTTTTGAGCCAGCACCTGCTGATTACGCGAAATTGGCACACCAAATCGAAGGCCGTGAAGATAAAGAATTGATTCAAACCATGCTGCTACGCTCAATGAAGCAAGCGGTTTATCAAGCCGATAATATTGGTCACTTTGGTTTGGCTCTTAAGCAGTATGCTCACTTTACTTCACCAATCCGTCGTTATCCCGATTTAACCTTGCACCGTGCAATTAAATATCTAATCGCTAAGCAGGAAGGTCGTAATCAAGATCGTTGGACACCAACAGGCGGCTATCACTACTCATTTGATGATATCGATGTGTTAGGTGAGCAGTGCTCTATGACTGAGCGCCGCGCTGATGATGCGACCCGCGATGTTGCCGATTGGTTGAAATGTGAATACATGCAAGACCACCTAGGCGATGAGTTCGATGGTGTGATTGCCAACGTGACAGGCTTTGGTTTCTTTGTTCGTCTTAACGAGCTAAATATTGATGGTTTGGTGCATGTTAGTAATTTAGCGAATGATTACTATCAATATGACCCGATTGGCCAACGCTTAATTGGTGAAAGTTCAGGTCAAATCTACCGCTTAGGTGACTCTGTCAAAGTAAAAGTGGCTGCAATTAATCTAAATGATCGTCAAATTGACTTTGATTTGGTTGGCAGTAAACGTAAAGTACGCGGCGAAGGCAAAACGGCGAAAAACCGTGATAAGAAACAGCGCATGCGTAAAGCTGAAGGCCTAAAACGTCAAAGTTTGAAGGTTTATCGTGTTGAGGATGGGGCGGCAGTCGTAGATCCTGCTAAGCAAGAACAACAGCAAGCAGAGAAAAAGAAAGATCGCAGTTCAACTCGCCAGAAGCTAAAACAAGGTGCTATTCCAAAATTTGAGGATGATAAAGCACCAAAAGGTCGCGGCAAAGGCGGCAAGAAGAAAGCATCAACCGATACCAAGGCTAAAGCAAAGCCATCGACGGCAGCACGTAAAAAGAAAAAGCAGCGTGCTGGTAAAGCGGAACGAGCAGCAAAGAAGAAATAATCCATGAGTAATGAAATGATTTTCGGCATTCACGCCGTTAAAGCAGTATTAGCATCAGATCCTTCCCGTTTTATCGAAGTATTTGTGCTAAAAGGTCGTCAAGATGAGCGTCTACTGCCAATTCTAAACGAACTTCAAATGCTGGGTGTAACTATGCAGCAAGCGGGTCGTAAGGCATTGGATGACAAAGTTCGTGGGGCAAACCATCAAGGTATTGTCGCTCGCGTTCGTCCTGGTAAGCAGTTCAATGAAAACGACTTAGATGCAATTTTAGCGGGTAAAGAAAATCCATTATTGCTGATTCTTGATGGTGTAACCGATCCTCATAACTTAGGTGCTTGTCTACGAAATGCAGATGCAGCCGGTGCGGTAGCGATTATTGTGCCAAAAGACCGCTCTGCTCAGTTAACAGCTACAGCCAGTAAAGTTGCTTGTGGTGCCGCAGAAGTGGTGCCTTTGGTTCGAGTGACAAACCTTGCTCGTACTATGCGTTATCTGCAAGAAGAGAAAAATATCTGGATTGTGGGCACCGCAGGTGAAGCGACTCACGATATTTACCAGACTAAGTTAACCGGCCCGCTTGCGATTGTAATGGGAGCAGAAGGTGAAGGTATGCGTCGTCTAACTCGTGAAACGTGCGATGATCTTATTAAGATCCCAATGGCCGGTTCTGTATCGAGTTTGAACGTATCTGTTGCTAGCGGTATCTGTCTGTTTGAGGCAGTACGTCAGCGTATCGAGCGCTAATCTTAGAAACATTCTTTGTTTAACTCTACGATAGAAAAGCCTAAGGAGGTAATGCTCTTTAGGCTTTTTGTTTTTGTCTCGCCAACAAGAAAATTTGCTTGCTAAGATTGTCCAATCTCTGTACTATCCTGCCTCTAAATTCTCGGTTCTTTTTTTCGTTCCTTGCTTCCCCAGGATAACCGAGCCGACAAGGGAAGCTGAATAATCCGTAAGGAGCAACCAATGCGTCATTACGAAATCGTATTCATGGTGCACCCTGATCAAAGCGAGCAAGTTGCTGGCATGATCGAGCGTTACACTGCTGCTATCAAAGATTCTGGTGGTCAGATTCACCGTCTAGAAGATTGGGGTCGTCGTCAAATGGCTTACCCAATCAACAAACTGCACAAAGCACACTACGTTCTAATGAACGTTGAAGCTGAGCAGGCTGTTATTGACGAGCTTGAGTCAAACTTCCGCTTCAACGACGCAGTGATCCGTAACATGATCATGCGTACTAAAGGCGCTATCACTGAGCCATCTCCAATGATGAAGGCTAAAGAAGAGCGTTTCACTAAGCGTGAAGAGCGTGCAGAAGCACAATCTGAAGGCGAAGCAGCTGCTGAGTAATTTGTAAATGACCAATCGTCTGGAGTTAGTTGGTACTATTGCCAAACAACCCAAGCGAAGCCAATCTCCTGCGGGAATACCTCATTGTCACTTTGTGCTTGAGCATCGCTCGATACAACAGGAAGCCGGCTTACCACGCCAAGTATATTGTTATATTAACGTGGTAGTCAGCGGCAAAGGTCAACAAGTACTCACTCAAGATTTAGCTATCGGTAGTCATATTAAGGTAGGAGGTTTTATCTCTTATCAAACCGGCCGTAATGGCATTGGTAAATTAGTATTACATGCCGATCACATTGACATAATTTAGATCAGGAGATAGCCCATGGCTCGTTTCTTCCGTCGTCGTAAATTCTGCCGTTTCACTGCAGAAGGCGTACAAGAGATTGACTACAAAGACGTAGCAACTCTAAAAAACTACATCACTGAAGCTGGTAAAATCGTTCCTAGCCGTATCACTGGTACTCGCGCTAAATACCAGCGTCAGCTAGCTCGCGCTATCAAGCGTTCTCGTTACCTAGCACTTCTACCATACACTGACAAGCATCAGTAATCGGTAGTAGTTTTTAGACTTTTATAGAGGACAAGATAATGCAAGTTATTCTACTTGATAAAATCGCTAACCTAGGTGGCCTTGGCGACCAAGTTAACGTAAAAGCTGGCTACGCTCGTAACTTCCTTATCCCACAAGCTAAGGCAGTAATGGCAACTAAAGCTAACGTTGAAATGTTTGAAGCACGTCGTGCAGAGCTAGAAGCTAAAGTTGCTGAGCAACAAGCTGCTGCTCAAGCTCGCGCTGAAGCACTAAACGCACTAGAAGCTGTAGTTATCGCTTCTAAAGCTGGTGACGAAGGTAAACTATTCGGTTCTATCGGTACTCGTGACATCGCTGACGCTGTAACTGCAGCTGGCGTTGCACTAGTTAAGAGCGAAGTACGTCTACCTGAAGGTGCACTACGCACTACTGGCGAATTCGAAGTTAGCATCCAGCTAAACTCTGATGTATTCGCAACTGTTAAACTAAACGTTGTTGCTGCAGAGTAATCGCTTTTAGCTTTAATAGAAAAACCAGCCTCCGGGCTGGTTTTTTTGTTTGGGCGTATTATTTCTCGACCTCTCGATTTCTCGATCTTACATCTTAAACAACATATTAATCATAGTTGTTGAGTCACGCTTCTCTAGCCCATCGGGCACCCAGCTATACAGTTTCTGCGTATTGGAAATCTTAATCGCAATGCGCTCGGTCACTGAGCTGGTCATATTCAGTTCACTCTCTATCGTACTGTTACTGTTACCTGCCACACCCGTTAAGCTTGCTGAGAACTCAACTGTTTTCGATGGTTTCCAAGTCATGGTGGTATAGCCACGTAAAATAGGCTCATCGACCAAGTTTCGCTTGATGATATCACCCGAGCCAATCTCATCTAAATTAGGCTCTTGGTGGCGATAACCGGGACCTGCTTCTGCCCGCATCTGAAAATCTTGTAAACGAAATAAACGGTAACCTAAACCACTTGAGAAGGTAAAGTCGGCATAATAAGGGCCATAACGGTCATCGATGTAATTGGCGTTACCAAAAACATAGGTTCGGTCATCGATGATCATGTTTGACTGAACTTCAATCGAACCTTTACGTTTATCTTCTTCACCGTCTTTTTCTGCCAATAAGAATTTAAATTCAGCCGTATTATAAAAGCGCTGTTTGGTGTAGATAAATTTAAGGCGGGTATTCATCGATTGTGAATCTGAGTTACCAGAGAGCGATTGATAACCCAGTTCCAACTCCGTGGTGAGAGGTGATGGCACTGACTCTTCATTCGTTTCATCGGGTGTTTGGGTTGTTTCAGCGTAGGCAGCGGTATTTGCCAATAACAGTAACATCAGTAAATAGCGGGCCAAAACAACCTCTCAACAGTATAGGGTGAATATTTTTAGGAAGGAGGAGTATACCTGAGCTCTTTCCTACCTTCGAATGATACTCGATTATAACGTTCACTTATGCAGCAAAGAATGTGCAGTGTATCGGGATTTTGTCAGCATTTAGTTAGGAATCACTATTTCTTCCTCCATTGCCTCACAAAAGGAGTCATAATTAAAATGCTAACGAAGAAAACTAATGGTCTCGGATTGGATAGGGTATACTAACCAGCTTCACTTTCGGTAACGCACAGCAATTCTTATGGCAGAAACTAGTAAATCGTACAAAGTAAAAGATAAACAGATGGATGCAATCAAAATGCCTCCACACTCCCTAGAAGCTGAGCAATCAGTACTAGGTGGCTTAATGTTGGATAACGAGAAGTGGGACACCGTTGCTGAAAAAGTAGTGGCGAAAGATTTCTACAGTCGTCCCCATCGCCTTATCTTTGAATCTGCCGCCGCGATACTTGATGGTGGTCAGCCACTGGATTTAATTACGCTTTCTGAACAGTTAGAACAGAATGATAAATTAGAAGATGTGGGTGGTTTTGCCTATCTGGCTGAGCTTGCTAAAAACACCCCATCAGCGGCGAACATTTCAGCGTATGCCGATATTGTTCGTGAGCGTGCCATTATTCGAGACATGATTGGTGTGGCAAATGAAATTGCTGATGCCGGTTACGATCCTCAAGGTCGCACTACCGACGACCTATTGGATATGGCTGAGAGTAAAGTATTTGCCATTGGTGAACAGCGAACTAACGATAAAGAAGGGCCGCAGAATGTCGACTCTATCTTGGAAAAAACGTTAGAAAGAATCGAACTGCTGTACCAATCACCACAAGACGGTGTGACTGGGGTATCGACTGGATTTAGCGATCTAAATAAGAAAACCGCAGGTATGCAGCCGTCTGACTTGATTATCGTTGCTGCCCGTCCATCTATGGGTAAAACCACGTTTGCGATGAACTTATGTGAGAACGCAGCAATGGATCAAGATAAGCCCGTTCTTATCTTCTCGCTTGAGATGCCATCAGAACAGATCATGATGCGTATGTTAGCGTCGTTATCTCGAGTTGACCAAACCAAGATCCGTACGGGTCAGTTAGATGATGAAGATTGGGCTCGAATTTCATCGACCATGGGCTTATTGATGCAAAAGAAAAATATTTTCATCGATGATAGCTCAGGCTTAACACCGACCGAAGTGCGTTCACGTGCTCGTCGAATTGCCCGTGACCACGGCGGTATCAGCCTTATCATGGTCGACTACTTACAGTTAATGCGCGTACCGGGAATGCAAGATAACCGTACCTTAGAGATTGCGGAGATTTCGCGCTCGTTAAAAGCATTAGCGAAAGAATTGAACGTGCCTGTTGTGGCGCTGTCTCAGCTTAACCGTTCCTTGGAACAACGAGCGGATAAACGACCAGTAAACTCAGATTTGCGTGAATCCGGTGCGATCGAGCAGGATGCCGACTTGATCATGTTTATCTATCGAGATGAAGTTTATCACGAAGACAGTGCGCTAAAAGGCATTGCTGAAATCATCATTGGTAAGCAACGTAACGGTCCTATCGGTACGGTTCGTCTGACTTTCCAAGGCCAGTTCTCGCGCTTTGATAATTACGCGGGTCCGGCATTTGATGAAGAATAAAATAATTCCACAAACTAGGATTTTGAATGAAAGCTGCGACCGCTCATATTGATACAGAAGCATTGACGCACAATTTGCGCCAGCTGAGAACTCAAGCACCCAACAGTAAGATTTTGGCCGTTGTAAAAGCCAACGCTTATGGCCATGGTTTATTGCATGTGGCAAAGAGCTTGCCAACGGTTGATGCATACGGTGCTGCACGTATTGAAGAAGCATTGACGCTGCGTGCTGGTGGAATTGTTAAACCGATTTTATTACTAGAAGGCTTCTATTCTCCTTCTGATTTACCTGTCTTAGTAACCAATAATATTCATACAGTCGTGCACTCTATCGAGCAATTAGAGGCTCTAGAGCAGGCAGAACTTGATGGCCCGGTTGTTGTTTGGCTAAAAATTGATACTGGTATGCACCGTCTTGGTGTTCGCCCTGAGCAGATTGATGAGTTTATTACTCGTCTTCATGCGTGCCATAACGTAGCGAAACCACTGCGCTACATCAGCCATTTTGGTTGTGCAGACGATCTACAAAGCGATGTGACCAATCAGCAACTTGAGACTTTCTTAGCATTAACGGAAGGTTGTACTGGGGAGCGCTCTTTGGCCGCTTCTGCCGGCGTGTTAGCATGGCCAGACAGTCACTTAGAGTGGATTCGTCCTGGTATTGTTATGTACGGAATTTCTCCGTTTGCTGAACCTGAAATGTCGGCATCGGCTTATAACTTAAAGCCTGTGATGACCCTGACATCAAGCTTGATTGCCGTACGCGATGTGAAAAAAGGCGAGCAAGTGGGCTATGGTGGTAACTGGACCAGCGAACGTGACACAAAAGTTGGCGTTATTGCGATTGGTTACGGTGATGGCTATCCTCGTTCTGCGCCCAATGGCACTCCGGTATTAGTGAATGGCCGCATTGTGCCAATGGCCGGTCGTGTCTCAATGGATATGCTTACTGTCGATCTTGGCCCTGATGCTCAAGATAAAGTTGGCGATGAAGCCATTTTATGGGGTAACGGATTACCAGCTGAAGTGGTTGCTGAGCACATAGGTACGATTGCTTATGAGTTAGTAACTAAATTGACTTCGCGCGTTGCCATGACCTACACCTAACAACAGATAATCTGGATGAGGTTGATGACATCACATATATCTAAGGCCGTGGCAGTTGCTACGGCTTTCTTTTGCTTTCCAACTGTGGGGGCCGCAAGCGGTGACGACAATCAGGAAGATAAGAACTCTTCTTGGTATCACGATGCCGCTGCCGTCCCTTTTGCTTTTTCAACCGACAGTATGGGCCTTTCTATTGGCTTGGCGGGGGTTGTAAAAGGGGCGGGTCAACCACAGGCTTCATTGCTTGGTGCCGGGCTTGTAACCAACAAAGGCACATGGATGACCTATTTGGGGGCCTATAATTTTGCGCCATCTGAGCAAGGACGTTGGCTATTGGGAACTGAGCTTTATAGCGCAAACTATCAAGATTTTGATTACTTTCTTGGTGCGGGTGCTGGAAATGATTCCAGTGCTGATGATGCCGTTATCGCCGATGCCAATGAAGCTTGGTATCAATTGAGTGCTCGTTATATTTTGCCATGGGGCAGTGCTAAGCAAGAGCCGATCAAGTCAGCACTTATTCCTGCTCGTAAAATTACAGGTCATGCGCCTTGGAACAGTGGTGTTTCATCCATTGAATTTCGTCCTTTTTATCAATCACGTCAGTTTGAGCATTCTCCATCGCTGCCAACAACTCAGTTTTCAACCGCAGATAGTGTGTGGGGACTAGAAACTCGTTTAGATTGGGATAATCAAAACAATACTCGAAACCCAACCGAAGGCAGCCATACCCAAGTTAAGTTAACCTATGATCCAGGGGCATCGGAGCGACCAAGTTGGTGGAAATGGGAAATCAATCAAAGTTGGTTTTGGAATTTGGGCCAATGGGGGGATTTATTTGATCAACAAGTGATTGCTTTTAACGTCTATACCGCAGATACCCCAAGTTGGAATAATCGCGAGAGCGTTTCTGGTCAAGAGCAATATCAGCGCCCCCCTGAGTTTGCTGCAGTACGTTTAGGTGGTTTATATCGTTTACGCAGTTATCAAGGTGGACGATTTGCTGGGCGTTCAGCGCTAAGTTATAGCTTGGAGTACCGAGTAATGCCAGAGTGGCAGCCTTTAGGTGGTTGGCCTGTTTTTGATTGGTATGATGTACCGTGGTGGCAGTGGGTTGCTTTTGTTGATGCAGGACGCGTTGCCGACAGTTATTCGCTTTCTACTTTACACCAAGACATGAAATGGAGCGCAGGTGGCGCAATGCGATTCCAAGTTGAAGGGGTTGTTGTTCGTGCTGAAATGGCATGGGGCCAAGAAGAGAGCACGTTCCGAGTGATGGTGAATCAGCCGTTTTAATATCTGATTATCATGACCAGAACAGCATAACGAAATAAAAATCAGACGGATGCCATCAGTTCTTGGCATCCGTTTTTATTTGGATAGTTATGAATGGTTACTCACCTTGTAAAGTCACCATTAAATGGCGGCGGCCACCATAATCACGGTGCTCTCCTAAGTAAATACCTTGCCATGTTCCTAATGCTAATCGGCCATTTTTAATCGGGATCATCACACTACTACCTAATAATGACGCTTTGATATGAGCGGGCATATCATCATCACCTTCATAGGTATGGCGATAGTAAGGCGCACGTTCAGGAACCAGTTTATTGATATGAGCTTCAAGATCGCTACGAACGGTAGGATCGGCATTCTCATTAATGGTTAAGCTGGCTGAAGTATGCAAAATAAAGATATGGCATAACCCTACTGTATATTGTGCCAGTTCAGGCAGTTGTTGTTCTATTTCGTCGCTGATCAGATGAAATCCCCGTAATTTCGCTGTCAGTTCAATCTGTTTCTGTTGCCACATCTGTATATCCTCAGGGGATCTATCCCTATTCCAAATGACTATTTATCGGTATTATCAATCTTGTTTTTCATGATTTTACGCAATGACTAGGCTTATCATATCTCGTCATACTCAGTCATTAGATGTAAAATTAGCGCATAAACCTAAATTTGGGTGCAAGAATTCCAATCGGGGGTTCGTTTAGCAATAGGATTGCTCAGCGAATGAAACACAAGAAAACTAGGAACGTCACCATGTTAAAGAACATCAATCCAACGCAAACTCAAGCGTGGAAAGAGTTAACAGCACATTTTGAAGAAGTTCAAGATCAACAACTGACTGATCTTTTTGCCCAAGATAGCGAGCGCTTTGCTAAGTTCTCTGCAACATTCGGTTCTGAGATTCTTCTTGATTACTCAAAAAACCTAATCACTCAAGAGACACTAGATAAGTTATTTGCTCTAGCAAAAGAGACCGATCTAGCTTCTGCGATTACTGCTATGTTTAGCGGTGAGAAGATTAACCAAACTGAAGATCGCGCAGTACTGCACGTAGCACTTCGTAACCGTAGCAATACACCTATCATCCTAGATGGTGAAGATGTAATGCCTGCTGTTAACGCTGTTCTAGAAAAAATGAAGAGCTTCACTAACCGTATTGTAAGCGGTGAGTGGAAAGGCTACACAGGTAAAGAGATCACAGATATCGTAAATATCGGTATTGGTGGCTCAGACCTAGGTCCATACATGGTGACTGAAGCACTTAAGCCATACAAAACTCGTTTGAACATGCACTTTGTATCAAACGTTGATGGTACGCATGTTGCTGAAACGCTAAAAGGTTTAAACCCTGAAACCACGCTATTTTTGATTGCGTCTAAAACTTTCACGACGCAAGAAACCATGACTAACGCACTAACTGCGCGTGATTGGTTCCTAGCAACAGCTCAAGATTTTGCGCACGTAGCAAAACACTTCGCAGCGCTATCAACTAACGCTCCTGCAGTTTCTGAGTTCGGTATCGATACAGACAACATGTTCGAGTTCTGGGACTGGGTTGGCGGTCGTTACTCTCTATGGTCTGCAATCGGTCTATCTATCTCTCTATCTATTGGCTTTGACAACTTTGTTGCATTGCTTGAAGGTGGCCATGAGATGGATAAGCACTTTGCATCAACGCCACTTGAGCAAAACCTACCTGTTATTCTTGCGCTAATCGGTATTTGGTACAACAACTTCCACGGTGCAGAAACCGAAGCTATCTTGCCATACGATCAGTACATGCACCGTTTCCCTGCTTACTTCCAGCAAGGCAACATGGAATCAAACGGTAAGTATGTTGACCGTGGCGGTAACCCAGTAGATTACCAAACAGGTCCTATCATTTGGGGTGAGCCAGGAACAAACGGTCAGCACGCGTTCTACCAGCTTATTCACCAAGGTACTAAGCTAATTCCATGTGACTTCATTGCACCAGCAATTAGCCACAATCCAATTGGCGATCACCATCCTAAGCTAATGGCTAACTTCTTCGCTCAAACAGAAGCGCTTGCATTTGGTAAAACTAAAGAGCAAGTAGAAGCTGAATTTGTTGCAGCAGGTAAGAGCCTGGATGAAGTGAAAGATCTTGTACCATTTAAGGTATTTGAAGGTAACCGTCCAACAAACTCTATCTTAGTTAAAGAGATCACACCTAAGACTTTAGGTTCTTTGATTGCCCTATACGAGCACAAGATCTTCACTCAAGGTGTTATCTGGAATATCCTAAGCTTTGACCAGTGGGGTGTAGAGCTAGGTAAACAACTAGCAAACAAGATCCTTCCAGAGCTAAACAGTGCAGATGCAGTAGCTTCTCACGATAGCTCAACTAACGGTCTTATCAATGCGTTTAAACAATGGCGCAGCTAAGCGTTATTGCATAAATAGCAGATAGCTTAAACAAAAAACGCCGCACTCGATGCGGCGTTTTCGTATAACAATGGAGCGGTTACCTGTTTTACAGTGCAACAACTTCACTTGCTTGTGGACCTTTCTGGCCATCAGTGACGATGAATTCCACGCTTTGACCTTCACGCAGGGTACGACGGCCTTGAGATTGGATCGCACTGTAATGTACGAACACATCTTTGCCATCAACACCAGAGATAAAACCAAATCCTTTTTCATCGTTGAACCACTTAACGGTTCCAGTCAGTTTACTCATTTACGATATTTCCTTTGAATGAGATTGCTTGTAACGTGCTGTTGCCAGCCTCTTGCTGTTTTTGAGTATCGGCTAATTAGGTAACCAGATGCTTATCAAACATAATAAAGTCTAGCCGCTATTTTTTAAGCTGAATAGTTTTTTGTGATGATTTTATGAGCTTGGTAGAGGTTGGGAATGCAATTGGTGGAGAGAGTCACAAAGGTAAGATTCACAAGGAAAAAAGAGAAAATGCTGGCTTATTTCGACCGATAAGCCAGACATGATAATTAATCAAAACAGATCTCAATAAATGCGCGTCCATAGTCAGACTCAAACGGCATAATGATCACCGCACCTTCGCATTTGTGAGTAATGGTATGGCCGCGACCCGATACAACAGCTGGTGTTGCCATATCAAAATCGTAACCTTTGTCGGCTAAAATACGCTTGGCACCACCGGTAACCATATTGGTAATTTCGCCTACCATATCTGTGATTTCTTCATTAATTCCCACCGGACGTTCGCCGACCATGCGGTGCATAATTTCTAGCGCGAGTTTCTCATCGAAGGTGATCGACATCGACCCTTTAGTTTGGGGGCCAATCATTCCGATAAGACCAGACACATCACCACGGGCAATTTCGTCTTTCTTTAATCGCGGTTTTTGCGGGCTAAGCTCCATAGTGGTCATAGTCTGTACCACGTTGAGTAAGGAGGCGAGAAATGGGTTTACAAATTCTGCTTTCATAAAGATGTTCTTTCCTTAATGTCACTAAGGCTATTGTTTTGAGCTCAAGCAGTCGCGACAAACGCCATGGCTTTCTACCACATGGTGGTCAACCTTGAAGCCGTATTTTTCTGTTTTTTGGCGCAATAGTTTGGCTAAATCATCGTCATGGCACTCTTCCACATAACCGCATTCATCGCAAATCAGCAATTGTGAGCAGTGATCGGCATGACCTAGCACGCAACAGGCAATGTAACTGTTGGTGGATTCGACTTTGTGAATAAACCCTTGAGCCATCAAAAAATCCAGTGCGCGATACACTGTTGGTGGCTTAGCCTGAGGTTCACTCACTTTTAGCAGATCCAGCAGTTCATAGGCAGTAATTGAGCTATGGTGCTCAATAATCAAAGCCAATACCTTTAGGCGTTGCGGTGTTAAACGCACACCTCGTTGATCACATAGCTGTTGTGCTTTTTCCAGCAGCTGTGTTTGATTTGCCATAAGACCTCAAAAAATAACGATAAGCAACTTAGTGTACCATAGCCGAGGCTTAAAGGTATTCGTTTGCGAGGAGATATAAACTGAGCAAGAGCAAATTTGAAGCATAGAGTTTCGATCTGTATAATCCCGCTCCCTATTCTTGTAACCTTGCAAGCTTTTGAGTCTGAGTTAAGACCAACGACCTCTCGATTACAAAGAAACACCATTTATCTAGCTTCGCCATAGTGGGTTATATAGCTAAGGCGCTGAAATTTAGTGAGATTTTAACTATGTATCCATCAGCTCGATTCTCTGTCGCTCCCATGCTTGATTGGATCCACACTCCAGTAATTATCTAGGCTGAGAGTGCGATCCGTACTGAGATACGTACCTTAGCCGTTACATTCTTTGTCCCGACCAAACTACTTCTCCAATGATTTCGAAATCGAATGAGCTGATTTCTCCTCGACTCAATGACCAAGGTTCGTATGCGTCATTGTCGCTAATTACTTTTAGTCCCTCCTTTGAAAATTGCAGTCTCTTAACCATCAATTGACCGTCATATCTAAAGACATAAATTCCATCACCACCAATTTGATCAACGCTATGAACCATGACAAGAGCACCATTTTTTAGCGTTGGGTACATGCTGTCACCTTTGACTGGCATTAGAAAAATATTCTTTGGATTAACTCCAATTTCATTATGAATAAATGATTCTCTGAATATGAGGTCTGTTGATTTCTCTTCATTTACTACTAATGCGCCATAGCCTGCACTTACTTCAACTTCGTAGTAATCAATATTGATATAGCCCTTTGGCGTAGGTAATGCGCCAGTTTCGTATATATTTTGAGCTTTTAAGAAAATATCGTCAGGAATTTTTTTTCGTAATCGCCATGTCTGAATTGTTGATGGTGAAACACTTAGAATTTTTGCTAACTCTGTGTTTTTTGTAGTTTTAGTTAACTTCTTTAATTCGACAATTTGGCTGTCGACATCCATATTTTCATATTTCATATGTGTCTCACCGTGTTGCAATGCTATTGCAAAGATTGTTTTGTTGCTCTAATATGTTTCAAAAGTAATTTGAATACATTTGAATAACTATAAGTTGCTCAGAATCGCACAGGTGAAATATGAATACAACGTTTGCATTACTTGCCCGTTTTGAAAGTCCTACTGTTGAATTAAAGCAAGTAAGCCAAGAATTTTTTGGTATCACTCCTCGAACCGCTGAAATGCGAGCAAAGGTTAATGATTTCCCTGTTCCTACTTTCAAGCTCCGTGACTCAGAACGTAGTCCTACTTTAATGATGATTAAGGATCTCGCTGCTTACATTGATAAGCGCTATCAAAGTGCAAGAGCGGATTGGGAGCATATCCATGAATAAGTTTGAAGGTATAGCCATGTTAAAGCAGCAATTTAAACAGCTAAAGATTACTACTCCACCATTGAAAAAGGTGAAGAGATATAAGCTAAAAGGCTGTGAAGATTATCGCTATAGCAGAGGTTATCAAGTGGCAGCAAAGAGAGCCTTGGCAAGCCGAGTGGACTTACTTAAATGAGTCGAAATAAAGAATATGAAGTTCGACAAAAAGCTAAGGGTTTAAAGAAAGTAACGGTTTGGATACCGCAAGAGCGTGAGTCCGAATTTAAATTGTTAGCCGAAAAATGTTGTTCACATCGTCATTTATCTTTCAATTCGTTGCGTGATGTAGTCAGCGGAAAGTATGTAAGTTTAGAGCGTTTATAAGGTGCGTCACTGGTGACAAATAATGATTTGCTTTATGTAGCTGCAGCCGTTCAGCCACATTTTAAAACCATAAAAAATGACCTTGATTATGCCAGTCCTAAGACTGGTTTTTTTGCATCCAATAAAAATGATGCTGACTTTGCTAAACGCTCAAACTGGAAAATTGAAAAGTTAACTCAAGCACGACTTGAACAAGAACGCCAAATCCGCGCGGAACGCGCCCGTGAAACGGCAACGCAAGGCGTTGAGACAATAGGCTTGTCAAAGGCTGCAAAAGTCGGACACAGAAATAAAAGGGATTCAATTAGCCACAAGGCGCGACTTCTGCAACGTTCTACAAGCCGCAATGGTGAACAACTAAGTAGCGAGTCGTATTTCAACCATAACGGCTTATATGAGCTTACAGAAAAGCAAAAAGAGACCAATAAAACACGTATTCGATTAATGCACCGTGAGTGGGCAGGCCAATATCGTATTTTGCAAACAACCCAAGGGGCTTTGGGGAAAAATGAATTAGATGTGAATTCTGGTGACCGCTTTAGTGAGAAATTAACAAAAAGAGCTGTGACCAAAATTTTTGAATCTGGTGCATATGTTGCCACTTGTCACGGTGGTTTTACTACGTTCGTGACGCTCACATTCACCAAAAAGCAGAGAAATGCTCTATTTGGTTCGATGGTAGAAAGTGATGATGTACCAGCACATACACCAATTAGCATTGAACGCAATATGTCAAAGGTCATTGTTTCTGATATTGCAGGGGCTTATTGCCCTATTGATACAACAGCCGATGACCCACATAAGACCATTCCACTTATTGAGCTGGGTGGTGAATGGCAAATTGATGTCCACAATAAAAATGGCGAAATAGCAGGGGCTTATTGCCCTATTTGGTCAAAGCCTGAAAAGGAATTTACTATCACCAAAGATGCTGAAACAAGTATCGGTAATGAGGTTTCTCGCTTTGTTAATGGTGCGAAAAAGATGTTTGTTCGTGGCTGGAAAGGGATAGATAAAAACGAGCAACCTTTTGAAGTAGCGCCAAACGATGATGATTTCTTTTATATGTGGGTGGCTGAATGTCCACCTAATGACGAGGGTGAACCAAATCCGCATGTGCATTTACTCATGAAATGGAAAGTAGAGCCCGATTATTTTCAAGCCTGGGCAAAACGTCTTGAGGGTATCTGGGGTAATGGCCTTGCTCATATTGAAAGAATCAAACAACCAAAGGCAGCCAGTTCTTATTTGTTAAAGGCGGTTGGTTATGCGGCTAAAGGTGAAAACGGTGACCAAGGGCTAATTAAGGGCAATCGCTATGGTATTGCTAAATGTGCTCGCGCTCCTGCATGGGAATGTATCGCTTCATTTGAAGCTGGGAACATGGCAGGGATTATCAAAGAGTGTGCCTATAAGTTGGAGCAGTGGAAAAAACCATTACAACGCTACCAGCGCAAGCTAAACAAAGAGAGAGATAGTTTAGTTAAGGCTAAAAGACTAGCTAAAGATGGTCACATTAAAAGTGATATAACAAAAATCACCAATAAACTAAACCGTATTGAAAATGCTATTCGTAGGAATACAGAGCAAATGCGCTCGCGTGGTGTTCATGCCTCTACAAAAAACCAATTCTGCTTATCTTTTGACGGTGAAAACGCCCATGAAAAAGCATGGGATTTTCTTTTGTGGTCAGCGGGTGCGCGTGGCTGGTCGATGATACCCGTAGATGGCGAAACCGACTACACACACAATATTAATTTTGAAAGTGTTTATTACAGTGCTGTTGAACATTATCAAAGTTCACATCATCGTTTTTTAGACCGTCAATGTTACTGGCGGTCAGTTCTTAGCGATAGCGTTACTCATAAGCAATCTATCAGTGATGAGGTGGAGCAATACATTACTGAAAAGGCCGTTTGTGATTACTACGATTATCGTACTTTGGAGAGAAATAACCATGCAATCAACTAAAGAGCAATTGGAAAATATGTCACGTAGACGAGCATTGCTTTGTGAATCTCTATCTAAGAGACGTATCGAGCTGTCAAAAAGCTTTATGACTCGCGGCATAGCAGAGGAACTTGAGCCAGTTGAAAAACTAATGCTGCAATTCTCAAAAGAATTAGATTTGTTAGGGGAAATTATAGGGGGTAACAATGCCAATTAAGCGCGGTTATATGGTGTGTCGTTGCTGTGGTGAAGTGGCAACAGTTTATGAGGCCGAGGGCAAACGAACTGGTGAGCTATATGTAGTTTGTCCAGAATGCGGGACTGACCAATCAAATAAGCCAACTAGACAGAAATTTATTCGTGAGCATATGGCAGAAACAAGAGAAGAGTTAGAACAAAAATCAATGATCTCTGATGTTGTGGAACCTGTATCAAATATGCCATCGGATACAGTATCAAATAATGATGATGGTGAAGAAAATAGCGGTTTCGGTTGGGGAAAGTTGCTAGGTGTGGTCGGTGTTGTAGGTCTTTGTTTCTTAGGGGTTAAACGATGAGTGATACAGTATTAAATGATGAACAATTAGCAGTTAGTAAGATGCTTGAAGCGTCTGACCGTTTAGAAGAGTCAGAAACGTTTAACGCTGATGCAGTATTAGATGATGTTTCTGATACGGTATCCAGTGAAAAACAAGAGCAGTACGAAAAGATAGAGCAACAGGCTATAGCTCAAATGTCAGGGTATGGTCTGTTAATGGTGCAGCAGTTAGTTAGATGGAAAACCAAAAACCCTAATATAGCAATTCGCCCCGAACTACAGGAACAATTTGCAACGGTGCTACCAGATGCCCTTGCTGAGTGGGGTATTAAAGCGCCTGATTTCTTAGATAAATATGCCGCGACAATGGCTCTTGGTATGACGGTTATTCAGATTACAACCGATATGGGGGCGCAACATATGCAGTATAAACAGAGCTTAATAGGATGTGATGATGGCGAAGAAACCGCAGCTTAGATTTCCCAATCCAAGAAACCCAAATAATGCGCTATCAAATAAGCATTGTTTTTATGTTGCAACCAGTGAGGGCGGGAAAACATCGGCAGTGAAAAAGATGCCTAAGGACCCAAGGTTAAAGGCTAATGAGCAATATGTGTTTTTTGACCCGTATGGTGATTATCAAGGGGTATTTAAGGGCAAGGCAGTACAGCACTACAGTAATGCGTCTGAATTTTATCTGGCTTTATGCAAGGCTAGAAATAGTAAAAAGGCGTTTCGAATAGCGTATCAGCCTATGTTTACCACCGCATACGAGATGGATAGATTTTGCGGTATCGTTTGGTCATTAGGGGATGGCAGTCAACCGATGCACGTAATCATTGAAGAGGTTGCACAATTCGTTAATTCCAGCGGTTCGGCTACAGGGTATCTTAATAACTTGATTAGCGTGGGGCGTAAATTTGGCCTTATGTTGAGCTTTCTCTTTCAGCGTGGGCAAGCGGTTCCAAAAACTCTTATCGGTAACTGTGCTTATAAATGGATAGGAATGCAGGAACGGCAGAAAGATGCATATTACTTGTCAGAGGAAACAGGTATACCAGTTGAAGAGATACTATCGCTCACAAAACTACACTATGTTTTTAAGTCTCCAGGTTCGCGGGATAACTACGAAAAAGGCGTTATTCGATACAAAAAAATGTGATAACCGTCCAAAAATTGAGCGTTTGATACCTTAAGGTATCAGGCGCTTTTTTTTATTGACTCGATACAGTATCACTTGGGTATGTTGTCAGCCTCGAAACAACATACTAAGAGGTATCAAAATGCCAACTAAGGCTAATGGTAAAGTAATTTTTTGGTCTGTAGCTGCTACGTTACTGACAATGTGGGCAATTCATAAAGTGGATATGTTCGAAGGCGTTCGTTCTGAAATTGGCCTAGACGACTAAGGGAGTTATATCAATGAATCGTAATTCTCGTGTTGAAAAAATGAGCTCATTTTCTGGTGTGGGTTGGAATCAAACCGCTACTTTGGTTATCCCTACAGGCCGCGTGTATGAGTCAATTATCTTAAAGACCAATCTAACCGCTGAGCAGTTGAAAGTTGCGCGTTTAACACTAAATAGCGAACAAATTTACGTGCCAACAGGTAAAGACCTTGTGGCCATGCAAAAGATTCTAGGTCAAAAAACAAAAGAAGGTTTTTTCCTGATTCCATTTGCTGATACGACAATGCGTGAGCAGGGTGGCATTACATGCACATCATTAGTCACTGAGCCAAACGATGCTATTACGCTGGAATTAGATTTAGGTGCTAAGGGTTCTCATGAAGTACCAACTATCGAAGTGTGGGCGGTAGTTTCTGATGTTGTATCACCTCGCGTGATTGTTCCTCGCTGGCAGTATCAATCAATGCAGGCGGGTGCTATTGGCACTAATACATTTGATAATCTAACTTGGGCTCCGTTGCGATTTGTTCGCCGCATGCTCTTTAAATCAGATGCAATTACAGAATTAAAAATTAAACGTGATTACGTGGAAGTGTTTAAGTCTGATTTAGAAGTGAATAACTTCATGCTTGAACAGAACAATATGGATCTTTTCCCGCCTACAGATAGTTTTCTATTTGACCCGTTAGCGCGTGGCATTGTGAAAGATTACGTGTTCCCTACAGCACATCAAAATCAACTCAAGTTTGATGTTGAGTGTAAAAAACAAGTGGCCAGTATTCCGATTCTCGTTCAAACGTTTGAAATTGTACGCCCTGAGTATTTTAAAAAAGCTAAATAACTAAGGTGGTGTTATGTCATGGTTTGGTGATGCGTGGGATTCGGTCACCGATACCGTTGGTGATATTGTCGGAGGGGTAACCGATACTATTACAAGTATTGTTGATAGTGGTAAAGAGATTGCCGATTCTATTGGTGGTGCTGCTGACTCTACAGCTAATGCGGGTGAGTCGGTACAGCATGCCGCTGATAAGTGGGGAAATGCTCAAACATCTATCAACAAAGCTAAGGGGGGCGGTTCTTCTGCTGTCTTGTTCGGTGTTGGTGGTGTGCTGGCTATATTGTTGTTAGTTGCATGTACTACTTCAAGTGCGGGTAAAAAATAGATGCCTTATTTGATTGTTGGTGGTTTAGCAATGCTTTTGTATGGCTCTAAAAAAGTTGTCGATAGTGTTGGTGATACAGCTAAAAAAAGTGAGGGCGCACTAGATAGATTATTGGCAATTACAGTAGTTGGTGGCGTTGCCTATGTAGCATATAAGGGGATGAAATAATGGGTAATCCTTTTAGTGTTACGACTGGCGGTAGTTTTTCGGATGGGTTCGCGTCGGCTGTTGGTGATGAATATAGTTCGCCAACTAGTAGCGGATTTGATTTTGATTTGGGGCTTGGTGATATGTTTCCAAAGATACCGGGCGTATCAACCGGAGGCGGTTCGCTTGATTTGGGTGGCGGTGGTCCGTCATCCAACCATAGTACGACCAATAACCAAAATGGTTTTAGTGGTGGTACGTTAAATATGGGTTCGTCTTTTGGGATTCCTACTTGGGCGATTCTTGTAGCTGGCTGCGTAGCCGCTTATTTGGTGTTAAAGAAATGACAATATCAAGCCACTTTACTCGTGAAAAATGGCCAAGAGTAGCGCATTTACTTAAGCCTGTTTTAGGTAATTACTTTGAACAAGCAAAGGTTAATGTTGAGACAGGAAAAGAGCATTTATTTTCTATAGATAATTATTCCGTATGTCTTTTACGAGCAGAGGGGCTTGAGCTTGTTGTTGTTGGTTTTGTGGGTGTTCATCAATTGTCGAAGTGTGCGCCAGTGATAGCTGAACTTGCGCGGGAAATGGGAGCGAAGTCAATACGCTTGCACACAAAGAGAAAGGGGGAGTGCCTATTTTTAAGGCGAGTGGGGTTGCCGTTCTTTGTTGATGAAAAACGGCAAGATGAATACGTCTTGAGGATGTTTATAGATGGGTGGCGATAGCAGTAGCAGCAGTAGTTCTACTAACGTCACCACTAATACTAGCGGTCAAAATGGTATTAGTGGCGATAATACTGGGGCTGCAATAAGTGGGGTTAATAATTCCACGATTTCTGTTTCAACTACTGACCACGGCTCAATAGAAATGGCGGGGGATGTGCTCAATCAAGCGCTTGAAGAAATAGGAAAGGTTTCAGATAGTGCAATAGATGGGGTGAATGATGCCAATGAGCGGTCAGTTGAAGCAATAAAGGATGTTAATGATAAATCATTAAGTTTTGCATCGGATACACTTGATAGAACGTTAGACACGGTTAATAGTTCAATTTCAGTTACTAAAGACCTTGCCATGCAAACGTCATCTAACTCACGTTATCAAATGCAATACGCTAAAGACATGCTAAGTGATTTTATATCAAGTAGTGAAAACTTAATGACTAATGGACAATCACAGCAAACTAATTCAAATACAAAAATAATCCAAATGCTACTTTTAGTTTCAGGTGTGGTAATGGGAATTTATTTTTATCGGAAGCGTTAACAATGAGACGAACAATTGTCATCGAGTCGGGTGGTGATTATTACTTTAATATTAGCTCTACAAATGAATTTCTAATTATTCGTGAGAGTGATGGCAATGTAATATTTTCCTGCGATGGATTTACACCGCTTGAGTTATCTCGCGGTGATAATGTCGATGTAAAAAAATATAGCCTTGCTCGAACTCGTTTACATAACCCAAATGAGTTTGATATTGCAGTAGAGTATCAACTATCTGATACATATATTGTTGTGCCACCAAAAATCATTGGTATTGATGGTAGTGTAAATATAAGTTCAATTAGTGATGCCATATCAATTCAAAAAATAATTGAACAAGTAACGGTAAAGACAATTGAAAATATTGTAACGGTTAAAGGTGATGTTAACGTAAGTAATAAACTTAACGTTGATGTTAATAATACTGTTTCTGTGTCTGGTACTGTTGATATTGGTAGTGTGGTTGATGTTGACATTAAGAATAAACAAATTGAAGCTCAAATCATTAATACTAATCCGCTAATGGTTGAAAACAATGTAAGTGGTAATGTTAGTTCTACTAAGTTGTTAGAAAGTCATACTTTTAATAATGAAAAAGTAACTTATATGAAATTAATTGCCAATACTGGAAATAAAAACCCAATTAATTTCTTAGGTGTTGATATTCTGGCGGGGACTGAGTTTGTATTAGATGCTTCTTTTGTTTGCTCGGAAACTATTACTATTGTTAGTGGGGATTCAGCAATATTGATTAAGGTGGGTTAATTTGAATATTAATAATGTCACTCTTAATGGTATTCCGTTAGATGAAAAAAAAGATGTAGTTATAACGGGACAAGAAACATTACTAGATAAAGACTCACAAAAAACAATTGCTCAAGCAATAAAAGAGCTATCGGATGAAATTCAAGTCATTATTAATGGTGGCGGTTCTGGTGGTTCTGGTGGTTCTGGCGGTAACTCTGAAACAATTAAACTTGAGTTAGTATCTAGCAATATACAGTTATTTGATTATGACACAGGAAAACAACTATCAAGTAGCAATAGTAAATGGTTTGCCCTTGGTGGCTGCTGTGTTGAAAGATACGGTAACTTATGCTGTTTATCGCTTGCCGTTGGGTTTAAAGGCTCTGAAGCTGATTTAGTAAAAGAGCAATGGGGTATCTTTGATAAGCTAGTTATTAGAGCTAACGATATACCTGACCCATTAATGCTAATTACTGGATATGGTCAAAGTGCTTTCGCTCCATTATGGGTAGATTTAGTTAATGGTAACGGAAAAATACAGGCTGGAACGGCGGCGCTAGTTCGAGTTAATGAGTTTGGGGGAATGCCTAATGATTATTCTCTTGAGCTAAGGTTTGATGTGTCTCCAGTTGTAAATGCTCCTGATACGTCTGGTATTTTAAATAATTTATTTATGCAGTTCTGGTATTTCTCTGATGAGAAAACAAAGAGTAAGAGTCATGAATAAAATATTAGTCATTACGGGCTCTGTGGTTTTTCTTGTTGCGGGTGTGGGGGTAACTTACATGTCAACATCATCAAAGGCGCGGGGTATTAGAAATAATAATCCGCTTAATATCGAATACAATAAAAATAATGATTGGGTGGGGCAAACTGGCAGTGATGGCCGCTTTGCTAGATTTAATAAGCCTGTTTATGGTATTCGTGCTGCTGCGAAATTAATTGCTAATTATTACAATAAGTATGGGTTGCGTTCTGTGTATTCTATTGTTAATCGTTGGGCTCCTAGCCATGAAAACGATACAAATAATTACGCAAATTTTGTGGCTAAAAAAATAGGTGTTGGAGTTAATGAAACAATAACACTAAACAAATTGCCTCAACTTATAGCGGCAATGATAAAAATGGAAAACGGGGTGCAACCGTATTCTATGTCTTTAATTAATAAAGCTGTTTCACTGGCTGGAGTTTAAAAAATGAAAGGTAATACAAGTTCTTATATCGCAATGTTCGTGGTTGGTACTCTGTCAACTGTGGCGGGTGCATGGGTTATGTCTAAAATGAGTCAAAACACAAATAAAACCGCTTAATGAATGCGTGAATTATTTAATGCTGTAGCCTTATATTTTGCGAGCATATTCGAATCTAAACAAAAATTAAATGAGATAAAAATAAAGGAACTATCAAAGCAAGATGACTTAAGTTTTTTAAATCGTGGACTAAAAGACGATTTATTAGTAATTGCTTTTTACTTTCCAGTTCTAATGTTATTTATACCTCAATTTCACAATCAAGCTGTGGAGGGGTTTAAATCACTACAGGTAATACCACAATATTATTATTATGGTTTAGTGTTGATTTTGGTTGATACGTTTGGATTTAGGGTGATGCTGCGGAAATATGTAGAAAGGAAATTTAAATAGTGTCACCAACTGAGTTAGGTATTATCAAGTATGCTTTGGAGTTAGGTCTAACACCTGAGTTTGCTTTGATGTCATTTCTAGCATTTCAAATGTATAAGCTAAACAAAAAACAAGTCGAATCTCTTCAGATGATGCGTGAACATTTTGCCAGAATGATTGCTGAGCATGATAAGCGTATTGCTGTAATTGAGGCTAAAAATTAAGGGGGAATAATGGCTAAAGTTGGGTTGAAGTCTAATGGCCGATTGAAGAAAGGCTATAAATTCGCGAAAGGTGGTCGAGTCGTAAAAGTGTCTACTACAAAACGCAGAAAACGCAAATAACCATTAGAAGAACTAATTAAAAAGCCCTCAGAAATGAGAGCTTTTTGTATATAAGTTTTTGTAAAATAATGGTGTTTTTGTATGGTGGCATTGGTTTTGAAGAAATGAAATATTAAATGGCCTCAAAGTTAACGGACGGTTGAGGAAAGGTTATAAATTTAAAAAAGGGGGGAAAGTCGTTCGAGTCAAAAAATGATATTTGTAAAAAAATGCTCATAGATTAATAATTATAACATAGCGTAATCATATCTATATGGTTCAAGTAATGAGCGACTCAGATTCTAAAAGAAATCACGATATTGGTAATATAATTATGGTTGGGGTAACTATAGCTATAATTTGCGGAATATCACTATATACAATAAATTTTATTTATGGATTATCTATATTTGATCTGTTATTGCTGACATTAAAAATTCCTATTTGGGGAGTTTTGCTTTTTATTTCCTCTGTTATCTTATTGATTATGATTACTTTTTTTTGCAATAAGGATAAGGGGCATAATATCACAGGTATCGGGAGAGGATATTATTTTGGAGTTAATTGGGAATGGAGTTATTTGTATTATGAGAATCGATATATTCCATATATGTTTAAGCCAATTTGTCCGAAATGTCAGTGTGAAATGTCTAAGGTCACTTCATTAGGTGGTGGAGATTTGCAATTTAAATGCAGTTCTTGTGATGGTATAAATTCTAATGTTATACATTTAAATCGTAATGACCTTGATGATTTTATGGGAACAATAGTTAGTCCATCAGATAAAAAAGAAGCTCGCTAACATATTAGCGAGCTTCTTCATTATGATTTATTATGTAGATTATAGGGGTAAAGCTGAGTATACACTTGCCATAACACATTCAAACTTCTATGGCCTGTTACCTGTGCAACTTCCTCTATAGAGTACCCTTTCTCAAATAATCGGCTTGCTCCTTCACGACGAAGATCGTGATAGCGTAAGTCGGTTATTCCTAAACTGTTCCTTACTCTTTGAAATCCAGCACTCACACTACGCGAGTTATAAGGGAAAATGAGAGAGCTTTCTTTTGGTTGCCTCATAACAATATCAAAAGATTCACCAAGTAAAGGAACTACCATGTGATTACCTGTTTTCTTTCTGGGATCTTTACGGTCACGAACTAGAACAGTTTTATGCTCGATGTTGAGATCATCCCATTGTAGTTTGCAAACTTCTCCAATACGCATACAGGTGAGAATACTAAAGTCTAGAATATCGAGAAAAGGTATTCGGATTTGTCCATTAGGCCGATAGTTTTGCCTTTCTTTTAGGCCCTCTTTTAGTTTCTCTAGTTCGTCATTTGTCGGTCTGCGAGTTCTTTTTTGGCTCTTACCTATTAACTTCATATCAATCAAGACTGGTATCGTCTCTTCAAAAATCTCTGTGTTAGCAGTGATATTGAAAACAGGTTTTGCTTTTTTCATTACAGAACGTAGATAAGCAACATCATGGTAAATAGTGACAGGTTGTGTGCCTGTAGCTTTACGATTTCTACAATGTTGAATGATGTCACTTGATTTCAGGTGATTGCAGTCAATCAAAGAAATGTCGCAGTCTCTTAGCATACGAATGACATATTGCTTAGTTCTTCCAGTGTTATCCCATAAGTCTCTATCATTCATATACATATCAAGAAGTTTATATATAGGAACTGACTTCACAGGAGCTTTGGGGTTTTCTAGTTCATTTACACGTTTTAATGCAAAGGTTCGTGCAAACTCTTTTTTTCTGAATGTTTTTGACTCTCTGTGTATAATTCCAGAATTGTTTTTAACGATAATGTCGACAGTAAAGCGAAGTTCTCCGCTTTTTAGTTGGCGTTTTCTAATGCTGAATGATGCCATTTGTCCTACCCAAAAATACGTACTTGATGCGTACGGACAAGAGAATTGAGGCGTAATTCTACATAAGTACTGTATAAATATACAGTATCGAGATTTTAAGTAAGTTATGAATAATACTGATAAAATTCAAAAATATGCCGCTAATCGCTTTTCCGTAGCACCTATGCTTGATTGGACCGACCGTCATTGCCGTTACTTTCACCGTTTAATGAGTGAGCATGCTCTGTTGTACACTGAGATGGTGACAACTGGCGCGATTATTCACGGTAAAGGCGATTTCTTAGCGTATAACGAAGAAGAGCATCCATTAGCGCTACAGTTAGGTGGTTCAAACCCAGCTGATCTTGCTCGTTGTGCGAAGTTAGCGCAAGAGCGTGGTTATGATGAGATTAACTTAAATGTAGGTTGTCCTTCAGATCGTGTTCAAAACGGTATGTTTGGCGCATGTTTGATGGGCGAAGCTGAGTTGGTGGCACACTGTGTTGCCGCTATGCGTGAAGTGGTGGATATTCCTGTAACCGTCAAAACGCGTATTGGTATTGATGAGCAAGATTCTTATGAGTTTTTGACTGATTTTATCGGAACCGTAGCGGAAAAAGGCGGCTGTGATAACTTTACTATTCACGCTCGTAAAGCTTGGCTAAAAGGTCTAAGTCCAAAAGAGAACCGTGAAATTCCACCTCTAGACTATCCTCGTGTGTACCAGTTAAAACGAGATTTTCCAGAACTGACCATGGGCATTAATGGTGGCATTAAAACCTTTGAAGAGATGGAAGAGCACCTGCAACATATGGATGGTGTGATGGTAGGCCGTGAAGCGTACCAAAGCCCATACCTTATGGCAGAAGTTGATCAGCGTTTATTTGGCAGCACAAAACCTGTGATGAAACGTCGTGAAGTAGTTGAAGCGATGTACCCATACATTGAACAGCAATTGGCACAAGGTTCTTACTTAGGTCATATCACTCGTCATATGCTAGGTCTGTTCCAAAATATGCCTGGTGCACGTCAATGGCGTCGTCATATTAGTGAAAATGCTCATAAACCAGGTTCTGGCATTGAAGTACTACAACAAGCTCTGGCTAAAATTCCTGCTCATTTAGATGTGTAGCTCGTCAAAAAAGCCAATAGTTAGCTAATTAGACCAGTATTTGAGATAAGGCTGCTTACAGTAATGTGAGTGGCCTTTTTATTTACCTGAAATATAAGAGAATTTTAAATTCTTTAACTTGGCTCGGTTTGTGCAATATCGAACAATAACAAAGTCTTTAAAGCCGCTGTCTTTGTCTGATAGCTTGCGATAAAGTGAATAAATAACAACAAGAAAAAGAGCGATTAACGCTGACGATTTAGAGGATAAGGTTATGTTTGAACTGTTATTTTTATTAGCATTTACTGCGGTGTTAGTATTCACAGGTATTAGTGTGATCGGTATTTTGGTGGCGGTAGCGGCAGGTTTTGCTCTGATGATGGTAGCGGGAATGCTGGGGTTAGTGATTAAGTTGCTACCTTGGATTATTGTGATTGCCATTGGTGTCTATTTCTACCGAGAGCACAAAGAAAAGCAGGCTCGTCGTGATAACGATTACCGCCGCCGTTACTAGTTGTAGGTCAGAAAGGTGTCATAGTTGGGTATAATTATGTAAATCTGACAAGAGAATTGAGCGCTATTTTTTTGCATCTGGTATATTCTTGCGGTGTCGAAAACAAATAAACCAAGAGCGGAGACTCTAATAATGAAAAAATTAGCGCTATCAGCTGCAGTGCTAGCCGCAACGTTTGCAGCGATTCCTGCACAAGCAGATACTCTTCTAGGTGTTAAAGTTGGTGCTGATGCATGGTTCGCTGACTCTAAAGTTGCTGGTCACACGGACGATTCTACATCAGGTTCTTACTACGTTTCTCTTGAGCACTTTATTCCCCTAGTGCCAAATGTTGAGATCCGTTACAACAACATTGATGCTAACAACGCAAAATTTGATCAAACTGATTTCACTGCTTACTACGAGATCCTAGATAACGATCTAGTAGCATTGGATCTTGGTCTAACTATGACTAAGTTCAGCTCTGCACAAGTACTGGGTGGTCGTAACTTTGATGAGTGGCAACCAAGCCTATACGGTAATGCAGAAATCGGTATTCCAATGACTCCTCTTGCTGCATTTACTAAGCTAAACTACGGTAGCTACGATGGTACTCAAACATTTGATGGCCAAGCTGGTGTGAAATTCACACTACCTCTAGTCGTTGCCGATCTTAACCTTCGTGGCGGTTATCGCATGATGGATTACGATTTTGATAAAGCGAACCACGACGTGAAACTAGACGGTTGGTTCCTAGGCGCTGAAGTTGATTTCTAAGCCATAGAAATTATTGAATAATAAAAAAGCCACGATCTTTTCGTGGCTTTTTTGTTGCCTATTTTCTGCATTCTGTACCATTTTTATAAAAAGTAACTTGGTATAGTTCTCTGTAGTCGCGCCAGCGTCGCCTATACAGATAATGATATCAATACCACGTATTTGCCTATGGTGGTCATATGCGTGGAATGGACAGGGAGATAGGCTTATGACATTAACTGAATTACAGCGTTTATATGCACAACGCGATTTGGTTGAAGCGGTCATTGAACCTTCGATTCACGATGGTTGGATTGTGGAGTTTCGCCATCGCCGTGGAGGCTTAGTTCCGCTTACCGACAGTGGTGGTAGTGAGCAATGCTACAGTGATATTGATAGCGCTACAGAGCAGGCTTTTGAGGTAGGGTTTCATCAAGTTCGTATTGCTGATGAGTTCTAACTAATCACTTTATATATTATCCATTTTTTACTGCGCTAGAGCGATTAGGTGTCGTATCTGGCGTGGTTTATTTCTGAGCATAACCTTACAAACGGTTATAAAACATTCTTATCTATTCTTTCTTGTTATTTATAGAAGTGGCTAATCTAACCCTAAGCAATGTAGAGGGATCGAGTAGTCATGATATCAAAGGAAGCTGCAAATCCATTGACGGCATTAAGTCCGCTCAATGATCAACAACTAGCAACGTTGGCCCAAACCGCCGCCGAATTATCGCCCCAGCAACTGGCTTGGATCAGCGGTTATTTTTGGGGCTTAAGTCAAACACCCACAGCTGCTGCCGTAGCGCAAGCCACTGGGGATGTTTCGCTTAATGCCCATAGTAACCCCGCCCCTAAAGTAACCCTAATTTATGCCTCTCAAACGGGTAATGCTAAAGGCGTTGCGCAGGAAGTAGCGACATTCTTAAATCAAAATAACATTGAAAACCAGGTGGTTGCGGCAGGAGATTACAAAGGGAAAAATCTTGCTAAAGAAACTTATGTTGTGCTGGTGGCGTCGACGCATGGGGAAGGTGAAGCACCAGATGATGCGGTCGAACTGTATGAGTTTATGCAATCGAAAAAAGCTCCCAAACTGGAACAGCTCAATTATGCGGTGATTGGGTTGGGTGATTCGAGTTACGAATTTTTCTGTCAGACGGGTAAAGATTTTGATGCTTTCTTTAAGCGATTAGGGGCGAAGGCGTTTGTGCCAAGAATTGATTGTGATGTCGATTACAGTGCAGATATCAGTACTTGGCAAGGACAAGCGTTAGAGCAGATTCAACAAGCTCTAACGACATCAGCTCAAGTGGTTCCGTTACCTATTAGTCATAGCAGTACTCAGGCTATTAACTACAGCAAACAAAATCCGTTCACAGCTTCTTTAAGCGTGCAGCAAAAGATTACGGGGCGCAACTCCAGTAAAGATGTCCGCCATATTGAAATTGATCTTGAAGGGTCTGGATTACGTTATGAGCCAGGGGATAGTTTGGGTATCTGGTATCAAAATGATCCTGAGTTGGTCTCGCAACTATTGAGCACGTTAGGTTTAGATGGGGAAACGTTAGTCGACGTTGATGGCGAGACATTATCGCTTGCGACAGCTTTGCAGCATCATTATGAGATCACCGCAGCTAATCCTTTATTTGTCACAAAATACGCTGAGTTATCTCAAAGTAAACGGCTACTTAAATTAATCACCAATAAAGATAAATTGCGCCAATACGCGGCAGAAACTCAGATTGTTGATGTGATAGCAGGAAAAAAAGCTCAATTGACCGCCACTGAATTATTAAGTCTCTTACGTCGTTTAACCCCAAGGCTTTATTCCATTGCATCCAGTATGAGTGAAGTTGGTGAAGAAGTGCATCTCACTGTAGGGGTTGTGCAATACCAGCAGAAAGATCAAATCCGTTTGGGCGGTGCATCGGGCTTTTTAGCACAACGTTTAGCGGAAGATGATGCGGTAAAGGTTTTTGTTGAAACCAATAACCATTTCAAATTACCAGAAAATGACAGTACCCCCATTATTATGGTTGGGCCGGGAACGGGAATCGCACCATTTCGCAGCTTTCTACAAGAACGTGATAATCGTGAAGCCTCGGGTAAAAACTGGCTACTATTTGGCGATCGCAGTTTTACGGAAGATTTTCTCTACCAGGTGGAATGGCAAAAGTATTTGAAATCGGGCCTGTTGACTCAACTTGATGTGGCGTTTAGTCGAGATCAAGTCGAGAAAGTGTATGTCCAACATCGGCTATTAGAGCATGGCAAACAGGTGTGGCAATGGTTAGAAGACGGCGCTTATTTTTATGTCTGTGGTGATGCAAGTCAAATGGCAAAAGATGTTCATCAAGCTCTGCTGACTCTCGTACAGCAACACGGTAATAAAAATGCAGAACAAGCCGAACAGTACTTGGCAGAACTAAGAAAAGCAAAGCGTTATCAAAAGGATGTGTACTAATGAGTGAGCAAAAACTATCAGACAATGAGCGTCTAAAACGAGAAAGTAATCATCTACGTGGCACCATAGAGCAAGACCTAAACGATGCTATTACTGGGGGATTTACCAGTGATAACTTTCAGCTCATTCGTTTTCATGGCATGTATCAACAAGATGATCGAGATATCCGTTCTGAACGAGCAAAACAGAAACTCGAACCGCTCCACAATGTGATGTTACGAGCCAGAATGCCAGGTGGTGTGATAACTCCTAAGCAGTGGCTGGCTATTGATAAGTTTGCAACCGAGCACAGTTTATATGGCAGTATTCGCCTGACAACACGACAGACTTTTCAGTTTCATGGTGTCCTTAAACCCAATATCAAATTGATGCATCAGACGTTAAATCAGATCGGGATTGATTCGATTGCTACCGCAGGAGATGTAAACCGTAATGTGTTGTGTACCAGTAACCCGATTGAGTCTAAGTTGCATCAACAAGCTTATGAATGGGCAGCAAAAATTAGTGAGCATTTATTACCGAAAACTCGCGCCTATGCTGAGATTTGGCTCGATGGTGAAAAGCTAGAAACCACAGACAAAGAGCCGATTTTAGGTAGCACCTATTTGCCTCGTAAGTTTAAGACGACTGTGGTGATCCCGCCGCAAAATGATGTTGATGTGCATGCCAACGATCTCAATTTTGTTGCCATTGCTCAAGAAGGGGAGTTGGTTGGTTTTAATGTTCTGGTCGGTGGTGGGCTAGCAATGACTCATGGTGATAAGAGTACCTATCCACGCCGTGCCGATGATTTTGGTTTTATTGCTCTAGAGCACACCCTTGCAGTTGCTGAGGCTGTAGTGACGACTCAGCGCGATTGGGGAAATCGTTCTAACCGTAAAAATGCCAAAACCAAATACACCTTAGATCGGGTAGGTGTTGATGTCTTTAAGGCTGAGGTAGAAAAACGTGCAGGTGTGAGCTTTGCTCCAAGTCGCCCTTATGAATTTACCGAGCGAGGCGATCGCATTGGTTGGGTACAAGGTATTGATGGTTATGAGCATCTAACTTTGTTTATTGAAAATGGACGACTATTGGATTTCCCGGATAAACCGCTTAAAACCGGGGTCGCTGAAATTGCCAAGATCCACCAAGGTGATTTTCGTATGACAGCAAACCAAAACTTAATCGTGGCAAAAGTCCCTTTAAGCGAGAAAGTTCGGATCGAAAAGATCGCTCGTGATCACGGCCTGATCAGTGGTGGAGTGAGTGAACAACGCAAAAATTCGATGGCCTGTGTCTCGTTACCTACTTGTCCTCTAGCCATGGCAGAAGCAGAGCGTTTTCTTCCCTCTTTTGTCACTGATGTTGAGCAAATTCTACAGCGTCATGGTTTACCTACCGATGACAACATTATTCTTCGAGTTACGGGCTGTCCAAATGGTTGTGGTCGAGCGATGTTGGCAGAGATTGGGTTAGTCGGCAAAGCGCCTGGACGTTACAACTTACATCTTGGTGGAAATCGCAGTGGAACCCGAGTGCCTAAAATGTACCGAGAAAACATTACTGTTGCTGAGATCTTAACGGAGATTGATCAACTGGTTAGCCGTTGGGCTAAAGAACGTGAAGCTCAAGAAGGGTTTGGGGATTTTACGATTCGAGCTGGAATTATCGCTCCTGTTGAAGTGTCAAAGAGGGACTTTTATGCCTAAACACCATTATGATCTTTTAGCATTACTGGCTCAACCTAAGGTCAGTCAAATCTTAGCTCTGGCGGAAATTAATGCTGAGCTTGAAACCTTTACTGCGCAGCAGAGGGTTGAATGGGCATTAGAGCATTTGACAGGAGAGTTTGCTTTAGCTTCAAGTTTTGGCATTCAATCTGCTGTTATGTTGCATTTGGTCACGCAAATCAAACCAGATATTCCGGTTATCTTGACCGATACTGGGTATTTATTTCCTGAAACCTACCAGTTTATTGATAAGCTAACTCAGCAACTTAATTTAAACTTACAGGTTTATCGCGCTCCATTAAGTCCGGCGTGGCAAGAAGCTAAATATGGTCAACTTTGGCTGCAAGGTATTGATGGCATTAAACGTTATAACCAGCTCAATAAAGTCGAGCCGATGCGCCGAGCTTTAGATGAGCTGAAAGTGGGGACTTGGTTTTCTGGATTACGTCGTCAACAATCGAGTACTCGCGCCTCTTTACCCGTATTAGCTATTCAAAATGGAGTCTTTAAATTTTTACCTGTGATTGATTGGAGTGATGAGGATATCGCCCATTATATTGAAGCTCATCAACTCTCTTATCATCCTTTAAAAGAACAGGGATATCGCTCCATTGGTGATGTTCATACCAGTGAAAAGTGGCAACCTGGTATGAAAGAAGAAGAAACGCGTTTTTTTGGTTTAAAGCGCGAGTGTGGCTTACATGAAGATCAAGAAGCAGATGGTTCTGGTATTTAACCATTATAACTGAGTGATTTTTGGTATTTTCATCGAGTTTTTCTCTTCAATTAGAAAACCCAATTGACAATTTATAAAACACTGCTCAATAATGCTTTTCAGATATTTTTTGTTGGTGATTTAAGGGGATAGCTTTATGTCAAATGGACAAAATAATGCCAAGATCATTTATATCCTATATTTGGTAGGTCTTGTGATCGGGGTGACCGGTATTGTTGGTGTGATTATGGCGTATGTAAATAAAGGCGATGCACCGCAATGGCTTCAAGATCACTTCCGCTTCCAAATTCGTACTTTCTGGATCGGTCTGTTATTGCTGTTTGTTGGCGGTATTTTAAGTTCGGTCTTTGTTGGTTTCTTTATCGTTATTTTTGCTTATGTTTGGTACATCGTTCGCTGTGTCAAAGGCATGAAGTCACTATCGCAAGGTCAAGCCCCTGCCAATGTTGAAACTTGGTTATTCTAAGCTGTAATTTGGCTTGCTTATCATACAAAAAAGGACTCTAGCGAGTCCTTTTTTCGTTTGGGCTTTTAGCTAAAGCCCTTCGTTCTTAATCTGTTTTGTATCTACTAATACAAGGTGAAGCTATGATTAGTAGGAACTCAATGATTAATGGGAACTAAATCAGTTCGTTGGTGCCCATACATTGGCAAGGGTCGTTAGCAAGTTTTGATTTGCGCCTTGCTGTTTTAAAAATTGCATAATAACAGGAGCAAACTCATCAGCAGTTTTGCTATCAATACCTAAGATACTAAATACTTTATTGAGTGTGCTAGGATCGTCAAGTAGACCACTTAATCCAGCAGGGATCGCATCAGCAAGAGCTTTACTACCTGGAATTAGGTTTTGCAGTTCTTTGGCTTGATCGCCTTGCAGTTCACTTGAAGCAAACGCTAATAGTGCACTCGCACCGCCAGCCGCTTGTTGTGGTGATACACCAAGTTTGCTTGTTAATAGCTGAGTTAGTGGATTGTTTGCAATTGCAGAGGTTGTTTGTTGCACATCCGAGCCGCCGAAGATATCTGATAGGCTAAATGCATAGCTCATAGTGCTGGTGGTTAGCATACCGATTACAGCTAACGCAGTTAAAGTATGGCGCTTGTTCATGACAATTTCTCCTTATTAGTATGGTGTACATCCTAGAGCAGAAATCGAAATTGGGCACTACTTTATATGCTAAAAGGGTATTTTTGAAATTATTTGTTATTTTTTGAACAAAAAACGGCGCAAGAAGCGCCGTTTTATGACAATGTGACAGTATTGAGTTGGGATTAACTTATAGGATGTCTAGAAGTTCAACTTCAAATACTAGTGCCGCGTATGGAGGGATAGCAGCACCCGCACCACGCTCACCGTATGCTAGGTTTTGTGGGATGTATAGTTTCCACTTAGAACCTACAGGCATTAGCTGAAGAGCTTCAACCCAACCAGCGATAACGCCAGTTACAGGGAATTCAGCTGGTTGACCACGAGATACAGAGCTGTCGAATACAGTACCGTCAGTTAGAGTACCATGGTAGTGAACACGTACAGTCTTGTCTGAAGTTGGGATTTCGCCGTTACCTTCAACAAGTACTTCGTACTGAAGACCTGAATCAGTTACAGTTACTTCTTCACGTAGCGCGTTATCAGCAAGGAATGCTTCGCCTTCAGCCGCAGCAGCTTTTGCTTGAGCTTGACGAATTTCTTCAGCACGCATGTGAAGTTCACGAAGTGCATCATTGATTTCGTCAACTTCGATTTCTGGCATTTCGCCAGTTAGAGATGCAGCAATACCTTTTGCGATAGCTGCAACGTTTAGGCCTTCAAGACCGCTGTGTGCAAGTTGTTGGCCCATTTGTAGACCGATACCGTAACTTGCTTTTGTTTCAACTGTATCCAGTTTTACATCGAACATGATGATCATCTCTTTGGTCGAGTGAATTAAGGGTGCAGGATAACAGGTTATTCCTATTGCGGTAAACTGTTGTCAGTCTGATTCGGCTATTGCGTGATCGGAATTGCTATGGAGTGGATATTATGGGACAGGCTAATCGCCGTTTAAGTAGAAAAAATAGAACCAAACGAGATACCAAAGATATGAACGCGCTAAAACAACGCCTATTAGATGGCATTGCTCCCTTAACTGTCGGATGGCAAAAATTACCAACATTTCATCGTCGAGCCGTAACGGTAGTTGGGGTATTAATGATAGGTGCTTTTTTCTTACCAACCAGTAATGACCTCCAATCAGATCTTAATGATGGCAGTAGTGACGGTCGCCGTGAGATCAGTTTAGATTTAGGCGGTGTGGTTACCCAGCCTGAAACATCAACAACCTCTTCAACCTCTGATGGTGATAAGCAAGGTACGATTAAACTGGATATTTCTGCGACCACCAACCGTGCTCAAGATGACAAAACTCCAGATGATAAAGCTTCGGGTGCAGCTAAAGCGGTCAAAGATCCTAATCAACCACATCCAACCGGCGGTATGGTTGATAATGGTCCTCGCCCAGAGTTAAAACCTTATCCATCGAAAATCTATCCATTGGATGGCTCTGCACCTTATATGGAAAAAGTGAAAAATGCCGCAGCTCAAGAAGCTAAAATTCAAGCGTCTGCTGGGCCTTGGCGTTCGTATACTGTGCAGTCTGGTGAAACGCTGGCGAATATTTTCCGTAAGCTATCACTCAATGATCGTGATGCTTTCTTAATGGCTAAAGTCGAGGGTAGTGATAAACCTATTAGTCGTATTCATCGTGGACAGGTTCTGCGTTTTCGTACCAATAGCAGTGGTGAAGTTACAGATCTGCAAATTACCGATGATGGTCGTACAGTTAGCTTTGCTCTACAACCAACGGGCAGTTATCGCCGTCAGTAATCGTATTTCTAATACATATAAAAATGCCGCAACGTTATTTGTTGCGGCATTTTTTATTTTTTGTCGTTAATTGCGAGTAATAAAAGAGATTTATTTCTTCGCTGATAGATCTAGATTATAAACGGCAAAGCCCACTTTATCGGTACCAACTTGTTTCATTGGGTACTGACCTTTTTCTTTAATAAACTCAGCCGCTTTTTCTGTTGGTGAGGTTTCAAAAGTAATGGTAACTGGTTTCTCGCTCTTAATTGGCGTGAAGTGCCAGTTATTGTCAGCACTTGGTACAACTTGACCTTTCTCTTTGCTCACACGGCTGATGTACTCGGCAAGTACGGTGCGGTTTTCATCAGGAGCGGCAAAAGCAATATGCTTCTCACCTGTACCGGCAAACTTACCGCTGTATGCGCGATAGTTGTTGGTCGCAATAATAAAGGCTTGTTTTGGATCAACCGCTTTACCATTGAACTCAAGATCTTTGATACGGTGCGAGTCTGGATTGATCAACTTACATTCACCGTCGTAACGAGCTGGCTGGGTTAGATCAATGTTGTAAGTTACGCCATCAATTACGTCAAAGTTATAAGTACGGAAACCTTCCCAGTTGATCAGACCTTGAGGCTCTGTTTTATTTGGATCGATTTGATTGAACTGACCTGCTGAGCACTCTAACCACTCTTTCACATCTTGGCCACTCACTTTAAGAGCAACGAGAGTGTTAGGGTATAAGTATAAGTCTGCCGCGTTACGGAAAGTCAGCTCACCTTGTTCTACTTCGGTAAAGTTTGTTGGATCGTTACCACGGCCGCCTGCTTTAAATGGTGCTGCTGCAGAAAGAACTGGGATATCCGCTAGATCTGGGTCACCTTGAATAAAGCGTTCAACATAATCTTTTTGTGCTAGGTTAACGATCTGTACAGTAGGATCGTCTTGAACTAACGCAAGGAAGCTGTACATCTCATCGCTTGCTTTACCGAGTGGCTGATTTACAAAATCACGAGTGGCATTGTGATCGACTTTAACTGCGGCAACCAGTTTCGGATCGGCATCGACAATAGGCTTGTTCTTGGCCATATCAAAAATTGGACGAGCTTCAGTTTGAGCATCAATAACTTTCCAGCTATCACCTTGTTTATCTAATACTAGATCCATTACACCTACGTGATCGCCCCAGCGACCTGGCATAACGGCAGGAATACCGTTGATTGTTCCTTTCTTAATATCAGCACCAGGCAGTTTGGCAAAATCTTTACCTGGGAAAACTGCGTGAGAGTGACCAAATGCAATGGCATTAATGCCTTTTACTTGAGTTAAGTAATACACTGAGTTTTCAGCCATAACCTTGTAAGGATCGGCAGATACACCTGAGTGTGGAATTGCAATAATGATATCGGCACCTTCCGCCTTCATTTGCGGAATAAATTTCTCCGCAGTTTGCTTGATATCTTTAGCTTCTACCTTACCTTCTAAGTTCTTTTTATCCCAAACCATGATTTGAGGTGGAACAAAGCCGATATAACCCACTTTAATTTGGTGTGCTTTACCATCGGTATCGGTGAACGTATGTGTTTTGATAAGGTATGGAGTAAATAGGTTCTTACCAGTTTTTAAGTCGTATACATTGGCGTTAACGTATGGGAAGGTTGCCCCTTCAAGACTGGTTTTTAGAAAATCGAGACCATAGTTAAATTCGTGGTTACCAATATTACCCACTTCGTAATCCAGTTGGTTCATCACCTTATATACGGGATGAACTTCGCCTTTCTTAATGCCTTTTGCTGCCATGTAGTCACCCATTGGACTACCTTGTAGCAAGTCACCATTATCTACCAAGATAGCATTTGGCACTTCATCTCGCGCCTTTTCTACCAAAGTTGCAGTACGAACCAAACCGGTTTTTTCCGTTGGTTTATCTTTGTAGTAGTCGTAATCCATTACGTTGGTATGGATATCTGTCGTTTCCAGAATACGTAGTTTAATCGTTTCTGCAGTAGCCGGACCTGCAATCGCAAGTAGGCCACCAAGTACCGCAATAGAAAGTGGCTTGGCAGATAGTTTCATTGTTTGCTCCAAAAACATAGACATAGAAAAGCGTGGCAAAAGTAGCAAATTTTTGCCGCAAGAAATGTGAACTGATCGTTTAATTGTGCTTAAGCTCTCGAAATTATCGCTATCTGTGACTTAAGTAGGTTTAAAAAGCAGCAAAGGAGAGCCAAACGATTGCCATATTCATTTCGCTTCTTAATAAGAATTGGCTATAAGTTAATCTTTTTTCATTAGATAAACAGGAAATTATTGGCTTCCTTCCTGTATTTTTCTCTCAGAGTTACAAATTCGTTCCTTTTCTTCTGATGTTTTATTCCAGCCAAACTTTTTGGAATAAAAAAGATAATTTTAGAATTTCCGGCAATAACTATCCCTTCTTATAGTGGTTAACAGTTCAGGAAGATAGGAAACGGTTATGGAATACCTCCCCATTTTTGCCGATATCAATCGACGTCCATGCTTAGTTGTAGGTGGTGGTGAGGTTGCTTGGCGTAAGACACAAATGTTACTGAAGGCTGGTGCGAATGTGCATCTAGTAGCAAAGAGTGTTAGTCCCGAAATACAAGCCGCAATTACCAATCAACAAGTGGTACTACTGGCTGATTCATTTGCCCCTGAGTTGTTGAATGGCATGTTTTTAGCGATTGCAGCAACAGATTCTAAAGCGATAAATGCGTTGGTTTATCAAGCGGCTAATCAACGTCAGATTTTGGTTAATGTGGTTGATGATACACAACGTTGCAGCTTTATTGTTCCTTCTATTATTGATCGCTCGCCTATTGTGATTGCTATCTCATCGGCAGGAAAGGCGCCAGTATTGGCTCGATTGGTACGAGAAAAATTAGAAGCGTTATTGCCGCAGCATCTTGGCAAAATGGCTCAGGTAGCAGGGGAGTTTCGCGCTCAACTAAAGCAAGTATTACCTTCTTTTTCTGCGCGTCGACATTTTTGGGAGCAAGCCTTTCGTGGTCGTTTTGCTCAACTGATTGCCAGTAATAATATCGAGCAAGCTAAGGCAGAGCTCATCACGCTTTCTCATCAATCAAATCCAGTAGGTCATGTTTCTCTGGTTGGGGCCGGTCCTGGCGATCCCGAACTTTTGACCCTAAAGGCACTACAACAGATGCAACAAGCGGATGTGGTGCTCTATGACCAACTTGTTTCGTCTCAAATTTTAGAATTAGTTCGCCGTGATGCTCAGCTTGTCTCTGTCGGCAAAAAAGCGGGGTGTCATAGTGTTCCTCAAGAACAAACCAACCAATTGTTAGTGGAGTTTGCATTACAGGGTAAAAAAGTAGTGCGTTTAAAAGGAGGCGATCCCTTTATTTTTGGCCGCGGAGGAGAAGAGCTGGAAGTCTTGGTGGAACATGGAATTGAGTTTGATGTGGTTCCGGGTATTACTGCGGCAGCTGGGGCAACCAGTTATGCCGGTATTCCGTTGACTCATCGTGATTATGCTCAAAGTGCAATGTTTATTACCGGCCATTTAAAACAAGAACAAGATGATCTGGATTGGAGCACGCTTGCTCGAGGACGACAAACGTTAGTGATTTATATGGGACTACTTAAGTCATCTTATATTCAACAACAGCTCTTAGCTTATGGGCGACCTAGTCATACCCCTATCGCGATTATTGAACGAGGAACCCAAGCTGAACAAAAAGTGCTGGTAGGGCAATTATCGCAGTTATCAGAATTGGCAAAGCAGGCTCAGTCGCCATCTTTGATTGTGATTGGTGAAGTTGTTGCTCTTCAGTCGAAATTGCAATGGTTTAATCAAACACAATCACAGCCATCACCTGCAGCTGTTGTGAACTTGGTATAAATGGAGACAGTCATGGATTTAGCACGTTTAACCCACCTCAAACAGTTAGAAGCAGAAAGTATTCACATTATTCGTGAAGTCGCCGCTGAGTTTGATAATCCGGTAATGATGTACTCAATTGGTAAAGATTCATCGGTCATGCTGCATTTGGCTCGCAAAGCCTTTTATCCAGGAAAGATCCCATTTCCACTGCTTCATGTCGATACTGATTGGAAGTTTCGCGAGATGATCGAATTTCGAGATCGTACGGCAAAGAAATACGGTTTTGAGTTATTAGTACATAAAAATCCAGAAGGGTTAGCGATGGGGGTGGGGCCGTTTACACATGGTTCATCTAAACATACTGACATTATGAAAACCCAAGCACTAAAGCAGGCATTAAATCAGTATGGTTTTGATGCTGCATTTGGTGGTGCTCGTCGTGATGAAGAGAAATCTCGGGCTAAAGAGCGGGTTTATTCTTTCCGTGATGAAAATCATACCTGGGATCCCAAAAATCAGCGCCCTGAGTTATGGCGCACTTATAACGGTCAAATTAATAAAGGTGAGAGCATTCGAGTATTCCCCCTTTCCAATTGGACTGAGCTGGATATTTGGCAATATATCTATCTTGAAAATATTGAAATTGTTCCATTGTATTTGGCCGATAAGCGCCCTGTGGTTGAGCGAGATGGCATGTTAATTATGGTCGATGATGAGCGAATGCCACTTACTGATAGCGATAAAGTGGAGCAGAAGAGTGTCCGTTTTAGAACGCTTGGCTGTTATCCCTTAACTGGAGCCATTGAATCAACGGCAACCACATTACCTGAAATAATTGAAGAGATGCTGGTGGCGACATCCAGTGAGCGCCAAGGTCGAGCCATTGATCATGACCAATCGGGCTCAATGGAGCTAAAAAAACGTCAGGGATATTTCTAAGGAGAGAGCAGATGAACCACGCAATTCAACAACAGGTTGCCGAGCTTGGCATTGAAGCTTATCTCGACCAACATCAAAATAAATCATTATTACGCTTTTTAACTTGTGGCTCGGTTGATGATGGTAAAAGTACTCTGATTGGGCGTTTACTGCATGATTCCCAGCAAATCTATGAAGATCAATTAGCGGCGATTCATGCTGACAGCCAAAAAGTTGGAACAACTGGAGAAAAACCTGATTTGGCTTTGTTGGTAGATGGACTGCAAGCTGAGCGTGAGCAAGGGATCACTATCGACGTTGCTTACCGCTATTTTTCTACTCAAAAGCGTAAATTTATTATTGCCGATACACCAGGACATGAGCAGTATACGCGAAATATGGCGACAGGCGCGTCAACTTGTGATGTTGCGGTTATTTTGATTGATGCTCGTAAAGGAATTCTCGATCAGACCCGTCGTCACTCTTATATCGCATCTTTGCTTGGGATCCGTCATTTTATTGTAGCGATCAATAAAATGGATTTGATCGACTTTGATCCCACGGTGTTTGCTCAGATCTCACAACAGTATTTAGAGTTTGCCCAACAATTGGATCCCAATATTGAGATAACGTTTATTCCATTATCTGCTCTTGAGGGGGATAACGTTGTTGAATTAAGTGCAAAGACACCTTGGTATCAAGGGAACTCATTATTGGCAGTTTTAGAGCAAGTTGAAGTTAACCACTCATTAGCACAACAAGTGATGCGCTTTCCTGTGCAGTATGTTAATCGTCCTCATCTTGATTTTCGTGGTTTTGCGGGCACATTGGCCTCAGGTACGTTAACTGTAGGAGATAAGGTTAAGGTACTTCCGTCAGAAAAAGAATCTTATATCGAACGTATCGTGACGTTTGATGGCGATCTACCGCAAGCCGTAGCAGGGCAAGCGATTACAGTGACTTTAACCGATGAAATTGATATCAGTCGAGGTGATACGCTCGTTGCAGCCTCAGAGTCTGTAACCTTAGCAAATCAAGTATTGGCTGATATTGTCTGGATGGCTGAGTCGCCGTTAACCGTTGGCCGTGAATATGATATTAAAATTGCAGGTAATAAAACCCAAGGCCAAGTCATTGGATTTGAACATCAGATTGATATTAATAAGTTAACTCAATTTAGCACGGAGCAACTTCCCCTCAATGGTATTGCACTCGCAAAAGTGAAATTCAATAAAACCTTAGCTATTGACAGTTACCAAGCGTGTAAAGATACCGGTGGCTTTATTATTATCGATCGCTTAACCAATGTTACTGTTGGCGCTGGCATGGTTCGTCAGCCGTTAGAAAATAATCAAACCCAAGCTAATTTCTCTCAATTTGAATTGGAGTTAAACGCGCTTATTCGTAAGCATTTTCCGCACTGGAACAGCTCTGATATCAGTAAATTGTTAGGGTAGCGGCTGATGAGTTGGGAGCAAGGAGCGGTATTATCCATGTTGTTAGTTTTGGTCATTGCTTTAGTGGTGACCAAGATTAAGCCTACGTGGTTATTTGCGGGCATTGCATTTATCGCTTACCAAAGTAATTTACTGTTATTGCCTGAGCTTGCCGGTAATTTTACTAATAGCTCTCTGCTGACCTTAGTTTTATTGATTCTAATTTCAATTGCGCTAGAGAAAACGCGCTTGATCAGTTGGGTTGGATTACAAATTTCTCAAGGATCCCATTCTAAAGTTGTTACTAAACTTGGCCTTTCAACTGCGATCTTATCGTCTTTAACCAATAATACAGCAGTGGTGGTTTCTCTAATCGGTGCGGTTAAACGAAACCAACGTCATGCTCCCTCCAAGCTCTTATTGCCATTGTCGTATGCGGCTATTTTAGGCGGGACTTTAACGCTAATCGGCACATCAACAAATCTGATTGTAAATAGTTTTGTAGAAAATGCAGGATTGCCCAGTTTAGACTTTTTCGCCCCATCTGGAATTGGCTTAGCAGTGCTGGTGGTCGGGTTGTTTGTTTTGATCCCCCTAAGTTATAGCCTGCCTACTTACGATGATGATCATGATGATTCATTACCTTATTTTCTTGAAGCAACAGTAGCGTCACACTCGCAGTTGATTGGTAAAAGTGTCACAGATAATGGTTTGCGTGCATTGCGTCGATTGTTTCTTGCCGAGATCATTCGAGAGGGGAGAACCATTGCTCCTGTGTGTCCTGATACTGAATTGGTTGCCAATGATCGTTTACTTTTTTGTGGTGATATTGACAGTGTTACTACCTTACAAGAGATCCATGGTTTAGAGCTTTTTGGACAGCATCATCTTAATGGGCAATCAATGTTAGAGATGGTGGTGAGTCATTCTGGCCATTTATGTGGTAAGACGTTAAAACAGACTGATTTTCGAGAGCGTTTTGATGGTGTTGTTGTTGCAATTCGTCGTGGTCATGAACGCTTAGCTGGCGGGCTTGGCAATATTCGCCTGGAAGCTGGGGATACGCTTGTGATTGTGCCGGGGAAGACCTTCTTTACTAATAGAGCCCAACTTTCACGTGAGTTTGTTCTGTTTAATGGTCTTGATTCCAGTGCCCGTTTTGATCAAAGAAAGAGTGCGCTAGTTCTGGTTAGCTTTATATCGGTGATTGCACTAGCACTTTTAAATTGGGTTCCTCTGCTAAAAGGATTGGCTATCCTTTTAGTAGGATTACTCGCTTTTGGCATGATCTCACTGGCTGAAATCCGCCGTCGTTTTCCTATCGATATTATTGTTATTATCGGTTCAGCCTTATCTCTTGCTCAGTTAATGTTAAGTACGGGTCTTTCGCAACGGCTGGGTGATGCTTTAATAACGGCATTTAACGGTTTTGGCGTCTATGGTGGATTGATCGCAGTCTATCTATTGACTTTAGTTCTTACTGAGCTGATTACCAATAATGCGGCAGCTGCTCTCGCTTTTCCCATCGGTTATAGTCTGGCCTTAGGATATGGTGTGGATCCTATGCCTTTTATTATGGCCGTTCTTTTTGGCGCTAGTGCCAGTTTCATTTCACCCTATGGTTATCAAACTAATTTATTGGTCTATAGCGTCGGAAATTATCAGCTACGCGATTTTATTAAATTGGGATTGCCGCTCTCTTTAGTTTATTCCAGCACTGTACTTGTGCTTATTCCTCTATTTTTTCCATTTTCTGCCTCTTAATAAGGAGTGTTGCAATGACTTCAGTTTTAGTCAAAGACAATGTGATTTGGCATCAGCATTCAGTCAATAAACAGATACGAGGAGAGCTGAAACAACAGCGCCCCTGCATTCTCTGGTTTACCGGTTTAAGTGGTGCGGGTAAATCGACGATAGCTGGTGCATTAGAAAAGGAATTGGTTCAGCGTGGCTACCATACTTATCTGCTTGATGGTGATAATGTTCGTCATGGGTTATGCCGGGATTTGGGCTTTTCTATTGAAGACAGAAGGGAAAATATTCGTCGTATAGGAGAGGTTGCAGCATTAATGGCTGATGCTGGACTGATTGTACTCAGTGCATTTATTTCGCCAGAACGGAGAGAACGTCAGTTAGTTCGTGATCTAGTGGCAGATGGTGAGTTTATTGAAGTGTTTGTCGATACCTCATTAGTTGAATGTGAGCGGCGTGATCCTAAGGGGCTATATAAAAAAGCCAGAGCAGGTGAAATTAAGCAATTTACGGGCATTGACTCTATTTATGAGAAACCGCTTGAGCCTGAGATCCATTTGGTTTCTGGTAGCGATAACCACATAGAAGATTTAGTATCGAAGTGTGTTGATGAGCTGTACGCTCGCCATATTATTAGCAAATAGTTCACAGGAGGTTTCTATTGGCTATTTCACTCGATACGCTTCTTGCCATTGCAACTGATGCCGGCAATATCATCTTGCAACATTATCATGGCCAACTTTCGGTAGAGACAAAAGCTGACAATAGTCCTGTCACATCTGCTGATTTAGCTGCTAATGAAATAATTGTTAGTCGATTACGTCAACTTACCCCCAATATTCCTATCCTATCTGAAGAGTTAATTCACCAAGATTGGTCTGTTCGTCAACAGTGGCAGCAATTTTGGCTAGTTGATCCACTTGATGGTACGAAAGAGTTTATTCGTAAGAATGGCGAGTTCACCGTTAATATTGCATTAGTTGAGCAAGGTAAACCTATTCTTAGTGTTGTTCATGCCCCGGCATTGCAAAAAAGTTGGATTGCAGATGGATCGCAGGCATGGCTTATTACATCAGCAACAAAAGAAGTATTAAAGGTTCGTCCAGCAACGGTACCAACGGTTGTAGGAAGTCGTTCTCATCCATCTTCTGAATTGCAAGCGTATCTTACCCAGTTAGGTGAGCATAAGTTTATTGAAGTCGGTTCTTCATTAAAGTTCTGCTTAATTGCTGAAGGACGAGCTCATGTTTATCCTCGTCTAGGACCGACAATGATGTGGGATACCGCTGCAGGACAGTGCGTTCTTACAAGTGCTGGTGGTTCGGTTCAACTATTAGATGGTCAAACGTTGTCATATCATCGGCCAGAGTTATTGAATCCCTATTTTATTGCTCGAAATTAAGTAATTTATATGATTAAAGGTCAAAAGTTTATATTTTGGCCTTTTTATTTAAACAGGATGCTAACAGGGTGTTTTTATTGTTTTTTTGATGTTTTACTAGTTGGTGCTGCAGTTTAAGTGGTTAAAAATCAATATTTTAATTCTGTTTTTCAGTTCTGTGGATAACTTGTGCTTAAGTGGTGTGTAAGATGTTTGTTGGTCGTTTAGGGGGTAAAGTACGATCTTTTTTTGATCATTTCATAATTTTTTCTTCTTCTATATAGATAAAGCAATAAAGTAAAAGTTAACTTATAAGGAACCAGACAAATAAAGGGCTGGCAGAAATTAATTTTAAAAAATGTGTTGACTTGAAAATTTATCACTGTATTATGCACCACATCGAGACGGGACAGCGGTTCCAAATCGATATTGTTCTTTAACAATTTGACCATGCAATCTGTGTGGGCACTCGTAAAATGATTTAGTCTAAAAGATTTAATCAATGAAACTGAGTGACCAAGTGATTCGCTTCTTCATATAAAGAAGAGTATCAGCACAGTCAATTCATTCATCATTTATGATGAATTAACAGTATTCATTGAGCCGTATCATTAGATACAACAAAACTTTAATTGAAGAGTTTGATCATGGCTCAGATTGAACGCTGGCGGCAGGCCTAACACATGCAAGTCGAGCGGCAGCGACTTAACTGAACCTTCGGGGAACGTTAAGGGCGGCGAGCGGCGGACGGGTGAGTAATGCCTGGGAATATGCCCTGATGTGGGGGATAACTATTGGAAACGATAGCTAATACCGCATAATCTCTTCGGAGCAAAGAGGGGGACCTTCGGGCCTCTCGCGTCAGGATTAGCCCAGGTGGGATTAGCTTGTTGGTGAGGTAATGGCTCACCAAGGCGACGATCCCTAGCTGGTCTGAGAGGATGATCAGCCACACTGGAACTGAGACACGGTCCAGACTCCTACGGGAGGCAGCAGTGGGGAATATTGCACAATGGGGGAAACCCTGATGCAGCCATGCCGCGTGTGTGAAGAAGGCCTTCGGGTTGTAAAGCACTTTCAGTAGGGAGGAAGGTAGTGTAGTTAACACCTGCATTATTTGACGTTACCTACAGAAGAAGCACCGGCTAACTCCGTGCCAGCAGCCGCGGTAATACGGAGGGTGCGAGCGTTAATCGGAATTACTGGGCGTAAAGCGCATGCAGGCGGCCTGTTAAGTCAGATGTGAAAGCCCGGGGCTTAACCTCGGAATTGCATTTGAAACTGGCAGGCTAGAGTCTTGTAGAGGGGGGTAGAATTTCAGGTGTAGCGGTGAAATGCGTAGAGATCTGAAGGAATACCAGTGGCGAAGGCGGCCCCCTGGACAAAGACTGACGCTCAGATGCGAAAGCGTGGGGAGCAAACAGGATTAGATACCCTGGTAGTCCACGCCGTAAACGATGTCTACTTGGAGGTTGTGGCCTTGAGCCGTGGCTTTCGGAGCTAACGCGTTAAGTAGACCGCCTGGGGAGTACGGTCGCAAGATTAAAACTCAAATGAATTGACGGGGGCCCGCACAAGCGGTGGAGCATGTGGTTTAATTCGATGCAACGCGAAGAACCTTACCTACTCTTGACATCCAGAGAAGCTTGAAGAGATTCGAGTGTGCCTTCGGGAACTCTGAGACAGGTGCTGCATGGCTGTCGTCAGCTCGTGTTGTGAAATGTTGGGTTAAGTCCCGCAACGAGCGCAACCCTTATCCTTGTTTGCCAGCACTTCGGGTGGGAACTCCAGGGAGACTGCCGGTGATAAACCGGAGGAAGGTGGGGACGACGTCAAGTCATCATGGCCCTTACGAGTAGGGCTACACACGTGCTACAATGGCATATACAGAGGGCAGCAAGACCGCGAGGTGGAGCGAATCCCAGAAAGTATGTCGTAGTCCGGATCGGAGTCTGCAACTCGACTCCGTGAAGTCGGAATCGCTAGTAATCGTGGATCAGAATGCCACGGTGAATACGTTCCCGGGCCTTGTACACACCGCCCGTCACACCATGGGAGTGGGCTGCACCAGAAGTAGATAGCTTAACCTTCGGGAGGGCGTTTACCACGGTGTGGTTCATGACTGGGGTGAAGTCGTAACAAGGTAGCCCTAGGGGAACCTGGGGCTGGATCACCTCCTTACAAAAAAGACTGCGCTTTACGCAGTGTCCACACAGATTGCTTGGTGAAATGGTTTTAGAAATAGCAAAAGTGCTAATGAATAACATAAGTTATTGATTAACGCTTTTGCGTTATGCTCTTTAACAATCTGGAAAGCTGACTAGTAAATTCAATCGAATGATTGATTTATTGTAAGTTTTTATCGAAAGATAAAAACGAGTTCTCAAAACAAACACATTCAAGTGTCTTGTGTAAGAGTCCGGCGAAAACATAAAAACCTTGGTTGTTGAGCCATACGAAACCTCTTGGGGTTGTATGGTTAAGTGACTAAGCGTACACGGTGGATGCCTGGGCAGTCAGAGGCGATGAAGGACGTACTAACTTGCGATAAGCGTAGATGAGGCAGTAAGAGCCACTTGAGTCTACGATTTCCGAATGGGGAAACCCAGCTGCATAAGCAGTTATCTCAATGTGAATTCATAGCATTGTGAGGCGAACCGGGGGAACTGAAACATCTAAGTACCCCGAGGAAGAGAAATCAACCGAGATTCCGGCAGTAGCGGCGAGCGAAACCGGATTAGCCCTTAAGCTAATCTTGCGTTAGGTGAACATGCTGGAAAGCATGGCAATAAAGGGTGATAGCCCCGTAACCAACAGCGCATTTTCAGTGAAATCGAGTAGGACGGGACACGTGTTATCCTGTCTGAATATGGGGGGACCATCCTCCAAGGCTAAATACTCCTGACTGACCGATAGTGAACCAGTACCGTGAGGGAAAGGCGAAAAGTACCCCTGTGAGGGGAGTGAAATAGAACCTGAAACCGTGTACGTACAAGCAGTAGGAGCAGGCTTGTCCTGTGACTGCGTACCTTTTGTATAATGGGTCAGCGACTTAATTTTAGTAGCAAGGTTAACCATCTAGGGGAGCCGTAGGGAAACCGAGTCTTAACTGGGCGTCATAGTTGCTAGGATTAGACCCGAAACCGAGTGATCTAGCCATGGGCAGGTTGAAGATTGAGTAACATCAATTGGAGGACCGAACCGACTAATGTTGAAAAATTAGCGGATGACTTGTGGCTAGGGGTGAAAGGCCAATCAAACTCGGAGATAGCTGGTTCTCCCCGAAAGCTATTTAGGTAGCGCCTCGGACGAATACTACTGGGGGTAGAGCACTGTTAAGGCTAGGGGGTCATCCCGACTTACCAACCCTTTGCAAACTCCGAATACCAGTAAGTACTATCCGGGAGACACACGGCGGGTGCTAACGTCCGTCGTGAAGAGGGAAACAACCCAGACCGCCAGCTAAGGTCCCAAAGTTATAGCTAAGTGGGAAACGATGTGGGAAGGCTCAGACAGCCAGGATGTTGGCTTAGAAGCAGCCATCATTTAAAGAAAGCGTAATAGCTCACTGGTCGAGTCGGCCTGCGCGGAAGATTTAACGGGGCTAAGCTATACACCGAAGCTGCGGCAATGTGCTTATGCACATTGGGTAGGGGAGCGTTCTGTAAGCCGTTGAAGGTGCATTGTAAAGTGTGCTGGAGGTATCAGAAGTGCGAATGCTGACATGAGTAACGACAAAGGGAGTGAAAAACTCCCTCGCCGGAAGACCAAGGGTTCCTGTCCAACGTTAATCGGGGCAGGGTGAGTCGACCCCTAAGGCGAGGCCGAAAGGCGTAGTCGATGGGAAACGGGTTAATATTCCCGTACTTCTTACTATTGCGATGGGGGGACGGAGAAGGCTAGGTGAGCCTGGCGACGGTTGTCCAGGTCCAAGTACGTAGGTGGATGAATTAGGCAAATCCGGTTCATCATTAACACTGAGGTACGATGTCGAGCTACTACGGTAGCGAAGTCATTGATGCCATGCTTCCGGGAAAAGCCTCTAAGCTTCAGATAGTAAGAAATCGTACCCCAAACCGACACAGGTGGTCGGGTAGAGAATACCAAGGCGCTTGAGAGAACTCGGGTGAAGGAACTAGGCAAAATGGTACCGTAACTTCGGGAGAAGGTACGCTCTTAATGGTGAAGTCCCTCGCGGATGGAGCTGTCGAGAGTCGCAGATACCAGGTGGCTGCAACTGTTTATTAAAAACACAGCACTGTGCAAAATCGAAAGATGACGTATACGGTGTGACGCCTGCCCGGTGCCGGAAGGTTAATTGATGGGGTTAGACGTAAGTCGAAGCTCTTGATCGAAGCCCCGGTAAACGGCGGCCGTAACTATAACGGTCCTAAGGTAGCGAAATTCCTTGTCGGGTAAGTTCCGACCTGCACGAATGGCGTAATGATGGCCACGCTGTCTCCACCCGAGACTCAGTGAAATTGAAATCGCTGTGAAGATGCAGCGTACCCGCGGCTAGACGGAAAGACCCCGTGAACCTTTACTACAGCTTGGCACTGAACATTGACCCTACATGTGTAGGATAGGTGGGAGACTTTGAAACGCAGACGCCAGTTTGCGTGGAGTCGTCCTTGAAATACCACCCTTGTAGTGTTGATGTTCTAACTTGGCCCCATCATCTGGGGTGAGGACAGTGCCTGGTGGGTAGTTTGACTGGGGCGGTCTCCTCCCAAAGAGTAACGGAGGAGCACGAAGGTGGGCTAATCACGGTCGGACATCGTGAGGTTAGTGCAATGGCATAAGCCCGCTTAACTGCGAGAATGACGGTTCGAGCAGGTGCGAAAGCAGGTCATAGTGATCCGGTGGTTCTGTATGGAAGGGCCATCGCTCAACGGATAAAAGGTACTCCGGGGATAACAGGCTGATACCGCCCAAGAGTTCATATCGACGGCGGTGTTTGGCACCTCGATGTCGGCTCATCACATCCTGGGGCTGAAGTCGGTCCCAAGGGTATGGCTGTTCGCCATTTAAAGTGGTACGCGAGCTGGGTTTAGAACGTCGTGAGACAGTTCGGTCCCTATCTGCCGTGGGCGTTGGATGATTGAGAGGGGCTGCTCCTAGTACGAGAGGACCGGAGTGGACGAACCTCTGGTGTTCGGGTTGTGTCGCCAGACGCATTGCCCGGTAGCTAAGTTCGGAATCGATAACCGCTGAAAGCATCTAAGCGGGAAGCGAGCCTCAAGATGAGTCATCCCTGATACTTTAAGTATCCTAAAGGGTTGTTGGAGACTACGACGTAGATAGGCAGGGTGTGTAAGCGCTGTGAGGCGTTGAGCTAACCTGTACTAATTGCCCGTGAGGCTTAACCATACAACACCCAAGGGGTTTTATCGGACTCCACAAACACTTGAATGTAAGTTTGAGACGCGAGAATCGAGTGATCGAGTATCGCGATAGTCAGTTTTTAAGATTGTAACGTTAGGAGTCTCGTATCGAGAAATCTCGACACTCGTAACGAAAAAGAATTTGCTTGGCGACCTTAGCGCTGTGGTCCCACCTGAATCCATGCCGAACTCAGAAGTGAAACGCAGCAGCGCCGATGGTAGTGTGGGGTCTCCCCATGTGAGAGTAGGACATCGCCAAGCGCCCATTTTGAAAGCCCGCTTTGCTGAGCGGGCTTTTATTTCGCTCCCACTGATTGGAATGTGAGCGACGTCAATATAAGGTTTTTACTTTTTAATCACTTGGTGAAAAAGTTGAAAATTTTATCTTGACTGAATATCAGAAAAGCGTATTATACGTCACCTGACTTGCTGAAGCATAAAACGCTAAGGCATTGAATAGTCAACGTTCTTTAACAATTTGACCATGCAATCTGTGTGGGCACTCGTGAAATGATTTAGTCTAAAAGATTTAATCAATGAAACTGAGTGACCAAATTGATACTTCGGTATCAGCACAGTCAATTCATTCATCATTTATGATGAATTAACAGTATTCATTGAGCCGTATCGTTAGATACAACAAAACTTTAATTGAAGAGTTTGATCATGGCTCAGATTGAACGCTGGCGGCAGGCCTAACACATGCAAGTCGAGCGGCAGCGACTTAACTGAACCTTCGGGGAACGTTAAGGGCGGCGAGCGGCGGACGGGTGAGTAATGCCTGGGAATATGCCCTGATGTGGGGGATAACTATTGGAAACGATAGCTAATACCGCATAATCTCTTCGGAGCAAAGAGGGGGACCTTCGGGCCTCTCGCGTCAGGATTAGCCCAGGTGGGATTAGCTTGTTGGTGAGGTAATGGCTCACCAAGGCTACGATCCCTAGCTGGTCTGAGAGGATGATCAGCCACACTGGAACTGAGACACGGTCCAGACTCCTACGGGAGGCAGCAGTGGGGAATATTGCACAATGGGGGAAACCCTGATGCAGCCATGCCGCGTGTGTGAAGAAGGCCTTCGGGTTGTAAAGCACTTTCAGTAGGGAGGAAGGTAGTGCAGTTAACACCTGCATTATTTGACGTTACCTACAGAAGAAGCACCGGCTAACTCCGTGCCAGCAGCCGCGGTAATACGGAGGGTGCGAGCGTTAATCGGAATTACTGGGCGTAAAGCGCATGCAGGCGGCCTGTTAAGTCAGATGTGAAAGCCCGGGGCTTAACCTCGGAATTGCATTTGAAACTGGCAGGCTAGAGTCTTGTAGAGGGGGTAGAATTTCAGGTGTAGCGGTGAAATGCGTAGAGATCTGAAGGAATACCAGTGGCGAAGGCGGCCCCCTGGACAAAGACTGACGCTCAGATGCGAAAGCGTGGGGAGCAAACAGGATTAGATACCCTGGTAGTCCACGCCGTAAACGATGTCTACTTGGAGGTTGTGGCCTTGAGCCGTGGCTTTCGGAGCTAACGCGTTAAGTAGGCCGACTGGGGAGTACGGTCGCAAGATTAAAACTCAAATGAATTGACGGGGGCCCGCACAAGCGGTGGAGCATGTGGTTTAATTCGATGCAACGCGAAGAACCTTACCTACTCTTGACATCCAGAGAAGCTTGAAGAGATTCGAGTGTGCCTTCGGGAACTCTGAGACAGGTGCTGCATGGCTGTCGTCAGCTCGTGTTGTGAAATGTTGGGTTAAGTCCCGCAACGAGCGCAACCCTTATCCTTGTTTGCCAGCACTTCGGGTGGGAACTCCAGGGAGACTGCCGGTGATAAACCGGAGGAAGGTGGGGACGACGTCAAGTCATCATGGCCCTTACGAGTAGGGCTACACACGTGCTACAATGGCATATACAGAGGGCAGCAAGACCGCGAGGTGGAGCGAATCCCAGAAAGTATGTCGTAGTCCGGATCGGAGTCTGCAACTCGACTCCGTGAAGTCGGAATCGCTAGTAATCGTGGATCAGAATGCCACGGTGAATACGTTCCCGGGCCTTGTACACACCGCCCGTCACACCATGGGAGTGGGCTGCACCAGAAGTAGATAGCTTAACCTTCGGGAGGGCGTTTACCACGGTGTGGTTCATGACTGGGGTGAAGTCGTAACAAGGTAGCCCTAGGGGAACCTGGGGCTGGATCACCTCCTTACAAAAAAGACTGCGCTTTGCGTAGTGTCCACACAGATTGCTTGGTGAAATGGTTTTAGAAATAGCAAAAGTGCTAATGAATAACATAAGTTATTGATTAACGCTTTTGCGTTATGCTCTTTAACAATCTGGAAAGCTGACTAGTAAATTCAATCGAATGATTGATTTATTTTAAGTTTTTATCGAAAGATAAAAACGAGTTCTCAAAACAAACACATTCAAGTGTCTTGTGTAAGAGTCCGGCGAAAACATAAAAACCTTGGTTGTTGAGCCATACGAAACCTCTTGGGGTTGTATGGTTAAGTGACTAAGCGTACACGGTGGATGCCTGGGCAGTCAGAGGCGATGAAGGACGTACTAACTTGCGATAAGCGTAGATGAGGCAGTAAGAGCCACTTGAGTCTACGATTTCCGAATGGGGAAACCCAGCTGCATAAGCAGTTATCTCAATGTGAATTCATAGCATTGTGAGGCGAACCGGGGGAACTGAAACATCTAAGTACCCCGAGGAAGAGAAATCAACCGAGATTCCGGCAGTAGCGGCGAGCGAAACCGGATTAGCCCTTAAGCTAATCTTGCGTTAGGTGAACATGCTGGAAAGCATGGCAATAAAGGGTGATAGCCCCGTAACCAACAACGCTTTATCAGTGAAATCGAGTAGGACGGGACACGTGTTATCCTGTCTGAATATGGGGGGACCATCCTCCAAGGCTAAATACTCCTGACTGACCGATAGTGAACCAGTACCGTGAGGGAAAGGCGAAAAGTACCCCTGTGAGGGGAGTGAAATAGAACCTGAAACCGTGTACGTACAAGCAGTAGGAGCAGGCTTGTCCTGTGACTGCGTACCTTTTGTATAATGGGTCAGCGACTTAATTTTAGTAGCAAGGTTAACCATCTAGGGGAGCCGTAGGGAAACCGAGTCTTAACTGGGCGTCATAGTTGCTAGGATTAGACCCGAAACCGAGTGATCTAGCCATGGGCAGGTTGAAGATTGAGTAACATCAATTGGAGGACCGAACCGACTAATGTTGAAAAATTAGCGGATGACTTGTGGCTAGGGGTGAAAGGCCAATCAAACTCGGAGATAGCTGGTTCTCCCCGAAAGCTATTTAGGTAGCGCCTCGGACGAATACTACTGGGGGTAGAGCACTGTTAAGGCTAGGGGGTCATCCCGACTTACCAACCCTTTGCAAACTCCGAATACCAGTAAGTACTATCCGGGAGACACACGGCGGGTGCTAACGTCCGTCGTGAAGAGGGAAACAACCCAGACCGCCAGCTAAGGTCCCAAAGTTATAGCTAAGTGGGAAACGATGTGGGAAGGCTCAGACAGCCAGGATGTTGGCTTAGAAGCAGCCATCATTTAAAGAAAGCGTAATAGCTCACTGGTCGAGTCGGCCTGCGCGGAAGATTTAACGGGGCTAAGCTATACACCGAAGCTGCGGCAATGTGCTACGCACATTGGGTAGGGGAGCGTTCTGTAAGCCGTCGAAGGTGCATTGTAAAGTGTGCTGGAGGTATCAGAAGTGCGAATGCTGACATGAGTAACGACAAAGGGAGTGAAAAACTCCCTCGCCGGAAGACCAAGGGTTCCTGTCCAACGTTAATCGGGGCAGGGTGAGTCGACCCCTAAGGCGAGGCCGAAAGGCGTAGTCGATGGGAAACGGGTTAATATTCCCGTACTTCTTACTATTGCGATGGGGGGACGGAGAAGGCTAGGTGAGCCTGGCGACGGTTGTCCAGGTCCAAGTACGTAGGTGGATGAATTAGGCAAATCCGGTTCATCATTAACACTGAGATACGATGTCGAGCTACTACGGTAGCGAAGTCATTGATGCCATGCTTCCGGGAAAAGCCTCTAAGCTTCAGATAGTAAGAAATCGTACCCCAAACCGACACAGGTGGTCGGGTAGAGAATACCAAGGCGCTTGAGAGAACTCGGGTGAAGGAACTAGGCAAAATGGTACCGTAACTTCGGGAGAAGGTACGCTCTTAACGGTGAAGTCCCTCGCGGATGGAGCTGTCGAGAGTCGCAGATACCAGGTGGCTGCAACTGTTTATTAAAAACACAGCACTGTGCAAAATCGAAAGATGACGTATACGGTGTGACGCCTGCCCGGTGCCGGAAGGTTAATTGATGGGGTTAGACGTAAGTCGAAGCTCTTGATCGAAGCCCCGGTAAACGGCGGCCGTAACTATAACGGTCCTAAGGTAGCGAAATTCCTTGTCGGGTAAGTTCCGACCTGCACGAATGGCGTAATGATGGCCACGCTGTCTCCACCCGAGACTCAGTGAAATTGAAATCGCTGTGAAGATGCAGCGTACCCGCGGCTAGACGGAAAGACCCCGTGAACCTTTACTACAGCTTGGCACTGAACATTGACCCTACATGTGTAGGATAGGTGGGAGACTTTGAAACGCAGACGCCAGTTTGCGTGGAGTCGTCCTTGAAATACCACCCTTGTAGTGTTGATGTTCTAACTTGGCCCCATCATCTGGGGTGAGGACAGTGCCTGGTGGGTAGTTTGACTGGGGCGGTCTCCTCCCAAAGAGTAACGGAGGAGCACGAAGGTGGGCTAATCACGGTCGGACATCGTGAGGTTAGTGCAATGGCATAAGCCCGCTTAACTGCGAGAATGACGGTTCGAGCAGGTGCGAAAGCAGGTCATAGTGATCCGGTGGTTCTGTATGGAAGGGCCATCGCTCAACGGATAAAAGGTACTCCGGGGATAACAGGCTGATACCGCCCAAGAGTTCATATCGACGGCGGTGTTTGGCACCTCGATGTCGGCTCATCACATCCTGGGGCTGAAGTCGGTCCCAAGGGTATGGCTGTTCGCCATTTAAAGTGGTACGCGAGCTGGGTTTAGAACGTCGTGAGACAGTTCGGTCCCTATCTGCCGTGGGCGTTGGATGATTGAGAGGGGCTGCTCCTAGTACGAGAGGACCGGAGTGGACGAACCTCTGGTGTTCGGGTTGTGTCGCCAGACGCATTGCCCGGTAGCTAAGTTCGGAATCGATAACCGCTGAAAGCATCTAAGCGGGAAGCGAGCCTCAAGATGAGTCATCCCTGATACTTTAAGTATCCTAAAGGGTTGTTGGAGACTACGACGTAGATAGGCAGGGTGTGTAAGCGCTGTGAGGCGTTGAGCTAACCTGTACTAATTGCCCGTGAGGCTTAACCATACAACACCCAAGGGGTTTTATCGGACTCCACAAACACTTGAATGTAAGTTTGAGACCGCGAGAATCGAGTTATCGAGTATCGCGATAGTCAGTTTTTAAGATTGTAACGTTAGGAGTCTCGTATCGAGAAATCTCGACACTCGTAACGAAAAAGAATTTGCTTGGCGACCTTAGCGCTGTGGTCCCACCTGAATCCATGCCGAACTCAGAAGTGAAACGCAGCAGCGCCGATGGTAGTGTGGGGTCTCCCCATGTGAGAGTAGGACATCGCCAAGCGCCCATTTTGAAAGCCCGCTTTGCTGAGCGGGCTTTTATTTCGCTCCCACTGATTGGAATGTGAGCGACGTCAATATAAGGTTTTTACTTTTTAACCACTTAGTGAAAAAGTTGAAAATTTTATCTTGACTGAATATCAGAAAAGCGTATTATACGCCACCTGACTTGCTGAAGCGCAAAGCGCCAAGGCATTGAATAGTCAACGTTCTTTAACAATTTGACCATGCAATCTGTGTGGGCACTCGTGAAATGATTTAGTCTAAAAGATTTAATCAATGAAACTGAGTGACCAAGTGATACGTAAGTATCAGCACAGTCAATTCATTCATCATTTATGATGAATTAACAGTATTCATTGAGCCGTATCGTTAGATACAACAAAACTTTAATTGAAGAGTTTGATCATGGCTCAGATTGAACGCTGGCGGCAGGCCTAACACATGCAAGTCGAGCGGCAGCGACTTAACTGAACCTTCGGGGAACGTTAAGGGCGGCGAGCGGCGGACGGGTGAGTAATGCCTGGGAATATGCCCTGATGTGGGGGATAACTATTGGAAACGATAGCTAATACCGCATAATCTCTTCGGAGCAAAGAGGGGGACCTTCGGGCCTCTCGCGTCAGGATTAGCCCAGGTGGGATTAGCTTGTTGGTGAGGTAATGGCTCACCAAGGCTACGATCCCTAGCTGGTCTGAGAGGATGATCAGCCACACTGGAACTGAGACACGGTCCAGACTCCTACGGGAGGCAGCAGTGGGGAATATTGCACAATGGGGGAAACCCTGATGCAGCCATGCCGCGTGTGTGAAGAAGGCCTTCGGGTTGTAAAGCACTTTCAGTAGGGAGGAAGGTAGTGTAGTTAACACCTGCACTATTTGACGTTACCTACAGAAGAAGCACCGGCTAACTCCGTGCCAGCAGCCGCGGTAATACGGAGGGTGCGAGCGTTAATCGGAATTACTGGGCGTAAAGCGCATGCAGGCGGCCTGTTAAGTCAGATGTGAAAGCCCGGGGCTTAACCTCGGAATTGCATTTGAAACTGGCAGGCTAGAGTCTTGTAGAGGGGGGTAGAATTTCAGGTGTAGCGGTGAAATGCGTAGAGATCTGAAGGAATACCAGTGGCGAAGGCGGCCCCCTGGACAAAGACTGACGCTCAGATGCGAAAGCGTGGGGAGCAAACAGGATTAGATACCCTGGTAGTCCACGCCGTAAACGATGTCTACTTGGAGGTTGTGGCCTTGAGCCGTGGCTTTCGGAGCTAACGCGTTAAGTAGACCGCCTGGGGAGTACGGTCGCAAGATTAAAACTCAAATGAATTGACGGGGGCCCGCACAAGCGGTGGAGCATGTGGTTTAATTCGATGCAACGCGAAGAACCTTACCTACTCTTGACATCCAGAGAAGCTTGAAGAGATTCGAGTGTGCCTTCGGGAACTCTGAGACAGGTGCTGCATGGCTGTCGTCAGCTCGTGTTGTGAAATGTTGGGTTAAGTCCCGCAACGAGCGCAACCCTTATCCTTGTTTGCCAGCACTTCGGGTGGGAACTCCAGGGAGACTGCCGGTGATAAACCGGAGGAAGGTGGGGACGACGTCAAGTCATCATGGCCCTTACGAGTAGGGCTACACACGTGCTACAATGGCATATACAGAGGGCAGCAAGACCGCGAGGTGGAGCGAATCCCAGAAAGTATGTCGTAGTCCGGATCGGAGTCTGCAACTCGACTCCGTGAAGTCGGAATCGCTAGTAATCGTGGATCAGAATGCCACGGTGAATACGTTCCCGGGCCTTGTACACACCGCCCGTCACACCATGGGAGTGGGCTGCACCAGAAGTAGATAGCTTAACCTTCGGGAGGGCGTTTACCACGGTGTGGTTCATGACTGGGGTGAAGTCGTAACAAGGTAGCCCTAGGGGAACCTGGGGCTGGATCACCTCCTTACAAAAAAGACTGCGTTTTACGCAGTGTCCACACAGATTGCTTGGTTAATAGTAAAGAACGCAAAAAGACTTGGGTCTGTAGCTCAGGTGGTTAGAGCGCACCCCTGATAAGGGTGAGGTCGGTGGTTCGAGTCCACTCAGACCCACCACTTTCTCTCCCAGAGAAAGTGATGGTTAAGTCTTTTGTTTCGATGGGGTTATAGCTCAGCTGGGAGAGCGCCTGCCTTGCACGCAGGAGGTCTGCGGTTCGATCCCGCATAGCTCCACCACTTCTTAAACACACTATCGAGTGTCTTTAAGAAGTGGTTCGAAAGAAACACAATGCTCTTTAACAATCTGGAAAGCTGACTAGTAAATTCAATCGAATGATTGATTTATTGTAAGTTTTTATCGAAAGATAAAAACGAGTTCTCAAAACAAACACATTCAAGTGTCTTGTGTAAGAGTCCGGCGAAAACATAAAAACCTTGGTTGTTGAGCCATACGAAACCTCTTGGGGTTGTATGGTTAAGTGACTAAGCGTACACGGTGGATGCCTGGGCAGTCAGAGGCGATGAAGGACGTACTAACTTGCGATAAGCGTAGATGAGGCAGTAAGAGCCACTTGAGTCTACGATTTCCGAATGGGGAAACCCAGCTGCATAAGCAGTTATCTCAATGTGAATTCATAGCATTGTGAGGCGAACCGGGGGAACTGAAACATCTAAGTACCCCGAGGAAGAGAAATCAACCGAGATTCCGGCAGTAGCGGCGAGCGAAACCGGATTAGCCCTTAAGCTAATCTTGCGTTAGGTGAACATGCTGGAAAGCATGGCAATAAAGGGTGATAGCCCCGTAACCAACAACGCTTTATCAGTGAAATCGAGTAGGACGGGACACGTGTTATCCTGTCTGAATATGGGGGGACCATCCTCCAAGGCTAAATACTCCTGACTGACCGATAGTGAACCAGTACCGTGAGGGAAAGGCGAAAAGTACCCCTGTGAGGGGAGTGAAATAGAACCTGAAACCGTGTACGTACAAGCAGTAGGAGCAGGCTTGTCCTGTGACTGCGTACCTTTTGTATAATGGGTCAGCGACTTAATTTTAGTAGCAAGGTTAACCATCTAGGGGAGCCGTAGGGAAACCGAGTCTTAACTGGGCGTCATAGTTGCTAGGATTAGACCCGAAACCGAGTGATCTAGCCATGGGCAGGTTGAAGATTGAGTAACATCAATTGGAGGACCGAACCGACTAATGTTGAAAAATTAGCGGATGACTTGTGGCTAGGGGTGAAAGGCCAATCAAACTCGGAGATAGCTGGTTCTCCCCGAAAGCTATTTAGGTAGCGCCTCGGACGAATACTACTGGGGGTAGAGCACTGTTAAGGCTAGGGGGTCATCCCGACTTACCAACCCTTTGCAAACTCCGAATACCAGTAAGTACTATCCGGGAGACACACGGCGGGTGCTAACGTCCGTCGTGAAGAGGGAAACAACCCAGACCGCCAGCTAAGGTCCCAAAGTTATAGCTAAGTGGGAAACGATGTGGGAAGGCTCAGACAGCCAGGATGTTGGCTTAGAAGCAGCCATCATTTAAAGAAAGCGTAATAGCTCACTGGTCGAGTCGGCCTGCGCGGAAGATTTAACGGGGCTAAGCTATACACCGAAGCTGCGGCAATGTGCTACGCACATTGGGTAGGGGAGCGTTCTGTAAGCCGTCGAAGGTGCATTGTAAAGTGTGCTGGAGGTATCAGAAGTGCGAATGCTGACATGAGTAACGACAAAGGGAGTGAAAAACTCCCTCGCCGGAAGACCAAGGGTTCCTGTCCAACGTTAATCGGGGCAGGGTGAGTCGACCCCTAAGGCGAGGCCGAAAGGCGTAGTCGATGGGAAACGGGTTAATATTCCCGTACTTCTTACTATTGCGATGGGGGGACGGAGAAGGCTAGGTGAGCCTGGCGACGGTTGTCCAGGTCCAAGTACGTAGGTGGATGAATTAGGCAAATCCGGTTCATCATTAACACTGAGATACGATGTCGAGCTACTATGGTAGCGAAGTCATTGATGCCATGCTTCCGGGAAAAGCCTCTAAGCTTCAGATAGTAAGAAATCGTACCCCAAACCGACACAGGTGGTCGGGTAGAGAATACCAAGGCGCTTGAGAGAACTCGGGTGAAGGAACTAGGCAAAATGGTACCGTAACTTCGGGAGAAGGTACGCTCTTAACGGTGAAGTCCCTCGCGGATGGAGCTGTCGAGAGTCGCAGATACCAGGTGGCTGCAACTGTTTATTAAAAACACAGCACTGTGCAAAATCGAAAGATGACGTATACGGTGTGACGCCTGCCCGGTGCCGGAAGGTTAATTGATGGGGTTAGACGTAAGTCGAAGCTCTTGATCGAAGCCCCGGTAAACGGCGGCCGTAACTATAACGGTCCTAAGGTAGCGAAATTCCTTGTCGGGTAAGTTCCGACCTGCACGAATGGCGTAATGATGGCCACGCTGTCTCCACCCGAGACTCAGTGAAATTGAAATCGCTGTGAAGATGCAGCGTACCCGCGGCTAGACGGAAAGACCCCGTGAACCTTTACTACAGCTTGGCACTGAACATTGACCCTACATGTGTAGGATAGGTGGGAGACTTTGAAACGCAGACGCCAGTTTGCGTGGAGTCGTCCTTGAAATACCACCCTTGTAGTGTTGATGTTCTAACTTGGCCCCATCATCTGGGGTGAGGACAGTGCCTGGTGGGTAGTTTGACTGGGGCGGTCTCCTCCCAAAGAGTAACGGAGGAGCACGAAGGTGGGCTAATCACGGTCGGACATCGTGAGGTTAGTGCAATGGCATAAGCCCGCTTAACTGCGAGAATGACGGTTCGAGCAGGTGCGAAAGCAGGTCATAGTGATCCGGTGGTTCTGTATGGAAGGGCCATCGCTCAACGGATAAAAGGTACTCCGGGGATAACAGGCTGATACCGCCCAAGAGTTCATATCGACGGCGGTGTTTGGCACCTCGATGTCGGCTCATCACATCCTGGGGCTGAAGTCGGTCCCAAGGGTATGGCTGTTCGCCATTTAAAGTGGTACGCGAGCTGGGTTTAGAACGTCGTGAGACAGTTCGGTCCCTATCTGCCGTGGGCGTTGGATGATTGAGAGGGGCTGCTCCTAGTACGAGAGGACCGGAGTGGACGAACCTCTGGTGTTCGGGTTGTGTCGCCAGACGCATTGCCCGGTAGCTAAGTTCGGAATCGATAACCGCTGAAAGCATCTAAGCGGGAAGCGAGCCTCAAGATGAGTCATCCCTGATACTTTAAGTATCCTAAAGGGTTGTTGGAGACTACGACGTAGATAGGCAGGGTGTGTAAGCGCTGTGAGGCGTTGAGCTAACCTGTACTAATTGCCCGTGAGGCTTAACCATACAACACCCAAGGGGTTTTATCGGACTCCACAAACACTTGAATGTAAGTTTGAGACGCGAGAATCGAGTGATCGAGTATCGCGATAGTCAGTTTTTAAGATTGTAACGTTAGGAGTCTCGTATCGAGAAATCTCGACACTCGTAACGAAAAAGAATTTGCTTGGCGACCTTAGCGCTGTGGTCCCACCTGAATCCATGCCGAACTCAGAAGTGAAACGCAGCATCGCCGATGGTAGTGTGGGGTCTCCCCATGTGAGAGTAGGACATCGCCAAGCGCCCATTTTGAAAGCCCGCTTTGCTGAGCGGGCTTTTATTTCGCTCCCACTGATTGGAATGTGAGCGACGTCAATATAAGGTTTTTACTTTTTAATCACTTGGTGAAAAAGTTGAAAATTTTATCTTGACTGAATATCAGAAAAGCGTATTATACGCCACCTGACTTGCTGAAGCATAAAACGCTAAGGCATTGAATAGTCAACGTTCTTTAACAATTTGACCATGCAATCTGTGTGGGCACTCGTGAAATGATTTAGTCTAAAAGATTTAATCAATGAAACTGAGTGACCAAATTGATACTTCGGTATCAGCACAGTCAATTCATTCATCATTTATGATGAATTAACAGTATTCATTGAGCCGTATCGTTAGATACAACAAAACTTTAATTGAAGAGTTTGATCATGGCTCAGATTGAACGCTGGCGGCAGGCCTAACACATGCAAGTCGAGCGGCAGCGACTTAACTGAACCTTCGGGGAACGTTAAGGGCGGCGAGCGGCGGACGGGTGAGTAATGCCTGGGAATATGCCCTGATGTGGGGGATAACTATTGGAAACGATAGCTAATACCGCATAATCTCTTCGGAGCAAAGAGGGGGACCTTCGGGCCTCTCGCGTCAGGATTAGCCCAGGTGGGATTAGCTTGTTGGTGAGGTAATGGCTCACCAAGGCTACGATCCCTAGCTGGTCTGAGAGGATGATCAGCCACACTGGAACTGAGACACGGTCCAGACTCCTACGGGAGGCAGCAGTGGGGAATATTGCACAATGGGGGAAACCCTGATGCAGCCATGCCGCGTGTGTGAAGAAGGCCTTCGGGTTGTAAAGCACTTTCAGTAGGGAGGAAGGTAGTGCAGTTAACACCTGCATTATTTGACGTTACCTACAGAAGAAGCACCGGCTAACTCCGTGCCAGCAGCCGCGGTAATACGGAGGGTGCGAGCGTTAATCGGAATTACTGGGCGTAAAGCGCATGCAGGCGGCCTGTTAAGTCAGATGTGAAAGCCCGGGGCTTAACCTCGGAATTGCATTTGAAACTGGCAGGCTAGAGTCTTGTAGAGGGGGTAGAATTTCAGGTGTAGCGGTGAAATGCGTAGAGATCTGAAGGAATACCAGTGGCGAAGGCGGCCCCCTGGACAAAGACTGACGCTCAGATGCGAAAGCGTGGGGAGCAAACAGGATTAGATACCCTGGTAGTCCACGCCGTAAACGATGTCTACTTGGAGGTTGTGGCCTTGAGCCGTGGCTTTCGGAGCTAACGCGTTAAGTAGACCGCCTGGGGAGTACGGTCGCAAGATTAAAACTCAAATGAATTGACGGGGGCCCGCACAAGCGGTGGAGCATGTGGTTTAATTCGATGCAACGCGAAGAACCTTACCTACTCTTGACATCCAGAGAAGCTTGAAGAGATTCGAGTGTGCCTTCGGGAACTCTGAGACAGGTGCTGCATGGCTGTCGTCAGCTCGGTGTTGTGAAATGTTGGGTTAAGTCCCGCAACGAGCGCAACCCTTATCCTTGTTTGCCAGCACTTCGGGTGGGAACTCCAGGGAGACTGCCGGTGATAAACCGGAGGAAGGTGGGGACGACGTCAAGTCATCATGGCCCTTACGAGTAGGGCTACACACGTGCTACAATGGCATATACAGAGGGCAGCAAGACCGCGAGGTGGAGCGAATCCCAGAAAGTATGTCGTAGTCCGGATCGGAGTCTGCAACTCGACTCCGTGAAGTCGGAATCGCTAGTAATCGTGGATCAGAATGCCACGGTGAATACGTTCCCGGGCCTTGTACACACCGCCCGTCACACCATGGGAGTGGGCTGCACCAGAAGTAGATAGCTTAACCTTCGGGAGGGCGTTTACCACGGTGTGGTTCATGACTGGGGTGAAGTCGTAACAAGGTAGCCCTAGGGGAACCTGGGGCTGGATCACCTCCTTACAAAAAAGACTGCGTTTTACGCAGTGTCCACACAGATTGCTTGGTTAATAGTAAAGAACGCAAAAAGACTTGGGTCTGTAGCTCAGGTGGTTAGAGCGCACCCCTGATAAGGGTGAGGTCGGTGGTTCGAGTCCACTCAGACCCACCACTTTCTCTCCCAGAGAAAGTGATGGTTAAGTCTTTTGTTTCGATGGGGTTATAGCTCAGCTGGGAGAGCGCCTGCCTTGCACGCAGGAGGTCTGCGGTTCGATCCCGCATAGCTCCACCACTTCTTAAACACACTATCGAGTGTCTTTAAGAAGTGGTTCGAAAGAAACACAATGCTCTTTAACAATCTGGAAAGCTGACTAGTAAATTCAATCGAATGATTGATTTATTTTAAGTTTTTATCGAAAGATAAAAACGAGTTCTCAAAACAAACACATTCAAGTGTCTTGTGTAAGAGTCCGGCGAAAACATAAAAACCTTGGTTGTTGAGCCATACGAAACCTCTTGGGGTTGTATGGTTAAGTGACTAAGCGTACACGGTGGATGCCTGGGCAGTCAGAGGCGATGAAGGACGTACTAACTTGCGATAAGCGTAGATGAGGCAGTAAGAGCCACTTGAGTCTACGATTTCCGAATGGGGAAACCCAACTGCATAAGCAGTTATCTCAATGTGAATTCATAGCATTGTGAGGCGAACCGGGGGAACTGAAACATCTAAGTACCCCGAGGAAGAGAAATTAACCGAGATTCCGGCAGTAGCGGCGAGCGAAACCGGATTAGCCCTTAAGCTAATCTTGCGTTAGGTGAACATGCTGGAAAGCATGGCAATAAAGGGTGATAGCCCCGTAACCAACAGCGCATTATCAGTGAAATCGAGTAGGACGGGACACGTGTTATCCTGTCTGAATATGGGGGGACCATCCTCCAAGGCTAAATACTCCTGACTGACCGATAGTGAACCAGTACCGTGAGGGAAAGGCGAAAAGTACCCCTGTGAGGGGAGTGAAATAGAACCTGAAACCGTGTACGTACAAGCAGTAGGAGCAGGCCTAGTCCTGTGACTGCGTACCTTTTGTATAATGGGTCAGCGACTTAATTTTAGTAGCAAGGTTAACCATCTAGGGGAGCCGTAGGGAAACCGAGTCTTAACTGGGCGTCATAGTTGCTAGGATTAGACCCGAAACCGAGTGATCTAGCCATGGGCAGGTTGAAGATTGAGTAACATCAATTGGAGGACCGAACCGACTAATGTTGAAAAATTAGCGGATGACTTGTGGCTAGGGGTGAAAGGCCAATCAAACTCGGAGATAGCTGGTTCTCCCCGAAAGCTATTTAGGTAGCGCCTCGGACGAATACTACTGGGGGTAGAGCACTGTTAAGGCTAGGGGGTCATCCCGACTTACCAACCCTTTGCAAACTCCGAATACCAGTAAGTACTATCCGGGAGACACACGGCGGGTGCTAACGTCCGTCGTGAAGAGGGAAACAACCCAGACCGCCAGCTAAGGTCCCAAAGTTATAGCTAAGTGGGAAACGATGTGGGAAGGCTCAGACAGCCAGGATGTTGGCTTAGAAGCAGCCATCATTTAAAGAAAGCGTAATAGCTCACTGGTCGAGTCGGCCTGCGCGGAAGATTTAACGGGGCTAAGCTATACACCGAAGCTGCGGCAATGTGCTTTGCACATTGGGTAGGGGAGCGTTCTGTAAGCCGTTGAAGGTGTGTTGTAAAGCATGCTGGAGGTATCAGAAGTGCGAATGCTGACATGAGTAACGACAAAGGGAGTGAAAAACTCCCTCGCCGGAAGACCAAGGGTTCCTGTCCAACGTTAATCGGGGCAGGGTGAGTCGACCCCTAAGGCGAGGCCGAAAGGCGTAGTCGATGGGAAACGGGTTAATATTCCCGTACTTCTTACTATTGCGATGGGGGGACGGAGAAGGCTAGGTGAGCCTGGCGACGGTTGTCCAGGTCCAAGTACGTAGGTGGATGAATTAGGCAAATCCGGTTCATCATTAACACTGAGATACGATGTCGAGCTACTACGGTAGCGAAGTCATTGATGCCATGCTTCCGGGAAAAGCCTCTAAGCTTCAGATAGTAAGAAATCGTACCCCAAACCGACACAGGTGGTCGGGTAGAGAATACCAAGGCGCTTGAGAGAACTCGGGTGAAGGAACTAGGCAAAATGGTACCGTAACTTCGGGAGAAGGTACGCTCTTAATGGTGAAGTCCCTCGCGGATGGAGCTGTCGAGAGTCGCAGATACCAGGTGGCTGCAACTGTTTATTAAAAACACAGCACTGTGCAAAATCGAAAGATGACGTATACGGTGTGACGCCTGCCCGGTGCCGGAAGGTTAATTGATGGGGTTAGACGTAAGTCGAAGCTCTTGATCGAAGCCCCGGTAAACGGCGGCCGTAACTATAACGGTCCTAAGGTAGCGAAATTCCTTGTCGGGTAAGTTCCGACCTGCACGAATGGCGTAATGATGGCCACGCTGTCTCCACCCGAGACTCAGTGAAATTGAAATCGCTGTGAAGATGCAGCGTACCCGCGGCTAGACGGAAAGACCCCGTGAACCTTTACTACAGCTTGGCACTGAACATTGACCCTACATGTGTAGGATAGGTGGGAGACTTTGAAACGCAGACGCCAGTTTGCGTGGAGTCGTCCTTGAAATACCACCCTTGTAGTGTTGATGTTCTAACTTGGCCCCATCATCTGGGGTGAGGACAGTGCCTGGTGGGTAGTTTGACTGGGGCGGTCTCCTCCCAAAGAGTAACGGAGGAGCACGAAGGTGGGCTAATCACGGTCGGACATCGTGAGGTTAGTGCAATGGCATAAGCCCGCTTAACTGCGAGAATGACGGTTCGAGCAGGTGCGAAAGCAGGTCATAGTGATCCGGTGGTTCTGTATGGAAGGGCCATCGCTCAACGGATAAAAGGTACTCCGGGGATAACAGGCTGATACCGCCCAAGAGTTCATATCGACGGCGGTGTTTGGCACCTCGATGTCGGCTCATCACATCCTGGGGCTGAAGTCGGTCCCAAGGGTATGGCTGTTCGCCATTTAAAGTGGTACGCGAGCTGGGTTTAGAACGTCGTGAGACAGTTCGGTCCCTATCTGCCGTGGGCGTTGGATGATTGAGAGGGGCTGCTCCTAGTACGAGAGGACCGGAGTGGACGAACCTCTGGTGTTCGGGTTGTGTCGCCAGACGCATTGCCCGGTAGCTAAGTTCGGAATCGATAACCGCTGAAAGCATCTAAGCGGGAAGCGAGCCTCAAGATGAGTCATCCCTGATACTATAAGTATCCTAAAGGGTTGTTGGAGACTACGACGTAGATAGGCAGGGTGTGTAAGCGCTGTGAGGCGTTGAGCTAACCTGTACTAATTGCCCGTGAGGCTTAACCATACAACACCCAAGGGGTTTTATCGGACTCCACAAACACTTGAATGTAAGTTTGAGACCGCGAGAATCGAGTTATCGAGTATCGCGATAGTCAGTTTTTAAGATTGTAACGTTAGGAGTCTCGTATCGAGAAATCTCGACACTCGTAACGAAAAAGAATTTGCTTGGCGACCTTAGCGCTGTGGTCCCACCTGAATCCATGCCGAACTCAGAAGTGAAACGCAGCAGCGCCGATGGTAGTGTGGGGTCTCCCCATGTGAGAGTAGGACATCGCCAAGCGCCAAATTTAAACTATCGTACTGAACATACGGTAGTTTGAGTGGAGCGGTAGTTCAGTTGGTTAGAATACCGGCCTGTCACGCCGGGGGTCGCGGGTTCGAGTCCCGTCCGCTCCGCCACTTATTTAGAAAAGCCTGATTCGAAAGAGTCAGGCTTTTTTCGTTACATGCTTTATAAATAAAAGATAGATGGAAGTTGAGCGGTAGTTCAGTTGGTTTGCTTTTTGTTTAAGAGCAAGCCAGCCTGTCACGCAGGGGGGCGTGCTGATGTTCGGTATAGCAGTCCCGTCCGCTCCGCCACTTATTTAGGAAAAGCCTGATTCGAAAGAGTCAGGCTTTTTTTCGTTATATACTTTAGAAATAAAAGATAGATGGAAGTTGAGCGGTAGTTCAGTTGGTTTGCTTTTTGTTTAAGAGCAAGTTGGCCTGTCACGCCGAGGGGCGCGCTGATGTTCGGTATAGCAGTCCCGTCCGCTCCGCCACTTATTTAGAAAAGCCTGATTCAAAAGAATCAGGCTTTTTTCGTTACATGCTTGAGAAATAAAAATAGATAAAAGCTGACCAGTAGAACAGTTGGTTTGCTTTTTGTTTAAGAGCAAGCCGGCCTGTCACGTCGGGGGGCGCGCTGATGTTCGGTATAGCAGTCCCGTCCGCTCCGCCATTTGTTTAGAGAAAGCCCGAGTCCAAAGACTTGGGCTTTTCTACATTTGAGTAAAGTTTGTGTTTTATCTTATTCGTTTTCATACATAGCTAAGTCGGGTAATAAGTACCTGATTAAGATATGTTTACCTAGATGATTGTTATATGTGCTTATCGGATTCGATTTGAAAGTGTCGGCTTAAAGTATCAATAATATTTTTGCGGTAGCCTGAATTATCATGGTCTCCTAAAAGGTGTTCGAGCTCTTGTCCGATAATACTAAGTCGATAATAACTGAATGTACTTTTTGTTTTTAGACTCAATAATTGATAAGTATGCTGACCTTTCGATAATGTTAATGCACTATTTTTAGCAATGGCTTTAGTTGATAGTTCTGTTTTAAGTAATAACCCAGCTTCCATCAAAATCATTAACATAGATACTGTAAGTGTGTTGGGCAACAAATCAATTTCTAGATACTGGTTTGAAAAAAGTCTTTTGTTAGTGATTACTACTTGGCTTAACAGTTTACTGTTGTTGTCTTGCTTTCCTAGTTGCCAGCATATGTTGAGGGTTTTTTTAAATATAGCAAGCTCATAGTGAGTTAATTGCGCCAAGGTTTGTAATGCTTTTAGACTGATGGTATGAGGATTCAGAGTTTCTTGGATTAAAGCTTTTGCCCATACTTTTTGCATTTGCGGGCTATAAATATCTTGTGCTAGCTGTAAGTAATGATGCCACCAATCGATATCAAGTTCCCGTGAGTTTTCTTCACCGGCATAGCTGTGAGCAAGCTTTATTATTTGCTCTAAGTTATTTTGTTTACTTTGCGCTAGGTATCGTTCTCGATGCTCTAAACGTTCAATTAAAGACAGCTCAGAACTATTGATTAATTCAGCTATATAGTTTTGTTTCGCTAGGCGCTCGATACGTTGTTTACTTGAAATGAGAGACGAGGAAGTTCGAGCAAATGGTAAGTTATCCATATTTTAATTACTGTCAGCTTAGAGTAATGAACCGTTTGGGATCTTAATCTTTTGGCTAAAAAATCATAGAGGCAGCCAGATGATTTGGCTACCTCTGAGATCTTGGTTACAGATTTGCTTTAGTTAGCTCAATTACTTTAGTGACTTGTTGTGGTGATAATTTACCTTCTTGAGCAAATAATACTTTACCGGCTTTATCGATAACAATAATGGCTGAATTATCTTTTTCTAATTGCCAGCTTTGTTGTACTTTTCCTTTAGCATCTAGCACGAGAGATGACCAGGGGAATTCTTTTTTGCTATCTTCTGCTGATGATTTGACTAAGCTTCCCGTGCCCCAAATGGAATCATCTTGGTTAATAATGGTGATAGTTTGATACTTATCTGCTGGGAATTTAGCTTGGGTAATTGCACTGACTACAGAGGCATTCATCTCTTTAGCTGAGCTTCTTCCTGCAATAGCTTGAATAATGTGAACCTTTCCTGCAAGTTTTTGTGTGCTCCATGACTGATAATAAATATCGTCTTTTTTATTTAGGACGATTTCACCTTTATCTTGCACTTTTACTTGTGGAAGTGATTCACCCAATTTTAAATTGTGAGCACTTACAGAGCTTGAGAGTAAAGTTAAAAATAAAAGGGCTAGGGGCTTCTTGTTCATCATATTAATTTCCATATGTTTTTATATATCCAGTTGTTAAAAAATCACTGGGAGATAAATCGCTGTTATCTATAATTGCTTTTTGTTGACACTTTGACCAATTAATATTGATATAGTTTCGCAAATGAATAGTTAACATCTTAAGAATACTTGATTTTTTAGATTTAGAGAAAGTTGACTGGCAAGAAATTTGCTAGTTCTTTGATGAAGAGTCGAAACCAAGTCGCTCGTTGATTGTCTTAACCTTACATCAAGTCTGGAGGCAATAATGTTACGAATTTTTAAGCAATATAGGCCGATTCAAGTTGCTCGTCATGTGAAAAAATATTTCAGAGGTCGAGTTTTTATTTGGGGCGTAGGAGCTTTTGAATTTGATAAGGGGCGCTTACTTCCAGCGGAACACCATAATATACAGGCGCTAAATACGCTTTCTGAAGTGAACCGTCATATTGATGCGTTAGCTGTTGATTTGGCTCTTGTATAATTAAACGATCTTCTAGAGACTGCTCTCATTTATTTATTGTAGTTTCTCCCTATCTCTATAGTTGTTCTAATCTATATCTTTGTGGGTATGTATTATTTTGATAAATGTTGAATATGTGTGTTAGTGAGAGCTTGGTAGGCATATTCAAATTTTTTCAGCGCCAACTTATTGGCAGCGTAGTTGTACTTTGTCAAAATGCACAAGATCCTAAATAAAAATCCACCATTCCATAATAAGAAGCTCATTGGACATGAAAAAGTTTTTCAAGCCGCTTAGCTTGACTGCATTTGCTTTAGCTTTTTCTACCGCTGCTCATGCCTCTTCATCTTTGAAGATCAAAGGCCTAGACGGTAAGTTAGAAAGTAATGTTGAAGCATATCTGTCAGGTATTCCAAAGGAAGATTATAGTGCCACCTTACGTTTTCAAGAGCAGGTTGAAGATGAAGTAAAGCAAGCTCTTCAAGCTCTGGGTTATTACCAACCATCTATTGATTATCGAGCAAAGCCTGATGGTGATGAAATTGATATTACCATTACGGTTGATGCCGGAACTGCGACTCATATTGCGAAAAGTGATATTGAAATTACAGGTGCAGCAGCAAATGACCCTGACTTTCTTGCTTTGATCAGAAATAGTGGCCTAAGTATTGGCGATCAACTCAATCATGGCAATTACGAAGCATTTAAATCATCTCTATCAAGTTTAGCGTTGAAAAAAGGCTACTTTGATGCCGAGATGACGAAAAGTGTTATGGAAGTTGCTCCAAGTCGAGCAGAAGCTTTTATCATCATTCACTTTGATTCTGGTAAGCGTTACAACTTTGGTCAAACTCTTTTCCAAGGCAGCCAGATTGATCAAGATCGTTTAGATTCATTAATTCCATATCAAGAGAATGAGCCTTATCTTGCCTCTAAGTTAGGGTTGTTTAATGAACGACTATCTAGTGTAGGGTGGTTTTCATCGATCTTTGTTGGTGGTGATGTTAATGAGCGTAAAGGTGATGAAATCCCAATTCATGTAGCTCTGTCTCCTGCTGTTCGTAATAAGGTTGAAGTTGGTATGGGTTACTCTACCGATGTGGGATACAACTTTAAGCTGAACTGGAAAAAACCGTGGATCAACAGTAAAGGTCATAGCCTTACTGTTAAAAGTGAGTTCTCGAAAGTACAGCCTAAAATTGAGGCGGCTTATAAGATCCCGCTTGATGATGTTCTAAATAATTATTATCAAGTGATTGGTGGTATTCGTTATGTTGATAACCATGATACTCGTAGTACAGAGTACAGTGCTGGTTTAGAGCGTCATTGGAAACTAGAGTCTGGCTGGAAACGTGTCGCTTCTTTACGTTGGTTGTATGAAGACTATAAGCAAGGTGAATTTGAAAGTGGCGTTGCTCATATGCTTATTCCTGGTCTGACTTATTCAAGAACTCGAACTCGTGGTGGTGCGATGCCAACGTGGGGTGATCGTCAAATGTTCTCAGTTGAAGTGACCGATCCGGCACTGGGTTCTGATCATCGTCTCGCTCGTTTGCGTGGTCAAACAGCATGGATTCGCTCTCTTAGTGAGAATCAACGAGGCTTATTCCGGTTAGATGCTGGAGCGGTCTTTACTGATCATTTAGCAACCGTACCACCATCTATGCGCTTCTTTGCCGGTGGTGATAACAGTATTCGTGGTTACGGTTATGAATCAGTGGGTCCTCGCGACTCTGCGGGTAAGTTGCTTGGTGGCAAGTACATGGCAACATCATCACTTGAATATCAATACCGTGTCTATGGCGATTGGTGGGGAGCTATTTTCTACGACTATGGTTCGGCATGGAATGATAGACCTGATTGGGTGAGCGGTGCTGGTGTTGGCGTTCGTTGGGCATCTCCTGTTGGTCCTGTCACCCTTGATTTTGCCTGGGGTCTAGATAAAGAAAAAGATAAGTTCCAGCTCCACTTCTCATTAGGTCCTGAATTATGATCTGGGTAAAACGTATATCTCTTGCTGTGCTGGCAATATTGCTGGTTTTAGTAATAACGCTAGCAACCTTGCTGTTTACTCCTGCAGGGGTAAAAGTTGCGCTATGGGGGGCTCAAAAGGCACTGCCTGCGCTAAAGATTGAAAGTAGTGATGGCGGCTTCTTTGATGGCTTGATCTTGAATAATGTTCAATACGATGATGGGAACATGTCGTTATTGGCCAAAAAGATCTCATTGAATTTAGACGATGGCTGCCTGTTAACTCCCGAAATTTGTATTAAAGAGCTCGGAGTTGATGGGGTAACTTTTGCGATGCCTGAGTTACCTCCACCATCGACTGAACCTGAGCAACCTTCAGAGCCAGTCACTGAAATATCAATGCCTTTACCGATTCATATTGAAAATGTCCATCTTAATGACATTAAACTTGATATTTTGGGTAATAAGGTTGGATGGAAAAGTTTCACAACAGCAGCTGAATTGGCTGGTAGCAAGGTGACACTTAAACCAACAGATTGGCAAGATGTTGATTTAACACTAGCGCCAGCTAAGCCTCAAACAAAAAGTTCATCTAAAGCAAAGAGCAGTGCTCCAACTAAAGCTGAACCGATTGTATTGCCAGATGTTGTGTTGCCGATGTCGTTTGATGTTGAGCGATTTACCATTAAAAACTTTGAGCTACATGGTGAAACACCGCAGAAAGTGAGCTTGCTTGAACTGATAGCAAAAGCTGAAAAAAGTAATATTAATATCAGTAAACTGGAGTTAATTGCACCCCAAGCAAGTGTGAATGCAAATGCGGATGTGACATTAACAGGTGATTATCCCCTTGAGTTAGATGCCAATGCTAAAGTTGCCATGCAACCGCTCCAGGGGCATAAACTGAGCGTAAAAGCATCGGGTTCATTAGCGAAATTATCACTTGATGCCAATTTGAAAGGTAAGCTCGATGCGTTAGTGAAAGGTCAATTATCACCGTTGGATCCTAACTTACCGTTTGATGTCAAAGTATCGAGTAATCACATTCAGTGGCCTATTGATACGAAAGCAGAGTACAACGTTAATAAAACCAACATTAAGGCGAAAGGCAGCTTAAAAGGGTTCAGTTTCAGTGCCAAAACAGATGTTAATGGTACGACTATTCCTACGGTTAATGTGGACCTAAATGGTAAAGGCGATCTTAATCAGGTTGATTTAAGTGCTTTGACGATTAAAACGCTTGGTGGTGTTGTTTCTGGTAATGCGAAAGCCAGCTGGAAAAATACGGTAAAATGGCAAGGTGCAATCGCTCTTGACAGTATTCAACCAGGCAAACAGTGGCCAGAAGCTGATGGTAATATCAGTGGTAAGTTAGAGACATCTGGTGGGCTTACTGCTAAAGGTGGATGGTTTGCTAAATTACCACTATTAGATATTCACGGTAACATCATGAAACAACCGTTTACCTTAGCGGGCTCTGCAAATGCAGAAGATCTGTCAGGTAAAGGTGATCTTAATGTTGTTACTGATGGCTTAACCTTGAAACACGGTATTAATGGATTAACAGCAAAAGGCAGTTTAGGTAAAGACTGGAACATGATCGCACAAGTGAATGCGCCTGATCTTTCCCGTTCTCTTGCTGGATTACGTGGCCGAGTGATGGGTGATGTTAAGCTAACTGGCAAGATGGCAGAACCCAATGTGGTGATCGACCTAGAGGGTAATGGTTTAGGTTGGCAGAAGATGGCAAGCCTACAATCTTTTGCAATTAAAGGTCAGATTAAACCGATGCCTGAATTACAAGGTGATTTAAGCATTACTGCAGCAAATGGCAAATATGACACTATGTCGTTAAAAGACCTTAAGGTGCTATTTAATGGCAGTGAGAAGCAGCATACTCTAACGCTTAACCTTGATGCTGAGCCAGTAAGTGCCAACCTCGCTCTTGAAGGTCAATTAAATCGTGAGACAGGATGGCAGGGGATGCTATCTAAAGGCAATATCAAAACCCCTGTTGGTAATTGGGTACTCAATCATCCAACGCGTTTAGGTTATAACTTAAAAACAGCGATGGCGAATGTTGAAGCCCATTGTTGGCAACAAGGTCAAGCTAGTATTTGCCTAACTCAAAACCTAACCGCAGGTAAATCGGGTAAAGCAGATTTAGCAATTAAGAACATTAACTTTGAGATGTTGAAGCCATATCTTCCTGATGGTATCGAATTGAAAGGTGGTGTTGGAGCAACGGCATCGGCTTCTTGGGCTCCAAACCAAGCACCTGTGGTCAATGCTCAAGTGCTTTTACCTGAAGGTTCTGTTAATCAACGTTTTTCACCTGATGAGCGCCCATTAACCTTTGCTTGGGATAAAGTGACGCTTAATGCTGATATGAAAAATGATGTCTTAAATGCGAATTGGTTATTTGCAATAAAAGACAATGGTGATTTAAGTGGTCAAGCTCGTATTACTAATCTGCAAGGTAATCAGCAGATCAATGCACAAGTAAAACTCGATCGCTTTATGCTGGCCTTCTTAGAGCCTGTGATTAAGGACTATCATAAGTTTAATGGGGCAGTAAATGCTGATTTACGAGTGACGGGCCCTATTTTACACCCTGCAGTGAATGGTCAATTGAGCGTTGATAAATTACAAGCGACTGGACGTAAAGTTCCGCTTGATATTAAAGACGCTGAAATTACGATTGATTTTAATGGTTACAATGCCCAGCTCTCTGGTGATATTTTCACTCCAGACGGTAAGTTGTTATTGCGTGGTATGGGTGACTGGCAAAACATGGCAGCTTGGAAATCTGAGCTTCATGTAAAAGGTAGTGAACTTCAAGTGAGCGTACCTCCTATGGTTTCGTTGAAAGTCTCTCCTGAATTGAGTATTACCGCGAATCCTAAAGGCGCCGATATTACCGGCAATGTGGAAATTCCTTGGGGTCGTATTCGAGTCAATCAATTGCCTAAGTCTGCGGTATCTGTTTCTAAAGATCAGGTGTTATTAAATAACGATCTGAAACCGGTGAAAGAGCAAGTATCTACACCATTTGATATTCGTACCAATGTGATGGTGAAGATTGGCGATGATATGAAGCTTAAAGCCTTTGGTTTAAATGCAGGTCTTACGGGTGATCTAAATGTTCGCCAAGAAGGTAAAGGGCCGATGATTTACGGTGAGATCAATATCACTGATGGTTCGTTCTATCGTGCTCTTGGTCAAGAACTGCAAATCCGTAAAGGTCAGATTATCTTTAACGGACCCGCTGATCAGCCATATCTTGCTTTTGAAGCGATTCGAGATCCTGACAATATTGAAGATGATGTGATTGCTGGTGTGCGTGTAACTGGTTCAGCAGATGCACCTAAGGTTGAGATTTTCTCAGATCCTGCGATGCCACAGCAAAATGCTTTATCGTACATCTTAACTGGTCGTAATTTAGATAGCGAAGATGCTGATAACGGTAATGCGATGACAACTGCGCTGATCGGTATGGGCCTTGCTCAAAGTGGCCAGTTAGTTGGTGACATTGGCGAAGCTGTTGGGGTAAAAGACCTTAGTTTATCAACGGCAGGTTCTGGCGACGATTCTCAGGTTCAAATCAGTGGTTATATCGCACCTGGTTTACAGGTTAAATATGGTGTTGGTATCTTTAACTCAATCGGTGAATTTACCGTGCGCTATCGTCTAATGAAGGACCTTTATGTTGAGGCCGTTTCTGGGCTTGATAGTGCAGTAGATTTACTGTACCAATTTGAATTTAACTAAGCTGAACTAAGCAGTAAAAAGAGCGTGTGGTGAAAAGCCAGACGCTCTTTTTTTATTTATTGAAACTAATTTTAACCTAATTTAAATCGCTTACGGTTTTGCTTGTAACAGTTGCTGATAGCTCATGCCATTAAAGGTGTTTGGATAACCTAAGGCATTAAGTTGTTGTTCGGCAATACGAGCTCGTTGGCCAGAACGGCAATAGAGTAGAATTGGACGATCTTTTTCTTTCACTTGAGCTTCAAGTTGAGCAATTTGATCAAAAGGAATATTCATAGCTGAAGGTAAATGCCCTTGCTTAAATTCAGCCGGAGAGCGCACATCAACAATGACTGCATTGGGTGTTTGCTCTAATTGCCAAAACTCAGCAGGGGTAACCTCTTTTGCGGATAAATTCTGGCTACTAAATAAGCCACAGAAAAGGATTCCCATTGTTTTTAAGTGGAAACTCGAGGTAATAGTTCTACGCATCATTTTTTCTCAGCGCGCTGAAAAGAGGTTTCAATTTCAGCTTTAGCGGCAGCGGCATCAGCCCAACCATCGACCTTAACCCACTTCCCAACTTCAAGCTCTTTGTAGCGTTCAAAAAACTGAGTAATTTGTGCTTTTAGTAGGGCTGGCAAGTCATCAATATCTTGAATGTGCTCATACTCTTTACTGACTTTATGATGAGGAACGGCAATGACTTTGGCATCTTCACCGGATTCATCTGTCATTTTAAGAACACCGACTGGGCGGCATCGTATTACAGATCCAGGTTGAAGTGGATATGGGGTTGGGACTAATACATCAACCGGATCGCCATCTAAAGATAAAGTATGATTGATATAGCCGTAATTACATGGATAAAACATCGGAGCAGACATAAATCGGTCAACAAATAGCGCTCCGCTGTCTTTATCGACTTCATACTTGATAGGATCGGCATTAGCTGGGATTTCAATAATGACGTAAATATCATCTGGCAGTGATAGTCCAGCTGGGACGTGGTTCAAACTCATTGGCTTTCCTTACTGTGAGTTAAAAAATTGTTACTACGAATTATAAACACAGTTGAACAAAATATCAGCACTCTTAACGGAGATACCCAAGTCACTCCAAACTTGGTTTGAAATTTCTTGGGTATCAATATGCGTGACTTTTTGTTTTATTCGCAATAGCGTTCTAGATAGTCTTCCACCTGTTTAACCATATTTTTAGAGCCAACAAAAAATGGTACACGTTGGTGAAGTTCTTGTGGTTTCAGATCTAATATACGATTGATACCATCTGATGCACATCCCCCCGCTTGTTCAACAATAAATGCCATCGGATTGCACTCATACAGTAATCGCAATTTGCCGTTAGGATGAGTCAAGGTGCTTGGGTAGAGATAAATCCCCCCTTTTAATAGGTTGCGATGAAAGTCTGCGACGAGAGAGCCGATATAGCGAGAGGTATAAGGGCGATTATGTTCGGGTTTATTCTCTTGGCAGAACTTAATGTACTGTTTAATGCCTTGCGGAAAACGGATGTAGTTACCTTCGTTAATGGAGTAAATGGTGCCATCAACTGGAATTTGCATATTTTCATGAGAGAGACAAAATACGCCCAAAGATGGGTCATAGGTAAAACCATGAACACCATTTCCTGTGGTATAGACCAACATAGTGGAAGAACCGTAGATGACATATCCTGCCGCAACTTGTTGATGACCTGGCTGAAGGAAGTCTTCTTGGGTTGGTGGGGTGCCAATAGGAGAGACTCGGCGGTAAATAGAGAAGATGGTGCCAACAGAGACATTAACATCAATATTAGATGAGCCATCTAACGGATCCATCAATACCACGTATTTCGCATTACGATTAAGCTCTTTGTTAAACGCAACTGCTTCATCTTCTTCTTCACTTGCAACACCACACACTTGATCTCGTGCTTCTAGTGCCGCTTTAAATTTGTCATTGGCATAGACATCGAGTTTTTGTTGCTGCTCTCCTTGTATATTTTCAGCACCCACGGCTCCTGTGATATCAACAAGACCGGCTTTATTGATTTCGCGGTTAACGATCTTTGCTGCTAGTTTAATTGAGCCTAGTAAGGAGGAGAGTTCACCGCTGGCGTGGGGAAAATCATTTTGTTTTTCAACAATGAATTCGCCAAGCGTTCGAATGTCAGACATAGATAATCCTTGCATCCTATTGTCATTAAGGGAGAAATCTCAGGTACAATAAGGATAGACTTTATTTTGATACACTGAGTTTTCACAGTTTGATGTTCTCGTATTTCCAGCCATGCTTTTACTGCATTATTGTTATCCGCTGGAGATATAACAAATTGTATGAAAAGATCTTTTTTATGGTAACGAAGTAACGCAAAAGCGTGAAAAATGCCAAGATTTGTGAGGGAGATAGCAGATATGCATATCCATATTTTAGGTATTTGCGGTACGTTTATGGGTGGCGCTGCCATTCTTGCTCGTCAACTCGGCCATAAGGTAACGGGCTGTGATGCGAATGTGTATCCACCGATGAGTACTTTATTGGAATCGCAAGGGATTGAGATTATTCAAGGCTACGATCCTAGTCAACTGGATCCAGCCCCCGATCTTGTTGTGATTGGTAATGCGATGAGCCGTGGCAACCCATGTGTTGAATACGTCCTAAATCATAATCTTCGCTACACTTCTGGCCCGCAGTGGCTACAAGAGTTTTTATTGCATGACCGCTGGGTGATGGCTGTTTCGGGTACGCACGGTAAAACAACAACAGCAAGTATGCTCGCGTGGATCTTAGAAGATTGTGGCTATAACCCAGGCTTTTTAGTCGGTGGCGTATTGGGGAACTTTGGTGTTTCGGCGCGTTTAGGCGAGAGTATGTTTTTTGTGGTCGAAGCGGATGAGTATGACAGTGCTTTCTTTGATAAGCGTTCTAAGTTTGTTCATTACCATCCTCGAACTCTGATCATGAATAACCTTGAGTTTGATCATGCTGATATTTTTGATGATCTCAAATCGATTCAGCGCCAATTTCACCATCTGGTACGAACGGTTCCGGGTAATGGCCGTATCCTTGCTCCTCATGGCGTTACCGCAATAGATGAAACGCTTGAAATGGGATGTTGGAGTGAGCTGGAATACATAGGTGGTGATGGCCATTGGCAGGCTGAAAAGCTTATGGCTGATGGCAGTCAATTTTCTGTTTTGCTTGATGGGGAAAAGGTTGGCGTAGTGAATTGGCCTTTGGTTGGCGATCACAATGTCAATAATGCTTTAATGGCGATAGCTGCTGCTCGACATGTTGGTGTGACCCCAGATCTTGCATGTGAAGCTTTGGGTAATTTTATTAACACTAAACGCCGCTTGGAATTAAAAGGCGAAGTGAATGGAGTGAAGGTCTATGACGATTTCGCCCATCATCCAACCGCTATTGAGTTAACGTTAGGTGGCCTTCGAGCTAAAGTAGGAGATGATGCTCGCATTCTGGCTGTGCTTGAGCCTCGTTCTAACACCATGAAGTTGGGTGTTCATAAAGATGATCTTGCACCATCGCTGCAGGCAGCAGATGAAGTCTTTTTGTTCCAGCCAAATAATATTCCATGGTCGGTTAGCGATATTGCTAATCAGTGTTCACAGCCTGCTTTTACAAATGATGATCTTGATGGTTTAGTGGCGGAGATCTGTGCTCATGCGAAAGAGGGCGATACTATCTTAGTAATGAGTAATGGCGGATTTGGTGGTATTCACGATAAGTTATTGGCTAAACTAGGACAATAGTCACGAAGCTAAGGATAAACCATGAGAGATAAGCGCATTACTTTAGCCTGGACCGGAGCCTCTGGTGCTCCTTATGGTCTACGGTTATTGCAATCACTGTTGGCCGCTGAGTTTGAAGTCTATTTATTGATCTCATCGGCTGCTCGCGTTGTGCTGGCAACCGAACATGGTTTAAAGCTGTCTGCCAATCCTGAAATTGCGAAATCTCAATTAGTGGAGCATCTCGCTTGTGAGGCTCATTTTCTTCATGTATGTGGTAAAGACGATTGGTTCTCGCCGGTCGCTTCCGGATCTGCCGCTCCCAAACAGATGGTAGTATGTCCATGTTCTGCTGGGAGTGTGGCTGCAATAGCTCATGGCATGTCTGACAATTTGTTAGAGCGTGCTGCGGATGTAGTACTAAAAGAGCGCGGGCAATTACTGCTGGTGGTACGAGAGACTCCATTTTCAACCTTACATCTTGAAAATATGCTTAAACTATCGCAAATGGGCGTCACAATAATGCCCGCCGCACCGGGGTTTTACCATCAGCCACAATCGATTGAGGATTTAATTGATTTTATAGTGGCAAGAATTCTCGATCACTTACAGATTGAGCAAAAGTTAGTACCTCGCTGGGGATATGATAATCGTCAATCCTAGTCTCTCATCCTAATAAAAAATGGCCTGTTATATTATCGATAACGGGCCATTTTTATATCAGTTAACAAATACTCTTACCCATATTATGGTGCTTTAAATAGTAAGAGCTCGACGTCGATGATTCCAAGCCAATAAACTTAGAATAAAGAGCACCGGAATAAATACCCACTCTTTCATTGGCCTTGGATTTGGTACACTTATCGATTGAATTTGCCAATCAAAATCAATTCCTACCGCTTCGGCCGGACTTGCAAAGTCGACCATATCAACCCAGATGGTGTTCTCTTCTTGGCGCAGATTTAATCCGGTCGATTGAATTCGTTGTTGCGCTGTTTCTGCTTTATCATCAAAGGGTAATAAGACATGTTTACTGACTTCTTTTCCTTCGAGATTGATACCTGTGACTTGCAGTTCTATTGGTGAGCCTATCGGTAGATTTGCAACGACTTGCTCAATATTTTTCCCGGGTAAAATGTGTTTTGCTGGATAGATTTGATCCCACCAAAATCCAGGCCTAAAAAGTGAAAAAGTAATCACCAGTAGGGCGATAACTTCCCACCATTTTGTTTTCGTTAACCACCACCCTTGAGTGGCGACTGAGAACGTGAGCATGGCTAAGATTGCAGAAATAACGGTAAGTAAAAGATGCCACCAAGAATCGATATTGAGCAATAACAGCTGAGTATTAAAGATAAACATAAATGGCAAAATCGCAGTACGGATATCATAGGTAAAGCCTTGGATACCGGTTTTTATTGGGTCTGATTTGGCAATTGCTGCTGCGGCAAAGGCGGCCAAACCAACCGGAGGGGTATCATCGGCTAAAATACCAAAATAGAACACAAACAGGTGCACTGCGATCAACGGAATGATCAAACCGTGTTGTGCTCCTAGGGTTACGATCACGGGAGCCATTAATGTTGAAACGACAATATAGTTAGCTGTTGTTGGCAGTCCCATACCTAAAATTAAACTGATCACCGCGGTAAATATCAACATTAATAAGATATTGCCACCAGAGATAAACTCAACAAAATCAGTCATAACTAGACCAATTCCCGTTAATGTCACTACGCCAACAATGATTCCTGCCGCCGCTGTGGCTACACCTATCCCTATCATATTGCGAGCCCCTGATATCAGGCTAGCAATGAGATCTTGGCTTCCTTGTGCGAATGCTTGAGAAAGAGTTTGTTCTTGAGTAAAGAGTGCCAATAGTGGTCTTTGCGTTAGTAAAATAAAGATCATAAAGACGGTTGCCCAAAACGCAGATAAGCCCGGAGAGAAGCGTTCAACCGTGAGACACCAAACTAAAACAACAATAGGCAATAAAAAGTAAAGCCCGGATTTTAGTGTTGGTAAAGGATCGGGGACATAGGTCAGCTCTTGGTTGGGATCTTCTAATAAATGATCTTGATAGCGGGCGGCCAGTTTGACGAGCAGCACATAAGCAATGAGTAAGGCGACGGTAATCATCGGGCTTGCTAAGACGCCAAATACTGTTTTTGTCCAGCCAATACCGTAGTAGACCGCGGCACTTAGTATGAGAAAGAGTAAAATAGTGAAAATAAAAGAGAGTAGCTTTTGAGCCATACTGGGCTGATGCTTGCGAGGTAACCCTGACATATTGGCTTTACAGGCTTCTAAGTGGACGATGTACAGCAGTGCGATATAGGAAATAGCAGCAGGTAAGATCGCCGCTTTAATCACTTCGACATAAGAAATACCAACATATTCCACCATTAAAAAAGCGGCTGCTCCCATAATAGGGGGAGTCAATTGACCGTTGGTTGAGGCTGCAACTTCGACAGCTCCTGCTTTGGTACCTGGAAAACCGACTCGTTTCATCAAGGGGATAGTAAAGGTTCCCGTTGTAACCACATTGGCAATCGATGAGCCAGAAACTAACCCTGAGAGGCCGGATGCGACAACAGCAGCCTTGGCGGGGCCCCCTTTCATATGCCCTAAGAGAGAGAACGCAAGTTTAATAAAATAGGCTCCAGCTCCCGCTTTTTCTAACATAGCTCCGAATAACACAAACAAGAAAACAAATGAGGTTGAGACTCCTAATGCGACGCCATAGACCCCTTCAGTGGTGAGCCAAAGGTGAGACATGGCTTTGTTTAAGCTTGCCCCTTTATGTGCAATGACATCGGGCATGTGAGGACCGGCAAAGGTATAAGTTAAAAAAATGGCTGCAACGACCATTAAAGGCGGGCCTAAAGCACGACGAGTGGCTTCAAGTAATAGGATCATCCCAGTGCAAGCGATATAGATATCAGGTGTTGTTGGCGCTCCAGATCGTTCTGCTAATTGTTGATAGAAAATAAATAGGTAGCATGCAGAAAAACTTCCTGCAAAAGCAAATAGCCAGTCGAGTAGTGGGATTTGATCTCGCGCTGAGTGCTTAAATGCAGGATAAGCCGTAAAGGCTAAGAACATGGCAAAGCTTAGATGGATTGCTCGGGCTTGAGTTTCATTAAAAATGCCGACATTAAAAATAAAGGGAAGAGGTGAGGCATACCAAAGTTGAAATAGAGACCAGCAAAGAGCAATAGAAAGTAATATTTTTCCCGCTAACCCAGATGGGGTACGGGCTCCAGTATCGGACTGAGCGACTAGGTCTTCAACATGTTGTGCTGTATGATTTTTCTCTGTCTTCATCAAAACATCCTTGTGATGGCAGCAGAAAGTAAGCCAATATCCTATGGCTTATAACAAGATCTACGAGATAAAAAGTAAGCGCACACTTTTAAGTATGCGCTTGGGCTTATTATTCTTTAGGAAGTAGTCCCGCTTCTTTGTAATAGCGAATTGCGCCTGGGTGTAGTGGAATAGAGATACCGTTTTTTACCATATCTTGAGGTTTTAAATGGGCAAAGGCTGGATGGAGTCGTTTGAATGTATCAAAATTTTCAAATACGGCTTTGGTTAAAGCATAAACTGCATCATCAGAGACGTCGGTGCTGGTCACAAGCGTTGCAGCCACACCAAAGCTTTCTACATCATCATTACCTTGGTACATATCGCCCGGAACTTCCGTTGCCGTATAATATGGATTATCAGCAATGATCTTTTCGATCGCCTCACCGGTAACTGGGATCAATTTTGCATTACACGATGTAGTGGCTTCTTTAATCGAACCATTTGGGTGACCAACCATGTAAATAAAGGCATCAATTTTATTGTCGCACAGGGCTTGCGAACGCTCAGAACCTTTTAGCTCAGAAGCTAATTTAAAATCCTTTTCAGTCCAGCCTAGGGCATCCATAACAACACCCATAGTGGCGCGATCTCCTGAGCCTGGATTACCTATATTGACCCGTTTCCCTTTAAGATCTGCAAGGGTTTTAATGCCAGAATCAGCACGAGCGATAATGTTAAAGGGTTCGGTATGGATGGAGAAAACTGCACGAAGTTTTGGATATGGGCCTTGTTCTTTAAACTTACTGCTACCGTTATAGCCATGATATTGCCAATCCGACTGAACCACTCCAAAGTCTAACTCACCACTGCGTAGAGTATTGATGTTATAGATAGATCCCCCCGTTGATTCAACAGAACAACGGATATTGTGATCTTTTCGATCTTTATTAACGAGTTTGCAGATTGCACCGCCTGTTGGGTAATAGACACCCGTTACTGAACCGGTACCTATGGTAATAAACTCTTGTGCACTGGCTTGACCGGCCAATAACAGGGTTGCAGCAATCGCGCTACTGGAGATAAGTGTTTTTAATGCCATTGTTGTCCCTTCCTATTATGGTTCGTTTCCATGTGAAATAGCGTATGAGATCGCAATTGATCTTATGGACAGAATAATAGCAAAAAAACCTTAAAAGTTAAAAAAAGGTTAATAAATTGAAAATAAGGAAGGGAGTAAAAGGAAGGGTAAAGGAGGAGTGGTTTCCTCCTCTACAAAGCAGTTAGTGTGCGTATTCAAATAGCTCACAAACAGAATCGTACAGTTCTTCTGTTGTTGTTGAATTTGTTGGAGTAATGAAAATCGTATCATCACCAGCAACAACACCAAGAATACCTTCCGCTTTGCCTAATGAGTCAAGCAAACGAGCGATAACTTGAGCCGCACCAGGACCGGTATGAATAACAACTAAAGCTGAGTTGTAGCCCACTTCCATCACAAGCTCTTTTAGCGGGCTTGTTGTTGTTGGAACACCAAGCTCAATAGGAAGGCAGTACACCATTTCCATTTTAGCGTTGCGTGTACGTACCGCACCAAACTTAGTTAGCATGCGCGATACTTTAGACTGGTTAATATTGTCAAATCCTTGAGCTTTTAACGCGTCGACAATTTCGCCCTGAGAGCTGAATTTTTCTTCTTTTAGAATAGCTTTAAAAGCACGAACTAGGCGTTCTTGTTTATCTGAATTTCGCATAAGTAATTCTTATATATCAGGATGAGATACCGTATTTTTGCATAGACTTCTAGCTGCAAGCAAACGAAGTTCATGCAAATTGGTATGTCTATCACCCTTATGATTAGGATTAGATACTAGGTGGTATAGACCAAAAGAGTGAAATAGTATAGTAAAATTTATGCAAAATATGCTTTCTAGCTATACCAAAACCATATAGGAAGTAGTGCTATTAAGTTGTTTATTTTCGCATTTTTATTCGGATTATGCGTGACTTCGCAAAGCTGATCGCTATAGATTGTATTTATTTAAGCCTTGCTATACCGTTTTTGTCAGTTGTTATATTTGATTTTTAGGTCTGAAAAAATACTTCTATCGGAAAGGAGAACGAATATGAAAGTGGCTGTTATTGGTGCTGCTGGTGGTATTGGACAAGCACTAGCTCTACTACTAAAAAATCGCCTACCAGCAGGTTCTGATCTTGCTTTATATGATATTGCACCAGTAACGCCTGGTGTGGCAGCAGATCTAAGCCATATCCCTACGCCAGTATCCATTAAAGGTTATGCTGGTGAGGATCCAACACCTGCATTAGAAGGTGCTGATGTGGTTCTTATTTCTGCAGGTGTTGCCCGTAAGCCGGGGATGGATCGTTCGGATCTATTTAATGTTAACGCAGGTATTGTTAAATCACTGGCTGAGAAAATTGCTGTGGTTTGTCCAAATGCTTGTGTTGGTATTATCACAAACCCTGTTAATACGACAGTTGCTATTGCTGCAGAAGTATTAAAGAAAGCAGGTGTGTACGATAAGCGTAAATTATTTGGTATTACAACACTGGATGTGATTCGTTCTGAAACGTTTGTTGCTGAACTAAAAGGTAAAGCACCATGTGATATCCGTGTACCTGTAATTGGTGGTCACTCTGGTGTAACTATTTTGCCTTTATTATCGCAAGTTGAAGGTGTTGAGTTTACTGAAGAAGAAGTGCAAGCACTGACACCTCGTATTCAAAATGCAGGCACCGAAGTTGTTGAAGCTAAAGCGGGCGGTGGTTCTGCAACGCTTTCTATGGGTCAAGCGGCTTGCCGTTTTGGTCTTGCTTTAGTGCGTGCTCTGCAAGGAGAGCAAGGTGTGGTTGAGTGTGCTTATGTTGAAGGCAATGGTGAGCATGCACGTTTCTTCGCACAACCAGTTCTACTTGGTAAAGACGGTATTGAAGAGGTGATGGACTACGGCACTTTAAGCGCGTTTGAACAACAAGCGCTAGAGAGCATGTTAGACACATTGCGTGGTGATATTGCTATTGGCGAAGAGTTCGCTGCGAAATAATTAACGCGCGATCCCATATACAGAAAGCCCCAACGAGAATGTCGTGGGGCTTTTTTCGTTAAGGGTATTACGTTGGTGGCAAAAGAGGATCTTAATAGTATTGATCGCATCCAGTATGTAATTGAGGTTGATCGTGTAAATCATCACAAGATAATTGAAAGGTTTGTTGATCATTGGGATTTTCAATGATCACTGAGTCAGAGAGATGATCAATAGCGACAACTTTGCCGATACCATGGGGAAACTCGATCCACATGCCGATCTTAATTTGATGAATATCCATTGTGGCCTCCTTTCTTTGAGTATAGAAGAGGATGCTTTGAGATAAAATAAAAGCCGATAGGTACCCATACCCATCGGCTTTACTGTATTGATTTATGTGATTACTTATTGCGCTGCACAGAAAGATGGGCTAGTGCGATAAGCGCTTGTTTGTGTGCGGACTCAGGTAAGATATCTAAAGCTGCGATTGCTTTATCAGCTTCTTGTTCAGCACGCTGTTGAGTATATTCTAGTGCTCCTGTTTCACGCATGCAGGCCAAGATCTCATCCAGTTTATCCATTCCGTTAGCTTGTTCGATGGCTTCTCGAATCATAGCGGCTTGTTGTGGATTACCGTGGCGCATAGCGTAAAGGAGAGGAAGAGTGGGTTTGCCTTCAGCCAGGTCATCACCAACATTCTTACCCATTTCTTTACCATTGGCGACGTAATCTAAAACATCATCGATCAACTGGAAGGCGGTACCTAAGTAACGACCATAGTCTTGAAATGCAGTTTCAACGTCAGGTGAAGCTTTTGCAATAATCGCTGCGACTTGTGTAGCTGCTTCAAATAGGCGAGCTGTTTTGGAGTAAATAACTTCCATATAGCTCTCTTCCGTCGTATCAGGATCGTTACAGTTCATTAATTGCTGTACTTCACCTTCGGCGATCACATTGGTAGCCGCACTCATGATATCGAGGATCTTCAAGGATCTTAGGCTCGTCATCATTTGGAAAGAGCGGGTATAAATGTAGTCACCGACAAGCACACTGGCGGCATTACCAAAAGCAGCATTGGCCGTTGCTTTTCCACGACGCATATCTGATTCATCGACAACATCATCGTGCAGCAAAGTTGCAGTATGAATAAACTCGATAAATGCTGCTGCTGTAGTGTGATCTTCACCTTGATAATCGAGTGCACGAGCAGCTAAAACTGCAAGCATTGGACGTAGGCGTTTACCTCCGCCACTTACAATGTAAAAACCGAGTTGGTTAATTAGGGCAACATCTGAGTTAAGTTGCGCTTGTATCTTTGCGTCTACAGCCGCCATGTCGTTGGCAGTGAGCGCTTGGATCGCTTTAAAATCCATTATACATCCAGCAAATTTGTTGGCCGCGATAGGCGGAAAGTTTTTTAATTAAGTTAGCTGATATTACACCAAAATGGACAAATTCTCATAACCCCTAGTTATTGTATTTTTAACTCTTTTTTCCGTGGGCGACTTTTCACCAATTTTCTTTACTGAATCTCTTGCCAGAAAGACGATTTTCACGTAACATCCGCACCCTATTGATGACAAGATTAAGCGCATACCCATTGCCCAAAAATTAAGTGGCGAATGGCCTATGCGGAAAAGCGGAGTAAGACATGTACGCTGTTTTCCAAAGTGGTGGTAAACAACACCGTGTTAGCGAAGGTCAAACCCTTCGTCTAGAAAAACTAGAAGCAGAAACTGGTTCAACTGTAGAATTCGATTCAGTTCTTCTAGTAGCTAACGGTGAAGAAGTAACAGTGGGTGCACCATTTGTTGCTGGCGGTAAAGTAACTGCTGAAGTTGTAACGCACGGTCGTGGCGATAAAGTTAAAATCGTTAAGTTCCGTCGTCGTAAGCATTCTCGTAAGCAAATGGGCCACCGTCAGTGGTTCACTGAAGTCAAAATTACTGGCATCAGCGCTTAATAATAGGAGAGTTTAAAGATGGCACACAAAAAAGCTGGCGGTTCTACACGTAACGGTCGTGATTCAGAAAGCAAACGTCTAGGTGTTAAGCGTTTCGGTGGCGAATCTGTTCTTGCAGGTAACATCATCGTTCGTCAACGTGGTACTAAATTCCACGCTGGCACAAACGTTGGCCTAGGTAAAGACCACACTCTATTCGCTCTATCTGACGGTAAAGTGAAGTTTGAAGTTAAAGGTCCTAAAAACCGTAAATTCGTATCAATCGAAGCTGAGTAATATCAGTCTCGACACGAGTTCTAAAGCCCTGCCATTTGGCGGGGCTTTTTATATTTGGAGGGTTTATGTCGGGTCCCGTTATTGGAGCATTATTAGCGTTAACAACAGCAGTGTTTTGGGGCGCATTGCCCATAGCGATGAAGCAAGCTGTTGAAGTTATGACACCGTTTACTATTGTCTGGTATCGCTTTATAACCGCGTTTATTGGCTTAGGTATTTGGTTATTATGGCGCAAGCAGTTACCCGCAAAATCATCCCTAAACTTCCCTCGTTTTGGTTTCCTTTTATTAGCCAGTTTAGGGTTGGCAGGCAACTTTGTTTTATTCAACAGTGCCTTACAATATCTGAGTCCTCCGGTTGTTCAGGTCATTATTCAGCTTGCTCCAGTGATACTATTATTAAGTAGTGTGTGGCTGTTTAAAGAAACTTTAGGTCGTCATCAAATCATTGGTGTGATCTGCTTATTTTCAGGCTTATTGTTATTTTTCAATGAGCGATTAGTTGAGCTATTTACCAGCTTATCAGGCTATACTCTTGGCGTGATACTGGCAGTGACAGCAGCTTTGGTATGGGTTGTATATGGCCTAACCCAGAAGCGCTTGTTACGAGATTTTAGCTCAGCGCAGATACTATTTATGGTATATGGCATTTGTGCGTTATTATTAACGCCCTTTGCTGAGCCAAAGCAGTTATTGCTGATGGACTCACGACAACTGGGCATGTTGATGTTCTGTTGTATTAATACGCTGGTTGGCTATGGTGCTTTTGCCGAAGCGCTAGCACGTTGGCAAGCAGCTCAGGTAAGTGCAGTGATTACACTTGCCCCTCTATTTACGATATTATTTGTAGACCTTGCTAGTTTGGTATGGCCAAAATTTGTTGCGCCAGTTGCTCTAAATAGCTGGGGTTATTTAGGTGCTATGGTTGTCGTCAGTGGTGCTATGTTCTGCGCTATTGGTCATAAGCTTATTCGACAGCAGAGATAGCAAAGGTCGATTACAATGGTTAATACGGTAGGATCTTTGAGGATCTAAGATCTTACTCGTACAGTAAACGCCCAAGTGCGGAGAATAAGATGAAATTTGTAGATGAAGCGGTAATTCGAGTTGACGCTGGTGACGGCGGTAACGGTGTAGTGAGTTTCCGTCGTGAAAAATATGTGCCAAAAGGTGGCCCTGATGGTGGCGATGGCGGTGACGGCGGTGACGTATATCTTGTTGCTGATGAGAACTTAAATACTTTGATCGATTACCGTTTCCAGCGTTTCTATGCTGCTGAGCGTGGTGAAAACGGCCGTGGCGGTAACTGTACTGGTAAGCGTGGTGAAGACATCATTCTATCAGTTCCTGTTGGTACTCGTGCGGTAGACGAAGAGACGGGTGAGGTGATCGCTGATCTTACTGAGCATGGTATGAAACTTATGGTTGCTAAGGGTGGTTTCCACGGTCTTGGTAATACTCGTTTTAAATCATCAGTAAACCGTGCTCCTCGTCAAAAGACTATGGGTACAAAGGGTGAGATTCGTCATCTTCGCCTTGAGCTTCTACTGCTTGCTGATGTGGGTATGCTTGGTTTACCAAACGCTGGTAAGTCTACGTTTATTCGCGCAGTATCGGCAGCGAAGCCTAAAGTTGCAGACTATCCATTTACCACATTAGTTCCAAGTTTAGGTGTGGTTCGTGCAGGCGCTGATCGTAGCTTCGTGGTTGCAGATATTCCAGGATTGATCGAAGGTGCCGCAGATGGTGCTGGCCTTGGTATTCGTTTCTTGAAGCACCTTGAGCGTTGTCGTGTATTACTACACATGATTGACCTGCTACCTGCTGACGGTTCTGATCCTGTGGAAAATACTTTCACAATCATCAATGAACTTGAGCAATACAGTGAAAAACTAACAGGTAAGCCTCGTTGGTTAGTATTTAACAAAGTTGATCTAATGCCTGAAGATGAAGCAAATGAAAAGATCCAAGAGATCTTAGATGCTTTGGCATGGGAAGATAAATACTACCGAATTTCAGCGCTTAACCGTTTAGGTACTCAAGAGCTGTGTTATGACTTAATGGAGTTCATTGAGCAACTTCCTCGTGAAATTGAGATCGAAGAAGAGAAGCAAGAGAAAGTCGAGTTCAAGTGGGATGATTACCATGCAGAACAAGTTAAGCGTCACCAGAAAGATGACGATGATGACGACGACGATTGGGAAGATTGGAATGAAGATGATTACGATGTTGAAATCATCTACAAGCCATAATCCAATATAAATTATGAAAACCGCTCCTTGTGAGCGGTTTTTTTGTGTCTAATCAAGCAGAATGTTGAAAAATTATTCGATAATATTTGCGCGTGCTCACATCATGATTAAGGTAATGTGAGTTTTATAATGATTTGGAACAAAAGGAGATTGCCCCAACTATGCCTGATCATGAGGGATGTTTGTCTGAGCCTGAGCAGCGAGAAATATCGCATCTTGCCGTTACTGCCGGACAAAAATTGCTGCAACACGGCGCGGAAAGTACTTTGATTGCCGATGTCACAAGACGGATAGGGTTGGCTCTAGGAGTCGATACCGTTGAGGTCTCGTTATCAGCCAGCTCCATGGTGATCACAACGCGCTATCAAGGACGCTGTATTACCACAACGAGACGTTGCCAAGATGGTGGCATAAATATGCAGGTTGTTACCGAAATTCAGCGGATCTGTATTCTGGCTGAGCGGGGACTGATTAGTGTTAAAGAAGTTCATCACCGTTTAGAGAATCTTAAAGCAACACGTTATAACCGCTATTTAGTGGTGTTTATGATCGGCCTTTCTTGCGCTTCATTTAGTCGTTTAGCAGGGGGCGATTGGCCTGTTTTTTGGTTAACGTTTTTCGCTTCAAGTATTGGAATGTTTGTTCGTCAAGAGATAGCACATTGCCAATTTAACCCTCTTATTAACTTTGGTATTACCGCTTTTGTCACCACGCTAATCTCAGGCTTTGGTCAGGTTTACCAAGTGGGGGATACGCCTTTTATTGCGATGGCATCATCAGTCTTAATGTTAGTACCTGGCTTTCCTTTGATTAATTCAATCGCTGATATGGTGAAAGGTTATGTCAATATGGGAATTGCTCGTTGGGCAATGGCGACGTTATTAACCTTATCCACTTGTATGGGAATCGTTGCTGCTATGAATGTACTCGATGTATGGGGATGGTTATGAGTGATATGCTGACACTATTGCTGGCGCTTGCCAATGATATGTTCTTTGCCATGATCCCGGCGGTTGGTTTTGCGTTGGTTTTTAATGTTCCTCCCAAAGCACTGAAATATTGTGCCATTGGTGGAGCTTTAGGGCATGGTTGTCGTTTTCTACTGATGCACTGGGGTGTTCCTATTGAGTGGGCAACGTTAGCAGCTGCAACCTTAGTTGGTATGATTGGCGTACATTGGTCTCATCGTTTTTTAGCTCACCCAAAAGTATTCACCGTTGCTGCGATGATCCCTATGGTTCCTGGTGTTTTTGCATTTAAAGCTATGATTGCTGTTGTTGAAATAAACCATAGAGGCTTCTCGCTTGAGTTATGGGGATTGATGGTTGAAAATGTATTAAAAGCCATCTTTATCATTGCGGCGTTAGCAATCGGTCTTGCGATGCCAGGGCTGTTATTTTACCGTCGTCGTCCAGTGGTATAACTCAAAAGTCATCATGAGAAAATATATGAAAATCAGTATGATTGCCGCCATGGCAAAAGACCGAGTGATCGGAAAAGATAATGCAATGCCTTGGCATCTTCCAGCTGACTTTGCGTGGTTTAAACAATCGACATTAGGTAAGCCGATCGTGATGGGACGAAAAACCTATCAATCTATTGGTCGTCCATTACCTGGGCGCTTAAACATTGTGATCAGTCGAGATCCTCAACTAATGATTGAGGGGGTAACGGTTGTTAACTCTCTTGAACAAGCGAAAATGGTTGCTGGAGAGGTAGAAGAGCTAATGATCATTGGTGGTGGATCGATTTATGAGCATTACTTGGCGCAGGCCGATTGCCTATATTTAACTTTTATTGAAGCTCAGCTTGAGGGTGATACTCGTTTCCCTGATTGGGGCGAAGGGTGGCTCAAAACCTATAGTGAACATTATACCGCTGATGAGAATAATGCTTATGATATGGAGTTTGTTATTTTACAGCGCTCTTAACTGTTTCTTGTACCGCTATTTTCTTAAATAAATATAGGCTTTACTTCTCTTACTAAGAAAAGTGAAGCCTATATTTCTATAACGATTATTATCGCAAAACAGCTAATTAGTGGCTGTAGATAGGGCAAGGAGTCGAGAAAAAAGCTTTGTCTTCCCAGCGCATCATAGTAAGACTATTACCCCATACACACCCAGTATCAAGCCCAATACAATGTTCATCTTGATGCCCCATCAGTGCAGCCCAGTGACCAAATAGAATGGTTTTCTCAATTGGCGTTAAGCGAGGAATGTCAAACCAAGGTTTAAGCTCGGTAACGGATTGAGAGTCAGGGCCTTCCTTACAAGCCATATCTAAGCGACCATCGGGGTAGCAAAAACGCATTCGAGTAAAGTTATTGATGGTAAAACGCAGCTGCTCTAGCTCAGTTAAATTATCTTGCCATAAGTTAGGACCGTCGCCATACATATTGGTCAATAGCCATAAATAACGATCTGATTGTAGAACCGATTCTACATGACGGGCTTGAGTACGAGCTTGCTCTAGCGACCACTGTGGTGTAATTCCAGCATGAACCATAACAAAATTATGCTGAGGATGTTCAGCTAAAATAGGCTGCATGCGAAGCCAGTTAAGCAGTTCTTCGCCATCTGATGCGGTAAAAATGTCGTGAATTTTATCTTTGGGTTTTGCTTTTGCTATTCCATTTGCAACCGCCAGAAGATGGAGGTCATGGTTACCTAAAACGATGGTTGCTGCGTTGCCAAGTGCTTTAACAAAACGTAATGTTTGTAATGATTTTGGCCCGCGAGCGACCAGATCTCCTGCTAACCATAGCTCATCTGTATTTGCATCAAACTGAACTTGCAGCAGCAGTTTTTCTAAATCATCAAAACAACCCTGGATATCTCCAACGATATAAGTTGCCATTAAACACTCACTTATCTGATTGTGCCTCTGAAGGTGTGGGGCAAAGAGGTGGATACGATGTTTATTTGATAAAAAAATCCCCTTTGCTCAAAAAGCGAAAGGGGATGATATTAGCTCAGTTGCAATTACTCGGCTTGGTAATTTGCATCAAGCCAGTTAGCAAGCGCCACAAATTTTTCGACTGAAATATTTTCGGGACGATCGCTTGGGTTAACCCCTAATGCTTCGATCTGCTCTGCGGTCATAAGAGCTTTAAAGCAGTTACGAACGGTTTTACGACGCTGGTTAAAGCCTTCACGACAGACACGATCCAACCATTTTAGGTTGGTACATGGGAAAGGCAGTGTCTCATACGGTGTTAGACGTACAACGGCAGAATCTACTTTAGGTGCTGGTACGAAAGATTCAGGTGGAACTTCCAGTACTGGCATGACTTTACAGTAGTATTGTGCCATTACCGTTAAACGACCATATGCTTTGCAACCTGGACCTGCCGCTAGACGGTTTACCACTTCTTTTTGCAGCATAAAGTGCATATCCTGAACATCTTTATGATAAGTGAACAGGTGGAACATCAGTGGGGTTGAAATGTTGTACGGCAGGTTACCAAATATGCGTAGCTTAGCATCTTCACGAATCAGCTTTGTGAAGTCAAAGCGCATTGCATCGCCTTCATTGATGGTAAGCTTTGGACCCAGATCTGGATGATTGCGTAGACGCTCTGCAAGATCTCGGTCTAGTTCGATAACATTAAAGTGATCAACTAGTTTACCTACTTCTTCGGTGATCGCGCCAAGGCCTGGACCGATTTCAACTAGGTTTTGACCTGATCTTGGATTAATCGCCGATACGATACCGTCGATAATAAAAGGGTCGGTTAAGAAGTTCTGACCAAAGCGCTTACGGGCGCGGTGGCCTAAATGGACATCGTTGCTCATGCTTGTTTTTCTACCAGTTCTACGGCATGAGTAAGCGCCGTCCAAAGGCTGCCTATCTCTGCCTGTCCAGTACCTGCGAGTTCCAGTGCGGTACCATGATCTACTGAGGTTCGAATGAAGGGTAGTCCTAACGTGATGTTAACGGACTTACCAAAGCCCTTAAATTTGAGCACTGGTAACCCTTGGTCGTGATACATAGCTAATACTGTATCTGCCTCAGCCAAATATTTAGGTTGGAAAATTGTATCAGCAGGTAAAGGCCCTACTAAATGGATATTTTCCTCGCGAAGTCGATTGAGCGTTGGAGTAATCACATCGATTTCTTCATGGCCTAAACAACCGTCTTCGCCTGCATGCGGATTGAGTCCACATACATAGATTTTGGGAGCAGTAAGACCAAATTTTGTAACAAGATCTTGATGCAATATACGAATAACTTGCTCGAGTCGCTGTGGTGTAATGGCTTTTGCAACACAAGAAAGAGGTATGTGAGTTGTCACTAACGCAACTCGTAACCCTTCGGTTGCTAACATCATAACAACTTGCGCTGTATTAGATTGCTCTGCAAAAAATTCAGTATGTCCGCTAAATGCAACACCGGCTCGGTTAATAACACCTTTATGTACCGGTCCTGTCACGATTGCCGAAAACTCACCACTTAAGCAGCCCTGGGCCGCCCTGGCTAGTGTGTTCAGTACATAGTGACCATTGGCTTCATTTAACTGGCCTGCACAGACAGCCTCTTGTGTATCTATTTGAGCGACGACAAGTGTCCCTGCTCGATGAGGTTCTGCTGGTCGGGTTTGATCATAGCGGATGATCTCAACTTGAATTCCCAATTGAACCGCACGTTCTACCATAACCTGCGCGTCAGCACAAATAACAAGTTGGTGCGGCCAGTTGTGTTGGCTTAGAGCCAGAACTAAATCTGGCCCAATCCCTGCCGGTTCTCCAGGGGTTATCGCAATGCGTTTAACCTTATCCATTATTTCCTGTATTTGTTAAATTATCGATATAAGCACTAGCTCGCAGCTCTTGCAGCCAAGTTTGTGCTTCTTCGTTAAACTTACGGTTGAAGAGAATGCGATAAGCTCGATTTTTCAATGCTGCATCGGTACGGTCAACATTGCGGCGACCTTCTACTTCAACAATGTGCCAGCCGTGTACCGTTTTAAATGGTTGACTGATTGTATCTACTGGTAAAGTTTCTACTTTATCTTTAAATGCTGGAACATATAAATCTGGTGTCTGCCAACCTAATTCACCACCATTAGCAGCAGAGCCTGGGTCTTGGCTGATCGCTTTTGCCGCTTGAGCAAACGTCTCTTTACCTGACAAAATCTTTTGACGAACTTGCTCTAACTCTTGTTTTGCACCGGCATCACTTAGAATCACAGATGGCTTAAGCAAAATGTGGCGAGCTTTCACTTCCATAACAGAAACGGTTTGTAGGCCTTTCACATCGTTAATTTTTAAGATGTGGTAACCAACACCGCTACGGAATGGACCAATAATTGCGCCTTTACCATTGTTTTTGATTTGATCGGCAAAGATAGTTGGCATTTCTTCTTTACTCATCCAACCCCATTCACCACCTTTTAGGGCTTTAGGACCTTTAGAGTAGGTGTAAGCCAATTTGGCAAAATCAGCACCATCATTAAGATCTTTTACTAATTTATCCGCTTCTTCTTTAGCGGCATCACGCTCTGCTTTGGAAGCATTTTCATCAACACGGATTTGAATTTGGCTGATGTTGTATTCAGTATTTTGCTGAGTCTGCTGGCCAAGTTGCTGAGCCAGATTTTCAACTTCCTGCGGTAAGATATTGATACGACGACGAACAATTGCGGTACGTGCTTCGCTTGCCATTAGATCTCGTCGAATTTGATCACGAAAATCAGCAAATGAAATACCATATTGAGCTAATTGCTGGCGTAGCTGATCGATCGACATATTGCGTTCTTTGGCAATTTGGCCAATCGCTTGCTCTAGTTGGCTATCGTCAATACGAATACCCATCTGCTTTGCCTGCTGAACCTGTAGCGTCTCCATGATCAACTGATCCATAACCTGTTGGCGCAGAATATTTTCTGGTGGTAATGGTTGATCGTGACCGGCTGCATTTAGATGTACCGTTTTTAGCATGTTGCTTACGTCACTTTGTAAAATCACACTGTCATTTACGGTAGTAACAATTTTATTCAGCTCTTGTGGCGCAGCAAATGAGCTTGCTGAGGCACCCATAATGGCTAAAGCTAATAGGGAAGACTTCCACTTTTTCATGTCAATTCCATCAAAATGAGAATAGCGGTCATCACAACCGCTATTTAAATATTAATTATTTAGTGAGAACGAGTTACCGTAAGACAGTGCATTACCATCATCGGTCGAGCCAAAAGGTTTAACGCCTTGTAAGCCCAGCAAGCTGAAGGAAATGCTGACGTTACTATCGTATTCGGTAAAGTCATTACCTAACGAATTCTTCGCGTAACGGTTATAGTTCAATCCAATCATCCAACATGCAGAGCGATAGGTTACACCCACTTGGCTTTCTATCATCTTATTGACATTAAGATCTTGGAAATAATCCGCCTTAACGTAAATATTGTCGTAAAGTGGGAAGCCAGTCGATAAACCAATCTGTGAAATACCGTCATTATCTTTATTTGGGTTCTTCACATATTTATCAAGATATGTATTTGAAACATAACGGTAGTTAGGCTGGATATACATACCATTAGCTCGATATTCAATAGCACCACTAGCCATTTGGATATCATTATCACTGGCATCGTATTGCATTGAGCTCTTCAAGAATAAACTGTCTGCAAGGTTAAACTCAGTTTCTAATGCTGTTGCAGAGTAACTCTGCGCATCCTGATTACCTTCTGCTGTCGGTTTATTGATATAGAAGATTTGACCTAATGATAGAGTAAATCGTTCCTTATAATTACTGTCAAAATAGCGAGTCGAAGCACCAACAGTGACTTGGTTTGCTGGAGCTATGTAGTCAATACCGCTGTAGGTACGGTCACTAAACAAACCATAATAGTCTTGTTGTAAACGCGTGGAGTCGTAGCCACCGCCACTGTAGTCAAATGGGTTGTAGATATCTTTTTGGTCGACATCTTTGATGTATAAGTACTGAATTTGTGGCTCTAAACTCTGAACGTAATCTTCTCCTAGGATGGAGGTGTTGCGTTCAAAATATAGCCCGCTATGGATACGAAATTCAGGAATAGTACGGTCGACAGATTCTTTTAAGTCATTTAGACCTGAGTTACGAGCATCTTGGTTATAATGGGTATACATCAGTTTAGCTTCTGATGTTACTGTCCACCAAGGCGTTGCATAAGGCAGAACAAGGCTCGGCGCAATATAAAAACGATCGGCAGTCGGTTTGGCTTTAGAGTCGTTATCAAAGCGGCTCACGCTAGAATTAACTTTAAACTCTAAGTTGTATGGCAGATCTTGTTGGTAATAATTGAGATCGAACTGAGGCATCAATCGGTATTGATTGCCTTGACCATCAGCGGTTAACGGCTGGAAGTCTCGTACTCGTAAGGTGGAATCCCAATTGGTATCACGATAAGAGATATCGGCTGTTTGCAACAGGTTGTTATCTTCTCGGTTACCGATATCAGAATCAAGATCAGAGAAATATTGGAAGTCACTGGCTTTACTGTAATCAATATCAAACAACCAATGCTGATTGTAGATACCTTTATGTTCCCAGTTAAATGCCCAGCGAGCACCTTTATCTTTATACAGTTTATCGCTGTTAAGATATTCGCCTTTTAAGCTACCTTGCCCTAGTTCGGTTAGATAGCGGAATTGAGAATCAAGTTGTAGCCCTCGATTACTCATATATTTAGGTGTTAAGGTCAGGTCGTAGTTAGGTGCAATATTCCAGTAGAATGGCGTTTCTAGCTCAAAACCATCACGAGAACCGTAGCCAATTGATGGGTATAAGAAACCAGTTAAACGCTGATCAGTAACGGGTACACGTAAATACGGTAAATAAAAGACCGGTACATCGAGTACTTCAAATCGAGCATTGTAAAGATCGGCAAATGGCGATTCGCCATCACGTTCTAAAGATGAAGCAGAAAAACGCCAGCTTTTATCTTTGGCTGGGCAGGTGGTATAGGTACCATCTTTCATCTTATAGAACTGGGTGCCATCTACATTGGTCTTGATGATCTGTGTCGCATCGCCACGACCTGGTTGGCAGGTCATATTATAGATGGCATCATCCATTTCTGAATTTTGGGTATCAAGATTACTGGTGATACGTTTAGCATCAACCTCGATACCACCATCATGGAGATACACATCACCTGTTGCTGTCACAACATTTTCAGGTTGCTTTAATGAGGCCTGATCCGCAACAATTGTGCGAGTGCCTTGCTTAACAATGACATCACCCTTATAGGTGATCTTTTTCTCATTAATGGCTTCGGCACTATCAGCTGTGATTTTAACTGGTAGGTTATTGGTGTCTTCTTGGCGATCTTGCGGCGCAATACAAACTCCGCGAACCACTTTTGGTTCATCAGCCTGAGCGACAGTATGTTCATCTTTTACTTTGTCACTTGGCGCTGAGAGTTCATTCGCCATTGCTGGTCCGTATAGGGCCAGACTGATCATGGTGGCAAGCAAGCTGCGGGAGGTTAATGACATTAATTAAACATTCCTGTATCAGAGTCGTTGCGCGTAAAATTGGTGGCGCTTTTTACAAGCATTCCCGATAAATGACAGCTATCATAAAGCAAATTCAACTCGACGGCATCCTTTCTCGCCAAAGAGTCGGGTAAACATTGAATAAATTTAGCAAATTACCAGAGAGTATAGAATGCAAACAGCAGGTATTTGGGGAAAAATCATCGGCGCATTGCTCGGTTTGGCCGTATTTAAACTCCCTGGACTTTTTATTGGCCTTTTTATTGGTCATCAATTTGATAAAGCCTACGCCCGTCAGATGGGGAGTTTCGCTGGGTTTGGTGATCGTATGTCAAATGCGGATCGACAGGCCGCTTTTTTTGATGCGTGCTTCTCAGTTATGGGACACTTGGCAAAATCTAAAGGCCGAGTGACTGAACAAGAGATTCGGGTGGCTAGTGCTATTATGGATCGTATGGGACTACAAGGTGAAGCTCGCCGCCGTGCCCAAGATGCTTTTCGCCAAGGTAAAAATGAGCAATTTCCACTGGAAGAAACACTATTAAAAGTACGCCAAGCGCGACGTGCGGATCTTTCCCGCTTTTTCCTTGAACTACAAATTGCTGCAGCTTTTGCTGATGGTTCGATTCACCCGAATGAGCGTCAAATGCTGCATGTTATTGCGCGTCACTTGGGCTTTTCTGAAGCGCAGCTAGAGCAAACATTGCGTATGCAAGAAGCGGCATTTCGTTTTCAACAAGGTGGCTTTAACCAGCAGTATCAAAATGCTGGTGGCTTTCAACAAGCCCCAACTCGCGATCAACTAGCCGATGCATACAATGTATTGGGTGTTGATGAAAGTGCATCTGCACAAGAGGTGAAGCGAGCTTATCGTAAACTGATGAGTGAGCACCATCCCGATAAACTGGCAGCAAAAGGTTTACCTCCTGAGATGATGGAGATCGCTAAGCAAAAAGCACAAGAGTTGCAAGCGGCTTATGATTTAATCCGTAAAGAGAAAGGCTTTAAATAAAGCATCTTAAAATAAAAGCGAGTCAGATTTTGGTCGACTAAGACTGAATATCTGGCTCGCTTTTTTATGTGCAGATTAATCTAAAGTGCGCGTTGGTGCATCAGGATAAAAGTCGCATGGTGCAAAGATATGCATTGGCTCTTCTGTATAAGGGTGAGCAAAGGTCAGTTCTGCCGCATGTAACTGCAGACGAGGTGCCATTTCACGAGCTTCATCGTGAGCGTAGAAACGGTCGCCTAAAATCGGATGTCCAATCGCCATCATGTGTACACGCAGTTGATGGGAGCGACCTGTCACTGGGAGTAAACGTACTAAAGTGGCATTTTCTTCATAGCGCACCACTTCATAATGAGTCAGTGATGGCTTCCCTTCTTCGTAACACACCTTTTGTTTTGGGCGATTTGGCCAGTCACAAATTAAAGGTAAGTCTACCGAACCTTGTTGTTGTTCTAGATGACCCCAAACCCGAGCATAGTAAACCTTATGAGTTTGACGCTCTCGAAACTGGGCTTTGAGATGACGCTCAGCGTTTTTATTAATCGCCAGCACAATCAATCCCGAGGTGGTCATATCTAGGCGATGCACAATCTGTGATTTTGGATGATCACGTAATACGCGTGAGTAGATGCTGTCATAGTGAGCCGGATCGCGGCCAGGGACAGAGAGAAGGCCTGACGGTTTATTTACCGCAATAATATCGCGATCTAGATGAAGGACATCTAACCAAGGATCTTGAGGCGGATTGTAATCCAACAAAGGTAACGGTTTCATGGCTGACTCGAAGTGAATACGGTAAATCATAAAGGTTGGGGATCCTAATACGAATTATCGTGAATACCAAGAGTAATTGAAATCCAACCCAAGAAAACCTGCACCTTGGTTGGAGATAGCGAAAAAAAAGCCGCTAGTAAAATAGCGGCTTGATATACATATTTTATTCTCAAGTTAAGAGCTTATCTTGCTTGAGCTAATACGCTCAGATCAGTTATGACTAACGACGATTAAGCGCAGAGAATCTAACTGGATTTGCGCTTTACCGATGTAATTTGTTAGCTCTTGAATCTGCGTTTGTAGCAGTTCTAACTCGTCATCACGAATATTTGGGTTAACGGCTTTTAGCACTTGCAGGCGATTAAACTCCGCTTGTAGTGTTGCTTCCATTTCCGCTTGTGCTTGCTGGCGAACTTGGTCTAGCTCAGTTTCAATTGCACGTTCAGCATGCTCAATTAGTACGTGAATGTCTTTTTGTACTGAATTAACCAGTTTGCTACCTAGATGGCGGTTAACTGGGCTTAGTTGGCGGTTAAAGCTTTCAAACTCAACATTAGCTGCAAGGTTGTTGCCTTTACTATCAAGTAAGATACGAATTGGTGTTTTTGGTAAGAAGCGACCAATACCTGACTGCTTTGGTGCTTGGGCATCTACCACATAAACCAATTCAAGCAGAAGGGTACCAACTGGCAATGCTTTGTTCTTCAGTAAAGAAACCGCAGTTGTACCCACACCCTCTGTTAATAGTAGATCGATACCACCTTGGATCATTGGGTGCTCCCAACTGATAAAGTGCATATCTTCACGAGAAAGTGCCGTGTCACGATCAAAGGTGATCGTACAACCGTCGTATGGAAGGCCAGGGTAGCTCGATACCATCATGTGCTCAGACGGAGTAACCACAATAGCATTTTCACCACGATCGTCTTGGTTTAAACCTATGGTGTCAAATAGACCAAGCGCAAAGGTAACTAGGTTGGTATCGCCATCTTTTGCTGAAATCTCATCAACTAAAGCGTGTGCTGCTTCACCGCCATTAGAATGCATTTCCAATAAACGGTCACGGCCTTGCTCCAGCTTAGCTTTTAGCTCATTGTGCATAGCGGCACTGCTGGTGATCAGATTTTCAAGTTCTGCTTCATCGTGCTTTTCACTTGCAAGAAGCGCCAGTAAAGCATCTTGATGAGCATCATATACCGCACGACCAGTTGGGCAAGTCTCTTCAAAAGCATTAAGACCTTCGTTATACCAACGAGCCAGAAGCGCTTGAGAGGTGCCCTCTAGATGTGGAACATGAATTTCAATATCGCGTTTTTGGCCAATACGATCAAGACGACCAATACGCTGTTCCAGCAAGTCAGGGTTATTAGGTAGATCGAACATCACCAATTGATTAGAGAACTGGAAGTTACGACCTTCAGAACCGATCTCTGAACACAATAGTACCTGAGCACCTTCTTCATCTTGTGCAAAGTAAGCCGCTGCTTTATCACGCTCAATGATCGACATCCCTTCATGGAACACAGATGCTCGAATACCTTCACGTTCGCGCAGGGCTTGCTCTAGTGTCAGTGCTGTTTGAGCTCGAGAACAGATCACTAAAACTTTTTCACCACGGTTAGCTTTTAAGTGCTCAATTAACCAAGTTACACGAGGATCAAAGTTCCACCATGTGGCTGTATCACCTTCAAATTCTTGATAGATATCTTCAGGGTACAGGAGTTTCATCACTTTTTGCTCAGGGCTCATACGACCGCCCATCATGCTTGCAACACGCATTGCCGTTTGGTATTGAGTCGGCATAGCAAGCGGATACATGTTTAAGTGACGCTGTGGGAAACCTTTGATGGCTGCACGAGTGTTACGAAATAGAACACGACCTGTACCATGACGGTCCATTAAGTTGGCAATTAACTCATTACGGGCAGCAATTGCTTCACCATTATCTAAGCTAGATGATTCGATAAACGCTAGGGTTGGCGCGATATCTTGCTCAGGTAGAAGTTGTGCTAAGGTTTCTTTCTCTTGCTCAGTTAATGTTTCACCTGATAGCAAGCGAGAAACCGCATCAGCAACGGGTTCATATTTACGTTCTTCTTCGACAAACTCTTGGTAGTCATAGAAGCGATCTGGATCGAGTAGACGCAAACGGGCAAAGTGACTTTCGCGGCCAAGTTGTTCAGGTGTTGCTGTTAGCAGAAGCACACTTGGGGTTTTTTCTGCAATTTCTTCAACCACTTGATATTGGCGACTCGGCTTGTCTTCACTCCATTCTAGGTGATGAGCTTCATCGACAACTAAGAGATCCCAATCGGCTTCAAGAGCTTGTTCAAAACGGCGACGACTCTTACGTAAGAAGTCTAATGAACAAAGCACATATTGCGCGGTATCAAATGGGTTAGCTGCATCAGCATAGGCTTCAACACAGCGCTCTTCATCAAAAATAGAGAAGTGCAGATTAAAACGGCGCATCATCTCAACCAGCCATTGATGCTGAAGAGTTTCTGGTACCAAAATTAAGATACGTTCGGCACGACCAGATAACACTTGCTGGTGGATGATCATACCCGCTTCAATGGTTTTACCTAGACCTACTTCATCGGCAAGTAAAACGCGAGGGGCATAACGACGACCGACTTCATGAGCAATATAGAGCTGATGAGGGATCAAACCTGCACGCATACCGCATAGACCACGTAATGGGCTCTTATGCTGTTCGTACTGGTTTTTCAATGCTCGATAACGCAGAGCGAAACGATCCATACGATCGATTTGGCCTGCAAAAAGCTTATCTTGAGGCTTGTTGAAGCGAATTTGATGATTCAAGAATAGTTCACGTAACGCAACATCTTCTTCTTGAGTATCAGTACGGGTTCCGACGTAAGTTAATACGCCTTTCTCTTCAACGATGTTTTCGACTTTGAGGGTCCAGCCTTCATGGCTTTCAACCACATCACCAACATTAAACATTACACGGGTAACAGGAGCATCATTGCGTGCATACAGACGGTTCTCTTCAGAGGCAGAAAACATCAAAGTCACGGTACGCGCATCCAGCGCCACAACGGTACCCAGACCTAAATCACTCTCAGTATCACTGATCCAACGTTGACCCAAAGCAAATGGCATAGTGGTAAAAACCTTCTAATTGTTTGATATCAAGGAAATTGTTTGGTGTAGCATTCCAATATTTATGGTCTACACTGAAAAGTAAGTGTAAGCCAAAATTGAGAATTTGGTATGCCACGAAAAAGGGAAGTTATGTTACTGCATGATGGACTCAAGATCACGATGTAAGTCAGCTTTTTTAGTGATATCGCCAAGCATCTTGGCCTCTTAGAAGAATCTGCCCTTTGTCATACCCGCGTCATATTACAACGGCATTAATAATTAAGGAGTTCAATCAAAAAGGAACAACAATTGCAGGACATAAATTGAGTTCTGCAGCTATCAAGGAGGCTATATGGATGGCAGCACAAGGAAACTCTTTGTTTTAGATACCAATATACTGTTACATGAACCTCTCGCTATTTACTCATTTCAAGAACACGATGTGATTGTTCCGATGACAGTGCTTGAAGAGCTCGATCGGATTAAAGATTCTAAACGCGATGTCTCTCGTGATGCTCGAGTGGCTATTCGAGCTTTAGAAGATATCTTTCATGATGCAACCCCTGAACAAATCTCTGCGGGTGTTCCGCTGCAATCTCAGAACGAGACTGGTGGCACTATTGCTATTTTTGCTGACTATGAAGTCAAAGAAACGGTACATGCTTTTAGTGACAAGATGGGGGATAACCGTATCTTAAATAGCGTGTTATTTTTGCAGCAGAAGTTTGCCCCTCGTGATGTGGTATTGGTGACTAAAGACATCAATATGCGGTTGCGAGCCAAAGGAGCGGGGGTCTATTTTGTTGATGATTACCGAACCGATCAGCTCATTGACGATGTCGCTTTATTAAGTAAAGGCTTTTATCGCTTTGACGGTTCTTTTTGGGCGGGTGTTGCGCAATGTGATTCTGAAAAGCGTGGTATGAGTACCTGTCACACTTTACCTAAACATTTGTTTGAAAATCCCTATCCAAACCAATACCTCATTGATGAGTCGCAAGATTTTGCTGCTCGAATCCAAGAGATTGATGCTGAAACTATTACGGTAAAAGATCTAGGGTTTGAACGTTTGATGCATCGACAAGCGTGGGGTATTTCACCTAAAAATATCTATCAGGCGATGGCGCTTGATGCCATGTTAGATCCTAAGATTGATCTGGTAATACTCACAGGACCTGCTGGGTGTGGTAAAACCATTTTGGCCATGGCGGCGGCTCTTGAGCAAGTTATTGAAAAAGGGATGTACGATAAGATACTGGTGACACGAAATACCCCTGAAATTGCCGAATCAATTGGTTTTTTGCCCGGCAGTGAAGAAGAGAAAATGTTGCCATGGCTTGGTGCGGTAACCGATACTTTGGAAGCTTTGCATAAGCATGATGTATGTACCGATGGCTCAATGAAATACATTGTTGATAAAGCCAATATTCAATTTAAATCAATTAACTTTATGCGTGGGCGCTCCATTCAAAATGCATTTGTGTTGTTAGATGAGTGCCAGAATTTAACCGCTTCCCAAATTAAAACCATTATTACTCGCTGCGGCGAGGGAACCAAAATTGTCTGCTCGGGTAACCTTGCGCAAATTGACTCCAATTACCTCTCACCAGTTACTTCTGGCTTAACCTATATTGTTGAGCGTTTTAAGAATTTTGAAGGAAGTGCCAATATTTACCTCAATGGCGTTGTGCGTAGTCGCTTGGCCGAATTTGCTGAAGAAAACCTGTAGTATTTATTGTTCGTTATGATAAAGAGGGGCTTTGAGTGCCCCTCTATTTTTTTGTTTTTACTATAAGATGAAGAATATGGCACCGGACATTAATCAAGCCCGAGGTAGCGCTGTAGTTCAGGATGAGCGGGGGCGTGAAAAAGCGCTTGAGTTGAACCAAATTCCACTACTTCACCTCCTGAGACAAAAGCACATTTATCACTGATTAGTAATGCATCATCTGGATTGTGGGTGATCATTAACACCGTAATATGCTGCTCTTTAGCGAGCTGTTTCACTTGATTGAGCATCTCTTGGCGCAATATCGGATCTAAAGCCGAAAAGGGTTCATCAAGTAACAATAAAGGACGTTGTCGAGCTAAGCATCGAGCTAAGGCTACTCGCTGTTTTTGGCCGCCTGAAAGTGATGGCGGGAGTCGGTCCAAGAAAGAGTCAAGGCCTACTTGAGCGGCCACTTGAGTAATAGTATCTCGCTGGGCATCAGAGAGGTGCAACTTACCATTAAGACCTAATCCGATATTGGCAAATACGGTTAAATGTGGAAACAAATTGTGTTCTTGAAACAAAATGGAAAGTGGTCGTTGGGCTGGTTTAAGTTGATTGAGCACTTGTCCATTAAACATTATCTGGCCGCTTTGTGGAATTAAAAAACCACTGATTAGGGCCATAAGAGTACTTTTACCTGCACCACTGGGGCCCAAAATAGCCACAATCTCACCATCTTGAGCCTGTAGATTGAACATCATCGTTTCACCGTTTTCGTAATGATAACGAACTTGCTCTAATTTAAGCATGAGATGATCCTTTGGTTGATCCTACCTTATGAGAGGCGGTTGTTGTGGTGTTTATGGCGTTATGATTGGGTTTTAATATGCCTTCGATGATGCTAAAAACCCCAAAGCTTAATAGCAAAAGAATAAGTGCCGCGACACTGGCTGCTGCCATCTGGTAACTGCCCATGAGCTGGAATAAGTACAAGGGCAGTGTTTGAAAATCTTGACTGCCAAATAGAGAAATAGCGCCAAGATCGCCCAAAGATAGCACAAAGCTAATTGCGACCGCTTGGGCTATTGGATAACGAAGTAATCGCCATTCAACCCAGTAGAGACGCGAGAGGCCACTCATATTTAAACTGCAACATAATTGATTATATTGTTGGGCAACATGCAGCATTGGTTGGCTTAACGTCTTGATAATATAGGGTAGAGCCATCAAAGCATTGACCAAGGTGACAACCCAAAATGCGGCGCCATAGGCATCGGTATAGTTACGCAATAATAAGAAAATACCCGTACTAAGTACTAATCCCGGAGTGAGTAAGATAATGGTTCCAAGCATTTCAATTGTATTGGCAGACCATAAACGGGAGCTAAGACGCCAGTAACGGCTCGTTAGGATAATGGCAACAGCGAATACGAAAGCGATCACACTGGCACAACTGGCAATGGTTAAAGAATTTTTGATTGCCTGCCAAAGTTCGGCTTGTTGCAGTAAGTGCCAAAACTCGTGATTAAGCCCTGCCACAATGACGGCAACAAAAGGTGGTATCACCAGCAGTAAAGAGGCGCCAATCCACAATCCATCCCACCATTTTGCCAAGGTGCCATTTTCAAATTGAGGCTGTACTTTATTTTGGCCACTTTCAATTGCAATCGGCTGGCTAAAATAATGACTCAGAAGTACTAAACCAGAGCAAAGAACAATTTGCCATAGTGCTAAAATTGCACCGGTAGCTAAATCAAAGTCATAACGAAGCGCTTGATAGATAGCCAGCTCAATCGTGGTTGCTTTAGGACCGCCTCCCAGAGACATGATAACGGCAAAGCTGGTAAAGCAAAGCATAAAGACTAAACCTACAACATGGGGAAGTTGCTGTTTTAGTCGAGGCCAAGCAACAAAACGAAATTTGCTCCACCCTGTAATACCAAGATGGGCTGCAAGCTGGTGGTGCTCAATTGGAATACTTTCTAAACTCTGTAATAACAAGCGTACAGATAGGGGCAAATTTAGAAATACATGGGCCAGTAAGATCCCTCTCAAACCATAAATATTAGGAGCAGGCACTCCAAAGTGTTGCATCCATTGAGATATGATCCCCCCTTTACCATATATCGCAAGTAGACCAAATACGGCAATCAATACTGGCAATACCAAAGTCATCGCGAACAGTTTTAGCACTAAGGCTCGCCCGATAAATTGGCGACGAGAAAAAGCATACGCAATCGCAATAGCTGGGATCACACTGAGTAATGTTGAGTACAGAGCTTGTTTAAAGCTAAAGGCAGTAACATGACGTAAATAAGGATCGGTCCAAATAACCGTAATAGAGAGATCTTTAGCTTGTGAGATGAGAGCGAATAAGGCCCCCATTACAACGGCCATAATAAGCCCAGAGCTGATAACTCCGGGCCAAGTTGTAGAAGAAAAACGCGAACTATTCAATTGAAAAACCAATTATTGGGTTAGTGCTTGCTGCCATTCACGAATCCAACTGCGACGCTCTTGAGCTATCTTTTCTGGGCTGAATTCCAGTGCTTTGGTTGGAATGGTTAATTGATCAAATCCCTTTGGTAGTGGCTCTGAAATCACAGGGTACATCCAGTTTCCCGTTGCCATTAAAGATTGAAAAGGCTTAGTTAAGATAAACTGCATAAATTCATCGGCCAACTTAGGATGAGTGCTGTTTTTTAATTTAGCGGCGACCTCGACCTGCATATAGTGGCCTTCTTTAAAGTCTGCGGCTCGGTATTGCTGCTTGTTTTCTTCAATAATATGGTAGGCCGGAGAGGTGGTATAAGAGAGCACCATATCCGCTTCACCTTGCAAAAACATATTATAAGCTTCCGACCAACCTTTAGTCACAGTAACCGTATGCTTTGCAAGAGCTTGCCATGCTTGAGGTGCTTTATCGCCATAGACAGATTTGATCCACAGCATTAAGCCTTGCCCTGGTGTTGAGGTGCGAGGATCTTGGTAGATCACACTGATAGATTGATCATGAATCAATTGATCTAAGCTGCTTGGTACTTGTTTTAGCTTATTACTGTTATAGACAAAGGCAAAATAACCGTAATCGTAAGGAACAAAAATAGGGTCATGCCAGCCATTAGGGATATTAACTTTGCTAGTATCTACGCCACTTGGTGCTAAAAGACCGGTTTTTTTTGCTTCTTCAATTAGGTTGTTATCTAAACCCAATAAGACATCAGCCTTGGTTCGGCTACCTTCTAAGCGCACGCGATTTAAGATGGATACACCGTCATCTAAAGCAACGAAATTAAGATTACAGCCACACTCTTGTTCAAAAGCGCGTTTGACCTTAGGCCCTGGCCCCCAGTCAGCGGCAAATGAGCTGTAAGTGTAGACGGTTAATGTGGGTTTATCCTGAGCCATTACCGATGCCGATAATAACGTCAGTCCCAATAGAGGGAGTATTTTTTTCACTATGCGCTCCTGTGTCAGGCATCCTGCAGTGACAGTAAAAATGAGAGCGGCACAGGTTGGGAAGCTAGCTTAAGCATGATAAGAGTAATACTTAACTAGAGGGGCTTCTCAATTCCTACGCCAGCATGATCTGGTTCAGGTTCGATGGGTTCTGATTACTCAATCTCAGCCAAAGGCACCCCATGAGAACGGCCATATTGTAAAACGGTGGTTTGTGACAGGCTAGTGATTTTATCTAAGCTTTAGATTTGCTAGCGCTTTAATTCATTTAATTGCCAGTTATAGTCAAAACGCACCTTATCTAAACTCACAGGCTGTTTGCGATAATGGTTAATATGAGCATTGAGCTCAGATTGCGAGCCAAAATCACTGCTGTACCAATCATAAATAGATGAGAGTTGAATTTGGTTGTTGTTAGCATTAATGACATCGACACCTTTGGTGCTATTAATAAACCGAGTTGCTGCTTGATCCAGTAGGGTTTGACTGTTGCTTGCTGTAAGTGCAGTTGGCATTAAATCAGGGCAGCCTAAACTGGCACAATTGACAACATAATGAATGCGTTTATCTTGCCAGATAGGGCGCAAAATTCGATGTTCGATATCATTTAACGTCAATGACTTACCATTTATGGTTAACAATTTTTCATCCCATGGACCAAAACTAAATAGCCCACCTAATTTGGTAATAGAAGCTATCGGATAGTTTTGTAAGATGAGATCAACCGTTGCCGCATTATAGAGATTAACCCAGTAGGCAAATTGTTCGTTACGGTTTAGTTTCCGAGGATCGATTGCTGTTAATCCTTGAATATATTGTTGCAGTTGTTGGCGGCTTTGTTGCGTGACAAGACGGTAATTAAAATAGGTTTGATGAGGTGTTACTGTTACATATCGTGTTAGCAATTGTTGCCAGGCTTGATGGTCTATAGTCTGCTGGCTAGTGGCATTATTGGTTTGCCAGTATGGCCACAATTGCGCTTTAGGTGCAGCCCAAATCCCAGAACTGAAACAGGCGCTGATAAGGGTAAATATAATAAGCCAAGATCGCATAGTAAACTCCAATAAACCGTTATTTTAGTATACGACCTTAGCTTGAATAAGATCCTTTCAGTTAAACCAAAAATGATGGAATCTGTTGCTCAAATTCACTAATTTTCGCTTCATGCTGTAAGGTAAGTCCAATATTGTCTAAGCCGTTAAGTAAGCAGTAACGACGAAACTCATCAATCTCAAAAGGATAGGTTTGGCCGTTGGCACTGACTTGTTGATTTTGTAAATCGACGGTAATGGTAGCGCCTTCATTGTGATGTACAAAATTAAAGAGTTCATCGACTTGTTGCTCTGTCAAACGTACAGGAACCATTTGATTATTAATGGTATTACCGTAAAAAATATCAGCAAAGCTTGGCGCTATAATCACTTTAATACCATAATCATCCAGAGCCCAAGGTGCATGTTCACGAGAGGATCCACAACCAAAGTTTTCTCGTGCTAATAAAATGCTTGCACCTTGATAGCGCGGAAAATTCAGGACAAAGTCGGGGTTGGGTACTTGACCATCATCATCCAAAAAACGCCAGTCATGAAAGAGATGCTGTCCAAATCCAGTCCGGGTTACTTTTTGTAAAAACTGTTTTGGAATGATGGCATCGGTATCGACATTGGCCGCATCTAAAGCAACGACGATACCTGTATGTTGTTGAAATCCAGCCATTAGCAAACTCCTTCTGTTGGTTGGGCCTCAAGGGTACGAATATCGACAAAATGCCCGGTACAGGCTGCTGCTGCGGCCATTGCAGGGCTAACTAAGTGAGTTCTACCTTCTCGGCCTTGGCGACCTTCAAAATTACGGTTACTGGTTGAGGCACAGCGCTCTTTTGGGCCTAAACGGTCGTTATTCATCGCTAAACACATAGAGCAACCCGGTAAGCGCCACTCAAACCCGGCACTGATTAAGATTTTATCTAAGCCTTCTTGCTCTGCTTGTGCTTTAACTTGTTCAGAACCTGGTACAACGAGAGCTTGAACATGGGAGGCAACATGACGGCCTTTAGCAATAGCGGCGGCTGCTCGAATATCTTCAATCCGTGAGTTTGTACAAGAACCAATAAATACTTTATCAATTGTGATATCGCTAAGGGCTTGGCCAGGCGTAAGTCCCATATAATTAAGCGCTTTAATCGCCGATGCTTGCTCAATGGGATCGCTAATTAATGCGGGATCAGGAATTGGCTCATCAATAGCAATGACTTGACCTGGGTTAGTTCCCCATGTCACTTGCGGTTTAATATCGGCACCGTTTAGTGTCACAACCGCATCAAATTGGGCATCTGGATCACTGGTTAAGGTTGACCAATAGCGAATAGCTTGCTCTAGCTGTTCATCTTTTGGCGCAAATTTGCGGTCTTTAATATAAGCAAAAGTGGTCTCATCGGGAGCAATTAATCCTGCTTTTGCACCCAATTCAATTGCCATATTACACACAGTCATGCGTCCTTCCATTGAAAGGTCGGTAATGGCTTCGCCACAAAACTCCACCACATAACCGGTTCCGCCTGCCGCTGTGGTTTTGCCGATGATCGCTAGCACAATATCTTTTGCTGTGACACCTGGAGCGACTTTACCTATGACCTCAATTTTCATGGTCTTAGCTTTTGCTTGCTTTAGCGTTTGAGTGGCAAGGACATGCTCAACTTCTGAGGTACCAATACCAAAGGCGAGTGCGCCAAATGCACCATGGGTTGCTGTATGTGAGTCCCCACATACTATGGTCATTCCTGGGAGAGTAATGCCCAATTCAGGCCCCATAACATGGACGATACCCTGATATTTATGATTAATATCATATAGGGTCACCCCAAATTCAGCACAATTTTTTGCCAGTGTTTCCATTTGAATTCGAGCCATCTCTCCTGAGGCTTGAATATCTTTAGTTTGAGTTGAAACGTTATGATCCATTGTGGCGAACGTTTTATTTACTTGGCGTACTGAACGTCCTTTAGCGCGTAGGCCATCAAATGCTTGTGGTGAAGTAACTTCATGGACCAAATGACGGTCGATATACAGAATGGGAGTTTCACCTGCTGCTGCAACTGCCACATGGGAATCATAAATCTTGTCATATAAGGTTTTAGACATGCTCACTTCCTTATTTTTGTCTGCCTGTAATTTTTATGATTGAGCACTAACATAATGAGCAATTCGGTCGCCCATTTCGCTGGTGGATAATGCGCCCTGTTCACGTGCAAGATCGGCGGTAACTTCGCCCGCTTCCAAAGCCTGAGCAACAGCACATTCAATGGCGCGAGCCGCTTCTTCTTCACCTAAGCTGTAGCGAAGCATCAAGGCAGCAGAGAGAATTTGAGCCACTGGGTTAGCAATGTTTTTTCCTGCAATATCGGGTGCAGATCCACCTGCAGGTTCATACAGTCCAAACTGCTTTTGGTTTAAACTGGCCGATGGCAGCATGCCCATTGAGCCTGTGATCATGGCGCACTCATCCGATAAAATATCGCCAAAGATGTTTGAGCACAGCATGACATCAAATTGGGCCGGATTTTTGATCAGCTGCATGGTCGCATTATCAATATACATATGGCTTAGTTCGATATGGGGATAGTCTTTGTGTACTTCTTCTACAACTTGTCGCCATAGAATCGAGCTTTGCAGCACATTGGCTTTATCAATTGAGCAGACCTTTTGTTGTCTTAAGTTCGCCGATTCAAAGGCAATACGAGCAATTCGTTCTATTTCATAACGGTGGTAGATTTCGGTATCAAATGCTTTTTCCATCGCGCCTTCACCTTCTCGACCTTTTGGTTGACCAAAATAAATACCACCTGTCAGTTCTCGTACCACCACAATGTCAAAGCCTTGAGCTGATATATCGGCTCTTAAAGGTGATAAAGCCTCAAGACCTGAATGAATTTGGGCTGGGCGAAGATTACAAAACAGCTCAAAGTGTTTGCGCAAAGGAAGTAGGGCGCCACGCTCAGGTTGTTCATTAGGAGGAAGGTGTTCCCATTTCGGACCGCCTACGGAGCCAAATAAAATGGCGTCTGCGTTTTGGCATCCTGTAAGAGTACTTTCTGGAAGTGGGGTACCGTGATGATCAATGGCAACCCCTCCCACATCATATTGCTCACAACTTAGGGTAAAACCAAATCGTTGTTGTATCGCAGCTAAGACTTTTAGCGCTTGTTCCATCACTTCAGGACCAATGCCATCACCGGGCAGGACTGCGATTCGATATTGTGGTGCCATAATTTTCTCTCCTTAAAAATATTTGGCTTATGCGTGAGCGCTGCGCTTAATTTCTGCGATTTGGTTGGCGCGATGAATACTATTGATTACGTGCAGTAGCGCTTGACCTGAGGCTTCAACAATGTCGGTAGCAAGGCCGGTACCGTGATATTTTCGACCTTGATAGTTCGCAATGATATCGGCTTGTCCGAGGCCATCTTCGCCTTCCCCTTTGGCGGTAAGATCAAATTTATCCAGTACAATCTCATAACCTGTTAAGCGATAAATACATTGATAAAGAGCATCGACCGGTCCATTCCCCACGGCTGCTTCACATTTTTCTGTTTCGCCACATTGCAGTTTGATGCTTGTGGTCGCCATAACACTACCAGACTGAACACTGAGATAATTTAGTTTGTAGTAATCGTCTTCTTCACGCACATTTGCAAAGTGAACTAGAGCTTCTAAGTCATAATCGAAGACTTGCCCTTTGCGATCGGCTAGCTTTAGAAAGTCTTGGTATAAGGTATCTAGATTGTATTCTTGTTCGCTGTAGCCCAGTTGATCCATATGACTTTTAACCGCAGCTCGCCCTGAACGGCTGGTTAGATTTAGGCTTTGATTTTTAAGTCCTATCGATTCAGGGGTCATGATCTCATAGGTGTTTTTATTTTTTAGCATGCCATCTTGATGAATCCCAGATGAGTGACTAAAAGCATTAGTACCAACAATAGCTTTATTGGCTTGAACCGGCATATTACACAGCTGGCTCACCATTTTACTGGTGCGATAGATCTCTTCATGGTTAATCTGGGTCTGAACGCCAAGTAGATCGGAGCGAGTTTTAATGATCATGGCTATTTCTTCGAGTGAGCAGTTACCCGCACGCTCTCCAATACCATTAATTGTACACTCCACCTGTCGCGCCCCTGCTTGTACAGCCGCCATTGAGTTTGCAACCGACATGCCTAAATCATCATGACAGTGAACGGAAATAATCGCTTTATCGATATTAGGGACTCGGTTAAATAGATGTTCAATGATGGAACCAAATTCACTAGGTAGGGTGTAACCAACGGTATCTGGAATATTAATGGTGCGAGCTCCCGCGCAAATTGCAGCTTCGACCATTTTGCATAGATTATCAATTGGGGTTCTACCTGCATCTTCACAAGAAAACTCCACATCATCGGTATAGTTACGGGCTCGTTTTACTGCCGCAACACCCATTTCAATCACGTCATCATAACTACGGCGTAGCTTATCTTGAACATGGATGGTTGATGTTGAGATAAAGGTGTGGATTCGAAAGGCTTCAGCCACTTTTAGTGATTCCGCCGCTACATCAATATCTTTAGCGACTGCTCGTGATAATGCACAAATACGGCTTTGTTTTATGTTTTCGGCAATGGTTCTAACTGAATCAAAATCGCCAGGAGAAGACACCGGAAATCCAGCTTCAATGACATCCACTCCAAGACGCTCAAGAGCAAAAGCTATTTGTAGTTTTTCTTTGACAGTAAGACTGGCTGATAGAGCCTGCTCGCCATCTCTTAGAGTGGTATCAAAGATTATGACTTGATCATTCATAGTTACATCCTTTTGCTACAAAAAGCCGCATTCCTTGCGCAGAGATAGATATAAAAAACCCGCGCTTCGGTGCACGGGTTGAAAGTTTTGGTTAAGGCTTTCTTCTGCTCATAAGCTACCCGCGCAATGGTAATGCGATGAGGAGGAGGCTTAAGAGGAGAGTGAAAACTGTTTTCATTTAACCTAACCGTAAAAATTGATTTACTTAGTAGTACAAATGAATATCAAATGCTCAAGTGTTGCGTCAAGTGTTTATTTTTTGAGTGCTGTTTTGAAGTTAGCTAAGCTACAGGAGTAAGAGCTGTAAATTAAAATTATAATGGTTTTTTAAACTATTTATAACATTTTGGTTTTATCAAATATCCTCTAAGAATGAGATAAAGTACGATCTTATATTGAACGGTTTTTTCTTTTATTCTCTGCAATTTCATCCCTTGCTGTTTATTGCTTATTTAGCATTAGAATTTAAAAATCATTTAGCAGGCTAATTATATTTAAATGATGAATTTGATGTGGTTGAGCATCTATTTTAAATAATAAAATAGAGATAAAAGTGACAAATATCTGACGAATTTCTGAATATTTACCTTATTTTCAGATCTTTTTTGTTTTTTTATATGTTGATTAAAATATTGAAAATAGTGATTAATTTCGTTGAAAAGTCCTTATGATTTTTTCTTGGTTATGAATTCGTATTTGGGTCTATTGGTTTCATCAATCTCTATCTGCATACTGATATGGCTCGCAAGGGGATTGCGACGTAAATCATTTGAATTGAAATAAATATTATACATTTTCATGCCCAAGGATGAGGCACTTAACAGTAGAACAGGTAGAGGCCAAATATGACACGTAGAAGTTCAGCTATTCATCCAATCGATAGTTTTAAGATGGAATCGAGTTTACGTAGTGTTGATCTGAATTTGTTAACAGTATTCGATGCCGTTATGCAAGAGCAGAACATTACTCGAGCAGCTCATAACTTGGGTATGTCTCAGCCTGCGGTAAGTAATGCTGTGGCTCGTCTGAAAGTGATGTTTAACGATGAACTTTTTATTCGTCATGGTCGTGGTATTCAGCCGACACAACGCGCTAAACAACTATTTGGTCCGATGCGCCAAGCTCTACAATTAGTAAAAAATGAGCTGCCATCATCAATTTTTGCACCAGAAACATCGTCTCGTACTTTTAAATTAGCGATCGGTAGTCCATCGGATATGCGTTTTGCGCCACGTATTCTTCGTAATATTGCCCAATTAGCACCTAATGTAACGTTACAATTGGATGCTGAGTTGTGTGATGGTCTGAATCAGAAAATGCATTATCAAGAAGTGGATTTTGTGATCGATTATGCTCGCTTTGAAGAACCTGGCTTTTGCAGTACAGAACTGTTTCGCGATGAGTTAGTTGTTGTCGCTGCTAAACACCACCCTCGTATTGGTGCGCAGATCTCAGAATCTGAATTTGTTTCTGAAGCGCATGCAGTTTTGAAATCCCTACCTAATAGCGGTAATTTTGCAGATCATATTTACAATGCACAAGTTGGCATTGTTGAAGCGTACCAAGGCGCAAGTTTGAGTAATATCTTATATGTTGTTGCTCAATCTGAATTGATTACGGTTGCACCGCGTTGGTTAGTTGAAACGACAGCAAGCAATTTGGGCCTAAAAGTATTACCGCTTCCGTTTGCTAATAATATTGCTTGTGGCTATTTAAGTTGGCACGAGTCTTCGCAAAAAGATAAAGGTCACCTTTGGATGCGTGATCAGTTACTGCAAATTTGTGGTGATAATCGTCTATAAGATGATTCTAGAATTTTATTCTAAGCCGGCATTTTGTCGGCTTTTTAGTGTCTAATTACAGTAAATGGTTGCATATTAGTGTGATTGTACCGAGTCTCTGTCTATTTTGTTATTTAACAGATGAGATTGGAGCTTGATTTTTTGACCAAACAGCGTTGCTATAGTGTGCAATCAGTTGAATTAAGGTGCATAAGCAAGTTTCTTACAGTTGTTTACACTTATATAAGAATAGTTAATTACTCGTATTAAGCTTGTACAGTCAAAACGTTAGAGTGGGATCATACTTACAATACCATGATTTTATCATGGATTATGGTTGGCTTTTTTAATGCTCGACTGTAGACTGCACTTCCATAATAAGCTTACAGGTGTAAGCTCAAATAATTAGAGTTACTATGGCACAACACGAATTTCATATTGTTCATCGCATTCGTACTCAAATCGAGCGTCTAAGTGATCGTGTTGCTCTACGTCATCAAGTTGATGGGGAGTGGCAAGATACAACTTGGCAGTCATTTGGTGAGCAAATTCATCAGTTAGCATTGGCAATGCTAACCAAAGGCTTAAATATTCAAGATAAAGTGGCAATCTTTTCCAACAATATGCCTCGTTGGACAATCGCCGATTTTGCGACTTTATATAACCGCTGTGTTACGGTTCCTATCTATCCAACCAATACGGCTCAACAATCGGCTTATATCTTAAATGACTCGGATGCTCGTATTTTATTTGTAGGTGAACAACCTCAGATGAATGCTGCAATGGAGCTGATTGAGCAATGCCCTCAACTGGAATATGTTGTTGCGATGAGTGACGACATTGAGCTGCCAGAGCATGAGAAGGTTTTCTCTTTTGCAGATTTTGTCGCACAGCGAGATGATGCAGTTGAAGCTGAGCTACAAAATCGTCTATCTGCTCTTGCGATGGATGACCTACTGACCCTGATTTATACCTCTGGTACAACAGGTACGCCAAAAGGGGTTATGTTAGATTACGCGAATATTGCTTCTCAGATTGAGGCTCATGATCAGCGTTTAGCATTAGATGAAGGGGATTCATCCCTGTGTTTCTTACCACTTTCTCATGTGTTTGAGCGCGCATGGACTTTTTATGTGTTCCATCGCGGAGTAGTTAACTGCTACCTTTCTGATACCAATAAAGTTCGTGAAGCTTTGGTTGAGGTAAAACCAAACTATATGTCGGCGGTTCCTCGTGTTTACGAGAAAATTTATTCTGCCGTACATGACAAAGTTTCTAAAGCACCATTTCACCGTAAGTTAATCTTTACTTGGGCTGTGAATATGGGCGCTCGAATGGCGGTTGCTCGTCAAAATTGTACTGAGCCATCATGGTTACTGCGTAAGAGCCATGCGTTAGCTGATAAAATGGTGTTGTCTAAATTACGTGAAGTATTAGGTGGCAATATTAAATTTATGCCAGCAGGCGGTGCTAAGCTTGACGCTACTATCGGCCGTTTCTTCCACGCAATTGGTATCAATGTCAAATTAGGTTATGGCATGACAGAAACGACGGCGACGGTATCGTGTTGGGATGATAAGTGTTTCAATCCTGATTCGATCGGTATGCCAATGCCGGGTGCTGAAGTGAAGATTGGTGATGACAATGAGATTTTAGTTCGTGGTCCAATGGTGATGCGCGGCTATTATAAAATGCCTGAAGAGACCGCGAATAACTTCACTGAAGATGGCTTCTTAAAAACTGGCGATGCGGGTCATTTTGATGAACAAGGTAATTTGTTTATTACTGATCGTATCAAAGAGTTGATGAAAACATCTGGTGGTAAATATATCGCACCACAGGTTATTGAAGGGGCGATTGGTAAAGATCACTTTATTGAGCAAATTGCAGTTGTTGCCGATACTCGCAAGTTTGTATCCGCTCTGATTGTGCCATGCTTTGAAACATTAGAAGAACACGCACGCGAGCTAAACATTAAATATCAAGACCGTTTAGAGTTGGTGAAAAATAGCCAAATCGTGGAATTGATTGAAAAGCGAGTAGCTGATCTACAAAAAGATTTAGCGCGTTTTGAACAAGTGAAGAAATTTACCTTGTTACCAAAAGCGTTCTCTATGGATCATGGTGAGCTAACTCCAACGCAAAAACTGCGTCGTAAAGTAATTCAAGATCGCTACCATCAAGAAATTGAGCGTATGTACGAAGAGAGTCACAAAAAAGCCTCTCACGATTAATACTCCAAAGGGATCTCATCGAGATCCCTTTAGTTTTTTATACCCTCCGATCTGTATCCATTAGCCGATCTTCTCGTTATATCTGCAATATCCCCACATTTTTTATCTGTATATTGTTTAACCAAAGAATATTTGTGTTAACTCATGTTACGCTATGGATCTTTTAGTTGAAAAAACGTTAAAGTTTCCAAAGGCCATTAGTTCAGTTATGACTGCAACTAATGAACATAGCATTTATCTTTAGGCTAAAAATAAGCCCTAACTATGTTATCGACCTGTATAGCTTTGTTCTTTGAGTTTAACTCTCCTGTTTGGATGGCGAACCACCGACAGCCTTCGACGCTATATAGCTAGATATCATTCTATTCGGAGGCAAAATATGGAAATGTTGTCCGGTGCCGATATGGTTGTGCGTTCAATGATCGACCAAGGAGTGAAACACATCTTCGGCTACCCAGGTGGTTCAGTGCTTGATATTTACGATGCGCTACATGAAAAAAGCGATATTGAGCATGTCTTGGTCCGTCATGAACAAGCCGCTGTTCATATGGCAGATGGCTACGCACGAGCAACTGGAGAGGTTGGCGTTGTGCTTGTGACATCAGGACCTGGGGCTACCAATGCCATCACAGGGATTGCAACGGCTTATATGGATTCGATCCCGATGGTTGTGCTCTCAGGTCAGGTAATGAGTAGCTTGATTGGCAATGATGCTTTTCAAGAGTGTGATATGGTGGGAATTTCTCGACCTGTTGTTAAACACAGCTTTTTAGTTACCAAGCCTGAAGATATTCCGACCATAATCAAAAAGGCATTTTATCTTGCGGCAACGGGACGCCCTGGGCCTGTTGTGGTTGATATTCCGAAAGATATGCTCAATCCACAAGAGCGTTATCCTTATCATTATCCTGAAACTATTGCACTGCGCTCGTATAATCCAACAACTAATGGCCATAAAGGGCAAATTAAGCGAGGACTTAAAGCCTTGCTTGCCGCTAAACGTCCGGCTCTTTATGTTGGTGGCGGGGCCATTATGTCGGGTTGTTCTGCGCAATTATTGGAACTGGCAGAGAGGCTCAATCTTCCCGTTGTTAGTACGTTAATGGGACTTGGAGCATTTCCTGGCGATCATCCAAACAGTGTCGGAATGCTTGGTATGCATGGTACCTATGAAGCCAATATGACCATGCACAACTCAGATTTAATTTTTGGTGTTGGGGTTCGCTTTGATGATCGAACCACAAATAATCTCGCTAAATACTGTCCTAATGCCACGATCCTTCATATTGATATTGACCCATCTTCAATTTCCAAAACGGTTAATGCTGATATTCCGATCGTAGGTTCGGCTGATGTAGTTTTAGGACTGATGCTAAAACTGCTCAATGAACAGCAAGAAACAAATGATGGAGCAGAATTGGATCGTTGGTGGCACGACATTCAAGGTTGGCGAGATCGTCAATGTTTGCAGTATGAGACTAATAATGATCGTATTAAGCCACAGCAAGTTATTGAATCGTTATATCAACTAACTCAAGGTAATGCTTATGTTGCCTCCGATGTTGGTCAGCATCAGATGTTTGCCGCACTTTATTATCCCTTTGCAAAACCACGTCGTTGGATTAACTCTGGTGGGCTTGGCACCATGGGCTTTGGTTTACCAGCCGCTATGGGGGTTAAGTTTGCTTTACCCGAGGAAGAGGTGATCTGCGTAACGGGTGATGGCAGTATACAGATGAATATTCAAGAGCTATCAACGGCGCTGCAATACGATATACCCGTTAAGATTGTTAACCTAAACAATCGGTTCTTAGGCATGGTAAAACAGTGGCAAGATATGATTTATCAAGGTCGACATTCACACTCTTATATGGACTCTGTTCCTGACTTTGCCGCTATCGCTGAAGCTTATGGTCACGTTGGCGTGCGTATTACTGATCCTAAGACGCTAGATAGTCAGCTAAAAGAGGCGTTAGCGCTAAAAGATAAATTAGTGTTCATTGATATTAGCGTCGATGAAACTGAACATGTCTATCCGATGTTGGTGCGTGGTGGGGCTATGAATGAAATGTGGCTGAGTAAAACGGAGAAAACCGATGCGTAGAGTAATATCAGTTTTATTAGAAAACCAACCGGGAGCGTTATCTCGAGTGGTTGGCCTGTTTTCTCAGCGTGGTTATAACATTGAATCGTTAACTGTAGCGCCAACAGATGATCCAACGCTATCTCGATTGAATATCACAACTCATGTGAAAGACGAATCGGCCTATGAGCAAATAGAGAAACAACTGCATAAGTTAATTGATACGCTGAAGGTGTGTAATATTTGCGAATCTGACTATATTGAGCGGGAGATCATTCTTGTTAAAGTGAAAGCAAGTGGTTTTGCTCGTGCTGAAGTAAAACGTACCGCAGATATTTTTCGGGGGCAGATAGTGGATGTGACTAGCTCTATCTATACGATTCAATTAACAGGGTCAGGGGATAAGCTTGACGCTTTCATTGCCGCTCTTGGTGAAGCTACGGATATTATAGAAGTGGCTCGCAGTGGTGTTGTGGGTATTGCTCGGGGGGAGCGTGCGTTAAGAGCTTAATCATATACGCTAGATTTTAAACAATGAGCTAGGCTAAATAAGAGGGTGCATAAACTCTTACTATGGATAGAACCGAACAATAGGGATGCAATAGTAACCCAGTCACTAGGTGATACGAATGAAGTCTTTTCTCGTACGTCTAACGACAGGAAGTCTGGTGATATTAGGATTTAAAGTCAGCGCCTTGTATTTTTTACTGGTCGTACTGCTACTTAATACTCATCATAAAGAACTATTTGGATGGTAATATCATAGGTTAATCACCTGATTGATATAATAAAAAAGCTCAATCATTGATCGAGCTTTTTTTATTCACTTTACTATTATCAATCGAGATTACAAGAAAGGCTTGATTGTCTCTATCGCTCGTTGAAAGTGCTTATTAAGCAGACGTAGAGCTTCCTCGGTATTTCGACTCAACACGGCTTTCATCATTGCTTCGTGCTCACCATTATCTTGGTAACGGTGTTCATAGCCACGAGCTCGGCTTAGCCAAATATGACGGTAGCGCTCAATTTGTTCGTATACTTCACGATAAAGAGCCATCATGACCGGAGAGTTACTGCCAGCCATTAAAGCCAGATGGAAATCACTGTGGCGTTGATCCCATTCATTATAATCAATATCGGCTGCCGCTGGATTTACACGGCTTAGTTTATGGTATGTGGTGAGAATATTGAGCTCCCAGCTCTCATCTCCATTTGCAATAGATCGAGTTAATAGTTCACGAGATAGAAGAAGATTGGTATTAAAGAGATCTTCCAGTTCTGCAATAGATACCGGAGCAACCCAACAGCCTTTTTGTGGCGCAAACTTAACATATTTCCGCCACGATAATTGTACTAAGGCTTCACGAATGGGTGAGGCTCCAACGTTATAACGTTCTTTTAAATCTGCAACGACAAGCTTTTGTCCTGGTGCTAATTCTCCAAGCAGAATATCTTGTCGTATCACCTCCATCACTTGGTTGGTCAAAGTCGGACTAGACACAAATTTCCTCTTACATGATGATCATTGTTGTATATTTTATGTTGTCGCTATTGATGATTATGTGTTCTATCCATAAGGGGTTAACTGCAACAGTGTTCTTGTTTAGGTAAAAAAACACACTATAGAGTTGTGCCTATATAGGGTAAGTTTTAATCGGCATAATTATATGATTTATTGTGCATCTATGCGATATATGGAATAGAAAATAAGCGTTAAAACTTAGTGTTTGTTACTGATAGGATTGTCAAATAGTGGGCGTTTTATAGAACATAAAAGGTTTTATGAGAGTAGAAATAAAAAAGGAGCACAATGTGCTCCTTTTTTCATACTATACATGTACCAAATTATAGTACGTGTACAGATGCAGTATTTGTAGTGCCTGATGGTACTAGAGCACCAGAAACCATAACTACGATATCGCCTTTAGCACCAAGACCAGTTTCTAGAGCAAGTTCTTTACCACGTGCGTAGAAAGTATCTGTGCTTTCGATTGAATCAACGATAACTGGAGTCACGCCTTTGCTTAGACATAGCTGAGCTGCTGTCTTAGTGTTAGTTGTGATCGCTAGGATACGTGCAGTTGGGAAGTACTTACGGATAGAACGAGCTGATTTACCCGCTTCAGTAGCAACAACGATTAAAGGAGCTGCTAGTTTTTCTGCTGTATCAACTGCGCCTTTACATACTGCTTCAGTAATGCGTAGACGAGGGCTATCTAGGCGAGAACCTAGTTCAGCTTTAAGTGCTTTATCTGTACGAGAACAGATTTGCGCCATGATAGATACTGCTTCGATTGGGTACTTACCTTTTGCAGTTTCACCAGAAAGCATTACTGCGTCAGTACCATCCATGATTGCGTTTGCAACGTCACCCGCTTCTGCGCGAGTTGGACGTGGGTTCTTAATCATAGAATCAAGCATTTGAGTTGCAGTGATAACTACTTTACGAGCGCGGTTACACTTCTCAATCATCATCTTCTGAGCGAAGATAACTTCTTCTACTGGGATTTCAACACCTAGGTCACCACGAGCAACCATGATACCGTCAGATAGCTCTAGAATTTCGTCGAAGTTATCAACGCCTTCTTGGTTTTCAATCTTAGAGATGATCTGGATGTTTTCGCCGCCATTTGCGTTTAGAAGCTCACGGATTTCGCGAACGTCGTCTGCTTTACGGATGAATGATGCTGCAACGAAATCAACGCCTTGCTCACAACCAAACTTAAGGTCTGCTTTATCTTTTTCAGCAAGAGCTGGTAGGTTTACAGATACGCCTGGTAGGTTAACACCTTTGTTTTCACCTAGGTCACCGTTGTTAAGTACAGTACACTTAACTTCAGTTTCAGTTGTTTCGATAACTTCCATTTCAATTAGGCCGTCATCAACTAGGATAGTGTTACCTTTGTTTAGGTCTTTAGCAAAACCTGGGTAAGTTACTGCTACACGATCTTTGTTACCAACAACTGAAGTGTCAGTAGTGAAAGTGAACTCTTGACCTGCAACTAGAGCAACGTCTTCACCGTTTTCTAGTTTGATAGTACGAATTTCAGGACCTTTAGTGTCTAGAAGAATCGCAAGTTGTTTACCTGTGTTTTTCATCACTTCACGAAGGTTGCTGATACGACGACCATGCTCTTCGAAATCACCGTGAGAAAAGTTTAGGCGCATTACGTTCATACCAGCGTCAGCTAGTTTAGTAAGCACTTCTACAGATTCAGTTTTAGGTCCAATCGTACATACGATCTTGGTCTTTTTCATTGAGGATTCTCTCCAGACGAACTTTTTACCCAAGGGAAATTTAACCCCAGTGTTATACAGTAAAAATGTGAACCAATGATGTTGAAACTTACCAATAAAGTGAGATTCTGATCATAATTTCACAAAATTTATGTATTACTGAGTGTAATAATACCAATCCAATCGCAAAAACATTGCTTTAGCAAAACGTGTTCTCGCTTTGATAAAGCTCATGAATCTAATTTATAACCGAGTTGTTATTGTTTTGTGACAAGAGCCACTGTGTCAGCTATTCATTACTCACTTTTTACGGTGCTGGATTATAGCAGACTTCATTTCGCTAAGCACTATGTGATGTTGATCAAATTTTTAAGCTGAAAATGTGACGTAAAGATGGGAATTATGTAGCAAAACCAAAAGAAAGTTTTGTTTTTCATCAATAGATTGGCAAATATCTCAGTTTTTTATTAGTTCGTTGGAATAAATGATGAAATTTATGGCGGGCTAGAATGCAAAAAGGCTACCCGAAGGTAGCCTTTTCTAAATTCTGGTGGCCCCTCCCAGACTTGAACTGGGGACCAAGCGATTATGAGTCGCCTGCTCTAACCACTGAGCTAAGGGGCCAATATGCGCAAATTATAGGGGATGAGTTTGGCCTTGTCTAGCGCTTAACTCATTTATTTTGTTCGCTTTTTACTCACTTAATTAAAATTGTAGGCTAGGACGCAGAATGACAATTTTTACCAGACAATAAAAAAGCGGGCACAAAGCCCGCTTTTTTCGCATCAACTTACAACGATTACTCGTCTAGGAAGCTGCGTAATACGTCTGAACGACTTGGATGACGTAGCTTACGTAGTGCTTTCGCTTCGATTTGACGAATACGCTCACGTGTTACGTCAAACTGCTTACCAACCTCTTCAAGAGTGTGGTCGGTATTCATATCGATACCAAAGCGCATGCGAAGAACTTTTGCTTCACGAGGTGTTAGGCCTGCTAATACTTCGTTGGTTGCTGCGCGCAAGTTCGTTTGCGTTGCTGCATCCATAGGTAATTGAAGCGTTGTATCTTCAATAAAGTCACCTAGATGTGAATCTTCATCATCACCAATTGGTGTCTCCATTGAGATTGGTTCTTTTGCAATCTTAAGGACTTTACGAATCTTATCTTCAGGCATCTGCATACGTTCTGCCAATTCTTCAGGTAGAGGTTCACGACCCATTTCCTGTAGCATTTGACGAGAAATACGATTTAGCTTGTTGATTGTCTCGATCATATGAACCGGGATACGAATAGTACGTGCCTGGTCTGCAATAGAACGAGTAATCGCCTGACGAATCCACCATGTTGCGTAAGTTGAGAACTTATAACCACGACGGTATTCGAACTTATCTACCGCTTTCATCAAACCGATGTTACCTTCCTGGATCAGATCCAAGAACTGTAGACCACGGTTGGTGTATTTCTTAGCAATAGAGATTACAAGACGTAAGTTTGCTTCAACCATCTCTTTCTTCGCACGGCGAGCTTTTGCTTCACCGATAGACATACGACGGCTGATGTCTTTAATACGCTCAATAGAAAGACCAGTTTCTTCTTCTAGTAGGCGTAACTTAGTAGAACAACGACGAAGTTCTTCTTCATAAGTTTTTAAGCGCTCAGCGTAAGGTTTGCCTGAGTTAAGAGCTTCATCGATCCACTCTGAGCTAGCTTCGTTGCCTGCAAAGAGGTTGATAAAGGTTTTCTTAGGCATTTTAGAGTTATCAACACACATGCGCATAACAAGGCGTTCATTAGTACGAACCTTGTCCATTGAATCGCGTAGTGAGCCAATTAACTTATCAAACTGCTTTGGCACTAAGCGGAACTGCTTGAAGATCTCAGAAAGTTCATCAACAGCAAGTTCTGCAGTAGGGTGATTACGGCCATGCGTATCAATAGCTAATGCCATTTTTTCGTATGACTGACGTAGCTCAGTGAATTTCTCACGTGCAACTTCAGGATCGATGTTGTTGTCATCGCTGTCGTCGCTGCTGTCACCATCTTCGTCTTCATCTTCGTCTTCATCAAGATCACGATCTTCATCTTCAAGATCAGATTCACTTAATTCTGAACCGATATGTGTTGCCGTTGGTGCTGCTGTTTCCTCTTCATTAGGATCAACAAAACCAGAAATAATGTCGGTTAGACGTAGCTCATCTGCTTCAACTTTATCGAACATGTCAAGAAGTTGAGAGATAGCTTTTGGATATTCAGCAACAGAACATTGAACTTGGTTAATACCATCTTCAATGCGTTTTGCGATATCAATTTCACCTTCACGAGTAAGTAGCTCAACAGTACCCATCTCACGCATATACATACGTACAGGGTCTGTTGTACGGCCGATCTCGCTTTCTACGCTTGATAATGCTTGCGCCGCAGCTTCAATGGCGTCTTCATCGGCATTATCTTCTGTCATCATCAGTTCATCGGCATCAGGGGCTGTTTCTACAACCTTGATACCCATGTCGTTGATCATCTGAATAATGTCTTCAACCTGATCGGAATCGACGATGTCTTCCGGTAGGTGGTCATTTACTTCGGCGTAGGTCAGATAGCCTTGTTCTTTGCCTTTAGCGACAAGTAACTTTAGCTGTGACTGCGGATTTTGCTCCATAGACGATATCCAACTTCGGGTCTGAGTGATAATTTAGTATGCAGAGATGCAAACCGTTAATTATAACAAATTTCTTAATTGTTGACTACTTATTAGGCAGGACGATCCAACAGTAATGACTGTAATTCCTGCTTCTCTTCGACTGATAAGCCGACGGTGCTTGATTTAGCCTGCAACTTTTCGATTTGTTGTTGGACGCACTGGCCGATAACATTGTCCATTGCGTCTAAAAATACATCTAGAGTACTGTCTTCGTCTTTAGATAGGGGTAATTCCCATGAGGCTAACCGGGCTAGTAATGCCTCATTTTTACTACCTCGCCATGACTCTAGTAACTGGCCTGTAGTGATATTGGGGTTAGTGCGACATTTTTCAACTATTGTTAGCAATAAATTTAGTCCAGCAACCTCAATTCCTTCAAATGCTTGAGTGTCAAATTCGAGCTGATTAACAAAAATTGGGTTTTGAATCAGCAAAGCAACTACATCCCGCATTGGTGTTCGTTTTAGGTTTTGTTGTACCAAACGCGGTTTTTCTTGCTGTGGACGCTTAATTTCAAGACGAATTTGATCCGGTGGTAATCCCAAGCTATAGCCCAGTTTATTGATCAAGTATTCACGAAGTGCTTCTCCAGCCACTTTTTCAATTAAGGGCTTGGCTAACGTCATCAGTTTACTGCGACCTTCTTTCGTTTCCATGTTTGCTTGCTCGGTTAAGCTATTGAACATGAAATCAATTAGAGACATAGCAGAAGAGACTTGATGCTCAAATTCTTCTTTACCGTATTGGCGAATATAGGTATCTGGGTCTTCACCATCGGGTAAAAACATAAACTTCAGTTCGCGTCCATCAAGTAAATAAGGCAGAGCTTGTTCCATTGCGCGCCAAGCTGCTTCTCGTCCGGCTCGGTCGCCATCATAGCAGCAGACAACTGTACTGGTTTGGCGAAATAAAGTTTGAATATGTTCGCTTGTCGTCGAGGTACCTAGAGACGCGACAGCATAGTCCACCCCAAATTGTGCGAGTGCTACCACATCCATATAACCTTCAACAACCAAAATACGTTCTGGTTCTCGATGGGTTTCTAAGACTTGATGTAAGCCATAGAGCTCTCGACCTTTATGGAAGATAGGAGTTTCTGGTGAGTTAAGGTATTTTGGCGTGCCATCACCCAATACTCGACCACCAAAACCGATAACTCGACCGCGACGATCTAAAATGGGGAACATGACACGACCACGGAAACGGTCATAGCGACGACCATTATCGTTTTCGATCAGCATACCCATATCAACAAGCGCTTGTTGGCTAGCTTCATCTCGACCATAGCGGTTACGAACTAAGTCCCATTGATCGGGGACATAGCCGATTGCGAATTTTTTAACAATCTCGCCTGATAAGCCTCGACCTTTTAAATAATCGATCGCAAGTTGGCCTTCATCGGTACGCAGTTGAGATTGGTAAAATTGAGCAATATGCGCCATGACATCATAAAGATTACGCTTTTCTGCTGCTCGAGGTCCTGAAGGCGCTGAGCCATTGTCATTTTCTCGCGGTACTTCAATACCAAGTTGTGAGGCCAATTCTTCAATCGCTTCTACAAATTCTAAGCGATCAAATTCCATGACAAAATCAAGGACATTGCCGTGTGCGCCACAACCGAAGCAGTGATAGAACTGTTTTTCTTGGCTAACAGAGAAAGAGGGCGTTTTTTCATTATGGAAAGGGCAACAAGCACCGAAGTTTTTGCCTTTTTTCTTCAGTTTTACCCGAGAATCGATCACATCAACGATATCGTATCGGGAGATAAGATCATCAATAAATGAACGAGGGATTCTACCTGCCATAATAATTCGAACGTAACCTAAATTGGGGTGTAAGGAAATAAGTCTTTTATATACAAAGGCTTATGTTTTTGGTTTTAAGATAAGTAAATACAAACAAGCCGCGTACTCCATAAGGATAACGCGGCTTGTTGCAGAACAGAGCTTAGATTAGCCTAGTTTAGTTTTCACTAACTGACTAACTTTACCCATATCGGCACGACCCTGAATTTGCGGTTTCAGTACGCCCATAACCTTGCCCATGTCTTGCATACCTGCAGCACCTGTTGCAGCAATAGCTTCATCCAACAGAGCGGCAACTTCGTCATCGCTTAGTGGTTGAGGCATAAACTCTTCAAGTACTGAGATCTCAGCAAGTTCAACATCTGCAAGATCTTGACGACCCGCAGCTTCGTATTGAGCTACAGAGTCACGACGTTGCTTAACCATTTTCGTTAATACTGCAACGATGTCGTCGTCGGCAAGAGTGATCTTTTCGTCGACTTCACGTTGTTTGATTGCAGCAAGAGCTAAACGGATAGCACCAAGACGAGCTTTGTCTCTCGCCTTCATCGCCGCCTTTTGTTCGTCTTTAAGACGTTCAATCAGAGTCATAACGCAATCCTTCTAGTAAAAATCCGAAGATTAGTACAGACGAACGCGACGCGCGTTTTCGCGAGCCAATTTCTTCAGGTGACGCTTAACTGCCGCTGCTTTAGCACGCTTACGTACAGTTGTTGGCTTTTCGAAGTGTTCACGACGACGTACTTCAGAAAGGATACCTGCTTTTTCGCAAGAGCGCTTGAAACGACGTAGTGCTACGTCAAACGGTTCGTTTTCACGTACTTTGATTACTGGCATGTAATACTCACCTCAGAGTGATTCGGTTTGTACTGACGTTCAAAGAGTGTCAGTTGATTAAAAATGGTGCGAAATTCTAATCTGATCTAGGGGCATTTGTAAAGCATTCTACGTCGTTGAACTGGTTAATTTCTGTTTAGAACGGTAACATGTGCAGTAATTGATGAAATTTATTCTCAATGAAGATGTCAGTAGTCGTTGAAATACTGTGATATTCTTCATTTTTGCCCCTTTATGGTATAGAGGTTATTTATGCGTATCTTGGGCATCGAAACCTCCTGTGATGAGACAGGTATTGCGATTTTCGATGATGAAAAAGGCCTATTGGCACATGAACTTTACAGCCAAGTAAAATTACACGCAGATTACGGCGGCGTTGTTCCAGAATTGGCATCACGTGATCACGTTAAAAAAACCATTCCATTGGTGAAAGCTGCTTTGAAGTCTGCAGGATTAACGCCAGCAGATCTTGATGGGGTTGCTTACACTGCAGGTCCAGGTCTTGTAGGGGCATTATTAGTCGGTGCAACAATTGGCCGTAGCCTAGCGTATGCATGGGATCTTCCTGCGGTGGCTGTTCATCATATGGAAGGCCATTTATTGGCTCCGATGCTAGAAGAGAACGCACCTGAGTTTCCTTTTGTGGCATTGTTGGTTTCTGGCGGCCATACCATGATGGTCGAAGTGAAAGGCATCGGTGAATACCAAATCTTGGGTGAGTCTATTGATGACGCAGCTGGTGAAGCATTTGATAAGACTGCGAAGCTAATGGGATTAGATTACCCAGGAGGCCCTCTGCTGTCGAAAATGGCAGAAAATGGTACTCCGGGTCGTTTTACCTTCCCTCGTCCCATGACGGACCGTCCAGGGCTTGATTTTAGCTTCTCTGGTCTGAAAACATTCGCGGCAAACACTATTCGTAGCAATGGTGATGATGAGCAAACTCGCGCTGATATCGCGTTTGCTTTCCAAGAAGCGGTAGTGGATACCCTAGCAATTAAATGTAAGCGAGCACTTAAGCAAACAGGCTTGAAGCGTTTAGTTATTGCCGGCGGCGTGAGTGCGAATAAATATCTGCGTCAAGAGCTCGAAAAATTGATGAAAGGTATGAAAGGGGAAGTATTCTACCCGCGTACTGAATTTTGTACAGATAACGGCGCAATGATTGCTTATGCTGGTATGCAGCGACTCAAGAATAAAGAGTTGATGGATCTGGGCGTGAAAGCTTTCCCTCGTTGGCCAATTGATCAGCTAAAACCAATTGATAAGTAATGGTTTTTGTCTGAAATAAAAAAAAGCGATCGGATGATCGCTTTTTTTATATCTACCATTTGGTTAGGTTTAGAGTTTATGAGGCATTTTGCTTGTTTTTGCGGCGAAATTTATCCCATATTTTGCTTTCTTGCCCATCGATAAGACGGCGGATATTATCGTGGTGACGAAAGATAATTAAGCAAGAAAGCATCGCTACTGGCATGGTATATTCTGGTTTTACCCACCAAGTAAATAGTGGTGCGATAAGGGCTGTAATGAGAGAGCCTAATGACGAATAGCCTGTGATAATGACAACTACGAGCCAAGTTGCGATCAACATTCCCGATAAATCCCAGCCGATAGGTGCCAATGCTCCAAGTGCTGTCGCAACCCCTTTTCCTCCTCTAAAATGAAAGAAAATAGGGTATATATGGCCTAAACAAGCTGAAATGGCGATAATTCCCAGTAAAAACGGATTCAAACCGAGGAAATAGCTTAGCCAAACCGGGATCATGCCTTTTAAAATGTCGCACACTAACACAAGGCTCGCGGCAGTTTTACCACCCAGTCTTAATACGTTAGTTGCCCCCGGATTTCCTGAACCACAATCTCTTGGATCGGGGAGTCTGTAAAGACGACAAATTAATACCGCGCTGGAGATCGAGCCCAGTAGATAAGCTGCAATGATGATGACGAGAGCTAATGGTGTCATGCAGTTCCTAGAATTATCCCAATCATTCGGTGAGGAATATTTGTCTCCCCACTGTAATATGAAACGTGATGTAAGTTTGTTATCTTGAGCACTAAATTAGTAGAAAACTAATGTCGGCTTATGTCGTTTAGAAAGGGCTGTGTTATAGTCCAAATCTTATTTAACTTAGTGCTTATTCCACTTATAACACGTTAAAGTAAAATAAGCGAAAACAACCTGATAATACGCACTTTTGCTCAAATTAGGTATCCGACCTCTCACAAAATTAGCGATTGAAAATGGATCTTGTATTTATCGAACAACTTGAAGTTATTGCCTCTATCGGTGTTTATGACTGGGAACAAGAAATAAAACAAAAACTTGTGCTGGATTTAGAAATGGCACACGACAATCGACCTGCTGCATTACAAGATGATGTTATGTTAGCCCTCGATTATGCTGCGGTAAGTCAAGCTGTGACCGATTTTGTAAGTTCACAGCCATTTTTATTAGTTGAACGAGTAGCTGAAGAAGTGGCTGATCTTATTATGACTCAGTTTCAAGTTCCTTGGCTTCGAATTCGAGTAGCAAAACCGGGCGCAGTCGCTAATGCTCGAAGTGTTGGTGTTGTGATTGAACGAGGCTGTAAGTGAACACCTGTTACATCAGCATCGGTAGTAACATTGAGCCCGAATATCACCTAATAATGGCACTCAAGGAGCTTAGGTTGCTATCTCACGGTCAACTGCGAGTATCTCGTATATTCCAAGCTGAACCTGTGGGATTTGATGGTGACAGTTTTTATAACTGTGTGGTTGAAATAAAAACGTCATCTTCTGTTGATATTCTACAAAGTTCACTTAAAGCGCTGGAGATCAAATACGGTCGTCCGATTGATGCAAAAAAGAATCAAGATCGCACCTTAGATCTGGATATTTTGCTATTTGGCAATGAGATTCGAGAACGAGATCCTCAATTGCCGCGTGATGATCTGTATAAGTTTGCCTTTGTATTGTGGCCAATGTACGAATTGGCCCCAAAACTTGTGGTGCCAAATGATGGGCGCTCTATTGCTGAACTTTATCGCGAGATCCAATTTCAACAACAATTACAGCCAATTACATTGGCCACCGATAGTTATTAAGGACAATAAATGAGTCACTTTGAAGCTTTTATGCTGGCCCTTATTCAAGGGTTAACTGAGTTTCTTCCTATTTCGAGCTCTGCTCACTTAATTTTGCCATCCGAAGTCTTGGGCTGGCCTGATCAAGGTTTGGCGTTTGATGTTGCAGTACATGTTGGTACTTTAGCCGCTGTGATTCTGTATTTTAGAAAAGAAGTGGTGAGTCTTCTTTCCGCTTGGTTAAACTCTATTTTTAAACAGCAGCATAATAAAGAATCCAAACTGGCATGGATGATTGTGATTGCAACGATCCCCGCCTGTATCTTTGGTCTGTTTATGAAAGATATTATTGAGCTGTATTTACGTTCGGCTTGGGTTATCGCTTGTACTACGATTATTTTTGGTCTGTTGTTATGGTGGGTAGATAAACACTCAGCGTTAAACAAAGATGAATACAGTGCTGGTTGGAAGCAATCTCTGTTTATTGGTTTATCTCAAGCAATGGCGATGATTCCAGGTACTTCTCGCTCTGGTGCTACAATGACTGCTGCATTGTACTTAGGTTTTACACGTGAAGCCGCCGCTCGTTTTTCATTCTTAATGTCGATTCCAATTATTTTACTGGCTGGCGGTTATCTGGGGCTTAAACTGGTAACCAGTGGTCAACCTGTTGATTTAGGCGCATTAGGAATTGGTATTTCAGTTTCTTTTGTTAGTGCTTATGCATGTATTCATGTCTTCTTGAAGCTGGTTACTCGCCTTGGTATGACACCATTTGTAATTTATCGCTTATTACTCGGTATTGGCTTGATTGCCTTTTTGCTATCTAAGTAAGCTATCAGAGCCCAAGTTTATTGCTTGGGCTCTGTTGTTTCAGGCTTAGTTTGAGCGCAATGTCGTTAATGTCAGTGCAACGGCATCAATTCGTCTTAGTGCCAGTTGCTCTTTTATCTCTATGCCCTTATAGCCCTCTGCCACGATAGGCTTTACTTCCACACCTTGAGCTGCCAAAAATGCCTGCTCTAAGATATCAGCCTGTAAGTAAGCATCCTTCTCATGTCCTGTTCGGCCTCGCGCATCGGCTCTACAACAGGTCGCTAGCTGAGAAATTCTTTCAGGTTTACGCCAAGCATCAACTTGATCAAAGATTTTAACAAAAGTACTCGCTTTCATTTCAAAGGCGTGATGTACCTTTGTATGTTGTGCGCAAACCATCAAGGCGCAATCACGGTAATCATTGGGAACTCGCAATCGCTGACAAAGTGCCTTTATAGGTTTGAGACCATCGAGACAGTGGGTTTTATGATGAGGTAAATCCTCGACTGGAGATAGTGCTTTTCCTAAGTCGTGAAGTTGTGCTGCAAAACGAATGGCTTTATCTTGGCTTAGCTGTGCCGCTTGCTTCGCAACTAAGAGAGTGTGAATGCCACAGTCAATTTCTGGATGCCATTTTTCTGGTTGTGGAATACCAAAGAGGGCATCAATTTCAGGCATCACTACTTGTAATGCACCACACTGTCTTAATACCGTTAGAAATATTTCTGGATTTTGGCTACTTAATGATTTTTCCCACTCTTTCCAAACCCGCTCTGGCGTTAGCGCTGCAAGCTCTCCTGATATCACCATCTCCTGCATCAGTGCCATTGTTTCCGCGGCAACGGTAAACCCCATATGAGCAAAGCGAGCGGCAAAACGAGCAACGCGTAAAACTCTTAAGGGATCTTCAACAAAAGCGGGAGAAACATGGCGAAGAATACGATGTTCAAGATCCTGTTGACCACCATAAGGATCAATAAGAGTGCCATCTTTCGCTTGTGCAATAGCATTAATGGTGAGATCGCGGCGAATCAAGTCTTGCTCTAGAGTAATATCTGGTGTGAAATCACAAATAAATCCAGTGTAACCTCGGCCTGACTTGCGTTCTGTTCTTGCCAATGCATGCTCTTGCTTGGTTTTTGGGTGCAAGAAAACAGGAAAATCAGTACCGACTTGCTCAAACCCTTGAGCAAGCATCTGTTCTGGTGTAGAACCAACAACCACCCAGTCTTTATCTACAATTGGTAATTGAAGCAGTGCATCTCGAACAGCACCTCCGACTAAATAAACTTGCACCCAAAGCTCCTAATATTGCGGTTAAGATAACATTGTGACAGTAAGCATCACCGATAATCATGACTTCAGTATACAATAATCGGTTCAACTCTGGATGATAAACCAACCGATATCATCGGCTATAACATTTGATACATGGTTATTTCATAAATAGTGATGAACCAGTTGTTAGAGTTACAGTCCAATTTTTCATTCTACTAAGAGACGAGATATTTCATGTACAAGGATTTCTTCGGGATCTCTGAAGCGCCTTTTTCTATCGTGCCCAGTGCGCGTTTTCTATTTTTAAGCGAGCGCCATCGAGAAGCTTTAACCCATATGCTATTTGGTGTCACTGATGGCGGTGGTTTTGGGCTATTAACCGGAGAAGTCGGAACCGGAAAAACAACCGTCCTTCGAGCGATGATTGCCCGATTATCACAAGAGACCCAAGTTGCAGTGATATTAAATCCGGCGCTATCGGCTCATGAGCTGTTGGCGGCTATTTGTGATGAATTTGCGTTAAGTTATACCGATAGTGCGAGTTTAAAGCAGCTATCAGACTTGTTGCATCAGCATTTGTTAGCTAACCATAGTGAAGGTAAACAAACACTATTGTTAGTTGATGAAGCGCAACATTTGATGCCGGAAGTACTTGAACAATTACGTTTACTTACTAATTTAGAAACCGATAGTCGCAAGTTGTTAAAAGTGGTGTTGATTGGTCAGCCGGAACTGCAACAGTTATTGCAACAAGAACGTTTACGACAATTAGCTCAACGTATTACTTCTCGTTACCATTTATTGCCTTTAACAGTTGAGGAAGTGGGGGAATACATTCGTTATCGTCTGCGCGCAGTTGGGTGTCATTATGATGTTTTTGACGATGGTGTGATTCGATATATAGCAAAAGAAACCCAATGTATTCCCCGCCTAATTAATCTAATTTGTGATAAGTCGATGCAATTGGCTCATCATCAAGGGGTTCATCAGGTTACTAAAGCGATAGCAGAGCAAGCGTGTGAAGATGTTTTAAGTTGGCAAGTTCCTATCAATCGAGGTCAGATAGAATCCTCGAAACAAACCTCTAATTGGTCACGGTGGCTTCTACTGTCGCTATTAGGTGGTGGATTGGCTGCGGGAGCATGGTTTGCTACAGAGCATTTGTCGTTGCCATTAGGGGGGCAAACAGCGACAACAGCAGCAAAAGTGGTAATAACGGATACTCAATTAGGGCCCATGGCAAAAGAGAGTGCGCAAGAAATTTCGAGTGAACAACGCTTAGATACGGCTATAAAAGCGAGTTACCAACAACGTCAAGCGATGCAGACCTTATATCAGTTATGGGGTTTTGATACCGCTTTAAATCAGGCTACGTGCGCGACAAGTAGCCGAGTACACTTAACTTGTTATTCAGGTAAAGGCTCTCTGACATCACTTGCTATGATCAATCGTCCAGTGATCGTAAAGTTGCAAGATGCTCATCATCATGATTTTTACGCTGTGCTATATGCGGTGACTCATAATCAAGTGCAGTTATTATTGGGTCATGAACGTATTGCGGTTACCCCATCTTGGTTTGAGCAACGTTGGGATGGTAACTATCAGTTGCTATGGCGCCCTCCATTCGGTGATGATGCCAGCATTCGATATGGCCAGCAGGGCCCTCGTGTTGCTTGGTTAAACCAACAGCTCAATACTTTTTTAGGTGAACCTCAAACGAACCAAAATTATTTTGATCAAGGGTTAGTGGATAAACTGCGTCGATTCCAACGTTCACAATCGCTCAATGCTGATGGTATAGCGGGTAAACAAACTTTAATGGTCCTTGATTCAGCATTAAGCCTGCCTGGTCCAACATTACAACCTGAAGGTGTGTGATTATGTCTAATATTCTTACTGCCATTAAAGCGTCGGAAAAAGAACGACAAAACCATGCCAATGCCTCTGTTAGTCCAATTATTCATCCGATGAAGACGATTAAAGAGCAACACAAAGCGAAAAACTCTTGGTTGGTTCCTCTGCTTATTGCTGTTGTGCCCGCGGCGTGTGTTGTCGGGTACAAGTTGTATGCCCTGCAAAGTCATACAGTGACGGCTTCGGTATCACCAGCATCTTCGAGTACCTCTCATGAGGAGATATCAACACTTTCAGAAGTGGCTGTGGTTACAAAGCCTAAAAACGCGCCTGTAAGAGTCAATAAGGATATCGAATTTCTATCTTATCCAGTTTTGACAACTGAACCGTTACCGCAAGGTAATAGTGATTACTATGCACCTCCAGCGGAAGTCTCCGCGCCAGCAGAGCCTGCGATGTATGCGGGTAATTATGGTGAAAGTGCTACGACAGATTATGACTCTCACTTATCAGAGCCTGTTAAAACAGCGCCACAAGATCCATATCAGTTAGATAATTTGGATTTTTCTGGGGTTGATCCTAAATTAGCACAGCAGTTGAAATCGGCTATTGCTGCTACAGATGGCCAGACTTTTAGTGATAAAGAGCTTGATAGAACTGGGGATGAACAAGTCAAGATCGCCAAGCATAAGGCTATTCCTATTGCTGATTTGCCCGTTACTGTTCAAAACAAACTCCCTTCAATGAATTTTCAGCAGCATATTTATTCTTCTAAGCCACAAAATCGCTGGGTCAAAGTTAATGGCCAAGAGCGGCATGAAGGGGATACGATCGCATCGGGTGTTGTGTTGAAGAAGATTGAGCAACGAGATGTTATCTTAGGTTTTGATGGTTATGATATTGCAATGCCTTCGTTATCAGAATGGTAGTGATAACACTTGAATTGAAGTAAAGAAAAGCTCATTTTGGTAACAAACAAAAAAGGCCGCAGTTCAGATTGCGGCCTTTCAATTTATTTAATGTTTGTCTATTGGTTTATGCCCAGCCGTTATGGCGCTTACGGCGGCGTGGGATAATATGAGGTAACACTAAACCAAGTAGTAAACCAACGCCTGCAACCATACCGCCATACATGAACCAACGCATTAGTAGGTCATCTTTTTGCGTATCAATTTTAGCTCGTAGTTCGCGGATTTCTGTTTGTGCTGTCGACAGTTGCTCATTGAGTTTACTGTTGCGATCTTCAAGCTCTGTGATCTGTTGGTTACGTTGATCTAACGTAGTTTTCATTCCAGCATTACGGCTATCGTTTGAAGTGATAGATTCTGCCAGTTTTGTTTTAACTTCTGCTAACTCTTGCTCAAGAGCTGGAACGCGCTCTTTTAAGCCCATTTGAGTTGAGATAAAGTCGCTGTTTACCCAACCTGTACGGCCTTTGTCATCTTTAACACGGCTAAAGCCTGAGCTCTTATTGGTATCGAGTAATACCACTTTTGAACCTGCATCAATACTGCCCATGATACGGTATTGATTACTTGGGCCTGTATGCATATAAGTAAACAGGTTATCTGAGATATAACGGGTCGCTTCTGCTTGGGCTGATGTGGTAGCAACAGCGCAAACAAATAGCAGTAAACTAATTAGATGCTTCACAATCTGAATCCTTGAGGGGGAGCCTTCATTCTGGGGTGACATACTAAGAAGTTTGCGGGGCAGGTGCAAGTTAGGGATTGGTAAAACTGGTCAAAGAATCGCAAAAAAAAAGGGAGGCAAAGCCTCCCTTCAACAAAATCTTTCGCTATTAGCCGAATACAGCTCGCATAACGTAGTAGAACACAACAGCAAGCAGAGCGCCTGCAGGCAGTGTTACAACCCATGATGCAACGATATTACGCACAACACCAAGGTTAAGTGCTGCAATACCACGAGCAAAGCCTACACCTAATACTGCGCCAACAAGTGTTTGCGTAGTTGAAATAGGTAGACCTGTACCGGATGCAAGAACAACAGTAGACGCAGTTGCTAGCTGAGCTGCAAAACCACGACTAGGTGTTAGTTCGGTAATGCCAGTACCTACGGTAGCCATTACTTTGTGACCTAGAGTTGCTAGACCCACAACGATACCAATGCCGCCTAGAGGAAGAATCCACCATGCAATTTCAGCTTTATCAGCAATTTGGCCGCCATGTTGAACCGTTGATACGATTGCAGACAGAGGGCCGATCGCATTTGCAACATCGTTAGAACCATGAGCAAATGCCATTGCACACGCTGTTACTACCATCAATACGCTAAATACACTTTCTACGCCAGCGTAGCCGTTAGAGCTTACTACGTTGTCGTTGTCTTTATATTTACGTTGAATGTAGAAGTAACCGAATACCATAACAAGCAGAGAAACGACTAGCGATGCTACCCAAGCTTCACCATTTGTTAGATGAAGACCTACGTGTTTCAGACCTTTCTTGATTGTTACCAGCGCAATGACCATCGCAGTGATAAACATATAAACAGGAACGAAACGCTTCGCATTGACTAGAGGCTTGTCAGTATCAAAAATCAGGCGTTGTGCACTGATAAAAATGAAATAGGCAAAAATACCTGCAATCAGTGGGGTGATTAACCAGCTACCCACGATACCTTGGATTGAGTGCCAATCCACTGCATCGGTACCTACAGACACACAAGCGAAACCGATGATTGCACCGATAATTGAGTGAGTAGTAGATACAGGCCAGCCCATATAAGAAGCAACCAACAGCCATGTACCTGCTGCAAGAAGAGCAGACATCATACCGTAAACAAGTATTTCTGGTTGGTGAGCATAGAGAGAAGTTTCGATCACACCCTTACGGATAGTATCGGTAACTTCACCACCTGCGAGGTAAGCACCTGCAAACTCAAAAATCATTGCAATGATGATAGCTTGCTTAACGGTAAGTGCTTTCGAACCTACAGAAGTACCCATAGCATTAGCAACGTCATTCGCGCCAATACCGATTGCCATTAAAAGACCAAAGATAGCCGCCACTCCGATAATCAGAGAGCCGTAGTTAGCCAGGATTTCCATTGTAAAACCTTGTTTTTGTTAAATTCTCGCTATTAAGAACGCGATAGCATGATTTCTAGTCGTGAGCCGACACGTTGTGCCTGATCAGCGATACCGCCAACCCACTCGAGAATTTTGTATAGGAACATGACATCCACCGGGCTGTGTTGGTCTTCGATGGACATAAGTTGTTGACGCAATTTAATCTGCATAGAATCGGTATCGTCTTCGATAACATCTAGCTGATTAATCATTTCAGCAACAAGCGTCACTTCCCTACCTTTGAATCCCGTTTCAAGCAGTTCGTCTAGCTCGTTAATAACACGACGAGCCTGATCCGCAGCGTCTAAACAACGGCGAACATAAGCAAGAAAGTCAGGATACATTATTTCAGGGATTTGTAGCTTACGGCCTAAGACTCGACCAGCGATATCTTTAGACAGGTTAGCTAACTTATCCTGTTGAGTTAACAGACCTAACATGTCAGTACGATCTACTGGCATAAATAGGCCACGAGGAAGTTTCAGACGGATCTCACGCTTCAACACATCCGCATCTTTTTCAAGCTGCGAGATTTGTTCACGTAAGGTCGTTGCCTGATCCCATTCTCCTGCATGACATGCTTCAAAGAATGGTACTAGCAAATCACAACATTCATTGACGCGAGTCACGTGACGTTGCAGTGGTTTTATCGGGGACTTTGCAAATAACCCCATAATTGTATTTACTGGCATAGCCGATCAACCTAAAGAGAGCCCAACAAGGCTATTTCTTGAGCGATGGTCATTGAGGCGCGCATGTTAACGTATATATGAGTATAGTGGAACTAATTTCGATCAAGGTTTTGTCGATATTTCGGGCTTGCCCTATGAAGAAATAGCAAATATCCTTGGTTTGCCACTGTTTATAGGTATAACTATGGAAACCGAGATAGAACTGAAGTTTTTTGTTTTTCCGGAGTTTTCAACTCAGCTATTAACCAAAATTTCTGAGATGAAAATTCTGCAACAAAGTAGCCGCTTATTAGGTAACGTTTACTTTGATACCCCTGATCAGCAATTGCGCCAACACGATATTGGTTTGCGCGTTCGTCGTTTTGATGATGTGTTTGTTCAGACGTTAAAAACTGCAGGAAGGGTTGTCGCAGGACTTCATCAACGTCCTGAGTACAATGTCGAAATTACAGGTCAAGAGCCTGATTTATCCCTTCATCCTCAAGATGCTTGGCCTGAAGGATTAGATATAGCGGCACTACAGCAGCAATTATGCCCTCTGTTCTCTACCGACTTTGAACGTCAGCAATGGCTTGTTGCTATGGCTGATGGTAGTCAAATTGAGGTAGCTTTTGACCAAGGACAAGTGAGTGCTAATGGCAAAAGTGAGCCAATTTGTGAAGTTGAACTTGAACTAAAATCGGGACAAACCGACGCCTTATTTACCTTAGCTCGTGAATTGTGTGCTCAAGGTGGAATGCGTTTAGGCAATTTAAGTAAAGCGGCTCGTGGTTATCGTTTAGCGACCGACTATACTGGCGATGAAGTTAAAGCCTTGGGTTTGGTTCCAGCTTCTAACAATGAGTCAGTAGAACAGGTTTTTGTTCGTTCTCTTGAACATGCATTAGAGCATTGGCTTTACCACGAACAAATCTATGTTGAGCGCCAAGAGCAGGCCGCATTAATTCAGATTACGCAAGCTATCAGTTTGTTACGCCAAATTTTAGTGGTGTTTGGTAGCATGATCCCTCGTCGGGCAAGTGCCTTGCTACGTCAAGAATTGCAGTGGCTGGAAGGGGAGTTAGACTGGGTTGAAGAAGCCGAAAATATTCAAGACTTGCTCTCTGAACGAGGCTACCAGTTAAAGAAACTTAATGCTCGCAAGCAGATAATGCAATTACTGGAAGCTCGTTACGATGAACTGCCTGAACGTGATGATATGTTACGTTTACTGCAATCTGGACGTTACTGTGGTCTATTATTGAATTTAAGTAGCTGGATCTTAAGCCACGCTTGGCAGCCATTTTTAGATGATAAATCGCGGGAAAAATTAGCAAGTTCAGCTAAAGTGTTCTCCGATGGTTTCTTAACTCGCTCATGGCAAGAGTTACAAGATGTTTTTCCCTTAGAACGTCAATTATCTCGTTTAGACTATCTGGATCAGCAACCAAGGCTATTACGCAATCTAATGAGTGGGGTTTGTTTTGCTAACTTGTATGATGAAGAGCGTCGAAACAACTTCCGTCTACCTTGGTTAGATTTATTGCAAGGTGTTGAAGACCTTCGTGAGCTAGAGCCTATTCGTCAGATTTGTCCTCAGTTTAGTGATGACGATCTGCAACAGATTGAAAAATGGTTAGAGCGCAAAGATGAGTCGTTATTACACGCCATGGATCAGACCCGCCAGATGGGTATTGAGTTAACACCATACTGGCCGTAAATTCTGCTTGAAAGTGCCTCAGAGATTATCTGGGGCATTTTTTTTATCACTTTCTTCTCGCTCGGCCATACGTTTTTCAATTCGTTCCAGTCGTTGTAATAGCGCTTGTTGATTAGCCAGCATTTGGCGCCATTCTTGTCGATGCTCTTTTTCTTGTTGCTCTTTTTGATGCTGCGGGTCGGTAATAATGGAGCTAACTAAACCCGAAATCATACCAAATACACCCACACCACAAACAATCACCATAGTACCCAATACTTTACCCAACGTAGTTACTGGGTAGTGATCACCATAACCGACGGTCGAAATAGTCACAATTACCCACCATAAGGCGTCACTAGCAGAATGAATATTGGCATTCGGGTCTTTCGCTTCAATCAATAAGATGAAAGATGAGCCTATCGTAATAAGTACCGTTAACAGTAAGCAGATGGTGGCAATGGTGGCTTCACGGCGATTTTCTTGTAACTGCTGCATAATATGTTTACTGGAGCGAAGTAGACGCACCACACGAAACACTTGAACTAAACGAGCAAAACGAAAGGGTTCAATAACGGGAATACTCGCCATAAAATCGGGCCAGTGCCGTTTTAGATAATTCGTCTTCTCTTTACTGCGAATAAAGTCAGTTAACAATTGGCACCAAAACAGCAGACAAATGAAAGTATCAACGCCTAAAAAAATCAGGTAAACCGAGTCTTGTTTGGGAATAAACAACATACTGGTGACCAGAGCTAATGAGATCAAAGACAGAACAAAGGCCATCAAGCTCATGGGATGAAGATCATGTTGATGCTGTGGTCGGTATTTCATTGCAGGCCTTTCTTACTGAGCGTGTGAGTCGGTCGTTACAATGACTACTATGCCATATTTATTTATCTGGCACTAAGTCACCGTTAACACTGTTATCTCTTTGCGTGTAAATACTGGTTGAGTGTTTTTTTTATTGCTAAGGTAGTGAGACTTATTTTGCGCTCAAGGATTGGTAACATGGCATCGGTCTCTATCCCTTCAATGACTTATCTTGAACAGGCTTGTGATAAAGCTTGGCAAACAATGGCTCAATCTCACCCTGAAGCTCTACAGTTATGGTCTGAAATAGAACAGGAGCAACTACAAACGGTCGTGGGTTTAAGTGACTTCATTTTTCAATCCTTACGCCGTAATGAAGGGTTATTAAATTGGGTTCATCAGCACAAAGATGACCAGAGCCGTAGTCAAGAGTATCGTTCTCAGTTACAGCAACAACTGGCCCAAGCGCATAATGAGAATGATGTGATGAGAATTTTACGTCAGTTTCGTCGCCAAGAGATGGTGTGGATTGCTTGGCGTGATTTTACTCAGCAGACTCCTTTAGATGAGTGCCTTTCCCATTTATCTTTACTTGCCGAAGCCATGATTATGGAAGCATATCAATGGTTATATCAGCAATGTTGCCAAGAGTGGGGAACTCCCGTTAATGAACATGGTGAACCACAACCTATGCTGATCCTTGGTATGGGAAAATTGGGTGGCGGTGAGCTTAATTTCTCCTCTGATATTGATCTAATCTTCACTTATCCTGAAAACGGGGAAACTCAAGGTGCTCGCCGAAGTATTGCTAATGCCCAGTTTTTTACTCGATTAGGCCAACGTCTGATTAAAGCGTTAGATCAGGTGACATTTGATGGTTTCTGTTACCGAGTTGATATGCGGTTGCGCCCTTTTGGTGAGAGTGGCCCTTTGGTAATGAGTTATGCCGCTTTAGAAGATTATTACCAAGAGCAAGGGCGAGATTGGGAGCGCTATGCCATGATCAAAGCGCGAGTTATGGGTAAAGAGCGTTTTGAACAGTACCAAACGTTACGGCAAATGCTGCGTCCTTTTGTGTTTCGTCGCTATATCGATTTTAGTGCGGTGCAATCTTTACGCCGAATGAAAGCAATGATTGGTAGTGAGGTTCGACGCCGAGGGTTGACCAACAATATTAAGTTAGGTGCAGGGGGGATTCGAGAAGTTGAGTTTATCGCCCAATCTTTCCAACTTATTCGAGGTGGACGAGAACCGAGTTTACGTGGTCGAGGCTTATTAGAAACACTTGCTGCGATTGAAGAACTTCATCTATTAGATAGTGAGGATTCACTTACCTTAAAAAATGGCTATGTTTTTTTACGTCGACTCGAAAATTTATTACAAGCAATTGATGATAAACAGACGCAAACCTTGCCAGATAAGCCGCTAGATCAAGAGCGATTGGCGTATGCGATGGGATATGAGTCATGGTCATTGTTGCAACAGGCTATCAGCGAACACATGGCTCGTATTCATCAAATCTTTGGTTTGCTCATTGGTGGTGAAGACGAACAAGAAACCGTAGATTGTGCTAGTGAATACCAAGAACTGTGGGCGATGGTGAAAAAGGAAGATGTTGTTCGAACCATCTTAACAGAACTTGAGGCTCCTGAGGTCGATTCCCAAACATCGATTTTATCGTCAATGAAGCAAGAGCTCTCTAAACGAACCTTAGGCCCAAGAGGTCGAGAGGTACTGGCTAAGCTGATGCCCATGGTACTTAGCCATATTGTTACTCGACCTGATGCGGCGTCCGTATTATCTCGTATTACTAAGCTTATTGTTCGCATCGCAACACGCACGACTTATCTCGAACTATTAAGTGAGCATCATGGCGCACTAGAGCAGCTGGTTCGCTTATGTTCTGCGAGTCCAATGGTGGCAGAACAGTTAGCTCAATATCCGATTTTGCTAGATGAATTACTCGATCCACAACATCTGTATCATCCCACCCCAATTGATGGATACCAAGATGAATTACGTGAGTATCTCGCCCGTATTCCAGAAGAGGATATGGAGCAGCAGATGGAAGCCATTCGTCAATTTAAGCAGACGCAGCTATTAAGGATTGCAGCGGCTGATATCGCCGGAGCACTGCCAGTTATGAAGGTTAGTGATCATCTGACGTATTTAGCTCAAGCGATTATTGGTGCTGTAGTTAATCAAGCTTGGTTCCAGATGAAAGAAAAGTATGGGGAGCCAACCCATTTACTGGAGCGTGAAGGGCGAGGATTTGCGGTGGTAGCTTACGGTAAACTTGGCGGTATTGAGCTCGGTTATGGTTCGGATCTGGATCTTGTTTTTCTCCATGACTGTCCAAGTAATGTATACACCAATGGCAAGAAAGAGATCGATGGCCGTCAATTTTATCTTCGATTAGCGCAACGTATTATTCATCTGTTTTCAACTCGTACCGCATCTGGCGTGTTGTATGAGGTCGATATGAGACTGCGACCATCAGGGGCTTCTGGGTTATTGGTTAGTACCATTGATGCTTTTGCGCAATACCAGCAGCAGGAGGCGTGGACCTGGGAACATCAAGCATTAGTGCGAGCTCGAATGGTCTATGGCGACCCAGCGTTGCAGCAAGAATTTACGGCGATTCGCCAGCAGGTTTTAGCTCAAGAGCGAGACAAAGTAACCCTTCGTCACCAAGTGGTAGAAATGCGGTTGAAGATGCGAGCTCATTTAGGCCATAAACAACCGGGTAAATTTGGTTTAAAGCAAGATATCGGTGGCATTACGGATATCGAGTTTTTAGCTCAATATTTGGTATTAGCGTATGCCAGTGAATATAAAGCGATTACGCGATGGTCTGATAATGTTCGTATTTTCGACATATTGAGTCAATGTGATGTGATCTCTTATCCTCAAGGACAACAACTGACTCAAGCTTATTGTGAAATGCGAGATGCTATTCATCGCCTGAGTTTGCAAGAGCAATCGGCTTATTGTGAGCCAACATTATTTGCCGAGCAGCGCCAATGGGTTGAGCAAGCTTGGTCGCAATGGCTTGGTATTGAAACTGATACTAACTCTGTGGTTTTTAAGTAAAGTAAAAAGCGAAATTAACAGACGGTTAGTGAAAGAAAAAAAGGCTTTATGTTAGTATTTAGCTGTAATCATCATTGTGGAGAAAACCATGAAATTGACGCTTCCTAATTACGAACAAGCTAATGTAGTAGTATTAGGCGATATTATGCTTGATCGTTATTGGTATGGACCTACGGGGCGTATTTCACCTGAAGCACCGGTCCCTATTGTAAAAGTGGACCAAATTGAAGATCGTCCTGGCGGTGCCGCTAACGTTGCGATGAATATTGCTGCTTTAGGTGGTCAGGTTAATCTGATCGGTTTTACTGGTGCTGATGAGTCTGCACAGTTTTTAACGCAGAAACTGGCTTCTCTTAACGTTGAATGTCAGTTTGCAGAAGTTGATTCTCACCCAACGATTACTAAGTTGCGAGTTATGAGTCGAGGCCAACAATTACTGCGTTTAGATTTTGAAGAGAGCTTTCACGGTGTTGAGCCGACAGCGTTGTTAACCCATTTAGATCATGCGTTAGCGCAAGGAGTGAAAACGGTTATTTTCTCTGATTATGCAAAAGGTGCACTAGAGCATGTTCAGACTATGATTCAACGCGCTCGCCAGGCTGGTGTTGCAGTGTTGGTAGATCCTAAGGGGACGGATTTTGAACGCTATCGTGGTGCGACACTATTAACACCAAATTTATCTGAATTTGAAGCGGTAGTGGGGAAAACACACAGTGATGATGAGTTGGTCACAAAAGGTCTTGAGTTGATTGAACGATTTGATCTAGAAGCTCTGTTAGTGACTCGTTCTGAACATGGCATGACACTATTGCAAAAGGGCCAAGAGCCACTACACATGCCGACACAAGCTCAAGAAGTTTATGATGTGACAGGCGCTGGTGATACCGTTATTTCTGTGCTGGCAGCCTCTCTATCAGCGGGTAAATCGTTGGCTGATTCGTGTAAATTAGCCAATGCTGCTGCTGGTGTTGTTGTTGGTAAACTTGGTACATCAACGTTATCTACTATTGAGTTAACCAATGCTATTCACGGCAGCCAAGACAGCGGCTTTGGTGTAGTAACAGAAAGCCAATTAAAAGTGGCTGTTGCTGCGGCTCGCGCTCGTGGTGAAAAAGTAGTGATGACCAATGGTTGCTTTGATATTTTGCACGCAGGCCATGTTGCTTACTTGAATGAAGCGGCAAAACTGGGTGATCGCTTAATCGTTGCGGTAAATTCAGATGCGTCAGTACAAGCTTTAAAAGGCCCTGGGCGTCCTGTGAATCCAGAAGATCGTCGTATGGCAGTACTCGCAGGTCTGGGGGCTGTTGATTGGGTTGTTCCTTTTAGTGAAGAGACTCCTCAGCGATTAATCAGTGAAGTTCTTCCAACGTTACTGGTTAAAGGTGGCGACTATAAGCCAGAAGAAATAGCAGGCGGAAAAGAAGTGATTGCCGCTGGTGGCGAAGTGAAAGTCTTGAACTTTGAAGATGGTTGTTCAACCACGGAAATCATTAATGCCATTCGCGGTGGTCGAGGTTAAGCTATAACAGCTTAAGTTGCGATAAAGCATACTGATATGGAATACAAAAATGCCACTTTAATAAAAGTGGCATTTTTATTTCTAGTGTACTAATCAGTGGCTAAGTTAAACGATATTATTTTTTCGCTACCGCTTTTAAGCCTTGGTTAATATCTAGGATATCTTGCTCGCTTAGTGTACCAACAGCTTGTTTTAGCTGAAGTTGGCTCAGAATATAGTTATAACGAGCATCGGCTAATTGGCTGTTAGCATTGTACAAACTCTGGGTTGAGTTCAGTACGTCAACAATGGTACGAGTACCAACATCAAAGCCCGCTTCTGTTGCTTCTAATGCTGATTTTGCCGACACCACAGATTGTTGGTAAGCACGCAAGGAAGCAATTGATGAGTTGATGTTGTTGTAATAAGCACGAACATCTTTCACTACGCTACGGTATTGCTGCTCTAGTTGCTCGCTGGCAGAAACATAAGCAAACTGTGCTTGTTTTACTTCAGATGTTGTACGGCCACCGGTATAAACAGGTAGATTCATTGTCACACCTGCAGTTAGAGAGCCGTCGTCGTTACCCATTCGTGTTTGATCGTAATTATAGCCAGTATCAAACGATAGGGTTGGTAGATGACCTGATTCTGCTAGTGAAATCTTATTGCGAGCCACATCTTGAGCAATGCGGTAAGTTAGCAAGGTCAAGTTTTCTGTTTCAGCGCCTTTCACCAAGTCATTCACTGGCTTACCAGGATTACTTGCTGAGAACGACTTAGTATCAAGAATATCAAGGTTCTTATGTGCTTGGCCTGTGATCTCACGAAGCTCTTCGTAACTGTTTGTTAGCGCATTCTCTTTCAAGATCTCACTTGCTAATACGCTGTCGTATTGAGCTTGAGCGTCGTATACGTCAGTAATCGCAGATAGACCAACATCAAAACGCTGTTTCATCTGCTCAAGTTGACGACCTACAGCTGCTTTTTCAGCTCGTACAAATGTCAGATCATCTTGTGCTTTAAGAACATCAAAGTACGCTTTTGATACTCGCATAATCAGAGCTTGTTGTGCTGCAGCGTAAGCCGCATCACTTTGACGAGCCTGTTGTTCTGAAATGTCTAGATTCACCCAGCTAGAACGGTTATAGATAGATTGACTTAGCTGTAAGCCGGTATTGAAACCGTGGTTATCTACCGCTGGAGTATCGGCATCCATAAAGTTACCTTTATAGCCTGCAGATAAATTGATTTGTGGTAGAAGTGAACTGCGAGCTGAATTGATCGCTTCAAAAGCAGCATCTTTATCGGCTGCCGCTTTCAGTAGTTGCGGATCATTTTGTTTCGCTTGTTGATAAATTTCGGCTAGGTTATCAGCCAATGCTGACTGGCTTAAACCGCCAAACGCAACGCTAATAAAAAGCGGAAGCAATTTTTTCATGGATGCCTTTCCTGGTCCTGCTGATAAACAAAAAATCGTGGGCAAGATACCAGTGTACACAACAAAACCTTGCTGGAAACTGATCCTTACCTTTATTTACGTTAATTATAACGAATAATATTAAGTGCTATCTTATCCTAAAATAGGTTTTTCAACGATGTTTTATTCAGCGTTACTCTATTTTAATTCTTTACGCTTAAAAAAAAGACTTAAAAATATACGTAATAATTATTAAAAAAGTTGAATTTGATCATTGCTGAGCGTCCTAATGAATGAAATGATAGTACGAATATAGATTTATTGAAGAACAATGTTGGTGATTTTTACGCGCCATTTTCAATAAAGACAGCGAGTTAAGGATGATAGCAATGTGCGACTCAATGAAAAAACAATCTGATGTTCATCTTTTTGGCCATAATGATGTAGAGGTATTAAATTCTGATACGCTCTATCAAGGCTTTTTTAAAATGGTGAAGTATCGTTTTCGTCATCGCTTATTTGCTGGTGGTTGGAGCCAACCTATCGAGCGTGAAATGTTTGAGCGAGGCCATGCAGCAGCACTGCTTCCTTATGATCCAAAAACCGATCAAGTGGTTTTGATTGAACAGTTTCGTGTAGGAGCCATGGCTGCTGGGTGTCAACCATGGCAACTAGAGATAGTGGCAGGTATTATCGAGCCTAATGAGAGTCCTGAAGATGTCGTTGTCCGAGAAGCGGTGGAAGAAGCTGGTATTGATGTTAGCGACTTAAGAAAAGTCACTCGTTACTTATCAAGCTCTGGCGGTTGTTCTGAAATGTTGGATATTTTTGTAGGTACGGTGGACAGCCAAACAGCAAATGGTCTTCATGGATTAGAAGAAGAAGGTGAAGATATCCGAGTGCATGTTGTGAGCCGAAATCAAGCCTATCAATGGGTAGAGTCGGGTAAAATTGAGAATGCCGCATCCATTATTGCGTTACAATGGCTACAGCTGAATTATCAGCAATTACAGTTATTGAAATAAAAGAAGACAGAAGGTCAAAGGGGACCGATTGAAAACAAAATATACGGTAGATTTAGCTCAATTAATGCGGCTTTATGAAACCAATTATGCGAAGTTGCTGCCATTATTACCGAAAAATGATGCGGTAGGTGATGAAACCGTATATATGGTACAAGAGCATGAATACCGCTTGAAAATTCTAGAATCGACTCGATATACCACGCTAATCACGTTAGAAAGGGTTGATGAGGGAGCTCTAATAGCAGATTATTTGATTACCCAGATGGTGATCAGGCTCTATCATGATGCTCGAGTCGCAGAAGTGTGTTCAGCACAGCAGATTTCCCGTTTCAAGCCAAGGTATGATTACCCCAATTTACGCATGTTACAACAAGATGAAAAACATCAAGTAAATCGTTTCTTGCATGATTGGTTAAGCCTCTGCTTAAGATTTGGCCTAAGAAAACAATCGGTATATTGAATTTATAATTTTAAGAAAACAGGGTTTTAGACGTTTTGTTGACCTATTCGCTACCACCTAGACAATCAGATAGTGTGGTTCTTCTTCAAATTACAGATACGCATCTTTTTGCTAACGATGCGGGGAGTCTGCTAGGCGTTGCAACCAAGGACAGTTTTCATGCCGTCTTGGCGGCAATTGATCATCAAGCACGCCCGTTTGATGCTATTATTGCAACGGGAGATATCTCCCAAGATCACAGCACAGAATCTTATCAGCATTTTGCCCAAGGCATCGCACGCTGGCAGCAACCTTGTTTTTGGTTGCCTGGGAATCACGATTATCAACCAAGCATGAAAGCGGTACTGCCTTCTCCTCAAATTAAACCTTGTGAACAGGTCTTATTAGGTGAACATTGGCAAATGATTCTACTTGATAGTCAGGTGCCAGGTGTGCCTCATGGTGAGTTGCGAGCTGAGCAATTGGATATGTTAGACAGAGCATTAGCCGCTCACTCCGAACGCCATGCTTTAGTGTTGTTGCATCATCATCCTTTAGCTGCTGGTAGCGCATGGCTTGATCAACATCAATTGCATAATGCAGATGATTTTTGGCAAGTATTAGCGCGTTATCCGACCAAAGTTAAATCGGTGCTGTGTGGCCATATTCATCAAGAGTTGGATTGCATGAGACAAGGTGTACGAGTACTAGCTACGCCATCAACCTGTATTCAATTTCTACCAGACTCTGATGATTTTGCACTAGATTCAAAAGCACCGGGTTGGCGATATCTTGAGTTAACCCCTCAAGGTGATGTCCATACGCAAATCCATCGTTTGGCGAATGATCAATTTGCGCCAGACCTTAATTCGGCAGGGTATTAATGAAACCACTACTTCTTTATATTCATGGCTTTAACAGCTCTCCCAAATCGATGAAAGCTGAGATCATGGCAAATTATTGTTGTGAATGTCGACCGGATATCAAAGTTGTAGTACCGCGACTGCCTAGTTATCCGCAACAGGCTGCTGAATATATTGATGAACTAGTGCAGACTTATTTACCTGATTATAAGTTAGGCTTAGTTGGAAGTTCATTAGGCGGCTATATTGCAACTTGGTTGTCTCAGCGTTATCAGCTGCCTGCTGTTGTGGTGAATCCTGCCGTAAAACCTTATGAGCTGTTAGTCGATTATTTAGGACCACAGCAAAACCCCTATACTCAAGAGCAGTACGTTCTTGCTCCTCACCATATGGATGAACTTAAAGCGATGGATGTGGATAATATTGTACATCCAGAACTTATTTGGTTACTTCAGCAAGAAGGTGATGAAGTTCTTGATTATCGTCAAGCGGTAGAAAAATATACGTTGTGCCGCCAACTGGTTGAAAAACAGGGTGATCACAGCTTTGTTCAATTTGAACGATTCCCTGCAGAGATAATCCAATTTTTAGGTTTATAGTAACTCGGATACAATAGCGCCTATCTAGGTGCGCGATTTGCTAAATAACTTGTCTTGTACTTAATGTTATCGCATGCGGTAACTGCAGATTAAACTCACAAAACGTGATTACGAATATGACCCTAGCTTGACAATACTGTTAGGGTTACTGACTATTGTTGCCAAAAATTTCTTGAAATTTCCGTGATATGACAGATCAAAGTTATAACGCTGGTGCCATTGAAGTTCTTAATGGATTAGAGCCAGTTCGTCGTCGTCCAGGTATGTATACCGACACGACCCGTCCCAACCATTTGGGTCAAGAAGTTATCGATAACAGTGTCGATGAGGCATTGGCAGGTCACGCTCGCAAAGTCGAAGTGATCCTTCATGCTGATCAGTCGCTTGAAGTTGTTGATGATGGCCGAGGAATGCCAGTTGATATTCACCCTGAAGAAGGGGTCTCTGGTGTTGAACTTATCTTATGTAAGCTCCATGCCGGTGGTAAATTCTCTGGCAAAAACTACCAATTTTCAGGTGGTTTACACGGGGTAGGTATTTCGGTCGTAAACGCCTTATCTAACCGTGTAGAAGTGACCGTAAAACGCGATGGGCAGATATACCAGATTGCCTTTGAACACGGTAATAAGGTGTCTGAACTTGAAGTTATTGGCACTTGTGGTCGTCGCGCAAAAGGAACCCGTGTTCACTTTTGGCCTGACGCAAAATATTTTGATAGCGCAAAATTTTCTGTCTCACGTCTGCGTAATAACTTAAAAGCCAAAGCCGTTCTTTGTCCTGGGCTTGAAATTGTCTTTACTGACAAAGTTAATGGTGAGAACTACCGCTGGTGCTACGAAGATGGCTTAAAAGACTATCTGGCAGAAGGTGTTAAAGGGTTTACTTTATTACCAGAAGAACCATTTACCGGATCATTTAGTGGTCAAACAGAAGCTGCTGATTGGGCGCTTTTATGGCTACCAGAAGGTGGTGAGCTGATCACGGAAAGCTATGTTAACTTGATCCCAACTGCACAAGGCGGTACCCATGTTAATGGTCTGCGCCAAGGTCTACTAGATGCCATGCGTGAATTCTGTGAGTTCCGCAACCTATTACCTCGCGGAGTAAAGTTAACCGCAGATGATATCTGGGATCGCTGTGCATACGTGCTATCAGTTAAGATGCAAGATCCGCAATTTGCAGGCCAAACCAAAGAACGCCTTTCTTCTCGTCAGTGTGCAGCGTTTGTTTCTGGTGTAGTAAAAGATGCCTTTAGCTTATGGTTAAATGAGCGCCCACAGTTAGCTGAGCAGTTGGCGGAAGTGTGTATTGCTAATGCACATCGACGTATGCGTGCCAGCAAAAAAGTGGTACGTAAAAAAATCACTTCAGGTCCAGCTCTTCCGGGTAAATTAGCAGACTGTTCGCAACAGGATTTGAATCGTACTGAATTGTTCTTAGTTGAGGGTGATTCGGCAGGTGGTTCGGCAAAACAAGCACGCGATCGTATGTATCAAGCCATTATGCCGTTGCGAGGTAAGATCCTAAATACTTGGGAAGTCTCTGCCGATCAGGTCTTAGCATCACAAGAAGTGCATGATATTTCTGTGGCTCTGGGTATTGATCCTGACAGCGATGATCTAAGTGGATTACGTTACGGTAAGATTTGTGTACTTGCCGATGCGGACTCCGATGGTTTACATATCGCAACCTTATTGTGTGCTCTATTTATGAAGCACTTCAAAGCGTTAGTTCGCGCAGGTCACGTATTTATTGCTATGCCACCTCTGTATCGTATCGATCTAGGTAAAGAAGTGCATTACGCCCTAGATGAAGCAGAAAAAAATGTCATTTTAGAGCGCTTAAGTGGTAAGCGAGGCAAAGTTAATGTGCAGCGATTTAAAGGTTTGGGTGAAATGAACCCACTGCAGCTGCGTGAAACGACTATGGATCCAAATACTCGTCGCCTGGTACAGCTAACCATTGATGATGATGAGCAAACCAATGAAATGATGGACATGCTGCTAGGTAAAAAGCGAGCAGAAGACCGTCGTCACTGGTTACAAGAAAAAGGCGATATGGCTGAGATGTAATATCTCAAGCTTTTACTTTGAAGTGTGATTGTGCACTTACGTAGAACCAATTAACTGGATTATCGACGATGACCGATATGACAATGGATGGCGTTGAACAGTTGCCTTTGCGCAAATTCACTGAAGACGCATACCTAAACTATTCAATGTACGTAATTATGGACCGTGCGTTGCCATTTATTGGCGATGGTCTAAAACCCGTACAACGCCGTATTGTATATGCCATGTCTGAACTTGGCTTAAGTGCAACGGCAAAATATAAAAAATCTGCTCGTACCGTAGGTGATGTATTAGGTAAATACCACCCTCATGGTGACTCTGCTTGTTACGAAGCAATGGTACTAATGGCCCAGCCTTTCTCTTACCGTTATCCTTTGGTTGATGGTCAAGGTAACTGGGGTGCACCCGATGATCCTAAATCATTTGCTGCGATGCGTTATACCGAATCTCGTCTGTCCCGTTTTTCAGAAGTACTGTTATCTGAATTGGGGCAAGGTACAGTAGATTGGCAACCTAACTTCGATGGCACCATGAAAGAGCCAAAGATGTTACCTGCACGCCTTCCGCATATTTTGCTTAATGGTGTAACGGGTATTGCCGTAGGTATGGCGACTGATATTCCACCTCATAATGCTCGTGAAGTAGCAGCTGCTGCAGTTCATATGATTGACAATCCTAAGGCGGATCTTGATGCGCTAATGGAATTTGTTAAAGGGCCTGATTATCCAACGGAAGCTGAGATCATCACGCCTAAAGCGGAACTGAAGAAAGTGTACCGCACCGGTCGTGGTAGTATTAAGATGCGTGCGGTTTGGCATAAGGAAAATGGCGATATCGTTATTACCTCATTGCCACATCAGGTATCTGGGGCAAAATTGCTTGAGCAGATCGCAACTCAAATGCGAGCTAAGAAACTGCCAATGGTTGAAGATCTTCGTGACGAATCTGATCATGAAAATCCAACTCGAATCGTTGTAGTTCCACGTTCTAATCGCATTGATTGTGAGCAGCTGATGAATCACCTGTTTGCTTCAACCGATTTAGAAAAGAGCTTTCGCGTTAACTTAAATATGCTAGGTCTTGATGGCCGTCCTCAAGTTAAAGGGTTAGTTAGTATTATTTCTGAGTGGCTAGAATACCGCCGTATTACAGTACGTCGTCGTCTTCAGCACCGCTTAGATAAAGTGACCGCTCGTTTACATATCTTAGAAGGTTTGCTTGCGGCATATTTAAATATTGATGAAGTGATTGAGATCATTCGTAGTGAAGATGATCCAAAAGCTGAATTAATGAGCCGTTTTGATCTTACTGCAATTCAAGCTGATGCGATTTTAGAGATTAAATTACGCCAGTTAGCTAAATTAGAAGAGATTAAGATCCGCGGTGAGCAAGATGAACTATCAAAAGAGAAAGAACATCTTGAGAAGCTACTTGGTTCTGAGCGTCGCCTTAATACTTTAATTAAGAAAGAGTTATTAGCTGATGCTGAAACTTATGGTGACGATCGTCGTTCGCCAATGGTTGAACGTGCAGAAGCAAAAGCACTAACTGAACGAGACTTGATCCCAAGTGAACCGATTACGGTTGTATTGTCGGAAAAAGGCTGGATTCGTCATGCTAAAGGTCATGAGGTAGATCCAAGTACCCTAAGTTATAAATCAGGTGATAGCTATTTAGCTCATGCTCGCGGTAAGAGTAATCAGCCTGCTATTTTCTTAGGTTCTGATGGTCGAAGCTACGCTTTAGAGTCTCACTCTTTACCTTCAGCTCGTAGTCAAGGTGAGCCGATTACTGGTCGTTTGAACCTAACTCCTGGTTCAAATATGCGTCAGGTGATGATGGCGGAAGATGAGCAATTGTGGTTGATGGCATCGGATGCAGGTTACGGATTTATCTGTAAGAGCAGTGACATGGTATCGAAGAATAAGAGCGGTAAAGCGCTACTTACGTTACCAGAAAACGCACAAGTGATGGCACCGCAAGAGATCCGAGATATCGAACACGATCAGATCTTAGCAATCACGAATGAAGGCCGTATGTTGTTATTCCCAATTAAAGATTTACCGCAGTTAGGTAAAGGTAAGGGTAATAAGATCATCAATATTCCGGCTGCCCGTTCGAAATCGCGTGAAGAGTTCTTATCGTATTTACAAGTATTGCATGATGGCGCTCAAGTAACACTGCATGCAGGTAAACGTAAGCTCTCCTTAAAGCCAAGTGATCTTGATAACTTCCGTGGTGAACGTGGTCGTCGAGGCAGTATCTTACCTCGTGGATTACAGCGAGTGACTCACATTGAGTTTACTTCGCCAGAAACACCTGAAGAAGAATAATTTGCTGCAATTTTATTGAATTCTAAAGCCCTCACTGTGAGGGCTTTGTTGTTTTTAGACTAAGTTATTGAGATAAACCAGATGAAAAGAGTGTAATTTTTCATCTTCTGGGTATACTAGCGAACGCTTGTACGCTGAGGAGATACAGAATGATTTTTTTGTTACGCATTATTGCTGTGGCAATTTTCGCTATCGTGACTTTCGTTTTTGGTTGTGGCTACTGTTTATTAAGCCCGCGAAATCCTAAGCACGTTTATACCTTTGGTCGCATTTTCAGTAAAATGTCGCGTGTTTTAGGTATTAAACTCGAATTTCGTTATGCCGATGGCGCTGATAAAGTCGGTCCTGCTGTGTATATCGCCAACCACCAAAACAACTATGATTTATTTACTGTATCTGGTGCGATCATGCCACGTACCGTAACGGTTGGTAAAAAAAGCTTAGTTTGGATGCCTTTATTTGGTCAGTTGTACTGGATCACGGGCAATATCTTGATCGACCGCGCAAACCGTAGCAAAGCGGTTGGAACCATTGGTCAGGTTGTTGAGAAAATTAAGCAAAACAAAGTATCGGTGTGGATGTTCCCTGAAGGAACTCGTTCTCGTGGCCGTGGATTATTACCTTTTAAAACTGGTGCATTTCATGCTGCAATTGGCGCTAATGTTCCTGTTGTACCAATCGTATGTAGCTCGACAGAACATGTGAAGCTAAATCGTTGGGATAATGGTGTGGTAATTGTTGAAGTGATGCCTGCGGTATCGACTGATGGTTTAAGCAAAGAAGATGTGCGTAAACTATCTGATGAGTGCCGTACCATGATGGAACAGAAATTGAATGAACTAAATGCAGAAGCAAAGGCTCGTAGCCACTAATTATTAATTCGCATCATTCAGAACTATATTTAATAAAGGACATAAGTATTGCTATGTCCTTTTTGTTATTTTGACTCATGATAATAAAAGATCAGGCGATGACAGAAGAACAAGTTGTACTCGTTGATGAGCAGGGACAATATCAAGGATTAAAAGAGAAGATGCAGGCTCACTTGGATGGTGACTTGCATTTGGCATTTTCGGTGTTGTTGTATCGAGATACTGAGTTAGGTCGAGAGTATTTATTGCAACAACGAGAAATGAATAAATATCACAGTGGTGGGTTATGGACCAATACCTGCTGTTCACATCCTAGATTGAATGAAACAATTGAACAGGCTGGTATTCGCCGCTTACAAGAAGAGATGGGAATTGTTGCCGATTTTGAGCTAACCGATATAGGTCATTTTTGTTATCGCGCTCAACTTGATAATGAACTTGTTGAGCATGAACTAGACCATATTTTGGTCGCATCAACCCCAAATGTTGTGGTAAATCCTAACCCGCAAGAGGTTATGGCTTATCGCTGGTGGTCTGAGGCAGAAATTGAACAGGGAATGTCTCTACCAACGCCACTATTTACCGCTTGGTTTAGTGATGTTTTTACTGCGGTTAAACAATATCGATAAGTTAGCTTCAATAGAATAAAAAAACGCCAAAACTTGATGTTATTGGCGTTTTTTTTGTTATCTCTGACGTAAATTATTTACGAACAGCGATTGCTTCAATTTCAATTTTAACATCTTTAGGTAGACGAGCTACTTCCACACAAGAGCGTGCTGGATATGGGGCATTGTGCTCATCAAAGAAGTTACCGTACACTTCATTAACAGCTGCAAAATCATTAAGATCTTTAACAAAGACTGTCATTTTTACGATATCAGAAACTTGAAGACCTGAAGCCTCTACAACGGCTTTAACGTTGTCTAGAGATTGACGAGCTTGTTCTGCAATTGCTTCTGGAACTTCACCTGTTGCTGGGTTTACTGGGATTTGGCCTGAAGTCAGAACCATGTTACCAAGATCAACACCTTGTACATAAGGACCGATAGCAGCAGGTGCGTTATCTGTATGTAGAACTTTAGTCATTACAAAACCTTTTTGTTTGGATCGTAAAAATAAATAATGAGATTAACTCTCAGATGGCTAGTTTGCAGTGCAAAATACATAAGGTCAAAGACTTTGATGTTAACTGACCAAGCTTATAGCGAAACGACGATCAGTTTAGGTAACCCAATCTTGTTTTAACGACCTTTTCGCACTCTTCGATGCGGTTAATATCTCTTGGGGCAATCATCACCGTATCATTACCACCAACGGTTCCAAGAATATCGGCGTGGGGTTGAATATCAATAAGGCGAGCAATTAATTGAGCACTACCTGGATGGGTTTTTACCACCACCACCAATTGGTTATGGGTGATAAACTCGATTTGAGAGGCGATAGAAGAACCTACTTGGACTTGTTCTTTTTCTACCGTTAGGCAATAGACTTTTTTGCCATAGGCATTAGGGACCTTCGCCACCCCAAGGCGCGATAACAGACGAGATACAGTTGATTGACTGACATCCTTAAAATTTAGCTCAATCAATTTTTGGCGAATATCATCTTGGGTAACAAAACTTTGTTGTTGTAGTAAACGCTTACAAGCGGTGGCGATATTGTCATCAATGACGTAATCTTGTGCGCCGTGGGTATCGTATCCGTTCACGGGCAGCTCCTTATTATAGGTTTATTGGAATTTTATAATCACATGCCAAGAATGGACTAAACTTCTTCACCGTTAGGGAAAAAGCCGTTTTATCCATGATTATTATTGTTGTAAGAAATGCATGATCTTTCATAAGAATAATAACAATAACTACACGATGGTTGTTTGACCAATGTCACCAAATAATAAACTGCTGTTTTCGCTATATTATTGTTAGTTATCCTAAATGAGATGAATTTTTAGCGTTAAACGAAAGTGAAGATAGATGATTCTCTTGATTAGAAAGGTGCTGATCTGAGTGAATAAAATGCAAAAAAGCCTGCAAGTTTGACCGAGCAGGCTTGAAATTTTATGGGGTTAATTTGCTTAGTTACACTCAGTGACGATTTCGCGTGAGAATACTTTTTCGCAATAGCGGCATTTTAGCTGAACATCATCATTCTTCTTTAATACCTTAAAGCTGCTGTCGACCGGCTCACCGTGAGAGATACAGTTGCTGTTTGGGCATTTGAAGATTGCGTGAATTTGCTCAGGTAAAGACAGTGCCAGTTTCTTTACAACTTCGTAATTTTCAATTTGGTTTACCGTTGCTTTTGGTGCATACAGAGCAAGTTGGTTTGCTTGCTCTTCTGTGATGTAGATATTTTCAATCTTAATCAGATCTTTTGCGCCTAACGCAGATGATGGCAAATTTAAGCCAACAGTAATGCGTTGGTTGGCTTTATGCATACCAAATAGTTTTAATACTTTGATGCCGATATTTGCAGGGATATGGTCAATAACGGAACCATTTTTAATCGCTTCTACCTGTAGTTTATTTTCTTTAACCATGATTCTTATCTCCCTGCGTTTAAAGTTGTTCGTTCAAAACCAGTGCCAATAGAGCTTGGCGAGCGTACACACCGTTTTCTGCTTGTTGGAAATAGTAAGCATGTGGTGTTTTATCGACATCTGTTGTGATTTCATCAATACGAGGTAATGGGTGCATTACTTTCATATTTGGGCGTGCTTCTTCTAACATTTTAGCGTTAAGGACAAAAGCTGATTTAATGTGGGCATATTCTGATTCATCAAAGCGTTCTTTTTGCACGCGAGTCATGTACAGAATGTCCAGCTCTGGCAGTACTTCTTCAATGTTTGAATGTAAGCTGTAAGTAATACCTGCATCATCTAATTCTTCACAAATGTATTCAGGCATAGCCAATACTTCAGGAGCGATAAAGTAAAAGCGAACATTATTAAATTTCGACAGTGCTTGAGTCAGTGAGTGAACAGTACGACCGTATTTTAAGTCACCAACAAAAGCGATACTGATATCATCAAGACGGCCTTGAGTCTCTTGAATGGTAAAGAGATCCAGTAGGGTTTGTGTTGGGTGTTGGTTTGCGCCATCACCACCATTGATGATTGGAACGCCGTTGGAGAATTCAGAGGCTAGACGAGCGGCACCTTCTTGAGGGTGGCGCATAACAAAAGCATCAACGTATGAAGAGATAACCTGTACTGAGTCAGCTAAGGTTTCTCCTTTTTTAGCCAGTGATGTATTGCCGCCATTATCAAAACCGATAACGGTACCGCCTAGACGTTGTACTGCCGTTTCAAAGGATAGGCGAGTACGAGTAGATGGTTCAAAAAAGCAGCTAGCAACAACCTTGTTTTTTAGCAGTTCTGGATTGGGCTCTGCTTTTAGTTTGCCTGCAGTCTCAACAACAAGTTCAAGCTCATCTCGAGTAAACTCTGGGATTGAAATAATGTGCTTTTGAAACAGCGAATTCGCCATGGCTTCTCTTCCCTTATGATCACTATGTTGACTATTGATTGCCTAAAGCGATATTGGTGTGCTTCAGACAAAAAAAAGCCCCCTTATTAAAGGAGGCTTTTTTTACGAATAATAGGAAAAACAAAAAATGCAATCGCCGCAAACTTTTGGCGATTTGGTGTTGAGCTGTAATAAGCTAACTGGCGCATTTTTTCTCTCTCTCTAGACAAATTGCGAAGGATTATACCCCCATTTTTTGTTAGCGCAAGCGTTTGCGTAAACTATTCATAAAATGGAATATTATGCAATTTTCTATGCATTCTAACTAAAGAGGTTTTTGGTGTTATATGTTTGATTTTATAATGTAATTATGGATTTGGTTAGATTTTTGAATGCGTGGAGTATGCATGATGAATTTCAATGTAATCCGTTACAAATGCACAAGGATAACCCTAATAGAACATAAAAAATGCCGACCTTTGCGGCCGGCATTAAGTAGTTGAGCTTTAAAAACTCAAGAGAGTAATTATTGACCCAGTGTTGCTACCATAACAGCTTTGATGGTGTGCATACGGTTTTCTGCTTCATCAAATACGATAGAGTAGTCAGACTCGATCACTTCATCTGTAACTTCTACACCTTTTGCTAGTACTGGGTATTCTTTCGCTAGCTCTTTACCTACAGTAGTGTCTTCACCGTGGAATGCAGGTAGACAGTGCATGAATTTAACATGTGGGTTACCTGTTGCTTTGATAACATCCATGTTGACTTGGTAAGGAAGCATTAGGTTGATGCGCTCTGCCCAAGCTTCTTTTGCTTCGCCCATAGATACCCATACGTCAGTGTATAGGAAATCACAACCTTGAACGCCTTCTTGAACGTCTTCAGTCATTGTGATTTTAGCACCTGTTTCAGCTGCGATAGCGCGGCATTGAGCAACAAGCTGCTCTTCAGGCCAGAAAGCTTTAGGTGCAACTAGGCGAATGTCCATGCCCATCTTCGCAGCACCAACCATTAGAGAGTTACCCATGTTGTTGCGTGCATCGCCTAGGTAAGCGAAAGTGATTTCGTGTAGTTGTTTACCACGAGCATGCTCTTGCATAGTTAGGAAGTCAGCAAGAATTTGTGTTGGGTGGAATTCGTCAGTTAGGCCGTTCCATACAGGAACACCAGCGTATTTGCCTAGCTCTTCAACGATATCCTGACCAAAGCCGCGGTATTCGATACCATCGTACATACGTCCTAGTACACGAGCAGTATCTTTCATTGATTCTTTGTGGCCGATTTGAGAGCCAGATGGGCCTAAGTAAGAAACTTGAGCACCTTGGTCAAATGCAGCAACTTCGAATGCACAACGAGTACGAGTTGAAGTTTTTTCAAAAATTAGAGCAATATTTTTACCGGTTAAACGTGGCTGTTCATAACCGTTATACTTCGCCTTTTTCAATTCAGCTGATAGTTCTAATAGGTGCTGAATTTCGCGAGGAGTGAAGTCTAATAGTTTTAGGAAGTTGCGGTTGCGAAGATTAAAAGCCATGTTGTAATTCCTTCTATAATCGGTATCTCTCAAGTTAGGTAAAAGTGTTTATTTGTTTAACTTATAACCCAACTGATTATCTATTGTTATATCACTATTGTATTTTTTGTGAATAATTATTCTATTATTCAGCAATAATATTTGTACCGCGTTCCCCTTTCAGAATGCGCAAGCCGTCTGCTAGAGAGCCAATACCTACCAATTTTCCACCTTGTTTAATGAACTCACAGGATGCTTCAATCTTTGGACCCATAGAGCCTGCATCAAAGGTGTATTGGCTTAGTTCAGACGGTGTTGTGCTGCTTAGCGCTTTTTGAGTTGGTTTACCCCAGTCTAAGTACACAGCATCGGCATCGGTTAAAATCAGTAGCGCATCCGCTTCAAGTTGTTTTGCTAAGAAGGCTGCTGACATATCTTTATCAATAACGGCTTCAACCCCAACTAGTTGACCATTTTCATGTTTTACTGGGATACCACCACCGCCAGTACAAATCACTAAGTGATCGTTCTCGATAAGTGTATTGATCGCATCTTTTTCAATGATGCCTGTTGGTAATGGGCTTGGTACTACTCGACGGAAGTACTGGCCATCTGGCTTAACTGTCCAATGGTATTTTTCTGCCATTTCACGAGCTTCAGCTTCATCATAAACAGGGCCAATAGGCTTAGTTGGGTCGGCAAATGCTGGATCATTAGGATCCACACTCATTTGAGTTAGCATGCAAGAAACATTTTGTTCTGGAAGTAAGTTCTTCAGTTCTTGCATTAGCATGTAACCGATCATGCCTTGAGTTTCGCTACCCAATACATCTAATGGGTATGGCGCTACTTTTTTAAATTCCAGTCCTTGTAGGGCTAATAAACCAACTTGTGGGCCATTACCGTGAACAAGAACTACATTGTATTCTTCTGCAATCTGCGCAATGGTTTTTGCCGCAGTTGCAATATTTTGACGTTGAATTTCAGCTTCTAGTGGTTCACCGCGGCGCAGTAGAGCGTTACCGCCAAGTGCAACAACAACAGTTTGCTTTGCCATAGTACTATCTCTCTTGGTTTCTAGATTCTGGCCAGCAGCGACTGGCCAGAATAGGTTGTGGTTGTTCGACGGGATTAGATACCGTCACGCTCAATTGGGCAGCTCATGCAGCGAGCACCGCCACGACCACGACCAAGTTGGTCACCAGGGATTGGTAGTACAGTGATACCGGCTTTGTCGTATTTCTCGTTAGTGTAAGTGTTGCACTCATAACCAACGACAACACCTGGTTTCACAGTTAGAACGTTGTTTGCGTCATTCCACTGCTCACGCTCAGCTTCGAAGCTATCACCACCTGTAGTGATAAGGTTCAATTGACCTACACCTAGTGCTTTTTCGATAGCAGTTACAAAGTAATCTTCTTCTGTGGCTTTCACAGTGCCTGACTCATCGCCAGTTAGGCTCCAGCATTTAACATCTTTACGTACCACTTCTGGGTATACAGAGAAGGTATCTTCACGCATGTGAGTCATAACCGTATCTAAGTGCATGCAAGAGCGGTGTTTTGGTAGCTCCATTGCAATAACTTGTTTTGCTTGACCATGCTTGAATAGGCTTGATGCAAGTTGCTCAACACCTTGTGGCGTTGTACGCTCAGACATACCGATAAGAACCGCACCTTTACCAATAACAAGAACGTCACCGCCCTCGATGGTTGAGTTGTCGTAGATCTTCTCTTCATCACCGAAGTATTTAATGAAGTCTTGACCTGCGAAGGTAGGGTGCCAGCGGTAGATAGCGCGAAGGTGATTTGTTTCACGCTGACGAGCAGGTTTTGCCATTGGGTTGATAGATACACCACCGTAAACCCAGCAAGAAGTGTCACGTGTAAATAGGTGGTTTGGTAGTGGTTCAATGATAAAGTCGTATGGTGCGTGAAGACCTTGCATCATTGATGAAGACTTAAATGGTAGTTCTGCGTAGCTTAAGCCACCAAGAAGGATTGCAGCTAGTTCATCGTTTGGCATATCCGCTAGGAAACAACGAATATCATTTGCGAATGTTGGACCAAAACGATTCACTGAAATTTGCGAAGTTAATAGCCATTCTTTGGCTTCTGGTACCGCAAGTGTTTCTGCTAGTAGGTTATGAAGAAGCATTACTTCAACGCCTTGCTCTTCAAGTACTTTTGCGAAGACATCATGTTCTTCACCAGCACGCTCAACAGCGAGTACATCATCAAACAATAATTCGTGACAGTTTGATGGTGTTAAAAGGCTAAGAGCGCGCTCTGGACGATGAACAAGAACTCGGCGTAATTGACCGATTTCAGAACCTACATAGAACTTACTCATGATCGTATCTCTCTATATTTATTTGCCAGCATCATGCCAGCTTATTTAATTATATATTTAATAGTGTTGCTTAATTAAGATTTGTAATCTCGTCTTTCTGTAATTGATTTTACTTATTCGAGAATATTAGTCTTGGATCTTTGTCACAATTTAAACCCCTATTTAATATCCTAAGTTATTGCATTATTTAACAATTTCAGTATTTCGTTATTCAATTTCATCGCTGGGATTTTATGTGTTTTTATTGGGTTTATAATGAGTTTTTGGTTTTTAACTTGTTGATTTTTAATGACTTAGTTTGAGTGGTGGGAATATTATTCAAGGTGCAATTTGTGGCATATATGATGAAAAAATAAAGTTATGCAGTTTTTATGGGTGACTATATGGATTTAGATAAGAATTCGCGGAATATTTCTTATTATTTTTTTAATTAAATTATCTTTTTTGTTTTTTGTAGTTTTAATACAAATTGATTTTCATCTTTTTATTTTAAATTTTTAGTGGATTTATCGTGCTAGAAATAATTATTTTCATAAGTGATATCTGATAAGAAATATATTTATATTCACTTGGTAATATAAATATCAATATTTCTTTAGGTTATGAGATATAAATAGATAATCTAAGAAGCAGAAGCAGAAGCAGAAGCAGAAGCAGAAGCAGAAGCAGAAGCAGAAGCAGAAGCAGAAGCAGAAGCAGAAGCAGAAGCAGAAGCAGAAGCAGAAGCAGAAGCAGAAGCAGAAGCAGAAGCAGAAGCAGAAGCAGAAGCCAAAAAAAGCCGCTGACAGGCAGCGGCTTAGTGATAGTGCGTTTGGCAGATTAAGACATCATAGCGCCAATACTTAGCATAACCATAATAAGAACAGTCAAGATACCCAATAGAGGCATCACCCACTTAACCCAACGAACGTAAGGTACACGAGCAATCGCTAGACCACCCATAACAACAGCAGAAGTTGGGGTCATCATATTAACGATACCTGAAGCTGACTGATAAGCAGTTACGACCAGGTCACGACTTACACCGGCAAAGTCGGCAAGAGGAGCCATAATTGGCATGGTTAATACTGCTAAACCAGATGATGATGGTACTAAGAAAGATAGTAGGACTTCTAACCAGTACATAACGTTGATAAATACAATTGAAGATAGACCTGAAACAATATGTTCAGCCGAGTTCAAAATGGTATCTGTAATCATACCGCGGTCCATGATCACAACGATACCACGGGCAATACCGATAATCAGTGCAACCCCTAATAGATCACGGGCACCATCAATAAAGCTGGTTGTAAAATCTTCTTCACTCATTCGTGCAATCAAACCAATAAGGATTGCAGATCCTAGGAACATAGCTGAAATTTGAGCCATCCACCAACCTAGAACTGACACGCCGTAGATCATGATGCCAAAAGACAGAGCAAAGATAGTTAAAATGATTTTACGTGTAGTAGTAAACTCTAATAGTTCACCAGTTTGGTTGCCAAGGAAGTGAGCTTTGTTCTCTTCATACTTATCAAATACGATAGATTTTGTGTGATCGCTACGAACCATCTTAGCGTATCGCATTACATAGCCCACACAGATCACCCAGCCAATCACTAAAATAGCAACGCGAAGTGCAATACCATCAGTAAATGGAATACCAGCAGCGTTAGCCGCAATTACAGTAGCAAATGGGTTGATGGTTGAACCGAGAGTACCAATACCTGCACCAAGTAGAACCGTTGCTGCTGCCACAACAGGGTCAAAACGAGCAGCCATCATCACAGGTACGAGTAAGGTATAAAATGGAAGTGATTCTTCAGCCATACCGTAAATGGTACCGCCTGCTGCAAACAAGGCCATTAGAATTGGAATCATCAATTCCTCTTTACCTTGTAACCTTGCAGTAACACGTTCGATACCAGCATCGATAGCACCTGTTTTAGTTACAAGTCCTAAGAAGCCACCAATGATTAAGATAAACAGTGAAACGTCAATGGCAGCCGCTTCGTAGCTATCGTGGTCATAAAAGCCGTCAATTGGTGCAAGCAGTACATCAACAACGCCTTGAGGGTTACTCTCTACAGCATGGTATGTACCTGTAACTGGCACTTCTTTACCTAACTCTTCGTTCATTACGCGGTTGTACTGACCAGCAGGTACGATCCAAGTGAGTAGGGCTACAACAGCAATTAAAGCAAATAAAATGGTGTAGGCGGATGGGAATTTAAAGTTAGCAAAAAAGCCGCCTTTTTCTTCCTTTTTATCCTTAGGTGCGGTTTCGGTGGTCATATTCATCTCCTTGTGCCATGCAAATCCAGAATGCAAGGCATAATCCAGCATGCCAATTGATTGTTATCGGCAGATATATCAGTTAAACCAGAGGCTTAACAAATTATTTTTGAAATGAGGTAGGTTATTGCTGAGTTAGCATAACAATCGACGATGTATTGGGATGCCGCCTACTCGTTGGTGAGGATGATGTAAGATCATGTTCGTATCTCTCTATAATTTGTAATGATATAAGTCAGTGCTTTATCTTTATTTTTTAAATGTTTCGCCCTGATTTTAGATTGAATTGGGAGACATTAACTACCGCAGTGTTCACACTTTTTAGGGATAAAATTTGGCTTTAAAACGATATTGATATTTCTATAAGGGTATTTGGTTAAAAAAATTGGGTGAATATGCTAATTGAATAAAAATAATTGAGAGCCAAACTATGCAGCATAAAAATATATTAAGAGTAGAAACCTCAGTAGAACCATAGCAAACCTAGTTAGAGTGGTTGCTAGTTATGCGAAAATAGATAGAGAATTGTCGTATTCTCACTAAGGTCAAATGCATACGCTGGAATTTTATGCACTTTTTGTTTGGCTACTGATGAGTAGAAAAACTTATTGGTTGTTTGACATGCATCAAAATAAATTTCGAACTGCATCCAACAGTGGTAATTGTGTGCAATCCATGCGATATTTGCCGCCAGATTTATTCCATTGGTGGAGTTAGCCCCATGACTTATGCTGAACTGATTGAAGAGCAAAAATTAGAAACCCGCGAAATTATTGAAGCACTATTAGAAGATGGTAGTGAGCCTGATGCGCTATACACTATTGAGCATCACTTCTCTGCAGATACGTTTGAAGCTTTAGAAGCAGCAGCGGTAGAAGCATTTAAGTTAGGTTATGAAGTGATGGAAGCAGAAGAGCTTGAATTAGACCCTGAAGATGGCGGTGGCAAAGTAGTATGCTTTGATGCCGTAATGGAGTCGGCTCTAAAGGCAGAACTGATTGATGAGCAAGCTGAAAAACTGATTCAGTTAGCTGAAAAACACAACATTGATTATGACGGTTGGGGCACATACTTTGAGTCGGATGAAGACGACGACGAAGAAGAGTATGATGACGAAGATTAATTCGTACTAGCTCGATCCGAGAAGCCAGCATAATGCTGGCTTTTTTTATCGACTGGAGCTTTGGTTGGTTAAATATCGCCAAAGATCACGGCAGATTCGTGCCAACTTAGTAAAGTGGCATATCAATATGCTCAAGCAACTTCACATACAGGGTTTAGGGCGCTGCCTCTGATTTAGTTTAAAGAAAGTCATAGCGTGTAATAGCGCGCTTTTTCTAAGTTGTTTGACGTATATTCATCTATTTCCTATTGATGATTATGAAGTAGAAATACTGAATACTATTTTCTGTTTGGAGTGAGTGATGACAATCTCTCTCAATGGTCAGTGGATTCTGACTTGCGTGCAGCGTGCTGCAATTCAAGATATTACAGTTGAATTACCGGGTGATGTGCATTCTGCATTACTTGAAGCGGGAGAGATCCCAGATCCTCATTGGGCAACTAATGAAGATAAAGTTCAGTGGATTCGTGAATGTGATTGGTTAGTCAGTCGTTCATTTCAGTTAACGGAAGAGCAGTTAACATGCCAAGCGATGGATCTGGTTCTTCACGATCTTGAGTCTATTGTTGAAATTCGAGTTAACGGCCATACCGTAGCGGATTTCAATAATATGTTTATCCGCCATAAGGTTGAAATTCTGCCGTGCTTAAAGGTTGGATTAAACCACATTGAAATGGTGTTACGCCACCAAGACCCCACTCAAGTTGCACTCGATAAATTGGCCTTCAATATGCCAATTAATGAGCAGGGTACTGCACAGATAGATTTAAATGCATTACGTCAAAGCTCTTGTTTATCAAGTTCATTTTGGGGGGTGAATATTCCTGTTATCGGTGTCTTTGATGACATTGAACTGCAACCACTACAGCAGATTCGAGTGAGTCACATTAGCACTAAACAGAATTGGCAAGAGAGCGGTTGTGAGTTAGCCGTCACCTTACATTATGAAGCCGTAACAAGCCGTGGTTTAGCGATTGCAGAAGTAACCTTTGATGATCAAACCTTCCATTTAACTCTAGACCGTGATGCTGAACAAGCGAGCGTTCTATTTCGTATTGATAACCCTCGTTTGTGGTGGCCAGCAGGTTATGGGCAACCTCGTTTATATGATCTCCGTGTTGAAGTAGATGGCCAACTGATTGAACAAAAAATTGGTTTACGTAAGCTAGAAGTCGTGACTGAACCTAATGAGCAAGGCCATAATTTCAGCGTTAAAGTGAATGATGAGCTCATTAAAGTACGAGGTACAAACTGGTTACCGCTTGATGCTTTACCTGGGCGTATGACCGCTGAGCGCTACCAAAAATTGCTGGCCGATGCTGCAGAAGCGAATATGAATATGGTTCGCGTTTGGGGTGGTGGTCGTTATGAGAAAGAGATTTTCTACCGTCAGTGTGATGCTTTAGGTCTGTTAGTTTGGCAAGACGTTATGTTTAGTGATGCTTTTATGCTGCCAACACCAGATGTAATGACGGAAGTAAAAGAAGAGTTATTATGGCAAGCTCGTCGGCTTAAAAATCATTCATGTATTGCACTATGGGGCGGTGATAACCCTATTGTTGACGGTATTTATCAGCAATTACCAAACCGACAAGAACGAGATAAATATCTGTCAAATTATGATCGTTTAATGCGTAATATTCGTCAGGTATTAGAACAAGAAGATCCTAAGCGCCTATTTTGGGTCTCTGCTTCTTATTATGATGACAGTGAACACTGTAGACCATGGCAAGATCTTGATTCTGGCGATTGCCATTACTGGGATATCTGGCATCAAGGTTTGGATTATGTTCATAGCCGCAAGCATATCCCGAACTTCTGTAGTGAGTTTGGTTTCCAATCTTGGCCATCTCTGCCAACAGTTCGAACTATCGCACCAGAAAAGCATTGGAATATCTCGTCACCAAGTATGGAGCAGCATCAACGTAATGGTAAAGGTAATGCCACCATCGTAGATATGTTCACCCGTAATTACCGTTTTCCAGATGGTTTTGCCAATATGTTGTATTTATCTCAAGTACAACAAGCAATAGTCACCAAAACAGCAGTAGAAGCGTGGCGTTTACAAGAGAAAAATACAGGTATGCTATTGTGGCAACTTAACGATTTTTCGCCGCAAAGTTCATGTTCTTCGGTTGAATATAATGGACGTTGGAAGCCATTGCACTACCATGCAAAACGATTTTTTGCCCCATTAACGGCAACCTTTATGGCCGATAATGACGGTGTAAAACTGTATCTACTTAACGATAGTCGTCGTGGAGAGGTACTAAAAGGTGAGGTCGTTTGGCAAAGTTGGGAGGGTGAAATCCTGTTTAGAGATCCAATTAACCAATATTTGGAACCGGGCAAGTGCTTATCGGTTTGGGAGTGGTTAACAGAAGATCTAGCAGGGCGAGAAGAAGAGGGATTCTTCCATGTTCACTTGCGTCAGGGGGCTAATATTATTGAAAATACTTGGTTCCCTAAACGGTTGAAACATTGTGAACTTGCCGATCCTGATCTGCGTTATGAGGTCGCCGAAATTGATAACCAACTGTATGTCATGATAACAAGCAGTAAACCAGCCTTTTTTGTTCATTTAGAATACCAAGGGGCCGGGCATTTCTCTGATTCCAGTTTTACCTTAGTGCCTGAGCACCAACGCCAGATTAAATACACAGGCCCTGCAACATTAGAAGAATTGACCGCAGGACTAACGGTATATCACCTACGCAATAGTTATTAAGTAGCTAAAAGATTTGCTAGATAAAACAAAGCCCCAACGAGTGCAAGTTCGTTGGGGCTTTATTGTATTTCAAGTTTAGAAAAGAAGAGACAGCCTAGGATTGAGAGAGGGGAAGGCTGCCTCCTCGTTATAGGGCGGGATAAATGATTCATCAGGAGCAGGAGTAAGGAAGATGAACCACTATCCCATTTTTCACGTTATTGTTGTTGTATCGTTATGAGTGCTGACACACCATGGCATCGAGTAAAGTGTGATTATGTTCTTTCTTTTGCCATACTTTTTCATGGAAGTAGTAAGCGACAGTATTAATGGCAGGTTCTATCATCGCCATCACACTACCAATTAAAACGTCTCCAGTTAAAAGATAAGCCACACCAAAGGCGACGCTGAAGTGAACAATCGCAAAGCTAACTGTTTTTTTACTTGGAGCACTAAAGGCCGACTGTTTCAGATGTTTTAGTTGCCACACTTTTTCATGGAAGTAGAAAGCAACGGTATTGACCATGGGCTCAATCATGGCAATCAAACTACCTAAAATAATATCTCCCGTTAAGATATAAGCGACGCTAAATGCGACAGTAAAATGTATTGCTGCAAAGCTGATTGTCTTTTTCATTATTTATCCCTCTCTCTTGATGATTGAAGTATGGCCAATATTAAGAAATAAAGATATTTGATTTTTTTAATTCTATTGATAGGTGTTAGCTATGAAATAAGATGGAAAGAGAAAGGTCTTGATCGAGTTATAGGTTTATTAAGATATAAAAAAACCGACAGCCTAAGCCATCGGTTTTTGTTTTAGAAATCATCGGGCCGATTATAGCGCTGCGATAGTTTCTTTTTGTTCAGCAAGTTTTGCTAGTGCTTCTTGGTAACCCGTTAGCTTCTCACGCTCTTTAGCGATAACCGCTTCTGGAGCTTTAGCAACGAAACCTTCGTTACCTAGCTTACCTTCGATACGCTTGATTTCACCTTCAGTCTTCGCAATTTCTTTTGCTAGACGAGCAAGTTCTGCATCTTTATCGATAAGACCTGCCATTGGGATCATTAGCTCTGATTTACCCACAAGAGCTGTCGCACATGCTGGAGTTTCTGCACCTGCTTCTAGTACGTTTAGTGACTCAAGTTTTGCAAGAGACATTAGAACGGTACGGTTTGCTTCAAGGCGTGCTGCGTCTTGAGCATCAGTTGCTTTTAGCATTACATCTAATGGTTTGCTTGGCGCAATATCGTATTCCGCACGTAGGTTACGGATACTTGTGATAAAGCCTTTCACCCATTCGATATCAGCTAGAGCTTTAGCATCGAAATTATTTTCATCGTACTGAGGCAATGCTTGTAGCATGATAGTATCGCCTTCAACACCGTCTACTAGTGGCTTCACACTCTGCCAGATAGTTTCAGTGATGTAAGGTAGTACTGGGTGTGCAAGACGAAGAGTCTTCTCAAGTACAGTGATTAAGGTACGGCGAGTAGCACGTTGTTGCGCTTCAGAGCCTTTCCATAGAACTGGTTTAGTTAGCTCTAGGTACCAGTCACAGAATTGGTTCCAGATGAATTCGTATAGCGTGTTTGCTGCCATATCTAGACGGAAGTTGTCGATATGAGCATTAAACTCTTTCGCAGCTAGTTCAAACTGAGATTCGATCCACTTGTCTGCAAGAGAGTATTCAAGCTCGCTACCTGCAGCAAAACCACAATCCTGCTCTTCTGTGTTCATCAATACGTAACGACTTGCGTTCCATAGTTTGTTACAGAAGTTACGGTAACCCTCAAGACGCTTCATATCCCAGTTGATATCACGACCAGTTGAAGCCATTGCCGCTAGAGTGAAGCGTAATGCATCAGTACCGTATGGTTCGATACCATTTTCAAATGTCTTACGAGTGTTTTTCTCGATCTTCGCCGCAAGCTGTGGCTGCATCATGTTACCAGTACGCTTAGCAACAAGAGATTCAAGATCAATACCGTCGATCATGTCGATAGGGTCAAGTACGTTACCCTTAGACTTAGACATTTTATCGCCGTTTTCATCACGGATAAGACCCGTAACGTAAACCGTTTTAAATGGAACTTGTGCTTTACCGTCTTCATCTTTACAGAAGTGCATGGTCATCATGATCATACGAGCAACCCAGAAGAAGATGATATCAAAACCTGTTACCAACACATCTGATGGGTGGAAGGTCTTAAGATCAATGGTATTTTCTGGCCAGCCTTGAGTACCGAAAGTCCATAACGCAGAAGAGAACCAAGTATCAAGTACATCGTCGTCTTGGCGAAGTACAACCACAGGTGCAAGATTGTTATTCTCGCGAACTTCTTCTTCTGTACGACCTACGTATACATTGCCGTCGTTGTCGTACCATGCAGGGATACGGTGGCCCCACCATAGCTGGCGAGAGATACACCAGTCTTGAATGTCACGCATCCAAGAGAAGTACATGTTTTCGTACTGCTTAGGTACAAACTTGATATCGCCATTTTCTACCGCTTCTACAGCAGGTTTTGCTAGCGGTGCTGCACGTACATACCATTGGTCAGTTAGCATTGGTTCGATAACCACGCCACCACGGTCGCCATATGGTACTTGTAGGTCGTGATCTTTGATCTCTTCTAGTAGGCCTAGTTCATCAAATTCTGCCACGATAGCTTTACGAGCTGCAAAACGCTCCATGCCATGGTATTTCGCTGGCAGTTCAGTGCTGTATGCGTCGCTTGGTTCACCATTAGTGTTGAACACTTCAGCGGCATCACGAATATCAGCATTGAACGTTAGGATATTGATCATAGGCAAGCTATGACGTTTACCTACTTCGTAGTCGTTAAAGTCGTGAGCAGGTGTGATTTTCACACAACCAGTGCCTTTTTCCATGTCTGCGTGTTCATCACCAACAATTGGAATACGACGGCCTACGATAGGTAGAATGATGTCTTTACCGATCAGATCTTTGTAACGAGGATCTTCTGGGTTAACGGCAACACCTGTATCACCCAGCATGGTTTCTGGACGAGTCGTTGCAACAACAATATAGTCTTTGCCATCTGCTGTTTTCACGCCATCAGCAAGAGGATAGCGGAAGTGCCACATATGGCCTTTTGTATCTTTGTTTTCAACTTCTAGGTCTGAGATCGCAGTGTGTAGTTTTGGATCCCAGTTTACTAGACGCTTACCGCGGTAAATTAAGTCTTCTTCGTATAGACGAACAAACACTTCTTGTACTGCGTTAGACAGACCTGCGTCCATAGTGAAACGTTCGCGGTCCCAGTCAACTGATGCACCTAGGCGACGAAGCTGTTTAGTGATCGTGCCACCAGATTCGCCTTTCCATTCCCAGATTTTATCAATGAAAGCGTCACGGCCGTAGTCATGCTTTGTTTTGCCTTCTTCAGCTGCAATCTTACGCTCCACAACCATTTGGGTCGCGATACCTGCGTGGTCGGTACCGACTTGCCATAGGGTGTTTTTGCCTTTCATACGCTCGCAACGGATCAAGGTGTCCATGATAGTATCTTGGAACGCGTGACCCATGTGTAGGCTACCTGTGACGTTTGGTGGCGGGATCATAATGCTGTAAGCATCTTTAGATGTGTCACCATGAGGCTTGAAATAACCAGCCTCTTCCCAGCGCTGATACAGCGCTTGTTCGATTGATTGTGGATTATATGTCTTTTCCATAGCGCTCTTAGAAGGATCTATGTGGAATTTAGGGCGTATCAACAGCATTGGCTGTTGTTAACTGAATGCCAGCAAGGCGATAAATCTTGTAGCGTTCACGTGCCAATTGCTTAAGTTTTTCATCGCAAGGGACAAAGTCTACCACTTGTACAAAGGTTACGGCAAAATTTGGTGCATTTTTTGCCAAATTTATTAGCACATTTCGTCGACCACTATGCCGTAATTGTCCCCAACCTATCTCTACTGGAGCTCCTCCTCGAGGGCCTTCTCCTAATAGATTATGAGGAACAAAATTATCAGGCTCTTGTTGCCACAAATATTCATCTATTTGTTCAGCCTGACTTTTATCTTCAGCTAATAGATAAACTCGATAACCTTGGCGATAACTCATCACTGCTTGCTGACAAGCAAAATGAAGCTGAAATAAAGAGTCTTCAGCCTGATTCTGTTCATCAATAATATAAAATGTAGCATGAGTCATAACATTGCTCTCAAACAATTGTACTTAAAACAAAGGGACCACAAGGCCCCTTTGGTGATGCACTACAATCTTATCGATTTGCTAAGGTGTAGTTTTGATATTGATTATTCAACCAACTCTTGGCCTGCACGGTTTAGAAGGAATTGAACAAGTAAAGGTACAGGACGACCTGTAGCCCCTTTATTTGCTCCGCCTTGCCATGCTGTACCGGCAATATCTAGGTGAGCCCAGTTGTATTTCTTAGTAAAGCGAGATAGGAAGCAACCTGCGGTAATAGTACCAGCGCCAGGTGAGCCAATATTTGCCATATCAGCAAATGGGCTTGCGATTTGCTCTTGATATTCTTCTGCTAGCGGTAGACGCCATGCGCGATCGCCAGCTTGCTCTGAGGCATTAATCAACTCGTGAGCCAGAGGATTATGGTTACCCATTAGACCACTGATATGATGACCAAGAGCCACCACGCAAGCGCCTGTTAGGGTCGCAACGTCAACGACGCACTCTGGCTCAAAACGCTCAACATAAGTTAAGGCATCACAAAGTACTAAGCGACCTTCAGCATCGGTATTGAGTACTTCAACGGTCTGACCTGACATCGTTGTTAAGATATCACCTGGACGGTATGCACCACCACCTGGCATATTTTCACAACCAGCAAGGACACCAACAACATTAATTGGTAGGTTAAGCTTAGCAAGGGCTTTCATGGCACCAAAGACAGTTGCCGCACCACACATGTCGTACTTCATCTCATCCATTTGTGCACTTGGCTTGATTGAGATACCACCTGAGTCAAAAGTGAGACCTTTACCTACTAAAACAATTGGTTTTGCTTCTGGATCAGGGTTGCCTTTGTACTCGATGATTGACATCATAGCTTCGTTTTTCGACCCTTGGCCAACAGCAAGATAAGAAGTCATACCGAGGGTTTGCATCTCTTGCTCACCGATAATTTTTGCTGTTACGGTGTCAAAATCATCAGCTAAACGGCGAGCTTGAGAGGCAAGATAAGCAGGATTAGCAACATTAGGTGGCATATTGCCAAGGTCTTTCGCGGCTTTTACGCCTGATGAAATAGAAAGACCATGGTTGATAGCGCGTTCACCTAGAGACAGTTCGCGGCGAGTTGGTACGTTAAAGACTAACTTGCGAAGAGGGCGACGTGTTTCTGGTTTATTGCTTTTAAATTGGTTGAATGTGTACAGGCTGTCTTTCGTGGTTTCGACTGCTTGACGAACTTTCCAGTATGTATCACGACCTTTAACGTGTAGCTCAGTTAAAAAGCATACCGCTTCCATTGAGCCAGTTTCGTTAAGGGTGCTGATGGTTTTCTTGATGATTTGTTTGTATTGGCGTTCATCAAGCTCACGTTCTTTACCACAACCAACTAAAAGCACGCGCTCTGATAAAATATTTGGTACATGGTGAAGTAGTAGCATCTGGCCTGGTTTGCCTTCCAGATCTCCACGGCGCAATAGTGAACTGATATAACCATCACTGATTTTATCAAGTTGTTCTGCGATTGGAGATAGGCGGCGTGGTTCAAAGACACCGACTACGATACAGGCACTGCGCTGTTTCTCGGGGCTACCACTTTTAACACTGAACTCCATGCGTACTCCTAACATCCTATAAAGACAATTAAAGCTAAATGATGGATAATACCGCACTTACTTGCTGAACCGGTGATTCGGTATAGGATTAAAGTGCAGGCTTCTATTTAGCCGAAAGATTAAAAAATAACTGATTAACCGAAAAACTATAGTGATTCTGGCAAAAAAACAAGTTTTCTATGGGTATATAAAGCGTGATTATTGTTAGGTATTTGACACGTGAGACATTAAAAAGCCAATTTGCGGTTCTTTTCGTCCTTTTTCTTGTCTTCATCAGTCAGAAATTTATTCGCATCCTAGCCGATGCGACCGATGGCTCAATCCCCAGTGATTTGATTACAACACTAATGGGGCTTTATATGCCGTCTATGGCACTACTAATGTTGCCATTAAGTCTGTATATCGGAATTTTGCTCACTTTTGGTCGTTTATATGCGGAAAGTGAGATTACGGTAATGAATGCCACAGGTATGGGAAATAAATTTCTATTACGAGCGGCACTGAGTTTAGCCTTAATTACCGGAGCCTTAGCAACTTTTAACGCTCTTTGGTTATCGCCTTGGGCGGCAGAAAAAGAAGCGCAAGTGATGGAGTCGGTGAAAGCAGATTCCGGCTTAGATCTGTTGGTTAAAGGTCAATTCCAAGCGGCACCGAATGGTCAAGGTGTTGTCTTTGTGAATGATATTACCGATAAAGGTAAAACACTTAAGCATGTATTCGTTGCTCAGCTAAAGGGTAAAGATAGTATTCGCCCAAGTGTGCTGGTGGCCGATCATGGTTATGTCAGCGAACACAAAGATGGTCGTCAAATTTTGGATCTTAAAGATGGTACTCGCTATGAAGGGATACCTACGCGTCTTGATTACTCCATTACTGACTTTGAAGGCTATCAAGCCGTTATTGGCCAGCGAAAAGTAAAAGAAGAGCGTCGCGATTGGGATGCAATGCCAACACTTGAGCTGATGCAGCGTGCAGAGCCTGAAGCTCAAGCTGAGTTTCAATGGCGTATGTCTCTGATTCTTTGTATACCTTTACTAACTATGGTCGTGGTTCCACTTTCTGCAGTGAATCCTCGTCAAGGTCGGTTTGCGAAATTGATTCCAGCAGTATTGATTTATTTAGCCTATTTCCTTGCTATTAGCGCAGGTAAATCGGCTTTAGAAGATGGCACATTACCTCCAATGATCGGGTTATGGTCGATTAACTTAGTGATATTGTTTGTTGGCGTAGCGCTTAACTGTTGGGATACGCTTCCTGTGCGTAAATTAAGAGATAAAGTACGGAGACGTGGTTAATGTTTAAGATTTTAGACTGGTACATTGGTCGAACTATTATCGGAACCACAGCATTAACTCTGTCTACCTTGGTTGGACTTTCTGCCATCATTAAATACGTTGAGCAGTTACGAAAAGTTGGACAAGGGACTTATGATTTATGGAATGCGCTTATCTTCGTTCTGTTAAGTGTTCCGCGTGATATCGAAATGTTCTTTCCAATGGCAGTATTACTTGGTGCTCTGATTGGCTTAGGTATGCTGGCATCAAGCTCTGAACTTGTTGTTATGCAAGCGGCGGGCTTCTCTAAATTAGATATTGGCTTATCAACATTGAAAACGGCAGTGCCATTAATGCTGATGGTGATGTTATTAGGCCAATGGGGTGCGCCTCAAGCACAAAAAGCGGCTCGTGATTTGCGTACATTCTGGACCTCTGGCGGCAACATGTTATCGGTTCAAAGTGGCGTGTGGGCAAAAGATGGTAACGATTTTATTTATATCGCCCGAGTTCATGAGCAGAAAGAATTGGATGGGATCAATATTTGGGAATTTAACGGTAAAGACAAGTTAACTCAAAGTGTCTTTGCTGAAAAAGCGCAATATAACGCTGAAAAAGGCTGGTCACTAAAAGATGTTACCGTGACAGATTTTGCTCCCATTGAGATCAAAGAAACTAAATATCCAACACTGGATTGGCAGACTACGCTTACACCCGATAAGTTAGCGATCGTGACAGTAAAACCAGAAGAGCTTTCTTTATCTGGGGTATACAATTACGTTCAGTATTTAAAAGAGTCTAAGCAAGATGCATCACGTTATGAGTTAGCGTTTTGGCGTAAAGCGTTACAACCTGTATCTATCGCGGTAATGATGCTATTGGCTCTATCATTTGTTTTTGGTCCACTACGAAGTGTAACCATGGGTGCGAGGGTACTATCGGGCGTTATCTTTGGTTTTGCGTTTTATATTTCAAACGAAGTCTTTGGACCAATGAGTCAGGTATATCGATTACCACCGGTAATAGGGGCGTTGGCACCAAGTATGGTGTTTTTAGCTATTACGATTTATCTGCTAAAACGTAAACTATAAGAGATAAACAAAAAAGGAGCCCAATGGTTGGCTCCTTTTTATTTGCCTAAATAAGTTAGATTAGCAAAATTAGTGAGTGACGATCATTTCACATTCAGCCATGAGATCCTGAAATGACTGTTTCTCTTTACTAAATGGTGCTAGTAAATTACCAAGGCCGAATGCAGAGGTGCCCATACGAATACAAGCCTGCGCAACACGAATATTGGAACCATCTTTATTTTGTAACTTCAACTTCCACGCTTTCATTCCGAGTGTTTGCCCACCACGTACCCAAAAATAGCCATAGAAGCCAATAATGACAATGGCTAAATAACTTGTATAAAGAGCGCCAGCTGTTGGATGAGTGCCTAAGTAACTACTTACATCAGGGTATGTTCCCATATCCAATATATTAAGGTGTAATAAAAGGGCGACAACAGCCATAGCGATACCGCCAGCAAGCATAAGAAGAGCGGCAACAATTAACGTGTCATAAAGCCACGCGCCTAAACGACGAAATAAGCTTGGATACTGAGTTGAAGTTATATTCGATGCTGCGGTGTGGTGTTTTTTCTTCATGGCGCTCTCTGTCTATTGCGTTAATTTGCGTGCCGAATATAGCAAGGATGATCTATGGGATGAATGGGTAATAGTACTGAGTGTGATAGGAGTAGAAGAAATCCATAGTAGGAAAGTGTGATAAGGTTGGTGCACAGCAAAATAGGGTATTTCATAGACCCCCAGACTTTTTTACTGCTAGTTATTGCATCGAAGTTTGTCTTTTTGTTTCATCTTGATTGAATAATCAGCAAACAGGTGATCTTTAAAAGAAAATTTGTTTTTTCTTCTTGCGCCAACATCACTTCTGCGTATAATGAACCACATCAGCCCGGGTGGCGAAATTGGTAGACGCAGCGGATTCAAAATCCGCCGGTGAATAACTGTGCCGGTTCAAGTCCGGCCCCGGGCACCAGTTTCTAAGACAGAGCCTCGACACATGTCGGGGCTTTGTTGTTTCTAACATCCCAAAAATTCTTAAGTTCGCTTTTCGCCTTGTCATCAATCAATGGAAAGCGGGTTTAAGTCCCCAATCTATATCCATCTTTATTTCATTTGCACACATTACTTCTTTTATATAGCTACCGAAATTGGGGTTAACATAAAGAAGAAATTTAAGTTCACTACTATCACCCCTAGCCTCATCTCTCATAACTAATGTGATCATATGCAATGAAACTAAATAGGGGATGTAGCTTATACTCTCACCACCCATTGCTTTTTATATCATTTCAATTTTAAGAATATCTATTTGTATCGACCTTATGTGTGTTTTCTGTTTTGTATAATTGAGCAGAGTTAATAGATAAGGTGTTCAGAACTTATAAAAAACTCTGTGGGTGAGTCTGTCTCTCTTATAATAAAGACTAATGATGTGAGGTTATTTTGATCTTTTCTTTGGTTTTGGTTGTTTATTTAATCTATTGAATTATTTTTAGTGTTTTTTTCTAAGAAAAGGCTTGTCAGATAAAACTTTCTCCCTATAATGCGACCTCACTGACACGGACAACGGCGCAGGCGGTTACCGAAAGTCAGTATTGTTCTTTAACAATTTGACCATGCAATCTGTGTGGGCACTCGTGAAATGATTTAGTCTAAAAGATTTAATCAATGAAACTGAGTGACCAAGTGATACGTAAGTATCAGCACAGTCAATTCATTCATCATTTATGATGAATTAACAGTATTCATTGAGCCGTATCGTTAGATACAACAAAACTTTAATTGAAGAGTTTGATCATGGCTCAGATTGAACGCTGGCGGCAGGCCTAACACATGCAAGTCGAGCGGCAGCGACTTAACTGAACCTTCGGGGAACGTTAAGGGCGGCGAGCGGCGGACGGGTGAGTAATGCCTGGGAATATGCCCTGATGTGGGGGATAACTATTGGAAACGATAGCTAATACCGCATAATCTCTTCGGAGCAAAGAGGGGGACCTTCGGGCCTCTCGCGTCAGGATTAGCCCAGGTGGGATTAGCTTGTTGGTGAGGTAATGGCTCACCAAGGCTACGATCCCTAGCTGGTCTGAGAGGATGATCAGCCACACTGGAACTGAGACACGGTCCAGACTCCTACGGGAGGCAGCAGTGGGGAATATTGCACAATGGGGGAAACCCTGATGCAGCCATGCCGCGTGTGTGAAGAAGGCCTTCGGGTTGTAAAGCACTTTCAGTAGGGAGGAAGGTAGTGTAGTTAACACCTGCATTATTTGACGTTACCTACAGAAGAAGCACCGGCTAACTCCGTGCCAGCAGCCGCGGTAATACGGAGGGTGCGAGCGTTAATCGGAATTACTGGGCGTAAAGCGCATGCAGGCGGCCTGTTAAGTTAGATGTGAAAGCCCGGGGCTTAACCTCGGAATTGCATTTGAAACTGGCAGGCTAGAGTCTTGTAGAGGGGGGTAGAATTTCAGGTGTAGCGGTGAAATGCGTAGAGATCTGAAGGAATACCAGTGGCGAAGGCGGCCCCCTGGACAAAGACTGACGCTCAGATGCGAAAGCGTGGGGAGCAAACAGGATTAGATACCCTGGTAGTCCACGCCGTAAACGATGTCTACTTGGAGGTTGTGGCCTTGAGCCGTGGCTTTCGGAGCTAACGCGTTAAGTAGACCGCCTGGGGAGTACGGTCGCAAGATTAAAACTCAAATGAATTGACGGGGGCCCGCACAAGCGGTGGAGCATGTGGTTTAATTCGATGCAACGCGAAGAACCTTACCTACTCTTGACATCCAGAGAAGCTTGAAGAGATTCGAGTGTGCCTTCGGGAACTCTGAGACAGGTGCTGCATGGCTGTCGTCAGCTCGTGTTGTGAAATGTTGGGTTAAGTCCCGCAACGAGCGCAACCCTTATCCTTGTTTGCCAGCACTTCGGGTGGGAACTCCAGGGAGACTGCCGGTGATAAACCGGAGGAAGGTGGGGACGACGTCAAGTCATCATGGCCCTTACGAGTAGGGCTACACACGTGCTACAATGGCATATACAGAGGGCAGCAAGACCGCGAGGTGGAGCGAATCCCAGAAAGTATGTCGTAGTCCGGATCGGAGTCTGCAACTCGACTCCGTGAAGTCGGAATCGCTAGTAATCGTGGATCAGAATGCCACGGTGAATACGTTCCCGGGCCTTGTACACACCGCCCGTCACACCATGGGAGTGGGCTGCACCAGAAGTAGATAGCTTAACCTTCGGGAGGGCGTTTACCACGGTGTGGTTCATGACTGGGGTGAAGTCGTAACAAGGTAGCCCTAGGGGAACCTGGGGCTGGATCACCTCCTTACAAAAAAAGACTGCGCTTTGCGTAGTGTCCACACAGATTGCTTGGTGAAATGGTTTTAGAAATAGCAAAAGTGCTAATGAATAACATAAGTTATTGATTAACGCTTTTGCGTTATGCTCTTTAACAATCTGGAAAGCTGACTAGTAAATTCAATCGAATGATTGATTTATTTTAAGTTTTTATCGAAAGATAAAAACGAGTTCTCAAAACAAACACATTCAAGTGTCTTGTGTAAGAGTCCGGCGAAAACATAAAAACCTTGGTTGTTGAGCCATACGAAACCTCTTGGGGTTGTATGGTTAAGTGACTAAGCGTACACGGTGGATGCCTGGGCAGTCAGAGGCGATGAAGGACGTACTAACTTGCGATAAGCGTAGATGAGGCAGTAAGAGCCACTTGAGTCTACGATTTCCGAATGGGGAAACCCAGCTGCATAAGCAGTTATCTCAATGTGAATTCATAGCATTGTGAGGCGAACCGGGGGAACTGAAACATCTAAGTACCCCGAGGAAGAGAAATCAACCGAGATTCCGGCAGTAGCGGCGAGCGAAACCGGATTAGCCCTTAAGCTAATCTTGCGTTAGGTGAACATGCTGGAAAGCATGGCAATAAAGGGTGATAGCCCCGTAACCAACAGCGCATTTTCAGTGAAATCGAGTAGGACGGGACACGTGTTATCCTGTCTGAATATGGGGGGACCATCCTCCAAGGCTAAATACTCCTGACTGACCGATAGTGAACCAGTACCGTGAGGGAAAGGCGAAAAGTACCCCTGTGAGGGGAGTGAAATAGAACCTGAAACCGTGTACGTACAAGCAGTAGGAGCAGGCTTGTCCTGTGACTGCGTACCTTTTGTATAATGGGTCAGCGACTTAATTTTAGTAGCAAGGTTAACCATCTAGGGGAGCCGTAGGGAAACCGAGTCTTAACTGGGCGTCATAGTTGCTAGGATTAGACCCGAAACCGAGTGATCTAGCCATGGGCAGGTTGAAGATTGAGTAACATCAATTGGAGGACCGAACCGACTAATGTTGAAAAATTAGCGGATGACTTGTGGCTAGGGGTGAAAGGCCAATCAAACTCGGAGATAGCTGGTTCTCCCCGAAAGCTATTTAGGTAGCGCCTCGGACGAATACTACTGGGGGTAGAGCACTGTTAAGGCTAGGGGGTCATCCCGACTTACCAACCCTTTGCAAACTCCGAATACCAGTAAGTACTATCCGGGAGACACACGGCGGGTGCTAACGTCCGTCGTGAAGAGGGAAACAACCCAGACCGCCAGCTAAGGTCCCAAAGTTATAGCTAAGTGGGAAACGATGTGGGAAGGCTCAGACAGCCAGGATGTTGGCTTAGAAGCAGCCATCATTTAAAGAAAGCGTAATAGCTCACTGGTCGAGTCGGCCTGCGCGGAAGATTTAACGGGGCTAAGCTATACACCGAAGCTGCGGCAATGTGCTTATGCACATTGGGTAGGGGAGCGTTCTGTAAGCCGTCGAAGGTGCATTGTAAAGTGTGCTGGAGGTATCAGAAGTGCGAATGCTGACATGAGTAACGACAAAGGGAGTGAAAAACTCCCTCGCCGGAAGACCAAGGGTTCCTGTCCAACGTTAATCGGGGCAGGGTGAGTCGACCCCTAAGGCGAGGCCGAAAGGCGTAGTCGATGGGAAACGGGTTAATATTCCCGTACTTCTTACTATTGCGATGGGGGGACGGAGAAGGCTAGGTGAGCCTGGCGACGGTTGTCCAGGTCCAAGTACGTAGGTGGATGAATTAGGCAAATCCGGTTCATCATTAACACTGAGATACGATGTCGAGCTACTACGGTAGCGAAGTCATTGATGCCATGCTTCCGGGAAAAGCCTCTAAGCTTCAGATAGTAAGAAATCGTACCCCAAACCGACACAGGTGGTCGGGTAGAGAATACCAAGGCGCTTGAGAGAACTCGGGTGAAGGAACTAGGCAAAATGGTACCGTAACTTCGGGAGAAGGTACGCTCTTAACGGTGAAGTCCCTCGCGGATGGAGCTGTCGAGAGTCGCAGATACCAGGTGGCTGCAACTGTTTATTAAAAACACAGCACTGTGCAAAATCGAAAGATGACGTATACGGTGTGACGCCTGCCCGGTGCCGGAAGGTTAATTGATGGGGTTAGACGTAAGTCGAAGCTCTTGATCGAAGCCCCGGTAAACGGCGGCCGTAACTATAACGGTCCTAAGGTAGCGAAATTCCTTGTCGGGTAAGTTCCGACCTGCACGAATGGCGTAATGATGGCCACGCTGTCTCCACCCGAGCCTCAGTGAAATTGAAATCGCTGTGAAGATGCAGCGTACCCGCGGCTAGACGGAAAGACCCCGTGAACCTTTACTACAGCTTGGCACTGAACATTGACCCTACATGTGTAGGATAGGTGGGAGACTTTGAAACGCAGACGCCAGTTTGCGTGGAGTCGTCCTTGAAATACCACCCTTGTAGTGTTGATGTTCTAACTTGGCCCCATCATCTGGGGTGAGGACAGTGCCTGGTGGGTAGTTTGACTGGGGCGGTCTCCTCCCAAAGAGTAACGGAGGAGCACGAAGGTGGGCTAATCACGGTCGGACATCGTGAGGTTAGTGCAATGGCATAAGCCCGCTTAACTGCGAGAATGACGGTTCGAGCAGGTGCGAAAGCAGGTCATAGTGATCCGGTGGTTCTGTATGGAAGGGCCATCGCTCAACGGATAAAAGGTACTCCGGGGATAACAGGCTGATACCGCCCAAGAGTTCATATCGACGGCGGTGTTTGGCACCTCGATGTCGGCTCATCACATCCTGGGGCTGAAGTCGGTCCCAAGGGTATGGCTGTTCGCCATTTAAAGTGGTACGCGAGCTGGGTTTAGAACGTCGTGAGACAGTTCGGTCCCTATCTGCCGTGGGCGTTGGATGATTGAGAGGGGCTGCTCCTAGTACGAGAGGACCGGAGTGGACGAACCTCTGGTGTTCGGGTTGTGTCGCCAGACGCATTGCCCGGTAGCTAAGTTCGGAATCGATAACCGCTGAAAGCATCTAAGCGGGAAGCGAGCCTCAAGATGAGTCATCCCTGATACTATAAGTATCCTAAAGGGTTGTTGGAGACTACGACGTAGATAGGCAGGGTGTGTAAGCGCTGTGAGGCGTTGAGCTAACCTGTACTAATTGCCCGTGAGGCTTAACCATACAACACCCAAGGGGTTTTATCGGACTCCACAAACACTTGAATGTAAGTTTGAGACCGCGAGAATCGAGTTATCGAGTATCGCGATAGTCAGTTTTTAAGATTGTAACGTTAGGAGTCTCGTATCGAGAAATCTCGACACTCGTAACGAAAAAGAATTTGCTTGGCGACCTTAGCGCTGTGGTCCCACCTGAATCCATGCCGAACTCAGAAGTGAAACGCAGCAGCGCCGATGGTAGTGTGGGGTCTCCCCATGTGAGAGTAGGACATCGCCAAGCGCCCATTTCTTGTTTTTAGATTTTTAAAAAATCTAAAGGCAAAAATAATTATCGTACTGAACATACGGTAGTTTGAGTGGAGCGGTAGTTCAGTTGGTTAGAATACCGGCCTGTCACGCCGGGGGTCGCGGGTTCGAGTCCCGTCCGCTCCGCCACTTATTTAGAAAAAGCCTGATTCGAAAGAGTCAGGCTTTTTTTCGTTATATGCTTTATAAATAAAAGATAGATGGAAGTTGAGCGGTAGTTCAGTTGGTTTGCTTTTTGTTTAAGAGCAAGCCGGCCTATCACGCCGGGGGGCGCGCTGATTTTCGGTATAGCAGTCCCGTCCGCTCCGCCACTTATTTAGAAAAAGCCTGATTCGAAAGAGTCAGGCGTTTTTTCGTTATATGCTTTATAAATAAAAGATAGATGGAAGTTGAGCGGTAGTTCAGTTGGTTTGCTTTTTGTTTAAGAGCAAGCCGGCCTGTCACACCGGGGATCGCGTTGATGTTCGGTATAGCAGTCCCGTCCGCTCCGCCACTTATTTAGAAAAGCCTGATTCGAAAGAGTCAGGCTTTTTTTTCATCTATATAAATTCCCTCTTTTTGTTTCTTACCGTTTACCCTCGGTATAATCCCGTTTGCCATAGCTGATGTTGAGTCTGCTCCGATTTATCTTTTCTATACACATGATACTTTGATGCTAAATAAGTCATCATTACTGAAAATAGACTGTAAGCCACTAAAAAAGTGATAGGAGAGTGGATGATGTCAGCACTGAAAACCCAAATAACACCAGCAATTGTAATGACAAGCTTCGTTATAAGAGCACAAACGAGATAAGTCATAACATAGTGAGGCTGTAAAATGGCTTGGTAAGCGATGAAATAGCCGACTCCAACTGCAATAATTGCTAAGCTAAAACCAACAATAAACGAGTGAGTATGTTCGGTAAAAAGAACGGCAGAGAGTAAGATAACGCCAAGTAAAATAACTTTTTTCATAGCTAACTCCTTAGTGATATCCATTCTGTTTTCTATTGCTGCAAGCCAACAGCGCTAGATAACAGAACCAATATGATGACTGCTTAACTATTGTGCATTTATTGAACAATGAAGAGTGTGATCGATATGCAGTTTTAGTGATAAAAATGAGTGAGAAAATAAGGAAAGGGGAAAAGAAAAAAGGTAGCTAATCTCACTTAACTACCTTGAACGCAAAGACATATAGTCTGCGCAATGTAACAGCTATGCGGCATGTTACGATAGGACTCAACAATGAATATCGGGGTAAAACAAATTACACATGAAGGAAAGATTTCAGTTGCAGTAGTACCGCTTCTGCTTGATCTTTATCTTCCATTTCAACAAATAAGCGAAGTAGAGGCTCTGTACCAGAGAATCGAGCTAAAGCCCAACCGCCATTTTTAAAGTAAACTTTCGCGCCATCGGCATAGCTGACTTTTTCTACTTCATAGGCAAATTCAGGTAGAGCTTTTTCAACATAAATCTTGTTGTATAGACGCTCACGATCAGAGGCTTTAAAAGTACAATCGCCTTCTGCGGTATAGGCATAGCCGTATTTGCCATAGATTTCATCAAGTAATTCAGAAAGCTTTTTGCCAGTAACGCTGATCATTTCAACCAGTAAGCTTGATGCAAATACGCCATCTTTTCCTTTAATATGACCGCGAATCGTTAAGCCACCAGAGCTTTCTCCACCAATCAGTGAATTATCTGCTTCCATCTGTGCACTAATATGTTTAAAGCCAACAGGTACTTCAAAACATTTTTCACCATAAGCGGCGGCAACTTTATCAAGTAGGTGAGTGGTTGCAATATTACGAACTACAGAGCCTTGCCAGCCTTTATATTCTAATAAGTAGTAATAAAGTAGCAGTAGAACTTCATTTGGATGAATGAAATTTCCTTTTTCATCGATGATCCCTAGACGATCCGCATCGCCATCTGTACCGATACCGATATCATAGCCTTCATGGGCAACAAGGTGCTTCAAACGATATAGAGTTGCAGCACTTGGTGAAGGCATCAGACCACCAAAGGATGGGTTTTGACCATCATTAATAACATCAACATCACAACGGCCTGAGATTAAAACTGTCTGCAGCGCATTTTTAGCAACACCAAACATCGGGTCGATCAGTACGCGTAAGTTCGCTTTTTTGATCGCTTCAATATCGATAAAATCAATGATGCTATCAACAAATTCGTTCATTGGATTGATGATTTCAATCAGCTGATCGTGTTCTGCTTGTTCAAAATCAACGTATTGGATCTGATCTGACTGAAGTGTTGCAATTTGTTGTTCAATCTTTTGAGTTATGATCTCGTCTGCATCTCGGCCTCCTTCAATAAAGACCTTAATCCCGTTGTAATCTGCTGGGTTATGAGATGCCGTGATACAAGCTGAATAGGTTGCGCCAATTTGACGTGATTTAAACATGACAATAGGGGTTGGGACATACTTATTGATAAAGCTGACTTTAATCCCATTACCAGCTAAAACTTCAGCGAACCATTTTGCCGCTTTATCGGATAAAAAGCGGCGATCAAAGCCAATGACAAAACCGTTATCTGTTACTGCTTCTGCTGTCATGATGTTAGCTAGAGCTTGAGCCACCAAGCGAACATTATCTTTGGTAAATTCATCACCAATAATTGCACGCCAGCCACCTGTTCCGAACTGAATCATAGAGGAACTCCTATTTCTCTCGATTTAAATAGGGGGACAAATCATCCCCCAAAATAGTAATTAGCCCATTACCACAACAACAGTATTAACAGAACCTTCTGCTTGAGCTGGAATCGCTCCAGAGATAACTTCGCCATTTAGAGTAATAGACTTAACGCCTTTACTTACATGCTCTGGGTTTTCTACTGTGATGTTATAAGTTGCACCACGCCATTGACGTGTAACCTCAAAACCTGGCCAATCCGTTGGAATACAAGGGTTGATTGTTAGACCATCAAAGCCAGTTTGCACCCCTAACATAAAGTTTGTTACTGCAAAATAAGCCCAACCAGATGTTCCGGTTAACCATGGGTGATTAGCACGACCGTGATCTTGGTGGTCTCGACCCATAATAAATTGAACATAAGAGTAAGGTTCAGCAATGCGTTTTTCGATGATGTCATTTTGATTAAATGGGTTTAAGGCATCATAGAACTTCATTGCACGATCGCCACGCCCCAGTTTTGCTTCTGCCACCCATGCCCAAGGGTTTGGGTGAGAGAAGATCGCCCCGTTCTCTTTCACGCCTTGATAAACGCGAGTTACGAAGCCGATATCATCGTTTGGAGTAGCAAAGGATGGTGCATTAAGATGTAGGCCGTATTCAGAGAATAGGTTCTCATCAACCGCATCCATGGCTTTTTCACCACGCTCTTGGCTTGCCATACCAGATAGAACAGCAAGCGTGTTAGATTCTAGATGGATACGACCTTCAGTTTGTTGCGCTGTACCGATCTTATCGCCATTTTTAGTGAGACCACGGATATACCAACCGCCCTCGTCGTCCCACAGATGAGTTTCACACGCTTCACGAACATTCGCTGCCATTTCGGTATATTTCGCGACATCTTCACTCTTACCTTGGTATTTCGCAAGGTTGATAAACTCTTGTAGAGCCCAGAAATGTAGGAAAGAAACCATGGCCGATTCGCCGCCGCCAAGGTTCAAGCAGTCGTTCCAGTCTGCGCGCAGACCTTTACAAATACCTGTTTGACCGACGTACTCTGCGGAGAAATCTAGAGCTGCTTTCATGTGCTCATACACAGTCGCATCACCACCATCTGCGTATGGGATCACTTGATCTAGGAAAGCTTCTTCACCGGTTTCTTGAACATAACGGCAGATCGTTGGGACGAGCCACAGATGATCGTCTGAACAGGTATCTTCAATTCCGTGGATCTTATCGGCATCGCTAGGAGTTGGTACAACTGTTGGTGACTTAGATGGTTTTACATCTGCTTTTTCTGGATCGAACCAATCAGGATCAAACAGGTGGAGACCATAACCGGCTTTGACTTGGCCACGAAGAAGATCGACTAAGCGTTTACGTGTCATCGCTGGGTTTGCATGCGGGACAGAAATCGCATCTTGGGCTGTATCTCGATAACCAAGGCCGGTACGTCCACCGACTTCAATAAAGGAGGCAAAGCGTGACCAAACCACACAGGTTTCTGCTTGATATAAAGTCCATGCATTGATCATGGTATCTAAGCCTTCGTTTGGTGATTTCACCTGGAATTTTTCACAACGGGTGTCCCAGTGCTGTTTGATATCAGCAAATGCTGCGTCAACATTAGCAAAGTTTTGGTATTTTTCACGAAGTGGGCGAGCATCGTGCTTGCCGACACCTAATACCAAGTTAAAGCGAACTTCTTGTCCCGGTTCGATGGTAAATTGTTTATGCAGTGAACCACAGTGGTTATAACAGGTTTGTACATGGTTAGAACAACGGCCTTTTTCTACGGCAATTGGGTTTGCTTCATCACGGTATGCGCCTAAGAATGTGTCACGCTGACCGTCATAGCTATCTGGATCAAAGCTGGATGTTAAGAAATAGAACCCATCTTTTTCTGATGTGTTGTAGTACAGATCATAAAGAAGTACGCCATCTTTATAGGATGTACCCGCAGAATAAAGGCTCATCTGATGGTTTTGGTTATCAGATTGAATATGGCTAAATGAGAACTCAACAAAAGAGAAGGCGCTGATAGTACGAGGCGTATCTCCGGTATTTTTGATCACAACATCCCAAATTTGTGCATCATCACCTTTAGGTACAAACAAGGTTTTCGTTGCGGTAATATCATTATATTCACACTTAAATTTAGAATAAGAGAGGCCATGGCGAACTTCATAGCTGGCTTGATCTAAACTTTTTGCAACTGGCTGCCAAGAGATTGACCAGTAATCACCTGTTTCATCATCACGTAAATAGACATAGTGTCCTGGGCGGTCAAATGTCGCGTTAGGGCGGAATTTAGTGACACGATTGTACTCTGGAGACTGATAGAAAGAGTAACCGCCAGCGTTTTGGGAAATGACTGTGCAGAACTTTTCTGTACCTAGATAGTTAGTCCATGGCGCTGGGACATCAGGGCGTGTAATCACATACTCTCTGTTGTCGTTGTCAAAATAACCGTATTTCATTGTATCTAATCCTTTTAATGTTTCACTTGTGGTTATTCACAGCGGCGGTAGTTGATGCCCGCCTTGTCTAGGTAGTTGAGTTGACCTTTTAAGCGCGCTTTAAAGTCTTCCCAGTGACGATTTTTTTGCGCTGTCCATGCCACTTCAGCAACGGCTAATAAGCGCGGATAAATCATGTAATCAAAACGGCTTTGATTGTTAATTAGTTCACACCAAAGGGCCGTTTGAATTCCTAAAATCTGTTTTCTTGTTGGATCATCTTCCGCGATCTCAGCAAGAGGTTGATAGCTATACACTTTATCTAAGGTCACTTTTCCTGCCCAATCGACACCGGCTTCATCAGCAGAAAATCCTTGGGCTAAATCTAAGTATGTGTATTGCGCTGGTTGCATCACAACCGGGTAGCCTTGTTTGATACAGGCCAGTCCCGCTTCTTCACTTAACCAAGAAAAAATCACGGTCTCTTTACTGACTTTTTCGCCGTGGGTTGCCTCTTCCCATCCCATCATTTGTTTATCTTGATGAGAGAGTACCTCTTGCGCAAAACGTAATAGATGCCCTTGAAGCTCTTTAGGATCTTGGTAACCGTGTTTTACCATTAACTCTTGGCAGCCAGGACTTTGAGTCCATACGCCATTTGGTACTTCATCTGCACCAATATGAACAAAAGGTGCAGGGAATAGCTCACAGATCTCTTCAAGTACCGTTTTTATGAAGGTGTAAGTTCCTTCAATAGCAGGTGAGAGCACGTTATCTGGGTAGCCTTGGATACTGCGATATTGCGATCTGTCTTGAGGATCGATGAGAAGATGTGGCAAAGAGCGAATCGCTGCGCGGCAATGTCCCGGGATATCAATTTCAGGGATCACCATAATTGCACGGTCAGCAGCATAAGCGATGATTTCACGCACTTCTTCTTTACTATAAAAACCACCGTAGCGCTTATCTATCGTTGTAAATTGCGGGGCGATACACTCATTTGGTCCACGCCATGCACCAATTCGAGTCAATTCTGGGAAAGCGTCAATTTCGATACGCCAGCCTTCATCATCGGTTAAGTGCCAATGGAAGGTATTAAATTTATAGCGAGCTAAGTGATCAAGTAGCGTTTTAATGCGAGATAGCGGATGAAAATGGCGACCACAATCAAGCATCATGCCTCGATAATGGTAAATAGGATGATCCTCGATCTCTACCATAGGGATCGTATAAGCGGCATCTGCGTTATGACTTGGTTCTGTTGGCAATAGCTGCAGTAAGCTTGCTGTTGCGTGAACAAACCCTGCTTTATCACTGGCTTGAAGCCAAATATGATCCGATTCGACTAATAACCGATATTGGCTAGGAGCGAGTTCATCATGTAGCTGATAATGAATATTTCCGTTAGCTAATGTGATGAGTTCCTGTTGAGTATGACGTTGGTACTCATGTTGTAACCAGCGGATAGCACCTTCTGCTGGTGCGGGTAGTTTTGTGCTTATTGAGGTGAATTGATCTACGATAAATACGCCGCCCAGTTCAATCAGATGGTGAGGTTTTGGCACTATAGAAATGGTTCCAGCTTGTTCCGGTAACGGCGTTGTATAGCGCTCTACTGCGGCTTGACCTAAATCTATAGTCGTAACTTCGACTGGACGTGGAACAATCGTATCACCGTCAGAAATACAAGAAATAAAGGCTTCTGGAATACCATCATCATGTAGCGTAAATGGGGCTGTTCCCATTACAAACTCACAATAAAAATGGCCATTAGCAGGAATCGGGGTTTCTGTATTCGGCGTTAAAATAACATAGCTACCTAATTGCTCAATGGAAGCATTAACCAAGGTTTCTGGCTTGATCATTCGGCTGATAAAGAAATGCAGTGACCAACCTTGTAGCGCTTCATCGGTTAAATTATGAAGTGTTAGAGCAAAGCGAGATTGGCTCTCTTGTATTTTTAGAACGGTAAAATCGAGGCGATAACTCATCTTACAGATCCTCCAAAGCGTAGAGGTTGTGATTTCCTTGAGCCATAGCAATTGCGCCATCCATAGCATCGCCTTGTGGTTTGGCAATGTGTTGCTGCATTGGAGGAACTAACCAAGGTTGAATGCGTTCGGCAATGCTGCCCATTAAACAGATTTTATTGGCACCTTTGTTAATCAGAGCTTGCATCCACATTTCAATATCTGCCGCAGTTTGGTTTAATAAACTGATCCCTAAGCTGTCGCCTTGGTTAGCATAAGCGAAAATTTGTGGTGAAAACTGGCCATAATCACAAGGGCGAGCGGTTTTTGACCAACTGACAATGGCATCAATATCCTGGTCAAAATGCGCTAATATTTCTTTGGCTAATGGCGTTTGTGCCACTATGCCATCAACACTTAACAGAACTTGTTGAATCAAGCGAAGACCCATGATTGCTCCTCCGCCTTGATCGGATATCGGAAATTCACGGCCACCGACGACAATTTGTTGTCCCTGATGTAAGAAAATGCCGCAAGAGCCCGTTCCTGCAATTAAAATTGCGCCATCTTTGCCAGCCCAAGCACCAAGGCATGCACCATACGCATCGGTATTTAACGTTATTGCTGCATAAGGGTGTGGCTGGGACATAAAGTGGTACCAAGCCTCTTTTTGCTCTGCACCTGCAAGTGCTAAGCCAACCGACATAAAGGCAAAATCGCTATCGGAAAGTTGCGCAAGGCTTGCTGCTGTAGCGATAGCATCTTGAATCGATTTCATTGCTACATCTGCGCCTAATAAAATATTGGCACTGCCTGTTTTGGCTTCGCCAAGTACGTTGCCATCACGGTCTACGATACGGGCTCGACATGAGGTGCCACCGCCATCAATGCCAACAAAATAACGAATATCAGTCATGGTGGCGCTCCTTATATTGTGCGGTAATTGCCAGTAAATACCAGGCACCATGAGGGATCCACTGCTCACCCCAACGCCAGTTTTGTAACATATCGTCTTTTTGCTGAGCTGGTTTAAAGGCAATATCTTGCTCGTTATCAAAACCTGAAGTAATACCATTACAGACTCCACCTGGGGCGTTAGCAAAGCCTAACTCTGGTAGATAATCTGGGTTATTACGACCATGACCATCGAGCATACACATGTCATAAGGATTCAGGCCGATAACCCAATCAAGTAATTGATGAGCATAACGCTTTAGTGGCTGAGTTAAGGTGTCGTTTGGTAAATGTGCTGTAGCAAAATAAGCTAGAGTGGCAAGTGAACCTAAGCGAGCATTTTCACCTTGCCACCAATATCCAGTTTCGTTGTTGTGAGGCATAAAGAATGCGCTCTGCTTTTGGCCATCAATCGCTTTAATATATTGGCGCGGATAGCCAAAAGGATTGCTCACTTCTTGACTGATCGTCAGCTCAAACTGTAGTGCTTGTTTGATCACTTGTTCTGCGGCTAAACGTTCTTGGTCTTGAGGTTCAATGGCAACATATTGCAATAAAGCAATAGCAGGTAATCCAGCTTCTGCTGCATGGTAATAAGGTCGAGAACCATCAGAATTTGCAGCCCAAAAATGCTGTTGCTGCTCATCACTACATTGACGACTCATAACGCGCAGAGCCCAAGTACGAGCTTCTTGAATATAGCGAATATTTTGTGTGGTTTTATACAATTCCACTGCAGCCATCAGGGCGCAATATTCATCGATCAGATTTTCGTGGCCATCATTTAAGTAATTGAGGTTGTACTCTTTAAGATGCCAGTATCCACGCTCCGCACAAGCAAGATACTCTTGATGATTTGTTTGTCCTAAATAAGGGGATTCTTGAACTGAAGCCAATTGGTGAATACGAGCCGCAGAGGCTAGGGCCGCGATGGCTATGCCTCCACCTTGACGGAATGCAGCTTGGAAATCTGCGGATTTATCCCCTTGTTGAGTTGCAAAAGCACAAATATCACGGCGAGCAGGGTCTTTACTCCACTGATCAAAAACCGTCATATAAAAGTAACCATCAGGGTGCTGCATACGAACTAAAAAATCGGCGCCATATAACGCTTCTTCTAGTAAACGAACTCGCGTAAATTTTGCTACATCTGCTTCATCTTCCAGTAATTGATAAGCTTTAAGCATGTTCCACACCACCATAGGGGTTTGCTGTGGATTTAAATAATTACCGTAAGATAGGTGACTAAGATATTTACTAATATCACCAGAGGCATCGTACCAGCCCCCATGTACATCAACGCGCTCATCAGTACCAAGCAGAGGGATAGTTTTATCTGCTTGTTGATAAATTCCGGTACAACGCTGTGATTTAAAATAATGGATTACATCGCTAAAGGTTTGCTCAAATAGCAGACCTTCAGCAATGGTAAAACAGGACGATAAAACGCCTTGATAACGAATGGCGTATTGGCCTACTTGTTGGCAAGCAGAAAAATCCACTTGATAGGTTAAGCCGATATGCCATTGTGCTATCGGTGTATTTGCCTTAATAGGAAGTGTCATCACGGTTTGACCACTAGGGTAACTTACCAATTCTGCACTCCCAGGTGTGACTAGTGGTTCTGGGGTAAGAATAATGGCTTGTTTACTACCTAAGCGCTCATAGCCGAGATGGTTGGTTAATAACTGCATACTTCCTCCAAGGGTTGCAAATCAGAGACACTCATCGGGGCAAGTGTCTCTGATAACTACTGCAACATGTGTTAAGCGATAAAACGATAATTCTTATTAATTTTCAAATAGGTAACAGCGAACAAAGTGGTTCTCTGACAACTTAGTTACACTAGGTAGTTGCTCGCGACATTTGGCTGTTGCATGAGTACAGCGACCAGCAAATGGGCAACCAACACTCTCTGGAGTCCAGAGCGGAATCTCACCTTTATTCCCTTTTAGTTTTTCATGGATCGATTTTTTCGGATCTGGTACAGCTGAAACTAACAGTTGGGTATAAGGGTGCTGAGGATTGTGAATAATGTCTTCAGTATCTCCCCATTCCACCATATGACCGACATACATCACGGCAAGGTCTTCTGCGATATAACGGGCAGTTGCAATATCGTGAGTGATATAAAGTAGAGCCATTTCACGCTCAAACTTCATCTCTTCCATCAGATTCAATACACCGGCGCGAATGGAAACATCCAACATAGAGGTAGGCTCATCGGCCAATACTACTTCAGCACCAACGGCAATATTACGAGCAAGGTTGACGCGTTGACGCTGACCGCCAGATAGCTGATGAGGGAACTTAGCTGCCGTCTCTTTTGGTGGAATTAAGCCAACTTGCTCTAGCAGATCGTAAACACGTTCTTCGAGCTCTTTTTTATTGCCCGGAGTGACTTTCTTGTGAATCAATAGCGGGCGCGCAATGTGATGGAAAATCGTATGGGTTGGGTTCAGAGAACCAAATGGGTCTTGCCATACCATCTGAATACCTTCACGATATTTCATCATGTCATCGCGCTTGACGATTTCAGCTATATCACGACCGTAATACTCAATATGGCCTGCGGTTGGCGCATACATTTTGGCAATCATCTTTGCGGTTGTTGATTTACCAGAACCTGATTCACCTACCACTGATAAGCCGCGGCTTTTGTACATTTTAAATGACACGTCGTTGATTGCGCGCATCATAGATTTTTTCAAAGAGTTACTATTTACTGGGAAGTCTTTAACCAGATTCTTCCCTTCTAAAATTGGATTACCGATAGGTGCTGGGGTACTCATAACGCCTCCTAAATGTCCTTATAAATTAACTGCGTTTGGTAAATAGGTGGCAGTTTGAAAAACGACCTGGTTCTATCTGACAAAGCTGAGTCGGTTGTTTAAAGCAAGCATCAACCGCCTTTGAGCAGCGAGCTTGGAAACGACAGCCTTGTGGTATTTCTAATAGATTCAATGGGTTGCCTGGAATTCCTGTTAGGCGAGTTTTTGGACCTGTTAATGGTGGGAATGAACTTCCCAAACCTTCGGTATAAGGGTGATACGGGTTTTCTAGAATTTGTTTTGATGGTGCAACTTCAATGAGTTCACCTGAGTACATAATGCCGATGCGGTCAGAAAACTCGACCATCAATGACAGATCATGAGTAATAAAGAGAATAGAGAAACCAAATTCTTCTTTAAGCGCATAGATCTTTTGCAAAATTTCACGCTGTACCACCACATCGAGCGCGGTAGTTGGCTCATCCATAATGATCATCTTAGGATTGAGAGCCAGTGCGATGGCAATAACTAAACGTTGACGCATACCACCAGAGAACTGGTGAGGGAAATCACGCAGACGGTTAGGGTGAATATCAACAATTTCTAATAGACCTTCAGCGCGACGAATGGCTTGTTGGCGAGTCATATTGGTATGACGCATGATCACATCACAAAATTGCTCTTCCATCGTCAATACTGGGTTTAAGGCGTTCATGGCGCTTTGGAATACCATGGAGATTTCGCTCCAACGGAAAGCTGCCATCTGCATGTCACTGTATTTTAAAATATCGCCATGACCGTCAAAGATAACCTCTCCGCCTGTGATAAATGCTGGTGGCTTATGAAGACGCATCAGTGAGAAAGCAACCGTTGATTTACCACAACCAGATTCACCGGCTAGACCAAAAATTTCACCTTTACCAATATCAAAGCTTACGTTGTTTACGGCACGAACATCGCCAGCATCAGTAATATAGTCAACACATAGGTTTCGAATTGAAATTTGTGGGTTACTCATTATTTCTCTCCCATTTCAAGGGCTGGCTGAGGAGCTTCCACAGCTTTATTTTCTTGTTTGTTCTGGTTTGCCATGTTCTTCCAGCGGCGCATGCCTTTGTGAGAACGAAGCTGAGGGTTAGCGATTTCATCAACTGCGAAGTTAAGCATTGCTAAACCAATTGCGACAAAGGTTAGCGCTAAACATGGAGCCAACACTTCCCACCATGCACCCACAAGCATTGAAGATGAGGTTTGAACGTTGTAAAGCATAATGCCCCAGCTCACGGTATTTGGGTCACCTAAGCCTAAGAAGGATAAGGTTGCTTCTGTCATAATTGCGAGCATGACTGAGCCAATGAAGCTTGCGCCAACAATTGAGATTAGGTTAGGCAAAATCTCGACTAAGATGATGCGCCAAGAGGATTCACCAAGAACTTCTGCGGCTTTGACAAACTCTTTTTCTCGCAAAGATAGGGTTTGAGCTCGAACCACACGAGCTCCCCATGCCCAGGAGGTGACGGCAATAACCAGGGCTATGGTCATTGGGCCAGCCTGACCGATAAAGGCTGCAATAACAAAGAGTAAGGGAAGCTGAGGCATAACCAGCATGATATTCATCGCGGCGGTAAGAACATCATCAATACGTCCACCAAAGTAACCTGCTGATACACCAATAATGGTTGCTAGGAAACACACCATGATGCCTGCACCAAAACCTACTGCGAGTGAGGTACGCGTTCCGTAGACCAGTTGCGACCAGATATCACGCCCCATACGAGAAGTACCCAGTACGTGATCTGCTTTTTTCGATAACAGCAAAGTACGCTTACTGGTGGCTAAGTTTTCTGCTACCCAGCCATCAGGATTGTTTTGTGCCGCTTTTACTACAAACGCAGGGTATTCATGCGGATTACCTGTGCGTTTATCCGGAGCATAAGAGGTAATTAATGGTGCAAAGATAGCGCCGAAAATAAAGACAGTCAGTATACCTAGGCCAAAAAGTGCTTTTGGGTTACCAGTGAGCAGTTTAAATAGAGCTTTCATAATTATTTGCCTCCCTTACGTAGGCGAGGGTCAAGAATAACGATAAGAATGTCGGCTAAGAAGTTAAAGAACAGCATAAACAGAGTCATGATAATTAACTGTCCTTGCAGTACTTGATAATCACGGCCATGAATTGCGTTAAGCAAGGTAGTGCCAAGACCTGGATAGTTAAAGATGATTTCTACAATTAACTGACCACCGATAGCCATACCTAGCGCCATAGAAAGAGCGGTCACACTTGGTAGCATGGCGTTACGTGCCGCGTAGTTAAATACCACTCGGTTTTCGCTTAAGCCCTTACCTTTTGCCATCGTGATGTAATCTTCACTTAGAAGGTTGATCATGTTGTTACGCATGTTGATCAAGAACCCGCCAATCTGAATGATGGTGGCACAAAATAGTGGTAACGCTGCGTGGTAGAGTACATTTTGATAGAAGGCCCAGCTTGTCCAATCAGGAAGTGTTCCTGGGGTGTAAGCGTAACCTGTTGGGAACCAACGTAAACCGATAGCAAAAGTAAAGAGTACTAACATTGCTACAACGACAGGTGGCACAGCCTGAATCACTAGCATCCCTGGTGAGATAAAAGAGTCATAGCGGCTACCACGTTTCCATGCAGCAAAGATACCCAGAACAGAGCCGATACAAAATGAGAGGATTACTGCAGAACCAGCTAGAAATAGAGACCAGCCAATTGCACCACCTAACAGATCATTTACAGTTTGTGGGTAGAATTTAATGGATGTACCTAAGTTCCATGTCAGTACACCTTGAATGTAAGTCCAGTATTGCTCGTACCAAGGACCATCAACAAAGCCTAGTAGCTTTTTCATAGCCTCAATACGTTCTGGTGTTACCTGAACCGTTGCGTTAGCAAACATCATGGTCACTGGGTCACCAGGCATTGCACGCGGAATAATAAAATTAAGTGTTGCCGCAAATAAAAGGGCGACAAAATAAAACGATAAACGACGAAGAAAGAATCCCATAACTCACACCTTACACATCCAGCTTGTCCTTCCTGAGCTGAATTCAGGACGTAAAACCCCCTGACGCAAGGCGCCATACCTTTAACTGAGGAAAAGGATTTGGGGGAGAGGCGGTGTACCGAAGTACACCGCAATTTAAGTAGAAATTATGCTTTTGGTTTTAGGTCAAGAACTTGAAGAAGACGCTCAGGAACACCAGCCCAAACCATTGGACGGCCCTTAGGATTCTTCTCATTCCACCAACCAGTGAAGCGAGTTTCGTTGTACTGGAACATATCTGCACCAGACATTACAGGAACAGTCACTTGATTCTCAGCAATGATCTTTTGAATCTTGTGAGCAATCTGGATTTGTTCTTGCTTATCTGCAGTCTTATAGAAGCTGTTTAGTAGGCTATCTAGCTCAGCGTTCTTGAAGTAGTGCATTGCGAAACGTGGCATACCTTCACCTTGTTGTAGGCGAGAGTTATATGCGCTGTCCCAGTATAGGTGAGGATCTGCACCGTGGAAGTAGTTAGTGTATGCAACGTCATAAGTGCCTTTTAGCATTGCTTCGTTGTATACCGCAAAGTCAGGAGTACGAGCTTTTGCGTTAATACCCACTTCTTGTAGTTGCTCAACCGCTAGTTGTACTGTGTTGTTAAAGTCAGTCCAACCGTTTGGAGATTGAACTTCAAGCTCGATCTTCTTACCTGTTGGTGATTCAACAAAACCGTCGCCATCAAGGTCTTTAAAGCCTGCTTTCGCTAGCAGATCTTTAGAACCTTTCACGCTATAAGTGTTGAAAGCTTTGTACTTATCGTGAGTTGGTTTATCAGACCAGAACTCAAACACTTTACCAAGACCTGATGCGTAGTCGTTTGGCGTACCATTACCATAGAACGCGATGTCGATAATAGTTTGACGGTCGATAGCCATTGAGAATGCACGGCGGAAATCTACATTGTTGATAGCTTCTTTGTTACCGTCTTTTGGCGACTTAAAGTTCAACATGAAAGATTGTGTGCCTGACGCTGGGTACCAGTACTTATGATTAGGGTTAGCTGCTGCATAAGTGCTGTCGATATCAGGAACGAAAGATGACGTCCAATCTAGCTCAGAGTTAATGATCTTACCAAGTAGCTGATCGTTGTTTGCGATTTGAGGTACGCGTAAACAGTCAACTTCTAGGTTGGCATTATCCCAGTAGTTAGGGTTACGACATTGAACATATAGCTGAGGAGTAAAGGTCTCAATTACGGTAAATGGACCAGTACCAACAGGGTTTTCGTTAGTAAAGCTTGTAGGATCTTTAACTTTGCTCCATACATGCTTAGCTACAACAGGAACAAATGAGATCTCATACGGTACGTTTGAGTTTGCTTCTGTTAAATCAAAAATAACTTTGTTGCCGTCTTTCTTAACGCCTTTAACCCACTTGTTGATACCACGCTGATCAAGTTCAGGCTTGCTCTTTAGTAGTTCAAAAGAGTATACAACGTCGTCAGCTGTGAAAGGTTTACCGTCAGACCATTTTACGCCGTCACGAATTTCAAAAGTGACTTTCATTAGGTCGTCAGACATAAAGTAGTTTTTAGCCAGACGCATTACCGGCTCGTTACCTTTCATTTGGTTAAAGATAACTAGCGGCTCATAAATGAAATCCGTTGTTGTACGAAGGTTTGTTGCAAGGTATGGGTTAAAGTTACGTACCATTGTAGGGTAAAAATCAGGTACGATTGTTAGCTGACTTTTTTCTGCAGCAGAAACTGTTGGTGCGGTAAATGCTGTAGCTGCAGCAACCACTGCAAGCGCTAACTTAGTTTTCTTAATATTGGCAAGCATAGCTGTTCCTTACTCTTTGCTCTTGTTTCACTATAAATGAAATAAATGAGCTCCATTCTTGGAGCGCTTGACGCTACTTTAATGCTACCGAGTAAAGCGTAACAATAAATGGCCTTGTAGCCTTCAAGTGACCTAAGGATTGGTTTATTTACGCAGATCGTCAATTGGCATTCCCGTTAAAAACGTTAAAACTAACTACAAAGCTGGTAAAAACGTTAAAAACAGGCAAATGAACGATCGTGACCCATACCTCACTTGGGCTTGATGTCACTTTGTAAACCCTGATCTTTTTATGTTTGCAGTACTTTGTTCTATTTTAACTATTTGATTTTAAGTTATTTTTGTTTGGTTTTTTACGGTTGTGATGTAACGCATGGTTTTTATGTCCCTTAATTCCGTGTGGAAAATTTTATCCTCGAATTTGTTGTGATTGGCTTCGCATAACCTAAAACATTTTTATAAATTCACCGTGAAATGCTCTTTTTTTCTCGCAATTGTTTCCTTTTTGCACAGTGCTGAGGCCTGTTATTTTATTAAATCCTATTCTATCGAGAGCTAATTTCACGGTTAAAAATATAGAGAGCTGTTCCCTTAAATACGTGGGTGTTCTGCCTATTACTTTGAGGGTGAAGGGAGATAAAAAAACGCTCTAGAGAGAATCCTAGAGCGTCTGTTTGGAGCGATATTAAATCGCTGTGGTTTAACTTGCTCGTAATAAGTTCTGCAATTTATCTCGCATCTGGCTCAGCTGTTGATGTTGGATATTTTGAGCACTGCCTTTATCAAGAACATAGTCTATGGTGCTAATAACCGTGCGCCAACGCGGCGTTTTAGGAAGAGTCTCAACATGGAGATATTTATCTAAGGTGCGAGTTTGTAGCGTACTGCGATCGAGATAAACACGCCATAATCCACTCTCTTCGGCTAAATCAAACTTGGTTTTTTTCGTATCTTGCTCCCAAACCTCAAGCGTTGTACGCATGGCATCAACCAGCAATTCGCGCAAAATATCTTGTTTATTAGGGGCATCATTACCCAATTTGTCTGCCAGTCTGGTGAATTCTCCACCTAGCTCACGCAATTGTTGTAAGTTGTCTTTGTCACCATCAAAAGCATAGCTCGATAAAACATCAATAGCTTCTTCAAGCATTTGTACTCGTTGCTGTGGCGATGGCCCGCTATTGCCGAAGATAAACATCTGCTTAAGTCCAGACTCTTCTGGCAAATTGAGGATATCGGTAGCAAGGTTTTGTTGTTGTTCGCCAATTTTGAAACACAGTGAACCACTGTAATGATGATTATTTTGTAACTCATCAGGTAGGTGGGTTAGCAGTAGTTCATCGATGGAGTGGCGCTCCAATTGCTCTGGGGTGCGTTTAAATAACTTAGCCGCAGCGTTATTGGCATAACGAATTCGCCCACTATTTTGAATACATAAAATGGCTTCGGTGGTGGATTCTAATAGGCCAAGTAATCGAGTTTGGGTCTCAAGTAAACTTAACTCAACTTGCTTACGTTGTTGAATTTCTTGAGCTAATTGACGATTTTTTTCTCGCTCAAATTCAGTTTTTCCCGCTTGAAGATGGGCTTTTATACGTGCGGTAAGCTCTTCTTTATTAAAAGGTTTTGTTAGGTAATCATTGGCGCCGCATTCAAAACCTTTAACGCGATCTTTCACTTGCCCCAAGGCAGATAGCATCATGATCGGTAGTTCTAATGGGGTGTATTGTTGGCGCAATTGGCTACAAACCTCATAACCACTCATTTCTGGCATCATAATATCGAGCAAAATCAGTGCGGGTTTGTGGCTTTGTACTAACTCAAGGGCTTGTTTTCCGCTTTCTGCAGTGAGAACTCGATACCCTTCAAGTCTTAGGAAGTTATTGAGTATCTGAAGATTAACGGGTTCATCATCAACCACGAGTAGTAGTTCACCATTTAAGTTTTCAGGTAAATTTGCCATTTCAAGCGGAGTGGCATCACACAATGGAGCTTGGAAGTGATGAATTTTACCGTGATCATGGCTTTGGCGAATTTGTTCGTCGGAGGCGATGTTTAGGGTGAAACTAAAAGTGGTTCCCACCATTGGCTGACTGCTGACGTACAGGCGACCACCCATTAACTCCAGTAATTGACGGCTAATGGTTAAACCAAGGCCCGCCCCTTGACGATAGTTAGCATGATTGGTGTTGGCTTGTACCAGTGGTTCAAAGATGTGTTCAAGTTGTTCTGCTGGAATTCCTTGTCCTGTATCAACCACTTGAATGCGAACTTGGTTTTCCAATACTGTTGCAGAAAGCACAATCTTACCTTCAGAGGTATATTTGATTGCATTACCAACCAAGTTATACAGCACTTGCTCTAGGCGTTGTTCATCGGCTTGAACTAAAGGTAAATCAGCGGGTATTTGGTTAATGATTCGAACCGGTTTGGTTCCCAATAAATGGCCAGATAATTCAAGGACTAACCGAACAGCGCTGGCAAGATCGACCGCATGTTTATCAATATCGAGATCGCCATAACGCATTTTGTGATAATCGAGTAGATCATCAACTAAGTTCGTTAGACGCTGACCACTGTTGATCAACATTTCCAATTGACGGCGTTGGGCTCCTTGCATTGGCCCATTTGCTCCAGCAAGTAAGGATTCGGCTATCCCAATCATCCCGTGAAGAGGGGTGCGCAACTCATGTGAAGTCGTCGCTAAGAACTCATCTTTTAGTTTGTCGGCGGTTTGCAGATCATCATTTTGTTGTTTGATTACGTGAATGTTTTTTTCAAGTTCTTGATTTTGCTTGCTGATCAAACTCATCTTTTCCCGAATAGAACATTGCATTCGAGCAAAGCTAGTGGCAAGACGACCAATTTCATCTTTACGTTCTGTTCCTTCGATTTTTTGTTCTAGATCGCCTGCTGAGACTCGCTCAGATGCCCAAGTTAAGCGTAATAGGGGAGCCGTTATTGAGTTTGATAACCAAAGAGCGGCTAAAATCACTAATACAATGGCAGTAAGCATGGCTGCAAAAAAGATTTTTTCGAGTTGATGAATACGAGCAAATGCTTCCTTTTCGGGTAATTCAACTACCAATGCCCAGGTGTGGTTAAAGATTTTAATCGGAGTAAAGGCACTGAGTACGGCAATATTATTGTAGTTAAGCAAACTGCCTACCCCAGTTTTACCAGCAAGTGCTTGGTTGATGGCTGGGCTGATCAATTGTTGTGGCAAATCTCCACTATTGGGTAAGCGCATGTGATGATCTTGGCCTACTAATAGAGTTTGCACCGTTTGCCCATTTTGCGGTTTATCGGCCAGTAAGGTTGTGATTTTATTGATATCGAGCTGGAAAAATACGTAGCTGTGTAAATACCCTTGCTGAATGATTGGGGCGGCAAACCAGGCTTGTTCTGACTGATTATTGCCTCCTAGGTTAAAATCGGCAAAAGCAACGGGTACGACTTCTTGGTCTTGTTTTAGCTGTTGAGCTTGAGTGCTAATGGCTTGGAAAGTTGGTTGTAACCCTTTTAAGGCCCCCTTGCCTGAAGCAAGATTTAAAGCAAAGTACTGTGGTTTTTTCGCGGAATAGACCACATTACCTTTTAAATCAACCAATAAGATATCACTAAAATCTGAGCGCTTAAGATATTCATCAAATGCCCAGTTATAACGCTTATACATTAAACGATAGCGCTCATGGCCGACATAACTGGCACTGTTGGTGGTACTTTTTTGCCCTTTTGCCGTGAGAATCTCTTTAAAATACTGGTCTCGCGTCAGGCCATTTAACAGGTTATTGATATTACCTAATTGATGGTAAGCCCCTACTAACCCATAGAAGCGGCCACCACTGGCATTAGCAAGCTCTGATCGAGCAAAACTTTGCACCTCAGACTCTTTAGCCGCAAAAAATTGGTTTAGTTGTTTTTTCTTATTCTCAAGAAGAGACGCCAAATGCGATGTGCTTTGCTCTGCCAAATCCTTGGAGTGTGAGTTGAGGAAATACAGTGCGGAGAGAGTTAATGGCGTAATACTAAGAACAAGAAAAGCCAGCATTAATGTATGCTGAAGACGTTTAAATCGTTGTTTTGTTTGCATTCCTGTGCCTGAAACTGAATTTGATTAAACGTAAATGGCGGCAAAATTACTTATGCCGGGTTCATCATGCAGCTGGTTATCTAAGATATGTTAAAGCTGAACGTAAATTAACGTTTTTAACAACGATAGAATATGAGCTGAACTTTATATGAATAGTGTTACGAGGAATACTACCAGAATCAAGGTTGGATCCGATGAAGCGCGTGTGATAGCACAAAATTAACGAAATTGACGGGGAAAGGGTTGGCAAAATTGACGTATATTTAGACGAGAGCAGAACTTCTCTGCTCTCGAAATACATTTAGCGTAAGAATTAACGTACCGCTTTGTAAATATTAAATTTATTGGTGCTTGCTGTAACCTCACATTGACCTAAGCTTTGTTCAATCAATGGTGGGTATTGTAAAAAGCTGTTGGCAACAATCACTAACTGCCCATTTTCTGCTAAGTACTCAGGAGCTTGAGCAATGAAGTTTTCTGTTGCTGCGTAAAATGTTTTTAAACCAGCATGAAATGGCGGATTACTGATCAAAAACTGATAAGGGCCCGTTAAGGTTTTATATACGTCTGTTGCCGTAAATGAACCAGTTAAGTTATTGACTTTAAATGTTTCTTTAGCTGATTCGATTGCAAGAGCGCTGATATCACACAGTTCAACATCGATCTCTGGGTACTTGGCTTTCATTACCGCACCAATAACGCCAGCACCACAACCAAAGTCTAATACTTTGCCATGCAGTTGCGGTAAGTTGTTAAGCAGTAGCTCAGAACCTTTATCAAATTCACCATGACTAAAGACACCTGGTAGTGAACGAACCGTTAGTTCTACCCCTGCAATGGAGATTGGGTAACTGCGGAACCATTCGGCAACAACGAAAGGTTTGCCTTTTTGGTCACATTTACCCCAGTAGAAACTGCAACGACGAGCAGAATCATATTTGGTGATTGGACCATATTGAGCAAACATCTTTTCTGCGCTACGCACGCCACAGCGATTTTCACCGACGATACAAAATTCTGTATCAATGCCAAATTTGTCAATTAACATAGTCAGTAGGTAGTCAGCTTCAGCTTTTGCCTTCGGCCAGTAGACTAACACCATGTCAATATCGAGATCAGCTGTCAGTTCAGCACCAAAGTAACTACTCACTTTTTGATAGCGTTGCATTTCGCTGTAGTAGCCATAGTTGGTCGTAAAAATAGCGACAGATTGCGCCACGCCAACTAATTCAGCTGGGTAACTATCGTTGAGTTCACCAACAACCAGAACTTTGCGATCTTCAAAGAAGGCAGTTTGACGAGCAACGACTTGACTCGCAGCAGAGTAAGACATGAGATGACCTCTAAATAAAACAGCGAAAATGTGGTCGCGAATTGTTCCACAAATTCCGCATAATGAAAAGCGAGCTATCGGTTTAGACTCAGATCAAAACAGCCAGAGTTGTGACACTCTGGCTGTTTGGTTTAGATATCTAGGTCTGAAAGATACTCTAGTTATCAAAGGGGATCATGAAAATATCCCTCAATATGTTTTAGCTGCGATCTTGATGCTCAAGGAAGTCTTTGAACTCAATTTCATACAGTTTAAATAGCACTAAAGTCACACCAAAGATGATTGGACCGTAAATTAGGCCGATTAAACCAAATAGCTGTAGACCACCAAGAATTGAGAAGAAGATCAGCAAGGTATTCATATTTGAATCACCACCTTGCATCAGTAGCGGGCGCAATACGTTATCGATTGAACCAACCACAATAATTCCCCAACCAGTTAGGAATAGAGCCCATTCCCATTGACCTAGTAGCAGTAAATACAAGGTTGCAGGAACCCAGATAAGTGCCGTACCAACAACAGGAATGAAAGAGGCAAAGGCCATCATTGAGCCCCAGAACAGGCCTGGGAAGCCACACAACCACATAGCAAAACCGCCAGCGACACCTTGCGCTAATGCGGTCATAAATGAACCGAGAACCGCTGATTTTGCAACAGTTTGAACTTCGCTAAAAAGTGCATCTTCTTGGCTGCGAGATAGAGGCAGTACATTACGCACAGTCGCAACCATTTTGTCGTGGTCACGCAGTAGGAAGAACAGAACAAACAACATTAAAATGAAGCTCATCAAGAAGTTGGTTACATCACCTAATAGTTTGGTACTCACATTCAGCAGTGTTGAACCGAGTTGAGAGGCGATAGATGCAATCTTCTGTAGCACTTCTTGTGGATCAATACTCTTAAATGGCGAATATTTATCGATAAGGGCGAAAGACTTTTGTACATATGGATGAGCAAATAGCTCTTTGGCACCACCGTCAGTCAACCAAGTGTAGCTCTCTTTAGAGAAAGTCGTACCCTGATGAACAATAGATGAGAACACCACTAGCATCGGGATCATGATGATAAAGGTGAGCAGAGTACATGAGAGCAAGGAGGCAATATTTGGGCTGCCTGGCATCTTGCCTCGGATTTTCTCATGCATTGGGTGGCACAGTAATGAAATAATAACGGCCATAATAATTGGGCCTAAGTACGGCTCGATAATGCGATAACTGGCATAACCGGCGATAACTAAGGCAACAACCAACATCCAATGACGCGATTCTACTTTAAATGGTTGAGACACTATTGGTATCCTTAACAAAAGAATCGCCACCATAAATGAGTGACGAGACATAATAAATCTACAAAACGTTGTGCATTATAATAGCATTGATTGGTTTAAGTAGAACAAAAGTGAGCATGTCTCCCCATAAATCAGCGCAATTCAGCGACTGAGGACGCATAAAAAGGAGATAAACATGGGTTGTTGTGACTGTGGATGTGATAGTAAGAAAAAGCGTAAGGTGCCTTGGGCCTTGGTTATCTTAGGGGCTTTAGCTCTGCTAGCTATCTACTTTTGGCAGTGAGTTTGTATTTCTAACTTGCTGATAAATAAAAAATCCCTCTGTACTAGAGGGATTTATATTCATTGATAATGACAACAACTGTTAGATGGGATTAAGCCATTTTCGCCAGTTCAGCAAAGCTTAGTTCAGCCGCTTCTAGTGTTGCATCAATTTCACGAGAGTTGTGTGCTAGTGATGTAAAACTGGCTTCAAATGCTGATGGTGCTAGGTAAACACCTTTATCTAACATTAGGTGGAAGAAGTGTTTAAAGCGCTCAACATCACACTTAGCGACTTCTTCATAACAAGTCACTTGCTCTTGATCGGTAAAGAAGAAACCAAACATACCGCCAACTTGGTGAACCAATAGTGGAATACCGTGTTTATCAGCTGCTGCTTTAAAGCCTTCAGCTAGACGTTTAGTGGTGTTTGCTAGACGCGCTTCATTACCTTCTTCAGTTAGTACGGTTAGACACGCATGACCTGCTGCCATTGCGACTGGGTTACCGGATAAAGTACCTGCTTGATATACTGGACCGGTTGGAGCAATGTATTCCATCACTTCACGGCGACCACCAAATGCGCCAACTGGCATACCGCCGCCGATCACTTTACCAAGAGTCGTTAGATCTGGCTTGATATTGTAATGACCTTGCGCGCCACCTGTTGCAACACGGAAACCTGTCATCACTTCATCAAAAATAAGCAGTGCGCCAAACTCATCACAGATCTCACGTAGACCTTCAAGGAAGCCTGCAACTGGAGGAATACAGTTCATGTTACCTGCCACTGGCTCAACGATGATACAAGCGATTTGATCTGGGTGAGAGGCAAACGCTTCACGAACTGATTCTAGATTGTTGTAAGTACAAGTTAGAGTGTGCTTAGCAAAGTCTTCAGGTACACCTGGTGAGCTTGGTTGACCTAGTGTTAATGCGCCTGACCCTGCTTTTACTAATAGGCAGTCGGCGTGACCATGGTAACAGCCCTCAAACTTGATGATTTTGTCACGACCTGTAAAGCCACGAGCAAGACGAATCGCACTCATGGTCGCTTCAGTACCAGAGCTTACCATACGTACCATTTCCATCGACGGCACAAGACGAGAAACCATTTCTGCCATGGTGATTTCCATCTCGGTAGGGGCACCAAAGCTTAAGCCATTACGAGCAGCTTCAATAACAGCGTCGCGAATTGCAGTGTGGTTGTGACCTAAGATCATTGGACCCCAAGAGCCAACATAGTCGATATACGCTTTACCATCAGCATCGAAAATGTACGCGCCATCTGCACGCTCAATAAATAGTGGAGTACCGCCAACACCTGCAAAAGCTCGTACAGGAGAGTTTACGCCGCCAGGGATAGTGCGCTGCGCTTTAGCAAATAAATCTGATGATTTGCTCATTGTGCTGTCCTATTGTTGGAAACGGGCGTGGTTATTATTAGCCCATCAAATTGTTCTGTCTAAGCACGACACCTTAAGTGAATCACTTAGTTAGGTTGCGCTCGATTAAGTGCAATATTGGGGTTTATTGTACCTAAATATTGCACAAATTTGCGACTTTAAATTGTGTTAGCCCTAAACCTGAGATGATGTGATCAAATTGTGTTTATTTTGCCAAATAAGTCACAGATGAAATGCTATTTTCCATCATTGATTGTGTAAAAAAAACACATAGTCAACTATCCTAATAAAGACAATTTTTTGTCACTTCCTATCTGTTTTTTTCGCATATGCGTGACCTTTTCAAAGTACGGTTTAATAATGTCTGATTCTACGCAAGGTATTACTCCGGAGCGTCTTCAACCTAGTGGTTTAGTACGGCGCTTTCTCAATCGTGATAAAACACCGGTATCGGTGCTATTACTTTCAGCTCTTGTGGGGCTACTCGCTGGTTTAATCGGCACTTTATTTGAGATGGGGGTTACCTGGGTTTCAGAGCAGAGAACCGAATGGTTACGTCATGAAATCAGCAGTGCATTACCGCTTTGGCTCAGTGCTTTTATTGTTAGTGCGGTTTTGGCTGTGATTGGTTACTACCTTGTGATCCGATTTGCTCCTGAAGCGGGCGGTTCTGGTATTCCTGAAATTGAAGGTGCAATGGATGAACTCCGCCCAGTACGCTGGTGGCGAGTCATTCCGGTTAAATTCTTTGGCGGCTTAGGTGCGCTCGGATCGGGTATGGTTCTAGGTCGTGAAGGTCCAACCGTGCAAATGGGTGGTAATATTGGCCGTATGGTGTCAGATATTTTCCGCCTTAAAGATAAAGAAGGTCGTCACGCATTATTAGCTGCCGGTGCCGCGGGTGGTTTGGCCGCTGCATTTAATGCTCCAATGGCTGGTATTATGTTTGTCGTTGAGGAAATGCGTCCTCAATTTCGCTACAGCTTAATCTCGGTTAAGTGTGTGATGATTTCGGCTATTATGGCAGACATCGTATTTCGTGCGATTAAAGGTCAGTCTGCTGTTATTACCATGCCGCAATATGATGCACCAACCATTCATGCGCTGTGGCTATTCTTAGTATTAGGGCTAGTTTTTGGTGTATTTGGGGTTATTTTTAATCGCCTGATCACTTTAGCTCAAGATATGTTTGCTCATCTGCACCACAACAATTTCCCGCGCTTTTTATTAACGGGTGCAATGCTTGGTGGTTCATTTGGTTTACTGCTTCTTTATCTACCAGAACTGACTGGCGGTGGTATCAGTATCATTCCTAATGCAACCAATGGTGATTATGGTATCGGTATGTTGCTGATGCTATTTTTAGCCCGTATGGTGACCACATTATTGTGTTTCGGCTCTGGCGCTCCTGGTGGTATTTTTGCCCCTATGCTGGCCTTGGGAACCTTGTTCGGTACATTTTTCGGTACGATTGCACAAAGCTACTATCCAGAGTTGGGTTTAAACCCAGGTATGTTTGCTATTGCTGGTATGGGGGCTTTATTTGCTGCAACCGTTCGTGCTCCAATTACCGGCATTTTGCTTGTGATTGAGATGACTCATAACTATGATCTGATTTTACCATTGATCATTACCTCACTTGGTGCGACTCTAGTTGCCCAGATGTTAGGTGGTCAGCCAATTTATTCTCAATTGCTCCATCGCACCATTAAGAAAGAAAAATTACGCCAAGATCCAGCATCTGATACGGTCAATACTTGAACACTGTAGTCAGGTATTAGATAATCGGCAGTAATTACCAAGTGTTTGAGAGGTTACAATAATGAGCGAAGCAGCTTTGCCGCTAAATTTTTCTGATGCTGCTGCGAGTCGTGTGAAAACGCTTATCGCTGAAGAAGAGAACCCAGATCTAAAACTACGTGTCTATATTACAGGCGGTGGTTGTAGTGGTTTCCAGTACGGTTTTACTTTTGATGAGAAAGTAAATGAAGGCGACATGGTTATTGAAAACTGTGGTGTAACCTTGGTTGTCGATCCAATGAGTCTACAGTACTTAATTGGCGGAACCGTTGATTACACTGATGGTTTAGAAGGCTCTCGTTTCTTCGTGAATAACCCGAATGCAACGACAACTTGTGGCTGTGGCGCATCATTTAGCGTATAAAATAACGTTAATATTGGGTGTTATAACCGAATAAAAAAATGCCGCTAGGGTAACTCTTAGCGGCATTTTTCTTATCTATTTCATTGTGTTGGCTTTATTGCGCTGGATTAGTTATAAGCATATAAAGTTTTAAGTAAGCTTATTTGCTCCATGCGTTTGTTCGCCATCTGCTTAAATTCGGCTTTTTTCTTACCGTGTAATGCCTCTGCTTGCGGTAATTGTACGGTTCTTGGGTTTTTGTGTACCCCGTTTACTAAAAATTCATAGTGAAGGTGAGGACCTGTTACTCGTCCTGTCCCACCTAATGTACCAACCACTTGACCTTGTTTAACACGTTGTCCTTTCTTAACACTGCGTTTTGTCATATGCAGATACTTAGTCACATATTTGGAGCTGTGACGGACAAAAACATAGTTACCGTTAAAGCGGTTGTAGCTTGATTCCATCACGATACCATCGCCGGCTGACCAGATCGGAGTACCAATAGGGGCAACATAATCGGTGCCGCGATGTGCTTTTACTTTGCCTGTCACCGGGTGAAGTCGGCGTGGATTAAAATTTGAACTTACATAGCGAAAGTTTATTGGTGAGCGTAAGAAGGCTTTTCGCATCGCTTCGCCATCTTGACTGTAATAACTGCCGTCTTTGCTTCGCACCGCAGTAAATGTTTGACCCATATTAGTAAAAGTGGCCGCTAAAATATTTCCGCGATCAATTCTTTCACCATCAACAAAATGCTCTTCATAGAGAACGGCAAACTTATCTCCAGCTCGAATATCTAAGGCAAAGTCGATGTCCCAGCCAAAGATTCCAGCAATTTCCATAATCTGATTTGCGGTAAGCCCAGCTTTGTCGGCCGCACTCCAAAAGCTTGAGCTAATGGTTGCTTGAGCAAAATTGGTGTGGGTATCAACGGCCTTTTGCTCTATTCTTGATTCGAACTGACCATCATCTTGTTTCTCAACCACTAACGTTTTAATTGGACTCTGTTTTAAGGTTATATGAGTCAATTGACCGCTGGGTTCAAAACCAAATTCTAGGGTATCGCCTGGGGTAAGTTCAGTTAATTGTTTTGCCCCTTTATCACCTTGTAATAATCGATGTAATTCTTGGCTTGATAGTCCCATCTTATCAAAAGCAATAGCCAGCGTTTCCCCGCGACGAATGGTGTGGTATCGCCAGTCGAGTTGATTTTTTAAATTTGTCGTCGGTCTATCGTCATTATCGGTGATGGCAATATAGAGCGGGTAATGTTGCCCAACTTTATACTTAGCTTCTTTATTGGTTTTAGCAGAATGAGATTCGGTTGAGGGGGTAGGCCATAAGCCAACGATCACCATTCCGATAGCAACGGTGGCGATTAAAATTTTGTGCATCCTTGGCAGACGAGCAACAGTTGTTCCTAACATGCGTGTCTTTTTATCATCAGAATAGAAAAAATAAACTCTCTTGAGTCTAACTGGTTTCAAAATACATCGCTATTCAAGTAAGATGGTATCTTATTACTTTTTGCCAATTTTGTGGGAGCGAACAAGAATGGCCACTATTGAACAAGCACTAGCGGAAATTAAACGCGGTGTTGATGAGCTGATTCCTGAAGAAGAGCTGATTGCTAAATTAAAAGAAAACCGTCCTCTACGAATCAAATTAGGTGCCGATCCTACAGCACCAGATATTCATTTAGGCCATACTGTAATTCTAAATAAACTACGCACATTCCAAGAACTAGGTCATGAAGTAACATTCTTGATTGGTGATTTCACTGGTATGGTTGGCGATCCAACGGGTAAAAATGTTACTCGTCCACCGCTAACTCGTGAACAAGTGCTGGCAAACGCAGAAACTTATAAAGAGCAGGTATTTAAGATCCTAGATCCTGCAAAAACTAAGATTGAGTTCAACTCTTCTTGGCTATCTGAGTTAGGTGCAGAAGGTATGATCCGCCTTGCATCTAACCAAACCGTAGCACGTATGCTTGAGCGTGATGACTTTAAAAAGCGTTATGGCGAAAACCGTCCTATCGCAATTCACGAGTTCATGTACCCACTACTACAAGGTTATGACTCAGTAGCAATGAAAACTGACGTTGAACTAGGTGGTACAGACCAGAAGTTTAACCTACTAATGGGCCGTGAAATGCAAAAATCATACGGTCAGAAGCCTCAGGTTATTCTTACTATGCCTCTACTTGTTGGTTTAGACGGCGTGAAGAAGATGTCTAAATCGGCTCATAACTACATCGGTGTTGCTGATGCGCCAAGCGAAATGTTTGGTAAGATCATGTCTATCTCTGATGATCTAATGTGGAGCTACTTCGAACTACTGTCTTTCCGTCCTCTAGAAGAGCTAGCACAGTTTAAGCAAGATGTTGCTAATGGTAAGAACCCTCGTGATGTGAAGTTCCTATTAGCAAAAGAGATCATTGCTCGTTTCCACTCTGAAGCCGATGCTGACGCAGCAGAGCAAGAATTCATCAGCCGTTTCCAAAAAGGTAATATGCCGGAAGAGATGCCTGAGTTTGAGTTTGAAGCAGGTATGCCAATTGCTAACTTGCTAAAAGATGCAGAGCTTGTGAACTCAACGTCTGATGCGATGCGTATGATCCGTCAAGGTGCAGTGAAGATCGATGGCGAAAAAGTCGAAGATACTAAGCTAACACCTGCGGCAGGTACAGCAGTATACCAAGTTGGTAAACGTAAATTTGCGCGTGTAACACTAAAATAATCCGTGTTGCTAACACAATGAAAAAAAGGGTGCTGTGATGGCACTCTTTTTTTTTATCCGCTAGTATCTAGCCATGACCTCTTATTTATCGTTATAAAGCATGTCTATTGAGCACATTATTACTGAACTAACGCCTTTACTACAGCAATATGGTTATTTTGTTTTAGCTTTGGCGGTAGCAATTGAAGGGATGGGGATCCCAGCGCCAGGGCAATCATTATTGATTGTGGCGAGTTTATTAGCAGCCAGTGGCAAGATGTCTCTTCCTATGGTGTTACTGGTTGGCTGGATGAGTAGCTTTATTGGTAATACTTTAGGTTATGTGATTGGTCGTCAGTTTGGCCATATCTTGGTTCATAAACAATGGATCAAGCCAAATACCCTAGAGAAGCTTCATCAGTTTATTGATAAGTACGGTGTATTAGGGTTATTGATCAGTCGATTTGTCGAGGGGATAAAGCAGTTTATGTGTTCAGGCTGCGGTATTGCCCAAATGCCAGCTCGATTGTTCTTTTTAGGTAACTTTATTGCTGTAACCGTGTGGGTATTAGTCTTTGGCGTTGCACCTGCGTATTTGCGCGATGAAATAGGGCCTATTTTGGCGTTTTATCACAAGTATCAAACACAATGCTGGGTTGCAGTTGCTGCTATTTTGGTGAGTATTTTTACTTTGATTGTACTTTATCGACGCCGTAGCATGAAATAATCGAGCTGATATACATTGATACTGATAACGAAAACGCTGGAGCCAACACCAAAGATTTATTGTGTCGGCCCAGCGTTTTGTCTTTAGCTACTGCGCAAAGCAAAAGCGGGTAGTGATAGATGCCAACGAATTGCCGCAAGTCGAATTGTTAACGTGGTGATGATTCCAGCAAATGCTGCAACATCAGCATGAACACCTAAGCTTAAGGCTGAAGTATGAATAATACCGCCTAGAATACACGCAGTCGCATACACTTCAGTACGCAGCACCATTGGTACTTCTCGAGCGAGAACATCACGAATAACTCCGCCACCACAGCCTGTAATCACACCCATAATCACCGCAACCATTGGGGATGCACCAAAACGTAGCGACTTTTCAACGCCGATAGCAACAAAGACTGCTAAGCCAATGGCATCTGCCACCGGTAAAAAGTACCATGGCATTTTTTTCGGCTGTTGTACTGCCCACATGGAAACAATACAGGTAATAAAAATTACCCATAAATAGTTGGTATCGTGAATCCAAAATACTGGCGTTGCTCCCAAAGCCATATCACGAATGGTACCGCCCCCAATAGCAGTTACACTAGCAAGTACAACCACACCGAAGGGATCCATTCGTAAACGCCCTGCCAGTAATACGCCCGATATAGCAAAAATAGCTGTGCCAAACATATCGAGGATATAGATAAGCATGTTTGTACCTACGAGGTTAAATTTAGTAAAAAAAGCGTGACGATTTTACGAGTTAATTTTTTGAGTACAACCGAGAATGATTGCTTTGTGAGGCTTTTCACACAGGTTTTACTATTTTATTGGTGTGAGGAATTTCTTACCTGATCCAAGTAATCGCACACTTGTTGGACTGCCAGCAATGTGCGTGGCGTTGGCCTATTTAACCAATCACTGTTTAAACGATAGATAGCATGATGATCAACCGCTGGGATTTTTCCTTGCCATTGCTGCCAACGCCCAAGGTCGGTATTGGAGTGGCTGGTGCCAAAAATTACTTGAGGTTGGCGCACAACAACTTGTTCTGTATTTACTTGTGGGTAGGGTACGGCACTATCGGCAAAAATATTTTTCCCGCCACATAAAGCAAAGACCTGATTTGGCCAACCGCCTTTTGCTACCGTCATCAGTGGTTGGTCACTGAGCTGATAGAAGTAACTGACACTTTTTTCGTTATGATATTTTTTTCTCAGTAACTCCAACTGATTTTGGAAAGCGGTAGCGCTAAGATCTGCTTGAGATGGGTTATCAGCATATTGGCCTAATAGACGAATATTATTTGCAATATCTTCTAATTTAACCGGATTTGAGTAAAAGATTGGAATGCCAAGTTGCGCCAATTTTTCCATTTCTCGCGGTGGATTTCCCCCTTTCCAAGCTAGAACCAGATCCGGCTTGAGCGCTAAGATGCGTTCTAGTTTGATCCCTTTATAATTGGCAACATGTTCGAGTTTTTGTGCACGAGCTGGATAATCACTGTATTCACTAACTGCAACGAGTTTATCACCAAGGCCTGCAGCAAAGGCTAACTCAGTAGTATGGGGCGATAGACTAATAATGCGCTGAACGGATGAATTTGCCCAACAAGAGATAGAGCTAAAAAGCAATAACAGGGTGATACCAAAACGGCGCACTTAACCCCCTAAATGAAAAATAATTAAAGTGATACTGAGTAATAGCAGCCAAACCAGTAGGCGTTGGCGTAATAACAACAGTAATTGTTCTAGATGGAAACCAGCAGGAGCAATACGGCCACCAATTCGAGGGCGTTCACGTTTTTTATCGTGATACAGAGCTGGTCCCCCGAGGGCAATACTGAGTTTGTGTCCAGAGGCAATCAGAAGCCATCCTGGACCGGGAGAGAGCCAGTTTTCCCCTTGTTGCTGCAACCCTTGAAGTGCCTGTTTGCCGTTATTGCCAAAGCAAAGTAGCAGCGAGAAGATTCGCATCGGAACAATATCCAGTAACGCGGTTATCTTACTGGCTGTTTGACCAAAAAATTGAAATTGACTTCGAGTTGGTGACCATGCTCGGGCAAGCCCCGAAGCGAGGCGATATAAGAGGGCACCGAGCCCGCCGCCAATGCAGTACCAAAAGAGCACTGTCACCACATTACGCCCATACCCCACTAATAAGGTTTCAGCTCCTGCTTTGCCTAGTCCTAACAGAGATAGCGGTGCAACATTGCGATGAACCCAAGGGGCAAGTAAGTGTTGGCACAGTGGTTTGTTTTCTTGCTGATAAGCTTGAGTAAACCGTTGACCAAATTCATCAATACTACGCCAATCAAGAGCCAGCCACAGTAAGGTCAGTTGAAAGACACTGTCGAGTTGAACTAACTGATATAAGGCAATAAAAAATATTAAGGCCAACCCCCACAACGTGAACCATGCTAAAGAGCCTGCGAGTGTTTGTTGCTTTGGGCTGTCGTTGGAATGATTGACTTTTTCGGCGATCATAACGGCTAGGCGCTGCCAGATCGTAAGAGGATGTATTGCTGTTGGGATGGGGAGAACCCAATGTAATAGCAATGCTCCCCACATAATCAGTAGGGAGCTATTGTTGATGGCTAAATCAAACCAAGATGAGGTCATTATTGATTTAGTAGCTCAACCATTTTTGCCACCATTACCGATGAGCTTTGTGCAGCCAGCGGTAAGAACTCATCAAAGCTCATTGGCGATTCTTTATCTGCCACATCAGAAATTGCACGTACAACAACAAATGGCAGTTTGAACTGGTGACAAACCTGAGCAATAGCCGCCGCTTCCATTTCCACCGCAACTACAGTAGGGAAATGAGTGCGGATAAAGTTTTGCTTCTCTTCTGTGCAGACAAAAGCATCACCTGTACAGATAAGGCCGCGAACCGCATGAGTATCAGTCATGGTTGCTAGTGCTTGTTCTGCCACTTCCATTAGATTGCTATCGGAGATAAACGCCGCTGGTTGTTGAGCCATTTGACCCATCTCATAACCAAATGCTGTCACATCAGCATCGTGGTAACGAACTTCAGTTGAAATAACCACATCACCCACGTTTAGGCTTGAATCAAAACCGCCAGCAGAACCTGTGTTAATCACAACATCTGGTTGGAATACTTCAAGAAGAATCGTAGTGCCTACTGCCGCTGCAACTTTACCGATGCCTGATTGAAGAAGGGCGATCTCTGCGCCATTTAGACGACCTGTGTAGATAGTACAGCCCGCTTTATTGTGAGTTTGGCAATCTGTTAGTTGATCTTTTAGGATCGCAACTTCTTGCTCCATTGCACCGATAATACCGATTTTCATGGTGATTTCTCTTTGTTGTTCAATTAAGCCCAAAGGCATTTGGCATTATTTTACCCATGATATTAACGATAACCAAGCTATTAACGACCAACCAAGTTATACCAAGGATTTTTATCTGTGATTTATTCAGTTCAGATCCAAATAGTCCAAAATACCCAGAGCCGCTTTTCGTCCCTCATCAATGGCGGTAACTACCAGATCTGAGCCTCGCACAGCGTCACCACCTGCAAACAATTTCGGATTGGTTGTCTGGTAAGCAAAATCACCGTCAGCTGGGGCAATAATGCGGCCTTGAGAATCTTTTTCTACTGCAAAATTGTCTAACCAAGGTGTGGCATGAGGCTGAAAACCAAAAGCCATAATGACAGCATCGGCGGGAAGTTGTTGCTCACTGCCAGCAATGATTTCTGGTCGGCGGCGTCCTGCACTATCGGGTTGGCCCAGTTGGGTACTAACGACCGTGACGGCTGAAACCTGACCTTGGCTATTGGTTTCAATGGCGATAGGTTGCAGGTTGAAAAGAAAGCGGACACCTTCTTCTTTGGCATTTTGTACTTCGCGCTTTGAGCCGGGCATATTGGCTTCATCACGACGATAAGCGCACACTACATCATGAGCATTTTGGCGAATAGCCGTACGAACACAATCCATCGCGGTATCGCCACCACCTAGAACAACAACACGTTTACCCTGCATCGATAGCTTGGCGTGTTGACGAGTGCCAGGTTGGAGCAAGTGCTCGGTATTGGCAATTAAATAAGGTAAAGCATCCAATACGCCATCAGCATCTTCGTTAGTAAGATTTGCGCGGATATTTTTATAAGTACCAATGGCTAAAAATACGGCATCAAACTGCGTCATAAGGTGTGAGAATTCGATATCGCGGCCAATTTCAGTATTGAGTTCAAACTGAACGCCCATCTCACTAAACAGTTGGCGGCGGTGAATCATGATCTCTTTTTCGAGTTTAAATGCAGGGATACCAAAGGTTAGTAAGCCACCGATCTCACTGTATTTATCAAACACAACTGGCTTCACTCCGTTTCGTACCAGAATATCAGCACAAGCGAGACCTGCGGGACCGGCACCTATGATGGCAACCTTTTTATCACTCCATTCAACATGACTTAAATCGGGTTTCCAACCGAGCTCAAACGCTTTATCTGTGATGTATTTTTCAATATTACCGATAGTCACGGCCCCAAAATCGTCATTTAAGGTACAAGCACTTTCACACAACCTATCTTGGGGGCAAACTCGGCCACAAACCTCTGGCAAGCTATTGGTTTGATGAGATAACTCGGCAGCTTCAATGATTTTTCCTTCGTTGGCCAGTTTTAGCCATTGGGGAATGTAGTTGTGAACTGGGCATTTCCATTCACAATAGGGATTACCACAGTCTAAGCAACGATCTGCTTGAGCTTTGGCTTGCAGTTGCGTAAAGGGTTCATAAATTTCAACAAACTCAATTTTACGGATCTTCAGTGGCTTTTTGGTTGGATCGATACGTGCCACATCAACAAATTGATAGATATTCTGACTCATAACGACTCCTTCTATTGAGCTTGAATGCGCAGTTCAGCGGAAGAACGACTCTGATGCCCCAGCAAAGTGGAAACATCAGCCGATTTGGGTTTGGCTAAATAAAAACGCTCTATCCAATTGTCAAACTGGCTTAAAATCTGCTGAGCTCGCTCAGATCCCGTTTGTTGGTAATGTTTGTCGATCAGACCACGAAGGTGCTCTTGATGAATCGGCAACTGACTGAGCTCTATAATCTCAATCAGTTCAGAATTCACTCGACCACCAAAGTCGCCTTTTTCATCAAGAATATATGCAAAACCACCGGTCATACCGGCACCAAAGTTAACCCCGGTTGAGCCTAAAATTGCAATAATGCCGCCAGTCATATACTCGCAAGCGTTATCTCCAGCGCCTTCTATTACTGCAATGGCACCTGAATTTCTGACGGCAAAGCGTTCACCTGCACATCCGGCTGCAAATAGCTCTCCTCCTGTTGCACCATAAAGACAGGTATTGCCGATTATGGTTGCTTGGTGGGAGGCAAAAGCCGACCCTTGTGGTGGGGCAATAACAATGCGTCCTCCTGCCATACCTTTACCCACATAGTCGTTAGCATCTCCGATCAAATTGAGTGTTAAGCCTCCGGCATTCCAAACTCCGAAAGATTGTCCTGCACTTCCAGTAAAATTCAGAGTAATAGGGGATGTTGCCACGCCGCCATTACCATAACGTTTAGCGATTTCGCCAGAGAGACGAGCCCCCACTGCGCGATCTGTATTTTGAATAGCAAAGTGCAGTTGTAAGCTCTGTTTTTGTTCTACTGCACAAATGGTCTGTTCAACAATGTGCTGGTTTAATTTGCCTTGATCAAATGGCTGGTTCTCTTCACTACAATAGGGTGTTTTGCCATCTTGAATAGGTGCACTGATAAGCAAAGCGGAGAGATCGAGCTGACTTTGTTTATGGGTAGTCCCTGGTAAACATGTGAGCAGATCGGTTCGCCCAATAAGGTCGGTCAGCTTAGTTACCCCCAGTTGAGCTAGTAACTCACGCACTTCATGACCTAAACCAATAAAGTAATTCATCACTTGTTCTGGCAGACCTTTAAAGTACTTTTGTCGTAAGTGTTCATCTTGGGTTGCGACACCTGTTGCGCAGTTATTGAGGTGACAAATACGCAAATATTTACACCCCAGTGCCACCATTGGCGCAGTGCCAAAACCAAAGCTTTCGGCCCCTAAAATCGCAGCCTTAATCACATCGAGTCCGGTTTTAAGACCGCCATCAACTTGCACTCGTACTTTGTGGCGTAAGCCATTACTTACCAAGGCCTGTTGAGTTTCAACCAGACCTAACTCCCAAGGGCTACCTGCATATTTCACTGAAGTTAGAGGGCTTGCTCCTGTACCGCCGTCATAGCCTGAAATGGTGATCAAATCAGCATAAGCTTTGGCAACTCCTGTGGCGATAGTGCCAACTCCAGGTTCGGAGACCAATTTGACCGAAACCAGAGCCGCGGGATTGACCTGTTTTAAGTCAAAAATCAGTTGGGCCAAATCCTCAATTGAATAGATATCGTGATGAGGTGGTGGTGAGATTAAGGTGACACCAGGTACAGCATGGCGCAATTTGGCAATTTCTGTCGTGACTTTATGGCCTGGAAGTTGGCCGCCTTCTCCGGGTTTTGCCCCTTGTGCGACTTTAATTTGAATCACATCGGCATTGACCAAATAGTGTGGAGTAACCCCAAAGCGACCAGAAGCGACTTGTTTAATACGTGAGTTGCGCTCTGAGTGAAAACGACTTGGGTCTTCGCCGCCTTCACCTGAGTTAGAAAAACCTCCTAAGCGGTTCATGGCAATGGCAAGAGCTTGATGGGCTTCTGGACTGAGCGCACCAATAGACATTGCAGCAGAATCAAAGCGGGGATAGAGTGCATCCAACGGCTCTACTTGAGCTAAATCTATCGGGGTTGTGTTTTCGGTTAAGGTGAATAAATCTCGAAGGGTAGCAATGGGGCGCTGATTAACAGCCTGACTGTAAGCTTGATAGTCGCAATATTGACCAGACTTCACCGCCTGTTGCAGTAAGGTCACCACATCTGGGTTATAGGCATGAAATTCACCATCAAAAACGTATTTTAATAAGCCACCATGATTGAGCGGTTGACGTTTTAGCCATGCGCGACGATTTAAGTTATACAAGTCTTGTTCAAAGTCACTAAACTGAGCGCCTTGAATTCGACTGACCACACCGTTAAAGCAGAGTTTTATAATGTTTTGGTGTAATCCCACTGCCTCAAAAAGATGAGCGCAACGATAAGATGAGATGGTAGATATCCCCATCTTTGACATAATTTTAAATAGCCCCTTGTTGATGCTGTTACGATAATTAAGCATCACTTGGCGATAGGATTTGGTAATGGTGTTGTTATCGATTAAAGCTGCCAGTGACTCGTAGGCTAAATAGGGATAGACAGCCGTGGCACCAAAGCCAAGCAGTACTGCAAACTGGTGGGGATCGCGCGCGGTTGCTGTTTCAACAATGATATTGGCATCGCAACGTAAATGAGTATCCACTAAACGCTGTTGAATAGCGCCTACAGCCATTGCAGCAGGAATTGGATAGCAGTGCGGTTGAATATTACGGTCCGATAAAATCAACAGCACGCTACCTTGCTGTATTGCGTTTTGTGCTTGATCGCAGCAATGGATGATCGCTTGTTCTAGACTCTGTTTGGTTGGATCAAAATTAAGTTCTATTTGACTATGACCATAATGACTTGGAGCGAGCTGTTTGAGTTGTTCAAAGTCAGAAAAGAGCAGTACCGGGGATTGAAAACTGACTCGGGCTGCATGGCCATCGGTTTCACAAAAGACATTCATCTCCCGCCCGATGCTGGTGGCCAGAGACATAACATGGTTTTCTCGCAGTGGATCAATGGGCGGATTGGTCACTTGAGCAAACATTTGTCTGAAGTAATCGGTGATCGGTCGTTGTTGAGAAGAGAGAACAGCCATGGGAGTATCATCACCCATAGAGCCAGTTGCTTCTTGCCCATTTTCTCCCATAACTCGTAATACTTGTTCCAGCTCTTCACGGCTGATATTAAATAGCTTCTGATAAGTCTTAAGTTGTTCGTTATTGAGTGCGCGACTGCCTACTTGCTCATCATCCAGTTGTTCAAAGGGGATAAGGTGTTGAACGTGTTGTTCCATCCAGTGTTGGTAGGGGTGGCGATTCATCAGCTCATTGTCAATATCTGCCGAATGCCAAATTTGACCAAACTTGGTATCAATCACTAATAACTCACCAGGTCCAACCCGGCCTTTTTGTTTTACTTCATCGGCGGCGTAATCCCAAATTCCCACTTCAGAGGCTAAAGTGATCAGATTATCTTTGGTGATCACATAGCGAGCAGGACGTAAACCGTTACGATCTAAGTTACAAGCAGCATAGCGACCATCAGACATTACAATCCCTGCTGGCCCATCCCAAGGTTCCATATGCTTGGAGTTAAAATCGTAAAAGGCGCGCAGTTTGGGATCCATATCGGGATGGTTTTGCCACGCTGGTGGAACTAACATGCGCATTGCACGAAACAGATCCATACCGCCGGCTAAAAATAGCTCTAACATGTTATCGAGACTGGACGAATCTGAACCGGTTTCATTGACAAAAGGGGCGGCACTTTGTAGATCGGGCAGTAAAGGGGAGGCAAATTTGTATCCGCGCGCTCGGGCCCATTGACGGTTGCCCGCAATGGTATTGATTTCACCATTATGAGCTAAATAACGAAATGGTTGAGCCAGTGGCCAGCGAGGTTGGGTATTGGTTGAAAAACGCTGATGAAACAAGCAAATTGCCGACTCTAAGCGAATATCTCCCAGATCTCGGTAAAATCGTGGCAGATCAGCGGGCATACATAGCCCTTTATACACCACAACTTGAGTCGATAAACTGCAGATATAAAACTCGGAATCATCGACTAACTGCTGTTCGATACGACGTTTGGCTATATACAATCGGCGATCCACATCTCGTGGTTTCCAGCCCGCTGGTGCATTTACAAAGATTTGTTCAATTGTCGGGAGTGAGTCTTGAGCGATTGGGCCGAGAACGGTGGGATCAATCGGGACCTTACGCCAGCCAACAATAGATAAGGTCTCTTTTTTAAGTTCGGCTTCAATGATCTGTTTAGCTTGATTGGCTCGGGGTGGATCTTGGTTAAAAAAGATCATACCCACGGCATACTCTCGGGCCAGATGCCATTGTAACTCTTCGGCGATATGACGGTAGAAGCTATCGGGCTTTTTCATCAATAGACCACAACCATCACCGGTTTTGCCATCGGCTGCAATGCCGCCTCTGTGAGTCATACGATCAAGGGCGGTAATGGCGGTGCGAACTAACTTGTGACTTGGCTCGCCTTGAGTATGAGCGATAAGACCAAAACCACAATTATCTTTTTCTAACGAAGAGTCATACAACATAAAACACTCCCTGTTGACTGAGTCATTTTGCTTCCTGCAATAATTCACGTTAATCAGCTTTTACAAAAAGATCAAATATTGCTAACAAAATTTAGCGCAGTCACACAGAGTTTTATGCTAGTTCGGGCAATTAAGTTGTCAGATCTCACTGAGATAAAACGGAAAAAGCCAGCACGTTAGAGTGCTGGCTTAAGTTTAAGGAAGGAATGTATAAAACGATGAGTTAAGAGAGCATCAACGAGTCTGCTTTTGCCTCTAGTTGACTGTTGCCCATAAGATAATTATCAATGGCTCGCGCGCACTCTCGACCTTCATTGATACAACGAACAACCAGCGATTGCCCTGTACGCATATCACCTGCAGCAAAGATCCCAGCTTGGTTTGTGGCATAGCCTGTGGTAGCAACATTACCACGATCATCTAAGGTGATATCTAGCTGTGCCAGTACTCCAGTTGGTTCTGGATGGAGAAAGCCCATTGCTAGAAAGGCGAGATCGCATGGGATAATACGCTCAGATCCTGGAACTTCAGTAAAGCTTGGACGTTCTCCCTCTTTAGCTTCATCCCAAGTGATATCAGCAATACGTAAGGCTTTAACATTGCCGTTATCATCACCGATAAATGCTTTTGTTAGGATATTCCAGAACCGATCGCATCCTTCTTCATGTGAGGTTGAAGTTTTCATGATCATTGGATAAGACGGCCAAGGTTGGTTACTTGGTCGTGTTTCTGGTGGTACAGGTAGGATTTCAAGTTGAGTGATGCTGCTTGCACCATGACGATTAGAGGTACCCACACAATCGGAGCCTGTATCTCCGCCACCAATTACCACCACATGTTTATCTTTTGCATGGATCTCGGTCGCCTTTAGATCCATGTTATTGGCTCGGCGATTATTTTGCGCTAAGAACTCCATTGCAAAGTGGACCCCTGTCAGCTCTCGACCAGGAATTGGGAGATTGCGAGGTACAGTTGAGCCGCCGGTAAGTAGCACAACATCAAAGTCTTGGCGCAGTTGTAGCGCGTTGATATCGACACCAACATGGGCGTTGACGACAAACTCAATGCCAGCTTTGGCCATAAGATCAATCTTACGATCTATGATGTTCATACCCAATTTAAAGTCGGGAATACCAAAGCGAAGCAGTCCTCCTACTTTTTCATCACGCTCAAATACCGTTACTGTGTGACCTGCGCTATTGAGCTGCTCTGCCGCTGCCAGTCCAGCGGGGCCAGAGCCGATAATTGCCACCGTTTTTCCCGTTCTTGCTCGGGGTGTTTTCGGTTTGGCATAACCCTCTTTATAAGCACGTTCAACAATATTTTTCTCAATATTACAGATAGTAATAGGATCTTGGTTGATCCCAAGTACACACCCACTTTCACAAGGTGCTGGACAGACACGACCTGTAAATTCAGGGAAATTATTGGTTGAACTTAATATGTGCCACGCCTCTTCCCAGCTATCGCGATAAACCGCATCATTAAATTCTGGAATGATGTTGCCGATTGGACAGGCGTTGTGGCAAAACGGTACGCCACAATCCATACAACGTGAGGCTTGTTGATTAATTTTGTCACCAAATTCGTTATCAAGTACAAACTCCTTGTTATCTTGAATACGAACACTTGGATCGACTTTCTTTGGCAACTCGCGGCCAAACTCTAAAAATCCTGTAGGCTTACCCATCAATGGCCTCCAACTCTTCCTTGTTTTCAGCTTCTGCTTTACGTTTCTCTAATACGGCCTTGTAATCTCGCGGCATCACTTTAACGATCTGCTGTAGATTGTGATCGAAGTTTGATAAGAAGAGCTCGGCAACTGAACTTCCTGTGTATGCGACATGTTTTGTTAACATATCCAGTAATAGAGCTTTATCTTCATCATCAAGTGGATCGAGATCGACAAGTTCTGCGTTGAGCTTACTATCAAAATCACCGTACTGATCCCAAACATACGCAACACCACCGCTCATACCTGCGGCAAAGTTACGACCTGTTTGACCTAAAATAAGAGCGATGCCTCCTGTCATATACTCACAGCCGTGATCGCCAATACCTTCAACCACTACTTTTGCACCTGAGTTACGAACACAGAAACGCTCACCGGCCATACCACGAATATAAGATTCTCCTGAAGTTGCGCCGTAGAAACAGACGTTACCAACGACAATATTATCTTCAGCAATAATGGATGACTGCTGGTTTGGATAGAGAACTAATGTTCCCCCTGATAAACCTTTACCCCAGTAATCATTGGCATCACCTTCAACGGTAAACTTAACTCCTTTGGCCAGGAATGCTCCAAAGCTTTGGCCTGCTGAACCATTAAATTTAACGTTTAGTGGCTGTGGTAGTCCCTGATCTTTATAGATTTTAGAGATCTCATTTGACAGCATGGTGCCAGTACTGCGATCGGTATTGATAATCGCTAATTCAGCTTCGACTGCTTTGCCTTCATACAGCGCAGGAGCTGCCAGTTCAATTAACTGTCTATCTAGAACATGTTCTAAGTTATGTTGCTGCTGCTTTTGGTTGTAGATACCGTCATCAGCACGTGCTGCTTCATTAAATAGAATTGGGCTTAAATCTAGATTTTGATACTTCCAATGGTCGATATTGTGGCGAACTTTCAGCTTATTAACTTGACCTACCATCTCATCAATAGTGCTAAAGCCGAGCTCTGCCATAATTTCACGTAGACCTTGTGCCATATATTGGAAGAAGGTCACCACATCTTCTACACGACCATCAAAGCGCTCACGTAAGGTTTTATTTTGCGTTGCGATACCAACCGGACATGTATTCTTATGACACTTACGCATCATGATACAGCCTTCAACCACAAGCGCTGCAGTCGCTACGCCCCATTCTTCTGCGCCAAGTAGAGTTGCAATGGCCAAATCACGAGGTGTTTTCATCTGCCCATCGGCCTGTACAACAATACGATTACGGAGACCGTTTTTCAGTAGTGTTTGGTGGGTTTCGGCAAGGCCCAGTTCCCATGGCAAACCAGTATGACGAATGGATGAGATAGGAGAGGCGCCTGTGCCACCGTCAAATCCAGCAATCAGCACGACATCGGCTTTGGCTTTAGCCACACCAGAGGCAATGGTTCCGACACCCGCTTCCGAGACCAATTTTACGTTTACCCGGCTACGACGGTTGGCGTTTTTGAGGTCATAAATGAGCTGTGCCAAATCTTCGATTGAGTAAATGTCATGGTGTGGCGGTGGTGAAATAAGGCCAACCCCTGGTGTTGAATGGCGAGTCGCTCCAATCCAATCATCAACTTTATCCCCAGGCAGCTGACCGCCTTCACCAGGTTTCGCTCCTTGCGCCATTTTAATCTGTAGTTCATCGGCATTGGTGAGGTAGTAAGAAGTTACACCAAAACGACCTGACGCTACCTGTTTGATAGCAGAGCGTTCCCAATCGCCATTTTCATTTGGCTCAAAACGGATTGGGTCTTCACCACCTTCACCGGAGTTTGATTTTGCTCCAATTCGGTTCATTGCCACGGCAAGGGTTGAGTGGGCCTCATATGAGATTGAACCGAAACTCATAGCACCTGTTGCAAAGCGTTTTAGGATACTTTCGATTGGCTCAACGTTTTCAATCGCAATAGCACCTGCCGGATTTTTAATAAAATCGAGCTGGCTTCGAAGTGTAACTGCGTTATCCCCTTGGGCATCAACCGCATTGGCGTATTGCTTAAATTGTTGATAGTCCTTGTTGCGGGTGGATTGCTGCAGTAATGAAATAGTTTCTGGGTTAAACAGATGTTTTTCACCACGCTGTTTCCACTGATACACCCCACCGACATCAAGCATTTGGATTGGAATTTCACGGGTAGGGTAGCCGACACGATGGCGTACTACCACTTCTCGTGCAATGTCATCTAGGGTTAGACCTTCGATACGAGAAACCGTACCAGTAAAGTATTTATCAACCACAGCTTTGCTGATCCCTAATGCTTCAAAAATTTGAGCACCGTGGTATGACTGAAGAGTGGAAATCCCCATTTTAGAGAAGATTTTTAATAGGCCGCCATTCACGCCTTTACGGTAGTTATTAAATAACTCTTCTGTGGTTTTTTCACGATCTAGCTTACCTTTGCGTTGCAGATCAACAATGGTTTCAGTCACCAAATAAGGGTTGATGGCACTAGCACCATAACCGACAAGCGTTGCAAAATGGTGGGTTTCACGGGCATCACCAGTTTCGACAACAATGTCACATTTTGCTCGAAGACCTTTACGGATCAAGTGGTGATGTACAGCACCTACTGCTAGCATGGCCGGAATTGCCGCATGGTTTGAGTTGACCGCACGGTCCGTTAAGATGATGATCGAATAACCGTCAATCACTGCATCTTCTGAATATTGGCAAATACGTTTTAGTGCGCGCTCAAGTTTGCCGGGTTCGCCGCTAGCGCGAAATACAATATCTAATGTTTTGGCTTGGAGGTGCTCGTTATCAATTGCGCGCAATTTTTCTAGCTCAGCATTTGAGAGTACCGGACTTTCAAGCTCAACCTTGCGACAGTGCTGAGGGGTTTCAATCAGTAAGTTTTGATCTTTACCAATATAGGTATTAAGCGACATCACCATACGCTCACGAATCGGATCGATTGGTGGGTTAGTCACCTGAGCAAAGAGCTGCTTAAAATAGTTGGCAAGATGCTGTGATTGATGAGATAGAACGGCTACTGGCCAATCTGCTCCCATCGAACCTAAAGGCTCATAACCTGTGCTGGCAAGAGGTACAATAATTTCATCGACTTCTTCGCTGCTCACACCAAAGGCTTGCTGATGATGCAGCAGACGTTCTGGGGTTGGCTGGTGATGCATGTTATCGGCATCAGGCAGTTTCTTTAGACTAAGAAGATTGTTCTTCACCCATTCTTGATAAGGTTGAGCTTGAGCTATGCTATCTTTAACTTCTTCATCAGAAATAATACGACCTTGTTCTAGATCGGCAACAAAGATACGACCGGGTTGGAGGCGTCCTCTAAATTGAATATTTTCAGGTTCAATTTCAACAACACCAGATTCTGACGCCATAATTAAGAAGTCATCTTTTGTTACTGTATAACGTGACGGACGAAGACCATTTCGATCCAGTGTTGCCCCCACTTGTACCCCATCGGTAAAGCACACTGATGCCGGACCGTCCCACGGCTCCATAACGTTGGCATGATATTGATAGAACGCGCGGCGCTTAGGATCCATCTCTTTGTTTTCTTGCCAAGCTTCAGGGATCAGCATCATAAGAGCATGTGGCAAAGTACGCCCTGATAACACTAATAGTTCTAGCGCCATATCAAAATTAGAGGAATCTGAACTGCCTTCTTGGCAAATAGGCAGTAGCATACTTATTTCTTGTGGGCTAAATAGCTCAGATTCTAAAATAGCTTCACGGGCTTTCATCCAGTTTAGGTTACCGCGAACCGTATTAATTTCACCATTGTGGGCAATATAACGGAACGGCTGAGCTAAACGCCATTTTGGAAATGTGTTAGTAGAAAAGCGCGAATGAACCAGAGCGAGAGCCGTCACCATAGCTGGATTTTGCAAATCTAAAAAGTATTGTGGTACCTGCTCTGTAGTTAACTGGCCTTTGTATACAAGCGTTTTATAAGACATGGAGTTGATGTAAAAATCGTCTCCAATATTCGAAACACTCTCAAGGCAGACTCGAACGGTATAGTTACGCAGCACATACAGTTTACGTTCTAATACTTCAGATTTTAGGTTGGCACCGCCAGTAATAAAGACATGTTCAAACTGAGGCTCAGTACTTAATGGATCCTCTCCAATCATGGAATTATCAACAGGAAGCACTCGGTAACCGATAATTTCAAGGTCGAGTCGTTTGGCATTACGCTCTAAGATATCTCGGCATTGTTGGCGTTTGTGTTCATCTTTAGGAAATAGAACAACACCCACACCATATTGGTCAAAAGAGGGCAGTTTAATCCCTTGCTTTACCGACTCTTCTAATAAAAATTCATGAGGTTTTTGCAGTAAAATACCCGCACCATCACCACTGCAGGGATCGCACCCTTGACCACCGCGATGCTCCATTCGAGCAAGCATATCAAGAGCTTGAGTGACTATTTGATGAGATTTTCGGTTTTTCAGATGGGCGACGAAGCCGATACCACAAGCATCATGTTCCATTTCAGGCACGTACATGCCCTGAGTACTACGCTCTTGATCCGTCATAGATACATCCTTCCAGTTATCGCAAGCCTTATCCTATGGCTTGATTTTCCCTAATCTTATTGTGGTCTTATGTAAGACGATGTGGACATCATGTCCCGTGGTTACATAAGCGTGTTTGCTGTGGGAGAAAATAAAGTTCTATAGCAAACGATATGTTGGGTGTGTGCGATGAAATACGCAAAAACACTGCTTACACCCGAGTTAAGTGATAGATATCACTATTAAACGCCCAATTTATGTCAAAAATGTTGCTTATATTTTGCGCGCAAGTGTAACTATCCTACAGTTTTGATACATTAATTACCAATAGAAATTAACATGATTTGTTGGGAATGCCAGCACTTTGGGTTGCTTTTCAACGAATAATGCCAGAGCGACCCTCTCTCTTTTTACTATCTTCTTGTTTTTATTGATATGGGAAAAAAGAATTCTCAATAACTGCGAGTTTTTAAAATGTTAAAGTTATTTATGTTGTTGTTTTTTAATTACTAAGTCGAATCATGTTATTTTTTAACCGAAATTATCAGGTAAATTCGGCGTTTTCTTGTTTTCACACAAAGAACCACGGTTAAAGTGTGCTAATTTGTGCGGTTCATTAGAGCTCTAGCTCTGTTCTTATTTTTGCTATTTATCAGGTAACACCATGCAATTGCACGAGCGAGTTAATACTTTTGGTCAGGATTTACAGCGTCGCTATGGCGAAAAGGTTCATAAGCTGACTCTACATGGCGGTTTTAGTTGCCCAAACCGTGATGGCACAATTGGACGTGGTGGTTGTACATTTTGTAATGTAGCTTCTTTTGCAGATGAAAAAGCGCAATTTTTACCGATTCATGAGCAGTTGACTCAACGTGCCGGTGAGGTAAATAGGGCCAAGAAATATTTAGCGTATTTTCAGGCATACACCAGCACTTACGCTGAAGTACAAACATTGAAAAAAATGTATGAAGAAGCCCTGCAAGCAGCTGATATTGTCGGTTTATGTGTTGGAACTCGTCCTGATTGCGTACCTGATGCTGTTCTCGATTTACTTGCGGGGTATCGCGAGCAAGGCTATGAAATTTGGTTAGAATTGGGGCTACAAACGGCCAATGATAAAACCTTAAAACGTATCAACCGGGGTCATGACTTTGCCTGTTATGCCGAGATCACGCGTCGTGCCCGTGCATTAGGAATTAAAGTCTGTACTCATTTAATCGTGGGTTTACCGGGTGATACAAAGCAAGATAATTTAGAAACGATTAAGCGCGTGGTAGAAGTGGGCGTGGATGGGATTAAATTGCATCCGCTCCATTTGGTCGAAGGCAGTAAGCTTGGGCAAGCTTGGAAAGTAGGCCGAATTGAAGAAGTTAGTCTTGAGCAATACAGCGATATCGCCTCGGAAATGATCCGTTTAACGCCACCGGATGTGGTTTATCACCGTGTATCGGCTAGTGCTCGAAAACCGACTCTATTAGCGCCTTCTTGGTGTGAAACTCGTTGGTTAGTGATGACTGAGATTTGGCGAAACTTAGAACAGTTTGGTGCTCAAGGTAGTGGGGTTGGCGCTCCTTTTGTCTACCAAAAGCCATAGTAATGTATAGGTGTTTGCGCATTTTATAAAATATTAAGTGAGATTGTTTAAATCTCCTTTGGTATAGAGGCCGTTATTGTATAATGGCCTCTAAATTAAGGAAGTTGGTAGCGCAATTGTGCTTTTTCACGATGGTTTAGGAATTGGCTAATTTGAATTTTTTGGTTTAAATAATCACAGTAGGCGTAGTTTTGGGGCGATATTTACTTCTTTTAACAGCACTGGTCAGTCTCGTTCTTGCCACTATGAGCTTTCTTTTAACCGATGAAACCATGGCTGAGTTTGCGACTTTAATTGTTGTTTTCTGTATTGTTTTCGGTGGGGTATTTGTCCTGCTATTGATCTATAGTATTGACTCTCTCTCTCTTGAAAAAACCCATCAAATATTGGCCAAAATGCCATTCCCTGTCGCTTTAGTACGACTAAAAGATGGCCAATTACTCTATTGCAATAAAGCGTGCCGGGAATTACTAAGCATTCGAAAAATTGGCGACTCTTATCTCTATCCTGAATATATATCTTCTGCGACCGTATGTGATTTTCTACAAACTTTTCACGGGCAAAACTCATTTCAACAATGGTCTGAAAGTGTGCCAATGCCTGGTAATAAGTCATTATCGCTTGATATTACGGGTAAACGAATTCGTTATCATTGGTATCCAACCTGGATGCTTTTTATTTCCAAAACACCACAAAATAATAGTTCCGAAAATCAGTTAGCCCAAGAGCAATTGATGTTTCAAAGTGTGTTGAACTCTCTTTCTGAGTTGGTCTATTTCCAAGACCCTCAAGGTCGAATTATGGGCTCAAATAAGGCCTTTGATCGCTTCTGGCAAGGAAGAATTGAAGAGGGGGTCTTAGACTATCAGCAAGATCATGAGCATAGTCTGGGAACCAATTCGATCCATTGGTGGACTACAAACCCTGAAGGTTCCAGTCGTTTACTTGAAACTAACCAAACTTCTCTGATTAATGCTAAAGGAGATGTGATGGGGACGCTTAATATTAGTCATGACGTAACTGAGTGGCATGAAATGCAAGAGAGTTTACGAACTGAAATTGAGCGCCGGGAAGAGACGGAACAAACCTTAGCCCAACAAAATAATTTATTAGATACCATTATTAACTCCAGTACCGATCCGATTGGTTTAGTTAATCAGTATTGGGTTTATATCGGTTGTAATGAGTTATTTGCCCAGTCGCTCGGTTACACCAAAGAAACCTTGTTGGGTAAAAGTGCTGAAGAGGTTATTTCCTCCGATAAATGGGAGATGTTCCGCCAAAGTGATCGCGAAGTGATGGAGTTAGGCCGCTCGACAAAAACCGAAGATTGCGTATTAAAAAATGATGGCACATTAGTCTGGTATGAAGTGCAGAAGTCTCCTTTTATTGATCCTACCGATGGTGCTCGTGGCATGTTGATTATTGCCCGTGATGTCACTGAACGAAAAAAAGCGGAGCAACAGTTGGCCGATGCGATCATGGAACTTCAGGCATTAAGCTTTATTGATGGCCTAACACGTATCGCAAACCGCCGTAGCTTTGATGATAGCTTGCATCGTATGTGGCACAGTCATATTCGTTTGCAACAACCCTTAACGTTAATTTTCTGTGATATTGATTATTTCAAAGCATTTAATGACAGCTATGGACATCAAATCGGAGATACTGTGTTAAGAGAAGTGGCTACTGTCTTAAGCTCGGTTATTCAGCGTGAAACGGACGAAGTGGCTCGTTATGGTGGGGAAGAGTTTGCGATTTTATTACCGACTACCGATAGCAAGGGCGGCGAATATGTGGCGAAGAAATTGCAAAAGGCATTAGCACTACGTGCCAAAGAAGCGCCTTTTTGTGACATTCCAACTACGTTAACCTTAAGTATCGGTATTACAACGGTTATTCCTCAACCTAATGAGGGATTCCAACACTTCTTAGAGCAGGCCGATAAAGCACTATATCAAGCAAAGGCCGCAGGGCGTAATTGTTATCGACATTTCCAGTAAGTACCGTATTGAAAAGCTCAGGTTGATTCCTGAGCTTTTTTTTGACTTTTTTAACTGAAACAATCATTTCCTAAGGTTTCAGTATATTATGGTGTTATTGGAAAAAGTTCTCTCTGACTGTTAAGTAATGGTATTCATTGATGAAGCAAATCAAAGTATTAGCCCAGTTTTATGTCGACTTGCTGGTTAAATTAGGGATAGTAAGATTCAGTTTATTGTTAGCGTTAGGTTTGGTTGCGCTGGCTATTTTAGTACAAGTGGGTGTGACTTTAGTCCTACATGGCGAGGTGCGAGATGTTGATATTGCCCGCTCGGTTGCCTTTGGTTTATTAATCACCCCTTGGGCAGTCTATTTTCTTTCTGTGGTCGTTGAGCAACTAGAAGATTCGCGCCAGAGGTTATCTAAGCTCGTCACTAAACTGGAAGAGATGCGTTCGCGAGATATGCAGTTAAATAAACAACTGCAAGAGAACATTACCAAACTTAATCAAGAAATCGATGAACGCCAAAAAGCGGAAGAAGCTCGTGAATTGGCGATGGAAGACTTAGAAAATGAAGTTTACCATCGTGAAAAGGCACAATTAGAACTGGCAGAACAGAGTGCGTTGCTGCGCTCGTTTTTGGATGCTTCACCTGATTTGATTTATTACCGAAATGAGAAAAATCAGTTTTCTGGCTGTAATCGGGCAATGTCTGAATTGGTCGGTAAAAGTGAAAAAGAGCTGGTTGGTCTTACTCCTTGGGATGTCTATAATCCTGAGTTGGCGACCAAAATAGCCAAAACTGATCAGCGAGTATTTGATGAAGATGTCTCTCTAACTTACGAGCAATGGTTGGAGTATCCAGATGGACGAAAGGCGGTATTTGAACTGCGTAAGGTTCCTTTTTATAGTCGCAGTGGTCGTCGTTTAGGTCTGATGGGCTTTGGTCGTGATATCACCGAACGTAAACGTTATGAAGAGGCCCAAGAGAAAGCCAGTCGAGATAAGACCTCATTTATTTCTACTATAAGCCATGAATTGCGAACCCCATTAAATGGTATTGTTGGCTTAAGTCGAATGTTGCTTGAAAGCGAGTTAACTGAAGATCAGCGTAATTACCTCCGCACTATTCATATCAGTGCGATAACGTTAGGGAACATTTTTAACGATATTATTGATCTGGATAAGTCTGATCGCCGCCGATTAGAATTATTACCCAAGCCTCTAGATTTGCCTGAGTTTATTACTGAAATTGGTAATATCTCAGCATTAATGGCCGAGCAAAAAGGGTTGCGGTTCGACTTAGAGCAATTGACGCAACTGCCGAAAATGATTGAGGTAGATGGCACGCGTTTACGTCAAGTACTGTGGAATTTAATGGGTAATGCCACCAAATTCACTAAACAGGGAGGCGTTATCTTATCGGTCAGCTGTGAGGTTGAAGCCGATCAAGCTCATATCCAATTTGAAGTGGAAGACAGTGGTATTGGTATTCCTGCCGGGGAGCTGGATAATATTTTTGCGATGTATTATCAGGTTCAACAGGGAGATGATAATTTACATGCGGTTGGAACGGGTATTGGTTTGGCCGTTTCGCGTCAGTTAGTGCAATTGATGAATGGTGATATTACAGTGAGCTCTGAAGAGGGAGAAGGCAGTACTTTTACCGTTAATATTACTGTTCCAATCTTAGCTTGTAATACGGTTTCTGCTGAAGAAGATGAAGAGCTACCCTCTGTGCCACAATTGGGTTTGAATATTTTCATGGTAGAAGATATAGAGCTTAATGTGACGGTGGCAAAATCGCTACTTGAAAGTTTAGGCCACCATGTAACCGTTGCTATGCGTGGTGATGAAGCTCTTGAGATGTTTGATCCTGAAGAGTACGACTTAGTATTATTGGATATTCAGCTACCTGATATGACGGGGTTTGAAATTGCTCAAACACTGCGTGAGCGGTATCAGCACCTGCCAGCTTTAGTTGCGTTAACTGCGAATGTCATCAAAGATAAGAGTGAGTATTTAGAGCAAGGAATGGATGAAGCTTTAAGTAAGCCACTGAGTGTTAAAGCCATTACTGAGGTGATTCAACGTTTGGTCTTAACCTGTTCGTTAGATGATGAACAAGAAGAAGCGTTACCATTTAGTGCTAATTCTCAGGATCAGATGTATGAACAATTACTGGATTTAGAGATGCTGAGCTCTTATGTTGAGATTGTAGGGCCAAAACCAGTATTAGACAGTATTGCGATGTTTGAAGAGATGATGCCGGGATATTTGGAAATATTGGATTCGAATATGATGGCAAAAGATCAAGACGGCATAAAATTTGAGGCCCATAAGATCAAAGGGGCGGCAGGCTCTATTGGTTTAAAACACATTCAACAAGTTGCCCAGATGGCGCAATCTCCTGAATTGCCAACTTGGTGGGAAAATATAAATGACTGGGTTGATGAGATTAAATATGGTTACCAAGATGATTTAAAAGTATTAAAAGCTTGGTTAGCTCAGTACGAAAAACAATAATTTATTTGATAATTCCGCGACAAAAAAGGCTTCCATCCGGAAGCCTTTTTACTTTGTAGCATCAAGAATAATCAAAGATTAATCTTGTTCTAAGTCGCCGCAGAAACGGTAACCTTCACCGTGAATCGTGGCAATGATTTCTGGCGTATCAGAAATAGATTCAAAGTGCTTACGAATACGACGAATGGTTACGTCAACAGTACGATCGTGTGGTTTAAGCTCACGACCTGTCATCTTCTTCAGAAGATCTGCACGCGTTTGGATCTTGCCTGGGTTTTCACAGAAGTGCAGTAGAGCACGGAACTCTGAACGAGGCAGTTTAAATTGATCACCGCTTGGGCTAACAAGTGAACGGCTGTTGATTTCTAAAGACCAGCCGTTAAAGCTGTAACGCTCAACAAGCTTTTTGTCTTCAACCGGCATACCTTGATTCATTGCACGGCTTAATAGGTTACGCGCACGAATAGTCAGTTCACGAGGGTTAAATGGTTTAGTGATATAGTCATCTGCGCCAATTTCTAGGCCTAGAATCTTATCAACTTCGTTATCACGGCCTGTTAGGAACATCAGTGCCATGTCACCTTGCTCACGCAGTTCACGAGCAAGTAGTAGGCCATTTTTACCTGGTAGGTTGATATCCATAATCACTAAATGAACAGGGTGCTCTGAAAGCATCTGGTGCATTTCATTGCCGTCGTTCGCTTCAAATACAGTGTATCCTTCTGCTTCGAAGATACTCTTTAGTGTATTACGTGTTACGTGCTCGTCTTCTACAATTAGAATATGAGGGGTTTGCATGTGGCTGTACCTAAGTTTAAAAACTGAATCTGGTGTTAATACACAGAATAGTTAAATTCTATGAAAAAAATTTACATACAGGCAAAGTATTTAAAAAGAAAACTTGCTTGATGTGCAATTATTCGCCTGTTTTGGTACGCCATCCGTTTCTAGAGTTACAAGATAGAATCCTAGAATGCCCGAGAAAAATGGGGCTACTGGCTACAATTTCCCTTAGATGGCGTCGATTGTATTCACTTAACAGCTCGATAACAATATAACTGTTTTAATTCGAGGCTGGTTTTTAGGCATTTCTTGATTTATATCAAACAGGATGAAGAATATTCATCTCTCTCCATAGCCTTTAACATTCGCTACAAAATATGCTGCAAAATCCAATCCGTAAAGCTTCTTGGTGTAAAAAAGTATGGAATTGGAGCTGCGATCAAATCATTTATTGCAATATTGTCTCGCGATGATTTTACATTTTTTTAGCAAGAAATGCTTTTTTGATAAATAAGAACATAGATAACTACGAGAAATGTGCATATTTTCAACATTTGGCCATAATTAGAAAGATATTACGGCAAAAATTTTCCGTAAAAAGAGATGAAATTGTTGCAGTTACAGCAAGCTAGTCATAGAGCGTAATCGAAATTTGATAACAGAATGGGAGAAGTAATTATGGACAACGATCTCTTACCTGATTTATGTGATGCGTATGAAGATAAAATTTTGTGGCTTCCTGTGACTTGGCAAGATTATGGTGGAAAATCGGTATTTTCTGGACAGATCGTAACGTTACGTTGCTTTGAGGATAACAGTTTAGTTCGAGATATTTTATCGCGGCCGGGTAAAGGGAAGGTTTTAGTGATTGATGGACACGGTTCTGTTAATCGAGCCCTACTTGGTGATCAACTGGCACGATTAGCGGTGCAAAATGAGTGGCAAGGCATTGTTGTTTATGGTGCGGTTCGTGATGTGGTGACTTTATCTGGTTTAAACCTAGGGGTAAAAGCTCTTGGTGTTTGTCCCCTAAAAACGTTAAAGCGTCAAAGTGGTGAAGAAAATGTGATGCTCTCTTTTGCCGATTGTCGTATCTTTCCAGGTGATCACTTATATGCGGATCAAAATGGAATCATTGTTACGCCTCACCCTTTACCTAATATTGTTGAGTAATGATTCGCACTCAAAAGCGAAAGCCTAATCCCAGTGCCACTACCTGTTCAATATCTTGATAATCAACCGTTGCATTTAAGTTAAGCTGCTCTGTAAGTTGATATTGGCTCGATAGTTCCATGCCTAATTGAGTCTGTTGCTCTGTCGAGGTCGATGTTAATGCACTATTAATACTGATTCGCGGGGATAGATGATATTTAATTCCAGAGAGTAGGCCGTGGGATGCCTGCTGTTGTTTGGATGATGATGTGAGTCGAGAGCTCAGATAGAGTTGGATATTTGCTCCTAGATGGTATTGATAACCGCTTTCTATTTGCCACACATCGAACTGTTTAGCCCCGCCAGATTGGGAGGATAAATACCAACCATGAGTTGATTGATGCACTCCTGTATCGTAATCAATAAATTCATCAAATTCAGCAGCATTCAAGGATGGCGCAAATAATAAGAGCGAAAGGAGCAATATTCCATAGCGCATTGTCAGTACCATCCTTGTTTCATATTTCAGTCTTTTTTCATACTAGAATAATTTTGAGAGAAACGGCAATTCTAACTATGAGAATAATGACTAAATTGTGCTTTTTGTGATTAAGTTAACTTCGGTAAAAGCTTATGGTGATTCTGATATGGATACACATCTTCAAGTTTTCCTTGTTTAATATTTTGTTGAAGTTGCTGCCAAAAACTGGCTTCAAAGAGATCGCCATGCAAAAGCTCAAACAGTTTTCTTACTTGCGGGTTAGGAACCAGAAAAGTTGGAAATTCTTCGGGAAAAACATCATTAGGTCCAACGCTATACCAAGGCTCAGCCGCTAATTCATCTTCTGGGTATCGAGGCGGTGGAATACGACGGAAATTAACGTCGGTCATATAACTGATTTCATCATAATCATAGAACACAACGCGCTTATGACGTGTAACACCAAAGTTTTTAAATAGCATATCGCCAGGGAAAATATTGGCTGCGGCAAGCTGCTTAATCGCCGTTCCATATTCATTAATCGCGTGGTAGATATCGACCTCTGTTGCCGTTTCAATATAAAGATTAAGTGGCACCATACGCCTTTCCATATATAGGTGATCAATAAGAATTTCATCATCGCAAATATGGACAATACTTGGGGCGACCTCTTGTAACTCTTCTAATAATTCATCACTGAATCGATGTTTAGGAAAGCTGAAATTTCGATATTCTTGGGTATCTGCCATTCTCCCCACTCGATCATGCTCTTTAACCAGTAAATATTTCTCTTTTACTGTGTTATGACGAATATCTTTTTGTGGGGCAAAGGTGTCTTTAATAATTTTAAAAACAAAATCATAAGATGGCAGAGTAAAGACTGACATCACCATGCCTTTTACCCCAGGCGCAAGAATAAATTGATCATTAGATTGGGCTAAATGATGAATGAAATCGCGATAGAGTTCAGTTTTCGCGTGTTTTTGGCAGCCAATGGCGGTGTAGAGCTCTGCTAGGGTTTTATTGGGCATTAACTGCGCTAAGAACCGGACTAAAGCAGCTGGGGCTGGGGCGTAAACCATAAAATAGGAACGAGCAAAACCGAAAATAATACTGACATCATTAACATCACAAATACAGGCATCAATATAGAGCGATTGGCCGTGATGATTGAGGATTGGCAAAACAATAGGAGAGGTCATATGGTCTGAAAATTGCAGCTGACCAACCAGATAGGCGGCTTTGTTGCGGTAAAACGGTTCACGAATTAATTCTATGTGACTTAACAAGGCTAATCTCTCACCAAACTCTTGTTGTAAATGCTCGATTAAAAGCGTGATATCGTTGGTTTGATCTCGCCATGATAAGGTAAAGGGGGTGTCATTTAATAAACGTTGTAATAACTGTTCTAACGAGTCTTGATAATGATAAATCCGAGTTAAATTAGTTGGATAAATAGGAATGCGTTGCTGTTGGGAGCTATCGACGAACAGTTTATCGGGAGCGATATGTTTATGTTGAAAAATACGACAATAGACCGAGTTAAAAAAACTTTCTGCAATATCGTATCTTGGGTAATCGATCAGTAAGTCTTCGTAAGCCGCTTTGACTTGAGTAATAAAATTTTGATTATTATAACGCTCGCCAACCATAGCTTGTATCTGATGGGTAACCAGCCCAACATGATGATCGTAAAAATGGATTCGAGCTTTTAATGCGTGATGAACATCAGGCCACAGTTGCTGCTCAAATCGAGCTTGAGCGCCAGCAGTCACATCGAGAAAGCGACCGTACATGGCATCAAAACCTTGCAATATGGTTTGTGCGGCGAGTAAATCCATTTTAGCTGCCATGACGCTCTCCTGATTCTTGTCCATTTTTAGTGTAGTTAGAGTTTTATTTACTCAACATACCAACTACGAGATTACTCGATTATTTTTGCATCAAAGTCAAAACAATGTTGACTCAAGCGAATTAATTCGGTAAACGTAAAAAGAATAAATCAATTTGGTTAAGAAAAACTAACATGTTTAACGTATTCAGCACAATCACAATCATGATTACCACTAACACAATGGGTGTCGGTGCGGGCTGATTTACGCAGAATTTAACATCAAGCCCGCAACTCTTAACCGAGGCGCGGGCTTTTTTGTAAATGGACTTCACTTAAGACATCTCACCATGAGTTGTTAAGAAATAGATTACAGACAGGGAGTAAGTTGATGCGAGTATTGAAGTTTGGTGGATCATCGTTAGCTGATGCAGAGCGGTTTTTACGTGCTGCGGATATTATTGCCAGTAATGCTCAGCAAGAGGATGTCGCGGTAGTGTTATCGGCTCCTGGGAAGGTCACCAATAAACTGGTCGAAATTATTGATAATACGGTTGAGTCAGGGGATGCATCTGAGCAGATCGAACAGTTAATTGCTACGTTTGAACAATTGTTTATTGGCTTAAAAGAGTTGGTACCAGAACTTGATATTGCTTTGCTTCGTGCCAAATTGGCCAGTTCTTTAACTCAGCTAAAGCAATATGTTCACGGTATGCAATTACTGGGTCTTTGTCCGGATAATGTGTATGCCAAAGTGATCAGCAAGGGAGAGCGGCTCTCCATTGTAACTATGCAGGCGGTGTTAGAAACAAAAGGTCAGCCAGCAGCACTTATCGATCCTGTTGAATATCTTAAAGCCAGTGATGATTATTTAGAGGCCAGTGTTGATATTGAAGCGTCAACTCAAAGTTTTACCAAACAGCCTCTAGCCGCCGGTGTTGTACATATCATGCCAGGATTTACAGCCGGTAACAGTAAAGGTGAGTTAGTTACGCTTGGTCGTAATGGTTCGGATTATTCCGCTGCGGTTTTGGCTGCCTGCTTACGTGCCGATTGCTGTGAAATTTGGACGGATGTCGATGGGGTTTATAGCTGTGATCCTCGTTTAGTTCCTGATGCTCGCTTATTGAACTCTTTAAGTTATCAAGAGGCAATGGAACTCTCTTATTTTGGCGCATCAGTTCTGCATCCAAAAACCATTGCTCCAATTGCTCAATTTCATATCCCTTGTCTGATTAAAAACAGTTTCCGTCCTCAAGCTCCCGGTACTTTGATCGGTCAAGATAATGGTGAAGATAATTTAGCGGTTAAAGGTATCACGACGTTAAAAGATCTTACTATGGTCAATGTTTCCGGACCTGGAATGAAAGGTATGGTAGGAATGGCGGCCCGTGTTTTTGGCACCATGTCGGCTGCGGGTATTTCTATTGTACTGATCACCCAATCTTCATCGGAATATAGCATCAGCTTTTGCATTGAAACCGAGGATAAACGGGCAGCACAACAAGCACTTCGTAGTGGGTTTGAATTAGAACTTAAAGAAGGGCTACTAGAGCCTGTCGAGTTTATTGATGATCTTGCCATTGTTACGCTAGTTGGAGACGGTATGCGAACTTCTCGTGGTGTGGCATCTCGCTTTTTTACTGCGCTAGCTGAAGTGGAAGTCAATATTGTTGCCATTGCTCAAGGCTCTTCAGAACGAGCGATCTCTGCCGTTGTGCCGCAAGATAAAGTCTCTGAATCGGTGAAAGCGTGTCATGAGAATTTATTTAATAGTCAGCACTATTTGGATGTTTTTGTTATTGGTGTTGGTGGTGTTGGTGGTGAGCTGGTTGATCAAATCGCGCGCCAACAAACCAAATTGGCCGACAGTGGAATCGTGATTCGAGTCTGTGGTTTAGCCAATAGCAAAGGCTTATTGCTCAACAGTCGTGGTGTGGATTTACAGGATTGGCGAGATCAATTAGGCGCGGTTGCTGAGCCATTGAGCTTAAGTCGTATGACGCAGCTGGTGAAAAGAAATCATATTATCAACCCAGTTATTATCGATTGTACTTCTGATCAGGGTATTGCCGATCAGTATGTTGATTTCTTAGCTGCCGGTTTCCACGTAATTACGCCAAATAAAAAAGCCAATACCGCAAGCATGGCTTATTACCATCAATTGCGTCAGGCTGCGCGAGCAACTCGTCGTAAATTTATGTATGAAACAACAGTTGGAGCTGGTCTTCCTGTTATTGAAAACCTACAAAATCTGATTGCAGCTGGTGATGAACTAGAGCGTTTTAATGGCATTTTATCGGGTTCTCTCTCTTATATCTTCGGTAAGCTTGATGAAGGCATGAGCTTTAGTGAAGCGACAACCGTTGCTCGAAACAATGGTTTTACAGAGCCAGATCCTAGAGATGATCTTTCTGGGATGGATGTTGCTCGTAAATTATTGATTCTTGCCCGTGAAGCTGGCTTAGATTTAGAGCTCACTGATGTGGTTGTTGAGCAAGCGCTGCCGCCAGGATTTGATGATTCAGGCTCTGTTGATGAGTTCATGGCTCGGTTGCCGCAAGCCGATGATTACTTTAAACAGCTCTCTTTAGAAGCGGCAAAAGAAGATAAAGTTCTGCGTTATGTAGGGGAAATTGATAATGGTCACTGCAAAGTAAGAATCGCAGCAGTCGACCCAAATGATCCTATGTTCAAGATTAAAGATGGTGAAAATGCTCTGGCGTTCTATAGTCGTTATTATCAGCCAATTCCGCTGGTATTACGTGGTTATGGTGCAGGTACTGAAGTTACAGCGGCTGGGGTTTTTGCTGATTTGATGCGTACATTAGGCTGGAAGTTAGGAGTGTAACATGAGTGTCGTGGTTTATGCTCCTGCATCTATCGGTAATGTGAGTGTTGGGTTCGATGTACTTGGGGCTGCTGTTTCTCCCATTGATGGCACTCTATTGGGTGATAGAGTGGCTGTAACTGAGGGGGAACAGCCATTTGCATTGCATTGTGTTGGGCGCTTTGTTGATAAATTACCGCAGCAAGCAACGGATAATATTGTTTATCGCTGTTGGCAAGTGTTTGCTCGTGAACTGGATAAACGAAATCTAGTTTTACTTCCCGTAACTGTGACACTTGAGAAAAATATGCCAATTGGTTCAGGGTTGGGATCCAGTGCTTGCTCTATTGTGGCTGCATTGGATGCGTTAAATCAGTTCCATGGTAACCCGCTCGATCAAGAAGCGTTGTTGGCGTTAATGGGGGAGATGGAAGGGGAGATATCAGGCAGTCTGCACTATGATAATGTGGCTCCCTGTTATCTTGGCGGTCTGCAATTTATGGTAGAGAACCAAGATATTATAAGTCAGAGCATTCCCTGTTTTGAACACTGGTATTGGGTTATGGCCTATCCTGGTATTACGGTTTCAACGGCAGAAGCGCGAGCTATTTTACCAGCACAATATCGGCGCCAAGATGTGATTGCTCATGGTAGACACTTAGCTGGTTTTATCCATGGTTGTTATTCGGAACAAGCGAAATTAGCAGCCAGTATGATCAAAGATGTGGTTGCAGAACCTTATCGAGAGCGTTTGCTCCCTGGGTTTAGTCAAGCACGGGAATACGCTTTGAGTGCCGGAGCGCTTGCTTGTGGTATATCTGGGTCTGGTCCCACACTGTTTAGCATTTGTGACGATATTGAGGTTGCTCAACGAGTTGCTAAGTGGTTACAAGAACATTATGTGCAAAATGAACAAGGATTTGTCCATGTTTGTCGGCTTGATAAGCAAGGCTCAAAAATGACAGGAAGTGATTTATAAATGAAATTAGTGAATTTAAAAGAACCCCAGCAACAGGTTTCTTTCTCGTATGCAGTACAAAATGGTCTTGGTCGACAGCAGGGGCTTTTCTTTCCAGATACATTGCCGATTTTTGATGATATTGACGCATTACTTGAACTCGATTTTGTCACTCGCAGTAGTAAGATTTTATCTGCCTTTATTGGAGATGAATTATCTTCGCAGCAGGTAAGTCAATTGGTTGATGCCGCTTTTCAATTCTCAGCTCCAATTACTAAGGTCAGTGACAATACCTATGCCCTAGAGCTCTTTCATGGTCCAACCTTAGCGTTTAAAGATTTTGGCGGTCGTTTTATGGCGCAGTCTTTGGCTGCTGTGACGGGGGATGATGGCAAGATTACTATTTTAACTGCCACTTCTGGGGATACTGGTGCGGCTGTTGCTCATGCATTTTATGGTATGGACAACATCCAAGTAGTGATTTTGTATCCGAAAGGCAAAATCAGTCCATTACAAGAAAAGCTATTTTGTACGCTAGGTAAAAACATTACAACGGTGGCGGTAGATGGCACTTTTGATGATTGCCAAGCCTTAGTGAAACAAGCATTTGATGATCCAACTCTGCGAGCCGATATCGGGCTTAACTCTGCTAATTCCATTAATATTAGCCGATTATTGGCTCAGGTCTGTTATTACTTTGAAGCGGTCGCACAATTGCCTCTAACTGAGCGCCAAGAGCTGGTGATTTCAGTACCAAGTGGTAATTTTGGTAATCTGACAGCTGGATTATTAGCTAAAGCTATAGGGCTTCCAGTTAAACGCTTTATTGCTGCCACTAACGTCAATGATACGGTCCCCCGTTATTTGCAAACTGGGATTTGGCAGCCTAAAGCAACCATACCAACGATTGCTAATGCAATGGATGTGAGTCAGCCAAATAACTGGCCACGGATTGAAGCGTTATGCCAGCAGCAAGGTTGGGGATTGGAAACCTTAGGTTATGGTGCGGTTACTGATCAGCAAAGTGCGGAAACCTTGCATCAATTACAGCAATTAGGGTATCTGTGTGAACCTCATGGGGCGATTGCATATCGAGTGTTAAATGAGCAGTTGCAGCCAGGAGAAACAGGGCTCTTTTTATGTACGGCACATCCAGCTAAGTTTAAAGAAGTTGTTGATGATATCCTAGCGATAGACATACCACTACCTGAACCACTAGCAAAACATAATGCATTACCTTTGCTCTCTCTTGAGCGTGATAATGATTTTGCTGACATTGTGGCAATTTTATATTCCGTCCAGCCTGAGAAAAAAGAGTAGGGTAGATGTAAAATTCAAGTGTAGAGAGGTCGATTTGGCTTCTCTATTTTTGATTAATACTTTTTTATCAATGGTATAAAAAAGACATAAAAAAACGGCACCTAATGAAAGGTGCCGTTTCTATTTATATTAGCGCAATCTTAGTAATGCGCTTTCAACTAACAAATATTATAGGCTGTTAGTGAAAGTACGAGAGATAACGTCGCGCTGCTGTTCTGGAGTTAGAGAGTTAAAGCGTACAGCATAACCAGATACACGGATAGTTAGCTGTGGGTATAGTTCAGGGTGCTTAACTGCTTCTTCTAGAGTTTCGCGCTTAAGAACGTTTACGTTTAGGTGCTGACCGCCTTCAATCTTAGCTGGAGCTTCGATTGCTAGTTCGCGGTACTCGATCTCACCTAGGTCTGCTGCAGGTACTACTTGATCTGCTTCGAAACCAGCAGCTGCTACTACACAACGCGCTTCATTTGTTTCGCTATCTAGGATCCAGATAGTATTTAGTAGTGCTTCGTTAGCTGCTTTAGTAATTTGAATACCAGTGATCATGACTTTTTCTCCACAGGGATGTTGTTAATTTTTTCAATTTTTGTCTTGAGCTACGTATTATATAACCGCAAGCGTGGTTTCACGTATTGATGTAGATCAATTTACCACAAAAAACATTAAAATCAATAGGGCTATTTCTTTGCGCCAAATCAAATTAAGTGCATTTTTACTAGCCTTCAATGAATGTTATATTCTTTAAAAAATAATTTATAAGTATAAATGTAGTAAGTTTACTACATTTTATGGGGGCAAAATGGGGCGTATTACGGAGAAAGAGGGACTTATTTCGTGATTATGTTGTAATTCTTGTTATAAAAAAACATGTCTAAAAATGTGATTCTTGTCACATATAAAAAGAGGTGAAAATGAAATTAATTGGAGCTCATGTTTCTGCCGTTGGTGGTGTCTATAATGCACCGCTTAATGCACATAATATAGGTGCTAATGCTTTTGCGCTATTTACGAAAAATCAACGTCAGTGGATTGCTAAACCCTTAGAGCAATCTGCAATAACGGCATTTAAAGCGCGCTGTCAGCAATACGGATTCCATCCTGAGGCAATCTTACCTCACGATTCTTACTTGATTAATTTGGGTTCCCCTGATGCAGAGAAACTTGAAAAGTCACGTAATGCTTTTATTGATGAGATGGATCGTTGCCAACAATTAGGGCTACATCTATTGAATTTTCATCCAGGTAGCCATTTAAAGAAAATTTCAGAGAGTGACTGTCTTGCTTTGATCGCAGAATCAATCAATATGGCGCATCAAGCAGTACCAAATGTGGTAGCTGTGATTGAAAATACAGCAGGGCAAGGTTCGAACTTGGGCTGGCGTTTTGAGCACTTAGCAGAGATTATTGCGCAAGTTGAAGATAAAACCCGAGTTGGCGTATGTATTGATACTTGCCACACTTTTGCCGCTGGATACGATTTACGTACCGAGCAAGCCACAGAACAGACCTTTGCTGAATTTGACCAAATTGTTGGTATGCCCTATTTACGAGGTATGCATTTAAATGACTCGAAAGGAAAGTTAGGTAGCCATTTAGATCGTCACAACAGTTTAGGATCGGGTGAAATTGGCTGGGATTGCTTCCGTTATTTAATGCAAGATCCGCGTTTTGATAATATTCCTTTGGTCCTTGAAACAATTGATCCCGATATTTGGCAGCAAGAAATTGCTAAGTTACGTAGCTTTTGTAACTGATCTAAGCACGGTAGAATAGGGCGATAAACAGACTTAATTGATGGAGATAGCTCGGTGCAATCTTGGCAAAATTTTTTACAACAGCAGCAACAACAAGAATATTTTGAGCAGATCCAAAACTATGTTGCTAATGCACGTCAGCAAGGCAAAGTGGTGTATCCGCCAGAAGATGATGTTTTTAGTGCCTTCACCGCCACTCCTTTAGATCAGGTTAAAGTTGTTATTTTAGGCCAAGACCCTTATCACGGCCCAGACCAAGCCCATGGCCTAAGTTTTTCTGTCAAACCTGGAGTAAAAACGCCACCATCTTTAGCGAATATGTATAAAGAGCTAGCAACGGATATTGATGGTTTTACTATTCCTGATCATGGTTATTTACAATCCTGGGCTGAACAAGGGGTATTGTTACTTAATACAGTACTAACGGTTGAGCAAGGTAACGCTCACTCCCATGCTAAGATCGGCTGGGAGACGTTTACTGATAAAGTGATTGAACATATCGATCAAGAATGTGAAGGCGTTATCTTCTTGCTATGGGGCGCGCACGCACAGAAAAAAGGTAAGAAGATCAATACTCAGAAACACCATGTCTTGAAATCAGCTCACCCATCTCCACTTTCTGCTTATCGTGGTTTCTTTGGTTGTCAGCATTTTTCGCAAACCAATACATTACTGCAAGCGATGAATAAAACTCCGATTACGTGGCAAGTTTAGTCTTTTATCGTGATTTGTGTGGATAAAATATAATCAGGATCATGCCATGACAGGCGACTTTTAGCTATATTCTATGGGTTCAGGAAGAACTCAAGGGCAAGGAGTCGCTATGTTAGATAGAATTCATATAGAGCACGGAAATATCAACCTGTTACTAGAGATATTATTGCAAAAAGCACGTTTGGTTGAGGATGGGGGGAAAATTGATTATCACCTTATTCAAGATATTATCCATTATTTGCAATACCAAGCCGATCGTTATCATCATCCAAAAGAAGATATTCTTTATCATTACTACCTTGCTCATTATGGTGAAAATCAGTCGATTAAAAACTTAGAGCAAGAACATATAGAATTGACCCAACTTACTGCTGAGTTTGCTGATATTGTGGATATGATTCTGCTTGATTCGGTTATTCCACAAGAAATTTTTTTGCAGAAATTACATAATTTTGCCATGCGTCAAAAAGCACATTTACAGTTAGAAGAGCGAGAAATTTTTCCTCTGCTACGTCGTGATTTTTCACCGTATGACTGGCGCTGCGTGAGTGAGCAGTATCAAGATGATATCGATGATCCACTGTTTGGGCGTAAAGTTGCCGATCGCTATCGTAATTTACATAATTACATCGATATTTGATGGTAGAAAACGAAAGATACGCCTTCGATGCTGCTTTGAAGGCGTGTCTTAAATTGTTGCGAGGTTAATAATCCAAATCATCAAGAGAGTAATCGTGGAGCAGATCCATCTCTTGTAGCTCTTTTCTCAATCTTTGACGATCTTTCAAGGCTTCTATTTCACGCCACTTACGCTTTTCTGGCTTACTGCGCGAACGACGTGGAGCAGGTTCAAAATCCATATAATCATCAAATGCATAGCTATCCATATAGCACCTCTATCCTACAACAGGGTGAGTCTTTCACCACCGCAATTAAATATCATATAACTGAGCAAAATAGAATCGATGTGTTTCATCTTTGTTATGAACAAATTAAGCTTTTTTGACTTTGCTCTCACTTCAATGGGAGGCTGTTCACTTTAGCTGCAATTTATTGGTTGATATTTGATGCATATGAAAAAATTATTGCGATTAACAAAGGAAATATCTAGAGATTAAAACAATGTTTTAAACATGATGTGCGGTAAATTAGGCATTTACATATTTAGCTTATAGATTAGAACTAATTGCTTGTTTTCAAAAATAAACCAATCTTCCTTATGATGGCGTAAACGGTTGCAATTAAGAGGGGCAGTATTATCGTTGCTGTATTATTCATACCATTTTATTGCTGTCTGGTTCATCTGTTTGCATATTGATTTTTGTTGGTAAAATCAGCATGATCAGCGTCCATCTGCAGTTCTAACTTCCAATGAATTGCAAATATTGGCTGAAATAATTGGGGTTATTTCACCAAATTCTAATAACAACAAAAGCGGAGTGATAACGGCCACTTTGAGTTGTTGCAACAACATGTAGTCATTTGCTATTCACTGCTTGTAGTTGGGTTTTTTATTCAATCCACTTCTATAATCATGACATAACAGTAACAAGCAGCGTATGACATTAATTTGCCATTAAGGCTCAGTTTTGCGTTTTATCCGATGCGACTTGTACGTATTGGAGGAGCGCTTTTTGAATGTATAAGGGGTGTTTGTGACAAGCCAGATTAATTTTTTAAACGATCTGCTATGGGGCTCTGTACTCATCTACATCCTAATTGGTGTGGGAATCTATTTTACTTATCGTCTTGGTTTTATTCAGTTTCGTCACTTTGGACATATGTTCCAAGTTATGAAAAATAGCCGCAAGTCGGATCCATCTGGTATCTCCTCTTTTCAAGCACTTTGTACCAGTTTGGCCGCTCGTGTTGGCACCGGAAATATGGCCGGAGTTGCAGTTGCTTTGACGTTAGGTGGTCCTGGTGCGGTATTTTGGATGTGGTTAATTGCGATGCTAGGTATGGCAACAGCCTTTGCTGAAAGTACACTAGCTCAGTTATATAAAACCCGTGATGATGATGGTAACTACCGTGGTGGTCCTGCCTACTATATGGAAAAAGGCTTAGGGATGCGCTGGATGGGAATTGTGTTCTCCATCTTCTTGATTATTGCTTTCGGCCTAGTTTTTAACTCTGTTCAAGCCAACTCTATTACTCAAGCGATGCACGTTGCCTTTGGTTGGAATCCTCTGTATGTCGGGTTAGTTCTGGTTGTAATGACAGGTGTTATTATCTTTGGTGGTTTGCGAGCGATTGCACGTACAGCCGAGATTTTAGTCCCTGCGATGGCTCTGTGTTATCTTGCCATCGCCCTATTTATCATGTTTGCCAATATCGAAAAATTACCCGATGTTATTATGATGATCATCAGTAATGCTTTTGGTTTTGGTGAAGCGGCATCGGGTGCTCTTGGCTATACTATCGCACAAGGTATGATCAATGGACTTAAACGCGGCCTGTTTTCTAATGAGGCAGGTATGGGTTCTGCGCCTAATGCTGCTGCATCGGCAACGCCATATCCACCACATCCAGCCTCTCAAGGCTATGTGCAGATGTTAGGTGTTTTTATGGATACTATTGTTATCTGTTCGGCAACGGTTGCGATTATTTTAATGTCTGGCGAATATGTCCCTCATGGTGACGTCACAGGTATTCAATTGACTCAGCAAGCTCTGAGTTCTCAGGTGGGCGATTGGGGAGCAATATTTATTGCTGTTGCGATATTCTTCTTTGCCTTTACTTCGCTAGTTGCTAACTATTCTTATGCAGAAACTAATCTGATTTTCTTAGAGCATAACCATAAGATGGGTCTGAACATTTTCCGTGTTGTGGTGTTAGGTATGGTGATGTTTGGTGCATTAGCTGATCTACCAACGGTCTGGGCAATGGCTGATGTGTCGATGGGTATGATGGCTTTGATCAACTTAGTTGCCATTGTGCTGTTATCTGGCACTGTAGTGAAATTAGCAAAAGACTACAATCACCAACTGGCTCAAGGGAAAGTCCCTACGTTTGATAGTAATGACTATCCTGAGTTACATGCCCAACTAGAAGAAGGTATTTGGGATCAGAGTAAATCTTAATCCTTGATGTTGTTATCTTTTACCTATTAGAACAATACTTAAAGCCATGCAGCAGTGCGTGGCTTTTTTTGTTTAACCTGATAGTCTTATATCCAAGTGGATCCAAAAGACCAATTCTAATAATAAATAACCAAGATTGGTGTAACTGTCAGAATTCAAGGGATAAAAAATATGTTAATTGTTGTTTCTCCAGCAAAGACACTCGACTATGAATCACCATTGGTGACCGAACAATATACGTTGCCTGAGCTAACAGAGCACTCTCAGCAGTTAATTGAGGTATGTCGTGAGTTAACGCCGATGGATATTGCGCGTTTGATGAAAGTGAGCGATAAGATTGCAGGACTTAATGTTGCTCGTTTTGCTGAGTGGGTCCCTACATTTACGCCTGAAAATGCCCGACCTGCAATGTTTGCCTTTAAAGGTGATGTGTATACAGGTCTTGCTGCTGAAACGATGACTGCTAAGCAGATAGCGTATGCTCAGCAACATTTTCGTATGTTATCGGGCCTGTATGGCTTATTGCGTCCATTGGATTTAATGCAACCTTACCGTTTAGAGATGGGAACTAAGCTTGAAAACCCGCGCGGAGCAAACCTATATCAATTTTGGGGTAACATTATTACAGATAAGGTTAATCTGGCACTGGCAGAGCAAGGCGACGATATTTTAGTAAACTTAGCCTCTAATGAGTACTTTAAATCGGTTAAGCCTAAGCAGGTAAAAGGAACCATTATTACCCCAGTCTTTAAAGACGCTAAAAAAGGGCAATATAAGGTGATCAGCTTTTATGCCAAAAAAGCTCGTGGTTTAATGGCGCGTTATATTATTGATAACCAAATAGATTCAATTGAAAAACTGAAAGAGTTTGATGCCGCAGGATATTACTTTGTCGCAGCAGAATCGACCGCAACAGAGTTGGTATTTAAACGCGAAGAGCAATAAAAAATACTCAGGATTTAGTTGAGTAAGCATAGATAAAAAAAGCGGGAATATTGATATTCCCGCTTTTTGGTTATTTGATTACTTAAGAAATAAAATCTAAATTACGCTGTTTTAGGCGCTGTTTTAGGCGCTGTTTTAGGCGCTGTTTTAGGCGCTGTTTTTTTAGCTGCCTTTTTCGCAACTTTTTTCGCTTTTGCCTTTTTCTTTTTCGCTAGTTCAGCTTTGGCTTTTTTATCTAGATTTTTCGGTTTTTTCTTCTTAACCGTTGCTGCTTTCTTCGTTGCAGGACGTAGACCTTCAACAAAGCGCTCTGGAACATCTTCTTTAATGTAACGACAAACACGTTCCATCATTGCTTGATCATGAGCTTCAACAAGCGAGATCGCACTACCTTTTTTACCAGCACGTGCAGTACGGCCAATACGGTGTAGATACACATCTGCAGTACGTGGCATGTCAAAGTTAATTACATGGCTAACATCAGGTAAATCGATACCACGAGCGGCAACGTCAGTTGCGATCATTACGTTAATCACACCTTCGCGGAAACGGCGAATAGTGTTACTACGTGCAGCCTGTGCCATTTCACCTTGGATCCAGCAACACTTGATCTGACGAGTCTCTAATTGACCACGCAGTTCAGCAAGACGCTCACGGGTTTTCACAAAGATAATGGTACGTTCAGCATCGTTACGAAGTAGGTGCTCAAGAATTGCTAACTTGTGCTCCATGTTGTCACAACGGTGATAAACCTGATGGATTTTCTTACGCTCACGACGTGATGGCTCTGCGTTTACTTCTAGCGGCTCATTTAAGATGTGCTGCGAGAATTCACGAACACCTTTACCTTCTAATGTTGCAGAGAACAATAGGCTCTGTTGACGCCAGCGACACTCTTTATTAATGCGCTCAACAATCTTACCAAAGCCCATATCTAGCATACGGTCAGCTTCATCTAGGATCAGACATTCGATAGCACGACAATCAAAGCGTTCTGCTTCAATGTATTCCATCAAACGGCCTGGAGTTGCAACCACGATATCTTGGGTTTTACCTAGCAGTTCTGCGTGTTCATCGTAAGAGATACCACCTGTAATCGTAAAGATCTTCAGATCGGTGTATTTCGCTAGTGCACGAGCATGATCTGCAACCTGAATCGCAAGCTCACGTGTTGGGGTTAAGACTAAAACACGAGCAGGACCTGGCTTACGGCGCGGAAAGTCCATTAGGTGTTGAATCATAGGAAGAAGAAACGCAGCGGTCTTTCCGGTTCCTGTTGGTGCAGACGCCATGACATCTTTACCGTCAAGGGCGTGAGGGATAGCCTGTGCCTGTACCACGGTTGGGCGGCTGTAACCGATCTCTTCAATCGCGCGTAGCAGTTCGCTATCTAACTCTAATTCGGAAAAGTCTCTCACCAGTTATGTCTCCTAAGACTTTAAAAACAGTATGATCTTTGACTCATTAAGGATAGCCAAAGTTTAAGGGGCGGCATTATATACCCAAATTGAGGCAAGTTGCAGCCCAGCTTTAAGATAAAAGCATATTACATATTCAGGTAGAAAGATTGTGTCAAAGCAATAAATTCCGCGGAATAGCCATTTCCATCGTGAATACAAAGTGTTGTCTCTTCACAATTTCGGTTTTCACTGGCGGTAAATGCCATTAATAAACGAAAGATTGGTTTTTGAGCTGTAGATTGCACCCGACACAGTCGACAACAAGATAAGCCATAATCGGTCGCAGCTTTAATCAGTTGTTCGCCTTCGTAAGTGGGCAAAATTAGGCTTGCTTGACCGTTATCAGCCAGTAAATGCTTAAGTGCGTGGAGTAACGCACTATGGCTTAATGTGTCGGTATGACGAGCTTGTGCCCGTTGCCCTTGCTGAGCTTGTTGACCAAAATTGAAATAAGGTGGATTACAGACAATAGAACCAAATGTTTGCTTAGAAATAGTTGGAAACCAATGAATTAAGTTGGCTTCAATACACGAAAGGCGTGCTGACCAAGGTGAGTGACCAAAGTTATCCTTAGCCACCAGAGCTGCAGTTGGATTCAACTCTATTGCAGTAATGGAAGCGTCACAGGTTCGCTGTGCTGCCATTAATGCCAGTAGACCACTCCCTGTTCCAATATCTAAGATTGGCTGCGTTTGATCGAGTTTGGCCCAGGCTCCTAACAAAATGCCATCGGTGCTAACGGGCATACCACATCCACCATGGTTTACATGAAATTGTTTAAGAGTAAATCCGCTGCTCATTGTGCTGTCTCATCACGTTATTTTTGTCAAAACCACAATATCCATATGGATTTTGCGTCAGAAAGGGAACAAATACTTTAGCTTGTGTTGTTTAAAAAATGTTAAATAGATATTAATTCTGTTTGTTATATTTCTGAAAACCCATGTAATCCAGACTATAGCTCTGAAATGATTTTCTGATTTGGAGGTTAATTCTAGTTTTTTAATCTTTACACTTTAGATTATGGTGTTTTTCACTACCCTGTTGCTTATCGAACTCTTTTTAGTCATTATGCTGAGAGATGTGTCACAGCCAGTAATATCTAAATTGTGACATAGACTAAATAATTACAAAACAGACACAACAACATTAATGATTAAGAGTGGAAGGTGCAGTTTGAAAAGATCACTCAAAGCAACGGACATCTTTGCGTTAGGCTTTATGACTTTCGCATTCTTTTTAGGCGCAGGTAATATCATTTTTCCACCGCTAGCTGGATTGCAAGCGGGTGAACATATGGGATCTGCAATGTTTGGCTTCTTAGTAACAGCGGTCGGTTTACCTCTAATTGGTATTATTGCTGTTGCGCTTGCTGGTGGTGGATGGAAAGGGTTAACTCGCGATCTTCCTCCATTTGTTGCAACCCTGATGGCAGTGCTGATCTTCATTATTATCGGTCCCGCTTTTGCAGCGCCGCGTACAGGTCTTGTAGCATATGAGATGGCAGTAAAACCGTTTCTAGGTGCCGATGCTGGCCAAACAAGTTTGACAGTTTTCTCGGTTATTTTCTTTGCTGTCGCACTGTTTTTTGCGTGGTCGCGAGGCAAACTGATCGACATGATCGGTAAGTTTTTAACGCCAGCATTATTTGCGGTACTAGCCATTCTTGCGATTGCGGTTTTTGTTAACCCTCAAGGTGCTATTGAAGCAGCTCAAGCAGATTATGTGACTCAGCCATTTACTAAAGGTTTCCTTGAAGGTTATAACACCATGGATACTTTTGCCGCGCTGATGTTTGGTATGCTGATTGTCGATGTGATCCGCAGTAAAGGTATTACTGATGAGAAAGAGACTTGTACTTATCTTATCTATGCCGGTTTGATTGCTGCCGCTGGTTTAGCATTTGTTTATGTTTCTCTATTCTACCTTGGTGCAACCAGCTCGACTGTTGCAGGTGGTGCAGCAAATGGTGGTGAAATTCTAACTGCGTATGTTCAAGCACTATTTGGTTCAACAGGACAAATTATTCTGTCTGCCATTGTGCTACTAGCTTGTTTGACTACAGCTATCGGTCTAATTAGTGCATGTTCGGATTACTTCAGCTCATTAACTAAGCTTTCTTATGAGAAGTGGGCAGTCATTTTAGCGGTAATCTGTGCTGTTGTTGCCAATGTTGGTCTAAATCAGCTGATTACATTATCAATTCCAGTACTGTTTGCTCTATATCCGGTGGCTATTGCATTAGTTGCATTAACTTTTGTCCGTCGCTGGTTACCAAATCCTGCACTGGCTTATCGTGTAGTACTTGCAGTTTCTCTACTGTTTAGCTTAATCGATGTGGCTAAGTACCTTGGTTTTGATATGTCGGCACTAAATGTTCTACCTCTATATGACTATGGTATGGCATGGGTTCTACCAACCTTTATCGCCTTAGTCGTGACTCGTTTTATCGGTGGTAACGGTGCTGAGCATCAAACTCGAACGGTATAGTAAAAAGTCATAAACACAATAAAAACGGGATGCAGTTAGGCATCCCGTTTTTTGTTCTGGATTCTTAATCAGTGTTAGCTTAGAGCTTCTGCATACTCAGTCATAATTTGGCCGCACCAAGTTGTGATACGCTCATCGCTAAGTTCATATTGACTGTCTTCATCAAGAGCTAGCCCTACAAAGAACTCTCCATCGTCCGTCAATGCTTTAGAAGCGGTAAACTGGTAGTTCTCGTCATTAGGCCAATAACCGATGACATTAACCCCGGTTGGTAATAGCTTATCATGCAGCATTCCCATCGCATCAAGATACCACTCGGTATAACCTTCTTGATCACCTAGGCCAAACAGTGCAATGGTTTTGCCGTTAAGGTCTAAACCATCTAATTGTCGCCATACCGCTTCCCAGTCTTCTTGTAGTTCACCAAAATCCCAGGTTGAAATACCTAAGATCAACAGATCAAATGAGTTCATCTCACTAATAGGTGTCTCTTTGATATTAAAGACGGAGACAAGATCGTGGCCAAGACAGTCACGAATTTTTTCTGCTGCCATTTCGGTGTAGCAGGTTGTTGAGCCATAAAATAAGCCGATTTTCATACTGAGATCCTATGGACATGCTGATCGATTGGTCTGATACCAATTCCATTATTATTCACCGATCTTTGCTTGTTGTGATCGCATTGGCAAGTTACTTTTGCGATTAAATCGACTACTATAGGAAAAATACTGTGTTTATATCCATGTGTTTGGGTTTGATATAAGAGGTTTCTGTGGAAAACGACGACGTTGTTATTGAGCGTTTTTTAGATGCAATGTGGATGGAGCGAGGGCTATCTGAGAATACACTTGCCTCTTATCGTAATGATTTAACCAAGCTAATGATGTGGATGAAAGAGCATAAGTTGGTATTAGAGTCGATATCGGCTGACGATTTACAACGTTACCAACAGTGGCTATTTGACCAAGATTATAAACAAACATCTCGTGCTCGAATGGTGTCAGCTATCCGTCGTGTATTCCAATATCTTCACCGCGAAAAAATACGTGTCGATGATCCTAGTGCGATGTTAATTAGCCCGAAATTACCTAAGCGTTTACCAAAAGATATCAGTGAAGCTCAGGTCGATGCGTTATTAGATGCGCCAAATGTCGATGATCCTATTGAGTTACGAGATAAAGCCATGTTGGAATTGTTGTACGCAACGGGTCTTCGTGTTACCGAGTTAGTTAGCCTAACGATGGAAAATATCAGTTTGCGTCAAGGTGTGGTTCGTGTTGTCGGTAAAGGCGATAAAGAACGTTTAGTACCGATGGGAGAAAACGCCGTAGATTGGATTGAACAGTTTCTTGCTCAAGGACGTCCTATGTTGTTGGGGGAGAAAAGTTCAGATGTGGTTTTCCCAAGTAAACGAGCCCAACAAATGACACGGCAGACATTTTGGCACCGTATTAAACATTATGCGGTACTAGCAGGAATTGACGCTGATACATTGTCACCACACGTAATGCGTCATGCTTTTGCAACGCATTTGCTCAATTATGGTGCTGATCTGCGAGTGGTACAGATGTTGCTTGGTCATAGTGATTTATCTACAACTCAAATTTATACTCATGTTGCAACGGAGCGCTTGAAGCAATTGCATGAACAGCATCACCCGCGTGGTTGATAAATTGAAGATGCTATTGTGATGATAGTATTGGCGAAATGAATAACGATCGATTATTCTCCAGTTTCGCAAAATGAGTTTGAAATTATCACGGCTTTCTGTGGTCTTAATTGAAATTTTTGCACTTTAGTGCGGTCTTATTGACCACTGTTTATTTAAAAAGGATGTATTGCATGCACATTATCGGCCGAACCCTACTGGCAACTGTTATCGCAGCGACTGCATTTTCTGCTTCTGCTGCGCCAAATAAAGCGGCAATTACTAAAAAGTTGAGCGCGATTGGTTTAGTGCCAACAGAAATTACGGCCTCTCAGGTAGCAGGCCTAAATGAGGTTGTCACTGAGCGTGGTATTGTTTACACCTCAGATGACGGTAATTATTTCATTGTTGGTCATCTTTATGACAACCAAGCTGCTCAACCTGTTAATGTGACAGAGCAGAAAATGGCTAAGATCAATAAAGATAAGCTACAAGGAATGGAAGATGAGATGATCATCTATCCTGCTAAGAATCAAAAGCATGTCATTACAGTTTTCACTGATACAACTTGTGGTTACTGCCGTAAACTGCACAATGAAATGCAAGCGTATAACGACAAAGGCATTACGGTTCGTTATCTAGCATTCCCTCGTGGCGGTGAGCAGTCAGGCAACTTTATGCAAATGGCTCAGATTTGGGGTGCAAAAGATCGAGCAAAAGCGATGGATGATGCAAAAAATGGCTCATTTGATCCAAAAGGCATTACTCCACGTACCGATCTGATTAAAAAGCATTATGAGCTAGGTGTGGCTATGGGTGTGAATGGTACACCTGCAATTGTACTAGAAGATGGCACTATGATTCCTGGTTACCAGCCAGCGGCATCACTAAGCCAGATGCTGGATGCACAACAGAGCAAAAAGTAATTTGCAGTAATATTGATGGAAGCCCAGCAGCTTAACTGTTGGGCTTTTTTATTACTGGTAGACCAAGTAAGATGGCGAGATAAAGATTAAAAAGAAGTTTGCTCATGATTGAAATAAAACGCCGACCAGAAGCGGATATTTCTGGCTTTTCCGATGCTATTCCAGCCCGATTAAAACGTATTTATGCTAGCCGTGGGATTACCCATGATGGTGAGTTAGAGCGTGGAGCTAAAGGCTTGTTGAGCTATAACCAACTCTATGGAATGGCTCAAGCGGTGGATTTATTAGAGCAAGCTTTACGTAATAATCAACGTATTATTGTCGTGGGCGATTTTGACGCAGATGGGGCAACCAGTTCTGCGTTGTCAGTGCTCGCCTTTAAGATGCTTGGCTGTCAAAACGTGGATTACTTGGTACCAAACCGTTTTGATGATGGGTATGGATTAAGTCCTGAAGTGGTGGATCAAGCGCTGGCGAAAGGCGTTGAAGTGATCATGACAGTCGATAATGGTGTGTCTTCACTGTCTGGAGTTGCTTATGCAAAAGAGAAAGGCTTAACGGTCGTTGTGACCGATCACCACCTGCCTGGCGATATACTGCCTAACGCTGATGCGATTGTTAACCCTAACTTAAATGAGTGCGGTTTTCCTTCGAAAGCATTGTGCGGGGTGGGGGTTGCGTTTTATCTGATGTTGGCTCTTCGAGCTCAGTTACGAGCAACCGATTGGTTTACGCAACAAAATATTCCTGAGCCAAACTTAGCTGAATTACTCGATTTAGTTGCATTGGGCACCGTTGCCGATGTGGTTGCACTAGATGGTAATAACCGTATTTTAGTCCATCAAGGCCTACAACGTATTCGTGCGGGTCGTTGTCGCCCGGGTATTCAAGCTTTAATTGAAGTTGCTAATCGCGATCCGCAAAAGATAGTGACCAGCGATCTTGGTTTTGCTCTAGGTCCTCGAATTAATGCCGCAGGTCGTCTTGATGATATGGCTTTTGGTGTTGAGCTACTCTTATGTGACAACATTCAATCTGCTCGTCGTATGGCTACCGAACTTGATGGGTTAAATCAAACCCGTAAAGAGATTGAACAAGGCATGAAAGAGGAAGCGCTAGCCATTTGTGAGCGACTAAAATTTAGTGCCAACGATATGCCTTATGGCTTAGTGCTGTTTCAAAAAGATTGGCACCAAGGGGTGATAGGCATTTTAGCATCGCGGATTAAAGAAAAATTTCATCGTCCAGTGATCTGTTTTGCCGATGCGGGGAATGAGCAAATTAAAGGTTCATGCCGTTCCATTCCAGGGTTACATATGCGTGATGTGTTGGATCTTATTGATACACAAAACCCAGGCATGATCGCTAAGTTTGGTGGACATGCAATGGCAGCGGGTTTAACCATAGATACTAAGCAATTGGATGCCTTTAGTCGCGCCTTTGATCAAGCGGTGCGTAATGAATTGGGCGAAGATGAGCTAAAAGGTGTATTGCTAACCGACGGTGAATTGGAAGCCAATGAATTTAATTTAGATACTGCAGAAATGTTACGTGCGGGTGGGCCGTGGGGACAGCAATTTCCTGAACCGACATTTGATGGAACGTTTCGATTGCTTCATCAAAAATTAGTTGGCGGTAAGCATCTTAAAATGATGGTTGAGCCGCTACATGGAGGTAGTGTTATTGATGCGATCGCTTTTAACGTAGATCTTAAACGCTGGCCCGATGCTTCAGTTCAGCAAGTTGAGTTAGTTTATCGACTCGATATTAATGAATTTCGCGGTAATCGCAGTGTGCAATTAATGATTGAGCATTTAGCGGCAAAATAAGACTTCATCTCTTAATCTCGACTTAGAGTGGCGAAAAAAGCCTGAATTATCGCCACTCTCGTAATAATTTTCCGATTCCTATCTCTCCCCCCTGTATATTCTATCTACAATTCGATAGAATCCTGCGGTTATGTCCATTTCGACGATGATGAGTGGCAATGTTCGAGATTAATCCTATTAAAAACCGTCTAGCGGACGTATCAGCACGTACTGATGTCCTTAGGGGGTATCTTTGACTATGATGCTAAGAAAGAGCGTCTAGAAGAAGTCAATGCAGAATTAGAGCAACCTGATGTATGGAATGAGCCTGAACGTGCACAAGCGTTAGGTAAAGAGCGTGCATCACTTGAAGCGGTTGTTGAAACCATCGATCAACTAGATCAAGGCGTTGATGACGTTGAAGGTCTACTTGAGCTTGCAGTAGAAGCAGAAGACCAAGAAACGTTTGACGAAATTGAACCAGAGCTAGCTGAGCTTGAAGCGAAACTGGCTAAGCTTGAATTCCGTCGTATGTTCTCTGGCGATCATGATGGTTCCGATTGTTACCTAGACCTACAAGCAGGCTCTGGCGGTACTGAAGCGCAAGACTGGACATCTATGATGTTACGTATGTACTTGCGTTGGGCCGATGCTAAGGGCTTTAAGACTGAAGTTATTGAAGTGTCTGAAGGTGACGTCGCAGGTCTAAAATCTGCAACAATTCGTATCAGTGGCGAGTACGCTTATGGTTGGTTACGTACAGAAACAGGTGTTCACCGTTTAGTTCGTAAATCCCCATTTGATTCAGGTGGCCGTCGTCATACCTCGTTTGCATCTGCCTTCGTATATCCAGAAGTGGATGACAATATTGATATCGATATCAATCCATCTGATCTACGTATTGACGTATACCGCGCCTCTGGTGCTGGTGGTCAGCACGTAAACACCACCGAATCTGCGGTACGTATTACTCACGTACCAACTAATACCGTGGTGCAGTGTCAGAATGACCGTTCGCAGCATAAAAACAAAGATCAAGCAATGAAGCAGTTAAAAGCGAAGCTGTTTGAACTTGAAATGCAAAAGCAAAATGCTGAAAAACAAGCGAACGAAGACTCTAAGTCTGATATCGGTTGGGGTAGTCAAATCCGTTCTTATGTTCTGGATGACTCTCGAATTAAAGATTTACGTACTGGGGTGGAAAATCGTAACACCCAAGCAGTACTAGACGGCGATTTAGACCGTTTCATTGAAGCCAGCCTGAAATCAGGTCTCTAACCCGATTTGCGGTTAAAAATTAAGGGTAACCTATGACTGATCAAGTACAAGATGAGAATAAGCTAATTGCTGAACGTCGTGCGAAGCTAGATATGATTCGCAAAGATTGCAAAGCAAATGGCCACCCGAACGATTTCCGTCGCGATAGCCTAGCGGCAGACCTGCAGGCTAAATTCGGCGAAATGACTAAAGAAGAGCTAGAAGAAGCTAAGCAAGTAGTTGCTATCGCTGGTCGTATTATGGCTAAGCGAGGTCCATTCCTAGCGATTCAAGATGTAACGGGTCGTATTCAAGCTTACGCATCTAAAGATGTACAAAAAGAGCTGAAAGACAAATATTCAGGTCTAGATATCGGTGACATCATCGGTATTAAAGGTGAGCTTCACAAATCAGGTAAAGGCGATCTATATGTAAATATGGATCAGTACGAGCTGCTAACTAAAGCACTTCGTCCACTACCAGAGAAGTTCCACGGTCTAACTGACCAAGAAATGCGTTACCGTCAGCGTTACGTTGACCTAATCGTAAATGACGATTCTCGCAAAGCGTTTAAGATCCGCTCTCAAGTGGTATCGGCAATCCGTAACTTCATGGTAACTAAAGGCTTCATGGAAGTGGAAACTCCTATGATGCACGTGATCCCAGGTGGTGCAACGGCTCGTCCATTTATCACTCACCACAACGCGTTAGACATCGATATGTACCTACGTGTTGCACCAGAGCTTTACCTTAAGCGTCTAGTGGTTGGTGGTTTTGAGCGCGTATTCGAAATCAACCGTAACTTCCGTAACGAAGGTCTATCTCCTCGTCATAACCCAGAATTCACTATGATGGAATTCTATATGGCGTACGCTGATTACCGTGATCTGATGGATCTAACTGAAGAGATGCTAAGCAGCATTGCTATCGAAGTTCTAGGTTCATCTAAGATGCCTTACGGTGATTTTGAAGTGGAATTTGCAGGCCCTTACACTCGTATGAGCATGCTAGACGCTATCAAACACTACAACCCAGATCACGCAGAAATCCAAGCGCTAACTTATGAAGGCGTAGCGGATCGTGAACTTATGGTTAAGATTGCAAAATCTGTACACGTTGATGTGGAAGATTTCTGGACTTGTGGTCAGCTTCTTGAAGAGATCTTTGGTGAAACTGCAGAACCTCAACTAATGCAACCTACGTTCATTACTGAGTACCCAGCAGACATTTCTCCTCTTGCTCGTCGTAACGATGAAAACCCATTCATTACAGACCGTTTTGAATTCTTCATCGGTGGTCGTGAAGTGGCAAATGGTTTCTCTGAGCTTAATGATGCTCAAGACCAAGACCAGCGCTTTAAAGCTCAGGTTGATGCAAAAGATGCCGGCGATGACGAAGCAATGTACTACGATGCTGACTACATCACAGCACTTGAGCACGGCTTACCACCAACAGCAGGTCAAGGTATCGGTATCGACCGTCTAGTTATGCTATTTACTAATACGCATACTATTCGTGACGTTATTTTGTTCCCTGCAATGCGCCCTCAAGCATAATTTCGCTGAATGTAAATCTAAGCCACCGTTTTTGTCGGTGGCTTTTTTTTATTAATTACAATATAAATAAAGGTAAAAATAAAAATATAATAAGCATTCTAAAGGCATCATACTTGCGTACACTATTTAATATTGAGCCAACTGCAGGCAATCTTTTTATCTTTGGTTCTATAGATTCAGCCTGTCAACAGGCGCTAAGTAACAGCGATTGGCATTGCCATTTTTGTCAAGATATGAGAATGGCTGAATCTTTACTGCTTGAACTTGGCCCATGTATTGGATTAGTTGATTTAAGCCAGCATTATTTTAGTCTGCACAGTTTAGCCAATCTTCTACACCGACATAAACAAGTTCGCTGGATCGCTTTAATCGATGAAAAGCAATTAAGTAATGAAGCTGTATGCCAATTTATTGTAAGCTTTTGTTTTGATTATTTTTCTTTACCTATTCCTATACCTCAGTTACTCACAACTATTGGCCATCAATGCGGGATGTTAGCGCTTGAGCGTCATGTTTGGCCAGAACTACGCCAGTTAGGACAGGTTGGCCTTCAAGGTCAAAGTTTAGTGATGCGTAAACTGCAGAATCAGGTAACTCGTACCGCAATATCAGATCTTCCTGTCTTAATCCAAGGTGAGATTGGCACTGGAAAAGAGTTGGTAGCACAAGCGATTCATCGAGGTTCGATTCGATCTAAATCACCGTTTATTCGAGTTGATTGTCGAGAGTTGCTACCAAATTGGAATATCCAAACCTCGCAAGGGATTAAAAATTGTCTTAAATTAGCGCACGGCGGTGTGTTATTTCTAGACGATATAGCTTGTCTATCACAAGAGCGCCAAATTGAATTACTGCAAATTTTAGAGTTTGGTTATTACCCAGATAGCAAAGGTGAACGTGTTTATACTTCATTACGTGTGATCGCCTCAACAGCTTTATCAAATCAAGAATTACTATCTGCAGGTCAGTTAATCAATGAGCTTTATTACCGCTTAAATATTATGTCGATCTCTGTACCACCATTAAGAGAGCGAGGAGAAGACATTGTAGGGCTAGCAGAGCTCTTATTGCTGCAATATTCTCGACAGTACAATGGCGTTGCGAAATACTTTACTGAAGATGCTTTAAGTGCCATGAGACAATATCAGTGGCCTGGAAATGTGCGTGAGCTAGTTAGTAAATTAAAACGTGTTGCTTTACTTGCAGATCATCAATGCGTTGGTTCTGATCTACTTGAATTGCCAATAAATCAAGAAGATAGTAATAGTCTAAAGCAAGCGCGTGCAGATTCCGAGAAAGCTGCGGTCGTGAAGGTACTTGAAAATAACAAGAATAAAATTACGGCATCGGCTAAAGAATTAGGTGTTTCTCGGGCAACAATGTATCGCTTACTCAAAAAATACGATCTTCATCCGAACAAAAGATAAATCAGTCAAGCCCGTATCTTATTGCTATTAAGCGGTAAAATACGGGCTAAATATGTTTAGTTAGTCATTAAGCAATATGAGCTTTATTTATGGTGGCTGAACTTGGAATAGGGAACCACAAGTCATAAGCCCAGTTATACGCATAAGTATAGAAGAAATAGAAGATCACTAATCCCAAATCCATGATCAAAGCTTGCCACAATGTGATGTCCAAAAACCACGCCATAACTGGTAATGTTAACCATAACAAGCTGATTTCAAAGCATACAGCATGAATAACTCTGTGCTTAAATGTTTTTTCTAATCTGCCAGTGAAGCGTAGCATACCTTTATCAAACAGAATGTTATAAACAAAGTTCCAGCCTGTTGTGAACAGAGAGAAACCAAGGCCTAAAATTCCAATCTTATGTACTTCCATGCTACTAAATAGACTAAAGCCAAGCATGATCAGTGTAAGAGCTATTACTTCAAAACCAATGGCATGACGAATTCGATCCAATGTAGTACGCATTTTTAACCCTTATTTGTCTATTGTTGACGTTCTGATGGTTATTTTAGGTATAAAATAGATAATACAAAGTTAGTTACTATCGGTTTTATGGATATTTCAGATGCAGTTTTCTATTGAGCAATTGGAGGCTTTTGTCGCCGCCGCTGAAACGGGCTCTTTCTCAGCCGGAGCTCGAAAATTAAATAAAGCGCAATCTGTGATCAGTACAGCGATAGCCAATTTGGAATTGGATCTTAATGTGACTTTGTTTGATCGTACTACGCGAAAGCCACAACTTACCGAGCATGGGCGTACACTGTTGGTAAAAGCTAAGCGGATCCTATCCCAATGCCAACAGTTAGTTGCCAATGCAGATGAATTACAGCAAGGGGTTGAATCAAAGCTAACTATTGCGTTGCAGTCGATGACAATGAGTCAACCGCTAACCCAAGCTTTAGCCAAATTTGAGCAAGACTACCCATTTGTTGAGATTGAAATTTTAAATGCAACTGAAGATGAAATTGTCTCTTTACTCAATTCAGGCCGGGCGCAAATAGGGGCTCTACTTCAACTTGATACGCTACCTCAGGAAATTGAAGCGTACGGTATTGGTAGCTTGGCTATGGTCTGTATTGTGGCTCCTTCTCACCCATTAGCTCGCAAGTCACAAATTGATTGGCCCGACCTTATTACCCATCGCCAAATTGTCCTATCTGGTCGTCATCATCAACATAAGCGTTGGCAAGTTTCTGATTCAATATGGAGTACGGAAAGTGCCATTAGCGCAGTGAACTTAGTGATGGGAGGGATTGGCTGGACTGTGGTGCCTTTAGATATGGTGAAAGATTTAATTACCGCAAATGTGCTAACACGCCTTCCATTGAGTTTTGAAGGGCAAACTTGGCATCAAGGTGTTGATATTGTTTGGACTCGTTTACATCCAGCAGGTCCAGCTGCACGTCAATTGCGGTTATATTTAACCGAGGCTAGGCTGAGTTAACAGATAAAGTAACGTTCTAAAATAGCGGCGGTAAAATTGGTTTTTAAGTAGAAACCTCGAGGCAGTGTTTTGATTGGCTGACCATTAGCACCATAGGCTTCAGTTAATGCTTTGCTATTGGCTGCTTTAGGACGTAATTGTAGAACTTCTCCGTGGCGTGCGGTGATCTGCTCTACTTGCCCTAAGACAATCATATCCATTAACTCTTCCCAATCTTGCTGTAATTGCGCTTCTTCTTGTGCTGATGGACTCCAAATCAAAGGAGAACCAACATGCCTATCTGCTAGGGGTAAATCGCGTTCACCTTCAACGGGTATCCACAATACACGCGCTAATTTGTGCCGAATATGGCTTTGCTGCCAACTGAGCCCTTGAACACCAATTAACGGCGCAACACAAACAAAAGTGGTTTCTAGTGGTTTGCCACTATAGCCAATCGGGATGGTTTTTAGCTCAATGCCAAGTTCGGCAAAATCAGGGACGGGTTTACTGCCAGCACTGGCCCCTAAGTGCCATTCGAGCAGTTGACCCACCCAGCCTTTATCTCGACGAAGATCAGGAGGGACAGCGATTCCTGCTTGATGTGCTAATTCTCCCAGGGTCAGACCTGCCAACTCTTGGGCTCGTTGTAATAGTTCATTTTCAGATAAAGGGGTGGGGCGCATGATAAAAATCTATGTAGCAAATAAGACCATAATGGTAACACGAATAGGATACTGACAAATAATGGCACGATATATTGAAATTGTTGACTTAGGATCCCAAGAAAAAGATATCCACAGGCAAAAATAAAAATTATCATCAAAAAACAGATACTGGCTGTTTGAACAGTGGTTTGAGTGGTTATTGAGCGCGTCACTGTGTTTTTTTTATTCAAAAGTTTAGTGGTATTGTGGATAAAGATAAAGTTGGTCGATCTTTGACCGATCCGTTTTTTGTTCGTTAGGATCTTTTATAATCAAACTGAGTTATATGATTGTTTTTGTTATAAGGCTATGTTTTTAAAGTTTATTATTAAATATTCTCGTGTTTTTTATTCATGATTCTTGAATGGTGATGTCGTTAATTTGGGCTTGAAATTGAGTTTCTACACAAATCTATCCACAGAAAGAGTGAATAAATGTGGGATAGGTCTCATTTGGATGTTCATAAAGTTATATGAAGTGTGAAGTTATCCAGAAAGTGCGGGGAATGTAGGAAAAAAGAGTTATTAATTAGAATGTTTGTTTACCCTTACCCACATTATGTGAAAAAATCGAGGTAATAGATATTTATAATTGAGGTCGTCCAGTGATTGATGGCGATGGATACCGTCCTAATGTAGGAATTGTTATCTGCAATAGCCGCGGCCAAGTATTCTGGGCTCGACGATATGGACAACACTCTTGGCAGTTTCCACAAGGTGGCATAGACGATGGTGAAACACCAGAACAAGCTATGTATCGCGAACTGTATGAGGAAGTAGGACTAACGAAAAAGGACGTAAGAATTGTAGCATCTAGCCGCCATTGGCTACGTTATAAATTACCAAAGCGTCTAGTTCGTTGGGACTCAAAACCTGTTTGTATCGGGCAAAAGCAGAAGTGGTTTTTGCTGAGCTTGGAATGTGATGAGTCCAAGGTCAATATGCAGCGAGGAAACACACCAGAATTTGATGGTTGGCGTTGGGTCAGCTATTGGTATCCGGTGCGTCAGGTGGTGTCATTTAAGCGTGATGTTTATCGTCGTGCATTAAAGGAATTTGCAGCTCTTGCGATGCCTTTTCAAGAGCGAAAAGAACGTAAGTTTAAACGCAAAAACCGCCGCAACTAAATTTGGAAGAGGCAATAGCGATAGAAGGAATTAATTTGGCATGCTGGCGCAGTTACGCGAAATTGTTGAAAAAGTAGTCAGTGCATCTAATCTTATTGATGCACTTGATCAATTGGTCATTCAAACGTGTCTTGCGCTCGATGCAGAGTGTTGCTCTATCTATATTGCCGATCATGGCCGCCGAGAATATACCTTAATGGCGACCAAAGGCCTTCATAAGCAAAGTGCCCATGTTGCACTAAAATTTGATGAGGGCTTAGTTGGGCTTGTTGGTCGTAAAGCTGAGCCTGTTAATGTTGCAGATGCTCATAATCATCCTGAATTTAAACACCTACCTGATATTGGCGAAGAGAGGTTTGCTTCTTTCTTTGGTACGCCAATTATTCACCAACGCCAAGTTCTTGGAGTTTTGGTGATTCAACAACGCTGTTGTCGAGTTTTTGATGAGAGCGAAGAATCTTTTATGGTCACCTTGGCCGCTCAAATTGCCACTATTCTTGCCCATGCGAAAGCGCAAGGTATGTGGCCACGTCAACGTCAGGGCATGCACTATACTGGTGTTGTTGCTTCAACTGGGATTGCCGTTGCAAAAGCGTGGTGGGATGACACGCAACCTCAGTTGGAGTCGGTACAGCCAGCTTTTGCCGCAGATATTACTCAAGAGCAAGAGCGACTCTCGATTGCAATCGATAAAGCCAGTGCTGAGTTTCGTCGCCTGCGTAAACGTTTTGATAATGAGCTACAAAAAGAGACGCTAGCCATTTTTGATCTGTTCAGTCATCTACTCAATGATCCTATGTTGAGAAAAGATCTGTTTGCCAAGATCAACGCAGGTGATTTAGCTGAATGGGCTGTGCGTCAAGTCGTTGAAGATTATTCGGCTCGTTTTGCTCAAATGAGAGATGAGTACCTAAAAGAGCGAGCCCAAGATTTACGTGAATTGGGGCAGCGCCTGCTCTATTTTCTCTCCCATGATGAAGTGGTCGAGCAAAAATGGGATGAGCCGATTGTCTTGTTAACGCGAGAGCTAACCGCTGCCATGTTAGCAAGTATTCCTACCGATAAATTAGCCGCTGTTGTTGCTCAAGAGGGGGCTGCTAACTCTCATGCGGCTATCTTATCGCGTACTCTTGGTGTCCCTGCGATCATGGGGGTTGATTTTGTTCCTGAATCAGCACACAACAAGCGAGTTATTGTTGATGGTTATCGGGGCGAATTTACCGTACAGCCTAATCGTTTAGTGCTAAAAGAGTATCGTCGCCTCCTTAAAGAAGAACAAGAACTGACGCAAATTGTTTCTGAAGAGTTGGCTCGACCGGCAATAACATCAGATGGATGTAAGGTTCAAACGTACTTGAATACGGGGTTAAACTCTGAAACTTGCCAAAATTTAAAAGCTGGCATCGATGGGGTTGGGCTTTATCGAACCGAAGTTCCTTTTTTATTACAGCACAGCTTTCCCTCTGAAGATGAACAACGCAGCCAATATCATACGATGTTGACAACCTATGCTCCTATGCCTGTTGTGATGCGAACGCTCGATATCGGGGGAGATAAACCATTACCTTATTTGCCAATAGAAGAAGATAATCCTTTTCTTGGTTGGCGAGGCATTCGTTTTACTCTCGATCACCCTGAAATTTTTACGATTCAAGTTCGAGCTATGTTGCAAGCAAGTATTGGGCTGAATAACTTAGATATTTTACTTCCGATGATCTCTAGCGTTGGCGAAATTGAAGAAGCCAAAGAGTTAATCGATAAAGCTTATCAAGATGTGTTGCTGCAAGCTCAAGGTCGGGGATTGTCATTATCTTATCCTCGTATCGGCATTATGATCGAAGTGCCGTCTATGCTGTATCAGCTAGATGCACTACAAGGACGAGTCGATTTTATCTCGGTTGGAAGTAACGATTTAACTCAGTATTTGTTAGCGGTTGATCGAAATAATGCTCGGGTGGCAAGTGTATACGACCCACTTCATCCTGCGGTATTGCACGCGCTTCATCATATTGTACAAAGCAGTAATCGATTAAAGATTCCGGTGAGTTTGTGCGGTGAGCTTGCCGGAGACCCTCTAGGTGCCGTTTTACTTGTTGGAATGGGGTATCGCTCATTGAGTATGAATACCCGCAGTATGGCAAAAATAAAATATATGCTGAAACATTTAACGATTGCGGATATGGAAAGTTTAGCGCAGTCTGTCCTTTCTGTTTATTTTGCCCAAGATGTGCGAGCCCAAACGGTTCAATTTTTAGAACATCATGGCTTGGGTGGATTAGTACGCGCAGGGAAGTTTTAATTTTTTATTAGGTCACACTATGTTGGAAAATGCGCTTTGGCTCTTTGGTATGTGTCTATTAGTAGGCAGTTCTGTTGGTTTTTTAGCTGGTTTACTGGGGATTGGAGGGGGACTAGTTGTTGTTCCTGCTTTGGTTTGGTTACTGCCTCAGGCTGGAATTAGCAGTAATTTAGTGATGCATATTGCTTTAGGGACCTCGCTTGCCAGTATTGTGTTAACCTCTGGCGCGTCGGCCCGTAACCACATTCGCCTAGGCAACGTGGATTATTCTGTTGTGAAAGCGTTGGCTCCAGGGGTGGTTTTAGGGGGATTTGGCGGCAGTTTTATCGCTGAAATTGTTCCAACTGAACTATTACCTAAAATATTTGCCACAATAGTACTTACTTTAGCAATCCAAATGCTGCTATCGATGCGATTAGGTCGCAAAGAGCAACGTTTACCTTCAACCGCTGCCTGTGCAAGTTGTGGCGCTGTGATTGGTGTTATCTCTAGCTTAGCGGGCATAGGAGGTGGATCACTGACAGTACCATATTTAAGCTGGCACGGTGTTGAAATGCGAAAAGCGATTGGCTGCGCCTCTTTTGCCGGAGCAATGATTGCTATTGCTGGCATGATTGGATTTATTACCGCAGGTGTTGGAAGCGAATCTTTACCGCCATACAGCTTAGGTTATGTCTATTTACCTGCATTATTAGGTATAGTAACAACATCTGTGATAACAACACGTTATGGTGCAGCTTTAGTCAGCCGATTGCCCACTGTAACACTGAAGAAAATTTTTGCCGTATTTCTCCTATTTATTAGTGTGAAAATGTTTTTGGGATAAAAAAGATAATCATTGGGTTATTTTCTAGATAAAGAGATAAGTAAATGCAGGGGTATTTAACCTTTCCACAAATTGATCCCGTGTTGGTTCAAATAGGTCCATTAGCTATTCGCTGGTATGGTTTGATGTATTTGATCGGTTTTGCCTTTGCCATGTGGCTTGCAAATCGTCGAGCAGATCAACCAGGAAGTGGCTGGACAAAAGATCAAGTTAGCGACCTATTATTTGCAGGTTTTCTTGGGGTCGTAATTGGTGGTCGAATTGGCTATGTGCTGTTCTACAACTTTGATCTTTTCCTCGCAAATCCTCTCTATCTATTTAAGGTCTGGACCGGTGGTATGTCGTTCCACGGCGGCTTGTTAGGTGTGATCACTGCGATGTTCTGGTATGGACATAAAAATGGCCGTACTTTCTTCTCTATTGCCGACTTTATTGCACCATTGGTACCATTTGGTTTAGGCATGGGACGTTTAGGTAACTTCATTAATGGCGAATTATGGGGCCGTGTGACAGATGTTCCTTGGGCGATGATCTTCCCAACTGGCGGTCCACTTCCTCGCCATCCATCACAGCTTTATGAGTTTTTATTAGAAGGTGTGGTGTTATTTATCATCCTGAACCTATTTATCCGTAAACCTCGCCCAACAGGTGCGGTATCTGGCTTGTTCTTACTTTGCTATGGTTCATTCCGTTTCTTTGTTGAGTTCTTCCGTCAACCTGATGCTCAACTGGGTTTCTTTGATGGTTGGTTAACCATGGGGCAGATCTTATCAACCCCAATGATTCTGCTAGGTGCTGCGATCCTTATCTGGGCTTATAAAAAGAAACCAGAAAGCTCAGCTGCATAAATAGCAATATAAAATAAGTGATCGCTTAATTTTAAAAGCTGTCGTTAGTGAATTGACCTCCAATAATTGGCCCCAATTATTGGGGGTCTTTTTATTTTGACCTATCACGAAAAATTAGAGTTAAATCTGGTAGAATTTGCGGCTAGGTAGAGGGGGATGGATCTCCCTTGAAATATATTGAGACAGACGAGTAGTACGATGAAGCAGTATTTAGATTTATGCCAGCGCATTGTTGATGACGGTGTATGGGTTGAAAATGAGCGTACGGGTAAGCGTTGCCTAACCGTAATCAGTGCTGATTTAACTTATGATGTGGCAAACAACCAGTTTCCTTTGATCACTACTCGTAAGAGTTTTTGGAAAGCCGCTATTGCCGAGCTATTAGGCTATATTCGTGGTTATGATAATGCCGCAGATTTTCGTGCTTTGGGCACAAAAACCTGGGATATGAATGCCAATGATAACCAAGCATGGCTCAATAATCCTCATCGAAAAGGTGATGATGACATGGGGCGTGTTTACGGAGTTCAGGGGCGTAGTTGGCGCAAACCTGATGGTTCAACATTAGATCAACTGCGCAAAATTGTTGATGATTTATCTCGCGGTATTGATGATCGTGGTGAAATTCTCACTTTTTATAACCCAGGTGAGTTTGACATGGGGTGTTTGCGTCCATGTATGCACACCCATACGTTCTCATTACTTGGTGATACCCTGTATTTAACCAGTTATCAGCGGTCTTGCGATGTGCCATTAGGATTAAATTTCAATCAAATTCAAGTATTTACTTTGCTTGCTTTGATGGCTCAAATTACAGGTAAGAAACCGGGTCAGGCTTATCATAAGATCATTAATGCTCATATTTATGAAGATCAGCTTGAGCTAATGCGAGATGTACAACTTAAGCGTGAGCCGTTCCCGTCACCACAACTTAAGATTAACCCAAATATCAAATCGTTAGAAGATTTGGAAACTTGGGTAACAATGGATGATTTTGAAGTGATTGGTTATGAGCATCATGAACCAATTAAGTATCCATTCTCGGTTTAATTCAGTTTAATCACGTTACTTAAGCGAACGTTAAAACAATAAAGGGAGTGTTGTGGCACTCTCTTTTTTTATTGTCTAAATGATGATTGGATTGAATGTGTAGAGATAAAAAAAGCGCCTCACAGAGATTCTGTGAGGCGCTTTTTGTTAAGAGGTATAGTGTTGCCTTATGCTGTGAAGGCTAGGATTGAACCTGGGATAGCGATAAATACTAGGCCTAGGTAACCGGCAACAGCTGCTTTATTTTTTGTTGCTAGTTCGCTTAGGAACTCAGCACATTTTAATGGAATCTCACGTAAGAATGGGATACCAAAGATAACCACTGTTGCCAACACGTTGAATGCAAGGTGTACCAGAGCAATCTGAAGAGCAAATACTGCATTTGGACCAGATACTGCTGTTGCTGCCAGTAAAGCTGTAATACATGTGCCGATGTTAGCGCCTAGAGTAAATGGGTATACATCGCGAACTTTCAGTACGCCAGTACCTACAAGTGGAACCATTAAGCTTGTTGTAGTCGATGAAGACTGAACAAGAATAGTCACAACAGTACCTGATGCAATACCGTGAAGAGGACCACGACCGATTGCATGTTGTAGCATTTCTTTTGCGCGACCAACCATTAGGCTGCGCATTAATTTACCCATCGCAGTGATAGATAAGAAAATTAAGCTAATACCGATAACGATAAGCAGTGCGCCACCGATGTTATTACCAAAGGTTTCTAGTGGTGTTTTAACAAGATCAATCGCTGGTTGAGTTAGTGGTTTCATGAAGTCAAAGCCCTTCATGCTCATGTTACCCGTACCTAGGAACGGTGAAACTAACCAAGATGAAATCTTATCAAGCAGACCAAACATCATCTCAAGCGGTAGGAAAATCGCTACAGCAAGTAGATTAAAGAAGTCATGAACCGTTGCACTTGCAAACGCACGACGGAACTCTTCTTTACAACGCATGTGACCAAGGCTAACTAGCGTATTGGTGACAGTTGTACCGATGTTTGCGCCCATTACCATTGGAATAGCTGTTTCTACAGGTAAACCACCTGCCACTAAACCAACAATAATTGAAGTAACAGTACTTGAAGACTGAATAAGAGCTGTAGCAACCAGGCCGATCATCAGACCCGCAACTGGATGGGATGCAAATTCAAATAGTGTTTTAGCTTGTTCGCCAACAGACCATTTAAAGCCGCTGCTGACCATAGATACAGCAACAAGTAAAACATAAAGCATGAACGCTAGATTTGCCCAGCGGACCCAACGCATAGAGCTGTTTGATTTCGCAGCAGTAGTGGCTTGGGTAGTCATAATCATTTCTCCATGACAGGAATATGTCGTTTTGGTTTCAGTATGTTGAAATCTGAGGGCGATAGTAGAGTGGTTATATTTCAGAAATATTACAGTGACTGTCATAAAGTAAATTACTGCTTATTTTGTGAACGCAACCGATAAAATATGTCGATAGATTTCGCGTTCTTATTTTTCATAACTAACTGTAAATAAATATGTATTTTTGAAATTTTAAGGTTTGTAATAAAAAGCAACTAAGAGCAAAAAAATTTTATTTATTTGCTCATTTTTCGTTTGCTAAGCTTATTTGATAGGGAATATATGACAATTTTGTCTTGGTTGAGATCACTGAAAAGAACGAATAAAACTTGTTTATAGCTCTAATTATTCGGTTTTACCGAGGTTTAGTTTCTAAACAAACGATTTTTCAGTTCTTTACTGTGATGAGTAAACTGAATTTACAAATTGTTAGTCTTTTTTGCTTGTTGTTAAGGAGTAACGGTCGATGACCGACGCTATTCGTAAGTTTCTTAAGTTAGAATCCGCTGGTGGTATTGTGCTGATTATCGCAGCAGCTGTCGCGATGTTTATTGCTAACTCACCTCTGGGCTCTGTATACAGTGGTGTTCTACACTCTTACGTCGCTGGTTTATCTGTTGAGCATTGGATTAATGACGGTTTAATGGCCATCTTCTTCTTGCTTATCGGTTTGGAAGTGAAACGTGAGTTGATTGAAGGTGCGCTAAATACAAAAGAAAAAGCCATTTTCCCAGCGATTGCAGCTTTAGGTGGCATGATTGCTCCGGCATTAGTATATGTTGCCTTTAATTTTTCTGATCCTGTGGCACTTAAAGGTTGGGCTATTCCTGCGGCAACAGATATTGCATTTGCGTTGGGTGTGATGGCGCTATTGGGTAATCGTGTTCCAGTTAGCCTTAAAGTATTTTTACTCGCACTGGCAATTATCGATGACTTAGGCGTTATTGTTATTATCGCTCTATTTTATAGCTCTGATTTATCAACTCTAGCTCTTGCCGTTGCTTTTGCATCTACTGCTGCGCTGTTTATCATGAATGCGAAGAATGTTACCAAGTTAACGCCATATTTAGTTGTTGGTGCCATTTTGTGGTTCAGCGTGTTGCAATCGGGCGTTCATGCAACCTTAGCGGGTGTAGTACTTGGTTTTGCGATTCCATTAAGTGGTAAAGATGGTGACCATTCTGATAACCATTCGCCGCTTAAGCATCTAGAACATGCATTGCATCCATACGTTGCATTCCTAATTTTACCGCTGTTTGCTTTTGCAAATGCTGGTATTTCATTAGAAGGCGTTTCATTTGCAAGCCTAACGTCTATGTTGCCACTAGGTATTGCCGCTGGTCTATTTATTGGTAAACCTCTGGGTATCTTTACTGCAAGTTATATTGCTGTGAAGACGGGTTTAGCAAAACTACCTGATGATATTGGTATGAAAGAGATTTTTGCAGTATCGGTGCTATGTGGTATCGGTTTCACAATGTCTATCTTTATCTCATCATTGGCGTTTGTTGGTGAATCTGGTGATTTCTCTACTTACTCTCGCCTAGGTATCTTACTTGGCTCAACATTTGCAGCTCTAATAGGTTATGGTTTATTAAATCGAGCTTTGCCAAAGACACTGTCAAAAGCGGAGGCATAATAATATGAAAGGGATTCTTTTTGCTCTTGTCATGATATCCCCAGCGGTATTTGCTGCGGGTGATTACAATAACTGTGCTAACAATAGCCAAACGGAAGTATGCCAAGCTTATCTTGCTGGGCTCAACCAAGGGAAGGAAACGGTTAATTCAGTAGCGATGACTGAGTCAGAAAGAACCTTTCGTACTCGTGCACTTGAACAGCGCGTTGGCGAGCGATACCGCAAAACAATAGAAAGTAATAAAAAATAATACGTTACTAAATTCTATCTTTGCTCGATATTTGATTGAATACCCTAGGCGCTATGCGTAAGCTAATGTGCCTAGGGTTTTCTTTTATCAGGCAAAAATCATGTCGCATCTCAACTACAATCATCTTTATTACTTCTGGATGGTATGCAAACAAGGATCAGTGACCAAAGCTGCAGATGCACTATTCCTTGCCCCTCAGACGGTAACAGGCCAAATCCGTGCCTTAGAAGAGCGTTTAAAAGGCAAACTAACCAAACGTGTTGGACGTAACATTGAGCCAACGGAGCTTGGACAGTTGGTTTTTAAATACGCAGATCGTATGTTTGATTTAAGCTATGAAATGCTTGATATCGTCAATTACACCCAACGAGAAAATCAGTTATTAGAAGTTGGGGTCGCCGATGCATTATCTAAGCGATTGGTGAGTAAAATTCTACTGGTTGGTATGCCAGAAGATGAAAAAATTCATCTACGCTGTTATGAATCTACTCATGAAATGCTTTTAGAGCGCCTCTCTCAGCACAAACTGGACATGATCTTATCAGATTGTCCTGTTGATTCGACGCAAAGCCCAGGCCTTTACAGTAAAAAACTGGGGGAATCTAGCATGAGCTTTTTTTGTCAAACGCCTGAGCATCCAGTTGATTTCCCTGCCTGTATTGAAGACTATAAGTTACTGGTTCCAGGCCCTCGTACTGCGATGGGACGCAAATTACATCAATGGTTTGAGCAGCAAGGCTTAACGCCAAATATTCTTGGTGAGTTTGATGATGCCGCCTTAATGAAAGCTTTTGGTGCTTACCATCGTTCTATGTTTGTTGCGCCTTCGATTTATGCAGAAGAGCTAGAAGAATCGAATAAATTTTGTGAATTGAAACGTGTGCGTGAGATAAAAGAAGAGTACTACGTAATTTTTGCCGAACGTATGATTATGCACCCAGCAGTAAAAACTATCTGTGAAACCGATTTTGGTTATCTATTCCGCTAATTGGGGCTACTTTACTGTTAGCTGAGATTAAGTTTTTGCTAGGAATTAGCTTAAATTTTGACTATATTAGATATGACTAATGTAGGGCGGAGTTAATATGGATCTACAGCAGATGGAGCAAAATGCAGCACAAGCGGTCACTTTGCTTAAAGCGATGGCGAATGAACGTCGCTTATTTATTCTCTGTTATTTGCTTGATGGTGAGATGTCTGTCGGCATCATGAGTGAGAAGTTAGGGTTAAGTCAATCCGCTTTATCACAGCATTTGGCATGGCTACGACGTGATGGTTTAGTCGATACCCGTAAAGAAGCACAAACCGTTTATTACTTTTTAAGTAGCCCTGAAGTCAAACAGATGATCACTTTGCTTCATTCCATGTATTGTGGGCAGGAGTAATAGGCGAGCTATATTACAGATTCAGCGGTAAATTTTAGATATAAAAAAACCGGCAAAAGCCGGTTTTTTTGATCGCGTTCTTTAATTTAACAATTAAAGAGCTTTGATCTTAGCAGCTAGACGAGCTTTGTGACGTGCAGCTTTGTTCTTATGGATTAGGCCTTTAGTAGCCATACGGTCCATAACAGGTTGCATTTCAACGAAAGCTTGAGTAGCAGCTTCTTTGTTACCAGCTTCGATAGCAGCAACAACTTTTTTGAAGAAAGTGCGCATCATAGAACGACGGCTAGCATTGTGCTTGCGACGTTTTTCTGAAGTTAGTGCACGTTTCTTAGCAGACTTGATATTTGCCAAGGGTGTAACTCCCAAATCTTGGTACGGTGACAATTTAAGGCCGAGGACTATGCCTGTAAAACCTATTAATGTCAATAAAATTTGTGCAAATAACCGCCGAACCAAACTTGTTGGCACTCGCGGATTAACACGGTTAATATGGCGGCAGATTTTACCAGTAATTGAACCGAGAAGTCACCATTCTCTGGCATTTTTTTATGAGGTTTTTTTGTGAGTAAGCGTCTTTTACGCTCTGGCATGATAGTTAGCGCCATGACACTCGTCTCTCGCGTCCTTGGTTTGGTCCGAGATGTTGTGGTTGCTAACCTTATGGGAGCAGGGGCTGCGGCAGATGTTTTTTTCTTTGCCAATAAGATCCCCAACTTTTTACGCCGCCTGTTTGCTGAAGGTGCATTTTCTCAAGCATTTGTTCCTGTATTAACGGAATATCATGCAAGCGGCGATATGGATAAAACGCGCCAGTTGATTGCAAAAGCATCGGGCACCTTAGGGGCGATAGTAACGTTAGTGACAATTGTTGGGGTGTTGGGCTCTGGTGTGGTCACCGCTCTGTTTGGTTTTGGATGGTTTTTAGATTGGCTTCATGGCGGCCCAGCAGCAGAAAAGTTTGAGTTAGCGAGTCTACTGCTTAAAATTACCTTCCCGTACTTATGGTTTATCACCTTTGTTGCTTTATCTGGTGCTATTTTAAATACCTTAGGTAAATTTGCGATATCGTCATTCACCCCGGTATTTCTTAATATAGCCATTATCTCTTGTGCGGCTTTTCTTTCGCCAAAACTGGCACAACCTGAAATTGGTTTAGCGGTGGGGGTCTTTTTAGGTGGCATGATCCAATTTGCTTTTCAATTGCCATTTCTCTATCGCGAAGGTTTTTTAGTTCGTCCTCAATGGGGATGGAACGATCCTGGTGTGGTAAAAATCCGTAAACTGATGTTACCGGCTTTGTTTGGCGTCTCTGTTAGTCAAATCAACCTACTGCTTGATACCTTCATTGCCAGTTTCTTAATGACAGGCTCTATTAGTTGGCTTTACTACTCAGATCGTCTGCTTGAGTTTCCTTTAGGGATGTTCGGTATCGCTATTGCCACTGTTATTCTACCTGCGTTATCACGTAAACATGTTGAGCAATCGGGTAATCAATTTGCTGAAACCATGGATTGGGGGGTACGAATGGTGCTTCTCCTTGGTATTCCAGCCATGCTTGGTATGATTGTGCTAGCAAAACCTATGTTGATGGTGCTGTTCATGCGTGGTGAGTTCAACGTGTACGATGTGAACCAAACCGCAATGTCACTTTGGGCGATGTCGGCTGGCTTATTAAACTTTATGTTGATTAAGGTTCTCGCCCCTGGATATTACGCCCGTCAAGACACTAAAACCCCCGTTAAAATTGGTATTATCGCTATGGTGAGTAATATGGTCTTTAACGCCATGTTTGCGCCATTTTTCGGTTATGTTGGTTTGGCGATTGCAACGGCACTGTCTGCACTGGTTAACGCTTCTTTGTTGTACCGAGGCTTGCATAAAGGTAATGTTTACCGAGTATCACGTAAAACCCTCTGGTTCGTAGCTCGTTTGGTTGTTGCAGGTGGTATTATGGTAGGTACTTTGCTGTATATCATGCCGCCAATGGCACAGTGGGTTGATTGGTCAACTGCACATCGAGCACTCTGGTTGGCTAGCCTAATTGGTTTAGGTGGCGTAGTTTATGTTCTCATTGCTCTTATTTTAGGAGTAAGATTTCATCATCTACGTACAGATAGCTGATAGCGACGAGTATTTAGTATATAATTCGTCGGTTTTTAGTCTGTTGACTAAGTTTTTATCCGAAGACAAATAAAATTGCGCATGGAATTAATCCGAGGTATTTACAATATCCGCCCGCGGCATCACGGTTGTGTGCTGACGATTGGTAACTTTGATGGTGTCCATTTGGGCCATCAGGCGGTACTTAAACAGCTGATAGTGAAAGCTCATGAAATGTCATTGCCTGCAACGGTGATGTGCTTTGAACCGCAGCCGCTAGAAATGTTTGCACCCTCGCGAGCTCCTGCTCGGCTAACGCGTTTTCGTGACAAGTACTTACAGCTAAAAAATGTCGGTGTCGAGCGTTTGCTGTGCGTCAATTTTAATGCACATTTTGCTAATTTAACGGCAGAAGAGTTTGTTCGCCGCTTGTTGGTTGAACAATTGGGTGTTAAGTTTCTGGTTGTCGGCGATGATTTCCGCTTCGGCAAAGATCGCGTTGGTAATTTTGATATGCTGGTTGCGGCCGGTAAGCATTATGGCTTTGAGGTAGTCAGTACCCAAAGTTTCTGTGTTTCTAAGCAGCGAGTTAGCAGTACAGCAATACGTCAAGCTCTAGCCAGTGATAATCTGGTGGATGCTGAAACAATGTTAGGCCGTCCATATAGCATTAATGGGCGTGTCTCTCATGGTCGAAAACTGGGTCGAACCATTGGTTTTCCTACTGCGAATGTGCCACTAAAGCGACGTGTGTCTCCTGTTTCTGGGGTGTACGCCGTGGAGGTGTATGGCGTAGGTGAAAAGCCAATTCCAGGTGTGGCTAATATCGGTCATCGACCAACGGTTAAAGGTGTACGTCAACAGCTTGAGGTACATTTATTCGATTTTCACTCTGACTTATATGGGCGTCAGATTGAAGTCGTGCTTCGTCATAAATTACGTGATGAGCAGAAATTCGAATCATTTGATGCGTTAAAAGCACAAATCGAACACGATGCTCAGTCAGCTCGATTATGGCTGGCTGAGGTTAATAATGTCCAACTTCGCCCAAGTAACGGAATCTAGAATCAATGAGCGACTATAAAGATACCCTGAACCTGCCTGAAACAGGGTTTCCGATGCGAGGCAACCTAGCTCAGCGTGAGCCTGCAATGCTAAAGCGTTGGTACGATGAAGATCTTTACGGTGAAATTCGTAAAGCTAAGAAAGGTAAAAAGTCTTTCGTACTGCACGATGGCCCTCCATATGCCAATGGTGATATTCACATTGGTCACGCCCTAAACAAGATTCTTAAAGATATTATTATTAAGTCAAAGACTCTTTCTGGCTTTGATGCGCCATACGTACCTGGTTGGGATTGCCACGGTCTACCAATTGAATTAATGGTAGAAAAGAAAGTTGGTAAACCAGGTCAAAAAGTGACTGCAGCTGAGTTCCGCGAAAAATGTCGTGAGTACGCTGCAGGTCAGGTTGAAGGTCAAAAAGAGAGCTTCATCCGTCTTGGTGTATTGGGTGAGTGGGACAAACCATACCGCACAATGGACTTCAATACAGAAGCCAATATTATTCGTGCGCTAGGTAAGATTGCAGATAACGATCACCTACTAAAAGGTTTCAAACCTGTTCACTGGTGTACCGACTGTGGTTCTGCACTGGCTGAAGCAGAAGTGGAATACCAAGATAAAGTATCTCTATCTATCGATGTTAAATTTAAAGCGGTAGATGAAGCTGCAGTGCTTGCAAAGTTCGGCTGTGATGCAGATAAAGGTCAAGGCGATGTGTCTATCGTTATCTGGACAACAACTCCTTGGACTATGCCAGCTAACCGCGCAGTAGCGATCAGTGCAGATCTTGAGTATGCACTAGTACAGACTCCTGCAACTGAAGCACACCCAGCGCCACAACGTCTAATCATGGCTGCAGAGCTTGTGAAAGAAGTGATGGCTCGCGTTGGTTTTGAAGAATCTGAAATCCTTGGCTTCTGTAAAGGTGAAGAGTTAGAACTGCTTCGCTTTAATCACCCATTCTATAGCTTTGATGTGCCAGTTATTCTTGGCGAGCACGTTACAACTGAATCGGGTACAGGTTGTGTACATACTGCACCTGGCCATGGTCAAGAAGACTTCGTGGTTGGTCAAAAGTACAATCTTGAAATTGCAAACCCAGTTGGCAGCAATGGTGTTTACCTACCTGATACTGAGATCTTTGCCGGTCAACACGTATTAAAAGCAAACGAAGCTGTTGTTGAAGTGCTACGTGAGCATGGTTCACTATTGAACTTCTCAAAAATCACTCACAGCTACCCACATTGCTGGCGTCATAAGACTCCAATTATCTTCCGTGCAACACCACAGTGGTTCATTTCTATGGACAAAGCTGGTCTTCGTGCAAAAGCATTGGAAGAGATCAAAGGTGTTCAGTGGATGCCTGAGTGGGGTCAAAGCCGTATTGAAGGTATGGTGGAAGGCCGTCCTGAATGGTGTATCTCTCGTCAGCGTACTTGGGGTGTGCCAATTGCACTGTTTATCCATAAAGAAACACAAGAACTACACCCACAAACATCTGAGCTAATTGAAAAAGTAGCCCAGCTGGTTGAACAAAAAGGTATTCAAGCTTGGTGGGATCTTGAGTTAACTGACGTAATGAGCGCAGAAGATGCAGCAAATTACGAAAAAGTACTTGATACTCTTGATGTATGGTTTGACTCAGGCGTGACTCACTTTGCTGTGGTTGATAACCGCCCTGAGTTTAATGGTCATTCACCAGATCTTTACCTAGAAGGTTCGGATCAGCACCGTGGTTGGTTCCAGTCTTCATTGATATCTTCTGTGGCAATGAAAGATAAAGCACCGTACAAACAAGTGCTAACTCACGGCTTCGTTGTTGATGGTCAAGGCCGTAAGATGTCTAAATCTATCGGTAACGTAGTTGCGCCAAAAGATGTAACTAATAAGCTGGGTGCAGATATCCTGCGTCTATGGGTTGCATCAACTGACTATACTGGTGAAGTTGCGGTTTCTGATGAAATCCTAAAACGTTCTGCTGATGCTTACCGTCGTATCCGTAACACAGCACGTTTCTTCCTAGCAAACCTACATGGCTTTAACCCAGAGACTGATTGCGTTGCACCTGAAGATATGGTTGCACTTGATCGCTGGGCGGTAGGTCGTGCAATGGCGGCGCAAGAAGAGATCGTTAAAGCTTATGAAGAGTACAACCTACACGCAGTAACTCAGCGTTTAATGCAGTTCTGTTCTGTAGAGATGGGCTCATTCTACCTAGACGTAATCAAAGACCGTCAATACACAGCAAAACAAGGTGGCCATGCTCAGCGTAGCTGTCAAACGGCTCTATACTACATTCTTGAAGCGCTTGTGCGTTGGATGGCTCCTATCATGTCATTCACAGCAGATGAGATTTGGAATGAAATGCCAGGTCAACGCGACAAGTTTGTCTTCACTGGTGAGTGGTTCGAAGGTCTATTTGGTCTTGCTGAAGGCGAAGAGCTAAATAACGAGTTCTGGGCTGAAATCCAGAAAGTTCGTGGTTCAGTGAATAAGCTACTAGAAGCGGCTCGTAACGAAAAAGTTATTGGTGGTTCTCTACAAGCAGAAGTAACACTGGCTGCAAATGCTGATTTAGCCGCTAAGCTAAACAAGCTAGAAGATGAACTACGTTTCGTATTACTAACATCTAAAGCACAAGTTGTGGTTGCAGATAGTAAACCAGCTGACGCACAAGAGACTGATATCGACGGTCTGTATGTGTCAGTTAAAGCTTCAGAAGCTGAGAAGTGTGAGCGTTGTTGGCACCATGTTGCTGATGTTGGCACTATCGCAGGTCACGAAGAAGTTTGTGGTCGCTGTGTGAGCAACATCGACGGTGAAGGCGAAGAGCGTAAGTTTGCCTAATGACGATGCCTTCGCTTAAACAATCTGGAATTCGCTGGCTATGGCTAGCGATTCTAGTGTTCATTATTGATATCGGCAGTAAGCTGGTTGTGATGAATACTATGGACTACGGTTGGCCAAATCGTATTGAAGTGCTGCCTTTCTTTAATCTGCTTTATGTGCACAACTATGGTGCAGCATTTAGTTTTTTAAGTGATGCGGGCGGTTGGCAACGCTGGTTGTTTACGGCGATTGCATTAGGAGTATGCGGTCTATTATTGTTTTGGATGAGACGAACTCCGGCTTCAAATAAGATAGCCAACAGTGCTTATGCTTTAATTATTGGCGGGGCGCTCGGAAATTTATTTGATCGTATGTACCATGGTTTCGTCGTTGATTTCCTCGATGTTTACTGGGGGAATTATCACTGGCCAGCCTTTAATATTGCAGACTCGGCTATCTGTTTAGGTGCCGCTCTGATCATTATTGATGGCTTTGTTAATGATAAAAAATCATCGTAATCAGAATCAATAATAAATACTCTGATAAAAACCTTAAGCGCTGTCCGTTGATACGGATGGCGCTTTATTGTTTAATGACAACAATAAAAGATAGAGATAGGGAATATCATGCCGGAAATAACAGGGAACAGTGAAGTCTTGATCCACTTTACCATTGAATTAGAAGATGGTTCATTAGCAGAATCAACTTATGCATTGGGCAAACCGGCAAAATTTCGTTTAGGGGATGGCAGTTTAACGCCAAACTTTGAACAGTGCTTATTAGGGTTACACGTTGGTGATAAAGAGAAATTTATCTTAGCGCCAGAAGATGCTTTTGGGCTGCCAAATCCTAATAATATCCATCAAATTAATATCAATAAGTTTTCAGCAGAAGCACCCGCAGAGGTAGGTACTATCATTGCATTTTCTGGCTCGGATGGGCAGGAGATTCCAGGTGTGGTTATCGCCGTTGAAAATGAGATGGTGACGATTGATTTTAATCATCCACTGTCGGGCCAAACCATTACCTTTACGGTAGAGGTTATGGCGATTGAAAGATAAAGAGCAAGTCAAAATGAAAATCTTACTCGCAAATCCTCGTGGTTTTTGTGCTGGCGTTGATCGCGCTATTAGTATTGTTGAACGTGCACTAGAAATGTATCAACCACCGATTTATGTTCGTCATGAAGTGGTTCATAACCGTTTTGTGGTAGAAGGACTAAAACAGCGTGGAGCTATTTTTGTGGAAGAGTTATCAGAAGTTCCTGATGACAATATTGTGATCTTTTCCGCTCATGGAGTATCACAAGCTGTTCGCAATGAAGCCAAAGCGCGTCAATTGACCGTATTTGATGCTACATGTCCACTCGTTACTAAAGTTCATATGGAAGTAGCACGAGCAAGCCGTAAGCAGATGGAAGTGGTATTGATAGGTCATGCAGGTCACCCTGAAGTTGAAGGCACAATGGGCCAATACTCAAGTGATGAAGGCGGCATGTACTTGGTAGAAAACCCTGATGATGTGCAGGCTTTACGTGACAAGGTAAAAGATCCAAGCAATTTACATTTTGTTAGCCAAACAACGTTATCGGTAGATGAAACGTCTGATGTGATCAATGCTCTGCGTCAGGTTTTTCCTGCTATTCAGGGGCCGCGTAAAGATGATATTTGCTATGCAACGCAAAATCGTCAAGATGCCGTACGTGAAATGGCAAAAAATGTCGATGTTATGATTGTCGTTGGCTCAAAAAATTCATCTAACTCAAATCGTTTACGAGAATTGGCTGAGAAACTGGGGACTCCTGGGTATTTGACCGATTGTGCTGATGATATTGATCCTAATTGGTTGAATGATGTGCAAACAGTCGGAGTGACTGCGGGCGCTTCTGCTCCTGAAGAGTTAGTGAATCAAATTATTGCTCGTATTAAAGCGTTGGGTGATGCCGAAGTTGAAGAGTTGACTGGGCGCGAAGAAAATATGTTCTTTGAAGTACCTCGTGAGCTACAAGTTAAAAATATTTAACCGAAAAAGCCTCAGTATTGTCTGGGGCTTTTTATCATTTGTCATGTGATGGATATGACGATAAAGGAGACGATTATGGTGCGCATTGCGATTGCAGGTGCTGGTGGCCGAATGGGACGCCAACTAATTAAAGCGACTACTTTGGTAGACAGTGCGACATTAGGTGTTGCCGTTGAGCGTACTGGTTCTACTTTAGTCGGTGTTGATGCAGGTGAGTTAGCGGGGGTTGGCTTACTTAATATTCAAGTGATTGATGATCTTGCTGCACAGATGGATCAATTTGATGTCTTGATCGACTTTACTGCACCAAGTGCAACTTTAGCAAATCTTGAACTTTGTAAAGCGCATCAAAAAGCGATTGTGATTGGCACTACCGGATTTACAGAGCAAGAGCGTGCAAGCATTGATCAAGCAGCTCAAAGCATTCCTGTTGTGATGGCCCCTAATTACAGTGTTGGGGTTAACCTTATGTTTAAGCTGTTAGAACAAGCAGCTAAAGTGATGGGTGATTACTGCGATATTGAAATTATTGAAGCTCACCATCGCCATAAAGTCGATGCTCCATCGGGTACTGCAATTGGTATGGGGGAAGCGATTGCAGGGGCAATGGATAAAAAGCTCAGTGATGTTGCTGTGTATGCCCGTGAAGGTATTACAGGTGAACGTAAGCAGTCAGAAATCGGTTTTGCGACGATTCGTGCGGGAGACATTGTTGGTGAGCATACGGCTATGTTTGCTGATATTGGTGAGCGTATTGAGATTACGCACAAAGCAAGCGATCGTATGACCTTTGCTAATGGTGCAGTACGTGCTGCTATTTGGTTAGTTGAGCAAAAAACAGGCTTTTATACCATGCAAGATGTATTAGGTCTGAACAAATAATAAGCATTGCATTGGTGATAAAAAGAGCGGTTAGTCATAAGCTGACCGCTCTTTTTTTATATCCATACATAATGATTTATGAATCTATCATGCATAAAAAGACAAAATAAAATCAGATAAAGTAAACTAGATTGCTTGATAGGTATTCTAACTTGTTTGGTTGTTTTAATTCGTATTTTGTTTTGTTTTTTCTCTGTAATGACCAAAAATGCATTAAAACTTAATGTATTTTATCGTTTGCGTCTTGTTTTTGTTTGATGTTGTCTTTTTGTAAATAAGGCAAACGATTAAATTTTGATAAATTGACAGTGAATTCTATTTATTGCCAACTTAAGTTATGTTTTTCATGCTTTGACTATGTTTATCGTGTGTTAGTTGTGTTTCTAAAATTTATTTATTGGGGTTTGTTGACAGATTGATAATCGATCTCTAGAATGCGCGCAATTTGTCAAAAATCAGCTTGACTTGGCTTTTGACTTTGTATGGAATGGGTAATTGCAAGTTTATCTGTTTTTAGTGCATTTTTATTTACTTGGAGGTTGTCTTGAGCAAATCAGCGCTGTTAGTCCTGGAAGATGGAACAGTGTTCCACGGCATGTCCATTGGGGCAGATGGTTCGGCTGTTGGAGAAGTTGTTTTTAATACCTCGATGACGGGGTATCAGGAAATTCTCACTGACCCTTCTTATTCTCAACAGATCGTTACCCTTACTTATCCTCATATTGGCAATACCGGAACTAATTCCGAAGACGAAGAATCCACATCAATCCATGCGCAAGGCTTGGTAATTCGCGACCTTCCCCTCATTGCTTCTAATTTCCGAAATCAACTTTCCCTTTCTGATTACCTTAAATCCCAAAATATTGTCGGCATCGCTGAAATCGATACGCGAAAGCTTACTCGTATTTTGCGAGAAAAAGGGGCTCAGAATGGTTGTATCGTTGCAGGTAATAGCTTAGATGAGGCGTTCGCACTGGCTCAAGCTCAAGGATTCCCAGGCTTAAGTGGTATGGACTTAGCAAAAGAAGTGACCACGCCAGAAACCTATAGTTGGAAGCAAGGTTCTTGGACACTAGAAAATGGCCTGCCACAAGATCTTGATGACAGTGAATTACCATATCATGTCGTTGCTTATGACTTTGGTGCTAAGCGTAATATCTTACGCATGCTGGTTGACCGAGGTTGTCGTTTAACTGTGGTTCCTGCTCAAACTTCAGCAGAAGAGGTTTTAGCTCTAAATCCTGATGGTGTTTTCTTATCAAATGGTCCGGGTGATCCAGCTCCTTGTGATTACGCCATTGCGGCAACAAAAGTCTTTTTAGACAAGAATCTGCCTGTATTTGGCATCTGTTTGGGCCACCAGATCCTTGCATTAGCCAGCGGTGCTAAAACAGTAAAAATGAAGTTTGGCCACCATGGTGCAAACCATCCAGTAAAAGATCTGGACCGAGATGTTGTGATGATTACTAGCCAGAACCACGGTTTTGCAGTTGATGAAGCAACATTACCTGAAACTCTTCGAGCAACCCATAAATCCCTGTTTGATGGCTCTCTACAAGGTATCCATCGTACCGATAAGCCTGCATTTAGTTTCCAAGGGCACCCAGAAGCAAGCCCAGGTCCTCATGATGCAGCACCTCTATTTGATCATTTTATCGAATTAATTAAGAAGCACACAGCCTAAGCCGGGAGTTATAAAAATGCCAAAACGTACTGACATTAAAAGTGTTCTAATTTTAGGCGCGGGCCCAATTGTTATCGGCCAGGCGTGTGAGTTTGACTATTCTGGTGCTCAAGCATGTAAAGCACTACGTGAAGAGGGATATCGCGTTATTCTTGTTAACTCGAATCCTGCGACCATTATGACCGATCCTAATATGGCTGATGCAACATATATCGAGCCAATTCATTGGGAAGTGGTACGTAAGATCATTGAAAAAGAACGCCCAGATGCAGTACTACCAACCATGGGGGGACAGACCGCACTAAACTGTGCCCTTGATTTGGAGCGCCACGGTGTCTTGGCTGAGTTTGGCGTCGAAATGATTGGCGCAACGGCAGATGCGATTGATAAAGCAGAAGATCGTTCTCGTTTCGATGCGGCAATGAAATCGATTGGACTTGAGTGTCCTCGTGCCGATACGGCAAAAACGATGGAAGAAGCTTACCGTGTTCTAGATATGGTTGGCTTCCCTTGTATTATCCGTCCATCTTTTACTATGGGTGGTACGGGTGGCGGTATTGCTTATAACAAAGAAGAATTTGAAGAGATTTGTCGTCGTGGTTTAGATCTGTCGCCAACTAATGAGCTATTGATTGATGAATCTCTGATCGGTTGGAAAGAATATGAGATGGAAGTGGTTCGTGATAAGAACGACAACTGTATCATTGTTTGTGCCATCGAAAACTTTGACCCAATGGGTATCCACACCGGTGACTCAATTACTGTTGCACCTGCACAAACTCTAACGGATAAAGAATACCAGTTAATGCGCAATGCTTCTTTAGCCGTTCTGCGTGAAATTGGTGTTGAGACTGGCGGTTCTAACGTTCAGTTTGGTATTAATCCAAAAGATGGTCGTATGGTCATCATCGAAATGAACCCGCGTGTATCTCGTTCATCGGCTCTAGCTTCTAAAGCAACGGGTTTCCCTATTGCTAAAGTGGCGGCAAAACTGGCTATTGGTTACACCCTAGATGAGTTAATGAATGATATTACAGGTGGGGCAACACCAGCATCATTTGAACCAACCATCGATTATGTTGTAACGAAGATCCCTCGCTTTAACTTTGAAAAATTTGCAGGTGCGAATGATCGTTTGACCACGCAAATGAAGTCAGTTGGTGAGGTGATGGCTATCGGTCGTAACCAACAAGAATCTCTGCAAAAAGCTCTGCGTGGTTTGGAAGTTGGTGCCGCTGGTTTTGATGAAATGGTTGACCTTGATGCACCTGATGCACTAACTAAGATTCGCCATGAGTTAAAAGATGCGGGTGCCGAGCGTATTTGGTATATCGCTGATGCGTTCCGTGCTGGTATGTCGGTTGACGGTGTCTTTAACCTAACCAATATTGACCGTTGGTTCCTTGTTCAAATCGAAGAAATTGTTCGTCTTGAAGAGCAAGTAAAAGCAGCAGGTTTTGCCGGCCTTAATGCTGATGTGTTGCGTAAACTAAAGCGTAAAGGTTTTGCTGATGCTCGTTTGGCTAAACTCCTGGGTGTGGCAGAAAGCGAAATTCGCAAACTGCGTGACCAATATAATATCCATCCGGTTTATAAGCGTGTAGATACTTGTGCTGCCGAGTTCTCATCAGATACGGCTTATATGTACTCATCTTATGATGAAGAGTGTGAAGCTAACCCAACAGATCGTGAAAAGATTATGGTTCTTGGCGGTGGTCCAAACCGTATCGGTCAAGGTATCGAATTTGACTACTGCTGTGTTCATGCTTCTCTTGCGCTACGTGAAGATGGTTATGAAACCATTATGGTGAACTGTAACCCAGAGACAGTTTCTACCGACTATGACACCTCAGATCGCCTATACTTCGAACCAGTAACACTCGAAGATGTACTAGCGATTGCTCGTGTTGAAAAACCAAAAGGTGTGATTGTTCAATATGGTGGACAAACTCCGCTGAAATTGGCTCGCGCTCTAGAAGCCGCTGGTGTGCCAATTATTGGTACTAGCCCTGATGCGATTGACCGCGCTGAAGACCGTGAGCGTTTCCAGCAAGCTGTTGAGCGTTTAGGTCTACTACAACCAGAAAATGCAACCGTAACAACTATTGATCAAGCGATTGAAAAGTCACGCGAAATTGGCTATCCGCTTGTGGTTCGTCCATCTTATGTTCTTGGTGGTCGTGCGATGGAAATTGTTTACGATGAAACGGATCTGCGTCGTTACTTTAACGAGGCTGTGAGTGTTTCTAATGAATCACCTGTACTACTGGATCGCTTCTTAGATGATGCAACAGAAGTGGATGTGGATGCGATTTGTGACGGCGAGCGTGTGGTGATTGGCGGTATCATGGAGCACATCGAACAAGCTGGTGTTCACTCTGGTGACTCTGCATGTTCTCTACCTGCTTATACGCTAAGCCAAGAAATTCAAGACGTAATGCGCGATCAGGTTGAGAAGCTGGCTTTTGAATTAGGTGTGCGTGGTTTGATGAATACGCAGTTTGCTGTTAAGAACAACCAAGTATACTTAATTGAAGTAAACCCTCGAGCAGCACGTACAGTTCCATTTGTATCAAAAGCAACGGGTGCACCTTTAGCCAAAATTGCTGCACGAGTGATGGCAGGTCAATCTCTAGAGAGCCAAGGCTTTACTAAAGAGATTATTCCTCCTTATTACTCTGTGAAAGAAGTGGTATTGCCATTTAATAAGTTCCCAGGCGTGGATCCACTACTTGGTCCTGAAATGCGCTCTACTGGTGAGGTAATGGGTATTGGTAATACGTTTGCTGAGGCATTTGCAAAAGCAGAACTTGGTTGTGGTAAAGAGTATCCAGAAGGTGGACGTGCCTTACTATCGGTTCGTGAAGGTGATAAGCAGCGTGTAGTTGATTTGGCATCAAAACTGATTAAGTTAGGCTATCAGTTGGATGCAACTCATGGCACCGCAGTTATCTTAGGTGAAGCTGGTATTAATCCTCGTCTGGTTAACAAAGTACATGAAGGTCGTCCTCATATTCTTGACCGTATTAAGAACAATGAGTACACCTACATTATTAATACGGCAGAAGGTCGCCAAGCGATTGAAGATTCTAAAGTTCTTCGTCGTGGAGCACTCGCTGAGAAAGTGAACTATACCACAACATTGAATGCGGCTTTTGCTGCATGTATGGCTCACACCGCAGATGACCGTAATACTGTGACTTCTGTACAAGAGTTGCACGCGCGCATTAATAACGCTTAATCGTCGCTAATTATCTAGAGCCCATCTTGATTATTAATACCGAGATGGGCTTTTTTGTTTTAACACAAATGGTTAGGTTTAATGGTTATTACAAAGTAATCGACTGACGTAATTTGGTTACAAAAGATCTAATATTGATCGATTGAAGGTCTTGCACCTTTGTTTAGATTGCGTACAATGGCGCACGTCGCAGTAAGCGATATATTCTTTGGAGAGTTAAATGAACGATACCGACCATCCCCCGAGTATGAAGGTGGAAAATCAGCTTTAGTTTTTGGTATCGGTGTATCTCCATTTCCGAGCCAATCACAGGCTTGGAATTATGTCTTCCAGTATTCTCTTTCTTTTCTAAACCTTAATAGTTAGGTTTAGTGACATATTCCTTCGATTTTTCCTATCACATTCGTTAAAACAATAACGTCATTGAATGGCTCATTCGCTGTATCTGTATCAAGGTGAATGATAAGCCTATATCAATGGATATGATGACGTGATTGCTTTATTTGGTGGTCGTTACCCTCGTACCTATGTTCGCGCATAGGAAACAGCTAATCGGGAGATTTGCCATGGCGGTAATGAACTATGCAGCATTTTCAGCAGCACAACAGTTAGATCATAAAGATGCAGTTGCAGTACGAAATGCATTTTTAAAATATTCACTACAAGAGCAGGCCGAGTTATTGGTGAAAATGCCAATTTCTGAGGCACTTGCTATGTTACATGAGTGTCCGTTACGACATGTACAGCTTTTATTAGATCGTCTGGATGAGATGAATGAAGAGCTACGCATGCGTCAACTTGCCAATGGTTTAGGTTTGATCTGTTCTGAAGCAGAGCCTGCTGGTAACTATTTGCAAAACAGTGTCTTTAGCCATGTTAGAGAGCGTATTGGCTGGATTGTCGGTCTTGCCCTTTTAGGTATTGTATCGGGCTTAATTATCTCACACTACGAAGATACATTGAGTCAATTGGTATTACTGGCTATTTACATGCCTGTGATTGCGGCTGCTGGTGGTAATACCGGCTCTCAAGCTGCGACACTGGTTGTCCGTGCTCTTGCCATGGATGAGATAAAATGCCGAGATTGGGTCGCAGTCTTGTGGAAAGAGTTTCGTATTGCCGCAGTTATTGCCGTTGCATTGGCGTTAGTTATTGTTGCTCGTGTGATGTTCTTTAGCGGTCATCAAGTACTTCCTGCTGGATTAACTTTATTTGATGTCGCAGGTGCAATCGGTGTGGCATTGGCAATTCAAGTTACGCTTTCCACCAGTGTCGGTGGGGTATTACCGATTATTGCTCGCGCTTGTAACTTAGACCCTGCAGTACTTGTTAGCCCTGTATTGGCTTCTATGGTGGATATTTCAGGTATGATTATCTACTTCACTACAGTTAATAAGATGCTGGGGCTAGGCGGCTAATAATCGCGTTAGGTTCGAATTAAATACTAAAAAAACGGCTAAGAGAGGTTCTTAGCCGTTTTTTATTATGGTGTTAGTTGACCATAATTATTGCTATTAGCACTTAATACTGTTGATAAAGTGACTGGTATAGCTTCTGTTCAAATTGACTGATAGGTGGTAGTCCTTTGGTTTTAGTGATTGGATGATAATCTGTAACCAATTGAACAAACAGTAATGGCTTACCACTTTTTGTTTTTATCATTCCAGCAAGGTTATAAGTCGCAAAGAGTGAACCACTTTTTGCTATCACTTTTCCTTTCAGTTCACCTGTTCTCATACTTTTACGATAACGCAAAGTACCGCTTTCGCCTGCAACAGGGAAATCATTGAATAATTTAAGATTCTTATGCTTATAGATGTAAGTGATCACTTGCATTAAGTCATTTGCACTTAGGCGGTTATTACGAGATAAGCCCGAACCATCAACCATGATTGTGTCACTTAAATCAATATTGGCTTTGGTTTTTAGAATTTCTTTGATTGCAGCTACACCATTATTGTAACTGCCTGGCTGTTGATAATATTTAGCGCCGATAGTCTTAGCGATATTGTCTGCAAATAAGTTATCAGAGCGTTTTAGCATAATATCTAGCAGCTCGCTCATAGGTTTTGAACTATTACGGGCAATACGCTGACCTTTAATCGTGTCATTTCGATAAATTTGTCCTTTAAAGCTAATACCTGCTCGTTTTAATTCTTGGCGCAGTACTGCCATGGTGTATTTAGTGGTGTTTTGGACTGCAAATTTAAGTGGCATTGGCTCTTTATAAGCAAGTGAACAACCACTTACTTGATAGCTGTTATTAGGATTTGAAATTAAATCTAACTGACAAAATTGTGCTTTTTTCTGGCTCGGTGTAACAATAGTCGCAGTACTTGTCACTTGAATAGGCTGGTGGCTAGGTACATTTACCCGCGCTTTATTACCAATTCCTTTATTAGTATAGAGTGCGCCTTGTACACAGTTGTGCTCAAGAGTAATACTGCTCGATGGGGCGCTGTAGCAAGAACCTAAAATATCCCACGGCCAGCCGATACCGCGCTCATATCCAGTGAAATGACCGCCATTAAGATAAATATTGCCTTGAATGCTCTTATAGCCTTTAGCTTTTATTTGGCTTAATAATTCCCGGAGATCGGTGCGAGAAAAAGTAGGGTCTCCACTAAAGTTAAAAATAATATCTTTGCCTTTAGTTTCCACATCGGTATAGAAACGAAAATTATCACCAAGATACAGTTTTGCCGCTAGTGCAGTAATGGTTTTTTGGGTGCTGGCTGGGGCTTGTAGATTATCAGTTCGTTGTTGATAAATGATTTTACCCGTTGCTGGATCTTTAATGAGTAGGGCTAAATCATGACCTTGAGGTAATTTCGCGATTGCCGCTTGCGGATTAAAGGCGGCAAGAGTAGGTAGGCTAGTTGCCAAGAGAGATACGCAAAGCAGTTGTTTGAACATAATAATAGATAATGATTAATTTATTGTGGTTTTAATCATATCGTGTTCATTACAAATAGCAAAAAGGCGACCTAAAAAGATCGCCTTTAGTCTCGATTAACTAATTAAATTAGAAATCGTAACGAGCACCTAGAACGAATTGATCGTCAGCTGCTTGTTTAACTTCATCCATCTTAGCAACATCGTTCTTATCAAGTAGGTTAACTTTGTAACCTGCGTAAGTGCGGAAGTTTGGAGTGAAGAAGTATGAACCATCAAATGCTAGAGAGTTAGTCATCTTAGCATTTGAATCCATGTTTTCCATGTAGTTGTAAGTAGAACGTAGAACTAGCTTGTTGATAGTGTAAGCTGTTGCAAGTTCGTAACCTTGGTACTCATTAGAGTGTTTAGCATCATTGTAACCGTATTGGTAACCGATGTTACGAGCGTTCTGGTATAGACCTGCTACGTAGAAATCGCCAGATGTGTAAGATACAGATGCAAAACCCTGCTTAGCTGTTAGGTTTTTCTCTTGTTGTTTCTGCTCACCGTAACCAAGACCAAATGCTAGGCCGTTGTTGAAGTTGTAAACAGAACCTACAGAGAAACCAGAGTTATCTGAGCTATCTACTGGAGCTGAGAAATCAGTACCGTCAGCATCGAATACGTAGTTAGCACGTACAGTTAGACCACCAAACTGACCTAGGTATGCAAGGCTATCGTCTGGACGGTCAGCAGCATTGATTTTGCCACCCGCTTCGTTACCGAAGTATTCCATGATATCGGTAAAGTCAGTGATCATACCTAGAGAACCGTCTGTTTTACCGTAAACTAGTTGACCGTAAGTTTTGCTACCGATACCAGCGTAGATGTAACGGTTTTCGTCATCGCCTTTGTTTGATTTGAATTCACGTTCAAAGAAACCAAGGCCGTATAGGTCATCATTAATTTGGGTTTGACCTGCGATGTTCACACGAACACGAGAATCATCGTTAAAGTTGTCGTGACCTACAACGCCGTTACCACGAGCTTCAATACGACCACCGATATTAAGAGTTGATGCGTCGTCAGAGTAAACTTGTGCCGCAGATACTGCGCCAGAAAATGCTGCTGCTGCTACTGCTAAAGCAAGAATGTTCTTGTTCATTGCCGAATCCTTTTTTGGTATTTTTTATAACTTGCGCTCTGAGGTGGCGCTGAGTTCTGAGCTACTTTTTACGTGTCCATGGCACAAAGTGTTAGTAAAAAAAACTGAAAAATACCCTAATGGTATGTGAATTTGCTTATTTTTGTTTTTAAATTGCTTTTTTATCAGATGGTTAGGTGTGTTTTAATTAGTTCCATAAAACTTATTTTTTTTACTAATATTTAGAAAAAAAGTCATTAATTTTAGATTTAATTTTGAGTTTTATGCATAAGGTTTTGTGAAGTAACGCACGTTGTTACGGCTGTTTTTTATCAATTAAGACAAATTCCGTATTACACAAATGACTAACTTTCTATTTATTGTTGTTGATATCTTTTGACTCTCCCTGAGATTTTATGAGTTGAATTTTATTGAAACCAACCAAATAAGGACCTGTATCCGATTTTTTAGATGCGAGGATTTTTGCAACATTTGCTTTTGTCTGATGACCTGAGACGGATCTTTGTTTAGAATAATGTCATATTTCAAATTCAAGTTGTGTGCTTGAATGTCTCTTGGATGTTAGTTTGATCTTTGATCAGGCTAACTTTTTTATTACCTGAATTTGGCGTGCGCTAACAGGTTGTTGAGGTTTATATTTATGGATAAGGTTCCAATGACGGTACGTGGCGAGCAGAAGCTACGTCAAGAACTAGAAGTTCTAATGAAGCGTCGTCCTTTGATTTCTCAAGCCATTGCAGAAGCTCGTGAATTGGGCGACCTAAAAGAAAATGCTGAATATCATGCTGCACGTGAAGAGCAAGGTATTTGTGAAGCTCAGATCCGCGATATCGAATACAAGCTATCTGTTGCACAAGTTATTGATGTTACTAAGATGCCAAACAGTGGCAAAGTTATCTTTGGTACAACAGTAACTTTGTTAAATCTAGATACTGATGAAGAAACCACTTACCGCATCGTTGGTGATGATGAAGCTGATTTTAAACAAAATCTAATTTCAGTAAATTCACCAATCGCTCGTGGTCTAATTGGTAAAATGGAAGGCGATGAAGTACAAATCGCAACTCCTGGTGGTACCAAAGAATTTGAGATTGTTGAAGTACAGTACATTTAATCATCACTTAGTGTTATATCACTAAGAAAAGTTTGTATTTCGATTCGCTCTCACCTTAGATATAGGTATGGGCAAGAAAAAGGCCGCTATTGCGGCCTTTTTAACGATATAAACTGTTTGTCAGTTCGCATATTACTTGCGTGGAAGTTCGATTTTACGATCTTCACTTTGGCGATACAGAACTAGCGTCTTACCGATCACTTGAACTTTTTCTGCTTTAGTTTCGCGAATGATTGCATCAACGATCAGTAGCTTGGTCTCACGCTCTTCTGAAGCAACCTTAACTTTGATCAGTTCATGGTGATCTAGGGCAATTTCAATTTCAGCTAAAACGGCTTCAGTTAGGCCGTTTGCACCCATAAGAACAACTGGTTTTAGATTGTGAGCAAGACCTTTTAGATATTGCTTCTGTTTGGTGCTTAGATTCATGATGACTCTATTTTTTTAGTTACTAGGGTTGAAAATGAGACATTCTACCGCCATCTAAGCTAGAAGACTAATTTGTTTAGTGCCTGTTGATAAGAAAATTGCAGCTTGTTTTTGTTGCATAGCACATTTTCAGGTTTCTTATTGCAGATTTTGATGCGATAAACCCAAGGTAAGACGTATACTTAGCAGATACGATGACTTATTAGGTAAGGCATGAGTAAGAAAAAACATTCGGGCAGTTCGGGCCGTTGGCTAAAAGAACATTTTGATGACAAATACGTTCTTGAAGCGCAAAAAAAAGGTTACCGATCACGAGCACTTTTTAAGATTGAAGAAATTCAACAAAAAGATAAATTATTAAAACCGGGCATGACTGTGGTCGACTTAGGTGCTGCACCTGGTGGTTGGTCACAATATGCGGCAGGAGTTGTAGGTGATGAAGGACAGGTCATCGCATGTGATATTCTGCCAATGGATCCTCTTCCAGGCGTAAGCTTCTTACAAGGGGATTTTCGTGAAGAAGCGGTATTAGATGCACTGCTTGAACGTATTCAACCAGATATGGTGGATGTCGTACTATCAGATATGGCACCTAATATGAGCGGTAATCTTGCATCTGACCAACCAAGAGCTATGTATCTTGTTGAATTAGCATTAGATATGTGTCGACAAGTGCTTGCGCCGAACGGTAGCTTTGCGGTAAAAGTATTCCAAGGGGAAGGCTTTGACCAATATTTAGCTGATGTTCGAAGCATGTTTAAAGTGGTCAAAATTCGTAAACCAGACTCATCACGTGATCGCTCACGTGAAGTTTATATTGTGGCTACAGGATATAAACTGTAGTACTCTACATTCATCTTTTAGTTATCGCGAGGTTAACACCTTGAGTGACATGGCAAAAAACTTGATCTTATGGTTGGTTATCGCTGTTGTTCTAATGTCTGTATTCCAGAGTTTTGGACCAGGTGATAAGACTAGCCATCAAATCGACTATACGACATTTGTCCGTGAAATCGGTCAGGATCAGATAAAGGAAGTACGATTCAATGATCGTGAGATCACCGTATACAAACGCGATAATGCGCGATATGTAACTTATCTGCCTGTTGTTAATGACCCTAAACTTCTTGACGATCTAATCAACGCAAACGTAAAAGTTTACGGTACCCCACCTGAAGAGCCAAGCTTACTTGCTTCTATCTTCATTTCGTGGTTCCCAATGCTGTTGTTGATTGGTGTTTGGATCTTCTTTATGCGCCAAATGCAGGGCGGTGGTGGCAAAGGTGCCATGTCGTTCGGTAAGTCTAAAGCTCGTATGATGAGTGAAGACCAAATCAAAACAACCTTTGCTGATGTGGCAGGTTGTGATGAAGCAAAAGAAGATGTGAAAGAGCTTGTTGATTACCTTCGTGATCCAAGTCGCTTCCAAAAGCTAGGTGGTAAGATCCCAACTGGTGTTCTTATGGTTGGTCCTCCTGGTACAGGTAAAACGCTATTAGCGAAAGCAATCGCGGGTGAAGCTAAAGTTCCATTCTTCACAATCTCCGGTTCTGACTTTGTTGAAATGTTCGTGGGTGTGGGTGCGTCCCGTGTTCGTGATATGTTTGAACAAGCTAAAAAAGCTGCGCCTTGTATCATCTTTATTGATGAAATCGATGCAGTTGGCCGTCAGCGTGGTGCTGGTGTTGGTGGTGGTCACGATGAGCGTGAACAAACACTAAACCAGATGCTAGTTGAAATGGATGGTTTTGAAGGTAACGAAGGTATTATCGTTATCGCTGCAACAAACCGTCCAGACGTTCTTGACCCAGCACTTCTTCGTCCTGGTCGTTTTGACCGTCAAGTTGTGGTTGGTCTACCAGACGTTCGTGGTCGTGAGCAAATTTTGAAAGTTCACATGCGTAAAGTACCGCTAGATAATGATGTTAACCCATCACTAATTGCTCGTGGTACTCCAGGCTTCTCTGGTGCAGATTTAGCTAACTTAGTTAACGAAGCAGCACTATTTGCAGCCCGTGGTAATAAGCGCACTGTATCAATGGTTGAATTTGAGCTAGCTAAAGATAAAATCATGATGGGCGCAGAGCGTAAGTCTATGGTGATGTCTGAAGCTCAAAAAGAGTCTACGGCTTACCATGAGGCAGGTCACGCTATTATTGGACGCTTAGTACCGGATCACGATCCTGTGTACAAGGTATCCATTATTCCACGTGGTCGTGCTTTAGGTGTGACAATGTACTTACCTGAGCAAGACCGTGTGAGTCACTCTCGTGAATACTTAGAGTCAATGATCTCAAGTCTTTACGGTGGCCGTCTTGCAGAAGAACTTATCTACGGTGTAGAAAAAGTATCTACTGGTGCATCAAACGATATCGAACGTGCAACTGATATTGCGCGTAAGATGGTGACTCAGTGGGGCTTCTCTGACAAACTTGGTCCTCTTCTTTATGCTGAAGACGAAGGCGAAGTATTCTTAGGTCGCTCTGTGACTAAGAGTAAGCACATGTCAGATGACACTGCGAAGTTAATCGATGATGAAGTTCGTAAGCTGATTGATCGTAACTATGCTCGAGCTCGTCAGATTCTAGTCGACAATATGGATATCATGCATGCAATGAAAGATGCACTGATGAAGTATGAGACTATCGATGCCGACCAAATTAATGACTTGATGGAACGTAAAGCAGAAATTCGTGCACCAAAAGGATGGGCGGATGAAGGCGATACGATGAAACAAGAGTCAGTATCAGAAGAGACAACAGTTGCACCTGAAGCACCTGTTAATGATGATGTTAATGACGCATCAGAAAGCGATACTGATACTAAGCCTCAAGCATAATTAGTAGCTGTAAATAAAACCCCGGCTTAGGTCGGGGTTTTTTTTATAACCAAAAAATGAGATTTGATAATGATCTTACAAAGCCGAAGTAAAATCCTAGAGCTAACATCTCCGCAGGTAATGGGGATCTTAAACGTTACTCCAGATTCATTTTCCGATGGTGGGCGTTTTAATCGTTTAGATGCTGCGTTATTTCATGCAGAAGAAATGATTGACGCTGGAGCAACATTTATCGATATAGGTGGTGAGTCGACACGCCCAGGTGCTGCAGATGTTAGCATTGATGAAGAGTTAGCTCGAGTTGTTCCTGTTATTGAAGCAATTTCTAATCGATTTGATTGCTGGATTTCAATTGATACCAGCAAAGCTCAGGTTATGACAGAAGCGGTAAAAGCGGGTGCTGATCTTATTAATGATATACGCGCATTACAAGAACCTGGCGCATTAGAAGCTGCTGCTAAAAGCGAAGTACCAATTTGCTTGATGCATATGCAAGGACAACCACGTACAATGCAGACTGCGCCGCAATATGATGATTTGTTGGTTGATATAGAACAGTTTTTGTTAGAGCGAATCAATGCTTGTGAAGGGGTTGGAATATCTAAGCAAAAATTGATTCTCGACCCAGGTTTTGGCTTTGGTAAAACCATCAAACACAATTATCAGTTATTGGAAAATTTAGAAAAGTTTCATCGTTTTGGACTACCAATTCTCGCAGGAATGTCTCGTAAGTCTATGATCTATAAGTTATTTGAAAATAAAAGACCTGAAGATTGCCTTGCCGGTAGTCTTGCTTGCGCGACGATTGCAGCTATGAAAGGGGCGCAAATTATTCGCGTTCATGACGTAAAAGAGACGGTTGAAGCAGTTAGAATTTGCTACGAAACCGTATCTTCAGGTTACTAATGCCAAGAAGAACAAGGCATTACATAATAAAATTTCTAGGAGTGAAACATGCAAGAACGTAAATACTTTGGTACAGATGGTGTGCGCGGATTAGTTGGTGAAGGTCCGATTACCCCTGAATTTGTTTTGAAGCTAGGTTGGGCTGCTGGCCGCGTTCTGTCTCAACAGGGAACAAAAAAAGTTCTAATTGGTAAAGATACTCGTATTTCTGGCTATATGCTTGAATCTGCTCTTGAAGCAGGTCTTGCTGCTGCAGGTCTTCAAGCCGCATTTACCGGTCCAATGCCAACCCCTGCTATTGCATATCTTACTCGTACCTTCCGTGCTGAAGCGGGCATCGTAATTTCAGCATCTCATAACCCATACTATGATAACGGTATTAAATTTTTCTCATCGGAAGGTACTAAGCTACCTGATGAAGTTGAATTAGCAATTGAAGCAGAACTTGATAAACCACTTACTTGTGTGGAATCAGCACTATTGGGTAAAGCGTACCGTATTAACGATGCAGCGGGTCGTTATATTGAATTTTGTAAAGGTACTTTCCCTTCTCAACATAACTTGTCTGGCTATAAGATTGTTGTAGATTGTGCTCATGGTGCGACATATCACATTGCGCCAAATGTATTCCGTGAGTTAGGTGCCGATGTCATTACGATTGGTTGTGAGCCAAACGGTACAAATATCAATGATAAAGTAGGCGCCACTGATATTGCGGCACTTCAAGCTAAAGTGTTGGAAGAAAAAGCGGACTTTGGTATTGCTCTTGATGGTGACGGTGACCGTGTGATCATGGTCGATGAGGCGGGCAATAAAGTTGATGGTGACCAAATTGCGTATATTATTGCTCGCGATGCACTACGTCGTGGCGAACTAAAAGGTGGTGTTGTTGGTACTCTTATGACCAACATGGGTATGGAAGTTGCGCTGAAAAACCTAGGAATTCCATTTGTGCGAGCTAAAGTAGGTGACCGCTATGTAATGGAAGAGCTACTTAACCATAATTGGTTGATTGGTGCGGAAAACTCAGGTCACGTTATTCTTTTAGATAAAGTAACAACCGGTGACGGTATTGTTGCTGGCCTACAAATTATGGCTGCAATGGTTTCGAGTAAAATGACGTTAAAAGAACTGAGTGAAGGCATGAAAATGTTCCCTCAAGTTCTGGAAAATGTGCGTTTTAAAGGTGAAGGTAATCCACTGGAATCTGAAGCCGTTATCGCAGCAACTAAAGTGGTTGAAGAGAAGCTTGGTGAAACAGGACGTGTCCTACTCCGCAAATCTGGTACAGAACCCTTGATTCGCGTTATGGTTGAAGGCGAAGATGGCGATGCTGTGGCACAGTACGCACTAGATATTGCACAAGCAGTAAAAGATAACTGCTAAACTAATATTTGGCCGTGATCGAGTGTCACGGCCATTTTTGCTTATCATTCTACTGTTACTATAGATTGGCATCATATACCCAAGCGTCTTCTTTATTTTAAGAAGGGGGTTGGGTATAAAAATGAGAAACGGGATTAAACCCTAAATTACGCATTAAGCTCTGCTTAAAACTTGTCCAAGTAGATGGTAATTAGGGTTTTTTAATAAAATATTGCTTGTCAGTTTTGCTCGCATTGGTTAGTATCTTCTGCGCTCCTTAAGAGAGGAGGCGCTGGTACCGCTGTTGCGAAGCTGGCATAACAATTTAACCATAGGTGGAAATATGTACGAAATTCTACTTGTGATTTATCTTGTCGCCGCGCTTGGTGTAATTGGCCTAGTTTTGGTTCAGCAAGGTAAAGGCGCAGATATGGGAGCCTCATTCGGGGCTGGAGCATCAGGTACACTGTTTGGCTCTAGCGGCTCTGGAAACTTTCTAACTCGAATGACTGCACTGTTTGCAACGATTTTCTTTATTATCAGTCTTGTTCTTGGCAACATGAGTTCAAAACATACTGAAGAGAAAAATAGTTGGGAGAACTTAAGCGCTCCAGCAACAACTCAACAAGTGCAAGAAAAAACAACTGAAAGTGCTCCTGCTACAACTAGCAGTGAAAACACTAAGTAAGTTAAGAATTTAGCCGAGATGGTGAAATTGGTAGACACGCTAGCATGAGGTGCTAGTGCCGTAAGGTGTAGGGGTTCAAGTCCCCTTCTCGGCACCATTGATTCAGTGTTACTTGCGAAAGTAACCTCTAGTCAGTATAATCGACTAGAATTACGGACGCGGGGTGGAGCAGCTTGGTAGCTCGTCGGGCTCATAACCCGAAGGTCGTTGGTTCAAATCCGGCCCCCGCAACCACTTTTAAAAGCATGTTAGTCTCTAGCATGCTTTTGTCATAACAGAAGCTATACTTTTGTTGTGATAAACAGGGTCCAGTGATATTAAGCCCCGTAATTCGGGGTTTTTTATTATCTGAAATATGACCATTCAGGTGTTAACTGGGCTTTAGTGCCCTTTTTTTGTTTCCGGGGGGTTGTTTTGACAGCTTTAGAAACCCAACTGACTGAAATGCTTGAACCATCAGTAGCAGCACTTGGCTATGAGCTGGTTGGTTTAGAGTTCATTCGTGCTGGAGAGCACTCCACACTTCGAATCTTCATTGATAAAGAAAATGGTATCAATGTAGAAGATTGCGCAGAAGTAAGCCGCCAAGTGAGTGCAGTAATGGATGTTGAAGATCCAATTACTGTGGCATACAACTTAGAAGTCTCTTCCCCTGGATTGGAAAGGCCACTATTTAAGGCAGCGCACTATGAGCAATTTATTGGCCACGAAGTTAGCCTAGTACTAAAAATGGCGATGGGTAATCGTCGTAAATGGAAAGGTGACATCGTTGCTGTTGATGGTGAACTAGTCACTCTAAACGTGGATGGCAATGAAGAATGTTTTGCACTAAGCAACATTTCAAAAGCTAACCTAGTTCCTAAATTCTAAACGCTAACTTGAGGCATTAGAAATGAACAAAGAAATCTTGGCTGTCGTTGAAGCGGTATCCAATGAAAAAGCTGTTCCTCGTGAGCGTATCTTTGAAGCTTTAGAGATCGCACTAGCAACAGCAACTAAGAAGAAATACGAAGCAGAAATCGATGTACGTGTTACTATCGATCGTAAGACTGGTGAGTTTGAAACATTCCGTCGCTGGAAAGCGGTTGAAGAAGTAACTCAACCAACTCTAGAGATCACTCTAGAAGCGGCTCAGTTTGAAGATGAAACAGTTGAACTTGGCGATTTCGTTGAAGATGAAATCCAATCAGTAACGTTTGACCGTATTACGACTCAAACTGCTAAGCAAGTTATCGTTCAAAAAGTTCGTGAAGCAGAGCGCGCACAAATTGTGGCTCAGTTTGTTGATAACGAAGGTGATTTAATCACTGGTGTTGTTAAGAAAGTAAACCGTGATGCTGTGATTGTTGACCTTGGTAACAATGCAGAAGCGGTAATTGGTCGTGACGATCAGCTACCACGCGAAAACTTCCGTCCAGGTGACCGTGTTCGTGGTCTCCTGTACAAAGTAGCGCCAGAAGCTCGTGGCTTCCAGTTATTCATGACTCGTTCTAAGCCTGCAATGTTGTCTGAACTATTCCGCATTGAAGTGCCAGAAATTGGTGAAGAGCTAATTGAACTAATGGGCGCAGCTCGCGATCCTGGTTCACGCGCTAAAATTGCTGTTAAAACTAACGACAAGCGTATCGACCCAGTTGGTGCTTGTGTTGGTATGCGTGGTGCTCGTGTTCAAGCTGTTTCTGGTGAACTTGGTGGTGAACGTATTGATATCGTACTTTGGGACGAAAACCCAGCTCAGTACGTAATCAATGCAATGGCACCAGCTGAAGTTAGCTCTATCATCGTTGATGAAGATTCTCATACTATGGATATCGCAGTAGAGAAAGCTAACCTAGCACAAGCAATTGGCCGTAATGGTCAAAACGTACGCCTAGCTTCTCAGCTAACTGGCTGGGAACTGAATGTAATGACAGTAGAAGATCTTCAGAAGAAACATCAAGAAGAAGCTCAAGAATCTATTGATACATTTACTAAATACCTTGATATTGATGAAGATTTTGCATCAGTATTAGTAACTGAAGGTTTCACAACTCTAGAAGAAATCGCTTACGTTCCTGTAAATGAGCTTCTAGAAGTTGAAGGTCTTAATGAAGAGACCATCGACGAACTACGTAACCGCGCTAAAGAAGCTTTGACAACGATTGCTCTTGCAAAAGAAGAATCATTGGACGCAGAACCTGCTGAAGATCTTCTTGCTCTTGAAGGTTTAGAGCGTGAGCTAGCATTCAAGTTAGCTGCTAAAGGTATTCTTACGCTAGAAGATCTGGCAGATCAGGGAACTGATGATTTGATCGATATCGAAGGCGTGGACGAAGCAAAAGCGGGTGAGCTAATCATGGCTGCGCGTAACATTTGCTGGTTCGGCGACGAAGCGTAAGAACAAAAAAAATAGCAAGGAGGAGCGCTATGTCAGAGGTTACAGTTAAAACATTAGCGGATGAAATTGGTACGCCGATTGACCGTTTACTTCAACAGCTTTCTGATGCAGGTATTGCAAAAAAAGCTGATGATAATGTAAGCCAGACCGAAAAACAGACACTACTGAGTCACCTGCAAAAAGAGCATGGTGGAAATGTTAGTGCTGATGGAGCTCCAACTCGCCTTACTCTCCAACGCAAGACAAGAAGTACATTAAGTGTTTCTGGCTCTGGTGGTAAGAACAAAAGTGTTCAAGTAGAGGTGCGCAAAAAGCGCACCTATGTTAAACGTTCAGCGCTTGAAGAAGAGCAGCGTGCAGCAGAAGAAGCTGCAAAAAATGCTGCAAACGAAGCCGCTCAACGTGAAGCAGAAGCCATTGCTCAGCGTGATGCAGAGGAGGCGGCCAAACGTGAAGCCCAAGAACAGGCGAATCGTGCGGCTGAAGAGAAGCGTTTAGCAGAAGAACAAGCCAAACGCGAAGCTGAGGAAAAAGCAAAGCGTGACGCGGATGATGCTCAACGCCTTGCTGAAGAACAAGCTAAGCGTGAAGCTGAGGAACAAGCTAAACGTACCGAAGAGGAAAAGCGTAAAGCCGAAGAAAAGGCTAAGCGCGCCGTCGCTGATGAACAGGCTAAGAAAGAAGCTGAGGCGCTACAACGTCGCCGGGAAGAGGAAGCCAAGCGTAAAGCCGAAGAAGAGAGTCAGCGTCAGCTAGAAGAGGCACGCAAGATGGCAGAACAAAATGAGAAAAACTGGGCTGAAAAGAATACTTCTGGCCTAGAAATGGAAAAATCTGATTACCACACGACAACTTCAACTTACGCACGTGCTGCGGAAGATGAGCAAGACCGTCGTGAAGAAGGTAACCGTCGTAAGAAGAAAAAACCTTCTGCGAAACAACAGCAACAGCAAGAAGATCGTAACGGTGGTAACAACCGTCGCGGCGGCCGTAACCAACGTGGTGGTCGTGGTAAAGGCCAAGTGGCTAAACCAACTTCAATGCAGCATGGTTTTGATAAAACAGCTGTTGTTGCAAAACAAGATGTTGTTATCGGCGAAACAATCGTTGTATCTGAACTTGCTAACAAGATGTCTGTAAAAGGCGTTGAAGTTATCAAAGTGATGATGAAGATGGGCGCAATGGCGACTATCAACCAAGTGATCGACCAAGAAACTGCAGCACTTGTTGCAGAAGAAATGGGTCACAAGGTTATTCTTCGTAAAGAAAATGAGCTAGAAGAAGCAGTACTATCTGATCGTAACGCAGATGATCTTGCTAAAGTTTCTCGTGCTCCTGTTGTTACTATCATGGGTCACGTTGACCATGGTAAAACATCGACTCTTGACTACATCCGTAAGGCTCACGTTGCTGCTGGCGAAGCGGGCGGTATCACACAGCACATCGGTGCATACCACGTTCAAACTGACAACGGTATGATCACTTTCCTTGATACTCCTGGACACGCAGCATTTACTGCAATGCGTGCTCGTGGTGCTCAAGCGACAGATATCGTTGTTCTTGTTGTTGCTGCAGACGATGGCGTTATGCCACAGACAATCGAAGCAATCCAGCACGCTAAAGCGGCAGGTGTACCTCTGATTGTTGCAGTGAACAAGATCGATAAAGAAGGTGCTAACCCAGATAACGTTAAGAATGAGCTAGCTCAATATGACGTTATTCCTGAAGAGTGGGGCGGTGAGAATATCTTCGTTCATATCTCTGCTAAGCAAGGTACTAATATCGATGGTCTTCTTGAAGCAATCCTTCTTCAAGCTGAAGTTCTAGAACTAACAGCAGTAGAAGATGGCATGGCAAAAGGTGTTGTTGTTGAATCACGTCTAGATAAAGGTCGTGGTCCTGTTGCAACCGTACTTGTTCAAGAAGGTACTCTACATAAAGGCGATATCGTTCTTTGTGGTCTTGAGTATGGTCGTGTTCGTGCAATGCGTGATGAGCTAGGTAAAGAAATTGAATCAGCAGGTCCATCTATTCCTGTTGAAATCCTAGGTCTATCTGGCGTTCCAGCATCTGGTGATGAAGCAACAGTTGTACGTGATGAGCGTAAAGCTCGTGAAGTTGCACTATACCGTCAAGGTAAGTTCCGTGATGTTAAACTAGCTCGTCAACAGAAAGCGAAACTAGAGAACATGTTCTCTAACATGGCTGCTGGTGAAGTTGCTGAACTTAACGTAGTTCTAAAAGCTGACGTACAGGGCTCTGTAGAAGCAATTGCAGACTCACTACGTAAGCTATCAACTGACGAAGTTAAAGTGAACATCGTAGGTTCTGGTGTTGGTGGTATTACAGAAACTGATGCAGTACTTGCAGCAGCGTCTAACGCTATCATCCTTGGTTTCAACGTTCGTGCTGATGCATCTGCTCGTAAGACAGTCGAAGCTGAAAACCTAGACCTTCGTTACTACTCAATCATTTACCAGCTAATTGACGAAGTTAAAGCGGCAATGGGCGGTATGCTTTCTCCTGAATTCAAGCAAGAGATCATTGGTCTTGCTGAAGTTCGTGATGTATTTAAGTCACCTAAACTTGGCGCAATCGCAGGTTGTATGGTTACTGAAGGTACTATCAAGCGTAGCAACCCTATTCGCGTTCTACGTGATAACGTGGTTATCTACGAAGGTGAACTTGAGTCGCTACGTCGCTTTAAAGATGACGTTAACGAAGTTAAGAACGGCTACGAGTGTGGTATCGGCGTTAAGAACTACAATGACGTTCGCGTTGGTGACCAGATCGAAGTTTATGAAATCGTAGAAATTCAACGTACTCTTGACTAATTTTTAAAGTTCAAAGTAGTTAAGAATTTAACGATTATTATGTTATGGGGAGCTTTGGCTCCCCATTCTTTCAAGAGCAGATATCTTAGAGAGAGCAAATTATGGCAAAAGAATTTAGCCGTACACAGCGCGTTGCTCAGCAGCTACAAAAAGAGCTAGCAGTGATTTTGCAACGTGAACTAAAAGAGCCTCGTCTAGCAATGACGACAATCTCAAGCGTTGAAGTATCACGTGACATGGGTTACGCAAAAGTTTATGTCACTTTTTTCGCAATTGGTGATCAAAGTGAAGAAGAGAGCTTAGCGATTCTTCGTGAAAAAGCGCCGTATATCCGTTCACTATTGGGTAAACAGATTCGCTTACGTGTGACTCCTGAACTGACATTTATTTTTGATCAATCACTAACTGAAGGTATGCGTATCTCTAACCTAGTTAGTAAAGTGGTTCGTGACGATGAAGTTCGTCATGTGGCAGATGATGATCAAAAACAAGACGAGGAATAAGCATGGCACGTCGTCGTAAGGGCCGTCCAATTGATGGTGTGATTTTGGTTGATAAACCAACTGGGATCAGTTCAAACGATACATTACAAAAAGTAAAACGTATCTTCTTTGCGCAAAAAGCCGGACATACTGGAGCACTCGATCCTTTGGCGACGGGCATGTTGCCTATCTGTTTTGGTGAAGCGACCAAGTTTTCTCAGTTTCTATTAGATTCTGATAAGCGCTATCGTGTTATTGCGAAATTGGGTGAGCGTACTGATACATCTGATTCTGATGGACAAGTGGTAGAGACTCGGGATGTAAAAGTAGATCGAGGCCAACTTGAACGTTGTATTGCAAAATTCCGCGGTACAACAGATCAGATCCCATCAATGTACTCAGCATTAAAATACAAGGGCCGTAAACTTTATGAGTATGCTCGTGAAGGCGTTGAGGTTCCTCGTGAATCTCGCAAAATTACGGTTTACTCTGTAGATTTACTGCGTTTTGATAGCAATGAAGTTGAAATGGAACTTCATGTATCAAAAGGTACATACATCCGTACAATCGTTGATGATCTGGGTGAAATGCTAGGTTGTGGTGCCCATGTGATCATGCTACGCCGTATTGGTGTTTCGCATTATCCGGTTGATCGTATGGTAACTATTGAGCAACTTGCTCTGTTAGCTGAACAAGCAAAAGAAAAGGGTATTGATCCTCATACTGTGCTTGATACCTTGCTATTACCAACAGATACTGCCGTACAAGATCTTCCTGAAGTGAATATCTTACCTGCTCAAGCTGTTTATGCTTTACATGGTAATCCGGTTCGAGCTGCTCGTATCCCTGAAGAAGGTACACTAGTTCGTATTACCGTTGGTGAGAAACGCGATTTTATTGGTGTGGGTACCATTGAAAAAGGGATGCTAGCACCAAAGCGTGTTATTGCCGAACAGCAAGCAGAAGCGTAATCTCGAATCTTGAAATATTTCTTGTAGTCCCTGATAACGCCACGTATAATCCGCGGCTCGGGTGTCGGCTGAATCAGAGATTGGCTGACACAAATTAAAAAACTATTTTGTATTAGGAATGAGTTATGTCTCTGAATGCAGAAACTAAAGCAGCAATCGTTGCTGAATACGCGCAAGGTCAAAACGACACTGGTTCTCCTGAAGTTCAGGTTGCACTGCTAACAGCACAAATCAACCACCTTCAAGGTCACTTTGCTAACCACAAACACGACCACCACAGCCGTCGCGGTCTTCTACGCATGGTTTCTCGTCGTCGTAAACTTCTAGATTACCTAAAAGGTAAGAACCTAGATCGTTACCAAGACCTAATCAAGCGTCTAGGCCTACGTCGCTAAGATAGCTTTTAGAAAGGAGCCTTTTGGCTCCTTTCTTTTTATTTGGCGTCCATATATCTTTGCTGTATTTGTTGAGTGATCCCATTCTCGATGAGAGAAACTTGCAGCAGTGTACAGTGAGCGTATGATAGACGCGGATAAATCTTCTTTATGCTCTATTTTGTGAGTCAATTTCGTCGACCATGAGGTCGCGGCTAATAAAAGTGCTCAAAATATCTTTACTGAGTCTTTTTATTAGTCGCGGCACATAAAATAACGCTAAAGAAGGGTTCATAAATAACGCATTTTTGAGGTCAGTTAGATATACTTAACTGGCACAAAAGGCGGAAATTATTTGTAAGGAAATTCAAGTGAATCCTATTGTAAAAACGTTCCAGTACGGTAACCACACTGTTACCCTTGAAACTGGTGTTATGGCGCGTCAAGCGACTGCTGCTGTAATGGCAAGCATGGACGATACTTCTGTATTCGTTTCTGTTGTTGGTAAAAAAGAAGCAGTAGAAGGTCAAGACTTCTTCCCGCTAACTGTTAACTACCAAGAGCGTACATACGCTGCAGGTAAAATCCCTGGTGGTTTCTTCAAGCGTGAAGGTCGTCCATCTGAAGGCGAAACACTAACAGCTCGTCTGATTGACCGTCCAATCCGTCCACTTTTCCCTGATGCATTCAAGAACGAAGTTCAAGTAATTGCAACAGTTGTTTCTGTAAACCCAAATGTTAGCCCAGACATCATCACAATGATCGGTACTTCTGCGGCTCTTGCTATTTCTGGTATTCCATTTAATGGTCCTATCGGTGCAGCACGTGTTGGTTTTATTAACGATCAGTTCGTTCTAAACCCAAGCAATGTAGAACTAGAAGAAAGCCGTCTAGATCTTGTTGTTGCTGGTACTAAAGACGCAGTATTGATGGTTGAGTCAGAAGCTGACCGTCTATCTGAAGAGCAAATGCTACAAGCTGTTGTATTTGGTCATGACCAACAACAAACAGTGATCAATGCTATCAACGAGTTCGCAGCAGAAGTTGCAACTCCAGCTTGGGATTGGGTTGCTCCTGAAGAGAACACAGTACTTAAGAATAAGATTGCTGAACTAGCAGAAGCTAAGCTAGTTGAAGCTTACCAAATCACTGAAAAGATGGCTCGTTACGATCGCATTCATGAGATTGCTGATGAAGTAAACGAAGTGCTACTTGCTGAAGACCTAGAAGTGAACACTAAAGAAGTTCACACTATCTTCCACGATCTAGAGAAGACAGTTGTACGTCGCAGCATCATCGCGGGTAACCCACGTATTGATGGCCGTGAAGTTGATATGGTTCGTGCACTTGATGTACGCACTGGTGTTCTTCCTCGTACTCACGGTTCATCACTATTTACTCGTGGTGAAACTCAGGCGCTTGTTACAGCAACGCTTGGTACTCAACGTGATGCTCAGATCATCGATGAGCTAACTGGTGAGAAGAAAGATTACTTCCTACTACACTACAACTTCCCTCCATACTGTGTGGGTGAAACTGGTTTTGTAGGTTCTCCTAAGCGTCGTGAAATTGGTCACGGTCGTCTAGCGAAGCGTGGTATTGCTGCTGTAATGCCATCAATCGATGAGTTCCCATACACTGTACGTGTAGTATCAGAAATCACAGAATCTAACGGTTCTTCTTCAATGGCTTCTGTATGTGGTACTTCTCTAGCACTTATGGACGCTGGTGTGCCAATTAAGTCATCTGTTGCTGGTATCGCAATGGGTCTTGTGAAAGAAGGCGATGATTTCGTTGTTCTTTCAGACATCCTTGGTGATGAAGACCACCTAGGTGATATGGACTTTAAAGTAGCAGGTACTGATGACGGTATCACTGCGCTTCAGATGGATATCAAAATTGAAGGTATCACTAAAGAGATCATGCAAATTGCATTGAACCAAGCAAAAGGTGCGCGTATGCACATCCTTAGCGTAATGGACAACGCAATTAACGCTCCTCGTGATGATATCTCTGAGTTTGCACCTCGCATTCACACTATGAAGATCAACCCAGAGAAGATCAAAGATGTGATTGGTAAAGGTGGTGCTGTAATCCGTGCTCTAACTGAAGAGACTGGCACAACTATCGAAATCGAAGATGACGGTACTGTGAAGATTGCAGCAACTGATGGTCTTCAAGCGAAAGAAGCAATTCGTCGTATTGAAGAGATCACAGCAGATGTTGAAGTTGGCCGTATCTACACAGGTAAAGTAACTCGTATCGTTGATTTCGGTGCATTTGTATCTGTAATTGGTGCTAAAGAAGGTCTAGTTCACATCTCTCAAATCTCTCAAGAGCGCGTAGAGAAAGTATCTGATTACCTAAAAGAAGGTCAGGAAGTTCCAGTTAAGGTTCTTGAAATTGACCGTCAAGGCCGTATCCGTCTAAGCATGAAAGAAGCTGTGCAACCTGCAGAGCAACCAGCTCAAGACGAGCAGCCAAAAGACTAATCTTACCGATTTAGTTAAATAAAATTAAAAGGGGCTCTAGTAGCCCCTTTTTTGATATCAGGGTATGATACTTGAGCATGTCTATTGTTGAACGAGGGAGAGGGACTTTGCTAAAGAAGATGAAATTTGCCGTGGTAAGTGTGGTCCTTGCTTTGTCTGGTTGCGCTGGCACCTCGCAAGTTCATTGGAATATTCCACCGATGGCTGTGCCCTTCCAAGCGACAATGCAACAGCAGATCCAACTTGCCCGTATAGAACAGCTACTTGGCCAAAAAGAGTTAACTGATAAGCAAGTTGCTCAACTGTATCTTCAACGTGGGTTGGTTTATGACAGTTTAGGTATTAAAGATCTGGCTCGAATGGACTTTGCCCAGTCACTTTCAATTAATCCTAAGCAAGCTGATGTGTACAATATTCTTGGGGTTTATCTTACTCAAGTGGGTTTATTTGATGCCGCTTATGAAGCATTTGATTCCACATTAGATTTAGAACCCTCACACCCTTATGCGCAGCGTAATTTAGGTATCGCTCTTTATTATGGCGAGCGATTAGAGTTAGCTCATCAAGAGTTGTATCAACATTATTTACAAGATAAAAATGATCCATATCGCGCTATTTGGCTCTATCTTGTAGATGTAAAAACTCAGCCGCAACAAGCCGCACGTCAGTTGCAATATCAATATAATGTCAGTAATAAAAAAGATTGGGGCTGGAATATTGCTCAATTGCTGATTGGTAAAATCAGTGAAGGGCAGTTTATCGCAGATATCGCTGAACAAAGCCAAGATAATCAACAGTTAGCTGAGCGTTTAACTGAAGGCTATTTTTATTTGGCGAAGCAGTATCAGTTGCAAGGGGATGAAGATGCCGCTGCTAATTTGTTTAAGTTAGCTTTAGCTGGAAATGTCTACGAATATGTTGAGCACCGCTATGCATTACTGGAGTTGGCATTAATGGCTGATGAAGAACAGCAACAAGCTCAAGCGCTACAAACGACCAATGGCAATGGTATTGAAAGCAATAACGAATAGCATAAAAGCTAAAACTGCTCGTACAGCAACAGCTATCTAGATAGATAAAAACCGCACTAAGCTAATCACTTGTGCGGTTTTATTGTATCAATAGACGGTAAATACAGACGAGTGTTACGACTGAATATTTAAGCCTGCTAAATTGTGCCAGTAGCCGTTACATTGGTGACCATCGGCAAGAGTATGGCGATTTTGTCCTTGTTCATTTTGACGGAACTCATCAACCAAACCTAAGGTATCGACGCCTAATGGGCTAAGACGTACCACATCGACTAATTCTTGCATCCCTTGCAGATCATTAATTAAGTTATAGCAGTAGCCGGATTGTGTTTGAATGCCGTTTAATGTGAAGACTTTCTGTGACTCTTGGCTCTTTACTGTAATACCGGTAGGGTACTTGATACAGCAGGTTTCACAATCGTCTTTTGCACGATCTTCAGCGCGGGCGGTAAAGCAACGGGCGGAATAAGCTAGTGGTAAATAGCCATAGCTAAAGACTTCGGTTTCAAATTGTCCGCGAATCCCCAATTGCTCACATTCAGCTAAAGTGTTTTGTAACCAATCACGAGATAACTCAACAGGCATACACCAACGTGTCATCCCTTTTTTAAGGAACAGGTTAAGTGTTTGGGCGTTGTAACAGTTAACCGCAGGACCGACAACAAACGGGACTTGATGCTCATGAGCCAATTGAATCGCAGATACATCGTTAGCCTCAATAATAAAATCGCCGTTATCAATGTATTTTTTCATTACATTGACTTCACTTGGCGCTTCAAGCAAAGCCATAGTAGAGAGCACCACTTGCTTACCGTTATCGGCTAACGATTTTGCAATCTCAAACCAGTCTGCTGCTTTCATTTCACGACGTTTAGAACAAACAGTTTCACCAAGATAAATAATATCAACATTGGCACTTTGTGCTTGCTGATAGAAAGCTTCTACGTCTGTTTTTGGCCAAAAATAAAGAATAGGGCCTAATGCATATTTCATTGTGCTTCCTTAATTATTGCCATTTACGGTGATATGCACCAAGCGTAGTTTGGCTGCCTTCTGAGACATTACCTAGACACTGATTCCAAGCCGGATCAACGCTGTAACCTTCAGGATTTGCTAAATAGCGATCAATGGCTGCACGCCAAGTACGAGTCACTTGCTCTACATAAGCAGGACTACGTTGACGACCTTCGATTTTCACCGAGGCAATATTGGCTTTAAAGAGCTCAGGTAAGATCTCTAAAGTGTTAAGGCTGGTCGGTTCTTCTAGTGCGTGATAGCGTTTATCGTTGCCATCGAGATTAACGTCAAAGCGGCCTTTACATAGCGTCGGGTAACCTGCGTTTTCCCCTGCGCTATAGCGGTCAATTAGCACTTCATTTAAGCGAGATTCAAGACCTTGGTTGGTTTCTTGCCAGCGAACATATTTAGCTGGAGAACAAGCTCCGACAGTATTAGGCGATTCACCTGTCATGTACGAAGAGAGATAGCAACGACCTTCCGACATAATGCATAAGCTACCAAATGCGAACACTTCGAGTTCAACATCGGTATTGCGCGCTAATTGTTTAACTTGATGAATCGATAGTACGCGAGGCAGTACCACCCGCTTTACATTAAAGTTCTGCTTATAAAAATCGATGGCTGCGGTATTGGTTGCTGATGCTTGAACCGACAGATGCAGTTCAAGATCCGGATAGCGTGTTGCAGCGTATTCAAGGACAGCAATATCAGCCACAATCAGCGCATCAACGCCCATAGCTGCCGCATTATCGACCGCTTTTGTCCAGCGAGAGAAACCGTCTGGGTGAGCAAAGGTATTTAGGGCAACATGCAGCTTTCGGTTATGATCTCGAATGTATTCAACTGCTTTATCTAATTTTCGTCCCGTGAAATTTAGACCTGCAAAATGGCGGGCATTGGTGTCATCTTTGAAACCGATATAAACCGCATCTGCACCATTATCAACTGCCGTTTTTAAGGCTGGAAGGTTACCAGCGGGGCAAAGTAGCTCCATATTATATTTATCATCCAGTCTTTTCTACGCACCTAATTGAAGGTGCATAGTAATCAATCATGGCGTCAATATAGGTGGCTTTTCCTGCTACAGTTTTGATGTCAGGCAGGTTTTTGTTGATTTAGAACAATTTTTTACAAAGTTTATACTCTGTTCGCAATTTTATTCACTTCTGTGTTTATTTTGCAAAAGTACGCCCTCAAGCTCTTGTTTAGGTTGTGGTCGATAGAAGTGAAACCCTTGAATATAATCACAATTTAAGTTCGATAGTAAGATTGCTTGTTCTCTTGTCTCAACGCCTTCTGCCACTAAACTCATGTTTAATGCCTTACCTAAATTGATGATATTTTCAATTAAGGTGACTTGCTTTGGCACTTCATCAATATCTTTAATAAAAGCGCGATCGATTTTAAGTTCATCGAGAGGGAAACGCGCTAAATATGATAGTGAAGAGTAACCTGTGCCAAAATCATCAATAGAAAGAGCAAAACCGAGTTGTTTGATGGCTTTAAGCATCGAAATAGTATGTTCGCTGTCACTCATAACTGCACTTTCAGTCAGTTCAAATGTAATATCATCAGGATTAATGCCTGTTTGAAACTTAAGTTGTTTCATAAAGGCGATAAGACTTGGGTTGCCAAACTGTTGAGGAGATAAGTTGATAGCGACTCTGCCTGGCATAAGGCCTCGGTCTTTCCATTTCTTAACAGTGGAAAAAACTTCGCGCATAACGACACGACCTAATTGTTCAATAAGTCCTGATTCTTCTGCAACGGGGATAAACTGAGCCGGGCTAATATAACCTTCTACGGGGTGTTTCCATCGCACCAATGCTTCTGCACCGTTAATTGCAAAGTCTCGTGCATTTACCTTTGGCTGATACCAAACTTCGAGCCCTTGATTCTGTAGTGCTTTTTGCAGCTCAATTTCAAGCCAAAGTCGCATACGGGCTTCTTTGTTCATGGCGTCATCGAACTTAATAAAACGGTTACGGCCACGATGTTTGGCTTCATACATCGCGGTATCGGCGTTTTGTAATAAGATTCTGGCATCGTTACCATCACCAGGGTATTGCACTAAACCGATTGAGCAGGCTAAATGTTTTCGAAAATGGTGTAGGTCAAAAGGTTGGTTGATTTGATTGATCACATTTTGACAAAGTTGCTCACCACTAAACTCTGAATCTGCTTGAGGCAATAGAACACAAAACTCATCTCCCCCTAAGTGACCAATAATAGCGTGTTTAGGTAGTAGGTGACTAAGGCGATTACCAATCTCCTGGAGAACACGATCTCCAATATTATGGCCTAGAGAATCATTGATATTTTTGAAGTTATCAATATCAAGGTAGAGCATTAGCAGCGGAATTTGCTGCTGAATATGTTGCTCTAGCTGACGAGTAAAGCCGTGTCGATTGTATAACCCAGTTAAAGGATCGGTGTGGATCAGTTGTTCTATATGCTCTTGTTGTTCTGGTTGAGTGTCAGGCTTTTCCAGTTTCAGTAAATAAGCAGGGGCTCCAACAAGAGTAATGGGGGTGGAGCTGGCTAAAATAGGTTGCTCTATCGCACTGTTTTTACTAGGGAAGAGTGTTTTTTTCCAGATGATTTGCTGCAGATGATAGGGCGTATTGGTGTCATCACATAATAATTGATCTAGCGGTTTTCCGACAATTTCATGAGGTTTACTAAAGCCAAGTAGCTGGGCACATGCAGTATTGGCTTTAGTAATCATCATATCGGAAATAATACAGAGACCATCATCCACCAATTCATTGATTTTATTAAATAGAGACTCTTGCTCATCTAAACTATTGACTAAAAGCTGTCTCTCAGATGTGTCATGCGAATAAACAGCAACGTAAGAGATCGCATCGTTATTATTTTTGAGTGGGAAAAGGGTAAATTGAACACTGGTCTCATGATGACTATCTTCTAATAGCACTTCTGTTTCAATCAATTCGCCTTGGAATGCACGCTGATAATAAGGTTCGAGAGAGCGGTAATATGAGGCTCCGAGCACCTCACTATCGTTACGCCCAACCAGATCATTTCGTTCTAGACCGCTTAGATTACAATAACCTTGATTAACAATGACATATCTATGCTGAGAATCAATAATAGCAAATAGGTAGGGGCTGTGATCGGTAAGTAGAGGAACCCAATATTGTAATTGTTCTGTTGGCATCGTTTTCAATCATTTCCCTATATAAAGTAGCTGTTCACATCACCGCTATACTTTTTACTACATTATGTGTCTGATGAAAATCGATAAACTTTAGCGACTATAGTGTCGTTTTTTGATTCAAGGCATAAAACAAAACCGCTACTCTGCCATACAATCAATCATTCATTGCGATGTTATTACAGGAACAAATTAACGTGATTGCTCAACTTCGAAAACATATGGTGCAATATGGCCCTTCATTGCTTCGTATCCCTGCAAAATTAACCCCATTTTCGATTCAGAAAAAAGTGATGTTAGAAGCACTTGGGATGGTATTTAAAGAAGCTTTGGAAGATGGTGATTTTGAGTTTCTTGAAGATCGCTGGTTAAAAGTTGAAGTTCGCGATTTAGGCTTGCAGTGGTTTATCAGTTACCAAAATGAGCAGCTAGTAGTCTCAGAGCAAGTTGAGCAAGAAGATGTTAGCTTCAGTGGCGAATGTAATGATTTAGTTTTGATTGCTGCTCGTAAAGAAGATCCTGATACGCTATTCTTCCAGCGTCGCCTTCGTATTGAAGGGGATACTGAGCTAGGTCTTGAAGTAAAAAATCTTATGGACAGCATTGATTTAGAATCTCTACCTGCTCCAGTTCAATTTGTCTTACAGCAGTCGGCTGACTTTATCTATAAAGGGATGCATCAGGCCGATGATGCCAAAGAGGTTGTAAATGCTCATTAGATCGGAAGCTCCTGCGGATATTTTGCCGATTGACGCGTTATTAAAGCGTGCTTTCCCAACAGATGCAGAAGCAAACTTAGTTATGGCGCTGCGTGAAAATGGCCGCCGTACTTTATCTCTCGTTGCTTGTACTGATGAAGGAGAGGTTATTGGGCATCTATTTATGAGCCCTGTAATTGTGGCTGGAGAGGATCTTAACTGGCAAGGTTTGGCTCCACTTGCGGTTGACCCCCAGTATCAAAAGCAAGGTATTGGTCTGGCTTTAATTGAAGAAGCAAAAAGTGTTTTAGCTGATTTTTATTATCCAGTTATGGTGGTCTTGGGCGATCCTAATTACTACGGTAAAGCGGGTTTTACTCCTGCCAATGCTCATCAATTACATTGTCAGTGGGAAGTCCCTGCTGATGCTTTCCAAGTGTATGCGATTGATGACGATGCCTTAAATAACCACACCGGTTTGGTTGAGTATAGCGTAGAGTTTTCAGAGCTCGCTTAATATCATTAAAACCGATGCTTGATGAGCCACTCTGTAATGGGGTGGCTTTTTTAGTAGCTAAATCTTGCAATATGCTTTAAGCGACAAATAATGAGAAGTAAGATATGTGGAATTGATATGGAACAGCGTGCAAATACGTGGTAAATTATTTGTATTACAAATGCTTTATGAAGGAATATGGCAATGATCCCACGTAGTGTTACTTCTCCTAAAAAATTCATTATTGGTCAAAATCTACTTTCTCAACTTCCAGATTATGTGAAAGATTTTGGTGATTCCGCTTTTTTAATCTGTGATGAATTCATTTTAGATCGCGTTAATCAAGAAGCGATTCCAGCACTACAAGACGCGGGATTAAAAGGCGCGAGCGAAAAATTCCAATACGAATGTACTGATGAAGAAATTGGTCGTTTGGATCATATGGCTCGTGAGTTAGGTGCCAATGTGATTGTTGGTATTGGTGGTGGTAAAACACTTGATGTTGCTAAAGCCGTTGCTCATTTTTCTCATAAACCCGTTATTATTTTCCCAACTATTGCTTCTACTGACGCGCCATGTACTGCGCTATCTGTGGTTTATAATACCGATGGTTCTTTTAATCGTTATTTGTTCCTACCACAAAACCCAGATGCCGTGATTGCCGATACTGCTATTATTAGTGCGGCACCTGCTCGTTTCTTTGCCGCAGGTATTGGTGATGCTCTTGCCACCTTTTTTGAAGCGCGTGCATGTTGTTATGCAGATGGCTTAAACTTAGTTCAGAAAAAAGTCTCTCGTACCGGTCTTGGTCTTGCGATGATGTGCTATGACCTTATTTTAGAAAACGTTGAGATGGCGATGGATGCTGTACGTAATCATGTTGTCACCCCTGCTCTAGAAGAGTTGATTGAAGCAACAATTTACCTAAGTGGTGTTGGTGCAGAATCTGGCGGTCTTGCGGCAGCACACGCAATCAGCAATGGTATGTCGGCGTTGCCTGCTCTTCACCATATTCAACATGGCGAAAAGGTTGCGTTCGGTTTATTGGTTCAGCTTGTGTTAGAAAAAGCAGATACCGAAGAAATTGAAAATGTCATTTATGTCATGAAAACCGCAGGTCTACCGCTAACTTTGGCTGATTTTGGGGTTACTGAGTTTGTTGAAGCTGATTGGCGTCAAGTTGCTGAGATCGCATGTGAACCTGGCGATACTATGTGCAACATGCCAGTTAAAGTAAATCCTCAGAAAGTGTATCAAGCAATTGTAGCCGCTGATGCATTAGCTCAACGTTACCACGACTAATCGCACTATTTGATTTAAAATATTAAGAAAATGCTGATCTTTGGATCAGCATTTTTGTTGGTTGTCATTTCACTCTTTGATAGGATCTAGCGTTATTGTCGTGACATCATAGAGAGTCAAAAATGAAACAACGCGATATTCAGGTATTGCAAGAGATGGGGTTAACGGTATGGCAAATTCGCAATACCGAGCTCTTTCCTAATTTAGAGGTGCCAACCATCACGCTACCTGAGCAGTGTAAACTTCTTTTTGTATCTAACGATGAGCTGAGTGAGCATGATGCTTGGTTGTTCGGCAAGATTTTAAAGAGTATGAAATTAGCACCAGAGCAAGCACTGATGTTGCCATTAGATGCTTTAGATCAAATCGGTGAACACCATTTAACTTGGTGTTGGTTTGCTGGTTGTACTGGTGCTCATCCTGATGGTTGTCAGGTATTAAACTCTGTCTCTCTTCACCTTATGCATAACGACCCAAGTTCGAAAAAAGCGTTATGGCAGCAAATATGTTCTTATGACTCATAAAATTATTCCGTTACAAGCTCAGCATCTGGATGATGTTTGGCGTATTGAGCAGGCCGCTCACGCATTTCCATGGGCTGAATCGATTGTTCGCAAAGAGCCCAATAAAATTGCCGCAAACTACGCTTTGCTGGTGGGTGATAAATTAGTTGGGTACTGTTTTGGTCAATTAGTCGCAGGTGAAGGTACCTTGTTAAATATTGCCATTGATCCAAACGAACAACGTAAGGGTTATGGCCGTATTTTGCTTGAAGGATTTATTGAACAGCTAGAAGCTAAGCAAGCAGAAGAGATTTGGCTTGAAGTTCGTGAAAGTAATGTCAGTGCTTATAAACTGTATGAAGATGTAGGTTTTAATGAAATTAATCGTCGTGTTGGCTATTATCCAAGCCAAGATGGTCGAGAAGATGCTTTGATCATGACATATATGTTTATGTGATTTTCAAACATCACGTTACAACTCATTTAAATATTGTAGAACGAAACAATAAAAAACCGCCCAGAAGTCGGGCGGTTTATCATATCTTATCGAACGTTAGTTATGATTAGTGCTCACGAGTTGCACGGAAATCAACTTCAGGGAAACGCTCTTTCGCTAGGTTTAGGTTAACCATAGTTGGGGCGATATAAGTTAAGTTATCACCACCATCTAGTGCTAGGTTAGATTGGTTCTTACGTTTGAAATCTTCAAATTTCTTCGCATCATCACACTCAACCCAACGAGCAGTTGCCACGTTAACGCCTTCATAGATAGCTTCTACGTTGTATTCAGCTTTTAGACGCGCCACAACTACATCAAACTGAAGCACACCAACAGCACCTACAATTAGGTCGTTATTTTGTAGCGGACGGAATACCTGTACCGCACCTTCTTCAGATAGCTGAACCAGACCTTTTAGTAACTGCTTTTGCTTTAGTGGATCTCGTAGGCGAATACGGCGGAACAATTCAGGAGCGAAGTTAGGAATACCTGAGAATTTCAGTGCTTCGCCTTGAGTGAATGTATCACCGATTTGAATCGTACCGTGGTTGTGAAGACCAATGATGTCACCGGCAAAAGCTTGTTCGGCACGAGCACGGTCACCTGCCATAAAGGTTACCGCATCAGAAATACTGACTGTTTTACCCGTACGAACGTGGTTCATTTTCATACCTTGGGTATAAGTACCCGATACGATACGAACAAAAGCAATACGGTCGCGGTGTTTAGGATCCATGTTTGCCTGAATCTTAAATACAAAACCAGAGAATTTTTCTTCTTCTGCGGTCACTTCGCGCTCATTTGCTTGACGAGGGCGTGGCTGTGGAGCCCATGCAGTTAAGCCATCAAGCATATGGTCAACACCAAAGTTACCCAGTGCAGTACCAAAGTAAACCGGCGTTAGTTCACCAGCAAGGAATAGCTCTTGATCGAACTCTGGACATGCACCAATGACAAGCTCAAGTTCTTCACGAAGTTGTTCTGCAAGATCGCTACCAACTTGTTCATCAAGCTCAGGGTTATCTAAGCCTTTGACGGTACGAAGTTCTTGGATTGTGTGGCCTTGGCCTGTGCTGTACAGAATCGTTTCATCGCGGTGGATGTGGTAAACACCTTTGAACTCTTTACCACAGCCAATTGGCCAAGTAATTGGAGCACAAGAGATATTTAGCTCATTTTCTACTTCATCAAGCAGTTCCATTGGATCACGAATGTCACGGTCCAATTTGTTCATGAAAGTAACAATTGGCGTATCGCGTAGACGAGTAACTTCCATTAGCTTACGAGTACGATCCTCAACACCTTTTGCGGCGTCGATAACCATCAAACAGGAGTCAACAGCAGTAAGCGTACGGTAAGTATCTTCTGAGAAGTCTTCGTGTCCCGGAGTATCAAGTAGGTTTACTAGGCAGTCATTGTAAGGGAACTGCATCACAGAGGTTGTTACTGAGATACCACGTTCTTTTTCCATCTCCATCCAGTCTGATTTCGCATGCTGGTTGGAGCCACGACCTTTAACCGTACCGGCTTTTTGGATCGCGTTTCCGAATAATAGAACTTTTTCGGTAATGGTGGTTTTACCCGCATCCGGGTGAGAGATGATCGCAAAGGTACGGCGCTTAGCCACTTCGCTTTGATAACTGTTCGACATTAGCGTGATCTTTTCTGCAAAAAGTACGAATTGCTGCCGTTGCATGAAAGCTTCAAAACCGCAGCAAAGTAAAGAGTAAAGTTACTTTCTATTGTCGCTGATTTTGCGGTGAGACTCAATCTAGAGTAGGAATATTTCATGATTCCTATTTTTAGCGAGTAAAAGTTACTACTAATGCGAGTGAGTTCAAATATTTTATATTGCTTTATAACCAATTGGATTATAAGTGATTTTGCTGTGTTAAAAATTTGACGCTCAATTGAAATAGAAGATATTATTTGCAATTAAATGCATCGGGTTGCAATCGGATTGCTTCAGTGATGTGACAGATTGAGTTTTCAAGGATGAGTATTGCTATGAAATCGTTTGTTGTAACAACGACAGGTAAAGTTCAAAACGTTAAAGGCCACGTTGAAGCAACGGTCGGTGATCAAAGGGTAGTCTTAGTTACTGGCCAAGAACTGCCTGCGGGATCCCAAGTTTTTGTTTCTGCTCCAAATAGTATTACGCTTGTATCACCAGATGGCGAATACTGGAATAGTTCTGAGTCTTTAGAACAACAAACAACAGACGTTCATAATGAAATAGCAAGTATTCATCAGGCCATTCTCTCTGGTGAAGATCCTTCGACTGTTACAGAAGCTCCTGCTGCTGGAAATATAGTAAATGGTGGTGGGTTTGGTTTTGTTGAGGTTGTTCGTCAAGGTCGAGAATCTTTAGCTCAAACTCATTATGATACAGAACTGTCTCAAAGTAATACGTTTGATGTTTTTCCTTCCTTTGAATCAACACCTATAGCTACTGAGCCTAGTGCTCCAACCCCTCCTGATAATAAGCCTCCTGTTATTGTCGATATTAATGGTCAACCTATTGGTGATGACCTAAGTGTAGAGGTTGCTGAAGATTCCTCAATCAATGGCCAATTAACCGCGACAGATGCTGATGGTGATGATTTAACGTTTGAGCTTGTAGATGGCTCCGAACCTACTAATGGTAGCGTAACCGTGAACCCAGATGGTTCATGGGAGTACGTACCCAATACCGACTTTAATGGTGAAGACAGCTTCACGGTTGTGGTCGATGACGGCAACGGCGGCACCGATACTATTACGGTAACTGTTAATGTCACTCCTGTTAACGATGCCCCAGTAGGTGAAGATGTCACTACTGAAACTCAAGAAGAGACTGCAGTAACCGGTCTGCTAACGGCGACTGATGTTGATGGTGATAACCTGACCTTCAAGCCAGGCTCAGATCCTACCAATGGTAGCGTAACCGTGAAACCAGATGGCTCATGGGAGTATGTACCCAATACCGACTTTAATGGTGAAGACAGCTTCACGGTTGTGGTCGATGATGGCAACGGCGGCACCGATACCATTACGGTCACGGTTAATGTCACCCCTGTTAATGATGCTCCAGTGGGTGAGAATGTTAGTGCGGAAACTCAAGAAGAGACGGCAGTAACCGGTCAGCTAACCGCGAGCGATGTTGATGGTGATAACCTCACCTTCAAGCCGGGCTCCAATCCAGAAAATGGTCAAGTGACAGTCAATGCTGACGGCTCATGGGAGTACGTACCCAATCCCGACTTTAATGGTGAAGACAGCTTCACGGTTGTGGTCGATGATGGTAATGGCGGCACCGATACCATTACGGTCACGGTTAATGTGACTCCTGTTAACGATGCGCCAGAGGGTGAGAATGTTAGTGCGGAAACTCAAGAAGAGACTGCGGTAACTGGACAGCTAACGGCGACCGATGTTGATGGTGATAATCTGACCTTCAAGCCAGGTTCAGATCCTACCAATGGTCAAGTTACTGTGAACCCAGATGGTTCATGGGAGTATGTGCCCAATACCGATTTTAATGGTGAAGATAGCTTCACGGTTGTGGTCGATGATGGCAACGGCGGCACCGATACTATTACGGTAACCGTTAATGTCACTCCTGCTAACGATGCGCCAGTGGGTGAAGATGTTAGTGCGGAAACTCAAGAAGAGACGGCAGTAACCGGTCAGCTAACGGCGACTGATGTTGATGGTGATAACCTCACCTTTAAACCGGGCACCAATCCAGAAAATGGCCAAGTAACAGTTAATGCTGACGGCTCATGGGAGTACGTACCCAATCCCGACTTTAATGGTGAAGACAGCTTTACGGTTGTGGTCGATGACGGCAACGGCGGCACCGATACTATTACGGTAACTGTTAATGTCACTCCTGCTAACGATGCGCCAGAGGGTGAGGATGTTAGTGTTGAAACTCAAGAAGAGACTGCAGTCACCGGTCAGCTAACCGCGACCGATGTTGATGGTGATAACCTCACCTTCAAACCGGGCACCAATCCAGAAAACGGCAGTGTAACCGTGAACCCAGATGGTTCATGGGAGTACGTACCCAATCCCGATTTTAATGGTGAAGACAGCTTCACGGTTGTGGTCGATGATGGTAACGGCGGCAGCGATACCATTACCGTAACCGTTAATGTCACTCCTGTTAACGATGCGCCAATAGGTGAAGATGTTACTGCTGAAACTCAAGAAGAGACTGCAGTCACCGGTCAGCTAACGGCGACTGATGTTGATGGCGATAACCTGACCTTCAAGCCAGGCTCAGATCCTACCAATGGTCAAGTTACCGTGAACCCAGATGGTTCATGGGAGTATGTGCCAAATTCTGACTTTAATGGTGAAGACAGCTTCACGGTTGTGGTCGATGACGGCAACGGCGGCACCGATACTATTACGGTAACTGTTAATGTCACTCCTGCTAACGATGCGCCAGAGGGTGAGGATGTTAGTGTTGAAACTCAAGAAGAGACTGCAGTCACCGGTCAGCTAACCGCGACCGATGTTGACGGTGATAACCTGACCTTTAAGCCGGGTTCAGATCCTACCAATGGTAGCGTAACCGTGAACCCAGATGGCTCATGGGAGTACGTACCCAATACCGACTTTAATGGTGAAGACAGCTTCACGGTTGTGGTCGATGATGGCAACGGCGGCACCGATACCATTACGGTCACGGTTAATGTCACCCCTGTTAATGATGCTCCAGTGGGTGAGAATGTTAGTGCGGAAACTCAAGAAGAGACGGCAGTAACCGGTCAGCTAACCGCGACCGATGTTGACGGTGATAACCTCACCTTCAAGCCGGGCTCCAATCCAGAAAATGGTCAAGTGACAGTCAATGCTGACGGCTCATGGGAGTATGTGCCCAATCCCGACTTTAATGGTGAAGACAGCTTCACGGTTGTGGTCGATGACGGCAACGGCGGCACCGATACTATTACGGTAACTGTTAATGTCACTCCTGCTAACGATGCGCCAGAGGGTGAGGATGTTAGTGTTGAAACTCAAGAAGAGACTGCAGTCACCGGTCAGCTAACCGCGACCGATGTTGACGGTGATAACCTGACCTTTAAGCCGGGTTCAGATCCTACCAATGGTAGCGTAACCGTGAACCCAGATGGCTCATGGGAGTACGTACCCAATACCGACTTTAATGGTGAAGACAGCTTCACGGTTGTGGTCGATGATGGCAACGGCGGCACCGATACCATTACGGTCACGGTTAATGTCACCCCTGTTAATGATGCTCCAGTGGGTGAGAATGTTAGTGCGGAAACTCAAGAAGAGACGGCAGTAACCGGTCAGCTAACCGCGAGCGATGTTGATGGTGATAACCTCACCTTCAAGCCGGGCTCCAATCCAGAAAACGGCAGTGTAACCGTGAACCCAGATGGTTCATGGGAGTACGTACCCAATACCGATTTTAATGGTGAAGACAGCTTCACGGTTGTGGTCGATGATGGCAATGGAGGTACTGATACCATTACGGTAACCGTTAATGTCACTCCTGTTAACGATGCGCCAGAGGGGGAGGATGTTAGTGTTGAAACTCCAGAAGAGACGGCAGTTACTGGTCAGCTAACCGCGACTGATGTTGACGGTGATAATCTCACCTTTAAATCGGGTACCAATCCAGAAAACGGCAGTGTAACCGTGAACCCAGATGGTTCATGGGAGTATGTGCCCAATACCGACTTTAATGGTGAAGATAGCTTCACGGTCGTGGTCGATGATGGCAATGGAGGCACTGATACCATTACGGTAACTGTTAATGTCACCCCTGTTAATGATGCTCCAGTAGGTGAAGATGTCACTACTGAAACTCAAGAAGAGACTGCAGTCACCGGTCAGCTAACGGCGACCGATGTTGATGGCGATAACCTGACCTTCAAGCCGGGTTCAGATCCTACCAATGGTAGCGTAACCGTGAACCCAGATGGCTCATGGGAGTATGTACCTAATCCCGATTTTAATGGTGAAGACAGCTTCACGGTTGTGGTCGATGATGGTAACGGCGGCAGCGATACCATTACCGTAACCGTTAATGTGACCCCTGTTAACGATGCGCCAGAGGGTGAGGATGTTAGTGCGGAAACTCAAGAAGAGACGGCAGTAACCGGTCAGCTAACCGCGACTGATGCTGATGGCGATAACTTAACGTTCAAACCGGATACCAATCCAGAAAATGGTCAAGTGACAGTCAATGCTGACGGTTCATGGGAGTACGTACCCAATACCGATTTTAATGGTGAAGATAGCTTCACGGTCGTGGTCGATGATGGTAACGGAGGTACTGATACCATTACGGTAACCGTTAATGTCACTCCTGCTAACGATGCGCCAGTAGGTGAAGATGTCACTGCTGAAACTCAAGAAGAGACTGCAGTAACCGGTCAGCTAACGGCGACTGATGTTGATGGTGATAACCTGACCTTCAAGCCAGGTTCAGATCCTACCAATGGTCAAGTTACCGTGAACCCAGATGGTTCATGGGAGTATGTGCCCAATCCCGACTTTAATGGTGAAGACAGCTTCACGGTTGTGGTCGATGACGGCAACGGCGGCACCGATACTATTACGGTAACTGTTAATGTCACTCCTGTTAACGATGCCCCAGTAGGTGAAGATGTCACTACTGAAACTCAAGAAGAGACTGCGGTAACCGGTCAGCTAACGGCGACTGATGTTGATGGTGATAACCTGACCTTCAAGCCAGGTTCAGATCCTACCAATGGTAGCGTAACCGTGAACCCAGATGGTTCATGGGAGTATGTGCCCAATACCGATTTTAATGGTGAAGACAGCTTCACGGTTGTGGTCGATGATGGCAATGGAGGTACTGATACCATTACGGTAACGGTTAATGTCACTCCTGTTAACGATGCGCCAATAGGTGAAGATGTTACTGCTGAAACTCAAGAAGAGACTGCAGTAACCGGTCAGCTAACCGCGATCGATGTTGATGGTGATAACCTCACCTTCAAGCCGGGCTCCAATCCAGAAAATGGCCAAGTAACAGTCAATGCTGACGGCTCATGGGAGTACGTACCCAATACCGATTTTAATGGTGAAGACAGCTTCACGGTTGTGGTCGATGATGGCAATGGAGGTACTGATACCATTACGGTAACGGTTAATGTCACTCCTGTTAACGATGCGCCAATAGGTGAAGATGTTAGTGTTGAAACTCAAGAAGAGACTGCAGTAACCGGTCAGCTAACCGCGATCGATGTTGATGGTGATAACCTCACCTTCAAGCCGGGCTCCAATCCAGAAAATGGCCAAGTAACAGTCAATGCTGACGGCTCATGGGAGTACGTACCCAATCCCAACTTTAATGGTGAAGACTGCTTTACGGTTGTGGTCGATGATGGCAATGGAGGTACTGATACCATTACGGTAACCGTTAATGTCACTCCTGTTAACGATGCGCCAGAGGGTGAGGATGTTAGTGTTGAAACTCAAGAAGAGACTGCAGTCACCGGTCAGCTAACCGCGACCGATGCTGATGGCGATAACTTAACGTTCAAACCGGGCACCAATCCAGAAAATGGTCAAGTGACAGTCAATGCTGACGGTTCATGGGAGTACGTACCCAATACAGACTTTAATGGTGAAGATAGCTTCACGGTCGTGGTCGATGATGGCAATGGAGGCACTGATACCATTACGGTAACGGTTAATGTCACTCCTGTGAATGATGCACCAGTGGGTGAGGATGTTAGTGCTGAAACTCCAGAAGAGACGGCAGTAACCGGTCAGCTAACGGCGACTGATGTTGATGGTGATAACCTGACCTTCAAGCCAGGTTCAGATCCTACCAATGGTAGCGTAACCGTGAACCCAGATGGTTCATGGGAGTACGTACCCAATACCGACTTTAATGGTGAAGATAGCTTCACGGTCGTAGTCGATGATGGTAATGGCGGCACTGATACTATTACGGTAATTGTTAATGTCACTCCTGCTAACGATGCGCCAGTGGGTGAGGATGTTAGTGCTGAAACTCAAGAAGAGACTGCAGTCACCGGCCAGCTAACGGCGACCGATGTTGATGGCGATAATCTGACCTTCAAGCCAGGCACCAATCCAGAAAATGGCCAAGTAACAGTTAATGCTGACGGCTCATGGGAGTATGTACCTAATCCCGATTTTAATGGTGAAGACAGCTTCACGGTTGTGGTCGATGATGGCAACGGCGGCACCGATACCATTACGGTAACCGTTAATGTCACTCCTGCTAACGATGCGCCAGTGGGTGAAGATGTTAGTGCGGAAACTCAAGAAGAGACGGCAGTCACCGGTCAGCTAACGGCGACTGATGTTGATGGCGATAACTTAACGTTCAAACCGGGCACCAATCCAGAAAACGGTAGCGTAACCGTGAACCCAGATGGTTCATGGGAGTACGTACCCAATACCGATTTTAATGGTGAAGACAGCTTCACGGTTGTGGTCGATGATGGCAATGGAGGTACTGATACCATTACGGTAACCGTTAATGTGACCCCTGTTAACGATGCGCCAATAGGTGAAGATGTTAGTGTTGAAACTCAAGAAGAGACTGCGGTAACTGGACAGCTAACGGCGACTGATGCTGATGGCGATAACTTAACGTTCAAACCGGGCACCAATCCAGAAAACGGCAGTGTAACCGTGAACCCAGATGGTTCATGGGAGTATGTGCCCAATACCGACTTTAATGGTGAAGATAGCTTCACGGTCGTAGTCGATGATGGTAATGGCGGCACTGATACTATTACGGTAACTGTTAATGTCACTCCTGCTAACGATGCGCCAGTGGGTGAGGATGTTAGTGCTGAAACTCAAGAAGAGACTGCGGTAACTGGACAGCTAACGGCGACCGATGTTGATGGCGATAATCTGACCTTCAAGCCAGGCACCAATCCAGAAAATGGCCAAGTAACAGTTAATGCTGACGGCTCATGGGAGTATGTGCCTAATACCGACTTTAATGGTGAAGACAGCTTCACTGTCCTGGTCGATGATGGTAACGGTGGCACCGATACTATTACGGTAACCGTTAATGTCACTCCTGTTAACGATGAGGCGGTCATCGGCGGCGACGATCATCAATCGTTAATCGAAACCAACGAAGTCCTAACCACAGGCGGCACCCTAACCGCGACGGATGTTGATAACCCAGACAACAGCTTTAAGCCGCAAGAAGGCGTATCGGGTCAATACGGTCAGTTTACGATCAATAGCCAAGGTGAGTGGACCTTTGTCTCCAACGGCGCTCTGGATGAATTGGCCGAAGGGGAAGTGGTCACCGACCACTTTGTGGTGGAGTCCATCGATGGCACCCAGCATACCATCACCGTTGAGATTATTGGTACAAACGAAGGACCACAAGCTCATGATGATCGAGTGACAACGAAGGAAGATAACGCGATAGCGTTAGATCTCTTGAGCAACGATAGCGATGTGGATGGCACCGTACAGATCACTCAGATTGCTGGGGTGGAATTAACCGGTGGGGAGCAAGAGATAACGGTTGAAAACGGCCAAATCCGAGTGGCAGCCGATGGCACCTTAACCTTTGTTCCAAACGCCAACTACAGTGGCGATGTGAGCTTTGATTATCAAATTACCGATAACCATGGTGCGACGTCGGAGGCGACCGTCACGATTAAAGTGATGCCAGATAATGATGCACCAGAATTTGATCAAGACACTTATCAGTTTAATTATGATGAAAATAGTACAGAAGGAACGGTTATTGGCAAAGTAACCGCCACTGATATCGATAGTAGTGCTCTCAATTATGAGATCTCACAAGGTAATGATAATGGCTGGTTCCAAATTAATGATAAAGGCGAAATAACCTTAACTGAAAAAGGGTTACTTGCCGCCGCAAACGATTATGAATTAGGTGACAACGAGCATCAATTACAAATTACAGTGTCAGATGGCGGAAAACAAACGACTGTCGATGTTGTTTTAAATGAGCAAAATGTGAATGAAGCGCCAATTGGACAAAATATAGAGATCACTACCAATGAAGATACTGCCGCAATTTTAAGCTGGGAGTTATTTAATGCTCAAGACATTGATACTCCAGACAGTGAACTCAGCATTAATATCACCAAGTTACCAGCTAATGGTGTGGTACAAATTCAAGTTAATGGACAATGGCAAAATATTACGACTTCAACATTATTAACAAAGGCTATGTTTGATAATGGAGATGTTCGCTTTGTTCCTGAATTCAATCATTCATCTGGTCTGGAGGGGAGTGAAGATACTGGTAATAACGGCAGTATTTATGCGGAGTTTGATTTTGTTATCTCAGATGGTGAATTGCAAAGTCCTGAATACTCAACGGTGATTAATGTTAATGCTGTAGCCGATAACGTTGATGTCGAATTTATTATTGGCCAGGGTGTTTATCATAATGGCTCTATTTATCAAGATGGAAAAGACTTCATTAGTTGGGAAGATACGTTAATCAATGTGGGGGATAAAGCTCATTCCTTAACCGAAAATACTGATAGTTATCAGGTCACAGATAAAACAGCAATTAAAGGTAACGGTGGTAATGATGTTATCTCAGGGCATTTCAGTACAGAAGATCTCATTTTAATTGGTGATGATGGCATTCTTGGCAATAACGATGTGGATGTGAATCTTGATGGCTCACCTGTTAATCCAGCCAATACGGTTAATGACACTCTATATGGTGGCTTTGGTAATGATATTTTAATCGGGGAACAAGGTAATGATTCTCTATATGGTAATGAAGGCATTGATACTGCAGTATTTGCAGGGAATTTTAATGATTACCATATTAGCAATCCAACAGTGAGCCCAGGTGGCAGTATCTTTATTCAAGTTACGGATAAAGATTACTCTTTGAAATCACCATTTGCAGGAGAGGGGCAGGATGCGCTTTATGACATCGAGCGTCTTCAGTTTGCTGATGGTACCTATTACTGGGATCAAGAAGACGGGCAGTGGGTTAAAGAACAGCCAACAATGACCTATCCTTTGGATATTAATGTCACTCTGACCGACTTAGATGGCAGTGAATCAATAACTGAAATCCGATTAGCTGGATTAGTTGAAGGGGCAGTACTTTACGCGAGTGATGGTAAAACGGTATTAGGTGTTGCTGATGCAGAAGGAAGTATTACGTTAACCGGATTGTGGAGTAGTTCAGATTCATCAGTCTCACTCTCTGATCTTAAGTTGGTTGTTGATACTGAGCTTGCTGATCAAATTAAGCCAACAATCACTGTGGTTAATCAGGAAAATAGTAATTTAGATCAAAATATTACTCATGCTGACAGTATTTCAATGAATGGCCGCTCACGTTCATTCTTTTCTGTTGAACAACAAGACGATGACTCATCAATGGAGAGAACTGAGCATTTAGTGAGTGAGTCAGAAGATGAACATCCGTTATTAGGTTTGATGCAAAATCAAGATGACTATCAATCTTCTTTATTACAAGAGGATATATCGTTAGATAGTGTTGGAGTTTTGACTGAACAACCAGAAATATTATCTGATTTTGATATTGTGAACGATAAATTGGATCTATCACTCCTATTATCTCATGCCACAACAGAGACGATTGATGAGTATATTTCGTTTTCACAAAGAGATGATAACAGTGTGATTACTATTAATGATCAGGCTGAAGAGACTGAGATTATTTTAGAAAATATCACACTAGATGAACTTAGCGATAATTTAGGCATTATCACAAATGGTTTACTAACGTATCAGGAAGATGAGTTGATATTTAATGATTTGGCTTCTAATAGCTCTCAAGAATTGACCGTGATTCCAAATCCAGTAATTGATGACAACTTATAAATATTAAAATGAGGGTGGGTACTCTGCTCTCTATTTTTGTTTTTATTGCTAGAGATAATTAAGTGGTATTTGTAGTAGAACAACAGAAAAAGCAAGAGCAATGGACAATTCCTACATCTGAAAAAACTACTGAAGATCCTTTGTTAGATTGTTTGGTTTTATTATCCGAACACTATGGCAATCCATGTTCAGGTGAAGCACTTCTTGTCGGTTTGCCCTTAAATAATGCACAGTTAACGCCAGAGCTATTTTCTCAAGCGGCGAGTCGTATTGGTCTAGTAGCCAAGCTATTACGTAAGCCATTAGAGACATTATCGCCGTTGGTTTTACCTTGTATTTTGTTATTAAACAATAAGAAAGCTTGCATATTGCGCGAAATTATACCAAGTCAAGATAAAGTTATTATTCAATTACCTGAAAATGGTGGGGAATCTGAGATAGTTATTTCAGAACTTAATAATATTTATACGGGGTATGCTTTTTTAGTTAAACAACAATATCGTGGTGACAAAAGTATAGATGTTAATTTTATTGAGCAAAAAGGACATTGGCTTTGGTCCTTAGTTAAAGATGCTTCTCCTATTTATCGTGATGCTCTATTAGCTTCAATTTTAATTAATATATTTGTTTTAGTATCACCGCTATTTATGATGAATGTTTATGACAAAATATTACCAAATTTAGCGTTTGAATCGCTGTGGGTATTAGCGAGCGGTGTTGTATTAGTTTTTACATTTGATTTTATTCTCCGCCATATGCGTAGTTATTTAATCGATTTAGCGGGAAAGAAAATTGATATTATTGTCTCATCACAATTATTTGCGAAGGTATTAGGGATTCCGTTGGCAAAAAAAGGCCTATCTGTTGGAGCTACCGCTAAACAGATCGGTGAGTTTGATAGTATTCGAGATATGTTAACCTCTGTCACCTTAACGACTCTGGTTGATTTACCATTTGCCGCATTATTTCTTGTCATTATCTATTTGGTTGCTGGAGACTTAGCCCTAATTCCGCTCTGTGCCGGGATTTTGATTATTGGTTATAGCTTATGGGTTCAGCCTAAGTTGAAGTTTGCAGTTACTGAAGCTAACAAATATTCCACAATTAAACACGCGCATTTGATTGAGAGTTTAACTGCAGCGGAAGCCATCAAATCTAACGTTGCAGAAGGAATTATGCAGCGATCATGGCAGCAGATGAATGCTCATACTGCAGATTGGCAGTTAAAACTTAAAAAATTGTCTAACTCAGTTGCTTTCTTTGCGACGTATATTACGCAATTAACAACGGTTGGCGTGGTAATTCTTGGTGTATATCGACTTTCAACTTTGGATATCTCTATGGGGGGAATTATCGCCGCGGTGATGTTATCTGGGCGAGTTGTATCACCAATGGCGCAGTTAGCTAATCTATTAACTCGCTCAAATCAAACGGCTAATGCACTCACTCAACTGGATCTTTTAATGGAACAAGATGATGAGTTTACAGGCAAAACTCATTTGATTAGTCGTCACCGATTAAAAGGGGCCATTCAAGCCGAGAACCTTCAATTTATTTATCCGCAGCAAAAACGCAGTACGCTCTACCCATGTAATTTTAATATTAAGCCTGGTGAGAAAATTGCCATTCTTGGTAAAAATGGATCGGGTAAAACCTCTCTTGCAAAACTGTTAGCCGGATTATATCAACCAAGTGATGGTCAATTGCGGTTTGATGGGATCAACGAGAGTCAAATTCATCCTGCGGATCTACGAAAAAATATAGGCTACATGCCTCAAGATATCACACTTATTCATGGCACCATTCGTGACAATATTATGTTCGGACATCGTCAGGTTACGGAACATCAACTATTGCGAGCGGTGCAGCTTTCCGGGGTCGCTCAATTTTGCACTGAAGACAGTGAAGGGTTGGATAAACAGGTTGGTGAAGGTGGTTTATCGTTATCTAGAGGTCAGCGTCAATCAGTAGCTCTTGCTCGTGCTATTTTGGCCGATCCACCCATTTTATTAATGGATGAGCCAACCGCCAGTATGGATGCCATTACTGAACAACAATTTATTCAGTCGATCCAGCGTATTTTACCCAATAAAACCTTAGTGATGATCACGCATAAAATGTCTCTATTGACGTTAGTTGATCGGGTTATGGTTCTGGATAAAGGGCAAATCATTCTTGATGGTGAAAAAGCACCCGTTCTAGAAAAATTACGCCGTGGCTTAGTTGGAGGTGAGCAATGAAACAGTCAAGCTCCCTCGATGAATTGGATATGACTGATGACCTATATAAGGCGATGTTGCTTGATTCCCCTAAGCAGCATCGTTGGGTCATTCGGTTATTTTTTATTATGGTGATCTGTTTTATCTCTTGGGCTGCTTGGGCGCAATTGGATCAAGTCACTCGTGGTGAAGGCAAAGTCATTCCTTCTTCTCAAGTGCAAATGATTCAGAGTTTAGACGGCGGTATTTTACAAGAGTTGTTTGTAACAGAAGGTATGCAAGTTACAAAAGGACAGCCTTTAGCTCGGATTGATGATACTCGCTTTCGGTCTGATCTTGCGCAGCAAGTGGAAGAGGAAGAGAGCTTGCAAGCGAATATATTTCGTTTAAAGCAAGAGATTCAAAGTATTGAAATTGCGGATGCGAATAAAGGGTGGAAGGAACAAGTTAGAGTGAATAAAGCGCCGCTCGATTTTCCTAAGGCGTTAGTTGCAAATGAACCCGAACTCATTAAACAACAGACGGCAGAATATCATGGTCGTTTAGATGAACTGAATAACCAAATTGCCATCTTAGCTCGACAAATTGTCCAGAAACAGCAAGAAAGTCATGGATTGGTTTCTCAAATAAAAACCTTAAAGAGTAGCTTACATTTGATTAATAAAGAGTTAGTCATGACCCGGCCATTAGCTCGAAAAGGCATTGTATCTGAAGTGGATTTATTACAGCTTCAGCGACAAGTTAATGAAACTAAAGGTGAATTGTCAGCCTTATATTTACAGCAACCTAAAGTAAAAGCGGCACTTGATGAAGCAATTTTAAAACGAAGAGAAGCAGTTTTAACTTATAACAAAGAAGCTCGGGCTCAATTAAATGAACTTAGTGCTCGTCTTTCTCGTTTAACTGAGGCTCAAGTTGGAGCTCAAGACAAAGTTGACAAAGCCATTATTACATCCCCTGTGAATGGCACGATTAAGATGATTAATATCATGACTCTTGGGGGCGTTGTTCAACCTGGCAAAGACATTATGGAAATTGTGCCAAGTGAAGATCAACTGCTTATTGAGGTAAAGATTGCGCCAAAAGATATCGCATTTTTACACCCAGGGTTACCCGCAGTAGTGAAAGTGACCGCTTATGATTTTACTCGCTATGGTGGACTAGATGGCACAGTAGTAACCATTAGTGCTGATACTACACAAGATAAAGACGATAACAGTTTTTACCTTATTAAAGTTAGGACAAAAGAATCAAGTTTAGCCCGGTCCGACGGCACATTGATGCCGATTATTCCCGGAATGTTAACCAGCGTGGATGTAATAACAGGAAAACGAAGTGTTCTTGATTACATTCTAAACCCAATCTTAAGAGCCAAAGAGATGGCTTTGCGTGAGCATTAATTTAAAAGAATATGGAGATCATTTCATGACAAATGGAGTTCATGATTTAGCTATTAAAAAACATAAATTAGGACGAATGACGGCTAAACAACTATTGGCTTTAGCGGTGAGTTCTGCATTATTTGCTCCTGTTGTTAATAGCCAAACATTGGAACAAACCGTTGCGTATACCATTGAAACAAGCCCTGTGATTACACAATCATTTAATCAATTTAAGGCCCGAGAAGAGCAGGTTAATCAGGCGATGGCTGGTTATTTACCGACTTTAGATCTTACGGCAGGTTATGGTTTAGAAAAAAATGAAACCCCAGTGAGTAAAGCCGCTAAAAAGGGAGATATTGAATTAGATCGTAGTGAGCTAGGTTTAAGTCTGCGTCAAAATTTATTTAACGGCTTTTTTACTACCCATGATGTTGATCGTTTAGATCATGAAACGAGTGCTGCGCAATGGCAGTTATTTGCAACCGCTGAAGATATGGCATTGCAGGTTGCTAAAGTTTATCTAAATTATTTAGAAGCAAGTCAAATTGTGGTGCTGGCACAGGAAAATGTGAATAAGCACCAAACCTTATATGGCCAAATTGAAGAGAAAACTCGTTCTGGGTTGGGTTCAACGGCGGATTTATCGCAAAGTAAAGGCCGTCTAGCGCGAGCAAAATCTAATTTAGTTGCCGCTCAAAATAATTTGGCAGATGCAAAAAGTGAGTATGCCAAAATCACTAATCAAGCTCCGATCAATATGACCAAGCCTGCTGCTGATCGGGCTGTGTTACCACAAACATTAGAGCAAGCACTCACTTTAGCTAAGGATAATCATCCAGTGCTACAAGCCGCTTACAGTGATATTCAAGCGGCAGAGTCTGAGAAAGACGCGACACAAGCGAACTATTACCCTGACATCGATTTGGAACTTAGTGGATTATGGTCAAATGAATCTTATGATCGTAGCAGCCCTAATGATGGTGATAGCCAAGAGCTAAAAGCAGGTATTCAAATGCGCTATAACCTCTTTAATGGTGGTAAGGATACAGCTAGAGAGCGAGAGGCGGCTTATAAGATTGGTGAAGCAAAAGGAATTCAACAAAATACCTATCGTAGTATTGTTGATGGTACGACATTAGCGTGGAATGCATACCAGTATTTAGGTGAGCAAAAAACATTTATTCAAGAACATGTTGCCGCTTCAAAAGAGACACAATCATCTTATGCTCAGCAATTTAAATTAGGTCAACGTTCATTACTGGATTTATTGGATTCGGAAAATGAATTATTTGAAGCAAAAAAGGATTATCTTGGCGCAGAATTTGATGAATTGTTAGCTCAATATCGATTACTTAATGCGACTGGACAGCTGTTGTCTTCGCTGCAAATTACCACACCAGAGACTTGGTATGGTGAACAAGAATATATAAGCGGTGTTCAAGGTCAGTAAATAATTGAGCAGGGGATCAAACGGTTTCCTGCTATTTTTTTATATTAGGTAAGGTATGAGCTTATACAAACAGTGCTCCTTAATGTTGTTAGGGCTGTTAGTTTTTGTTTTTAGCATTGCTGGTTATTTTCAATTAAAAGAAGTGAAAGAACTGGTCAATAACCAATTACAGGCCGAGTTGGTTAATACAATTCATAATATTTCTATTGCAACAGTAACACCGCTTGAGATGGGGGATAATCAATCTATTGAGCAGATTATTACTCCGCAACAGCCTCGCAATTTAGCTGAGATTCATTTAACGAGTTTGGTTGATGGGCAGGTTTATCAGTGGCAAAAGGTGATAGAAGAATCAACATCTGTCCCTTCATGGTTCACACAATGGATTGCATGGTCGAACTTAGAACAGCAGCGTACGATAAAAGCAGGTTGGTTAGAATTGGCTTCTTTGACTGTGAGCATTAATCCATCATGGGCTTATTTACAGCTGTGGTACTACTTTTTAGCGATTGCTTGCACGTTTATTTCCGTTGTTATTGCGGCATTACTGATAATGAGTTGGGGATGGCAGCGATTAATGTCTCGGCTTGATGTATTAACGCAGCATACTCAGCAAGTGGCAAAACATGAAAAGTCTCACGTATCTGTTGAGCGAGCTCTTCCTGAACTTGATGGGATTACCCAAGCTATCAATTTAATGGCTAAACAACTCAATAACTATATTCAACTGTCTAACCAGGAAATACAGTCACTGCGATTACAAAAACAGATCGATAAACGTTCTGGGCTGGCAAATGCTGAGTATTTTTATGATCGTATGAACTCTTGGCTCGATGAACCTGTTGCTGGTGCTTTAGCGATCATTGATTGTTCGTGGCTAGAGCAAATTCATGAACAGTATGGCAGTGGTGTTTATCAAGATAGTTTACGTTTACTTGCCCAAAGTCTGCAAAAGCGATGCTTAAAAAGTACTGTTCTTGCACAACTCAATCGTTCTCAATTAGCCATTATTTTAACGGAACATACGGTTAAAGAGCAGCAGCAAGAGATCCAATATATTGTTCAAGATATTCAAAATGAGATAGAACAATCTGAGATAAGCAATGGTGAGTTTTTTATTGGTGTAAGTTCAAAGACTGATGCTAGTACTAAAAATAGCTTATATCAGGAAACACTCTCAGCTCTTAATTATGCGCAAGAGCACCATCAAAAAGTACACTGGGCAGATAATACAGTCACCCATTATCATGGTTTAGCCGTTTTAAATTGGGCTACATCGATAGAACAAGCAATCACTGATCGTGCACTGGTTTTTAAGTCTCAACCTATTCAAAATATGGCGACAACAGCCACGGTACAAAATGAAGTCTTTTGCCAATTACTGCTGGGAGATGAACGAGTGATGGCTAAGACGTTTATGCCTTATGTGGAAGAGTATGGTTTGGGAGAGCGACTTGACCAATGTATTTTACAGATGATTGAGCAAGCTTCGTTATTGGCGCATAGTGGGTCGACGATAGCGATAAACTTAACGGTAAATAGTATTAGAAGTTCATCATTTCAAAGCTGGCTAGCACATTTTTTAAATGAAAGTGCCATGAGTGACAAATTGTCGTTCGAAGTTCCTGAGTCGGCTATTGAGGAAGATTTATCAGCATGTCTATCTTTAGCACTGTTATTTAATCAAAAAGATATTTCATGGGGAATCGACCATTATGGGCGTCAGTTAACCAGTGTGGATTATCTTCTATCATTACGACCTAAATACGTAAAACTAGACCAATCTTTTGCTGGTGTTTCGACAGAATCAGGTAAATATGAATTAGGACGAGCGTTAGCAAGTATTGCGGCTGGATTGGATATTAAAGTGATCGCTACAGGTATTCAATATAGTGAGCAACTTGCATTACTCGAGGGGCTGCCTATTTGGGGATATCAGGGCTTTATCGCTCCACCTGTGGAATTAAACTTAGCCTAACTCCATGGCGTAATGGGAAATACCTTTGCACCGTTCGTGATCTTAGTAACAAGAATTTTTATTCACACTTACTTAAGTTGAGACTTTGTATTATACGCCTTAGTTAAGAGATTAATTGCGTAATTAAGGCGTATAAGCATGGACATTCAACAATATAAACGGATCTTCTCGGCAATTGGTGACCCCTATCCCCTTGGGGCCACAATTAAAGCCAAAGGGGTCAACTTTAGCTTGTATTCTAGAGATGCGACAAAAGTTGAGTTGCATCTGTTTGAAAGTGCGGATGCGCCGACTCCCTTTAAGTCATTTACGTTAGATCCTATCTACCACAAGCGAGGACATTATTGGTTCACGTTTGTCGCTAATATTACCCATGGGCAAATTTATGCCTTTACTGTCGATGGTCCGTGGCAACCTGAAATAGGATTGCGATTTAATAAAAACAAGGTACTACTGGATCCCTACAGCCATGCTATTTGTATGAATCATGACTACTCCCGTGAGCGAGCTAGAGATTTTGATTCTAATATGGATTGTTGTATGAAAAGCATTGTGGTTGACCATAGCCACTTTGATTGGCAAAACACCGATTCTCCGCGCCACTCGCTAACCGATACTATCATTTATGAGATGCATGTCGGTGGTTTTACTCAGCACCCATCTTCTAATGTTACACCAAGCCATCGTGGTACTTTTGCTGGCATTATCGATAAGATTTCCTATCTTAAACAGCTCGGCATTACCGCAGTTGAGCTGATGCCGATCCAACATTTTGATCTACATGATGCTCCCGCGGGCAGAGAAAATTATTGGGGATACAGTCCGATTAATTTCTTTGCTTTGCATAGCCCATACAGTTCGAGCAAAGAGCCATTAGCGGCGATCAATGAATTTAAAACCTTAGTCCGAGAGCTGCATAAAGCGGGAATTGAGGTTATTTTAGATGTGGTGTTTAACCACACCGCCGAAGGGGATGAAAACGGCCCAACCTTTTGTTTTAAAGGACTGCAAAATGATGGCTATTACCTCCTTGATCCGAAAACACATCAATATGCGAACTACAGCGGTTGTGGCAATACCTGTAATGCAAACTACAGCGTTCAGCGACGTATGATTATTGATGCGCTACATTACTGGGTTAAAGAGATGCATGTTGATGGTTTCCGCTTTGATCTGGCGTCAGTGTTAGCTCGTGATAGCGATGGTAAACCGATGAAAGAGCCGCCATTGTTGTGGTCAATTGATTCTGATCCTGTGTTAAGTGGCACTAAGATCATTGCCGAAGCGTGGGATGCAGCAGGGCTTTATCAAGTCGGTTCATTTATTGGCGATCGCTGGAATGAGTGGAACGGTAAGTTTAGAGATGATGTTCGTGCATTTTGGCGTGGTGATCGCAATACCGTTAGCCGTTTTTCTTCTCGTATTTTAGGCTCTCCTGATATTTATAGCTCTCAGCATCATACGCCACATCGTTCGGTGAATTTTATCTGTGCCCACGATGGGTTTACCTTAAATGATTTGGTCAGTTATCAAGATAAGCACAATTGGGATAACGGCGAGCATAATCGGGATGGTGATAACCATAATATTTCGTGTAATTATGGTATCGAAGGTCCAACGGATGTTGCCGAAATTGAAGCGATTCGTCACCGGCAATGCAAAAATTTCCTAACGACACTCTATCTCTCTCTTGGTACGCCAATGCTTTGTATGGGGGATGAGGTACGACGGACGCAGCAGGGCAATAATAATGCGTACTGTCAGAATAACGAGCTCAGCTGGTTTGATTGGCAGTTGGTTGAGAAAAATGCTGACTTATTACGCTTTGTGCAGTTACTGGCGCAAATTCGACGGGCAGAGCCAACGATAGAGTGGAATATGCATCGCTCATTAGAAGAAGTGCTCGGTAATGTTGGGATTGAGTGGCATGGTGTGAAGCCAAATCAACCTGATTGGTCTGAGCGATCTCATTCGGTTGCATTAACAGTTCATCATCCACTGACACAAGATGAGCTTTATGTTATCTGTAATGCGTATTGGGACCCGTTAAACTTTACTTTACCAAAACGAGACCACAGTGATTGGTATGTTTTGGTTAATACAGGCCTGGTGCCGCCTAATGATATTTATAGAATGGAAAAAGCGCCTAAATATCAAGATGATAATATTATTGCGAGTGGGCGTTCTATGATTGTTATGGTGGCAAAAAAACAGTAAAAAAAGCGCGATCGCACTGCCGCACAATTTCAACAGAATATGGAAACAACAGCGGCGGAAAAGTGCGATTGAACGCACTAAATTGATCGGTTTTACTATGCTAATTGACAGTCATTGCCATTTTGATTTTGAGCCCTTTATTCAAGCGCCCAATTCATATTTAGAACAAGCCAAACAAGCGGGGGTTGGCGCTATCGTCATTCCCTCTGTTGGTTTGAATAATTGGTCGTTAGTGGCCAAACTTTGTAGTGAATATCCTGAACTCTATTACGGTTTGGGACTGCATCCCTTTTTTAATCACCAACATGATCTTGCTGCATTAGAGTTACTAAAAGCGCACATCGAAACCGATATTAATATTGGGCGAAAGTGTGTTGCTATTGGTGAATGCGGACTGGATTTTGCAATCGAGGGAGGACAAACCCTCGCCGTCAAACAGCAACAAATTGCCTTGCTTGAAGGTCAATTACAGCTTGCTAATGAGTTTAATCTTCCTGTTATCCTCCATTGTAGAAAGGCATTTCCTGAGTTAATTCAATTAATTAAATTTAACAGGCCAAAAGCGGGAGGTGTGTTCCATGCTTTTAGTGGTAGTGTGCAGCAAGCGCAACAGATTATCGAGCTAGGTATCAAAATTGGTGTTGGCGGAACAATTACTTACCCTCGGGCGAAGAAAACGCGCCATACTATTTCTCAACTACCGCTTCATGTTTTAATGCTTGAGACCGATGCGCCAGATATGCCTGTTTGTGGTTATCAAGGTGAGCCGAACCGTCCTGACCGATTGGTTGATATCGTCGATGTATTAACGGCATTGAGAGGAGAATCCCGAGCAGAAATTGAACAGATAACAAGCTTAACCTCAACTGAACTTTTTAAGCTTAAGCTGTGATATTACTTCCACTATTAAAACGTTTGCGTAAAACGATTGCGTAACTTGTACTGTGCTTTGTGATCGCCCTCACAAGTATGATTAAACTTACATCACCTTTCCTTGCAAACTGTGAAGCTCGCATTATTTTATCCGGCGTTGCATGAGTATAATGCGCCGAACTCATTTGATGAGTCACATTGTCGAGACGCCAAACTTAACTAAAGGGAAGCCATAAACTATGAGCCTGTTTATGAGCCTGGTTGGGATGGTTGTACTGCTAGCAATCGCAGTACTTCTATCTGATAACCGTAAAGCTATTAATCTACGTACTGTTGGTGGTGCTTTTGCCATCCAATTCTTATTAGGTGCATTCGTTCTTTATGTACCTGTTGGTCGTGACGTTCTATACGGTATGTCACAAGGTGTTGCTAACGTTATTGCTTACGGTAACGACGGTATCAACTTCCTATTTGGTGGCCTAACTTCAGACAAAATGTTTGAAGTGTTCGGTGGTGGCGGTTTCGTCTTCGCCCTACGAGTACTACCAGTAATCGTATTCTTCTCTGCACTTATTAGCGTACTTTACTACCTAGGTGTTATGCAGATCGTTATCAATGTTCTTGGTGGTGGTCTACGTAAAGTTCTTGGTACTTCTCACGCTGAATCTATGTCTGCAACAGCGAACATCTTCGTTGGTCAAACAGAAGCACCTCTAGTTGTGCGTCCGTTCGTACCTAAAATGACTCAATCTGAGCTGTTTGCAGTAATGTGTGGTGGTTTGGCTTCTGTTGCTGGTGGTGTACTAGCAGGTTACGCATCTATGGGTGTACCTCTAGAATACTTAATCGCAGCATCATTCATGGCAGCACCTGGTGGTCTTCTATTTGCGAAAATCATCAAGCCTGAAACTGAGCAGCCTGTTGAGCAACTAGCTGGTGATGACGAAAATGCAGACGAAAAACCTGCTAACGTAATCGACGCAGCGGCAGCGGGTGCATCATCTGGTATGCAACTTGCTCTAAACGTTGGTGCAATGCTTCTTGCATTCATCGGTCTAATTGCACTAATCAACGGCCTACTAGGTGGTGTCGGTGGTTGGTTCGGTATGCCACATCTAACACTAGAACTTATCCTAGGTTATGTGTTCTCACCACTAGCATTCCTAATCGGTGTTCCTTGGAACGAATCGCTAGTAGCAGGTTCTTTCATCGGTCAGAAACTGGTTGTGAACGAATTTGTAGCATACCTAAACTTTGCTCCTTACCTTAAAGATGTTGCTGATGGCGGCATGGTTGTTGCTCAAACTGGCGCAGCAATGGGTGAGAAGACTAAAGCTATCGTATCTTTCGCACTATGTGGTTTCGCAAACCTATCTTCGGTTGCAATCCTACTAGGTGGTCTAGGTGGTCTAGCTCCAACTCGTCGCGCAGAAATCGCACGCTTTGGTATGAAGGCTGTCGCAGCAGGTACGCTATCTAACCTAATGTCTGCAACAATCGCAGGTCTGTTTGTTAGCCTATCTATGTAAGCTTTAGCAATATAACAATTGCAATAAACGCCACGGGGTAAAAGCCGTGGCGTTTTTTTTGCTACTTACCACTCGATCAACAGATTCCGTAAACATACCCTTAATTGTTTCCCATCAGATTGCATAAAATCGATTGCGTTCCAATTTCTGACAATATGATCTGCTAGGATTAGTCGGGTCAACGAAGCGATAAATTCGGTCTACACTCATTGATAACAGAGCCGACAAAGAGAGCATGTTATGTATGAAGTGATGGTAGCTACCGTGGCCGGATTTGCCGTTGGAATTTTCTTTTCAGCCCTTAAATTACCTATACCAGCACCGCCTGTACTATCGGGGGTAATGGGAATAGTTGGGGTTTATTTAGGTGGCATTTGTTGGGGTTGGGTTGCTGAGCGATTTTTCTCATAATTTGATGAAAAAACGCAAGATTTCTCCGGTAATTCTTTATCGCTGTTGAGAAACACATTGTCCACCCCAGGAAACACAACTTTAATGGAGGCTTGCTACCGACCTTGGTATGATGAGCTTCCACCAAAAAGTAACGATTACTTGAGCTGGCAATAATGCGAGTTCGATTGGTGACAAGGTGAAAAGCCTTGCGCGGTGCTAAGGATAGCAGTTCGATAACAATCGAAGTCTTCAGGGAACAAGTCCGCTCATAAATGCTAGATTTAGCATTGACTGTTCATTGTCTGCAGACGCGCATAGTAGAAAAGCGAACGTCGAGCAAATAGAGCAGGAATCTATAGCTTGTTAGAAATTAACTGGACTGGAGATAGTCATGAGCGATTTAAAAGCTGCTGCACTACGTGCACTTAAATTAATGGATCTTACTACACTGAACGATGACGACACTGACGCAAAAGTTATCGAGCTTTGTAAGAATGCCAAAACTGCAGTAGGTAACACAGCAGCAGTATGTATCTACCCTCGTTTTATTCCAGTTGCTAAGAAGCAGCTACGTGAGCAAGGTACACCTGAAGTCCGTATTGCGACAGTAACTAACTTCCCGCACGGTAATGACGATATCGAAATTGCTGTTGCTGAAACTAAAGCAGCCGTAGCTTACGGTGCAGATGAAGTAGACGTAGTATTCCCATACCGTGCTCTAATGGCTAGTAACGAAGAAGTAGGCTTTGAGCTTGTTAAGCAGTGTAAAGCAGCATGTGGCGATAATGTTCAACTTAAAGTGATCATCGAGACAGGCGAGCTAAAAACTGAAGAGCTAATTAAGAAAGCTTCTGAAATCTCAATCAAAGCAGGCGCTGATTTTATCAAAACCTCAACGGGTAAAGTGGCTGAAAACGCAACACCTGAATACGCAGAAATCATGCTAAACGTGATTAAAGCTATGGGTGTTGAGAAAACAGTTGGTTTTAAACCTGCTGGTGGTGTTCGCACTGCAGAAGATGCACAAATCTACCTAGACATGGCAGATCGTATCTTCGGTTCTGATTGGGCTGATAACAAGCACTACCGTTTTGGTGCATCAAGCCTACTTGCAAACCTACTTCACACTCTAGGTGAAGGTGAGAAGGCAGCAGAAGGCGGTTACTAATCGCTGTCTGCGACTTGTCGCAAGGTTACGATGGTCTGTGATGTGCAGGCCATCGGCTCCAACTCTTCGTTTCATAATTATTCAATAAACTGGTTTTGAATGGCGCGAATAATACGTGTCTTCCTTTTCTGCACCTGAAATTCGTTATTTTGCAGTATTGGTGATGAAAAAAACGTCAGAAGTCACCACCCAGATGAATAATTATTTCTATCTTTACCCTCAAGATAGAGCACCAATAACGGCAAATAACGGGATTTTATTATGTACTTACCACAAGAAATCATTCGTAAAAAACGTGACAACATCGAACTAACAAAAGAAGAGATCAATTTCTTCATTCAAGGTGTTGCAAAAGATACGGTATCAGAAGGTCAAATCGCAGCATTTGCAATGGCTATCTACTTTAATGATATGACCATGGCTGAGCGTGTTGCGCTAACTTGTGCAATGCGTGACTCTGGTATGGTTATCGATTGGAGCCACATGAATTTCGATGGCCCAATTGTTGATAAACACTCAACAGGTGGTGTCGGTGACGTAACCTCTCTAATGCTTGGCCCTATGGTGGCAGCATGCGGCGGTTATGTTCCAATGATTTCAGGTCGTGGCCTAGGTCACACTGGTGGTACATTAGATAAACTAGAATCAATTCCTGGTTACAACATTACCCCGACCAACGAAGTGTTTGGTCAGGTAACAAAAGATGCGGGTGTGGCGATTATCGGTCAAACAGGTGATTTAGCGCCAGCCGACAAACGTGTTTACGCAACTCGTGATGTAACCGCGACCGTTGATAATATCTCACTTATCACAGCATCGATTTTGTCGAAGAAACTGGCTGCGGGTCTTGATGCCCTAGTAATGGATGTCAAAGTGGGTTCTGGTGCGTTTATGCCTACGTACGAAAAATCAGAAGAACTAGCAAAATCTATCGTAGCTGTAGCTAATGGCGCTGGTACTCGCACCACAGCACTATTGACTGATATGAACCAAGTATTGGCATCAACAGCAGGTAACGCATTAGAAGTACGTGAAGCGGTTCAGTTCTTAACTGGAGAATACCGTAACCCTCGTTTGTATGAAGTAACGATGGCGCTATGTGCTGAAATGTTAGTGATAAGTGGTTTAGCGCAAGATTTAGCTGAAGCTCGTACTAAGCTACAAGCTGTACTGGACAACGGTAAAGCAGCCGAATGTTTTGGTAAAATGGTCGCAGGCCTAGGTGGTCCATTAGATTTTGTTGAAAACTATAACAACTACCTAGATACTGCAGAAATTATTAAACCAGTATTTGCAGAGAAAACTGGTTTTGCGAGTGCGATGGATACTCGTGGTTTAGGCATGGCTGTAGTTGGCATGGGCGGTGGTCGTCGCATTGCGGCAGATACCATTGATTATGCTGTAGGCCTTGCTGATATGATTCGTCTTGGTGATGAAGTTTACGCAGATACGCCTCTTGCTATGGTACATGCTCGCACTGAAGCTCAGTGGGAAGAAGCAGCAAAAGCCGTTCGCGCTAACATCACTATTGCTGATGAAAAACCACAAGCAACACCGGAAGTATACGCTCGCATTCGCCCTGAAGATGTTTAATGGAGTGATTATGAAACGTTCAATTATTCTTGTTCTCGATTCATTTGGTATCGGTGCAACAGAAGATGCAGCAACATTTGGCGATGTCGGTGCTAACACCCTTGGCCACATTGCACAAGCTTGTGCTCGCGGTGAAGCTGACAATGGCGAACGTAGTGGTCCGTTGCATCTTCCTAATTTGAATAAACTGGGTTTAGGTAAAGCGTGTGAAGAGTCATCTGGTTACTTTCCTGAAGGCCTAGATCCAAATGCTGAGATTGTGGGTGCATACGGCCACGCACAAGAAATTTCTTCTGGTAAAGATACTCCATCTGGCCACTGGGAAATTGCAGGTGTGCCGGTATTGTTTGAGTGGGGCTACTTTAAAGAGCACAACAACAGCTTCCCTCAAGAGCTACTTGATCGCATCGTTGAGCGTGCCAATCTTCCAGGTTACCTAGGTAACTGCCACGCATCTGGTACTCAAGTACTGGATGATCTTGGTGAAGAGCACATGGCAACAGGTAAACCAATTTTCTACACATCAGCTGACTCAGTATTCCAAATCGCTTGTCACGAAGAGACTTACGGTTTAGATAACCTAATGACATTGTGTCAGATCGTTCGTGAAGAGCTTGAAGATTACAATATTGGCCGTGTTATCGCGCGTCCATTTATCGGTGCGGGTAAAGGTCAATTTGAACGTACTGGTAACCGTCGTGACCTATCTATTGAGCCACCATCAGCAACCGTATTACAAAAATTGGTTGATGAAAAACAAGGTGAAGTGGTTTCTATCGGTAAGATCTCTGATATCTACGCAGGTTGCGGTATCACTAAGAAAGTGAAAGCTACAGGTATTCCTGCTTTGTTTGAAGCAACACTTGAGCAGATCAAACAAGCAGGTGATAACACCATCGTATTTACAAACTTTGTTGATTTTGACTCAGCATACGGTCACCGCCGTAATGTGGCAGGTTATGCTGCTGCGCTTGAGTATTTCGACAAGCGTTTACCTGAGATCCTAGAACTGCTTCAAGATGATGATGTTCTATTGATTACAGCAGACCACGGTTGCGATCCAACATGGCCTGGTACTGATCATACTCGTGAGCACATTCCAGTTCTTGTTTATGGTCCACAAATTAAAGCGGGCTCTCTAGGTCGCCGTGCAACATTTGCCGATATTGGTCAATCATTGGCACAGTACTTTGGCACTAGCGACATGGAATTCGGTAAATCGTTTCTTTAATTGATTGATTTTTTCAGTCGATAGGTTAATGATGCATTGTGTGGTGGTTATCACTGAAATAGATAACTACCACAGTAAATTAACGCCATTATTTACAACAAATTGCGAATAAGATTCGTAACTAATCAGGAAAAGGACACAACTATGGCTACTCCACATATTAATGCAGAAATGGGTGATTTCGCAGACGTAGTTCTGATGCCAGGTGACCCTCTACGCGCTAAGTACATCGCAGAAACTTTCCTAGAAGATATCAAAGAAGTATGTAACGTACGTAATATGTATGGCTATACTGGTACTTACAAAGGTCGTCGTATCTCTGTAATGGGCCACGGTATGGGTATCCCATCATGTTCTATCTACGCAACAGAGCTAGTAAAAGACTTTGGTGTTAAGAAGATCATCCGTGTGGGTAGTTGTGGCGCGGTTCGTGACGACGTAAATCTACGTGATGTTGTGATCGGTATGGGTGCATCAACAGACTCTAAAGTAAACCGTATGCGTTTCGGTGGTCATGACTTTGCAGCACTTGCAGATTACGGCATGGTACAAAATGCAGTTGAAGCGGCAAAAGCGAAAGGCATTAAAGTTCGCGTAGGTAACCTATTCTCAGCAGATCTATTCTACAACCCAGATTTCGATTTCTTCAAAACTATGGACAAATACGGCATCCTAGGTGTGGAGATGGAAGCTGCTGGTATCTACGGTCTAGCAGCAGAGTTTGGTGCTAAAGCGCTAACTATCTGTACTGTATCGGATCACATCCTAAAAGGCGAAGCAACTACGTCTGAAGAGCGTCAGCTAACATTTAACGAAATGATGGAAATCGCTCTAGAATCTGTACTTATCGGTGATAAAGAAGAAGCATAATCGCTGATTCATTTACGCCTAAGTAAAAGGGCTTGCTCTGGTTATTGAGCAAGCCCTTTTTTGATATCTATTGATTGTTGGTCTTTGATATATGTCTTTCGTGTGAGGTAAAACGAGAGCGTGGTTTACTCTTTACTGTTTGCCGTCATCAAAAATGGAAAGTGCCAGATATCTTTACGACGGCCAAAAGTAAACGCCAGTAAGAATCCTAAGCCAATGGCAAAGATCACTAAGCCGCGAATGATCGTTGTCATATATTCAATTTGACTGCTTGCATGAGCCAATAGCTTATCGTGCTCTAAGGTGATGCGTAAAAAACCCACCATATGCTGATCTGAGAAAATAGGCTCCACAATCTGCTGACGGCCAATGCTTGCCACCGCTAAAGGAGTTGAAAGGCCAGTGACCTGTTCAAGGGGCATAGAGCCTTCTGTTTTTGCCAAGGTTTGACCTTCTAAGTTATAAACACTGGCATCTAAAATGAGCGGTTCTTTAGAAAGTTGTTGCACCAAATCTTGTAATTTATCTTGGTCATTATCCAAAATATCGGGAGCTGCCGTTTCTGCCGCTTGACGAACTAAAATACGAGAAAGCGCCTGCGTCTGTTCGCCAAGCATCTCATAATTATCTTGGGTAAGGCGCGCGCCATATTCCAACATGCCAATCACACCGATTAAGCTAAACAGCAAGACGCCGAGTTGCTTAAACCGTGGCCAGCGAGATTTGTTCAGTTTCCACATAAGCAGTGTTATTCGCTATTTGTTTTAATTGCGGCTCATTCTACATGATTTTTTGGCTCAAGGAGCAGTTGAGTAAAAAATCAGCACAAATTGAGCTTAAATTCCCCTTTCTTCTTGCACTTTTGTTAACAGCTCTTTAACGTAGAGAAAGGACATATAGCTCATTCGATATCAATGGATAAGGAAACCCATGGAATTATCGCTACCTCCTTTGAAAATAAAAAAACATGCGGCTTTATACCGTCGCTTTCCTGAATTACAACAAGCCTCGTTACGTGATAAACAGCAAGGACAATGGATCTTATTTGGCCAAGATCTCTCATCATTGCGTATTGCTCTTATTGAAGAATGGGCTCAACAAAGATTGCAGTTGGTCGCCGCTTGGCAGGTCGGGGATTACGATGTTCTGTTGATCAAAAATGATCTTAGCGATCCAATCAAAGCTGCTGTTTATCGTGCTGAGTGTGATTTTGCGTTAACCAAAGATCTTCCTGAGCTAAATAAACCGGGTTTGGTGGTGATGGATATGGATTCCACCGCCATTGAAATGGAATGTATTGATGAGATTGCGAAATTAGTAGGCACAGGAGAGTTGGTTTCCGCCATTACCGAACAAGCGATGCAAGGGGAGTTAGACTTTGAGCAGAGCTTGCGCCAACGGGTAGCAACATTGGCAGGTGCTGATGAAGCTATTTTAGCGCAAGTGCTAGAGCAATTACCTTTGATGCCCGAACTGATTAAACTGGTACGAACGCTACAAGCTTTTGGTTGGAAAGTCGCAATTGCCTCAGGTGGTTTTACCTACTTTGCAGATCAACTTAAAGCGATGCTGGATTTAGATGGTGTCTATGCTAATCAGCTAGCAATTCAAGACGGTAAACTAACCGGGGAAGTAGTAGGAAGTGTGGTTGATGCCAATGCCAAAGCGTATTACTTACATCAATTAAGTGAGCAGTTTGAGATTGAACCTCATAATACGGTCGCAATTGGTGATGGTGCAAATGACTTGGCGATGATGAAAGCCGCAGGCCTTGGTATTGCATTTCATGCCAAGCCTAAAGTTCAGCAGCAGGCGCAAACCGCCATTAATTATGGTTCATTAGGTGCTGTGTTGTGTATTTTATCTGCTAGCTTGGTTCCACATCATTTATCGTGGAAAAACCAACCTGTAATTTCAGGATAATTGGCCAAATGATTGGTTGCGCTGTTATTAAGTTCTGATAATAAATATTGTTCCACACACCATAACCAAGTCAGTCTATCCATTGATCTTTAAGCCCTTCGTTATTATTGAAGTTTGCTGGATATAACTTGGTTATGATGGCAACTATTTAGAGTGGAAACCATTTAGAGTTTAGCAATAGGCAAAATCTAGCTAATGGCTAAACGAACCAGTACTTCATCAGTAATATCAAAAATCTCTCCGCATCCGACTAACGCTGAGAATTCGTTTTCCAGTCCTCGGGCTCGGTGTAGGGTGAGTCTGGCCAGTTCACTCAGCTTTTGTTGAGTTAATAATGTCATCGAATCAAAGATAGGGGCAGCAGTGATGCGTAGCACTTTTATTTCCCCATGGCTACGTGCATGTTCAATAAAAGCAATTCTGGCTTGAGTGGATTCAAACTCTTGTAATAACCATGATGCGACACATTGCGTTTTCTCTTGTTGATGAACCAAATGCAGATAAAGCTCATGGCTGTATGGTTTTGTGACAGTAACAGGGCGCATAGTCTTTGCTAGCAAAGTTTGTACTCGACCCTTAAAGATAGGGGCAAGAGAAAATCCATTCGATTGCTGAGTATGAGCAAATTGATGAAATAACTTAGCTAAACTTGGCAGAGGAATATTACAACCAATACTGGTCACTGTTAGTTTATGTTCCAGCTTTTCAACAAAGTACGGCACGCTGTCTAATCGAGTGAGAAGCAGTTGATGCATAGCTTGTAATAGAACATGTTGAGGTCGATCTTCTTCACAAATAGCCAAGTGTTTTGCATTATGCTTAACGATATTTTTTAAGCAGCTTTCCCCTTTGATATTACAGGCAATATCCAGTAATTGAGCTTGTAGATTGGTACCTTCTGCATTGATTCGTACTATGCGATACCTAAGATCCGATAGTGGTAATTGCTTATTTTTTTGCTGTAACTGAGGAAAGCTAATTGCTATTTCATCATCTCGTTTGGCAACCAAAGGTGAGGCTAATTGGATATTTAATCCCTTGGTTGAAAAATCAACTGTACAACCTGAAAAAGAACCGGTTTCATGCGATATCGTTAGCTCAGTTTGATAAGTAAAGCGCTCTTCGCTACGTTGAGGACGAGGATCAAACAAGATGGCCGATGCTTGGCAAATAGGATCTCTTTGATGGCGAAACGGCTGTAAAATTTTTGCTGAGGCATTGGGCTTTAAGGTTAAACGATAATCCTGTTGAGCATGAGTATCGGTGAGATCTTGCAACAGCGCAATGTGAGTGAAATTTTGATATTCCTGAGTCTGATCGGGCGCCAGCTCATTAAGTTGAGCAAGATCTTCTCCCTGCAATGGGGAAAGCGTCAGTTGCCAGACTCGCCAGCTATCTCTTGCTGCACCTAAATGCCAAAACAGACGGCGCTGTTCTAGACTCATTTCTGGCAAGCACGCTGAGTAGAAATAGCTTTTACCTTCATGCTGGTGGCAAAAGCTATAAATTAACGTTCTACTGTGTGATAACCCGTGCTTGGTCAACATGGCCATCCGCTGTGGATTTAGTAGGTGATTGATATTCGGCAGATTACGTTCATCATGCCAGTAGTGCCAAAGGTGACGGTTGTGCTCTGTTAGTAGGGCATAGCTCAACTGCTGCTGACTAAAAAATAAAGGCAGGCCTGTTGAGTGTTTTAAGTAGCAATGCTCATACCCCTTGGTTCGAGCTCGAATGAACTTATCTTGATGATCATCTCGTGAATGAGCCGCCACTTGTTTAATTTTTAGGATCGCTTCTTTTAGGGCTAAATTATCTTGAGTCGTGGCTAGGCGTAACCATTTGCTGCTTTGATTCTCGGCAATATCATCAATAGCAAGAACTCGGTAATACATACTCTGATTGAGTCGATCGTCATTTAATTTCTCTGCCAATATCGGAAAGGTAAGGGCAATGACCTCTCCTAATTGATAATGAAACGCCGCAGGAACTTTAATTTTTGCTCCAGAAAATGATAAATCATAACTATTACCATGAATGGTCTGTTGTTTATCGGTTACTAGCGTTACTTGAGTTGAGATCTGGACACGGTGTTCTTCACGGCTTAAATAGTGACCAAAACGGATCATATTAACCGCAAAAGGGTCGAGTAGTTGAGTGGGTTCTTGTGGCGGTTTAGTTTCGGTTTGTTGTTTGTGTAAAACCCGAAAACTGTTACGGCTGTGAATAATCTCTTGGTAAAGGCCATAACATAAAACCCCACCATAGTGCTGAATACGCTGATGATAAATATTCAACGCCACATCATCGAGCCAGTGCTGACGCTCATTAAGGTGATAAGGGCGACATTCCCCTTTCACTCTACCGCGCAAATCAATCTCTTTATTAATGGGCATCATAAGTTGGCGCAGTTCAATTTTTAACTGCAGCTTTTGAGGGCCACTAAAATCTTGAGTGAGCATTTCGAACATAGGTTCAAAGTCACCATCGTGGTAGAGTGAAACTAATTGTTCGAGAAGACCTTTATCGTGCACTGGCTGCATGGTAATTTCTATATCCAAAATATCTATCGGTAATATCGACCGAAGACGTCAAAACTTAAGGCTTTGATCGTCAAAAAATCAACTAAGGTAGAGAATGGCAAAAGCAGCAAAACGAGCTTATGTATGTAGCGATTGTGGTGCAGATTTCCCGCGTTGGCAGGGCCAGTGTAGTGCCTGTGCCGCTTGGAATACCATTACTGAGTTTACAATCCCGAAAACAAAATCAGCAATAGGCGCAGCAGGCAGTGTTAGCGGAGGTTACGCGGGTGCACCAAGTAAAGTTCAAAAGCTGTCTGATGTTGAGAGTAAAGATGTACCACGTTTTAGCTCCGGTATCAGTGAGCTAGACCGAGTTCTTGGTGGCGGTGTGGTGCCGGGTTCGGTATTGCTGCTTTGTGGTGACCCTGGTGCTGGTAAATCTACCCTGTTATTGCAAAGTATTGGCGCTGTGGCTGCTCATAAGTCGGCTTTGTATGTTTCGGGTGAGGAATCGATCCATCAGATTTCACAGCGTGCGAAACGCTTAGGTACGCCAAACCTTGATCGCATTAATGTGGTTGCCGAAACATCGGTTGAGCAGGTCATTAATCTGATAGAGCAGCAAAAAGCAGACTTTGTGATTATCGACTCAATTCAGACCATGACGGTGGCACATAACGATTCTGCTGCAGGTAGCCCAAGCCAAGTTAAAGAGTCTGCAGCGGCGCTCACCCGTTATGCGAAAACTCATGAAGTGACATTTTTGATCATCGGTCACATCAATAAAGATTCTAATGTGGCTGGCCCTATGCAGCTTATTCACATTGTTGATGGCTTGTTTGCGCTCTCATCTACAGCTGATGAAAAGTTCCGAGTCTTACGTACGTCGAAAAACCGTTTTGGCTCCGATAGTGAGTCGTGCTTCTTTGCGATGACCGAGCAAGGCATGAAGCAGGTTAAGAATCCATCAGCGATCTTCTTAAGTCGTTCTAATAAGAATCATCCGGGCTCGACATGCACCACATTATGGGAAGGTACGCGTCCTTTGCTGGTGGAAATTCAGGCTCTATGTAATCAATCTGTGACGGAAAATCCTCGTCGTTTGACCGTAGGTTATGACTCTAATCGCTTGGCAATGTCGACTGCGGTACTCGCTCGTCATGGTGGAGTGCGTTTATCGGATATGGATATTTTCGTCAACTGTGTGGGTGGTATTCGTATTGAAGAGACATCGGCGGATTTAGCGGTATTGTTATCGATTTTCTCTAGCTTTAAAAACGCTCCGATCCCTCAAGATGTGATTGTATTTGGTGAGATCGGCCTAAATGGTGATATTCGCCCGGCTGCAAATGGTTTAGAACGTATTCGAGAGGCAGCAAAACAAGGCTTTACTCGCGCTGTGGTGCCAAAAGCCAATGCCAGTCGCCAGATCCCGGGGATTGAAATTATTCCGGTAGAAGATCTACAAGAAGCGCTCGAAGCCTTTGAGCGTGTTGCCAAATAAATACTTGTCAACTAGCCATTAAAAAGAGCTCATATTCTCTACATCACCGTTAATTAGGGTAATAGTAGAAGATGAGCTCTTATTTTTTAGTCGCTATTTGAGTCTGCTATCCGCTTATTTGGTTTGACTCTTATTATCATCTTGCTCGGATGTTTTATGGGTCACTTGAGCCGTTGTTAGACCTTTTGTACTGTCATCATGGGTGAGTTGTACCTGCATTCCCACCATGCCATTGATCATATTGAGCAAAGAAGCCCACTGCACACTTTTTTCTTTTGCAAACAGCGAGTCGAAGTTTTCAGGCGTCCATTTAACAAAGGCTTTAGGGTTGAGTGGTCGACCTAAAAAGCGGATTTCATAATGCAAATGAGGTCCCGTTGACAGTCCAGTATTACCTGTCCAACCTATGAGATCCCCTTTGCGAACAAATTGCCCACGCTTTACATTAAACTTACTTAAATGTGAGTAAGTGGAGATAAAGCCCATCGCATGGTTTAGTTGTAAATGGTTACCATAGCCTGAATTGCTAGAACGGGCTTGTTCTATAACCGCATCGGCAGGAGCATAGATCGGTGTGCCAATTTTGGCTGCGAAATCAAGCCCATTATGACTGCGACGTTTTTTCGTAATAGGGTGAACACGAGTACCAAAGCCTGAGGTGAGCTGAATATGCTCGGGAGTTGGCATTCCATTTGGGATCAGACGAAACAAGGTGGCACGTACAGCAGAATCTATCGCTGCGGAATCAATACGTTGCTCTAGCGTATATGGGTTTTCGCCATCCGTTTGTAACCCCAGCACAGTTTCCATATCGTCTAAGCGTTGATTTAAATGTTCAAGCGACTCGTTTTTACTTTCAAGCTCAGCATTAAGTTTTTGATTCATCTCGCTCTCTTCATTTAAAGAGGCGGCCAATTCCTGTGCTTGGCGATTTAATAAATCTAACTGCTGATTATTTTCATAGGCGTCTTGATAAAGCGTAAAAGCGCCGTAGCAAAGTAGAGCAAACAACGCACCACAAAACCCCGCACCAGCCATAATCAACGGCTTGTTATCGCGTGGCTTTTCTTGTTTTAGCTTGCGTATTGGCGCTTTGTTGTTAACGGATTTATTCGCTTTACTCATACCACTTCAGCTCAATTTTCGGTTTATTAGCATCATAGATCAAATATGGATGCAGTATTTCTCATAAATGAAAAGAGGTGGAATTTTAAGCGAAAATATGCCTTTTGACTATGTTTTACCGTGAAAATTAGTGTAAACACTCGTAACTGGCTGTTTAAAAAGGTGAAGAATAGAGAAGGGCGTTAAGAGTAATTGGTGTAAAAAAGGGCAGCGATTGCCACCCTTAGATAAGTTATAACAAAATATCGTGATTACTTAGCGATACGCTTGTACTTGATACGGTGTGGTTCTGCCGCATCTGAGCCTAGCGTTTTCTTCAACCAATCAGTGTATTCAGTGAAGTTACCCTCAAAGAAGTTCACTTGACCTTCGTCACGGTAGTCTAGAATGTGCGTTGCGATACGGTCTAGGAACCAACGGTCGTGCGAGATAACCATGGCACAACCTGGGAACTCTAACAGTGCTTCTTCTAGTGCACGTAGTGTTTCAACATCAAGGTCGTTGGTTGGTTCGTCGAGTAGCAATACGTTGCCGCCCGCTTTTAGTAGTTTCGCTAGGTGAACACGGTTACGCTCACCACCTGATAGGTCGCCAATGCGTTTTTGGTGATCGCTACCTTTGAAGTTAAAGCGAGATACGTAAGCACGAGCTGGGATCTCAAAGCTGTTGATCTTAATGATATCAGCGCCTTCAGAGATCTCCTGGTAAACCGTGTTGTTGTCGTTCATGCTGTCACGGAACTGATCAACTGACGCTAGGCTTACTGTTTCACCTAATTCAATAGTACCTGAATCTGGTTGCTCCTTGCCGCTTAGCATCTTAAATAGCGTTGACTTACCTGCACCGTTGGCACCGATAATACCCACGATAGCACCCTTAGGCATGCTAAATGATAGATCGTCGATAAGAACGCGATCACCAAATGATTTGGTTAGGTTCTTCACTTCGATAACTTTATCACCTAGGCGCTCACCTGGCGGAATGAACAGTTCGTTTGTTTCATTACGTTTCTGGTGATCGTTGCTTTGTAGCTCTTCAAAACGGGCCATACGCGCTTTAGATTTCGCCTGACGACCTTTAGGGTTTTGACGAACCCACTCAAGTTCTTTCTCGATGGTCTTTTGTAGAGCACGCTCTTGAGACGCTTCTTGTTTTAGACGCGCATCTTTTTGCTCTAGCCAAGATGAGTAGTTACCTTGCCATGGAATACCTTCACCACGGTCAAGTTCTAGGATCCAGCCTGCAGCGTTATCTAGGAAGTAACGGTCGTGGGTAATTGCCACAACAGTACCTGAATACTCAACAAGGAAGTGCTCAAGCCATGCAACAGATTCAGCATCCAAGTGGTTAGTCGGTTCGTCAAGTAGCAGCATATCTGGCTTGTCGAGTAGTAGACGACAGATAGCAACACGACGGCGCTCACCACCAGAAAGATGCTTGATTTTTGCATCCCACTCAGGAAGGCGAAGGGCATCTGCCGCGCGCTCTAGTTGCATGCCTAGGTTGTGGCCGTCTTTAGTTTCGATTAGCGCTTCTAGATCGCCTTGCTCTTTAGCTAGGGCGTCAAAGTCTGCATCTGGTTCTGCGTAAGCAGCATAAACTTGATCTAGACGAATCAGAGCTTCTTTAACATCTGATACCGATTCTTCTACAACTTCACGAACGGTTTTTTCTTCGTCTAATACAGGCTCCTGCGGTAGGTAACCGATTTTTAGACCTGGTTGTGGGCGAGCTTCACCTTCGATATCAGTATCGATACCCGCCATAATGCGTAGCAGGGTAGATTTACCTGCACCGTTGAGACCTAGGACACCGATTTTAGCGCCTGGGAAAAAGCTCAACGAAATATCTTTTAGAATTTGACGCTTTGGTGGCACAATTTTGCCAACTCGCGACATGGTATAGACGTATTCAGCCATATCCGTTGTTATCTCTGATCTTTAAATGAAAGAAACTATTTTACCTGTTATAGACACAAGTTTAACAGTGATGTTGATAATTATTATACTCAAGTCTCTCTAAGGAGCGAGGATCAACCTCTTGAAGTTGATTAGAATATAAAAAATTAGTGAATTTAGTGCTCGATTTTTAGTCTAAACTTGCTGGTATCATAAATTGGCTAGGTCTACCGCGGTATTTCACTGCTTTTGGTAGCCGTTATTACACCGAAACGGAGCTTTTTCGTGCCTTCTATTTCTTCTGTAAAAAAAATCTTTGTGGCCGTGGTTTTTGCGCTAGGATGCAGCAATACCGCTACTGCCGCCTCATTAGAACAACAACGAGCTTGGTATGATCAAGCCCAAAAAGCGTTAGATAACAAAGATATTTCAACATTTAAGTCATTACGCTCTAAATTAAACAGTTATCCACTTACACCTTATCTCGATTATCGTGAGTTTAATGCTCAACTGAGTGACAAAACCCTACCGCAAGTACAAAGCTTTTTAAAAGAGTACAGTACCTTACCGTTTAGCACCCGAGTAAAAAATCGTTACTTAACTAACTTAGCAGCAGACGATCAATGGCGTTCGTATCTGGCAGTTCAACCAACAGAGCCAAGCAGTAAGTGGCAGCAATGTAATTATGTCTTAGCCCAAAGCCAAACCGGTAAAGCAACGCAAGCTTGGAAAACGACCCGTGAAATTTGGTTAACAGGTAAATCATTACCAAATAGCTGTGATGATTTATTAGAGGCTTGGGCTGCATCTGGTAATCGTACAAATGCATTGATTTTACAACGTATGCAGTTGGTACTTGCTCGTGGTGATAAGGGCTTGTTGACGCATTTAGATAAACAGCTCTCTGGTTCAGCGAAAGCGACGGGCGATAAGATGCTAACTTTGGTGAGTAGCCCTAATAAAGTTGGAGCGCTCGCTAAAAGCAGTGCGGTAACAGCAACAAACCAAGAGATGATTGCTTCGGCTTATCAGTTACTTGCGCGTAAAGATCCTAAAGAAGCCGTTGCACAATACAACCAAGTGGTGTCAGGACAGAAATACTCTGCGGCGAAAAAACAAGAACTGGCCGATTATGTCGCTTCACGTTTGATGTCGACACAAGATCCGCAATTGGCTTCTTGGCGCGATAGCAAACTTAAGAGCAGTGACAATGAGTCTGTTTTAGCTCGTCGTATTCAAAGTTCAATTAGAGAGGCAAATTGGTCTGATGCTCGCAGTTGGATCAATCGGTTACCGACAGAAGCTAAACAGAGCACACGCTGGACCTTCTGGCATGCTTATGTGCTAGCAAAAGCGGGTAAAACTAAAGATGCCAATAAGATTTATCAATCCTTACTTGGTCAACGTGATTTTTACAGTGCAGCAGCTGCGACAATCTTAAAACAGCCGATAACGTATCCTAAGAAAACCGCTGCACCAAACGATGCCTTATTAAAACCGTATCATAAGACATTAGTACGTATTCGTGAGCTGGTGGCACGAGATAAAGTGGTTGCTGCCAATAGCGAATGGGCGTTTTTATTACGTCGAGTTGATGAGCCAACCAAGAAAGCTTTGGCAGTATATGCTGAGCAGCACAAAATGCATCACTTAGCGGTTCAAGCTACGATTTCAGCCAAAATGTGGGATCACATTAGTTTGCGTTTCCCTATTGCCCATAAGTGGTGGTATCAGTTCTTTGGTGAAAAGCGCGGTATTCCAATGACGACCCTGATGGCTCTATCTCGTCAAGAAAGTGCGTTTAATACTCATGCTCAATCGTATGTAGGCGCCCGTGGTTTAATGCAGCTAATGCCGGCAACCGCAAAAGAAACGGCGCAAAAATTGGGACGCAGTTATAGCGGCGTGAATTCATTGTATGACCCGGGTACTAACATTCGTTTGGGCAGTGGATACTTGAAGATGGCGTTGGATCGTTTTGATAATAATCGTATCTATGCTTTTGCTGGTTATAACGCAGGTCCAGGACGGGTGAATCAATGGCGTAAAGTCACTGATGGTAAGCTTGATGCCTTTGCCTTTATTGAACAGATCCCATTTAATGAAACCCGTAATTATGTCCAAAATATCTTAATGTTTGATATTTTCTACGGTGATCAATTGGGGCAGAAAACCTCACTATTGCGTCCTAATGAGTTGAAAGCGCGTTACTAATCGCATTGTACAACGTCATTAACGGTATAAGCCTTAATCGAGCAGTTCATTATTATGCTTGGTTAAGGCTTTGTTTCTTGGTAGATAGACGAGTTACAGGTAAACTTCCGATATCGAAACACGCTAATTGAGGCTCCCATGTCAACAACACCAGAAACGCCAGATTTTACCCAGTGGCAACAGGTTATTGATTTACTTCGCCAAGCAGCAACAGAACAAAAAGAAGATGCACTGTTGCAATTGCTACTGACTCCAGATGAGCGCGATGCATTATTAGCGCGAGTAAATATCGTTCATGAGTTACTTAATGGTCAGCGTAGTCAACGTAAAATCAGCGAGCTATTAGGTGTTGGAGTAGCAACCATTACTCGTGGTTCTAATGAACTAAAACACCAAGATGAAGCAACTAAAACTTGGATTGGTGAACAGCTTAAACAGATGGCTGATAAGCAGTAAAAAACCAGTAAAAAAGGGTATAGATCAAGAGGAAAGAGTCGGCAGAGAGCTTGATAATAGAATTTATTGATACAAGCTATTGCCGAAACCTCGAAACCTCGAAACCTCGAAACCTCGAAACCTCGAAATCTCGAAATCTCGAAACCTCTTAAAACCATTCCTCATTCACAAACGGAATTAACGCCAAAATTAGCGCCTGATGATAGACCGAACTGCGGGTTAGCAAATGATTGGTTAACATTCCGATTGCTCCCCCTTTTTGCTTCACATTGTGGGCTTGAAACATCTCATCCATAACATCACCCAGTTCGCGCCCTTGAGCCAATTGCGTTAATGCAGCAGGAGGAAGAGGCAGAGAGGCTGAACGTGCTTTACCGATTTTGCCCCGATGCTCAATGACCATCCATGCAAACGTTAGATCGCCATCTAGGCCTGCTTCTAAACCAACCACGTAATCTGCATCTAGTTCTTGTGCTCGTGCATTACGAACACGATTTTGAGCCCCCAATAAGGTTTCTTCTGCCGTCATGGGTTGATCGCGTACTTCGCTCTCCACAGAAACGCCAATAAATTCAAATGTTTGTTTCGGAAAAACGGCAGAGAAAGCACTTGAGACCGCCGATATTTTTGCGGGATTGGTGGAGGCAACAATAACCTTTTGCATGATGGTCCTTAAATAAATCTGATGATAATCGTTCTATAGGATGAACGATTATCTGTGTAAGTCGCAGTGTACGAAATAGCATTAAGGATATCAAAGTGCTGGTGGCTAAAAATTAAAAATCTCGGTGGGAAAGATCCATACAAAAACAGGCCATACATTGCTGCATGGCCTGTTTTTTGAACTGTGAGCGAATCGTTAAAGAATCGATGCTACCATTAACGGTCGTAAGCCCAGTCAGATTGAATGATGTAGCCGTGAACTTCAAATTCACCGTTATTCACAAACAGGTTAGGGAAGTCTGGTTGTGATGTTGAGAATACCACGCCATCAGCTAGCTGAGTCATATGGTAGAAATCTGGCTCACTACCACGAACTGATGCAAATACTGGCTGCTTTGGACGGTATTGTGCTGTTTTAGTTGCCAGAGCATAGCTACCAACAGGTGCGCACTGAGCAATGTTTTCGTTATCAACAAGAAGGCCTAGGCACTCTTCACGGTCAAGATGTTGAGGAATTGCACGTTTGCTAACTACATCAACTGTGTCACCGCTTGCGTAAGATGTAAAATCTTTACGGTGAATAACAGGAATGTAAGTACAAGTAGAACCTGTTGCTGATTCGTTAGTAATGGTTGTTGTAGCCTGAGTCCCCGTATCTACTTGGCCTGTTAGGATATAGCCGATAGAGGTGTTTAGAGTCGTTGCAATAGTCTCTAATTCACGAACTTCAATACCATACTTACCTGATAGTTTACGGCTCATTGTACCTTGCTGTAGACCCAACGCTTCGCCTAGTTGCTTCTGGCTGATACCTTGGATTTTTGCTAGACGTTTAATTCGCTCTAAATATTCCATAAAAATGCTTCTCGCTCACAATTTAAATTCTAATAATGGTGCATTCGCACAAGTCATAATTCATTGTAGCCATTTCCAAACCAAAGCCATTAACTAGGTATAAAAAGTGCGATTGATTTCGTTAAAGGAATATACCTAAAAAGCAATATGGGTAAAAAAAGGAACAAAATTTAAGAATCGAAATAAGCTATAGCAATTTTTCAGCGTACACGTGTTCTCTAAACATAAATGGTAAACATATTAGAATGTGCCACATTGAGCGTCAAACAAATGACATTCTTGGTGTTTTGTGCTGATTATCTAATTATCTTAGAGCTATCTGTTGGTTAAATTGATGTTGCGTATTGGTTATTATGTTTGATTTTGATTTATCTAACAATTCTATGATTAGTTCAATATTTAAGCAAAAAGGGTTAAGTTTGTATTATTTGCATGGTGAATGTAATTTATAGGCTTGATTGGGATATTCATATTAGAAGTAAAAAGTGCTAATAAAGGGCAAAAATATGCGTATTGAGCATTCCTGTTAAAGTTAGAGTTTTATTTGGTTTTTTATGCTGTATATCTGCTATTTTACTAGTTCAAATAATAAGAATTAGTAATAAAAGAAGGACAAAGGAAAGTTATGTTTACCAAACTCAAAGCATCATTAGGTATTGGTGGCGCTAAAGTCGATACCATTGTTGATAATTCGGTCCTCTACCAAGGAGAAACACTGCGTGGCACCATTCATATTCACGGTGGTGAGGTGACTCAGCAAGTGGATGCCATTCATTTGAATCTAAATACCGAAATTAAAGTTGAAACAGAACAAAATTCGCACTACGAAGTATTAACTTTAGGCTCACTACAACTGACCGATAGTTTTGAAATCGAAGCTCATCAGCAGTTAGAAATTCCTTTTACCTTAGCCCTTCATGATGAAACGCCAATAACGGCATTGAATGCTATTCATAATCAGAGTCATGTTTGGATTGAAACAACTCTTGATTTGAACTTTGCTATTGATCCTCAAGATCGTGACTATTTGGAAATTAAACCTCTACCTGTGGTTGAGAAGATTCTCCAAACTATCGAAAATCGCGGTTATACCTTAGTAAAAGCAGATGTAGAAAAAGGCCAATTGCGTGGTAATGGCTTTTTATCTCAATCGGGTTGTTACCAAGAAATTGAGTTTCGCAATGACAGCATGTTTTCAGATAAAGAACTGGAATTGTCGTTTGTATTAGAGGGCAGTTTAGTGTATTGCTTGGTTGAAGTTGACGCAGGCCGTGGCGATCACTATTTCTCATTTTCACTGCCACTTATGGCGACCGATAATGAAATTGAAGGTGTGCTAGCTGGCGTGGTTTAGGGGGGATTCCCCTCTAAAAGCTAGAGGGGAAAATCATCTTACTTATAGCAGGTAATGCAAGCACCACCACCTTCAATATCATCGTAGATCTCATCCATACTTAATGTATCGATAAGTTGTTCTTCATCTACCATAGAGTGCATGCCGAGGCGGCGGTTACGTTCTCTTAATTTTTTCTTTTCAAATCGCTTAAGTGCTTTTTCATGATTTTCTTTGATCTGGGCTATACGAGCAGGATCTTCAAGTGTTGTTAATGGCTCATTAGGTCCCATCCAATAGAAAGTTTCACCGTTATCACTAGTTTCAGCTTGCTTCTCAAATGCTTTAGCTTCTTCAAATGCGTCAGGGTAACGCTCCATTAAGCGTACCCATTCAATTTTTCTCTGAAAGAAACAGAATGTACAACCAGAGCGGGATCGCCACTCATAATATTTGGGCAAGCCAATTCCTGCACTTTCTAAAATAGCAAGAACACCAGCCTTCTTGATGCCATCATCAGCAAAGGGCATCTTAATTGTTAGATTTTGTTGGGACTCGTTGGGTTTATAACCATCTCGCCAAGGTTCATCAGCTCTAATACCGACATAAGAAATAACTTCATAACCATCATCAAGATATTTCTTTATCCAGCGCTCAAATGGTTCCAGTTTCATTCGAATTGTACACCAGCGCTGACGTCCTGACGGTAGGAAATTATTATGTTCTTTCAGAAGCTTATCAAAAACTTTCACATCGTTATTAACGACTCGCTCAGTATGGTTAATACGTAGAACATTTTTACCTAGAAGACTTTCTAGTTCTTCAATAAACTCATAGACTTCTGGGAGCTCATAACCTGTATCGGTAAAAAAATAGTCAATATCGATTTCAGGGTATTCTCTCGCCATATAAATTGCGAGTGCCGCACTGTCTTTTCCTCCTGAGAGGCCTAGAACATGTTTGACTTTTTTGTTTATGCTCATGACTAATGCCTATGTCTTAACGCTGTGCCACTAATGCTTCTTTGAGCAACTGATGCAGAACATCAATTCTTTCAAACTCAGAAAGAGCCGTTAGTTCCAATTGAATAGCATTCTTTGTTTCTAGGGTAATAGGGTTGTTTGTTAATTTAATTTCTTTCGTATAGTTAACTAGTCCATTTTGCTCTTCTAAAACAAGAGAAATATTTTTAGTCTCAATTTCGTTTTGTGTTGTTGATGACGATTTTGTTTGGCTCGCTTTCACTATGCGTAAAAAGTCTTGAGCATAATCACTAATTTTTTGTTCTGCAGTGAGTAAATTAGGTTCATTCCAATTTTGAATTCCGCGGCCAACAACAACAGCAATAAGAGATTCTAACCATTTAAGACCAAATTCTTGACTCTTACCTAGTTCTCGAGCAAACGATTTTAATCGTAAATCACCTGATTTTTCTTCTACAACTTGGCACATTTTGATTAATTTATCCCCCGTTTCTGGGAATAATTGCTTAATCCTCCAGTTCATGTGGCTAAGCATTTTTTCATGTGCTCCTTTTAAAATGGTCACACATTTTTCAATTTCATCAACACGCTCAATAAATGTCATAGTACCTTCTGGATCAATGACTCGAACGATTTTATTGATAAGTAGTTCATGAGGATCATTTGCGTATAAAAAGGCTTCACGTAAACGTAATACTTTTGTATTCATTACGCCATCATCATGAACTAGATTGCTTGCATTTTTAACCCAATGGGATAAACCATGCATTGTTGTTACAAATGGAGTGGCTACTGATAATAAATTAGTAGTAACTGAGCGTGTTGTGAGTGTAGCTGCATAAGATGCAAGTAATTGCAGCCATTCTTTATCTTTGTCTTCTAATCTTATGAATTTAACTGCAAGTTCTTTTGGTGATTTCTGCAGCTTATGAACGTAATCTATATCAGGTTCTGAAATGAATTCAAAATCACCTGACATGGCTTTTTCATAAAAGGCAATATCTTGTCCAAGTGTTTGTAAGTAGGCAAATACTAGGATAGGAAATACACCACTGCTTAAACCATAAGGAGCCCCTGACCACATGGATTCAATATCACCGAGATTGATTTTGCTACCCGCATTATCACTTAAATAGTTAGTGGTTGTTTCAAATAATCCTTTGAGCTTAGATGGCATATTCTCCGTAGACCATCCCCATTCACCATCTTTTTCAATATGTAGATTGGTACTTTTTAAACAGCTTATATACATTGACATTTCAGGTGGAAAACCAGTAATACCTAAGTTCTTTTCATCACTATAGTCAAGCATCGCTTCTAGTAATTTTTTACGAGCTGATACGGCTGTCCCAGAGAGCTTATTGCGGTTTACTAGTTCATTTAAGATACTTGGACTTTTAAAATAAATGTCATCAGCTAAATCACTTGCGATTTCACTAAGAGGCAATAGTTTTTTCTTCGTGCCCCTAGTAAACCAGAATGAATGGGTAAACCCTTCATCAATTGCAGCCCAAAGCATTTTATTTGCATCAGAAAGACGACTTTCATATTCCTTTTGGGCTACTTTGTCGTGGACTAACACTGCCCCTACATCGTTGTCTGCTTTTAATAGCTCTAAGGCATAAATTTCTTTTGCATACGTTTGGATTTCAGATGCATTAAATGCATTTGCTAATGCTATAGTTGAGTTCTCTTTAGTAAATATATTTAATTTATCATCCTCAACAGGAGACATTAATAATATAAAATTAGCAAACTCGCCTTTTTGTTGGGATTTAATTTTACCTAGATCAATGCTGTCTAAGTTTTGAAGTAATAACTGCTCTGCCCAACGTAAACTACCGAATGTATGATAATGGCCTTTTGCAATGATTTGTTTTGAGAATTTAATATTTTCTATTGCTTCGTTGCTATTAGCTAGTTGTTCTATTTTATCGTCAAGTAATGCGGGAATATCTAAATCACTACCTTCAAAAATGACCCATGATGATTGGTATTTACGATAAATAATAGCAGAAACATCTTGTAATATAGAAAGATGCCCTTTTAACTCTAAAGTGTCGTTAATCCCAGATGCAGCTTGTAGCGTTAATTCTGTCGGGTACAATTTAGCAGGTTTACCAAATAGAGAAATTAATGCAATTGATTTTAAAATATTTAGTGTTGTCTCTGGTACATCAATACGATTGATAACTTCAGAAGCTTCAGCCCAGCTTCGCCCGTCAGGAGAGCCTAATATGGCATGTTCTAAGTTTGTTTCTAAATAATCCCAGAGATGATGTAAACTATAGCGGTCACAACAATCGCTATGGTTTTTCAAAAACATTTGGAAGCTACACTGCTCGTGGGAATTTAAAAAACCAAATGTACTACGTTCGTTTTGACTGAAGCGACGTTTAGATATAGGTCCGAGAATAAGCGCAACTAATGGATGTAATGGTGCTGCATTGTGTAAACGTGATGATAATTGCTCTATGCGATTTTTATTGTTATCTAAAGATGTGAGTGCATTTAATGTCATATCGACATAGGCAGTAGTATCTTTACTTGCTGTTCTTGAAGGAACGATCGACTGAGCAATTAATGCTACCGTTTCATCAGTAGAAACGTTATATGGGATGTCAGCATAACGCCCTTGAATTTTGCCCCATTCTTCCTGTAGTTTTGTTCCGCGATCTTTTGCATATTCGCTAAATGCTTGGTGCAGTAAACCAAGGAAAATAATCGGTGTTTTAACGCGCCCTAAGACTTCAGCTAAATCTTGGAATAAGTGTAACTCGCCTTTATTTTTATTAATGTATTCAAGTGTTTTGCCCATTTCATCGGCAATAATTAATACGCCGTCTACGAACGGCTTTACTTCTATAAATAATTCTTCCCAATAGGAAATAAGATCTGCTTCATTTTTTGGGGTTATCTTTTGATATTTACTGATTAGACTTGCTGTATTAGGATGCTCTTTTAGTGCGTTGAGAGTAGCGTTCCAGAAAACATCAACAGGAGTATTAACACCGCCAACTGAACGAATTTGTAGCCATCCTTTATGATAAGGAACACTCTTATTTAGCAGTTTTTGAGTTTGACTATTAATTGTTTGACAAGCTGCATTATAAATAGCTTTGTCGGCATTTAGCAAACCTGTAAGTAATAAAGCTATAGTTGATTTACCTGAGCCATAAGGTCCTGTTAGTGTATAGGCACTTTGATTTGTTTGCCCAAATTGACGTAATAAGGTTTCTAATGCTGTTTGTGCAGTACCGTGATATACAAGACCTGAGAAAAACTCTACTGATAAGTCGCTATCAATACGTGTTGAGCGTTGATGTCTAACTGCAATTGAATATTGTTCTGCTAAAGTCATAATTATCTCTGGTAGTAACTATCTAAGTATGCACTTGGTTCTACTTTATGTAGATCTTTAAAATGGTGTTGGACTTGTTTTAAGCCTTGAGTATCTGTCCATGCGATTTTACCTTGAGTTAGGATTTCTACTTCATCTAACTTTTCACTAAGTCCAAAACTTGTGAGTCTGAAAATTTTTCCAGGAGAGCCAATCCCATTTAATAAGGTATCGAATGAGATTGTACTTTCATCGCTTATTTGTTGACCGATACTATTTTTTTGTTTCTTCTGAATATAATCAATTAGTGCATAAGTGAATATTTCAATTGGAAGAGATTTTCGGTCTGATAACTCAGCTAAGTAATGTTTTGAGTCAATCTGAACTAGTAAGCCTAATTCTGTAAAAGGTGATGTAAAACTATCTTCATTAATTTTATTATTTGAAGTATATTTTGTTGCATACATTTGAAAGAAACAATCAATATCTTTTTTCAACGTTGCTTCAGTTAATTCTTTATCGTGATGTATTAACGATAAATTTATATCTTTAGCTAATTGCAGTTTATCGCTGCGAATACCATTAAAGTAATTAAAAAACCAACGAGCTGTGTTGAGTTCAGCATTCTCTGTTGGGATATTTTGCATTAACCAATGTAGCAACCAAATGCTTCCTACTTTGTCCAGGTATTCGTCATAGGCATTGTGTCCATCTTTGTTGACAAAAAGACGCTTTGCTAAACTAGTTAATTCATAAGTTTGAGTTTTTTTATCTGTGCAGCTAACTAAGTTTAATATACGAATCCAATGACGGATAGAAAGGACCATATTTTTCCCCATACCCATCGAAATCATTTGTTCTTCAATTGTTTCTTTATCAGAAATTGAGTTGTTTTTTATAACTTCTTGTATAATCTTGTAAATCCAACCGTATCTGACCGGAAATGTTTGATGCCCTGAAAATTTTAGGGTGCTAGATTCGATAGTCAATGTACTTACCTTAGTTGTTTGGAGATTTTATCCAAACGCGATTCTAGCAAAGAGAGTTGTTGTAGAATAGGATAAAAAGATATTTATGTAGTGTCTGTTTTTTTGTGTGATTGATCATATTATTTACAGTGTATATGTTGTATAAAGAAGGATTTGTTTATGCCTACTTTGAAAGACATTAGAGATTATTTTTTATGCAAAAGTCGTTAGATATATTTAAAGCTGAACCGCAGTCAGTTTTTGATGTTATATGTGACAAAAAGAATACTGGTTTTTATATGCCAGCATATCAAAGACCGTATTCATGGGAAGAAAAGCATATTCAAGATTTGTTTGCAGATTGTGAAAATGTGTTTAGAAATCTATTAGAGTCATCAGACGCTATTATCTTTTTAGGTTCATTACTAACTGTCGATGATAGTGCCGCTTCAACAATTTTCCCTTTAGCTAAACGACATACTCCGACACATATTAAACTTGTAATTGATGGTCAACAGCGTCTTTCGACACTTGTTTTAATTATGTTATGTTTGAATGAGCGGCTAAATACATTACTGCCTAAACTTAAAAAAGCTATTGATAAAGAAGCAGATGCTAATTTAGCCGATTCATTAGAAGATTTAAGAGAAATTGTGTCTCAGCTTATACAGGATACTTCAAATTTTGTTGTTGAAACGCAAGCTGAGCATGATTTATATAAATACTTACCTAAAGTGATTCGTTCTCAGGTTGATTGCTGGGGTAAAGACGACAAAAAAGCAAATTATACAAGCCCACTTTCTGAAGCTTTACTTCATTATCAGAGGCATACCATTGATTGTAAGGATAAAAATTCATTTAAGGCAATGAGTTTAGATAATCTGTCAAAGCGTATTGTCGATAATATTAAAATAATTCGGAAACAGTTAGATGATGTTCAAGTTGGCTTTAAAGCTAATAAAGATGAGACATTTTTGACTGTTGAAAATCTAGTTGATAAAGAAACGCTTGATGTTTGCTTAGATTTTCCTATTGATAATTCATTGTTAATCGCTTCTGATAAAAATACGGATGTTAAATCTATAATATTTATTACAGCGTTTGCAAAATTTTTGTTGCACCGTGTTTGCTTGACATATGTTGAAGTTAATAATGAATCTTATGCTTTTGATATGTTTGAAGCGTTAAATACTACTGGTGAGCCACTTACTGCAATTGAAACATTTGTACCTAAAGTAATTGAACATATCGGTTATAAAAGAAAGCACGGAGATGATGACGATGCAGATAATGCACTAAAAACATTAAATGGAATTACTGAAAGGTTTGAAGTTATAACGAAAACTAAAGATAAAAATGATAAAGCTAAAGCTTTAATTTTAGCATTTGTTCGTGCGTATCAAGGTAAAGTGAAAATAACTACTTTACGTGATCAGCGTGATGCGATGATAAAGAGCTATGACAGTTGTTTATATATTGATAAAGATGATTATTTAAACCACCTTAAAGCAACAAGTGATTTTTTATTCGATTATTGGCAAGCAAAAACACCTGATCTTACCAATTTTATTGGTAACCATGAATTAGAACAGGCTAATATTTGTCTAAGATATTTAACAGACTTGAAACATGATATAGCTTCGAGTTTATTAGTTCAGTTTATTTTACAAGATAAAAAATATAATACATTGGAAACTTCTGACTCAAATTTTGTTAAGGCCTTAAAAGCAATTACAGCTTTTAGTGTTTTATGGCGTACGATGAGTGGTGGAGCTGATGGTATTGATAATGTGTATAAAAAATTACATGAAAAAGGTTTTAAGATTGGAGATAGTGAATTTCCTCCTTATCAGCTTCAAAATAATACTTCGTTAAGTCAGGAAAAATTTGATATTGAGTTGGTGAAATCTTACTTTATATCGGAGTTAGAAAGTAAAATTATCACAAAAGATTCACCAGAAAGTACCATTGAAGCTAAATGGTTAGATATTTGTTCAAAACAGCCAATACTAACTAAGACTAAAAATATTAAGCTATTGGTATTATCTGCATTTCATAATTTAGAATTAAATTCTGAAGGCTTTGTTCGCTCTGATGAAAAACGTAATGATTTTTATACAACATCAATGTGGGATTTGTTGTCAAATAATGAACGAATTTCTAAGGTTTATGCTTCTGGTTTGTCAGATATAAATTCATTTGCAGATCAAAAAATCATTCAGCCAGAAATTTTCAATAAACTTGGCAATGTTCTTGTTGATGCTAGATGTAATATTACTAATAACAAAAATCAAAGTTGGCATAGTTTGAGACAAAAAATGCTTGAAGCTCAAAATAATGAATCGATAGATAATATTGATAAGTTGTTGAACTCAGAAAGCATGGTTTCGAATGAAACAAAAAGAAATGCCACAGTATTAATGTTTGAGCGTAAATATGCTGAGATTACTTATTTTGATGAATGGACAGAGCAAGCTATTAATGAAAGAACAAAACTTTTATTGAGTAATGCTTGGGAAAATTTAATTGATTGGCTTAAATAGGATAGGTAAGCTGTCATGCTGTTTTCTAGCCTAGATTTAAAAACAAAATATGATACAGATGAAGATAATATATTAGAGAGCTTTTATATTCCTTTGTTAACAAAGGCAAATCGATATGACCGTGCAGTTGGGTATTTTTCATCTCATGTTCTTGAATCGATGGCAATTGGGTTAGAATATTTTATTCGTTCAAATGGGAAAATGCGCCTTATCATTGGTGATCCTCTTACTGATGATGAGTATGAAGCGGTCTTGAATGGAACTAATAATAGAATAGCCATCTGTGCCCAAGAATTAAGTGAAATATTATTAGAATCTGAAAGTAAAAATTTAAAAATACTTAGTTATTTGATAGCAAATGCACAATTAGAAATAAAGTTTGCTTTTACTTCTAAAGGTATGTTTCATAAAAAAGTTGGAATTTTTTATAGTGAATCAGAGCAGGTTGTTTTTAGTGGCTCTGCAAATGAAACCATTGCAGGGTTATCTAAATATAATTCAGAAGAAATAAGTGCTTTTTTTAGTTGGAAACTTTCATTTGAAGATTATGGTCAACCTGAAATTGCTCATTTTGAAAGCCTTTGGGCTAATCAAAGAACACGAACAAAGGTGGTTGAATTAAGTTCTGATTTTTATAAAAAAATCAGAACTAGTGTCGATAAAGAAAAAGTATACAAAGAGATTTTTAATGAATCAGAACCTAATAAAAATAATGATCTAGGTGGTGATGTACCTAATAAGCCGAAATTATTTTTTAAATATAGTATTGAAAAATCAAATCAAGGCTTGATTGTAATATCACCTAGTCAAAAAATACCCGCTATACCTTTATATGTAAAAGGAAAACCGTTTCAGCTTTTTCCTCATCAAATTGAATCTATAAATAACTGGAAAAATGCTGGATACCGTGGTCTTTTCAAATTGGCAACAGGTGCGGGTAAAACGTTCACTTCTATTTGTGCAATGGTGAAGCTTTATGAATCACGTTTAAAGTATAATCAACAAACATTCGTCGTTATATCTGTTCCTTATATTGAGCTTGCTAATCAGTGGTTAAAAGAACTAGAGTTATTTAATATCAGTGCTATTCCTTGTTATGACGGCATAGATAAATGGCTCACAATTTTAGATAAAAAAATATTACGTTTTAAATCAGGTGAATTGAAATTTTCTTGTATTGTTGTTGTTAACAAGACATTGGTATCGGATGTTTTTCAATACAAGATATCGAAAATATCATGTGATGATATGCTATTTATTGGTGATGAATGTCATCATTTAGGTAGCGAAAATCTGTATAATTGTATTCCTCGGTGTAAGCACAGAATCGGTTTATCTGCTACGCCATTTAGAAGTGAAGAAGATGAAATAGAAGGTAATCCTTTTCCAGATCTTGCGAGGGAAAACTTGATTGCATATTTTGGTGGTATTATAAGCGAATATTCATTATCTGATGCTATTAACGATGGCGTTTTAACTCCATATATTTATGATTTAGTGCCTGTCTATCTAACTGAAGAAGAGCAAGAGATATATGAAGAATATTCCTTTAGCATTCAACGTTTAATTTTAAAGGCAAAAAACATCTCTTTAAGTAGTGAAGAGCGACAGTTACTTACTACTTTATGTGGAAAACGCTCTCGTTTATTAGCCACTTGTTGTGGGAAATTACCTGCTTTAATTACTTATTTGGAAAACCATAAAAACTTATCTCTTGCACATTCACTTATTTATGTTGGAGAAGGAAAAGCTCTAGATGAAGAAAGCCGTTATGTTTTTAAAGTAACAAATGCTTTACATGAATATGGCCTTCGTGTTTCAAAGTTTACATCTGATGAAACTAGTTATGAGCGAAAAAACATCATGAATAATTTTAAAAATAAAGATATTGATGCACTTATAGCAATGAAGGTTCTGGATGAAGGTATTGATGTTCCGGTTTGTAAATCAGCCTTCATTTTAGCTAGTACACGAAATCCTCGACAATATGTGCAAAGACGAGGCAGGGTTCTGAGAAAAGCAGAAGGAAAAGAGTCTGCATTAATTGTAGATTTTGTTGTATTGCCTTATCAGAACATTACAAACAACTTTAGTCAAAACTTACGTAATGCAGAGTTGAATCGAATTAAAGATTTTATGTTAACTGCATTAAATGCAGATGAGATTGAAAACAAGATTATAAATCTAGGGGTATTGTGATGAGCCTGGCAGCTTTTAAAGCTCTTTTAAAGCAGATAGATATTGAGACTGAGGAAGCTCATAATAACTATTCTGAACGTTCAGCTGTACACTGTGCAGCATTACAGATAATGCAGTTTGAAAAAGATCTGTATTATGGTGAAGCTGTTAACGGTAAACACTTGAAAAAAATTCAATCGATTATTGAAATCCATCTTGAAGATATTATAAATGAAACTACTAAAAATAAAAATTAACAACTTCCGTCAGTTTTATGGTTCGCAAGAGATTGAATTTGCTACTGATAAAAATAAAAATGTTACTCTTATTCATGGTGAGAATAATGGTGGTAAGACAGCATTATTGAATGCTTTACGTTGGTGTTTATACGAAAAAACTACTGACAATTTATTAGATTCTAAAAATTTGATGAATAAACATGCTGTTGCTAATAAAGAGAGTTTGTTTAGTGTTGAAATTCAATTAATTCATAATAATAAAATTTATGAAGTAAAAAGAATTAAATCTAATACAGCTGGTTCTAAATCTGTTCTTAAGCTATATGAAATTGTTGATGGTTGTTATTCAGAAAAATCTGAAAGTCATCCTATGACTCTAATTAATACCTTCTTACCTGAAGAAATGTCGGAGTATTTCTTTTATCAAGGTGAAGGTACAGGAACATTGAGTAGTCAAAATGATTTCTCTCATATCAAAGCTGCAATACATAAGGTATTAGGATTAACAATTGCAGAGCAAACGATTAAACATTTAAATACTATTCGTTTGGGTTACCAAAAAGAATTAAGTCAATTCGATACTACTGATGAGTTGTCAAAAGTTATTAAGGAAAAAGAGTCTTTAACAATAACTATTGAACAAAATAAAATTCAACTTGAACAGAAACATATTGAGTTAAATGAAGCGCATAAGAAGTATGAAGAACAATTAAAAAAACTAGTTAAATTTGATAAGACAGATATTGAAGAAAAGATTAAATTAAGAGCAGAAAAAGCAAAAATGCTTAGTGATTTACAAAGGAATCATGATAGCGCTATTTTAGAAAAGGCAAAAAAACTACAGGTTTTATCAAATCTGCTTTTAGTAAATCACTTGCAAATGTTGATTTATCGCAAATTAACATAGATGAATTGAATCAAACTAATAGATACTCAGTAGATAAGCAATTGATTCAGGAAATTCTAGTTAGAAACGAATGTTTATGTGGTTTACATTTAGAAAAAGGTAGTCATGCATCACTACTTATTGAAGAGTTATCTAAATTTGCTGTTGATCCGTATTTAAAGAGACGTTGGCAAAAAGCTCTTGATTTACAGACTGAACTTAAAAAAATCTGTTCGCCTAAACATCAAATGAGCGATATCCTTTCTAAAATTGATGATTATCAAGATAGAATTTTAGATATTTCAAAACAAATTCAAGAATTATCGTATGAGATTAAAGACTCTGATATTACTGATATAAAACAAATAGAGGTAGAAAAAGATCTGGCTCATAGTAAATATCAACAGTTAGAGCGTGAAATACCGATATTAGAAGGTAAAATCAAAAGGACATCATGTGAACTTGATGAGTGCGAAAGAAGAATTTTGCGCCTTTCATCTTGTATGCCAATGGCTGAGAGAATTAATAAATTAATAAGTGCAACAGATCAAATTATTCAATTGTACAGTGAAGCTATAGCTACCTCGAAAAAAGATGTTGATACTATTTTACTTAAAAAAATGCAGGATTTTTTTAATAGAGTTGCCTTTAATGGTTATACCGTACAGAAAGAGATGAACAATGATACTAAACGAAATAGTAACTTAGGTCACTTCACTTGGACGATAATCGATAGAAGTGGAAAAAAAGTTGCAGTAGGTAATGGATATCAAGCAATGTTATCAATTTCATTTATCATTGCATTAATAGAATTTTCTAAAGATAGAAGCAACAACAAAAGCCATTTACTGACTCCTGGAACTATAGCTCCATTTATTGCAGATTCAATTTTAGCGTTTATTGGCCCTGATAATGGTCGTGAACTCGTTCGCTACATTTCAGAATCGGTAGAACAGTCAATTTTTATGTTTTCTCAAGCTCAATGGACTGAAACTCATACAGATAAAGGGATCAGAGATAAAATTGGTAAAGAATACAATTTAGTTCAGCATACAGTTCTATCGGAAGATGAATTTAAAGGGCAGTACCCTACCCAACTATCTGTGCAAGGTGAAAAATTTCCTGTGGTTAGATTTGGAAGTGAGTTTGATAAAGTGACGATTGAGGAGATTTCTATAAATGGATAATTATAGTGAGTGGCGCAAACTATCTGTTTGCAGAAATACTGAATATGAATCACTTGTTGAAAAGCTTTGTTCGACAAAAAATTCATCATCTGATGAAACAGTATTTAGTACAATTAAAGATTTCATGGTGTTTGCTGCATTGGTAGGTTTTCAATTGGATCTATACCGTCCATTAGAATCAAATATGAATAAGATTTCTATAATTTTAGAAACGTATGCGTCTACTAATCATGATTCATATATTTACTTGATGGCTTTATCTAAAAAGCCATCGCTAGATACTCTAAAGGATGAGAACCTTCGTGAAGCAATAAGTATTTTCGAAGCTTATTGTAATGGAGGATTAGAATATATTGGTAGATGGATCTTTTCTAATGTGGGTAAAGATATCGGCTCTGATATTTTGTTTAATCAAACTTTAGAATATCTAATTGACAATGAATAATTATTACGACTATGCAGCATCAACACCTGTGTCTCAATATGTTCTTGATGCAATGAGTCCTTGGCAAAGTGAAAATTTTGCTAATCCATCGGCAGCTCATATTCAGGGACAAAAAGCAGCTAAAGCTATAGAAGAAGCTAGAATGATCATTGCTGATAAAATTGGAGCGATGCCTAGTGAGATTATTTTCACTAGCGGTGCAAGTGAAGCTAATAATATGGCTTTAAAAGGAGTCGCGTTTCAATTTTTAGATGATAAGTGTCACATAATTACTTCTTCTATTGAGCATAAATGTATTCTAAATACTTGCAGTTTTCTCGAGAAAATAGGTTTTGAAGTTACTTATATTTCACCAAATAAGTATGGTGAAATATCTCCTGATAAAGTTAAAAAAGCTGTACGAAAAAATACAAAGCTTATATCGATTCATCATGTTAATAATGAGTTAGGATCTATTCAGCCAATAGCCGACATTGGTTCAGTTGCTTATGAATATGGTATTCTTTTTCACTCGGATGCTGCACAAAGTTTTTGCAAGTTAGATATTGATGTAGATGATATGGATATTGATATGCTTTCTTTGTCAGGACATAAAATTTATGGACCTAAAGGAATTGGGGCGCTCTATATTCGTAATGCTCGTAACGCTAGTATTGCGCCTTTGATTCATGGTGGAGGGCAAGAACTTGGTATTCGTGGAGGAACTCAGCCAACACCATTAATTGTAGGGTTGGGTGCAGCGGTTGAAAACTATCCCCAAAAGAAAAATATCAAGCATAGTAAATTTGAAAAAATCATAAGTGATTATAAATTTATTCGAAATGGTGGTGGAGACGTGATATCAACAACATGGAATATTACCTTTGTTGATGATAAAGAGGTTAGACGTTTTACTGATGATTATCCTTGGTTGATATCTCAAGGTTCTGCATGTAATTCAATATCTAATATGCCATCTCATGTTTTAACTGCAATTGGTTTATCAAAAGAAGAAGCTCGCCGGACTTATCGTATTAGCTTTCCTCCTTATACCTTATAACTGTTTTTCTATTTAATAGCCTCATATATATGATGAGGCTATAATGAGCATTTCTTAATTTTCCATACTATTAATTTTAAAATTTCTTATTTGTTTATTTGATTTTTGAAGTTGAAGCTCGAAAATTATGCGAGATAATAAGATATCATTCTTGAAATCAAACCCCATCAACTTCCCTAATCGCTTATCAAAACTCAGCTGTTTTTTGTAGTTCTCGTGCCTGTCTGACATGTAAAGATGTTTATTCAGCAATGGCGGTCGCTTGTTCTCATCTACATAGTCAAAGAAATCGATATCTTGCTCAGCCATTTTTATTTTGATTCTTTCTACTAGGAAAGGGACTGACTTCTCAAAGTTGTCATAAGCCGTAAGGGTTAACTTTCCAGAGGTAATATGAATCTTGATAAGGTCGATTTCATCATTAAGCTCACCGTACATTTGCAGGCCTGCACCAACATAGACTCGCAGTAGTATTGGCAATTCATCCATAAAATCTTTATGAAAAATAAGAGAGTGATCTTTATTAAGAAGGCTTGCTGGCATCGTTTGATGTGCTTTTTCACATTGTTGATTAATAAGGTTAGTATCAGCAATAGCAAACAGTAATTCAGTTGCAAGGTTGAGCGCTGTTTTATAGTCACCAAATAGAGCTTTGATATCTCGTTTAAGTGACTCAGGTTGTTGAGTATATGGCTTGCGTTTTTCAAATAACCCCATGGCAAAATACAGTAAAAGATCTTCTTTACGGCTATGCTCTGCTTGTTCAAATTCTTTATGATCAAACAGCTCTAACAGTAGGTTAAACACTTTTTTAGGAGCACCTATTAGCGTTTTGACTTTATCTGTATCTGCAAATTCATCACTAGCTGGAATTCGTCCAAGCTCTAAACAGGTTAGCCAAAATTGGTTAAAGAGCTCTTGATGTTGGGTGATGATAAGTTTGGCTTTGTCTTTAGTATCAACAGGTGCAGGCGAGGTAAGTTGTTGCCATTTATGATGTCGACGATAGCGATTTTGCAAGTATTGCTGTTCGGCTAGTTTGTTCTTGAAGATATAAAAAATACCAGGGGCAACAGTGATCACATCTTCTTGTAGTGAGTGCTCCAAATATGCTTTGATCTCAGATTGAGCGTAATACTTTTGAAAGGTGTTGCGAGTGGTAATAACTCCATCTTTGTACGGAGTAAATTGTGCAATATAGTTATCGTTAGCCAACATGACCGAGACAACAAGCAGTTGGTTACTTAACTCCCATGCGCTAAGCAAAGCCTCTAAGCGCTCATCTTTATCTTCAATAACGTTGAGGACAAAACCAAGGTTAACGATGTCTGAGTTAACTTTGTCGTTATCTGGCTGAAAATTAGGATCCCAGCCTAAAGCATCAATACCGTGTGCTTCTAATTCACGTAAGTCATCGCCTTGACCACAACCGTAGTCAAAAACTGTATATTCGCCCGATAAGTAACCATTCTTTGCCAAGTTTTTCATTGGAGAAGAGAGTTCATGCCGAATCAATGCTGTTTTATGGCGATCAATTTTGTTGTCGGTATTGGGTGCTAAGGCCGTTACAGACTGACGAAATAATCGACCATCAATAAGTTCGTAACCGTGACGTTCGATAAGATTAAGCCACGATTGTTGAAATCCGATGATACGAGTATTGTCATAAAGACCTGCGTTTTCTCCTTCTGCGGTGAGATCACAAAAATGCTGATAATGTGGATTATCCGTCGTTATCATGGTCTCTTTTCGATGCAAAATAGGTGGGTTTTCTGATTTACAGTAATCGGTACGTTTGTGGGTTAGTTTAACAAGATCAACGATGACACTTTGCTTAAGTGGCGGATAAGATTCGCTATAGAAGGTAGGATAACTAAGAAAAGATAACCGGAACTCTTTTTTGTATAACTTAACCAGATCCCATTGCTCATCTTCAAGTTTAATAGCTTTTGCAACAGCCGGTATAAATTGCTTCAGATTATCGGGTAAGGAAGAAAAAGCATCTTTATGTAAGTAGATAGCATCCGGCAGTTTTTTACCTACTTTGATTTTGGCAACTGAGCTTTTAAATAGGTCTTGGTTCATTGGTCATCCTAACGCTTCGTTTTTATTTATTATATGAGCTTGAAGAGAGACCCAAAAGAGAAAGAACTAAAATAACGAGTACGCAGTATCCATCTGTGTACCGAAAATCTTTTATTGAATTAAGCTAGTGTTACATTGAATGTTACATCAATTTCCTACTGAAAAAGGAACTGAACCCGCGTCCGCTTATGTTAATTTTCCTGATGATTCTGGTTTGATATAGCTAAATCTTCTTAACTATTTTCTGAGTATTCTCAAAAATTGAGCTCACGATATGCTCAGGAAAGCCTTTAGGCAATGTAGCACTTACCTGTAACATCGCCTTCGGTAAGGCATCTTTCATTTCATCAATTATCTCTTGCATCGTGTCTTGATTAAAGTTTACATCTTTAGCTGTATCCAAAAAGTGACGAGGCAGGATTTTACTGATTTCATACTTCTTGCCCTTTGTTGCTTTCAATCCCATCGCCAGCTTAAGCTTTCTGATATTGAGCCCTTTTCCTCCCAATAGAGGGTAGGCTGACAAAATATCGTAGAATGGAGTGAGTCTGTAGCTACCTCCTTTATCAATATAGATAGAAAAGTTTTTAGCATGTCCATCTGTAGCGCCAATGAGCCATTGAAATACTTGGAACCTCATGAAGTTATACCGATCTTCTAGAGCATTACTTGACCCCATTAATAACTCCATGATCTGAGCTATGCCAGGGCCACCTTGAGATTCGTACTTAACGGATGATGGCATACCAAATACTTGGCAGATATCTTCCTGAGGTAAGCGTAGCAAGCCTGCTCTGTCTTTTGTCCAGCGCCTATCAAAGCGTTCTACAGCTAAAGCTTTAATGTTGTCTGTTTGGATTATATTGACGTTGGGAACTGCGAACCCCAGAGCTCTAGCTAGCTCAATACAAAGGTACTCGTTTTCTACGCTATCTTTGAGATCTAGGGTCGCGTTGGCTTGTTGTATTTCGCCTATTGGCAGTTTGATGATGTGAGTGGTGGGGGGGTTTCCTTTCGGTATACACCATTGCTCATCAACAAATAGGAGAGCCGTTTTCTCTTGAGCACCTGCCACGGAGATTCTAAAGTCTTCTTCTTCTTCGAGCATTCCGAGCGGAATATCAGACTTGTATGCAGAAAGAACAGTTTCTAGTTTTTTGTTATCAAGGACTTCGTAGCTAAGTGGCTCTTTTTTATAGGGGCGGTCTGGAGGAAGTAAAGCAATTGCACCAACACTGTCTTTTCCTATTTCTTTTAGGAGATCAAATGGTTGTTTGGATGACGCCTTGTACCTTGCAACTATTCTATCTCTGACTTGAGGGCTGTCTGGCAAGAGATTGTCAAAATAGTTTATAACTGCATCGGAAGTGATAGCTGGTAATTGAAGTTTTAAAGACAATGATAGTGGTCGAGTTACCGCATTGGTTAACCAGTTTTTATCATATTGAAAAGTGTGAGCACCATTCTTATGTTTCTCTAGAGTACCAACAAGTTCACCATTCATGTATGCGATTAGCTTCTGCATTACCAGCTCTCATCATCATTTTCATTTAACGAAGCTACCTGTGATTTCTCTTGGATACTCAATGTTAGATCCATTGCCTGGACAAGCTTAAAGAAGGTAGAAAGTGTTGTTTTGTTAGGGTTGTTTTCGAAGTTCGAGATTGTAGCTTGCTTGATGCCGACTTTTTTGGCTAGTTCTGACTGTGTCCATCCATTCTTCTGACGTATCAGTAGCATCATATCTGCTAATTGTTTTGGACTATATATCATTTGTTCCAGTTCTCTATAGAATTAAGGTGCACCTTCAAGATATTTAATTATCCCTTAGTGAGGATAGGTAAAAGTATATCCCCACAAGAGGATAAAGTCTATATTATCCCCACTAAGGGATGAAAAAGGGTTTATCCCTTACTGAGGATATGAGAGGTCTGCGCAAGAAGCTGAGGAGTAGTGGTATCTAGTGAAATACCAACAGATGTAGATGCTAATGGAAACGATAGATACAAAAAGGCCGCAAGTCCTATTGAACTTGCGGCCTTCCCAAACGTTTGGTGGAGCTGGCGGGAGTTGAACCCGCGTCCAAAACCAGTCTAACTAATGGCGCTACATGCTTAGTCAGTCTTTAATCTCGTCAGTACACTGCGGACAGACACGCCATGCAAAGACATACCAGAATTCTATTTCGCGGTTCATCTCTCTAGTCAAAGATTCCCTCGCTATCTTGTTTGGGTTTGACTGCTATTGATTCCCCGTCTTACAAGCTGAAGCTAGGGATAGCAGGCTCTGAGCAGGTTATTAAGCTGCTAGTGCGTAGTTTTCGTCGTTTGCGACTATTTTTTTGCGGCTTTTTTACGAGGCCAACCGCACCTCGGCATGCTCCACGAGCCGTCGTGATCCTGTCGAATCCTAAATCAGCCCCTGAATATGTTTTCGATGGTAGCAGATAATTCGGTAGCGTCAACAACTTAATGCTACGCCACCTCCTGTTTGGATGATTATCCACCACTTAATTTTCGAAAATAGACGTTAATTAACGCGAACTTAACGTAGGCTACCTTTCATGATACGAGCCTTATCACGCTGCCAGTCACGCGCTTTAGTATCGGCACGCTTATCATGAAGTTTTTTACCACGAGCAGTACCGATTTTCACTTTAACAAATGAGGCTTTCCAGTACATATTCAGCGCTACAATTGTTTCACCATCACGGTTTACTGCGCCTGTTAGCTTGTCGATTTCACGGCGGTTTAACAGCAGTTTACGGATACGTGTAGGATCGGCAACTACGTGCGTTGATGCAGCTTGCAGTGGGGTGATGGTTAGGCCAGAAATAAACACTTCACCGTTACGCAGATAAACGTAACTCTCTGTCATGTTTACTTTACCGTCACGAATCGCTTTTACTTCCCAACCTTGAAGTGAAATACCCGCTTCGTATTCGTCAGTAATCGCAAATTCAAAACGAGCCGATTTATTTTTAGCGATGGTATTACTACCTGGCTTTTTATTTGGTTTTTTAGCCATGTTGACCTCTTAAGTCTCTGTTGCAGTCCCAAAACATCGATGTGTTTGGTCGAATTCAATCAGCACGCATTATTGTGCTTTATTTTCGCTGATTGCCAGATAATGGTATCATTGCTCTATCACATATCCTAGTGCTTGATTTACCAGCGTTAAGTTCTTGATAGGTGAGAAAGATTTCTATAAAGGAGAAGCTATGCCGCAAATTAGTCGCTCTGCACTGGTTCCTTTTAGTGCTCAGCAAATGTTTGAACTGGTAAATGATGTTGCCTCGTATCCTGCGTTTTTACCTGGGTGTGCAGGAACCAAGATCATTGAAAGCTCTGAGCAATATATGATGGCTGCGGTAGATGTATCTAAAGCAGGCATTAGGAAGACGTTTGTCACTCGAAACCAGTTGGTTGAGGCAAGAGCTATCGAGATGCAGCTGGTTGATGGCCCCTTTAAAAAGTTAGTTGGTGGCTGGACGTTTACCGAGCTGGATGCTTCTGCATGTAAGGTGGAACTGAATCTCGATTTTGAGTTTGCCAATGGTTTGATGGACGCCGCATTTGGTAAAGTTTTCCGCGATTTAACCAATAATATGATGGGTGCGTTTACCTCTCGCGCAAAAGAAATTTATGGCTTCTGAAGAAAGATTAATTCATGTTGAGGTGGTGTATGCGCTACCTCAAGAGCAAAAAGTACTGAAATTGGCGGTCCAACCGAATACCCCAGTTCAGGAGATTATCGAGCAATCGGGTATTTTAACTCAGTACCCAGATATCGATTTGAAAAAGAATAAAGTAGGTGTTTATAGCCGTAATGTGCGGTTAGATTCTACGGTTTATGATGGCGATCGAATTGAGATTTACCGTCCCATCACAGCAGATCCTCGTGAAATCCGCCGTAAGCGTTTAGAGCAAGCAAAAGCTTAGTTTGAGCTCGTGGTCGATTTCAATAAAAAAGCTCGCCTAATGTTATGTTAGGCGAGCTTTTTGTTGTTTGGCTATTGAGCTTAGTTAACTCGAACCAAATTTTATTTAGTTCATTGGTGTCGTGAAGTTAGGACCTTGTTTAAAGTCTCCCGACATGCTGACTAAGCGACCCTGATCATCAAAGTTTAGGAATAGATTTTTTTGTTCAGGTTTTTCGTGGCCCGGTTTGACGTAGAAAATGTAGTTCCATGTCTTTGGATAGCTAGGATCAACTAGCATTGGGGTTCCAAGTACATATTGAACTTGTTCTTGCGTCATACCCATACGAAGAGCATCAACGTTTTTCTGTTCTACGTAGTTACCCTGATCAATAGTAATTTGGTAAACCAAACGGTTTAGGACTGAACAGCCACTTAGTACGCTTAACGCTAAGGTTAACGCGACAACGTTTTTCCAATTCATAGCATCCTGGCTTTTTAGTTTTAACTGCTGCGATGATAAACAAGGTAAAGGCAGAAGTAAAAAGCGGTGAATAAAAAAGTGTTTGAAGTTTGATATTCGACCAATCACAAGGTGAATAGTTGCATCAAAGGCTAAGTTTATTTGACTTCGCCGCAAAGGGATAGGAAAACTTCTTCACCTCACGACCACTTTTCCGAATTTTGAGCGTGATTGTGAGGGAAGAAGTAAAAATTATTGTCTAGCTAAGTAGTTACATTAAGCGGCAACCAGCAGCTCTTTGGCATTGGCTAAGGTGCGTTCAGTAATTTCACTGCCACCTAATAGACGCGCCAGTTCTGCAACACGCTCATCAACGGTTAATGGACGCATGTTTGTCTCTGTTTGACCTTCAGAGCTTTTCTTTGCAACAAACATCTGCTGATGGCCACAGCCGGCAACTTGCGGTAAGTGCGTAACACACATAACTTGTGTTGATTCACCTAGTTTGCGTAGCATTTTGCCCACGATGGCCGCTGTTGGGCCACTGATACCCACATCAACTTCATCGAAAATAAGGCTTGGTGTTTCCACTTTTTGTGCGGTAATCACCTGAATGGCAAGCGAGATACGGGACAGTTCACCACCCGATGCTACTTTACCTAATGGTTGTAAGGGTTGCCCTGGGTTTGTTGAAACCAAAAAGGTAATATTATCAAACCCTAATGGACTTAACATGCGTTCTGGATCGGCTTGGATATCAATACAGAATTGACCGTTTTCCATACTCAGTTGGTGCATGCTTTCTGATATCTTACAACTTAGCTCTTTCGCATAGCGTTCACGACTCTTACTGAGTTTTTCTGCTGCGGCTAAACATTCTTGACGCAATAATTCTACGTTTTGCGCCATTTCATCTAAACGTTCGTCACTGCAATCGAGATTTTCTAGCTCTTTAAGAAGATCTTGATGTTTCTGGTACAACTCATTTGGCATCACGTAGTGTTTGCGCGCTAATGACATGATCTTAGCTAGACGCTCTTCTAAATAGATTAGGCGGTGCGGATCCATATCTAAGTTATCAAGATAGCAGCGTAGCTCTTGGCTCGCTTCTTGAACTTGAATGATGGCATCTTCCAGCATTTGAGGGATCGCACTTAAACTGCTATCAAATTCACCTAGATTGCACACTTGCTGACTGGCCATTTGCAGCATTTGTAGCGCATTACCGTCATCATTGTCATAAAGCATAGATAGAGCAGTTTGACTCGATACTGCAAGCTCTCCGCTGTTTGATAAGCGTTTGTGCTCTTCTTCGATCTCATCAAATTCATCTTCACCTAAACTCAGCTCGTCTAACTCTTTGACTTGATACTGGATCAACTGCTTTTGAGCTTCGTTTTCTTCACGGCTCTGAGTTAGACGCTTTAATTCGTTATGAGCTTGACGCCAACGTTGATACGCTTCACGAGTGTGTTCCATTAATAGATGATGACCTGCATATTGATCAAGCATCTGTTGTTGGTATTCAGGGCGCATTAGTTGCTGATGGGCATGCTGGCCGTGAATATTAATAAGCAGTTGCCCGAGCGATTTTTGCATCGAGACAGGAACAGGGCTGCCATTGATAAAACCGCGAGAACGACCTTCTTTGGTGATCACTCGGCGCAAGATACACTCTTCGCCATCAATAAGCTCATTATCTTCTAACCAGCGACGAGCAGACTGATTATTATTTAATGAGAATGTCGCAGAGATATCGGCTTTATCTTCATTAGGACGAACCATAGAGGCTTCAGCACGGTCGCCTAAACATAAACCGAGTGCATCGATAGCGATCGATTTACCTGCACCTGTTTCACCGGTAATGGTGGTCATTCCTGATTTCAGTTCAAATTCGAGGGTTTTGACAATAGCGAAGTTTGAGATTGTCATGTGCGAGAGCATTTGTGTTCACCTGTTTAAATCAACACCTGTTTTTCCATACAGTATATACTGTAATTATACCCAGTAAAGTCCTGTTCTCTATTTTTAGTGATATTTTTTGATTTTGAATAAGTTTCTGATATCAAGACAAAAAAATGACATAAAAAAAGCCAACACATTGGTTGGCTTTTCATCTGGCTGTTAGCTATTTAATCAAAATAACTTGCTAGACCATCCTAATTTACTGCGCAGAACATTGTAATAGCTGTAGCTTTTTGGATGAATGAGCTGCAACTGTTCTGGGCTTTGGTAGATATGAATCTCATCACCTGGGCTAACTGGAAGAGATACCTGACCATCACAACTGACTTCTAATGTGCTGCCATTTTCAGGTGAAACCATCAATTTAATACGATGATTACCATCGACAACAATTGGTCGGCACGAAAGGGTATGAGGGAACATCGGCACTAAGGTAATCGCATTGAGGCTCGGTGATAAAATTGGCCCACCACCAGATAGCGAATAAGCCGTTGATCCCGTTGGGGTTGCGATAATTAAGCCATCTGAACGCTGAGAAAACGCAAATCGCTCATCGATGTAAACCTCAAACTCAATCATGTGCGCAATTTTATCTGGGTGCAGAACCGCTTCATTTAGCGCGGCATTGCGACTTTTAATTTGGCCGTGGCGATGAACTTCAGCCTCCAGTAAGAAGCGATGTTCAGTAACAAATTCACCGGCTAATACTGCGCCCAATTGTTGTTGGAATTCATCAGGGTCGAGATCGGTTAAAAATCCCAAATTGCCACGATTAACACCAATGACCGAGATATCAAAGCGCGATAACACTCTAGCAGCCCCTAGCATATTGCCATCACCACCAATAACGATCGCTAGATTAGCCAGATCGCCGATGGTGAGCAGATCGCAAAAGCAATCGGCCGGAATGTCTAAATCACCGGTTAACCTCTGATCGACCAACACATTGTAACCTTGCTCGGTGAGCCAGCTATAGAGGTTAAGATGAGTTTGTAATGCCTCTGGATTGCGAGGCTTGCCAATAAGGGCGATGGTGTCAAAAATACGCTTCATGTCATTGATCCGACAGACGAAAGTAACGCCAGTATAGCGCTACAACTGAAAACTTGTCCTATTTTGTGTTTTATATCTTCAAGTAACTTAAGAATATAAGGTTGAATCATAAAAGATCGTCCCCATAATATGGCACAAGACTGTAATTTTTGTGATGCTTTTTTCTGGGCACCACTCACAGTAAACGAACTTAATTTATCTTGGCGGAGAAGCGTAAGCATGAATAACGAAGAGAAAAAAGTACAGGACGAGCAGCTACAACAAGACAATGTTGAGACTGTGGAAACTGAATCTGCTGAGCAAGAAGCTGTAGAAATGACTGCAGAAGAATTATATGAAGCACGTATTGCAGAGCTAGAAGCGGCACTACTTGCATCAGAAGCAAAAGCAAATGAAGCAAAAGACTCAGCACTACGTGCAATGGCTGAAGGTGAAAACGTTCGTCGCCGTGCAGAACAAGAAATTGATAAAGCACGTAAGTTTGCATTGAACAAGTTTTCTGAAGAGCTACTGCCTGTTATCGATAACCTAGAGCGTGCTATCGAAATGGCAGATAAGTCAGATGAAGCGATTAAGCCAATGCTAGAAGGTGTTGAACTAACACTGAAAACAATGACAGACACAGTGGCTAAGTTTGGTCTAACTCAGATCAACCCAATGGGTGAAGCATTCAATCCTGAGTTCCACCAAGCGATGTCTATCCAAGAAAGTGCAGACCATGCGCCTAACTCTGTTATGTTTGTTATGCAGAAAGGCTACGAGCTAAACGGTCGTGTGATTCGTCCAGCTATGGTTATGGTATCAAAAGCGCCTGCAGGTAATATTGATACTCAAGCTTAAGTGTTATTCATTTAAGTGACTAAAAAAGCCCGCTTCGGTGGGTTTTTTTAATTATTTTGAAATTTTTTTTGAATTCTCCCTTGAAAAGCAATTTGCCGACCTTATTTAGTAGTCATACGACATTAAATGATTGTCAGGGGAAGTTCCCCTCAACGCTGCTTTTCATAATATGGTGAGAAGCACGCTAGAAACTAACGAATTCGGAGAGAGCCTGATGGGTAAAATCATTGGTATTGACTTGGGTACAACTAACTCTTGTGTAGCAGTACTTGATGGTGACAAACCACGTGTAATTGAAAATGCTGAAGGCGAGCGCACAACAGCATCTGTAATCGCTTACGCTCAAGATGGTGAGATTCTAGTAGGTCAGCCTGCTAAGCGTCAGGCGGTAACAAACCCTGAAAACACACTGTTCGCGATTAAACGTCTAATCGGTCGTCGTTTTGAAGACGAAGAAGTACAGCGTGATATTTCAATCATGCCTTACAAAATTGTTAAGGCTGACAACGGCGATGCATGGGTAGAAGCGAAAGGTCAGAAAATGGCTGCTCCTCAGGTATCTGCTGAAGTTCTTAAGAAAATGAAGAAAACTGCAGAAGATTTCCTTGGTGAGGAAGTAACTGGTGCAGTTATCACAGTTCCTGCATACTTCAACGATGCTCAGCGTCAAGCAACTAAAGATGCTGGCCGTATCGCAGGTCTAGATGTTAAACGTATCATCAACGAACCAACAGCAGCAGCACTTGCTTACGGTCTTGATAAGAAAGGCGGCGACCGCACTATCGCAGTTTACGACCTTGGTGGTGGTACATTCGATATCTCAATCATCGAAATTGATGAAGTTGAAGGCGAGAAAACTTTCGAAGTTCTAGCAACTAACGGTGATACTCACTTAGGTGGTGAAGATTTCGATACTCGTATGATCAACTACTTAGTAGACGAGTTTAAGAAAGAGCAAGGTATCGACCTTAAGAACGATCCGCTAGCAATGCAGCGTCTAAAAGAAGCAGCCGAAAAAGCGAAGATCGAGCTATCTTCTGCACAGCAAACTGATGTAAACCTACCATACATCACAGCTGATGCGACTGGTCCTAAGCACATGAACATCAAAGTGACTCGTGCAAAACTTGAGTCTCTAGTTGAAGATCTAGTGCAACGTTCTCTTGAGCCGCTAAAAGTTGCTCTAGCTGATGCTGACCTATCTGTAGGTGATATCAATGATGTTATCCTAGTTGGTGGCCAGACTCGTATGCCTCTAGTTCAAGCTAAAGTTGCTGAATTCTTTGGTAAAGAAGCTCGTAAAGACGTTAACCCAGATGAAGCAGTTGCTGTTGGTGCTGCGATTCAGGGTGGTGTTCTTGCTGGTGACGTGAAAGACGTTCTACTTCTAGACGTTACTCCACTATCTCTTGGTATCGAAACCATGGGTGGCGTAATGACTAAGCTAATCGAGAAGAACACAACTATCCCAACTAAGGCTAGTCAAGTATTCTCAACTGCAGAAGACAACCAAAACGCGGTAACTATCCACGTACTACAGGGTGAGCGTAAGCAAGCAGGCTACAACAAGTCTCTTGGTCAGTTCAACCTAGAAGGTATCCAAGCTGCACCTCGCGGTATGCCTCAAATCGAAGTAACTTTCGACCTTGATGCAGATGGTATCCTAAACGTTTCTGCAAAAGACAAGAACACAGGTAAAGAGCAGAAGATCACTATCCAAGCGTCTGGTGGTCTAAGCGACGAAGAAATCGAGAAAATGGTTCAGGAAGCGGAAGCAAACAAAGAAGCGGACAAGAAGTTCGAAGATCTTGTAGCGGCTCGCAACCAAGCTGACCAACTAGTTCACGGTACTCGTAAGCAAATCGAAGAAGCAGGTGATGCTCTTCCTGCTGATGAGAAAGCGAAAATCGAAGCTGCTGTTTCTGAACTAGAAGAAGCGCGTAAAGGCGAAGATAAAGAAGCGATTGATGCGAAAGTTCAAGCACTGATCGCAGCGTCTCAAAAACTAATGGAAATCGCTCAGCAGCAAGCTCAAGCACAGCAAGCTGGCGCAGGCGAGCAACAAGCTCAACAGCAAGACGATAACGTTGTTGATGCTGAGTTTGAAGAAGTTAAAGACGACAAAAAATAAGATTTGTAATTAATAATTAATTCATAGTCTTATGGCGATACGGGCGTTGGGGTTTACTCTTACGCCCGTATCTATATAACAGGTGACCTAAAAATTATGTCTAAACGTGATTTGTATGAAGTGCTTGGTGTTGCGCGTGATGCCAGCGAGCGTGATATTAAGAAAGCGTATAAACGTCTAGCAATGAAGTTTCACCCTGACCGTAATCAGGGTGACGAGCAAGCTGCTGAGAAGTTCAAAGAAGTTAAAAGCGCTTATGAAATTCTAACCGATAGCCAAAAACGTGCTGCTTATGATCAATACGGCCATGCTGCTTTTGAACAAGGTGGTATGGGTGGCGGTGGCTTCGGTGGCGGCGGTGCTGACTTCAGTGATATCTTCGGTGATGTATTCGGCGATATCTTTGGTGGTGGCGGTCGTCGTCAACAGCAACGTGCTCAACGTGGTGCAGATCTGCGTTATAACCTAGAACTGAGCTTGGAAGAAGCCGTTCGTGGTTGTTCAAAAGAAATCAAAGTTCCTACTTTAGTTGCGTGTGATACTTGTCATGGCTCAGGTGCTAAAGAGGGCTCTACAGCGTCAACGTGTTCAACTTGTCATGGTGTTGGCCAAGTTCAGATGCGTCAAGGCTTCTTTGCTGTTCAACAAACCTGTCCTCACTGTCATGGCCGCGGTAAGATCATCACCGATCCTTGCGGTAAGTGTCATGGCGAAGGCCGAGTTGAAGAGACAAAGACCTTATCAGTTAAAATTCCTGCAGGTGTGGATACCGGTGATCGCATTCGTCTTGCTGGCGAAGGTGAAGCTGGAGAAATGGGCGCACCAGCAGGTGATCTATATGTACAGGTTCATGTATTACCTCACCATATTTTCGAACGTGATGGCAGCAACTTATACTGCGAAGTACCAGTAAGCTTTACAATGGCTGCTCTGGGTGGTGAAGTTGAAGTTCCAACGCTAGATGGTCGTGTTAATCTAAAAGTACCTTCTGAAACGCAAACTGGCCGTATGTTCCGTATGCGTGGTAAAGGCGTGAAGTCTGTTCGCGGCGGTGCTATGGGCGATCTTATCTGTAAACTGGTTGTTGAAACGCCTGTAAACTTAAGCTCTCGTCAGAAAGAATTACTGAAAGAGTTAGAAGAAACATTTGATGGTAAAGCGGCAAGTAAGCACAAGCCAAAATCAGAAGGTTTCTTTAACGGTGTGAAGAAGTTCTTTGATGATCTAACGAACTAATCACTGCGTTTAGACGTTATTTTTTAAAGCCGATGCTTGTTGAGAGCATCGGCTTTTTTTTCAATAGAATTTATTATTTCAACAATATGCTTAAGTAACGTCAAGGTGTCGGCTTTAGGGAAACGATTGGAAGTCTTTCTCAACTTGTTCTTATTGTTGAAGTTACCTGGAGACAAATAGGCAACGATTGAAAATTTAGAGCTACTAGATGATTTTGAACAGATATTTATGACTGATATTTTATTTGTGCTAACAATGATAGTTGTTTGTATATAAATTCATGAATGCTTCGATCTTTATTTATTCGGATATTGAATATGATAGCTGTTTGATAATTACTGATCGATTTATTATTAGTTTTAAAGGCTTAATTTGTTCTTAAATTATTATTTAAAATCAATAGCATGAAGTAAAAGTAAATCTATGAAATGCATATCGTGACAAAAAATTGACAGTGTGGTGTGATGTTTTCATTATAATCATCAATATTAGTGGCTTTGTTATGCTATATGGTCGTAGGTCAAACGCTGTTTATCAGAGAGGGTGTCAGACAATAATTATGCTTCGGTTTAAGAGCGATAAAATTCACTTGTTATTATTAAGTTGTCTTAGTGCGACTTACGCAATCAATGCAAGTGCAAACATTACTTTTCAAGAATCTAAGCATATAGATCCCTTGTTAGGGCTTGAGTTTTCCTCATCAGTATCGAGTGATTATGGCTATGATGACAATGTATTTAATCAAAACAGTGATCATATTGTTGGTTCAAATTACTATGCGATTAAGCCTGCGTTCTCTATAACAGGTCATCGTTACACTAAGGATTTTTGGCTTGATTATACTGGAGACTATCGTAAATATACGAATGATGTGACTAGTTATCAAGGAAGTAGCGACCAGAGCTATAGCGACCATAACTTTAACGGTCTCTTTAAATGGGAGCTGGGTTTGCGTCATCATCTAGAATTAACAGCAAACTATGGCTTAGGGCATGAAGCTTTAGGTACAGGGGTAACCGATGGTTTCTCTTTTAAAGATCAAGCCCCTTTGGATAGCGTTGCATCTTTTGATTATTTTCAAATAACAAAGCCTATTGAAAAAACAAACCGTAAATTTGGTTTTAAATATACCTATGGGGCTAAGGGTGCTAGAGGTAATATTGATTTCGAAATGTCTCAAAATCGTTTACGTTACGATGTTTTAGATAGCTATAACAATATATTTTCAGAGTATTTGAGAGATGAAAATGTAACAGAGACTGATGCTTCTATTACATTTAGACATCAATACAGTCTCCGAACGCGTTTTGATTATATATTAATGTATAAAAAAGATGATTATAGGAATGACCTTAGGGATACTGAAGAATATATCGGTGCCTTTTCTTTTATTAATCAATTTACTGGTAAATCAAGAATCTCTGCAACAATATTGACTGTTAATAAAAAAATGGCAGAGCTAGACTTTTCATCTTTTAATTGGAATGTGATTTACAGATATCAACCCGTTGAGCATTCAGCTATTTTTATTAAAAGTCTCAGCGAAGTTAAAGATCCAGATAATACAGGAGACTTTGTTCAGTCTTATGAGAATAGCATAACGTGGCAGCATCAATTTTTGCATAACATTACAAGTGAATTATCTTATCTAAGCGTAAATGACAAGTATCATATTCGAGATAGAGATGATAGACATGATTATGTTGATCTAAATATAAAATATTTATTCAGACCTAAGGTTGAATTTACTTTTGCTTATAGATATGCATTATTTGATTCAACATTAAATACAGACCCGTTATATATTGACAATGGTTCTATACCGCTGCTGTATGAAAGAGATTTGGGTTATGAAAAAAATCAATTTAGCTTATCCATTAAAGTGGCGATTTAATATGAATAGAATAGTAGCAATTCTTTGGGCAATTTTAATCAGTTTATTTGTTAGTAACGTATCTGCTGAACCAAAACCAGTTGATGGATCTTATGTGCTAGGAGCTGGAGATCAGATTGAAATTCTAGTCTTTAATGAGCCTAATTTATCCATAAAACTAATGATTAATAATAGTGGAATAATTTCATATCCTCTTATCGGGCAGTTGCAGCTTGCTGGAAAAACACCGGAACAAGTTGCTAATGACATCCAAAACAAACTAAAAGATGGTTATCTTAAAAATCCTATGGTTACCGTTCGAATGCTTAGCTTCCGTGATTTCTATGTCTCTGGTGAAGTAAAGACTCCTGGCGGATATGAATATCGACCTGGATTGACTTTAGAGCAGGCGATTGCTATCGCAGGTGGATTTACAGATAGGGCAGATCGAGATGATGTTGCAATTCGTAGAACCAATGGACAGCTAATCGAAGATGCACTGTCAACACAAACAGTATTTCCTGGTGATACGATCATTATTGATCAAAGCTTTTTCTAATTTAGGGTGATTTAAATGTCTTCATTATTTGTAGAAAATGGCAGTAAGCTAGAAAGCACAATCGATTTCTCTCGCTTATTGAAATCTACTAAAAAAAATTGGTGGAAGATTGTTCTCTTCACTGCTGCAATGACTGGTGCGTCAATTCCTCTAATTATGAATATCTCACCTAAATATGAATCATATGCAACTGTTCTATTAAAGGCTGAGCTTACTAATCCAACCACATTTACTAAAGTTACTGATTTTGATTCAACTCGTAAAGAATATTATGAGACACAATATCAGTTAATGAAATCTCATCGAGTTCTAGATCAGGTAGTTAATAATTTACAGCTTTATAAATTATCGGAATTTGTCGGGAATGACTCTATTGAAGATGATACTCTTGAAAAACAAAAAGCTCGCAGTTTACAGTATTTAGCTAAGTATTTATCAATAGCTCCAATACGGAAAACACAATTGGTTTCCGTAGGATTTGAGTCATTAAATCCAAAGTTATCTGCTGATGTTGCTAATGAAGTTGTTGATGTATTTACGAAGTACTCTATTAATGACAATCATGAGGCGAGTTCTAGTGCTGCAGTGCTGCTTGCTGAACAAGTTTCAGATCTTGATAATCAACTAAAAGCTAAAGAAGCAAAGCTTAATGAATTCCTTAAGCAAGAAGGCTTAATTACTTTTAGAGGGGTAGATGGTTTTCAAACAGAACAATTATCATTATTGTCTGATAATTTGGCTACAGCTACAGCTCAACGAGTTAATATTGAAGCTTTATACCATACAGTGATGGATAATAAAAAAAGAGGTCTGTCTGGATTAGTTGGTATTCCTGATATCTCTCGCCATCCTCAAATGGAAACTTTGCGTCAGATGATTATTGAGCAGAAGTCACTGCTTTCTGATTTAGAAGATCGTTATGGGCCAAAATATGTAAAAGTTATTCAGGCTCGCTCGCAGTTAAATACATTACAAAATCAAGCTAATAAAGTTGTTGGTGAAATAACCGCAGGCATAAAAGAGCAATATCAAGCGGCTGTTATTAGAGAAAATAAACTACAATCGGAAGTTAATAAACAAGCTAATGCATTTCAATTGTTAGGCGAGAAAAAAACTCGATATGATAATATGATGGATGATATAAATCAGACTCGTACATTATATAATCAGTTATTGAAACGACAAAATGAAACTCAGGTGAGCAGTCAGTTTTCTGAGCCATCTGCAAAGCTTATTGATCCAGCTACCGTACCAACCAAACCATCTAAACCGAATAAGAAATTATTAATTGTTTTGGTGGCTATTATGTCGTTCTTATTATCAACGATATTTATTCTTGTTATGGCAGCATTAAATAACAAAGTAATGACGTTAAGTGAGATAAAACGACGTTTGGGCTTGGAAGCTTTAGGTGAAATCCGTTGTTATAAAGATCAATTCTTACCTAATGGAATACTTGAAAATAGTAATGATTTTAAAACATTAGATGAAGCTTCATTTGGTATCCGTAGTAAGTTATTGTTAAATAATTCTACTGACAGAGTATTTGGTATTACATCAGCAACTAGTCATGAAGGAAAGTCTGTTGTTGCTACACTAATAGCTAAAGCTCTAATGGTTGATCTTAAAGTATTATTGATTGATATGGATCTTCGTTCATCAACCTTAACAAAATCACTAGGCTATACTGATGATAAAGGTCTAATTGATGTTTTGTATGGTCGTGAATCAATCAATACAGTAATAAAAAAACGAGCTAATATTGATATATTAACAGTTGGCTCTGATTTATCCCGATCTCCATTAGTAACGTTAACAGATAAGCGACTTACAAGTATCATTGATGAGGTAAAACTACAATATGATTACGTTATCATTGATACGCCATCGACGCTAAATTCTCAGGACGCAGTCTTAATTGGCCAATTTGTAGATAAAATGATTTTTGTTACCCAATCTAATTTTAATAGTGCAAATGTTTGTGTTTCTGCTATTAATGAGTTGATTAATAATAATATTTTAATGGCAGGATGTGTTCTTAATAAAGTTAAAGAAAATCAATTAGAATCAAATGAGAACATAAATGACAATAAAATAAAGGATATAATCCTATGAGTTTAATTAAAGGGGCATCAACAATCGGTGGTGCGTCAGTAATATCTCAGTTGATAGGTGCCGTTACCATCTTATTTATGTCATATCGATTTGGTATGCCAGCAGTTGGTAACTATGCTCTTACTTATAGTATTGTATTGATTGGAGCTCAGATTGCACTTTATGGTTCTCATATTCTTATACCGAAAGTAGATCAATTTGATATTGGTAAAACTGTCGTTTTTTGCATGATTCAGTCATGGGGGATCAGTGCAGTATATATCTATGTAATTAGTTACTTTTTTGACTTGCCGCTTTTTGTACTCTACGTATTAACGGCTAGTTATTCTATGATGATTATTTCTGAGTATATATTCTTAAGGAATAAAATATTTCATAAATTAGCTATTCAGCGGATATCTGTTACTTCAATAGTCTTTTTATCATTACTGATTTCTTGGAAAATTGAGTACTTTTATTATATATGGGCATCGGTTCATTTAGGCTTAATTTGTTATTGGCTTTATGTATCATTAGATAAAAATGATTTTTCATTAAATGACTTTTTTCCTAGTACGCAATTTAGGTTTTTAGTCACTCATTGGAATCATTTGTCTCGAGTCGGAACAGCTGAAGTAGTTGCGAATGCCAGCCTACAATTACCTACGGTATTAATTAACTATTGGTTTAGTCCATTAGTGGCAGGATATTTTGCTGTTGTAAACCGTTTTTGTTTATCACCTGTGCTGATATTAGGGCAATCTGTTCGTAACTATACTTTTTCTAAGTGGTCTGAAGATTTCCGTAACAAGACATTCAATTTTAGTGAATTCAAGCAAGTAAGGCTATTTTTGATCGCAATTGCAATCATTACTGTAGCTGGTATTTATTTTGTTTATCCTTGGTTAACAGAGCATGTTCTTGGAGAGCAATGGGTACAATCAGTCGAGACATCACGTTTAATGCTACCTTATGTTTTTGCTATGTTAGCATTTGTTCCTATGACGGTGATTGAGTTGATTTTTGGTACGCCAAATTACTTTTTAAGAATTCAGTGTGAGCAATTAGCAATAGTGATACTTGCTTTTATTGTTATACCATTTGTGTATAAAAGCTATGTTGTATCATTATTAGCATTCACAATGTTAACTGCTATTCGTTATTTCATGATTTATATAAATATTAATAAGCATGCAATAAGTCTACGAGATGAAGGCATTTAATAAATGAATACTGGACTATTCTTTCAAATATATGTGTTTATAACACTTGTTTTCAGTGGTACTGCTCAATATTTCACTGGTGTTGACGCATTTCTATGGCTTCCGTTTTTGATGACTATGCTAATGGTAGCTTTAGTACCATTACAGACTCGATATAACTTTGAGCCTTTAGATCAAGTTGAAGTTATCGTCTTAGTTTTATTCATAGGTTTTATCATCTTAGCCGTAACGAGCTCTTTAATCCAAGAGGGGGTTAAAACAACCATAATTGGTATAAAGAATGGTTTAGGTATTTTTCTATTATTACCTTGTTTATTACTTGGATTTTGTCGTGAGTCTCAGTTACATCGTATTTGTAAGATGATGTATTGGATTTTTTATGCACAGATACCTCTAGTCATTTATCAGGTACTTATTGTAGTACCTGCTCGTGCTGCATCAATGGGTGAAATGGACTCTTGGGATTCTGTTGTTGGTAGTTTTGGCGGTAGCATGGTTGGTGGGGGAAATGGTGCTGCTATGGGTCTATTTACCTTGCTTATCATGATGATGAAACTATCTGAGTATAAGCATGGTGTTGCTAAGCTATCATCATTATTGCTCCATTTCGCTATTGGATTTGGTATATGTATTGTTGCAGAGATTAAATTTGTAACCTTGCTTGCACCTTTCTTTTTATTATATGTGTATGTAAAGCCAAGCTATATAAAAGAAATTAAAGCTATTGATTTTAAGGCGATTTTATTATCAATGCTAGGTATAGTGTTATTGCTTATGTTGGTAATTACTATATTGTCACTGAGTTTTTCCGGTGGAGCTCAATCCCAATCAAAGGGTATTATCGATATTTTCCTTGAAAACATAGGGTATATTTTTGATCCCAATATTATTATTGATGGAATTGATGGAAGTTTAGATGAACTAGGACGTGTAACAGCTCTTGCTTTTTGGTTTCAGCATTCAGATATCCATGGCTTCGGGAATCAACTTTTTGGCTATGGATTAAATAGTTCTAATGCCGGGGGATCAAATCCGGGCTATATAGCTATGTTATTCGAGTTAAGTCTTGGCTCTACAGCATTAGCTATTTTTCTATGGGAAATCGGTCTAATTGGTACAGTAGTTCTGTTATCGATTATTATGATTATTATTATAAAATCGAATCCTATACCTACATTTTCTAAACATAACTTGTCAACAGCGGATATAGAGCTTTTATCATATCAACCAGCATTTATTGCTTTTATAATATCTGGTTTAATAACATTACCATATTCGCCTCTGTTGGCTCTTATACCTGTATTTCAATTTCAGTTTTTCTTTGTATTAGGTGCGATGCTAATTATCAGGAAAATAACGTTAATAAAAAGTGAGGTTTATCATGCTGAATAAATTAAAAGCAGAACTTGCTATTAATTCTGGACTTACTGCAAAGTTATTTATACTTAACTTTCGATTAGCTTCACTATTTTATTCAAAAGGATTCGTAGGTAAAATATTTGTAGTGAATATTTTAATTTTAAAACTATTTAAATTCTTCTGTGGTCTTGATATTCCAGCTAGAACTAAAATTGGATTTGGGTTGGTTTTATATCACCCTCAGAATATTGTTATTAATTCAGACTCTATTATCGGGGATAACGCTATTATTAAGCATAATGTTACCATTGGAAGTAAATATGATATTAAAAATGAATGTTATAAATCTCCAGTCATTGGTAATAATGTTGAATTAAGTCCCGGAGTTATTGTTATTGGTGATATAACTATAGATGACAACGCAGTAATAGGGGCAGGGGCTGTTGTAGTTAAGGATATAGCTGAAAATTCAGTTGCAGTAGGAAATCCTGCGAAAGTAATTAGAATCAATAATTGTTCTTACCAATAATTAGCATTTGAAATTGGTATTGTCATTAATTATATAATTTAAAAGTTGGTAGTTCATGAAAGTCTTATTTGTTAATAAATTCTTCTTCCCGCATGGTGGTGCAGAAACTGTATTTTTCCAAGAGCGAGAAATGGTACAAGAAGCAGGGTTCCAAGTCATTGATTTTTCGATGAAGCATGAGAAAAATATTCCATCAGAACAATCTGAGTATTTTGTTGAAAATGTTGATTATCATGGCAAGCACTCTATTTTTGATAGCTTAAAAGTCGCTATTAATTTTGTACATAATAAAGATGCTTGTGAACAATTTGAGAAACTTATTAAAGCAGAAAAGCCTGATATTGTGCACTTTCATAATATCTATCATCAAATTACCCCATCGGTAATCAAAGTTGCTCAAAAGCATGGCTGTAAAACGGTATTAACTGCTCATGACTATAAATCTGTATGCCCTAATTACAGCATGTTAGCAGCAGGTGAGAGTATTGATTTAGATTGGATTTCTGGTAGTAATATTAATCTATTTAAATATCAATGGCAGGATGGTTCTTGGCCTCGCAGTATTCTTCTTTCTCTTGAAGCTTTGTATCATCGAGTGATGAAAAGCTATGAAGCTCTAGATGCGTTTATCGCGCCATGTGATTTTATGAAATCGATGATCTTGCGCCAAATTCCATCTGCGAATGTGGAAGTGATTGTTAATGGTATTGATGCTTCGGCTACTGAAGTTGGAGAAGATGGTGGATACTTCTTATTCTGTGGGCGTTTAACTCAGGAAAAAGGCGTTGTAACTTTAGCTGAAGCCCATAAAAAGCTAACAGGTGATACCCCTCTTAAGGTATTAGGTACTGGGCCGATGTTTGATTATCTTAAAGACAATTTTGATAATGTAGAATTATTAGGTTTTCAGACTGGTGAAACTTTAACTAATATTATCAAGAATGCTAAAGCAGTTATTGTTCCTTCTGAATGGAATGAAAATTGTTCAATGTCAGTTCTAGAAGCTATGAGCTATGGTAAACCAGTTATCGGAGCCAATATCGGTGGTATTCCAGAACAGATCCTTGATGGTGAAACGGGTTATCTGTTTAAATCGGGCGATGCTAATGATTTAGCAAGTAAAATGCAGGCTCTTGCTGATAATAGTGAACTGGTTACCGATATGGGACTTAAAGCTCGCTCTCGTCTTCTAGAAAAATATTCTTTAGATGTGCATAAACGTGAATTGATAAAGTTATATCAGTCTCTACTTTCTAAATAATTTTGATAATCATATGTACCTGCAAATGCGTAGGTACTTTATTCTGACGAGAAGAGCTTGTGAATAAATCTATTTTGGTCCTAGGCACCCGAGGTATTCCCAATGTACAAGGTGGGGTTGAATCTCATTGCCAATCGTTATATCCACTCTTAGTTGAGAAATACAACTTGGATATTACTGTTACAGCACGAAAACCCTATGTGCCATATTCTGAAAGTGAGTATTTAGGTGTAAAACTTAAGGCTTTACCTTCGGTTACGAATAAATCATTAGAGGCACCGTTACATTCGTTGTTAGCGGCCTTGTATGCTATTAAAGAAAAAGCCGATATTGTTCATATCCATGCCATTGGCCCGGGTCTAGTTACGCCATTATTAAGATTGTTTGGCAAAAAAGTTGTTTTTACTCATCATAGTCAGAATTATGATCATCAAAAGTGGGGTAAATTAGCTAAGTTTGTTTTACGACTTGGCGAAAGATGTGCTGTTAAATATGCATCTGAAGTTATTGTTATTTCAGACTTTATGCAAAATTTAATGGAAGAAAAGTACGGTCGTAAAGATACACATTTAATCTTTAATGGTGTGCATAAGCCACAGCTTCCTGAGCAGCATAAAATCAATGAGTATTTATCAAAATTTGATCTAGAATCTCGTGATTATGTTGTTGCGGTCGGTCGGTTCTCTCAAGAAAAAGGTCTAGATGTTTTATTGGATGCCTACAAGAAAAGTGGGATTAATAAAAAGCTGGTTCTAGTTGGAGATTGTGATCATCCAACTGAGTATAGTGATGACCTGAAAAAAGTAGCAAAGGAGACTTCTGGCGTTGTTCTAACTGGATTTTTATCTGGTGAAGAACTGCATAGTATTTTCTCTCAGGCAGATACTTTCGTATTACCATCTTTCAGTGAAGGTTTGCCTATTGCCCTGTTAGAAGCCATGTCATTTTCTCTACCTGTTATAGTTAGTGATATCCCCGCTAATAAAGCAGTTCATCTGCCTAATGATCGCTATTTTTCCTGTGGAAATAGTGATGATTTAGCAAAAAAACTGATAGAGTCTGTTGGTCAACCTTTAATATCGTATGATGATTATTTACAAAAATATGACTGGGATCTAATTGCTGAGCAGACTTATAATGTTTTTCAACAGGCCGAGCATGATAAATAAGTACTGGTGAATAGCATGAGTTCTAACAGTAAAATAAGTCACAACCAACAAGGTATTGTTGAACGAGTTCTTTATCATATACCAAATGAAATTTTGGATTCGTTTGATGATACTCAGCGTAATGCAATTGAGGATGCTATTATAGCAAGTAGCCGAACTAGCGAGCATTACATTGACTTTAGGCCTACTTTTGGTCTTGGGAGGTGGCGGTATTATGCTGTTTTTTTGCTTGGGAAAAATCGTCGGATCGAGCAACGACGTGAGAAATCTATAACTACGATTATTAAAGTTATTTCTCTTGTCGTTATACTCGTTTTTCTATTTATGTCTGCTGTATTAACATTGTATTTAATTAAGTCAGCATTAGGTATTGATATTTTTAAAAATTTCTCATTTGGTATTTGGGATTATTTTAAAGCTAATTTCTTACAATAAAATAAAGGCATGCTTACTCACATGCCTTTTTTCTATTTAATATTAAACTCTTGTAATTGATACCATCGGTTTTTATTTTTATTTTCAATAGCTAAACCAATGACAGCTTCGTGTGTTCCTGGTTTAACAAGCCCAACCTCTAATAGGTACTTTCCAGTTTTTATTGTCTTTGGTAATGTAAATGTATTTTTTTGAGTATAAATCGGCGCTGTATCATTTAATTTTTCTGAAGGAAGCCAGTTTGTAACATCATTCTTAGTATCATAATAAGTAATGACTTCACCTTTGCTATTCACAATACGCCAAGTGATAGGGTAGTTGTTATAACTTGGAGCAACACCGACATTTTTCCACTGCGATGAAATTGTAATCGGTGTGTTCTTCTGGAAATCACTGGTTATTTTAATATGTTCTAATACAAATCTATATCCGATTTTAGTCAAAAATTGATTAAGTATCTTTTGATATTTTTTAGGAATAGGATCAGATTTTAGATTCATTAATGATACATGTAATGAAAGTGCTTTATCAAAAGTCTGTTTAACCTTCTTTTCCGTATAGATATTTGGTTGGTTTCCCCACTCTTTCATGGTGTCACAAACTTCAAAGTCTACAGGTGCTTTTTTCCAGCGGGTTAAAAAATAAGGATCAGTTTCATTATTACCATTCCTTTTATTTTTTAAAATATGGTTAAATGTCTCTGGGTAAGCTTGCTGCATATGATTCCAACCTTGACTCCAATCGCCAAAGCAATCTGCTCTCCAACCTAAACCATTTCTTGTTGCATAACCTGTAAAACTATCATTAGTCGTTCCTAAATCTATGGTAAGTGATTTATTAGGGAATGCTTGCTTCATCATTTGGATATATGGTATTAAGTCTTTGTTTGTATATCCTAAATCTTTTAATGTAGATTTTGAATTATCATAAAATGTTCCTAAATGCCACTCACCCCAAGTACCAATAAGTCCAACATCTAGTCGTAGAATGTTAGCGTTATTATTGTAACGATTCCCCATGGCTGTAATGAAATTTTGTAATGACTTTTTAAATTTAGGATCGGTATAATTTACAACGAAACTATTATCGTTTTGACAACCATTTTTAGATTTGGGGTCGATTTGTTGCTTGAGCCAGCAAGGAATACCAAGAATTTTTTTCCCAGCTCTAGGTGAATCTTCATAGTAAGTTTCGTTAAGACCAGCCAGCGTCATGAAGCGGATAACTATCTTCTTATTCAATTTTTTGGCTTCATTTATAGTATCGTCAATCAACTTAAAATTATATTTCCCTTTTTCTGGCTCTAATTCCTCCCAATACCAACGGTAATATACAACTGAAGTTTCAGGGTAACTCGGTATGTTCCAGTCTTTATTATGTCTTATATTAATTGTTTGATGATCTGTAATTCCGATATCAGGATTTGTAATTATCTCATAACTCTCTTTTGGACTGTGTTCGATAGACATTCCATGTGATGTTATTGGAACTAATAAGCTTATAAGAGAAATCGGGATGAAATTTTTATTTAATATTGACATATAAAATCACTTTATCAGTTAACGTAGTAAATCTTAAAACTAACTATCATTATGTATGTGAATAACGTTTATTGCTTTTAGATATAGTATAACCATTTCAATTATACGATTGTTTTTTGAACGTAAATTTTCAAATGATAAATTATTTGCAGTAGTTATGATTATCTGCTTACTATATTTAATAGTGATTTTATAAGATGATAAAACACAACAACATGAAGGAATAAGGTTCAATGACTTTACTCAGTAGATTTACCGATCAGGATTTTTGGCGTATTGGCTTGATTAATGAACATCCACTAGATGTTATCGAAAAAGGCCTTAGTGCATGTAATATTCAGTGGTTTAATTTTACTGATAAAGATTTTGAAGCAGATCCATTTGTTTTTGTGTTTGAAAATAAATCTTATATTGCTTATGAAATCTTTGATTATTCTCACGGAAATGGAAAAATTGAGTGTGTTGATTTTGAGGGAAATCGATACAACTTCTTTGAAGATATCAGCAATATCGTTGGACATAAATCATTTCCTTTCGTCTTTGAAGATGACCATGAGCTATATTGTATTGTTGAAACATCTGATCTCAATGAGATCACTTTGTACAAGTTTGATGGTGTGAAATTTATTAAACAAAAAACGCTATTAAGTGGTTCAAAGTTTATCGATACTTGTATTAAGCGAATTGATGATACATTTTATCTGTTTACATCAACATCAGATAATGCGTTCCAGCAGCAGTTGTATGTATCAGATTCTCTGCTCGGCGACTATACACTGCATCCAAGTTCCCCAATAGCAAATAATAAAGCATTTGGTCGTAATGGCGGACCTATTATTGAGCGTAATGGACAGTATTACCGAGTTTGTCAAAATTGTGAGATTACGTACGGTGGTAGTTTGAAGATTATGAGAATCACAGACATATCAACAACAAGCTATCAAGAAGAGTTTTACAAAGATGTGATGCCTGTAGAACCTTACAGCGATGGCATTCATACCTTGTCATACTGGGGAAATATGACGGTAATTGACTCGAAGAATATTTTAACCAAGTACAGTAATATTTATAGAAAAATAAAATATTTAGCTATGGTTAAGTTAAAAATCGAAAAACCTTTTTTTTAGGTTGATATTTTCAGTTTGGAGCAATATATAGAAGGGAACTGACTCATTTGGTTCCCTTTAATCAATGGTTGCCTGTTAATTAAGGTTTCTATTTAAAGTTATAATTGAATATCCCCGTAATTATTGAAGAAGCTTGATATTTGAAAAATCAGGATCATGTTACTTGTTATTGAAAATCATACTGACTCCTTAGCTGAAATTAAAACTCGAACTATTGATATGATAGATAGTTTTACATTACCGGAATGATGGGTCAGTAGTTATCCAAGAACTATGAAGAAAAGGTAAATTATCTTAATTCACATACAGTAAGCGTAGTGTCGGCTAAGCAGAGAACATCTCGTTAGTGGTTAAATAGATTTAATTATTACCAGCATCCTTCAATATCCTTTCCACCTTTGGTAGCTATGCCAACTCCAGCTGCGTTAAGCGTTAATATACCGCATTTATCATCGGTTTGACCCATGATGGCTTGTGGAGTCGCAATCAGTTTATAATAGTTCATCCCAGTTCCTGTTACATCTACAGAAATATGATAACGTGCGGTATCTGTTTCACAAAAAGCACAAGAATTAGCCGTGATGATAGAATAATTGTAAGAGCCTGTTTGAGTATAGTTATCTTCTAATGTTAGTTGTACTTTTATTAGATCTGCTATCACTTGGCTTCGGTGCCCTTTAAGTACATGAACTTGATAAGAGGGGTATGCAATAGCAGCGATGATACCGAGAATAGCTACAGTAATTATTATATCGATCAGTGTCACGCCTTTTTGATGTTTCATGAATTTTAACCTCACAATTATTCGAGTTAACTCGATATCCTTCTCAATTTATGCCTCTACATTCTGCGGGGGTGATAACATGTGAATCAAGTTGAACTTACTCTATCGGCATGTTTATAAAAGGAATTGAGGTATGACTCGCGAAATGCTATGTCGATTACATTTACGATGCGACATTTATCGGAAAGCTGGCGGATTTACACTACTGGAAATGCTGATCACTATTACGTTAATGGTGATAATCATTGCGGTTGCGACTCCATCATTCAGTTCATATATTGACAGTAATAAAGTAAAGCAATTAGCAACAGAAATGGAATGGGTATTAGTGCTGGCAAAATCAGAAGCAGTGATGCGTAATACCAAACTCAAAGTGCATTTTGTACGAGATGATACCAATGAAACGGTTTATCAAACGGATGGGGCCTGGGTACTTGCCGTGACCGATGAAGCGGCGATAGTGAATAGTATTGCTTCGGCAAAATCTGCGGCTATTGCTTTAGTTGATGGTAAAGATTTCAAATATGTTGCGATTAAATCGAGCAGCACATTTGTTGAACAAACGATTGATCCCGTCCGGGCCACGACCAACAAATTAGGCAATTTTTCTTTTTATAAAGAGTCAGGTAAAGATTTGAAAGTGATTATGAGTCAACGGACAGGACGTATCCGCACGTGTGGCATCAGTGGGGATTATTATAATTATGAAAGATGTAGCTAAGCATTTTACGCGTCAACAAGGTGCTTCATTGGTTGAACTCTTAATTGCTTCCAGTTTGGGTTTAGTGGTACTAGCGAGTGTAACAAGTGTGTTCATTACGGGGCAGAACTTGGCATCAGAGCGCATGAAGCAATTGATGCTAGCACAAGATGTGAATGATGCGATTCGTTTGATTAAATCTGATGTTCAACGTGCCGGTTATAATGCCGAAGGAACAGGTTCATTAATACTATCTGGCGCTGTCTCAACGTTGAATGTACCTGCTTCAAATGACGCCATCAGCTATATTTATGAAGATGAAAATAGCGAGTGGCGAATAGTGAAATTTCGCTTAAGTGCTTCTCAGCCTCAGACCCTTCAAATGTGTGTGGACACCGTTTCAAAAGGATTGACGATGATGCCTGCTGATGCGACATGTGGAAGCGGAACAGTTTCAACATTATTGGATACCTCCCACTTTACGCTCTCTAACTTTACAGTGACACCAACAGTATTGGTGACATCTAGTGCCAATTCGACATTATTGAATATCACTCTGAGTGCGTCTTTGAATCAAAGCCAATATTCAAAGACCGTTTCGGCGACCCTGAAAGCGAGGAATTGGAACTAATGAACAGTCAAAAAGGAATGGCGACATTATTAGTCACAGTGATGCTGGTGGTGGTGTCATTGTTGTTTTCTCTTGCGTCATATAAAAATGTTTTTTATCAGATTAAGCGTACCCAGAATGAGGTTGAAGAGCGCCAATTACATTGGCGTGCTGAAGGCGGTTTAGAATGTGCGATAGCGCTGAATAACCATACACCGCGTTTAGGGGTAACAGGACAACCTTATGATATGTGTGACAGCAATGATTTAACCTTAACGGCTACGTTGCTTACAGGTACTCAGTATCTGATCACATCAACGTTTCAGAAGAATAGAGGCCAAGCCACACTGTATAAAAAGATTAAAACCAACTCTCGTACTACAGGAGCGATACAGGCAATTTCTGATTTGAAATTAGTGGGTTCATATACCATTAAACCGGATGTGGACGGGCCATTGCCTGATGGTAAATTTAAGTGTGTTTCTGTGCGTTATGGCGCAAACTTTTTTGCTAGGGGCTCGATTAAGGTGAATGATCCTGAAACAAATGGGCCATACTCTGGTTTTTCTGGGCAATGTGGAGTGGATTATGCCACGGATACGTACGCTGCTCTTTATACGTGGGATGCTGATATTAACGCACAAGATACGCCGCCAGCTGCTAATGGTTCACTTGAATTAGATTTTGTTAAAGATCTTAACATGAACCCATTTGAAAGCTTTTTTTATAAATCTCGAGATGAAATTGCAGAAGTAAAAAGTGAGTTTACCGTGATTACGGGGTCGGTTGAGGCGGCAGATGAGGTAAATTCAGCAGGGGGAATAGTCACAGCCAAACGGTGTGACAGCAAAATTAAACAAGCTTTTGAAGGAACAGCAGATTCGCCGCCAACAGATAAAGTGTGGGTTGAAGGCAATTGTGATTTAGTGAATGGTGCGGGTTTAAATGGTCTATCTTCTGAGCCGAAAATTCTGGTTGTTGAAAATGGCGTAATGTCAGTGAATGGGGCTGCAGTATTTGATGGTGTCATTTACCATTTATTCAATTTAGGAATCGATCCTACCGCTGATATGACAGCTGCATGGACGGGAGTCACCAGTAATGTGGGTATGCTGCCTGCTGATATGGTGAAAGGCGTCTATTTCCAAAACGGTTCATTTCGACCAAGTGGCGGGTTAGTTTTAGATACTCGAGGCGGGTTATCAATTCTTAATTCTGGATTTGATTTGACATTTGTGGGGGGGCTGAACCCAAATATTCCGCCCAAAAATGTCTATTGGGTTGAGGGATCATGGAATGACATCTAATCATAGAGGCTTTAGTTTACTGGAAGTGCTGATTGCTATGATTGTGTTGGCGATTGGCTTGGTCGGTCTCATGAAACTACAAATTCATATGGAAGTAAAAGCTGAAAACGCATTAAAAACGTTAGATGCACTTCATATAGCAGAAGCTCAAATGGAGTATTACCAAACACGGGTTAGCAATGTTAGTGGAGCAACTGGCCTAATTTCATTTAGTGAATTAGCAGAAGATGATCCTGTAACATCTAAATTAAAGCATTGCCTATCACCAGAATTAACGGTGGGGACAGTTTTTGAGTTAGATTGTAAAGTAGTTAATGCAAGTGCGGGATTGAGTGCTCTATCTTCTGCATTGAAAACAATAGAAGTAAAAGTGAGTTGGTCTGACCGTCATGGAGTCTCTCAAGCAGTAAGTCTTAAGACTGCATTATCCAAATACAGTGAGTTTGATTAAATTAAAGGCAGTGATTTGCTGTGCTAATTGGCAAAAATCACAAAAATGAATAATAAAACCTCGTTCATTTAAAATTATCAAAAAAACTATTGTCAGAGACGAAAATCTACCTATAATGCATCCCTGTTGTCACGACAAAGCACTGAATTAAGAGCGGTTGTGATGATATTGTTCTTTAACAATTTGACCATGCAATCTGTGTGGGCACTCGTGAAATGATTTAGTCTAAAAGATTTAATCAATGAAACTGAGTGACCAATTTGATTCGCTTCTTTATATAAAGAAGGGTATCAGCACAGTCAATTCATTCATCATTTATGATGAATTAACAGTATTCATTGAGCCGTATCGGTAGATACAACAAAACTTTAATTGAAGAGTTTGATCATGGCTCAGATTGAACGCTGGCGGCAGGCCTAACACATGCAAGTCGAGCGGCAGCGACTTAACTGAACCTTCGGGGAACGTTAAGGGCGGCGAGCGGCGGACGGGTGAGTAATGCCTGGGAATATGCCCTGATGTGGGGGATAACTATTGGAAACGATAGCTAATACCGCATAATCTCTTCGGAGCAAAGAGGGGGACCTTCGGGCCTCTCGCGTCAGGATTAGCCCAGGTGGGATTAGCTTGTTGGTGAGGTAATGGCTCACCAAGGCGACGATCCCTAGCTGGTCTGAGAGGATGATCAGCCACACTGGAACTGAGACACGGTCCAGACTCCTACGGGAGGCAGCAGTGGGGAATATTGCACAATGGGGGAAACCCTGATGCAGCCATGCCGCGTGTGTGAAGAAGGCCTTCGGGTTGTAAAGCACTTTCAGTAGGGAGGAAGGTAGTGTAGTTAACACCTGCATTATTTGACGTTACCTACAGAAGAAGCACCGGCTAACTCCGTGCCAGCAGCCGCGGTAATACGGAGGGTGCGAGCGTTAATCGGAATTACTGGGCGTAAAGCGCATGCAGGCGGCCTGTTAAGTCAGATGTGAAAGCCCGGGGCTTAACCTCGGAATTGCATTTGAAACTGGCAGGCTAGAGTCTTGTAGAGGGGGGTAGAATTTCAGGTGTAGCGGTGAAATGCGTAGAGATCTGAAGGAATACCAGTGGCGAAGGCGGCCCCCTGGACAAAGACTGACGCTCAGATGCGAAAGCGTGGGGAGCAAACAGGATTAGATACCCTGGTAGTCCACGCCGTAAACGATGTCTACTTGGAGGTTGTGGCCTTGAGCCGTGGCTTTCGGAGCTAACGCGTTAAGTAGACCGCCTGGGGAGTACGGTCGCAAGATTAAAACTCAAATGAATTGACGGGGGCCCGCACAAGCGGTGGAGCATGTGGTTTAATTCGATGCAACGCGAAGAACCTTACCTACTCTTGACATCCAGAGAAGCTTGAAGAGATTCGAGTGTGCCTTCGGGAACTCTGAGACAGGTGCTGCATGGCTGTCGTCAGCTCGTGTTGTGAAATGTTGGGTTAAGTCCCGCAACGAGCGCAACCCTTATCCTTGTTTGCCAGCACTTCGGGTGGGAACTCCAGGGAGACTGCCGGTGATAAACCGGAGGAAGGTGGGGACGACGTCAAGTCATCATGGCCCTTACGAGTAGGGCTACACACGTGCTACAATGGCATATACAGAGGGCAGCAAGACCGCGAGGTGGAGCGAATCCCAGAAAGTATGTCGTAGTCCGGATCGGAGTCTGCAACTCGACTCCGTGAAGTCGGAATCGCTAGTAATCGTGGATCAGAATGCCACGGTGAATACGTTCCCGGGCCTTGTACACACCGCCCGTCACACCATGGGAGTGGGCTGCACCAGAAGTAGATAGCTTAACCTTCGGGAGGGCGTTTACCACGGTGTGGTTCATGACTGGGGTGAAGTCGTAACAAGGTAGCCCTAGGGGAACCTGGGGCTGGATCACCTCCTTACAAAAAAGACTGCGTTTTACGCAGTGTCCACACAGATTGCTTGGTTAAAATGTAGAGAGCCACTTAATGTTGCCCAATAACATTAAGTACGAACACTGTCCCGTTCGTCTAGAGGCCTAGGACACCGCCCTTTCACGGCGGTAACAGGGGTTCGACTCCCCTACGGGACGCCACGGGTCGTTAGCTCAGTTGGTAGAGCAGTTGACTTTTAATCAATTGGTCGCAGGTTCGAATCCTGCACGACCCACCATCTTCTCCTCGAAGATGTAAAACTTCGGAGGGCGATTAGCTCAGTTGGGAGAGCACCTCCCTTACAAGGAGGGGGTCACTGGTTCGAGCCCGGTATCGCCCACCATTCTTTCTTAGGATAAGAAAGACCCAATTTGGGGCTATAGCTCAGCTGGGAGAGCGCTTCGCTGGCAGCGAAGAGGTCAGCGGTTCGATCCCGCTTAGCTCCACCACTCTCTAATAATTTTCTGCACGGATTCGCAGATTCAATGAAGGTTATACTTCGTTGAATCGCTTTGTCGACTCTGAGAGTTATTAAAAAGTGGTTTTAAACTCTATTTTTAGAGAAAAACACAATGCTCTTTAACAATCTGGAAAGCTGACTAGTAAATTCAATCGAATGATTGATTTATTTTAAGTTTTTATCGAAAGATAAAAACGAGTTCTCAAAACAAACACATTCAAGTGTCTTGTATTTTTTGTCTTCACTTTTTAAAAGTGAAAGCAAATAGTGAGTCCGGCGAAAACATAAAAACCTTGGTTGTTGAGCCATACGAAACCTCTTGGGGTTGTATGGTTAAGTGACTAAGCGTACACGGTGGATGCCTGGGCAGTCAGAGGCGATGAAGGACGTACTAACTTGCGATAAGCGTAGATGAGGCAGTAAGAGCCACTTGAGTCTACGATTTCCGAATGGGGAAACCCAACTGTATAAGCAGTTATCTCAATGTGAATTCATAGCATTGTGAAGCGAACCGGGGGAACTGAAACATCTAAGTACCCCGAGGAAGAGAAATCAACCGAGATTCCGGCAGTAGCGGCGAGCGAAACCGGATTAGCCCTTAAGCTAATCTTGCGTTAGGTGAACATGCTGGAAAGCATGGCAATAAAGGGTGATAGCCCCGTAACCAACAGCGCATTATCAGTGAAATCGAGTAGGACGGGACACGTGTTATCCTGTCTGAATATGGGGGGACCATCCTCCAAGGCTAAATACTCCTGACTGACCGATAGTGTACCAGTACCGTGAGGGAAAGGCGAAAAGTACCCCTGTGAGGGGAGTGAAATAGAACCTGAAACCGTGTACGTACAAGCAGTAGGAGCAGGCTTGTCCTGTGACTGCGTACCTTTTGTATAATGGGTCAGCGACTTAATTTTAGTAGCAAGGTTAACCATCTAGGGGAGCCGTAGGGAAACCGAGTCTTAACTGGGCGTCATAGTTGCTAGGATTAGACCCGAAACCGAGTGATCTAGCCATGGGCAGGTTGAAGATTGAGTAACATCAATTGGAGGACCGAACCGACTAATGTTGAAAAATTAGCGGATGACTTGTGGCTAGGGGTGAAAGGCCAATCAAACTCGGAGATAGCTGGTTCTCCCCGAAAGCTATTTAGGTAGCGCCTCGGACGAATACTACTGGGGGTAGAGCACTGTTAAGGCTAGGGGGTCATCCCGACTTACCAACCCTTTGCAAACTCCGAATACCAGTAAGTACTATCCGGGAGACACACGGCGGGTGCTAACGTCCGTCGTGAAGAGGGAAACAACCCAGACCGCCAGCTAAGGTCCCAAAGTTATAGCTAAGTGGGAAACGATGTGGGAAGGCTCAGACAGCCAGGATGTTGGCTTAGAAGCAGCCATCATTTAAAGAAAGCGTAATAGCTCACTGGTCGAGTCGGCCTGCGCGGAAGATTTAACGGGGCTAAGCTATACACCGAAGCTGCGGCAATGTGCTTATGCACATTGGGTAGGGGAGCGTTCTGTAAGCCGTCGAAGGTGCATTGTAAAGTGTGCTGGAGGTATCAGAAGTGCGAATGCTGACATGAGTAACGACAAAGGGAGTGAAAAACTCCCTCGCCGGAAGACCAAGGGTTCCTGTCCAACGTTAATCGGGGCAGGGTGAGTCGACCCCTAAGGCGAGGCCGAAAGGCGTAGTCGATGGGAAACGGGTTAATATTCCCGTACTTCTTACTATTGCGATGGGGGGACGGAGAAGGCTAGGTGAGCCTGGCGACGGTTGTCCAGGTCCAAGTACGTAGGTGGATGAATTAGGCAAATCCGGTTCATCATTAACACTGAGATACGATGTCGAGCTACTACGGTAGCGAAGTCATTGATGCCATGCTTCCGGGAAAAGCCTCTAAGCTTCAGATAGTAAGAAATCGTACCCCAAACCGACACAGGTGGTCGGGTAGAGAATACCAAGGCGCTTGAGAGAACTCGGGTGAAGGAACTAGGCAAAATGGTACCGTAACTTCGGGAGAAGGTACGCTCTTAACGGTGAAGTCCCTCGCGGATGGAGATGTCGAGAGTCGCAGATACCAGGTGGCTGCAACTGTTTATTAAAAACACAGCACTGTGCAAAATCGAAAGATGACGTATACGGTGTGACGCCTGCCCGGTGCCGGAAGGTTAATTGATGGGGTTAGACGTAAGTCGAAGCTCTTGATCGAAGCCCCGGTAAACGGCGGCCGTAACTATAACGGTCCTAAGGTAGCGAAATTCCTTGTCGGGTAAGTTCCGACCTGCACGAATGGCGTAATGATGGCCACGCTGTCTCCACCCGAGACTCAGTGAAATTGAAATCGCTGTGAAGATGCAGCGTACCCGCGGCTAGACGGAAAGACCCCGTGAACCTTTACTACAGCTTGGCACTGAACATTGACCCTACATGTGTAGGATAGGTGGGAGACTTTGAAACGCAGACGCCAGTTTGCGTGGAGTCGTCCTTGAAATACCACCCTTGTAGTGTTGATGTTCTAACTTGGCCCCATCATCTGGGGTGAGGACAGTGCCTGGTGGGTAGTTTGACTGGGGCGGTCTCCTCCCAAAGAGTAACGGAGGAGCACGAAGGTGGGCTAATCACGGTCGGACATCGTGAGGTTAGTGCAATGGCATAAGCCCGCTTAACTGCGAGAATGACGGTTCGAGCAGGTGCGAAAGCAGGTCATAGTGATCCGGTGGTTCTGTATGGAAGGGCCATCGCTCAACGGATAAAAGGTACTCCGGGGATAACAGGCTGATACCGCCCAAGAGTTCATATCGACGGCGGTGTTTGGCACCTCGATGTCGGCTCATCACATCCTGGGGCTGAAGTCGGTCCCAAGGGTATGGCTGTTCGCCATTTAAAGTGGTACGCGAGCTGGGTTTAGAACGTCGTGAGACAGTTCGGTCCCTATCTGCCGTGGGCGTTGGATGATTGAGAGGGGCTGCTCCTAGTACGAGAGGACCGGAGTGGACGAACCTCTGGTGTTCGGGTTGTGTCGCCAGACGCATTGCCCGGTAGCTAAGTTCGGAATCGATAACCGCTGAAAGCATCTAAGCGGGAAGCGAGCCTCAAGATGAGTCATCCCTGATACTATAAGTATCCTAAAGGGTTGTTGGAGACTACGACGTAGATAGGCAGGGTGTGTAAGCGCTGTGAGGCGTTGAGCTAACCTGTACTAATTGCCCGTGAGGCTTAACCATACAACACCCAAGGGGTTTTATCGGACTCCACAAACACTTGAATGTAAGTTTGAGACCGCGAGAATCGAGTTATCGAGTATCGCGATAGTCAGTTTTTAAGATTGTAACGTTAGGAGTCTCGTATCGAGAAATCTCGACACTCGTAACGAAAAAGAATTTGCTTGGCGACCTTAGCGCTGTGGTACCACCTGAATCCATGCCGAACTCAGAAGTGAAACGCAGCAGCGCCGATGGTAGTGTGGGGTCTCCCCATGTGAGAGTAGGACATCGCCAAGCTTTAATTAAAGTCTGCCGCTGAGCGGTAGAAAATTAAACAGAGCGATAATAGTAAGACTTTGTTTAGTTAAAGAATTTTTCTAGCGACCATAGCACAATGGTACCACCTGAACCCATGCCGAACTCAGAAGTGAAACGTTGTTGCGCCGATGGTAGTGTGGGGTCTCCCCATGTGAGAGTAGGACATTGCTAGATTCTTATTGCGATAAGCTGAATAGACACGCTGCGGAGCGGTAGTTCAGTTGGTTAGAATACCGGCCTGTCACGCCGGGGGTCGCGGGTTCGAGTCCCGTCCGCTCCGCCACTTATTTAAGAAAAGGCCTGATTCGAAAGAGTCAGGCTTTTTTGCTATATGTCGAATCTAAAAACTTCCATTTTTCCAATCTCATTAAACTATTTTACGTCTGATCTTTATCACAAAACCTATTATTAGTCTGATTTAGCCAACTAAATGGCTTAAATAGTCACCTGATTTTCTGTCTTCAAGCGTATGGTGAAAAAGTAACCTATGAAAATATTTCAGGTGTTATAAAGGAGATATGTGATGTTATTTAACCCTCAAAAACATAACTTTCACTATAAAGATCAAGAAACTCAGCAATTAATGCAGAAAGTTATCGATTTCTTTGAAGCTAAAGGACTGAAAAGTATAAAAAAAGATTGGCATGATAAAGTTTGGAATTATGAATTTGTCGATTTTATGAAAGAGAATCAGGTGCTTGCAACGCTAATGACACCTGAAGGATATGGTGATCCATCGGCTCGATGGGATACTTACCGTAATACTAAGTTTGCTGAAATTATTGGTTTTTATGGCATAACTTACTGGTACACCTTTCAAGTATCTATGCTTGGTGTAGCGCCTGTTTGGCTTGGAAGTAATGAGGAACTGAAGCATAAAGCCGCTCAGCTATTACAAGAGGGGCATGTTTGCGCTTTTGGTTTATCGGAAAAAGAACATGGCGCTGATATTTACTCTTCAGAAATGAAATTGGTTGATAAAGGTAATGGATATTTCGAGGGGAGTGGTAGCAAATATTATATCGGAAATGGTAATGAGGCCGGTTTAGTCTCTACCTTTGGTAAGGTTGAAAATAGTGATGATTATGTATTTTTTGTCGTTGACTCTAAGCACCCTCAATACACCTGTGTGAAGAATACAGTCAATGAGCAAATCCATGTGTCAGAATATACGATTAATCACTATCCGATCACTGCTGAGGATATATCTGAGCGAGGACAAAAAGCTTGGGATGATATGCTAAACACAATCAATATTTGTAAATTCAATTTAGGGTTTGCTTCTATTGGTTTATGCGAGCATGCTTTTTATGAAGCAATTAACCATGCTGCTCATCGTAATATTTACGGCAAATATGTTACCGACTTCCCTCATATTCAACGTCTATTTGCGGATGCTTATGCTCGGTTATGTGCTATGAAGCTTTTTTCTGAACGAGCTTGTGATTATATGCGTTCAGCCTCTCAAGATGATCGCCGTTACTTACTGTTTAATCCAATGGTTAAAATGAAAGTAACTTCTCAGGGGGAGGAAGTGATTAACCACTTGTGGGATGTTATAGCAGCAAAAGGATTTGAACAAGAGCCATTTTTTGAAACTGCAGCACATGAGATCCGTATGCTTCCTAAGCTAGAAGGAACTGTGCACGTGAATATGGCGCTTGTTGTGAAGTTTATGCAGAACTATCTGTTTAATCCCAAAGATTACCCTGTTATCCCTCATCGAGATGATGTTGCAAATGATGATTTTCTTTTTAATCAAGGTCCAACTCGAGGGCTAGGAAAGATTCAATTTCATGATTATCAGCAAACTTACGATGCTGTTAAATTAGAGAATGTTGAGATCTTTAAACAGCAAATCGCGGCCTTCAAAGATTATTTATTACACCATTCGCCAAGTCAGGATCAGGCTAGAGATGTTGATTATATCTTGGCGATGGGAGAGTGCTTTACTCTGATTGTTTATGGACACTTAATCTTAGAACGTGCTCAGCACCTTGATACTGAAGATATATTGATCAATGAAATCTTTGATGTTTTAGTTCGAGATATGTCCCATTATGCATTAACGCTCGCAAATAAGCCGTCATCGACCTCAGGTCAATATAGTGCTTTGCGTTTAATGCAGCATAAACCTCATCACGATCAGGAACGTTTTAAAGCATTATGGCAGTCTATTTATAGCTTATCTGGAAGTTATACTGCTCTCGATTAATCTTGTTTCAAGAGCTAAATCTTTCATTATATATGGTTAGACTTAGCTCTTGAGTTCCAATGCTCCAAAAGCTGTACAAACTATTAATTTCTTATTATTCAATATGTTATTTTTGTTATTTAGTAAGGTCTACTGTGTTGCAATATCATGGTTATCTTTTTGCTGTTAAATTCAAGAAAAGCTGTACAAGTGCTTGGTTGAATCTGTTATCTGGCTCTGATTACAATCGTGATATGATTACATTAGTACTGATTTCATTAAGGATATATTGATGAGCACAGCTCCAACTGATCATGTCGATAGTGACTTACTTACCGAAATAGCCATTGCTTATTATCAAGATGGTGCTACTCAAGAAGAGATTTCACAAAAGTTTGGTATGTCACGAGCCAAAGTTGGTCGTTTGCTACGTCGTGCCCGTGAAGAAGGCGTAGTTGAGATTACAGTGAAATACCATCCAGTCTTTAGTGAAAAGCTTGAGCAGCAACTGATTGAGCGCTTTAATCTTAAGCGAGCTTTAATTGCTTTAGATCAGCCAGATGATGAAACTCAACGTCAACAAGTGGCCAGTTTGGTTTCAAGCTATTTGTCTTCAGTACTGACCGATGACATGGTAGTAACGGTTGGGCAAGGTCGAAATGTTGCAGCCATCGCCGGACATGTAGGCGTGGTACCTCATCGTAATTGTCGTTTTGTTTGTGGTATTGGTGGTACCCATCGCTCAGGAAATGCAATCAATGCTGACCATATTTGCCGTCAGTTAGCGAAAAAATACGATGGCATTAGTGAAACTCTGTATGCTCCGGCCTATGTTGAAGACATCACAGTAAAAGAAGCCTTCATGAAAAATGGTACGGTAAAAGAGACATTGGATAGAGCTCGCCGTGCTGATGTTGCGTTAGTGGGGGTGGGCGATATGAATGAAAATAGTCATATGGTGAAGTTGGGCTGGTTTTCCCCGCAAGAGATTGTCGAAGCTCGAATTCGTAAAGGCGTAGTTGGTGATATTGCAGGATATGACTTTTTTGATAGCCAAGGTCATAAAGCCGATACCATGATGAGTGATCGTGTGATCGGTTTGAGTATGGAAGAGTTGCGTCATATTCCAACAGTTGTCGTTATTGCCGCGGAAAACAGTAAAGCATTGGCGCTGCTTGGTGCTCTGCGTTCAGGGGTTGTTGACGTGTTGGCAACCAATGTAAGTAATGCGTTGACGATTCTCAATTTAGATCAACAAATGAAATAGTGCTCTTTTTAAGCATCTACTATTAATATGCAATCGTAATTGGCTTAATTATACTTTTACGGTTGCATCATATCGGTTATACCAATAAAATACATCACACAAATTGAGGAAGAACGGCGTATCCGGTGATGCGTCCGGATTTCAAATCCGGGTAGGGCTGCCAGCAGTCCTGGGTAGGTTCGACTCCTATGTTCTTCCGCCACTTTTTGTCTTTATCTTTTTATTATCACTTCCCTGTGAATCTTCATCGCTGAGTCTTGTATATTTAATCTTTTAGCAATTCGCTATCACGTAACTGACGATAATTAAATTTGCGTTTGGTAAAGCCAATACGATCAAAATATTCCAAGATTTGAATGGCGACTTTACGGCCCAGTCGCGTTAGGGTTCGAAATTCTGCAGTTTCAACTTTTCCGTGTTGAGTAATATGCTCTCGTGTTAAATCAGCCATAGTATGTAACTGTTGATAAGTGCAGTAACGGTCTTTAACAATTGCAGATAAATAACCCAGTTGTGCCAATTTATAACTTAACTGACGAATGTTCTCTTCTGCCAAATCAAACTCTGTCGCTAGGTCCCGAACCCAATGAGGATTTAAATCTTGGTTCATTCGAGCTTCAATAGCTAACCACAGTTGTTGCTCTTGTTCTGTTAAGGTCAGCTGATGATTTGCAAGGTGCAACCAGCCTCGTGTATTACTGATTTCTCCGTTTAATAGCAGCTGAGCCAAAACCTGCTCAAAGATGTCTTGAGGTTGATTTAATGCACTCATTCGATATAAGCGAGCTTTACCTACCCCAATCTCATCACAAGATTTTTGATGAAACCGTTCTAGCTGAGTCACGATTTGTTGTTGTAACTGGCATTGGTAATTTGCACTGAATAAATATGGCCCAGCTTGTTGAATCGTTTCATCTTGAGGCAATAATTGAGTTAATTGCTCTGAATGAATTTGATGTTGCCAAGCGAATGTTCTGGTATCGACCGGATGATGGTGTAATAGATGTTTTAGTATCGCTGCAGGTTGTTGTAATGTGCTGCGCTTTTGTAGATAAGCAATGCGCTCAGGCTTGCGTTTACCACGGTTAGGTGGCGCAAGATCAATAGCAACTGCTGAGGCTAGGTTATGTTTTTGCGCAGGATCGCGAAGCAGTAATTTATCTTGTTCACACAGGGCCAAAGGTTGCTCAAATTGCAGTTCAGCCAATACCGTTTCACCTGCTATAGCGCTCTCTTGTTCTAATAGTGCTACTTTCGCCATAGTGTGGCTCGCAGCATGAAAACATTGTACGCTTTGCCAGTGCTTGATTGGTTGATGAACTTGAATCGTTGCGGTAATGCGCTTGACTGTCTGTTCAGGTTTTATCGCAACGAGCCAATCACCTCGTGAAACTTGGTTTTTATCGATATTACCACTGATATTAAGGGCAATACGTTGGTCGGCTTGTGCTGTTAGTGCTTCCTGACCTTGAGCATGCAGACCTCGCACTTTAATCGGTTCACTTTCAACACCACCATGATGAGGATTATGGGTGACATAATAAAGGGTATCTCCCACCTTAACCTGGCCATTAAGTGCTGTTCCTGTAACGACTAACCCCACCCCTTTTACTGAAAAAGCACGGTCGATGGCTAAACGAAAGCCTTTACCAACGACCTGCTTTTGTTGCTCAGTATTGGCCATGGCCACTAGATGCTGTTTCAGATCATCGATGCCTTCACCTGTGATAGCAGAACAGGTGAAGGTGTGCCATTGGGTGATATTTTGCATCGCTAATGCATTTTCCACTTGATTAATACGAAGCTGTAAAGTGGTTGGATCGACTAAGTCTGATTTGGTAATGACAACCGTTAAACTGTCCATGTTTAATAGTCGCAAAATGGTCAAATGTTCATAACTTTGCGCCATTAAACCTTCATCGGCCGCTACAATAAATAGAGCGTGATGAGCAGTACCGACACCAGCCAGCATATTCGATAGAAATTTTTCATGACCTGGAACATCGATAAAACCTAATGTTTGCCGATGATTATTTTGATCTTGATAAGGCATAAAAGCGTAGCCTAGATCAATGGTTAGACCGCGTTTTTGCTCTTCTGGTAATCGATCAGTATTAGTGCCCGTTAATGCATGCAGTAGATGAGTTTTGCCATGATCAACATGACCTGCGGTAACGATAATCATGCCATGACCTCTGAAGTAGATGAGAGTTGATTAAGTTGGGTAATAAAGTCGTTAATATCAACCAAGCCCCTCATACAGAGCCACAGTTTATTATGATGAACTCGACCAATAATAGGGATCTCACCACTTCGTAATAGATCATCTAGATCATTTAAGGATCGCGAGCTGGTGTGATTTGCTTGAAAACTGATTGCGATTGATTCCAATTGTTCAGTAGGTAACGAGCCACTGCCAATTTGGCCATAGCTTGGCTCAATAGTAACCGTAAAATCCTTACCAACCAGTTGATGACAATAAGGTAATAGTTGCTGAGCTTGTTCACTTAGTTGATCTAAGGTACGGGTTAGGCGCAGTAAAGTAGGTAATTCACACGGAAGTTGCTCTGGATGACGATAAAGATTAAGTGTTGCTTCTAACGCGGCCAAAGTCATCTTATCGCAACGAAGAGCTCGTTTGAGAGGATGATGTTGCAATTGTTCGATCAGATCTTTTCGGCCCGCAATGATCCCAGCCTGTGGACCTCCTAATAATTTATCACCAGAAAAACTGACCAAATCGATACCATCATGCAACATTTGTTGAGGCATCGGCTCTGTAGGTAAACCGTAAGCGCTAAGATCAATTAACGATCCGCTGCCCAGATCGCTAATGACGGGCAATTGATGTTGGTGGGCTAATTGGCATAAATCGGCTTCCGCAACCGAGCTGGTAAATCCTTGAATCAAATAGTTACTGGTATGTACTTTCATCAAAGCCGCAGTGTGTTCACTGATAGCTTGTTGGTAATCTCGCAGATGTGTGCGGTTAGTTGCGCCCACTTCTACCAGTTGGCATCCCGCTTGACGCATAACATCAGGGATGCGAAATGAACCCCCAATTTCAACCAATTCACCTCGGGAGACAATCACTTCTTTACCCGCCGCAGTACCTGCTAGCATCAATAAAACTGCCGCTGCATTGTTATTGACTAAACAGGCATCTTCGCAACCAATAAGCTGCTGTAGTTGTTCACTGATAGCGTGATCTCGATGACCTCGTTGACCATTTTGTAGTGAATACTCAAGTGTCGACGGATAGCGCATAACTTGAGTGACGGCTTTGATGGCTGCTTCGGCTTGTAGAGCTCGGCCTAAATTGGTGTGTAAAATGGTGCCAGTTAAGTTAAAGACACGTTGTAGCCCTTGCTGATGTTTAGGTGCAAGAGCGTGAGTTAAATGCTGTGAAAAACGATCTAAGATTAAGGCTTTAGATACCAAAGGTTCAGAGCTTGCCAGCCAACTGGGTAACTGCTGTTGAGTTCGGATTGTCTCTCTCGCCTCTTGTTGTAATTGACGTACCATAGCGGTGAGGTGAACTTTTCCATACTGAGCAATAAGGGCTTGCTGCAATGGGTGATGAATTATTTGGTCTACACTCGGTAGATGAGCAAATAAAGCACGTGCAGTCATAGTGTTCTCATTTGTTGTTTAGCTGGCAAAATCGTTTGAATATGGTGACTTAAATAAGAAGCTTCTATCGGTATTATTACTGCATTAATGGCAATAAATACGGGTTAAAACCGCTACGAAGTAGGCCATCTTCTGCTAGTTTTTGATCCAACACTAAGGTCGCTAAATCATCTGCGATAGGTTCAACTTTAAAGTCTTTTTCAATGAAAAGTATTTTTAGGTAACTATTACAATGACTGCAGGTTTCAGCTCGAACTGCATCTTCTAGTGTGGCACTTTTTAATTGAATATCTTCACCATCATCACACTGGGTACACTCAGCTCGTAAACGGTGCCATTGCGCTTCACATTGGCTGCAATGTAGGTAACGTACACCACGATCTTTGACTAGACTAGCAACAGGAGCCGCGCCACACAGTGGGCAATTATGTTGTTTTTTATCCAACTCTGGCTGCCATTCCAAGCGTAATGCCGCGACATACAGACTGACAAAAGTATTTAATACCGCAAATAATAAGATGGCTTGTTCTGACGGTACTGAGTCGAATTGGTTTTGCTGTAGCTGAGAAAAATATTGCTCTAATGTGGTGTTATCAAGTGTTTTAACTTCATTTAAAACCGCCAGCATATCCTCAGATACGACCGGGATAAGAGCGTCTAGCATTGTATTTAACATCTTGGTTAATAGTGGCATCCAAGTGTTATCAAATGTTAGTGGCCACAGTGGCGTTTGTTGGGCTGCAAAAGTTTGGATTTGAGATTCAAACTGCTCTGCAAGGTTAGCTTGTTGTTGGGCAATTTGGCCAACCAGTAGTAAATAATCACCCATGAATGAGTCTTGAGCTAATTGACGTAAGCGCTGCGCTCGAGCCGTAAAAATTGTCGTAGGTTGGCCGATAATCAAAGGGGTAAAGCCATCAGAGTTTTGCTTGATAATCATGTCTTTTTCGAGAATTTTTACGCTCATATTTTTATTCCAAATAAACAAAAAGACCAATTGCGGTTTGGTGATGTTCAAATCGCAATTGGTTAAATAAGAACAAAGCTACAGACATGTAATCTGCAGCTTTGTTATGTGTTTCAGCTTAATCACTGCCAATCTAACAAGGTAAATTGGCATGATGCTGAATTAGTGTTTCTTACCCGCTTCAAGTTCACGGAACCAGCGAGGGTGGTGCTTCTTCGCCCATGCTAGAGAGACTTTGCCTTCTAACATGCCATCGATAGAACCTTGTACCCAGTACGCCATGTATGCGTGAATGATCAGGCTTAGGCAGAACACAAAGGCTGCGATTGAGTGAACAATCAGCGCAATACGAACAGTATCAATGCTAAAGTCAGCAGAGAAATATGCACGCCAAGCAACAATGCCTGAAACCAGTAACAACACGCCACACGCTAGAAATTGACGTAAAATCATTTTCTGACCAGCGTTGTAATGGCCTGCTGGTGGTACTTTGTCTTCGTTTTCTGTCAATACATCTTTAACGCTTAACATCCATTGCATGTCGCCTTTTTCAAAGCGGTTGTACTTCCAATAGCGAGCGGCTAAGAAGAACAGACCAACCGTCATGATGATGGCACCAAATGGATGCAAAATACGCGCAAGCTGCGGTGTACCGTACACATAACTTAGAAAGTGTAGAGGGGCGAACATAAAAGACAGACCCGATAACAAGGTTAAAATACCTGTTATTGCAACTGTCCAGTGCACAACTCGGTTTAAAGGTTTATGACGTAAAACTGTTTGATTCAAACTCATTTTTCATCTCCTTTTTGGTTGCGCTCTTCTTCCTCTTTCACTCGGCTACGACCTACGGTAACACGGTGAATAGCTGCAAGTGCTAACGTACCTACGATGCCCGCTGCGGCTAGTGGCTTAAAGTCATCTTTCCACAGTTTTACCGTTTCACTGATCTTAGGATCTTTTGGTAAATCGTAACGCTCAGGCTCTGTAACATCATGCAAGATGTAAATCACGTGAGTACCGTTAACACCGTCTGGGTTATAGATACCTGCTTTGCTGTGACCTTTTGCTTTAAGGGCTGCAACACGCTCATTGGCATACTCAAGGATCTCTTCACGAGAGCCAAAACGTAGTGCACCTGTTGGGCATGTTTTCACACAAGATGGCACTTGACCTGCTTGTAGGCGATCCAAACACAAGGTGCACTTGTATACGCGGTTATCAACTGGGTTCATACGAGGGATATCGAATGGACAACCCGCGATACAGTAACCACAGCCAACACATTTTTCAGAGTCAAAGTCCACCACGCCGTTTTCGTACTGCACGATAGCGCCAGGCTCAGGACAAGCTTTTAAGCAACCAGGATCTGAACAGTGCATACAACTGTGTTTGCTGAACAACCATTTGAACTTGTTATCTTCTTCAATTTCTTTGAAGTGGATTGTGGTCCAAACTTCAGCGGTTGTGTTTGGTGGATTTTGGTAAGAACCTTCGAATGTTCCTACTTTGCCACGCAAGTTGTTCCACTCACCACATGCGTCCATACAGCCTTTACAACCTGTACAGCATGTCACATCGATAAGTTTTGTGATCTCAATCTGACGCTCACGACCATGAGGTGCTGGTGTGATTGATGAGGTCGCAGAACTACGGATGATATTTTGCGATTCCATACCCATACGTTACTTCACCTTTTCCACATTAACTAAGAACGCTTTGTATTCAGGTGTTTGTGAGTTTGCATCACCAACACATGGAGACAGCGTATTTGCCAAATAACCTGGCTTAGTGTCGCCTTCGTAACCCCAGTGAATAGGAATACCCACTGTGTGTACGATTTGACCGTTAACATGGAGCGGAGTAATACGTTTTGAGACATACGCTTTCGCTTCAATAAAGCCACGCTTAGATGTCACACGAATCATATCCGCGTTGTTAATGCCTTTCTCTTTAGCCAATCCTTCACCAATTTCTACAAACTGTTCAGGTTGCAGTACGGCGTTGTATTGTGAGTGGCTAGTCCAAGTATGGAAGTGCTCAGTTAGACGGTAAGTAGTTGCCACAAATGGGAAATCTACTTTTGTACCTAGTTGAGCTGCATCATCTTTGAACAGGCGAGCCGCTGGGTTTGAAACCACATTTTTATGCAGTGGGTTCGTACCAATTGGTGTCTCAAACGGTTCATAATGCTCAGGGAATGGACCTTCTGCCATCTTATCTAGAGCAAACAGACGACCCACACCTTCAGGCTGCATAATAAATGGACCTGCATTGCTTGATGGTGGTAGCTTCGCATTAAAGTCAGGCACATCTGGACCGATCCATTTGCTGCCATTCCACTCAACCAAAGTACGGCTCTTATCCCATGGTGTACCATCTGGACGAGTTGATGCGCGGTTATAGAGAACACGACGGTTCAAAGGCCATGCCCATGCCCAGTTTGGTGCTAGACCAAGACCCGATGGATCGTGGTTATCACGACGTGATGTTTGACAACCTGCTTCTGTCCAACTACCTGTGTATAGCCAGCAACCAGATGTTGTTGAACCATCGGCTTTTAGTTGAGCAAAGCTAGATAGCTGATTACCGTTAGCGTCTTTACCGTTTAGCTCTTTTGCCAATTCACGAACATTTGGCTCAGATGGAATTGCATAGCTCCAATCTAGAGACAAAATAGGATCGGCGTAAGTACCACCTTCTTTTTGATACATTTCACGCATCTTCAAGAAGATACCCGCTAGGATCTCAGCATCACCTTTTGCTTCTCCTGGCATATCACCAGCTTTCCAGTGCCACTGTAGCCAACGAGCCGAACTTACGATGGTGCCATCTTCTTCAGCGAAACAAGCACAAGGTAGACGGAATACTTCTGTTTGGATATTCGCAGTATCTACTTCGTTAACATTTGGTTTGTTCTGCCAGAAAGTTGAAGTTTCAGTCACCAGTGGATCGATAGTGATTAGGTACTTCAAGTTAGACAGAGCATCCAATGTCTTTTGCTTATTAGACATAGAAGCAACAGGGTTAAAGCCTTGGCAGATATAGCCATTTACTTTGCCTTTGTACATCATGTCAAAGTAGCGCAGCATGTCGTACATCTGATCCCATTTTGGCATCATGTCGTAGCCAAAGTTATTTTCTGCAGTTGCGTTTTTACCGTAGAAAGACTTCAGTAGTGATGTAAAGAATGCTGGGTAGTGCTGCCAGTAGTTAGTCTGTCCTGGTTCTAAAGCTGTTGGTGTGTGGTGCTTCAAGTGAGTCTGGAAGTCCACATCTTTATCTGAAGGCAGCTTTAGATAACCCGGTAGGCTTTGAGCCAATAGACCTAGGTCAGTAATACCTTGAATGTTTGAGTGACCACGTAGGGCGTTAACACCGCCGCCAGCCATACCCATGTTGCCTAGCAGTAACTGGATCATCGCCATACAACGAATGTTTTCTGCACCTTTAGAGTGTTGAGTCCAACCGGTGGCGTACAGAATAGTTGCAGTGCGGTTGTCAGCAGCAGTACTTGCTAGTGCTTTACAAACCATGTTGTATTGCTCAACAGGTGTACCTGTGATGTTGCTAACAACTTCTGGTGTATAACGAGAAACGTGATCTTTTAATAGATTCCAAACACAACGAGGGTGAGTTAGCGTTTCATCTTTAAGCGCATAACCTTGGTCGTCTAGTTTGTAGAACCAGCTGCTACGATCGTACTTGCGCTCTTTTGCATCATAGCCAGAGAACAGACCATCGTGGAATTCATAATCATCACGAACGATAAAGCTGGCATTAGTGTAAGCCTTAACATATTCGTGGTTCACTTGACCAGTTTCCATCATGTAGCGAATTGCACCTAGAAGGAAGGCAATATCGGCACCTGAACGGATAGGAACATAGTGATCAGCAACAGCAGCGGTACGAGTGAAACGTGGGTCCACTACGATAAGTTCTGCGTTGTTGTGTTTTTGAGCTTCTACAACCCAACGGAAGCCTACAGGGTGAGCTTCTGCTGCGTTACCGCCCATAACTAAAATAACGTTAGCGTTTTTGATATCGACCCAGTTGTTGGTCATCGCGCCGCGGCCAAATGTTGGAGCAAGACTTGCTACCGTAGGGCCGTGTCAAATACGCGCTTGAGTGTCAACTGGAACCATACCTAAACCGCGAGCAAACTTCTGAGTTAACCAACCGTTTTCGTTGCTCTCGGCAGAAGCACATAGCATACCGGTTGATAGCCAACGGTTTACAGTTGTGCCTTGGTCATTTTTCTCGATGAAGTTTGCATCACGGTCAGCTTTCATTAGCTTAGCAATGCGAGTGAAGGCTTCATCCCAAGAAATACGCTGCCATTTGTCAGAACCTGGTGCGCGGTATTCTGGGAATTTAAGACGCTGTTCGCTGTTAACGAAACCAGAAAGGCCTGCACCTTTTGGACATAATGCGCCACGGCTTACTGGGTGATCAGGATCGCCTTCAACATGGAAGATTTTTTGTTTGATATTACCGTTAGCTGCGCCTGTGCTGTATAGCAAAGTACCGCAACCTACCGAACAGTAAGAACATGTATTACGTGTCTCTTTGGCAGCAGTTAATTTAAACTCCCGCGCTTCAGCCCACGCTTTTTTTGAAATTGTGGCAAGAGAGGTAATTGTTGAAGCAACAACAGTACCTGCACACAATTTAAATAATTGGCGTCTACTAATATTCAAAGTCGAATACCTAAATATTAAAAAAAGAATTGTATAACAAAAAAACGAGTGGTTATTATAAAAACAAATTCACTATCGTCAAATCTGCAGAAATATAAAACCCTATGACAAGTTGCCCAATTGATACTGAATATTTCAAGCATGCTGAATATTCGACTCATGAAATAATCAAATATGAGAATGGAATAAAAACAGAATGTGAAGATTATATTGCTGAAGAGGTTCCTGTTGCGCTTATTTATAATGGGATATCTCATGTTGTAATGATGACAACCCCTTCTAATTTAGAGAGTTTTGCTATTGGTTTTTCGTTATCTGAGCGGATTATTTCAGATATTAAAGAAATTAAATATATTGATATAAAAAGTAATTATCAAGGAATTGAAGTTCATATTGAATTGCAAATGCGTCCCTTTATGCTGCTAAAAGAACAGCGTCGCCAATTAGTTGGTAGAACGGGGTGTGGCTTATGTGGTATTGAGCATTTAAAGCAAGCAATGAAACCGGTATCGCCAGTAAATAATGACGAGGTAATACATTTATCTGTTTTAAATCAGTGTCTTGATAAGTTATATCAACAACAGGAATTAGCTGGAACAACAGGGTGTACACATGCCGCTGTGTGGGTTGATTCATGTGGTAATTTAGCCGCTATTTATGAAGATGTCGGCCGTCATGTAGCGATGGATAAATTAATTGGTGCCCGTGCAAAATCTTCATTATTGACTCATGGCGCTGTATTAATAACAAGTCGAGCAAGTTATGAAATAGTACAAAAGGCGACATCGGTTGGTATAGAAATATTAATGGCGGTCTCAGCACCAACTGCACTAGCGATCAAATTAGCAGAAGATTCGGGATTAACTTTAGTCGGCTTTTGTCGAAAGGGTAGAGCAACTATTTATACTCATCCACACCGAGTAATAACGGATAATAATATTAGATCACTTTAAATACCCTAAAATCACCTAATGAATATGCAAAGAATATTATTGGTTTTGATTTTATAAGATTAGGTTAATTTATACTTAAATATAAAGTTTGAATTAATTAACAATATTCTCTTAGGGATAATAATGACTGAAATAAACCTTAGATCCTCTAAAAGGAGTTAACTTAATATAATGCAATTGAGAGTCATTCCAATATATTAATACTATATAACGTAGCTTAATGATATCAATTATCAATTGGACTAAATAAATGGCGAATTTAAACTAAAAACGAAAATTATTATTTCATTTTTAAATAAGCTATTATTGAGCAGATAACGAAATTTTAAGCAATTAGGAATGATATTGTGTTACGGAAAATCATTATTATGGGCTGCTTAGCTGGAATGTGTGCCAGCGTATCAGCATCGCCATGGGAGAAATTTAAAACTCCGACGCAAGGAGAAGCTCAATCAATAGGCTCTTACGCAAATGGATGTCTTGCTGGTGGTGAGGCGCTACCTCTTGAAGGTGAAGGATATCAGGTGATTCGTTCTAATCGTCATCGCTATTATGGTAATCCAGAGCTTATTGAATTTTTACAGCAACTGACTCACGCATCAAATCAATTAAAAATAGGTAATGTTTTAATTGGTGATATCGCAATGGCAAGAGGTGGACGCTTCTCTTCAGGTCATGCTAGCCATCAAACTGGATTGGATGCTGATATTTGGCTCAAGATAACCGATAAACCATTAGCTAAAAATCAGCTGCAAACCGTCTCTGCGCTACCAATGGTCAACCTTGAGCAATATAAGATAAACAAAGATAACTGGACTGAAAAGCAAGCCCAACTGATCCAACTGGCTGCTAGTGATGAACGAGTGGCGCGTATTTTTGTGCACCCTGTGATTAAAGAGACTTTGTGTAAAGAAGAGTGGAAAGATCGTTCATGGCTGCGCAAAGTCCGTCCTTGGTGGGGGCACTACTATCATTTTCATGTCCGTTTGAATTGCCCTGAAGGTAGTCAATATTGTCAGGCTCAAACACCGCCTCCACCAGGAGACGGCTGTGGGGCCGAGTTAGCTTCATGGCGACCAAAGCCAGTTGATAAGACTAAACCTACTGTAAAACCTAAGCCAAAACCAAAGCCAGTTATGCCAGCACAGTGTAAGGCATTGCTAAAAGGTTAGTTGTCTTACAATAGTGAATATTCTTATGAGTATTAAATAGATAAAAAAACGCCAGCATTGTGAGCTGGCGTTTTTGTATTGGAATGGTAAACCTTATACCAGACCTTGAAGTGTCACGAATTTTTCCAGTAACTCTTCTTCTGTCTCAGTATGGTTTGGATCGGTAATAATGCAGTTTGTAATAGGGCACACCGACTGACATGTCGGCTTGTCATAGTGACCTTTACATTCTGTGCAGCGATCTGGATTAATCTCATAGATCTCTGCACCCATAGTGATAGCTTCGTTCGGACATTCCGGATCGCACATATCACAGTTAATGCATTTATCGGTGATCAGTAGTGCCATAGCGATTATTGACCGTCTTTAGGTGCGTGTGGGTTACGAGTGTTCTCACCTGAGTTTAGATTACGCATCAATAGACCGTAGCTTAGATCCATATCTTCTGGTACTGGGATAAACACAAAGTGACCGTTACCTTTTGCATCATCAACTGCTTCAGACTTACGGTTTTCCATACGCTCAAGTGTGAAGATCACATTACCTTTCGGTGTCATCACTTCTAGGCTGTCACCAACAACAAACTTATTCTTCACTTCAACTTCAGCAAGATCACCACGACGCTTACCAGTGAATTCACCAACAAACTGCTGAGTATCAGAAATTGAATAGCCGTACTCGTAGTTTTGGTACGCATCGTGTGTATGACGACGTAGGAAACCTTCCGTATAACCACGGTGAGCTAGGCTTTCTAGTGTTGTCATTAGCGTTGGATCAAATGGCTTACCAGCAACGGCATCATCAATAGCTTGGCGGTAAACTTGTGCTGTACGAGCACAGTAGTAGAAAGATTTAGTACGGCCTTCGATCTTCAGTGAGTGCACACCCATTTTAGTTAGGCGCTCAACGTGTTGAATCGCACGAAGATCTTTTGAGTTCATGATGTATGTACCGTGCTCATCTTCAAATGCCGCCATTTTTTCTTCAGGGCGGTGAGATTCGCTTAGTAGCACCACTTCATCGGTTGGTTTGCCAAGACCGATAGTGTTATCTGGGCGCTCAATTTGAACAGTCTCTTGAACTTCAACAATTTGGCCAGCATCGTTTTCAGTTGCTTTTTCGGTTTTGTATTCCCAACGACATGCGTTAGTGCATGTACCTTGGTTCGGGTCACGTTTGTTAATGTAACCAGATAGTAGGCAACGACCAGAGTAAGCCATGCAAAGAGCACCGTGAACGAATACTTCCAGTTCCATTTTAGGGCACTGCTCGCGGATCTCTTCAATTTCTTCTAGAGACAGTTCACGCGATAGGATCACACGCTCAACGCCTTGTGTTTCCCAGAACTTCACCGTTGCCCAGTTCACAGCGTTTGCTTGAACAGATAGGTGAATTGTCATCTCAGGGAACGCTTCACGAACCATCATGATAAGACCAGGATCTGACATAATTAGAGCGTCAGGGCCCATATCTACGATAGGTTTAAGATCGCGAATAAAGGTTTTTAGCTTTGAGTTGTGTGGTTGAATGTTACATACCACGTAAAACTTTTTGCCAAGGGCGTGAGCTTCATCGATACCAATTTTTAGGTTCTCGTGGTTAAACTCGTTATTACGTACACGAAGGCTGTAACGTGGTTGGCCTGCATAAACGGCATCTGCGCCATAAGCGAACGCATAACGCATGTTTTTAAGGCTACCTGCAGGGGAAAGTAATTCTGGTGTAAACATAGCTCTATTGTCTCTTTCTGATTCCAGATCAGTTCGTATCACCTAATGATACGAAGGGGAGGCGAGATTCTACGTTTTTCGAGGCGGTTGCGCTACTTTTCTCACGGGATTTTTTTGTTTAAGAACGTTCAATCACTAAGCAGAGCTAACTTAGCCCTGCTTAGTGAGATTTTAATTACTGAGTAAGGTAACGGCTTCTTTGGTTAATTTTGTTATTTCTTCCCATTGGCCTTGCGCAATAAGATCCTTTGGTAACATCCATGAGCCACCGATCGTTGCAACCGATTTAACCGTCTTATATTCAATAACATTGGCCGTATTAATCCCACCTGTTGGGCAAAATGTGACCTGAGGCAATGGCGCTGAGATGGCTTTTAATGTTTGAGCGCCGCCGTATGCTTCTGCAGGAAAAAACTTAAGGTGGTCATAGCCTAGCTCCAGTGCTTGCATAATTTCAGATGGTGTCGCGACCCCAGGAATAAGAGGTACAGTCCCTTGTTGTGCGTGCAAAAGTAAAGTGGGTGACATTCCTGGTGAGATAGCAAACTTAGCGCCTGCTTGTACTGCGGCATCATATTGTGCGCAAGTTAAGACAGTGCCTGCTCCAACTAAGGCTTGGGGGAGCTCATTAGCAATTAATGTCATCGCTTCAAGAGCAACAGGGGTACGTAAGGTGATCTCAAAAATAGATATACCACCTTCCATAAGTGCTTTTGCCATGGGGATTGCATCTTCGAGCCGTTCTATAACCATAACGGGGATGATCGGTGAAATGGCAAAAACGTCTTGTGGTGCGATTGTCCAATTATTATTCATATCGCGCTCCCTATCTGATTGGGTTAATCTGGCTTCCGTGTCGATATGTGAGGGAGTATACCAAGTGTGCTTTTCTCTTGGACACTATAGGGATAATTTTTATGTGATAAACATCATATACTGGTTCTTGGAATTATATTCGGTAACGTAGTGATAAGTTTTTTATGGAGAATGACAAGATGACAACAACGTGTGCGTGGGCGCTGTCCGATCCTCTTTTGCAGCAATATCATGATACTGAGTGGGGGCGTATGCAAAAAGACGATAACGCTCTTGCTGAATGTTTCATTTTAGAGAGTATGCAAAGTGGATTGAGTTGGTTAACGGTACTGCGTAAACGTCCGGCTTATCGCGCAGCTTTTCTCGATTTTGATTTAGCAAAAATAGAAACCGAATTGTTACCTTTAGAGCGAGAACCGTTAGTTGAGCATATTTGCCAACAGTTTGATGTGATTAAACATAAAGGTAAAATTGCCGCTGCATTGAATAATCTGGCATTGCTGATTGAAGTACGAAAACAGACACCATTAGCCGATTTCTTTTGGCAGTTTGTTGATAATCAATCCATCGTGAATCAATGGCAGACCATGACACAAATACCCGCGCAAACTGAGCAATCTGTCATGATGAGTAAACAGCTTAAAAAGCAAGGCTTTAAATTTATTGGTCCAGTAACTTGTTACTCTTTCATGCAAGCTGTTGGTATGGTCAATGACCATTTAGTTGATTGTGATTGTTATCAAGATCATGATTAAAGTGCGCGCTCTAAATCCAACAACTGCTCTTTAATTGATATTCCACCATCATAGCCTGTCATCGAGCCGTTCTTACCAATTACTCGGTGGCAGGGAACAATAATTGCTACGGGATTATGACGATTTGCCATACCAACGGCTTGGCACGCTTTCGGTTTACCCAGTGCTTTAGCGATATCTTGATAACAGCAGGTTTTACCATAAGGAATTGTTAATAGTTGCTGCCAAACTGATTGTTGAAATGGTGTGCCTGATAAATCTAAAGGGGTTGAAAAAGTGGTAATGGTACCTGCAAGATAATCGGTAATTTCTTGGCAGGCTTGCACTAAAATAGGATGTGTCTCAATTCGAGTTCCTTTATCTTTCGCTTGAATTTCTTGTCCTTCAATCCAGAGGTGCGTCAGACCGTTATCGCTGGCACATAATGTTAATGTCCCAAGCTCAGTATCTAGCTGAGTGTAATAGCGCTGCATAGTTTTACTTATTCCTTAACCACCAAAAAGAAGTAATAGGATACGTGAAAAATAGGCGTTTTACAGTGAGGTGTTTGCCAATTAAAGCGGGAATTGAAGTTATTTGCTTGTTTTTACAAAGTCCATATTTGCAAAGTAATTTTGAATGATAAAAGCGCTCTAATGCTTTAAGAGGGGCGTACTATGCTTATATCGTATTCATTATATAAATTACAATGACAAAGGTGCACTTATGGAAAGTGGAGATGGCAACATCATTTTTCATACCATATCCGTTTTTTTCAATATGGTATGGCAAGTCTATTGGCCATTAGCGTTTGGTCTAATTCTTTCTTCTTTTATCCGTCATTTACTACCCGTTGAAACGGTTGCAAAAAACTTAGGCAAAACCACCGCGAAAAGTCTTTCGTTAACAACTGTACTTGGTATGGTCTCTTCTTCTTGCTCTTATGCAGCAGCATCTCTTTCGCATACCTTACTTAGTAAAAAATCAACAGTCGCTAACGCAATGGCATTTTTAGTTTCAAGTACAAACTTAATTGTCGAAATGTTCATTGTGTTAGTTGCATTATTGGGCTGGACTTTCTTTTGGGGTGAAATTCTTGGTGGATTAATCTTAATTGTTAGTGCGGCATTTTTGTTTGAACGATTTTATCCTAAAGATGTTGAACAAGAACTTCGAGCTAAATTGGCACAAGAGCAAGAAGCTTCAGCTGGTGGCCACAGTGATTGTGGTATGGATATGTCTTCAATGAAACATGATCACCATGATATGAGCACCATGAACATGAAAGGCGAGCACGAAGACTGTGGCATGGATATGTCTTCGATGAAACACGAACGTCATGATATGGGTGCCATGAACATGAAAGGTGAGCATGAAGACTGCGGCATGGATATGTCTTCAATGAAGCACGAACATCATGATATGGGTGCCATGAACATGAAAGGTGATCATGAAGACTGTGGCATGGATATGTCTTCGATGAAGCACAAACATCATGATATGGGTGCCATGAAACCGACTGAACCTCAATCACCTATGATGGAAAAAATCACTAAGTCAGCAGGTTTCTTCCAGATGGATTTAGCCATGATTGGCAAAGAGATCCTGATAGGTGTGGTTGTTTCTTCTATTTTGATTGCTGTTGTACCACTTGAAGGCTGGCGTACGCTGTTTATCAGTAATGATACTGCGCTACCTATGTGGCTTCATTCATTCCTTGATGTAGTGATTGGTATTTTTGTTGCTATGATCGCTTATGTTTGTTCGGTGGGTAATCTATTACTTGCAGCTGCGCTTTGGCATGGTGGTATCTCATTTGGTGGTGTGATCGGTTTTATCTTATCGGATGTTTTGACTATTCCAATGATAAAGGTATATCAGAAATATTACGGCAAACGTCCTGCTAAATGGATGGTTGGTTTGTTATTTATTGCTATCTTATTTACTGGCCTTTGTGTGGATGCCATCTTCCACGGTTTTGATATTAATGTGACAACAGAAGGTTTAAGAGCTATTAATCAAGACGGTTTTGGATTAAATTTAACTACCATTTTGAACTGTGTTTTTATTCCTTTGTCTATCTGGTATTACCGCTTAGGTAAAAAAGCAAATGCTGGAATGGGAATGAATATGTAATTCCTATTAGTTTGTTGAAAATAATAACAAAAATCGAGGTAACTATGTCTGTGTTTACAAACAAGGTCGCACTGGTGTTAGCGGGTGCTCAAGGTATAGGTAAAGCGTGTAGCCTACTTTTGGCTGAGCAAGGAGCGACAGTTTATGTTGCTGATTGGGCAGTAGAAGAGGCGCAAGCAACGGCGGATGAAATTAAAGCGAAAGGCGGTAATGCTGAAGGTCGATTCTTTAACGCTTTTGACAATGATTCCTATGCACCACTTATTGATTCTATCTTAGAAAAAGAAGGTAAAATTGATGTGTTGGTCAACAACTTTGGTGGTGTTGATCTACGAGTTGATCGCGATCTTGCCCACACAGACGTAGCTGACTGGGAAAAAAATATTCTAGCTAATATCAATAGCGTTTTCATTCCATCAAAAGCCGTGATTCCTGCGATGGTGAAAAATGGCGGTGGTAGCATTGTTAATATTTCATCTCTCTCTTCATTAAGTGCAGAAATGTCGAGTATTTCTTACGGTACAGCTAAAAATGCTATTAACCATATGACTCGCCAAATTGCGATTCAATACGCTAGCTACGGTATTCGTTGTAATGCTGTACTACCAGGTATGATTGCAACTGATGCTGTGAAGAAGAATTTAAATCAAGAATTTATTGATAACTTCTTATCGACTCAGCCAATTAAGCGTATGGGTGAGCCTGAAGATATCGCTAATGCAGTAGGCTTTTTAGCCAGTGATTTGGCAGGCTTTATTACGGGTGTTTGCTTACCAGTAACTGGTGGTATGAATATTGCGACTGCTCGTTATTTCTTTGATGCAGATAAGGTACAGTTTTAAAACTAAGACGTATTCCTAGCTCTGGTTCCTTGACAGTTATTGAGATCGACTCCTACAGTTAATTAGGTAAATGTATTGTTTTTAATAAATATTTAGAATGTTTTATTGGAGCAAGACAATGAAGTTTACTTTTATACTGTTGTTATTAATCCCAATATCAAGCTATGCCATGTTGGCTAAAGATCGGGATCAGAGTTATGGCAGCTTTTACAGTGAGCAGTTACGAATTGAGGCTATAACTCCTGTGCAGCGTGAACCTGAGTCATATCCTCGCCATGATCGAGATGAGTCTCCTGGTATGATACATGCAGAACAGCGTCGAATTGAGGCTTTACCGGTTAATAATTATAAACCACAGCCTATTGAGTTATTTGACCGAGATGAAAAGACCAGCACTCGTTATGCTACGGAATTGCGTCTTAAAAGTTTTGAATAAAAAAAGCGATCTTCGGATCGCTTTTTATTTGTTCTTTATCGAGAAATCGAATTAACCTTTATTTTCTAGGCCGCCCACTTCTTCGAATAGATTTGGTAGGAAAGCCGAGAACTCGCCACCCATCAGTGATAAATCTGCATCAATGCGTTGTGCGATATCTTCACGATCAATGTCTTCGTTCTGATCTTTTAGTTCATCGGAGAACTTCAGACGTTTTACGGTTAAATCATCAGCAAGAACAAAGTCGATACGATCTTGCCAATTCATCGCCAGTTTAGTTACAACCTTGTTCGCTTCAATGTGAGCAAGAATTTCGTCACAGTTTAGATCTTGTTGTTTACAACGGATAACACCGCCATCTTCTTCAACGGCTTTAAATTCAGCCTCTTCACCCATAGTGAAACCATGTGGTGCTTGGTTGCTTCGAACCCATTCAGTCATGGTTAGCGCCAGTGGTTTTTCTGCCACAACAGGCACTACAGGTAGACTACCGATGGACTTACGTAACAGTGCTAGCATGTCTTCTGCTTTTTTGAAGCTACCAGCGTCAACGATGATGAAACCCAGCTTTGGCATAATCAGAGCGTAAGTTTGCGATTTACGGCTAAATGCACGAGGCAGTAAATCCATTACGATTTCATCTTTTAGAGTATCTTTCTCAGTCTTTTTCAGCTTACGACCAAGATCTTTTTCCTGCATTTCAATCTTGTTGTTTAGTGACTCTTTGATCACCGATGCTGGCAGCATTTTTTCTTCTTTGCGCGCACAGATCAAAATGTTGTCACCAGAAACATGGGTAAACATGTCGCCGTGTTTGCCTAACGCATGTGCCCAGCCAAACTTTTGAATGTCTTGGCTACCACAAGGCGTAAAACGAAATTCTTCCAGCTGCTTTTCCAGTTGGTCTGCATTTAAATCAATTTCACGGGTAAAGCGGTAAGTCAGTAAATTCTTAAACCACATCATGGCAGTCACACTTCCTAGGGTTAAACAGTTGGGGCGCACATCTTAACCCAACCATGAAAAATTACTAAGGACGGATTTAAAATTAACATTAAGAGTGAGTGATCATAGGGGATCATCGTGAAATGGTATAAAAAGAAAAAAGCCGCTAAGGATTGAAGTGACCTCATCGAGTGGACATTTCAATTAAGCGGCTTTATCTCTGATAACAATGACGTGTTTTTTAGTCCATTGTCGTCCAAAGATTTTTAATGGATTAGCTTGTAAGGCTCTTATTTAGCAGGAGCAAAGTCTTCTGAAGCTTGGCGATGCGCCGTGTAGATAGCTTCACCATCACTTTCAGCATCGAAGATAACAGTAACATCTGGTGAGAACAGAATAACATCGCCGACTTCTGCAACGTATTTGTTGCCATCTGTATCACGCATTACAATCTTACCTTTGGTTACGACCTTGTACTCTACTGAATCATAAAAGTATTCAAACTCTACCCCAGGAGACATAGTGAAGTGACCAATTGTTAATGGCGCACTATTATTGGTAACAGCAACTTCAGCCATATCACTTTTTAAGCCTTCAACTTCGAGTAGTTTGCTTAGGTCATTTAGTTTAAAAGAGCCAGCTTTAATTAGTGTGATGCCTGATTTTTCCGTTAATGTAGTCATTGGATTTATCCTTATTTTCTTATAATAAAAAGGCCGACAGCTGCGCATCAGCCGTGTTGCAAGGTGTAGTGATTACATGCGTGCTTTGAAGATTTAGGGTTAGCTCGTTTTAAGTAATGTGCTTCGATGGAGATATATTAATTTTCTCATAAATAAAAACAATATCGTGTTTTTGCAATTAATTATTACTGATTGGTAATAGTAAATAGTGGCAGTATGATAGATTAGTACCTGATGTATTTGGCTTTATCATCCTAGTACACGTAAATAGAACTATTATTGAATACACATTCAAAAGATCGCTTTACTGCGATCTTTTTCATTTCTCCACCAATACAACCATTCCACCTTTCAAGCTAACCCTCTGACTTATGTATCAAAAATAAATTCTCATACTAGCCGTATTCGCTGTGAAATAGCGGATGTGGTTTGGGGTTTCTCACGGTACAATCGGTAGATTATTTCTGGCTAGGTTGCGCATTATATTATGAAAATTATCCATACCTCCGACTGGCACTTAGGGCATCAACTCCATGGCTATAACCGTGAATATGAACATCAAGCGTTCTTAGATTGGTTAGCCGACGAACTTGAAACTCAGCAAGCAGATGCTTTGTTAGTGGCAGGGGATATTTTTGATACCGCCAATCCGCCAGCTAGCAGTTGGCGCATGCTTTATCGCTTCCTTGCCAAAATTTCTAAAACGCTACCGAATTTAGATGTAGTGATGATAGGGGGGAACCACGACTCGCCAAGTAAGCTGGATGCGCCTCATGAACTATTAAAAGCGTTTGATCTGCATATGGTAGGCGGTATCCATCGTTTAGAAGATGGCTCGCTAGATGTTGAACGGATGCTGGTGCCTATTACCAATAAAGAACAACAAATTGCCGCTTATGTATTGGCTGTACCGTTTTTACGTAGCGCTGATTTACGTACTGATAACCTAGACGAAAACGACGACCGCTTAATTAAAGGTGTCGAAGTACTGTACGATGAAATGACCCAAGCTGCCCGAAAATTGCTTACGCCAGAACAAGCAATGATCGGTATGGGACACGCTTATATGGCATCAGGACAATTATCTGAAATGTCAGAACGTCGCGTATTAGGGGGTAACCAACATGCGCTACCTGCCTCAATTTTTGCTGATGATATGAGTTATGTCGCGCTTGGGCATTTGCACTTAGCACAAAAAGTCGCGAAGAAAGAGCATGTGCGTTACAGCGGCTCGCCAATTCCGTTATCAATGTCAGAGCGTAATTATAAGCACCAAATTCTAGCGGTAGAATTAGACGGTAATGAGGTTACAGCGATTGATGAAATTAACATTCCTCGCAGTGTCGATATGCTTAAAGTGCCAGCCAAACCAGCCCCTCTTGATGAAGTATTAGCTGCATTAAAAGCCTTACCTGATGATGAGCTGCCACGAGAGCAACAACCATTTTTAGAAGTGCATGTACTGCTCGATAAGCCTCAAGCTTTATTGCGAGAAAAAGTGCTGCAAGCGTTAGAGGGGAAAGCGGTACGTCTTGCCAAAATCACCCCTCATTATAATCAACGCGAGCAGCAAGACAGTTTGCAGCATCGCCGTTTATCCGATGTATCACCGCAACAGGTGTTTGCCCTTAGTTGGAATAAAAAATTCGATGGTGAGCCAACAGAAGCTATGGTTGAAGCTTTTGAAACCCTATTAACGCAAGTTGAAGAACAAGACGAAGAGAGATAATAACAATGAAAATCCTTGCGCTTCGCGGCGAAAATTTAGCGAGTTTACAAAGCCAATTTGAGATTGATTTTGCTGGTGGTCGCTTAGGTGATGCTGGCTTATTTGCAATAACAGGTAAAACAGGTGCGGGTAAATCGACGTTACTTGATGCAATCTGTTTGGCGTTATTTGACCGTATTCCTCGTTTGCAATCTAACAAAAAGAACGATGCAGAGATTGGCCGCGATGATGACGATAATCGCATTAAAGCCAATGATGTGCGCAGTATTTTGTCTCGGGGTAAAGGTGAAGGGTTTGCGGAAGTAGATTTTGTTGCTAACGATGGCTCTTATTGGCGCGCGCACTGGCATGTTCGTCGTGCTCGCGGTCGAGTTGAAGGCAAAATTCAAGCGGCGGAACAATGGTTAGAAAACATTGAAACTGGGCAACGTTTTGCGGGCAAAAAGCAAGAGTTGCAAGCGGAAATTGAAAACCTGATTGGCTTGAGCTTCGATCAGTTTCGTCGTGCAGTCATGTTGCCTCAAGGTGAGTTTGCTGCCTTCCTTAAAGCTGGAGCTGACGAGCGTGCTGCACTATTAGAGCGTATGACAGGCGGTGAAATTTACGGGCGTTTATCCATTGCGGCCCATGAACGCGCTAAAGACGAAAAACTCAAGTTAACTCAGCTTCAAGGTAAGTTGGGTGATATTGCCTTACTAACCGACGAAGAGCGCGAAGCGTTAAATGCGCAATTAGCGACAGCCCGTGAGCAAGTTAGTCATCAGCAACAAAAGCTTGAGCTCCTTAAACAGCACCAAGAGGTATTAGTCAACGCAGAAAAACTGAATCATCGTGTCAGTGAAAGTGAGCTGCAGTTAGAGCAAGCCAAGCAAGCGCAACAATTGGCTGAGCCACGTTATCGTCAACTAAATCAGTATGAACAAGCATTACCTGCACGTGGTGATTTTACCCTATTATCGCAAGCTCAACAACAAGTAATTAAGTGGCAACAGGTACTGCAATCGACAACGGCTGAATTAACAGCAAAACAGCAGCAACAAGAGCAATGGCAAATTAAGGTAGAGCAAAGCCAGCAGCAATTGAAACAAAAGCAGCAGGCATTTAGTGAACTTGAACCCAAATTAAAACAAGCAGCCAGTATTGAACAAAAGCGTGATGGTCTGCAGCAACAAAGCTTAGAACTACAACAGCAATTAGCTAGCCTAAACAAAGAGCTTACTGCACAGCGCGATCAACTGGTAAACCACCAACAACAGCAGCAAACAGCCCAATCACAGCAGCAACAAGTAACTACAGCACTGACGCAAGCTCAAGGTGTAAAAGCTTTAGCAGAGCAGCAGAATGCAATTAAAGATAACATCAGTCAGTATCAACAAGCACAAAACCAGATTAACCAGTTGCAAGAAGATATCAGGCAGCGCGAAACAACTCTGGCAACAGTGACTGAGCAACTGAGCCAACTGGATAAGCAGCTTGCGGTATTGGCTCAGAAAAAGCAGCAATTAACAGAGCAAATAACTAAGCATGATTTGACTGCACTAGAGCAATTACAAGATCAAGAACGCCAACATTATGCGGCATATCAGCAATTAGGTGGTAAGTTAAAAGAGAGCTTATTTGGCCTTGATAAATGGCATGGCTTATTGCAACAGCGTGATAAATTTCAGCTGCAGCAACAGGGTTTGGTCAATAGCATTGCCAGTAGTGAACAACGTTTAGCGATATTGGTTCCTGAGTTATTAAAGCTCGATGCACAGCTTAAAGAAGTTGAATTTCAGCTAAACCAAAGCCGTGCGGTTATGAGCTTAACGGACTATCGAGAGCAGCTTGTAGAAGGGGAACCTTGTCCATTATGTGGGGCAGCAGAGCATCCTTATCAGCAGCATAATCCGCAAGTTGACAGCATTATTAACCAGCAACAACTGCGATTACAGCAATTAGCGCAACAACGGCAAGACGCTCATACCGAGCAGCATCAGTTAACTCAATCAATTGCCCAAGATAAGCAACGTCAAATCGAACTTGAGCAGGAGATTTTAGAGTTAAATAACACCATTCAAGGATTAGTGGATCAGCAGCAAAGCCACTGGACTGAGTTAATGGTCGTGGATTTAGATGCCATCACTTTAGCGGAAATTGTTCTAGCGACCGATAGCGATTTAGCTCAACTTTCTCACTATCAAGCAAATTGGTCGCAAGCTTTAGATGATGCCCAAGCTCAAATGCAGCAGATTAAAGCGCAGGGTGAGCAGCGTAAAGTTCTCATTGAAGAGGTGAAAAAACAGCAGCATCACTTGCAGCAGTTAACAGAGCAAGAAGCTGAGCAGAAAGAGCACGGCTATCTGTTAACCCAGCAGCAAACTCAAGCGCAAGAACAGTTGAATGCCTTTATCGCCCAAGTAAATAACGTGCAAAACGTGGTAGCGGAACGACAGCAAGCGTTAATGGCTATCTATGGCAATGACACCTGGTTAAATACATTAGCGCAACAAGGAACAGCAGGCTTTATTGCTGATTTAGAACAGCAAATTCAGCAGTATCAAACTAATGTTGAACAACAGCTGCGACTTGAAAAACAATTGACTGAGCTTGCGCCAGTGCTTGCAACTTTAACTAATAGCGTGCAAAACGGTGAGCAGCAAATCAATGAGGTTACCGCGAAAGTAACTCGTCTTGTTAAGGAGCAGCAGGCTTGTTGGCAGCAACGTATTGAACTGATTGGTGAACAACCATTAGATACGATTGAACGCTCAGCCAAAGCCGATATTGATACACAGCAGCAACAATGCCAACAACGACAAACGCAATTAAATCAACTAGCAGAAGTGATTGCCGCCGAGCTGACGAAACAGCAGAACGCAACCCAACAGTTAGCTGAATCAGAACTCACACAACAAAAGCTGAGCCAAGTATGGCAAACGTGGTTAGAGAAATTGGCATTAACCGAAGCTGAATTAACCGAGCTGCTAAGCAAAGACGATACTTGGTTACAGCAAGAGCGCAGTGAACTCAAACAGCTAGAGCAAGCCGTGTCTCAAGGTGAAACCATAGTTAAAGAAAGGCAGCAAGCCCAATTGGATTATCAGCCAACGATTGATCTGGCAACGCAGTGGTTTAATGAACATAACATCGGTGATGATACTTCAGCGCAGCAGCAATTATTCACCCAGTGGCAGACAGAGAAAGCGCAACTTGATGATCAGGTATTCCAATTACGTCAGCGTTTAGAGCAGGGTGTTCAAGCGGAAAAACAAGCCGGAGACCTTCGCACTGCTTTAGCGACCCAACAGACTCAAACTGAGTTATGGATGGAAATGAGCGACTTAATTGGTTCTGCAACGGGTAATAAATTCCGTACATTAGCTCAAGGATTAACCCTGCAACAGTTGGTGATTAATGCCAATGAGCACTTGTATGAACTTGCGCCTCGTTATGCATTACAACCTGTACCGGGCAGCCCATTAGCCTTGCAGGTGATCGACCATGATATGGGGGATGAAGTGCGCAGTGTGGAATCGCTATCTGGTGGTGAAAGTTTCTTAGTATCACTGTCGTTGGCTTTAGCGTTAGCCTCACTGGCGGCTGATACCCGCCAATTAGGATCACTCTTTATTGATGAAGGTTTTGGTACGCTTGACCCGGATAGTTTAGAGATGGCTTTGGCTTGTTTGGATGCGTTACAAGCTGATGGTCGTCAAATTGGGGTAATCTCTCACGTTGGTACGCTGGTGGAACGCATAGGGGTGCAGGTTGCCGTGGAAGCACAAGGTGGTGGCCGCAGTCGTATTGAAATAAAGGGCTAATGAAAGGGATCTTTATCACATACGTTTTATCATGTAGTTATGGTAAATGTGGCTCATAAATTACAGCGGGTTGGTGAATTATTTTGTCACTAGCCCGTTTTCTTTATTGATTCGCCAATGAAAGGTGATCGAGTCAATATATTTATCGTAATAGGCAATAAGATAGCTAGTGAACAGTGAGTTTTTTATCGCACTTAGTCACAAAAGTGTCATAATTACCCCACATAATGACGCTCGACAGAGACAGAAACGACTAGGTATATTTGATTATGGTAAGACGGATTCTTGTAGTAGAAGACGAAGCACCGATTCGTGAGATGTTGTGTTTTGTGCTAGAGCAAAAAGGCTATCAACCGATTGAAGCTGAAGATTACGACAGTGCTCTAGAAAAAATATGCGAACCTTATCCTGAGCTGATTCTAATGGATTGGATGTTACCTGGTGGCTCGGGCATTAATTTAATTAAACATCTTAAACGTGATGAGTTAACTCGTCAGATCCCGGTTGTTATGTTGACCGCTCGTGGGGAAGAAGAAGATAAAGTTCGTGGCCTTGAAGTTGGGGCTGATGACTACATTACAAAACCTTTTTCTCCTAAAGAATTAATGGCTCGTTTAAAAGCGGTGATGCGTCGAGTTTCGCCTACTGCATTAGACGATACTATTGATGTGCAAGGCTTGAAATTAGATCCTGTTTCTCATCGTGTGACATCCAATGATGAACCGTTAGATATGGGGCCTACTGAGTTTAAGATGCTGCATTTCTTTATGACGCATCAAGAGCGTGTTTACAGTCGAGAGCAGTTACTCAATAACATTTGGGGAACGAACGTTTATGTTGAAGATCGCACTGTTGATGTTCATATTCGACGTTTACGTAAAGCCCTTGAAGCCAGTGGTCATGAAAAATTAATTCAGACGGTTCGTGGCGCAGGTTATCGTTTTTCAACTCGCACTTAATGCATCATTAAAGAACGAACGACATAAAGCTGCAAGCTCAGGTTTGCAGCTTTGCTGTATCAAAAAAGTGGTATAAAAAGTAGCAACGAAGCAGAACGTTGTTACGGGAGTGGAACATGGTCGAAAGACTGTCATGGAAAAAACTGGTGTGGGAACTGGTTCTGTTTTATTTGCCATGGATCGTACTGGGTATGATCTTTGGTTATTTACCGTGGTTTTTACTGATCGCCACTTGGATTCAACTTATTTGGCACTTTCATAATCAATTAAAAATGTCTAATTGGTTGTGGAATGAGCGCAGCCTAACCCCTCCAACCAGTACAGGCAGTTGGGAACCACTGTTTAATGGTATTTATCGTTTGCAGCAGCGTAACCGCCGTCGTCGTCGTGAGTTGGCCACATTGATTCGCCGTTTCCGTAATGGTGCCGAATCTCTACCCGATGCGGTTGTAGTGTTTCGCAGTGAAGGTAATATCGTTTGGTGTAACAAATTAGCGCAAAACTTATTAGGTTTTCGTTGGCCCGATGATGCAGGTCAACCGATCAACAATTTGCTACGCAGCCCCGACTTTGGCCGTTATTTGGCCCATCAGCAGTTTGAACATCCTATTGAAATCACATCCCCAATGAACTACGACCGTACGTTGGAACTGCGTATTGTACGCTATACGGAAGGCGAATATTTGATGGTGGTTCGTGACGTTTCTCAACTCAAACAACTTGAAGGCATGCGTCGTAACTTCTTTGCCAATGTTTCTCATGAATTGCGTACTCCGATGACGGTTCTGCAAGGATATCTAGAGATGTCGAGCGATCCTGATATGTTAGTTGGGCCGATGTGGACACGAGCTCATGGTGTCATGACCGAGCAGTTATCACGGATGAATGCATTAGTGGAGCAGCTACTTACTCTATCTAAAATTGAAGCGGCACCAACGATTGATTTGGAAGAAGTGGTTGATGTGCCAAAGATGCTGGATCTATTAGAGAAAGAAGCACAATCACTTAGTGGCGATAAAAATCAACAGATTCATTTTGAGATTGATCGATCTTTGAAAGTCCATGGCGATGAAGATCAGTTGCGCAGTGCAATTTCGAACCTTGTGTACAATGCGGTAAAACACACTCCTGAAAATGCCGCGATTACGGTGCGTTGGTATAACACCAAAACTGGCGCTAAATTAGAAGTGACTGACAGTGGTGAAGGGATCGCCCCACAGCATATTCATCGTTTAACTGAGCGTTTCTATCGTGTTGATAAAGCGCGATCTCGTGAAACGGGGGGGAGTGGACTGGGCTTAGCCATTGTTAAACACGCCTTAAGTCACCACGATACACACTTAGATATTGCAAGTGAAGTTGGCGTAGGGAGTACATTCTCTTTTGTGCTGCCAAACCGTTTAGTTGCACAAGCTGAGGTTGCGTAATGAAAAGGGGCTGGCGGTTCAGTCAAATCGTGGTAATCGGTACCTTGGGGTATTGCTCGGCAGCTTTTACCCAAAATTTGACGACTTCTCCGCTTGATGTTCAAAGCGCTCAATTAGGCAGTTATAGCAGTGAGAATCGAACAGATAACCAACCAAGCTCGACTAATGAAGCTTTGACGTTACTGTTGCCTCACTATCATCGAGTCAGTGGTATTTCGGGCAATTTGTCATCGTCGGGCTCAGATACTTTGGCAAATCTAATGACCTATTGGGCTGAAGAGTTTAAGCGCCGCTATCCGAACGTTCATATTCAAATTCAAACGGCGGGGTCATCAACGGCACCGACGGCACTAACGGAAGCAACAGCTCAGCTTGGGCCGATGAGTCGTCAGATGAAAACCAAAGAGATTGAAGCATTTGAGCACGAATATGGCTACCCACCCACTGAAATCCGAGTTGCCATTGATGCATTAGCCGTGTTTGTACATGAGGATAATCCATTAAAAGGGCTAAACTTTAAACAGCTCGATGCGATCTACTCTCGAACGTATCAGTGTGGTGCTGTAGAACCTATTACACGTTGGGGGCAACTGGGCCTAACGGGGAGTTGGCAACATCGCCCAATTCAGCTATTTGGCAGAAACTCAGTATCAGGAACTTACGGTTATTTTAAAAAACGTGCGTTATGTCGAGGAGATTTTCGCAGTAACGTCAATGAGCAACCTGGTTCTGCATCGGTTGCACAATCGGTATCTACCTCTCTTAACGGAATTGGTTATTCGGGAATTGGTTACAAAACAACGGGTATTCGTGCTATTCCCATCGCCCGAGAAGGCAACGAATATGTAGAAGCGACCATTGATAACTCAGTATCAGGTCGCTATCCCCTTGCTCGTTACTTGTATGTTTACGTCAATAAGAAACCAAACAAGCCATTAGCGCCTATTGTACAAGAGTTCTTTCGTTTTGTTCTCTCACAAGATGGCCAGCAGATAGTGCAAAAAGATGGCTATGTTCCAGTGCCGCAATCCGTTGTGGAACAAGACCTGATTAAGTTAGGTCTTGGCCATAACTCAGCTGCCAATTAACTTTGTGCCAGTAGGCTTGCTCACGGACTAAGTCGGCTTCTAGCAGTTGATTTTCTTTAAGCCATTCAGAAGGCAAAGTTAGATGCCAATGTTGCTGGTTGGCTTTGAGGTGGATAGTTGGATGAGGTAATCCACGTCGCTGACCATTAAAGATCACAGCAAGGCGCAAAGCTCGGATCATTGGATAAATTTGTTTGCGGCTATACAGTGAGAGCTCGGCCATCTCGGTCAGTTTAAGGCTTTTTCGTTGAAAACGGGCTAACGTGGCAAGTAAGGTTTGTTGCTCAAGGTTAAAGCCTGGCATGGTGGAATAACGCAATAAGTAGCTAGAATGGCGATGAAAACCAGGATAGCTAATGCTTAACCCGACTTCATGAAGTAATGCAGCCCAATTGAGTAGTGACGTTAGCTCACTGTTGTTATCTTCTGATGGTGTTAACTGACGATATAAATACAGCGCCGTCTCTTTTACTCGAGTCGCCTGGTGGACATCAACATGATATTGCTTCGCTAAGGCTTTTGCCGTTCGTGTGCGAATATCTTGTTGGCGAAAGCGAGATTCCATTTCATAGAGTAATCCTTCCCGCAATGCGCCATTGGAAAAAGATAGTGTGGCAATATTCAATTCTTGAAAAATGGCCGAGAGGATAGCAACACCTGCTGCGAAAACCGGTTGGCGATCAGCACTTAATCCAGGTAAATCCAATTGGGTTATTTTTTTACACTTTATCATCTGCTCAATAAGCTGAGTCAGTTTCGCTAAAGTAATGTCACCTTCATTGAGCGCTGGGTTTTGGGCTTCTAATACTTCACGTATTGCTTTGATAGTACCTGATGAACCCAGAGCAAATTGCCATCCTAAGGCTTTGTATTGTTCGGCGATACTTTCTAGTTTTTGCTTGGCAGCTAACTGAGCTTGATGGAAGTTGCGTTTATTTAGTTTTCCATCAGCAAAGAAACGTTGGCTATAGCTGACGCACCCCATATGTTTGCTATAGAGCAGCTGTGGTGTAAATCCAGAGCCAATAATTAGCTCAGTACTGCCACCGCCAATATCAATGACTAGCTTTTGTGCCATCGATTCGTGAGTATGAGCCACGCCAAGGTAAATTAATCGAGCTTCTTCTGTTCCTGGAATTATCTCAATAGGATAAGGTAAATAATGCTCGGCACGTTTTAGAAAAATATGGGCATTTTTAGCCTGGCGCAAAGTATAGGTTGCTGCGATTCTGACATCGGCTTGAGGAAAATCTTGTAACCGTTCGGCAAACATGGCTAAGCACTGAAGCCCTTGTTGTATAACCGTTTGGTTGAGGTTGTTATGACTATCTAAGCCAGAAGCTAAACGAACCCGTTGTTTATGTCGACTGATAATTTGTAAGCTATTACCGATAATACGAGCAACAACCATGTGAAAACTGTTTGAACCCAGATCGATGGCAGCAATCTCGCGAGGTGCTTTGTATTCACTGTTCATGCTGTCTCCCCAAGAGCTTTTCTTGTCGTTTTAGATAGCGGTAAATTGCCAGTTGTGACCGAACTTTTTTGCCCGTTGTTACTCGCTGGCGATATTGATTAGACTGCTTTGCATCGATAACTCGTGCTTTTACGGAATCTTGCAGATGCAGTGCCATTATATCAATAATAGTTTGTTTAAGTTGCGGATCATAAATAGGACATCCGACTTCGATTCGACGATCTACATTTCGAGTCATCCAGTCTGCCGATGAGATATACACATCAGGTTGTCCTTGATTATGAAAAATCATCACTCGAGAATGTTCGAGAAAGCGATCAACAATACTGATAACGCGAATATTTTTACTCAAACTATCATCTTCGGTTTGTAAGCTGCACATACCTCGAATAATCAAGGTAATTTCCACCCCATCTTGGCTGGCTTGATACAGCTTTTCGATTAAGCCTTCATCCGTTAGGTTATTCAGTTTTAATACAATTTTTCCGATATATCCTTGCTTAACGGCTTTTCGCTCTTGTTTGATCAGATGATAGAGCTTTTGTCGCATATTTCGTGGGGAGACAAGCAGATGTTCAAACTGACAATCATAGTAAGGATTAGCAATATAGCGAAAGACATCTCGAACTTCTTTTGTTAACTTTTTATCTGCTGTTAATAGAGAAAAATCAGTGTAAACCTGAGCACTGTCTTCGTTAAAATTTCCGGTCCCAATATGAGCATAACGAGCCCATTTCCCATGTTCTGAGCGTGTAATTAAGCACAGTTTTGAGTGTATTTTTAATCCCGGAACCCCAAATAAAACGCGAACCCCTGCTTGTTGTAATTGTTTGGCCCAAGATAAATTGGCTTCTTCATCAAATCGAGCTTGTAACTCCACGATAACCGTAACTTGTTTGCCGTTTTTGGCTGCTTGAATCAGAGATCGAACAATACGAGATTGTGAGGCTAAACGGTAAATATTGATTTTGATGCTATGAACTAAGGGATCAAAGGCCGCTAAACGGATTAACTCAGTCAGTGGCAGAAAATCGTGATAAGGATAATAAAGTAAGACATCGTGAGCCGATATGGCTAAAAATGGATTGGAATTTTTAGCAAGCTGAGTACTTATTAATGGTGGCAGTTTGGGATGTACAAGATGATCATTGCCAATAGATGGAAACTGCATAAGCCATTTATCGTTATGAAAATTATTCGTAGGCTGAAGGCTTAAAGGATCATCAATATTGAGCAGTTGACATAAATACTGTAACAGAGCGTCTGGCATATTGTCTTGATAGACTAAACGAACCGTTGGTGCGGATAATCGTTGGGTTAAACTTAGCGAAAGTTTGTCTAACACTGATTGTTCTTCATCTAAGCTCCAATCTAATTGGCTATCACGGGTAATGGTAATGGCGTAGCAGTGAAGCTGACGATAGGAAAACAGCGGTTGAAACAGTTTTGTCAGATAAAATCGAATTACTTCATCTAAAAAAACCAGATGGTGATGGGTAGCGTGGTGAGTCGGTATTTTAATAAAAACATCCAGTTGAGTTGGGATATCAACCAAGGCATAAATTTGGTTATCTTCTTGCTCGATAATCACAGCCAAATAACTACCATGATTATGAAACTGACTATGGACGCTAAGCAACTGAGGTGTGAGATGAGGCAATATATTCTGGCTAAAATATTGCTGGAGCCATGCTTGCTGATATCCCGCTAAGGACTCAATACCGTTGAGATGAATGTGTTGCTTTTGTAGTGCATGAATAATGTGATCATAGGCCGCAGTAAAGCGTTCATTTTGTTGGTCTATTTTCTGTTGCAGTCGTGCCAAAAGCAGTTGAGCATTATCACCTTTATTTCGTTCTGACTCGATAAGGATATGACGTTTAATTTCAGCAATGCGAACTTTGTAAAACTCATCTAGGTTATTGGCATAAATCCCCAGAAAACGCGCTCGTTCAATAAGAGGCACGCTACTATCTTCAGCCTCTTGTAAAACGCGATGATTAAAGCTCAGCCAACTGAGTTCTTTGTTAATAAAACGCATATCCATATAGTGAGTATTATTCGACAATTAAATGTTTCTATCATAGAAAAAATAGAAACAAAAAGGTATTTATAATCGAATTAAACAGTTGCTATTTCATCTGCTGTTAACAAATCCATGGTGAGATCATCAGAAAGTTGTTCAAGGTGCGCTTGTACATCACCTATTGTTAAGGCGTTTGGCAACTCTAACTCAAAATTCGCGGAGAAAATGGGATAACCCCAGTTGGGTGCGCTTTGGGTTTGAGAGGTCAGTTTAATGATATTAATGCCTAATTGGGTTAGATGTGCTGTCACTTCTTTAATAATACCGGGACGGTCATTGCCTGTAACTTGAAGTAAATAGTTGTCAAAGCTAACAGTTTTTTGGCTTTGGGCTTCAACAATATGGATCTGGAGTTCATCTATTTGCGATAATGCTTGGCTAAGTTGCATTATGTGGTGGGGTTCTATTTCAAGTTGAATAATCCCCGCAAATTGTCCGGACAGTTGGCTTAGTGAGCTTTGTAGCCAGTTGCCATGATTTTGGTAAACGGTATCGGATAAACGCTCGACTAAGCCGGTACGATCTTGGCCGATAATGGTCACGAGTAATTGGGTCATAATACATTCCTTGTCAATGAATTAACGAGTGTGAAATTAAGTGTATTGATGGGCTATTGAATAAGCATAGTTCGAATTAAAAAACAGGGTAAAACGAAATGATGACAGTGGAATAAACTTGTCACAAAAGTGTCATAATACCGTTCTACTATTGCTAACCGTATAAATCGATTCGAGGTAATAATGGCTAATGCCGATTCTTTATTTGCCAGTGACCGACTTCGCCGAATTAAAGATTCTTGGGCGCGAGTGGGGGTAACTGCAGGCGGTATTTCTGTACTTATTACTTTGGTTTTGATCTTCTTTTATTTGCTCTATGTTATTGGCCCTATTTTTTCTTCGGTCACCGTTAAACCTTCACAGCAATTTTCTCTGCCACTACAAGGGCACACCGCAGCTCTTGGTACGGATGATAATAATCAATTAGCGTATCGATTTTCATTTGAAGGAACGGTCGATTTTGTTCGTTTATTTCAGGCTGAAAAAACGCTAACCGAGCAAGATAGCTCAGCTTCTCAACAAAGCCATTTAGTAACAACAAAGTCAGTCATCACTAACCCAACAGCCTTTGCTGCAAGCTTGCCGCGGGATCAGTTGTTTGTTTACGGTACTGAGCAAGGGCAAGCTATGGTGGTCAAACCGGATTTTGTCACGCATTTTGCCGATGGTCATAAAACCGTTGTACCAGAGTTGCTCTATCCGGCTGGCAAGCAAGCACTACAGTTAGCACCAGAGGGAGAGCCTTTGGTGAAATTGGCGATTTCAGGACGAGAAGGTGATGCTGCTTTAGTGGGTAAGACTCAGTCGGGCCAGTTTTATGCCATGGTTTTTTGGACTCACGGGCTCGATAGCAGTCAACATCAATGGCAGTATAATCGTTACCCAATTATTGGATTGCCTGCCAATGTAACTGATTTTGATGTGACGCCCGATGGTAAGACCTTATATGCCCTTAGTGGTAAAGAACTCTATGTCGTTAAGCTAACTAAGCAGCAGGCCATGATTCGTCAAGTGGTCAGTGTTTCTGATGATAAGACTATCCCGGTTGGTATGTACTTACTTTCTGGTGCGCAATCATTGTTATTGGTAGACAGTGATAATACCGTTAATCAGTGGTTTGAAGTGGTGAAAGATGGCAAGCGAACTCTTGTTCATGCCCGAGAGTTTGAATTTTCTGCCAGCCCAATTTATAAGTTGATCCCTGAGTATTTTCGTAAGGGGTTTTACGCCATTCAGCAAGATGGGACTGTCTCAGCATATTTTACCTCTGAACATAACATTATTTATCAGCAAAAACTGTTTACAGCCTTACCCGATTTTGTCGCTATTTCTCCCCGAGCCAATTTGCTCTTAACACTAAATGGCGAACAGTGGAAAAGTTATAGTGTTGATAATTTACATCCAGAGATTGGCTTATCGTCATTATGGCAAAAAGTGTGGTATGAGGGGTACAGTGAGCCTGATTATGTCTGGCAGTCGACCTCAGCTAGTAATGAATTTGAGCCAAAACTCAGCTTAGTGCCAATCGTTTTTGGTACCTTTAAAGCGGCAATTTATGCGCTATTTTTTGCTATACCTTTAGCATTGGGTGGGGCAATTTATACCGCGTATTTTATGTCCAGTAAGATGCGTCGTGTTGTAAAACCAACCATTGAACTGATGGAAGCATTGCCGACGGTGATCCTGGGTTTTCTTGCTGGTATTTGGTTGGCTCCGATCGTGGAAAAACATCTACCAGGCATTGTAATGATCTTGGTTTTGTTTCCTCTTACCATGTTATTGGTGGGGCTATTGTGGTCTATTTTACCGGGTCGCTGGCGTCATAAAATTCCTAATGGGATGCACATTGCTTTATTGATGCCAGTTATTGCTCTGCTTACTTATGGCTGTTTTGCAATAAGCCCTTGGATTGAGCAGTGGCTGTTTCACGGTGATGTCAGAAGTTATGTCACCAATGAATTAGGGATTGGTTATGATCAGCGCAATGCACTTGTCGTAGGTATTGCGATGGGCTTTGCGGTTATTCCGACCATATTTTCTATTGCTGAGGATGCGATTTTTTCTGTCCCTAAACATTTAACTAATGGTTCTCTTGCTCTTGGTGCAACCCATTGGCAGACCTTAACCAAAGTGGTTCTTTTAACTGCTAGTCCAGGTATTTTCTCTGCGGTTATGATGGGATTAGGACGTGCGGTGGGAGAGACCATGATAGTCTTAATGGCGACGGGGAACACGCCTGTGATGGACTGGAATATTTTGCAAGGGATGCGAACATTAGCCGCGACTATTGCGATTGAGATGCCAGAATCGGAAGTGGGGAGTTCTCATTATCGCGTGCTATTTTTAGCGGCATTTGTCTTGTTTGTTGCCACATTTGTTTTTAATACCATTGCTGAGCTAGTACGTCAGAGATTAAGAGAAAAATACCGTTCTTTATAGTCTCTGGCAGAAGGAAAAGAAAAAGAATAATGATTAAATGGTTTAAATCCGGTGCTCCTTGGATTTGGCTCACAGCAGGCTCGGTCAGTGTGAGTTTGCTTGCCGTATTAGGATTGCTACTTTTGATAGGCTGGAAAGGTCTGAGTTACTTCTGGCCAGATTCAGTCTATCGATTTGATATTACATCGAATGGAAAAACACATTCATTATTAGGTGAGATTTACGATCAGCAAATGATCTCTAGGCAACAATTACTGGAAGCTGGGGTTCAACTGGATCCTGCAAACTTAGATGATATAACACGCTATGTGATTAAAGTAGGCAACCGAGAGCAAAATGGTTCAGACTTTGTCACTGTTCTGAGTACTCATATTGTTCAGCAACAACTAGCCGATAATGTGGTTGTGGTCGATCGTGATAAAAATGGCAAATTCTACGGTTATCCGGTGGCGATTTATGAAGGTAAGGTTGAACTGCCTTTTCATGATTATCTCCAGTTAAAAGAGAAAACTTTACAGCTTCGTCACGATCTTGAGCAATTGCAGCAAGTTGAGATTGCAAGCGTCAATTGGCAATTGGAACAGCTACGTATTCAACATCGAAAAGCGGAGCTAAAAGGACAAGCTGAGCCGGACAAAATACAGCAGTATGAGCGTCAACGTCGTCAGTTAGAGTTGGAATATAAGCAGATGGAAGGTCATCTGTTTTCATTACAAAATCAACTTGCTGATAGTGGGATCATTGTTCGCAATAGTCAGGGAAAGCAAGTCAAACTGCCAATGGATCAAGTGTTGGATGTCTGGCAGCCAAATAACCTGACATTAATCGAAAAAATAGCTCATTGGGGTCATCAAGTCGGAAAGTTTCTCAGTGAAGAACCGCGAGAGGCTAATACTGAGGGGGGTGTCTTTCCAGCCATTTTCGGTACGGTTTTTATGGTGCTGCTGATGAGTATTATAGTGACCCCCCTTGGTGTAATGGCGGCTGTTTATCTGCATGAGTACGCTAAGAAGAATGCATTTACTAAAGTGATTCGAATTGCCGTTATTAATTTAGCTGGCGTACCTTCTATTGTGTATGGGGTATTTGGTCTTGGCTTCTTTGTTTACATGGTGGGCGGAACTATCGATGACTTGTTCTTTTCTGCCCAGCTGCCAACGCCGACATTTGGTACACCAGGTGTTTTGTGGTCGGCATTAACCTTAGCCATTTTGACATTACCTGTGGTGATCGTTTCAACCGAAGAAGGATTGGCCCGCATTCCTAATTCAGTACGCAATGGCTCATTGGCATTAGGGGCAACGCAGTCTGAAACGTTATGGCGTATAGTGTTACCTATGGCAAGTCCTGCAATTATGACTGGGTTAATTTTGGCGGTCGCACGAGCTGCTGGTGAAGTAGCGCCATTAATGCTGGTAGGGGTTGTAAAAATGGCTCCGACGTTACCTGTTGATTTACATTTTCCTTATGTTCACTTAGATCGTAAGTTTATGCATCTGGGCTATCATATTTATGATGTTGCTTTTCAAAGCCCAAATGTAGAAGCGGCAAGACCTTTAGTTTACGCGACATCATTTTTATTAGTGACTGTGATTATCAGTTTGAATTTAACTGCCATTGGCATTCGTAACTATTTGCGAGAAAAATACCGCACTTTGGAACAGTAGCGAGCAATGTTAAGGACCCGTATTTTATGTTAACCATAGATCCGACATTAGGGTTATATCAATCATTAGATTTAACCTCGTTACCCGAAGAGCAAACCGCGCTTTCCATAGAAGGGTTAAACTTATTTTATGGTAAATCTCAAGCGCTATTTGATATCAATATGCGTATAGCGAAAGGCCAAGTGACGGCTTTTATCGGGCCTTCTGGCTGTGGTAAATCGACCTTATTAAGCTGCATTAACCGGATGAACGATCTGGTTGAAGAGTGTCATATTGATGGCAAGATCGTATTAAATGGTCAAAATATCTATGATAAAAAGGTTGACGTTGCCGCGTTACGACGTCGAGTTGGAATGGTCTTTCAGCGTCCGAATCCTTTCCCTAAGTCTATTTATGAAAATGTGGTTTATGGGTTACGACTACAAGGTGTAAAGGATAGACGAGTGCTTGATGATGCGGTCGAAAGTTCTTTGCGTGGTGCGGCGTTATGGGATGAAGTTAAAGATCGACTACATGAAAATGCTTTCGGTCTCTCTGGTGGTCAGCAGCAGCGCTTGGTCATTGCTCGTGCCATAGCAATAGAGCCTGAAGTGCTATTGTTAGATGAGCCAACATCTGCGTTGGACCCTATCTCAACATTGACGATTGAAGAGCTGATTAATGAGCTGAAAACCAAATATACCGTTATTATTGTGACTCATAATATGCAGCAGGCCGCTCGAGTATCGGATCAAACTGCCTTTATGCATATGGGTGAATTGGTAGAATACGCCAGCACTAATGATATTTTTACCACCCCAAGAGAAAAACGCACAGAAGACTACATTACAGGTCGTTACGGTTAAGGAGTTATTATACCGTGCTAAGCAATATCAGTTTAGGTCGTCATATATCAGGACAGTTTAACCATGAGTTAGAGAGTATTCGAACTCATGTATTGGCGATGGGTGGCCTAGTCGAACAGCAGCTTGCCGATGCATTAAAAGCACTACATAAGCAAGATGCTGATTTGGCCAAACGGGTTATTATTGAAGATCATAAAGTAAACTCGATGGAAGTTGCCATTGATGAAGCCTGTACTCGGATCATTGCAAAGCGACAACCAACCGCGAGTGATTTACGCTTGGTTATTGCTATTATAAAAACAATTACTGATCTTGAGCGTATTGGCGATGTGGCAGAAAGTATTGCTAAAGTCGCATTAGAGAGCTTTAGTAATAAGCAATATAACCTATTGGTTTCTTTAGAATCTCTTGGCCAGCATACGGTTCGAATGCTGCATGAGGTGTTAGATGCGTTTGCTCGTATGGATGTTAAAGCCGCAATAGAAGTGTACCAAGAAGATGATCGAATTGATCAAGAGTATGAGTCGATAGTCAGACAGCTAATGGCCCATATGATGGAAGATCCAAGCTCCATTCCTAATGTAATGAAAGTGATGTGGGCGGCACGTTCTATTGAGCGAGTGGGTGATCGCTGTCAAAACATTTGTGAGTACATTATCTACTTTGTGAAGGGTAAAGACGTTCGCCATACCAAACCAGATGATTTTGGTACTATGCTCGATTAATCGATACAAGAAACAAGAAGGTCGCCAACATTGTAAATGTGGCGACCTTTTTTTATCTATTATTCGTGGATAATTGGAGTACTAACATGAAGTACTCGATTGAGAGAAGTTGTTTCAGGTGCTAATTCAAAGTTCCAGTTACCACTATCTGGTGTGTAATAGCCGCCTTGAACAACAAACTCAACGCGATTTGAGGTTTTATGCCAAATACGAACAAGACCCTGAACATTACTGGTATTCATGATGCTATGAGCAATAGGATCTGCACAGCCAGGTAAAAATGCGCCTTCATTTAAGGTCATAGTAAAGACAACACCTGATCCATCAAGGAAGTCTGTTGCTTTCACTGATGCTACTGTTAACGCCGCTGTTTTATTTGCATCTGGATGCGGTGTGTCAGGAGGCGCAATATCTTGAAATACTGGCAAAGTAATAGAAAGGCTATGAGGGGCGGATAAAACGTTTTGATCTATGCTAAGAGTCATAAAATTAATGACCCTTAAATCATGGTTCCCTGATATCCGATAACTGATTGTATTATTGCTGACCCTGTAAGGACGAACTACATTGGGGGTTGATACTGTTGTCGCATTACGAATCGCATTTACATCTGTAGTGTTAAGTTCTGCACCATTAATCTCTACATGCAGAGTAAAGCCATAAAGTAAATATGAGTACGGAATGGTATCTAAATTAGTGGAGAGCGTAGGCATATTTGCAGCTATTTGACGCTCTTTAGTATCAGATGGATAGTAAAACTCGTGTGCCAATACGTTTGAAGCTAAGCTACAAACCATGAGAGCAATAAGACAATATAGTTTTTTCATTATTTCTAACCTGCTAACGTTGTTTATTGTAGTTTGTGTATGCAATTGCATGCACTTATAGGTTAGATGTAAAAATAAAAAGAAGTGTGATGTAGATTGTAAATACGATCAAAAAAGCCCTTCTAAAGGTAAACGAAGGGCGAGAGTAACCAAATGGTCAAAATGGAGTTGATATAATATTCATGATAATTTTGTTATTATCGTTAAATTTCAATCGGTTAAAGTTATTTTAGTTAAAGCTGTATTGTAAACCGACACCGCCTGCAACTTCTGATGACGAATATTTACCGCTCGTTTCGTAATGGAAGGTTCCTGATACACTTAAGTTTTCATTGATCCCATAAGCACCACCAAGGGCTAAAGCTTCTTTTGAGCCTGCAAATCCTACACCTGCACCGACTGCAAATTGACCGTTGGTAACGTATGGACGAGCATTAGTTACTGCGTGTAAACCTGCTCTTACCCCATCCATTTGCTCATCTAATTCACTGAACTTACGTTGTGTTTCTTCGGCAAAAGATTGGAAAGATTTTTCTAAGTTATCAATGCGCACAGTATCATTTGATTTTGGTGTCACGCCAAAATCAGGGTCAACAACAATAGGTTGCTCTGGTGTTGCTGGAACTTCAATTGGGTTCTCAGGAGCAGCTTCTATTGGATTAGATGGTTTCGTATTTTCAATTGGATTTTCTGGCGCAGCCTCAATAGGTTGAGATGGTTTTTCATTCTCAATCGGGTGTGTTGGCTTTGGTGGTTCAATCGGATTACTAGGTGCTGCCTCAATAGGTTGTGTTGGTCTTACATTTTCAATTGGATGTGTTGGTTTTGGCGGCTCAATCGGGTTACTTGGCGTTGCCTCAATAGGCTGGGTTGGCTTTACATGCTCAATTGGTTGACTTGGTGTAGCGGCAATCGCCATTGAAGACATCATCATAGAAAGAGATAGGGCAATAGTCGTTTTTTTCATTTGGAACTCTCGTCATAATTAATTGATAAATCACTAAATGAGCGTCCTGCTCTTGTTATTGTCTTATCCGTTTCGACGAGAGGAATAATAAAAATATTTAATTAATTCATCTAATTACAACTCTTTATATCAATATTGAATCAAATTTATTAATAAGAGGGATGGATTAAAGATAATAAAGGATGTTTATGAGGTGTTGAGAAATGAATGAAAAGGAGAATTCAGGTTTGAGTTCTATACATAAGTAACTTGGATATAAGGCTATATACCCAAGTTACTCGATACTTTAATTAAAACAACTGCTTGGCAACCGCTGCAATTTTATTAGCGTCTGTTACTGGGATCGCGAAATCGTCAATATCAGCATTACCCATATAGGCTTGATTGGAGTAGTTTTTCATAAGACTTGGTCGGGTCGTTTTACCCGATAAATGAATTTCTCTAACTCCGGTATCTGAAATAATCTGCCCAACATTGTCTGCAGTCACACCAGCTCCCGCCATAATAGACAGCCGCTCACTACAATATGTCACCATTTCTTTTAGCATCTCTCTACCATCATAAGCGTTGGCTTTAAGGCCTGAAGTAAGAACTCGCTCACAACCTAGAGACATCAAAATATCAAGAGTTGCCATAGGGTCGATACATTGATCGATGGCGCGATGGAACGTGACACCCATGCCTTGTGCTTGATGGATTAATGCTTTTAATTGGTCTTTATCGACCTGTCCTTGATCGGTAAGAACACCAAGTACAACACCGGATAAGCTTGCTTGCTTTGCTGCATGTACATCAGCCAACATAATTTCCATATCTTGATCGGTAAACAGGAAATCCCCTTGGCGAGGCCGAATCATGGCATAGACTGGAACTTGGGCATATTTGGCTGCAGCTTGCATAAAACCAAAGTTTGGCGTTAATCCACCTAAAGCGAGAGATGAGCACAGTTCAATGCGGGTTGCACCACCTTGTTGAGCTAGATGAAGAGATTCAATATTGTCGATACAAACTTCAAGTTGGAAAGTCATTATTTAATACAAAATAGCGAGAAAGGGGGTCTCAGTGTAGAGGAATTGGTAAAAAGAGACGAACAGTTAGATAAGAGAATGAGAGCTTGAGATGATTTTTATTACAACTGATAAGAATAAAGAGTAGGGTAATAAAATTTGGATAAAAAAGGGCCCGGTGTATCCGGGCCTCATAATTTTTTATTTTAAGCTAACTTTGGCTTTACGCATATGCGTTCGTTAGTTTAAGTGCCGTTGAGCTTGGCACTATAGGCAATTACTTACCTAGATCTTCTGTGTGCTCAGATAGGTAAGCGGCAACACCTTTTGGAGATGCATCCATACCAGCTTTACCTTCTTCCCATTGTGCTGGGCATACTTCACCGTGCTTCTGGTGGAAGTTTAGTGCGTCAACCATACGTAGCATTTCATCAATGTTACGGCCTAGAGGTAGGTCGTTTACTACTTGGTGGCGAACCATGCCATCTTCGTCGATTAGGAAAGAACCACGGAAAGCAACGCCAGCTTCTGGGTGCTCTACGTCGTATGCTTTACAGATTTCGTGCTTCACATCAGCAACTAGCGGGTATTTAACTTGACCGATACCGCCGTTTTCAACAGCAGTGTTACGCCATGCGTTGTGAGAGAACTGAGAGTCGATTGAAACACCAATTACTTCTACGCCTTTAGCTTGAAAATCTTCAAAACGCTTGTCAAAAGCGATTAGCTCAGAAGGACATACGAAAGTGAAGTCTAGTGGATAGAAGAAAACTACCGCTTTTTTACCTTTAGTGAATTCTGCAAAGTTGAAGTTATCAACGATTTCGCCGTTACCTAGAACAGCTGCAGCAGTAAAATCTGGTGCTTGACGACCTACTAGTACCATTTTGGTGCTCCTAAAATTCTGGTTTGTTACCAATTTTTGAATTGGCTCCTTACTCGTGCGAGACAAACTATAGCGAAACTGGTAGATTGGAAAAAGCGGAATAAATAGATTGAAGTAATCGAAAATAACGATGAATAAATTTCCATCACTTAAACAGCTGCATTATTTAGTCACTTTATCTGAAACGCGTCACTTCGGTGAGGCGGCAAAGAAGTGTTTCGTGAGCCAATCAACTTTGAGCTCAGGAATTCAAAATTTAGAAGAATTACTCGACTGCCAACTTATTGAGCGAGATAACAAGTCGTTGGTATTTACAGCAACTGGCGATCAAGTGGTGACTCGAGCGCGTGAATTACTAGCTCGAGCTCAGGACTTGGTTGAGCTATCAAGCTGTCGTGGCGATGCGATGGAAGGCCAACTTCGTATTGGATGTATTCCAACCATTGCTCCATTTTTATTGTGTGATTTAGTGCAAGAAGTGAATCGACTTCACCCTAACTTGCATCTATTGTTGCGTGAAGATACCACAACAAACCTTTTGGCGGCACTACGAAGTGGTGAAATGGATGTCTTAATTTTAGCTCTACCTGTTGAGATTAATGGCATGCATAGCAAGGTTGTGGGTCGTGATGCTTTTAAAATGGTAATTAGCAAACAGCAAGCCAATAGTGTAACGGTTCCATTACGTTATGCGGATTTACCTGATGAATCAGTATTTCTTCTAGAGAAAGAGCACTGTCTGACTGATCACGCGGTATCGGCATGTAAGTTAACAACCAAGGAGAAGATCAACCCCTTTACTGCAACCAGTTTGCATACCTTAGTTCAAATGGTTGCAAATGGTTTAGGTACGACCTTTATTCCACAAATGGCAATTGAACACGGGATCCTAGATAACCAAAATCTGGTTGTATTAGAGCCGCCAGGTCAGGAAGCGTATCGTGAGATTGGTTTAGTTTGGCGACCAACCTCTAGCCGAACTCATGTCTTTAATCAGCTGGCTGAAATTGTGTCAGATCTTCTTTGATACGACACTTAAGGTAATATTTAATAAACGAAGGGGGCTTTATGTCCTCTTTTTTTATTCCTGCCATGTGAATCTTTACCGATAATCTGAAATTTAGTGCTAATTGCTAATATTTTTTATTATTTAAGAATTATCTGTATGCTCTTAATGATGTTTCTCTTTGCGGGGAAAACGATAAAAATCCCTCTTTTGTAGATAAATTATGTTTCGCTTTGCAAACTAATTCATATCAATTTACTTCTCTTGAATCGATTATTGTTTGAATCTGATCTCTCTTTCATTTTAATTCTTTGTTTATTAGAAAATTTCTTATAGAAAGTTAAGTCACTATTTGTTTAAAACGTATTTCTTCTATTTACGGCTAAGATAATTTCTGTAATTTAATTACGTAACATCTTACACATAATGGGTATTACAGGTATTTGAAGCAATTCTCTATATTTCGTTTTAATTTAGTGTTTTAAGTTATTGCTCTAGTTTCTATACTCTATTGATTATTAAAGATTAATTTACTTTTGATCTATTTTTCATACTTTGGTCTAGTTGCTTTTCTGATTTTGTTTCGGCAGTGTTTATAAAGTGTTAATAATTTTTTTGATCTTATTTTCATTACCTGCTACCACTAGAAGTGGTTATTAACTTACAAATGAGGGGCGCTATGACAATGCCAATGAATCATCAAATGAAATTGTCATTACAGGTGGCGATAACCGAAGCACAACAAGAGATTCTCACAACAGAAGCGCTGTCTTTTCTTGAGCAGTTAACGGATCGCTTTGCTGCTCAGGTCTCTGATCTGCTCCAAGCTCGTGAGCAGCGCCAAGCTCTGATTGATAATGGTCAATTACCCGATTTTTTACCTGAAACACAATCTATCCGTGATAGTGAGTGGCAGATCCAATCGATTCCCAAAGATCTTCAAGATCGTCGTGTGGAAATCACAGGGCCTGTAGAACGGAAAATGGTGATTAATGCTCTTAACGCCAACGTGAAAGTTTTTATGGCTGATTTTGAAGACTCTTTTTCTCCCGTTTGGGATGAAGTGATCCAAGGTCAACGTAATTTACGTGATGCTATATTGGGGTCGATAAGTTATACCAACCCGACAACCGGTAAACACTATCAACTCAGAGATGACCCCGCAGTGCTTATTTGTCGCGTTCGTGGTCTGCATTTACCTGAGAAGCATATCTATTTTAATGGGATGCCAATACCGGGTGCTTTGCTCGATTTTGCCTTGTATTTTTATCACAACCATCGAGCTTTACTAGAAAAAGGCAGTGGGCCTTATTTTTATCTGCCTAAATTGCAGTCCCATCAAGAAGCGGCGTGGTGGAGCCAAGTCTTTAGCTTTACCGAAGACCTGTTTGAGTTACCTCGTGGCACTATTAAAGCGACAGTATTGATTGAAACGCTGCCTGCTGTATTTGAAATGGATGAAATTCTTTATGCGCTAAAAGAGCACATTGTTGGCCTTAATTGTGGTCGTTGGGATTACATCTTTAGCTATATTAAGACCTTAAAAAACTATCCTGATCGTGTATTGCCAGACCGTCAGGTGGTGACAATGGAGAAACCGTTCCTTAATGCTTATTCCCGACTGTTAGTTAAAACATGCCATCGCCGTGGTGCATTTGCGATGGGAGGAATGGCTGCCTTTATTCCCGATAAAGATCCTGAACGCAATGCGTGGGTACTCAATAAAATCCAAACAGATAAATCATTAGAAGCCCATAACGGTCATGATGGTACGTGGGTAGCGCATCCAGGCTTGGCTGATACTGCACGAGCGGTGTTTGATCAAGTTCTTGGCTCTCGCTCCAACCAATTGGATGTGACCCGTAGTGATGATGCTCCTATTACGGCAAGCGAGTTGCTGGCACCTTGTGAGGGCGATCGTACAGAAGAGGGAATGCGACACAATATTCGGGTTGCTGTGCAATACATCGAAGCGTGGATTTCCGGCAATGGTTGTGTACCTATCTATGGCTTGATGGAAGATGCGGCAACAGCAGAGATTTCTCGCGCTTCTATCTGGCAGTGGATCAAACACGGTAAAGCACTTTCTAACGGTCAAGTGGTCACTAAAGCCTTATTTGAGCAAATGCTTGCCGAAGAAATGGCTGTCTTGGAGCAGGAATTAGGTAGCCGTATTTTTGAGCTGGGAAATTATCAGCAAGCGGCGAAATTTATGAATGAAATAACAACCAGTGATGAGCTAGAAACCTTTTTAACTCTACCTGGGTATCAGTATTTAGATTAATGAAATAAAAGTGAATTAGATGAAATTGAAATAGAGATGCGAGTGATCGCGGTTAGCATGAGGGATGAGACATGACACTAACACGCCAACAGTTAATTGAAGCAATTGAAAAAGATTGGGCTGAAAATCCACGCTGGAAAAATGTAAAGCGTACTTATTCGGCTGAAGATGTGGTCAATTTACGAGGTTCAGTACTGCCTGAGCATACCATTGCTCAACGCGGAGCCGATAAGCTATGGGATTTAATCAATGGCAGTGCAAAAAAAGGGTATGTGAACTGTTTAGGTGCTCTAACGGGTGGACAAGCGGTGCAGCAAGCCAAAGCGGGTATTGAGGCGATCTATTTATCAGGTTGGCAGGTAGCTGCTGATAATAACAGTGCATCGGCCATGTATCCTGACCAATCTCTCTATCCTGTTGATTCGGTCCCCGCTGTGGTTAAGCGAATCAATAATTCATTTCGTCGTGCAGATCAGATTCAGTGGGCTAACGGTGTAACGCCAGAAGAGGGTGTTGATTATTTCTTACCGATAGTGGCCGATGCTGAAGCCGGATTTGGTGGAGTGTTAAATGCCTACGAACTAATGCGACATATGATAGAAGCAGGGGCAGCAGGGGTTCATTTTGAAGATCAGCTCGCTTCGGTGAAAAAATGTGGTCATATGGGAGGGAAGGTTTTAGTTCCAACCCAAGAAGCGGTGCAAAAATTGGTTGCTGCACGTTTAGCGGCCGACGTCGCGGGAACCACAACTTTGGTTATTGCGCGAACCGATGCGAATGCGGCAGATTTGTTAACATCCGATTGCGATCCTTATGACAAAGATTTTATTGTAGGTGAGCGTAGTTCAGAAGGCTTTTATCGTGTTCGTGCTGGTATTGATCAAGCCATTGCACGCGGTCTGGCTTATGCTCCGTATGCTGATATGGTGTGGTGTGAAACCGCGACGCCGTGTTTAGAAGAAGCGCGTAAATTTGCTGAGGCGATTCATGCGCAATATCCCGATCAGATTTTGGCTTATAACTGTTCTCCATCGTTTAACTGGGAGAAAAACCTTGATGAAAAAACCATTGCCGAGTTCCAACAAGCTCTCTCGGATATGGGGTACAAATACCAGTTTATTACCTTAGCGGGTATTCATAATATGTGGTTTAACATGTTTGAATTGGCCCATGCGTACGCACAAGGTGAAGGTATGCGTCATTATGTTGAAATGGTGCAGCGTCGCGAATTTGAATCGGCAGATAAAGGCTACACGTTTGTTGCTCATCAGCAAGAAGTGGGAACGGGCTATTTCGATAAGATGACCAATATTATTCAAGGTGGCAATTCTTCGGTAACGGCATTAACCGGATCAACAGAAGAAGATCAGTTTAAATAATCATAAAGAGCGTTAGATGCTAGGTACAAAAATAGCCGTGATAAACATTGCGGCTATTTTTTCTATAAGTGATATGAGAGTCTTTTAATCAATAAAATCATGATCTAAGACCGCATCATCATCTTGTTCAATAGGGTCAATTTCTTCTTGTAATTCGAGCAAGTTAATCGCAATAGAAACAAAGTCACTATCAGTAATAATGCCAATTAATTGTTTGCCTTTAAGTATCGGCAAGCAACCTATCTTATGTTTTTGCATATAGATAGCCGCTTCTTTTAATCCTGCATGAACATCAACACTGCGCAATGATGGGTTCATACAATCACCAATTAACGTATCAAGTGCGCTTTTGGTCTGTGTCAGTGCGGCTGATTCAAGGCTTGACTCTTGTGCAGCCAAAATATCTCGCTGTGAGATAAGGCCGACTAATTCACCTTGATGATTGGTAATAGGGACATGACGAATACCACAGAGCTGCATCAAGTCCTTTGCATCATCTAAGGTGTGATCTGGTGAGAGAGTATGAGGATTAGGTGTCATCATATCGGCAACAGTAAACATAACAACCTCCTTGGGCTTTTTGCATCCTTTCTGTGCTTCTTTTGACTGTACTCAATAAATATTGTTTCGCCTATGACGAGTATCAAACTTTATCAATGTTGTTATTTTGTGTTTATTTTGTTTTTTGTTGGTAACTATTTGTCTACGATTAATAAGACGGTGTACTGACAAGGATGTTCATCATGAAAAGATTCAATTACTCTTTTATTAGTCAAACTCTGTTCCAGTTTGCTCTATTCGGGTTGATATTTTTCTCTTCTACGGTGTTTGCTCTAGTTACACCTAAAATTGTTGGTGGTAGTTCGGGAGCATCACTGCCATGGCAAGCTTATTTAAAGATAAATTCCCAAGGACAAACCTACACGTGTGGTGCGGTTGTTATTGGTTCTCATACCATTTTAACCGCAGCACATTGCTTAGAATTTAACGATAAGATAGTCACTCCAAATCAAGTCTCAGTTTGGACTGGAATTACTCAGACATCACAAGCAAGCTATAGCTCATCTTTACCCGTTAAGCGCGTTAACCTTCACCCTTTGTTTGATAGCGATACTTTTATTAATGATATTGCGGTCATTTCTTTAGTTGATGCGGTAACATCAAATGCCATTCCAATAACACTGACACAGCCTGAAAAGCAGCAAGAGATGGATACTCAATTTGCTTTAACTTGGGTTACTAATGGTAGTCGCAAGGGAAATCTTCTGGTTTCTGGTTGGGGAAGTACCGATCCAACATTGAATGACACATCTGGCTCTTCCCAATTGCTGGCTACGGTGCTTTCTGGTGTTCCTGATTCCATTTGTCGCAGCTTGTGGGGGGGCTTTATTTCACTTGAAGAAAGCACACAATTTTTATGTGCAGCTGCCACCGCACCATGGAAAGATCAAGACAGTTGTTTAGGAGACTCAGGAGGCCCTCTCATTTGGCAAGATCCGCAACACAGTCGTGACAGTGATTATGGCTTACGTTTAGCGGGAATTGTCAGTTTTGGTGATGGCTGCGATGGTAAGCGCCCTGGAGGTTATACTGAGGTGTCACACTACTATTCTTGGATTGCCTCTCATATGGATGAGGAACTCCAACTAAGTAATCAAGCGGTGTTTACTGAAAATCCCTTTACTCGTTATGACGAAGATGGCGATTTGCTCGATGAGTTTCAAGGTGCTTTAGATGATGCCCAAGATGGACTGCAACAATTAGAGGATAATATTGATAAATATACTGGTGGTGGTTCACTTTCTTGGTTATCTCTTCTTGGCATAATGTTTTTAGCGTGGCGGAGACGATGATTACCGTAATGTAAGTCTTCGCTTATTATTTGCCCTTGATATTGCCTAAAGGTCGCATATACTACCTGCCTGCTGCAAATTAGGGTTAATTATGATGCAAGTTTCTGATTTTGATTTTGACTTACCGGATGAGCTAATTGCTCGTTATCCTCAGCCTGAGCGTACTTCTAGCCGTTTACTGCAACTTGATGGTAACAGTGGTGATATTGCGCATAAGACATTTAAAGATGTGTTAGATCTGGTTAATCCAGGCGATTTGATGATCTTTAATAACACACGAGTAATTCCTGCGCGTATGTTTGGTCGTAAGGCATCAGGCGGTAAGTTAGAGGTACTTGTTGAGCGTATGTTAGATGAGAAGTCGATTCTCGCTCATGTTCGTGCATCAAAATCACCAAAGCCGGGTACTGAGTTACTGCTGGGCGAAAATGATGAGTATTCAGCAGAAATGGTTGCTCGTCACGACGCATTGTTTGAAATCCGTTTTAACAGTGATAAAACCGTATTAGAAATTTTGGATGAAGTAGGTCACATGCCTCTTCCTCCTTATATTGATCGTCCTGATGAAGATGCGGATAAAGAACGTTACCAGACGGTTTATAATGCCAAACCTGGTGCAGTAGCCGCTCCAACAGCCGGTCTTCACTTTGATGATGCACTACTTGCAGCATTAAAAGAGAAAGGCGTTAACTTTGCATTTGTGACTTTGCATGTTGGTGCAGGTACATTCCAACCTGTACGTGTTGATAATATCGATGATCACCACATGCACTCTGAATATGTGGAAGTTCCAGAAGAGGTTGTGACTGCAATCAATGAGACCAAAGCAAATGGTGGTCGCGTTGTGGCAGTGGGTACAACATCGGTTCGTTCACTTGAAAGTGCCGCACAAGATGCAGTAAAAAATGGGACCGAATTAAAACCATTTTTTGGCGATACTGAGATCTTTATCTTCCCAGGTTACCAGTTCCAATTAGTGGATGTTCTTATTACTAACTTCCACTTACCAGAATCAACCTTGATCATGCTAGTAAGTGCATTTGCCGGTTACGAGCATACAATGAATGCTTATAAAGATGCGGTTGCAAACCAATTCCGCTTCTTTAGTTATGGTGATTCTATGTTTGTGACTCGTAAGACTCTGTAATACTTTACTTATCGTTGCTTACATAAAAAATGTAATAAAGTTTCTCTAAGTGATATTTCTAAGCTAAAACTCGCTAATATATGTTGGCTTAGTTGCAATCACTCAGTGAGAATTAAGGCTGCTTTTGTTAAAATGGCAGCCTTTGTTGTCTATATGCGGTTAAAAGCGCAATAGACATAGAATACCGCAGCTTGTTTTGGGTTTTATCTCAAACAAGTTTTGCGAAACCTCTCGAGCTCAAGCTGGTGGGGTAGGGTCCCGTAATGGGAATAACGTCAGATTGTTTCTCTGGCTTTTGGAGGCCTTTGTGAAATTAAAATTTGAATTAGACAAAAAGCAGGGTAATGCTCGTCGCGGTCGTTTGATCTTTGAACGCGGCACAGTAGAAACCCCAGCTTTCATGCCTGTAGGTACTTACGGTACTGTTAAGGGCATGACTCCTGAAGAAGTAAAAGATACTGGAGCTCAGATTCTACTTGGTAACACTTTCCACCTATGGTTACGCCCTGGTCAAGAAGTGATGAAATTACACGGTGATCTGCACGACTTTATGCAATGGCAAGGTCCTATCCTTACCGATTCAGGCGGCTTCCAAGTATTTAGCTTAGGCGATATTCGTAAGATCACTGAAGAAGGTGTGCATTTCCGTAACCCTGTAAACGGTGACAAGATTTTCATGGACGCAGAAAAGTCGATGGAAATCCAGAAAGACCTAGGTTCTGATATCGTAATGATCTTCGACGAGTGTACGCCATATCCTGCGACACACGACGAAGCGAAAAAGTCGATGGAAATGTCTCTTCGTTGGGCTCAACGTAGCCGTAACCACTTTGATAAGCTAGATAACCAAAACTCACTGTTTGGTATCGTACAAGGTGGTGTTTACGAAGATCTACGTGACGTTTCTGTTGAAGGCCTAACTAAGATTGGTTTTGATGGTTACGCAGTGGGTGGTCTGGCGGTTGGTGAACCAAAAGAAGATATGCACCGCGTACTAGAGCATACTTGTCCACAGCTTCCAGAAGATAAGCCTCGCTACCTAATGGGTGTGGGCAAGCCAGAAGACTTGGTTGAAGGTGTTCGTCGCGGTATCGATATGTTCGACTGTGTAATGCCGACTCGTAACGCACGTAATGGTCACCTATTTGTGACTGGTGGTGTTGTTAAGATTCGTAACGCGTCACATAAAACAGATACAACACCTTTAGATCCGCAGTGTGACTGTTACACTTGCCGTAACTATTCTAAAGCGTATCTACACCACCTAGATAAGTGTAATGAAATTTTAGGTGCACGCTTGAATACTATCCATAACCTTCGCTACTACCAGCGCTTGATGGCAAGTATCCGTAAGGCGATTGAAGAAGATCGTTTCGATGCATTTGTAGAAGAATTCTACGCGCGTCGTAACCGAGAAGTACCACCTTTACAAAAAGGTTAATTGTTAAACGAGGACGTTATTAAATGAGTCTTTTTATCTCTAATGCTTACGCAGCAGCTGAAGGCGCAGCACCTCAAGGTAGTAGCATGCAGCTATTTATCATGCTTGGTCTGTTCGCTGTTATTTTCTATTTCATGATTTATCGTCCACAGGCTAAGCGTGTGAAAGAGCACAAAAACCTGATGGCATCCATGGGTAAAGGTGACGAAGTTCTAACTAATGGTGGCCTACTAGGTCGAATCACTAAAGTGTCTGCAGAAAGCGATTACATCGTGATTGCACTTAACGATTCTACTGAAGTAACTATCAAGAAAGACTTCGTAACTGCAGTGCTACCAAAAGGCACTATGAAGTCTCTATAAGACTTCAAAAATAAACACTTATTCGCTTTGAAGGATCATAGCAGTGCTTAACCGTTATCCCCTGTGGAAGAACCTGTTGGTCGTGTTCTCACTGATCATCGGTTTGCTTTATGCACTTCCCAATGTATACGGTGAAGATCCAGCGATACAAATCACCGGGGCGCGTGGCGCCTCGGTTGATATGGCCGCTTTGGATACTATCACCGCCGATTTGAAAAAAAATCACATCTCTTATAAATCTGTTGCTTTAGAAAAAGGCACAGTTCTCGTCCGATTCAATGACACTGATACTCAGATCAGCGCTCGCGATCTCCTAAACCAAGACCTTGGTGAACAATATGTTGTTGCTTTAAACCTAGCACCAGCTACACCTAAGTGGCTTGAAGATATTGGCGCAAACCCAATGAAATTGGGTCTGGATCTTCGTGGTGGTGTTCACTTCTTAATGGAAGTGGATATGGACGCGGCGATGGAAAAGCTTCTTGGTCAACAAGAAGATACGTTCCGTACTGAATTACGCGAAGCGAAAATTCGTTATCGAGCCATCGACAAAACCAAAGATTCTGTTGTTGTACGTCTTCGTGATGCAGAGCAAGTAGAACAAGCCAAAAATGCACTTGAAAAGCTGCATCCTGACATGGTGTTTGTCGAAAACGATAGCAAAGGACGTTACCTTCTTACCGCCACTTTTACTGAAGCCCGTTTGCAGGAAATTCGTAATTACGCAGTTGATCAAAACATCACTATCTTACGTAACCGTGTCAATGAGTTAGGTGTGGCAGAGCCTCTAGTTCAACGCCAAGGTGCTAACCGTATCGTGGTTGAATTACCAGGTGTACAAGATACAGCTCGTGCTAAAGAAATCTTGGGTGCAACAGCGACGCTTGAATTCCGTGAAGTTGATAGCTCAGCCGATCTTGGTGCGGCAGCGGCTGGTCGAGTTCCTGCGGGTAGTGAAGTGAAATTTACCCGTGATGAGCGTCCAGTTGTGTTGAAGAAGCGCGTTATCCTATCGGGTTCACACATTACTGATGCAAGTTCTAGTGCCGATGAATATGGTCGTCCTCAGGTTAACATCTCTCTAGATGGCGAAGGCGGCAGCAAAATGACAGCGTTCTCGCGTAATAATGTTGGCAAACTAATGGCAACGGTATTTACCGAGTACAAAGACAGCGGCAAGCGTTCACCTGATGGTAAAGTTGTGTTGGAAAAACACGAAGAAGTGATCAACCAAGCAACGATTCAGACTGCTTTAGGTCGTAACTTCCGTATTACAGGTATCGATACTCAAGCTGAAGCGCATAACCTATCTTTACTATTGCGTGCCGGTGCTTTGATTGCGCCAATCTCAATAGTTGAAGAGCGTACCATTGGTCCATCTATGGGTCAGCAGAACATCGATATGGGTGTTCAAGCGTGTATTTGGGGTATGGTTGCCGTAATGATCTTTACACTTGTGTACTACAAGGCGTTTGGTCTGATCGCTAACCTTGCATTGGCTATGAACTTGGTTCTGATCATTGGCATTATGTCGATGATTCCAGGTGCAACCATGACCCTCCCAGGTATCGCAGGTATTGTATTAACCGTAGGTATGGCGGTGGATGCTAACGTTCTTATCTTTGAGCGTATTCGTGAAGAATTGCGAGAAGGGCGAAGTCCACAACAAGCTATCCAGCAAGGTTATGCGAACGCTTTCAGTACGATTGCCGATGCCAATATCACCACCTTAATTACAGCAATTATTCTCTTTGCGGTAGGTACAGGTGCGATTAAAGGTTTTGCGGTAACACTATCTATCGGTATCTTAACATCGATGTTTACTGCAATCGTATGTACCCGTGCTGTTGTTAACTGGCTCTATGGCGGTAAGCGCATAGATAAGTTGTCGATCTAAGGAGACGCTGAAAATGAGACAATTATTGAATGCGGACAAAGTGATCGACTTTATGCGCTGGTCGAAACTGGCTTTTGCTTTTTCGATCTTAATGGTATCCCTATCTATCGCGACAGTGGCAACCAAAGGGTTAAATTGGGGTCTAGACTTCACTGGCGGTACGCTGATTGAAGTTAGCTTTGAGAACCCAGCTAACTTAGGTCAAATACGTGAAGCGTTAGAGAAAGCGGATTTTGGTGATGCGGTAGTCCAAAACTTTGGTACTGCTCGTGACGTGATGGTACGCCTACAGCCTCGTGATGGGGTGAAAGGTGAAGTGCTTGGTGGGCAGATTATTTCGGCCTTAAAAGAGGGCACTGGGCAAAACGTTGAGATGCGTCGTATTGAGTTTGTTGGTCCTAACGTGGGCGATGAACTGGCAGAAGCGGGTGGCTTAGCTATCTTGATCTCTCTGCTTTGTATCTTGATGTATGTATCACTTCGTTTCGAATGGCGTTTAGCTGCTGGTGCGGTAATGTCATTGGCTCACGATGTTATCATCACGGTTGGTATTTTCTCTTTCTTACAAGTAGAAGTCGATCTTACCATTGTTGCGGCACTGTTGACGGTTGTTGGTTACTCACTTAACGATACCATTGTTGTATTTGACCGTATCCGTGAAAACTTCCGTAAGATGCGTAAAGGTAGTGCAAGTGACATCATCAATAGCTCTATTTCGCAAACATTAAGTCGTACCTTAATTACATCGGGTACAACGTTATTTGTGGTTATTGCCTTGTTCCTAAAAGGCGGAACCATGATTCACGGTTTTGCAATGGCGCTTCTGATTGGTATTACGGTCGGTACTTACTCTTCTATCTATGTGGCTTCTGCATTAGCGCTGAAACTGGGTATTACCCGTGAGCACTTAATGCCGCCTCAAGTTGAGAAAGAAGGTGAAGAATTTGACGCAATGCCATAATCGCATTGATTGATGATTCTATAAGAAAACGGAGCGATTGCAGCTCCGTTAAGCTCAAAAGGATCGGTTAAATGATCCTATAGATGCGTAAAAATCCAAGTGTATTTAATGCACTTGGATTTTTTTATGGGCGTTTTTTAAGCTCTAACATCATGATTTACTTCCCATCGAACTTATTGATGAAGCTTATTTTCTCACTGAGTACAAACGGCCTACCCATGTTATTTGTCTTTTTAAGGCTGTGGCGCTTTCTTTTTCGAATGTGTTTCAATCTATTGGGGCTGCGTTGTTGGTTCAAGATGATTTGATTAGTCGCTCTATTCAAATCATAACGTGATTCGAATAGGTGTTTTTATCTAATCGTATTGTCGTAAGAAGATTTTTTATGCACACCAAGCTCGGAATTCGATTTAACTACATCACAACAGCTTGATTTTGCTGGCTGAAAAATTATCTATTAGTGATGTTGTTATGGTAAGCAGAAATAACTATTTCATCATTATGACCTAATCGGCCTGTTTCGGACGCTTTCTTATTTTTCTTGATTTACGATCTGTTCGCGCTTCATCAAGGGTTCTAAAAATTGATGCCTGCTCTCGTTCTGTGAAGCTCTCTTTTTTCTTTTCTAACATCACAACTTCTCCACTTTAGATACAAAAACGCCCCAAAGGTAATGAATACCATTTGGGGCGTTCTTTTAACTAAATAAAAACTTACTTAGTTAGTGCTTCGCTACCGTTTTCACGGATTTTAGCTAAGATAGACTTAACTACGCGAGCGTTACCAGCAACAAGGTTACCTGAAGTTAGGTAGTTAGTGTTGCCTGTAAAGTCAGTACAGATAGCACCAGCTTCACGAGCGATTAGTTCACCTGCAGTGATTTCCCAAGGCTTAAGACCTAGTTTAACAACAGCGTCAACGCGAGCTGCTGCTAGGTAACATAGGTCAAGAGCGCTACAACCAGATTGACGCATATCGTCACACTCTACAAATAGAGCGCCCTGGATTTTTTGGAAGCTTTCAGCGTGCTGTTTAGCTGCGAAAGGAAGACCTGTAGCAACAACAGTTTCAGCTAGGTTACGAGGTTCAGTTGCACGAATACGTTGGCTGTTGATTTGAGCACCAGCGCCACGAGTTGCCGTGAATAGCTCGTTACGAGAAGGATCGTATACTGCAGCAATTTCAGTACGACCACGCATGCGTAGTGCAACAGAAATTGCATAGTGAGGGTAACCACGAGAGAAGTTACGAGTGCCATCTATTGGGTCAATGATCCACTGACAATCTTTATCTCGGCCTTCTTTAACAACACCAGATTCTGCACTTGTGATGCAGTGGTCTGGGTAAGACTTAAGGATTGTCTCGATGATGATAGCTTCCGCTTCAAGATCGATATTAGTAACAACGTCATTGCCTTTTTTTGCAACAGTGATTGCTTGAGTTTTTTCTAAAGATTTAATGACATGGTCACCAGCCTTTCGTGCAGCACGAATGGCAATATTAAGCATAGGATGCATAGGATCTTCCCAACAGATGTTAAAGAACTAAAAAGCGGCGGCGAGTATATCAGAGATCACAAAAAAGGGAAGTGGTGATTTTTTAATCTTGTTAAAAAAATAGCGGTAGAAAAAGATAATGAGAATGATTTCATATTGTTATTTTGATAAATAAACTAGCAATCAATAGGTTGTGACTATTAGACATATAAAAGATATGTTTTCTCCTTTTTTGCTTAGGCTGTGGTAGAATTGTCGAGTTTGAAAAATAGTCGGAAAATTGCTTCGTCATGTTAGAAAATATTCGTATTGTCCTGATCGGAACCTCCCATTCAGGAAATATAGGTTCTGCTGCTCGCGCTATGAAAGTAATGGGCTTAACCAATTTAGTCTTGGTTGATCCTGCTTGTGAAATTGATGAACAAGCGATGGCTTTAGCCGCTGGCGCATCAGATATCGTAGAAAATGCAACAATAGTTAAGACTCTCGATGAAGCAATTGGTGATTGTGGTCTTGTGATTGGCTCCAGTGCCCGTTCTCGCACACTAGAATGGCCACAATTGGATCCCCGTGAATCTGGGATCAAAACCGTTAATGAGTCGGCATCTCATCCAGTGGCAATCTTGTTTGGTCGTGAGCGTACTGGCCTAACTAATGATGAATTACAGAAGTGCCACTGCCATGTTTATATTCCTGCCAACCCAGAATATAGCTCGCTTAATCTAGCGATGGCGGTACAAACCATCAGTTATGAAATTCGTATGGCACATTTAGATGCGATTAAGTATCAAGGCGATGCGAAGGTAGAAGAGTACCCACGCGCAAAAGAGCTGGAATTATTCTATCAACACCTTGAAAAGATTTTGGTGAAGACCCAGTTTATAAATGTTAAGCAACCTGCAATGGTGATGGCGAAATTACGTCGTTTATTTACGCGTGCTCGCCCTGAATTACAAGAGCTTAATATTCTACGTGGTGTGTTGTCATCGGTTGAAAAGTCTCTGCCAAAGAGTGAAAAATAACCTTTTTTTGTTCATGGTTAAAAGTCTGACTAAATTACTCAACTATTTACTTGACCGATTTAGTCAGGCATGCGACACTCGCCTTATATTCACACAAGGGTAGTAGTGTTATGAGACTGACTTCTAAAGGAAGATATGCTGTAACGGCTATGTTGGATGTAGCGTTACATTCACAAGATGGGCCGGTACCTTTAGCCGATATTTCTGAGCGCCAAGGTATCTCACTATCTTACCTTGAACAATTATTTTCTCGCTTACGTAAAGCCGGTCTTGTTGCTAGTGTTCGTGGTCCTGGTGGCGGTTATCGCTTAGGGGACGATGCTAATAAGATCGCAGTAGGCATGGTTATCGCGGCTGTTGATGAATCTGTTGACGCAACTAAGTGTCAAGGAAAGGGGGACTGTCAGGGTGGAGTGCGTTGCTTAACTCATACGCTTTGGCGTGATCTCAGTTCCCGTATTAGCGGCTTTTTGAACAACATCACCTTAGGTGAGTTGATGGAAGACAATGATGTGCAAGCCATTTCAGATCGTCAAGATCAAGAGCTTATTGCTCTAGGCCAGAAAACATCGTTTGGACATAAAAAAATGCACGACAGCGCCACAACAATAGGTGTCGATGTCCGCTCCTAGAGACGAGACGTTCGTGTTTTCGGAGAAGAAGATGAAACTGCCAATTTATTTTGATTATTCAGCTACTTGCCCTGTAGATCCTCGCGTTGCAGAAAAAATGATGCAGTGCCTGACTATGGACGGCACTTTTGGTAACCCAGCGTCACGTTCGCACCGTTATGGTTGGCAGGCAGAAGAAGCGGTAGATAATGCACGTGAGCAAATCGCCGAGCTTCTTAACGCTGATCCTCGTGAGATCGTATTTACATCTGGTGCTACTGAATCAGATAACCTTGCAATTAAAGGTGCTGCTCACTTCTATAATAAGAAAGGTAAGCACATTATTACTTGTAAGACCGAGCACAAAGCGGTTCTTGACCCATGTCGTCAACTAGAGCGTGAAGGTTATGAAGTTACTTACCTTGCGCCAGAAGCTAATGGCCTTATTGATATGGCTAAGCTTCGTGATGCTATGCGTGAAGACACAGTTTTAGTTTCTATTATGCACGTCAACAATGAAATCGGTGTTATTCAAGATATTGATGCAATCGGTGAAATGTGTCGTGAAAATAAAACCATTTTCCACGTAGATGCTGCACAGTCAGCGGGCAAGCTACCAATCGATGTTCAGAAAACAAAAGTAGATCTTATCTCTCTTTCTGCACATAAAATGTATGGCCCTAAAGGTATTGGTGCGCTGTATGTTCGCCGTAAGCCTCGTATTCGTCTAGAAGCACAAATGCACGGCGGTGGTCATGAGCGTGGTTTCCGTTCAGGTACTCTACCAACTCACCAAATCGTGGGTATGGGTGAAGCGGCTCATATTGCTAAGCAGCAGATGGAACAAGATTACCAACACGCAGTAACACTACGTAACCGTTTCCTAGAAGCGTTGGGCGATATTGAAGCAATGACCATTAATGGTGATTTAGAACATCGTCTACCAAATAACCTAAACATCAGCTTTGCATATGTTGAAGGTGAATCGCTTCTGATGGCACTAAAAGATCTTGCGGTATCTTCAGGTTCTGCATGTACCTCAGCAAGTCTTGAGCCATCTTATGTACTACGTGCTTTAGGTTTGAACGATGAGCTAGCACATAGCTCAATTCGTTTCTCTTTTGGTCGCTTCACAACAGAAGAAGAAGTAGACTATGCCGCTGCACAAATTAAAGGTGCAGTAGAGAAACTTCGTAGCATGTCTCCACTATGGGATATGTTTAAAGAAGGTATCGACCTAAACACAGTTGAGTGGGCTCACCACTAATCTTTAGCGGTTATTAAATATTTCGAGGAAATTCATCATGGCATATAGTGAAAAAGTAATCGATCATTATGAGAATCCGCGTAACGTGGGCTCATTTGATAAAGGCGACAAGAACGTTGGTAGTGGCATGGTTGGCGCTCCAGCATGTGGTGACGTAATGCAACTTCAGATCCGTGTATCTGATGGCGGCATTATCGAAGACGCAAAATTTAAAACATATGGTTGCGGTTCTGCCATTGCATCAAGCTCTCTAATCACTGAGTGGGTTAAAGGTAAAACGCTTGACGAAGCAGCATCTATTAAAAACGCAGCTATTGCAGAAGAGCTAGAATTACCACCAGTGAAAGTTCACTGTTCTATCCTAGCTGAAGATGCAATCAAAGCAGCAATCAGCGACTACAAGAAGAAACACGAACAAGATTAATACCTGAGAGGGGTTGTATGGCCATTACTATCACTGAAGCGGCAGCAAGTCGCGTTTCTACATTCCTGGCAAATCGCGGCAAGGGCATTGGCCTTCGTTTAGGCGTGCGCACTTCAGGATGTTCGGGAATGGCTTACGTCCTTGAGTTCGTTGATGAACTTGAAGAAGGTGATGAGATGTTTGAAGAGAAAGGCGTGAAGATTATCGTAGATGCTAAGAGCATGCTTTATCTTGACGGCACTGAGCTTGATTTTGCCAAAGAAGGGCTAAATGAAGGCTTTAAGTTCAACAACCCGAACGTATCAAGCGAATGTGGTTGTGGTGAAAGCTTCAACGTCTAATCGTCTATGTAGTTTAATTAAACCTGACTGCTATCTTGGTTGTCAGGTTTAGTTTTTAAAGATATCTGATGCGATATGAATCATTTCGAACTATTTGGACTTCCTTTCCTATTTGCTTTAGATAACCAAGAGTTATCAACGCAATTTAGAGAATTACAGCGTCATTTCCACCCTGATAATTTTGCTATGGCTTCTGAGCGCGATCGTATGATGGCGATGCAGAAAGCAGCACAAATTAATGATGCCTTCCAGACGCTAAAAAATCCGATTTCTCGTGCAGAATATATGCTTTCTGAACGTGATGAAGACATTCGTGGCGAACAAAAAACGCTACAAGATATGGACTTCTTGATGCAGCAAATGGAGCTTCGCGAAGCGTTAGAAGCTATTGCTGAACAAGATGAACCAGAATCTGCTCTTGCTGATTTTGACCAGCAAGTATCATCTATGTACCGATCTTATCTACAACAGTTAGAGCAACTGTTAAATCAAGAACAATGGCCACTTGCGGCAGATTGTGTACGTAAATTGAAGTTTATAGCTAAGCTTCGTGATGAAGTTGAGCAGTTAGAAGATAAACTATTTGGTTAACGCTAAGTATAAATAATACTAAGTCTACTGATATTGTTTGATGATTGAGAGATAGACTTGGTATAACCCAATGACAATCGCGATCTAGATACGGAGCGTTATTGTCATTGGCTATATAACCTATAGGAATGATAATGGCACTGTTACAGATTGCTGAACCCGGTTTAAGTGCTGCACCCCATCAACATAAATTGGCGGTGGGTATTGACTTGGGCACCACAAACTCTCTTGTTGCTGCTGTTCGCAGTGGTGTACCAGAAGCGCTTAGTGATGAGCAAGGCCGCACTATTTTGCCTTCAGTTGTACATTTTGGCTTAGAAGATACGCTAGTTGGCCATGAAGCTCGTGCAATAGCCCAACAAGATCCAACGAATACTATTGTCTCAGTAAAACGTCTGATGGGGCGCTCTCTTGCTGATATTGAGCAGCGTTATCCTCAACTTCCTTATGAGTTTGAAGCCTCTGAAAATGGTTTGCCTTTACTGAAAACGTGTGTAGGTAAAATCAACCCAATCCAAGTTTCCGCTGAAATTTTAAAATCCTTGGCTGATCGTGCAACCAAAACTTTAGGTGGCGATCTTGAAGGTGTGGTTATTACTGTTCCGGCATATTTCGATGATGCTCAGCGAGCAGGTACCAAAGACGCAGCTAAGTTAGCCAACCTTAATGTATTACGACTGCTTAATGAACCTACAGCGGCAGCTATTGCTTATGGTCTAGATTCAGGACAAGAAGGGGTTATCGCGGTTTACGATTTAGGCGGTGGTACCTTTGATATTTCTATTTTGCGCCTATCAAAAGGTGTATTTGAAGTATTAGCAACTGGCGGTGATTCGGCGCTTGGTGGTGATGACTTTGATCATCTTGTTGCCGAGTGGATTTTGTCACAAGCTGGCATTGAGCAAGCTCTTACTGCATCAGAGCGCCGTGCTCTACAAGATATTGCTCAAGCGGCAAAAGAAGCGCTTACTGATACTGACTCAACCGATGTGACTTTCTTAGGTTGGCAAGGTCAGTTAACTCGTGAACAATTTGATGAGCTTGCTCGCCCGCTGGTTAAGAAGACGCTAATGTCTTGCCGTCGCGCACTAAAAGATGCTGATATTAGCTCTGAAGATGTGCTTGAAACCGTGATGGTTGGTGGTTCTACCCGTGTGCCGCTTGTGCGTGAAATGGTGGGTGACTATTTTGGCAGAACACCGCTAACCTCGATTGACCCTGATAAAGTGGTCGCCATAGGTGCTGCGATTCAAGCTGATATTTTAGCGGGCAATAAGCCTGATTCTGAAATGCTATTATTGGATGTGATTCCGCTTTCTCTTGGTATTGAAACCATGGGTGGCTTGGTTGAGAAAATCATTCCGCGTAATACCACAATCCCTGTTGCTCGTGCGCAAGAATTTACGACGTTTAAAGATGGTCAAACTGCGATGTCCGTTCACGTAGTACAGGGTGAGCGTGAAATGGTATCTGATTGTCGTTCTCTTGCTCGCTTTACGCTACGTGGAATCCCTGCAATGGCAGCTGGTGCGGCGCATATTCGAGTTACTTATCAAGTTGACGCTGATGGTCTGTTGTCTGTAACCGCAATGGAGAAAAGCAGCGGCGTACAGTCTACGATTCAGGTTAAGCCATCTTACGGTCTAACTGATGATGAGATCGCAACCATGATCAGCGACTCAATGACTTACGCACAAGATGACAAAGATGCTCGTGCATTGGCTGAACAACGTGTTGAAGCTGATCGCGTGCTAGAAGGTTTAATTGCTGCTCTAGCGGCTGATGGTGAAACGTTACTGAGTAAAGAAGAGCGTGACGCCCTAGAAGCGGTAATGATGGAATTGGTTCAGTTACGTCAGGGTGAAGATGCCCGCGCAATTGAAGCCGGTATTAAGAAAACAGATAAAGCTAGCCAAGACTTTGCTGCTCGACGTATGGATCAATCCATTCGCCGTGCGCTTGCTGGCCAGTCAATTGATGAGGTTTAAGCATGCCTAAGATTGTTGTACTGCCAAATGAAGATCTATGTCCTGAAGGTGCAGTATTAGAAGCCAATGTTGGCGAATCAGTACTGGATGTAGCACTGCGTAATGGTATTGAAATTGAGCATGCTTGTGAGAAGTCGTGTGCGTGTACAACCTGTCATGTAATTATTCGTGAAGGCTTTGACTCTTTAGAAGAGAGTGACGAGCTAGAAGATGACATGTTAGATAAAGCATGGGGTCTTGAGCCAGAATCTCGTCTAGGTTGCCAAGCTTTGGTTGCCGACGAAGATTTGGTGGTAGAAATTCCACGCTATACAGTGAACCTTGCTAAAGAGAATCACTAACTAAAAGAGACCGTCCATTGTGACGGTCTTTTTGTATCTAAGTAGGAGAAAAAGATATGAGCTTGAATTGGACGGATTCGCGTGATTTAGCTATTGAACTATGTGATTTACATCCTGATGTTGATCCAATGACAGTACGATTTACCCAACTACGTGAGTGGATTATGGAGTTAGATGGCTTTGAAGATGAGCCTAGCCATTGTAGCGAGAGAGTACTGGAAGCTGTTCAAATGTGCTGGATCGAAGAAGCTGATTAATTTTTCTGTGGTGAGCTTGCCTTTTATGGGGGAGCTCATCATTTATTAAATGCAATAGAGTGGCCGCTTTTGGGATAACGCTTGCTACTAACTGATGACTTTCCCCTCAAACTATTCTTTTTTCACCTCTATTTAGGCTTTTTTTGTTGTATTTTTGCCGTTAAACCCCCATAACATTAAACAATACGATAACAGTCTTGTGATGTTATCTTTTGCTGAACGTTTATGCACCTGTCTGTATTTTGTATTCTTTCGTGCATACGATGTCTTTACTCAAGGAGTGGTACATGTCTACCAATATGCTTGTTTTTCTCTCTCAACAACCTGCTGATGATAAGTGGGGCAACAATGCCTTAGTGAGCTTTGATGCTAATGGTGCTGTTATTCATCTAACGGGCTCCGATCCATTACTCACGATTCAGCGTGCCGCACGTAAGTTAGATAGCCAAGGTATGAAGCAACTTGAGCTGGCAGGTGATGGCTGGGAACTTGAGCGTATTTGGGCATTTTTACTGGGTCAACGTAGTTCGAAAACGGTTGAAACAGCAACATGGCCTACGTTATCTGAAGCAGAAGAAAAAGAACTGGCTGCACGTTTACAAACGACTAACTGGGTAAGAGGAATCATCAATCAACCAGCTGATGAGGTTCGTCCATCACAACTTACTGCTCGCGCTGCTGAGTTTATTAAATCGTTAGCGCCTGAACATGTTACTTATAAGATTGTTAAAGGTAACGATCTGCGTGATGAAGGTTGGAATGGTACCTATACAGTTGGTCGTGGTTCGGATCACCGTCCTGCGATGTTACGCCTAGACTACAACCCGACCGGAAACCCTGATGCTCCCGTTTTTGCTTGTTTAGTGGGTAAGGGCATCACATTTGATTCTGGTGGTTATAGCATTAAACCATCAGCAGGCATGGCTGCAATGAAAGCGGATATGGGTGGTGCTGCGCTGGTAACGGGTGGCTTAGCAATGGCAATTGCCCGTGGTTTGAATAAACGAATCAAATTGGTACTGTGCTGCGCAGAAAACATGATTTCAGGTCGTGCTGCAAAATTGGGCGATGTGATCACCTATAAAAATGGTAAGACAGTTGAGATTTTAAATACCGATGCAGAAGGTCGTTTGGTTCTTGCCGATGGTCTGATTTACGCGAGCTCTCAAAATCCAGAATTGATTATTGATTGTGCGACCTTAACGGGAGCGGCGAAAATGGCCGTAGGTAATGACTACCACTCGCTACTGACCTTTGATAATTCGCTAGCACAAAAAGCATTATCAGCAGCACAAGCCGAAGGTGAAGGTATGTGGCCTCTACCTCTTGCAGAAATCCACCGTGGTATGTTGCCATCTAACTTTGCTGATCTAGCCAATATCTCATCGGGTGACTTTATGCCAGGCGCAAGTACAGCAGCGGCATTTTTATCTTATTTTGTTGAAGATTATCACCAAGGCTGGATGCATATTGATGCTAGTGCCACTTACCGTAAAGGTGCTAATGATATGTGGGGCGCAGGAGCAACAGGTGTTGGTGTGCGCACTTTAGCTAATATTTTAACGCAAGAATAATGATTGATTTAACGCCTTAGCTCATTGAGTTGAGGCGTTTTTATTTGGAACAAAAACCATGTTAAAAGTGTTGTTATGCGCTGAAGCTTCTGCTGAGCTTTGGGGTGAGAATGCATTAATCAGTTACCAGTCTGATGCTGCAACTATCCATTATGCGGGGGATTATCCTTTACGCCGAATTCAACAGGCGGCACGACGATTGCAATCCCAAGGTGTACAGAATATTCAGCTAGAAGGCGATAATTGGAGTTACGAGCGCCAATGGGCCTTTTACTGTGGTTATACCTCACCAAAGGCATCAGGTATTTTGCAATGGGCAAGCATTGATGAAGATGAACTAGAGTTGCTTAATGCTCGTCGACACTGCGCAGATTGGTTGCGCAAAGTTGTCAATGCAACACCTGATGAAATGTATCCAGAGCAATTAGCCGATGAGGTCACGCAATTTTTAACGGGGATTGCCGGCGATAAAATATCGAGTCAGAAGATTGTTGGTGATGAACTACTGAACCAAGGTTGGGTTGGCATTCATAGCGTAGGTCGAGCCAGCCAAAGACCTCCTGTAATGTTAACCATCGACTATAACCCAACGGGTGATAATAATGCGCCTGTTTCTGCTTGTTTAGTGGGTAAGGGGATTACGTTTGACTCTGGCGGTTACAGCTTAAAGTCCAGCATTGGTATGTTGGCAATGAAAAGTGATATGGGTGGAGCGGCAACGGTTGCTGCGGCTTTAGGTTATGCCATTGAGCAAGGGCTGCGTCAACGTGTTCAACTGATCTTATGTTGTGCCGAAAACCTTGTTGCGGGCAATGCCTATAAGCTTGGTGATGTGTTGCACTATAAAAATGGTGTAAGTGTTGAAGTTGTCAATACAGACGCTGAAGGTCGCTTGGTTCTGGCTGATGGTCTTATTGCTGCGAGTAAAACCCAAGCGCCACTGATTATTGATGCTGCGACATTAACCGGGGCTGCGGTAATGGCTCTGGGCGAAGATTACAACGCCATTTTCAGTTTAGATAAATCTTTATTGTTACATGCTCAAGGTTTATCAGAGTTAGTAAATGAGCCTGCATGGCCTCTTCCTTTAGAGCCTTGGCATCAGAATCACTGCCCATCCGATTATGCCGATACTGCTAACAGCAGAGCACAACCGGGCGGTGGTATGGGAGGAGCATCTAATGCGGCGGCATTCCTCTCTCGCTTTGTGGATACCGATCAGAGTCGTTGGATTCACTTCGATTTGTCGGCAGCCTTTAAAGAAGGAAGTGATGCTCGTTGGGGAGCGGGAGCAACTGGACTTGGTGTTGCGAACATTGCTGCACTACTATTTTAAGTAGTTGCCCATATTAAGGAAATCGTTTGGAAGAAGTGGGAGTGTAGCTGCCACTTCTTATTTGGGGAAATAGAGTACTTACGACAAAAGGAAGAATAATAATGACTATAGAAAGAACATTTTCAATCGTTAAGCCAGATGCAGTAAAGCGTAATCTAATTGGTGCGATTTATCATCGTATGGAAAGTGCAGGCTTTAAAATTGTTGCCGCTAAAATGATCCATATGACATCAGAGCAAGCCCAAGGCTTTTATGCAGAGCACGAAGGTAAGCCATTTTTTGATGAATTAGTGGCTTATATGACTTCTGGTCCTGTAATGGTGCAAGTACTAGAAGGTGAAAATGCGGTGGTACGTTACCGCGAGCTTATGGGTAAAACCAATCCAGAAGAGGCCGCTTGTGGCACCCTTCGTGCCGATTTTGCTTTAAGCTTACGCCATAACTCAGTTCATGGTGCCGATAGCCCAGAATCAGCGGCTCGTGAAATTGCTTACTTCTTTGCTGACGACGAGATCCTATCTCGTTAATGTTCTGATATATAAAAGTAAATCACTGAATTAATAAATAACCCCATTAATAACAGTGGTTTATGCTAGGCAATCTAATACATTAAAACGGAAGTGAGGCTCATTTCCGTTTTTTCTATTTTATCCAGCCAAATCTTTTCATATTTTCTATTCTGCCCCTTTATCCCCAGGAGGCTAGGGCATAACAAGTGGAAACTGCCTGCCAAAGCCTGTACAATTTCGCGCCTTAAACCAAACTTACCATAACGATGGTTTTTGCATATAGCCAATCTCAATGATTGATTGGTATCAAAGGTCCTGTCGCATAAGTATTTTTTGTGAAACCGCATACGCTTATGCCTAAGGCACAGATTTCGTCATGTATTTCAAGAGGCATTAACTAATGACAGCTGTTAAAGTGAATCTACTGGATTTTGATCGCAAAGGGATGCGTAAATTCTTTGCTGAGGAATTAGAGGAAAAAGCATTTCGAGCCGATCAGATCATGAAGTGGATCTATCATTTCGGCTGTGATGACTTTGATCAGATGACCAATATCAACAAGAAGCTTCGTGAAAAGCTAAAAGTGATTGCGGAAATCAAAGCTCCTACCGTATCTGCGGCTCAGTATTCAAAAGATGGCACCATTAAATGGGCGATGCGTGTAGGCGATCAAGATGTTGAAACGGTTTATATCCCAGATGATGACCGTGCAACATTATGTGTCTCATCACAAGTAGGTTGTGCTCTAGAATGTAAATTCTGTTCAACCGCTCAACAGGGCTTTAACCGAAATCTTCGTGTATCTGAAATTATTGGTCAGGTATGGCGTGCAGCTAAAGAGATTGGTGTTCAAAAAGAAACAGGCCGTCGTCCTATTACTAACGTGGTAATGATGGGTATGGGTGAGCCTCTTCTTAACATGAAGAACTTACTACCAGCTCTTGAAATTATGTTAGATGATTTGGGTTTTGGTCTGTCTAAACGTCGTGTAACCGTATCAACTTCTGGTGTGGTATCAGGTCTTGAGCAGATGATCGGTAATATTGATGTTGCATTGGCGATTTCTCTGCACGCGCCGACTGATGAGCTTCGTTCTCAGATCATGCCAATCAATAATCGTTGGAATATTGAAGAATTTTTAGACGCAGTTCGCCGTTATGTAAATTCAACTAACGCTAACCGTGGTCGAGTGACTGTAGAATATGTATTGTTAGACCATATTAACGATGATATGGAACATGCGCGTCAGCTTGCGAAAGTTCTTAAAGATACTCCAGCAAAAATTAACCTGATCCCATTCAATCCATATCCAGGTTCACCTTACAATAAACCAAGTAATTCTCGTATTGATCGTTTCATGAAAACACTGATGGAATACGATATTACGGTTACCGTTCGTAAAACACGCGGTGATGATATTGATGCTGCATGTGGCCAGCTTGTTGGCGATGTGATTGACCGCACGAAACGAACTCAAGCAAAGCAGCAAGGTGAACAAATCCCGGTGAAAGCTATCTAAATCAGGGATCTACCATTTAACTGCGAAACAAGGACGAAGGAGCGGAGCATCTTATGGTACGATGGACTATGTACCCATTGCTATGTGGTTTATTAATGGGTTGTGTCACGGTTAATGAAAACGGTGGCACGACACAAGAGTTCAATAGCACCGAGGCTGCAGAAGCTCGTATTACCTTAGGCTTAGGGTATTTACAAGCGGGTCAATGGCAACGGGCTAAAGAAAATTTAGACTTAGCTTTGAAGTATGCTCCAAAATATTATCGAGCCCAAAATGCGATGGCGTTTTACTATCAAAAAGTTGATGAAAATGCCAAAGCCGAGGCTATGTACAAAAAAGCTTTACAAGATTCTCCAAAAAATGGCGATGTTTTAAATAACTATGGTGTATTCTTGTGTAGTGAAGCTCGTTACGATGAAGCGATAAACGCTTTTGAACAAGCCATTAAGCAACCGTATTATTATCTGACTTCGGCCAGTTACGAAAATGCAGGATTGTGTAGTGTCAAGAAAGGGGACTTAAAGCAAGCTCGTTTCTTCTTTGAAAAATCATTAACACACGATCCAAATCGTCCGAAGTCGATGTTGCAGCTGGCGCAGCTTGATATAGATGCTCATCATCTGTCTGATGCTCGCGTTCAGCTATTTAAGTTTAATAAGAGATATGGGTATCAGCCAGATAGCCTGTGGTTATTGATTCAGCTAGAAAGAAAAGCTGGAAAGACAACGCAAGTTGCTAAATATGCAGGTTTATTGAAAAAAGAATTCCCTGATTCTCAGCAATATCAGAATTATCTAGCCAATGAATAGAGAACAGAACGAAGAACGACAAGCTGAAATAGCTCAGACTCCGGGCGAGATGTTACGTGCTGCACGTGAACAACTTGGTTATTCACAAAAGGATATTGCCAACCGTTTGCGTCTACGTCTTTCTGTTATCAACGACATTGAAGACAACCGTTTTGAGCAGGCGCAGTTAGCAACATTTACCCGTGGTTATGTGCGCTCTTATGCCAAATATGTTGGCGTTGATGAGAAAAGCATCTTAGCGCTGCTTGATCAATATGGTCATGCTCAGCCGCAAGAGCAAGAAATGCAAAGTTTTTCCCGCCGTACAAAACGTGAAGCTCATGATAGTCGTATTATGGGCTTAACTTGGATCTTAGCTGCCGTCTTTTTAGGACTTACTGCTGTGTGGTGGTGGCAGAGCTTGCAGGTTCAACCATCTACCCATAAAGAATCGACTGTTAAAGCAGAAGTGAGCGCACCTGCTAATGAGCAAGACAGCAGTTATGTGTCAACATTAGAAGAAAATGGGGCGGCAACGGTTACTAAAGCTGATACCTCACCATCTTCAGCCGCTGTTGCACAGCCTGAATCTGCTAATACTTCATCCCAATCCAATACATCAGCTTCATCTGAGACCTCTGCGTCATCAGAGTCTGCTACAAGCAATCAAAGCGTAGCTAATCAAGCAGATACTTCTGTAACAGAGGCGAAACCTGTTGATGTTCAAACACCAGCGGCAGAAGAGACCGTTGCTGTTGTGCCAGATCTTCAATTGACCTTCTCTGGTGATTGTTGGATTGATATCAAAGATGCTAATGGTAAGCGTCTTGAAACTGGAATTAAAAAAGCGGGTGATAAACTTGATCTTGATGGGAAAGCGCCATTTAAGATTGTACTGGGAGCACCTGGTGTTGTGAAAATGAATTACCAAGGGCAACCAGTTGATTTGTCAAAATACCCGGCGGGTCGCGTAGCCCGATTTAAGCTGCCGCAGTAATAGAGTAAGAGCAATGCATAACGAATCTCCAATTAAACGTCGCCAGTCTTCCCGTATTTATGTTGGTAATGTACCAATCGGTGATGGCGCTCCGATTGCTGTGCAGTCGATGACTAACACTCGTACCACCGACGTTGAAGCGACAGTGGCTCAAATTAAAGCTCTTGAGCGCGTCGGTGCTGACATTGTTCGTGTTTCTGTACCAACTATGGATGCTGCAGAAGCTTTCAAATTGATTAAGCAACAGGTGAATGTACCTTTGGTTGCTGATATTCATTTTGACTATCGTATTGCACTGAAAGTGGCTGAATACGGTGTTGACTGTCTGCGAATTAACCCAGGTAATATTGGTCGTGAAGATCGTATTCGTGCAGTAGTTGATTGTGCACGAGATTATAATATTCCGATTCGTATCGGTGTTAACGGCGGTTCTTTAGAAAAAGACATTCAAGAGAAATACCGTGAACCAACACCAGATGCATTAGTAGAATCAGCAATGCGTCATGTGGATATTCTTGACCGTTTAAACTTTGATCAATTCAAAGTGAGTGTTAAGGCCTCTGATGTCTTCTTAGCGGTTGATTCATACCGTAAGCTAGCACAACAGATCAAACAACCTTTGCATTTAGGTATCACAGAAGCAGGTGGTGCTCGTGCCGGTTCAGTTAAATCGGCTGTAGGCTTGGGTATGCTGTTATCAGAAGGTATTGGCGATACCCTGCGTATTTCTCTTGCCGCAGATCCAGTTGAAGAGATCAAAGTTGGTTTTGATATTCTTAAATCACTACGTATTCGCTCTCGTGGTATCAACTTTATCGCTTGTCCAACGTGTTCACGCCAAGAGTTTGATGTTATTGGTACAGTGAATCAGTTAGAGCAGCGTTTAGAAGACTTAATCACACCGATGGATGTCTCTATCATCGGTTGTGTGGTTAACGGTCCTGGCGAAGCTGAAGTATCTCATCTTGGTATTGCTGGTGGTAATCGTAAGAGTGCGTTCTATGAAGACGGTGTTCGTCAGAAAGAACGTTTTGATAACGATAATATTATCGATCAGCTAGAAGCTAAGATCCGAGCAAAAGCGTCAATGCTTGATATGAATAATCGCATTGATGTAAAAGAATTAGAAAAATAAGCGTTAATCGTGTTCGATTAGTTTCGGACACGATTCACTATTTTCTTTAGACGTTATATATTCGATCCCATTTCCTATCGGTTAACGAGAATTAAAGTGGCGAAACAAATCCAAGCAATTCGAGGCATGAACGATTGCCTTCCAACACAGTCTCCTCTTTGGCAAAAAGTAGAAGGCACGGTTAAACAAGTGATCAGCTCATACGGCTACAATGAAGTACGTATGCCTATCGTTGAATCAACGCATTTGTTTAAACGCGCTATTGGTGAAGTGACTGATGTTGTTGAAAAAGAAATGTACACTTTTGAAGACCGCAATGGCGATAGCCTAACACTGCGTCCTGAAGGTACTGCGGGTTGTGTCCGTTCTGGTATTCAAAACGGTTTACTGTACAACCAAGAACAACGTCTATGGTACATTGGTCCAATGTTCCGTCATGAGCGTCCACAAAAAGGTCGTTACCGTCAATTCCATCAGTTTGGTGTTGAAGTATTTGGTCTAAATGGTCCAGATATTGATGCTGAACTTATCATGATGACAGCTCGTCTATGGCGTGAGTTAGGTATTCATGAGCACGTTACTCTAGAGCTAAACTCAATTGGTTCTTTAGAAGCTCGTGCCGAGTACCGCACTGCGTTAATTGCGTTCCTTGAGCAGCATATGGAAGTGTTGGATGAAGATGCAAAACGTCGCATGTACACCAACCCATTACGCGTATTGGATACCAAGAATCCAGAAATCCAAAATATTCTAGGTGATGCACCTAAGCTTTCTGAGTATTTAGACCAAGATTCTCGTGAGCATTTTGCTGGATTATGTGAACTATTAGACGCTGCTGGCATCAAATATCAAGTAAATGAACGTCTTGTACGTGGTTTAGATTATTATAACCGTACAGTTTTTGAATGGGTTACTGATAGCCTAGGTGCACAAGGTACTGTATGTGGCGGTGGTCGCTACGATGGTCTTGTGGAGCAGTTAGGTGGCAAAGTGACTCCTGCTGTGGGTTTCGCAATGGGTCTAGAGCGTCTAGTTCTGTTGATGGAAACCTTAGAACAAACAGAAGTACGTCGTTCTGTTGATGTTTATATGGTAACTGCGGGTGAAGGTACCCTTGCAGCTGGCATGAAGCTTGCTGAAGTTTTACGTTCACAGATCCCAGATCTTCGCGTTATGACACACTTTGGTGGTGGTAACTTTAAGAAGCAATTTAAACGTGCAGATAACGTAGGTGCAGTTGTTGCTCTGGTTCTTGGCGAAAACGAAATTGCTGAGAATACAGTAGTAGTAAAAGATCTACGTGGTGGTGAGCAGATCACCATGAACCAGGATGACGTAGCAGCGAAGCTCGCAGAATTGATTTAAGAGAGGACAGGAAGTGAACGACTACGCCACAGAAGAACAACAGGTTGAAGCGATAAAATCGTGGTGGACAGACAATGGCAAAGCCGTCGTTATCGGTGCTGTTATTGGCTTAGGTGGTCTTTGGGGCTGGCGTTATTACCAGGGAGAAGTCCAAGCTGGTAAAGAACAAGCTTCTAATTCATACACCCAAGTAATGGCGATGCTTGAAAGTGGTAAGAGTGATGCAATTGCAGATACTCAAGCTTTTATTCAGGCGCATAAAGATAGCCATTACTCAGTGCTAGCAGCGCTACAATTAGCAAAAGCACAAATTGAAGCAAAAGATCTTAATGGTGCAGCAGAGCAACTAAAATGGGTTGCCGCGAATTCTACAGATCAAGCAATTTTGCCTTTAGCTAAGACTCGTCTAGCGCGTGTTTACTTGCAACAAGATAAATACGATGAAGCATTAGCTGAGCTTAAGACTGTTAAAATGGCAAGTTGGAAGGCAAAAGTAGATGAGCTACGTGGTGACGTATTACTGAAAAAAGGTGATACAGATGCGGCACGTGATGCTTACATTGAAGCTCAAGAAGCAGGCGCCAACTCTCCAGTATTACAGATCAAGCTTGATAATCTGGCTCAATAAGGCGAAGGATAATGCAGAAAGTATTTAAGCGAGCATTAACAGTTGCATTGGCAATTGGCGTGTTAGCTGGCTGTGCTAGTGAAGAAGATTCTATCCATATGGCTCCGTTGCCAGTGGTGAAAAATACGTTCACTCCAGAAACTCTATGGTCTGACAGTGTTGGCGATGGCGTTGCAGGATATTTCTCTCGTTTAACGCCTGCGATTGGTGATGGCAAAATTTTTGTTGCAGATCGTGATGGATTGGTTGAAGCACTTGACCCAAGTAACGGTAAAGTTCTTTGGAAGCAAGATTTCGAAGGCGATACTAGTGCTAAGCTATCTGGTGGCATTGTTTATAGCAGTGGTGTGATCTATATCGGTTCAGAAAATGCTGATGTACTTGCAATCAATGCTGAAAACGGTGATGAAATTTGGCGCGCTAAGGTTCAAGGTGAAGTGCTTTCTAAGCCTTTAGTTGATGAAGGTCTTGTTGTTGTAAACACCAGCAATGGTTTTTTACAGGCGCTCGATGTATCAACGGGTGAGTCAAAGTGGCAGATCAGCAGCGAAGTTCCAACCTTAACGCTACGTGGTGACAGTTCACCAGTTGCGATTGCTGGTGGTGTATTCTGGGGACAAGCAAACGGACGTTTAGCTGGTGCTCTGATGCACAATGGTCAATTGTTATGGCAACAAGCGATCGCGGCACCAAAAGGCGCGACTGAAATTGATCGTCTAGTTGACGTTGATGCGACACCTGTTATTGCAGGCGATCGTCTCTATGCTATTGGCTACAACGGTTCTCTTGTTTCGATTGAACTGCGCACTGGTCAAATTGCTTGGAAACGTAATTATTCATCGGCAACTAACTTTATTGTCGATGCAAATACGTTATACCTAGTGACTGAGAAAGATCACATTGTGGCCGTTGATGCTCGCAGTGGTACCGAAATTTGGCAGAACAAAGATCTAGAATACCGTCAGTTGACTGCTCCAGCGGCAATTGATGGTTACTTGGTTGTTGGCGATGCTGAAGGTTATCTACACTGGCTAGATCAATCGACTGGTGATTTTGTTTCTCAAGAGTCGATTGGTGGTGGCGGTATGTCAGTTCCACCTGTTGCGCTTGATGATGATGCCTTTATCGTTTCAACTCGTGATGGCAAAATCAAGAAAATGCAAATATCGCAATAACACGGTATAATGCAGCAAGACTAAGTTTAATCGGCTCCAACTGTGATTACGGTTGGGGCCGTTGTTATTATATCCACCCCTGATATTATTGTCGGCTGACAGCAATCAAATTGTGTTGCTAGAGACAAAAATAGCAGGGGATATTTGAAGGTATACCACTGTTATTATCAATATACAGAATTGGTATAGAACTCTGAAAAGTAAGAGGTAGTTATGATTCCTGTTGTTGCCCTTGTCGGGCGCCCTAACGTGGGTAAATCGACGCTTTTTAACCGTCTTACCCGTACAAGGGATGCGCTGGTTGCAGATTTTCCTGGCCTAACAAGGGATCGTAAGTACGGCCGAGCTGAAATTAACGAACACGAATTTATCGTTATCGATACCGGTGGTATCGACGGTACAGAAGAAGGTGTTGAAACCAAAATGGCTGAACAATCGCTTATGGCGATTGAAGAAGCTGATGTGGTGCTATTTCTAGTTGACGGTCGTGCTGGTCTAACTGCAGCAGATGAAGCTATTGCAAAGCACTTGCGCAGTCGTAATAAGCCAACATTTTTGGTTGTAAACAAAATTGATGGTATCGATGCTGATAGTGCTTGTGCTGATTTCTGGAAGCTAGGTGCTGATGAGATGCACCAAATTGCAGCATCACAAAACCGTGGTGTAACAGCGCTAATGGAGCGTGCTCTAGAGCCGTTCTTTGAAAATATTTCTGGTTCTGATGAAGAGCTTGAGTCAGATGAAATCAGTATTGAAGATCTTAACTCTGTTGCAGAGATCGAAAATGCGAATTTATCTGAGCAAGATGCAGAAGCTGCGTATAAGCGTCTACAAGAGCAGCCTATCAAGCTGGCAATTATCGGTCGTCCAAACGTTGGTAAATCAACACTAACAAACCGTATCTTAGGTGAAGAACGTGTGGTTGTGTACGATATGCCAGGTACAACTCGTGACTCTATTTACATTCCGATGGAGCGTGATGGTCAAGAGTATGTATTGATCGATACAGCGGGTATCCGTCGTCGTAAGAATATGCACGAAGCGGTTGAGAAGTTTTCGGTAATTCAGACGCTAAAAGCGGTTGAAGATGCGAACGTTGTTCTTCTTATCATTGATGCGCGTGAGAACATTTCAGATCAAGATTTGAGCCTATTGGGCTTTGCTCTTAATGCGGGTCGTTCGCTGGTTATTGCGGTGAACAAGTGGGACGGTCTAGACAATGATGTGAAAGAGCGTGTTAAAACTGAGCTTGATCGTCGTTTAGGCTTTGTTGATTTTGCGCGTATCCACTTTATCTCAGCACTGCACGGTACTGGTGTTGGTCACTTGTATGAATCTGTTGTTGAAGCATATCAGTCAGCAACAAAACGTATCAGCACTTCAATGTTGACGCGTATTATGCAAATGGCACAAGATGATCACCAGCCACCAATGATCCGTGGTCGTCGTGTGAAGCTAAAATACGCTCACGCAGGTGGTTACAACCCACCAATTATCGTTGTGCACGGTAACTTGGTTAATGAACTACCAGGCTCTTACAAGCGCTATCTAATGAACTACTACCGTAAATCATTAGAGATGATGGGTACGCCAATTCGTATTCAATTCCAGAATAGCGAAAACCCATTTGAGACTAAGAAAGAGAAATTAACGATTTCTCAGCAACGTCAGCGTAAGCGCCTTGCAAGTATGATCAAAGATCGTAATAAGTAATTTATCGCTTATAGATATAAAGCCCAGCCAAGTGTTGGGCTTTTTATTAGGAAAATTTTATGACAACGGCAACTAAAATTTTATTTACCTCTAATATTTGGCAGTGCACTGCTAAAGTACAATTGTGTGTGGCTCATTCAGAAGGGACATGGATCGTTACTGATACCACACCATTTCATCCTGTCAGTCATATTTGGCCAGATCACCCTGCCGATCGTGGTTTTATTACCGTAGCGAATCAAGATTATGCTGTTATAAATTGCTTGGTTGGTGCGGTTGAACTAGCTTCCCAAACTTTATATGTGGCTGATGCAATTCCAGTTCGTCGTGATACTGAAGGCTGGGTATTTGTGGTAGTTCACCATCTAGCACAGGATTTAATGCTGGAAATAGGCCAAGAAGTCGAATTATCAGTAGATAAAGCGTACCAGCAGGCGTTAGGGCGTGGTCATAGTGGTGGGCATCTATCATCTCTTGCTTTAAACAAAGTCTTACATCATGACTTTTGGCGTAAAGATGCGTCACGAAAAGATGAATTAGGACATTATGATTTTCACAGTTACGCTCAAGAGAAAAGCGAAGTGAGTGAAGATTGCAGTCGAGATACGTATCGTTTAGGAAAGACTTTGCGTAAACGCGGACTAAATTCGGCTGATATGTTAGAACAACTCAATGATATTGCAGATAAAATAAATCAGCAATTAACTCAATGGTTAGAACTTGAATCTGCAATTACTATGCGTTGCGAAGGACAAGCGTTAACCGATTCGCGTTATTGGTGCTGCGATCTTAATGAAGGGAATGTTATTGAGATCCCATGCGGTGGTACTCATAGTCAATCTTTAGCCGAATACAATCAGTTGTGGGTTGAGTTTGAATATGTGAATGATCAACAAATTGTCATGTATACCAGAGCAATAAAAAGACAATAATTTGTTGTTAAATCATAAAGATAAGCCGAAATAGCTCAGAGTGACTTGTTTCGGCTTTTTTATTGGATTTTATAACCGATCCAATTTTATATATATTGGATCCTTGGTTTTACATGTAATATTTAAGAATAAAATATCGTTTAAAATCCAAAAACAGAATATGTAACTTATGCTTTCGGGAAGTGTATTGATAAATGTTCTTTTGATATGAGATCGCTGATCAAGACTCTTTTTGTCTAAGATCTGCTTTGTTATAAAAGATCCTTGGTTCTCTGATTCTTATCCATAAAGGCTATTGTTTTCTTTTGTTCTGGTTTGCAGCGATCTTCACGACAGAGATCAAAAGAGTACATTTTGAAAAATAATTTTGATTGCCAGCCAGATACAAATCAAAGCATTATGAGAGCCTATTATCTTTATACCCAGTAATCTCTAAATTCTAAATTTTGAAATTACATCGGGATGGACGACAGAAGGATATGTGAGTGTCTGAGAATCTATGCCCAAGCTGTACCAGTGAATTAGTCTGGAAAGAGAATGGTTATTTCTGTGATTTTTGCCAGCAGAAGATCAATAAACATGCCTTATGCCCAGATTGTGGTAAAGAGCTAGAAAAACTACAGGCCTGCGGTTCTGCCAGCTACTTTTGTAATCACTGTAATGAGTTAAAATCAAAATCACGGGTCAGTTTTGTCTTCACCCCAGTAGATGAAAATGCTTAAGGTGTAGGGCGGTTAATAAAGTCCATATGCCAGAGATAAAAAATGCCGCGACTAGAAAACTAGAGCGGCATTTATTTTTGTTAATTTAATTTTATGCTAATCACTACTTAACAATAGCTATTCAACGATTGAACGAATTTCACCTTGAGCAACTTTGGTGACTAATCGATCTCCTGCTGAGACTTGATCTGAACTTCTAATAACCGAGCCATCTTCTTTTTGGGTGATAGAATAACCACGCGCAATAGTCGCCAGTGGGCTTACTGCCTCCAGTTTTTCTGCCATCATGGCCAATTGATGACGAGCTGTTAACTGCGAGCGATCCATAGCATCAGTAAGGCGGCGCTCACTTTGCGCTAAATGATGACTAAGTTGTTTGATTGTTTGACTTGGTGAATAGAGCGATAACTTGTAATTAATACGTTCTACACGTTGATCTGCCTGAGTTAACTTTCGTTGCATCGCTTGATGTAAGTGGCCAGTTAACTCATCCAGATGTTGTTGCTGCTGATTAAGTCGCATCTGTGGATGTTGACGTTCTAATCGGTGCTGTAATCGCTGAGTTTGTTGTTGCTGTTTAGCAATATAATAGCGAATAGCATGATTTAGCTGCTGTTTCTTTTGTGTAATGGCTTGAGTTTGATGAGTCATATCGCGACTGATCAGCTCTGCTGCAGCTGATGGCGTTGGAGCACGAACATCGGCAACAAAATCGGCAATGGTGACATCAACTTCATGACCAACTGCACTGACGATAGGGATTTCACTGGCAACAATAGTACGCGCCACAATTTCTTCATTAAACGCCCATAGATCTTCAAGAGATCCACCGCCACGACCCACTATTAGCACATCACACTCTTTGCGGCTGTTAGCTCGACCAATGGCTTGAGCAATCGAAATCGCAGAACCTTCGCCTTGCACCATGGTTGGATAGATCACAATCGGTAAACCAGGATCGCGTCGGCGTAACACATTTAGAATATCAAATAATGCAGCACCTGTTTTTGAGGTAATGATCCCCACTCGTTTTGGTTGCTCTGGCAACGGTTTTTTAATACTTTGGGCAAACAGACCTTCTGCGGCCAAAGACATTTTAAGTTGTTCAAACTGTTGCTGGAGTCGACCATCGCCTTCTGGCTGCATGCTTTCGATTATAAGCTGATAGTCACCGCGAGGCTCATAGAGGGATAAACGTGCTTTAACGAGCACCTGAGTACCATTGCTGGGTTTAAATAGCACTCGGCGATTATTGCCTTTAAACATAGCGCATTTCACCTGAGCACGAGCATCTTTTAAGGTGAAATACCAGTGGCCAGAAACCGGCATGGAGAAATTAGAGAGCTCACCGACTAACCAAACAATACCCATTTCATTTTCGAGTAGTACGCGAACTTGGGCATTTAGAGTGGATACGGTGAAAATTCGATTATTGCTTTGGGTCGGTTGGGCGAACATTGTCACGATGAAAAACACCTTTACCAAAGAAGAGTGGGAAGGGCTGCGATGAAAGACGAGTATAATTCAATCAATGAACGAAATTTGGGCGCAACAAAGGAAAAGGGGGATCAATTGGACAGATCTTACCCAAAGTGTTTTGCCCGCAGCACCTGAAACTTAACCGAAATATATTACGTATCAATCGAAAAATGTCAAATATTTTTTATTAAAAATTCAAAAAAAACACTAGCCAAACGTTTGCACCGTGCGTATAATCCGTCCGCAATATTTTAATCTTCTTTATAAAACCCTTTAATTGGTGTGAGATATTGCAATGTTACGAATCAAACAAGAAGCTTTGACTTTTGATGATGTTTTGCTGGTTCCAGCTCATTCTACAGTCCTACCGAACACTGCCGATCTGCGCACCCATTTGACTAAAGAGATCACTCTGAATATTCCAATGCTGTCTGCATCTATGGATACAGTGACTGAAGGTCGTTTGGCTATCGCTCTTGCGCAAGAGGGTGGCATCGGTTTTATCCATAAGAATATGTCTATCGAACAACAAGCGGCACAAGTTCGCATGGTTAAAAAGTTCGAAGCAGGTGTTGTTTCTGAACCTGTAACTGTTAAGCCTGATAACACCATTGCAGATGTAAAACGTCTGACAGAAGAAAATGGCTTTGCAGGTTACCCTGTTGTTACTGATAACAATGAGCTTATCGGTATTATTACAGGTCGTGATGTACGCTTTGTAACTGACCTTTCCCTTAAAGTTGTGGAAGTGATGACACCAAAAGAAAAGCTTGCATCAGCGAAAGAAGGCGCTTCTCGTGAAGAAGTTGAAGCTATCATGCAAAAGCACCGTGTTGAAAAAGTGCTATTGGTTGATGATAGCTTCCGTCTTAAAGGCATGATCACTGCAAAAGATTTCCAGAAAGCAGAACGTAAACCAAATGCATGTAAAGATGAGCGTGGCCGTCTACGTGTTGGTGCTGCTGTAGGTGCTGGTGCTGGTAATGAAGAGCGTGTTCAAGCTCTAGTTGAAGCTGGCGTTGATGTGCTACTTATTGACTCTTCACATGGTCATTCTGAAGGTGTTTTACAACGCATCCGTGAAACACACAAACAATTCCCTAATCTACCAATCGTTGGCGGTAATGTTGCAACTGCTGAAGGTGCTCGTGCACTTATTGAAGCGGGTGTAAGTGCGGTTAAAGTGGGTATTGGCCCTGGCTCTATCTGTACAACTCGTATCGTAACTGGTGTTGGTGTTCCTCAAATTACAGCGATTTCTGAAGCGGCTTCAGTTGCGGATCAATATGGCATTCCTGTTATTGCTGATGGTGGTATCCGTTACTCTGGTGACCTATGTAAAGCGATTGCAGCTGGCGCTTCTTGCGTAATGGTTGGTTCAATGTTCGCGGGTACTGAAGAAGCTCCGGGTGAAGTGGAGCTATACCAAGGTCGTGCTTATAAGTCATACCGTGGCATGGGTTCTCTTGGTGCGATGTCAAAAGGTTCATCTGACCGTTACTTCCAATCTGATAACGCTGCTGACAAGTTAGTACCAGAAGGTATTGAAGGTCGCGTTGCTTATAAAGGTCACTTAAAAGAGATCGTTCATCAACAGATGGGTGGTCTACGTTCAAGCATGGGTCTAACTGGCTCTGCAACAATTGAAGACCTTCGTACTAAAGCTGAGTTTGTTCGTATCTCTGGCGCTGGTATGAAAGAGTCTCATGTGCATGATGTGACTATTACTAAAGAAGCACCAAACTACCGCCTAGGTTAATTTGTAACAAACTATTCCTAGCTAGCGAAAACGTTTGCCTAATTAAAAAGCTTATATAAGATCGGGGCACTTTGATGCCCCCTATTTTCAATAAATTTCTGAGACTGCTCGATAATGACCACTACCACAAATATTCATGATCAACGCATCCTTATTTTAGATTTTGGTTCACAGTACACTCAATTGATTGCTCGTCGTATTCGTGAAATCGGTGTTTACTGTGAGCTTTGGAGCTGGGACGTTGATGAGGCTGATATTCGTGACTTTAATCCAAACGGTATCATTCTATCTGGCGGTCCTGAGAGTGTGACCGAAGCCGGTTCACCTCGTGCTCCTCAGTATGTGTTTGAAGCTGGTGTGCCAGTATTTGGTGTATGTTACGGCATGCAGACAATGGCAGAGCAGCTAGGCGGTAAAGTTGCGGGTTCTTCTGAGCGTGAATTTGGTTATGCTCAGGTTAAAATTGTAGAACCAACAGATCTATTTAAAAACATTGAAGATGCAATTGCAGAAGATGGCACTCCATTACTTGATGTATGGATGAGTCACGGTGACAAAGTTGTTGAAATTCCTGCTGACTTTACCAAAGTTGCTGAAACTTCAACGTGTCCATACGCTGCAATGGCTAATGATGAAAAACGTTTTTACGGCGTACAGTTCCACCCAGAAGTTACGCACACTCGTCAAGGTATGCGTATCATTGAAAACTTCGTTCTTAATGTATGTGGCTGTGAAAAGCTATGGACATCAGCCAACATCATCGAAGATGCTATCGCTCGTATTAAAGAGCAAGTGGGTGATGACGAAGTGATCCTTGGCCTATCTGGTGGTGTGGATTCATCAGTAGTTGCAATGCTGGTTCACCGTGCAATTGGTGATAAGTTAACTTGTGTATTTGTTGATAACGGCCTGCTTCGTCTAAATGAAGGCGAGCAAGTTATGGACATGTTCGGTGATCATTTTGGTCTAAACATTGTTCACGTTAAAGCTGAAAACCGTTTCCTTGAAGCACTTGCTGGTGTGGATGAGCCAGAAGCAAAACGTAAAATTATTGGCCGTGTATTTGTTGAAGTATTCGATGAAGAGTCGAAGAAACTGCAAAATGCAAAATGGTTAGCACAAGGCACTATCTACCCTGATGTAATTGAATCTGCAGCATCAAAAACAGGTAAAGCACACGTTATTAAATCACACCATAACGTGGGTGGTTTGCCTGACGATATGCAAATGGGCTTGGTTGAGCCACTAAAAGAGCTATTTAAAGACGAAGTTCGCAAGATTGGTCTTGAGCTTGGTCTGCCTTATAACATGCTATACCGCCACCCATTCCCAGGTCCTGGTCTAGGTGTTCGTGTACTTGGTGAAGTGAAGAAAGAGTACTGTGATCTACTGCGTCGTGCCGATGCTATCTTCATTGAAGAGCTTCACAATGCAGATCTTTACAACAAAGTATCACAAGCCTTTACCGTATTCTTACCAGTTCGTTCTGTTGGTGTAATGGGCGATGGTCGTAAATATGATTGGGTTGTTTCTCTACGTGCTGTTGAAACTATCGACTTTATGACAGCGCACTGGGCTCACCTACCATATGATTTCCTAGGTAAGGTGTCGAACCGCATTATTAACGAAGTCGATGGTATCTCTCGTGTGGTTTACGATGTATCAGGTAAGCCACCTGCAACCATCGAGTGGGAATAAGATTCTAAAAATTCGTAGTTAAAAAATAAGATCAAAGGCCTTTGGGGAAACTCAGAGGCTTTTTTTTGGTTCTTTCTTTTGCTTATAGGTATCAGACTTAAATAGTATCAAACGAAAATCATCTAAAACCCTTCATGTTTGAACACCGCAACTATTGTGTAGGTTAGGGGAATATCACCACTCTTGTAATTTCTTAAATATCTGCTTGTCCACGCTACATGTGTCTTTGTTGTTAATAAAAAATGGAATTTATGTTTACCATTTACACTTGTTTACAAAATACCCTTATACAAAATAGCTATTAGCTAGGTCGATCGTGCTTTTTTATTTGTCATTATGGTTACAATCCGGTGACGGTTTGTTGCATTTGTAACGACTGCTATAACATCGGCGAAAATACTTAAAAGCGACAGAAATAGTCGTAAACAGACGCTAGCACCATACAACATCAATTATAGCCATGGAGTTCCCATGAGTAATCAAGCAGTAAAACAGGCACCAGAAGCGCCATCAAGTGCGATGGATAAGTTTCTAAACGGCATTGAGCGTGTCGGTAACAAAATTCCAGATCCAGCTCTTCTATTCTTTTGGGGATTGGTCCTAGTTTGGGTTCTTTCCGCAGTTCTATCACAATTTGACTTTGGTCTGGTTCACCCAGTGACTCAGCAATCAGTAGAGATTAAAAACCTACTGACTGGCGAGTCTATGGCAAGTTTCCTTGCAAATATGGTGAAGAATTTCACTGGCTTTGCACCGTTAGGTATCGTATTAGTTGCGATGCTAGGTGTTGGTGTGGCTGAAGCATCTGGCTTTATTAATACAGGCCTTAAGAAGATGCTGAATGTAACACCAGTTAAATTCTTAACGCCGATGCTGATTTTAGTGGCAATTGTGTCACACACAGCAGCCGATGCTGGTTACGTACTGGTTATTCCTCTTGGTGGTATTATTTTCCATGCGGCAGGTCGTCACCCTCTAGCGGGTATCGCTGCGGCATTTGCTGGTGTTTCTGGTGGTTTCTCTGCAAACTTTATTCCATCAGGTATCGACCCATTACTGGCAGGTTTTACGCAAGAAGCCGCTCGTATTATGGATCCTGATTACATCGTGAACCCGCTAGCGAACATTATTTTCACTGGTCTATCATCATTCGTTATTGTTGCGATTGGTTGGTATATTACAGATAAAATCATCGAACCTCGTTTAGCGAAAACAGCGATTGATGATGACGCTGAAGAAGCTCCTGATATGGGTTCATTTACAGAACTTGAGTCGAAGGCATTCTCTCGCGCTGGTTGGGCTATGGTTGCTGGTATTGCTTTACTTGTTGCCGTGCTTATTCCTGAAACATCACCGCTTCGTTCTCCATCGGGTGAGATTGCGGCATTTAATGCACCAGTGATGCAGTCGATTGTACCGTTGATTTTCATCCTATTTGTGATTCCAGGTATCATCTACGGTAAAGTAGCAGGCACTTTTAAAGAGAGCCAAGATGTTATTAAAGCGATGTCAACCACAATGGCTGGTATGGCGGGCTTTATGGTAATGGTATTCTTTATTGCTCAGTTCCTAGTGGCATTTACTCAATCAAACATTGGTACGCTGTTGGCTCTTTCTGGTGCTAAATTGTTGCAAGAGATGAATCTACCAGGTCAAATCACTATTATCGGTATGATTCTTCTAACCGCATCAGTAAACCTATTAGTAGGTTCTGCATCTGCGAAATGGGCATTGATTGGTCCTATTATGGTGCCAATGTTAATGGCGGTAGGTATTTCTCCTGAATTAACTCAGGCGGCATACCGTGTTGGTGATTCAGTATCTAATATCATTTCTCCGATGATGGTGTTCTTCCCGCTTGTTGTGGTTTACATGCAGCGTTATGTGAAGAGCTCTGGTATCGGTACATTGGCTTCAATGATGATGCCATATTCTATCGCGATGCTTGTTGGCTGGACTATCTTCCTATTGGTTTACTGGGCAATTGGTATCCCTCTAGGTGTTCAGGCGCCATACACTTACACTATTCAGTAAATCGCTAAGATTGTTTGATGAAATGAAAAAAGCCTCGATAGTAATATATCGAGGCTTTATTTTTGGCGACGAACCATGAACATGTTATGAAGTAATCATAGTGTAACGGGTTAATTTATTTGCCCAATAATAGGCAAACTAAGGTTAACCAAAGTGCTTCATGTGGAAGCGTAGATGATCTTCAATAAAGCTCGCCATAAAGTAATAACTGTGGTCATAACCATCTTGCATACGAAGCTCTAATGGATAGTCATTTGCTTCTGCTGCTGCTACAAGGCTTTCTGGACGGAGTTGGCCATCAATATAAAAGTTATCTTGAGTACCTTGGTCTACTAAGGTTGGTAGCTTTTTCTCTGCCAGGCGCATTAACTCGCTTGAGTCATAGTTTTTCCATTCTTTTGGATTATCACCAAGGTATCCATTAAATGCTTTTTGTCCCCACGGGCAGTTGATTGGATTGGCAATCGGACTAAAAGCAGACACTGAGCTAAAACGTTCTGGATTGCGCAGTGAGATCATTAGAGCTCCGTGACCACCCATAGAGTGACCTGAAATAGCTCGTTGCTCAGTAACTGGGAAATTGGCTTCAATAATCGCTGGCAGTTCATTTACCACATAATCATACATGCGGTAATGACGATCCCATGGCGCTTGGGTGGCATTAACATAAAAGCCCGCACCTAAACCAAAATCGTATGCACCATTTTCATCATCAGGTACGTTTTCGCCGCGAGGGCTAGTGTCTGGAGCTACAATGGCAATACCCAGTTCGGCTGCAATTCGTTGAGCCCCTGCTTTTTGCATGAAGTTTTCATCTGTACAGGTTAAACCTGAAAGCCAGTAAAGAACGGGAACTTTTTTACCTGTTGCTGTTTGTGGCGGTAAAAAAATAGCAAAGCGCATGTCGCAGCTTAATACTTCTGAATGGTGAGTGTATTGTTTGTGCCAGCCACCTGCACTTTTATTACAGCTGATATTTTCTAATGTCATTGGCTTGATTCGTCTTATTGGTAAAAGAGCGCTGCCCAAGTTGAGCAGCGCTAAAATTAAGAGTAGTAGTGTAGTAGGGAGTAACTCTTAATTATTTATTGTAGTGAATTACCGTACGGATACTTTCACCTTTGTGCATTAATTCAAATGCTTCGTTGATGTCTTCTAGCGCCATTGTGTGAGTGATGAACTCTTGTAGACCAAACTCACCAGCCATGTAACGCTCAACAATTTCAGGAAGCTCAGAGCGACCTTTAACACCACCGAATGCACTACCACGCCATACACGACCAGTAACAAGCTGGAATGGACGAGTAGAGATCTCTTGACCTGCGCCTGCTACACCGATGATGATTGACTCACCCCAACCTTTGTGACAACACTCAAGTGCAGAACGCATTACGTTTACGTTACCGATACACTCAAATGAGTAGTCAACGCCGCCATCAGTCATTTCAACAATGACTTCTTGAATTGGCTTATCGTAGTTAGCTGGGTTGATACAATCGGTTGCACCTAGTTGAGTTGCTAGTTCGAATTTAGTTTCGTTTAGGTCAACACCGATGATACGGCTAGCACCAGCCATGCGAGCACCAATGATTGCAGATAGACCGATACCACCTAAACCAAAGATTGCTACTGTGCTACCTTCTTCAACTTTTGCTGTGTTAAGTACAGCTCCCATACCTGTTGTTACGCCACAACCTAGAAGACATACTTCTTCAAGAGGCGCTTCTTTATTTACTTTCGCTAGAGAAATTTCTGGAAGTACAGTGTACTCAGAGAAAGTAGAACAACCCATGTAGTGGTAGATTGGTTGACCGTCTTTGTAGAAACGAGTTGTACCATCTGGCATTAGACCTTTACCTTGAGTTTCACGAACTGCTTGGCATAGGTTTGTTTTACCTGATTTACAGAATTTACACTCGCCACATTCTGCAGTGTAAAGAGGGATAACATGGTCACCAACAGCAACACTTGTTACGCCTTCACCAACCATTTCAACAATACCGCCACCTTCGTGACCAAGAATAGATGGGAAGATACCTTCAGGATCGTCACCAGATAGAGTGAATGCATCAGTGTGACATACGCCTGTTGCGATAATGCGTACAAGAACTTCGCCTTTACGAGGAAGCATTACATCAACTTCTTCGATTGATAGAGGTTGATTTGGACCCCAAGCAACAGCTGCTTTTGATTTAATAAACTTGTCAGTCATTGATTTACTCTCTTTATTTATGTATTGGGTACGAGACCGATAACTTATAATTACGTAATGCTTGTTACGTATAGACTGTAGATGAATTCTTTACTAATGCATAAGAAAGTTGTTTTCTTATTGCGTTTCGATGGGATGCATTATATTTGTTTCTTGATAAATGATAATTGGGTTAAACTGCAAATAACTTTTACCTTGATGTAATAATGGAGCAAAGTGACGATGTTTTTGTGGGAAGGGGTGACAGAATTTGTTGCCGTATCTGAAACAGAAAGCTTTACCGCTGCGGCAAAAAAGATTGGGATATCAACGGCGCAAGTGAGCCGACAAATTAGTGCTCTGGAAAATAGACTTAATACCAAACTATTTTACCGTACAACGCGTAAGGTATCTCTAACCGAAGAGGGCAGTATTTATTATCGTCACTGTCGTCAGGTGATGGATGGGCTTGAAGAAGCTGAACGCGCTATCACCAGTCTACGAGGGGTTCCTCAAGGACTTATAAAAATGACCGCACCTGTGACTTATGGTGAAAAATATATCGTCCCTTTGGTGAATGACTTTATGTTGCAGTATCCAGAGATTGAAGTGACGATGGATTTAACCAACCGTCAGATGGATCTGGTTGAAGGCGCGTTTGATTTAGCGATTCGTCTAGGTAAGTTGGGCAATTCATCTATGATGGCAAAACGCCTTACAACTCGTACTATGTATCTGTGTGCATCACCAGCTTACTTAGAAAAATACGGTATGCCACATACGCTATCTGAACTACGCCACCATAATTGCTTAATTGGTAACCATGATTACTGGCGATTCCAAGAAAAAGGTAAAGAAAAGAGCATTCGTATTGCGGGTTCGTTATCTTGTAATAGTGGTTATGGGCTACGAGATGCGGTGATTAAAGGTATTGGCATTGCACAGTTACCGGAATATTACGTGGATGAAGATTTAGCGAACGGTTCTATTGTCCCTATTTTGGAGAAATTCCAAGAGCCAGATGAGGGGATTTGGGCTTTGTATCCTCATAACCGCCATTTGTCTCCTAAAGTACGTTTGCTGGTGGATTTTTTAGCCGAAGAGTTACCAAAAAAACGAGTAGATGCTTAATAGCTAAAGCTCAAGATTTTAACGATAGATAATCAATGACTGTAGAATATAGCGAACAAGATAAAATTTTTATGCATCGCGCCATTGAATTGGCTGCAAATGCAGAAGCTGAAGGCGAAGTGCCCGTTGGTGCTGTAGTGGTATACCAAGGTCGAGTTGTTGGGGAAGGGTGGAACCGCTCGATAGGGCAACACGACGCCACCGCCCACGCTGAAATCATGGCGTTGCGACAAGCGGGACAAGTTCTACAAAACTATCGTCTACTTGATACCACTTTATATGTCACATTAGAGCCGTGTCCTATGTGTGCTGGTGCTATGGTGCATTCTCGTGTGGGGAAGGTGGTTTATGGTGCGCCTGATCTTAAAACTGGTGCTGCTGGTAGTACGATGAATCTGTTGAGTTATGCTGGAGTGAATCACCACGTTCAGTTTGATGCTGGCTTATTAGAAGATGAGTGCCGTGCTCAATTACAAGCATTTTTTAAGCGTCGTCGAGCCGAAAAGAAAGCGCTCAAACAAGCAGAAAAAGAAAAACAGCAGAGATAAGATTGAATCGGTATTGTTTATATGAAAAAGCTCGGTATTGTCCGAGCTTTGTTTTTTGCGTTTTAGCTTTTGATTAGCAACATTCAGCTGTAGCACTCATGACATAACTGCGCTGACGCCAGAGCGTTTTTTTACGTAGATTACTGCTTAGACGTTTACGTCGGGTCGAAGAGGCTTGTAGCATTTTTTTAAATTTTGATTGAGTGCGTTTACTTTTCATCCTTTATCCCTCTTGCTGGCAAAAGGCGACATTAGCGATATAAGATCAGCATAATGTGTGCCAGACATAAAATACCTAACAAATAAGGCTGGTCTCTTGGCTAAAAGAGCCATCTATTTGCTTGGTATGAGTACTGAAACGAAATCAAATAGAATACCTATAAATGAATAGGTACTAAAAAAGGTGTATTGAATATCCATATAATCAATACAAACCCTGCGATTGATTATGCTGGTAATTAAATGAAAGAAGCTATATCTATTTGCAAAATGAGATGAAAAAGAAGATCTGGCTCTCATTGGATTAAGAGCCAGAATAACTTATTGATTATTTAGACGCTGCAACTTTGGCTGGTTGAGGCTTGGCTGCTGCGCTAATTGTTTGTGGTGTGATTGTTTGTAGCCCATCAACAATTTCAACCCCGTCACCTTGGTGTTCTCGGCTGTGAGCTTGTTCGTAACCAACGATGCTTTGGTAATAACGGCGGATATTCTCAACATAATTTAAGGCTTCATCACCGCGAGCATAGCCATATCGAGTTTGAGTATAGTATTGGCGTTGGCGCAACATCGGTAAACGTTGTTTGACATCTGTCCATGTGTCTGGATTACCGCCTTGCGCCTTGGTTAAACGGCGTGCATCCATTAAGTGACCAAACCCAATATTATAAGAGGCAAGAGCAAACCAGACCTTTTCATGGGATTCAATACTATCGGGTACGCGAGCTATCATGCGGCGAAGATACTCAGTACCCCCTCGAATACTCTGTTTCGGATCTAATCGATTCGCCACATCTACTGCTTTGGCTGTTGGAGTTGTGAGCATCATCATGCCACGGACACCCGTTGGTGATGTAGCTTCTGGGTTCCAGTGCGATTCTTGATAAGAGAGCGCGGCAATTAAACGCCAGTCAAATTCCCCAGCATATTGCTTAAATAGCGGTTTCCATTTCGGTAATTTTCCTTCAACGGCACGTAAAAATGCGCGGGTATCTACGTAATCAAATTGATCAACGTGACCGAAATACTTCTCTTCTAACTGCGCTAATTCACCGTTTTGTTTTATTTCACCAAAAAACTCAATAATGAGCGCATATAAGTTGTCATTGCTGCTGTTTTTTACAAACCAACTGATCGGCTCTTCATCGGTTAATTCCATGGCAATAGCGATATCTGGATGAATACGTTGGATCAGCGCCACATCAACTGAGTCTGCGACAGTAAAGTCGAGCTTTCCACTGGCGACATCACGCATAAGTTCATCGTCATCGGTTTCTGAGACTGCTTGCCATTTTAGGTCTGGGTATTTTTGCTGTAATTGCTTTAACTGTAATTCGTGGCTAGAGCCTTTCACTACGGTTAATGTCCCTTTATTTTTGGCCAGATCTGAAGGCGTTCTTGGACGCCATGTTCCTTTTTTATACACCACCAGTTGGCTGGCATAGTAATAGGCTGGGGTGGCTCGAAAATCTTGTAGGCGATTGGGTGTAATCGTTAGGCCTGCGGCGAGAATATCAACATTACCCCGATCTAATGCTGGGAAAAGGCTAGAGAGAGAAAACATAGGCTGCATTTCTAGCTTTACACCCAGCTTTTTAGCAAACAGTTGAGCCAGTTCGTAATCCAGACCGGTAGGCCCTTCATTACCAATATAATACGACAGCTGATTGTTCAAGGTACCCACACGCAGTACGCCCGTTTCTCTGATGCGATCTAAAGCATTGTGTGGCTCACTTTGCCACTGACAGCCGCTGATCAGAAAAAGTGTAATAAGGCTAACAAAGTACTGCCTGATTTTTTTGGGTAACGTATAGGTACTCAACAATCTGTGCTCTCGGTTAAAATTCAGGGCTCTTTATATCAAAGCTAACGGTTGGCGGAAAGTTAAAGAATGTCGTTCTCTAATTAATTTCACTGTTATTTGCCTTTAATTCAATAAAATTGCAGCAGAAGAACCGCCTAGAAGCGATAAAAAACATGGGATTTTAGCGCTCAATACAGTTTTTTATCATAGATCGAAAAAAAATCACGCAAACGGTTGCGTCAAGAGTTACGTCACAAAAAAATTTCCCTTATACTATGCGCAGCTCCTCATCGGTTAGGGGGAGTTAAGTGATGACAATTGAGGTGGCATTGACGTAACTCTAAGCAATAAGCGGTAGGATTAGGTCAATATCACCTTCACTTAACTGTTATCGAGAGACGTACGCACATGGAAATTTTGCGTGGTTCACCCGCACTGTCTGAGTTTCGCGCCGCTAAGTTATTAGAGCGTTGTCGTGAGTTATCTTTACCTGTGACCGGTATTTATGCCGAGTTTGTTCATTTTGCCGATTTAACGGCTCCTTTAACTGAAGATGAATCGCAAAAGTTAGCACAATTGCTCACTTATGGGCCTACGATTGCAGAACATCAGCCAACAGGATCACTCCTATTAGTCACGCCTCGTCCTGGCACTATCTCTCCGTGGTCTTCAAAAGCGACCGATATTGCCCATAACTGTGGTTTAGCTCAGATTAAGCGTTTAGAACGTGGTACTGTGTATTATGTTGAAAGTACGACAGTTCTAACAGATGAACAGCAAAAAGCACTGAATTCACTGCTTCATGACCGCATGATGGAAGTGGTATTCACGGAGCTTAATCAGGCCGCTATCTTATTTACTCAAGCACAACCAGCTCCTGTGGAGGCCATTGATATTTTATCAGGCGGTCGTCTTGCACTTGAAAAAGCAAACGTTTCCCTTGGCTTGGCGCTGGCTGATGATGAAATTGATTACTTAGTGGAAAGCTTTACCAAACTTGGCCGTAACCCAAATGATATCGAATTGATGATGTTTGCTCAGGCGAACTCAGAGCATTGTCGTCACAAAATCTTTAATGCAGATTGGATCATTGATGGCGTCGAACAGCCAAAGTCGCTGTTTAAAATGATCAAAAATACCTTTGAAACCACGCCTGAGCACGTACTGTCTGCTTATAAAGATAATGCCGCAGTGATGACTGGTTCAAAAGTCGGACGCTTTTTCCCAGATCCTGAGACCCGTCAGTATCAATACCACCAAGAAGACGCACATATCTTGATGAAGGTTGAAACCCATAACCACCCAACAGCTATTTCGCCATGGCCTGGTGCTTCTACAGGGTCTGGTGGTGAAATTCGAGATGAAGGCGCGACTGGTATTGGTGGTAAGCCAAAAGCAGGTTTGGTTGGATTTACTGTATCTAACCTACGAATTCCAGGATTTGAACAGCCTTGGGAGAGTGATTTTGGTAAACCAAGTCGAATCGTTAGTGCTCTAGATATTATGCTAGAAGGCCCATTAGGTGGTGCGGCGTTTAACAATGAATTTGGTCGTCCAAACTTATTGGGTTACTTCCGTACGTATGAAGAAAAAGTAACCTCTCATGCGGGTGAGGAAGTTCGCGGTTACCATAAACCGATTATGATTGCTGGTGGCCTTGGTAATATCCGCGATCAACATGTTCAGAAAAAAGAGATCCCTGTTGGCGCTAAGTTAATTGTACTTGGTGGGCCGGCGATGAATATCGGTTTAGGCGGTGGCGCTGCTTCATCAATGGCATCTGGCCAGTCAGCAGAAGATCTGGATTTTGCTTCAGTTCAACGTGAAAACCCAGAAATGGAGCGTCGTTGCCAAGAAGTGATTGATCGCTGTTGGCAGTTAGGTGAGCAAAACCCTATTGCCTTTATTCATGATGTAGGTGCAGGCGGTATTTCTAATGCTTTACCTGAATTAGTTGATGATGGTGAACGTGGCGGTAAGTTCGATCTTCGTAGTGTACCTAATGATGAGCCAGGAATGAGCCCATTAGAAATTTGGTGTAACGAATCACAAGAGCGTTATGTGTTAGCAGTAGCTCCAGAGCAGATGCCTGTTTTTGAAGCGATTTGTCATCGTGAACGAGCTCCTTTTGCTGTCGTTGGTGAAGCTACAGAAGAGCGTCATTTAAGCCTTGAAGATAGCCATTTTGACAATATGCCAATCGATATGCCAATGGATATCCTACTAGGTAAACCACCAAAGATGCAGCGTGATGTGGTTTCTAAAAAAGTAGAAAGCCCAGCTCTTGAGCGTCATGGAATTGAACTTAATGATGCTATCGACCGCGTATTACGTCTGCCAGCCGTTGCGGAAAAAACCTTCTTAATTACGATTGGCGATCGCTCCGTAACGGGTCTAGTTGCACGCGATCAGATGGTTGGGCCTTGGCAGATCCCAGTGGCAAACTGCGCAGTAACTGCGGCAAGTTATGATACTTATCATGGTGAAGCGATGTCGATGGGTGAGCGTACCCCAGTAGCATTGCTAGATTTTGCCGCTTCTGCTCGTTTAGCTGTTGGTGAGGCTCTAACTAACATCGCCGCAACCGATATTGGTGATATTAAGCACATTAAATTGTCGGCTAACTGGATGTCTCCAGCGGGTCACCCAGGTGAAGATGCTGGCCTTTATGAAGCAGTTAAAGCTGTGGGTGAAGAGTTGTGTCCTGCATTGGGTCTAACCATTCCAGTGGGTAAAGATTCCATGTCGATGAAGACGCAATGGCAAGACGATGCTCAAGATAAAACGGTTACATCACCGCTGTCTTTGATTATTACCGCTTTTGCTCGTGTTGAAGATGTGCGTCATACCGTGACACCTCAACTTCGCACTGATCACGGTGATTCATCACTTATTTTAATCGACCTAGGTTGTGGTCAAAACCGCTTAGGTGCAACGGCACTAGCTCAAGTTTACAAACAGTTAGGTGATAAACCTGCCGATGTTGATTCTCCTCAACTGCTAAAAGCTTTCTTCAATGCTATTCAGCAATTAGTGCAGCAGCAAAATCTACTGGCTTATCATGATAAAGGTGATGGTGGTTTGCTGGTTACCTTGGCTGAAATGGCTTTTGCTGGTCATTGTGGTATTAAAGCAGATATCAGTACTCTTGGTGACGATGCTCTGGCCGCTCTCTTTAATGAAGAGTTGGGAGCCGTTATTCAAGTGGCAAACCCAGAATTAGATACAGTGTTATCGACACTGGCGGCATTTGGCTTAGATTCTTGCTCTCACGTAATTGGTTCTGTTGAAGTCTCTAATCGTTTTGAAATTTATGCAAACGGTCAAATTGTCGTTGATCGTGAACGTAACCAGCTGCGTACGATTTGGGCTGAAATGACGCATAAGATGCAAGCTCTACGTGATAACTCAAGTTGTGCTGATCAAGAATTTGCTGCTAAACACAACGAGCAAGATCCTGGGCTAAATACCCATCTCACTTTCGATATTAATGAGAATGTCGCTGCACCATTTAATGCTCCGAATATTAATCTTGGTGCAAAACCTAAAATGGCTATCTTACGTGAGCAGGGTGTGAACTCGCATGTCGAAATGGCAGCGGCTTTTGATCGCGCTGGATTTAACGCTGTTGATATCCATATGAGTGATATCTTAACCGGACAAGCGGTGCTCGATGAGTATCAAGGGCTGGTTGCTTGTGGTGGTTTCTCATACGGTGACGTATTGGGTGCTGGTGAAGGTTGGGCTAAATCTATTCTGTTTAATGAGCAGGCAAGAGATCAGTTTGAACGCTTCTTCCATCGTCAAGATACTCTATCGCTTGGGGTATGTAATGGCTGTCAGATGCTATCAAACTTAAAAGAGTTGATCCCAGGTGCTCAGTTATGGCCTCGTTTTGTACGCAACCAGTCTGAACGTTTTGAAGCGCGTTTTAGTTTGGTGGAGATCCAGCCATCAGATTCGGCTTTCTTCAGTGGCATGGCGGGCTCTAGGATGCCAATTGCCGTTTCTCATGGTGAAGGTCGCGTAGAAGTGCGAGATGATGCGCATCTTATGGCGTTAGAACAATCGGGTACTGTGGCAGTACGTTATGTTGATAACCTTGGTAATCCAACCCAAGCTTATCCTAATAACCCAAATGGTTCGCCAAACGCGATTACCGGTCTTACAACTCAAGATGGTCGTGTCACCATTATGATGCCGCATCCTGAGCGTGTATTTAGAACCGTGGCTAATTCTTGGCACCCTGATGACTGGAGCGAAAACAGTCCTTGGATGCGTATGTTCCGTAATGCTCGGGTTCATATCGGCTAATCGACAATAGGTGCCACTAACGGTTAACCTTGTTAGTCAAATTAGAGCAACATAATTAGAAAACGCTCAGTGATATCAGCACTGGGCGTTTTTTTAATTAAAGTTAATATTAATCATGACTAAATTCACTGGCTGTTCAGGCTTACCGGTTAATATGTTGCTCACTGTGTTGGATTAATAATCTATTTTGTGAGCTAATTTCGATTTTTTGCTCACTTAGTTTCGAATATTGCTAAAAATAGTTAGTGGAATATTTATTAAATTATCTTAATTAGTATAATCGCGCAGTGATATGCGCTCGTTCGCACTTACTGTTGTTCAAGGATTGATTTTTTTATGGGACAGGATTCTCCCGCTGGCAGGCGAAAAGCCATGGCCGCGCGAGTTTTAGCCGTTTTGGTTATACTCTGCTTAATTCGCAATATTGATAGTTTTGCCATTATCTTCAAATATAACCAAGTTGGCATCGTACCGAGCATTATTGGTATCTTGGTTCTTCTTTCTGGTGTTGGTGCCAGTATTGGGCTGTTACGAGGAAAAATGTGGGGCTTTATGCCGTTGTATTTTTTTCTACCAGCATCCACGCTTTTTCTTGGTATGAGTATTTTACCCGTACTGCCAAGTCTCTTTCCTATCTCTATCCGCAGCTTTGTTGTACTGGGGCTAAACAGTGTTGTTTTAATTTATTCTGTTTTTCTTTTGCTCAGAATGATGGAACCTAATGTTTTAATAGACCATGAAAACTCTTAATTTCTATTACGGTATTTATGGTATATTGTTGACTATGAATCAGCCGCTTAGCAAAGGATTACCGAGATGAAGAAAATTGAAGCCATAATCAAACCATTTAAACTAGACGATGTGCGTGAAGCTCTTGCCGATGTCGGTATTACGGGCATGACGGTCACTGAAGTAAAAGGGTTTGGTCGTCAAAAAGGGCATACAGAGCTTTATCGCGGTGCTGAATATATGGTTGATTTTTTACCTAAAGTGAAGCTAGAAATTGTTGTTGCTGATGAAGTTGCTGAGCAATGTATCGATACAATTGTTGAAACCGCACAAACCGGCAAGATTGGCGATGGCAAAATCTTTATGTTTGATGTTGAGCGAGTGGTTCGTATCCGTACCGGTGAAGAAGACGAAGACGCCATTTAGTACTTTTTTCAGTTAATCACTCTTACATTTACGTTGGTTTTTGCACAATAAGCCATAGTAAGCAATTAACATGATTTATATAACAAAGGCCTGGTTGTATTAATCAGGCCTTTGTGTTTCTAACTGTTCAGATTAGTTGGTATGTTTGTATTTTGTGGCTAATAAATGCGCTGTGCCAAGTCATTATGAAAAAGTTTCATGATTAAATTGAATACAAACCAAAAGAAAATTCATTTTAGGACTATCTGATTTAGATCAATTTATTGTAGACTACAGACAATGTTAATGAATTAGACGAAAACGTTTGCGTCCGCGTGGATACTAGCGTTTACAGTTTTTCATTTTTACCTAAAAATAGGGTTTATACCTTAATCTGAGTCAGGAGATACAGATGCTTAAACGCGATATGAATATTGCCGATTATGACGCGGAACTTTATGCAGCCATTCAGGAAGAAACTGCACGTCAAGAAGAGCACATCGAGTTGATTGCTTCTGAAAACTACACTAGCCCACGAGTAATGGAAGCACAGGGTTCTCAGCTAACCAATAAGTACGCTGAAGGTTATCCTGGTAAGCGTTACTACGGTGGTTGTGAGTATGTTGATAAAGCAGAACAACTTGCCATTGATCGTGCATGCCAGCTATTTGGTGCAGAATACGCGAACGTTCAGCCTCACTCGGGTTCCCAAGCAAATAACGCAGTTTATATGGCTCTGTTAAATGCCGGTGATACAGTTTTAGGTATGAGCTTGGCTCACGGTGGTCACTTAACACACGGCTCTCCTGTAAACTTTTCAGGTAAATTGTATAACATCATTCCTTACGGTATCGATGAAAATGGTCAGATCGATTATGACGAAGTTGAAGCGTTAGCGCTTGAACATAATCCTAAGATGATCATCGGTGGTTTCTCTGCATATTCTCAAATTGTTGATTGGGAACGCATGCGCAAGATTGCCGATAAAGTGGGTGCGTACTTCTTTGTTGACATGGCTCACGTTGCCGGTCTTGTTGCGGCTGGTGTTTATCCAACTCCGGTACCTCATGCTCACGTTGTTACCACCACAACTCACAAAACATTAGCAGGTCCTCGTGGCGGCTTGATCTTATCTAATGCTGGTGAAGATATTTATAAAAAGCTAAATTCAGCAGTATTCCCTGGTGGTCAGGGTGGCCCATTAATGCATGTTATTGCGGCAAAAGCGGTTGCCTTTAAAGAAGCGATGGAGCCAGAATTTACTGAATATCAAGCTCGTGTTGTTGAAAATGCGAAAGTGATGGTGGGTGAGTTCTTAGAGCGTGGTTATAAGATTGTTTCTGGTAGTACTGAAAACCACCTATTCCTAGTAGATCTAATTGATAAAGGTATCACAGGTAAAGAAGCTGATGCGGCATTAGGTGCGGCTAATATTACTGTGAACAAAAACAGCGTACCAAATGATCCTCGCAGCCCATTTGTGACTTCTGGTATTCGTGTTGGCACACCATCGATTACTCGTCGTGGTTTTACAGCAGAAGATGCAAAGCAATTGGCCGGTTGGATGTGTGATGTATTAGATAACATCGATAATCCTCAAGTGATAGCTGATACTAAAGCTAAAGTACTAGAGATTTGCAAACGCCTACCTGTATACGCGTAATTTCTATTCTTTATCCATATTAATTGAAAGGACTTGCCTTATGGTGAGTCCTTTTTTAATGCCATTAAGAAAGATTTTACTTTGAATGAGTCATTTTCTAATAAAATCTAAACGGAAAGTGCAGAAAAAATCACCGAATACTCTCATTATTAGATTGAAATGGGTTACACTGAGCGAATGATAATAAGGAGGCAAGATGCATTGTCCTTTTTGTGGTGCAAACGACACCAAAGTAATTGATTCTCGATTGGTTGCTGACGGTCATCAAGTTCGCCGTCGTCGCCAATGTTTAGCATGCAACGAACGTTACACAACATTTGAAACTGCTGAATTAGTGATGCCACGCGTTATTAAAAGCAATGGTAACCGTGAACCTTTTAATGAAGATAAGTTATCTGGTGGTATTCAGCGGGCATTAGAAAAACGCCCAGTTAGTACAGACGATATCGAGCGTGCAACCAATAACATCAAATCCAAACTTCGCGCAACCGGGGAGCGTGAGGTGACATCGGAGATGATCGGTAACTTAGTGATGGAAGCATTAAAAGAGCTTGATAAAGTGGCTTATATTCGTTTTGCTTCTGTGTACCGTAGTTTTGAAGATATTCGTGAATTTGGCGAAGAGATCGCTAAGTTAGAGAAATAATCACGATTAGGCCGTAGTTATGTTTTCAGCGTTTGATCATAAGATGATGTCTCGGGCAATAGCCTTAGCCAAAAAAGGGCGATTTACGACGGCTCCCAATCCTAATGTTGGTTGCGTAATCGTAAACAATGGCCAGATTGTGGGTGAGGGTTTTCATTATCGAGCAGGTCTACCTCATGCTGAAGTTTTTGCCTTACGTGCGGCAGGTGATAAAGCGCGTGGAGCAACAGCTTATGTGACTCTTGAGCCTTGTTCTCATTATGGTCGAACACCACCATGTGCTCTGGCATTAATTGAAGCTGGGATCTCTCGTGTGGTTTGCGCCATGGTTGATCCCAATCCAAAAGTGGCAGGTAATGGGATTACTTTATTGCAAAATGCTGGGGTGACCGTTGAAGTTGGATTGTTAGAGCAAGATGCTAAAGCCTTAAATCTTGGGTTTATTAAAGCGATGCAAACCGGGATGCCCTATGTTCAGCTTAAAATGGCATCTAGCCTTGATGGACGAACGGCTTTGGCTAATGGTGAGAGTAAGTGGATTACAGGACCACAAGCTCGTGCCGATGTTCAGCAATTTCGAGCTCAAGCAGGCGCTATTTTATCAACCAGTGCGACCGTTATTGCTGATGACCCTTCAATGAATATTCGTTGGCAAGAGCTGCCTTTTTATATCCAACAACAGTATCCCCAATCCGAGTTACGCCTTCCCATTCGTGTGATTATTGATAGTCAAAATCGCTTATCACCAGATTATCAATTATTTCATCTTCCAGGTAAGACCCTACTTGCTCGTTGTGAACAAGGTGATGAAGTATGGCCCGATTCCGTAACGCAGCTCATTATTTCACGTACGTCAGATTCTTCTCAATTAGATTTACATGAGTTGCTACAACAACTGGTGAAGCTCGGTATTTATCATATTTGGGTTGAAGCTGGAGCCGGACTTGCTGGCGCTCTGGTACAAAATCAGCTCGTTGATAGCTTTATCTTATATCAAGCTCCTAAATTGATGGGAGCTGAGGCGCGTGGCGTGATGAATTTGCCTCAATTAACGGCAATGGATCAGGTCCCGAATGTCAGCATCTCTGATCTAAGAATGGTTGGTACTGATATTCGAATTACCGCAGATATTCATTCATCTTACGCGCCTAATTAAATCATCAAGGAACAACACATATGTTTACTGGCATTATTGAAGCTGTCGGTACGATTACCGCCCTGACCCCTAAAGGGGCTGATATCTCCGTTACAGTAGATTCAGGTAAATTAGATTTATCCGATGTAAAACTCGGTGACAGTATCGCGACAAATGGTGTGTGTCTGACGGTAGTGCAATTAACAGGCAAGGGATATGTCGCCGATTTATCCCTTGAAACGTTAAAAAGAACCGCATTTGCCAATTACAAAGCAGGGCAAGCCGTAAACTTAGAAAAAGCCATGTTGCCAACAACACGTTTTGGTGGGCATATGGTTTCTGGTCATGTTGATGCCGTTGCTGAAGTAATTGAACGCACTCATACCGGTCGTGCCATCGAATTTTGGATTAAAGCGCCAAGTCATTTAGCGCAATACATTGCTGAAAAAGGCTCGATTGCCATTGATGGTATTAGCTTAACGGTGAATGCGATTCGTGGTGATGAATTTAAATTGACCATTGTTCCTCATACTGCGGCTGAAACGACGATGGAATCGTTTAAAGTTGGACGTCAGATCAATATTGAGGTTGATGTTATAGCCCGTTATTTAGAACGTTTGATGCTTGGACCAAAGGCGGCAGAAAAAGAGCCAAGTGTCACTATGGATCTTCTAGCTCGCAGTGGTTTTTTAGGATAATCAGAACAGATTGGTATAGGTGAGAATATGGCTTTAAGTAGCGCACAAGAGATTATTGAAGATATTCGCCAAGGCAAAATGGTGATTTTAATGGATGATGAGGATCGTGAAAATGAAGGCGACCTTATTATTGCGGCAGAAAAAATCACTCCAGATGCGATCAACTTTATGGCAACTCATGGTCGTGGCTTGATCTGTCTAACCCTAAGCAAAGCGCGTTGTCAGAAGCTGAATTTACCTTTGATGGTCAAGGATAATACTGAGCAGTTTGGTACGCCATTTACCATTTCTATTGAGGCTGCTGAAGGGGTTACCACGGGTATTTCAGCTGCCGATCGTGCGACAACCGTACAAGCAGCAGTAGCCGCAGATGCGACCTCCGCTGATATCGTTATGCCTGGTCATATTTTCCCTCTGATGGCGCAAGAAGGTGGTGTATTAACTCGTGCAGGACATACTGAAGCTGGTTGTGATGTGGCTCGTTTAGCCGGACTTGAACCATCAAGTGTGATTGTTGAGATCTTAAATGAAGATGGCACAATGGCGCGCCGACCTCAGCTTGAAGTTTTTGCCGAAAAGCATGGTTTAAAGTTGGGTACAATTGCTGATCTGATTGAGTACCGCAATAATAACGAAACCACTATTGAACGTATTGCTGAGTGCCAGTTACCGACAGAATTTGGCGAATTTAAGATGGTGACTTACCGCGATAAAATCGATAACGCAATTCATTACGCGCTATCTAAAGGTGAGATCCATCAATCTGAACCTACGTTGGTTCGCGTTCATGCTCAAGATACTTTTAAAGATATTCTGCACAGTGGCGCAACTCAGTGGACGTTACCTTCTGCAATGGCTCGTATTGCCGCAGAAAATGGTGTCTTGGTGATCTTAAGTAAGCAAGAGAGCCAAGAATCTATCGTTGCTAAGGTGAAAAGTTTAGCTGCAGAAGCTGCTGGCCAACCTATGGTGAAATTTAACCCTAAAGCGCAATCTCGCCAAGTGGGTGTGGGGTCGCAGATTCTTGCTGATTTAGGCGTGGGTAAAATGCGTCTATTATCTTCAAGTAATCAGCGTTATCATTCACTATCAGGCTTTGGTCTAGAAGTTAGCGAATATATTTGCGAATAACTTTTAAACAATTGTTGGAGCGCAAGAGTTGAGTATTCACTCTGAAAGCATAGAAAAATTGAAAGTGTTTCTTTGCTCTTGCCGCTTTTTTACTATAAATCGTAACAATTCCGGTGAAACCTTGGCTTTGCCTAGCAGTTTTCAGTAAAAGTGTGATAGACTCCCGCGGTTTCTCATTCCGGAAAAAACACATAGTCACAGGAAGGCCCATGAAGGTAATTGAAGGCGCCATCGCGGCACCAAATGCAAAAGTTGCTATCGTAATTTCACGCTTCAATAGCTTTATTAACGAAAGCCTACTTTCAGGTGCACTAGATGCGCTGAAACGTCAAGGTCAGGTTAGCGATGACAATATCACTGTTGTTCGTTGCCCAGGTGCTTATGAACTACCATTAGTTGCACAACAAGTAGCGAAAAGTGATCGTTATGACGCTATCGTTGCTCTAGGTTCTGTAATCCGTGGTGGTACACCTCATTTTGATTATGTTGCCGGTGAGTGTAACAAAGGTCTAGCTCAAGTAGCTCTTGAGTACAATACACCTGTTGCTTTTGGTGTGTTGACTGTAGACTCTATCGAACAAGCCATTGAGCGTGCCGGTACCAAGGCTGGTAATAAAGGGGCAGAGGCTGCACTAAGCGCGCTCGAAATGGTGAATGTCCTGTCCCAAATTGAATCCTAATGGGGGTTAGTGTGAAACCAGCCGCGCGTCGTAATGCACGTCAGTTTGCTGTACAAGCAATTTATTCTTGGCAAATTACTCAAGGTGATATTGCTGATATCGAACAACATTTCCTTTCTGGCGATAAGTTCGAAGAAGAAGAACACCAAGCAGAAGCGCCTGTTCTTGCAGCGCCTCATACTGATGTTAACTACTTCCGTGATCTATTCACTGGTGTAGTACTAAACCATCAGGACCTAGATAGCAAAATGCGTCCATACTTGTCTCGTCCGCTTCAGGATCTAGACCAGATGGAACTTGCGCTTCTTCGTCTAGCAATGTACGAAATGGTTAAACGTGAAGACGTACCATTCAAAGTTGTTATCAACGAAGCAATCGAACTAGCTAAGCTATTCGGTGCTGAAGATAGCCACAAATTCGTTAATGGTGTTCTAGATAAAGCAGCACCATCACTTCGTAAAGATAAGTAATTTATCTGCGTACAGATTCGAATAATAAAAAGGCCAGCTTTGCTGGCCTTTTTTCTAGCTGTTTGAGAGACAAGGACCAGAATAATGGCTCGTAATGAATTTGAATTGATAACACGCTACTTTGAAAATCAGGCGGTAAATCGTAAAGATGTTACCCTTTCTATCGGCGATGATTGTGCTTTATTAGAAGTACCTGCTGGTTGCCATTTGGCGGTTAGTACCGATAGCCTTGTTGCGGGAACACATTTTTTAGCTGATGCCGATCCCGCTCTTGTGGCTCACAAAGCTCTCGCGTCCAACATTAGTGATTTAGCTGCAATGGGGGCGACTCCGGCGTGGGTCTCTCTGGCTTTAACAATGCCAGAGCCTGATGAAACTTGGTTAAGTGAGTTTTGTTGCGGCTTTTTTGCTTTAGCTGAATATTACAATATTGAGTTGATTGGTGGAGATACCACCAAAGGGCCGCTAAGTTTAACGTTAACGGTGCAGGGTTTTATTCCTCATGGTCAAGCACTTACTCGCCGAGGAGCGAAAGCTGGCGACTGGATTTATGTCACGGGTAACTTAGGAGACAGTGCGGCAGGCTTAGCCGTTATTTTAGGGCAAGAAAACGGTTTATCTTCTTCTCTTGCTGAAACATTAGTTCAGCGTCACTATATATCACAACCAAGAGTTTTAGCAGGCCAAGCGCTACGAGGCATTGCATCGGCGGCGTTAGATATCTCTGATGGACTCATTGCCGATTTAGGACATATTTTAAAGCAATCACAAGTTGGCGCTGAAATTGATGTGACAAAACTGCCCCTCTCTCCTGAATTACTGCAGTTTGCTGGACACAATGTAGAGCAAGCACAAAAGCTTGCACTGACCAGTGGTGAAGAGTATGAATTATGTTTTACTGTTCCTGAACATAATCGTGGCGCTTTAGATACAGCTCTGGCCCATGCAGGAGTAAAAGTAACTTGTATTGGACAATTAGTTCCAGCCCTAGGGGTTACACTAAAAAATTCTGATGTCGAACTTGATTGGCAGCTAACTGGGTGGGATCATTTTGCCCATCAAAATAATTGATATACGTTTTAGTAGAAAGATAAAAGGAAGAAAGCAGTGAGCAATCCCAAAGATTTAATTAAGCTGAGTAATCCTTGGCACTTATTAGCGACTGGATTTGGTAGTGGTTTAGCTCCGATTGTACCAGGTACGGTTGGTACGCTCGCTGCAATCCCCCTTTACTGGGTTTTAGCTCAGTTACCTTTTTTACTTTATCTATTGGCTATTGTGATTGCCGCGATTGTTGGTGTCACCATCTGCCAAAAAACTTCTGACGATATGAAAGTGCACGATCACGGCAGTATTGTTTGGGATGAGTTTGTCGGTTTTTGGATTACGATGGCCATTGCTCCAACCATTAGCTGGCAATGGATCTTAGCTGGATTTATTCTCTTTCGCTTTTTTGACATGTTAAAACCGTGGCCGATTAGTTGGCTCGATAAGCATGTAAGTGGGGGTTTTGGCATTATGATTGATGATATCGTTGCTGGTTTTATGGCAATGATCAGCCTATGGTTTGTTGGCTATTGGTTAGGTTTGTAATCTTTCACCAGAATCAAGAAATGAAAAAGAGCCTTGAAGTTGAAGTGACCCCCAATAGTTGGACTCCAATTATTGGGGGTCTTTTTATGTCCAAATATAGCCGAGTATTTAAGTGCTCTTAGAGCTAACTATCTGCTTTTTTTAGTAACCAAGCAGAAAGTTTTTGACTGAATGATGAGTTACCACTTAAAAGACGGCAAAGAACATAAGAAAATGCGAATGTTGGGAAAAACAGAACCGCGAGTACTTTGTATAAATTAGTTTGGCCTATTTCTAATTGTTCAAGGGTGACGATACAAAAGAACATCGCTGGGATACCAAAGTAACCCACTAATAGTAAAATTAATAGGGAATCGCTCATCATGATTGCCATCTGAATTAAACACGAACGTACTCTATCGCACTTTTTTACTCAGTGTTTTTCCGCTATAAAAAATTGAGGGTATGGGCTCAATTTAGTTTTATTCATACTAGTCTTAACAAAGGAGTTAGTAGTTAAGGACAGTAATGAAAAAGCTCATACTAGGGATAGGATTGCTTGTTGCAAGTTGTGTGGTTGCAAAGCCAACCCCCTCAACGCTAACAGCTTGGGTACTGACCGGAAGTTGGCAACATCCCGATAGTCAACATAGTCCCTTTACGACAATAGATAGCGTGAGAAAATGGGAAGCGACACAAACTGATATGGTATTTGGTAGTTTACAAGATTTGACTGCTAACAAAAATACGGTTGCTATTGGTTATATGTATGCCCATAAATTTGATTGTCGCCCAGATGAACAACTAGGATGGATTGCCGCTCGGGCTTATCAACAAGACATTCCCCTAGAAACCGCTTTTTTACATTATCAGCAAGACACAATTGTTGCTCTCCCTGACTTAAGTTCAGGGCTTCATTATCTGTTACAAGGTGAACCACTTCTTTCTCTGTATGTTCATCAACAAAATTACGCAACTGCTCGTTTACCGCTGCAAATACAAGCCGATGATCAACTGATCACTCATTTTGCTTATCCGATAACCTCACTCTTAGTTACTGCATCTAAACCGCCTCGCATTAGTATTCCAATTTTAGATGAGGACAGTGCGATAAAAGAGTGGCGAGAAATAACCATACAATGGCAACAAACTGATCAAGGATGGTTGGCACAGCTTAGTCGACCTTTTTCATTGTTGAATAATCGACCTATTTATCGGGGACGTTCTCTTAATACGGGTGATAAAAGCTTACAAGCGGGTTTTCGCCCTTGGAGCTTACAACTTACGTGGTCTGAGCCAACTCAAGTTGAACGTATTGCAACTGAACCATGGTTAGAACTTGATAGTTATGATGAGCAAACTGTGATGGTTTTTCCTGGTTGGGATCAAGCCAATGATCGTGATAATGATGGTTATATCGATAGCAAAGAGTGGCAACAGCGAGCAAATAAAAAAGCCAGTGCTCGATTTCCTCATCAGGCACGTTTGATCCCCACCGGCAAAATGTGGAGTGGTAGCTGCTGGTATCGAACCAATTTTTCCGATGCTAAGTTTAATCAGATCCATGCTAGTTGGTATCAGTTTGATTGGCAGCGACAAGGTTTAAGTGGGGCGTATAACGATGATATGGCAAAACTGCTTGGCAAGAATCAGTTTACGCTATTTCAAGGCGGTCTAATCCGCGAAATGGCTCCTCTCATTGCAGGAGAACTGGATGCTGAGCAGAAATATGGTCAGCAATTAGCGCAATTTTTCACTGAGATAAAACATCAAACCAAAACCCAGTATTTAGCGGCTAATATTTCTGAGTTAAATCTATGGCAATACCAAGCTTGGCCGCAAGAGTTAAAGCAAGTCGTGAATGTTTGGTTACGAGAGCACTATCTATATCCGACGATAGGGTTAGCTCAATTGCAACATTATTGGGAGCATTTTGCGTTAGTGGCTCAGGGAAATATCAGCTTAGTTATGAGTTCGACTAAGACGGGTTTAAGTCAACAGCACCCATCACAACGGCAGGCTTGGCAACAAGATATCACCACAGGCCTTGCGCTCTATTATTTGTTCAATGTTCCACAACAGACCTATTACCACAGTTGGAATCAAACCTTTGTTTATGGCAGTGGCAATACGAAATTTAATCCACAAAGTCCAGTTAGTTCAACGTGGTATCAATCGGGTGTCCCTAAAAATTGGGCTTATTATCCGCAACATATGTTAGCGGTTGATATTGGTGAGCCTACGTTGCCTCCAGATGGCTATCGGTTAGTGAAATGGGTTTCAGAAAAAGCGAAAGCTAACAGTCAAGATACTCAACTAGGTACGATTTCAATTTATCCCTCACATTGGTTTTGGTTGAAACGTGATGGCTGGTGGGATGATATACCCAAAGAAGGCGTGATTGCGCGTCAATATAGCAAAGGATTGGTTTTATATCGCGCGAGTCGAGAGGCTAAGCAGTCTAGTTTTTACCAAGTAGAACCAATAAATATAGAACTGCCAGAGCTATATCAACGGATTAATTTTGATGGGACCTTGTCGCCAGCAAGCCAACAAATTTCAATCAAAGGTTATGAAGGGATTGTGCTTAAACGTTATGACGGTACAGAGCCTTAAATGGAAGGTTGCCGTTTGTTTCTGCAAGGAGATAGTAAAAAAGAAAGTAGAGGTAAAAAAAGGCTTACCCCAAATGAAGTAAGCCTTAATGACAGGGTAAATATCAGTGGTAATTATTTTGCTAGATATTCACGGATCTGTTTCTCAATACCAGGACCATCAATTTCCAGCATTTGATGCAGCTCGGCTTGAGTACCTTGTTCAATAAATCGATCTGGCAAACCGATATTGAGTACTGGCTTAATCTGCTTTTGCTGCATTAGAAATTCAATCACGCCTGCACCAGCACCACCGGCAATGGCATTTTCCTCAACAGTAACAAGGACGTCATGAGTCGCGGCAAGTTCGAGGATTAACGCTTCATCTAATGGTTTTACAAAGCGCATATCAGCAACAGTCGCATTTAGGTTTTCAGCGGCCTCTAAAGCATACTCAAGCATAGTACCAAAGTTTAAAATTGCGACTTTTTCACCTTGGCGGCGCACAATACCTTTACCGATTTCAAGTTCAGTCATCTCTTGCTGAACATCAACGCCCATACCACTACCACGTGGATAGCGAACAGCAGATGGTCCTTGATGTTTATGACCAGTATAGAGCATTTGACGACACTCATTTTCATCACTTGGTGTCATGATGACCATATTAGGAATGCAGCGCATAAAGCTTAGATCGAACGCACCTTGGTGAGTCTGACCGTCGGCACCGACTAGTCCACCACGATCAATCGCGAACATGACCGGAAGATCCATAATGGCAACATCATGAATTAATTGATCATAACCACGCTGCAAGAAGGTTGAATAGATGGCAACGATCGGGTGGTAACCACCAATAGCCATACCTGTAGCTAGAGTGACGGCATGCTGCTCGGCGATAGCAACATCAAAATACTGTTCTGGATACTCTTTGGAAAAACGAACCATACCAGAGCCTTCACGCATGGCAGGAGTGATGGCCATCAGCTTGTCATCTTGTGCTGCCATATCGCATAACCAATCACCAAAAATATTGGAAAAGGTTGGTTTTGCATTTTTTGCTTTCGGTAGCGGTTTTTCTGATAGATCAAACTTAGGTACAGCATGATAATTAATCGGATCGGCCTCTGCTGGTGCATAGCCTTTCCCTTTCTTGGTCATAATATGTAAGAACTGAGGACCTTTAAGATTTTTCATATTCTTAATGGTTTTAACTAGCTCATGAATATCGTGACCATCGATAGGGCCGATGTAATTAAAGCCCATTTCTTCAAATAAAGTCCCAGGTGCTACCATACCTTTGATATGTTCTTCGGCACGTTTAACCATTTCTTTGATTGGTGGCGCACCTGCGAGTACTTTCTTGCCACCTTCGCGAATAGAAGTGTAGAAATTACCAGACAGTAAACGGGCTAGGTGATTATTTAGAGCTCCGACATTTTCTGAAATCGACATCTCATTATCATTCAAGATAACAAGCATATCTGAATGAATATCGCCAGCGTGGTTCATTGCTTCGAAAGCCATACCCGCAGTAATTGCACCATCACCAATGACGCTAACTACCTTACGACCAAGCCCTTCTTTTTCGGCGGCAATAGCCATACCAAGAGCGGCGCTAATCGAGGTTGAAGAGTGACCAACAGACAAGACGTCATACTCGCTCTCTTCTCGCCATGGGAACGGGTGAACCCCTCCTTTTTGGCGAATGGTATTCATGCGTTCGCGACGACCCGTTAGAATTTTATGTGGGTACGCTTGATGGCCTACGTCCCAAATTAGATGATCAAATGGGGTGTTGTAGACGTAATGCAGAGCAACAGTAAGTTCTACCACCCCTAAGCCAGAAGCAAAATGTCCACTGGTTTGACTAACAGATTTCAGTAAGTAAGTGCGTAATTCGTCACAGACTTGCGGAAGACTGTCGATGGGTAATAGTCGTAGTTCATCTGGCGTATCTGCTAAGGCCAAATGGGGGTATTTCGAGATGTCTAAAGTCATAACTGTTCGGCGCTTGTACTTATTTTAGTTCTTACGTTCGATAAGATAACGAGCAAAAACTTCTAACTGAGTTGTGTCATAAGGAATGGCTTCAAGTGCTTGTACGGCTTCTTGATAGAGTTGCTGCGCTTTTTGTTGCGCTCCCTCTAGACCAAGTAAAGCAGGATAAGTGCTTTTATCAAGAGCAATATCTGAACCTTGTGGTTTGCCTAGCGTTTCAGTGTCACTAATAACATCTAGGATATCGTCTTGAACTTGGAATGCTAACCCAATTGCCTCTGCATATGTGTTAAGTTGAGGTAATATCTCCAAACCTTTTTCGCCTGCGGCAAGAGCCCCTAGACGGACAGCACAGCGAATGAGTGCTCCAGTTTTATGCTTATGTATCTGTTCTAACTGGGTTAATCCCAGATGTTTTCCTTCACCATCAAGATCTAGGGCTTGTCCCATACACATACCGGCAGCCCCGGATGCTTGTGCGAGCTCTTTTATCATCTTGATGCGTTGTGATTCGCCATCAATACTTAATGTACCTTCAGCGAGAATTTCAAATGCCAAGGTTTGTAAAGCATCGCCAGCAAGAACGGCGGTCGCTTCATCAAAAGCAATATGGCAAGTTGGTTGTCCTCGACGTAACTCATCATCGTCCATCGCAGGCAGATCATCATGAATGAGAGAATAGGCATGAATGCATTCAATAGCTGCGGCTGGAGTATCAAGGTTTTCCTCATTGACTCCGAGCATATTACCTGTGACATAAGTCAAAAATGGACGAACTCGTTTACCACCAAGAAGCGCACCGTATTTCATCGCTTTAAGTAGTGTTTGGTTAGCAAAAGGTTGAGCATCTAACCAATGGGTTAGTTGCTGATTATTTCGCTCTTGATAATGCTGTAATAATTGCAGAAGAGAAGAATTAGTCATCATTTACATCAAATTCGGTCAAAGGAGCTTCATCGTCTGCTTGTAGCAAGATTTCGACACGTTGTTCGGCTTGAGTGAGTTTCTGTTGGCTGCTACGAGCAAGGGCAATACCTCGTTCGAATTTTTTTAATGCGTCTTCTAGAGCAATATTGCCTGACTCTAACTCATTTACAATTAAGTCTAGTTCGTCAAGCGCCTCTTCAAAGGCCATATTTTCTGGTTTTTTAGCTGCCATATTGATGCTCACTATTTTCTAAGTGCACGAAAAATAACGTAGAGACTGATTAGCGTCAAATTATCTCACAGTATTGTGCTTCATATATAGGAATTTTCATATTTTGCCACAAGAAAGCTAAATGAAATGAGAAAAGTGCCGATACTCCTACAGAGATAAAATTTTTGACGCGCAATTGCTGTTTTTTTATCCCAATGGATATGAAATTGCGTACACAGATAGGGTTTTGAGGTGGATTTGTGGATTTAGCTACCCTTATAGGCATGCTAGGTGCATTTGCTTTTATTGTAATGGCGATGCTGCTTGGTGGCAGTCTAGGTATGTTTTTTGATATGCCGTCAGTCCTTATTGTGTTTGGCGGTACAACATTTGTTGTGCTCATGAAATACAGTATTGGTCAGTTTCTTGGAGCTGCAAAAATTGCCGCTAAAGCCTTCATGTACAAAACGGATAATCCAGAAGAGCTAATCGCTAACATTGTAGAAATGGCCGATGCTGCTCGTAAAGGCGGCTTTTTAGCGCTAGAAGAGATGGAGATTGAGAATCCTTTTTTGCGCAAGGGCATTGATTTATTAGTTGATGGACACGACGCCGAGGTAGTTCGAGCGACATTACAAAAAGACATCTCGCTTACTCATGAGCGTCATGAGCAGGGGATTGGTATTTTCACATCATTTGCTGATGTGGGTCCTGCGATGGGGATGATTGGTACCTTAATCGGCTTAGTTGCGATGCTGTCGAATATGGATGATCCTAAATCGATTGGTCCTGCTATGGCTGTTGCCTTATTAACCACGCTCTATGGTTCAATCCTTGCCAACATGGTTGCACTCCCTATCGCTGATAAACTCTCACTTCGTAAAGATCAAGAAAGGCTTAACCGCCGATTGATTTTAGATGGTGTTTTAGCCATTCAGGATGGTCAAAACCCACGAGTGATTGATGGGTATTTGAAAAACTACCTGCATGAGAAAAAACGCGTTACGGCAATGGATCTATAAGGTCAGTTCATGGAAATTGAAAGCAGCAAAAAACAGAGTGGGGCGCCAGCTTGGATGGCTACATTTGCCGATCTTGCGACCTTGTTAATGTGCTTTTTTGTCTTACTTCTTTCGTTTTCTGAAATGGATGTAATGAAGTTTAAACAGATTGCCGGCTCAATGAAAAACGCCTTTGGTGTACAAAATCTATTGGATATTAAGGATATTCCTAAGGGTACTAGTGTGATCGCGCAAGAGTTTAGACCAGGTCGACCTGAGCCTACGCCAATTGAAGTAATTATGCAGCAGACCATTGATATGACCCAAAGAACATTGGACTTTCATGAAGGTGAGTCCGATAAAGCTGGTGGTACCGAACGCTCTGCTGGCACTCTCACTGGTGGGCAAGCTGATAAGAAAAATAAAACTCAGCAACAAGATCAAGACCAAAATGCCTCGGACTCTCTTAAGCAACTAGAAAAAGTGCTCAATAAGGCGATAGAGCGAGAAATTGAAGAGGGTAATGTTGAGATCGAAAACTTTGGCCAACAATTGGTTATTCGAATCAAAGAGCAAGGCGCATTTCCTGAAGGTTCGGCGTTTCTTCAACCTAAGTTTCGTCCGCTTGTACGCCAAGTTGCCAGTTTGGTAAAAGATGTACCTGGTATTGTTCGAATTAGTGGTCATACGGATGATCGCCCTGTTGAATCCGAGTTATATCGTTCTAATTGGGATATTTCGGCCCAGCGTGCGGTGTCAGTTGCGCAAGAAATGGCAAAAGTCACTGGTTTTGATCAGCATCGGATGCGAGTGGTGGGATTGGCTGATACTGCACCTATTGCCAGCAATGATACGGCTGAAGGGCGCAAGCGTAATCGTCGAGTTGAGATTTCTATTATGCAAGGTAAGCCTTATTATTCCGATCCCATTAGTGTTGACTCGGTTCCACCCATGACAGCTGAGCACACTCAATAGATATTCACGGCAACGAAAAATATCATCTATAGTAAATTGAGATGGTATCAACCGTGTTAATTATGAAACAAACGGTTATCGGGTTAATGCGGTTTCTATGAGCTGAACCATGCTGTATAATCCACGGTTTTGATTCCGTTTAGTACTTTAAGCTCAGTGAAGCGAAGCGTGTTATGAAATTTATTGTTAAGCCCCATCCAGAGATCTTTGTTAAAAGCGATTCAGTACGTAAGCGCTTTATTAAAATTTTAGAATCTAATCTTCGTATTATTCTAAAACGTCAATCTGACACTGTATCGATTTACAACCGTCGTTTTCACCTAGAAGTGACTGAACCTGATACGGCAAAGCGCGAAGCTATTGTTGCAACGCTAACCCAGACACCAGGTATTCATCATGTACTTGAAGTTCAGCAAACGGAATTTAAAGATCTTCATGATATTTATGAGCAAACTTTTGCTCTAGTTGCGCCAAACCTTGAAGGTAAAACATTCTGCGTTCGTGCTAAACGTACTGGTCAGCATGACTTTACCTCTATTGAGTTAGAGCGTTACGTTGGTGGCGGTTTAAATCAGAATATTGAAACTGCACGCGTTAAGCTTAAAAACCCAGATGTAACTGTTAATATCGAAGTTGAGCGTGAGAACCTAAACTTAGTGCTTGAGCGTCATGAAGGCCTTGGTGGTTTCCCTCTAGGTACTCAAGAAGATGTACTAAGCCTTATTTCAGGCGGTTTCGACTCAGGTGTTTCTAGCTACCTACATATTAAGCGTGGCTCAAAGGTTCACTACTGTTTCTTTAATCTAGGTGGTCCTGCGCACGAAATCGGCGTAAAACAAGTTTCTCATTTCCTTTGGAACAAATACGGTTCCTCTGCCAAAGTGAAATTTATCGCAGTAGATTTTGAGCCTGTTGTTGCAGAGATCCTTGAAAAAGTAGATGACGGCCAAATGGGTGTGGTGCTTAAGCGCATGTTTATGCGTGCAGCAGGTCAGGTCGCTGAGCATTTTGGTATTCAAGCCCTAGTTACTGGTGAGGCGTTAGGTCAGGTATCGAGTCAAACTCTGACTAACCTACGTCATATCGATGGTGTTACAGATACATTGATTCTGCGTCCTCTGATTAACTGGGATAAAGAAGATATTATCAATATGGCTCGTCACATTGGTACGGAAGATTTTGCCAAAACCATGCCTGAATTCTGTGGTGTGATCTCGAAAAAGCCGACGGTTAAAGCGGTAAAAGAGAAATTGGAAACAGAAGAAGCGAAGTTTGATTTCTCTATTCTTGACCGTGTAGTGAAAGAGGCGCGTGTAATGGATATTCGCGACATCGAGAAACAGAGCCAAGAGCAAGCTCCAGAAGTTGAATTAGTATCAGAAATCGCAGGCGGTGCTGTGGTTCTTGATATTCGTAGCCCTGATGAAGAAGATGAAAGCCCATTAGAAATCGATGGTGTTGAAGTTAAACATCTTCCATTCTACAAGTTGGCGACTCAGTTTGGCGATTTACCACAAGATAAGACTTACCTACTGTACTGTGCACGTGGCGTGATGAGCCGACTACAAGCGTTATACTTAAAAGAAAACGGTTTTGATAACGTTAAAGTATATCGTCCGTAAAATAAGTCCGGCAGATAGCTAGATTTAGCAGAATAATAAAAGGCGAGAGCAGTGATTGTTTCTCGCCTTTTTCATTTTCGCTATTTCGTTATCTCTAGATACAATTTTGTACAGTTAACTTGGTTGTATCGTTAACTTGGTTATATGGTTAACTTATTATGAGTTATGGCCAGATGGTAAAACATCGTAGTGCATGTTTGGCCACACAACCATAGGGCCTGCAACCTCTGCAGCTTTTGCCTTTCCTGCCAGTTGGACAATAATTTCTAACGCAAACTCTTGTGAAGTCCCCGGACCTTGGCTAGTCAGTAGATTATGATTTTTGTCGTAAACCACACGTTTAGTACGCAGTTGTGCGGCAGGAATTGCATCATGAAAAGCTGGATGGCAGGTCATTATCGCCTTTGGCATCATATTATGGTGAACCAGTACAAGAGCGGGAGCTGCACAAATAGCCGCAATAAGTTTACCATCATAATGGTGCTGCTCTACGAATGCCGTTACTAAATCACTATCTCGGAAGCATTCAGAGCCCCCTAATCCGCCGGGTAAAACCACACAATCAAAGGGTTGATCTGCAATATCAATTAATGGCACATCAGCAACTAATTTTATGCCACGAGATCCTTCTACGATCAAAGCGCCATCACCCGCTGCACTTGCGGTAGTCACAGTAAATCCTGCGCGACGCAAAATATTGATGCTATTTACCGCTTCCATCTCTTCTGTTCCCGGTGCGATAAGAACGACAACATGAGGCGTTGAGTTAGTCATGATAGTGGTGCTCCAATTGTTTTATCTGCTGCCAAAGCTTCTCATTATAAGGAGAGGCAATGTGATGACGGCGTGCTGTTTCTATGAGATATCCCGTAATATAGTCGATTTCAGTGGTTCGGTGGTGAAAAACATCTCGGTTCATGGATGAGTAATTCGCTTGTGTTGCTAAAATCACCTGATTAACTCGAGTTAGCAGCTCTTCTGTTGTGATGGGCTCGACCTCTTGACTCATCACCTGTGCAACCTCATGGCAAATTGCTGTGATTTGTTGCTGATGTTCAGCTGAGTCTAATTGACCATTAGTACATTGATAAATCGCAGTTAGAGGGTTAATAGCACAATTGATGGCAAGCTTTAGCCATAAAGGTTCAAGAATATTTGGATGATAATGGCAAGGTGGCAAAACGTGATGAAATTGCTGTGCCCAATCGGCTACTTGTTGTTGCTCGCCTTGCAAAAGCCCTAACCATGTTTGACCAATACCAGTATGAGTTACAATATCATGTTGCTTAAAAGCCGCTTGAGCTGTGGTGGCGTAAGCGATGGTGTGATGGGGAAACAGTTGGGTTATGGAGTGCTGAGTCCCCATGCCATTGTGCATAATAACAACCAGGCTAGTTGGTTTGATATCTTGATAAATAGGGCGTAGTGCATCAATAACTTGAAATGCTTTGACCGTCACTAAAACAAGATCGCTTTGACGGAGCCATTCTTGGTTATTAGCCGGAAGCTGTAGAGGTTGTGATGACTTGGATGCATCATGAGGCTTAAAGGCCAGTGAGTAGTGTGGTTCATCGGTTCGAGTCCACATTTGCACTGAGTGGTGCTGGCTTAGTTGATGTCCCCACAGTGAGCCAATAGCTCCAGCGCCAACAATGGTGATTTTCACTATTTCGATCCTTTTCTGATGCACGATTAAATAGAAACTATATCCAGATAACTTCATAGCTTGAAGTCGTTTAGGAATATATGATTGCATGAGAAAAACAGAACTTCTAGATAAACAAAAGGCGCTCAATGAGCGCCTTAGTAGCATGTTGCTTTCGACAATTAGAACTTGTAAGTAATATCGAAGTAGTGAGCAACGCCTGTAGATTCGAATGCATCAGTATCTTTGATACCGTATACATTGTAGTAAGCTTTTAGGCCGTAACCTACAGCAAAACGCTCAGAGTGCCAGTAAAGGCCGTTAAACATTGCGCCACCGTTACTTGCTGAAGAGTACTTATCTTTCATACCAAATTGGTAATCGATGTAGCCTTGGTAAGATAGGAATGTACCGTTAGCAAATGTGTAGAAAGGTTTAAACCAGTTAGTTGAGATCTGGTAACCGTTCCAGTCTTTGATATTTGCATCATATAGACCGTATAGGTTTAGGCCAATTTTACCTAACCATGGTACATTTACATCAGAACCAAGACCGATGAAGTAGTTATTAACACCACCATTATTGCCACCCCAGTTCATCAAAGTTGCGATATAAAGTTCTTGAACTGGACCGAAAGAAAGGTCTTTACCTGTCATGCCATCTAGAGAGAAGCGAGGTGCAAACTTCATGAACATTTTGTCGTCTGAACCTGACTTATCTTGGCTGTCAGAATTTGTTAGGTTGAACACATCAACATAGCCGTAAAGGTCGATAACACCCGAGCGACCGCCGAATTCCATTTCTAAGTAATCGTGACCAGAATGTGCATCTTTCGCACGAGGAAGTTCGCCAAGAGCATACATCAGGTTGAAGTTCATCCACTTGTAGTCATTCTTGTGGATATCGTCAGAATAGTCTGCTGCATTAACTACAGATGGTAGGGCTGTTGCTGCTAAAACGCTCAGTGCTACTAGTGATTTACGCATGGTTGTGTTCTCGCTAATTGTGTCGAATTATCGGGTCTATCGCTGGCCTCCCGATTTGTGGAGTGAATTCTAGTGCTTTATGTCACTCTTGGGAATGTAACGTTTGCGCAAACCTTTGCAAAATGTGAAGTTGATCTAATGTAATCGATTTCATTTGGTCATTAAATGTGATCTAAAGTGTTATTTTTTGTACTTTGTGAACGATTTTTCTGAACTTAATTAGAAATTGTTAGTCGCGTGAGAGGAAAAATACGTTTTTTTAGCAATAAAAGTCATAAAAAAAGAGGAGGGTTATTTCTGTTCAACAGATTTCCTCCTCTTCGATTATCAACCAATAAGACTGGGTTATTCTTAATCTGAATGAGTCATGGGTTGGTGATAGTTTTTATTAGACAACACTTTGATCAATGCTAAGACGGGAATACCTATTAGAGCTGTGGTTAAGAAGAAAATATTGTAGCCAAAATGGTCGACATAGATGCCAGAAAAGCCTGCTATAAACTTCGGAAATAGCATCATGATTGAGCTAAACAGTGCATACTGAGTTGCAGAGAAGGCAACATTGGTTAAGCTCGACATAAAAGTAACAAAAGCGGCTGTTGCAATACCTGCACCTAAATTATCGGCTGAAATAACCAAAGTTAGCATTTCAAGGTTGTTACCCATGTAGGTAAAGACCATAAACAGTAGGTTAGTAATGGCTGATAAAAGGGCGCCTAAAGCAAGAATGCGGAGTGTGCCAAATTTACTGACTAAAATACCCCCGAGCCCTGCGCCAACTAAAGTCATAATGACCCCAAACACTTTTGATACCGAGGCTACTTCTGTTTTAGTAAAGCCCATATCTACATAGAAAGCGTTCGACATCACCCCCATAACCACATCCGATATTCGATAACAGCTGATAAGCAATAAAATGGTAATTGCACTGGTACCATAACGACTGAAGAAATCTTTAAACGGCATAACAGCTGCGGTGTAGAACCAAGCACCTAATTTTGCCGTTTTATGGCTATATCCGCGTTGTTTTAACGTGATAAAACATTCATCTTCAATTTTTGCAATGGCTTGAGTATCCAGAGTCGGCTCGTGAATACAAAGAGTTGTAATGATCCCGACCAACATGAAACCCGCCATGATGAAATAGGCGATTTGCCAGCCATGGGCGTTGTAACCGCTATCGCTACCAAACCAAGCCGCAAAAGCAAGCGCACCAGCTCCCGCCATAATCATAGCAAGACGATAACCAGTCATATAGGTAGCAGCAAGAGCCGCTTGAAGACGCTCTGTTGCCAATTCAATACGGTAGGCATCAATAACGATATCTTGGGAGGCAGAAGCAAAGGCAACAATGACGGCAAAAATGGCCAATTGCGCCAAATCTGTTTGTGGATTACTCAATGCCATACCGCAAAGTGAGAGCATAATAAGTAGTTGACTAAATAGCATCCAGCCACGGCGGCGACCGAGCAAATGACAAAATAATGGTACTGGGAAGCGGTCTATAAGCGGTGACCAGATCCATTTAAAGCCGTAAGCTAGAGCAACCCAACTAAAGAAACCGATACTCGTTCGACTGACATCAGCTTCGCGCAGCCAAAAGGATAAGGTCCCAAAAACTAATAGGATAGGGAGTCCCGATGAGAATCCCAATGCCAACATAATTAACGCTTTGGGATTGAGATAAACACGCCAACCTTGGTCTTTATTTATCTGTGATATTTGATCCATACATTCCCCGTGCAGCAAATGGTGCTGCAAAGATTTGGTTGTGGTTTGACTATAAGTACATAGACAAAGATTATAAAAAAAGATTCTTAGAGTTGTGCTAATCCATTGTCAAACTGTGTAGCGATTAAGGTCTGATGGCAGGAAGCTTAGTGACGTAATCTTCTAAGCCTAATAGATAATGGGCGTAGTGTTTGACTTGATGTTGGGTAAATTTATGTCCTAACAACTGGTAGTCTTCAGATCTTTCTAATGTATACATTAAATTCCAATAGGCCGATTCATAATCACTATTGGGTTCATTTGATAGCACATTAAGTTGCCACCAATCTTGTAATTGCTCAGTACAAATATTTTCTAAAGCTTGATAATCAATTTTACCTTGAATAACACCTAAAGCGGTTAGTGCTAAGGCTGGTGCATGATCTGAGACAAAATGGTCGATATCTGTATCTGCTGATTGATTGGATGAAATGAGTTTCAACATAAGCACCACCTCTTGTGAAATAACTAAGGTGGTGCTATTTCACTTATTGAATAACTTTCATTGCTTTAATAACTATAGGCTGTTGCGGGACATCTTTCATACCCATAGTTGGAATAGTTGTGGTCGGGATCTCAGCCATTTTTTTCACAACAGAGAAACCATCAACAACCTTACCAAATACAGCGTAGCCCGGATTATTGGCCGATGCATTCAAGAAATCATTGTTTGCATAGTTGATATAAAATTGGCGAGTCGCTGAATTTGGATTTGAAGTACGCGCCATAGCAACAGTTGCGGTGTCATTTTTTAAGCCGTTTGTTGCTTCATTAATAATGGCGGCATAGCTTGGTCTTTGCTTCATATTTTCATCAAATCCGCCACCTTGAGCCATAAAGCCTGGGATTACGCGATGAAAAATAGTACCTACATAACTGCCGTCTTTGACATATTTGAGGAAGTTAGCACTTGAGATAGGCGCTTTTTGCTCATTTAATTCAATGGTGAAGCTACCTAAGTTAGTGGTTACAAGCACTTTAGTTGCCGCACTAACAGGCAGTGCGATCATTAAACACAATGCAATGAAAAAACGTTTCATTATAAATTCTCCTTGAGATATTGATTTAGTTCAGCGTCCGTGGCGATATCGTGTAAAACAGAGCTGATCAGTTTGTCCATACTCTGCTGCATATCTTCTAAGCTGGCTTCTAATGGCGCTTCTTTACTCGCTTTACCTGAGTATTGTTTTACAAATTTGCCGTGGCTAGTTGTGACCGTTAGTGAAAGTTGCAGTGCGGTGTTCATTTGATATTTAACCAAACTTTGGTCAACGTTCACTTGTGCCGTTTGAATGGCTATGGTCATTTTATTTGAGCTCTGGCTTACCAGTTTAACCCCTTGCGATTGCAGTTGTTGACTCAAAGCTCGATGGAATACTTCCGTTAATGGCTGACGGCTTTGATAAGCATCAACATTTTTACGGCCAGAATCTACAATAGCAATGTACTTCAATTGACGAAGATCATTCACTTGCAGTTGCATTGGCTCTGACACATGCAATGACTGATGAGTCAGGGTTAATGTTGGCGTTAATGGAATGGTGGGCAGAGCAGTAGGTTGGCTCGCACACGCAGATAACAGCAAGGTTGCTAATGCAAGAAAGCTTATTTTTATTGTACTCATAAGGGTGAGGACTCCAGTTAAATTGGATTACTTTTCTGCTTGATAAATCACAAATTTCTTATTTTGAGCAATCACGGAAACTTTGCCAAAGACACGCTTTAATTTATCGTAGTAAGGAAGTTGACGATTACCAATAACAATCATCTGTCCCTTATATCGAAGAACTTTATGTCCGTCACAGAACATCTGCCATGCGATGTGGTCAGTAATCGCATTCTGCTGATGGAATGGAGGATTACAAAGTACCAAATCTGCACTATCAAAAGGAAAATCATCTAAGCAGTTACCGACCTTAACCGTTAATTGCTCAGGATTGGTCAGGTTATGATCTGCGTTTTCGCGGCAAGAGGCGCCGGCCATAAAACTTTCATCAACACAAATGACCTTTGCTTGTGGATTTAATTGCGCTGCTTTAATACCAATTACGCCATTACCACAACCTAAATCAATAATATCTTTATACTTTTCATTTTGTGGAATGTGATCCAGTAAGAATCGACCTCCGATATCTAAGCTCTCACCTGAAAAGACATTGGCATGATTGCTGATGGTCAATTGATGCTCCGGCACTGTCCAGGTTACAGGTTCAGGCAAAGCTTGAATTAGTGCTTTATTGACTTGGGTAAAAATAAGACGTGATTTTTTGACCGCTAAAGACGTTTTTGTTTCACCGAGGTATTTTTCAAACATCTTCAGTGTTGAAGTGTGAATATCTTTCGCTTTACCTGCCGTAATCACTTGGCAATCTTGTGGTAGTGCCTGACATAGTTGCTGTAATTGCCAACGAAGTAAACGCGTACTTTTTGGTAATTTTACTAAAACTAATTGTGGGTTGTGAGGCAGTTTATCTAAGCAAGAGAGTAGGGTTACTGGTGGCAGAGTATTTGCTGCGAGATTCTCTAAATGGCCTTGTTTAGCTACAAAAGAGTCCGTCATACTAATAACTGGAGCTTTATCAGCAAACCAACAGCTAAGTGCACCGAAACTGTCATTGAGTATTAGTATCGGACGTTCGGGGTCTAGAATTAGATCCTGAGTATGATTTATTAGATACTCATCTGCGGCATCCCATGCTTGCAGAGTTTCGTTTTTACGAGCAGGATAGCGACCCAATAATAAGGTACGATCGTGCAAAGAGAGCTCAAGTTTCATTCGCAATAGCTTTTAGGTATGTTAACAATCTGCTGCGTATTTTCGCAGAACATGCAGCTTGTGCAAAGTAAAGTCTCACCATAACAAAAACTATCAGCAAAAAGAGAAGTAAAATGATTAAAACTCAGATTGAAAATAAACTGCAGCAAGCATTTTCTCCCACCCATTTAGAGGTTATTAATGAGAGTTACATGCATCATGTTCCTGAGGGTTCCGAGAGCCATTTTAAGGTTGTTGTTGTCAGTGCATTATTTGAAGAGCAAAGACTGCTTGGTCGTCATCGTGCAATAAATAGTATTTTAGCTGATGAACTGGCTAATCATATTCATGCATTGGCGATTCATACTTATACGCCTGATGAGTGGTTACAGCAGCAAGAAGCTCCTCTGTCACCAAATTGCCGAGGCGGGTTTCACTTAGGGTAGATAAGACGACGCATTTATCGTTAGATTTATTCAAAATCGTGATTTTTTTCTAAAAGCTGTGCAGGTCATGGCTTTTTTTATCTGGATTCCTTGGCAAGCTTCATTCTCTTTTCTACCTAATACATATATCATTGGTTAATTAATGCACAGTTGAGATTTCAGCATAAATAGACAAAGTCGCAATTGTGAATTGTTATTAACAATAAGAGACAAAATAAAAACAATTAATACGATGTGGTTATTATTCACTTGTTGTAAATGTTTATTGCTTTGGTTGTTTTTGTTAATAGCTTGATTTAAGTGAAATGAAATTATTAAAACGAAATATTTTCACATTTGTGCGTTATGTCAAATTTATGGCTAAAGATTTCCCTTGTGTTTAAATGTTCGCTAGTTTTCGACTCGATTAAGACCGATTGGCATAGAAAAAACCTGTCATTTAGTGCTAGAATCGCGGGCTCAAAAATTACTTACACACTCTAAATGTGATTGTTAAGTTAATAGGATGTTGCGTTGTTGACGATGAAGTAGTCAACTTCGGACCAAGGAAAGTCGTGTCTTAATTGCGCAATAGAAAATTCTTTTTCCCGTTAATGTAGTGCAAGTGCGTATGATTACAATAAAAAAGGGTCTGGACCTTCCTATTTCAGGAGCTCCTACCCAGGCGATTAGCGATGGCCATGCCATCAACAAAGTCGCCTTGCTTGGCGAAGAATACGTGGGTATGCGTCCGACGATGCACGCTCGTGTAGGGGATGTTGTAAAAAAAGGTCAGGTTCTTTTTGAAGATAAGAAGAATCCGGGCGTGAAATTTACAGCTCCAGCTGCTGGCAAGGTTGCAGAAATCAATCGTGGTGCAAAGCGCGTGCTTCAATCTGTTGTGATTGAAGTAGAAGGCGATGAGCAAATCACGTTCAACCGTTATGAAGCGGATCAACTAGCTCAACTTGATCGTTCTGCGATTGTTGATCAACTAGTAGAGTCTGGTCTATGGACTGCGCTTCGTACTCGTCCTTTCAGCAAGGTTCCAGCAATTGATTCAGAAACAAAGGCTATCTTTGTTACTGCAATGGATACTAATCCTCTAGCTGCTAACCCTGAAATGATTATCCAAGAGCAAGCGGATGCGTTTGTTGCTGGTTTGACTGTTCTATCTCGTCTAACTAGCGATAAAGTTCATGTTTGTAAATCAGGTGCAAGCCTTCCTCGTTGTACTCAAGCTAACGTTGAAGAGCATGTTTTTGCGGGTCCACACCCAGCAGGTCTACCTGGTACTCACATTCACACGCTATTTGGTGCAGACGTAAACAACATTGCTTGGCATATCAATTATCAAGACGTGATTGCATTCGGTAAGCTTTTCCTAACTGGTGAGCTATTTACTGATCGCGTTGTTGCTATTGCAGGCCCTGCAGTAAACAAGCCACGTTTAGTACGTACTCAGATTGGTGCTTCAATTGAGCAACTAACTGATTCTGAACTAATGCCTGGTGAATTGCGTGTTCTATCTGGCTCTGTACTAAATGGTGTGAAGGCAGAAGGTCCACATGCATTCTTAGGTCGTTACCACCTACAGGTTTCGGCTCTTCGTGAAGGTTATGAGAAAGAGTTTTTAGGCTGGATTGTTCCAGGTAAAAATAAGTTCTCTGTAACTCGCACATTCTTAAGCCAATTCTTCAAAGGTCAGTTGTTCAATATGACAACGACTACGAATGGTAGTGAGCGTGCTATGGTGCCAATCGGTAACTACGAAAAAGTAATGCCATTGGATATCGAGCCAACGTTACTGCTTCGTGACCTATGTGCTGGCGACAGTGATAGTGCACAATTACTAGGCGCACTAGAGTTAGACGAAGAAGATCTAGCACTATGTACGTTTGTTTGCCCAGGTAAGTATGAGTTTGGTCCACTGCTACGTAACTGCTTGGACAAAATCGAGAAGGAAGGGTAATTCATGGGTTTCAAGAATTTCCTAGAAAGCATTGAACACCACTTTGAACCAGGTGGTAAGCATGAGCGTTGGTTTGCTCTATATGAAGCATTCGCAACTCTTATGTACACTCCAGGTACAGTGACGCGTTCAAGTGCTCACGTTCGTGATAGCATCGATCTGAAGCGTATCATGATCATGGTTTGGTTTGCGGTATTCCCGGCGATGTTCTGGGGTATGTACAACGTAGGTGATCAAGCGATCACTGCACTAAACCACATGTATGCTGGTGATAAACTAGCAGCGATTATTGCAGGCGACTGGCATTACTGGTTTACCCAGATGCTAGGTGGCACTATGTCAGTTGATGCTGGCTGGGGTAGCAAAATGCTACTTGGTGCAACATACTTCCTACCTATCTACGCAGTAGTATTTGCTGTTGGTGGCTTCTGGGAAGTGCTGTTCTGTATGGTTCGTAAGCACGAAGTTAACGAAGGTTTCTTTGTAACTTCTATCCTGTTTGCATTGATCGTTCCACCTACACTTCCTCTATGGCAAGCAGCACTAGGTATCACATTTGGTGTTGTTGTAGCGAAAGAGATCTTTGGTGGTACAGGTCGTAACTTCCTTAACCCTGCTCTTGCAGGTCGTGCGTTCCTATTCTTCGCATACCCAGCTCAGATCTCTGGTGATCTAGTATGGACTGCGGCAGATGGTTTCTCTGGCGCGACTCCGCTAAGTCAATGGGCTCAAGGTGGTCAAGCTGGCGTTGTTAATACAGTAACTGGTCACACAATCTCTTGGATGGACGCATTTGTTGGTCATATCCCAGGTTCTATCGGTGAAGTATCGACTCTGTTCATTCTTATCGGTGGCGCAATGATTGTAGCTATGGGCATTGCTTCATGGCGCATCATCGCAGGTACAATGATCGGTATGATCGTAACTGCGACACTGTTCAACATCATCGGTTCTGATACTAACCCTATGTTCAGCATGCCTTGGCACTGGCACCTAGTTCTAGGTGGTTTTGCATTCGGTATGATGTTCATGGCAACTGACCCAGTATCTGCAGCATTTACTAATAAAGGTAAATGGTGGTACGGCGCACTTATCGGTGCAATGGCTGTGATGGTACGTGTTGTGAACCCTGCATACCCAGAAGGTATGATGCTAGCAATTCTATTTGCTAACCTGTTCGCACCGCTATTTGACAACCTAGTTGTTCAACGCAACATCAAACGGAGACTAGCTCGTCATGGCAAGTAATAAGGATAGCTTCTCTAGAACGCTGATTTTTGTTGTCGCATTGAGCCTTGTGTGTTCAATCGTAGTATCAACAGCAGCGGTATCACTACGTTCTAAGCAGCAAGACAACGCAGTTCTGGATGTTCAACGTAACATTCTATCTGTTGCTGGTCTGCTAAAAGACAACACCAATGTTAAAGAAACTTACAACGAGTTTATCGTTCCTAAGCTTGTTAACATCAAAACTGGTGAGTTCGTAGCTAAATCTGAAGAAGGCCAAACAGCAGATCAGTACAATCAACGTGCAGCTGCTAAAGATCCTAAGCAATCTATCAAGCTTTCTCCAGAACAAGACTTTGCTAAAATCATTCGTCGTGCAGACATCGCTAAGGTTTACCTAGTGAAAGATGCAGCAGGTAAAATTACTAAAGTGATTCTTCCTGTACACGGTAATGGTCTATGGTCAATGATGTACGCGTTTGTTGCTGTTGCAACTGACGGTAACACTATTGACGGCATCACTTACTACGACCAAGCGGAAACTCCGGGACTTGGTGGTGAGGTTGAGAACTTCAAATGGCGTTCTCAGTTCGTTGGTAAGAAACTGTACGATATGAATTTCAAACCTGCGATTCGTATTGTTAAAGGTGGCGCTCAGCCAGGAAGCGAGCACGATGTTGACGGTCTTTCTGGTGCAACACTAACAAGTAATGGTGTACAGCATACCTTCGACTTCTGGCTAGGCTCTCAAGGCTTTGGTCCGTTCCTAGCTAAGGTTCGTAACGGGGAATTGAACAATGGCTGATACTAAAGAAATGAAAAAGATCCTATTTGGACCTTTTATCGCCAATAACCCAATTGCATTACAGATCCTTGGTGTTTGTTCTGCGCTTGCGGTAACGACGAAACTAGAAACAGCGGTTGTTATGACGCTAGCAGTAACTGCGGTAACTGCATTTTCTAACTTATTCGTATCTCTAGTTCGTAACCAGATTCCTAACAGTGTGCGTATCATTGCTCAGATGGCGATCATCGCATCTCTAGTAATCGTGGTTGACCAGGTACTAAAAGCATATCTGTACGATATCTCTAAGCAGCTATCTGTATTCGTAGGCTTGATCATTACAAACTGTATTGTAATGGGTCGTGCTGAAGCATACGCAATGAAATCTGCACCACTACCATCATTCATCGATGGTATCGGTAATGGTCTTGGTTACGGTTTTGTACTTATCACAGTAGCATTCTTCCGTGAACTACTAGGTTCAGGTAAGCTATTCGGTGTTCAGGTTCTACCACTTGTTTCTGATGGTGGTTGGTACCAGCCAAACGGTATGATGCTGTTGGCTCCGTCTGCTTTCTTCCTAATCGGTTTCATGATCTGGATTATCCGTACTTTCCGTCCAGAACAAGTAGAAGCGAAGGAGTAAGGGGAACATGGAACACTATATTAGTCTATTAGTTCGTTCGATCTTCATCGAGAACATGGCACTTTCTTTCTTCCTAGGTATGTGTACATTCCTGGCGGTATCTAAGAAAGTAAAAACATCTTTTGGTCTTGGTATTGCAGTAACTGTAGTACTGACTATCGCTGTACCTGTGAACAACCTTGTTTACACTTACTTGCTAAAAGATGGCGCATTAGTTCAAGGTGTTGATCTAAGCTTCCTGAACTTCATCACCTTTATCGGTGTAATTGCTGCACTAGTTCAGATCCTAGAAATGGTTCTTGACCGTTTCTTCCCACCACTATACAACGCGCTAGGTATTTTCCTTCCGCTAATCACAGTTAACTGTGCGATCTTTGGTGGTGTATCTTTCATGGTTCAGCGTGACTACAACTTTACAGAATCTATCGTATACGGTTTAGGTTCTGGTATCGGTTGGATGTTGGCAATCGTTGCTCTTGCGGGTATCCGTGAGAAGATGAAGTACTCAGACGTGCCTCCAGGTCTTCGTGGTCTAGGTATTACCTTTATCACTGTAGGTCTAATGGCGTTAGGCTTTATGTCTTTCTCTGGCGTACAGCTGTAATCAGGATAAGTAAGGAATAGTCAATGGATATTATTATTGGCGTAGTTATGTTTACCTTGATTATCCTGGCTCTAGTTTTAGTGATTCTATTCGCTAAATCTAAGCTAGTACCATCAGGTGACATTACTATCTCTGTAAATGGCGACCCAGAAAAAGCGATTAAAACCGCTGCGGGTGGCAAACTGCTTGGCGCACTAGCGGCAAACGGTATTTTCGTATCATCAGCTTGTGGTGGTGGTGGTTCATGTGGTCAGTGCCGCGTGAAAGTAAAAGCAGGTGGTGGTGATATTCTACCTACTGAGCTTGACCACATCACAAAAGGTGAAGCACGTGAAGGTGAGCGTCTAGCTTGTCAGGTAAACGTGAAATCAGATATGGACATCGAACTTCCAGAAGAGATCTTCGGTGTTAAGAAGTGGGAATGTACGGTTATTTCTAACGATAACCAAGCAACCTTCATCAAAGAGCTTAAGCTTCAGATTCCAGATGGTGAATCAGTACCATTCCGTGCTGGTGGTTACATTCAGATCGAAGCTCCTGCTCACCATGTTAAGTACTCTGAGTTCGATGTACCTGAAGAGTACCGTGAAGACTGGGATAAGTTTAACTTGTTCCGCTACGAGTCAATCGTGAATGAGCCTATCATTCGTGCATACTCAATGGCGAACTACCCAGAAGAGCACGGTATCATCATGCTTAACGTACGTATCGCAACTCCGCCACCTAACAATCCAGACGTACCACCGGGTCAAATGTCATCATTCATTTGGTCGCTTAAAGAAGGTGATAAGTGTGTGATTTCAGGTCCATTCGGTGAGTTCTTCGCGAAAGAAACTGACAACGAAATGGTATTTATTGGTGGTGGTGCTGGTATGGCACCAATGCGTTCACATATCTTTGACCAGCTTAAGCGTCTGCATACTAAGCGTAAGATGTCTTACTGGTACGGTGCACGTTCTAAGCGTGAAATGTTCTACGTAGATGATTTCGATCAGCTAGCAGCTGAGAATGATAACTTTGTATGGCATTGTGCACTGTCTGATCCATTACCAGAAGATAACTGGGATGGTTACACTGGCTTTATTCACAACGTTCTTTATGAGAACTACTTACGTGATCACGAAGCTCCAGAAGACTGTGAATACTACATGTGTGGTCCACCAATGATGAACGCTGCTGTTATCGGCATGCTAAAAGATCTTGGTGTTGAAGACGAAAACATTCTTCTTGATGATTTCGGTGGCTAATAAGCCTATAACGCACTAATGAAATGGCTGACCATGAGAGTGGTCAGCCTTTTTTCGTCATGGCGTTATAAAGACCTTTAAAACAGTAAGTCTTTATGTGAAATGATGAGCAACTAAATCATCTTTCATTATGGTTATTATTAAATATCTATTTATATATCTATATATACATAGTGTAAGCAGGCACTTACTAATCATAATTAAAATGATTTAGAAGTTAGGAGTCATAATGAAACAACTCTGGATTCGATTGACCGCTATTTTGGCTGTCAGTCTATTTTTAACGGCGTGTGGGGATCAGCGCGAGCAAGTGCATTTAGATGGCACGACAATGGGAACCTATTACTCGATTAAGTATATTTCTCAACCCGATTTACCAACACCAGCAACCATTAAGGCTGAAATTGATCGTAAACTTGAGTTAGTCAATGATCAGATGTCGACATATCGCCCTAGTTCCGAACTGAGTCGATTTAATCAGCATCAAAGCAGTGAGCCATTCCCAGTTTCAGCAGCAACAGCAAAAGTCATTCGTGAAGCTCTGCGTATTTCTCAGCTGTCTAATGGTGCCTATGATGTCACGGTTGGACCTTTGGTTAATTTGTGGAGTTTCGGTCCTGAAGCGCGTCCAGAGAAAACTCCAACTGAACAAGAGCTAGCTTCTCGTCAAGCAGAAGTGGGTTACCATCACCTATCGGTTACTGGCGATAATAAGCTGATTAAAGATATTCCTGGCCTTTATGTGGATCTTTCATCGATTGCAAAAGGATATGGTGTTGATGTTATCGCAGAATATCTAGCAAGTTTAAATATTAAAGACTATATGGTTGATGTCGGTGGTGAGATCCGAGTTAAAGGGGCAAACGTAAATAATGTCCCTTGGCGTATTGCGATTGAAAAACCGATTAGCAATGAACGTGCGGTTCAGGATATTATCCAAGTTGGTGATAACGGCATTGCAACATCAGGTGACTACCGTAATTACTTTGAACAAAATGGGGTTCGTTATTCTCATTTAATCAATCCTCGTACTGGTAAACCTATTGCGAACCATGTGGTTTCTGTTACTGTGATCAGCCCAAACAGCATGACGGCAGACGCTTATGCTACGACATTCTCTGTTATGGGTGAGCATGAATCAATTGCATTAGCAAACAAAGAACAACTTCCTGTAATGCTTATTGTGAAAACTAAAGATGGCTTTAAAGAATACGCTTCTGATACGTTTGCACAGTACGTCGTTAAGAAAAATTAGTAGATAGAGGTAGTCATGGCTGTATATCTTACAACATTTGCTGTTTTCCTATTGGTTATTGTTGCAATGGCCGTAGGATACATCTTCCAACGTAAAACCGTAAGCGGTAGCTGTGGTGGCTTAGGTTCAGTGGGCATCGATAAAGAGTGTGATTGTCCTGAACCGTGTGATGCACGCAAAAAACGTGAAGCTCGTGCCGCACGTCAGGCTGAGTGGAAGAAGAATCAGATTATTTAAATGATTTAAGTTTCTAGAAGCTAGAGCTTAGAAAAATTTAGGATAGGGTTTAGGAGTGAAAAGCTTGATATATCGTTAGGCTTAGTCAACACATTCTTAGACCCTAGACCCTAGACCCTAGACCCTAGACCCTAGACCTTTTTCCCCATTTCCCGCTATAATAGTGCTGTATGAATAAACAGTGCTTTCTATGTCTCTAATTTCTCCTCAAACAGAACCCGTTCGTAAAATCATCCATGTTGATATGGATTGCTTTTATGCAGCTGTAGAAATGAGAGATAACCCTGAATTGCAACAAGTACCGTTGGCGATTGGCGGACGCTCAGAGCGTGGCGTCGTCAGTACTTGTAATTACATTGCCCGGCAATACGGTATCCACTCTGCTATGCCAACCGGAAAAGCATTAAAACTGTGTCCTCATCTGACTTTGGTTAGAGGGCGGATGGAGGTTTATAAGCAAGTCTCGCAGCAGATTCGCGAGATCTTTCACCGCTATACCGATAAAATTGAACCCTTATCACTTGATGAAGCCTATTTAGATGTCACTGAATGTGAGATGTTTCGCGGCTCTGCAACCTTGATAGCGCAAGATATTCGTCAAACGATTGAACGTGAGTTACAACTTACCGCATCAGCCGGAATTGCCCCGATCAAGTTTGTTGCCAAAATTGCTTCTGATATGAATAAGCCTAATGGACAATATGTGGTAACTCCTGAGCAAATACTGCCTTTTGTGACAGAGCTTAAGTTAGAAAAGATCCCAGGAGTGGGAAAGGTAACGTTACAAAAACTGCATGATAAAGGTTTGTATCTTGGCAAAGATGTTCAAAATTACGATCGTACACTGTTAATGCAGCAATTTGGTAAGTTTGGTCAATCACTATGGAATCGTGCCCATGGTATTGATCCAAGAGAAGTGGTCGTTGAGCGTAAAGCAAAGTCGGTAGGTGTTGAACGTACTTTTGCTCATAATATCTCAACCTATGATGAGTGTTGGCAAGTTGTAGAAAAGCTCTATCCTGAATTAGAGCAGCGATTACAACGGGTACGACCTGAGCTTAATATTGCCAAACAAGGTGTTAAGGTAAAGTTTGCTGATTTCCAACAGACTACGGTTGAGCATTCATTCCCTAAATTAACAAAAGAGCAATTTGCTGGATTGTTGCAAGAGGCGATGACACGTCAACAGGGGCGAGAAATTCGTTTAATTGGTTTGAGTGTTGGGCTTGAACAAGGGCTAAAGGCGCAGCAACTTGCTTGGGATTTTTAGTTTATTGTTGCTTTATATATAAAAAAACGAGCACCTTTACGATGCTCGTTTTTCTTTAACCAGAAACTCAGTGTTTAACTGGGATGTTTTTCAAGATCGCTACCATTTGATCCCAGAATAGGGCAACAGTCTCGATATTAACTTTTTCATCTGGTGAGTGTGGGAACTTAATTGTTGGACCAAAAGATAGCATATCCATAGTTGGGTATGGTTTCTTAAATAGACCACATTCAAGGCCAGCATGAATCACCATGATATTTGGTGTACGGCCATACATATTGTTATAAGTATCGCGGAATAGATGCATGATTTCAGAGTCTGCATCAGGCTTCCAACCTGGGTAAGCACCTGCAAACTCACAGCTTGCACCTGCCAGTTCGGCAACAGCTTTAAGCATACCTTCAACGTTGCTACGGCCCGAATCAATAAGTGAACGAATCAAACAAAGAATAGTAACTTTGTTCTCTTCCGTTGTGATAACACCTACGTTTAGAGAGGTTTCAACAACACCTTGAATATCATCACTCATACGGATCACGCCGTTAGGGCATGCATTTAGTACAGCAACTAGGCGGTTTTGATCAGCAAGAGCCATAATTTGGGCTGGTTGCTCTTGAGTTTCAATAAATAGGTTAATGTCAGTTTCAACATGACCTAACTCAGCATTTAGCAGATCTTGATAATGACTAAATAGTTCATTTAGTTTATCTAAATTAGCAGCTGGTAGTGCTACAACGGCATTTGCTTCACGAGGAATAGCGTTACGAAGACTACCGCCAGTGATGCTTTCTAAGCGCAAACCTAATTCTTGAGCGTGACCAAATAAGAAGCGACCAAGCAATTTGTTTGCATTACCACGACCAGTATGGATATCACAACCTGAGTGACCACCTTTCAGGCCTTTGATAACAAGTTTTGCACCAACAAGCTCTGATGGTGTTGCTTCACGAGCAATTTCTACTGTGATCGCACCGTCTACACCGCCAGCACAGCCCATGTAAACTTCACCTTCTTGCTCGGAGTCAGTATTAAGAAGAATATCACCTTCTAACCAGCCAGCTTCAAGACCGAAAGCACCTGTCATTCCTGCTTCTTCATCAATAGTTAGCAGAACTTCTAGAGGACCATGCTCAATATCTTTTGCAGCCAGAACTGCAAGACATGTTGCCATACCAATACCGTTATCAGCACCTAAAGTAGTACCTTTAGCAGTAACCCATTCGCCATCTACATATGGTTGGATAGGATCAACTAAGAAGTCGTGAGCCGTGTCTTCATTTTTCTGAGGAACCATATCGATGTGAGCTTGTAGAACCACACCTTTACGATCTTCCATTCCTGGCGTTGCTGGCTTTTTAATGATTACGTTACCAACATTATCGCGACGAACATCAAGGCCTTCTTGTTGAGCAAAGCTAACGATGTATTGTGCTAATTGCTCTTCATACTTTGATGGGTGAGGAATAGAACAAATTTTATCGAAAAATTGCCATAACGCTTTTGGTGAAAGTTGACTGATTTCAGACACAGCAGTCTCCCTTTATAGAATCTTGGGCTGAGGTTTTACCTAAAGAACAGTCTAATGCTGCTTTAGATAACCGAAATGATAGTGATATTAACTATCATGAATGGACTCAGCATACCACTGTGTCTTTGGCCGTGATAGTGAAAAATTCTTTACTTGAAAGGGAATGTGAGCTCTCCATCACTCTGATTGTCATAACGCTATACGATTTTGTAGAAACTTGACTGTTTTTTAACTGGCGTATTGAGCAAAAAGAAGAAATGACTTTGAATAATTGGTTGGTTGAATAAAAGCAGCTCGTTATCGGTGTAATAAAATTACCGTATAATGTCAGAATAAAGTGTTTTTTGTGAAAAGTGTGACGAGCTTAAAGAAAATGCTTGTAATTAAATTACTATATGGTTATGATTTCAGCATCTTCAAAGAAAACGAAGTAAATACACTAAACGCTCAGGATGAGCCCGAGAATATCGCCTCCAAGGAACCGAGATTAAGTGGGACCAATGATGGTCTAAATTGCTCCAAGGACTTGAGCCATGCATGACGCATGTTTTTGGATTACTTATGATTAAGGTGATAACAATGAAACTATTTTCTTCTATTGCGCATTTTTGGAATAACCGTTCTATCTATACTGGTAACTTCACTTACCCAAGTTCTTTCGGTTATAAATAATTGAATTTGTGCTGTTGTATTTTCTAATACAGCAACACCGAACATTATGTTCACCCCCCCTAAAATTAAGAATTCTTAAATAGCCAAATGTGGTTATTTGCAACAATTCTGCCGCCACTCCAGTTTGGGGTGGCGTTTTTTTATGCTTGTAAAAGCAAACTTGCTTAAGAATAGCATTCTTCATTTTTTGGTTGTTGAAAAAATAATCACACCTATTTTATTTATCTTATTGCTTTTAAAGGTCTTTTTATCTTGAAATTTTTGTTGAACATAAATAGAACTCTAATCTATTAGTTTTTTGGCAATTGTCAGGGTAAATAGTGGAAATCCATCACTTCTGCGACTATAATCCCACCCCAAAAATAGGCTGCGCAAACGTTTTCTATTTTTATTTTACTTTTATGCATAAATCTCCAAGGAACCGAGTTGCATGTTCGAAAAACTGTTTAAGTTAAAGGAAAACGGTACGAATGTTCGTACTGAGGTGCTAGCTGGGGTAACAACGTTCCTCACCATGGCTTATATTATTTTTGTGAACCCAACAATGCTGGCCAATACCGGTATGGATAAGGGCGCAGTGTTTGTTGCGACCTGTCTTGCTGCCATGATTGGCTGTTTTGTGATGGGCTTTATTGCAAATTATCCGGTGGCTCAAGCGCCAGGTATGGGTCTTAATGCCTTTTTCACTTACAGCGTTGTACTTGGTATGGGCTATACTTGGCAAGTTGCATTAGCTGCGGTTTTCTTATCTGGCTTATGTTTTATCGCCCTGAGTTTGCTTAAAGTTCGTGAATGGATAATTAATGCCATCCCTCATTCTTTGCGGATCGGGATATCGGCAGGTATAGGTTTATTCCTTGCTTTTATTGCCCTGCAAAGTTCGGGTATCGTTGTTGATAATCCTGCAACGTTAGTGAGTGCAGGCGATCTAACCAGTTTCCCAGCTGTTATGGCAGCTTTAGGTTTTTTCTTAACGATCGCTTTGGTTCATCGTGGTTATAAAGCTGCAGTATTAATCGCTATTTTGGTTGTTACTGGCATTAGCATTATTTTTGGTGAAGTGACCTATAACGGTGTTGTTTCTATGCCACCAAGTCTTGCACCAACCTTTATGCAGTTAGATTTTTCAGGCGCAATGGAAGTGGGCCTGATTTCTGTTGTATTTGCTTTCTTATTTGTTGATTTGTTTGATACTGCAGGCACATTAGTTGGTGTAGCAACAAAAGCAAATCTGATGGATAAAGATGGCAAACTGCCACGTTTAAGTCGTGCATTATTAGCTGATAGTACAGCAACATCGATTGGTGCGTTATTAGGTACATCCAATACCACCTCTTTTGTTGAAAGTGTGTCGGGTGTAGCAGTTGGAGGACGTACAGGTCTTACTGCTGTCACAGTCGGTGTATTATTCCTGTTGGCTTTATTTTTTGCGCCACTTGCCGGGATGGTTCCTGCTTATGCAACCGCTGGTGCATTATTCTATGTGGCAATTTTAATGATGTCTGGGTTGGTGAGCGTAGATTGGCGTGATCTTACCGAGGCAGCACCTGTTGTTGTAGTGTGTTTATTAATGCCTTTAACCTACTCAATTGCAGAAGGTATTGGTCTTGGTTTTATTACTTACGCTGCAGTAAAAGTGATGAGCGGGAAAGGGCGTGATATCAATGTCAGTGTTTGGGTCATTGCAGGTCTGTTCTTAGCTAAAATCATTTTTCTATAAGTTTCAGTTTGGCTAGATAGTTTCTGTTTAGCCTCTATATTTTTACAGTTTTATCAGAACAGAGGTTCTTTGGATTATGACTCAGAAGTTCGTCATCACTTGGGATAACATGCAGATGTACACTCGCCAGTTAGCAGAGAAATTGCTACCTGCCGATCAGTGGAAAGGTATTATTGCAGTAAGCCGTGGCGGTTTAGTACCTGCAGCGATTTTGGCTCGTGAGTTAGGCCTTCGTCATGTCGATACCGTGTGTATTTCTAGCTACGACCATGATCACCAACGTGATATGCGTGTTCTTAAGCAAGCTGATGGTGATGGTGAAGGTTTCATTATCATTGATGACTTGGTTGATACTGGCGGTACTGCTGAGAAAATCCGCGAAATGTACCCTCGTGGTAAGTTTGTAACTGTATGTGCAAAACCTGCAGGTAAGCACCTTGTCGATGATTTTGTTGTTGATATTCCGCAAGATACTTGGATTGAACAACCTTGGGATATGGCAGTAACATTTGTTGATCCTATCGCTAAACGTTAAGATCATCGATAAGAAGTAGTTTACTAAATCCAGTAAACTAAGATTGACTAAAAGGCGCTCTATTTTGAGCGTCTTTTTTTATGATTTAACAGCAAACCCATACTAGCCTTGTTATAGTATCTGTAATTCAAATTATCATATGTAATAACTAATGAAACAGTATGTTACTGTTTGTCTGTATTACATTGAGATACTTTTTTCTTGGCGACTGTAACTAAGTTGCAGTGTGATGCCCTTGAACGGCTAGGGAAGTTATTATGGCTGAATCTTCAAAGACCAATCTGTCTGAAAAACTATTTGCACCAAGAGCTAATATTAAAGAAACATCAAATTTAGTGAAAATTGCTCATAGTGATACAGCGGTGCATAACGCAATTGATGGCGATAGTGAAACGGGATGGTATCGAGTTTTGCGTCGTCCACAATGGATCTGGCAAGGGGTTGACCCTATTGTGCTTGAAGAAGTCTTGGCTCGTATCGCTTCAACAGAGGCTCCTCGTACCGATGATGCACTTCTTGATACCGTGATTGGTTATCGCCCTGGTAACTGGAACTATGAGTGGTCGCAAATAGCAGGGCGCTATCACAAGCAAGCTCGTTACCAAGCATCACAAGGTAATAAAGAAACTGCTGCTGAACTGATGTTTAAATCCAGTATCCATTACAGCATTGCAGCTTATCCTCATATCAAAGGGGACGAATTAGCGGCTCAAGCAGAATTACACGCCAATCAAAGTTATAAAGAAGCGATTGAGTTACGTCCTCATGATATGCGCACAATAGATGTAAAATATGAGGGTAAAACGTTCCAAGCGTTTATTCACCTCCCTCGGACCGATAAGCTGCTTCCGACCGTTATTGTGAGCGGTGGCTTAGATACTATGCAGTGCGATCTATGGCGTTTATACACGGATTATTTAGGTCCTGCTGGTTTTGCTATGGTCACTCTTGATATGCCATCGGTGGGTTACAGTGCCCGTTGGAGTTTGACTGAAGATACCAGCCGATTGCACCAAGCCTTACTACAGCAACTGCGTGATGTCCCTTGGGTAGATCATCATAAAGTGGCGATGTTAGGTCTACGCTTTGGTGGTAATGCAGCTATTCGATTGGGATTTCTTGAGTCAGCTCGATTGAAAACCTGCATTAGTTTAGGCGGTATTATTCATAGCTTCTTTACTCAACCTAAGATGCTTGATCAAATTCCACGTATGTATTTGGATGTTTTAGCATCTCGTTTGGGCAAAAATGGGGTATCAAAAACCGCGTTATTATCTCATTTACCTGCTTGGTCATTAAAAAATCAAGGTATTGTTGGTCGACGCCCAGTAGGTATTCCTATGCTTGGTTTGAGTTTAAAAAATGACCCTGTTTGTCCTGAATCGGATAATCAGCTGATTGCGATGTCGAGTTATCGTGGTAAAGCGGTGACCTTACCAGAGAAGCCGCTTCATGATGGTTATCATCGTGCCATGACTATGGTGGTTGAGTGGTTAAACGAAAAAGTATTAGCAGATTAATAGCAACTTGCTGAAATTTAAAGCGTTAACTTGTGATGGTTAGCGCTTTTTTTTACTTTATACTGGCTTTACTTTTGTTTATCCAAAGAGACTTGTCCATAATTATTAGATAGTTAGCTAATGGATGATTAGCTGTATAATCAAACTATGGATGGGTAGACTATGACAACAGCAACATTTCCCCCTTATGGCCGATTAGTCACAAAATTAACCGCTATCGGTCCATATTTACGTCAAGAACAGACCAGTACAGAGCTGTTTTTCTTTGACTGTTTAGCCAGTTGTATTAATGCCAATAAAGACCCTGAGAAGCGAGAGTTTTGGGGCTGGTGGATGGAATTAACACCAACTGAGCGTGGTTTTAGTTATCGCTATTTTTTTGGCCGCTATGATGTTAATGGTGACTGGAGTGAAGATAAGTTACCAGCAAAACATAAAGATGCGGTTATGGAAACATTAAACGATTTCTATCCGAAGCTATGTCAGTTTGTGATTGATGAAAGCGAGTTAGAGTTAACACCAAGCAAAGACTTATCTGAACCTCAATTAGAGCGCTAAAATCACTTCTTTTTTTCGCTACGATAAAATATTTTTCCAATAGAGAGTGTCCATTTTTTCTATCTAAATAGATGAGATGGGCACTTTTTTGTTCTAAAAACCATCAACAGCTGTTTTAAGTATGAATTCACGCTGTTCAATTCGCTTTTTTCTTGTGCTTTTTGCGTGGTATTGATAAAAGGAAGGTACTCTTATTATTCATCCTATTTTTAAAACCAATGGCAGAATCTAAAACACTTACAGCGAATACAAAAAACGGTGCTGATGTTAAGCACACCGTGGTTGTTAAGCTAGGTACCAGTGTTCTAACTGGTGGTACTCTAAAGCTAAACCGTGCCCACATGGTTGAGCTAGTGCGTCAATGTGCAATGCTTCGTCACGAAGGTCACAAAGTTATTGTGGTAACTTCAGGTGCAATTGCAGCAGGCCGTGAACATTTAGGTTACCCCGAACTGCCCAAAACCATGGCAAGTAAGCAGTTACTAGCAGCTGTTGGTCAAAGTTGTTTGATCCAAGAGTGGCAGAGCTTATTTGGCATTTACGGTTTTAATATTGGTCAAATGTTGTTAACTCGTGCTGATTTAAACGATCGTGAGCGTTTTTTAAATGCGCGCGATATGTTAGTTGCGCTTCTTGATAATGGCATTATCCCTGTTGTAAATGAAAATGACGCAGTAGCAACGACTGAAATTAAAGTTGGTGATAATGATAACTTATCTGCATTAGTCGGTATTTTAGCCGGAGCTGATAAACTCTTATTATTGACCGATCAACCTGGCTTATTTACGGCAGACCCTCGCAGTAACCCTGATGCTGAGCTTATTCGTGAAGTTCATACTATTGATGAGACACTACGTAACATTGCTGGTGGCAGTGTCGGTGGCCTTGGTACTGGTGGTATGGCTACAAAACTTCAAGCAGCAGATGTTGCTCGTCGTGCAGGAATTGAAGTGGTTATTGCAGCGGGAAGCCGACCTGATGTAATCATTGATTTAGCTCGTGGCGAATCCGTTGGTACTCGTTTCTTACCTCTTGAGTGTCCACTTGAGAGTCGTAAACGCTGGATTTTAGCAGGTCCTCCTCCAGCGGGTGACATCATGATTGACGATGGTGCGGTTGTTGCTGTTCAAGAACGTGGTAGTAGCCTATTACCAAAAGGGATCACTGGCGTTAAAGGTGAGTTTGAACGAGGTGAAGTTGTCCGTATCTTCAATAAAGATGGCGTATTACTGGCTCGTGGTATCAGTCGTTATTCCAGTACTGACATGTTAAAAATTGCCGGAAAACACAGTCATGATATCCATCAAATTCTTGGTTATGAATATGGTCATGTTGCGATTCATCGTGACGATTTGGTTGTGATCTAAGCATAATTAATCAATATATTGCATATCTTTTCTGTGGTGAATAACCGACAATGGCAGAAGAGATAACAAGAATACAGCAGGGGAAGTTGGACGTGAATTTAGAATTAATGGGTCAAGCTGCACAACAAGCGGCTTTTGAACTGGCAACCGTTGCCACAGCACAGAAAAATCAAGCACTAGCGATTATTGCAGACGAGTTGGAAGCACAAGAAGCAACCATTTTAGCTGCAAATGAAAAAGACATTACAGCTGCGCGTGAATCTGGCATGAGCGATGCACTTATCGATCGTCTTTTACTCACGAAAGATCGTTTGGTCGGTATTGCTAATGATGTTCGTAATGTCATTAAACTAAACGATCCCGTTGGCTCTGAAATTGATTGCCGAGTACTGGAAAATGGTATGCGTTTGAGCCGTCGTCGTGTACCACTTGGCGTTATTGGTGTTATTTATGAGGCGCGACCAAATGTAACCATCGATATTGCGGCCTTATGTCTAAAAACAGGTAATGCAAGTATTTTGCGTGGTGGTCGTGAAACATTCTATTCGAATATGGAACTGGTTAAAGTCATTCAATCTGCATTAGATAAAGCAGGACTTCCAGCGGCTTCGGTTCAATATATTGAACAACCTGACCGTGAATATGTGTCTCAGTTACTGCGCTTAGATCAATACGTCGATATGATTATTCCTCGCGGTGGTGCAGGCTTACATAAAATGTGTAAGGAAAACAGTACCATTCCTGTGATTATTGGTGGATTTGGTATTAGCCATATGTTTGTTGATGCCAGTGCAGATCTTACTCGCTCACTGGATGTGGTTGCAAATGCTAAAGTGCAACGTCCGTCTGCATGTAATGCATTGGATACACTACTTGTACATGAGAAAATTGCGGAAGCTTTCTTACCTCGTTTGGTTGAGCGTATGAATGCTGGCAAAGTGACCTTAGTTGCCGATGAAGCGGCATTTGCACTATTGGAGGGTAAAGCCTCATCACTACGCTTAGTTCAAGACGGTGATTTTGATACTGAATGGCTCAGCTATACACTTGGTATCAAGGTGGTAGCTGATGTTAATGAAGCTATTCTGCATATGCGCGAACATAATGCGAGCCACTCAGATTCGATTCTAACAAATGATTTGATGGCTGCTGAACGTTTCGTTAATGCGGCAGGCTCTGCAGCGGTATATGTCAATGCATCAACTCGTTTTACAGATGGTGCACAATTTGGCTTAGGTGCTGAAGTTGCGGTATCTACTCAGAAGTTGCACGCTCGCGGGCCAATGGGCTTAGAAGAGTTAACCAGTTATAAATGGGTGGGCGTTGCGGACTATTTAAGTCGAGCTTAATCTGTCTCTATTGAAAAACGGCTGAAGTGTGATGCTTCAGCCGTTTTTTTATTTTGGATCTTGTTCTGAATTCGCGCGTTCTTTTTCTTGCTCTGCTTTTAATGCGGCTTCACGCTGCTGTTTTTCTCGGAGATAGTCAATTTTCTCTTTCTGACCAAACTTCATATGGGCGGTGTATTTTAGAGCCGCAATATTGCTGGCAATCACTGCTACGATAATTAACGATATTACCCACGGATTAAAGAGCCACTCCATTTGCACCTCTATCTAGTTAGCTTCATCATTTGTTTATCAGCATAGCAATAAGCCTTTATTTTCGCGAGAATAATTCAGGTTAAGCTAATGTTTTTTCAAGCACTTTTTGATACATGTCAGTAAGCAGTTCAAGGTCTTCTATTTTGACACATTCGTTAACTTTATGAATTGTCGCATTAACTGGCCCCAGTTCGATCACTTGAGCTCCTGTACGTGCGATAAATCGACCATCTGAAGTGCCACCACTGGTTGAAAGCTCGGGGGTGATATGAGCGACTTCTTCAATCGCGGCCACCACAGCATCAACGAGTGTTCCTTTTTCGGTTAAGAATGGATGACCGCTTAAAGTCCAGTTTAAGTGATAGTCGAGCTGATGTTGATCTAAAATCTCATGAACTTGAGCTTTGATCGCTTCATCGGTTAATTCGGTACTAAAACGGAAGTTAAATTGAACCTGACACTCTCCAGGAACGACATTTGATGCTCCTGTACCTGAGTTGATATTGGGGATCTGAAAGCTGGTCGGCGGAAAATAGTCATTGCCGTTATCCCATGTTTTTGCCGCTAATTCAGCCAGTGCAGGCAGAGCTCGATGAACGGGATTATCTGCAAGATGAGGGTAGGCAACATGGCCTTGGATCCCTTTTACGGTTAGATCGCCGGTAATGGATCCACGACGTCCATTTTTGACCACATCACCCACAACAAGCGTTGAGGATGGTTCGCCAACAATGCAGAGATCAATTTTTTCATTACGTGCTTCGAGCGTATCAACCACACGTGTTGTCCCGTTAATAAATGGCCCTTCTTCATCGGAAGTGATAAGAAGACCGATAGATCCTTGATGATCCGGGTTTTCTGCAATAAAACGTTCAATAGCGACAATCATGCAGGCTAAGGAACCTTTCATATCGGCAGCTCCTCGCCCATATAGCATGCCATCTTTAATGGTGGGCTCAAAAGGAGGAGTATGCCATTGCTCTATTGGGCCTGATGGGACTACATCGGTATGGCCAGCAAAAACAAACAGAGGAGCTTGAGTGCCTCGGCGAGCCCATAAGTTAGTGGTATCGTCAAATACCATGGTTTCAATACAAAAACCAAGTTGGCGTAAACGTTCTATCATTACATCTTGGCAACCTGCATCTTCAGGAGTGACGGAGCGGCGGCTGAGCAAATCCTTAGCCAGCGAAATAACAGGACTATCTGACATCCTTGAATCCTTATTGTTGAGTAAAAATAGCTTGGTATTGTTCAGGTTTAAAGCCCAAATGATAAGCGTGATTATGCAGTAATACCGGACGCTTAATGATGGCTGGATTAGCTAACATGATCTCAATCGCAGAGGCTTGGTCTAGCCCTGCTTTTTGCTCATCAGTCAATTGACGATAAGTGGTACCACGTTTATTGATTAAGCTCTCCCAGCCTAATGCGGCAATAAAAGTCTCCAACATCTCTTTATTGATGCCATCAATGCGATAATCGTGGAATGTATAAGGGATATTCTCGGCGTCTAACCATTTCTTCATTTTTTTGATGGTATCGCAGTTTTTAATGCCGTAAGCGATAGTTGGTTCTGTCATGCTGAGTCTTCCTCTGTATTGTTCTACTCTAATGGAAGGTATGAATTCAATTCGAATGCGTTACCTTGTAAGCCATTGAGGTATTTATTTGAGTTAATAGAGAAACTCTACCTGCGTTAGTAGGACTCTGTCTAGTTTCGATTCTGTGCCAGCGAGTTTTAAGTAAGAAAATTACAAAAGTTAACGCATTCAAATTTATTTGAAATAAAAAATGAGATCAGGATCGAGAAATTAAACTGTGGTCGTTATTAAACCGTGTGCCTAATTGATCAAACGCAACATGATTTGCGTGGAACAGAGAATAATAGACCTCAGTATAGTATGGAGGTCTCAATGGAATTGAATCCTGTTTTTGCGCGTCGTTTATATTTAGCGCTATTGGTCGAGCATTTGGAACGCCCTAATGTTCCTCGTTTAATTGAACAAACGGGTTGGCCGCGTCGTACCATTCAAGATGTACTGAAAGCGCTACCTGGTTTAGGAATTGAGCTCACATTCATTCAAGATGGTCGTCGCCATAATGATGGTTATTATAAGTTGAGTGATTGGGGACCATTTGATGTTTCTTGGGTCGAAAGTCGTGAAAAGGATCTGATTATAGCCTTGAATTGATGCAGTGAGATTAGACCAATCTCAATAAGAGCAAACCGCTGCCAATACTAGGAATGACAGCGGTTTTTTTTGTGTTTTATCGTTACTGACCTAGTGATTCTAGATACAAAACAGTGGCTGCGGTTCTTGATTTCACTTGCAGTTTTTTCAGCAAGCTTTTCATATGAACTTTCACGGTTGATTCTGAGATAAACAGCGTGTCGGCAATTTGTTTATTGCGGTGACCTTTCGCCACTTCTTGTAAAATTTGCAGTTCACGATCGGTCAGTGTGCTCAGTAGTGAGTCTTGTGTTAAGTCATCACTTAAATACTCTTTTACAATAGAACTGTATGCTTCTCCTCCTGCAAGAGCTTGGTGAAGAAGAGCGATCAGTTCATCGGGTTCGGTATCTTTTAGTAAATAGCCATCAGCTCCAGCGGCAACAAGGGCTTTAATATCAGCTCTACTGTCTGAAACGGTTAAGACAACAATGGTGGAGCTGATCCCTTCATTGCGCATGGCTGTTAGGGTATCTAAACCTGACATCCCTTTCATATTAAGATCGAGCAGAATCAGATCTGGATTAGTCTCCAATGCTAAAGCAACCGCATCGACTCCGTTACTGGCTTCTCCGATCACATTGAACTCAGGCTCAAAACTAAGTAACTGATTGATACCTCTACGCATAAGTGGGTGATCATCCACAATGATAATTTGCCAATTACTCATTTTGGTCTTCCTTTGGTAATAAAAATGTTAGCTCAATTTCGCAGCCTTTTTGCGGTTGAGTATGGATCTCTAACTGCCCATGTAACCGAGCTGCCCGCTCATTCATAATGGCTAAACCGTAGTGGTTAAGCTTTGGATTTCTAGGATCAAAACCATCACCATCATCTTTAATTGAAATGGCAATTTTGTCGTCTTGTTGTAAACATCGAATTAAGATCTCATCCGCATTGGCATGTTTGATAGCATTAAGTAGTGCTTCTCGTATGACTTGCAAAAGATGAATTTGATGATGGGCTTGTAAATGCAGTGATGAGAGTTGATTATCGACCACAATCACGGCATTGGTTTGCTCTTCTAATGGTTCAATCATGGTTGTTAAAGCTTGGGCAAAATCTGCTTCTGCAACGGTTAATCGGAATGTGCTTAATAGCTCTCTAAGTTGAGTGTATGCTCCTGACAATCCCTGTTCAATATCAGCGAGAACTTCTTTTGCTTGCTGAGAATTATCTTTATTTATCTGCCTTTTAAGTAATGTTAGCTGTATTTTAAGATAAGAGAGCGATTGCGCTAAAGAGTCATGAAGTTCTCTAGCAATGGTTGCGCGCTCTTCCATAATTAGTAGTTGCTCGGTCTGTTTTTGAGCTCGGTTATAGTAAATACCACGAGCAAGAATTCGCGCAATATTATCGATCAGTGCTTGATCGGGGCATGGCAGTGAATATTGCCACCATAATTGTCCTAATACTTCGCCATCAATAGCCAAATCTTGATAGTGCCAAGAGCGGTGAATATCGACAACTCCGGAGTCGATCTCATATTGATGACCATTACTTTCACTAATACTGAGCTTTACTGCGGTTAGACCTTCTAATGCTACTAATGTATTGAGCATGGAATGAAAATTTTCTTCGCTGAGTCTACTTACAGATAGTTCTTGAGAGCATTGATATAGAATTTGTAATGAATCATTAGCATGCCGTAATCGATGGGTTTTCTCATTCACCTTTTGCTCTAACCCGTGATAGAGCTTACCCAGTTCAGATGCCATCGTATTAAAAGTATTGGTAAGAAGGCCTAACTCGTTGTTATTGGTTATTGCTAAATGAAGATCAAATTCACCTTGTTTTATTCGTTTACTGGCACTAACAAGACGGTTTAGCGGTGTAACAACTTGGCGCTGAGTAAAATGAATCACAAAAAGGGCAACACAAAGAATAAGGGTTAATCCCATCCCTCCTAATACCGCAAGCATACGCAGTTTTGTGATAGAAAATTCTTGTAGTTCAAACACAAACTTATCAATACGAGTCACAAAGTCAGCAACATTTGTCAGGTACTTCTGCTGTTTTGCTAAGGAATCTGGTTTGAGCTCATGCCATCTGTCTATCAAGCTATAGTAATGCAACTTGATCCGCCTTGGCACTATTAGAGAGTCGAGCTCAGCCATCGGTTCGGAAAATAGCGAATTTTCAAATTGAGTGATATGGCGAGGAAGTTGTTCTGAATGCGTCTGAATGTCATAAGCCAAACGATAACTTTGCATGCGCAGCGAACCAGATACGTTCACTGCCTCTGCATCATTTAAACTGGATGCTAAAGTTAATAAAGCAAAACTGGTTGTGATGACCGATAACAGCAAAATACAGAGCATAGCTCGAGCTATTGTAGTGGTTACTGGTTTAAATGGTCTGCTCGGCACGTTATTTCAGTCCTATCTTTATTTGGCTGCAACAAAAGGGTGAGGGGCGCAAATATTGAGCGCTTTCTTAGTAAGATTTGTTGATCTATCGCAATTCTACCCCGTAATTACCTCTTAGGGGGTATTTAAGCATTTATTTCAATAATTAGACTACTCATAACAAAAAATGAAGTTTTATGAATAGCTCTGTGACGTTTTTTGAGGAGTTTTTTGTGACTTCCTTATAAAGCCTACTACCATTTGTTCATATCTATTCATAAAAATATTGAGTGATGTTTGATAAATCAAGACGAAATTTATTTTCACGGCGACAAGTTAGAGAGTGGACAAGGCTTCCGTGGAGTATTGCTGAAGATGAATTTGTTGATCGCTGTACACGCTGTAAAAAATGCATAACAGCTTGTGAAACACAGATTATCGCAGTCGGGGATGGAGGGTTCCCCGAAGTGAATTTTCAGCAGGGAGAAGGTGAATGCACATTTTGTTATCAATGTGCAGATGCTTGCCCTGAATCGCTTTTTTTAGAGCAGAAACAATCACCATGGCGTAACAGAATTGACATTCAGACCAATTGTATCGCTCTCCATAATGTTGAATGCAGAAGCTGTGGTGATATGTGTGAGACTCAGGCAATTTCATTTCAACTTCAAGTTGGGAGCTGTGCGGTTCCTCAACTTGATACTGATAAATGTACTGGGTGTGGGGCGTGTTTATCAACTTGTCCCGTTAGTGCCATTACATTAACAGCCCATCAATCGAAGGAGTAAGCATGGCTGTACAAGAAGTTCATATTTCCAGTTTAGTCGTGCATGTTAATCCGGAATATTTGCCACAAGTTAAAGAGCAAATCTTACAGCTGCCAAATACTGAAATATATGGCGACAGTGTAGAAGGAAAGGTCGTGGTAGTCCTTGAAACAGAGAATCAAGGCTATGTGACTGACACAATCGATAAAATTAATAATTTAGACCACGTGTTAGCAACGTTTTTGGTGTATCACCAAATTGAGCACTTTGAGACGCAATCTGAGGACAACGCATGAAGATGACAAGACGAGCATTTGTGAAAGCGAATGCTGCAGCTTCCGCAGCTGCTGTGGCGGGGATCTCTCTGCCAACATCTGCAACGAACTTAATCGTAAGTTCAGATGAAACCAAAATTAAATGGGATAAAGCGCCTTGTCGTTTTTGTGGTACAGGTTGTTCTGTTCTTGTTGGCACCCAAAATGGCCGTGTTGTAGCAACTCAAGGCGACCCTGAAGCTCCAGTGAACAAAGGCTTAAACTGTATTAAAGGCTACTTCTTATCAAAAATCATGTATGGCAACGATCGCTTACAAACGCCGATGCTACGTATGAAAAATGGTCAATACGACAAAGAAGGTGAGTTTACAGCAGTTTCTTGGGATCACGCATTTGATGTAATGGCTGAGAAGTGGAAGCAAGCACTACAAAAACAAGGCCCATCAGGTGTTGGTATGTTTGGCTCGGGCCAATGGACGGTAATGGAAGGTTATGCTGCATCTAAAATGATGAAAGCAGGTTTCCGCTCTAACAACATCGACCCTAATGCTCGTCACTGTATGGCATCAGCGGTTGTTGGCTTTATGCGTACCTTTGGTATCGATGAACCTATGGGGTGTTATGACGACTTTGAACATGCCGACGCATTTGTGCTTTGGGGTTCAAACATGGCTGAAATGCACCCTGTTCTATGGACTCGCATTACCGATCGCCGTTTGAGTAATCCACATGTTAAGGTCAATGTGCTGTCTACGTATTATCATCGCTCATTTGAGTTAGCAGATAATAGCATGATCTTCGAGCCGCAAACCGACCTTGCAATTGCTAACTACATTGCTAATTACATTATTCAAAATGATGCAGTAAATTGGGACTTTGTTAATAAGCATACCCACTTTAAGCGCGCACAAACGGATATCGGTTACGGTTTACGTGATGATAATCCACTACAGAAAAAAGCTAAAAATCCAAACTCGGGTGAAATGTTTGCCATGACGTTTGATGAGTATAAAGCCTCTGTTGCTGAATACACATTGGAAAAAGCGTCGGAAATGTCGGGTGTTGAGCCTGAAAAGCTCCTGACGATGGCAAAAATGTATGCAGATCCAAAAACGAAAGTGATGTCACTTTGGACCATGGGGGTTAACCAGCACACTCGTGGCGTTTGGATGCAGAGCCTGATTTATAACCTTCACCTATTAACGGGTAAAATTGCTCAACCAGGTAATAGCCCATTCTCATTAACAGGTCAGCCGTCTGCGTGTGGTACTGCTCGCGAAGTGGGAACATTTGCCCACCGCTTACCTGCTGATATGGTGGTTGCAAATCCAAAGCATCGCGCGATTGCTGAGAAAATTTGGAAATTGCCAGAAGGTACTATTCCACCAAAACCTGGTTACCACGCTGTATTGCAAGATCGCATGCTAAAAGATGGCAAGCTGAACGCATACTGGGTGATGTGTAATAACAATATGCAGGCGGGTCCAAATATTAATGAAGAACGTCTACCAGGTTACCGCAACCCTGATAACTTTATTGTCTGTTCAGATCCGTATCCAACGGTAACGGCACAAGCGGCAGACCTTATTTTGCCAACTGCGATGTGGGTTGAGAAAGAAGGCGCATACGGTAACGCAGAACGTCGTACTCAGGTTTGGTATCAGCAAGTTAAAGCGCCAGCAGAAGCTAAATCCGATCTATGGCAGATCATGGAATTTTCTAAGCGCTTTAAAGTTGAAGAAGTATGGGGTGATGACCTTATCGCTCAGATGCCTGAATACCGTGGTAAGACTATGTATGAGGTCTTATTTAAAAATGGTCAAGTGGATAAGTTCCCACTAGCTGAAGCTCAAGAGCTTAATGATGACGCTCAAGCCCAAGGTTTCTATGTACAAAAAGGCTTATTTGAAGAGTATGCATCATTTGGTCGTGGACATGGTCACGATTTAGCCCCGTATGATACATATCATCATGTTCGAGGTTTACGTTGGCCTGTTGTCAATGGCAAAGAGACTAAGTGGCGTTTTGCTGAAGGTTCGGATCCTTATGTACCAGAAGGTAGTGAGTTTTACTTCTATGGTAAGCCAGATGGTAAAGCCAATATCATTTTTGCACCATTTGAATCAGCACCTGAAACACCAGATAAAGAGTACGACATGTGGTTGTGTACCGGCCGAGTACTTGAACATTGGCATACAGGAACAATGACTCGTCGAGTTCCTGAATTGTATAAAGCGGTGCCTGATGCGGTTTGCTTTATTCATCCAGATGATGCAAAAAATCGTGGTTTACGTCGTGGTGATGAAGTGATTGTTGCTTCTCGTCGTGGTGAGATTAATTGTCGAGTAGAAACTCGTGGTCGTAACCGTCCTCCCGTTGGATTGGTCTTCATTCCATTCTTTGATGCTCGAATTTTAGTGAACAAGTTGATTCTTGATGCGACCGATCCGCTCTCCAAGCAGACGGACTTCAAGAAGTGCCCAGTTCAAATTCGTAAAGCATAAGGGATTAAAAGCGGCGTTGCGGCGTCGCATTTAACAGAATTAGGAATTAGCCAACTAAGGCGGAGAGAATCATGAAACGATTATTAATGGCCATCGTTGCTTCTGGATTACTGCTGGCAGGAGCCGTTCAAAGTGCAGAAGAGCCAACCAATCCAACTGAGCAAGCGGTAGCAAAATTAGAGAAACATTATGCAGGTGGTGTTGGAGGACTTGCTTCACTTCGCGGTGATACTGAATTAAGTGTATCTCGACCTGCAGATCCTATGAAGCACGTGCCAAAGCAGCAACCGTTAATTGATAGTGATTATGTGTATCAACCACCATTGATTCCACACACAATTCGTAATTATGAAGTCGATTTAAATGCCAATAAATGCTTAGCGTGCCACAGTTGGAAAAATGCTAAAGAGATGGGGGCGACCAAAATTAGTGTGACTCACTACGTGTCACCTCGCCAAGGTCAAGTCTTGTCTGATGTGTCTCCAAGTCGTTATTTCTGTCAGCAGTGTCACGTACCACAAGTTGATGCGAAACCACTTGTTGGTAATCAGTTTAAGCGTGTTGAAGCACTGCAAGAATCTCATTAAACAAGGGGCTGGCAATGAAATTATTGAAGACATTTTGGCGGCGTTTAAAGTCACCAAGTAAAGTCGCTGTTGGCATCGTACTGTTTATGGGATTTATGGGCGGTTTGCTATTTTGGGGCGCTTTCAATACGGGTATGGAAGTGACAAATACCGAGGAATTTTGCTCTGGTTGCCATGCTCCTATAGTTAAAGAGATTAAATCAACTATTCACTATTCTAACCGCTCTGGTGTGCGTGCGATTTGTTCTGACTGTCATGTACCACATAATTGGACCGATAAGATAGTACGTAAGGTTCAGGCATCAAAAGAAATTGTGGCTCATATGATGGGGACAATCGATACGGATGAGAAATTCCAGGCTCGACGGGCACATTTAGCGGAACGTGAATGGAAACGAATGAAAGACAATAATTCGCAAGAGTGTCGTAATTGTCATGAATTTAATTATATGGATTTCTCTGAGCAAGCACCTCGTAGTGCTAATCTGCATTCAACAGCCTTAGCTTCTGGTGACAAGACTTGTGTTGATTGCCATAAGGGTATTGCTCATAAATTACCTGATATGAAAAATGTTGAAGGCTGGCAATAACAGGAGAATAAGGTATGAGTACACTTGAATCTGTGATTTGGCATATCTTAGGCTACGCAGCAATGCCAGTTATTATTTTATCCGGTTTTGCTGCTGTTGCTGCTATTTGCATTTGGTTACTTTCTTTAAGTAAAGACAAGCAGATAGATTAATCGCCAAAAATCAATAAAGCCGTCTCCTTGTGAGGCGGTTTTTTTATAGCTGTATATGCCAGTTCGGTTTATGCTCTGGGTCTGATTTTCGGTAAAATAATGCGATAGCCACCATTACACCCCAAGCGAGGTAAAGAGGAAGCCACTGAACAATAAAGAAAACAGCATCAATATTGTGGTGAGTGAGCCAGATCTCTCCTAATTGAATCGCTACCATTGCAGCAAATCCTACCAAGCTAAAAATAGTAAACGACTTTCTATCCATTATTCTTACCATCATAAAAGTTATGTCTATTATCTTACATGAAAGTGAGAATTATTATCAATTGGTTGTGGCGATTTATTCTATCGAGCTAAACTATCATTGGTATGTGTCAGTCACTTGGGTATATATAGTCTTGCTTCAGTAGTTTTTGTTCTAAAAGTTCGATTCGATTACGGTTGACGTTAAAATCGAAATAGCCCACTCGTGATGCTGAACGTACATCAAGATGATCATTTTTTTGTTGGATCTCTAAATCATCGATAAAACCAAAAAACTGGCTAGAACAGGTTATATGCAGATAATTTGGGGTCTCTTTAATGAGCTTACTGCCAGGTAAAGTTAATGCGATTGCTTTAATTGATTGCCAATTAGATAGTCCCTGATCGGTTAATAACAAAGGAGTTACATGGTGCTCTGGGCGCTTATCGATACTTGATACACAGTTAGGCTTATCATTACATGGATAATTAATCTGATCGCTATAGAGATGATTATCAGGTTCTGCACATCCAGAAAGAGATAAGAGAGCCATTGTGCTAATAATCCATGTTTTCATGATTGTTCCTTTTTAGTTATGTAGAAACAGATAAGAGATAAAGCCCAGCCAAGATACCACTAATAGTCCCCATGGAACCCAAGATTGACGGTATTCAATCTGATATTCAATAACAGTATCAACATCCTCTGTTTGATTTTTCTCTTTTTGCTGTTTTTTCCTTAATTTATCTCGCTCACGTGATTTCGCTTTTTGCTGCTTTTTATACAGCTCGATACCACTTTGGATCCCTTGAGCAATGAGTTTAGTTTGTTCTTTAGTTTGGCCCGGCTTTTGAGTCCCTTTGGCAATACGCATTGCTTCAGCTTGGGTTTCGGGTGAAACGTTCTGTTGTCTTTTCCCTTTCATATCAATTCACTATGTTAGAAATATGGCTACCAATCTACTATAGATGAGATGAAGTGTAAAAATCTCAATTATTTAGAGAAAAGCGCGTTATGTAAGAATATTTCATCATATTACTACATGTGTAAATTGGCATATTATGCAGGCTTATAACCAGTATAATTGTTCTAATTTATTGATTTTAAATGTATATTTTATTTGTTTTATGCGGCTTATGTTTATTTAATAGATAATGTGATCCGGTTAATAAAAACGCTGTTTTTGTGTTTTTTAGATCAAAAATCGTGATCCAGACAGCAAGTTATAAACCCAAATAGTGCGGTAAAGCACATTATTTACACCTTCCTAATGGCGAACGATGAATAATCGATTAGAGTTCAATTAGGCCATACGGCTACAACATATTATTAAGAAAACTTGAATTTAAAATTATTGCCACCATAGCTTGGGATAGAACAAAACTTTTGAGGGAATAGTTTGCTTTATCCAATTGATGCTTACGATAAGCATGGAGGGTTAAAACCTTCGACAATGTTATGGCTGTCACTCGCATTTAGTGCAAAAGCGTGGATCGTTTTCATAATGGCAGGAGTCAGTCGCAATCAAGGCGCACAACTGCTGGAATTGATTTATCCCGTTCGAGAAACACTTTATGTTGGGTTGGCGTTTGGTCTTCCAGCCATTGGTTTGATGTGGTTGTCGGGTCAGCGGCATAAAAATAATAAATTAGTAAATTATTTGTGGCGGCATGGTAGGACTATCTTGCTAGCAACGTATCTAACAGACGTTATACTGCAACTGTATCATCTTGTTTTAACGCAAGGTTCATTTAGCTGGCTCGTTGGGATCAATCTATTATTGACCCTATGGCTACTCTTATACCTTTATCGTAGTTCAAGAGTTAAGAATACATTTGCAGACAAGCCTATCGAGAGGTAAAGCAAATGAATGATTGGGGAAAAGGACTCGTACTATTTAGTGCATTTCTAAGTCCATTAGCGATGGCTGACTGGCTGCTAGATGTGCATTTTGAGATGACAACAAGCGATCATAAAAAACAAACCGTAAATACATCGTTGTCACTGCTTCCTGGAGAAGAAACGGTCATTTTTGATAGTATCACCAATGAGTATCGTGACGTTGTGGGCAGCGCTGAGCTACTAGAAGTGTCTGCTGATGAAGTTAAGATTGCGTTTAAAATACGTGAGCGTCTCGATGATGGTGGCTGGCGTACAATTATTTCCCCAACCATATCGACAGGTTTAAATGGACCGACTTCTTTTGAAAGTATCGATGATGCTTTACATGAGCAAGTTAAACTTCAAGTAGAAGTGATGACAGCCTAACAAATAATCTTCCCTATCTATTCATTAAAGCGCCCCTAAATTGGGGCGTTTTTCATTTTAGGTCAAAGAAATCACGAATTCTTTATAAGATACGGCATTTGACAGGTTTTTTACTTGCAACTTAAGACAGGTAATTGATAATCAACCAGTAATTAATCCCTTACTTTTAATCGTAATATATCCAAGTAATGTTAAAGTGCTCGATTCATTCATCTTGCTAATGAAGTCTGCATTTTGAACTTGTTTGGGTATATACCCAAGTAACCTCAATATGCGAGGTTCAGCGAGAATAATTTGGTTTACAGGCAAGGCAATGATTTGAAGATCTAGTGGCTCTAAATTAAAAATCGTTAACGCAGTATGTGAAGCAAATTAACTCGCCCTTTGGGAGCGTGTCACAGACACAATTTCATCGCCAAACAATTTGGAAATAGCGAGCTATTACACTGCATTGTTTGTCTTGAACTTGAATCAGTGACAGCGCTCTGAATCCTACATCTTGAAGTCACTTGGGTATATACAGTAATAATTTGGATAATTGAGTTAGTTTATCTAAGACTGGTTTTTATCTAGGTTACTATCCTATTTTAACGATAACTCAGGAGAATTTTATGGCCATTTCTCAACCAGCCATTGTGCCAGATCGTGGTTGTTTCGCACTTTACATTGTGATGAATGTAACTGGCGATCGAGCTAAAGTACTTAGCCAGTGTCAAGCTATTCACCCTCTACTTGCTCAGTTAAATCAAGAGCAGCAAGATGCAAACATTCATGCAAGTGTAGCTTTTGGCAAAACATTTTGGCAGTCATTAGAGCAAAATTGTCCTCCTGAATTGACTGAGTTTCGCCAGTTTGGTCAAGGTGAAGTAACGGCTCCTGCAACCGGCGGTGACATCTTGCTTCATATCCATTCTAATCGCCATGATCTAAACTTCTATGCATGTCGTAAGTTTCTTGAGTTGATTGCAGAAGATGTTGAAGTTCTTGATGAAACATATGGCTTCCAGTATCTAGATCATCGTGATATGACCGATTTTGTCGATGGTACAGAAAACCCTCAAACTCAAGAAGATCGCCAAAACGTTGCTATTATTCCAGAAGGTGAGTTTGCTGGTGGCAGTTATGTGATGGTTCAGCGTTTCGTCCATAACCTTCCTGCTTGGCATCGTCTTAGCGTTAAAGCACAAGAAAAGGTGATTGGTCGTACTAAACCTGATTCGGTTGAGCTAGATGATGTTCCTGCTGCATCTCACGTAGGACGCGTTGATATTAAAGAAGAGGGGAAAGGCCTGAAGATTTTACGCCACAGTTTACCATTTGGTATAGCAAGTGGTGAGCATGGCTTACTGTTTATTGCTTATTGTCAGCGTCAATATCACTTTGATGCCATGCTTGAGAATATGTATGGTGAGCGTGATGGTAAAACAGACCAGATGTTACGCTTCTCTCAGGCAGTAACTGGCGCTTATTTCTTTGCTCCATCAGTTGAGATGTTAAACGCATTATAAGTAGGAGCCATTTGCGGTAGTGAGAAAACGAGTATTAGCATTGACTGTACTCGTTTTTTATTACCTAAATTTTGGCTCTATAAACAAAAAGCGCCACCCGAAGGTAGCGCTTTGTAAGAGGTAATAAAATTATTACTTCTTGATGCGTAGAACTGGAGTTTCACCAACAGTTACTGCGCCAGATAGCTTGTTAAGCTCTTTGATCTCATCCATGTTAGAGATAACAACTGGAGTCAAAGTAGACTTAGCTTTTTCTTCTAGAAGAGCTAGATCGAACTCGATGATAGTATCGCCAACTTTAACAGTTTGGCCTTCTTCAGCGATTCGAGTGAAGCCTTCACCTTTAAGCTCAACTGTATCGATACCGAAGTGAACGAAAAGCTCGATGCCGTCTTCAGACTCAATAGAGAAAGCGTGGTTAGTTTCGAAGATCTTACCGATTGTACCGTTAACAGGTGCTACCATTTTGTTGCCAGATGGCTTGATAGCAATACCGTCACCAACAATCTTCTCAGCGAAAACTACATCTGGCACGTCTTCGATATTAACGATTTCACCAGATAAAGGTGCGATGATTTCGATTGCACCAGCTTCGCTGCTGTCGTCAGAAACTAGCTTCTTCAATTTGTCAAACAGACCCATATCGTTGCTCCTAAGCGTTGTTATTGTATCTGCAGCTATATTAGCAGATGGTCTTTTCTGCGATAAATTTTTCTACGTGGGCTTCAATTTCAGCCGCTGTTGGCATTGCAAGAGCTTGTTCAGCCATCGCTTTAACATCAGCAAAGTTAGCGTTACGGATAACTTTCTTAATGCGTGGGATAGAGATAGCACTCATACTGAACTCGTCCAGACCCATACCTAATAGAAGTAGAGTTGCACGCTCGTCACCAGCAAGCTCACCACACATACCAGTCCACTTACCTTCTTTGTGAGAAGCATCGATTACTTGCTTGATCACAGTAAGAACTGCAGGTGATAGTGGGTTATATAGATGAGAGATTAGCTCATTACCACGGTCAACTGCTAGAGTATACTGGGTTAAGTCGTTGGTACCAATACTAAAGAATGAAACTTCTTTTGCTAAGTGGTGTGCAATTGCAGCTGCAGCAGGAGTTTCAACCATAACACCGATCTCGATGTTTTCGTCAAAAGCGTGACCTTCTGCACGAAGTTCTGCTTTGTATTCTTCAATTGCAGCTTTAAGTTCACGGATTTCTTCAACAGAAATAATCATTGGGAACATAACGCGTAGTTTACCGTGTGCTGATGCACGTAGGATACCACGTAGCTGGTCACGAAGGATTTCACGACGGTCTAGGCTAATACGAACTGCACGCCAGCCAAGGAATGGGTTCATTTCCTTTGGTAGGTCCATGTATGGCAGATCTTTATCACCACCGATATCCATTGTACGGATGATCACTGGCTCGCCGTGCATTGCTTCTGCAACTTCTTTATAAGCTTGGTATTGCTCTTCTTCAGTAGGAAGTGCATCGCGATCCATGAATAGGAATTCAGTACGGTAAAGACCAACACCTTCACCACCGTTACGGTTAACGCCGTCACAGTCTTTTACTGTACCGATGTTACCGCAAACTTCCACTTGCTTACCGTCTAGAGTAATTGCAGGAAGATCTTTTAGCTTCGCTAATTCTTCTTGCTCTGCACGGTGTGCTTCACGGATTGCTTTAAATTTGTTTAGCTCTTCTTCAGATGGATTGATCACGATCTGATTGTTGATAGCATCAAGAACTAGCATATCGCCATTCTTAACACGAGCTGTAATGTCGTTCGTACCTACGATTGCAGGAATTTCTAGAGAACGAGCCATGATAGAGGTGTGTGATGTACGACCACCAATATCAGTAATGAAACCTAGTACGTATTCTAGGTTGATCTGAGCTGTCTCTGATGGAGTCAGATCGTTTGCAACAAGAATAACTTCTTCGTTGATTGCACTTAGGTTTACAACATTGATACCTAGAGCATTTTTAACGAAACGGCTACCGATATCGCGGATATCTGATGCACGTTCTTTTAAGTATTCGTCATCTAGTGATTCTAGCGTAGTTGCTTGCTCTTCAATGATAGAGTAGATAGCTAGATCAGCAGATGCTTTGTTATCTTTAATGAAGGCTATGATTTCTTCTTCAAGCTCTTCATCTTCAAGCAGCATGATGTGACCTTCAAAGATCGCTTCTTTCTCTTCACCGAAAGTGATACGTGCTTTTTCTTTGATTACTTCTAGCTGGTCTGCAGATTTTTTTCGAGCGTCGAAGAAACGTTGAATTTCGTTATCGATCTGGTCAGCAGAAATCGGATTTTTATTGAGAACGATCTCTTCTTCTTGCAGTAGTAGTGCTTTACCAAAAGCAATACCCGGAGATGCCAGGATACCTGAAATCATAGCCTTACCTTAAATTAACTAAAAACTGGAAAACAAAGTCAGTGAGAATCTTTAATTAGATTTCACGGAACATTGCGATTTCTGCGCCTTCGTGCAGTTCAGTTAGAGTAACTAGCTTCTCAACAGCTTCTTGAGCTTGTGCGCCTTCAGCAGCGATAGTAATTACAGCACCTTTAACTAGGCCTAGAGTTTGTAGTTTGAATAGGCTCTTAGCACTTGCACTCTTGCCGTTTGAAGTCACAGTGATGTCTGCGTCAAATGCTTTTGCATCTTTAACGAACTGTGCAGCTGGACGAGTGTGTAGGCCGTTTGGTGCAGTGATTTCTACTTGCTTCTGATACATATTTCACCCCGATATATAGTATTTATTTAATCATTTTGTAACTGAACTTAAGCATAACTCATTTAGTTTAGTTTGCTCAAATTGGTATCTAAACTACCTAACAGTTCGGCACGTTGACCTTAATCCATATCAAGTTTTTCTGACTTTTTTATTTTGGACTAAGTTTCGCATCCAGTGTCGTTTTTTTGACCCTTTATTTTGATGCGAAAAATAAAGTGCGTCGGTTTTATATTAAAGCTCAACGTAAATTGCAATAAAAAAGCCCCCAAAAGGGACTTTTTTAAACGTTAATTAACATAGCAGATATTAAAATGTGATCACTGTCTTGTTTCTTTTTCTGTGAAGACACCTGCAAACAAGGCTGTCGATAAGTAACGCTCACCTGAACTTGGGAGGATGACAACGATGTTTTTGTCTGCGTATTCTGGGCGGGAAGCTAAATTATTTGCAGCAACCACAGCAGCACCTGATGAAATTCCCGCCAATATTCCTTCTTCTGCCATTAAACGTTGTGCCATTTCTATAGCATCATCGGATGAAACGCGTTCTACTTCATCAATTAAATCTAAATCTAAGTTACCAGGAATAAAGCCCGCTCCAATACCTTGAATCTTATGTGGCGCAGGTTGTACTGTGTCGCCATTAAGAGTTTGAGTGATAACTGGCGATTCAGCAGGTTCCACGGCAACGGTTGTAATGGCTTTACCTTTTTGTTGTTTAATGTAGCGGCTAACACCAGTAAGGGTACCCCCCGTTCCAACTCCTGAGACGAAGACATCAATATCACCACCGGTGGCATCCCAAATTTCAGGGCCTGTGGTTTTTTCATGGATTTCTGGGTTGGCGGGATTATTGAATTGTTGAAGTAGTAGGTATTTGTTTGGATTTGATGCAACAATTTCTTCTGCTTTGTCGATTGCTCCTTTCATACCCTTGGCTGCTTCGGTTAACTCTAGGTTTGCTCCTAACGCTTTAAGTAACTTACGACGCTCAAGACTCATACTTTCTGGCATAGTAAGAGTGAGCTTGTAACCACGAGCGGCAGCAACAAAGGCAAGAGCGATACCAGTATTACCACTGGTTGGCTCAACCAATTCAACCCCTTCTTTTAATAAGCCTTTACGTTCAGCATCCCAAATCATGTTAGCGCCAATACGACATTTTACGCTAAAGCTTGGATTGCGTGCTTCTATCTTAGCCAATACTTTGCCATTACTGACTCGATTTAAACGCACAAGTGGGGTGTTGCCGATGGTTAACGAGTTATCTTCATAAATCTTGCTCATATGGTCATTCCCTCGATAAAGACTATAAATAATACTAAGTAGATTAAGCATATACTTGTTATAGCCAATGCAAAGGAATTTATCGTTATATCTTATTGTTATAAGGATTGGATAAAAGATAATTGTCTGAGAAGACGAGAAGACGAGAAGACGAGAAGACGAGAAGACGAGAAGACGAGAAGACGAGAAGACGAGAAGACGAGAAGACGAGAAGACGAGAAGACGAGAAGACGAGAAGACGAGAAGACGAGAAGACGAGAAGACGAGAAGACGAGAAGACGAAAGGGGCTCGATTGTCTGTGCTTTACGCTAAATCGAGATCGAACCCCTGACCATTAGTATCTTCTATATTGATCGCGATAATTATCTACCCACATTGCCGTTGCTCCACAAACTGCAATTGGCATAACAAATAGGTTGATAATTGGTGTCATAGTAAACAGCATGATAAGAGCGCCAAAACTTATGCTTTGACCGCGCTTTTGTTTTAGAGCATCACGCATATCGATAAAAGGTACTTTGTGGTTATCAAATGGGTAGTCAGCATATTGGATTGTCATCATCCAAGCGCTAAATAAAAACCATAAGATGGGACCTACCGTTTGACCAATTGCTGGGATCCACATCAAGATCAAAAGACCCAATGCTTTTGGTAAATAATACTTAAGTTTGATCCATTCACGACCCATGATACGAGGAAGATCTTTAATTACTTCGCTAAAGCCTGCATCGGGTGCTGGTTGTCCGGTTAATTTGGCTTCTAGATATTCTGCCAATAAGCCATTAAATGGAGCGGCTATCCAGTTTGCTATGGTACTAAAAAAGTATGAGCAGATAACTAATGTTGCTAGCGCCATCAATGGCCATAACACATAAGATAACCAGTCGAGCCAACTTGGTAAGTAACTTAGCCAGTGGTGAATCCACTCTCCAAGGTTGCTAAATACATATCCAAATGCACTACCAAATAGCAGGATATTGATAAGCAGTGGAATAATAACAAAACGGCGAGTTCCTGGTTGAGTTACTAAGGATAATCCCCGCATAAAGTAGCCTGCGCCACTTGTTGTATTTTTTATTGGCTGTGTTGACATACCTTTCTCCTTTATGAACCTCATCAAATGTGTGATCTTGATTGAGGATTTTTTGCATGTTAACGGTGACAGTGGGATGGAATCAAATAGAAAAAAGGGTGTCTTACTAAGATAATTGAATTTGAATTCAAAATCTTGATGAAAAAAACAGCAAAAAGTCAGCTAATTGAAATATCTTCACCGAATATAGATATTCATCTTCTCATTGTGAATTGAGATTTGGTACATTAAACAGTTAGACAATATCGGCAGTACGTTTTTGCTTGCCGAGAGGATTTTTTACTATCATTAACCCCGTCAGGGATAACGAGTTAATTTAGAGTATTCGGTATGCAGGAATTGCGTCTAGTTCTTATAATTTTCGGTGCGCTAATTATTGCAGCACTTCTTCTACATGGGCTTTGGACCAGCAAAAAAGAAAAGCCCGCTAAATTTGGTGAAAAGCCTCAGAGCAAGCTAAATGAGTCTGTTGTTGAGCCTAAAGTTGAAACACCTAAAGTGGTTCAAGAGAGTGTAGAAACGCCAGTAGTCAAAGAATCAAAAACGAAAAAGGCTGAGCGTAAAGAACCAGAATTACATTTTGGTGCAAAGCCTGAAGCTGATCCTTTGTTAGGGGATATTGCGCCTATTTCAGCTGATGATGATTTGCCTAAAATGAGTGCGGTTGATGAGCCTAAAGCGAAAGCGGCCGTACAACCTCAAGCTATTGTTGAGCCTGTAGCACAAACGGTTGTTTCTGAGCCTGCACAAGCACAAGCACAAGCACAAGCACAAGCACAAGCACAAGCAGTAGAGCCAACTATTGAAGCTCCAGTTTCAGTGCCAGAGCCTACAATAACCGCAGAGCCAGTTGTTCATACTCCAGTTGCTGAGCCTATTGCAGCAGAGATGATTACGCCAGTTGTTGAGACTGCGGTAACTCCAGTGATTGAAACGCCAGTAACGGCTACTGAACCACAAGTTGAGCCTCGCCATGAAGAATTGGTAGAAGAGGTGGTTGCGCAAGCTGAAATTTCACAACCTGTACCTGAAGTTAAGCAATCAGAAGTGAAGGTTGAACCAGAATTTGTTGAGCCAGAGCCTTATGAAATTATTGAGCCTGTTATTGCTGAGCCAGAACCCGAGCCTGCACCTTTAGAGCCGAGTTATATTTCTCTATGCGTTCATGCCCGTAATGGTGGTGTGTTAATGGGCCGTCAGTTATTTACTGCTTTGGAGAATCATGGTCTGATTTTTGGTGAGAACTCTGTTTATCACCGCCATCTAGATCGTGCTGGTACTCAGCCTGTTATTTTTTCTGTAACGAACTTAGTAGCACCTGGTAATTTCCCTGATATCAATGATGCACATTTTGAAACGCCAGGAATTGGTTTCTTCCTAATGTTGCCATGTCCAGGCCGTGCCGATGATAACTTCAATACGATGTTACAAACGGCTCAGCGTATTGCTGACGATTTAAATGCAGATGTTTTGGACCATGAGCGCAATATGATTACACCGTATCGTATTACAGCGTATCGAGATAAGGCCAAACTTTACGCAAATGCAAAGTAACATAGAAATTGCTCTAAGCAGGCTCTCACTTGAGGGCCTGTTTTTTTATTAATGTAGTAAAATCTAACGAATACCATATTTGCACATACTTCTATGTACGTTAACGTTACTTGGGTATATGCAGAGATAAAATATATTTAGGTAAGTAAGACAATGAGTAACGAACTTCATCAAGAACTATTATCGCTACGCGAACAGTTAGATTATCACGGTTATCGCTACTATGTAGAAGATAATCCAGAAGTCCCTGATGCTGAATATGATCGCTTAATGCAACGATTACTGACTATCGAATCTGAGCATCCTGAGTGGGTGACAATAGACTCTCCTAGTCAGCGTGTTGGTGGTGTTCCTCTCGATGGCTTTACTCAAGTTAAGCATGAATTACCTATGCTATCGCTTGATAATGCATTTAATGATGATGAGCTACGAGCATTTCAAAAACGTATTCAAGATCGTCTAAACGATGCCTCTGCGATCCAATACTGCTGTGAGCCTAAATTGGATGGTTTGGCTGTTAGCTTATTGTATGAAAATGGTGTTCTTGTTCAGGCCGCAACCCGAGGTGATGGTACAACAGGTGAAAACATTACGAATAATGTGCGTACCATTCGCTGCATTCCATTAAAACTGCAAGGTAATGATTGGCCAACTCGAATTGAGGTTCGAGGTGAAGTCTTTATGCCAAAAAAAGGGTTTGAGCAACTTAATCAACGAGCTCTAAAAAAGGGTGAGAAAACATTTGCTAACCCGCGCAATGCAGCAGCAGGTAGTCTACGCCAGCTTGATTCTAAAGTAACGGCAACTCGTCCATTAAGCTTTTATGCCTATGCGGTTGGTATAGTCGAAGGTCGTGAGTTAGAAGGCTCGCAATATGACCGTTTATGCCAATTAAAATCGTGGGGCTTTCCTATGAGCCCTGAAATTCGTCGAGTTGATAGTATTGAAGAGGTTATCGGCTATCATCAGATGATTGGTGAGAAACGTGAGTCGTTAGAATACGATATTGATGGTGTCGTAATTAAAGTGGATAAGGTTGATACTCAGTTACAACTTGGTTTTGTTGCACGAGCACCTCGTTGGGCGATTGCGTACAAATTCCCAGCTCAAGAAGAGATGACGCTACTGAATAATGTAGAGTTTCAAGTTGGCCGAACAGGAGCGATTACCCCTGTTGCGAAGCTTGAACCTGTCTTTGTTGGTGGGGTAACGGTTAGTAATGCAACACTTCATAACGCTGATGAGATTGCTCGTCTTGGTGTGATGGTGGGCGATACAGTGATTATTCGCCGAGCAGGTGATGTGATCCCTCAAATTGTCTCTGTGGTTGAGTCTCGCCGTCCAGCTGATGCAAGCCCAGTAATCTTCCCAACTGAGTGTCCAGTATGTCAGTCTAAAGTCGAGCGAATTGAAGGTGAAGCGGTTGCGCGTTGTACTGGAGGTTTATTCTGCCAAGCTCAACGTAAAGAAGCTTTAAAGCACTTTGTGTCTCGTAAAGCTCTTGATGTTGATGGTTGTGGCGAAAAGGTGATTGAACAATTGGTTGATCGCGAGATGGTAACAACGCCTGCTGATTTGTTCCGTTTAAGTGCTGGTGTAGTTACGGCTTTAGATCGAATGGGACCAAAGTCGGCGCAGAAACTGGTTGATGCCTTTGGAAATGCTAAAGAAACGACATTGCCCCGTTTTATTTATTCACTAGGTATTCGAGAAGTCGGAGAAGCGACTGCTGCAAACCTAGCTCATTACTTTGAGACGCTAGAAGCGTTAATGACTGCGAGTAAAGAGCAATTAATTGAAGTTCCGGATGTGGGTGAAATAGTCGCAGCTCATATCTTTAATTTCTTCCGCGAAGAACATAACCTTGCTGTGGTTAATGATTTACGTGAAGTTGGTATTCATTGGCCAGATCTTGAAAAAGTGGCTGATGATGTTGAGCTGCCTTTTGAAGGTAAAACGGTTGTCTTAACAGGTTCGTTATCACAGCTGTCGCGTACAGAAGCGAAAGAAGCACTTCAAAAGCTAGGAGCTAAAGTAACGGGGAGTGTTTCGAAAAAGACAGATCTTGTTGTTGCTGGTGAGGCGGCAGGTTCAAAGCTGACGAAAGCTCAAGAGCTGGGTATTGAAGTTTGGGATGAACAACAATTGATCGACTTTATGCAACGTTAATTTTCTGACGAAAAACAGCGATTGAAAATGAAACCCTCGTTTCTGATAGAAGCGTGGGTTTTTTATTATTTAGAGTTACTTCAAATATTAGGTTTATTACTTTTATTCTGCTCATTATTAAAACGCGCTTATAACTTTATTTTTTATTTTCAAAAAGAATAAAATTATCTGGATTTTCATGCCTAAAACTAATGACTTTGATTCATAGATTAAAATGTTAATAGTGCAATTTTGCTAATTTATAAATTTGCACTACGTCACAGTATTTGTGGTTGTTGGTATAACTAATTGATTTGTAGTGATTTTATTGTTTTTGGTTTTATTTTTGAACTGGATCACTATTAATAAGGGAACTTTGCACTGCGTCATATTTTTAACACAAGAAATTAAGTTCTGATTGATGTTTTGCGCTGCAAAAGTAGTCTTAGTAATCGAAGAGAGACAAAGGTTCATTGTAAGAACCAAGAATATATGGTTTAGCGGATTTTTAATCGGCTGACATATGGGAGAGTTACTTGCTACCTCGGCGGCCAACCATTTCAGGTAGCAAGTAAACAGCTAATATCTTTTAGGAGTTATTCCATGGAAGCTAAGTTTTTCAAAGTATCTGCACTAACAGCAGCAATGGTAGGCGCATTCGTAGCAATGCCAGTAATGGCGACAGAAGACAGTGCTGCAGGCCCTGCTTATGTTGAAGCAGTTAATGAGTTCATTGAGGGCTCAACACTAGCAGGTGTTGCCGTTGTTGATACTCGTTCTCGTACTCGTACTTCTGGTAAACCAGGTGGTCAAGATGGTGATCGTTGGAGCCGTCTAAACTACTCATCTTACAACCTAATTCTAGATTTCACTTCTGGTTACCACGATGGTTGGTTAGGTGCTGATCTTGGTGGTTATTTCTCTGGTGACCTTTACAATGACAGTGCTGTAAATGGCGGTACAGGCGAATACCTATGTAACGAAATTTCTACCTGTAACAACCTTGACTGGGGCGCAGGTGATGGCCAACAATTCAAAGTAACACGTGCTGCGCTTAAGTTTAAAGCTGGCGAAGCTGTTGACGGTCGCTTCGGTTTCACTCAAGCAAATGGTAACGGCGTAATTGGTAACGTATGGTCATTTGTTCCTGGTACTTACCGTGGTGCTGAGCTAAACGCTAATTTAGATCGTTTCAAGCTTACATACTTTATTGCTGACCAATTTACAGCACCTTGGCTTCTAAGTGAAAATGACTATGCTCCTGCACTTTGGGCTGACACTTCTTGGAGTATGGTCCACTCTCTAGGTTTCTCTGGTAATGTTTCTGACCAACTATTCATTCAATTGGGTCTAGGTCAAGCAACAGATGTTCGTTATGCAAATAGCATCGATTGGGGTGCTGGTGTAGTGAATTCTTACCACGGTGAAACTGACACAACTGGTTACAAAGCTTACGCGAAGTATACTTTCAACGAGAACATGTCATTGGCTTATGACTTCTACGGCGTAAACGATGATGTTCAGTATGATGGTCTAGGTTTTACAACAGGTCTATCTTTCAATGCTAAGTTTGGCCAGTTCTCTTGGATGTCTGATCTTCAGTACGCATCAAGTAAAAACGACCGTGATGTTAACCCTCGTATGATTTACACCTACGGTATGACTAACGGTACTTACTCACTATGGTGGGATGCATTATCTGACTGGAACAAGTCTGGTGAGGTTGCATGGTACAACCGTATTTCTTACGACCAAGGTAATGGTTGGAACTACTACCTAGGCTTCGGTTACGGTACTGGCTCTAAGTCTGCTGCTGAAGGCGCGAAGGGTGATTGGGATTACGAAAGTGAGTACGCATTTAACGCAACAATTGCATACTCTCTACAGTCTGGCGCACTTAAAGGTACAACTCTTCGCCTACACGGTACAGTGCTAGAGCGTGATGAGTACGCAGGTGCAGCAAGTGCTGATGAAACAGATCTACGTTTCCAAGTTGTTATTCCTTACACATTCTAATTTGAATTGTTAGGTGACACAGTTTTAAAAGACTCGCTATATGCGAGTCTTTTTTATTGGTAAAAATAAATGTGACTAACTTGAGAGGTGAAGTATCTTGTCTATACTTTTTTGTGATGTTAATCACAAAACAAAGGTGCTTTATGAAAAAGCTAGTTTTTGCTATATGTCTAGGGATGGCTGTTTTCTCAAGCTCATCCGTTTTTGCTCATGGTGGCAATAGTGGAGCGGGTGGTGGTTTTGGCCAAACTATCTGTACTTTGCCTGACGGCAGTTATGGCTTTATGCCGTGGTTTGCGTGCAAATGGAAAGGTGGAGAGTCTCTCGACTTCTAATGCCTCTCTTCTATTATTCTATGTATTGTTCGTTAAGAGAAAGGATGCTCTTACGTTTTAATTCAACTTTTCACTAGCGCTAAGTTGATGAGGATTATTGTAGATTTACCTCACAGTGCTAAAATAGCGTCATTAGTCTTTTCGCAGCATAGATAAGCTGCATAATCCTTCTTTATTAAGGTAAGTCAAATGACGGTTAAAACTCGCTTTGCACCAAGCCCAACTGGCTTTTTGCACGTAGGTGGTGCACGTACAGCTCTATATTCTTGGCTATACGCAAAACACAACAATGGTGAATTCGTTCTACGTATCGAAGATACTGACCTAGAGCGTTCTACTCAAGAAGCGATTGATGCCATTATGGAAGGTATGGAATGGCTTGAGTTGAACTGGGACGAGGGCCCATACTATCAAACTAAGCGTTTTGATCGTTATAACGCAGTTGTTGATCAACTACTTGCTGAAGACAAAGCATATAAGTGTTACTGCCCTAAAGAGCTTCTTGACGAAATCCGTGAAGAGCAGATGGCAGCTGGTGTAAAACCTCGTTACGATGCTAACCATCCAAAAGTAATTGCGGCAAATGCAGCAGCAACAGAAGATTCTCCATTCTGTATCCGTTTCCGTAACCCAAAAGAAGGTACGGTTGTATTTGATGACAAGATCCGTGGTCGTATTGAAATCGCAAACAGCGAGCTAGATGATCTGATCATTCGTCGTACAGATGGTAGCCCAACATATAACTTCTGTGTTGTTATCGATGACTGGGATATGGGTATTACTCAAGTTGTTCGCGGTGAAGACCATATCAACAACACTCCACGTCAAATCAATATCTATAAAGCTCTAGGTGCACCAGTACCTGAGTTTGCTCACTGTGCAATGATTCTTGGTGATGATGGTGCAAAACTGTCTAAGCGTCATGGTGCGGTAAGCGTAATGCAATACCGTGATGAAGGTTACCTACCTCAAGCACTACTAAACTACTTAGTACGTCTAGGTTGGTCTCACGGTGACCAAGAGATCTTCTCAATGCAAGAGATGATCGATCTATTTAGTCTAGAGTCTGTAAGTAAGTCAGCATCTGCATTTAACACAGATAAACTACTATGGTTGAACAACCACTACATTAAAACAGCAGAACCTGAATACGTAGCTAAATACCTTCAGTGGCACCTAGATCAAAAAGAGATCTCTCTTGAAAATGGTCCAGCAATTACTGACGTGATTAAGCTTGTGGGTGAGCGTTGTAATACTTTGGTTGAGTTAGCAGAGCAGTCTCGCTACTTCTACCAAGATTTTGATGCTTTCGAAGAAGGTGCAGCGAAGAAACACCTTCGTCCAGTAGCAAAAGAAGCATTAGAGCTCGCTCTTGCAAAAGTTGAAGCACTAACTGAGTGGACAACTGAAAATCTACATGCAGTGATCGCTCAAGTGTGTGAAGAGCTTGAACTAGGCATGGGTAAAGTAGGTATGCCTCTACGTGTAGCAGTAACTGGTCAAGGTCAATCTCCATCTGTTGATGCTGTAATGCAATTAATCGGTAAAGACCGTGTCGTTGCTCGTATTAAGATGGCTCTTGAGTTCATTGCAGCTCGCGAAGCAAACGCTTAATTTCTATCGAATAACTCGATAATAAAAACGAAGGTATCTCGGTATCTTCGTTTTTTTATCGCTGTAATTTGATGTACTTAACAGTTTATTGCTTATTTAGACTCTCTGTTAATGTACTCTATTGACATGAAATCATTAGGTTTTTATTATTCAGCTCATCAAGGGGCTATAGCTCAGCTGGGAGAGCGCTTCGCTGGCAGCGAAGAGGTCATCGGTTCGATCCCGTTTAGCTCCACCAAATTTAAAACCTCGCTATTAAGATTTGTATAGAGATCTTTATCGCGGGGTTTTTCTTTTTATCTCTTAATGAAAATAAAAACGGCCACCTCATGGCAGCCGTAATCATCATCGCACAGTTAACTAATATTTAATTAGAAACGAGCGTTAATGATAGGGAATACAGGTAGGTTCTTGCTTACGAAAGTACCTGACTTATCATAGTTGATCAGACCGATCTGAACACCTTGGTTGATATGATCTGTTGCGTTAACAAAACCAAACTGTAGACCGTTTAGAGTACCCGCATAGTTGAAAGTACCAAACTGAGCACCGGTAAAGTTACCTGCGGTGTAGTTTGCTAGACCAAAATCCACACCTTTTGCATTGCCATCGTTCCAGTTAGCTAGACCGAATTCAATACCAGTCATCATAGAGCGAGTACGGTTAATACCAAATGCAAGACCGAAGTTTAGACCTTTAAAAGTATCAATATCTGATAGGCCTAGGAACGAGAAGTTAACGCCTGTTACTGAACTTGTGTGACCGTAAAGCGCATTTAAACGCACACCTGTTACGTTACCAGCTGGTAGGTTTACACCTGGTACTGATAACTGAATAGGTGTATCAGCCATTGCTGCAGGGGCTGCCATTGCTGCACATAGTGCAAGAGATGCGATTTTTAATTTCATTTTAATTCCTAATAAATCTCATTTGTGACGGAGTAAAATTCACTGAGGTATATTTGATTCTTTATTATCAATAAAACAATTTTATCTCTTTGTTTATAAAGCTATATTTATCATAGATAGATAAATATAGTAAGAAAAAAATATTGTTTTATATTTTTGCGGGTTCACGAAATACACTAAATTGTATATAAATTTATAATACGAAGTGTAGGAATAGTGTCAGAATTTTATAGGAGATGAGAGATGGCGCTCCCTACTGGAGTCGAACCAGTGGCCTTCCCCTTAGGAGGGGGACGCTCTATCCTGCTGAGCTAAGGGAGCTTCTTGATATGAAACTCCCTCATTATACTGAAAAAAAACAAAAATATAAGAGATTGTCGTTAACGTTTGACTTGCTTGGTCAGTAAATCACCGGTTTGGATGCTAGCAGCAAGATCCGGTTGGTTAATGATAAGTTCTGCTGATTTTTCATAAACACGGCTAACGACTAGGGTAAGTTGGGTGGCAACCATGCGAGTTCTTGGAATCCCCATTTGATCGATAAAGCTGGCACTGTGCCATAATTTTAATCTATCGCCCTCTTTTACCCCATGAATACGTCCCACATTCATTTGAGCCATATTGCCATGAGCACTCACAATTTCAGGTAAGCTTGCGCGGCAGGATAAGGCATTTTCTAAATCAAGCATCATATTACGGCTCACTCGCTCAACGGCTAACCCATAAGGAGATTGCCAGAATCGAGCAGACTTAGTATCTACGGTACTGGTACGAGAAAAAGGCCATAAAGCAATATCGCGGTAATTTTTTTCAAATAAGATCTCTCCCGTTTTACCGTCCATAATAGTCATTGAAGTGGCAAATTGGCGATTCACCTGATCCTTTTTTTTCTTTTTTAATAGCTTTTGCTCTAAGGTCGCAGAAATATCTGTAATTTGCCCACTGATAAGATATTGAGCATCTTTATCTTCTGCCAACATCATCATCATCGATGGGTTATTAGCATTAAATGGAATATGAGTGGTTCCTGCGACAACAAAACTTTGCGACCGTTGCTGGATTTGTCGCTTGAGCATGGTTGTGAAATCCTCTCCAACTTGGTAAATACCACCCATCACCGCTTGCTGCTGAGAAAGTAAAGTGAAGTCACTAAGTAACAGAGGCTTTTTATATTGAGTCTTGTGGCAAGATTTTGCCGCAGGGTAAATATCAATGCGGGCAGTGAGGTAAAACTTGCCGCCTTGTTTATCGGTTTTGAGTACAGATACCTGGCGCACTTCGTTACCACTGAAGCGATACTCTTTATTTTTCTCACTTAAATATGGCTTGATATTACTGAGTGTCGCAATATCAGCACCAGAAAAAATCATTGCTTGATAGATGGCATCTTCTAAAGCGTTAATGCGGGCTGTGCTTTCACTTTCTAAAATAACGGCTTGGCCAGTAACTTCTAGCCATTTAGCGTGAGCGGGCAGAGAAAACACACCACCTAGCATGACACTAAAGTTAAGCAATGCCACCAATATCTTTTTCATTCTTTCATTCTCGGTATATTTTTTGCTTTATTGCAGATCGGTTATGTATCCCTACAAGCAAAGAATGTTCCTAAAGTTAGATGGTATTGAATATATTTAAAGTTTTTATGAATTTTGACGATAAACAGAGTGACGGTAGATCTAACTGGAGCAAAAGAATGAAAATATGGTGGGCCGTAGCGCTAACTTTACTGGTAACCTCTTGTAGCAGTCCCGCTGTATATAACGGACGAGAACCTTATCCTGGTGCGTCATTTTCTTTGACTGAAACACCACGCCATACATTGGATTATTTCATCCAAGGAATGGCCGATCAGTTAGTGCAATCAAACCAATATCTAACCGCTCAAACACCCGTCGCTGTAACGTCATTTGTTGATTTACAGTCAATGAGCGAAACCAATTGGCTTGGTAATGCGGTAACGGAAAGCTTTATGTATCAGTTGCAACACCGTGGTTTTACCGTTGTCGATTATAAAATTACGGGTTCAATTAAAGTGACCCAAGCGGGTGATTTTACGATTAGTCGTGACTGGCGAGAATTAGCGCCACAGCAGTCGGTTGATTATGTATTAACAGGAACCATGTTAAGACAAAGCGGTGGCGTTATGATCAATGCACGTATTGTAGGGATGCGCTCTCGTGTTGTGATTGCTTCTGCTCAAGGTTTTCTACCTGCGGATAGAATCGGTCGTGACCTTGATTTTATGAATAAGATTCAAATGCGTAATGGTGTATTGATTCGAAATGATATCAATAAATTATCAGATAATAATGTGATTTTGAGGCCTTAGAATTCTGTGAATAATAAATCTGTTTGGCTGCTAGGAGCCGTTCTTTTCGTTGCAGGATGCAGTGGTTCAAATAATGTTGGTTTTAGCTCTCCATCATCGTCGTCTTATGGTAGCCAGGTGATTACTGCAGTAGGTTATGCCTCTATTAGTGATCAGCAAGGTAGAAATGATGATGAAAAACGCATTCGAGCTATGCGCGCATCAAAAATTGACGCTTATCGAGAGTTAGCCGAGCAGGTCTATGGTGTGCGTATCAGTGCTCGTGCTGCGATGGAAGATCAACAATTAGGTCTTGAAGTGGCTGATGGTGCAACTGATGGTGTAATTCGCGGAGCTAAAGTCCTTAGAAGCTATCCGGTCGGAGACAGTTACGTTACTGAAATGGAGTTGGATCTTAAGTTGATGGAAACCATGAAAGATCACGGTCAAATCATCCATGTTCCAGCACAAACACAGACGATATTTTAAGTTTAATGCTGGTGGGCGCTCAGGTGTTAAATATTATGCTTTGAGGTTGGTGCCCAGAGAGCGGATATTCTGTGCAATGCCATCACTGTTGTATGTCATTTGCTGTTTACCGCGGCTTTGCTGGAATAAATTATTGAGTTTGTGAAAGCTCAGTTGAGCACGTTGAAGTGCTTCACCATTAATGTCATTTTGTTGCTGGCATTGGCTAACAAGGGATGTTAATTCGATCACTTGCTGGGCTAGCAAAGGGGAGTCAACCAATGACGCTCGCTGTGGATGTTTGGCTATTTGGTGATCTAACAACTGAGCTTTTTGAATACGCTCGAGCTTTTGCTTGGCAAAGTGTTCAATATTAAGCGCATTACGGGCAACGATAGCTTGCTTTTCTTGGCTAAGTATCTGACGTAATGCTTCTAAATTTTCTTGTTGCTGATTAAGCAAAGACTCAATATTTTCCACCTAACGCTCCATTACCGCTCTGTTATGGATTAGATATCTTTCAGTTCATTTTCAAACTTCATGATATTTGAAGCTAATTTATCAGGATCGACTTTGTATGATCCGTTGCTGATCGCTTCTTTGATTTTAGCCACTTTATCGGCATCGAAACTTGGCTCGGTAGCTAATTGCTGATGAATTTGGCCTACCGCTTTACCCTGAGCACTTAATGAAATCTCATCGTGCTGGGTTGGTGTTGTTGATGCTGTTGTATTGCTTGTTGACGATGCATTGTCATTAACTTTTTGTTGTTGACTTCGCATGGTCGTCATCGCTTGACTATTTTGACGTAGTTGATCTATGCCTGCCATTGTGTGAACCCTTATCAGTGTCGAATTATTGTATTCTATAGTATGAACTATCGACTTGATCACCGTTTACTTTAGCACTATTTTGTCAAAATTATAATGAAAGCCTTGTGCTTATCATGGTGGTTAATAAGAGACATCGACCTCACCAACAGCGGAAACTTGGGCTGAGATGATTTTATTGGAGCGATTGTTTTTTACTCGTATTTGTTCGCCAAGGGTACCATCAGATAGAGCAGTACCTTGAGTGATGATCTTTAAGCCCGGTTGCCCGGCACTGATCACAACTTTATCATTACGACAAACCATACAAATATCATTCGCTTGTACGGCTTCACCAATTTTTACATTGCGTTTTACTTTAGCTCCAAATAGCGCCTGTGGTGATTGATAGATTGCCCCTCGTTGAAAGCGACTTTCGATAAGTGCAACAGTCAGGTTACTTGGGGAGAGAACCATTCCTCGGCCTAATGGAACTGAAGCGACAACCCGAGGTAGCAATAGCTGCACGCGCACCGGTACATAGACTTGCCAATTTTCATGATTACATCGAACCAGTACAGTGGCATTGTTATTGATCTCTTGTTTGCCCGGTAACGATGTTTCTAGTGGTTCTGAACAATGAGAAAAACGTAGGCGAGAGTCCAATTGTGCCGCTTCGATACTAAGTTCTCCCTCTTTAGGTGGTGTTATTTGAGTTTGAACAAAAGCTTCAGCACTGTGGCGAATTGTTTCGAGATCAATATCAGCAGCAAATGACATATTGTTACTAAAGATTACCGAAACAAGGCCGATAATAGAGGGGATAAATTTAAAACGCATTATATTGTCCGCTATTTGTTCGTTCTACATCAGATGACAGTGCAGATATTGGCATTTAGTAATACTTCTTTGCAAAACATTATGGAGTCCTTATGACGGGGATACTAGATTCGGTCAATCAACGAACCCAGTTAGTTGGCCAAAACCGATTAGAGTTATTGACGTTTCGTTTGATGCGACGTCAGCGTTATGGGATCAATGTCTTTAAAGTTAAAGAAGTATTGCAGTGCCCGAAGTTAACCACAATGCCTAATTTGCATCCGTTAGTAAAAGGTATTGCACATATTCGTGGTCAAACCATTTCTGTTATCGACATGAGTTTAGCAACGGGTGGTCGTCCAATTGAAGATCTGTCTAACTGCTTTGTGATCATCTCTGAATTTAACCGCTCTGTGCAAGGGTTTTTAGTCACCTCGGTTGAACGTATTATCAATATGAATTGGGAATCCATTCTGCCTCCACCGAAAGGGGCGGGCCGTTCGAACTATTTAACCGCGGTGACTGAAATTGATAATGAGTTAGTTGAGATCTTAGATGTAGAAAAAATTCTAGATGAGATCTCCCCTGCTGATACCGATATTACAGGAACGGTATTAGAAGATTTAGCGACTCAATTACCTGAGGTTAACCGTATTTTGGTTGCCGACGATTCCACTGTTGCGCGTAAACAAGTTCAGCGAGCAATCGAAGCTATCGGTTATGAATGCGTATTGGTAAAAGATGGGCGTGAAGCGCTAAATACCTTAAAAGAGATGGCAAAAGAAGGCAGTATTTACGATCAACTGGCTTTGGTTATCTCTGATATTGAAATGCCTGAAATGGATGGCTATACCTTAACCGCTGAAATTCGCAATAACCCGCAACTGAAAAATCTCCATGTTATTTTGCATACCTCTTTAAGTGGGGTTTTTAATCAGGCAATGGTTGAACGTGTTGGCGCTAATGCCTTTATTCCTAAATTTAACCCAGATGAGTTGGGTTCAGCAGTACTTCAGGCGATCCCACAAACGAACTAATAGAAAGGTTCTATTTAAAGTCTATTTAAGGTTTTTGGGTTAAGAGGTTAAGATTTTCTGGTTAAAGTTTTTTGGGCTGTGGTGTTACTATCTGCCCCAAACCTTATTAATAAAAGCTATCTCATTAATTATTTGGTGAGATTGATATAACAAATAAAAGAGTCTTACATGACAACAACAGTAAACGATAAAGACTATGTTGAGTTTTGTCGTTTTTTAGAAGCTCAATGTGGCATAGTGCTAGGTGACAGTAAGCAGTATTTAGTTCGCAGTCGATTAAGTCCTTTAGTCAGTCGTTTCTCCCTTGCTTCCATTTCAGATCTTATCCAATCTGTCTTAATGGGGCGAAATCGAGAGTTGCGAGTGGCTGCGGTCGATGCGATGACAACCAATGAAACACTGTGGTTTCGCGATATTTATCCATATACCGTTTTAACCGAGCGTATTTTCCCTGAATTAGCTGCACATAAAAGACCGCTTAAAATTTGGTCGGCGGCCAGTTCTTCAGGTCAAGAGCCGTATTCGATTGCCATGAGCGTACTAGAAACTCAGATGAAAAAGCCGGGTTTGCTCAGTGGGGTGCACATTACCGCAACCGATATATCACAAACTATGTTAGATATGTGTCGGACTGGGGTTTATGACAATCTTGCGTTAGGTCGTGGTTTATCACCAGAGCGTCGTCGTATGTTCTTTGATGATAACGGTGATGGACGAATGAAGATTAACGATAAAGTGAAGCGTTTGGTTCAGTTTAGAGCGCAAAACTTAAAAGACAGCTACGCTCTACTGGGCAAGTTTGATGTGATCTTCTGTCGTAATGTTTTGATCTATTTCTCACCTGAAATGAAAGCTAAAGTGCTTAACCAAATGGCGCAAAGCTTAAATCCTGGTGGTTACTTATTACTTGGCGCATCGGAATCGCTAACCGGTCTTACCGATAAATTTGAGATGATTCGCTGCAATCCAGGAATTATCTACAAACTTAAATAACCGCTATTTTTACAATAGAGCAAGTTGGTTATCTCTTCTGTTTCATGGGGTTCTGCTTAGAATCCCATTCCTTTCTTAATTGGCATTATCCTTGCAGTAATAGCGCTAAGTTATTGTGGAGGCATCGATGTCTATTTCTTTTGATAAAGCGCTTGGGATTCACCAATACACGGTAGGGTTACGTTCTAAACGGGCTGAAACAATCGCCAGTAATATCGCTAATGTGAACACCCCAGGTTATAAAGCAAAGGATCTGGATTTCAGTCGAGCATTGCAGGCGGCAAGTTCTGGTCAGCAAGCTGGTCTTGCACAAACCAACGGGCGGCATATTTCTGCCGCACATGCAGGTATTGGCGGAATTGCTGGAGCACAAAAGTTTCGAGTTCCTACCCAACCAGATACCGGGGATGGCAATACTGTTGATACACAACTTGAGCAAAATCTGTTTATGCAAAATGCGCTAGAGTATCAGGCATCACTCGATTTTCTTGGCTCTAAATTTAAAAACTTAACCAAAGCCATTAAGGGAGAGTAGTAGATGAGCTTGTTTAATATCTTTAATGTTACAGGCTCAGCCATGAGTGCTGAATCGGTACGTTTAAATACAACGGCCAGTAACTTAACTAACGCCAATACAGTCAGCAGTTCAGCTGGGGAAACCTATCGTGCCCGCCAGCCTATTTTTGCTGCTGCTTTAGACAGTGCCTCTTATAACAATACTCAAGAAAGTGTTCCTGTTCGATTAGAAGGCATTGTGGAAAGTCAAAAGCCTTTGATTGCTGAATACAATCCCGAGCATCCCAAGGCGAATGCTCAAGGTTATATCTACAAACCCAATGTTAATGTGATGGAAGAGATGGCAAATATGATTTCAGCCTCTCGCTCTTATCAAAATAATGTTCAAGTGGCAGATACCAGTAAGCAGATGCTCATGAGCACCTTGCAGATGGGTAAATAGAGCATCAGTGAGAAGTGACTGTTATGACAAGCATTAATGGCAACGCTGGAAATAATCTCTCTTATTTAGATCAGCTAAAGGGTATGCACGAAAAAAAAGTGCAGCAAGAGCAGAAGACCACAGGTCAAAACGCCTTAAAACAAGAAGATTTTCTCTCTTTGTTAACCAAGCAGTTAGCCCAACAAGATCCGTTTAAACCCGTTAGTAACGATCAGATGATTGCACAGATGGCATCATTTGCAACGGTTGATGGTATTACCAAAATGAACGATCAATTTGGGGTCCTAAATACGGCATTAACATCAAACCAAGCGCTTCAAGCGTCCTCTTTAGTTGGTTTAGATGTTCTGATCCCAAGTGCAACCGCAATGAAAACCCAAGATGGCGCAATGAGTGGTGTCGTACGAGTTAACCAAGGGGTCGATAACGCCATTTTACGAGTGGAAAACGAAAAAGGGGAGTTGGTTAAAACCGTCTCTCTTGGCGCGCAAGCTCCTGGTGAACATCCCTTTAGTTGGGATGGCAAAGATGATAACGGCAACAGTTTGCCGCATGGAAAATACCGTTTTGCCGTTTCTGGCACTAGTGGCGGTAAAAACCAAGAATTTGAAGTATTTACCCATGCAAATGTCAACAGTGTTTTGATGGGTAACCAAGATGGTCAGGTAATGTTAAATCTGGCTGGATTCAGTTCACCATACAAACTTACTGATGTCTTGCAAGTGGGTCAAGCAACCGAAAAAGGAAATGGATAATGAGTGTTAATATCGCATTGAGCGGCTTGGGTGCGGCCCAAAAAGATTTAAATACAACCAGTAATAACATTGCTAACGCAAACACTTATGGCTTTAAAGAGTCTCGTGCTGAGTTTGGTGATGTGTATTCTAATTCCATTTTCTCCAATGCTAAAACCAGCACTGGTGGCGGTGTTCAAACCTCAACGGTTGCTCAGCAATTTCATGAAGGTTCAAGTTTATATACCAATAACCCGTTAGATCTTCGAATCTCAGGTGCGGGTTTTTTTGCTGTTGCTGATAATAAAGCCGAACCTGCTAACAACAGTTTGACGCGAAATGGTGCTTTTCATCTTAATAACCAAAATGAATTAGTGAACTCTGAAGGTAAGTTTTTATTAGGCTATGAGGTGAATAGCGACACGAATACGGTGTCCTCTTATGAGCCTAAATCGATGCAAATTGATGATGTTTTTGGTAAGCCTACGCCATCAAAAAACATGGATATTTCGCTTAACTTACCAAATAAAGAAACCATGCCAAAGAATCATCCGTTTAACTTTGACGACAAGGATTCTTACAGCCGCTCTACCTCGTCTACTATTTATGATTCATTGGGTAAACCTTACAAAATGAATACCTATTATGTGGCGAAGTATAACCCTGCCAATCCGGCAACAGCGAATACGTGGGAAGTTTACCATACGGTGACTAATCCATCGGGCAAAGAGCTGCCTCTAGACGTAGATACAGCAAAGATAGATCCTAAATACGTAGCTGATGGCGCTATTCATGGTACTGCTGCGCACAAAGGCTATATCATGAAATTTGATACCTCAGGCCAACTGCAAGCAGGTTCACCTTCTGTTATTGATATGGTGAATTTCAAAAAGGCTGGTATTGATGTGGGTGGTGCTGATGATTCTCAGGCGTTAACGATGAATTATAAAGAGCCAACCCAATACGCCTCTCCATTTGAGGTGCGTCAATTTAAAGATGTGGATGGCGCGACAACCGGTTATCTTTCTAAAGTTGATATCGACCCTGATGGTAATGTGTTAGCGTCCTATTCAAATGGTAAAGATCGTATTGTTGGTCGCGTTGCCATGGCGCGTGTTTCAAATGAACAAGGTTTAAGTCAGCTTGGTGGTACCTTGTGGAATGTGACGCAAGAATCTGGTGATGCGGTATGGGGTGATGCCTCTCAAGGCTCATTTGGTGCGATCAAAAGTGGTACGCTTGAGCAATCGAATATCGATATGACCCAAGAGCTGGTGGATCTGATTACTGCGCAACGTAATTTCCAAGCCAGCTCACGAGCGCTAGAAGTGAATAATCAATTGCAGCAAAATATTCTGCAAATTCGCTAGTTGCTCCAATAGTATTCATTAACTGCTTATCATTGCCGCTGACTTTAATCACGAGATATTACTTGTTCGATTAAAGAGGCGGCAATTTTTTTCCTCGTATAGATTCAATTTATTGACGGTGAATTTACATCGATTTTGAGATCTCTTTCTTAATCATTTTAGATAGTTAAGCCATTTCTTTTTAAGTTTTATTATATGGAATGATTTTTGCTTAATCAGAGCCATTGCAGATGATTGGATTGAAAGAGAGTCAAACATGGATCGCGCTCTATATTTAGCGATGAATGGTGCCCAACAAGATATGCTTGGGTTACAAGTTCGTGCTAACAACCTCGCTAACGTAAGTACCACGGGTTTTCGTGCCGATTTAGAGCAAGCTCGTAGTATGCAAGCTTATGGTGAAGGTGTTCCCGATCGTGTTTTTACCATGGCTGAGCGTCCGGGCTATAACTTTACTCAAGGCTCGGTTATTACCACTGGACGAGATCTGGATGTTGCCGTTGAAGGCGATGGTTGGCTAGCTGTACAAGATGCTTCGGGTAATGAAGCTTATACTCGTGCGGGTCATTTAAAGATCGATCAGACCGGCATGCTTCAAAACAGTAATGGCCAGCTTGTACTCGGAAAAAATGATTCTCCAATTTTTATCCCTCTGCCTATCAGTAAAATTGAAATTGGCCGTGATGGTACCATTTCTGTACTTCCTCAGGGCGCACCACCCGAAGCGATGGCACAAATTGATCGTATCAAGCTGGTTAAAACAGATAATCATCAGTTATTTAAAGATGCTGATGGTTTATTTAAGTTTAAAGGTGGGCAAGAGCCACAGCAGGCCGATGCCAGTATTCGTTTGCTTAATGGCACCTTAGAAGGCAGTAACGTCAATGCTGTGGGTGAGATGACCGCACTTATCGATCTCCAACGCCACTTTGAAATGCAAGTTAAGTTAATGAAAACCGCAGAAGAGATGGATAAATCCTCGTCTTCGTTGATGCGTATTAGCTAATTAAAAGGAAATCACCATGCATCCTGCATTATGGGTCAGTAAAACAGGGCTTGACGCTCAACAAACTAATATTTCGACTATTTCAAATAACTTAGCTAACGCCTCAACCGTTGGTTTTAAAAAAGGGCGAGCGGTTTTTGAAGACTTATTCTATCAAAATATTAACCAGCCAGGTGGCCAAGCGACTCAAGATTCAACCCTGCCAACCGGCTTGATGTTAGGTGCGGGCTCTAAAGTGGTCGCAACCCAAAAAGTTTTCACTCAAGGTAATACCCAAACCACAAATAACGCCATGGATATGATGATTGAAGGGGATGGTTTTTTCCAGATCCTACTTCCTGATGGCAACATGGGATATACCCGAAATGGTCAGTTTACCATTAACGCTGAAGGCCAATTGGTTACAACTGGTTCTGGTTATGTTGTACAACCTGAAATTGTGGTACCAGAAGATGCGGTGGGTATTACTGTCGGTACGGATGGTGAAGTTTCAGCTCGTATTCGTGGGCAGCAAGAAAACCAAGTACTCGGTCAGCTAACAACCGTTGATTTTATTAACCCAGGAGGTCTTGAGCCGATTGGTCAAAACCTATTTTTACCAACTGGTGCTAGTGGTGATGCTCAAGAAGGCACTCCAGGCTTAGATGGTTTGGGTACGATTCGTCAATCAATGCTAGAAACCTCTAACGTTAATGTGACTGAAGAACTGGTGAATATGATCGAAGCGCAGCGTGTTTATGAGATGAACTCTAAAGTCATTTCGACCGTTGATCAGATGCTGAGTTACGTGAATCAACAGCTATAAGGTTATTACCAATGAAATCTCCCATTGCTGGCTTGCTATTACTGGGGTTGTTACAGCTTGTTGGTTGTGCATCCACACCTAACGTTCCTCAATCTGATATTGAAAAAGGAACCACAACGGTTGATGCGGTTGAAGGGGAGCAAAGCAAGTCAAAAGGGTTAATTGATAAACTTCGTCACCGAGAAGATCCTGTCGCTGGCGATCCCGCTTGGGGTCCGGTTCGTCCCCCGGTACCTGCAGAGCACTATGTCGCAGCAACGGGATCCCTATTTAATCAGACTCATGCTCTTGATCTGTATGACGACACGCGACCACATAGTATTGGCGATATTGTTACTATCTTATTGGAAGAAAAAACGGCAGCGAAAAAGAGTGCCACTTCAGAGCTCGATAAGTCAGCGGATATGAATATGAAGCCAATCGCTTTGGGTGGTAAACCCGTTACGATTCATGACTACAGTTTGTCTTATGATTTTTCTAACGACAATACTTTTTCTGGCTCTAGTACTGCTGATCAAAGTAACAGTATTAAAGGTTCTATTTCGGTAGAAGTAATTGATATTCTTGCTAATGGCAATTTGGTTATTCGCGGTGAAAAATGGTTAACATTAAATTCTGGTGATGAGTTTATTCGTGTGAGTGGCCATATTCGCCCAGATGATATTAGCCAAGACAATACTATCCCATCGACTCGAATTTCGAATGCGCGTATTCAGTATTCAGGTACTGGTGATCGCCAAGATGTACAAGATCAGAACTGGCTCTCTCGATTCTTTAATGTGGCGTTTTAATGGCACTTAATATCGCTTATTTATTTCAGTCAAAAAGTAGGGTGCTTATGCGCTTGTTTGTATTCACTTTAAGTTTGTTATTGGCACTGCCTACCTTTGCCGCTCGCATTAAAGATGTATCGGAAGTGGCCGGGGTACGTAGTAACCAGCTGATTGGTTATGGTTTGGTTGTTGGTCTTGCTGGATCGGGTGAAACTACGCCATTTACCGACCAAAGCTTTAATACCATGTTGAAAAATTTTGGTATCCAACTACCTCCTGGTACTAAACCGAAAACAAAAAATGTGGCCGCGGTGGTGGTGAATGCGACGCTGCCAGCCTTTGCCAAACAAGGCCAGCATGTAGATATTACGGTCTCCTCTATTGGTTCGGCAAAAAGTTTACATGGCGGCACCTTACTTCAAACATTTCTAAAAGGTTTGGACGGTAAAATTTATGCGGTTGCACAAGGAACGCTGGTGGTCGGTGGCTTTAGTATCGAAGGTGCAGATGGTTCTAAAATCGTGTCAAATACGCCAACTGTAGGTCGTATTTCAAATGGAGCAACAGTTGAACAAGAGATTGCGAGCCCATTTGGCCGAGGAGATTATCTAACCTTTAATCTCTTTGATTCGGACTTTACGACAGCGCAGCGTATGGCAGATGCGGTTAATCAATTCTTAGGCCCTGATATGGCATCGGCAATAGATGCAACATCCATTCGAGTTCGTGCTCCTCGTGATGTGAGTCAACGTGTCGCTTTTCTTTCTACCATTGAAAATCTTGAGTTTGAAACCGCAGATAGCGCAGCAAAAATTATTGTGAACTCACGAACAGGAACGATTGTGGTTGGGCAACATGTGCGATTAAAACCGGCGGCTATTACTCATGGTGGCATGACCGTAACCATTAAAGAGAATGCTCAAGTTAGCCAGCCTAATGCGTTTTCACAAGGACAGACAGTTGTAACGCCAAACTCAGATATCAATGTGACAGAGAAAAATGCTCGCATGTTTGTATTCCAACCGGGCGTGACTCTTGATGATCTGGTTCGTGCGGTGAATCAAGTTGGGGCTGGGCCTTCTGATGTGATGGCTATTTTACAGGCATTGAAACAAGCAGGGGCCATTGAAGGTCAGCTGATCATTATTTAATTGGATGGATTGTGCCAAATGAAGCAAATTGAACCTGGATTTATTAATGACCTCACAAACCTAGATCGGCTTCGGGCCGGAATTGGTAAGGACAAAGAGGGATCATTGCGTCAGGCGGCACAACAGTTTGAATCGCTGTTTACCCAAATGCTGTTTAAATCGATGCGTAACGCTAACTCTGCTTTTGAATCAGATTTAATGAGCAGTAATAACACTAAGTTTTTTCAACAGATGCGCGATGAACAAATGGCTTCTGAGTTGAGCACTCAAGGCAATTTAGGCTTAGCCGATATGATTGTGAAACAGCTTGGTGGTGAGAGCGATAACAGCCAGAGCGGCAAAACGTTGCCCGTCGATAAATTTGCCGTTAGACCTATCTCTCAGCCGAGTGAATCTTATTATTTATCGGCTGATGAGCGGGCAAAGTTATATCAAGATAAATACGATATCGAACCTAAAAGTGCAGAACAGGCTAAAACCGCTGCGGCTCCTGACGGTGTAGGTCAGTTAAGTGACATGACAGATAAGGTAAAAACTCAGTCAGAGCCTGGTCGATTTGATTCACCTGAAGGGTTTGTTGCACACATGAAGCCCTATGCGTTTAAAGCCAGTCGAGCCTTGGGTGTGGATCCGGCTATGTTGATTGCCCAAGCGGCATTAGAAACAGGATGGGGCAAAAAGGTGATTCAAAATGCGGCAGGATCGAGCCACAACTTATTTAATATTAAAGCCGATCCTCGTTGGGGGGGGAATAAAGTTGCCACCCGAACACTGGAATATCATAGCGGTATCGCGGTGCAAGAAAATGCTGCGTTTCGTTCGTATCATTCTTATCAAGAAAGTTTTGATGATTTTGTTCAGTTCTTAAAGCAAAACCCGCGTTATGGAACGGCACTAAAGCACACGACCGATCCAAGTCGTTTTGTTAAAGAGATTCACAATGCTGGTTATGCGACCGATCCTAACTACAGTCAAAAAGTCTTAGCGGTAATGAACAAAGTAAAAACTCTATGGTAGAGATTACTATAGATGGGGATGTAACTATCGATAAATGCACTCGTTGGATACAACTCTTATACTACGATATCGACAATATTAGAGACCAGTTTGACCAGATCGTTACTTTCAAACAGAGCATTATCCACTTCTTTATCTGATACCTGCTGGTTGCTGTTATCTGATTCATCATTTTCACCGGTGATCAGTGGCATAACAACTTCTTTGAGTGCATAGCCAATTAAGCCTGTCATCAGTAAGTTCATAACCGATTATCCTTTCATTTTTGTATTAAAATAAATTCAGCAATAGCGAATGAATTATAAATAAAACCCAATAAATAACTACGATTTTTTGCTGCTATTTTTTTATCGCTATGTGTCTTTGTATCTTTATTGAATCTGTGATGCTCATAAAAGAAGGGGGCTATTAGCGCCTGTTTTTTCTATGAGCGGTCTTTGTGGCTAACTTTGGGTATGTTTCTTGCAAAGATGGTGCCATCGTTTACGGTTAGGATAAAATGATGGCTCTGGATTTAATGCAAATTGGTATGAGTGGCCTGCGTACTTCGCAGAAGCAATTGGATGTTGCAAGTCACAATATAAGTAACGTCAACACACCGGGATACAGTCGTCAGGTTGTTGAACAAAAAGCCGATGATGCTTTCTACAATGGCAGCAATTATTACGGCACAGGTGCTTATATCGATAATGTTTCTCGTGCTTACGATCAATTTGCCGCTCGAGAGCTGACCTTGTCGACTACTCACCTAGAAGAAGCCAATGTTCGTCAGCAAAATATGATGATGTTGGATGATTTTACGTCGAAAAGTGCCGTAAATACCGTAAACAGTATGAATGATTTTTATAATTCGGTGCGATCTTTATCTGATCATCCTAACGATCTTGGTGCGCGCCAAACGGTATTAGAACAAGCGAAACAAACCGCTCAGAGTTTTCAAACTAGCCATCAAACGTTGACCAATATGCACCAAGATGTGACCGATCAAATCGGCGTATCATTGGAGCGTATTAATACCTTGGGGCAAGAACTTGCCGCGGTGAATACCAGCTTGCAAGAACAGGCGGCAAGCGGCAAATCAAACGATCTATTTGATAAACAGCGCTCACTGATCAACGAACTAGCCAAATACACCAAAGTGACCGTGTTAGCCGATAAAGGCAGTTTAGCCAATACAGTGATCATCGGAAGTGGTGATACCTTGGTGTCAGGCGTTACTTCAGCAAAATTAAAACTAGTTAACGGTAAGCCAGATACTCAAACCCAGCAAATCGCATTGGTAACAGGCAATAGTGCCAAGGAAATTAAAAGCGATGGCATTGGCGGCAGCTTAGGTTCATTACTGGATATTCGAGACAATGTGATTGATAAAAGTCTGGATGAAATGGGGCGAATGGCGATTGGTTTCTCCAAACAAATTAACGATCTGCAGCAACAAGGTGTGGATTTAAATGGAGAGCAAGGCGCATTGCTATTTAGCGATGTAAACAGTGTCAGTGCGATGCAGCAGCGGGCAATTAAGCCATTAGGCAGTAATGCTGAGATTCAAGTGAGTATTGATGATGTTAATCAGTTAAAAACTGGTGACTATCAGCTTGATATGAATTTTGATGGGACAAATTATAATTACACCGTGACCGATCAAGACGGAAAACAGACGACAATCTCAGATACCTCACAGAAACAATCGCTCTCTGTCGATGGTTTTTCGGTCAATATTGAAAAAGCCTTTTCGACGCCAACCGCAGGACAAAGTGAATCCATTTTAATTCGTCCTGTTCGAGATGGTGCAGCCAATATGACGGTAGAAATGAGCGATCCGAAAAAGCTTGCGGGTCACTCTCAACTTGCCGTTATGCCTCATCAAGCTAATCAAGGCAGTGCGTCTGTTATTAAAACGGTGCCGCAATTGTCTGATGCATTAGCCGGTGACTATGAACTTAAAGTTAATAACAGTGGCAATAAAATTTCTCTGATTAATCAAGCAACGGGTCAACCGATGACTCTGATTGATGATAAAGGCAGTGAAGTGATCGAACTTGGTTACGACAGCGCTAAACCTCAAAACTTAACGGTGAAAACCGATGCGGGTAATCTTTCTGGACTAGCATTGCAAGCAGGGGCTTTAGCCGGTGACAGTTTTCAATTGAATTTAGGTCGAGCCCAAGCAACGGGTGGCAATGGTAACTTCTTAGCGATGCAGCAAGTTCAAGCTCAAAAGTCGATGAATAATGGTAAATCAAGTGTTATCGATCTGTTCCAAAAGCTTTCTACCGATATTGGTATGGCAAAGAAAAACGCAGATCAAACCGCAGAAGTGACACAGTTAGATTTTGATGCCGCGAGCGAGCGAGTATCTAATTTATCAGGGGTCAACCTTGATGAAGAAGCAGCTAACTTGATGAAATTCCAACAGTCTTATATGGCTTCCTCTCGCATTATGTCGGTGGCTAAAGAGACCTTTGATACTTTAATGCGTGCGGTATAGGGAGTGATGACCGATGAGCCGAATTTCAACCTTAAGCCAATACAATAATCTGACTTCAAACCTAATGCGCAAGCAAACCCAATTGAGTCATACCAATAATCAATTGGCAACTGGAAAGCGTGTTGATACATCGGGTGATGATCCTGTTTCTTCCATTAGTATTCAGAACTACAAGCAGCAGCTGACTCAAATTGGGCAATACAAAGATGCTATCACTTTGGCAAATAACCGTTTAGGTGTGTTAGAGACTAATATTGCTGGCGTGGAAGATAACCTTGATGTTACCAAACAGAAAGTGTTGGGAATGTTAAACGGGGCAATGGCAGCCAACGATCGCAAAGCATTTAAAGATGAGCTGCAAAGTTTGTACGATGGCCTACTGAGTTTAGCCAACAGTAAAGATGAAGCGGGTAACTATATTTTTGCTGGCAATCAGATGGACACTAAGCCCTTTATTGAAAAAGACGGTTATATGACCTACCAAGGGGATAGCCAGTCACGCCAAACTCAGATTGATAGCAATATGAACGTCAAAACCAGTTTGCCAGGCGATCAGGTCTTTATGGATATTCCCAACCCATATGGTGATTTTCGGCCAAACTTTGCCGGGCTAACGGAGGGTTCTAAAGCGCATGTATTGAGTGCCGATATTTCAGATTTCTCAAAAGCCAAAGCGATTCAAGTTTCTTTTTCTGATGGTGGTACAACAGCAGGCCCTAACGGTGAGACGGTTAAAGTAACCAATTACACGTTAAGTATTGACGGTACTGAAGTTGTTAAAGATCAGCCTTATGATTCGGAAAAAGGGATTGAATACACAGGTAGTACGGCTGGAGATCCAACGTTTAATTTAAAATTTGCTGAGATGCAAGATGGTGACACCATTACTTTGCAGCCAGCACAGAGTTTTAATATTTTTGACTCTATTCAAGCGGCAATTACTTATGCTGATGCGCCAACATCATCTCCAGAAGCGCAAGCAAACCTGCAACGTGTTATTGATGATTTAGATGCCGGATTTGTGCATATGAACCAGCAGCGCTCTGAGGTTGGTTCCATCATGAAGCAAGTGGAACGCCAGCAAGAGCAGCACCTCGACTTTGAACTTACTCTTAATACCGCGCACGGCGGATTAGAAGATCTCGATTATAGCTCTGCGGTGTTGGATCTTAATCAGCAGGCCATGGCACTACAAGCATCACAAGCTGCGTTTAGTCAGACTAAAAATTTAAGTCTGTTTAATTATTTGTAGTCTAATTAAGTTGTAAGTTTTAGTGCGGAGTAATACTAATACTCAAATGAGGCGGCAATGATTTGCCGCCTTTTACTTTTTTGGGGTTCTGCACCTTTCTCATTTCTCTTCTATTTTTAAAAATTAAATATTTTGAGATTTGATTGAAAATTTTTCTAAAGTTTGATTTTTCTATGCCGTTAACAATAGCAACTAAGTTATTGAATGTTTCTTTATAACCCGGCTATGTACTGGGTGAGATCATACCAAGGAGTGTTATCTTATGGCTGTTACTGTTAATACTAACGTCTCTGCAATGACCGCCCAGCGCTATTTAAATAGCGCGAGCAATGGCGTGGCAAACAGTATGGAAAAATTATCATCGGGCTTGCGCATTAATAGTGCAAAAGACGATGCTGCGGGTTTGCAGATTTCAAACCGTTTAACAAGCCAAACTAATGGCCTGAATGTGGCAATGCGTAACGCTAATGACGGTATCTCTATGGCGCAAACCGCAGAAGGTGCGATGCAAGAATCAACTAATATGTTGCACCGCATGCGCGATCTTGCACTACAATCTGCAAACGGCTCAAACTCAGACGAGGATCGTGCTGCTATTCAAAAAGAAGTGACAGCACTACAAACTGAAATGACCCGTATTGCCGACACTACCACGTTTGGTGGCCAGAATCTGCTTGATGGCTCATTTGGCACAAAAGAGTTCCAAATTGGTGCTAATGCAAATGAGACTATAGGTGTATCTCTTGGTGATATTTCAGCAAATGCTATAGGTAATTTTACTGCAGAAGGAAAGGGTACAAAATTAGGTTCAGAGACTCCTACTTCAGCCGCTGGTTCAGCCGCTGGTGGTAAATTTGCAGTAGTTGCAACCGCTGGAGATTTAAATTTATCTGGTCCCAATGGAACTGGTAAAGTATCAGTAAGTGCCACTGATACAGTTAGTTCTATTGCTGATAATATTAATAGCGCTAATACAGGTATAAAGGCAGAGACAACAGTATCTACGAAGCTAACAGGCTTAACTGATGGTGAAACTGGTACCTTAGAAATCGGTGAAGATAAATTCGATTTAGCTAAATATAAAGGTGATAATAAGAAATTAGCTGAAGATATTGGTAAAGCTGGTTATACAGCAACAGTATCTAAGGATGGTAACGAAATTTCGATTGAAGCTAAAAATGTCGATGGCATTATGATTTCGAATGCGAAGAAACCTGCATCTGGTACGGGAGTTGCTTTAGATGGTGTTGGAGCCGCAGCAGATACAAATAATATTGTTAAAAATGCTGAACTGAAACTATCAGCAAATAGCAATTTCTCTGTTACTAACGCAGATTCTACAAAAGATGTTCTAGCTGAAGTAATTGGTAGTGGTACTGGTACTAAAAACTCGGTTGCAGATATTGATTTAACAACACAAAGTGGTTCACAAGATGCGTTAGCTGTAATTGATGCCGCTATTGAAGGTATCGACTCTCAACGTGCGGATCTAGGTGCGGTGCAGAACCGTTTTAACCATACCTTAAATAACCTTTCTAACATCAATGAAAATGTAAATGCTTCGAACAGTCGTATTAAAGATGTAGACTTTGCAAAAGAGACTACAAATATGACTAAGAACCAAATTCTACAACAGGCAAGTACATCAATTCTTGCTCAAGCGAAGCAGATCCCACAGTCAGCGTTGAGCCTACTAGGCTAATTGATATTTTAACTATGACTCAGAACCCTAATCACATGATGGTTAGGGTTTTTTTGTACTATTTTTATATTCGCGATGTTGGTACAAAATGTGCATTAGAAACAATTCACAGTATCTAGTTCGTAGCCATAAATAAGGTAATAAATGAAATTCATTGAAGCGATCCCTCAATTTGTTGACAATTTCTCTTGTATTGCTGATAAGTGTGAAAATCATTGTTGCCATGGTTGGAATATTAATATTGATAAGCCAACGTATAAATTTATGGTTCATAAAAGTACGTTTAAAGGTCGAAGTAAAAAATGGATTGAACGAATCCCTAATCAATCAGCAAGCTCAGCGTATGCGAGAATAAAGTTGAATGATCAAGGTGTTTGTCCATTTCGAGATCAACAAGGTTTATGTGAAGTACACAAACACCATGGACACGCTTGCCTATCTGATACGTGCAAAATATATCCGCGTCTTACCTTTACTCGAGGAAATCGGGTAGAACAACTGCTTTCACTTTCATGTCCTGAAGCGGCTCGCCAGATATTGTTTAACCCAGAAGCTATGCTATGCCGAGAACAAGAAATTGAGAGTGACTATGCCGCAAAGTCTTATGAACGACCATTTTATTATGATGTGTTACGTCAACTCTATATCGATATTTTGCTAATAGACTCTGTTCCGATGGAAGCCCGTTTGTTTATATTGGGAATGACATTAAAGCTCTTAGAAGCTAGAAAAGATGATCGAGATGAGTTTGAAAAATGCTATCAGGTCTGTATTGAACAAATTACAAATGGCGATTTTCTGGCTACATATACACAAAGTACAACGGCAGAAAGTTTTCATCCTGGTTTTTTAATTCGAGCTTTTAATGCTCAACTTTATATTGGGGTTAAGAGTCAATATAGTTCTGTTATTGAACAGCTTAAAAAAATACACAACAATTTATTAGCCGCATTAGAGCCAGCAGGAGATGATGTTCAACAGCAAGTGAATGTATTACAGCAAGGGTTTCATGGCCATTATTCATCATTTATTGCTGAGTATCCTCAACTTTGGATTAATTACTTCTTATACGGTATGCATTTTTATGATTTTCCAAAAGATGATTGGTATCAGGCTTACAGTAATTTAGTTATCGATTTTGTGATTATTCGTGGCATTTTGATGGCAATAGCATCACAGCGAGAACTTACCCATCAAGATGTTATTGATGTTGTTCATACCTTTCATCGAGCTCGTAGTCACGGGATACATTTATCGGGAAGTATTAAAAATATTATTGAAAATGGTCTCCAAGTTGATGAAAAAGTATTGCCACTAATGTTATTAAAAATTTAGTTATTATTCTTTAGACATAAATTTATCGGGTAATGGAGATATTTTGTGGGATTAAGCGCAGGTGGACTAGCTTCTGGTCTTGATATTACAGGAATGACCCAACAGCTTGTGGCTGCTGAACGAGCACCAAAAGAACAACGAATTAAGGAGCAGCAGCAGAAGGTTGGGGTACAGCTTAGTGGCTATGGACAGATAAAATCTGCGGTCTCTGGACTTGAAGATATGGTGAAGAAATTTACCGAAGATAAAGTCTTTGCTGGTCAATCGGCAGAATCCTCAGAGAGTAGTTTTGTGGATGTTAAGGCATCTGCAGAAGCGAAAAATGGTACTTATAATATTGAAGTACTGGCTCTCGCAAAATCGCATAAAGTAGTATCCAATAACGCCTTTGATTCTGATCCTAAAGCAGAATTAGGCTCAGGAACCTTAGATATAACGGTTGATGGCAAAACAATGTCATTAACGATTGATAAGAATAAAAGTAGCTTAAAAGAAGTGGTTAGCGCGATTAATAACGCATCAGATAACCCTGGTGTTACAGCAACCGTTATTAATGATGAAAAAGGAGCTAAGATTGTTTTTTCTAGCTCACAGACAGGTGTTAAAAACCAAATATCCATTGATGCATCTAAGATGGATGGTGAACTAAAAAAGCTGAGCTTTGATCCTTCAAATATTACCGCTAACCCAGAGATGATTCAGATGCAAGCGGGTGTGGATGCTCAGATAAGAATCGATAACCATACCGTAGTAAGTAACGACAGTAATAAATTTGAAGATGTAATTGAAGGGCTAACACTCGATATTAAAAAGCTCACAAATACGGAAGATGTGAAGTCCGCCAAGATTGATATTACAAATAATACATCTGGAGCGAAGAAAGCGATCAAGGAGTTCATTGATGCTTACAATGGCTTTATTGATACCAGTGAAAGTTTAAGTAAATACAATACTGAAACAAAAAGTAGTGGGCCGCTTAATGGAGATAGCCTAACCCGTTCAATTATTAGCCAAATGCGTAACCTAATGAATAGCGGGGTTGAGGTAAATAATCAATCTTATTATCTCAGTGACTTTGGCGTTACAACGGATCGATACGGAAAGATAGAAATTGATGATGAGAAATTGGATGACGCATTAAAAGATAATTTTAAAGCGTTTAATGCCTTTTTTCATACGAAAGATGATGGTTTCCTTGATAAATCAGAAGCTATTTTTAAAAGTTTTACAAGTAGTACTGACGGTTCGATTACACAAAAAGAAAAAAGTTTAAAAGAACAGCAGCAGCGACTTAATGATGACATGTCCGATCTGAACGAGCGAATGAAAGCATACGAAGAACGTACGTATAAGCAGTTTAGTGCGATGGATGCTGCGATTGGTAAAATGAATAATGAGTTAAATACTATGATGAGTTTGATGGTATTTAAATAAGTTAAGGTGAGTGTGTGGAACAGTTAGACCAGATAGAACAACAAATAATAGCCCTACTGCAATCCTCAAATTACCCTGATGATTTTCCAGAACAGCTAGAACAATTCGTTATTGCTCGACATCAGATTGTTGAATCCATTCTTTCTGACCGCGATAACTTAACGCGTGAACAATTTGATGCTGTGGTATTAAGAACACAGCAAATGAAAGATGTTTTACAGCAACATAAACAAATAATTGCAGATAAATTACTTCAAGCGAAACGGAGTGAGAAAAGTGTTTCACTCTATCAGCGTTATCAGAACAAACTATAGGAATAAGCCATGCGTGGTTCTCTTCAAGCTTATAAAAAAGTATCGGTTAATGCTCAGTTAGCCAGTGCCTCTCCTCACCGTATTATCCAGATGTTATATGCTGGTGCTATTGAGCGTCTTATTCAAGGCAAAGCGGCGATGGAACAAGGTAATATTGCGATGAAGTGCGAACGCCTTTCAAAAGCACTGGATATTATTATGAGTTTACGTGACTGCCTATCTATGGAAGATGGCGGTGATGTTGCCAATAATCTTGATTCGCTTTATGACTATATGATTCGTCAAGTGAGTACGGCAAATGCTGAAAATCAGCCTGAGCCCATTGATGAAGTGATCACTATGTTGCGTGAAATTAAGTCTGCTTGGGATCAGATCCCATCTGAATACCATTATTTGACCAGCTAATCGATGATACAGGGTGCCTAAGCTATAATGTATAGATAGCTTGGGTACTTTATTATTATTTGTTGCTGAATAGTGCCTAAAATATTAGATGCTATTTTCGAAAATAGTGTGAAGTGCGTTGTAAATTACCAAAATTACAGTGTTTTTTTCTTGATACCTTGCATTGTTATCACAGGTTTTCGTCCTTCATTGTTGCCTTATCTTGAACATTTATTACAATAGTGCCCATTACTTGTGGTTTCTATTTGCCACAAATGCATAAATTTGTAAAAAGGCAGGCCATATAGACCTATGCAAGGTATAGCAAAGACTCTCGTTATTGATGACGATCTGCAGCACCGCCGCGATCTTAGTGTGATCCTTGATTTCGTTGGTGAACAGCACTGCGTCATATCATCTGACCAAGTTGATGAGCAAATATGGGATAATACTTGGGGTGCCTGTTTATTAGGTAATTTTCAGTCACATAAAGCACTGACTCGTATTATTGATGCCTTACGAGTGCAGAATCACATCCCGATCATCGCACTTCCTGAACATCGTTCCGAACTTGCTGGTTTACCCAATTTTGTTGGTGAGCTAGCCCAGCCATTTAATTACAGCCAGTTGATGGATGCCTTCCGTCATTGCCAAGAGTTTTTGGGCAAAAAAGCATTTCAAGTTCCTCAGCTTGGCCGTAAAAATACCTTGTTCCGTAGTATGGTGGGCCGAAGTGCAGCGATCAGCCAAGTTCGTCACTTAACAGAACAAGTATCGAAAACGGATGCCAGTGTCTTAATTTTAGGTGAATCAGGTACGGGCAAAGAAGTGGTTGCTCGTAATATTCACTACCACTCTTCTCGTGGCAAAGGTCCGTTTGTTCCAGTTAACTGTGGTGCAATTCCACCAGATCTTTTAGAAAGTGAACTTTTTGGTCATGAAAAAGGGGCATTTACCGGAGCCATTGCAGCTCGTAAAGGTCGTTTTGAATTAGCCGAAGGAGGCACACTGTTCCTTGATGAGATTGGTGATATGCCAATGTCGATGCAAGTGAAGTTACTTCGTGTTCTGCAAGAGCGCTGTTTTGAACGTGTTGGTGGTAACCAAACCATTCAAGCAAACGTACGCATTGTTGCAGCAACGCACCGTAATTTAGATGAGATGATCGCCAACAATAAGTTCCGTGAAGACTTGTATTACCGTCTGAACGTATTCCCAATCGAGATGCCAGCACTACGAGAGCGAATTGAAGATATTCCGCTATTGTTGCAAGAGCTGCTTGCTCGTATGGAAGCTGAAGGGGCAAATGTTGTTCACTTTACACCTCGTGCGATTACTTCTTTAATGGAGCATAAGTGGCCAGGTAACGTGCGCGAATTAGCCAATCTGGTTGAGCGACTCATTATCCTTTACCCAGGTGAAATGGTGGATGTAAATCATTTACCTATGAGCTACCGTCATACGGATTTACCCGAGTTCCATCCAGAACCTCATGTAACATTAGAACAGATGGAGCAAGAAGCTCTGGCTGATATCTTTGCTGAAAGTAATGATGATGCGAACTCTTTAAGTGATCTACCTCCTGAAGGTTTAAACTTAAAAGAGATGTTGGCTGATCTGGAAATTGATATGATCCGTCAAGCATTAGAAGCTCAAAATGGGGTTGTTGCACGTGCTGCCGATATGCTGGGTATGCGTCGTACAACTCTGGTTGAGAAAATGCGTAAATATGGTCTAAGCAAAGATGATATTCGTTAATTTCTAAACATAGACATCTATAAAAAGGCCCTGTTGTTAGTAATACAGCAAGGTCTTTTTTTTATCTCTATGAATCGCCAGTCATTACTTATGTTAGCGTCTGTCTGCAATCTATCTATTTCTTGTTTTCCTGTGTCCAATAGCTCTCTATTTTTTAGAATATCGCTAAGTCTATTTGCCTTGTTAACCTCGGTATTTTTATCTCTGTCATAAATTTGACAATATCCTGACATTGAAGTAATCTCCAACGCTTTGAAAAATATATGTTTTATCTGGCATGTATTTTGCTTAATTAGACTTTTGTCAATATTTGTATTTTTCATGGACGAACTGAAGACCTCTCTATCTTTGTTACAACAAGCGCGTTATCAGCAAGTGTTTGATGTAATGCCAACAGGTGTGTTGCTACTTGATGCAACAGGCCGAATTCACGATGCGAATCCAGAAGCTCATCGCCTATTGGATGAACCATTAATTGGTGAACGTTGGATTGATATCATTAAGCGTGCTTTTGCCCCGCAAGATGATGATGGTCATGAGGTTTCTTTGCACAATGGTCGAAAAGTAAAATTGGCTATCTCAGCTTCCAGTGAAGGGCAGCTAATTTTTATTACGGATATGACCGAAACGCGATTATTGCAGTCACGATTGAGCGAACTTCAGCGTTTGTCTTCTCTTGGCAAGATGGTGGCCTCGTTAGCTCATCAAGTGAGAACCCCTTTGTCGAGCGCTATGCTCTATGCCTCTCATTTAGGTTCAGAACAGTTGGCTCCAGCAACTCGACAGCGTTTTCAAGGCAAGTTAGTGGATAGATTGCACGACCTTGAAAAACAAGTCAGTGATATGTTGCTGTTTGCTAAAGGTGGAGATAACAAAGTCGTTACCCGCTTTTCTTTAGAGAGTTTACTCAATTGCCTTGAAGCCATGATTGAGCAGCCAGTTATCCATCACCAAATTGATTTTAGTATCGATTGTGACGATGAGTCCTGTTGTTTATTGGGAAATGAAAACGCCTTAGCCAGTGCGATCAGTAACTTGGTAATTAATGCGATCCAAAATGCAGGGGATGGCGCTCAAATAGCCATTCAATGCCAATTACAGCAAGGCAATGTTTTGATCTCTGTGGCGGATAATGGTCCTGGGATTCCAGCTGAGTTGCAGCACAAAATACTCGAACCCTTTTTTACCACCCGCAGTCAGGGGACCGGACTTGGATTGGCAGTAGTACAAATGGTGGTTCACGCTCACAACGGACAATTAAATATTGTTTCAGAGCCTGAGCAAGGGGCTTGTTTTACTTTGCAGCTACCTTTAGCTGACACAGATACGGAGTAAAGGATGAATCAAACTTGTGTGCTTGTTGTTGAAGACGATGATGGCCTACGTGAAGCGCTGATTGATACATTAGCGCTTGCTGGATACAACTGGTTAGAAGCCAATAGCGCAGAACAAGCTTTATTGATGCTAAAAGAGCAATCGGTGGATATTGTTGTCTCTGATGTTCAGATGTCGGGTATGAATGGCCTCAGTTTACTCCGTAGTATCAAGCTTGCTTATCCTAAACTCCCCGTGATTTTGATGACAGCTTTTGCCAACATTGAAGACGCGGTTATCGCGATGCGTGAAGGGGCTGTCGATTATATGTCTAAGCCATTTGCCCCTGAAGTATTACTTAATTTAGTTGGCCGTTATGCTCCAATCAAAAATGATTTAGGCCGAGCTATTGTGGCTGACGAAAAGAGTAAACGCTTACTGAATTTAGCAGAAAAAGTAGCAAAAACCGATGCCAATGTGATGGTGTTAGGCCCTAGTGGTTCTGGTAAAGAGGTGATGTCGCGTTATATTCATGAACACTCTTTACGTTGCGATGGTCCATTTATCGCGATTAACTGTGCTGCTATTCCTGAAAATATGCTTGAAGCTACACTGTTTGGTTACGAGAAAGGTGCTTTTACTGGGGCAGTTCAAGCGTGTCCGGGTAAATTTGAACAAGCACAAGGTGGCACCATTTTGCTCGATGAAATCAGTGAGATGGATTTAAGTTTACAGGCGAAGTTATTGCGCGTACTGCAAGAGCGAGAAGTTGAACGCCTTGGTAGTCGTAAGAGCATCAAACTAAATGTACGTGTTCTTGCCACCAGTAACCGAGATTTACGCCAATATGTAGAGCAAGGTCAATTTCGAGAAGACTTATATTACCGATTGAACGTATTCCCAATTACCTGGCCGCCACTGGCTGAGCGTCTAGGTGATATCGCACCATTAGCCCAATTTTTTGCCGAACGCCACTGCATAAAACAGGGCTTACCGGTTCCCCATGTTTCTGAATGTGCGATAAAAAAACTGTGTTGCTACAACTGGCCTGGTAACGTTCGTGAACTCGATAATGTGATTCAACGTGCTTTGATCTTGTGTGAAGAGAAAATTACCCATGATCATATTCTTCTTGAAGGGGTTGACTGGCTTGATGCGGACTGTCTGCAGCAGGCGATTTGTCAGCAGCAACAAGTCTCTGAACTTAGTGAGAGCGAACTGGCATCAGATCAAGCAGCACAAAGTGTTGAACCCGAGCCTGAAGACACTAAGAAACCAGAAGATAATAGCAAGAAAATGATTGTGAGTTGTGCCGATGGTTTAGGGAACGAATTGAGAGAGCAAGAGTTCTCTATTATTTTCGACACCTTGATGGCTTGCGATGGTAAGCGTAAAGATGTAGCAGAACGGTTAGGGATTAGCCCGCGTACACTTCGTTACAAACTGGCGAAGATGCGCAGTGCTGGCATCGAGATCCCAGTTTAGGAAAAAAACGTGCTGCAGCAAGGACTAAGGCAGAAATCTGGCGCTATGTTTGCAAGTAGAACGCCGATCATAAAATCCGACATAAAAATGACATTACGAGACATACGATGAATATCAATGGACTACAAGCTGAAATGCAAGCCATGGGGTTGGAAGCCCAAAATACGGTAAAACCTGCAACAGGACAGCAAGTGAGTGCCGACTTTGGCAACTTACTCAATGATGCCTTAAAGACAGTGAATAATCTGCAAGGGCAGTCCAGTGATCTTGCCACTCGTTTCGATCAAGGTGATCGCAGCGTTTCTTTATCGGATGTCATGATTGCTCGTAATAAATCCAGCGTAGCCTTTGAAGCTACCGTTCAAGTTCGAAATAAGATGGTAGAAGCTTATAAAGAACTGATGAACATGCCTGTTTAATCTCACTATTTAGCTATAAACGATAGGAATGGTATTTCGTGTCTGACTCGCTTTCTAATCAAGAGTTGCTTCCCGGTAATAATGGACAAGCAGCATTGATCTCATCTAATGACACAGCCGATACGGATCTAGGGGAAAAAAAGGCCTCGAAATCTGACAGTATTTTAGGAAACTTAGATCTGCTTCGTCAGGTGATCTTAGTGCTTGCGGTGGCGATCTGTGTTTCTCTTATCATTATGGTGATGATGTGGATCAAAGAGCCTGAAATGCGGCCATTAGGCAACTATGAAACATCAGAGCTTATCACCGTCTTAGATGCATTAGATCAGAAAAAAATAGAGTATCAATTAGATGGTAATACCATTCGAGTCCCTGCGGATCAATACAGTGCCATTAAGTTAACACTTGCCCGTGATGGTTTGAATGCACCAGAAGCTCAAGGTGATGATATCTTATTAAAAAACATGGGCTTTGGTGTTTCTCAGCGGCTAGAACAAGAGCGGTTAAAGCTCAGCCGTGAACGACAACTGGCTCGTGCAATTGAACAGATTAAACAAGTGCGTAAAGCCCAGGTTTTGTTAGCGCTTCCAAAGCAAAGTGTGTTTGTTCGTAATAATCAAGATGCTTCTGCCACCGTCTTTTTAACCTTATCTTCAGGAGCAACATTGGGTCAGCAAGAAGTGGACTCTATTGTCGATATGGTCGCTTCTGCGGTACCAGGATTAAAACCCACTCGCGTAACAGTGACCGATCAACATGGCCGTTTGTTAAGTTCGGGTACCGAAGATCCTAGTGCAACTGCGAAACGTAAAGAGTACGAATTAGAGCGCAAGCAGGAACAAACCCTGCGAGAGAAAATTGATGCGATCTTAATGCCGATTTTGGGGCTTGGAAATTACACTTCACAAGTGGACGTTTCTATGGATTTCAGTTCGCTAGAAGAGACGCAAAAGCAGTTTGATCCATCAAAACCGGCTACACGCAGTGAGTTCACTCTAGAAGATCTTAATAACAGTAATCGAGTTGGCGGAATTCCTGGCGCATTGAGTAATCAACCGCCGGCAGATAGTGCAATTCCTCAAGATGTAAAAGACTTACAATCGGGTAAAAGTTTGTCTGATGGTTCAGTGCATCGTGAAGAGACTCGTAACTATGAGCTTGATACCACCATTCGTCATAAGCGTTCTCAGACTGGCACCATTGCTCGTCAAACCGTATCGGTTGCCGTGGATTATAAAAATATTACCGATCCGAAGACCGGAAAAGTTACTCGCGTACCTGTATCCGATGCGGAGCTAGAAAAAATTCGACGTCTATTGATGGGCGGAGTTGGTTTCTCACAAGCTCGTGGCGATCTCCTTGAAGTGATATCGATGCCATTTGCGTTACCTGAAGAATTAGCATTAGCCAATCCACCAATTTGGGAGAACCCGAACTTCAGTTCTTGGATCCGTTGGATTGCAGCTGCACTGGTGATTATTGTGATGATCATTGTGTTAATTCGCCCAGCGATGCGTAAGTTGCTCTATCCAAATCAAACCGCAGAAGGGATCCCTCTAGACGAAAATGGGGTGCCAATGTTGAACCATCATGGGGATGGTATCACTTTAATTGGTTCTGATTTAGATGCTGGTGATTCGTTAGAATTGAGCACTAGTCAGCTTGAATTACCGAGCTTACATCGAGATGAAGATCTATTAAAAGCTGTTCGCGCATTGGTGGCGAATGAGCCCGATTTAGCGGCACAAGTTATTAAAAATTGGATGAGCGAAAATGGCAAATGATGTAACGCCACCTCCGGCTGAAGGCTTTGATATTAGTCAGCTTTCTGGTACTGAAAAAGCAGCGATTTTATTGTTGAGTTTAAATGAGCAAGATGCTGCTAGTATTATTCGCCATCTAGAACCTAAACAGGTACAACGGGTCGGTGGTGCTATGGCGAGTATAACCGATTTAAACCAAGAGAAAGTGAATTCAGTGCATCGTCATTTTCTGGAAGATATTCAGAAATACACCAGCATTGGTATGGGTAGTGAAGACTTTGTGCGTAATGCTCTTGTTGCCGCTCTGGGTGAAGATAAAGCCAATAACTTAGTGGATCAAATCTTAATGGGCAGTGGCTCCCGTGGTCTTGATTCATTGAAATGGATGGATCCTCGTCAAGTGGCCACCATTATTCAAAATGAACACCCTCAGATTCAAACTATTGTTTTATCGTATCTTGAGCCAGAACAATCTGCCGAAATCTTATCCCAGTTTCCTGAACGAGTTCGGTTGGATCTGATGATGCGTATTGCCCACTTAGAAGAAGTTCAACCTGCAGCGCTCCATGAACTTAATGACATCATGGAGAAACAGTTTGCCGGTCAGTCTGGTGCGCAAGCTGCGAAAATTGGCGGCTTGAAAGCGGCGGCTGAAATTATGAACTATCTCGATAACAGTATGGAAGGTATCTTGATGGATCAAATTCGTGAGCATGACGAAGATACTGCCGTTCAGATCCAAGACCTGATGTTTGTGTTTGATAATTTGATTGAAATGGATGATCGCAGTATTCAGATTTTGCTGCGTGATGTACCTCAAGAGCATCTGCAATGTGCACTGAAAGGTGCAGACGATCCGCTGCGTGATAAGATTTTTGCCAATATGTCAAAACGCGCTGGTGAAATGCTGCGTGAAGATCTTGAAGCAATGGGGCCAATTCGTGTATCCGATGTAGAAGCGTCACAAAAAGAGATTCTAGCAATTGCTCGTCGTTTGGCTGATACCGGGGAGATTATGCTAAATGGCGGCGGCTCCGAAGAATATTTATAACAGAGTAACCCATGGATAATGATCGTCGTCGCGGCTTTGTTCGCATAAATTCAGACCAAGCTGAAGTGTTAGAACGTTGGTGTTTTCCCGATTACAGCGATGAGTTGCCACATCAACATGACAACGCACTAAATTATGAGCTTCAGCGGCAAGTACCAGACCCCGAGCCTCATCATGTGCCAGAGGAAGATTCGCCGCCACCATTAACAGCGGCAGATCTCGATGAAATCCATCAATCTGCTTACGATGATGGATTTGCTGAGGGGCGAAAAGCAGGTTATGACGAAGGATTTAGTCAAGGACAGCAAGATGGGCAGCAGTTAGGTCAGCAGCAAGGTGTTGAACAAGGTCTCGCTCAGGGCTTAGAGCAAGCGCAAACGCACATTGCGACCCAAGTGGATGCGTTAGCTTTAGTGATGGATAATCTCGCTACGCCTATTGCAGTTATGAACGAAGAAGTTCGAGCTCAAGTCTTGCAATTGGCAATATCACTCACTCGAGAGCTGATTCGGGTAGAGGTACAAACCAATTCTCAAGTGATTCTGCAAACCATTAATGATGTTATCGCCAGCTTACCTGTGGTTGAGCGAGAGACACATATTGCGCTTAACCCAGAGGATCACCAGCAAGTTCTAGAGGCATATGGTAGTGAAAATCTTGCTGAACGTAAGTGGAAACTCACCATAGAGCCAGCATTACAACGCGGTGATGTGCAAGTTAGAGCGGGTGATGCTAGTGTGGATTATCGTATGGAACAACGCATTCGTCATTTGCTACAGCAATTTGTCGGGAATAATAACCTCGATCAAGAGAGTGTCGCAGAATGACTCTTGCACAAGAACTTGCCAAGTTTACAACTAAGGGGTTGACGTGTCGCCCCGTTGCATCAGGACGTTTAACTCGGGTAGTGGGGTTAACACTTGAAGCGGTTGGTTGCCGTGCACCTGTTGGAAGTTTATGTAAAGTAGAAACGATTAACGGCGAGTTAGAAGCTGAAGTGATCGGATTCTCTGGTGACACTCTGTTTTTAATGCCCAGCGAGCAGTTAACTGGCGTGATGCCTAGCGCTAAAGTAACGCCTATTTTACAAGAGAGTGGTTTACCTGTAGGTCCTGAATTACTTGGCCGAGTTATTGATGGCGTTGGTAATCCACTTGATGGTCTAGGTGATATTTATACCCAGCACCGAGCCTCTTTTAGTGCTCCTGCAATTAATCCATTAAAACGAAAACCGATAAAAGAACCGTTAGACGTTGGATTAAAAGCTATCAACGGCTGCTTAACTGTAGGTAAAGGTCAGCGAATTGGCTTATTTGCTGGATCCGGTGTCGGTAAGTCGGTCACTCTTGGCATGATGACTAGAGGTACCACAGCACAAGTGGTTGTGGTTGGCCTGATTGGTGAGCGTGGTCGAGAAGTAAAAGAATTTATTGATGAGATTTTAGGTGAAGAAGGGCGTCAGCGCTCAGTCGTTGTGGCCGCGCCTGCCGATGCTTCTCCTTTAATGCGTTTAAAAGGGTGTCAAACAGCGTTAACGATAGCAGAATATTTTCGAGATCAAGGACAGGATGTTCTTTTGTTAATGGACTCTCTTACCCGATTTGCTCAAGCCCAGCGTGAAATAGCCCTTTCTGTTGGAGAGCCTCCGGCAACTAAAGGTTATCCACCTTCAGTATTTGCAAAACTTCCTGCCTTGGTTGAGCGAGCCGGTAATGGTGATGAAAACCAAGGGTCTATTACTGCCTTTTTTACAGTGTTAAGTGAAGGTGATGATTTACAAGATCCCATTGCAGATGCCTCGCGAGCAATCTTAGACGGCCACATCGTTTTGTCTCGTGAAATGGCTGATGCGGGTCATTACCCAGCAATCGATGTGGAGCGCTCTGTCAGCCGTGTAATGCCTGCCATTGTGACCGAAGAGCATATGATTATGGCAAAAGCGGTACGGCAGATCTTATCTATTTGTCGTAAGAATCAAGACCTGGTTGCGATAGGGGCTTATAAACCAGGAACGGATCCCAATATTGATCAAGCCTTTAGTTTAAAACCGCGGTTAGATGGTTTCTTACAGCAAGGAATGAAAGAATCGGTTCCCTATGAAATGTGTGTGAATATGCTTCGTAGCACACTTAGCTAGGATTGAGCTGTTTGGTAGTCAGAAAAACGTCTAATGCGTAACCTGTCACTAATTTAACTAGTCAAATTAATGACGATTAAGGATTTGCTGCTGTATGTCGAATAATTCTCTTAGCTTAATTTTAGAACAAGCAAAAGAACAAGAGCACCAAGCTCAATTAGCTTTAAATCATGCCCATCTAGAGCGAGAAAATTACCTGCAGCAATTGGCCCAAATAGAACAATATCGACTGGATTACTGCACTCAGCTGTCAGAACGAGGGTTGCAAGGCTTAACGGCCAGCTCTTATAACCATTTACAGAAGTTTTTAACCCAGCTTGATGAAACCTTGGCAAAGCAGAAAAGCATTGGTTCGCATTTTGAACAGCAGATAACTGACTGTCAGCAACATTGGCTAGAGATGCAGAAAAAGCGCCGTTCTATTGAATGGTTGATAGAGAAAAAACAGCGTGAGCGACAAATGTGGTTAGATAAGCAAGAGCAAAAAATGATGGATGAATTTGCCACATTACAGTTTGCGCGAAGAATGCAAGCTTCTGGGCGTTAGTCGATAGTATAAAAACTATCCGTTAATAGGCTGGTTAGTGTGATAATAATCACGACTTACCCTCTGTTTTTCTACATATTTTAGAAATTTTCAATATTGGTTTAATTTTTGCATTCGTCTGTGCTTTGGTTTTGTCATAGTCAAGAATTTGGGTATTCGAGTTCGAGAGTAGGAAAGAGAAAGACGTTATGCAATTGTCCCATCTATTATCTCAAGTTAATGCTAAGTCTCATGCAGGCTCTACAGCGACAACTCGCAATGAGCCAACAGATCCAGCCAGTCGTGGTGAAGAGGCTCAGTTTGCAGCATCCCTGCATTCTGCTATGGATGATACATCTGATACTCAGCTTAAAACCAAATCCCAATTAAAGTCTGAACTTGGCGGCGAAGAGGTATTAAAAAAAGAACCGTTTAAAAAAGAGGGGGCGAAAGAAGCGATTTCTTCCGATGAGGTATCAATTGAAATCCAAGCTCCTAGTGCTGTCCTGTTAAGTGAAAATACTACAACGAAATCTGCAGCTAGTGATGACTCTCAAGCTTTATTAGCTCCGGATGAAGTTGGAGAAAAATCACAAACCTCGTCATTATCTGTATCACCATCATCTATTGAAGGGAGCTCTGATCCTCAGACGGTTGCTCAGTCTATGGATGAAGGTCTTGATGTTTTACAACAACTACAGCAGTCCCATAGTCAATTAAATAGTCAACTACGTTCTAAAGAAGTGTTTACTGACCAACAAGATGCAAAGCTAGATACAGAATCGGTTAGTACGGAAGACGGGAGCGATGTTCTACAACAGCTTCAGCAGTCCCATGGCCAATTACATGGTCAACTACACTCTAAAGAAGTGTTTACTGACCAACAAAATGTAAAACTGGATGCAGAATCGGTTAGTACGGAAGACGGGGGCGATGCTCTACAACAGCTGCAGCAGTCCCATGGCCAATTACATGGTCAACTACACTCTAAAAAAGAGCTTACTGACCAACAAGATGTAAAACTGGATACAGATACAACAGCGCCATTAACCGCAAGAATTGATACTGATACGATAGTAGCTTCAACGTCGACGGCTACTCGAAATGCCAACGGTGATAATGTTCCACTTGCAAGTAAGCTAGCCTCTACTGATGAGGTGGAACTTAAGCATCATCGTTCTATCGACACAGGGCTTGATTCACATGAATTTAAAACTACGGTATCAGGTGGTAAAGAATCGACCAAAGAGTTATTAGAGTCGCAGCAAAACAAATCCGTTCATGGGCAAAACGCGCTATTGGCATCGAAAGCAGAACTCTTGCCTCAAGGTGATGCCGTAAAAGCGAGCATTAATCATTCGGTGGCATTATCTCAAGCTCAGACCCAGTCATTACTGGATCAGAGCCATGCTACTGACAGCAAAGAGGCATCAGCACAAGCGGCATTACAGTCACTATCTGCTCATCAAAATGGTGCATCGTCAGCATCATCCTTGCTGGGAAATCGTCAGGACACTTCTCTGAATAATCAGCCACCACTGTTATTAACCAAAGAGCAAGCCGGCGATCAACTGGCGGATAAAGTGCAGATGATGGCGGCGAAAAACCTTAAGCAGATTGATATTCGCCTCGATCCTCCTGAGTTGGGCCGCATGCAGATTAAACTGTCCCTTCATGATGACAACCAAGCTTCGATTCAATTTCAAGTTGCCCATCAACAGACTCGCGATCTGATTGATCAAGCTATGCCAAGACTGCGAGAGTTATTGTTGCAGCAAGGAATGCAGTTGGCTCAAAGTTCTGTTCATCAAGAGACTAGTCAGCAGTTTTCGCAACACTTTAATCAACAAAGTGGTCAAGATTCGTCTGCGTTTGGCTCTAGTGGCCACAGCGATGGTTCTCATGATGGTCACGATGATGGAACTATTATTGAGGGGTATGTTACGACCTCTTCTGACCGAGTTGATTATTACGCATAACGATAAATAACAATAAAAGAGAGACATAAATTTTATGGCTAATGGAAAAAAGAAACTTTTTATTATTTTAGGGGTTATTACCTTATTAGCCGCTGGTGGCTGTACAGCATGGTTTACCTTTGGTAATCAAGTATTAGACGTTGAGCATCAACAGCAGGAGAAAAGCGCAAAGGTTCAGTCTCCTATTTATTACGTTGTTATGCCGCAGCCTTTTACGTTTAATGTCACCGGCGATCCTCGTGATCGAGTTGTGCAAATTCGAGTACAATTGATGGTTCGTGGGGCAGAAAATGAAACCTTGACCAATCAAAATATCCCCTTACTAGAAAGTACGTTATTACAGAATTTTAGTGCTGCAACTGTGGAAGATTTACGTACGGCTTATGGTAGGACAGAGCTCCGCCAGCGAGCTCTTACGGCAGTGCAGTCGAGCATGGAAAAAGTGACAGGAGCACCTGTAGTGGAGCGGGTACTCTTTACCGGATTTGTAATGCAGTAGGTATAGTGTGAGTGATTTATTAACCCAAGATGAAATAGATGCCTTACTGCATGGGGTCGGTGATGTAGACGACGGCCCTGAATCAAACAGCAGTGAAACGGGTGTTATTACCTTTGACTTCTCATCTCAAGATCGCATTGTTCGCGGTCGGATGCCCACCCTTGAATTGATTAATGAGCGCTTTGCTCGTCATATGCGGATCAGCTTATTTAATATGCTGCGCAAAACGGCAGAAGTCTCGATCAATGGGGTTCAAATGATGAAGTTTGGTGAATACCAAAATACGTTATATGTGCCAACCAGTTTGAATATGGTGCGTTTTCGGCCATTAAAGGGTACTGCTTTAGTCACAATGGAAGCGCGTTTGATCTTTATTTTGGTGGAAAACTTTTTTGGTGGTGATGGTCGATTCCACGCCAAAATTGAAGGGCGTGAATTTACTCCAACTGAGCGACGTATTATTCAAATGCTCTTAAAGCTGGTGTTTGAAGATTATCGCGAAGCTTGGTCGCCGGTTATGGGAGTTGAGTTTGAATATTTAGACTCAGAAGTAAACCCAACCATGGCCAACATTGTTAGCCCGACGGAAGTGATCGTAGTGAGTTCTTTCCATATAGAACTAGACGGTGGTGGCGGTGATTTCCATGTGGTAATGCCTTATTCCATGGTTGAACCGATTCGAGAATTACTCGATGCTGGCGTGCAAAGTGACAAGATGGATACGGACGTACGTTGGAGTCGAGCACTGCGTGAAGAGATCATGGATATTCCTGTGAATATTCGCGCCAAATTACTCGATGTGGATCTGACGTTGCGCGATCTAATGGAGTTGCAAGTTGGGGATATTATTCCGGTTGATATGCCTGATACAGCCACAGTGTTTGTGGAAGACTTACCAACCTATCGCGCCAAAATGGGTCGCTCAGGTGATAACGTCGCATTAAAAATTTCAGAAAAATTAAAGCGCCCGGATATGGTGAAGACTGAGTTAGCCTTTCTTGAGCGAGATGCATTAACTCGTACCTTAGCAGCTGTGGCAGATAACGATTAATACTAGGATTTCTTATGTCTCAAAATGATCAACAAATGGCAGATGAGTGGGCGGCAGCATTGGCAGAGCAAGAAGCTCAAGTACAACCTGCACCTCTTGAAGAGTTAACTGACGACAGTGCACCTGTTAGTGATGATGAGCGTCGTAAACTGGACTCTATTTTAGATATTCCCGTAACCATTTCGATGGAAGTAGGACGTACTCAAATTAGCATCCGTAACTTACTACAACTGAACCAAGGCTCGGTTGTTGAGTTGGATCGGGTTGCAGGTGAATCGTTGGATGTGATGGTAAACGGCACATTGATCGCCCATGGTGAAGTGGTAGTGGTGAATGATAAATTCGGTATCCGCTTAACCGATGTGATCAGCCAAACTGAACGCATTAAGAAGTTACGTTAATGAATACGGCACCTGATCTTAATATTGCCACTACGCTAGCATCGTTATTATTGGTTATCGGCCTAATTTTCTTGCTAGCGTGGTTAGTAAAACGAATGCGAGTCACAGGCTTTAAAGGTCGTCAGCAAGAGTTACAAATTGTCTCACAACTGGCGGTTGGCACCAAAGAACGAATCGCGTTAGTGCAAGTTGGGCAAGAACAGGTTCTCGTTGGTATTACCGCTCATAATATTTCACTGCTGACAAAGTTAGAGCACCCTGTCACCTTAGATAAGGTCGCAGGGAGTGATTTTGCTAGTCAATTAAACGCATTTTTAAATAAACATGATAAGTCGTAACATCGTAATAGTGCTGATGTTTGCACTTTTGGGTTTTTGCTCTTTTAATGCTCTTGCCAATACGTCGTCTGCAACAGCAGTTGATAGTTTAAGTCAAAGCGTCCCATTTTTAAGCACCCAAAAAGGCAGCACAGGAATACCTGCGGTTTCGGTAACCGTAAATCCTGATGGCAGTGAAGATTATTCGGTCACATTGCAGATTCTGGCTTTAATGACCGCTTTAGGTTTTTTGCCTGCCATTGTGATTTTAATGACATCCTTTACCCGCATTGTGGTGGTGATGTCGATTTTGCGTCAAGCGTTAGGTCTGCAACAAACGCCATCTAATCAGGTAATTATTGGTATTGCTCTGTTTTTGACTTTCTTTGTGATGTCTCCTGTTTTGGATCGAATTAATGCTCAGGCGGTACAGCCTTATATTAATGAGCAGATCACAGCACCGCAGGCGTTAGAGAAAGCCAAAGTGCCGATGAGAGAATTTATGCTTAAACAGACGCGGGTTAAGGATCTTGAAACCTTTGTTAATATCTCAGGGGCTAAGGTTTCTGACCCGCAACAAGTACCAATGACTGTTCTCATCCCAGCGTTTATTACTTCGGAATTAAAAACGGCATTCCAGATAGGTTTTATGCTGTTTTTGCCTTTTTTAGTTATTGACCTTGTGGTGGCGTCAGTATTGATGGCAATGGGTATGATGATGCTCTCACCTATGATTGTTTCGTTGCCGTTTAAGTTAATGCTATTTGTGTTGGTTGATGGTTGGAATCTGATTTTATCAACGCTTGCAGGGAGTTTTGCCGTATGACGCCAGAAGCTTTTGTCGATATATTTCAGCAAGCCCTCTATATGGTCTTGATTATGGTTTGTGCCATTGTCATTCCGGGGCTTATTGTGGGCTTGGTCGTTGCGGTGTTTCAGGCGGCAACCTCGATTAACGAACAGACATTAAGTTTTCTGCCTCGCTTAATTGCTACTTTGCTCGCGTTAATGTTTTTTGGTCATATGATGACTCGAATGTTGATGGATTATTTTCATCAGATCATCGAGCAGATACCGAACTTGTTGTATTAACCAAGGTTCGTTATGCACTACACCTCTGCAATTTTACTGGATTGGTTAGCCAACTATATGTGGGCGTTTATTCGTATCTCTTCCATGATGATGACGATGACGTTTTTTGGTGCGCGCTTTGTTTCGGCTAAGATTCGACTCTATTTGGCATTAACCATCACATTCGCGGTCGTGCCGGTATTACCCCAAGTTCCCCAAGATATTGCTTTACTCTCTCTGCATGGTTTCATTATTACTACCCAGCAGATTGTTATAGGTGCTGCCATTGGTCTGGTGACACAATTTATTACTCAATCCTTTGTTTTACTAGGGCAAATCCTCGCTATGCAATCGAGCTTGGGTTTCGCCTCTATGGTCGATCCTGCAAACGGTCAAAACACCCCAGTGTTAGGTCAGCTTTATCTGTTTTTAGCCATTATTTTATTTTTGATGTCCGATGGCCATTTAGAGATGTTAGAGCTGATAGTAAAAAGCTTTACTACTTTGCCAATCGGAAAGGCTATGTTCAACGGGCAAGATTATTACCAACTGGCATTGTGGTTTGGTCATATGTTTAAGATGGCGTTAAGTATGGCTCTAGCGGGGATTATTGCGCTCTTAACGGTCAACCTCTCGTTTGGTGTCATGACGCGAGCGGCTCCACAATTAAATATTTTCTCATTAGGTTTCTCTTTTGCGCTGTTAATAGGTTTTGTGATCAGTTGGTTTGTGGTGAGAGGGCTGCTTCCTCACTATGAGCAATATTGGCAGTTTGGCCTAGATAAGATGTGTGATTTGGTGCGATTAAACTGCTAGAGAATTAACGTTGAACTGTATTTATATATCGTTGGAATTGATGAGTATGACAAGAATAGCTCAGGGTTATTATGGCTGATTCTGACGATCAAGAACGTACCGAAGACGCCACGCCCCGAAGGCGGCAACAGGCTCAAGAAAAAGGGCAGGTTCCGCGTTCTCGTGAATTGGCTTCGGTTGCCGTACTGATTGCTGGTGCGGTGGGGTTAATGTGGTTTGGTGGCTCGCTTGGTCAGGCGTTAGCTGCGGTAATGTCACGTCTATTTTCTTTGACCCGAGAAGAAGTGTTTGATCTCGGTGCAATGTCGACGGTGATTTCCGAGGTGATCTGGGGAATTGCAGCTCCTTTAACGCTCGTACTGGTGTTTCTTTTTGTGGCGGCCTTTATTGGCGCTGCCGGGCTAGGTGGGGTTCGTTTTTCTTCAGAAGCGGCGATGCCTAAATTATCAAAAATGAATCCGTTAAGTGGCTTTAAGCGCATGTTCGGGATGCAAAGCTGGGTTGAATTGATCAAATCCATTTTAAAAGTGGGACTGGTCTCTGGTGTTGCTTATTACTTGATGTACGACAGTTTGGATGATTTTTTCCAGTTAGCTCAAGAGAGTTATCCTAACAATATTTATCATGCGTTAAGTACTTTATTGCATTTTATTTTGTTGATCAGCTGCTCGTTATTAGTGGTTGTTGCGATAGATGTGCCATTTCAGATTTATCAATTTAATCAACAACTAAAAATGACTAAGCAAGAGATTAAAGACGAGTATAAAGAGACAGAAGGTAAGCCTGAAGTTAAAGGACGTATTCGTATGCTTCAACGTGAAATGGCTCAGCGCCGTATGATGGCTGATGTTCCTCAAGCGGATGTGATTATTACCAACCCTGAGCATTATTCTGTTGCCTTACGTTATGATCCAAAACTGGATAGTGCGCCCGTAGTAATAGCCAAAGGGGTCGATCATACTGCATTTAAAATTCGAGAAATTGCCAAGGAACATAATATTGATATTGTTCCTGTACCTCCGTTAGCGCGTGCGATTTATCATACTACCGAGCTAGAACAACAAATTCCTGACGGTCTATTTATTGCGGTGGCTCAGGTATTAGCTTATGTCTTCCAGTTAAAACAATATCGTCGAGGGAAAGGACAAAAACCGAAACTATCGCCTGATTCTGAGCAGATTCCAACAGAACTTCGCCACTAGATATTTATAAAATGGAAGTAAATATAGAAAAGTTGAGATATGCCTCACAAAAATAATTTCATTTAAGTTAGTGAAATATCAATAAGATAGCTGTCAAAATAGTGACGTATTTTTAGGCATGATTTTTGCTATAAAAACAGCTTTGTAGCGTTGAAGCAAAATCGTGGCTAACAGGATTGCACTATGCCCTGTCTGCTATGGTTCCCTTCGATTGGTCTTTCCCTTTTATTGTTATTTTATTTACTGAATGAAACTGTCTGTTCCGTTTACCAATAAGCTGCCGTTTGATCGTTTGCAATCCATGCCCGCGATAGGTGCCCCTGTGCTTGTGCTGGCAACCTTAGCTATGGTGGTGTTGCCAATGCCGCCATTGCTATTGGATATGGCATTCACCTTTAATATCGCATTAGCACTTGTGGTGTTATTAGTTACTATTTACACCCGACGACCATTGGATTTTGCCGCCTTTCCAACTGTCTTGTTGATTGCAACACTGCTTCGTTTGGCGCTTAACGTGGCTTCTACGCGAGTGGTTTTGTTGCACGGCCATGAAGGCTCCGATGCGGCGGGTCAGGTTATTGATGCCTTTGGCTCGGTGGTGATTGGTGGTAACTACGCGGTTGGTTTGGTGGTCTTTGTTATTTTGATGATCATTAACTTTATGGTTGTCACTAAAGGTGCTGGACGTATCTCAGAGGTGAGTGCTCGTTTTACCTTAGATGCGATGCCCGGTAAACAGATGGCGATCGATGCCGATTTAAATGCGGGATTAATTGACCAAGAGCAAGCCCGAACTCGACGTGCAGAAGTGACCAAAGAAGCGGATTTTTACGGTTCAATGGACGGTGCCTCTAAGTTTGTAAAAGGGGATGCCATTGCCGGTATTTTAATTCTGTTTATTAACATTATTGGTGGCTTAATCATAGGTATGATGCAGCATCAATTAGGTTTTGCAGAAGCGGCATCTATCTACAGTTTATTGACCATTGGTGATGGCTTAGTCGCTCAGATCCCATCGTTATTACTTTCTATTGCAGCAGCAATGATGGTAACACGACAAAATACCGATGAAGATATGGGTAAAGCTCTGTATTTTCAGATGTTTAATAATCCACAAGCGTTAATGATCACCGGGGTCATTTTGTTTGTGATGGGTATTGTGCCGGGGATGCCTCACATTCCATTTCTACTATTGGCATTACTGATTGGTGCTGTCGCTTATTGGCGTATAACCAAAGAAAAACAAGCGATAGAAAATAATCAATCATCGTCTTCTTCGTTACCTGCTGAATTAACACCGCAACAAGCACCAAAAGAGCTGTCATGGGATGATGTACAACCAGTTGACATGATAGGTCTTGAAGTTGGCTATCGCTTAATTTCTATGGTGGATAAAGAACAAGGCGGTGAGCTGCTTGAACGTATTAAAGGGGTACGTAAAAAGCTTTCTCAAGACTTTGGTTTTTTAATTCCTGCGGTACATATTCGTGACAATCTTGAATTACCGCCCAACTGTTATCGCATTAGCTTGATGGGGGTAACGTGCGGTGAAGCCAATATTCATCCCAATATGGAACTGGCAATTAACCCCGGCCAAGTCTACGGCAATATTGATGGGGAAATGACTAAAGATCCCGCTTTTGGTTTGGATGCGGTTTGGGTTCAAGAGTCACAACGTGAACATGCTCAGGCATTAGGGTACACAGTGGTGGATTCATCGACTGTGCTAGCAACTCATTTGAGCCAAATCTTAACCAACAATGCCGCCCACTTATTGGGCCATGAAGAAGTTCAGAATCTACTGGAAATGCTTGGCCAATCTACGCCGAAATTGGTCGACGGTTTTGTACCTGATCAGCTACCTCTGGGTGTGGTCGTGAAAGTGATGCAAAACTTATTGAATGAGGCCATTCCGCTTCGTGACATTCGAACAATCGTGCAGACGCTATCGGAATACTCCAGTAAAAGCCAAGATACTGACATATTGACCGCAGCCGTTCGAATCGGATTGAAACGACTAATCTGTCAAGATATCAATGGGGTAGAGGCAGAATTACCTGTGATTACTCTAGTGCCTGAACTGGAACAGATATTGCATAAGACGATGCAATCTGCTGGGGGAGAATCGACAGGAATTGAACCAGGCTTAGCTGAACGTTTGCAGCAATCTTTAGCCGATGCAACTCAGCAACAAGAATTTAAAGGGGAACCTGCGGTACTGCTTACATCTGGGGTATTGCGTTCCACTCTTGCAAAATTTGTAAAAAATACCATTCCAACACTACGCGTTCTTTCTTATCAAGAAGTGCCTGATGAAAAACAGATCCGTATCGTCAACGCGGTCGGTCATTAATGTTGGTTATTTACAGCGTTATCAAACGGGAAGATACGAGTGAAAATTAAACGTTTTTTTGCCAAAGATATGCGTACTGCACTTAACGAGGTCAAAGAAGAGCTCGGTTCTGATGCGGTGATCATGTCGAATAAAAAAGTGACTGGCGGCGTTGAAATTGTTGCGGCAGTGGATCCGGATAGTCATCCAGAACCGATGAAATCATCAGCAATGCAATCTGCACGTGATGAACTGGCTTATGGCTTTGGCCAAGCTAAACGTAAATTAGCAGACGATCATGTTCAGTTACAACAAAGTGCGCCATCGAGTCGTTTTGCTAATGTGCTACAAAATTATGCAGAATCTCAACCAAACGGTGATGAGCGCCAAGAAGATTCGCTAACCGCTTTGTTGCAACGTCAGTCAAAGCACCGCCAGCAAGAATCAGAACACAGTTATCATGATGAACCGCGCGAGCTTCAGCGTCACTCTTTATCATCTCGTCATGATGCTTCGGCGCAGTCACAAGGTTATGATTTTCGAGCTCAGAAGCATTCATTAGATATTGGTGATTATCAACGTCCATCATCCAGTCAATATGAACGTGAGCTGCATGTTGGGAATCGAGCTAAGCCTAATTATAGTCAGCGTCCAGCTAAACCGCGCTTGGACCCTTCTCGTTACGAAGCAAAATCTTCCCATCAGTTTGATGATATAGAGACTATGCGCTCTGAGTTAGCCTCTATTCGTTACTTGTTAGAGCATCAGCTGTCAGGATTAATGTGGCAAGAAGTAGAACGCCGCGAGCCGATGCGGGCAATGATGGTTAAGCGTTTGGAAAAGATGGGCTTATCCGATGAATTGGCTGACCAACTCGCCAGTTATATTCCAGAAGAGCTACCACCGCATCAAGCATGGCCAGCATTACTCGATTTATTATCCGATCAAATCCAAACCATCAAAGAAAATGTATTGGAATCTGGTGGTGTGGTAGCGCTGTTAGGCCCAACCGGAGTAGGTAAAACAACGACGATTGCCAAGCTTGCTGCACGAGCAGCCATGGAGTTTGGTCCAGAGCAAATCGCCCTTGTAACAACCGATACTTTTCGTATTGGTGCACACGAACAATTGGCAACATATGGTCGAATTATCGGCTGTCCGGTAAGAGTTGCTAAAGATGCGGAAGAACTTGCCGATATATTACATCAGTTACGTCATCGCCGCTTAGTATTACTGGATACAGCAGGTATGGGTCAGCGTGATATTCGTTTGTCAGAACAGCTTGATACCCTAATGCAAAACAGTGGGGCTCATATTCGTAGCCTATTGGTGATGCCAGCAACGGCTCAGCGTCGAGTGATGCAAGAGACCATTGAACATTTTCGTCGTATCCCATTATCAGGTTGCGTCTTAACCAAATTGGATGAGTCTTTAAGTTTAGGTGAGGTGATTGCGGTCACTATCCAAAATGCATTACCGATTGCTTATCTTGCCGATGGGCAGCGGGTTCCCGAGGATATCAAAGTAGCGACGGGTAAGTTTTTAGTCGCACGAGCAAATGAGTTGTTGGAGCAAGAGCTTAACCAACGACCTCACTTCTGGTCTAGTGATCGTCTTGAGCAAAAGGCGGCAGATTTTTATGATTGAGAACGCAATGTACGATCAAGCTAGCGGCCTGCGCCGTTTAACTCAGATTCCCTCGACCAAAGTGATTGCTGTAACTGGCGGTAAAGGCGGGGTTGGTAAAACCAATATTACCTTAAATATGGCGATTTCAATGGCTAAGCAAGGTAAGCGAGTGATGGTCTTTGATGCCGATCTCGGCCTGGCTAATATTGATGTTATGTTAGGTATTCGAATTGGCCGTAATCTCTCTCATGTGATGGCTGGCTTGTGTGATTTACAAGACATTATTGTCGAGGGACCATACGGAATTAAGATCATTCCAGCCTCTTCGGGTACTCGCAATATGGCTGAATTAGACCCAATGCAGCACTCAGGGCTTATTCGAGCTTTCAGTAGTTTACAAGATGAGGTCGATGTCTTGCTGATTGATACCGCAGCAGGTATCTCTGATATGGTTTTAAGCTTTGCCCGTGCCTCACAAGACGTTTTGGTTGTGGTGTGTGATGAGCCGACCTCAATTACCGATGCGTATGCTCTGATTAAAGTGCTAAACCGGGATTATGGGGTTCAGCGTTTTAAAATTGTCGCAAATATGGTGCGCAGTTATCGTGAAGGGCGCGATCTGTATACTAAGTTAACCCGAGTCACTGAGCGCTTTTTGGACGCTAACTTAGAATTGGTGGCATGTATCCCACTAGATGATGCAGTACGTCAAGCGGTAAGATGTCAAAAGCTGGTGGTAGAGGCTTACCCACGAAGCCCTGCCAGTTTGGCGTTAAACTCGTTAGCAACCAAAGCAACAACTTGGCCGAGCGCAAGTAATCCAGGTGGTCATCTTGAGTTTTTCGTTGAGAGATTACTGGTAAAAAGAAGCCTAGAAGGGGAATGTGCTTGTGAATAGAGCGCTAACTTACGGGCGCTATCAAGAAAGTCCACAAGCTTTTATTGCCCGTCACTCATCGTTGGTTAAACGGATTGCTCATCATTTGATGGCGCGTTTACCACCGAATATTTTGATCGAAGATTTAATTCAAGCGGGCATGATCGGCTTACTTGAAGCTCAGCAAAATTATGACCCGACCAAAGGTGCGAGTTTTGAGACCTTTGCCGGAATTCGTATCCGTGGTGCTATGTTGGATGATATTCGTCGTGGAGATTGGGTTCCGCGCTCTGTTTACAAAAACAGTCGCCGAATCAGTGAAGCGATGGCCCAACTTGAGCATGAATTAGGGCGAGATCCTAATGACCATGAGGTTGCTGAGCACTTAGAGATGTCGCTGGAACAATATCATCAAGCACTTAACGATGTAAATTGTGGTCGTTTAGTTGGTATCGATGATCTCGGTATCTCTGAAGATGCGGTTGCGAATGATGAATTATTAGAAGAAAATCTACCTTTTCAGGGAGTTGTTGATGATGCTTTCCGCCAAGCGTTGGCTGAAGCGATCAAAACGCTACCGGAAAGAGAGGCTCTGGTTTTATCGCTTTATTATGATGAAGAGTTAAACCTAAAAGAGATTGGTGCAGTAATTGGGGTGAGTGAATCTCGCATTTGTCAGATTCATACCCAAGCAATGCAGCGTTTAAAAGCCAAACTAAAAGCTTGGCAAAATTAACTATTTACTTTAGCAAAACACTGTGACCTCAGTGGAGGCAACTTTGAATAAAAATATGAAAATCCTCATTGTTGATGACTTCTCAACAATGCGTCGAATCGTGAAGAACTTACTGCGTGATCTTGGCTTTAATAATACTCAAGAAGCTGATGATGGAGTAACCGCCTTACCTATGTTAAAGCGTGGCGATTTTGACTTTGTCATTACCGACTGGAACATGCCTGGAATGCAAGGGATTGATTTACTTCGCCATATCCGAGCGGATGACAGTTTAAAACATTTACCTGTACTGATGATTACTGCAGAAGCAAAACGCGAGCAGATCATTGAAGCTGCGCAAGCTGGGGTAAATGGTTATATTGTTAAGCCCTTTACTGCCGCTACATTAATAGAAAAATTAGAAAAGATTTTCGAGCGTATGCAGTAAATCTGGTCGTCAGATGTTAATAGGGTAATGACAATAATGATTACACTTGATCAAGCAAAACAGCTCGTTTGTTTGTTAGAGGATGGACAACAAACTGAAGCCAACGCTCTTATGCAGATGATCATCGCAGAAACGCGAGAACCTATGTATGAAGAAGTTGGTAAGATCACCCGACAACTGCACGACTCTTTAACTCATTTTAGGTTAGATCCGCGTTTAAATGATCTGGCGACCAACGAGATCCCAGATGCTCGCGATCGCTTGTCTTTCGTTATTGATAAGACAGAAGCAGCTGCCAACAAAACCATGGATGCCGTCGAAAGTCTTTTACCGATTGCAGACCAATTACATGAAACTTTATTGCAAGTTCGCCCGCAGTGGCAACGTTTGATGGATGGAGAAATTAACTTAGCGGAGTTTAAGTTATTGTGCCACGACATCGATAAGTTGCTGATGCAGGTCGAGGGTGACAGCAGTGAAGTTCGTTCTCAACTGACTGAAATATTAATGGCGCAAGATTTTCAAGACTTAACGGGACAGATTATCCGTCGAGTGATTGCGTTAGTTCAAGAAGTTGAAGAGCGATTAATTGAAATATTGAAAGCCTTTGGTTTAGAAGAACAAGGACCAATGTCAGAAGCTCAACAAGTTGAGCGGGCATTGCGTGCTGAAGGGCCGATTGTTAACACAGAAAAGCATGACAATGTTATGTCGAGCCAAGATGATGTTGATGATTTACTCTCCAGTCTTGGATTTTAAGGGGACATTATGAGCTTTGATTTAGATGAAGATATCCTGCAAGACTTTTTGATTGAAGCAGGAGAAATTCTTGAGTTGCTTTCTGAGCAGCTTGTTGAACTCGAACGCAGTCCTGAGAATTCCGAGTTACTCAATGCTATCTTTCGCGGTTTTCATACCGTAAAAGGCGGGGCTGGATTTTTATCATTAACTGAGTTGGTTGATGTTTGTCACGGTGCTGAAAATGTCTTTGATCTGCTCCGTACCGGTAAACGTCACGTAACATCAGAGTTGATGGATGTCATCTTACAAGCATTAGACACCATTAATGTGATGTTTGCTTTGGTGCAAGATCGTGAACCGTTAGAACAAGCTGACCCAAGTTTACTTGCAGCATTGCATCGTTTTAGTCAACCGGGTGATGATCCTGTGGCAGAGCCAATTGTGGTGACTCCTGTGGTAGAACCTGAACCTGAGATTGTGGTGGTGGAGGTACCCGCCAGTGCATCATCTCATCAAGAGGATCAACCCGTGACCTCTGGCTCAAGTGTTGATGATATCACGCAAGATGAATTTGAACGTTTACTCGATGAGTTACATGGCGTGGGAAAAGGCCCTTCTGTAAATGAAGGATCATCCGCGACACAATCCTCAGCGCCTGTATCAAATTCTGCATCGACATCAACGGAGCCGAGCGATGTGGTACGTTTACACATCGAATCTGACAGTAACGATATTACCGATGATGAATTTGAACGCTTATTGGATGAGTTGCATGGTTCTGGAAAAGGCCCAAGCAGTCATGAAGATACCGTTACAGGTACAGAATCATCGATTGTTGCTGATTCTGCTAATGAACAGACAGCTGCAGAAGTGACATCGGGCGATGAAGAGTTGATGAGTGACGATGAGTTTGAACGTTTACTCGATCAACTTCATGGCATAGGTAAAGGGCCTTCAGCACAAGAGTTAGAAGCTGCAACGTGTTCTGTGGCAGAAATGAATGATCAGAAAGATGAGCCCGCACCTGTTAGTCAACCGGTGAGTTCATCTGAATGTTCAGAGTTACAACCAACACCTGTTGTCGCTCCTATTAGAACAGCAGAACCTGTTGCGGTTCGTGAAACGGCGGTAAAAGAGAAAGCGATCAGTAAACCTGCTGCTGAAACTACTGTACGAGTTGATACTTCAACGTTAGATACCATTATGAACATGGTCGGTGAGTTAGTCTTAGTTCGCAATCGGTTAGTGAGCTTAGGGCTAAACAGTAACGATGAAGAGATGTCAAAAGCGGTCGCTAACTTAGATGTTGTTACCGCTGATCTGCAAGGTGCGGTAATGAAAACGCGCATGCAGCCAATTAAGAAAGTTTTTGGCCGTTTCCCGCGTGTGGTTCGAGATCTTGCTCGTCATCTGAAAAAAGACATTGTGCTTGAGATGCAAGGTGAAGAGACCGATCTGGATAAAAACCTGGTAGAAGCTTTAGCCGATCCACTGGTTCACTTGGTGAGAAACTCAGTGGATCACGGTATTGAGATGCCGGAAGTTCGAGAAAGAATTGGTAAACCAAGAACCGGTACCGTGTTACTGTCAGCCTCGCAAGAAGGAGATCATATTCTGTTAACCATTGAAGATGATGGTAACGGAATGGATGCCAATAAATTGCGAGCCATTGCGGTTGAGCGTGGCATTATGGACAGTGATGCTGCTTCTCGTTTAACCGACAATGAAGCTTATAATCTGATTTTCGCACCGGGTTTCTCAACGAAGAAAGAGATCTCTGATATCTCTGGTCGTGGTGTGGGTATGGATGTGGTAAAAACAGCCATCAGCCAATTAAATGGCTCAATCCATATCGATTCTGCCATGGGTAAAGGAACGCGTATTGAGATTAAAGTACCGTTAACCTTAGCTATCTTGCCAACTTTGATGGTCGGTGTCGCTGATCAACCTTTTGCGTTGCCACTGGCTAGTGTTAATGAGATTTTCCATCTTGATTTACGTAAAACCAATATCGTTGATGGACAGTTAACGACCATAGTTCGAGATAAAGCCGTACCTCTGTTTTATCTCCAAGATTGGTTAGCCCCTCGTTATTATACCGAGCATAAAGATCGCGATCATGGTCATGTTGTGATTGTCCAAATTGGTCATCAACGGATCGGTTTTGTAGTCGACACCTTAGTTGGTCAAGAAGAAGTGGTGATAAAGCCATTAGATGAATTATTGCAAGGCACCCCGGGTATGGCTGGGGCGACTATCACCAGTGATGGTCATATTGCATTGATTTTGGATGTACCTAACCTGCTAAAACACTACGCAGGTCGTAAGTAAGACGGGACACCCGCCAACAAATAGCGCCATAGGAGACTGTGGCGCTAATAACAATTAAAAAGGGGAATATCGTCATGGCTATCAAAGTATTAGTCGTAGATGACTCAAGCTTTTTTCGTCGCAGAGTAAGCGAAATCATCAGTGCCGATCCAAAGTTAGAAGTTATAGGTAGTGCTGCAAATGGTAAAGAGGCCATTGCGCAGACGCGTCAACTGCATCCTGATGTGATCACTATGGATATCGAAATGCCTGTTATGGATGGCATTACTGCGGTTCGAGAAATCATGAAAGTGGCTCCTACCCCTATTTTGATGTTTTCATCTTTAACTCATGAGGGAGCCAAAGCGACCCTTGATGCGTTAGATGCAGGCGCATTAGATTTTCTACCTAAGAAATTTGAGGATATCGCACGTAACCGTGAAGAAGCGGTATCACTCCTACAAAAACGCATTGTGGAATTATCCCATAAGCGCCGTTTTATGCGTCGACCAGTAAGCTCAACACTGACGTCAGGTTTAGCTCATACGTCTCGTACATCTGCAACGACACGTTTAAGCGATACGGCTCGTTCTCATATTTCGAGTTCAGCTCTTTCAACAAGTCATAGCAATTTACGTACAACTAAGCCAACTGTGGCTGCAACAACATCTGCAAACTCAGCTCGTGTACAAGTGGCAAAGCCTCACATTACGGAGCACTCAGTACCTGCCAGTGCGAATAAGCCGGTGATGCGTTTTAAAGCGTCAGGTAAAAAATATCAGTTGGTTGCAATAGGTACTTCAACAGGAGGACCGGTTGCTCTACAGAAAATTTTGACCAAGTTGCCTGCACGTTTTCCATTACCGATTGTGCTGATTCAACATATGCCTTCAACATTTACCCCTGCGTTTGCTGCTCGCTTGGATAATCTGTGCAAGATCAGCGTTAAAGAGGCGCAAGATGGTGACATTTTACAGCCAGGTAAAGCGTATCTAGCTCCTGGTGGTATGCAGATGATGGTTGATGGCCGAGTGGGCGCTGGACGTTTGCGTATTCTTGATGGCGGCGAACGAATGAATTATAAACCGTGTGTCGATGTAACATTCGGTTCAGCAGCCAAGGTTTATCAAGATAAAGTGCTTTCTATTATTTTAACGGGTATGGGAGCCGATGGTCGCGAAGGGGCTCGGATGCTAAAAGCTAACGGTTCGACTATCTGGGCTCAAGATGAAGAGAGCTGTGTAGTCTATGGTATGCCTCAAGCAGTTGCTAAAGCTGGCATTTCGAGCGAAGATCTCCCTTTAGATCGTATTGCCGAGCGAATTTTAGTTGAGCTCGGTTTAGAGTAGGGAGAGATTTTTTGATAGTTTGGAGTATCGCCAACCAAAAAGGTGGGGTGGGTAAAACCACGACAACCGTAACTTTGGCTGGATTATTAAGTGAACGTAAGCAGCGAGTATTATTGGTTGATACCGATCCTCATGCGTCACTGACAACCTACCTCAATTTTGATCCCGATGCGGTGACTGCCAGTCTTTTTGATCTGTTTCAGTTACCCGAGATCACCCGAGATCGAGTCAAACCGCTGATACTCCATACCGATTATCCAAACATCGATATCATTCCTGCTCATATGTCGCTGGCAACATTGGATCGAGTATTGGGTAATCGAAGTGGTATGGGGTTAGTGGTTAAAAAAGCCCTTAATAGCCTTGCGCAAGATTACGATTATGTCTTGATTGACTGTCCACCTATTTTAGGGGTGATGATGGTTAACGCATTGGCAGCCAGTGACCGTATTTTGATTCCGGTTCAAACTGAGTTTCTTGCCATGAAAGGGCTGGAGAGAATGATGCGTACGCTCGATATTATGCAGCGTTCTCGCCCTGCTGGGTTTAACGTTTGTGTTGTTCCTACCATGTACGACAGACGAACGAACGCTTCATTACAAACGTTACAAGAGCTTAAAGAGCGTTATCCTGAACAAGTGTGGGCTTCTGCCGTACCGATTGATACCAAATTTCGAGATGCCAGTTTGCGCCACATGCCACCATCGCAGTATGCCAAAAGTTGTCGTGGAGTCTTTGCCTATAAAACGTTGCTTAACCATTTAGAGCGATTGGAACATGGCAAATAAACCACTATCAAGTGAACAAGCTTTAAATGACTATTTTAGTGATTTGCTTGTTGAAGAATTATGGGATGAACCAAGTTCAGAGGATTTTAATTCAAAGTCTCCTGAGTCTGAAACTCTTGATTTTGAAGATCCTGATTCTAAGGTGTCTACTCTTGAACATTATCCATTAGAGACTACGGCTGACATTAGTAAGGACCGTGAAGATACTGATATCTGTGATAACGCTCAAGATATCACAGCCGATTCTGAGTCAACCCATTTAGCCTCTAAAGAAAAGTGGCTCGATACCGATACCTTAATTAAATGTTCTCGTTCACAGATTCATATTGAGCCAAAGTATGCAGAACCTATATTGACAGAATCGGTATTTGCAGAGCCGATCTTGGCTGAACCTGTATCTGAGAGCCAGCTGCAATTACAGCAATTATTAGATACATGGTCGCAGCAGCAAGATGAACATTGGGTTTCATTGGCTGATGTCCATTCTGAGCCCGCTATTGAGCTCACTATTGAACCGGCTATTGAACCAGAGTTAGAAGAGAACAGCGATGCATTGGTTGTCTCAACTGTAGAGCCTGAAATACTTGCAGATTTCAGTGATAGTAGTGCCGAGCCGATTGCTGAAACATTGCCGATTTTAGAGAGTGATGATGCACTATTTGCTGATGTTGAGACTGAACATCAAGCGCTCGTATTAGAGGCAAGTACGCCGATAAATGAATGGCAGGGGCAATTTACCTCCTCTTCTTTTCAGGCTCTGTTTTTTGAAGTGAACGGTGTCATGTTTGCTGTTGCATTAGAGCAGTTAGGTGGAATTCATCGCTTAGGCGAACTGAATCATTTATTAGGTCGCCCTAAGTGGTATTTAGGTTTACAGAGTTCGCCATCATTACAATTGGATGTGGTCGATACCGCTCGTTGGGTAATGTCCGATAAACTTCGTAATGATGACTATCTGGAAAATTATCAATATATCGTGATGTTAGGTGAGAGTCGGTGGGGATTGGCTTGTGATCAATTGCATGGTACTCAAACCTTATTATCAACCGATATCCAGTGGCGAGAGCAAGCAGGAAAGCGGCCTTGGCTTGCTGGTATGGTTAAAGAAAAAATGTGTGCCCTGATCCATGTTAGTGAGATGATTACCATGCTTAATCAAGGGTGGGACGTCAAAGCACTTACTCATGATTAGAGCCAATGAGGATAAAAAATGTCACAGCTAAATGTAGCGGAAATTCAACAAGACGATAATCGAGACCAAGTATTGCAATGGGTTACATTTCAATTAGAAGATGAAACCTATGGTATTAACGTAATGCAAGTGCGTGAAGTGTTACGTTACTCCGAAATTGCGCCTGTACCTGGTGCTCCTGATTATGTTTTAGGTATTATTAACCTTCGCGGTAACGTTGTGACTGTGATTGACACTCGCTCTCGCTTTGGTTTAATGCCTGGCGATATTTCTGATAACACTCGTATTGTGATTATCGAAGCAGAAAAGCAAGTGATTGGTATTTTAGTCGACAGCGTTGCAGAAGTTGTTTATCTTCGTAGTTCTGAAATCGACAGTACACCGAGTGTGGGTACTGAAGAGAGTGCGAAGTTTATTCAAGGTGTATGTAATCGTGATGGTAATTTGTTGATTTTAGTCGACTTGAATAAATTATTATCTGACGATGAATGGGACGAAATGGCGTATCTATAATGCTTAATGTAATTCTTCAATGGTTACCGCTTTCTGTTGCTGGTTTGGCTTTTATTTTTGCTATGGTGGCATGGCGTAAAGAGCGCCAATTACGAGCAAGTTACGAAACAAAATTTGCTGCAATTGAAACGGTATTAAAAAATTCTCGCCAACAAAACGAGAGTTTATCTAAACAATTGAATGAATTACGTGCCGGTACTATGGGTATGAGCCAGAAAATGATGGATCTAAACCGTCAACTGGAAGTGGTTTCTGATCGACAAATTGACCTGAGCATGCAAGATGCCGATGGTCGTTTGTATTCTAGAGCCAGTAGAATGGCAGAACTTGGTGCTGATCTGCACGAATTAATGCGCGAATGCGACTTACCTAAAGCGGAAGCCGAATTACTTATGCGTTTACAGCAGACTCGCAGCCAAAAACGTCGCTCTTAATCCTACCTATTCAGTTATCCCTTTAATGATTACTTTATGATTAAAGGGATAATTTTCACTTTATTCCCCGTTAAATTACGTATTTGGATATCCCTATTAAACCAATAGGAATTATCGTCTTGTTTTATCATTAGTAGTCATATATAAACGTGCCACTATCTCTGATAAGAATGAACAATCACTGTCATCGCTTAAATCTAGGATCCAAGCAGGGTGCTGTTAGTTTAGAGCGATTGAATAGATAATATTTCATACATTTTATTTACATTTTCTTACTGAGTTTTGATGGCATGTTTTTGCTTGTCTAACCTAATCTTAGGGGGATGTGGTAAGATGTTCGCTTGTGTGTAACACCAAGGATCTTCTACATATTATGCTGTCTATTGAAGACTTAGCCTGTATTCGTGATGAGCGGATGCTGTTTGAACACCTTAACTTTACGATTTCATCTGGTGAATTGGTGCAGATCGAAGGGCATAACGGCGCAGGTAAAACAACATTATTACGAATCATTGCAGGGTTAGGTCGAGCTGATCACGGTGTTGTACGTTGGAAAGGCGAAGATATTGTTACAGCTCGTGAAGATTATCATCACGATTTGCTGTTTTTAGGCCACAGTACTGGGGTTAAAAAAGAACTCAGTGCTTATGAAAATTTAGCGTTTTTCCAAGCGATGCATCCATGGGAATACGATAGTGAGTTACAAGGATCTCCTCGGGTAACTGGAGAGGAAGCCTTGTGGGATGCATTGGCGCACGTTGGTTTAGCCGGTCGTGAAGATGTGTTAGCTGGACAATTATCTGCAGGTCAGCAACGTCGAGTCGCTTTAGCTCGTTTATGGTTGAGCAATCACAAACTTTGGGTATTAGATGAGCCTTTAACTGCCATTGATAAACAAGGCGTCAAAGTGTTAGAGAATCTGTTTTTAGCCCATGCCCAACGTGGTGGTATGGTGCTGCTAACAACTCACCAAGATATGTTCACCGATAGTGACCACTTACGTAAGATTAAGTTAGGACAATAATTATGCTGACTTCGATAACTCAAGTGATCCGTCGTGAATTGTTGATTGCATTTCGTCGTCAGGCTGATGTCTTTAACCCGCTTTGGTTTTTCATTATTGTTATTACTCTTTTCCCACTAGCGGTAGGACCTGAGCCAAAATTACTTGCTCGTATTGCTCCCGGTATTGTTTGGGTGGCGGCACTATTGGCAGCTCTTTTATCGATGGAACGACTGTTTCGTGATGATTTTGCCGATGGATCATTGGAGCAAATGATGTTGATGCCGACCCCTTTGCCTGTGTTAGCCTTTGCCAAAGTGATCGCTCACTGGCTATTAACGGGTCTACCCTTAATTATTATTAGTCCACTGCTTGCGATTTTATTGTCTTTTGATTGGTCGACTTGGCTTGCGGTGGTACTGACGTTATTACTTGGCACGCCAACTTTAAGTTTTGTTGGGGCCATTGGTGTCGCTTTAACTGTTGGTTTGCGAAAAGGTGGGGTTTTATTGAGCTTGCTCATATTACCGCTTTATATACCTGTGCTTATATTTGCAACTTCAGCGATTGATGCTGCCAGCCTTGGTATGGCCTATAACGGACAATTAGCATTAATGGGAGCAATGCTAGTAGGTTCGGCTACCATGGCTCCGTTTGCTATTGCAGCATCACTTCGAATTAGTGTGAATTAACGATAACTGAAGCTCAGAGACTAGAATAAATAGTATCTGAGCTTTTGCTGTTTTGGCTTAAGGATGAATGTGCAATTCAGCGTTAGTTAATTCAATGATTATGGTGAGCGAGTTGAGGTTTTATCCTGATATAAACCATAGTGAAATTATGGTTACTGTAACTCGGTCATTAAAATACGTTTTATAACAATTAATTTATAACCATCAATTTGGGTAGAGTACATTATGTGGAAGTGGTTACATCCCTACGCGAAACCTGAACGATGCTACCAGCTATGCGGTACATTGTTGCCTTGGTTCTCTGTGTTAGCCTTCTCATTAATCTTAGTTGGTACTATTTGGGGCTTAATGTTTGCGCCAACCGATTACCAACAAGGTGACAGTTTCCGTCTGATCTATTGGCATGTTCCCGCCGCTATTTGGTCTATGGGGGCTTATGTGTCGATGGCGATTGCTGCTTTTATTGGCTTAGTATGGCAAATTCGTCTATCTGATATGGCTGCTGCCGCAATGGCGCCTGTTGGTGCGGTATTTACTTTTATCGCATTATTTACGGGGGCGGTCTGGGGTAAGCCAATGTGGGGAACTTGGTGGGTTTGGGATGCTCGCCTCACTTCTGAGCTAATTCTTCTTTTCTTATACCTAGGTGTTATTGCGCTTTATAACGCATTTGATGACCATAAGACAGCAGCAAAGGCTGCGGGCTTACTGGCGATTGTTGGGGTGATCAATATTCCAATTATCCATTTCTCGGTGGAGTGGTGGAACACTCTACACCAAGGTGCAACTATTACTAAATTCGCTAAACCTTCTATGAGCACCGATATGTTGTGGCCTCTGCTTCTTAATATCTTTGGCTATGCGTTTTTCTTTGGTGTGGTCACAATGATCAGTTTGCGTAATGAGATCCTATTACGTGAAAGCCACCGCCCTTGGGTTCGTGAATTGGTGAAGTGAGGTAATTATGCATTTTGATTCGTTTAGTGATTTTCTCGCTATGGGTGGGTATGCAGGCTACGTATGGAGTGGCTACGGTATTTCACTATTAGCGTTGCTGTGGATTTTAGTTTCAAGCTTGCGAAAAAAACGTCGTTTACTGGCCGATATTAAAAACAAAATGGCTCGTGAAGAACGCATTAAGAAAGCGAAAAAATTGGAGAATACTCTATGAACCCAAGACGTAAGAAGCGTCTAACGATCGTTATAGCGATTCTAGTTGGTTTAAGCGCAACAGTTGGTTTGATGTTGTATGCCCTAAATCAAAATATGGATCTGTTCTATACTCCAACTGAATTAGTTAACGGTAAACCAGATGGTACTAAACCAGAAGTGGGTCAACGTTTACGCATTGGTGGTATGGTGGTGAAAGGGTCTCTTAAACGCGATCCTGAGTCATTAAAAGTCAGCTTTGAAGTGGAAGATGTTGGTCCAAAAGTAACGGTTATCTATGATGGTATCTTGCCTGATCTTTTCCGTGAAGGGCAGGGTATTGTGGCTCAAGGTGTGTTAGTTAACCCTACAACCGTGCAAGCAAGTGAAGTACTGGCTAAACACGATGAAAACTACATGCCACCTGAAGTTGCTGATGCAATGAAGAAGAATCACACACGTCTTCAATACACCGAAGAACAACTACAAGGTAAGTAATACATGATCCCTGAATTAGGGCTGTTTGCTCTTATCGCTGCACTAGGGTTATCCGCCCTAGTCAGCATTTACCCACTCTATGGTGCCTCTGTCGGTAACCAAGCAATGATGCGCATGGCTCGTCCTTTGACCTATGGCGTATTTTTGATGCTGCTCGGCTCCTTTGTTTCACTGTGCTGGTCATTTTATAGCAATGACTTTACTGTAACCTATGTTGCAAGTAACTCAACCAGTTTACTGCCATGGTATTACCGTATTACTGCAGTATGGGGCTCCCATGAAGGCTCTTTACTGTTATGGGTATTTATCCAATCAGCATGGGCGGCTGCGGTTGCTCGTTTAAGTAAAGGTATGCCGTTAGAGTCGGTATCTCGTGTACTTGCTGTTATGGGTATGATTTCTGTAGGTTTCCTACTGTTTATCATCCTAACTTCAAACCCATTTTTACGTACACTGCCTTTCTTCCCTGTTCAAGGCCGCGATCTTAACCCTCTGCTTCAAGACCCAGGTTTGATTATCCACCCACCTATGTTGTATATGGGTTATGTTGGCTTCTCTGTTGCTTTTGCTTTTGCTATTGCTTCACTGATGACAGGTCGCTTGGATACGGCATGGGCTCGCTGGTCTCGTCCTTGGACTATTGCTGCATGGTCATTCTTAACTCTTGGTATCGCACTTGGTTCTTGGTGGGCATACTACGAACTAGGTTGGGGCGGCTGGTGGTTCTGGGATCCAGTAGAAAATGCCTCTTTCATGCCTTGGTTGGCAGGTACCGCACTAATGCACTCACTGTCGGTAACAGAAAAGCGCGGCACATTTAAAGCGTGGACAGTTCTGCTTGCTATTGCTGCATTCTCTTTAAGCTTACTAGGTACTTTCCTTGTTCGTTCTGGCGTTTTGGTTTCTGTGCACGCATTTGCCTCAGATCCTTCTCGCGGCATGTTTATTCTTGGCTTCCTTGTTGTGGTTATCGGTGGTTCATTACTACTGTATGCTCTACGTGGCGCACAAATTCGTTCGCGTGGTAACTATAGTCTGTTCTCTCGTGAAAATATGCTATTTGCCAACAACATCCTATTAGTTACTGGTTTACTTGTGGTTCTTATCGGTACTTTGCTACCGCTAGTACATAAGCAGTTGGGTCTAGGTTCTGTTTCGATTGGTGAACCGTTCTTCAATACGTTGTTTACATGGTTGATGGTGCCATTTGCTTTTGTTCTGGGTATTGGGCCTCTGGTTCGCTGGAAACGTGACAATATTTCTAAGATCAAAAAGCAACTTATTATCTCTGCGATTGCATCTGTTATTTTTGCCTTTGGTTCAATTTATCTGTTTGCAAGCACAGTTGAGCCGCTAGCGGTACTGGGCATGTGGATGGCTGCTTGGATTGTGATTTTGCATGGTTTTGAATTGTATGAGCGTGCAACTCACCGTCATAGCTTAGTTGAAGGTTTAGGTAAACTAGGTCGTAGCCACTGGGCAATGGTCTTTGGTCATATTGGTCTAGCGGTTTCGATTATCGGTATTACACTGGTTTCAAATTACGATTTAGAACGTGATGTTCGTCTAGCACCAGGTCAAAGCGTGAATGTGAAGGGTTATGATTTCTACTTTGCAGGTCTTCGTGATGCAGATGGTCCTAACTATGATGGTTATGTTGCTGACTTTAAGATCAGTAAAAACAATATCATGGTAACAACGCTTCATGCAGAAAAGCGCATCTACACGGTTGCAGGTTCTATGATGACAGAAGCGGCAATTGATAGTGGCATTACTCGTGACCTCTATGTCGCGATGGGTGAAAAACTAGGTGATGGTGCTTGGGCCGTTCGTATTTACTACAAGCCATTTGTAAACTGGATGTGGTTTGGCGCATTACTAATGGCAATTGGCGGTGTCTTTGCGATCAGTGATAAGCGTTACCGTTTTCGCAAAAAAGCACAAATTACTGAATCTAAGCGCTAGGAGATGGCCGAATGAATAAGAAGTTTTTATTTATCCCACTTGTTATCTTTTTAGCTTTAGTGGCGATGTTTATGGTGCAGCTACTGCGCAATGCCGATGGTGATGATCCAACAAAATTGGAGTCAGTCCTTGTCGGTAAGCCAGTGCCTACCTTTAAGCTAGAAGATATCTTTGAGCCGGGTAAAGAGTACGAGCAGACTATCTTTAAAGGTCAGCCGTTGTTGCTCAATGTTTGGGCGACATGGTGTCCTACCTGTTATGCCGAACACCAATATCTAAATCAGCTTGCTAAGCAAGGGGTTAAAATTATTGGTCTTAACTATAAAGATGATCGAGCAAAAGCCATTGATTGGTTAACCCAATTAGGTAATCCATACGTTCATACACTTTATGATAATACCGGTATGTTAGGCATGGATTTGGGGGTATATGGTGCACCTGAAACCTTCCTAATTGATGGTAACGGCATTATCCGCTATCGCCACGTTGGTGATGTTAATGCGACTAACTGGAATGAGACCCTCAAGCCAATCTATGACAAGATGAAAGAGGAAGCTAAAGGATGATAAAACGTGGATGGAAAGTGCTGCTTAGTGCTGTTATGGCATTAACTATTGCACTTCCGGCTTTAGCCTCTATCGATGTGTATGACTTTAAAAACAATGAGCAAGAAAAGCAGTTTCAAGAGCTGACTTCAACGCTACGTTGCCCGAAATGTCAAAACAACGATATTGCAGACTCAAATGCAACGCTTGCTCAAGATATGCGTCGTAAAGTGTACGAAATGCTACAACAGGGTAAAAGCGAGAAAGAGATCATTGATTATATGATTGCTCGTTATGGTAATTTTGTAACCTATGATCCACCTGTAATGGCATCAACCATCATTTTATGGGCAGGTCCTTTACTGTTCGTAATTATTGGCTTTACTGTTCTAGTGATTCGATCTCGTAAAAATAGCAAACTGGCTACTGAGAATAGCGACACACTAGATGCGGAAGAAGAAGCGCGTTTGAAGGCGATTTTAAGTGATATGGATCAGCCATCAGATACAGATAAGAACAATAATACTAAGGTGAACAAATGATACTGTTTTGGCTATTAACCGCGGTAATTGTTCTATTCTGTGGTGCTATTTTCGTTTACCCAATGTTATCACACAAAGAAATTGATGATGTTGCTAACCGTGATGAGCTCAATAAAGCGTTTTATAAAGAGCGTGTTGATGAACTGGCTCATGAAGCGGAAGAGGGCTTGGTTGAAGATCAGCAAGAACTTGTGGCTGAGCTTCAGCAATCACTTTTAGATGATATTCCAGCTCAAGAAGAAGAGAAAAAGAGCAAAGTTAGCTTAGCCATGTTGCTACCAGGTTTTATCTTGCTGGTCGGTATTAGCTACGGTATGTACTTTGCGTTAGGTGGCATTCAAAAAGTAGAAGCATGGCATAAAACGATTGATCGTTTACCTGAGCTAACACAGCGTTTGATGTCTGAGCAAGCAGGTGAGCCATTATCTGATCAAGATATGTCGGATCTAACTTTGGGTCTTCGTACTCGTCTTCATGATCATCCAAATGATGCCCAAGGCTGGTATTTACTGGGTCGTATTGCAATGTCTAATCGTGATGCCGATACGGCAAAATCAGCGATGAAACGTGCTTATGACTTGGATCCAAATAATACTGAATATCAACTGGGTTATGCGCAAACATTAATGCTGATCGATAATGGCAATCCGGCATCAGTTGATTATGCTCGTCAGCTTCTACGCCATGTTATTAAGCAAGATCATACTAATATGACCGCAATGTCACTATTGGCGTTTGATGCTTTTGAACATAAAGAGTATGAACAAGCGATTTCTTATTGGTCTATGATGAAGGCTCTTTCTGGTTCTGATGAATCTCGTGTCGCCATGCTAGATCGCAGTATTGCTCGTGCACAAGCTATGCTTAATAAAGCGGCTGTTGCTCCAACAACAACGGTTGCTAAAGAAGAAGCACAAGCTAAGAAAAATGATGTTGCAGCAGATAAAAGTGTGCGTGTGACCATTAATCTTGGTCCAAACGTAAAAATGCCAAAGCAAGGCATGATTATGGTTTCTGTACATAATGCATCAGGTGCCCCAATGCCAATTGCTGCCCGTCGTTTACCGTTAGATACTAAGTTTCCTCTAACATTAACACTGGACGATAAGGATAATATGATGCCAACTTCGAAGCTTTCGGATTTGCCAGATATGATCATTAAAGCACGTATCGACAGTGATGGTGATGTGATGAGTAAGCAAGGTGACTACTATGGTGAAAGTGTTTTAGTCCCTCTTGGTGGCTCGACTGAAATGACTATTGATAAGCAATATTAATATTTCTTATACACACTAGATAAATTAAATAGGCTAAATACTCTGGTATTTGGCCTATTTTTTTATATACTCACGCTGTCTTCTATAATTAATTGTATGATACTTATTGATCAAATAATAAAGGATTGAGTAATTAGTGATTTAATTTATAGATTGCCATAACCACTTATTGCGATATTTGAATAGATAGTTTTTTGAAAAAGTCTTTTTCAAGTGAATGTCTGGAATTGATAGAGCAGGGTGGATATCATTATTTAGTCTGCTTTGTTTATGGATTTTATTTTGAAAAAGACGTTTATTTTCCCAGCTCTGGTTGTTGTTGGTCTTAGTGGGTGTGCAGATACACCAGACCAAACTGATACAGCTGTTTCAACCAATACAATTGATCATATAGAAACGGACACAGCAGCAGAACAAGCAATGGATGTGTATGATCCATTCCAAAGCTTTAACCGTGTTATGTGGGATATCAACTACGACTATTTAGATCCTTATTTAGTGCGTCCAGTTTCTCTTGCTTATGTCGATTATGTTCCAACGCCTATTCGTTCTGGTATTTCCCATTTTCTGGCAAACCTTGATGAACCAGCGAGTATGGTCAACAGTTTATTGATGCAAAATCCAAAAGCGGCTCTTGCTCATTTTAACCGTTTCTGGATTAACAGTATCTTTGGTTTAGCGGGTATTTTTGATATTGCTTCATTAGCAGATATTAATAATCCAGGTGATCGCTCTTTCAGTGATACCACTGGTTATTATGGCTTGGGTAATGGTCCATATTTTATGGTGCCTGGCTATGGCCCAACAACATTACGTGAAACAACGGATCTAGTAGATGATCTATATCCTATGCTGAGCTATTTAAATTTCTGGCAGGGATTAGCGAAATGGGCTTTAGAAGGGATGGAAGATCGTGCAGCTTTAGTGAAACAAGAAGCTCTGCTTAAGAACTCTCCGGATCCTTATATCTTTACTCGTGATGCTTATATTCAATATAAAGACTTCCTCGCATCGGATGGTAAAGCAACCGTTGAGAAAGAAGCGCAATTTGATGATAGCTATTTAGATGAAATTGATAGTGATTAATATCATCTATTAATTAATCAATTTATTGAAAATGAAGTATAAAAAAGGCCGCTATGTATAATTGCGGCCTTTATAATATCTAGGTTCTAACTCTTAGAACTTGTAGCTTGCCTGAACACCTGCTAGCCATACATCACCTGATGTGTTGCCATCAAATGATAGACTTGCACCAGGCATGATGCTACCAATTAGATGATCTAGCTCTGGCTCGTTTTCGTTTAGGTGCGCTTTCTTCGCATGGATGTAAGTTAGACCGGCATCAAATGTTAGGTTTTCAGACCACTTATAACCGGCACCGATACTGTACCAAGTACGATCTGTTTCTGGGATCGTTTGAGTACGGTTAGCATCATTTACTGCTGCTGTATCGTAAGCAATACCAGAACGTAGAGTGACCTTGCTGTTTAGCTGATAAGTAGTACCAATAGCAAAACGGTAGTTATCTTTCCAGTTTTCCTGTTTGATTGGCACTTGGCCGCCTAGACTTGGAATATTTGCTTCTAGTTTTTCAAAAGAGCTCCAATCAGTCCAGTTCACACTCGCATGAATCGCAAGAGCGTCAGTGATTTGGTGGAAACTAGCAATTTCTGCTGAAGCTGGAAGCTCAAGAGGTAGAGATCCTGCGTATGAACCGCCATGTTGACCCGCTTTAAGATCAAACGCAGCACCAGAAGCATGACCTGTTAGATCTAATTTAACCGCGGAGTGATAGCTTACACCGATACGGTTTGCTGGGTTAATCTGCCATGCGGCACCTGCTTGCCAACCCCATGAACTGTCATCACCTTCCATATACTTAAGGTTTTGACCAGCAAGTGGTGAGTACATTGGATTATAAGGTGCAAATGCTTTTGGAAGAGAGCTTGGCAGTGCTGCACCAAAGTGACCTTTACCCATCACGTAACGAACACCAGCACCAACACTGAATTGATCGTTGATCTTGTAAGCTAGGTTCGGATTGATCTCAACAGTGTGTACTTCTGCTTGGTTACCAAACATAGAGCCTGTGAAATTCGTACCAAGGTCTGTACGCATACCAAAATGAGTACCAACAGCTAGACCAAGAGTGAATTTATCGTTCAAAGGGCGAGAGAAGTAGAAATTAGGAACGACAGCACTATTAGCAATATTATTTGCCGAAGTTGAGTCAATGGTATAGCCATTTAATTGCAGATTACCGTTAACATCAATATTTGGAGCAACATAGATAGCACCAGTCGAAAACTGAGTGCCTTCTAGGTAAGTCAACATAGCAGGGTTACGGAACTGAGTACTTGCGTTATCCGCCATTGCCGCTTCACCAGCAAATGCACGACCAAGGCCTGTTGCTGAATATTCTGCTAACTGGAAACCTGCTGCCATTGCATTTGATGTTAAACCAAGAGCAACCGCTGCTGCTAAAGATAATGTGATTTTTTGCTTATTCATGCTTCTTATTTATATTTGTTCGCTCAAATTTATTGCTGTGAATCATACGTATAAGTTCCTGTGCTTTAAGTTTTATTTGTAAAGAAATATGAAAAAAGAATTTAAATCTGGTTTATTTTGGTTTTATGGTTTTATATCTGGTAAATATTAATCAAAACAGTCTGGTCTGATCTGTTTTCAGCGTACACCTGTACCAGAATATGCTGTTTTCGGCGACGATCTGTAAGCCAAGTGAGTGTGATCTAGATCTTGTTTTTTGAGATGGTATAAAAAAGGTGGGTATAAATATATGAAATTTTTGAGCAAATATCGAAAAGGGAGCGAGATGCTCCCTTTGTTAGTTTATCGTAAGTTGTTCGCTGAAATTAGAATGAGCGATTGTACTGAATACCGTATAACCATGCGTTAGCGCGAGTGGTTGCATCAACACCTAGACCAAGAGGATTTGATTCTGTGGCTTTAACATCTTCACCAACAAGGTAAGTTACACCCACATCAATGCTTGATTTTGGATCTAAGTGGTAGCTGAAACCACCAGAGAACCAGTTACGAGCTGAGTCTGGTACTGAAATTGAGGTGCGCTTATCTTGAGCACTTGTATCATGCATATAACCTGCACGTAGTGTCCAAGTGTCGTTTAAGTAGTACGTACCACCGATAGAGTAGTGCCAGCCGTCTTGCCACTCATAGTTATTTAGGTTTACACCACCGCTTGTCTCAAGAACATCAAACTCACTCCAACGGATCCACTGAATACTATAGTGAACAGCGAATTTATCATTTAACTTATTGAAGCCAGAGAATTCTGCCATATCTGGTAGTGGCATTTTAAGCTTATGGTTTGTGATATCGGCAGCTGCATAAGACATATCGCCTTTAGCATCTAGGGTTGGGCTATAACGGTAAGAAAGGCCAAAACGGTTGTCTTCATTAAGCTCGTATACTGTACCTAGATTAAAGCCTAGAGCTACACCATCAGCATCGATATTTAATAGGTCTTTACGTGGAATAGTCACATTTAGACCTGGAACTTTAGTTTCAGGAAGGTAGCGCTCTAGTTTACCGCTACCATAAATAACATCTAAACCACCACCAAGACTCCAATGTTCATTAACACGGAAAGCGGCACTCAATGCTAGGTTGACACTTTTAACATCAGTTAAACCGCCAAAAGCATTGGCTGCATATTTATCGCTAAATTCAGTTTTCGTACCGAAATTAGAGTAAAGGCCCGCACCAACAGTCCATTTCTCATTAAGAGGGTGGATATAGTAGATATTCGGTGCAAAGCTAGTGCCACCAATCGATGCATCATCAATAGGGCGGCCCATGAAGGTTGTATCTTTAACTTTTACATCAGTATCAATCGCAATCACACCAAGAGAAAGTGCTGGCGCATCGAAAAGAGCCATTGACGCTGGGTTTTTTGCCATTGTTGATGCGTTATCTGCAATCACACCGTCACCAGCGAATGCTCGGCCTAGACCAGTTGCTGATTGGGCATTTAGCTGAAAACCTGCTGCCATTGCTTGTTGTGATGCAATCGTTACTGCTGCTGCAACGAGAGTTTTTGTAAACAGACGCTTCTTATTCATTTTTTATATTCCTAATTATTTTTATGCTTATCTATTTTTTGATAAGTCGCAGCGATTTTAGGCTGGGTCTTTAAGTTAACAAATCAGACCAGTATTAAAATCTAATCAATAAGTTAGGAAATGTGAGAACAGTAGATTTTAGAATACTTACTCAGTATTTGTAGAGGGTATTTACGGTGGAATTATCACCATTTTAGAATTTTAACCTATTTGTTTTTATTAAGATAAATTGCATAAAGACAATCTTTTGACCTGTTAAGGTAAATCTATTAGTGATATTTGTACGATAAAATAAAAGCCTAACCACACCTTTGATCGAAAATAGGTATGTATTAGGCTAATTATTAAGAAGTTAATTCCAGTAAGTATTGGTTTTACTTATTTGATATTAAATACTTTGCTGTAAGTCGGCACGAATACTATCGGCAACTGGCATTAAGTTTTGTCCAGTATCACCAACAATCACTAAGCTTGCCTCATGAATTGGCATCACCACCGTTTCAACTTGGCTATTGCTATAGGTTTCAAGTTCAGCAGAAGTATCGGGCACAATAAATACGGTCACTTTACCCACTTCCGTTTGCATCACCATATGTAGAGCATGCATTTTGCCAAATCCGCAATGGTTAACATAATAGATATGGCCAGGTAACGCTTTAAAGGTGTTACCAAAAGGCGATAGTTTTGCGTTAACTTGCTGTAGTGCGACACCTTCATCGACATGTTTAATAAAAGGTGCTTCATTATCCACATGTTCAATGGCTATTTGGGCTAGATTTTCTGCTTGAGCCGGAGCAATAGGGGTTATATCGTAACGACCAATAAATATCCCTACCACTAAAGCAATAGATGCTGCTAATGCTGGATACCATCTGCGACGATCTGGCTTTACAGGTGGTTGTCCTGCTTGTCTAAACAAGATTTTTTCTGCTAGATCGTCAGGTACATCGACATCCATTGCTTGTTTTAGTTGAGCATCCAAGTTGATAAGATCATTGGCAAGCTTCCTATTGGTTACCGAAGCATTTTTGCTTGCTTGTAATTTGGGATCGTCATCATTCGGGTCGGCAAAGAGACGACGTCGAAATTCAAGATCGTCCATTGTTCTGTCCTCTTACTTGGTTGTTATCGTCAAGTTGTTCTTTCAATTGGTTACGAGCTCGAAATAAACGAGTCATAACCGTATTTTTATTGAGCCCCAGAATTTCCGCAATTTCTTCTCCACTAAAACCAGACATAACCTGTAAAACTAAAGGTTCGCGGTATTCAGGCGCTAGATTCATAATCATTGAATGTAACTGTTGTTGTTGATAATCACCATCACTGTTGTTTCGTTCATCAGCAATATGATGATCGTCAATATCAACGGTTTCAAATTGCTTACGTTCAAAGCGGCGTGCGTTTTCACGACGAAGAATGGTGATGAGCCATGACTTCGCTGCATTATCATCTTGAAGGCTATCAAGGGATCGCCATGCTCGTAAACAGGTCTCTTGTACTAGATCTTCGGCAATATGAGGATCCTTACACAACCAGTAAGCATAACGATACAGGTCTCGATGCCAGGCTCTAACCAGAGCTTCGTATCGTCTTTGTCTATTCATATCTAAAGAGACCGAGGCATTTGGTTTTTTCTTTCCAAAAAATTTTTTGATCATCATGTTGCCCACTATGATGTCGTTTTTAGCAACAAAATTTGGCTAAAGACATTAGTTATAGACAAAATCTCGAATTATTTGTGCCAAATCTCGATTAATCAGCATTAAAATTGATCTGGTTCAAATTCTGAATTCTCATAAGGGTTATATTAGTCCACGTCATCTGATGGCACTGATTGATAGCAAGACTTTATTGTTTTGTTGTTAGTTATCCGTCTGTTGAGCAAGATGACAACTTCCTTTTGAAGGCTGACTTTACTTTCTCCTATCAGGATTTTCCTGATTTGCAATTGGCTTTACGTTAATTGACTTATTTATCTTACGTAGATTGCTTTCCGCGTAAATTTCTAACCATACCATCGGGTATGGTTTTTTTTTGCCTGTAGTTTGCTATCTCCTCGTTTTTTATATCAAGTAATTCCCTAGGCAAATGTATGGTTATTACAACATTCGGTCAAAATATAAAGTGAATTTTGGTTAAAGTATATATAAGTCGACTAATTTTTGTGATGTGTCGATGGTTTTTGTACTGTTTTTAAACATTTGTTTGAATTAAATAACAAGTTTATTACAATTGTGTCATCCGACCTCTTCTTTTTATGAAGATCGTTTTGGTTATTGAAAGGGATTTTCCCGCATAAGGAGTTGCGATGACACGTCTCCAGAATCTGAAAACAGCTCAAGGTGAACGTATAGCTGTGGTATCCGGATTACGAACCCCCTTTGCCCGTCAATCGACCGCTTTTGCTCAAGTACCCGCAGTGGACTTAGGTAAGTTGGTTGTCAATGAAATGCTACAGCGACTGGACTTTGATCCTAAGCTTATTGATCAGTTGGTTTTTGGTCAGGTTGTACAGATGCCAGAAGCGCCAAACATTGCCCGTGAAATTGTGTTAGGGACAGGGATGAATGTACACACTGATGCTTATAGTGTGACTCGGGCCTGTGCAACCAGCTTTCAAGCTGTCGCTAACGTGACCGAAAGTATTCTCTCAGGTTCTATTGAAATTGGTATCGCAGGCGGTGCGGATTCATCTTCTGTTCTACCTATCAGTGTTTCTAAAAAAATGGCCGCTACACTGCTGGCATTGAGTAAAGCAAAAACAATGGGGCAGAGAGCTAAGTTATTTAGTCAGCTTAGCCTTAAAGATTTGATGCCAGTGCCTCCTGCCGTTGCAGAGTACTCGACGGGTTTGAGTATGGGACAAACTGCTGAACAAATGGCAAAAACCCACCAGATAACACGTCAAGACCAAGACGCTTTAGCCCATCGCTCACACACCTTAGCGGCTCAGGCATGGCGTGATGGGTTAATTCAAGATGAAGTAATGACCGCATTTCCTGAGCCATATCGGGCTTGGATTGATAAAGATAACAATATCCGAGAAGACTCATCCCTTGAATCATACGCTAAATTAAGACCTGCGTTTGACCGTAAATATGGTTCGGTCACTGCGGCTAATGCGACACCGTTAACCGATGGTGCGGCTGCTGTGTTACTGATGTCTGAAGGGCGAGCAAAAGCGTTAGGTTTAACTCCATTAGGTTATATTCGCTCGTATGCTTTTGCTGCGATTGGTGTTGAAAAAGATATGTTGATGGGACCGTCTTATGCAACGCCGCTAGCCCTTGATCGCGCTGGTATTTCCCTATCGGATCTTACTCTTATTGATATGCATGAAGCTTTTGCAGCCCAAACATTGGCTAATGTGAAAATGTTTGGTTCTGCGCAATTTGCTCGTGACAAGCTGGGTCGAGATCACGCCATAGGTGAGGTTGATATGGACAAATTTAACGTCTTAGGTGGCTCGATAGCGTATGGACATCCATTTGCTGCAACAGGAGCGCGGATGATCACCCAAACATTACGCGAGCTGCAACGCCGTGGAGGTGGACTGGCGTTAAATACGGCGTGCGCAGCTGGTGGTTTAGGTGCTGCTATGATTTTGGAGGCTGACTAATGAATAATTCTGCTTTCACATTGACCATTGATGATAACAAATTAGCATGGTTACAGATTGATGTTCCTAATGAAAAAATGAACACGTTGCAAGATTGCTTTGCTACTGAAATATCGCAGGTTTTAGAGCAATTAGAAGCAACCTCTGACATTAAAGGTATGGTTATCTATTCGGGAAAACCAGATAACTTTGTCGCCGGTGCCGATATTAAAATGTTGGCGGCGTGTGAGACTGCTGAACAAGCACAGCAATTAGCAGCAACTGGACAAGCGTTATTTACTCGGTTAGAAAATTTGCCATTTCATGTGGTTGCCGCAATTCATGGTCCATGTTTGGGTGGGGGGCTTGAGTTGGCCCTAGCTTGCCATAGTCGAGTTGCCACACTAGACGATAAAACACGTATTGGTTTACCTGAAGTACAATTAGGTCTATTACCCGGATCTGGTGGCACCCAAAGATTGCCTCGTTTAATTGGGGTAGCTAATGCTCTGGATATGATTTTAACCGGTAAGCAACTGCGTGCGAAAAAAGCCAAAAAAATGGGCGTGGTGGATGCGGTTGTCGATTCTGAAATATTGCTTACTGTTGCCAAAGAGATCGCATTAGAGCACAAACCTAAACGCCAATCTTCTTGGCAAAATTGGGCTATGGGGGGAAATCCGCTGGGGCGCTCAGTGGTTTTCGATCAGGCAAAGAAAAAAACCGAACAAAAAACGCGAGGAAATTATCCGGCAACCACCGCCATTCTTGAAGTGATTAAACATGGATTAGATAAAGGTCTGAGCCAAGGATATGCCCTTGAGGCGCAGCGTTTTGGTGAGCTTGTGATGAGTTCGCAATCACAAGCTCTGCGCCATATTTTCTTTGCAACGACCGCAATGAAAAAAGAGCAAGGGAGCTTAGAGCAAGCACATCCTTTGACGCATATCGGTGTGTTAGGTGGAGGCTTGATGGGGGCTGGGATCAGCCATGTCACAGCAACCAAGGCGGGTTTGCCTGTACGCATTAAAGATGTCCATAACGATGGTGTCCTTAATGCTCTTAACTACAACTATAAGCTGCTTAGTAAAAAGCGCGATCGTAAGATTATTTCGAAAGCTCAGTTGCAAAAACAGATGTCTATGTTGACAGGTGGAACCGATTTTATTGGGTTTAATCAGCTAGATATGGTGGTTGAAGCCGTATTTGAAGATCTAGCCTTAAAACATCAGATGGTAAGAGATATTGAAACTCACTCGAAACCAGATACGATTTTTGCCACCAATACCTCTTCGTTACCTATTCATCAGATAGCTTCTGCTGCGCAACGACCTGAACAAGTGGTTGGACTGCACTATTTCAGCCCAGTAGAGAAAATGCCATTGGTGGAGATCATTCCTCATCAAGGAACCGAACGTGGTGGAGCAACATCGCAGCAAACCATAGAAACGGCAATAACCTTAGCAAAAAAACAGGGGAAAACGCCGATTGTTGTTGCCGATACAGCAGGTTTTTATGTAAATCGAATTCTTGCCCCTTATATGAACGAGGCGGCGCGCTTGTTACTAGAAGGCGAGCCGATTGAGCATATAGATCGTTCTCTGCTGGATTTTGGATTCCCTGTTGGTCCAATCACGCTTCTAGATGAAGTTGGCGTCGATATAGGAGCTAAGATCAGTCCTATTTTATTGGCTGAGTTAGGGGAGCGTTTTCAAGCTCCAGATCTGTTTGATACCTTACTTAATGATGGCCGTAAAGGGCGTAAAAGTGGTAAAGGGTTCTATCTGTATAACGGCAAGAAAAAAGAGGTGGATAAGCAGGTTTATCAATTACTCAACCTTGAGCCAGAGCAGCATTTAGCCGGGCAAGATTTGGCGCTGCGCTGTACATTAATGATGTTAAATGAAGCGGTTCGTTGTTTAGATGAAGGTGTTGTTCAGTCGGCGCGAGATGGTGATATAGGGGCGATTTTTGGTATTGGTTTCCCTCCATTTTTAGGTGGACCATTCCATTATATGGACAGCCTTGGTTTAGACCGCGTATTAGAGATGTTTATCGACTATAGCTACAGGTATGGTGAGCGTTTTGCGCCTTGCGAGGGGATTGTTATGAGGGCGGAAAATAAGCAATCTTTTTACTAAGCGTGAATTATAAATAGTAAAGAAGATAAAAGTCTCAGTTGGTAGTTCAATACCGACTGGGACTTTTTGTTTTAAAAATCAGCATGCTTGATTCGAAAATGTGGTTCAAAAAATACTGGTCGTAAAAAATGGTAACTGATAGATGCAATAGAGATTGCAATAAAAGTATTCGTATGGCCGATAAGAACCAGCGATATAGTTATCAAAGAGATAAAGATAAAACCATAGATAAGGATATCGGTCTCATTGTGAACTAATTTGATTAGGCAATGGGGACAGCGAAAATGATCTTCATATTGATTCATTTTAGGTGGTCGAATAGTTGACTCACAATGTGGGCATTGATGGCACATTTATCATTACTCAGTTCTTAGCGTTCCTCGCTTGTCTCTGTTGTTAAAACAGACTCTCCTGATAACAATCGATTTATTCTATATTGGTGGAGCTTTTTACAAATTCTTTGTGATTATATACTTTTTTGATTTTAGGTGTAGATAAAAAACGCCCACAAATACCTTGTAAGTATTCATGGGCGTTTGATTTGATTATTGCGCTTTTTCTTGTAGCTGGGAAATTGAGGTAATTGGTTCACCTAAGTCTAGCTTGTCAGCTTCATGATGTTGATTACCTTGGCTAAACATCACTAAGCGATGAGCGGTTCTTGGCTTAATTCTATCAACAATAAAGCGAATCATATCAGCTCGAGATAGCTCTGAAATGGCCTTAACGACACGCTGCCTTTGGTTAAAGTCTTCATCTTTGTTGCCAATCGCAACCCAAAAACGTTGAGCTCGTGCTCTTAGGTTGGTATCTGGCTCTGATATTTGTGCAATTAACCCTTGTTTACTGGCTTGCCATTGCGCTTCATTAAGCTCTAACAAAACTAGAGCAAAGGCATTGGTAAAGTCATCAATCGCTTCTGCTAAATGAACTGGGTCTGCAACAGGAGACTGGACATACAAAATTAACCCAGGATGGCGATTAAGCGGTAAATTTGCAGTACCTACCATATAACCAAGTTGTTGTTTGGTTCGCAGCTCATGGAAAAACGTCGTCGACATTAAGTGATTGGCTAAAGTATACAGCGCAATTTTATGTGGCGACGTCTCGCGTGACTGGTAGTACATCAAAATCGCAGAATCGGCATGATCACACTCAAGCTCATAAGTAAGGGTGCCACAATCATCTAAGTGCACCAAAGGTCTTTGAGCTTCACCGTACAGTTGATCGGTTACCCTAAATGCATCCTTGAGTGTTTCAGCTAATGCTAAAGCCTGATCTTTGTGCCAGTTACCGTAGACGAAAGTATCTATATGCAGCTCTGCAAACATATCATCAACAAAACCCGGTAACTCATCGATGGTAATTGACTCTAATGCCTCAATTAATACTGGATAAGGTGGGTTGTTCGGTTGCAATAATCCCGTAAGCTGGTTAAAAAGCTGAGAAATGGGTTTATCTTCGGCGGCATTGCGCCAGTTTCTAAGTAAGAGAGCTTTGATATTATCAAAACGTTCTGGTTTAAACTGACGGTTTTTAAATCGCTCTAAAATTAGGTTGAGCAGGAGCGGTTGCTTTTCACTAAAGCCAGATAGTTGCAGTGTGACTCCACCTTGATGTGCATAGAGATTGTAAGACATACCTGCAATTTCAGCGGGATATGCCGACTCATTGATTGCTTCTAGCAGCATTTCAACACACAAGCGCGTTTTCACAATATTTCGAGGCGAGCTCACCGCATGTGGACTGTCGATAGCCACATAGACAACCCCTTTAGGTACTCGAAAATCGTGCTCTTGTTTAAACCACAAACGAAAGCCAGGTAGCTCTTGAATCAGTTGAGGAGGCAGTTCTGAACCTTCTTGTAGTGGTAACGGATCAAAACGCTCACACAGATACGGGTTAGGTTCTGGTAGCATCAGCTGCTCATTAAGCTCTTTAGTCTGCCAAAGTTCTTGTTGTTGCTGAGTGAATGGCGTTACAGAATATGGTGTGTCATACCATTGAGCCTGTTGATCATAATGCTGATCTTGAGCCACTAAAATCAAACGCATATTATCAGGCGATAAGTAATCTAAAACTTGGCGAATAAGATCTTCATCAAAACCTGCCATCATATAATCACCGTAGATAATATCTTCTGGTGCATAATGGAGTAGATTCATCACCAAATAGCTAACGGTATCAAGGGGACGACTTTTTTCTTGATAGCGAAACGCAAATTCTAGAACTGATTTTTTCTCTTCATAACGCCAGTTATTCAGTCCGCGTTGTTTAATTAGCTCGATATATTGGAAGATGGTTTGGACGATTTCATCTTGATGCTCAATGCCTTGAGGCGTCAAATTCACCGAGACTGTAAATTCACGGAAGTTGGTTCCATTTACACCGCCACCTGCGGCCAGAGAATTGATCCACTCTTTTTCTTTTAAGTATGACATCAAGCTGCCTTCGCCTTCATTACCGAGTAAATGAGCAAGGTAAGAGAGCGGTTTTATGGCGTAATAATGATCCAATGAAGGCATAGCAAAAGAGAGAGACAGACGACGAACCTCTTTGATTGGCTCTATTTGAATATAGTGCTGGTTCTGTGCTTCTGTTACCCAAGGCGCGGTAATTGGGGCTTTCTCTTTACCTGAGTTAGGTATTTGGCTGAAAAAGTCCTGAGTATAAGCTTCTAGTTGGCCTAAAGACTGAGGACCTAATAAGACTAACCCCATAATATTGGCAGAGTAATGCTGGTGGTAGAAGGTGAGAAGATCATCACGTACTAAGTGATTTGGTCTGTCTTCTAAGGTTGTGAGATCGCCCACTGAGAATTTAGAAAATGGGTGCTCAGGGTTAATGGTTTCCTTGTGCACCTGATAAATACGGCGAATATCGTCTTTGATTTTTAACTTATATTCCGAATCAACCGCATTCCGTTCCTTATCTACTGCATCAGCATTAAATAATGGCGCAGTAAAAAACTGACCAAAGCGATCTAATCCCTGCTCAAAACCATGAGGGCTGACTTCAAAAAAGAATGTGGTGTTTTCTGTTCCCGTCCAGGCATTGTTGCTTCCACCATGTTGATTGATAAAGGTTTGAAATTCACCCACCTTTGGGTACTTTTCGGTGCCTAAAAACAGCATGTGTTCGAGAAAGTGTGCCATACCTTGACGATCCATCGGATCATCAAAATGACCAATCTGTACTGAAAGCGCAGCAGCAGAACGTGGAGCCTCAGCGTCATGCACAAGTAAGACTTTTAACTCATTGTCTAACGTGAGGTAGCGATATTGTTTATGATCGTTAGGACTAATATGCACAAGAAACGCCTATTTTTGAGGGAATTAAAATTAATTATGACCTTGCAAGCGCCAACTGGCAAACGGATGATAGGAATTTAGAGCATGAACAACAATTTCGAAAAATAATCTGACAATATCTGCATCTTGGCACTTTAAGGTTTATCTGAAATCTCAACACCGTAATTACCTTAATTGTGGCTAAAACTTTGCTAGATACTGGTTATGACTTTCAATATGACATAAAAAATGGGTGAATAATAACTTCACAGAATAGTCATTATTGAGCGATACATTGTTAGTGATAGTTTGGGCTAAATGGCGATCTCAGAGTGAAAGGCGGGTCACGATTTCACATGTTTTCAAATAATAGTGGTATTCACTCCGACTCAGAGTTGCTAGCATTACCTCTCTTGCTGTTTAGCAAAGCATTAGGCTCTAAAACGGAAAAACAAATATGCGTATTTATATTATGCGTCATGGTGAAGCTGAAAATTTTGCTCCTAGTGATGCCGAGCGACCTCTAACACAGCGTGGTCGCAGTCAATCAGCTCAAGTCGCGACTCAACTGCATGAGCGTTTAAACCAGCAGCCAATTGATTGGGTATGGGTTAGCCCGTATCTACGAGCACAGCAAACTTGGCAAACTCTGGCTGATGTTCTATCTGAGCCTAAACAAATTTCGACCGTTGCCGATATTACTCCATATGGTGAAGCAGAAGAGGTGGCGGCCTATTTAAAAGCAGCCATTGATGTAGAACGACCAGAATCTGTGCTGTTGGTTTCGCATTTACCTTTGGTGGGGTACTTAACCGCAGAATTGGATCCGTCTATTCAACCTCCTATGTTTCGAACCTCAGCGATTGCCGCTCTAGAATACAATCCAGAGACTGGGCGAGCAGAGTTCTTGTGGCAAGATGTGCCGCAATAATTCATAACATAGAGAAAATAGTGTAATGAAGATTAAGATGATAGGGGCAGGGGTGGTGCTATTTGCTCTTGCAGGGTGTGCAGCACAAATGGAGCCGGCTCGAATTCTTGCTAATGGTCAAATCCGTTGGTCTGATGGCATTAAAGAAGGCATGCATGTTTCGCCTACAGGCAGCAAGTTGACCTTTGCTAACTATTCCAACGAAGTTGGTGCCCAACCTGTCACGATCTTTTCTCGAATCGATAGCGCACGTAATGGTGATTGTGAATATTACTTTGATGAAGCGAAAGTTAAACGTCGCCTAGAGGTGTGTAAATCAGGAGAGGTGACCCTATTGAATCAAGGTCGAGTAGTTCGTGTTGGTTTTCTGGCATCTCCGATTATTTAACGGTTATTACCCTATTGATTGATACTATTTTTTAATGTGGCATTGAAATACGAAACGCCCAGTAGGATATATACCTGCTGGGCGTTTTGTTTGGTTATTTTTCTGGTATTTCAATTAAAACCAACAGCGCGCCATCACCGCCAAATTCAAGAGGCGCTTGGTGAAATGCCATTACATCTGGGTGTTGAGCTAGCCATAATGGCGCTTTTTGCTTGAGAATGTGTCGACCAATACCATGCATCACACAGGCACATGACACACTTTCTTTAATGCAGGCTGCAATCATCGCGGCTAATTCGCGTTTGGCTTCTTGTTGTGTCATTCCATGCATATCTAAATACATATCTGGCACATAGACACCACGGCGCAACTTTTTCACTTCATATTTTGAAACATCAGAACGCGCATAGTGCATCGGACCATTTTCATTTAAGTGCGGCTCAAATTCATCAGAGAAATAAAACTCATGATTTTGGGTTTCTTTACCCATCACTTTGCTTTTATCTGCTTTTGTGGTCTGTTTGCGCGGCGCAATTATGGTATCATGGGTAAACTTTTTTATGCCTTTTACCTCGGCTTGGAAGAGAGAGAAATCATCTTCCATGTTCGGGTCTTTATTACTCATAGTGAAATTCCAACAGCTGTATATCAGTATTGTAGCGTTTTTCGGAGGCCATTTTGGATAAGATTTTTGTCGACGAAGCCGTCAACGAACTTCACACACTACAAGATATGTTACGTTGGACGGTAAGCCGTTTTAACGCAGCAAATCTATTTTACGGTCATGGTACAGACAACGCTTGGGATGAAGCTGTTCAGCTTGTATTGCCAACTTTGTATCTTCCACTTGATGTGCCATCAGAAGTGCGTTTTTCGCGCCTAACTTCTAGTGAGCGTCATCGTGTGGTTGAGCGCGTTATTCGTCGTATTAATGAGCGTACACCAGTATCTTATATTACAAATAAAGCATACTTTTGTGGTATGGAGTTCTTTGTTGACGAGCGCGTACTTGTGCCTCGTTCTCCAATCGGTGAACTGATCGAAAACCGCTTTGAACCATTTTTAAAGCAAGAACCAACACGTATCATGGACCTATGTACAGGCAGTGGTTGTATTGGTATTGCGTGTGCTCATATGTTCCCAGAAGCGGAAGTGGATATTGTTGATATCTCAACTGACGCACTGGCTGTGGCTGAACAAAATATTCAAGATCACGGTTTAGAACAACAAGTGACCCCGCTTCGTTCAGATTTGTTGCGTGATGTTCCTAAAGATCTTTATGACCTAATCGTAACTAATCCACCGTATGTGGATCAAGAAGATATGGATAACTTACCAGACGAATTCCGTCACGAGCCAGAGCTAGGTTTAGCTGCGGGCAGCGATGGTCTGAAATTGGTTCGTCGTATCCTATCTAATGCACCTAACTATCTAAAAGAAGATGGTGTATTAATTTGTGAAGTGGGTAACTCAATGGTCCACATGGAAGAGCAATATCCGCATATTCCATTTACTTGGATCGAGTTCGAAAACGGCGGTCACGGTGTATTTATGCTAACTCGTGATCAGCTAGTTGAATTTGCTGACGATTTTGCACTATATCGTGACTAAGACTGCTGTTTAAGTCTGCACAAATAAAATAATAAACCGGCTCTTATTATCAAGAAGCCGGTTTTTTTTATATCGCTAGATGACCGACATTAAGTCCTATCTTTTAGATAGTGGCTAGCGATTTAAAATTAGCGCTCTGCTTGGCCGTGAGCCTGTTTGTCTTGCAGTGATGCCATCACGTTTTCCTTATGCTGAAGATAATCTTCAAGACCTGCGCGACGTAAATCGCAAGACGGACAATCACCACAACCATCGCCAATAATGCCGTTGTAGCAAGTTAGTGTTTTTTCACGAACATAATCTAGCTTGCCGTATTGATCGGCTAGAGCCCAAGTTTCTGCTTTATTTAGCCACATTAGCGGTGTTTCAATACGCAGTGGGCGGTCCATACCCAAAACAAGTGATTGATTGAGTGATTTTACAAACTCATCGCGACAATCTGGGTAGCCAGAAAAATCGGTTTCACAGACACCCGTAATCACAGCCTCAGCACCGATTTGATACGCGTAGATACCAGCCAAAGTTAAAAACAGAATATTACGACCTGGTACAAATGAATTTGGTAGACCATTTTCTTGTAGCTCATGAGAAACCGCAATATTGTCACGAGTTAGTGAGCTAATAGCCAATTCATTTAATAAACCCACATCCATCACTTTATGCGCAGCAACACCTAACTCTTGGGTGATTGCTTGTGCCACTTCAATTTCTAACTTATGGCGCTGACCATAATCAAAAGTAATACAGTGTACTTCATCATAGTGAGCAAGAGCTTGAATCAGACAGGTTGTGGAGTCTTGACCACCACTAAAAACAACAACGGCTTTACGCATAATAATAAGATCCTTTCAATCCGAGCTTTTTACTGTTGGTTGCCAATTTAACAAGTACAGCATTATCAACAGTGGTTACCGAGAAACAGTCGGTTCCAGCACAATATATTAAGTGCTTATGGTACTTCAGCTGGTGAGAAGAGAAAAGAATTACCCGATTAAGACATACGACTTTTCATCAGAGAAAACGATGTTAGCAGGAGGTACAGATAAAAAAATGCCGCAGGCAAGTGCGGCAAAAGCTAATTACTCTGATTAGATTAATCAGTCGACTACATACAGGTAATGAGACCGAGTATTAGCTAACAGACACAAACTGTTGGTATTAGAACAAGCCATCGAAACCAAATAGGCAAAGTACGATAGCCTGTTCTAATAGGGGGATTCTTTAGTGAGACCAGTCTCCGCTTTGTTCTAATTGCTCTAGTTGCGCAAGATAAGGTGAAAGATCGCCGATATTGTCGCGAACCCATTGTTCATCGTAGTAAGTATCGAGATAACGTTCACCGCTGTCACATAGTAAGGTCACGATAGACCCGGTTTCGCCACGCTGCTTCATTTCGCAAGCGAGCTGTAATACACCGTATAAGTTGGTTCCGGTTGAGGCTCCAGCTTTTCGTCCTAACAGTTTTTCTAACCAATGGACGGTAGCCACACTTGCCGTATCAGGAATCGTGCGCATCTCATCAACCACATCTGGGATAAAACTCGGTTCAACACGAGGTCGACCAATCCCCTCAATTCGGCTACCAACGGCTGAGGTTAAACTGCAATCACGACTTTGATAGTAAGGCGCAAAAACAGAATTTTCAGGATCTACCACACACAAACGAGTCGGTTGCATTTGATAGCGAATATAACGACCAATGGTTGCCGATGTTCCACCTGTACCTGGACTCATCACAATCCAGGTTGGAATTGGATGTTGCTCAAACTTCATTTGTTCGAAAATACTGTTAGCGATGTTGTTATTACCACGCCAGTCTGTTGCTCGCTCAGCGTAAGTAAATTGATCCATATAGTGACCATTAAGCTCTTGGGCTAAGCGGCGAGATTCTGCATAAATTTCTGATGGGCAATCGACAAAATGAGCTTTGCCACCATAAAACTCTATTTGCTCAATTTTTTTACGAGCCGTTTTACGAGGAACGACCGCAATAAACGGTAATCCAAGTAGACGAGCAAAATATGCTTCGGATACAGCTGTACTGCCTGATGATGATTCAATAATTGGTGTACCTTCCGTGATCCAACCATTACATAGTGCGTATAAAAAGAGGGAGCGGGCAAGACGATGCTTTAAACTGCCTGTTGGGTGGGTACTTTCGTCTTTAAGATAAATATCAATACCGTCTAAGCTTGGAATATCGAGCTTGATCAGATGGGTATCGGCAGAACGTTGATAGTCGGCATCAATTTTACGAATAGCGTTATTGATCCATTCTGTTTTATTGCAATTCTTTAACTTAGCATTCATCTGATATCTCTCTTATAAGGCTGATATTTATCTATTCTTTTTATAATGTTAGGGTTGGCGCTCATCATCAGTGCTTTTGTTATACTATGACGAAACTAACGGGGAAAATCTTTGCTTTCTTTCTCCTTAAATCGGTAAAATAGATAAAAATTTTCTCTCAACGTAATGAATACTTAGTCAGTGCATTATCTGAGCACGACAAGAGAGAAAACCAATAATTTTATAAGTATTAGCAGAAATAAGGACGGATATGAGCGATTTAGACAGTGTTGACAGAACTCTGCTGCGCTTACTGCAAAAAGATGCGACTTTGGCGTTGGCTGAATTAGCTGAGGCGGTGAATCTCACCACAACGCCTTGCTGGAAGCGATTAAAGCGCCTAGAAGAAACTGGAATTTTACAACAGCGAGTCGCTCTACTTGATCCGATCAAACTGGGTTTATCGTTTACTGCGTTTGTACAAATCAAAACCATTAATCACTCTAAAGATTGGTATCACAATTTTGTTGAGACGGTTTCTGATTTTGCTGAAGTGATGGAGTTTTATCGTATGGCGGGTGAGTACGACTATATGATGAAAGTACAAGTCGCTGATATGTTCGCATTTGATAAGTTTTATAAGAAACTAGTTAATAGTGTCGAAGGGTTAACTAATGTGACTTCAACCTTTGCTATGGAGCAGTTGAAGTATACGACGGCGTTACCAGTTTAATACCGTAGCGAGAATTTAAGAGGCGAGTAACGAGATTTTGTTAAAATGACTCGCTACTCGCTACTCGCTACTCGCTACTCGCTACTCAGGTTAATCCTTCATCCTCATCAATCCTTCCTGAACTGCAGAGGCAACCAACTCACCTTGTTGGTTATAGATCTCACCGCGAACCAAACCGCGACCACCTGAAGCCGATGGGCTATCTATCACATACAGTAGCCACTCATCCATACGAAATGGGCGATGGAACCACATTGAGTGATCGATAGTTGCCACTTGCATCTTAGGCGTAAATAGCGTCACCCCATGAGGTTGCAGCGCCGTTACTAAAAATCCCCAGTCGGAAGCATAAGCTAGTACATACTGATGAATGCGCTGATCATCTGGCATTTCACCGTTGGCTTTGATCCATAAATACTGTTTAGCGGGTTCTTTCTTGGGATTAAGAGGATTGACGACCACAGCAGGGCGCACTTCAATAGGACGCTCTCGACCAAAGATCTCAACCAACTTAGGGGGTAAGTATTGGGCAATAGATTGAACAAGCTGACGCTCAGATGGTAGCTCTTCTGGACTTGGTACATCATCAATTGGCATAGGTGCCTGATGCTCAAACCCTGACTCTTCTGCTTGATAAGAAGCAGTAAGGTAGAAAATAGGACGGCCGTTTTGAATCGCTTTTACTCGACGGGTGCTAAAGCTTTTGCCGTCACGCAGTTTTTCTACGTCATAAATAATGGGTTTTTCAGGATCGCCAGGAAGTAAAAAATAGCTATGGAAAGAATGCACGTGGCGATCCGCTTCAACGGTTTTTTTTGCCGCTGAGAGGGATTGACCAATAACTTGTCCGCCATAAACTTGAGGTAGGCCTAAATTTTCGCTTTGGCCACGGAACAAGCCTTGTTCTAAGCGCTCTAAATGTAACAGATTGAGAAGTTCATTCAGTTCTTGGCTCATATGAGCTCCAATTTCGTGTTATCATAGTGGTGTTTTACGAGGACTTAAACACAAAAGCAACAACTATTCTGTTCGTGTTCTAGCTTCATCGTTACACCTTTAAGTTGTGTTTAGGATTTTTACAGGGAATAAGAATGAAAAAAGCCTTTATGATGGTGTCAACTCTAGCCGCTGCGCTAGTAGTAACCGCGTGTACAAAATTAATTCCAACAGATACTAATATGGGACACATCCAAGGCAATGTTACTTACCGTGAGCGCATCGCTTTACCTGATGACGCAAAAGTAACCGTAACATTAGAAGATGTATCATTGGCTGATGCTCCTGCCGAAGTGCTGAGCCGTCAGACCTTTTTAACCGATGGCAAACAACCTCCGTTTGCGTACCAGTTAAGTTATCAATCGGATCAAATTGAGCCTAACCATCGTTATATCGTGAGTGCTCGTATTGAAGGCCAAAATGGCAAGCTATTGTTTGTAAGTGATACCGCTTACCCAGTGCTTACCAATGCGGCGAAAACAGCAACTCAAGATATTTTGGTTATCAATGCTCAATAAAATTTGTAGCCGTTAGATAAAATATTACAAGGCATTGAACTTAGGTTTGATGCCTTTTTTGATCTACTCACCATTCCATCGATAATTTTTGAGTCGAATTCGCCCCGTTACTGACACCTCAATGCCTTCCTGTTCTAAGTGACGCTTTTGACGCTCTAGGTTCTCGCCTTTAAGCGATATTTGTCCTTGTGAATTAATCACTCTATGCCACGGTATTGTTGAGCCTTCAGGTAAATTTGCTAGCAGTTTTCCTACCTGTCTTGCATAACCTGGATAGCCAGCAAAACGTGCAATATCACCATAGGTTGAAATCTTACCTTTGGGAATGTGATATACTTGACTATAGATTTGCGCAGAAAAATCATCCATATTTATAAATACTGAGTAAAAAATGTAAAATCGTTAATGTGATCAATATTAACGTGTAACAGTTACTGAGTATTGTTTTCTTTCTGTCAGAATAACGCAAGGAGGTGCAACATGTTGTATGCCGCGTTACTTATGATTGCCAGTGTCGCCTTAACCATCGTTGGGGTGACTGCGCTTGGACATGGACAAGGAGAGATCCCTGCTCTTGCGCTTGCTATTCCTGCATTGTGGATTTTGCCGCAGGGTAAAACAGCAGCTTGGTTACTTCTTAGTGGCTTGGCGCTGTTTGGCTATGCGTTACCCGATCAGCCGTTGGCGCTGTCAATCAGCTTATTTATGATTCTCCCCATTCTCGCGGTCTCTTTCTCATCAAAAAGTCCGTGGCAGCTTGGTGCTATGCTAATTGCGGTTGTGATTGCGATGCTGTTTGGCTTAATGGCGTTGCAAACCGAAAGTAAGTTATCGGGTTCGATGGGGGCAACTTGCATGCAGTTAATGGGTGTTTTGATGATCTGGTATGCGGCAAGAAGCTGGCGACCTGTCACGGGAAACACCTGGTGGGCGCTGGTATTGGTGATTCCTCTATTAATGGGAGGAATGGCTCCTGCTGCTTTAGTGGCGCTGTGTGTAACAGGTCTTATTGCTGCAATGCAAGAGATGGAAACGCACAAAGTGGGTGAGTGGATTCCGAAGATGGCGTGGGTGTTACCTGCGATTGGCTTTGCGACCTTGGTTTTAGCACCACAGTTTGAAGTGCCAAGTCCAATTTTGGTTTCGTGGTTGCTTATCTTAGGTGGCGGCTTGCTGGGTGAGTTCTTACTTGAAGAAAATGAAGAGGAAGAAGTATAAACCCACATCAGATAAACTCTATTTGATTGAATTATAAACACTTAAACTTTTAAGGTAGGGGAGTGCTTGCAATGTCCTCTACCTTAGTACATAATCCATCTCGTTCTCGCAAGAGACACAAATAATCTATGGAGGCTCCATTGGTCCTCCCGCAACACTAGTTTGTGAACCTGGTCAGGTCCGGAAGGAAGCAGCCACAGCAAATGACGTGTGTGCCGGGATGTGGCTGGTGGGGCCTCCGCCCGTTACGGCTTTCACCTGAAATTTGGCAGAAATGTATATTGTCTCGTTCAATGTTGTTGGGTTGGGCTCCCCATTTATTAAGCATTTGACCACCTTGTTATTGCGTTTACCAGATACGATATTGATTGATAAAAGTGGGCATGTATTGCACCACTTTTACGAGTTTAGACATACTTTGGAATTTGATCATGTAGGATACAGTCATGATAGTCAGTGTTGAACACTACTTTATCTTTGTAACCTGTAGCTGAATCAAATAGGATTGCATATGATCGTTCATGTTCAGGGAAATCAGCATTTATACCAAGGGGTAATAAGTATCTTGTATTAATATCACCCAAGTCTGTAGAATCCTCAAAATTCAGAAATTCCATAGTCTTACCGCCAACTAAATTAGCAGAACCACTTAGCACTTCTGAACGCTTACGTCCGATACCGCAGTAAACTTTTGCATGAAAATTTTTGTTTTTGATATTACTTATTAACGAAGAACTTAATTTGTAATCTTCTAGCTCTGAATATGGTTGTTCGTTTAATTTATTATATGCGTTAATAAATAGTTTCTTTTGTCCTCCGCGCACAAAAATTTTGGATTTTTCTGTATCAAGTCGTTGAATTAAATTTGTCCATAAACTGACTAATACTTCTGGTTTTAAATAAGGATGCCCTACAAACGGGGTAATAATGTAAACCCTTTCATAGATTAACGCCCATCGAGGTAATAATTTAAATAACCATGATAGGAATAAATCTTTGACATAAACACCAGTTTTAATAACTTGATCTATTGGAGTAGTGCCAGTGATATTTACGATAGAAAAATCGGTGACTTCAAAATCATAGGATTCTGAGTATTTGCGATTCATGTAACCAACATGCTTTTGACCGCAGGTACATTCAAATTCAATCCGAACTAAAATATCCGCAGGAATACCGCCTATACCACCATGCCCCCTAGAGAGAGTAAAGCCCATATAGTTGTCAAAGCCATTGAAAAAAGAATCGAAATCGTTTTTAAAAGCACTTAATAACTGAGTTTCAGCATTTTTGCCACAATTATCACATAGATATAATGGTTGAGCTTCATAATCAAACGTTGTTTTATGTACCTGAGTAGTACCATCAGAAATAGAATTATCACAAATAGTACGTTTGGCGTCATAAATATCACTAGCTGTACCATATCCGTAATCGATATTTGTTGCTCCATTATTGAAACTAGCTAGCTCGGGATTAATAACCTTAATTTTGAATTGTGTATTACAATTATCGCATTCACCTTGAATAAAACCATCTTCGTCACAAGCTGGAACTTGATATAATCCACAGTCTAGCGATTGTGTATAAGCCTCACTACAAGCAATAACAGCTTGGCATTTAATGTTTGGACATTTAATCCAAAACTGACTTACGTTCTCACGATCCTCACCAATCAGTAGATGTCTACTTTGTCGATAAAACTCTGTTGTAAAAACAATTATTCCATTATCAAAATCAAATTCCATCGGGATCCCTCTTAGTAAATGTTAAGTAAAGTTAGTCTTGACGTGAACCTAATAGTAGAAGTGTACTTTGAGATTGGCGTCAAACTGTTTACTCCACTCAGTATGCAAAGTATCAAGTATCCGAATACCTTTTTGAATAATGGCGTAATCTTGGTTATCGATGCCACCAGCAATTTCGGCCAGTAGAGAAATTCGAGCTTGAGTAATTTTATAGCTCTCTTGAAGTTCTGTGGTGCTCAAATTGTGTATGTTGGGCTCAAGGAGGTCATAGGATCCGCTTTTGGGTAGGACGCTAACAAGGTTATCCTTAAAGCTCAGGTTTAACTCTGTCTGCGGAAGCCAACCTAGACAATTTAGAATGGGTTTTTTGATAACGATAATTTGAGCAGAACCGCTTTGAGAGATTTTTAGTGTCTGATCAAAACCAGGTAAGGGAGTTAAACTGATATTAAGGCCACAGATACCAGTTTGCTTGATGTAGATAATTGATTTTTTTCAAAGCCTACAAGCTCAAAGAAATCTTTTGGTATAGCAAAACCGTAACTGTTGCTATAGGTTTTTAATTTTACAGAAGTCATTTTTAATCCCAACGTCAGACAAAAATGTATGATGTCAGGATTAAAGGGATTATGTAACTATTAGTATTGTAGTTATCTAAAATATTTAGTAATAATCATGACCACATATAAGTGGCTAACTTATTATGAGGTAATCAAAGTAAAAAAGTATTTTAAGACTCCTTTACTTTGTGAAAAGTACTATAAATCCGTAATTTCTAAGCTAAAGCGAGTCGAACTGATTTTGGTTGCTTTAACATTATTATTTAAGTTTGGAAACTGAGGTAACAGCTCCGTTTTAAGAGTCGCTGTATTAAAGCGGCAACCCAAATAAATCCCAGTCAATTTCTCTTTGTTTACCCGTAGTAAAGGGTGGTATGTCTTAACATTTGTTACGAACCTGTTCCAATTTGATATAGCCGCCCAAGGTTGATAATCCAATTTATCTAAATCGATTTTGATTATTATGTTGTCTTTTGTTTCCCGATAGTCAATGACAGACTGATCCCCTAAGAGTTTCTTTATTTCAGTTTCGAATATGAAGGTTTTTTCTCCTGTGTATTCTTTCTCAAAGTAAAGTTCTTCATATTCCGTGTGGATTATATACTTTGTAGATAGTTCATCAGTACTCAAATAATACGAAATTGATTTGTAATGTTGAATGTAGTTTTGTTGTTCTTTTGTTTGATATTCAGCAAAATCTTTTTTGGGAATAACGATAGAATCTACAGTTTGTAAAGATGCAACATATCGAACTTCGCGTTCATGGCTCCATTGCTGTGCTTTATCAAAATATATACCTGTTGTGATGTAGCTATCGCCTCTCTCAGCAAAGTGATGTGGGCGATCTTCATAATAATTCACTCTACCAAACATATAATTGTCATCATGGTTCTCAAAAAGATCGGTTTTGTTAAATGTTCCGTCTTTAAGTTCATCAATTTCAAATTCTAAATAGCCGCCAGTATGCTCGTTTGCATAATGGGTAAACATTCTTATATCTAGTTCTGACTCTGACAATGAGATTACACCACGGTTTAATGGATTATCTTTGTCTTCATAATTCTTACTAAATATTTTTGAGTTGATGTTGAATGACTTTTCCATTTGAGCATCGTAGCTTTCTATTAACTCTTTTGTTGGTTTAGCCTTGAAAGGATCATTAAGCTGTGAAGTTGGTGTTAGCTTTAGTGATGGATTTACCAGAAAGCGATTAATATCAGGTGTGTACTTATAAACTTTCATTGTTATTCTCGTTAAACTCATAAAAAAGCCACCAGCAAAATTAGTTGATGCTGGTGGCCTAGCTGTACATTGAGGGCTATTGGGATGCTTTATGAAGTAGCCATTTAGATAATGACTTGAAACCGTCAGCATTAGCCATTTTGCTTAGTTCTTGCTTATGTTGGGCATTGACTCTAATCGTGATCTTATCATCTAGCTTTATCTTCTGGCTTTTAACTGCATTTTTATTGTTGCAGTTGCCGTGTTTTTTGTTTGGCTCTGTTGGTAGGGGCTCATTAACTGGTGTGTCTTTGTTATTTTTTACGAATGTAGTTTTGGTCATAGGATCATTCGCCTTGCTGGTTTTGGTTAAACAAAGAGAATATTTCATCAAGTTTGGTAAGTTGTTCAGAGTTCAATGAAGCTAGGTCACTTTGCAGTGAATATAAGTTTATATTGTCTCGAATATTCTTAACCATTCGAGCTTTATTCACATATTCCTGGCATTTCAGTTCGTCAGTGAACAAGATCCCTGATTTATTAAATTCACCAATCAAGTAAACAGAATCACTTGCAAACCCAAGGTTAAGTTCTAATTTTTCATTGTATTTTTTATGTTTTTGATATTTTGTAGAGTTTTTGCTTGGCTTAACTTCTTTATCACTAAATTTGCTAAACGTGATGTATTTACTACCAACAGACGTTAGCATAATTTCCATATAACCAAGTTTAGCAACATTGTCACTAGCATATCGCAGTAATTCACCGAAAGGGACGCAGTAAAGTTTTTGACCAATTAGGGTAGTTGATTAAGTGACATATAATACACCTTACTTTGATTTGTGTATACAAAACAAATTAAAAAGCCGTAAGATTTTATATGTCTTACGGCTCTTTTTATTAATCATGTTTAAGTAAAGAAATTATTTGGCCTAGATGCTCCATACTAACGTGATTAAGCTCTGAGTATTGGTTTGTATTGATCATGTCTTTGATATTCTCAACCATGATTTCTCTTTCTAAGAAAGATAAATAGTCGCCCTCAGATAAAAAGATCATTAAACGGTCATTAGTTTCAGTAGCACAGAAGTTAATTTGTCCTATTCATTACTACGATATACAGCAGAAACATTGGAACGAGTTTGTTTATCGTGGAGGCATGGTTAAGATTTACAATGTTGGTCACGCTCTAGGCAATCAAGTCATTGAGTTTTATGGGTGTGTGTATTGATTGCAGTGAAAAAATTCACATAATAAGGAGCTCAATAGGGATTCATTCCGCGTGACGTTTTGGTATGCGAGGCATTGGTATTGCGTTGCTCACCCTTTAGTCGAGCATTAGCTGAATAGGGAAAATCTGTGAATATTTTTGAAGTTTTTATTAATGTTCTTGAGCAAGTTTGGTATCTGCTACCTTTATTGCTCATTGTTAGTGTTTTCAAAAGTAGGTGGCTAAAAGGTATATTCGGTGAATATCTCGTAAACCGTCTTTTGTCTAAATTACCAGAGTCTGATTACACACTAATAAAAGACGTAACCTTACCAACTAGCGATGGTACAACTCAAGTTGATCATATTGTGGTTTCTAAATATGGCATCTTTGTTGTTGAAACTAAGAACATGAAAGGTTGGATATTTGGTTCGGCTCGCCAGAAGCTGTGGACACAAAAGATTTATCGTCATTCCTCTAAATTTCAAAATCCGCTACATCAGAATTACAAGCACATCAAAGCGCTGGAAACCTTGCTAGGTTGCAGTGCAGATTACTTACATTCAGTTATTGTTTTCATCGGCGATAGTACCTTTAAAACCGAAATGCCTCCAAACGTTACCTATGCTCGAGGAAGTATTCGATACATTCAGCAATTTAATAATGTAGTGTTCTCTGATAAGGATTATGCTCGGTTAACTGACTCTATAAATCAGATAAAGTTAAAGCGCGGAGTTATTACGGATTTAAAGCATCGCAATCATGTCAAAGAAATTGTCGCATCTAAAGTTAGCTCAAATCAGTGTCCCCGTTGCGGCTCTGAAATGGTGTTGCGTGAAACTAAGCGTGGTGAAAATATAGGTAAACAGTTTTGGGGGTGTTCAACCTTTCCTAAGTGTAGGGCGGTGAAACAACTCAACTAATAAACTGTTATTGAGGGATATCTAAAATACAAAGTGCCTATATTTAGAATAGTAAATTCTATAAATCACAATGATGTACGATAAATGACACGTTTTGGGTTATGTTCACTAGGGGGGGGTAATTTGTTGTTTCCAGCTAGTGATATATGACATCTTCAGGTTTTGTTCTTTTGTGACCTTCGTAAATTCAATACCATTAATAAATATCTTAATATATCTACAACTTGAATCTGTGTATAATATTCTGGGCATTGCTTGAGGCTTATTTGATTACTTTAAAGGTGCGTTAGGTTTGTTTTGGTATGTTTCTTTTGATGATCATAAGTGAGCTAGTTTATTCGCATTAAACAACAATTTTTCAGATAAGAACATAAACCTAAAGCCTACTGAATAATCCAAGAGAACGTGTGCTTTTGAAAAGGTGATTTTTAAATTTATGAACTAGTTCAAATAGATAATGTGATGTTGATGTATGTTGCATGCTAACATGTGCTTTCGAAGTACAAATCGCTTTTAGTTGGTTTAGGTTATATGGCAGACAATCCACTCGCAGAAGCTCAGCGAGAATCCGCAGGGGCAAGTACCTTTGGTAAGTATAATTTCCAATTTCATTGGGCATTGTGTGAGATCATAAAGAAGCACAGGGATAAGAAAGAATATGCATTACTAATTGAGCATCATGAAGATGTTGTAATTGCTGATAGTTTAGATGCAGATAAAGCTCAATTTGAATTTTACCAAGTAAAAAACCAGATAGTTAAGTATACGCCAACTTCTCTTACTAGTAGAAAAAAAGGAGCGAATAATACTTTTAAGAACTCTGTTCTCGGTAAGTTACTTAGCTCTTGCATCAATACAAATTATGAAGACCGAATTACAACTATTGGATTGGTCTCCTCAAGCGGGTTTAACCTAAACCTTGATAAAGGGCTGAAACTAGACGTGATCAAGGTTGGCGATATTGCTGAAAGTGATTTGGCAAGTTTGACTCAGCATATTGATAATGAACTAGGAATTAAAGTGCTACCTGAGCACTTACAGTTTATTGTCCCTGATATACAGTTAAAGAATCAGGAAGATTATGTTTTGTCCCACTTCGCACGTCTCGTAAATGTGCTGTTCCCCGGAGCATTTTGCAACCCTGTAAACATTTATCGCTCTGTCGTTGATGAGATGGGACGAATTGGCCGCGTAGAGTATGACTATAAAGATTGGGCAAGACTTATCGAGAAAAAGTCTCTCACTTCCTCTGAAGTACATAACGTGCTCACTCAGCATACAACTCACCCATGTGTCGATGATTTAAAAAGTGCCTTTGATGACTTAGCAAGAGATTTAGGTTGGAAGGCAAAACAAAAGCGCACTTTCAAAAGTAAACTGGCTTTACTAGCACTACGAAGAGCAGGATTTATGAGCGCACTAGATATTGAGATTACGCACATGTTTAAACAATCTCATATCAAGGTCGATGAAAATAACTATGATGACGATATTACTTATCTTGAAGCTCTAAGAAAACAAGCTATCGAAGATGGCTTACTTGTGAAGGCTAATGACCAAGATGAACTGTTGCTAGAAGTCATCTACTGCTTATTAAAGGCTTAATGATGCAAAATAATTACAAGTTATTAATTAGAAATCTTAGGAAACACAAAAATGAAAGGCTTGCAATTTCAACGTCTAGTTCTGCTGTCCGATTCGAAAAGACTGGCAAATCAATTCACGTTTCCGAAGAGACTCAATCTCGTTACCGGAAGCGATAATAGTATTGGCAAATCAACGCTAGTAAAGAATCTATTCTGGGCCATTGGTTGCGAGCCTCTCTTTGATGAAGAATGGAAATCAAATGACGTTAAAGCCATCTTGTATTTTAAAGTAAATCAACAGGAGTACATTGTTAGCCGCTACACAGATGGCATTTATTTTGGCCGTAAAGGTACTGTATTAGCGAAGTACTCTAAAGTAACAGGTCAATTTGCGGAAGATTTTGCTGAAGAAGTTGGTTTTGATCTTATGCTCGCAAATAGGAATAATGGTCTTGATTGCCCACCTCCTGCTTTTTACTTCCTACCATTCTACATCGACCAAAAGAAAAGTTGGGATGAACCATGGAATGGGTTTGAAGGGCTTGGCCAATATAGTAATTTCAAAAAAACCTTAATCAAGTACTTTTGTGGTTACTTATCAAGTGAGCACTTTGAGCTCGAAGAAGATGTATTTGCGCAAAAAGCTATAGAACAAGAAGCTAATCAACAAGTAAGTCGTATTACAGATGCCATGAGTGTCCTTGACGAGGTGGTTCCGGAGCAGACTATTGCTTTTACTCAAGCGGAATTAGAATCTATTCAACAGGAGATTGAAAAAGAATTAACAGCGTTTTCAGCCCACCAATCAAAGTTGTTTGAACAGCAATCATCACTAGCAAATGAAATCCATGATTTAGAACAACAACATCTTATCGCTAGCACTTCTGCAAGAGAGCTCGATGAAGATTACATTTTCGCAGTAGAAAACGTACCATCAGATTCTTTAGAGTGTCCTTTATGTGGTGTTGAACACGATAACTCCCTGTTAAGTCGTGCGGGGCTTTTAGCTGATAAGGAAGGCTTAGAGCAACAAGTAAGTAGCATTAAGATTGCACTTGAAGATAAATATCGACAACGTACAGAGTTAACCGAAGAGTTGAATTTTGTAACCTCTGAAATCGAGCGAATCAATGAAAAGTACTTAAAAGAGGATACTCCTGAAGAGGAATCTAATGAACAACAGGCGTTTGAGCAGGCGCTTTATGTCATTTCTCAAAAGAAAGTCAACAGTAACGTTGTTCAGAAAAAAGAAAGCTATCTGCTTCAATCTCAACATGCTAAAGAAAAGCAAAAAGATATAAAAAAAGAGCAACGTAAGCTTGTTAAGAAGAAAGATAAGGACGAGCTGAACGAGCTATTTATGGGCAACTTAGTCGAAAGCATCAACGCATTATCAGCTACTGGGATTAACCTAAATGGTGTCAATGCACCGATGGATTATAAAAAGATCCTAGGTGGCGGTGCAGCAGAAGGTACTCGAGGTACACTAGCCTATCAGCTAGCTATTCTTCGCCAGATTAATCATGCTAATCATTGCCAACTAGCTCCATTTGTTATTGATACTCCTAACCAACAAGAACAGGCAAAGCATCGATATGAGCAAGTCATGGATGTTGTCACTGAGAATATCCCTAATGGCTATCAAGTTATTTTATGCGCTATGGACAACGATGCCTTATCCTCCTACAAACAGGGGGCTCATATCATTGAGTTAGGAGGCAACCGTTTATTGCAACGTGAGCCTTATGTTCAACTTCGCGCTGAGTATGAGAAAGTCATTTTAAGCAATAGCTAGAAGAAAAAGCTACCTTTGGGTAGCTTTTTTTATAGAGCCTTTAACTAAATCTTTTTTAGACAAAAATGAGCTACATAGAGGAAGATTCTAAATTGAAAACGGCAATATCTGTAAACCACTATGGAGGTAGATGAATAATCCGTTATCGGGTATTTTTACGACATCTTCTAGGTACACTCAGATTAATGCCAATTCATACTATTTAGACCAATGCATAGTAAAAATGCTACACGTTACAAACCACACCTCTCTTTGCGATAGATTTCAAAAACCTCAAATCTATTTTTGCTAACTTATAGTCCTTGCACCTACCCTAAACCATACATTGCACCTTGCTGCTTGATGGCATTTCATCACTTGTTACAGAGCAAGAAGACCCAACTTATTTTTTGCCTAAATTACTATGTGATTGAAAAATAATAGGTGTCGGGTAAATGTCAGGTGTTTGTCGTCACTGTCATCATACGGTTTCTGCTAGTTTATCGGTAAACAGCACAGGGAGTTTGAAATGATTATCAGAAAGTTAAGATTGCAACGAGGTTGGTCTCAAGAGCAGTTGTCGCAATTAAGTGGCGTAAGCGTTAGGACAATTCAGCGTATTGAGAAAGGACAAAATGCAGGGTTAGAAAGCCTGAAATCATTAGCTGCTGTTTTTGAAGTTAACGTTGAACATCTTCAAAAGGAACCAGAAATGAACAGTGATAGCCTATTAACGCTAGAAGAAAAACAAGTTTTAGCTCAAGTACAAGAGATCAAATCATTCTACCAAAACCTATTATCCTATGTGTGTGTGATAGCAATGCTATTTGCCATCAACCTATGGACCGATCCTAGTTATATTTGGGCATGGTGGCCTGCGATGGGGTGGGGAATTGGTATCGTGATCCATGGTATCAATGCTTTCAAAGTCTTTAATTTATTTAGCCCAGAATGGGAACGCAAGCAGGTCGAAAAGCGTCTAGGACGAAAGCTATAGCACAGTTACCCAACAGGTGGTGATATTAGGTCACCACCTTTTATAGTATTAACCCCCTGATTTTACATCTCACCTTCACGAACACTTCACATCTCATCCTTTATTCTTCGCCATAAATCACTAAACAGATATAAAAAGAATAAGGATTTCCATGAAAAAGCACCTTCTAGCCGCTCTGCTATGCACATCATCATCTGCAATGGCTGCACCTTATGTTGGACTGGATTTAGGTCTATCAACTTTCAGTCACGATTACCAAACTCACTTTAGCGCCGATAATAAGACCGTATCACCAGATGATTCAGGCATGGTTCTAAATGGTTATGTTGGCTACCGTTGGGACGCATTTGGTCTTGAACTAGGCTACCGCCATTTTGATGAGCTAGATGGTTCATCAAGTCAATTTATGGGTAATGTTGATGGTTTTCGTCACGAGCGCGAATGGGATGCGGATTTAAAAGTCAGCCAAATCACTTTAAAACCTGTTTATTTTTATGCATTGACCGATCGAGTAGAACTAAAGACTGGCCTTGGTCTAACTTATACGCAATATGATTACCGTTCTGGTTCAAGTGACGAATACGAACTGATCACCAATGATGATATCGAGCATAACGTAAATCGTGCTGGTGGCGAAAATAAGAAAAATAATGAGTTTGGTGTTATTGCAAGCGTTGGTGTGGATTACCGTATTTGGCAGCAGTTACATATTGGTGCGGGAGTTGATTACTACGCCGATAGCCAAGCCAATGCAGCAACCTTTATGCTAACCAGTCGTTATCAGTTCTAGTTTTTAGCCATAACTTAAATCGGTTGAATTACCAGTAACACCCAAACAATAAATTGTTAGATGAAAAGCCCCATTTGCTTGGGGCTTTTGACGTAATGTTATTTACCTTGTTCGTTACGTAGGTACATGATGGCAACCATGCTAAAGCCAATAAATTGCCATAGATACTGCCCATCACTTGCACCCGTAATAGTTTGGGTAAAAGCCATACAACCCGTCACAAAAAGAGATGAAAAAGCGGCATAGAGTAGCCATGGTCGCTTTTTTCCAACCATAAACTCACCTGCCAGCACCGAGCGAATTACTAATAAAAATGGTAAGCATTGTAAGATAATAAGAATCGGAAACATAAAATCGAATGTTGGGCTTAACAAAGTATGACCGACTTGGCTTTTATCCCAAGTTCCAACTATATAGCCCTTCCAACCAGCCCAAGTATCGCCTGTATATGCGGTCTCTGGCGTAATCATGCCAAGCAATACGCCCATTACTTTATCGATAAAGCCATTTTTGAACCAAAAAACGAATAAAAAAATCTGGATTGGAATGATCTGAAAAGCAAACTTCTTCAACATGTGTGTATCCCAAAAAATGAATAATTTGGTTTACAAGTATGTGGAAGGCACTTTTCTAACGTTTGATGCAAGACAAGGGAGTCAGACTCTAAACAAAAATCAAACATCCCGTTAGCGTGTCAGCATTAGAAATACCGACTTAACAATAGGCGGGAACAGCAATCCTTTATTTCAGTTTGTTTGAGACTATTTGGGTGTTTGGAATAGGTTTGTTTTTTGTGAAGATTCAATAAGATCAAATAGTTGTCCCTTAGATTCTTTTTTCATCTCAGTATAACGTTGGTAATTATATTGCGAGCCTTTTGGGTTATCTGCCAGTTTGTCAGCCACGCTGAGTAAGTAAAAACTGATTGGGCTTGGTGTGCTTTCTGCTGCGTAAAATAAATATGGGAAAGCTTGATTCGGATGTTGATTGATCAATAAAGCAAGCCCCAAAGTGAGGTTGGCAATATCACAACGTGGGTTCAGTTCGAACGCCTGCTTAGCTAAGTGAAGTGCTTGTTTTCGATCTGCTTGTTTATGTTCATGTAAGTAAGTTAAAGATTCAGAGTAAGACAATAAAGCACTGACCAAATAGTTGTCTCGTCCTTGTTGTTGAATCGTATTTAGCTGCTGAGCAATATCTGAAAAAGCGGGACCACCTTTACCTTGATAGAAAAGAGAAATCCCTTCAGAGATTACTTTCCAATCATCATAGTTACTAATGGAAGTTACACGATGGCTTGTCACTTCATAATTGGAACTCATAGGTGCAATGATGGCTTTGATTTCTAAAATTACATCGCCAATAGCATCGAAGAAAGTATCTTGGTTAAACGTCTTTTCTATTTTTTGGTTCTGGCTTGGTTGATGATTATTTTGTACTAAAACACTAAGCACATAATTATCATCTGTTTTCTTAATCCAACTTTTGAGCTCAATTCCGTGGTTAGCAATTGACTGTTTACTTTGATTAGACAATTGAGAATAGTGATAACCAGATAGGCTTTTAGCTGAATTTAGTCCATAGAAGAGATAGTTATACACGCTTTCCGCCATTTCAAAGTCACTGGTGGAGTTGAGCGTAATATCATGAATATAAACTGGAATCATGTCACTCTGATGCGTCGCTATCACTGCTGTATCATCAGAAGTGCCATCATTTTGTATTGCCCAAGCGCCAATCAGTCCAACTGTCAAGACTGCCGCCATAGCGACAATCAAACTCTTGTTTTTGGACTTTGCAGCAAAAGTTGTAGGAAATACGGCCTCTTCAATGATAGGTGAGTACTCTTTAGTTACTTCAATATCAAACAGGTACCCTTGTTTGGGAATGGTTTGAATGATGCGATATGGACGCGATTTATCTTGAAGTTGGCTGCGCAGTAAGCTGATAACTTGTCTTACTAAGTTGTCGGAAACTTGCGTTCTTTGCCAGACGTTGGTTGCGATTTGCTGGGCACTCAGTACCTTTCCTCGGTTCTCGATAAAATAACTGAGCAGTCGCGCTTGCAATGGCTCTAAATGAATCGCCTCACCATCAATCATCAACTGATTTTTCTCAGGGTAGAAAGAAATAGGGGTGTCATGTTGTAAGACAAAGCAATGCGAATGAGTCATAACGATTCAATGAGTTAGAAGTAACCAGACAAGACTATTGGTTTTATAAGTCGGAAGCAAGTTAAGCAGCAGTAAATAAAATGCAGTAGCGGAGATATTGTATTTACTCATTTCATCAATATCTTTCTTCTTTATCGCAACAGTATAAACACTCAGAAGATCAATTTCTTATCATCTTTATTTTGCTCTAAACCCACAACTTTCCTGCCTATAGCTAATCCCCTTACATGAAAAAACTCTTTACTCAAACTGTACCGTACAGTACGATTTGTGGCGTATTGATATAGGTGTTTTAAACTATGAAAAAGAAAGTCATTGTTTTTATTTGTATTATTTTAGCAACGGTTGCAGGTTATCGTTATATAGAGTCTCAAAACGAAGAATCGACTGATAACGCGTATGTGCATGCCGATGTTACCGCTATTTCGCCTGAAGTTGGCGGTCAGGTAATGGCCATTCATGTGAAAGATAACCAATGGGTAAAGCAAGGCACACCATTGTTTTCAATTGATAATGCCGACTATGAAGCTAATTATCAGATATCTCAGGCAGCTGTCGAGGTAGCTCAAGCGGCACTAAAAAATAATCAAACACGTATTGATATGCAGAAGGTGAAAATTGAGCAAGCAAAACAAAATATTGTCAGTGCCGATGCCAATGCAAAACATCAAAATGCAGAGCTGAAACGTTTTGCTCGCTTGCTAAAGCCTAAAATGATCAGCGAGAACCATTATGAAGCGCAGCGTTCTACAACCATTGATGCGAACGCAAAATTAAAATCCGCTCAATTGTTACTGACCTCTGAACAGAAATTATTAGAAACGTTACATACTGAAAAACAACAGTTAATTGCGCAGGTACAACAAGCTCAAGCCAAACTAAAACTGAATGCTATCTCATTACAACGCACTGTAATTAAAGCGCCGTTTGATGGTTATATTGCCAGCCGTCAGGTACAGGTAGGTAAATACGTACAACCGGGGATGGGGGTTATTGTGATGGTGCCAAGTAAAGTTTGGGTTGAGGCGAATTTTAAAGAAACTCAGCTTAAAGCGATCTCGGTGGGTCAAACCGTTGATGTGGTATTGGATGGATATCCCGATACGGTATTAACAGGAAAAGTAGACTCTATTACTCCCGCGACAGGCGCTCAATTTAGCTTGTTACCGGCACAAAATGCGACGGGGAATTTTGTGAAAGTGGTACAGCGAGTTCCCGTTCGCATTGATATTACGATCCCTAAAGCATTAGAGCACAAAGTCTACCCAGGCTTATCAGCTGAAGTGACTGTAGTGACTCAGTCGTAGGAGCTAAGCTTATGTTTCGTTATGTTGGCTTGATCATCTGCATTGTTTTTACGTTTGTTCCGTTTGGCTTAAATTCTGAGATGTTTTCTGGTGCAGCCAGCGAAATGGCTGTCTCTATTGGAGCGTCGGCTGATGAGTTGAGCGTCATAAAAATTATATTTATGGCAGCTCAAATAGCGGGATTAGTTTTAACTCCACGCTTAGTTCGAATGAAAGGTGTGACAGTTTCATTAACCGCCGCGGTGTGTTGCGCATTATTGGTCAATATTGGACTTTATGTTTCACATACCATTATTATGAGTTCGATGTTATGGGCCATCAATGGTTTTGTTCTCAGTGTCATTTTAGTTTCGGTTAATTTATTGATTCTCGATACTTGTCCTCGAAAACAATTGCCGATTTTTATTGCAGGCGCTTTGGTTTTTACGACCTTATTACCGATGGGAATGTACTCTTGGCTGATGGCGGAAATACTTGAACATTTCTCATGGCAGATGTTTATTGTGTTTCAGATCTGGAGTTATGCTATTGCGCTAATTTGGCTTGTGGTTTACCCACCGAGTAATCGTATTTTTGTTGCCAAGCCTAAGTCTAATCACTTTATCTATTTGCTGAGCCTTAGTTTTTTTAGCCTAGTCACTTATTTGCTGATGAGAGGCAGTTATTATAATTGGCTCGATAACCCAATATATTTAGACTTGGTTGTTTTATCGGCAGTATTAGCGCTAACGATTGTTTTATTCATCATGCAGCGAAAACAAAAGACGGTAACGCAGCAAGTACTGAGTAAACTCAATACCAATGTTTACATGTATAACGCATTTTTAGCTGGATTTGCGGTGATGTCGAGCAATGTATTATGTGATAGCTTCTTAGAAAAGGCCTTACATTATAATGCATTAGTAACAGGCGAAACAAAACTGCCTGCCGTTATTACTATGTTATTAGGAATGGCCGTCAGTGTCTGGGTTAGTAATCATAAACCCGCTTTAAGTGATAAAATTGTACCGATTGGCGTTTTACTTATTTTAATCTCCAGTATCAAGATAAGCTTTATGCCGAGTTATGTTAGTCCTGAGCAATTGACCATTCCGCTATTATTACGTGGGTTTGGGATTGGCTTATTGAATGTCTCAGTTTCTATTGCAGTGTTAATGTATTTTACCCGCGAAGAGCAATTAGAAGGGATCAGTTGTTTTTATCTATTTAGAACGGTGGGGGGGCTGATAGGGGGCGCTTTTTTCAGCCATTTTATTCACATCGAAAGTGCGCAAGCGATCAATCAGGTAAATAGTAATGTAACCGCGTTTAGTAATACGGTAACGCATTATCAGGCAACATTAAATAATGCCTTCTTAACAAATGGTCATTTACCGTCTCAAGCAATGGGGTCAAATTACATGAGTGGTGTGGTTCAGCAACAGGTTATGACCCTAACATTAAACAATTCATTAATTATGTTCGTGATTGCTATTTGTATCTTGGCCCCAATCTTAATTGTGGGTAAGAAAATGGCGGCCAAGCAAAAAGAAGCAGCAGAACATTAAACTTTTTTATACAAAGAGATAAACGCGGCGACTGCTTGAGTAATAGCGATTTTTAATTCGTTGTCATCAGGCAGTTCGTGCCCCAACATGGCTGTGGTTTGATAATCTAATTTTATCAGTGCCAGCAACTGAGCACAGGCAAGTTGTGGATTGGTGATCGATAATTGTTGTTGTACTGCATCAGATTGTAAGTATTCAATCAGATAACCATGAATTCTTTGTGGACCACGCTGCCAAAAGCTTTCGGTGACCGATTGGTTTTTGTGAAAATCGGCAGCCACAATTCGAAATAGACTAAGCAGCGGGTCTGCACATAATCCTTTAATATATTTTAAGCCAAATCCTTCTAATGCCTCAGCAACGTTTAAATGTTGGCTGTCGGATAATTTGAATGCTTCTTCAAGACTTACACTAGTGTGATAAGCCATTACTTCGGTTAATAACCCTTCTTTATTGCCAAAATAGCGGTATAAAGTTTGTTTAGAGCCACCACACATGGCAACGATTTGATCAAGCGAGGTATCTTTATATCCATGTTCAATAAAGAGCTCTGTTGCGACCTCTATTATTCTTTTCTTTTTTTCTACGGTTGATGCACGCATATCGTTCTACCTAAATCGATTAATCATCACACTGTTCAGTACAGTATCATTATCACAGTAAAAAAGGGAGATAGAGAGTTTGAATTATCTCTTTTTTACGTTAAGGTGAAGCCCGTTTTTACTCGATATTGACTGTGATTGTGATGAGCCAAACAGATATTCAGCAAAAAATTGCGAGTTTTACTTCTATCGAACAAGCTCTGGAATATTTTGAGATTGAATTTGATAGTCGCTTTATTGATGAATATCGAATTCCACTGATGAAACGCTTCAATGGTTATCTACTTATTCAAAAGCCCGATGACTGGTTTTCAGCAAGACGCGCTCTAAAAAATGCCTATTGTAAGATTCAACGAGGCCGACTCGATCCCCATACTCGCTCTGCTTGTCGAGGATGTACATCGTGTCAGCGCCGTTAGTCTGTTGCGTTGTTTAAGAGCTACTCAGCCAGCGGTGCATCCAGTTTGTCGTAACCTTTAATTTTATAGTTGGCAATGGATATCAACCAGCAAGCGATAAAGGTAATGATAACCGCAATACCTACCATACCAAAATGATCCGTCATATTGTTGATGCTATCCCAGATAGGGCCTTGCAGTTGAAGTGAAGAGGCAAGGGCGCTCAGTGCTTCTAGACCACCAATCATTAAGGCTACAATCACCGAAACACCAGTAATCGTCATATTGTAATAGAGTTTTCGTGAGGGTTTTGAAAATGCCCAGCCGTAAGCACCAACCATTACCAAATTATCTAAGGTATCAATCAACGACATTCCAGCGGTAAAGAGTATTGGGAAAATCATAATGAGCCAGATATCCATACCTTGCGAAGCATTAGTTGCAGACAGGGCAAGTAAGGTAATTTCTGTTGCGGTATCAAAACCTAAACCAAAAAGAAAACCGACAAAATACATGTGCCAGCTTTTATTAATAAATTTAAACGAAAAATGAAACAGTTTATTTAATGGACCTGATAATTGAATATCTAATTCTGTTTTATCAATCTGTTGGTTCTTTTTATAAAGATTAAATTTCTTATAAACTGAAATAAAAATGGTAAGGTTGATATAAGCCATTATTAATAAAAACAGAATCGAAACACTGGTGCCTATGGTGCCACCAATATTACTGATATAGGGAATTTTATCTTTAAAAGTACCCACGGTAACCGCAATTGCGGCTGCGGCTAACATAACAATGGTGGAATGGCCTAGAGAGAAAAAGGTACCAATGGCAATCGGCTCTTTTCCTTGCTCCATCATTTTACGGGTTGTGGTGTCAATGGCGGCAATATGGTCGGCATCAACCGCATGGCGTAATCCAAGCGACCATGCAAGCAAAGACATTCCTAACATGCCAGGGTGCTGATAAAAGGCGAAAATTGCTGTAATCCAAACCACAATATTGACCACAATCAGACTTGAGATGAGCCAAATAGCGTGTTTTTGAGTGGTATGACTAATTTTCATCAGAAGATCCTAGTAAGGAAAGAGCAAGATTCGCCTAAATCGTAATAAATATACCCAAATAATTTCAGTATGTGAGGTTCTGCAATAATCACTGGGGTATACGACAATGCGGCAGTAATAACCAGTTTATTATATGGAATATAGAATTGTTCGTAATGAGCTTTTATTTAAAACATAAGTTACCGTTTTATTTACTCAATTTCGATTCGGCCTCAATATATTCTGTCACCATTACTAATTTACGAGCCAATTCTCGGTTAAGCCATAAATAGCTATAGAAACTGATATCGGTTCTCGGTTCTTTACTGCCTGCAATGGTTGGAAAGAGTGCCAATATTTCTAAATCCTTTTGCTGTAAAACATAAGGCAGTACAGCTTCACTACTAATGTGTTCTGCTAAGGTCTCAATACAGCCTGAAAGTTGCTCTTTAGCTTCAAATAAACCGTCTAATTCTTGGATCTTACGATGACCATATTGGTGACTCCAGGGGGTCTGCGTAATGTTTTCCAGCAAACTAAACATGCGTTCATAACATTGGATCAGTTTTTTGGTGCAATTACCTTGATTGGGTGTTTCATGTTTAATGCTACCTTCTAGGCCTGAGAGTTGCTTTAAGATGGCGTTTAAAGGTGCAAGGTTGATTGGTTCGTGTTCTTCTTGCTGGTGGGCCAGTTGGTTGTGTTGGCTATAAACAAGATGAAATTGTTCAAGGTAGTCACCGCTAAGTATTTTAAAATGATAACTGGCTCTGGCTGGAAATAAGAATTTACTGGCTAAGATGGCAAGTAATCCACCCCATAACACATTGACAGTACGCCACAGTGCAATAGTGAGATCGCCAGGACCATTACCTGCGACAAGCACTAAAGTTACAGAGGCTAAAATAGCGCCATAAGAGTACTTTCCTAAGGTAAAAAAGAGCGTAACCGCGAGCATAGAAAGTAATAGCGTGTAGTGCAGGATTTTGTCGGTTTCTGGTAGTAAATAGAGCGATAAACCTAAAAGAGCGCCTAAAAATGTGCCCGAAATTCGTTGGCTCGCTTTATGTGAAATTGCCCCTGAATAGTTTGCAGCCATTACCACTATGATGGTGATAGGAGCCCATGCGATGTAAGGGATATGAAAAAACATTGCGATGGTGTATGCAATAACGCACGAAATAAGAATGCGTAACATATTAAACAGTCGAATATTTTTTATTATGGTTTTATTGAGATTCTTCATTTTATTCACTTTATAAGAATATCTATAAGATTTTGATTTTATTTTAAATTTTTATCTCATCCATCTTAACTAAAAAGGCATATATACCCAAGAGGCTTAATATATTGGGTCGACTTAGGTATATGTTTATAGGTTAGCTGACATTGTGCTAATGACGAGTGGAAACAGAAAGAGAGTACAAAAGTGAGCGATTTTCAAAAAAAAATTGAAAAAGATTTAAATGAATGCCGCTTTTCTTTAAACAATGAGCCATGTATTGTGAGCCCCATCGCATGAATATATACCCAAGTGTTTTTATCTAAATAAGTTTGAGGGCGTCTCTTCCAAGTAACCACGCATCTTGAAGTCGCTTAGGAGCTTGAAGTCACTTAGGTATAGATAGATATAAATAATAAATATTGGAGACAGCCATGAGTATTGTTTCAGCTGCAGAAGCTCGTTATTCAACTAAAGCATTTGATGCATCACGCAAACTAACAGACAAACAAGTTGCTGACCTTAAAGAGTTGGTACGAGTAAGCGCATCAAGTGTTAACTCTCAGCCTTGGCACTTCATTTTAGCGAGTACCGATGAAGGTAAAGCTAAAATTGCAAAATCAATGCAAGGCCCGTACGTATTTAACGAGCGCAAAGCATTAGATGCATCACATGTATTGGTTTTTTGTGCTAAAACAGACATTGATGAGCAATACTTACTAGAGCTATTAGAATCTGAAGATAAAGCAGGCCGTTTTGCTAATGAAGAAGCAAAGCAAGGTATGCACACAGGTCGCTCTTTCTTTGTAAATATGCACCTAGAACAGCTTCATGATGTACAAGCTTGGATGGAAAAACAGGTTTATCTAAACGTTGGTACTCTATTACTTGGTGCTGCTGCGATGGATATTGATGCTGTGCCAATTGAAGGTTTTGATGCCGACGTACTTGATGCTGAGTTTGGCTTAAAAGAGAAAGGCTTCAAGAGCTTAGTTGTTGTGCCTCTTGGTTTCCATAGCGAAGAAGATTTTAACGCGAAACTACCAAAATCTCGTTGGGAAGAAACGCGCGTTTTCACTGAGTGCTAATCACACTTATCGCTTATTTATAGGATGTAGATAGGCTTAATACCCAAGTTTTTCTGATCGCTTGGGTATTGTAAATTAATCAGTAACTTGTTCATTGCCTAATGCTGTCAGTACTCGTTGTCGTTGCTGGCAGCATTTTTCTTTAATGAATTCTTGAAACTTGCGGATGGTTGGATTTAATAATCTGCGGTCGGCGCAAACCATATAAAGTGGTGCTGAAAACCCACGCCATTGAGGGAATATAGGCACTAAGCGTCCAGCGATAATATCTTCACTCAAATCCATCAACGATGTATGTATGATCCCTTTTCCTTTTAACGCTAAGCGGTGAATCATATCGCTATCATTGCCTGTCATATTTCCCGATACATGCACAATCTCACTACGATTCTCACAGCTAAATTGCCACTTGTTATACAGCGTATCGGCAACCATAAAGCACAAACAGTTATGTGCTAATAGATCCATAGGTTCTGTAATGGTTGGATTCGCAGCAATGTATTCTGGCGTGGCGCAAGTGATCCCTTCGTTTAACTGACAAAGTGAAATTGCCACCAAATTTGAGTCAGCGGGTTGGCCATACCGAATGGCTATATCAACAGGTTGACTATAAATATCAGCCACTTTATCCGATAGCTCTAATTTGATGGTGATATCGGGGTAGATTTCTTGAAATTCAGCGATCCAAGTGAGCAGTAGGTTGCGACCAAAATCCGATGGGGCCGTGATATGTAACTTTCCTGAAAAGGCATTTCTGTCATTGGCAATCTGATCTAAACCATCTTGTAAAATATTGACAGCCATCGATGCTTTATCACAGAAAATTTCCCCTTCGTTGGTTAGACGCAAGTGACGTGTTGAGCGAATAAAAAGAGGAAAGCCAACCTGCTCTTCAAGCCTTTTTATTGCGGCACTAACCGCTGCGGGTGTAATCCCCATGCTATTAGCGACTTTAGAAAAGCTACCCATACGGCTGGCTTCAATAAATACTTGTAGATCGTTTAAGGCTTTCATTACCTGTCCATCTTTGTTTGGTTAATGCTTTGGAGAGGGTACTGCATAAAAAGCGGCTGAGGCTACTGTTATTCTGTCATCGGAGAGTAAAAGTTGTGACAATGTTAAAGAAATTGAGTGCATAATACGCAATCGTACCTTGCATAAATACTGAACTTGAGGGTATAACTAGTTGGAAGGATAAAAAAGAAGGAAAGTTATATGGACGAAAAATCTGGCTCGGTATTGCCAATGACATTTTCAGTAGCAGACAAAGAATTTGACGCCAATTTTGATCAAGTGTGTATGAACCTTGATCGTATGGTATGGCTAACCATCGGAGGCGGGCTACTGCTCCTACTTTCCAGCTTCTTCTAATTAGCCCAAGTCATTAAAGATAAACATTGGATGTGATCCGTTAAATGACTTGGGTCGAAAAAACAGGCAGCGAGGCATAAAGTCTCGCTGTTGTTTTGATGAATATTTTATTAACGCTGCATAATTTGAATCGAACTGATTTTATTCATAAAGCCATCTGCATTGTATTTCCCCGCAGTTCGGGTGTAATAGCCACCAGAAAAGTTCTTATCTTCATAAAATCGAACCGTCCAGCCCACTGGAATTTCAAACGATTCTAATGTGTTATCAAATTGAACATTACTAAGATCAGCAATATTGTCGGTAATGGTTACTGTTCTACCTGCTTGATTACGCATATTGTAAATGATCAATTCACCACTATTGCCGCTTGTTTGGCCGCCATTCCATAACTGAGATTGATGACAACGAGCCTTACTCTCTTCACAAAAAATACTGTTACTGCCTTGATCTCGTTGACAAGCCAAACTGACATTGTGTCGAGCTTGCGCTTCGGTAATCCCAGCTTCGGCAAAGATCTTAGTAAATGGGTTTAATACACAAACCGATACAGGGCGGTTAACGGAACCGTTATTGGAACCTGAGACAATGATATTTTGATTAAAGTTAATTGCAGCAAAAGAGGATGATGAAAATAGAAATGCCGCTGCACTTAACCAAGAGAATATACGCTTCATAATAACCTATTTGAATTGTGTTTTATTGGCAGTAAGTTAAAGCTGAAACGTCATTTCGACAACATAATTAATGTCGATAAATGTATGGAATTGTCAGAGTAGGCGAGTTGATAAAGAGAATCATGGGGATAGGGAACGTCCTTGTTACGAACCCAGAGTGACAAGCTAAGCGTCTTGTTTCGGTTTGCTTTGTGACATAGCAAAAGCAAGTCGAGATTTCAATTCAGCTTGTTTCTGCTCTGTAGTTTTACGGGCAAATACGACTGATTTAAGTTTTTGTAAGATCATAGTGACCTCCAATGAAATGTGAGCGACGTATTAAAATTAATGATATGCACTGTGTTTTATTGCGGTGGGAAAAGTATATGCATTTATGAGAGGGTATCTGGACAGACCAGTTGGCTTTTATGGACTGCAGAAGAGAGTTTTGAGGATGAGTACGCAAATATTATTTGCAAATTTTTGGCTGTTTACGTCACAAATAGAGTAATAACTCATCTACATAGTTCTAGTTAGCACAAAATAGCAGAAAAACTTCATTAGTAAAAAATATAGAACAGTCTGTATCAGTATTTTGATTAAACAAAAAATAGCTAAGTGTTTCAATAAATTAAAAAATAGGATTCGAAAAATAGAGATTTAGCAAAATTGCCAATAGGTATATCCTTAACTAAGATATCACTAAAAATGTGAAATAGATCTCTCTTCATAATATTTACAGACTTTGTTTTTTCTCTTTCATACGTTTTCCCCCTATCTTTTTGATTGAGCATTTACGACAGAGCATAACCGTTTAGGTCATTATAATGAATGAAACAAAATCCCACTTTGCTCGCAATTTGATTGTGACAGGACTTATCGCTGCAGGATTGGCTACTGCGGGTTATTTTTATGTGAAGCATCAAGAAGAATATCCAAGTACTGATGATGCCTATGTTCATGCCAATATTGTTTATGTGGCACCACAGGTGAGCGGTAAAGTCATTTCAAGCAATGTGACCGATTATCAAACGGTAAGTAAAGGCGATTTGTTAGTTCAAATTGATCCAGCGCCTTATCAAGCCCAATTGGATGAAGCAAAAGCTGCTTATGAGTTGGCAACCCAAAATAACGCCGCAACTGACGATGCAATTTTAGCGGCGAGTGCGAATGTGAAAACCGCGATGGCTCAGCTAAGTGATGCACAAAGTACTTATCGTCGAATTAAAGATTTGGTGAATAAGAAACTGTATCCACAACAAGAATTGGATGATGCCAAAGCGAAGCTATCAACAGCGGAAAACAATGTTGAAGCGGCTCGTGCCAATATGTCCCAGCTGATTAAATCACAAGGTGCAAAAGGTAAAGACGCCCCTGAAGTGAAAAAAGCGGCTGCAGCACTAAGCCAGGCGAGTTTATCTCTGTCTTACACCAATATTTTTGCTGACCACGACGGTAAGTTAGGTAAAGTCAGTGTTCACCCTGGCAGTGTGGTTGCTCCAGGTCAAGCGCTTATGCCATTAGTTGAAGCCAATACTTATTGGGTGCAAGCTAACTTTAAAGAAGATCAGGTTGGTCGTATGCATATTGGTATGCCTGCAACAATTGAACTGGACCTTTACCCAAATATTGATTTCCACGGTACGATAGCGGCGATTTCACCTGCAAGTGGTTCCTCTTTCTCTCTATTACCTCCTGAGAACGCAACTGGTAACTGGGTAAAAGTACCACAACGTTTCCCTGTTCTTATCGAACTGAATAATGAGCAAGAAAATAAAGCGCATCCTTTACGTGTTGGTGCAAGTGCCACAGTAACGGTTGATACTTTAGCGAAAACAGATGATGCTCAGGTAGCACAGCAAGGTAAGTAATCATGGCTGAGGTGGAAATACCAACAGGCTCATCGGCAGCAGATCAAATGTCTGAAAAAAGTCGCTCATTGGTGACCTTTGCAGTCATGCTATCGGCAATTATGGTGTTATTGGATATGACCATCGCCAACGTTGCCTTGCCGCATATGATGGGATCGCTTGGGGTAACCTCTGAGCAAATTACTTGGGTGCTAACCTCTTACTCAATGGCGGAAGCGATCTTTATTCCACTAGCGAGCTATCTAACGCTTAAGATAGGGGTAAGGAAATTACTTCTGGTCTCTATCAGTGGCTTTATTGTGACTTCTGCATTGTGTGGCCAAGCTGACTCTTTAGCGGAAATGGTTACTTTTCGTGTGATGCAAGGAGCATTTGGCGCATCGGTGATTCCGTTATCTCAATCGATTATGGTTCAGATCTACCCGCCTACACAACGGGGTAAAGCCATGGCTCTGTTCAGTGTTGGGGTCTTGCTAGGTCCAATTTTAGGGCCAACACTGGGCGGTATTATCACAGAGAACATGGATTGGCGTTGGATCTTCTATGTTAACCTACCCGTGGGTCTATTCTGTTTAGCGCTGTTGTTCTTCTTCGTTAAAATTGACGGTCGAGGCGAGAGTCGGGTCGATTGGCCTATTGTTATTGCGATGGCTATTGGTATCGGCTTGCTGCAAATGGTATTAGACCGTGGTAACGAAGAGGGTTGGTTCGAGTCTAACTTGATCTTATTCTCAGCGATCATCAGTGCGATTGCGGTGATCTTTTTTGTTGTTCGCTCCTTTAAGACCAAAGGTGATATAGCACCGGTTTGGTTACTAAAAGACCGTAACTTAGCGATGTCATGTTTAGTTATGGCCGGGTTTGCTATGGGTATGTTTGGTATTACCCAGCTGCAGCCAATGATGCTCGAACAACTGCTAAATTATCCTGTGGATACTACAGGCTTAGTGATGGCTCCGCGCGGACTAACATCAGCGATTGTTCTGCTGATGATGGCGCGATATATGGACCGTCTTGATGCTCGGATGTTGATTGTGGTGGGATTATTATTGAATGCGTTAGGTACGTATTTAATGACGCAATACTCTATGAATATCGATCTGCATTGGATTTTATTGCCAAGTATTATTCAAGGTGCGGGTATGGGCTTAGTATTCTCACCACTTAGCCAGCTTGCTTATGCAACATTAGCGAAAGAGTACACTGTGGGTGGGGCTGTGGTGTATAACTTATGCCGTACAGTTGGTGGTTCGTTTGGTATATCGATTGTAAATACGTATTTTAGTCGTACCGAGCAGCGAGAATGGCATGCATTAGGTGGTGACTTAACGCTATCCAACCCAATTTTACAACAAGCTGCACAAGCACAGGGGCACAGTATTACAGATCCAAGTTTTATGGCCAATATACAGGCATTATTACATCAGCAATCAACGCTGCTTGCTTTTGTTTATACCTTTGGTTTTATTTTGGCTTCTTACTTATTGTTGATTCCATTTATCTTTTTCTTTAAGAAAAAACCAAAACCTGTCGATCATTAAATAATAAAGCCAGTTCCTAATATTAGGAGCTGGCTTTTTTTGAAACCATCATTTGGGGAACAATTGATTTAGGGTCTCTCAGGGGGAGGAGATAATCTATTATTGCTTAATAAGAGTCTTGATATAGCCCAAAACAAACTCTTGGCAATCTACTGCTGTCTGAGGATCAAAGTCTTGTTTGTGTTGATCCGTATTAGACAAAATTCGGATACCAATAAACGGTATATTATAAGCTTGTGCAACTAGAGCTGCTGAAGAGGTTTCCATTTCTTCCACCGAGGTGCCGTAAGTGTTATGGAACCAGTTAATTCTGTCTACTTCTCGGTTCCATTCATCGGCTGTACCAATAATACCTGTTACTACTTTTCCTTTGTTATAACTTTCTGCTTGTTGTTGTGCGACTGTCAGTAAATGGCTATCGGCTGCAAATTCGTTGTGCTCTACAGGCTTACCATTTTCACGAAGGCGCATCGTTACGGCAAAGTTCTGCCAGTTCTCAGGATGGATTCCTTGTCCTTTTTCTTTAAAGCTTACTTGGTAAGCACCCATATTGAAGCTGGTTTTTCCCAATACAATATCACCACGGTAGAGCCTTGGGTCATGACCGCCAGATGTACCCTGATTAATAATTAATTTTGGTTTGAAATGTTCAATGGCGAGCGTTGTTGCCGCTGCTGCATTGGCAATTCCTACCTCGGTACGGGAAACAACGACGGGATAACCTGCAATGGTTCCTTGCCAAAATGTCCAAGAGCCCATGGTTGTTTCTTTCTTATTATCTAGCGCATTGATTAATGTGGTCGTTTCAATATCCATTGCGCCTTGAACCAAGATTGGCTGTGATTGAGCGAGGATTTGACAAGAAAAAAGAATAGCGATTAATGCTAAACCGCGTTTTAGTAACAACATAAAATTATCCATAATTCTGGGAAAGGTCAAAAACGCGGGTAATTTAACTAAAGCAAACGTTTGCGTCAATGTAATTTTTAATTCGCTATCTGTCTTAGTAATAACAAACAGATAAATAACGCTTTTTATTTTTATAACCATTTTCTGCTATTAAGTCAGAGTAAGTTACTGTTTATCTAAATTAATACAGTGTTTTTTCATAAATTGTATCTAATGTTTCATTTTTGTTCGATGCAATCGTTTCCTATTCAAAGTAGTTTGAAATCATAGGTCAGAAAATAACTCGACCATATATTTAAAAAAATATACACAACATCTTAAAAAATTTATTAAAAAACAGCTTACAGGAAACACACTATGTCTGACTTGAATGTATTCAAGCAGCCGAAGCAGTTCTATTTGATCTTTTCAATAGAATTTTGGGAGCGCTTTGGCTTTTACGGTATGCAAGCAATCTTAACCGTTTATTTGGTTCAGATTTTGGGCATGTCCGAATCAAAATCTTTTGTTCTTTTTGGTGCTTTTTCGGCATTAGTTTACGGCTCAGTTGCAATTGGCGGTTGGGTTGGTGATAAAGTTATTGGCACGAAAAGAACCATTACTCTTGGTGCCGTTGTTCTAACTGTAGGCTATGCATTGCTGGGTCTTTCAGCGATGGCTAATTTCGGTGGTGAAAGCTTAATTTATATCGCTATGGGCTTTATCACTATGGGTAATGGCTTATTTAAAGCAAACCCATCGAGTTTATTAGCGAAAGTCTATGATGATGGGGATGCTCGTCTTGATGGTGCATTTACTATGTACTATATGGCGATTAACCTAGGCTCATTCTTCTCTATGCTATTAACGCCTTGGATTGCTGAGAAAATGGGTTACGACATTGCATTTGGTGTAAGTGCTGTTGGTTTAATTATCACAGTCGTTAACTTCATGTTATGTAGCCGTATGGTGAAGGATGTTGGTTCAGAACCTGATCTAGCGCCAGTTAATAAAAAGCACTATTTAGGCGTCGTTATTGGTGCGATTGCGTTAAGTTTCGTTAGTGCTATTTTGCTGCAACACCTTTTCTATGCTCATGCAATTTTGGTTGTTGTTGGTTGTTCTATTGTTTTCTTATACCTAAAAGAAGCCTTTTCTATCTCAGGTTTAGAGCGAGCAAAGATGCTGGTGGCGTTTGTATTAATGCTGCAAGGTGTGGTGTTCTTTGTTCTGTATTTCCAGATGCCAACGTCACTTAACTTTTTTGCTATCCATAATATTGAGCACAATATTTTTGGTATCTCCGTTCAGCCAGAGCAGTTTCAGGCTCTAAACCCATTTTGGATCATGATCGCAAGTCCTATTCTTGCCATGATGTATAACAATATGGGTGAGCGTTTTGCTATGCCTTATAAGTTTGCGATGGGTATGGTGCTGTGTAGTTTGTCATTCTTGGTACTGACTTTCGGCGCAAAATTTGCCAATGCACAAGGGATTATGAGCTCAAACTGGTTGATCATCTGTTACGGTTTCCAGTCTATTGGTGAGCTGTTAGTGTCTGGTCTTGGTTTGGCGATGGTAGCGCAATTAGTTCCTCAACGTATGATGGGCTTTGCTATGGGTATGTGGTTCCTAACTTCGGCAACAGCTGCGGTTGTGGCTGGCTGGGTAGCAACATTAACAACAGCACCTGCGGGTATTACTGACTCTCATCAAACACTGACTATTTATAGTGATGTGTTTGCTAAAATTGGTTATTCAACCGCTGCAATTGCTGTATTAACACTGTTAATTGCCCCTAAGCTAACTCGCATTATTCGTGGTGAAACTCAAGCGGCAACTGAGCAAGTAACTGCCTAAAAAATATCTACCTGTGAGATCTTAACGATCTAGATCTCAGGCAAGAAAAAAGCGCTATGTAGTGATTACGTAGCGCTTTTTTTCTGTTCTATTGTCGTTCGATTACTGTAAAACGTAGTTCATCTTCATGCCGTGCTCTGAATGGGCTGGAATATTACAAGCGAACTCAATAAATTTCTCCCCCATAAAGTGCCAAGTAATATCTTTAGTTTGTCCAGGCTCAACGGTAATGGTTGTACTATCATCATGCTTCATATCCGGCATCGATTTCATCATTTCGCGATGTTTTGCTTGCTCTTCTATGCTGCCAATTGAAAACTCATGAGCTATTTTCCCTGTATTAGTTACAGAAAAATGAACAATATCACCTTGTTTGATGTTCAGTGGTTGAGCAAATTGAATTTTCATATCATCGCTAAGAGAAACCTTCACAGTTTGGCTTGCTTGGTTTTGTGGCGCAGGCATACCCACTTTAGACACCATTGCGCCATGATCCATCATCGAATGGTCCATCTTACTGTGATCCATCTCTTGATTGTCTTGTTTGGTATAGGTCGTCATTGCACCATGATCCATTTTGTTATGGTCCATTTTGACATCATGGCTCATTTGGCTGTGATCCATTTTACTGTGGTCGGTTGTGCTGGTTTCGTTAGCTTGCACCTGTGACACAAATAAAGTCGTTAACGCGATAACAAGTAGTGATTTTTTCATTTTTCTATCCTTTTGAAAAAGCGCTGCCAAAGCTTGCAGTAGCTAGGAAATAGGGCTAAGGCAGCGAATACGCATAAATAAGATTGCTGTTAAATATTGTTATGAAATTTAGCCATTAAATATGACTACTTCAGTTTGTAGCTTGTCTGTTTCCACAGTTTAAATAGAGCAGGGAGCACCACGAGTGTCAGTAATAATGCCGATGACATACCGCCAATCATTGGTGCGGCTATTCGCTGCATAACTTCCGATCCCGTTCCGTGACCAAACATAATTGGAATTAAACCAATAATGACCGTTGCTACTGTCATCATGACTGGGCGTACTCGTAAGCCAGCACCTTCACTGATGGCTTTGGTGAGATCAGCCATGGTTAACGCTCTTTGCTCCTGTTTTGCTTGTTCTATCTGGCTATTCCACGCTTGGTTAAGATAAACCAACATGATGACTCCAATTTCAACGGCAACCCCGGCCAGTGCGATAAAGCCAACCCCAACTGCGATAGAGAAGTTATAGCCCAAGATCTCCATTAACCAGAGGCCACCAACCATAGCTAGAGGCAGCGTGCCCATAATCAGTAGCACTTCCCCCGCACGACGGAAGCTCATATAAAGCAACATCATAATGATGGCGATCGTGGCCGGAACAACTGTAGTTAGACGGGCTTTTGCTCGTTCCATATACTCATATTGACCTGACCAAGAAAGCGAGTAGCCAGCAGGCAGAACAAGTTCTTGTGCTACTTTTTGTTGCGCTTCATGAACATACGAGCCTAAATCACGGCCATCGATATCCACAAAGACCCATCCGTTTGGTCGTGCATTTTCGGTTTTGATCATTGGAGGGCCATCTTCAAAGCGCAATGTAGCGACATCGGCCAAAGCAATACGAGCACCGCTTGGCGTCACCAGAGGTAAGCTCTTGAGTTTTTCTAAAGAGTCTCGATAGCTTTGAGGATAACGGACATTAATTGGGTAACGCTCCAAGCCTTCAATGGTTTCACTGACATTCATACCACCAATAGCAGTAGTAATAACCTGTTGAATATCTTGAATGTTAAGCCCATAACGAGCCGCTTTTTGACGGTCGATATCCATGGTGATATAGCGTCCACCAGCCACTCGTTCGGCATAAACTGAGGCGGTGCCTGGTACTGGTTTTAAAATGGTCTCCAATTGCTGACCGATCTTTTCAATCTGTTTGAGATCTGGGCCTGCAATTTTCACACCGATAGGCGTTTTAATCCCCGTTGCCAACATATCTATACGAGTTTTGATCGGCATAACCCAAGCGTTGGTTAAACCTGGAAATTGCACCAATTGATCCAGTTCATGACGAAGTGAGGCTGTTGTCACACCGGGACGCCACTCATCTCTTGGTTTCAACTGAATAATGGTTTCAATCATGGTTAGGGGAGCGGGATCGGTGGCTGTTTCCGCTCGACCAATCTTGCCCCAAACTGTTTTCACCTCAGGGATAGTTTTGATTAACTTATCGGTCTGTTGCAAAATTTCACGGGCTTTACCAATGGAAATACCAGGGTAGGTGGTTGGCATATACATTAGGTCGCCTTCATCCAATGGTGGAATAAACTCGCTGCCCATATTGTGAATTGGGTAGTAAGCAGAAGCCATTAGAATACCCGCCGCCACCAATAAAGATTTAGGGTGACGTAGGCTGATATTGAGTAGTGGACGATATGCCGATACAACCGCTTTATTGATGGGGTTCTTATGTTCTGGTAACACTTTACCGCGAATGAAATAACCCATTAATACCGGAACCAAAGTAATGGCAAGACCGGCCGCTGATGCCATGGCATAGGTTTTTGTAAAGGCAAGGGGAGAGAACATTTTCCCTTCTTGACCTTCGAGAGCAAATACTGGAACGAAACTTAACGTAATAATTAATAGTGAGAAAAATAGCGGTGCACCTACTTCTTCAGCGGCTTTTCCGATAACTTGCCAACGGTTTTCATCCGTAAGTGGTGTTTTCTCGATGTGCTTATGGACATTCTCAATCATAACGATTGCGCCATCAACCATGGCACCAATTGCGATCGCAATACCACCTAGAGACATGATGTTGGCATTAATACCTTGCCAGTGCATCACGATAAAGGCTGATAAAATTCCGATTGGTAAGCTAATCATAACCACTAAAGATGAACGCAAATGGAATAAGAACAGCGCACAGACAACGGCAACAACAATGAACTCTTCCAGCAGTTTTTGATATAAGTTATCAACCGCATTGTCGATCAAGGTTGAACGGTCATAAGTAGGGACTATCTCCACGCCTTCAGGCAAGCTGCGTTGTAATGACGCCAGTTTCTCTTTTACATTGGCGATCACTTGCTGCGCATTTTCCCCAAAGCGCATTACAACCACACCACCAACCGCTTCTCCTTCGCCATTAAATTCTGAGATACCACGACGCATCTGTGGGCCCAGATTAATATCAGCGACATCTCCTAATAGCAGAGGAGTGCCTTTGCTGGTGACACCAAGAGGGATATTTTTCAGATCAGCAATATTTTTAATGTAACCGGTCGCACGAACCATGTGTTCAGCTTCAGCCACTTCAACAACAGAGGCTCCCGCTTCTTGGTTGCCTGCTTTTATCGCTTTATTGATCTGTTGTAGGGTTAAGTTGTAAGCACGCAGTTTATTGGGATCAATTTGGATCTGATACTGTTTAACCATGCCGCCAACAGTGGCAATTTCAGAAACGCCATCAACCGTTTGCAGTTCGTATTTTAAGAACCAGTCTTGCAAACTGCGTAGCTCGCTCAGATCATGTTTGCCGCTACGATCGGTTAAGACATAGCTGTAAATCCAGCCCACACCCGTTGCATCTGGCCCCAACACAGGTTTGGCACTAGGCGGCAATTTCGGTGCAACTTGGCTGAGATATTCCAACACCCGTGAGCGAGCCCAATACATATCAGTATCATCGTTAAAAATGATATAAACGTAGGAGTCACCAAAGAAAGAGTAACCGCGTACCGTTTCAGCCCCAGGTACAGCAAGCATGGCGGTTGTTAATGGGTAGGTTACTTGATCTTCCACAACTTGCGGAGCTTGGCCTGGATAACTGGTTTTGATGATCACCTGAACATCCGATAGATCGGGTAGGGCATCAATAGGGGTTCGTTTAACACTGTAGATCCCAGCAGCAACCAAAAACACTGTTGCCATTAAGACCAAAAAGCGATTTTTTATCGACCACCGAATAATAGCTGGAATCATTAGTGACCTACCTTAGTCGCAGGGTCTGCCACTTGAATTGCAATAATCTCAAATTGCCCTTGAGGGGTTTTCTTTAGCTCAAAGCGAATGGACTGTTTGGCTGATAAATCGGATAGATCAACCGATTTTGCAACGGTGAAATTCATGGTCATGGTTGGCCAATTCCACGCTTTTACTGGCTGGTGGTGTACCGTTAACATTCGATGGTTCGCCATGACTTTAGTGATAGTACCATCGACCCACGCAGTATCGGCTTTTGTGTCGGCTTGCTGATCTGCTTGACTAATACGACTGAGATCTGCGGTCTGACTCGATTCAGAATCGATCATAAACTGGGCTGATGTGACAATCTTATCATTGGCGGTGAGACCTGAAATGACCTCAATCATATCACCAGCTTCGCGTCCTGTTTCAATGCGAGTAGAACGATATTTACCGTCACCAAGGGCTAATACAACTCGATCCATGTTACCTGAACGGATCACCGCCTGATTTGGGATTTGTAGCACTTTATTTTTACTCTGTGGGATCAGTTCAACATTGGCAAACATGTTAGGTTTTAAGGCACCATCTTTATTTGGAAAGACCACTCGAATACGTAAAGTGCGCGTTTTAGGATCCAAAATAGGGTAGATGTAATCCACTTTGCCTTGCCACTGTGTTCCCGGTAGGCTGTCGATTTTCATATCGGCAGTTGTTCCCAATGTGATCCAGTGAGCTTGGCGCTCGAACACTTCTACATCAACCCAAACATCTTGTAATGATCCTGCGCTAATCACCGTTTGTGCTGGAGAAAGGTAGGCGCCTTGACGAACATTTAAGGTCGCAATAACGCCATTCGCGGGCGCTTTAATCGCAATTGTTTGAGATGCCGTACCGCGTTTAAGTAGTTGGTTGATTTGAGAATTATCTACTCCAAGTGATTTTAAACGTTCTTTTGCACCATTAATTAATACCGTTTTTCCCAAACGACGAGCATTAAGTAACTCTTCTTGAGCTCGAACTAATTCGGGAGAGTAGAGCGTAAACAGCACTTGTCCTTGTTTGACTTGTTCCCCAATGGCGTTGACATTCAGCTTCTTGATCCAGCCACTGACTCGGCTGTTGATTTGCCACAGTTGGCTTTCATCAAATGCTACATAACCCACCGTATCAATCTGTGGTGTTAGAGGGGCAGAAATCACCTTAGCTGTTTTCACCCCAAGATTATTTTCAACCACAGGTGATATTTTAACTGTGCCGGCCAGTTCTTTGCCTCCATTGTCTTCTTCGTACACAGGGATCAAATCCATTCCCATCGGTGATTTGCCGGGTTTATCTCGTTTGTAATTGGGATCCATCGGTGCAACCCAGTAGAGCGGTTCTTTGTTTTTAGCTGATGGCTCAGTTGATGAATCACCGAACTGAGTTGCCGCAAAATAACCACCACCGGCACCAATCGCTAATGCTAATAAGCTGATACTAAATACGTTTTTCATAACATCCCTTAATATTTATTCAGTAAGTAAGCGAGATTGGTGTTCGCTAGTTGCAGGTCGGCATGGAGACGTCGTTGCTCCAATTGTAGGGTTAGCTCTTCACTGGCAGCGCGAATGTATTCATCCAGCTGGGTGGTATTGTTTTGATAGCCACGCTCAATGGCGCGAGTTTTCTCTTTGGCTTGGCGTAATAGCGTTGAGTTGTAACGCCCTAAACGTTCGGTGATATTTTGCCTGTCGATGAAAAGAGCCTGTGCTTGCGCATTCATTTGTTTGAGCATCAGATCTTTTTGTGATTGAGTTGCCCCAAGTTGTAATTTGGCTGCGGAGAGCTTTTTATCTTGACGTTTATCGGTAAATAGCGGCAGATCCATGGTAACGTAAGCACTAACAAGATCTGAGGCTGGATCACCATTCATCCCTTTTGCCTGACGATAACCGTACATAACCTCAACACCAAACTGAGGTTTATAAGCTTCGTTAGCAATATCGATTCCGGTTTCATTGCTTTTGATCAGAGCATCAATAGCTTTCACCGTTGGATGCTGTGCCAAGAGAGGATAAAAATTAGAATGTGATTGATTCAAACTTTGGCTCAGTTGCGCCCAATTTGGATCGTTTTGAGGTGATACGTTAGAGGCTTGATCTCCTAACCATTCACCCAGTTGAGCTCGAATTTTTTGCTGCATTTGGCGATTGGCTTGAATTTTTTCACCAATACGAGAGATCTGCAGCTGGGACTGAATAATATCTTGCGCCTGGTTAACCCCAACGCCGTAATTCGTGCTGAGGTATTTTTCTAACGAACGAAACAGCTGCTGGTTCTGTTTTAATAACTTTTGTGCCTGCTGTTGATAATGCAGTTCAACCCAAAGTGTTGTAATGGCTTTTTCGATATCAAGCTGGCGAATTTCGGCTTTTTCTCGAATACTAGAAGCTTGCTCAAAAGCTTGGCGTTCAAGCAGATCTAAAGTGTCACCTCGGCCAAATTGCTGCATCAATCCAACGGAAATATTGGTCATAGGATCATTATCAAATCCCATATTTTCAACTGGAAAGCCACCAACTCCCATTTTGAGTTTTGGATCCATCAATTGACCTTGAGCGATCCCCATCTCTTGCATCGCTTTAGCTTGATAATGAATTTGTTGACGGCCAGAGTCGTGCTCAACGGCCCAGTCGATCAACGATTGCAGCTGATCATTGGCAAAGCTTGGTGCTGAAAAAGAGGCAGCAACCATGAGTCCCAACAAGGACTTTGCTGATAAACGCGTATTTTTAAACATAACGTATCCACGATAGATAATTATCATCGCGATATGCGCAACATACTGTAATTATTGTTTTTTACTTTAAATACAGTGGATTACATTACAATTTGACTATAATGAGTGCATATCGAGGTATATAAAAGAATCGTAGACTAGGCTATTGGGGGGCGATAAAGGTTTTCACAAGGTGAGACAGGTGTCTCAAAGTGATAAGTACTCAGTTGAGTCGTTGCTGTTGGAGAAGAGAATGCATAATTAGCGGTTGGTAATACGCCAGTTACAATATGGCACTGGGTCATATCGTCACAACAATTGTCTGACTTGGATTGATCGGATAAGTGACGAGCACAATCAGCCATCATGGCGTGTGATTGGTCATGATGTTGTATCTGCTGCGTATGAGCTATGGGTGCGCGACTATTATCGTACATGGCATGTTGTCCTGAAGCAGACATAGCAAAAGCTGGCTTCGTTATCACAACCATGATAACCACCAGAACTAGCGCAATCCACTTATTAGACAGCAATGTGTTTGACGATAAAAAAGAGTTCACAAATAAGCATCCAGCTAATTAAACGTGTTAACTATAAAGCTTCCCCTTAGGGTAAGGTCAAGTCTGTTTTAATGAAAGAATAGCGATACTACTAATAGTAGTACAAAAATTCCGCCAATCAGTTTCATTAATAGACCTAAGTTATTTGAACCACCTTTTGGTGCTTGATTACAACATCCCATAATAGACCTCTGCTGTGAAATAAGGTTAAAGAAAGTCACTTGGATATAAATAGTAATTGAGCTTTAATTCTGTGCCAAGATATTGCTCAACCGCACTAATGTTGCATTTTTTGCTATTGAGCTTCCCCCTACTGGAAGGGGTATAGCAACGAATAAGTTAACGCTTTATTCTACTACAACTGGTTGATAATTAATTTCAAGATCTGGTTGTTGGCAGATATAAGCGCGGTGATCAAACGAGTGCTGAAAAAGTAAAAAATCTTTAATAGCCATTGGCTTACTAAATAGATAGCCCTGTGAATAATCAATATTCAAGCCAAGTAATTTATTAAATTGAGTTTGAGTTTCAACCCCTTCAGCAACCATTTTACAATTTAGACCTTTACCTAAATAAGCGATATTTTTCAAAATTGAACTGGTAATTGCGTCAGTATCTGCTGTTAATACAAAGAGTTTATCAATTTTTATAATATCAAAATTTAAACTACGTACACTCGATAAGCTTGAATAACCAGTACCAAAATCATCCAGAGCCCAGCGAACCCCAATCTGGCGAAACTGTGTCATAACAGTATTTAACTCTCGCATAGCACAGGTGGTATTTTCACGTTCTGTTAATTCAAAAACAAGACCCGATTGTAAGCTGGTGTTTTTTTTGATTAATGCCATAACTTCAGCCATATAAGCTTCATCTCTTAACATGGCTAACGTAAAGTTAACTGAGATATAAAAATCAGGGTTATGTTTACACAGTTGAATTTTGTCTTTTGCTAATTGGTTCAAAAGCTGAAGAGTAATCGCTTTTATTTGCCCGCTTTCTTCGACTTTTGTAATAAAATGATTGGGAGCGAGAATACGTTTTTTCTTATGATGCCAACGACACAACAATTCTGCGCCGCTACACTGTAAGCTCTTATTTGAAACTATTGGCTGATAATAGGCGATAAACTCTTTTGCTCGGATTGCTCGCTCAATATCTACACGAAATGAAAAGTTATTGTTATATAGATGTTTGGCAAATAATAACCCCAGTAGAATAAAAGCAAAAATAAAAGCAGCTCCCATTGCAATAAGCATAATAACATCTTGGGTTGGTTCACCGATAACAACTTTAAAAGGGTATTGAGGTGATTGATAAACCGCTTTTATTAATAATTTTTGTGGTTGATTGATAATAGGTTGGTTGTGATTATTTACAACATAGCCATTGAGCGTAAGGTCAGCATTATCAAGCCAATCATCCATATAACGTGCATTAAGAAATAGCTGGTAAAAACCGTTTTTTCCTTTTATTACAAAGTGCAGTTCTTCAATATTATTTAATGAACTCTGTTTGCGGTATAAGAAAGGAAACGCTTCTGTCTTTATTTTTTGCTGTAAGCTTGGTGATATTTCTTGATTTAAATGCAATTGACGATCGCTGTATACATAGTGATCATCTTGAATATAAGCCACACTACGAAGAGAGCGTGACGCAAGAATCAGAGTAACAAGTTTATTTAAATCTTGTGAATGATTATGTACTTCTTGAATTAATAAAACATCTTTTTTTAATTGTGTAAAACTGCTATTGAGTGATTTATTTACTTCAAAGCTTATTTGTTCTGAGCGATATGACAAATAAATAACTACTAAACTGCTCGAAATAAAAATCGAGAGTAGAGCAATAAGAAAGAATTTTTTTAACGAGAAGGACATAACTGAAGCCAACAACTTTCGAGATTATTTATAAATTATTTTTGTTATCCCGAAGTAGCACTAAGATACTCGGGTATTTGGTATAGATATATTTATTAATATTAACTGATAATCTACATAATTTGCGCATAAAGTTGATAAGAAATATTTGTTGTAACGATTTAAATTTTAAATCTAAATTGGCTTTACTTAATTTTCAAGTGGTTAGAATGATAAGATATGGAGACCTGATTAAACTATGGGGATCATCATCCTTGATAATCGATTACTCATTGGAAATTTTGCGTTCTAGGTCAGTTTTTACTATTGCAAGGGCGGCTAGTGCGATTGCAGGATCTATCTCATTACTTTCGAGTAAATAAATGAGGTCTACGGCGAGTTTGACTTCCGCAGGAGCATTGTCTAATGGGCTGTTTTGTTTTTCTGTAGTCATTATTTTTCCTTTTCTTCTTAATTGGTTCAGGCTAATTCTATTAGGTTTATATAAAGAGGGATTATCCTTTGCGTTCTCGTTTCATTATTGTCTGTTCTATTTTAGTAAGTGCTTGCTGACAACGAGATACTCGACCTTCAAGAACAAGTACTTCATGTTGAAGTTTCTGTTGTAACTGCCAATCACTGCATTGAGAGAGTTCGAACTCTTTATCTCGTAGCTTAGTTTTAAGTTGGCGTTCCCAATCTTTGTGCTGATTGAGGTTTTGGTAGATCTCATTGAGCGGCTGATAGTGAGCACTTCGGTATTTCGGCTCATTTTTACGGATCGAAACCGTTGCAAATTCACGTTGAACCGCTTGTATCTGAGCCACAATTTTTTCACAGATATGTTGAGTCCGAGTGGGAAGCAGTCGGCCAGATTGTTGTTCTTGGCGCAATTTAAAAACTTCTGAGGCAATCTCGTTAACACAAGGTGTCAGTAATTTACTACGACAACGAAACAGCTGTTCATCAAATAATGGTTTATTGGCTTCGCCACGGGTACGGTCTAAATTCGCTGCTTGTGTTTTGAGTTGGGCAATTAAAGTGTCGAATCTCGTTAAATCTATCATAGTGAATCCGGTTAAAACCAAGCTTGATACGCTAATTTTATGGCAAGAATCATCACCACGGTAATGAAAATAGGGCGAATAAATTTAGCGCCAAATCGAATGGCTGAATGTGCACCTATGTAAGCGCCTACCATCAAGCAAAGACCCATGGTTAAGCCTAAGGCAATATTGATATGACCTAAAATAGCGAAGGTTACAAGCGAAGTTATATTACTGGTGAAGTTCATCGCTTTAGCAAGACCTGATGCCAGCAAGATATCTAATCGATATAAAGCCATACTAGATACAGTCCAAAATGCGCCCGTACCAGGACCTGCTAAACCATCATAAAACCCTAAACTTGAACCTTGTAGCCACTGTTTACGATATAAACTCGCTGACACTTGCGGCAGACTTTGTTGGGCCGTTTTAGGGTGTGGATGCCAAATAGTATAGATTGCAGCGGCAAGAATAATTAAAGGAAGGGCTTTTTCAAGCCACATGGTACTGATTTGATTGACAACCAAAGTACCAATAACGGCTCCGATAAATGTCGCAATAAAGGACTTTTTCCAAAATGATGGCGAAAATAACAGTTTTCGATAATAGGTCCAGGCTGCGGTTGATGAGGCAAACGTCGCTGCCAATTTATTGGTTCCTAAAGCAATATGAGGTGGCAGTCCCAGTGAAAGTAGCGCAGGTACGGTAAGCATACCGCCTCCTCCTGCTACTGCATCTATAAATCCTGCGACCAGTGCAACGCCACCCAGTATCGCTAAAGTTAAAGGCTCGATATTTTCTATCATAGTGTGGATACCCAAGTTGCTTGAGTATAGGATCCTTAATATTCAATAACTCGTTTAAAAGGCGGCAAAGAATCAAGTAGTGCTTTTCCGTAACGCTTACTAATGATGCGTCTGTCTAATAGCACGACTCTACCAGAATCTTCTTCTTTTCGCAGTAAGCGACCTACCGATTGGATCAGCTTTTTACTCGCTTCTGGTACGGAAATTTGTAAAAAAGGATTACCGCCTCGACTTTCAATGTATTCGGCGTGAGCTTCTTCAACTGGTGAGGTTGGTACGGCAAAAGGAATCTTGGTAATAATCAGGTTGGTTAGATATTTCCCTGGTAAATCAAGGCCTTCAGAAAAGCTTCCCGTACCGAATAGAATGCTGGTTTTACCTTTTTCACAGTTCTCTTTATGTTTTTTTAGAGTTTCATTGCGCGATTCTTCACCTTGAACCAGCAGTTCCCAACGATTTTTCTTCGCTAATGGACGTAGAGCTTCAGCCACTTTGTTCATTTGCCAATAAGAAGAGAAGAGCACAAGGCTTGCTGTTTCTCCCTCTAGATATTCGGGTAAAACCTCGATAAGCAAATCGGTAAATTGAGGTGCTTGGGGCTCATATTTGACCGCAGGGATCACTAGACGTGCATTGTTCTGATAATCAAAAGGAGAAGCCAGTGCTAAAAAGCGTACACCATCGGCTTCACTGATCCCGGCTTGACGACAAAAGTAAGTAAATTGATTCAATGCTCGTAGTGTTGCTGAGACTAAGATGCAACCTGCCGCGCGACTCCACAATAATTGATCGAGGCGATAGCCCACTTCAAGGGGGGAAACTTCAACAATATAGTCGTTTTCACGCTCTGGACTTTTTTCTAACCAACGAGCTAGAGGGGCTCCTTTGTCTTTATTTGGTTGTGCCATTAAGAACCAGACCTTTTCTAAGTTCTCTAAGCGCTGCAAATAAAAGCCCATTTCAGCCAGTGCTTGTTCTCCCAATGAGGGTAATATTTCATGTTCTTTTAATCGCTCAGAAACCATATCATGAATTTTACCCAATGATTGCGCGGCTTTTTTACTGGTTTCTTTAAGTGCGACAGATTCTTCAGAAAGCCAAGCGGGTAACTCTCCATGTTCAAAACGATAGACTCCATCTTGATTAAATTGTGATGGGTCAATGTTATTGGCAATTTGGCTGAGGGTCGGCACTAAATGTTGAATACTTTCTTGGATAGCATTTTGAAAGCGATTTGATTTCTTATAATCGGCCAGCTCTGCAAATTTGCTTACGTGTTTATTTAAGTTTTCTAGCCATGCTGCAGCCCCTTTTAAACTGGCCGCAGCTGAAGAAAAATCACGAGCAACTTGTGGCAAATGATGGGCCTCATCAATGACATAAATAGTATCTTCTGGATCGGGTAAGATAACACCACCACCTAATTCTAGGTCTGCCATTAGCAGTGCATGGTTAGCGATAATCACATCAGCTTTGTCTAAATCTTCACGTGCTTTAGCAAAAGGGCAGTTACGATGTAGTGGCAAACCAGAATGGCAGCTATGTTTATCTGCCATGATTTGCTGCCAAATTCGGTCTGGAATGTTGGTTGGCCAACTGTCTCTATCACCATCCCATTTCCCTTCACTGCGCGCTTTAAAAAGGCGTCTCAAAAGTTCTAAATCTGACTTTTTAGGTTTTTCATCTAGTAGAGTGATTTGTTGTGAATACTCGCTAGAACAACACGCTTCTAACTTATGATTACAGCAGTAGCGTTGGCGACCTTTTGCAAGAATAAAGCTAAATTCTTTTGGGTAGATACGATTAAACAGAGGCAAATCTTTATTGATGAGCTGTTCTTGAAGAGCCACTGTTGCCGTTGAAATAAGCAATCTCTTATTATTAAACATAGCGAAAGGAATCCCCCCTAAAAGATAAGAGAGCGATTTTCCAATTCCTGTGCCAGCCTCTGCCACTAACATTCTGTTTTTCTTGTGGTACTCCCCAGCCAATGTTTTTGCTATTTCGGCAACTAAATAGTTTTGAGCTCGACGTGGAATAAAGTTATCAAGCTGTTGCCCTAAGTTGGTATAGCACTGTTTTATGTCTTGTTTAATTTGAGTATGTAACATATTTGAAACTTATTCTTGGCTGGGAGCTGCATTATAGCATGAAGCTCTAACTGTGAGCTGAAACAAATTTTAGGATATTTTCTCAGCAAAATGAGATTGAAATCACGAATTGATATTGAACCTTTTAAATGCAACCAAGTGTAGATATCGCCTCAGTGTTTTAAACTATTTTTTATCTAATTTTTGGAATATTATCTTGGATTTATTCGTTATTGTTACGGTTTTTTAGTGCTATCTACCAATATGTCATTTGTATTACTTAAAAAAATACATTCTAGAGGCAAAAAAATGCTGTATGTTATTTAGGCATTTTTATGTTTATGTTGTTGATTTTGTTTTCTATTTTATGTTTTTTGAGCTTTCATTTAGAAGATTTGACATCAATATTGAACTTCTGACAGGATAAGCGGCACAAGTTACTCACCCCTTGAGCTTACTGACTTTATGGATATAAAAGTTTGTAAATTAAGAGGGGAATTATAAAAGAAAAGGAATTCCAAAAAAGGAATTTCAAGAATAGGCAGTGGATATCATGAAAAAGACTCTTCTAGCTCTTGCAGTTATGACTGCAGCGGGTTCTGCAAATGCAGCAATCAACGTTTACGATAACAATGGTGTTAAAGTAGACCTATCTGGTGCAGCAGAAGTTCAATACTTCGATGGTTTTGAGAAAAGCAAAGATGCAACAATTCGTCTAGACGACGGTGACTTTGCAATCAACGCAACTTACGCAATCAACGAGAACCTAAACGTTATCTCTGGCATGGCGTTTAAATACGAGTCTCGTGACGTTCAAAACGACGAGCTATGGGTTGGTTTCTCTTCTAACCAAATGGGTGCTCTAACTTTCGGTCGTCAGCTACTAGTATCTGATGATTCAGGCATCGGTAAAGATTACGAGCTAGGTCTTGAGCAAGTTGACTTCGCTCAAACTGAAGGTGACCGTGTAATCAAGTACGTTTACGACAACGGTTCTTTCTACGCAGCAGCATCTCATGAGCTAAATGCAGATCACAGCACTACAATCACTGACGGTCGTCTAGGTTTCCGTACTAACGGTCTAGATGTTCGTGTATACGGTTACGACGGTGAGCGTATCGGTGCTAAAGGTCTTGAGCTAGGTATCACACCTGATCAGAAGCCTATTGTAAAACCTAGCGAAGCTGGTGAAGATATCCGTGGTTACAACCTAGAAGCTGAATACGGTTTCGGTGCATTCAACATTGCAGCATCTTTCGGTCAAATCGAATACAAAGCAGCTGATACTCATGTTACTGACCGTGACTTAGACCTATACGAAATCAACGGTTCATACACTATGGACAAGACGACTTTCGCTCTAGGTTATGTTCATGCTCAAAACCATGCAAATACTGAAAAGTATGGTAAGCGTCACGACAACGTATACGCTAACGTAACTCAACAGCTACACAGCAATGTTAAAGTGTACGCAGAAGTTGGTTACGCTGATAACGATAAGATCATCAACGACCGTGAAGAGTTCGGTTACGTTGCTGGTATGGAAGTTAAGTTCTAATTTAGTTTAGATAACTTCTTGATGAAAGCCGCCGCTTATTGGGCGGCTTTCTGTTATATAACTGATAAGTATTTCGCTACCATTGTTTTATTTATTGAGAACAGTAGCTAAAGCAATAGCTAGCAAGAACGGGATAATAATATGAAAAAAGTTGCATTATTGATTGGCGCTGCTCTGTCATTTGGTGTTCAAGCGGCAACCTTAACTGCTGGTGATAACATCGAGTTATTGGTCATTGATGGTAAGAAGATTGAACAAAAAGGTTGGTCAAAGGCAGAAAGTGTCGAGCTAGCTAATGGCGAACATCAGATTGTGGCTCGTTTTGATGGGGAAGTTAAGCGCGGCTCGCAAGGTACGATTTATACTACGCGACCTTATCTGTTTAATGTTGATATTAAAGATCAAAATGCAGAAATCGTATTATCAGATACGTTAACGACGCTATCTCAAGCGGAAGCGTATTTTTCTCGCGGTCCAGAGTGGCAAGTTAAGTTCGCAAACGGCTCTGAGCAAGTTCTTGACGCGACAGAACTTAAAGGCAGTGGCTTTGCCGCTTATGCGGATATGGAAAAATTAGTTGCGCAGTACAATAGCGAAAATGGCATTATCTTTGAGCAAGGCAATCCCGTTGATTTAGAAAAAGTGGCAGTTAAAGTGGATGAGCAAGGTAAAGTGAAAATTACCGGTGACAATTTAACTCAACTTAAAATGTGGTATAGCAAAGCAACACCAGAAGAGAAAAAAGCATTTAAAATGTGGATGACAGAGCAAGATTATCTATAAGGCTTTCGTCATTATTTAATGTTAATACCAAGATAGAGAAAAGGCAGCGAATATATGGCTGCCTTTTTAATTGAAATTTTTTAGCCACCGCTTACGCATCATGATGATAACGGCTATGCTCTCGACAGTGGCGGCAACGTGGTTGAGCGGGATCAGCTTCCAGATCGGCTAAATCAATTTCTTCTTCGCAATCAGCGCATAGGCCGTATAAACCAAAACGGATAGAGCAAACCGCTGCATCGACAACTTCTAGGCGTGTTGCCAATTTATAAAGATTTGGGATATAAGCCGCTTTCGCTAATGCTAAAAGATCATACAGATCCAGCTTGTTAAGCTCTTCCATTGAAGGCGAAACTGCATTTAATAACATTTCACTTTTTAATTCTTTTGCTAAGTCAACGCGCTCATTTTCAAGCGTATCTTGTAGCGGTTGATAGTCTATTTGTGAGTTAGCCATAGTGTTCATTATTATTCACAAGAGGAGTTAAAGGAGATACTTTCGTCCTTGAGTATTTGTGTTTTTTGTTAGTCTCGCCACTTAGTTTACGGCGCGAAAAGAAAAAGTGTCGTGATTTGAATCAATTCTTGATGATTCTGTAAGCGAATATTGATAAAAAAATTGATTTTTTACAGAAAGTTTTGATTTTTGAATAAATTTCGATTTTAAATCATATGGTTATAATAAATATGAGAAAATAACAATAAAACCACGTCGAAATCGTAATAATTTCCATTTCACTTAGGTCTTAGTATGATAACCGTGTTGCAAGCTGATGAGATAAAGGAATGAAGCAATCTGCTATTCGTATTGGTTTACTGGTGATTGGATGGGCTTGTGTCATTTTAGGAACGATAGGTATTTTTCTACCTCTGTTACCTACAACGCCATTTTTGTTACTGGCGAGTGCATGTTTTATGAAAGGCTCACCTAAACTTAATGATTGGTTGATGAATCATAAAAAGTTTGGCCCTATTTTGCATAATTGGCATCAAAACCGGGCGATTTCATCTGTTGTAAAGCGCCGAGCGAATATTACTATGGTCCTTAGTTTTCTGCTTTCTATTAGCTTAGTTCCTCTGTGGTGGCATAAATTGTTGCTATTTGTGATGGGTATAACTTTATTGTGTTGGTTTAATCGGCTTCCAGTGGTGGATTCGGTTGCCGCACCTGTAGAAAAACAATAATATTGGTGCGCTTTATCGGTCTTTGCTCGTCCATTATGGTGCAGGGGAGGCAGATAAATAACTGTCTCAACCAAGGCATAATTTTTGTTCTTGGTATTGGGAGTAAATAAGTAAGCTTGTTGTGACTCTTAAGTTGATATTAACGTTAAAGAGTACCCTCGGAACCAAATTATGACACAAGAAAAAATCGAACTAATCCAAAGCAGTATCAAGTCTATTCAGGATTACCCTAAGCCAGGTATCTTATTTCGTGATGTAACTAGCCTGATGGAAAACCCTGACGCATACCGTGCCACTATGGAAGTGCTAACCGAGCGTTACAAAGACAAAGGTATTACTAAGATCATCGGTACTGAAGCGCGTGGATTCCTATTTGGTGCCCCTTTAGCTCTTGCTCTTGGTGTTGGTTTTGTTCCTGTTCGTAAGCCAGGTAAATTACCTCGTGAAGTGATCGCTGAGAGCTATGAACTAGAATATGGTAAAGACACCTTAGAAATTCACTTAGATGCAATTGCTGAAGGTGACAAAGTTCTGCTTGTTGATGATCTATTAGCAACAGGCGGTACTATCGAAGCGACAACCAACCTTGTTCGTCGCCTAGGTGGTGTAGTTGAAGATGCTGCGTTTGTGATTAACCTACCAGATATTGGTGGTGAAGAGCGCCTTAAAGGTTTAGGCCTTAACGTTTACAGCATTTGTGATTTTCCAGGTCACTAGTAGCTTAACCACTTAATTTTGCTTTAAGTGTTCGAACTGTGCTGAAGGATTGGGCGCTTATTATAGCGCCCTCTCGTTGTTACTCGCTGTTACCCGCCGGCTGTGTTAGCATCTTCTTTTATTACTGTTTTTTCCTTTATTTACTATGACGTATTCATTTTTAGAACGTAATAAATAGTGAAGAAAGGAAATGACAGCAAAGGCCGCAATATTTCTTTGTTGGCAAGGTTAATAAGGTTAGGAATTGAATGAGTTATCAGGTTCTTGCTCGTAAGTGGCGCCCAGCACAATTTGCTGATGTAGTGGGTCAAGCTCACGTACTTACCGCTCTTGAAAATGCGCTAGAGCACAATCGACTTCACCATGCGTATCTATTCAGTGGTACTCGCGGTGTTGGTAAAACGACGATTGCGCGTATTTTTGCTAAAGGCTTAAACTGCGAGCAGGGAGTTACCGCTCATCCATGTGGTCAGTGTGCAACCTGTAAAGAGATTGATGAAGGTCGTTTTGTCGATCTTTTAGAGATCGATGCGGCATCTCGAACTAAAGTCGAAGATACGCGTGAACTGCTTGATAATGTGCAATATAAGCCAGCAAGAGGCCGTTTTAAGGTTTACTTGATCGATGAAGTTCATATGTTGTCTCGCCATAGTTTTAACGCGCTGTTAAAAACACTGGAAGAGCCACCTGAGTATGTGAAGTTTATTCTGGCTACAACCGATCCTCAAAAGCTTCCTGTAACCATTTTGTCGCGTTGCTTGCAGTTTCATTTGAAGCATTTAGATAACCAGCAGATCCAAACTCAGCTGGAAAAAGTGTTAACAGAAGAACAACTTGCCTACGATATAAAAGCATTAAGTTTGATTGCTCGTGCCGCGGAAGGCAGTATGCGAGATGCTTTGAGTTTAACCGATCAAGCTATTGCACTTGGTAATGGTAATGTTGAAGCCGACAAAGTATCAGCCATGCTGGGGACTCTTGATACGGATCAGGCCTTGATGTTGTTAGAGGCGGTTGCACAAAAGCAAGCACAAGTAGCGATTGACACTCTGCATCAGTTAGCTCAAGTTGGTATTGAGTGGGATGGGTTATTACGTGAACTCGCAGCTCAACTGCACCGTATTGCCATGAGTCAGGTACTGCCTGAGAGCCAAGACGAAAGTTCCCCTGATTTTGAACGTGTTTTGTTACTGAGCAAATTAATGACACCGCAAGATGTGCAGCTGTGTTATCAAATCGCACTGCAAGGTCGTCAAGATTTAGCATTTGCACCTGATGGTCGAACAGGGCTTGAAATGGTGTTACTTCGTATGCTCGCTTTTCGTCCGATGAGTGGAGCGGGTATTGTGCCGCAAGCTATTTCGGTTCCGACGCAAGAGCCTATCCAAAGTGCTGCAGTACAACCAATGCCTGCGCCACAACAAAGTATGGAAAAAGTGCAAGCGTTACGAGCTCAAGTTCAGCAGCCTAGTGCTCCTGCTCCTGCTCCTGCTCCTGCGCCACAGGTGCCATCTCAACCACCCGTTGGGCATCAAGTTCAAGGACATACTCAGCCTGAACCGCAGAATGCACCGCCAGTCACGATGCAACAATCGGCACCTGAAACTGCTGTTGCCAAACCTCGCACCAGTGGTTTATTAGCGGCGCGTAATCAGCTTCGTAGCCAAACAAAGCGAGGCCAAACCCCACCTCCTGCAGGCGGTGAGGTAAAAAAGTCTGAATCGGCACCGGCTAAAAAAGTCGCAACCAGTGTATTAGACCGCATTGCTACTAAGCACAATGTAGGATCAAATACATCTAATGCGATGCCTGTGTCGAATGTTGAAACGATTAATGCAAAAGACCAAGAGCCGGAAGAGTATCAGTGGAAACCGATGTTGAATGTTGCACAAGAGCAGCAAAGCAATATCGCCACGAAAGAACTAAAGCAAGCGCTGGAACATGAAAAAACACCAGAAATGATGGAAAAGCTGGTGGTTGAGGCGGCTGCACAAGATAACTGGGCTGCCGTTGCCAATGAGCTAGAGGTAGGGCGTCTAATCCAACAGTTAGCGCTTAACTCGGTATTTGAGCAGAAAGACAACCAAGTCACCCTGTTATTACGTTCTTCACAAAAGCATTTAGATGGTGCTCGAGCACGTGAACAATTAACGGAAGCATTGCAGCAGAAACTAGGCTGTGATGTGGTATTACATATTGAATTAAATGATGAAATCGGCACTACACCCCTTGAGTTACGTGAGGCGATTTATCAACAAAAACTGCAAGCGGCTTGTCAAAGTTTGCAGCAAGATCAAAATGTTAATTTCATCTGTCAGCGCTTTGGTGCTGTGTTAGATGATGAAAGTATTCGACCAATTTAAGTCGATTGACAAGATTGAGTTAATTTACAAGAAAGACTGGCTGTTAATGATTTGCTCATGGGCAGAAATACGATATAACAGTTCAGTAATATGATTTTCAACCAGACCAATAGAGAGAGAAGATATGTTTGGTAAAGGCGGTATGGCGAACATGATGAAGCAAGCTCAGCAGATGCAAGAGCGTATGCAGAAGATGCAAGAAGAAATCGCCAATATGGAAGTAACTGGTGAATCTGGTGCAGGCCTTGTTAAGGTAACCATCACTGGTAATCACAGTGTTCGTCGTGTAAACATCGATGAAAGCCTAATGGAAGATGACAAAGACATGCTTGAAGATCTGATTGCTGCTGCATTTAATGATGCTGCTCGTCGTATCGAAGAAGCACAAAAAGAGAAGATGGCTGGCGTAACTGGTGGCATGAACCTACCAGCTGGCTTTAAGATGCCATTTTAATCAATGCGTACCAGTCTTTTACTGGAACAATTAATGGAAGCCTTACGTTGTTTGCCAGGAGTCGGTCCTAAGTCGGCACAGCGTATGGCTTTTAGTTTGTTACAGCGCAATCGCCAAGGTGGGTTACAGCTTGCTGAGGCGTTAAATCATGCGATGACTGAAATTGGTCATTGTCGTGATTGTCGAACGTTCACCGAAGATGATATCTGTGCTATTTGTGACAATCCACGTCGCAAAGAGAACGGTATTGTCTGTGTGGTTGAAAGCCCAGCCGATATTGTTGCGGTTGAAGCAACAGGGCAGTTTTCAGGCCGTTATTTTGTCTTAATGGGACATTTATCGCCGCTTGATGGCATTGGTCCTTCGGATATTGGCTTAGATACACTAGAGTTTCGTCTGCAAAATGAAGCGATTTCGGAGCTTATTTTGGCAACGAACCCGACGGTAGAAGGTGAGGCGACAGCTCATTATATTGCTGAACTCTGTCAAGAATATGGTGTTCCTGCCTCCCGTATTGCCCATGGCGTACCTGTTGGTGGTGAGCTTGAGTTAGTTGATGGTACAACGCTTTCACACTCTTTAGCCGGTCGACAGAAGCTATATTAATAGCCTTATTTAATAAAAAAATACCAGCAAATAAGTGCTGGTATTTTTTTATTTGAAATTTACTTTACAATCATTTTTTTCGTATCGTTACAGGTGATTGATTATAAAGAGTAAAATATATTAGAACCGTAAGTTAAGCTGGTAAATAAAATGGTTTTATCATTAATAATTTCCATTTTACGGCTCTGTTCTGCATCCATTTGGAAGATTTTCTTCACTACTTTAAGATTTTGGTTATTAAAGTCAGGGTTAGAACCCGATGTGATTTCTTTAAATTCCAACGGCCTTGTAATTAAATACTGACCACTAATATTCCACTTACCAGTTTCAGAAATATGCAATGAGATCGGCTCTTCATCTTGGCTAAAGAGTTTCATTACTGTTATTCGTGAGTAAGTATGGTTTGGCAAATACACCATGTGGCTATTTTGCTCAACACGGCGCAGCATACGTAAATCGTCTAATTGAGTCGGTTCAATACGGCTGTAGGTTGAGGATTGCCACTCTCGCGACATCAGCATTTGTGCTAACTTATAATCGCTCGATAGATAAAACCAAGCACTGCCAACGATTGAGATGAGCAGTAATAATAGTGCCCAGTAGCGTTTCAAAAAATTTATCATAACCAGTGAGATGCTATTGTTATTAGTTGAACTTAACGACATAAGTTTGCATTATCCTCATGGCTGGTAAGTAGGCGAAGCGTAACATTTTCATTAGCAGTTTGTGCAGTATGAATATAGTTAAGCCACACTTGATTGCTCTGTCCGCCGGTTACGATAACTTTAACTGGTTTACTCTCCTGCTGGTGGTTATCTAAATAACTTGTGATACAGGTCGAAATGAGGCTCTGCCAATCGTTCATAATAGGGTTGTTATTTGGTGTTACAACTTGCACCCCTTTAACTGAAAAGAGTGGAATAAAATTGTCAGAAGCTTTTGCTGGTGCAAAGTAACTTGCCAGAGGGATCAATAATGCCAGTATCAAAGCGATGATAGATAAGAGTGAGCGCGAGCCAGTTACCTTTGCCGAACTTTTCTGTTGTACAGGTTCTGTGCTTATAGGCTGTTGTTGTGGCTGCTGAATATTTGATAATTCAACTTCTACTGCGCTTTGAGGAGCGGTAACAAGGGCACTGTCTTGATAATGGTGTTCAGGAACCGAGGTGAGATCTTCTGCGTGTTCCGTTGCTGCAATAGCCAGTGGCATATCCACATATTTTTCGACAGTTGCGATCATTTGATAACCGCGTTTAGGTACGGTTTTTACATACTCAGGAGACTTGGTTGGATCTTTAAGTGCTTTACGAAGCGTTGATATACATTGAGTTAGGCTGGAATCATCAACCTCAAAACCTTGTTCGCGCCATACATAATCGTGCAATCGATTACGTGTAATGATCGCTCCTGGTTCATCAATCAATAATGATAATGCTCGGCTTTCATTGCTACCTAAGCGGATAAGTTCATTATTTTCAACTGTGTCAATTAAGCTATTGTCGTATGGATCAAAAATAAAACGTTGCCCAATACAGTGCTTAGCAGATGTTTTATGCATGTCTAGCCTCAAAGCGAGTATTCTTCCCTTTGTGTACCATAAAATCCCTTAATACATTCTGAATATAAAAATAAAAAAATTATACTCAAAAAAGCTAAAGAAAGGAAAAACTATCAAATTTGCTTGAAAAAGATAAATTTGACCACATCTAGGAGTAGGTAGGAAATACGTTACATTTGGAGTTTTTTTATGAGTGAACAAAGTCTAGATAAAAACAAAGAGACACGTGGTTTTCAGTCTGAAGTGAAGCAGCTTCTTCATTTGATGATTCATTCCCTGTATTCAAATAAAGAGATTTTTTTACGCGAGCTCATTTCTAACGCCTCCGATGCGGCTGATAAACTTCGTTTCCGTGCGCTATCAGATGGCTCACTTTACGAAAATGATGCGGAACTTGCGGTTAAGATTTCTGTTAATCAAGATGCAGGCACACTGACAATCAGTGACAATGGTATCGGTATGACCCGAGAAGATGTGATTGAACATCTAGGTACTATTGCTAAATCAGGAACAAAAGAATTTTTTGCCAAATTGAATGAAGAAGAGACCAAAGATTCTCAGCTTATTGGTCAATTTGGTGTAGGTTTTTACTCTGCTTTTATTGTTGCCGATAGTGTAACCGTAAATACTCGTGCGGCGGGTGTACCTGCAGATCAAGCAGTAAGTTGGTCATCGGCTGGTGAAGGCGATTATACGGTTGAGAACACTGCCAAGGCCACTCGCGGTACTGATATTATTCTTCATTTACGTGATGATGAAAAAGAGTTTCTTGATGAATATCGCCTACGTGACATCATCAGTAAATACTCTGATCACATCGGCATTCCAGTTCTTATTCAAACGACTGAACGTGATGAAGAAGGTAATGAAACCGGTAAAAAGTGGGAACAAATCAATAAGGCACAAGCACTTTGGACCCGCAATAAATCCGATATTAGCGATGAAGAGTTTAAAGAGTTCTATAAGCATGTCTCTCATGACTTTGCCGAGCCTTTAACTTGGAGTCTAAACCATGTTGAAGGTAAGCAAGACTACACTAGCTTGCTGTATATTCCATCAAAAGCGCCTTGGGATCTGTACCATCGCGATAGCCAACACGGTTTAAAACTGTATGTACAGCGTGTATTCATTATGGATGATGCTCAGCAGTTTATGCCGATGTACTTACGCTTTATGCGCGGTCTTATTGATTCAAATGATCTGCCACTAAACGTGTCTCGTGAAATTCTTCAAGATAACAAGGTGACGCAAGCTCTTCGTAAAGCGTGTACTAAGCGTGCTTTATCTATGCTAAGCAAGTTGGCTAAAAGCGACAGCGAGAAATACCAGACATTCTGGCAAGAGTTTGGTCAAGTTATCAAAGAAGGTTTAGCAGAAGACTTTGCTAATCGCGACAAAATTGCACAGCTGCTACGCTTTAGCTCAACTCATAACGACAGCGCAGAACTGACGGTGGCTTTGGCTGATTACGTTGAGCGTATGAAAGAAGGCCAAGATAAGATCTACTACATCACGGCTGATAACTTTAATGCCGCGAAAAATAGTCCGCACCTAGAGCAGTTCCGTGCTAAAGGTATTGAAGTTCTTCTAATGCACGATCGTATTGATGAGTGGATGATGAGCTATATGCCTGAGTTTGAAGGTAAAGGTTTCCAATCTATCACCAAGTCTGATCTTGATCTGTCAAAATTTGAAGACGAAGCAGAAAAAGAGAAACATAAAGAGACTGAAGAAGCCTTCAAATCGGTTGTTGAGCGTACTAAAGAATACTTAGGTTCTCGCGTGAAAGATGTTCGTACTACGTTCAAACTGCATGACACGCCAGCTGTTGTGGTAACCGATGAAAATGAAATGGGTACCCAAATGGCGAAGTTGCTTGCAGCCGCGGGTCAAGAAGCGCCAGAAGTGCAATATATCTTAGAGCTAAATCCAGATCATGCCTTAGTGAAACAAATGGCAGATGAAGCGGATGAAGAGATCTTTGGTCGCTGGGTAGAGATGCTGTTTGGTCAGTCTCTACTTGCTGAACGTGGTGCAATGGATGACCCTTCACGTTTCTTAACTGCAATGAATCAGCTTTTGGCTAAGTAATTGTTTATCTAATTGACAACTATTACTGATAATTCATGTAATGCAAGCCCAGTGACCGTGCTGGGCTTGCGACTCTTGGCTAATCAGTGTATTTTTCATCTTTTGCAAAACTCCATTTTATTTATAGGGGATCAAGATGCGCATCATCCTTCTAGGCGCTCCAGGTGCAGGTAAAGGCACACAGGCTCAATTCATCATGGAAAAATTTGGTATTCCTCAAATTTCTACTGGTGACATGCTACGTGCTGCTATCAAAGCAGGTACAGAGCTAGGTAAACAAGCTAAATCAGTAATCGATGCTGGCCAATTGGTATCTGACGATATCATCCTTGGTCTAGTGAAAGAGCGTATTGCTGAAGACGATTGCGCGAAAGGTTTCCTACTAGACGGTTTCCCACGTACTATTCCTCAAGCTGATGGTTTGAAAGAAATCGGCGTTGACGTTGATTACGTTATCGAATTCGACGTATCTGACGATGTGATTGTTGAGCGTATGGCTGGTCGTCGTGCTCACCTTCCTTCAGGTCGTACTTACCACGTTGTATTTAACCCGCCTAAAGTTGAAGGCAAAGATGACGTAACAGGTGAAGATCTTGTTGTTCGTGATGACGACAAAGAAGAAACTGTACGTGCACGTCTAGGTGTTTACCATGAGCAAACTGCTCCTCTAATTGAGTACTATGGTAAAGAAGCAGCTGCTGGCAACACTAAGTACCTAAAATTTGATGGTACTCTTCCTGTTGCTGAAGTAAGCGCAGCACTTGAGAAAGCACTTGCTTAATTATTGATTTGGGTTCATAGCCTTTATCAATAGAAAAAAACGGGCATACCGATTGGTAGGGCCCGTTTTTTTTATGCCATGATTACGGTAATCCAGTAATTAAGTGATTTATTAATAGTTATAAGTAAGCCTTAGTGACCATACTCTACATTCTCTATCTTACGGTCACGAGTGGATAATGTTCTAGAATTCATTGAATTAAAATCATCATGCGCCAATAACAAACTGTACTCTTTTTATTAACAAGGTACACTAGAGCGCAAGAGAAAAGGAATCTGGTTAATAATGAAAGATAATCATAAATATGGCGTATTATTAGCAAATCTTGGAACGCCAAGTGAACCAACGACTGCCGGTGTAAAACGATTTTTAGCAGAGTTTCTTCATGATCATCGTGTGGTAGATACTAACCGCTTTATTTGGTGCCCAATTTTACACGGTATCGTCTTGCCTACCCGTTCACCTAAAGTCGCAAAACTGTACCAATCTATTTGGATGGATGGTGGTTCTCCATTGATGGTGTACTCACAAAGCCAGCGAGAGAAACTAGAACAACAGTTAGCTGTTCCTGTGGAGTTAGGAATGACTTATGGCGAGCCAAGCTTACTGTCTGGTTTGGATAAGCTAAAGCAACGTGGTTGTGAACGTATTTTAGTCTTGCCACTCTATCCTCAGTATTCTGCCACGACTACGGCTGCGGTGTTTGATCGTATTGCCAAAGATCTTAAACAGCGCTCAGATTTACCTGAATTGCGTTTTGTAAATCAATATTTTGATCATCCAGGATACATTGCTGCACTTGCACACAGTGCGAAATCATTCTGGCAGCAACATGGAGAACCTGATTATTTATTGTGTTCATACCATGGTATTCCGCAGCGCTATGCAGATAACGGTGATCCGTATCCAGAACAGTGTCATGGAACCACGGCAGCGCTTGCTCAAGCTTTAGATATGCCTCGTGAGAAAATGAGCATGAGTTTCCAATCTATTTTTGGTCGTGAAGAGTGGGTAAAACCATATACCGAAGGCACCATTCGAGCTCTCGCGCAAAAAGGGGTGAAACGGTTAGATGTTATGTGCCCAGCATTTTCGGTTGATTGCCTCGAAACATTGGAAGAAATTGCTGGTGAGTGTAAGGAGGTCTTTTTAGAGGCTGGTGGAGAAGCCTTTAACCTGATCCCTTGTTTAAATGATAGCGAAGATCATATTCATTTGATGGCGACGTTAGTTGAGCAACATACTCAAGGCTGGTTATAACTGTAATCCTGCTCATTCTTTTAAGTTATAAAACCAAGTCTAAATAAAGAAAAAATATTGATTAAGCTCTTATTTGCTGATGATTCTCACAAAAGCGATAAGAGCTTTTTCTTTTATGTTCTAGATTATGTGATAGAATTCGCAAAATTCTCACAACTGACAGCTCATTGACATGAAATTTCCAGGCCAAAGAAAATCGAAGCATTACTTTCCAGTACATGCCCGTGATCCGCTTATAAGTCAAACTAAACAAGAAAAACGTCTTGCACGTACCCATGTTGTTGGTATCGATCAAACGCTGGTTGATATCGAAGCATATGTAAACGATGACTTCCTGGAACGTTACAACTTAAGTAAAGGCCACTCATTGGTGATCACTGATGAAATGGCAGAAGCCCTTTACCGCGAGCTGAAAGATAACGATTTAATCACCCATGAATTTGCAGGTGGTACTATCGGTAATACTCTACACAACTATTCAGTATTGGCTGATGATAAATCAGTACTACTTGGTGTGATGAGTAAAGATATTGAAATTGGTAGCTACGCTTATCGTTACCTATGTAATACATCTAGCCGTATGGATATGAACTTCCTACAGCCAGTAACTGGTCCTATCGGTCGTTGTTTCGCTTTGATTTCACCTGAAGGTGAGCGTACTTTTGCGATCAACGAAGGTCGTATGAACCAACTTCACCCAGATAGTATTCCTGAAAGTGTATTTGAAAATGCATCAGCGCTTGTTCTTACTGCGTACTTAGTGCGTTGTAAAGAGGGCGACCCAATGCCAGCCGCAACCATGCGTGCTATCGAATATGCTAAGAAATACGATGTGCCTGTTGTACTAACACTAGGTACTAAGTTCGTTATTCAAGACGATCCTCAATGGTGGCGTGACTTCCTTCGTGACAATGTGACTGTTGTTGCGATGAATGAAGACGAAGGTGAAGCACTAACTGGTGAGTCGGATCCTCTTGTTGCTGCCGATAAAGCACTTGAGTGGGTTGACCTAGTGCTTTGTACTGCAGGTCCTGTAGGCTTATACATGGCTGGCTACACAGAAGATGATGCTAAACGTCAAACGAGCCTTCCTCTGTTACCTGGTGATATTGCTGAGTTCAACCAGTATGAGTTCAGTCGTCCGATGCTAAAAGAACAATGTGAACAGCCAATTAAGGTTTACTCTCATATTGCTCCATACATGGGTGGCCCAGAGCGTATTAAGAATACCAATGGTGCAGGTGATGGTGCGCTTTCTGCGTTATTGCATGATATGTCTGCAAACCGTTACCACAAAGAGAATGTACCAAACTCCAGTAAGCATCAGCACAGCTTCCTAACTTACTCTTCATTCTCTCAAATCTGCTTATATGCAAACCGTGTGAGCTATGAAGTGTTAGCACAATATTCTCCTCGTCTGTCTCGTGGCTTACCAGAGCGTGAAGATAGCCTAGAGGAAGCATACTGGGAGCGTTAATCGCTTTTTATGTATTGCTAAATAAAAAAACCGCCATCATTAATATGGCGGTTTTTTTGTCTATTACTTTTTACTGGTTACTTTTTATAAGCATCACAGTGAACGGCTGCAACGGCACGACCAGATGGGTCCGCGGCATTTTTAAAGCTCTCATCCCACTCAATGGCTTTTGCGCTTGAACAGGCAATAGATGGACCACCTGGTACACAATGTGCCGCACTTTCTAGCGGGAATAGCTCCTCAAAAATCTCACGGTATGCATACGCTTCTTTGGTTGTTGGTGTATTGTATGGGAAGCGGAATTTTGCCGTTTCCATTTGCTGATCGGTAACTTTTTCTTCAGCAACAGCTTTGAGGGTATCAATCCAGTTATAACCTACACCATCTGAGAACTGCTCTTTTTGACGCCATGCGACAGATTCTGGTAAATAATGACCGAAACACTCACGGATAATGTGTTTTTCAATCTTACCGTTACCGCACATTTTATCTTGTGGGTTAATGCTCATTGCCACTTCCAAGAACTCTTTATCTAGGAATGGTACACGAGCTTCAATACCCCAAGCGGCCATCGATTTGTTTGCGCGAGCACAGTCGAACATATTTAGTGCAAGCAGCTTGCGAACTGTCTCTTCGTGGAACTCTTTAGCGTTAGGCGCTTTATGGAAGTATAAGTAACCACCAAAGACTTCATCAGCACCTTCGCCAGAGAGTACCATCTTAATACCCATAGCTCGAATTTTACGAGACATAAGATACATAGGTGTTGATGCTCGAATGGTTGTTACATCATAAGTTTCAATGTGATAAATAACATCACGGATAGCATCTAGGCCTTCTTGAACTGTGTATGTCAGCTCATGGTGTACCGTACCAATATGATCGGCAACAACTTTTGCCGCTTTCAGATCGGGTGCTCCTTCTAGACCAATAGCAAATGAGTGTAGGGTTGGCCACCAAGCTTGTGATTGCTCATCATCTTCGATACGGCGAGCAGCAAACTTTTTCGTAATTGCTGAGATAACCGATGAATCAAGGCCACCAGAAAGTAGTACACCATAAGGAACATCGGTCATCAACTGACGTTTTACTGCGCTTTCAAGGGCGTCTGCCAATTTTTGTTTGTCTGTTACCGCATCTTTTACGGCATCAAACTCCATCCAATCACGCTTGTAATAGCGAACAGGTTCACCTTTTTTACTCCATAGGAAGTGACCTGGAGGAAATTCACTGATGGTTTTACACACAGGAACTAACGCTTTCATCTCTGAAGCTACATAGTAGTTACCGTGTTCATCATAGCCTTGATAAAGTGGAATAATACCAATATGGTCACGGCCAATCAGATACGCATCTTGCTCTGCATCATAAAGAATAAAACCAAAAATACCGTTTAAATAATCCAGTAGCTCAGGCCCTTTTTCTTTGTATAGTGCCAAAATGATTTCGCAATCAGATTCGGTTTGGAACGGGTAATCAGGCGCAAATTCAGCACGTAATTCTTTGTGGTTATAAATCTCACCGTTAACAGCAAGAGCATGAGTTTTGTCTTGGTTATAAAGTGGCTGTTCGCCGCTGTTAAGATCGACAATGGCTAAACGTTCATGGACTAAGATGGCTCGATCTGATGAGTAAATACCTGACCAATCAGGACCACGGTGACGCATTTTTTTTGACATTTCTAACGCTGTTGTACGCAGTGCAGAAGAATCACTTTTAATATCAAGAATACCGAATATAGAACACATACTACTTACCACTCCAAAAAACTTTTAATGACTATCCATAAATCTTGGTGTTCGCGAGTTGCCTATTTACCACGCTAACTTATGCTGCTTCGTTTGATTATGCATCGGGTTAGAGTTTGGGTACATAGACGATTTGGCCAAATTCTCGTCGCTCCCTTGTTGTTTTCTAAAATTGCGTATTCGGTAAAAAAATGCAATGAAAAATCTGAAATATTTTAAACTATAGCCTTGTCGTTAAATATTATTCGATTATTTTTAATATAACTGAATATTTTTCAGTGAAAGCTGTTTTTTGACCATAAAAAGGAAAGCGGCAATAAGAATATTGCCGCTTGAGTTGATTTGAGATGTTGCTCAGAAATTAAGGTATGCGTTGAATTTGAGGGTCTAAATGCTCACATACGTGACGAGCAAATCCACTTCCGGCTTCACTGTAAATGTTAAATGCAGCGTCAACGCCTTGCTCGATTAGCCATTGTTCATCTTCACTGTATTTGGCAATTGCGGCAATTTGACCTTGATAATCACGCAAGCGAATCTGCTCAAGGGCAAAAGTATTGGCTTGACTGTTTGGCATAGCTAATAAAATAAGGTCTATATTGCGACGTTTAATAACGCGAGCCCAAAAATCGGGGTCGGTTGCATCACCACAAATAACATTTCGGCCTTCTTGTTTGTGTTGCTCGGCAGAATCTTCTCGGGTTTCAACTCCAATTACTTGATGACCATAGCGTTCGGTGAGTTCATCATAAGCACCTGAGCCTATGCGTCCCATACCTAAAATCATAATGCGAGCAGAGCCTAAATCGATAAGCTTATCGCCAGAGTTGAGTTGTTCTGGAGCGAACTCTTTTAGCCAACGGGATGATTGACTGTAAATTTTGTGTCCCGCACTGGTTACAGTTGCTGCAACTAAAAACGAGAGAGAAACGGCAATGGCAATCGCTACTAAGAAATTGCCTGGCAACCATCCTAATTTATAAGCGACACCACCGACAATTAAGCCAAATTCACTGTAGTTAAATAGGGTAAGAGTGCCTAACAGTGAGGTTCGGACTCGGAAACGGAAGAGATGGAAAACAAGATAATACAAAATGCCTTTTAATGGCAAAATGAGCATCAACACCAATGCCATTAATAAGCCATCAATGGTTGGGGTTTCGGCCAGGCCAATATTTAAGAAGAAGCAAACCAGCAAGATTTCTTTAATATTAAAGAGTGATTTTGATAATTCAGACGCTTTTGGATGACTGGCGAGCATCATACCGAGAATCAGAGCCCCCAGATCCGGTTTCATACCAACAGATTCAAACAGACCGGCTCCGGCAACAAGGGCTAAGAAAATACCATAAAGCACCAACATTTCACCGTGACCTGCTTTATCTAAGATTCGGTAAAATAGAGGGCGTAGAAGGGGAAGTGCAAAGAGGCCTAACGCTGTGATTTCAGGCATTTTCCCGGTAGAGGCTGTTAAGAAAACGACGGCAAAGATATCTTGCATAACCAGCACCCCAATGGCTAAAGTACCATAGGTTGCGTTGAGTTCACCTTTTTCTTGTAAGGCTTTAATGGCAAAAACAGTACTTGAGAATGAGAGTGCAAAGCCCATTAGAGCCAGTTGTCCCATATCAAGGCCAGCTAACATATTTAGACCAAGTAACTGAAGCCCTTTCAGACATAGAGTAAAGAGCAGTGTTGACAGCAGATTATGTAAGGTTGCGCCTCCCCAGATCTCTTTTGCCAGTAAGTTTTTGACATCCAATTTTAAGCCGATGGTAAATAAAAGTAAGGTTACGCCTAAATCGGCAAATGTGGTTAACGCATCGGTAGAGTGGTAGCCAAAACTATTAAGAAAAAAGCCAGCAATAAGAAAGCCAACCAGCGGTGGAAGTTTGCAGCGAAGTGCAATAAAGCCAGCTACAAAAGCGGTAATAATAAAAACGATTTCCATATCTCGGTAATCTTTCCTTTATTTTGTACTCAAAAATATATCCAAGCTTCTCTCAAGACAGTATGTGTTGGAGAAGTCATAACTCAATTTACAGATATATGATGACTTGATGTGTGAGATATTTTGCAACATGCTCATTTAAAATAATCGAGCAAAATAACCTCTAGTTGTTTGTCATTATATGCTAAGAAAATAGAAAGTTACGTTGAGTATATCAAAAAGGGGAGACTGTGATGAGCCTCCCCTTAAAATGCAATGTAACCGATTATTACGGTTTCGTTGCTGCTTTTTAATCTTCTAACAAACGTTGCAGTAGAACACCGTTTAGCATTGCGCGCTTGATCATTGAAAATGCGCCTATTGTTGGTTGGCTATAAAGCTCAGAGGTAACAATAGGAAGATCTTTGTTAAATGTAGAAAGTGACTGCGTTTCAACACAGCGACGAATCGCAGGGAAAACAATGTCTTTAGCTTGGGTAATGTTGCCTGCTAGAACAATTTTTTGCGGATTAAATAGGTTGACCGTCATTGCCAGTGCTTTACCTAATTGGTTTCCTACTTTTGTGAGGGCTTGAACAGCCAGTTCATCCCCTTTGTTAGCTGCCATACAGATAGCTGGCATAGTAAGCTCTTCTAGCTCCTGAAGAGTGCTTGGATAACCTTGGTCAAGCAGTTCTTGAACGTGTCGAATTACGGCAGGATCGGCTGCTACTGTTTCTAAACAACCAAAATTGCCGCATTGGCATTTATCACCTAATGGATCAATTTGGATATGACCAATTTCACCAACGTTACGGTTATGGCCTAAAAAAACCTGACCATTAACAATAATTCCTGCGCCCGTACCGTGATGCATGCTGACTAAGATTGAGTCTTTACAGTCGCGGCTTGCGCCAAAGTAATGTTCAGCAAGAGCTAGGCCTCGAATATCATTACCAACAAAACAAGAAACACCAAATTTTTCATTGATGATATCTGCTAAAGGAAAATGATCGACTTCGATATGAGGCATGTATTCGATTACGCCAGTTTCCGGATCAATAAGACCTGGAAGAGTAATGCCAAATGCCACAAGTTCTTTGATAACATTTTGATTTTCTGCAATAAATTGACGAATGTGATTAATTAAACCATCAGTCAACTCTTGCTGGTTGGAGTATTGAAAACGATGCGAATCGCTCACAATATGTTTACCACTTAAGTCAAAAATCGTGAGTTCGATATAAGTTCGTCCAAGACGGATTGCTACCGAATGGAAAGGAGTTGACTCAGTAGTAAGAGAAATTGCGCGTCTACCACCTGTAGAAGCTTGTTGCGCGACCTCTTTAATAAGGCCGCGCTCAAGCAGTTGGCGGGTAATTTTAGTAACACTTGCAGGAGCAAGCTGACTTACATCAGCAACCTGAATGCGTGATATAGGGCCTTGTAAGTCGATAAGTCTGTAAACAGCGGCACTATTTAGCTGTTTTACTAGATCTACATTACCAATTTGTCCGCCTGTCATATTTTAATTCTGCTCGTATTCACCATTAACAACTGTCGCCTGGACGTTGTAATCGCGATCGAACACAGTTAGGTTTGCAACCATACCTTGTTTAACAGCACCAAGTTTCTTGTCTACGCCAATTGCGCGAGCAGGATACAAGGTAGCCATACGAATCGCTTCGTCCAGGGCGATACCCACATGCTCAACACAATTTTGTACTGCTTCTATCATTGTCAGTGCTGAGCCGCCTAGTGTGCCATTTTCATCAACACACTTGCCGTCTCTGTAATATACTTTCTTACCGACAAAAATAAAGTGATCCATGTTAGCACCTGCCGGGGCTGTGGCGTCGGTCACTAAAACTAACTTTTCACCCTTCATTTTATGGGCCATACGGATGTTTGCATAATCCACATGGAAACCATCAGCAATGATACCTGTGTATACTTCAGGGGTATCATAAATAGCACCGACCATACCTGGCTCACGACCTGCAATAGGTGTCATTGCGTTAAATAGGTGAGTGGCAAAGGTAATACCAGAGGCAAAGCCTTTACGAGCTTCGACATAAGTTGCGTTAGTGTGACCTGCTGAAACAACAACACCCGCTTCAACCAGTTTTTGGATATGAGCGTGGTCGTTTTGCTCAGGCGCCAGTGTTACTTTGGTAACAACATCCGCATTTTCACAAATGGTATTGATCATGGCATCGTCAGAAGTACGAATGTAATCAATATTGTGAATACCTTTTTTCATCACGTTTAGGTATGGACCTTCAAGGTGTAGACCTAGTGATTGGTTTTGGTATTTTGCTTCGTAGTCGCGTTGAGCTTTAATAGCCGCTTTCATATCTTCATCAGATGAAGTGATAAGCGTAGGAAGGAAGCTGGTACAGCCTGATTTGATGTTTGCGCGGTGCATTGTGTGAATCGTATCAGCGTTGATTTCATCGTTGAACATCACACCGCCACAACCATTAAGTTGGACGTCAATAAAACCTGGAGTTAGGTTAGCACCGTTTAGGTCAATAGTTTTGATATCTTGTGGAAGTTCTGCAACAGGGCAAACAGCATGAATGTTCACGCCGTCAACAATGACGGCGTGGTTATTCAGCACATCGCTACCTGTGAAGATTCGACAATTGGTAAGCGCGTACATGAACAGTTCCTTTATTTTTACATGTGGTTAATGTTTTCAGCTTCTAGCTCTTGGAAATATTTAACCGTTTTAACTTTAAGTTCTTGAGTTGCAGGCTCATCACATACAATCAGTGATTTTGGATGCAGCTGTAGAGCTGAGATAGTCCATAGGTGGTTAACACAACCTTCAACAGCAGCTTCTAGTGCTTGTGCTTTGTTGTGACCTGTAACCAAAATCATGATCTCTTCAGAATCAAGCAGTGTACCCACACCAATAGTTAGAGAGTATTTAGGTACTTGATTAATATCGCCATCGAAGAAACGAGAGTTAGCGATACGAGTATCATGAGTTAATGTTTTGATACGAGTACGAGAAGATAGAGACGATGCTGGCTCGTTAAATGCGATATGACCGTCGTTACCTACGCCACCCATGAATAGGTTGATTCTACCGTAAGATTTGATTTTGTCTTCATAACGTTGACATTCAGCAACATGATCCGCTGCATTACCATCAAGAAGATTGATATTTTCTTCTTGAATATCAATATGATTGAAGAAGTTGTTGTACATAAAGCTACGGTATGATTCTGGGTGATCAGAAGGCATGCCTACGTACTCGTCCATGTTGAAAGTAACAACATGCTTGAAACTTACTTCGCCCGCTTCATAAAGCTCAATAAGACGTTTGTAAGTCGCTAGTGGTGTACCACCAGTCGGTAGACCTAGTACAAATGGACGCTCAGCTGTTGGCTGGAATTTATTAATACGATCAGCAATATAGCGAGCAGACCACAAACCTACATCTTTTGCGTTATCTAGCGGGATAAGTCTCACGGTGACACCTCATACAGAATAATTAAAACAGGGAAATCATAGCGGCATATCGCCTTTGTTTCGAATGATAAAATAAGTTTTATGATCGAGCTAGCAAAATCGCTCAGATATTGCCAACTCTGGTGATAAAGATCACAAATGAGGACGTTTTAATTTGCGGGGCGAAATTAAATTCTTAAACTGCAAATGACTTAATCGGATAGCAAAAAAAAGTTATCAAATATCGAATCTAAGAAAACCATAGGGGGAACTAAGGGTGAACATTCTTGGATATTTTCAAAAAGTAGGTAAGGCGCTAATGGTGCCAGTAGCAGTACTTCCAGCTGCTGCGATCTTAATGGGTATTGGTTACTGGATTGACCCAACAGGTTGGGGTTCAAACAGTGCAATCGCTGCGTTCTTAATTAAAGCTGGTGCGGCAATTATCGACAACATGTCGGTACTGTTTGCTGTCGGTGTTGCTTACGGTATGTCAAAAGATAAAGACGGTGCAGCTGCACTTTCTGGTTTCGTTGGCTTCCTAGTGGTAACAACGCTTCTAGCTCCTGGCGCAGTAGCACAGATTCAGGGTATCGACCCAAGTGCAGTACCTGCGGCATTCTCTAAAATTAACAACCAGTTTGTTGGTATCCTAGTTGGTATCGTATCTGCTGAACTTTACAACCGTTTCTCTGATGTTCAATTGCACAAAGCATTGGCATTCTTCAGCGGTAAGCGTTTAGTTCCAATCCTAACTTCGGTTGCAGGTATTGTGATTGCTGGCGTACTGATGTTTGTATGGCCTTCTATCTACGGTGGTCTAGTACACTTTGGTGAAACTATCCAAGGTATGGGCTCTGTTGGTGCTGGTATCTACGCATTCTTTAACCGTCTACTTATCCCTGTTGGTCTACACCACGCACTAAACTCTGTATTCTGGTTTGACGTTGCAGGTATTAACGATATTCCTAACTTCCTAAGCGGTAAAGGTGTTCCTGGCGTAACAGGTATGTACCAAGCTGGTTTCTTCCCTGTGATGATGTTCGGTCTACCAGGTGCGGCTCTAGCTATGTACCACACAGCTAAGCTTAAGAACAAAGAGCGTGTAGCATCTCTACTTCTAGCTGCTGGTTTTGCATCATTCTTCACAGGTGTTACTGAGCCTCTAGAATTTGCATTCATGTTCCTTGCACCTGTACTTTACGTAATTCACGCAGTACTAACTGGTCTATCTGTTTACATTGCAGCATCAATGCAGTGGATTGCAGGCTTCGGTTTCTCTGCAGGTCTAGTTGATATGGTTCTATCAAGCCGTAACCCACTAGCGGTACAGTGGTACATGCTAATTATCCAAGGCATCGGCTTCTTCTGTATCTACTACGTAGTGTTCCGTTTTGCTATCGTTAAGTTCAACCTTAAGACTCCAGGTCGTGAAGATGACGAAGCTGAAGAGACTTCAGGTGCAGCGGCTGCAGAAACTGGTGAATTAGCTAAGCAATACATCAAAGCTCTTGGTGGTCGTGACAACCTAGAAAACATCGATGCTTGTATCACACGTCTACGTTTGACTCTTAAAGATTCAAGCCTAGCGGATGAGAAAACGCTAAAAGCATTAGGTGCAATGGGTGTAGTTAAACTAGGTACTAACAACCTACAGGTTATCCTAGGCCCTCTAGCTGAAATCGTTGCTGGTGAGATGAAGAAAGTCTCTCCTGCAGAAGACCTATCTTCTGTAAAACTGCCTTAATTACTTAAGTTCTTTAAGTAACAAACTGTAACACCGTAAAACTTTAATAAACCGGCCTCTCTCATAATTTCTTAAGCGAAATGAGAGGCCGGGATTTTGAGTACCTTATTTTCAGTACTCGGTTTAGATTTCCCTAAATTATTAGGGGCTCGGGAGACAAGGAAACATATCATGACTCTAAAATTATCTGCGTTAGCTTCTGTTATCGCTCTTGCGGTAACTGGATGTGCTTCACAAGGAACAAATGATCAAGCTGTAGTTAATAACCTAGCGAATAATCTAGAAGTTAATTACAAGGTAGTAACGAACCATGGTGCTGACAACGGTCTACAATGTCAAAACCTAGGCGCAGAATGGGCTTCTTGTGACCTAATTAACCTTACTCTTGTTAATAATGGCCCTGAAGTAACAAGCAAAGATTGGAAAATCTATTTCCACAGCATCCGCCAAATTTTGGATGTACAAAACGATCAATTTAAGATCACTCACGTAACTGGTGACCTACATACACTAGAGCCAACCGAGAAATTCGATGGTTTTGCTGAAGGTGAAACGGTTGTGATCCCATACGTGGGTGAATACTGGACTCTGTTTGAAAATGATTACATGCCACGCGCTTATGTTGCAGCAGGCAAAGCAGAGCCAAAAACAATTAAAAGTACTGACACTGAAAATCCAGCAGATTACTTAAGCCCAATTGATGGTGATAATTGGAAACGTGTACCTGCTGATAACAACACGCTAGCTACTGCGCAGTCTCGTTTTGATAAAAATAACGATGTACAGCTACTTGCTAAAGAAGAAATTGCAGGCACTATCGTTCCAACTCCATTGAGCACTAAGCTAACGGGTAAAACGGTATCACTAACAAATGGTATTGCGATTGATAACTCGGCGTTATCTGGCGATATGCTAAATGCAGTAAAAGCACGTTTAACCATGCTTGGTGTGAACAGCAACGGTTCATACCCAGTTAAAGTAGAATTAGCACCTAAGCACTTTGCAAAAGCAAACCAAGTATCTGGCGCATATCAATTAGATGTTACGCCAAAAGGAGCCACTATCCTTGGTTTCGATAAAGAGGGTGCGTTCTACGGTATGCAATCTCTGATGTCTCTAATGAGCACAGGTACACAAAACGAAATTCCTACTCTAAAAGTTGTGGATGCACCTCGTTTTGATTACCGTGGCATCATGGTTGATGTAGGCCGTAACTTCCACAGTAAAGAAGCGATTCTTCGTACTCTGGATCAGATGGCTGCCTACAAGATGAACAAACTTCACATGCACTTATCTGATGATGAAGGTTGGCGTCTAGAAATTCCTGGTCTTCCTGAGCTAACCGATATTGGTGCGAAGCGCTGTCATGATCTTTCTGAAACATCGTGTTTGCTTCCTCAGTTAGGTTCTGGTCCTGAAGCAAATAACTTCGGTTCTGGCTTCTACAGCAAGCAAGATTACCTAGATATCTTGAAATATGCGAAAGCTCGCGGTATCGAAGTGATTCCTGAAATCGACATGCCAGCACACGCTCGTGCTGCTGTTGTGGCAATGGAAGCGCGTTATAACCGTTTAGCGGCTGATGGTGATATGGAAGCGGCGAACGAGTACCGTTTGATGGATCCTCAAGATACTTCAAATGTAACAACGGTTCAGTTCTACGATAAGCGCAGCTTTATCAACCCATGTATGGATTCATCGATGAACTTCGTGAACAAGGTGATTTCAGAAGTGGCTGCGATGCACCAAGAAGCAGGTATGCCTCTAACAACATGGCACTTTGGTGGTGACGAAGCGAAAAATATCAAGCAAGGTGCGGGTTTCCAAGATCTTAACGCTGGCGATAAGGTGGCATGGAAAGGCAACATCGATATGTCTGCTGAAAACAAGCCATTTGAAAAATCACCAATGTGTAAGAAGCTAGTGGACAGCGGTGAAGTAGCTGATTATGCACATTTACCAAGCCACTTTGCTGAGAAAGTAAGTGAAGTTGTTAATAGTAAAGGCATTCCACACTTCCAAGCATGGCAAGATGGCCTGAAGTATTCGAAAGATTCTTCAGCGTTTGCAACAGATAAAGTACGCGTTAACTTCTGGGATGTATTGTACTGGGGTGGTACAGCATCTGCTTACGATTGGGCTGATAAAGGTTATGACGTAATCGTATCTAACCCAGACTACGTATATATGGATATGCCATACGAAGTGGATCCTCAAGAGAAGGGCTACTACTGGGCAACACGTGCGACTGATACTCGTAAGATGTTTAGTTTTGCGCCAGAAAACTTACCACAAAACGCAGAAACTTCAGTAGACCGTGATGGCAATGGTTTCTCTGGTAAAGGTACGACTGAATCGAAAGGTTTCTACGGCCTATCGGCTCAGCTATGGAGTGAAACAGTACGTACTGATGATCAGTATGAGTACATGGTATTCCCTCGCGTACTTGCAGCTGCAGAGCGTGCATGGCACGAAGCTAGCTGGGAAAATGAATACAAGACAGGCGTCGAATATTCACAAAAGAGTAATCTAGTGAATAAGAAAGCGCTAAATAACGATTGGACTCGTTTTGCCAACGTACTGGGTCAACGTGAATTGGCTAAACTGGATGCTGCTGGTATTCAATACCGTGTCCCAGTACCTGGTGCAAAAATTATTGATGGTAAGCTAAACATGAACGTGAGCATGCCAGGTCTTAAGCTTCAGTACTCAACAGATGCTGGTAAGACTTGGGTAACTTACTACAATGAAGTGAAACCAACAGTAACTGGTAAAGTTGAAGTTCGCGCAGTAAGTGCTGATGGTAAACGTACCAGCCGAGTTGTGAGTCTATAAGATTCCCCCTAATGCTAGATTTTTCTATGAGTCAATATGGAAAAAAATAGCAAAAACTATCGTGCGGAAATGTTTTTCCGCACGAATTCCAGAATCTGATATGATTAAACCTCGCATTTGCGAGGTTTTTTTGTTCATATCGCAAAACAATGCACACTATTTGTTGAGTCGTGAGTCATATTTGTGGATCATAGGCTGAATTAAAAATCCTGTAAGCACACGAGGTATTATTGATGAGTGGAACTGAAGCTCGTCCAACTAACTTTATCCGCCAAATTATCGATGCGGATTTAGCAAGTGGCAAACATACAAGCGTTCATACCCGATTCCCACCAGAGCCAAATGGTTATCTGCATATCGGTCATGCTAAATCTATTTGTTTGAACTTCGGTATCGCTCAGGACTATCAGGGTCAATGTAACTTACGTTTCGACGATACAAACCCTGAGAAAGAAGACATCGAATACGTTGAGTCTATTAAGAACGATGTTAACTGGTTGGGCTTTCAGTGGAGCGGTGAGATTTGCTATTCATCGAACTACTTCGATAAGCTACACGGGTTTGCTATTGAATTAATTAATAAAGGCTTAGCGTATGTTGATGAGCTAAGTCCTGAGCAGATGCGCGAATACCGCGGTACACTTACCGAGCCAGGTAAGCATAGCCCATACCGCGATCGTAGCGTAGAAGAGAACCTTGAACTATTTGCCAAAATGAAAAATGGTGAAGTAGAAGAAGGTAAAATGTGTCTTCGTGCGAAGATCGATATGGCATCTCCATTTATGGTTATGCGCGATCCTGTTCTATACCGTGTTCGTTTTGCGACACACCATCAGACAGGTGATAAGTGGTGCATTTACCCAATGTACGACTTTACTCACTGTATTTCTGATGCGTTAGAAGGCATTACTCACTCTATCTGTACGCTAGAGTTTATGGATAACCGTCGTCTATACGATTGGGTTCTAGAGAATATTACTATCGACTGTACCCCTCATCAGTATGAGTTCAGTCGTCTAAATCTAGAATACACAGTGATGTCTAAGCGTAAGCTAAACCAGCTGGTAACCGATAAATTGGTTAACGGTTGGGATGACCCACGTATGCCGACTATTTCAGGCCTACGTCGTCGTGGTTATACTGCTGGCTCTATTCGTGAGTTCTGTAAGCGAATTGGTGTGACTAAGCAAGATAACACCATTGAGATGAGCTCTCTTGAAGCGTGTATCCGTGAAGATCTAAACGAAAATGCACCACGTGCAATGGCTGTACTAGATCCAGTTAAAATTGTTATCGAAAACTTCGATGGCGAAGCTGAGACTCTAAACATTGCAAACCATCCAAATAAACCTGAGATGGGTAGCCGTGAAGTGCCATTTACTCGTGAAGTTTACATTGAGCGTGAAGACTTCCGTGAAGAAGCAAACAAGAAGTACAAGCGTCTAGTTCTTGGTAAAGAAGTACGTCTTCGCGGTGCTTATGTGATTAAAGCTGAGCGCGTAGAAAAAGACGAAGCAGGTAATATCACTACTATCTACTGTACTTATGATAATGAGACTTTAGGTAAGAACCCTGCTGATGGTCGCAAAGTAAAAGGTGTAATTCACTGGGTATCTGCAGATCAATCTGTACCTGCTGAAATTCGTCTATACGACCGTCTATTTACCGTACCAAATCCTGGTGCTGCAGAAGATTTTGTCTCTGTAATTAACCCAGAATCTCTAACTGTGATGAATGGCTTTGTTGAGCCAGCTCTTGTTAATGCACAAGCAGAACAAGCATACCAGTTTGAACGTCTAGGTTACTTCTGTGCAGATAGCAAAGATTCAAGTGCAGATAAGCTAGTATTTAACCGTACTGTAGGCTTACGTGATACTTGGGCTAAAATTGCTGACGAGTAATCGTTTATCACTTAAGTGAGCATAAATTATGAAGGTGGGGCTTTGGCTTCACCTTTTTTTGTACTCAAAACTTTTGGATACTTAAAATCTAGGATTTTACAACAAGAATTGGATTAGTCAGTACCGTTATTAGAGGTGCTAGCTGCGTTAGGACTGTGGATCGATAATAAAAAACCAGCCGATAATTAGGCTGGTCCTTGAGGTGAATCTACTTTCTTTCTTACTATGTTGAGCGCATAGCTTTTGGCTTTAGTTATTGAATTATGAAAGCAGTAGATTATTTCTGATCGTGCAGGCTCTCGTCTTTACAGCAATCACCGTTTGCACAGTGGCCATATAGATACAGGCTATGATTAGTCAAGTCGACATTGTATTGTGCTGCGATCTCTTTCTGACGACGCTCAATAAGCTCATCAGAGAATTCAATTACTTTGCCACAATCTAAACAAACAAGGTGATCATGATGGTGTTGTGTTGCTAGTTCGAACACAGATTTACCACCTTCAAAATGATGGCGAGTCACAATGCCAGCATCATCAAATTGGTTCAAAACACGGTATACGGTCGCTAAACCAATTTCTTCGCCGATATCAATCAGCTTTTTGTAAAGGTCTTCCGCACTAATGTGTTGACACTCTGGTTGTTGAAGAACTTCTAAGATCTTCAAACGAGGTAGTGTAATTTTCAAGCCTGCTTGCTTAAGCGCGTGATTATTATCTGACATTCGAGTTTCCTATGGGCTAGCTGCGAAATAGAAGCAGTAGTCTTTCTCATTAATGTTTATTATAAGTGACCATAAGATAACATTAAACCTCAAAAAGCAACTAATCTGTGTTCTGGGTAGATTTTCTGAAGTTTGCTTAATTGTTATCAGGATGTATCATGTTTTACATTGTGCGACAGGGAGTGGATCACAATGAATTACTATAAACCCAGCATCGTAAAACTGGCTTTAAATCTATGGCCACCATTTTGGGGCTCAGGCATTAAGATAGTCGCAATCAGTGATGATTTCCGCTCTGTTAAGATGAAACTTAAATTGCGCTGGTGGAATAAAAATGCCAATCGTTCTCAGTATGGTGGAAGTATATTTTCCCTAACCGATCCTGTCTATTCGCTTATGCTTATGGGTATCTTAGGCCCTAACTATTACGTTTGGGATAAACAGGCCGATATTAATTTTATCCGCCCAGGCTGTAGTGATCTGTTTGCTGACTTTGTTATTTCTGATAGCTGTGTTGAAGCAATAAAAAAGGCAACAGAGCAGGGTGATAAATATTTCCCTGAGTTTGTGGTTCATGTTCATAATGCCGCAGGTGAAGTGGTTTCGACGGTTAAACGAACGCTGTATGTCCGTAAGAAGCCTGAACATCGGTAGATCAAAATGGATATGGATAGAGTAGATGTTGGCGAAGTGCGTTGTATCAAGAAGAATTGATAATAAAAAAGCGCACTGATTTGCTCTAGTGCGCTTGGTTTGAGAATGGAGAATATTAGTCCATTAACTCAGATAGACACATTTCGTCCATTAGCTGATTAACCCACTGGGTCACACGCTGTTCAGTCAGTTCAGGTTGACGGTCTTCATCAACACATAGACCAACAAAGTGGTTATCATCAACCAGTGCTTTTGAAGCTTCAAACTCAAAGCCTTCTGTTGAGAAGTTACCTACTACTGTTGCGCCACGGCCTTCTACGATTTCACGGATAGTGCCCATCGCATCACAGAAGTATTCTGCGTAATCTTCTTGGTCGCCACAGCCAAAGATAGCAACAAGCTTAGTTGAGAAGTCGATTTGCTCTAGTTCTGGGAAGAAGTCATCCCAGTCACATTGAGCTTCACCGTAGTACCAAGTTGGGATACCAAGAATAAGCAGATCAAAGTTATCGATGTCTTCTTTGCTGCTTTTCGCAATATCTTTAACCTCAACCAGTTTGTCACTTAGTTGCTTCTGGATCATTTTAGCAACAGCTTCAGTATTACCTGTGTCGCTACCGAAGAAGAGTCCTACACTCGCCATAGTAAAGATTACCTGTATTGTTGTAGTTTAACCGTACACAAAGACGGCTGAATTCAATGTTGTACCAATGATAATCGTTTCTGCTGCACAAACTGAATACTTTTTGCTGGCAGCAGATCCTTTTGTCGTTTGATTGCTCATTGTTCGAGCAATTTTAGCCAAGGCCAGATCCTTCCCAACTAAGTTGAATAATCCCTTTGGAGATAAATCCCGCACATCCTAAAAATAGCACTAACCAGACAATACGGCGGCCAAAAGGGGGAACCTTGCCTTGCTTTAAAACATCCTTAATTGCCATACCAATAAAAAAGAAAATAGCGGCAAATAAGAGGTCCAATCCGATTGATTCGAGTAAATCCATGTACTCATAAAGCATAACGAATCCTTACGCAGCTCGAATGGGATCACTATATCATAGAGTTGCAGATCAATTCACGGTCTCTTGCTTGTCTTTCTAGCCCGTTATTTTTGCAAAAACTGCTCAATCACCCGATTGACGGTTTCCGGTTTTTCCGCATGAAGCCAGTGTCCAGTATTTGCAACCAAATGAGCTTTTGCGTTCGGAAACTGTCTCATAATAGCCTCTCGATAATCTGGTGTGATGTATTCGGAGTCTTGCCCTTTCATAAATAACGTTTTACCCGTAAATGGGGTAATGTCGTGCCAACCCATAATAGTTTGGTAATTTGCAATTAGGCCTTCAACATTAAAACGCCATTGATAGCCGTTCTCTGTTTTTGTGAGAGATTTGAGCAGAAATTGACGAACACCGGGATCTTGAACATGAAGCGCTAAATACTGTTCTGCTTCTTTTCGATTTAAGATTATGTGGTTACTGACTTCACGTAAACCAGCAAAGACATTTTGGTGACGATGTTCACTATACGCAACAGGTGCAATATCAAGAACAACCAAATGATCAATGCGATCAGATGCCAATTCTGTAAGCGACATGGCGACTTTTCCACCCATTGAATGTCCGATTACTGCAAAATGATCGATTGATAATTCATCGATCATATCGAGTACATCTTGCGCCATTTGCTGATAAGTAAACTGATCACTATGAGGCGATAAACCGTGATTGCGTAGATCAACGTTAATCACTTTATATTTATCTTTCAATGCCCTAGAAATTAAACCTAAGTTATCGCCACTGCCAAATAAACCGTGGATCAAAATGATCGGGTAACCATCCCCAATTGCGTGGTAATGTAACTTCACTGACAATTTTCTCTTATTTGTTATGGTATTTACCGTAGAGTATAACCTCGGATCAGGTTATAATCGCATGAGATTTTAAACGGAACGATAATGAAGACAACGATGAAAACTATTGAGGTAGACGAAGAGCTATACCGTTTTATTGCGAGTCAAACTCAACATATCGGTGAAAGTGCATCTGATATCTTACGTCGCTTGCTTATGATGCCTGATACTCAGTACCAGCCACAACCTGAAGTGGTTATGCCTGTACGTCCTCGTGGTATTGTAGTAAGCAAAGACGCAGGAAATGAACCCCAGTTAGATCGTGTAAAAGAAATGCGATCACTACTGATTTCTGATGAATTTGCCGCACAGGAAAAGGCCATTGGTCGCTTTATGTTGATTCTGTCGTCCCTTTATCGAATCGATTCTAAAGGTTTTACAGAAGCGGCAGCCATCAAAGGTCGTACTCGTGTTTATTTTGCTGAAGATGAAGCAACATTACTGGCGAGTGGTAAAACTACAAAACCAAAAGCTATTGCTGGCACACCATTTTGGGTGATCACCAATACCAATACCGACCGTAAACGCCAGATGATTGACCAACTCATGGTTAAAATGGGCTTTGCTCAAGACATCGTTGATAAAGTTTGCGGCGAGATTTAATGGGGGCTTTTAGCCCTCCTTTTTTATTTCACAAGGACTCGTTAATTATATGGCTATTCATGATCGAGCAGGTCAGCGTGCACAACAAAGTGATTTGATTAATATCCCTGCGTTAGTTGCAAACTACTTTCTGATTGAACCAAGTGCTGATAATGCGGCACAGAAAGTAGAATTTGGTACTTCGGGCCACCGCGGTACAGCCAATAAAGGAACATTCAACCAACACCATATTTGGGCAATCGCTCAAGCGGTAGCAGAGGTTCGTCAAGCACATGGCGTGACAGGTCCTCTTTTCTTAGGTAAAGATACTCACGCATTATCTGAACCTGCATTTATCTCTACCCTTGAAGTACTGGTTGCTAATGGCGTTAAGGTTATTGTTCAGAAAGACAATGGCTACACACCAACACCGGGTGTATCTCATTCCATTCTATGTCACAACAAAGCATCGGCAGAAAAAGCTGATGGTATTGTTATTACACCTTCTCATAACCCACCTCAAGATGGCGGTATTAAATATAACCCTGTACATGGTGGTCCTGCTGAAGGCGAATTGACAACGGCGATTGAATCACGAGCAAACGAAATTATTGCTGGTGGTATGCAAGCTGTGAAGCGTATTGCTATTGAACAAGCGCTAGCCAGTGATTTAGTAGAAGAGCGTGATTTGGTTACGCCTTATGTTGAAGATCTTGTCAATGTAGTCGATATGGCTGCAATTCAAAATGCGAACTTAACTATTGGTGTGGATCCTCTAGGTGGTTCGGGTATTGAATACTGGCGTGAAATTGCAAAACACTACAATCTAAACATCACGTTAGTTGATGAGTCGATTGATCCATCATTCCGTTTTATGTCATTAGACAAAGATGGTGTGATTCGTATGGACTGCTCATCGCCATATGCGATGGCCGGTTTGCTTGAGTATAAAGACAAGTATGATCTTGCTTTTGGTAACGACCCTGATTATGACCGTCATGGTATTGTGACACCAGCAGGTTTAATGAATCCAAACCACTATTTAGCAGTGTGTATTGATTACCTATACCGTCATCGTGCTCAGTGGGCTGATGGTGTTGCTGTTGGTAAAACATTGGTATCAAGTGCGTTGATTGACCGTGTGGTTGCAGATCTTGGTCGTACTTTATGTGAAGTACCAGTAGGCTTTAAGTGGTTTGTTGATGGATTGTACTCTGGTGAACTTGGCTTTGGTGGCGAAGAGAGTGCCGGGGCATCGTTCCTACGTATGGATGGTACACCTTGGTCAACAGATAAAGACGGTATTTTACTGTGCCTATTAGCAGCCGAAATCACAGCGGTAACAGGTAAGAACCCACAGCAATACTATGAAGAATTAGCGGCTAAACATGGCGCTTCTGAGTATAGCCGTCTGCAAGCTGTAGCAAACAAACAACAAAAAGCGGTATTGAGTAAGCTATCACCAGAAATGGTTGCTGCTGAAACATTAGCTGGAGACGTAATTACTGCGCGTTTAACTCATGCTCCTGGTAATGGCGCTGCTATCGGTGGTCTTAAAGTGACGACTGAAAATGGTTGGTTTGCAGCTCGCCCATCAGGTACTGAAGATATCTACAAAATCTACTGTGAAAGCTTTAAAGGTAAAGAGCACCTAGCCCTTATCGAAAAAGAAGCACAAGAGATTGTTAGCAAGGTATTTACTGACGCAGGTCTTTAATTTGCCGTAATCTTAGGTAAAAGATATCTATTTAATACCCCAGTAGTTAAGAGCTGCTGGGGTATTTTTTTATAACTGTTACAACAGATGGCCTTGTAGTTGAATAAACAAATATCACGCTATGGTTTTGAGTTTGGCCAGTATGAGGGCATAACAAACCAAATTTGATTGTTTTCATCTATCGCCTGAGTTGGATGGGTGAGTGGATTATGGTTGCTTTGAGGTTTTAGGGCTTGATATCGCGGAGGTGAAAGCCACTCTGATTTATCAAAAAAGCGTAAATGAGCAGGAGCATGTTCGGCAAAACACCAGAGCCCTTTGGCACAATTAGGGTTGATATCTGGTGCTTTGATTTGCGTTGATTTTGAGGTAAAGAGTCGACCCTGCATAATAAGACGCTTAACCTCTGGTTGCCCAAATTGAGTTTGCCATTGCTGTTGATAAGCCGGTTGTTCAGTCAGTAGCAATTGGTGAGATACCATTCGTGCTGTTTTTTTCTCTAGCTGATCATTTGCATTTGGACCGAGCCACTGTGCTTTATGCTGTAGATAAAATTTAATAGCCACTTCCCAATGCTCAATTTGCTGGGTTTGTTTTTCTCGAACTAGAAAATCGATAGCTCCAAGTGTCTGTTTATCTTGATATATCTGAATTTCTTCGGCAATGAGTTCATATTGAGGGTGAGCCAAGATGAATTGACGCCACAACCATTGATAATAAAACCCCAGTCTCCGATTTCCTTCATATCTACTCCATGTTGGTTTTACTGCCGTTTGGAAAAAATGCTTTAGCCACTGGTTATCAACATAATTGACGTGGTCTGATAACAGAGAGGGGAGCGCCATTACTGCCCGAATATCCGTATCGAACTTCTGAATTGAATTTTCAATATTGTTTATTAATGACATTATTTCATTCTCGTAAAGAATTTTTGCACAGATAGGCGCTATTTTCAGCAAAAATCTGTAGTAATAATACACGCATTCCATTACAGTAATTGGAGGTTAGACCAGTTGAGGGGAATACAATGTTTACGCCATTTTCTATTGTGAATATTATTTTACGCCGAATTTTTGTTCTTGTTGCAGGTATTGTTTCATTTCCTGTAATGGCGTGTCTATCTCATTCCCGACGCTCACGATTCTACAGTTATTTGCACCGTTATTGGGTAAAAACCAGTACGAAGCCTGTGTGGTTAAAATTATCAGAGCATGGCGCAAGTGAGCTCTACTAATATCGACTACCAGTTATAACGGTTATAGCCACATCTATCTTGAAGTTACTTGGGTATATTGAAGTTACTTGAGTATAAATGTGGCTTTATCTTTTTGCTTGGATGGTTTGTCTTAGTTGATACTGTATTTTATTGTGTAAACCAGTATGATTAATCTGTTACTTAATATTTAGGATTGATCATGAATAACATCCAATTAGAACGTCTACTGAATGATTTCCTTTCTCCTCAATTAATTAATGATTACTGCCCAAATGGTCTTCAAGTCGAAGGCAAGTCAGAAATTAAAAAGATTGTTACAGGCGTTACTGCTTGTCAGGAATTGATCGATCTGGCGATTGCAGAGAATGCCGATGCCTTATTGGTCCATCATGGTTTTTTCTGGAAAGGAGAGCCTGCTCCTCTTCGTGGTATGAAGTATCGCCGTATCAAAGCGCTGATTGAAAATGGCATCAATCTATACGCATATCATTTACCTCTCGATGTACATCCGCAAGTTGGTAATAATGTTAAGTTAGCTCAATTACTTGGCATTGATATTATTGGTGGCTTAGAGCAGGATAATCCTCGCTCAATTGCACTTTATGGCGAATTAGAACAACCGCTTGAAGCCAGTGAATTTGCCGCTCGTATCGCGATGACATTGCAGCGTGAGCCTCTTTATATTAGTGGTAACCAATCACAATTGATTAAAACGGTTGGGTGGTGTACTGGTGGTGGTCAAGACTATATTGAGCTGGCGGCCTCGCAAGGAATTGACGCTTTTATCTCTGGTGAAGTATCAGAACGTACAACTCATACCGCTCGTGAAATGGGCATTGATTACTTTGCCGCAGGCCACCATGCCACCGAGCGTTATGGTGTGAAAGCACTGGGTGAGTGGCTGGCGCAAGAGCATGGTTTTGATGTTCAGTTTATTGATGTGAATAATCCAGTGTAATAATTAACGGAAAAAGCCTAAGAAATTATCCAGTTCCTAGGCTTTGTTTTTCTATTTATTTAGAGCTAGCTGTAATCTTTCGCTACTCGCTACTCACGTTCATGCATTGGACTAAACTCACGTTGATCTTCGCCAGTATAAAGCTGACGAGGTCGGCCGATACGGTTGGTTGGATCACCATGCATTTCATTCCAGTGAGCAATCCAGCCAATGGTGCGTGACATTGCAAAAATAACCGTAAACATAGAAACTGGAATACCAATGGCTTTTAGAATAATACCTGAGTAGAAATCAACATTTGGATACAGTTTTTTCTCTACAAAGTATTCATCAGAAAGCGCAATACGCTCAAGCTCCATCGCCACATCCAGTAGTGGATCATCAATATTAAGCTCATTGAGTACATCATGACACGCTTCACGCATTACTGTCGCTCGTGGGTCATAATTCTTGTAAACACGATGACCAAAGCCCATTAAGCGGAATGGATCATCTTTATCTTTGGCGCGCTCAATAAATTCTGGAATATTATCTACGCTACCAATTTCTTCTAACATCTTGAGACAGGCTTCATTTGCCCCACCATGAGCAGGTCCCCAGAGAGATGCAATACCTGCAGCAATACAAGCAAATGGGTTTGCACCAGAAGAGCCGGCTAGACGTACTGTTGAAGTTGATGCGTTTTGTTCATGATCGGCGTGAAGAATAAAGATTTTATCTAACGCACGGCCAACCACAGGGCTAACTTCATATTCCTCACACGGCGTTGCAAACATCATATGTAAAAAGTTTTCGGCGTAATCAAGATCATTACGCGGATAGATAAACGGTTGACCGATTGAGTACTTGTAACACATTGCCGCCAAGGTTGGCATTTTTGATAGGAGGCGGAATGCTGTGACTTCTCGGTGGTAGTCGTTATTGATATCTAAGGCATCGTGATAGAAGGCAGCTAAAGCGCCAACCACACCACACATAACGGCCATTGGGTGGGCGTCACGTCTAAAACCATGGAAGAAACTAGCAATTTGCTCATGCACCATCGTATGACGAGTTACCGTAGTTCGGAACTTTTCGTATTCTGCTCGTGTAGGGACTTCACCGTATATCAAAATGTAGCAGACTTCTAAATAGTCAGCATGATTGGCTAGCTGATCAATTGGAAAGCCACGGTGTAGCAAAATACCGTTGTCGCCATCGATATATGTAATTTGAGATTCACATGAGGCAGTAGCTAGAAAACCTGGGTCAAATGTAAAATAACCGTTAGCACCTAATGTTCGAACGTCAATAACAGCAGGACCTTGAGTTCCCTCAATAATCGGCAGTTCAATTGGTGCCTGCCCTTCAATATGAAGAGTAGCTTTCTTATCTGCCATAACAATCTCCTTTGCTTTTTATAATCCTAAATCCACACGGATGTACATTTGTTGTACCGCTGAGAGAGCTAATTGTCAATTTTTGTGCGTCTATGTGTGCGCTTGTTTATAAGTTTTAACTTTTAAGTAAGTTTTATTGTGAAATGTGTTTGAGGTCATGTAACAAGAATTGTTTTTAAATGTTACAGATTGTATACTCGCGGTAGATCTCTGGTAAGCTCAAGCCAGAGCAAGTAACCTAAGTTTTCAACAAAATAAGTAACTTAGGCCAGCAAGATACTTCTGTTTTCATTAAAGAATACCTTGTTTAGGTTGCATTTTTGTTACTCTTATGTTTTCGGCTCAGGCGTTCATTCCAGAGGTTTTTTATTACTATAAAAAGCTCAATGGAGCTGAGTGAGCAGAAAGTGAAAGTAAAGAAAGTCAGACCAGTCAACCTCGACCTACAGACGATCCGTTTTCCTATAACGGCCATCGCCTCTATATTGCATCGTGTTAGCGGTGTAATTACCTTTGTTGCCATCGCTATTTTGCTGTGGCTACTCAACGTTTCGTTATCTTCTCCTGCAGGATTTACTTCAGCAAGCCAGATAGTTGATGGCTTTTTGGTGAAATTTATTCTATGGGGAATTCTTACTGCGCTGTTTTATCACCTTGTGCTAGGTATTCGTCATCTTGTGATGGATATGGGATTTGGTGAAGAAATGTCTGCGGGAATTGCCAGTGCAAAAGTTGGCTTTGCAGTAACAGCTGTCTTGTCATTAATTGCAGTGGTGATTGTATGGTAAGTAAAGTTTCAAGTTTTGGCCGTAACGGCGTACATGATTTTATATTAGTCCGTGCAACTGCCTTGATATTAACCCTCTACACACTGTATCTAGTTGGATTTTTGTTATTTGGTCCTCCCATTACCTATGCTGTTTGGCTCGAATTTTGGGGCGCTTTATCAACAAAAGTTTTCACTATGCTAGCTCTTTTTTCCATTTTAATTCATGGCTGGATTGGGATCTGGCAAGTATTGACTGACTACATTAAACCTGCCGGATTAAGGGCTGGATTGCAGTTTTTTGTGATTGCTCTACTGCTGGTGTACCTGTTTTCTGGATTTTTTATTGTGTGGGGTGTGTAAGTGAGTATCTCAGTTCGTGAATTTGATGCTGTTGTGATTGGTGCTGGGGGAGCGGGTATGCGAGCAGCCCTTCAGATATCAGAGCAAGGTTTAAAGTGCGCTTTATTATCAAAAGTGTTTCCGACACGTTCTCATACCGTTTCAGCTCAAGGCGGGATCACTGTTGCATTAGGAAACTCTCATCCTGATAACTGGCAATGGCATATGTACGATACGGTAAAAGGTTCTGATTACATTGGTGATCAAAATGCCATTGAGTATATGTGTTTAAATGGGCCCAAATCAGTCATTGAGCTTGAGAAGATGGGATTACCATTTTCTCGTTTTGATAATGGGACTATTTATCAACGTCCATTTGGTGGCCAATCCAAAGAGTTTGGCGGTGAGCAAGCAGCTCGTACAGCAGCCGCCGCGGATCGTACCGGCCACGCCTTACTTCATACCTTGTATCAGCAAAATATTAAACATAAAACAACAATTTTTTCAGAATGGTATGCGCTTGATCTGGTTAAAAATCAAGATGGTGCCATTTTAGGCTGTACTGCTCTTTGTATGGAAACCGGTGAGATTTGCTATTTCAAATCAAAGGCTACCATTTTAGCAACTGGAGGCGCGGGTCGTATTTACGCTTCAACAACCAATGCTCATATTAATACAGGTGACGGTGTTGGTATGGCATTGCGAGCTGGTGTCCCTATGCAGGATATGGAAATGTGGCAATTTCACCCAACTGGTATCGCAGGGGCTGGAGTGTTAGTTACAGAAGGCTGTCGCGGTGAGGGTGGTTACCTGCTCAATAAAGATGGTGAGCGCTTTATGGAGCGTTATGCACCTAACGCAAAAGATCTTGCAGGTCGTGATGTCGTCGCCCGTTCTATGATGGTTGAAATTCGAGAAGGTCGAGGCTGTGATGGCCCATGGGGACCGCATATTAAGTTGAAACTTGATCACTTAGGTAAGGAAGTTTTGGAGTCGCGTTTACCCGGTATTTGTGAATTATCGCGAACCTTTGCTCATGTTGACCCAGTTAAAGAGCCGATTCCTGTGATTCCTACCTGTCATTATATGATGGGAGGCATTCCGACCCAAGTATCAGGACAAGCCATTAAGCAAAATGCATCGGGGCAAGATGTTGATGTTCAAGGGCTATTTGCTTGTGGTGAAATCGCATCTGTCTCGGTTCATGGCGCGAATCGATTAGGTGGTAACTCACTACTTGATTTGGTGGTGTTTGGTCGTGCAACAGGGCTGCATTTAGGCGAAACCTTGCTGGCTCAAACAGAAGCTCGCCCTGCTACCGACTCTGATATTGAAGCATCGTTAAGTCGATTAAACCGTTGGAATCGGACCCAACAAGGTGAAGACCCAGTTCAGATTCGCAAAGATCTGCAAACGTGCATGCAAAATAGCTTCTCTGTTTTTAGAGAAGGGGAAGCAATGGCTGAAGGGCTCAAAGAGTTAAAACAGATTAGAGAACGCTTAAACGAAGCTCGTCTTGATGATACATCGACTGAATTTAATACTCAGCGAATTGAATGCTTAGAATTAGACAACTTGATGGAAACAGCAATGGCTACCGCTGTGGCTGCAAATTATCGTACAGAAAGTCGAGGAGCTCATGCTCGTTTTGATTTCCCTGAGCGAGATGATGAAAATTGGCTCTGTCATACCATTTATAATCCTGAGACAGAATCGATGTCTCAGCGCGCGGTAAATATGACGCCAATTCATCGTGAAGCATTTCCACCAAAAGTTCGTTCATATTAAGGGAGGGTAGAGAGATGAAACTGAATTTTTCTATCTATCGTTACAACCCTGATATTGATGATGCACCGCATATGAAAGGTTACACACTGGATGTACCAGAAGGAACCGATATGATGGTGCTTGATGCATTAATTCTATTAAAAGAGCAGGACCCAAGTATTGCTTTTCGCCGTTCGTGCCGAGAAGGGGTTTGTGGTTCTGACGGCATCAATATGAACGGAAAGAATGGGCTTGCTTGCATTACGCCACTGTCGACTTTAATGACGCAAAGTACAATTGTTATTCGTCCATTACCAGGATTGCCGGTTATTCGAGACTTAATTATTGATATGGAACAGTTTTACAGTAATTATGCCAAAGTTAAACCGTTTCTGATGAATGAGGGGATCCCTCCTGCTCGAGAGCATTTGCAATCTCCAGAAGAACGAGCGCATTTAGATGGATTGTACGAATGCATTATGTGTGCGTGTTGCTCAACATCTTGTCCTTCTTTTTGGTGGAATCCTGATAAATTTATCGGTCCTGCGGGATTATTGGCAGCATATCGCTGGTTAATCGATAGTCGAGATACAGCAACTGATGAAAGATTATCGGAATTGGATGATGCGTTTAGCGTTTTTCGTTGCCATGGCATAATGAACTGTGTAAATGTTTGTCCTAAGGGATTAAACCCCACAAAAGCGATAGGTCACATAAAATCTATGCTGTTAAAGAGAGCAGTATAGGGTTTAGAAATATTATGGCATGATAGTGATATGATTTTTGCCAATCATATTGAAAGATAAGAATTATCGATATGCTGGCCTGCAACAGATGGTCAGCTTTTATCTCGGCACAGACCGAGGCGTTGCGATAACTAGTGGTTAAGGGAAAACAATGCAGAATGGCGTGATGAAGGCCTGGTTGGAGTCTTCTCATTTAGCTGGCGCCAATGCGGCTTATGTAGAAGATCTCTACGAGTTGTATCTTAGCGATCCAGAGTTAGTCGATGAACAGTGGCGAAATGTGTTTGATGCGCTACCTGTTGTTAATCAAACAACGGTAGAACAACCACACTCCCGCGTTCGAGACTACTTCCGTCGACTTGCTAAAGAAACAACTTTTTTAAGTACTACCGTGACAGATCCGGATGAAGATGCGAAACAGGTAAAAGTGTTGCAGTTAATCAACGCATACCGTTTCCGTGGACATCAACACGCAAACCTCGATCCATTAGGATTGTGGCAACAAGAGCGTGTGCCTGATCTTGCTCCTGAGTTTCATAATTTAACGGAAGAAGATTTCGATCAAAGTTTCAATGTGGGCTCCTTTGCCGTTGGCCAAGAAACCATGAAGCTTTCTGAAATCTATGAAGCGCTAAAACAGACCTATTGTGGTTCCATTGGTGCTGAGTACATGCATATTACTGATACAGAAGAAAAACGTTGGATTCAACAGCGTTTGGAATCTGTGTTGGGGCATGATGAGTTCAGTCAAGATGAGCAAAAGTGTTTTCTTGAAGAATTGACCGCTGCTGAAGGTTTGGAGCGTTACCTTGGCGCTAAATTCCCAGGAGCTAAACGCTTCTCGCTTGAAGGTGGTGATGCTCTAATCCCTATGGTGAAAGAGTTGATTCGCCATGCGGGAAGCCAAGGTGTTCGAGAAGTTGTTGTTGGTATGGCCCACCGTGGTCGACTCAATATGTTGGTTAACGTGTTGGGTAAAAAACCACAGGACTTATTTGACGAATTTGCAGGTAAGCATGGTGAAAGTTGGGGTACCGGAGATGTGAAATACCATCAAGGTTTCTCCGCCGATTTTGCAACGCCTGGTGGTGATGTTCACTTAGCTTTGGCATTTAACCCATCTCACCTTGAAATTGTAAACCCTGTGGTCGTAGGGTCAGTTCGTGCTCGTCAAGACCGCCTAGGGGATCATCAAGGAAGCAAAGTATTACCAATTACTATTCACGGCGATTCTGCGATTGCAGGTCAAGGTGTGGTTGCTGAAACTTTCAATATGTCACAGGCTCGTGGTTATCGAGTGGGTGGTACAGTTCGTATTGTTGTGAATAACCAAATTGGTTTTACAACATCAAATCCGCACGATACGCGTTCAACCGAATATTGTACCGATATTGCCAAGATGGTTCAGGCTCCAATCTTCCATGTAAATGCCGATGATCCTGAAGCCGTTGCTTTTGTTACACGCTTAGCATTTGATTTCCGCCATGAGTTCAAGCGCGATGTCGTGATTGATTTGGTTTGTTATCGCCGTCATGGTCATAATGAAGCTGATGAGCCAAATGCAACTCAGCCTCTGATGTACCAAAAGATCAAAAAGCATCCAACGCCACGTAAGCTTTATGCCGATTACTTAACCGAGCAAGGTGTCTTTGGTTTAGATACCGCAACTGAACTGGTTAATGAGTATCGTGATGCGCTTGACCGTGGTGAGTGTGTGGTGAAAGAGTGGCGACCAATGAAGCTGCAATCGGTGGATTGGGCTCCCTATTTAGGCCACGATTGGACCACTGAGTGGAATAGCAAAGTTGATATTAAGCGGTTAACCGATTTAGGGACTCGCTTATGTCAGTATCCTGAAAGCCATAAACTGCATAGCCGTGTTGATAAGCTTTATAACGATCGCTTAGCAATGATTGCAGGCGAAAAGCCAGTTGATTGGGGCATGGCAGAAACCTTAGCTTATGCAACCTTAGTTGATGATGGGCGTCGAGTTCGTATTACTGGTCAAGATTCTGGTCGTGGTACTTTCTTCCATCGTCATTCAGTTCTACATAATCAAAATGATGCCAGTATCTATGTACCATTAGCGCATTTGCATGATAAGCAAGGTGCATTTGAAGTATTCGATTCGGTATTATCAGAAGAATCCGTACTTGCCTTTGAGTATGGCTATGCGACGACAGAACCTCGTGGTTTGACTATTTGGGAAGCGCAGTTTGGTGACTTTGCCAATGGTGCGCAGGTTGTTATTGATCAATTTATTAGCTCAGGCGAGCAGAAGTGGGGTCGTATGTGCGGCTTAACCATGCTGTTACCTCATGGCTATGAAGGTCAAGGTCCGGAACACTCATCTGCCCGTTTAGAACGCTATTTACAGCTGTGTGCTGAGCAAAACATGCAAGTGATGGTGCCATCGACACCGGCTCAGGTTTATCACATGCTGCGTCAGCAAGTACTTCGCCCAATGCGTCGTCCGCTGATTGTTATGTCGCCTAAATCGTTATTGCGTCATCCATTATGTATTTCGACTATGGATGAACTTGCTAATGGCACATTCCAAGCAGCTATTGATGAGGTGGATGCATTAGATCCAACTCAAGTAAAACGTGTCGTCTTTTGTTCAGGTAAAGTGTATTACGATCTGCTAGAGCAACGTCGTAAGAATGAACAGACGGATGTTGCAATCATTCGTATTGAGCAGCTATATCCTTTCCCATTGGAGTTAGTGAGAGAGCTTTTGGCTCCTTATGCTCATGTAACCGATTATGTTTGGTGCCAAGAAGAGCCACAAAACCAAGGTGCGTGGTACTGTAGCCAACATAACTTTTATGCCGCAATTCCGGCTGGCGCTAAACTGACTTATGCGGGACGCCCTGCATCTGCATCGCCTGCAGTAGGTTATATGTCGGTACACTTAAAACAACAGAAAGCGCTAGTTGAAGATGCGTTAACTGTCGAACAAAAAGAGCTTTAGTAAGAGCTGGAACAAAAAGGACAATCACGATATGACAATCGAAATTCTGGTTCCCGATTTACCTGAATCTGTAGCAGATGCAACGGTAGCCACTTGGCATAAAAAACCTGGTGATATGGTTGAGCGCGATGAGGTTCTAGTTGATATCGAAACGGACAAAGTTGTACTAGAAGTACCAGCGCCTGAAAGTGGTGTACTTGAAGCAATTATTGAAGATGAAGGTACAACCGTATTAACCAAACAACTTATTGGTCGCTTAAAAGTAAACGCAGTAGCGGGTGAGCCAACAGTTGATGTGCCTGCAGGTGCTGAAGCGTCACCAAATAAACGTAATACAGCGGCATTAAGCGAAGAAAATAGTGAAGCGTTAAGTCCCGCAGTACGTCGTCTACTTGCCGAGCATAACCTTGAAGCAAAACAAGTTCCAGGTACTGGTGTCGGTGGACGAATTACGCGAGAAGATGTTGATAACTATTTGAAAAATCAGCAGCCAGTTGCTGTAGTGAATACGACGGTAGAAGTAAAAGAAGCACCTCTATCGCATCGTAGTGAAAAGCGCGTACCAATGACTCGTTTGCGTAAACGTGTTGCTGAGCGTCTGCTTGAAGCTAAAAATAGTACGGCGATGTTAACGACATTTAATGAAGTTAACATGAAGCCAATTATGAATATTCGCCAACAGTACAAAGATGTGTTTGAAGAGCGTCATGGTATTCGTTTAGGTTTCATGTCTTTCTATGTTAAAGCGGTTGTGGAAGCGCTTAAACGTTATCCAGAAGTGAATGCATCTATTGATGGTGATGACATTGTTTATCACAACTTCTTTGATGTTAGCATTGCGGTTTCAACCCCTCGCGGCTTAGTGACACCAGTGCTTCGTGACTGCGATAAATTGAGCTTGGCTGAAATTGAGAAGGGCATTCGAGATCTTGCGATTAAAGGTCGCGATGGCAAACTGACAGTGGATGAGCTCACTGGTGGTAACTTTACCGTTACTAACGGTGGTGTGTTTGGTTCATTAATGTCAACGCCAATTATCAACCCACCACAAGCGGCTATTTTGGGTATGCATAAAATCCAAGATCGTCCAATGGCGGTTGATGGTAAAGTAGAAATACTGCCAATGATGTATTTGGCACTGTCTTATGATCATCGTTTGGTTGATGGTCGTGAGTCAGTCGGTTTCTTAGTAACAATTAAAGAACTGCTTGAGGATCCGACGCGTCTACTCCTTGATGTTTAACGGATAAAATAAAGCCAAACGCATGCTCACGTTTGGCTTTTTTCTAGCAGAGAATGACGAAGGTGTACCAAAAGAGTACGCTATATGGAAATAACGAGTCTCCCAATAAAGAGACCGATAACAATGGATAGAACATTATGAATTTGCATGAATATCAGGCAAAGCAGCTGTTCGCTGAATATGGTCTGCCTGTCCCAGAAGGTTACGCGTGTAGTACACCACAAAAAGCGGCAGAAGCTGCGGGTAAAATTGGTGGTGAGAAATGGGTTGTAAAATGCCAGGTTCATGCTGGTGGTCGAGGAAAAGCCGGTGGTGTCGAGTTACACGAAACCAAAGAAGGCATCAAAACATTTTCTCAGCAATGGCTAGGTAAACATTTAGTCACATATCAAACAGATGCTAATGGGCAACCTGTCTCAAAAATTCTAGTTGAAGCAGCATCAAATATCGCCAATGAGTTGTACTTAGGAGCTGTGGTTGATCGCGCTTCTCAACGTATTGTATTTATGGCCTCAACAGAGGGCGGCGTTGAAATTGAGAAAGTTGCAGAAGAGACTCCAGAGCTTATTCATAAAGCTGCAATTGATCCTCTTGTTGGTCCTCAAGCATATCAAGGTCGTGAATTAGCATTTAAGTTGGGTTTAACTGGCGATCAAATTAAGCAATTTACTCAGATCTTTTTAGGGCTAGGTAAAATGTTTACAGATTATGACTTGGCGCTTCTTGAGATTAACCCGTTAGTTATTACTGGTGGCGGCAACTTATTGTGTCTTGATGGTAAGATCAATATTGATGCAAACGCCTTGTACCGTCAGCCTAAGTTACGTGAAATGCACGATCCCTCACAAGAAGATGAGCGCGAAGCACATGCCGCTCAATGGGAACTTAACTACGTAGCACTCGATGGCAATATAGGCTGTATGGTAAATGGTGCAGGTCTTGCTATGGGGACAATGGATATTGTTAACCTCCATGGTGGACAACCTGCTAATTTCCTTGATGTTGGCGGTGGTGCAACCAAAGAGCGTGTAACAGAAGCGTTTAAAATTATTCTCTCAGACAGTAATGTTAAAGCCGTATTGGTAAATATTTTTGGTGGTATCGTCCGATGCGATCTGATTGCCGAGGGTATTATTGGTGCAATTGCTGAAGTTGGTGTAAAAGTTCCAGTCGTTGTACGTCTTGAAGGGAATAATGCTGAGCTCGGTGCGGCAAAATTGGCCGAGAGCGGATTAAATATTATTGCAGCAACATCGCTAACAGAAGCGGCCGAAAAAGTGGTTCAAGCAGCGGAGGGCAAATAATGTCAATTCTTATCAATAAAGACACCAAAGTTATTTGCCAAGGCTTTACCGGAGGCCAAGGAACATTTCACTCTGAACAAGCTATTGCTTATGGAACTCAAATGGTGGGGGGCGTCTCACCAGGTAAAGGAGGTTCCACACATTTAGGCTTACCCGTTTTTAATACAGTTCGAGAAGCTGTTGAAGCAACTGGCGCAACGGCAACCGTTATTTATGTTCCTGCGCCATTTTGTAAAGATGCCATCTTAGAAGCCATTGATGCTGGCATTGAACTTATTGTTACGATCACCGAAGGTATCCCAACCTTAGATATGCTGGATGTAAAAGTACGTCTAGATCAGGCCGGTGTTCGCATGATTGGCCCTAACTGTCCGGGGGTGATTACTCCTGATGAGTGTAAGATTGGCATTATGCCAGGTCATATTCATAAAGCGGGTAATGTGGGTATTGTGTCTCGTTCTGGGACATTGACCTATGAAGCGGTTAAACAGACAACAGATGAAGGGTTCGGTCAATCAACGTGTGTTGGTATTGGCGGTGATCCTATTCCGGGATCAAGTTTTATCGATATCCTCGCGATGTTTGAACAAGATCCAGCAACAGATGCCATTGTCATGATTGGTGAAATTGGCGGTACCGCCGAAGAAGATGCAGCAGCTTATATTAAACAACATATCACAAAACCTGTTGTCTCTTATATTGCAGGAGTTACGGCACCTCCAGGTAAACGCATGGGGCATGCTGGTGCAATTATCTCAGGTGGAAAAGGAACCGCAGAAGATAAATTTGCGGCTCTAGAAGCTGCAGGTGTACGTACGGTGAAAAGTTTAGCTGATATTGGTTTGGTTTTACGTGAAGTGATGCCCAAGTAATAGCATCGGTTGAGCTGTCTATTTTTCATAAAATAAAACCCGTTAAGTTATCATCGCTTAACGGGTTTCTTTTTAATTAAATGGTTTATTTAGCGTTCAGATTTTTTAAATTGGCTCAGAACAAAGAGAGCTGCCGCTGAAACAACAACAGATGGACCCGCTGGTGTGTCGTATTGCCAAGAGAGTATTAATCCACCTACGACTGCGATAGCGCCAATAATAGAAGCAAGGCAAGCCATCATTTCTGGACTGCGAGCAAAACGACGCGCCGTTGCTGCTGGTATAATAAGTAGTGATGTAATAATCAACGCACCGACAAACTTCATCGCAACTGCGATAACCAGACCAACCATTAGCATCAGCAATAGACGCATAAGATCAACATTGATACCTTCTACTTGTGCCATCTCTTCATTGATGGTCATTGATAGCAGTGGTCGCCACAACCAAACTAACATCCCGAGAACTAAGACTCCGCCACCATAGATCCAGTACAAATCGGTTGTTGTAACAGCCAGTAGATCACCAAAGAGATAAGCCATAAGATCGATACGAACGTTATCTAAAAAGCTGACTGCCACTAAGCCAAGTGAGAGAGCACTGTGGGCTAAAATTCCCAGTAATGTATCGGTTGCAACCAGTTTTTGCTTTTGCAGTGTCACAAGAATAACGGCTAAAGCTAAACAGCAGATAACTAGTGCTAAATTGAGATTGATATTAAATAAAAATCCCAGTGCGATACCCAATAGCGATGCGTGAGAGAGGGTATCACCAAAATAGGCCATTTTCCGCCATACAACAAATGAGCCTAAAGGTCCTGCGATAAGGGCGATACCGATGCCCGCTGCGAGCGCAGGAAGTAGAAATTCAAGCATAAAGCTGTGCCTTAGTTATGTTTATGGTTATTGCAACAAGATGAAACGGTTTGACCATTAAGGTCATGTTCATGATTATGCTGATGTTTATATACAGCGACTTGATCCCCAAATAAAGCGATATAAGACGGATGTGCTGTAACCGCATCAGGCGTACCTGAACAACATATATGATGTTGTAAGCAGATCACTTGATCGGTTTTTGCCATAACCAAATGAAGATCGTGGGAGACCATTAAGATAGCACAGTTTAATACATCACGAAGTTCTTGGATTAGGCGGTACATTTCAATTTGACCGTTAACATCAACGCCCTGTACCGGTTCATCGAGTACTAATAAATCTGGATTGAGCAAAATAGCTCTTGCCAGCAAGACCCGCTGCATTTCGCCACCAGATAAATTATGCATATCGCTATGGATAAGATGTTGTCCACCCACTTGAGCTAAAGAGTCAATTCGCTGTTCTGCAGTATATTTACCCGCTAAACGCATAAACCGATCAACAGAGAGAGGTAGGCTATCATTAAGGCGTAATTTTTGCGGAACATAGCCAATTTTAATTCCTTTTTTGCGAATGACTTTGCCCGATGTTGGTTTACGCAATCCGGTAATGATCTTTACTAGCGTCGATTTTCCTGCACCATTTGGCCCGATAAGTGTTGTAATTTGCCCTCGCTCGATTTTTAACGAGATATTGTCCAGTACATTTCGCTCTTGAATAGCGACGATAACTGATTGTAATTCAACTAAGGTAGTCATAGGAAAAGATGCTTAATAAGAATTTGCCAACAGGTGATGTTATAATATAACATATCAAAACTTGATACGTAACTAGACATTTTACTGGATTTTTTTATGAGACGCTTACTTTCTTTTTGTGGCGCAAGCGCCATGCTTTTTTCTTCTTTAGCAACAGCTCATGAACTTAATGTTGTCACAACTGTTCAACCATTAAATCTTATTGTGAGTGAACTTACGGAAGGTGTTGCACATAGCGAGGCAATATTACCTGCTGGAACATCTCCTCATGATTATGCTTTACGCCCATCTGACGTAAAAAAGATAAAAAATGCAGATTTAGTGATCTGGGTTGGCCCTCAATTGGAATCTTTTCTTAAAAAAGTACTCCAAGGAAACAGTAAGAATCTTGCACTAACAGAACAAGCAGGGATCGATTTCCGTCATTATGGCGAAGAAGATGAACATGAAGAGCACGAGCACCACCATGAAGATGGTATGGAAAATGCTGAACATGATCATCATGACCATGAGCATCATCATGAAGGAATTGACCCTCACGTATGGTTAGGCCCTAAACAGGCTATTGAAGTTGCAAAAGTGATCACTCAGCAACTGGTTAAGCAAGATCCATTGCACAAAGAACAGTATGAGGCTAACCTCTCTCGTTTCACCTCAGAGGTTAACCAGACAATTACACAGCTTACAAATGAGCTGAAACCATTAGCGGGACATGGTTATTACGTTTTTCATGATGGCTATGGCTATTTTGAAGAGCAGTTTGGACTAAAAAATTTAGGACACTTTACAGTTGAGCCCGATCGTCGACCAGGAGCGAAGACTCTTATGAATATTCGCCAGGCGTTACAAGATCACCAAGCTTACTGCGTATTTAGTGAACCCCAGTTTTCTCCAGCTGTAGTCGATAGTGTTGTTAATGGTACCGAGGTGAAAGTAGGGACCCTTGATCCGATGGCGACAGGTATTGTGGCAGGCAAGGGGGGATATGTTCGATTTTTACAACAACTCGGACAAAGTTTTACCAAGTGTCTTAAATAATAATGAAATTATATCAGGTTGCGGTTTCTTCAATAAAAGGGTTACCACGTCAGCATAAAATTGCACTAGCCTCAACCTCATTGCTAGTTATGGCTGCTCTAATGTGGCAGCCATCTAAATCAACGTATCGTGCGCCAGTTGTATCTGGTGAGCGAGTCGCTATTGATTTGGCGCACGATAACATTGAGGTTTTGTCAGAACAAAATAGTGAACCATTGGGTGTAGTTTTGGATCCACAAGATCCTGAATTTCAAGCACCTAAAGATGATTTAGACAAAGAGCTCGAAGCTGTAAAAGATGAAGAGCATAAGCATAAAGTAGCTTCTGGTGACACGCTAGGGTCTATTTTTTCTCAATATGGATTACCTATCTCTGATATGTACGCTCTTATTGATGCAAATAAAAGTATTCAGCATCTTAAAGTGGGTCAGCAGATGGAATGGTCATTAGACAGTGATGGCCGAGTTAAAGATTTCAGTATTGTTCGTGATCGCAAGACCACGGACACATTTACGCTTACAAAAAAAGGCTATAAATATAAAGCTGTTGAAATTGCAGGCGTTATTAAACCCGTTATTTTACACGGTAAAGTAACAGGAAGTTTTTACAATTCTGCACGCAATGCAGGCTTATCTCCAACACAAATCAAAACCGTTGTTAAAGCATTGCAGTGGAAATTTAATTTAGGCAGTGGAGCGAGCCGCGGTGATCGGTTTGCTATTTCTCTCGATCGTGAATTTATTGATGGTAAACCGGTCAATATGGGAGATGTAAATGCATTCTTTTATAAACACGGCAGTCAAACCTATTTTATTCAACGTTTTGAGGATGACCAATTCTTTGATCAAAATGGACGTAGTTTAAATCGTTCATTTAGACGCTATCCAACAGCGAAACGTTACAGAATCAGTTCGCCATTTAATCCTCACAGACGCCACCCGATTACTGGGCGTATTTCACCACATAACGGTACCGATTTTGCTGTACCTGTTGGTACTCCTGTACTAGCATCTGGTGATGGTGTTGTTGTGAAGTCGCGTTATCACCCGCTTGCTGGTAACTATATTGTGATTAAACATGGCCGTGAGTTTACCACTCGTTATTTACACTTGAGTAAACGTTTAGTTAAGGTCGGAGATCGCATTAAGATGGGACAACGTATTGCTTTAAGTGGTAATACAGGACGTTCTACAGGTCCTCATTTACACTATGAGTTGATCAAAAATGGTCATCCAGTAAATGCGATGAAGGTTCCATTGCCACAATCTGATCCTCTGTATGGCAGTAAAGCCAACAAGTTTAGAAAGGAAGCCAAAGCTGAGTATAAAAAGTTGGCATCAGCAGCGGGTTAATCGTAATAATAAAGATAAGCGTACTATGCTACATAGTGCGCTTTTTTTATGCCTTTTGTTGATTAACAAAGTAATTACAACACTAATTAAAATAGACAATGGCTTAATAATCTTTTAACCCATTTAAACTAAAATATGGATTCTGTTAGATAGTAATATGTTATATGACGAATCAAACATTGTTTATACCAATAACCATACAAAAAACACTACCTTTCCATTTTTGGAATCTTTGTCTTTATTTTTGAGTGGTGTTTTTGTTGATATAAAACAAGATTACTTGATTAAGAATAGGTAAAATCCCCAATTAGAAATGCTAATAATTCTTATTAAGATGGCGATTTAAAACATTATGAAACTGTCAGAGATGTCATGCGGGACAACAGGGGTCGTGACAGGAATGTCTAAACTTCCTACGGCTACACGTAAAAAATTAATGGTTATGGGACTTCTACCTCACACTGAAGTTGCAGTGGTTCGTCTTGCTCCGCTTGGTGATCCGCTACAAATTCGTGTACGCGGCGTTGATATTGCTTTGCGTAAGCAAATTGCTGAAAGTATTGAAGTTGAGGTTAAGTAATGCAGTACCATATTTTAACGGTAGGTAATCCAAACAGTGGTAAAACAACCCTGTTTAATGGTCTGACAGGTGCAAAGCAGCATGTTGGTAACTGGGCTGGTGTCACAGTTGAAAAGAAAACAGGCCGATATGAGCGTGTTGGTGATGAGTTCGTATTAACCGATTTACCTGGAATTTATAACTTAGATAGTGCAAATGATGCAAACAGTCTTGATGAGGCTATTGCTTCTCGCTCTATTCTAACCACTCCTGCTGACGTGATTATTAATGTTGTCGATGCTTCTTGTCTTGAACGTAGCTTATACATGACATTACAGCTGCGTGAATTAGGCCGTCCAATGATTGTTGTACTAAACAAGATGGATGTTCTAAAACGTCAACGTCAAGTCCTTGATATTAAAGGTCTAGAAAAAGCATTGGGTTGTCCAGTGTTATCGCTATCGGCAAACAATAAAAAGCAAGTTGAAGAGTTTAAAGAAAAATTACATAAGATGCTGACTCAAGGCATCTCTGTACATGGTCTGTCTTTAGATTACGGTGTGGAATTTGAGCGTGCTGTTAGTGAATTAGAACCGCTATTTTCTGATGGTGAAGTCAAGGCTCGTGCTCAAGCGATTCGTGTACTAGAAAATGACACCTTGGTTATTAATACCTTAGAAGACGACGATAAATTTAAGGCTTGTAACACTCGCAGTAAATTAATGGTTGATGTCGACCCTGATATCCAAGTTGCTGATATTCGTTATACCTTTTTGCATAATCTATGTCAGAAGGTTCGTCGACAAGAAGGGAAACTGAGTCATAACATTACTGAACGTATTGATAATGTTTTACTAAACCGTCTGTTTGGTATCCCATTTTTCTTTATTGTTATGTATTTGATGTTCCTATTTGCTATCAATGTAGGTAGTGCGTTCATCGACTTTTTCGATATCAGTTTTGGCGCTATTTTTGTTGATGGTGCGCATCATGTTTTAGATGGCCACTTACCTGCATGGTTAGTTACGGTTATTGCAAATGGTGTTGGTGGTGGTATCCAGACCGTTGCGACCTTTATTCCAGTTATTGCTTGTTTGTATCTATTCCTGACAGTGCTTGAAAGTTCGGGTTATATGGCTCGTGCCGCTTTTGTGCTAGATAAAGTGATGCAGAAAATTGGTCTGCCAGGCAAAGCATTTGTACCTCTTGTGCTAGGTTTTGGTTGTAACGTACCAGCAATCATGGCAACGCGTACTCTTGAGCATGAACGTGAGCGTAAACTCGCTGCAGCAATGGCCCCATTTATGTCATGTGGTGCTCGACTACCTGTATATGCACTGTTTGCTGCTGCATTCTTCCCTCACAGTGGTCAGAACGTTGTATTCTCTCTGTATATTCTAGGTATCGTGGTTGCTATCTTTACCGGTCTTGTGCTGCGTAGCACGCTTTACCCTGGTACAAGTGACAGCTTTATTATGGAGATGCCAGATTACGAGTTACCAACATTCCGTAACGTTGTGCTGAAAACATGGCAGAAAGTGAAGAAGTTTGTCCTTGGTGCTGGTAAGACTATCGTTGTTGTTGTTGCGATTTTAAGCTTCTTTAACTCATTAGGGGTTGATGGTTCATTTGGTAACGAAGATTCACCAAACTCTGTTCTATCTAAAACCGCCCAGGTTGTAACACCTGTGCTTGAGCCTATTGGTGTGAAAGCGGATAACTGGCCTGCAACTGTTGGCATTATTACTGGTATTTTCGCAAAAGAAGCCGTAGTTGGTACTTTAAATAGCCTATATTCACCAGAACAAGCAGGTGATGATGCAGAGTATGATTTACTGGGTAGTTTAAAAGAAGCGGTTGAGAGTATTCCTGCTAACTTAGAAGGCATTAACTTCTCAGATCCTCTAGGTCTAAGCGTTGGTGATTTAGATAACCAGTCGGCAGCAGCAGAAGAGCAGGGTGTCGATCAATCGGTCTTTGGTAATATTCAGGCTCACTTTGTAAGTTCTGCCGCAGCAATGGCGTACTTAATCTTTATCTTGCTATACACACCATGTGCTGCCGCTATGGGCGCGTATGCTCGTGAATTTGGTCAGAAGTTTGCTTGGTTTATTGCCGGCTGGACAATGTTGCTTGCTTATACATGTGCAACCTTGTTCTACCAGATTGCACATTTCATGGACCATCCAGCATCAAGCATACTTTGGATCGGATTATTTGTTGCAATCAATGTTGGTTTAATTCTTATCTTTAAACATCAAGGTAAGAAACAACGAGAAGAGTTATTGGCATTATGATTTTACAGCAGCTAAAACAGTATATTGAACAACACGGCCGAACCAGTCGTAAATCTTTAGCAAAACATTTTGCACTTTCAGAAGATGGTGTCGATGCAATGCTTGAGGTGTGGATTCGTAAAGGAATTGTGAGTAAAGAACTGGTTGGCTGCAATAGTGATGGATGTTGCCAAAGTGCAAAAGAAGTTTGGTATCGCTTACTAAAATCAAACGAATTGTCCATTATGGTCATGCGTTAAATAAAGTAAAACAGACTGATTGAAATCAAATAATAAAGGCAATGAGGAAATTATCTTCATTGCCTTTTTTCTTTATGTTTTATGCTGGAATAAAAGTAATTTCAGCTTGCTGTTCTAATTCACTTTGTAGTTCTTCTACTAGTGCTTGCTGTACTGTTTCAGAACGCTGAATTCCCTTGGTGTTACCCCAGATAGGGCCTGGCCATGCGATGTCATCACTAAAGCGGGCAATATGGTGTAAGTGCAGTTGTGGCACTAAGTTGCCAAGAGCGCCTACATTGATCTTTTCTGCTTTATAATCGGTTTCTAATAGTTGAGCTATCAAGCAAGATTCTTTGATAAGTTGAATCTGCTCTTGCTCAGATAGGTGATGAATTTCGCGAAGATTGTCCTTCTTAGGAACCAAGATTATCCAAGGTCCTAGTGCTTCTTTAGCTAATAAAACTCGGCTGAGAGGGAAGTCACCCAATACGCTGGTATCTGCGGCTAGTCGCTCATGCAATGTAAAACTCATTGTGGATACATCCTATGTTTTGCTCTTGTTCACAGGCTAGAAAGAATATTGTTTATTTAGCCACTCTTATGTGAATTTTGACATTATCTTTCAAATAAATACATCACAATTACTGTATGTGTCCTTTTATTTTGAGGTATCAAATGGTTCCAGAGTATCAGCAGGTTTTGGATTTTTGGTTTGGCCCGTTAACAGATGAGCTCACAACAACCAATCGAAATGCGCTATGGTTTACAGGCGGAGAAGAGGTTGATCGTTTAATCACAACGCAGTTTCATCCATTAGTACAGCAGGCAGGGGCTGGGCAATTAAGTCATTGGACTCAAACCCCAAAGGGAACTCTGGCTTTAATTATTTTGCTTGATCAGTTTTCTCGGAATATTTATCGAGGTTTGAGTGCTGCTTTTCGCTATGATTCATTAGCACTTGCAATTTGTCGTCGTGGAATGTCTCAGAATCAAGATGAAGAGCTAACACCAATAGAGCGTGTCTTTTTTTATCTACCGTTAGAGCATTCTGAAGCATTAGAAGATCAAGAAGAGAGTGTTTTTCGTTTTGATCGATTAAGAAACATGGTATCAGCCAAAAATAAGCCCGTATTTGATGGTTTCTATCGTTATGCTGTGAATCATCATGAGGTGATTAAACTGTTTGGACGTTATCCTCACCGAAATGCGGCAATGGAAAGATTATCAACACCAGAAGAGTTGGCCTGGCTGAATCAAGGTGGGCAGAGATTTGGTCAATAATTGATAGATAAGAAGTAATAAATAAGCAAATAAAAAACCTCTACTGTAGCAGCAGAGGTTTTTATTTATCTGTTAAAACAATCCATTAAAGGCTGTTTGTTAAGATTATGGATTACATGCGATCCAGAGTCTTAATACCTAGAAGATCTAGACCTTGTTTGATTGTTTTCGCTGTTAGATGAGCTAGTTTTAGACGGCTCTGCTTAACTTCTTCTTCTGCGTTTAGAATTGGGCACGCTTCGTAGAAGCTAGAGAAAGTACCAGCTAGTTCGAATAGGTAGTTACACATTACGTGTGGGTGACCTTCACGAGCAACAGTTTGTACTGCTTCTTCAAACTGAAGCAGTTTAGATAGCAGTGCTTGTTCTTTCTCATCAGTGATAACGATTGGGTGAGTCAGGTCTGCTAACTCAACACCAGCACGTTTGAAGATAGATGCTACACGAGTGTATGCATACTGCATGTAAGGTGCTGTGTTACCTTCAAATGCTAGCATGTTGTCCCAATCGAAGATGTAGTCTGTAGTACGGTGCTTAGAAAGGTCAGCGTACTTAACCGCAGCCATAGCAACAGTATTAGCAATTTCTGCTTTTTCTTCTGCGCTTAGCTCTGGGTTCTTCTCTTCAATTAGCTTGTTAGCACGCTCTTGTGCTTCATCAAGAAGATCAGCAAGACGAACAGTACCACCTGCACGAGTCTTAAATGGACGACCGTCTTTACCTAGCATCATACCAAATGCGTGGTGCTCAAGAGATACGTTCTCTGGAACATAGCCCGCTTTACGTACGATAGACCAAGCCATCATTAGGTGTTGGTGCTGACGTGAGTCGATGAAGTAAAGTACACGATCTGCGTGTAGTTTCTCATAACGGTATTTAGCACAAGCAATATCAGTTGTTGTGTATAGGTAACCGCCATCGCGCTTCTGGATGATTACACCCATAGGCTCGCCATCTTTGTTCTTGTACTCATCTAGGAATACAACAACTGCGCCGTCATCTTCTACAGCAAGACCTTTTTCTTTTAGGTCTGCAACGATGCCAGGTAGCATTTCGTTGTACATTGATTCGCCCATTACGTTCTCATCAGTTAGAGATACGTTTAGACGGTCATAGTTACGCTGGTTTTGTTTTAGCGTAATTTCAACTAGTTGCTTCCATTTTTCATGGCAGTATTCATCGCCGCTTTGTAGACGAACAACATAGTTACGAGCTGTTTCTGCAAACTCAGGATCTTCATCGTAAAGTACTTTTGATTCACGGTAGAAGCCTTCAAGATCGCTGATGTTCATTGAAACATCTGAGCCATCTTGCTCTTTACGAACCATGTTCGCAATAAGCATACCGAACTGAGTACCCCAGTCACCTAGGTGGTTAGCTCGGATAACATTGTGGCCTAAAAACTCAAGAGTACGAACAACAGCATCACCGATGATAGTTGAACGTAGGTGACCTACGTGCATTTCTTTTGCTACGTTTGGTGCAGAGTAGTCAACAACGATAGTTTGTTCTTTCTCTTTAGCAACGCTTAGACGCTCATCATTTAATGCTTCTTCTGCACGAGCGGCTAACCACTGCTTGTTTAGGAAGATATTGATGAAACCTGGGCCTGCAATTTCTACTTTCTCAGCCATTTCGCCAAGATCTAGATTATCGATAACTTTTTGTGCGAACTCGCGAGGGTTAGTGCCTAGCTGTTTTGCTACGCCCATTACACCGTTAGCTTGGTAATCACCAAACTGAGCTTTCGCAGACTGACGAACCGCTGCTGGGCTACCTGCTGGTGCGCCTGCGGCTTCTAGTGCCTGAGATACTTTGTCATTAATTAGTGCTTGAATGTTCACACGCTTATCCTTCAATTCGTTTATAACGCTAACGAACACATTAGCGGAGTAAAAACGTTACCTTTATCCAAGAAACCGTCAAAAATAATCACGAATATTTTCGCCATTATTGAGCGTTTTTTACTCAGTGAAACTATCGTGAGTATTTTTGACGGGGCCGCCTCACATGATGAGAGTATAGCCTCTTTGATAAAAGGTATGCATTACCCTAATAATACCCACAAGTTAAGGTACTTTGGCAACCCGAAAATCCCTCTTAATGTGATTTTTTTTTCGTTATCTAATTTTGCTGAAAAATATGCATGAGGTTAGATGGTATCTGGCCTGCCATTATCTGGTGTAAACTATAGCAATCCGTAAAATTATGGATAATTATGCATTTTAGGCAGGCGAAATAAGAAATGGAGAAAAAACATGCAAAAATTGAAAGAAATTGGCCTACATCCTGAGCAAATGTTGGCAAATCTGCCTGCTTTTATGAATAAGATCACAAGCTTGTTACAAGAGCTAAATATTTCTCTTACTGAATACAAGGCTGATCACATTGCTTTGCGAGTAAATAATTATGCAGATGCTGAGTTGTTACACCAGGCTTGGCTCGAATATGGTGTTGAATGGTCAAATAATTGGATTAATGGCCGTCCAATTATCGTGATTGGTTTTACGCAGCCATTGCAGGTAGGTGATTGGACTATTGAAGCATTAGAGCTTCCTTACCCTAGTAATAAGACCTATCCACAGCAGGGTTGGGAGCATATTGAGTTTGTTATTCCATCGAATGCGCGAACAACCGATGAGTTAAAGCAGCATTTGACAGAGCAGTTACCAAGTCTTGATTGGTCCGGGCTTGAAGAAAAGCAGGTTAAGGTCAAAGCAAGTTCTCCTGCTGGGGAAAAAGAGCGTTTACCAAATCCGACGATTGCGTTTAAGAAAGATGGAGTGTGTATTAAATTGCATCCTTGCTCTCTTAAAGCTGTGTTAGAAAGTGAGTCTGAATAGCGTTTAAACAAATTGGAATTCGTATCCCTAGCTTAATTGAAGTGCAGGGATACGATATGTTGTGCCGTTATGGGGGGGGCGCTATAAGATGACGGTTCGATTTCCGTGTACAAAAACACGATCATCAAGAACTAAACCTAACGCTTTACTGAGCACTGATTTTTCAACGTCGCGTCCTGATTTTGCCATTTCTGTTGCACTGAACGTGTGATCAACTGGAATGACATTTTGAGTAATAATCGGCCCTTCATCTAAATCATTAGTAACAAAGTGCGCGGTTGCCCCAATAATTTTAACGCCACGCTCAAATGCTTGCTGATAAGGCTTTGCCCCAATAAAAGCAGGTAAAAAACTGTGATGAATATTAATGATCTTATGAGGAAACGCTGCGACAAAATTAGGGGTTAGAATTCGCATGTATTTTGCGAGTACCACATAGTTTGGGTCATATTGCTGCACGGCTTGTAATAGCTGAGCCTCGTGTTCTTCTCGGCTTAAACCTTCGTGGCTAACGTGGTGGTAAGGAATATCAAACTTTTCGGTAAGATTTTGCAGCGTATCATAATTGCCAACAACTGCGGCAATTTCAACATCCAAAGTGCCATCAAAGGCTTTGACTAAAATATCACCAAGGCAATGAGCCTCTTTGGTTACCATGATAACAATACGTTTGCGATCATTGTTTATTAAGCGGCGACAACTTCCATTAGGTAGGGCTTGGTCGAGATCGGCTAAAAAAGTATTGTCGTTAAAATAGCCTTCGAGTTCGGTTCGCATAAAGAATTGATTATTGGTGTTATCAACAAATTCTTTATTATTAATAATGTTGAGCTGATGCTTATGACAGATATTGGTGATTTTAGCGATTAATCCTAGATCATCAGAGCAATCGGTCAGCAGTGTTTTCTTTTCCATTTTCATCCCTGTTTCTATTTCCAAGCCAGAATGTTGAAACTCTGTCTCTATAGTTTGCTGCATAGTTTTCTGCTTGTGGTTATCATTTTTTACTCTGAAAACCTGGCGGGGTCAAAACTTTCTAATTCTTTCTTTGGTCTGACTTTTTAATAAATCGTCGGGAATTTCAAAAAGTAATTAAGCGATAAACTGGCTGGTAATTAGGAAAATTGGCATAATGCTACGTCAAAACCTGTATGGATAACCAATAGTTTTCTTATGATTGCCAAGTTTTTTGCTCCTGGTGGGGCTTTAGCGAAAGCCATTCCTGGATTTCAAGCCCGACAGCCTCAAATAGAGATGGCGACAGCAGTTGCTAATGCGATTAAGCAACAAGGGCAGTTAGTTGTTGAAGCTGGCACCGGAACCGGAAAGACGTTTGCTTACCTGATTCCGGCTTTAGTCAGTGGCAAGAAAACCATTATCAGTACGGGTTCAAAAAGTTTACAGGAACAGCTTTTTCATCGAGATCTACCCTTGATGACTGAAGCGATTGGTTTTACAGGGCCTGTTGCATTGTTAAAAGGACGCGCAAACTATTTGTGTTTAGACCGATTGGCAAGACAAACTGTTGAAAGTCATGGTGTTCATACCGATCCTACACAGTTAACTCAACTGGTTAAGATTCGCTCTTGGTCTTCTGCATCAAAAACCGGGGACTTGGGCGAGTGTGACGAACTGGCTGAAGATAGCCCTATTATTCCGCTTATTACATCCACCAATGATAATTGTCTGGGACGAGAGTGTCCTTATTATGATGACTGCTTTGTAGTGAAGGCTCGTAAGAAGGCGATGGAAGCAGATGTGGTTGTCGTTAACCACCATTTATTTTTGGCTGATCTGGCGATAAAAGAAACTGGCTTTGGTGAATTGATCCCTGAGGCGGATAATTTTATTTTTGATGAAGCCCATCAAATTCCAGATATTGCCAGTCAATATTTTGGTCAAAGCTTTACTAGCCGCCAAGTACAAGACCTAGCAAAAGATATTGAAATAGGTTATCGCACAGAAGCGAAAGACATGCGCCAGCTCCAAAAAACGGCTGATAGATTGGCTCAAGCGGCTTTTGATTTACGCATTATACTAGGGGATCCTGGTTTTCGTGGTAATTGGCGTGAAGCGGTTAAAGTTCCTGCAGTGAGTCGGGAATTAACTCGCTTACAAGATGCGTTGGAGCTGACCTATGATGTTCTTAAACTCTGTTTAGGTCGTAGCCAACTGCTTGATACGGCTTTTGAGCGGGCAACGCTATTAAAGGGCAAACTTAATCGGTTATGTGATACAAGTATTACGGGTTATTCGTATTGGTATGAATGTACTCCTCGCCATTTTAGCTTAAATATTACGCCGTTATCGGTTGCTGATAAATTCCATGAGCAGATTGAACAGAAGAAAGGGGCATGGATATTTACTTCGGCAACACTTGCTGTAGATGGCGATTTTAGCCATTTTAGTCAACGTTTAGGTCTTAAGCCTATTGAACAATTTTCGTTAGAGAGCCCTTTTGATTATCAGCAACAAGCTCTATTGTGCGTACCTCGCTTTTTGCCCGAACCAAATAGCTATGGCTTGGCCGATAAACTCGTGACCATGTTGACACCCCTTATTCAGTCTAATGGTGGGCGGTGTTTCTTTCTTTGTACTTCTCATCAAATGGTTCGAGATTTAGCCGAAGGTTTTCGTCAACGCTTAGATTTACCTGTTCTTGCTCAAGGTGAAATGACCAAACAAAAGTTATTGGCTGAATATTTAGAATTGGGCAATGCACTGCTAATTGCAACTGGGGCGTTTTGGGAAGGGATTGATGTTAGAGGACAAGCATTAAGTTGTGTTATTATCGATAAATTACCCTTTACTGCGCCAGATGATCCTCTGCTTAAAGCCCGAATCGAGGATTGCCAAGTTAGAGGGGGTGATCCTTTTGCTCAGGTACAAATTCCTGACGCTGTGATTACATTAAAACAGGGCGTGGGTCGATTGATCCGTGACGAGCAAGATAAAGGGGTTCTGGTGATCTGCGATAATCGTCTGGTTACACGGCCCTATGGCGCAGTCTTTTTACGTAGTTTGCCACCGATTCCACGAACACGAAGCGTTGATGAAGTGGAGAACTTTTTGTCACTGCTCACCAATAATGATGTTGAGCAAGTAAATGACAACCAACATTCAGAGGCTTGAATGAGCACCAAAATTCTCGCTGTTGATACAGCAACTGAAAATTGTTCTGTTGCCCTTATTATGGGTAATGAGGTTATTGCACGTTGTGAATATGCACCTCGTGAACATACAACAAAGATTCTACCTATGGTTGATAGCGTTCTAGCAGAAGCTGGCGTTAAATTAAATCAACTGGATGCGCTGGCTTATGGCCGTGGACCTGGTAGTTTTACCGGTGTTCGTATCGGTATCGGTATTGCGCAAGGGTTAGCCTTTGGTGCTGATCTGCCTATGATTGGTGTTTCAACACTGGCGGCAATGGCTCAAGGCTCTTATCGTACAGAACAAGCTGAGCAAGTTGTCGCAGCTATTGATGCTCGCATGGGTGAAGTGTACTGGGGACAATACCAACGCCAACAAGATGGGGATTGGGCTGTTCTTGGCGCGGAACTGGTTATTGAACCAAAAGCATTACCTGAGATGGTTCAAACTGAGTCTGGTATCTGGCTAACGGCAGGCACAGGCTGGGAAAGCTATGCTGAAGAGATGAGCAATTTGCCTCTAGAGCTGAAAACGGGTGCTATGCTTTATCCAGAAGCTCAAGATATGGCATTTTTAGCTCAGTTTGCTTTTGCTCGTGGTGAAATGGTTCCTGCTGAAGAAGCAAGTCCTGTTTATCTTCGCGACACGGTAACATGGAAGAAACTTCCTGGCCGCGAATAAGCATATTATTAGGGTAAGTAGTTTTCTGAGCTACTTACCCAGAATATTAAGAGGTGGTTATGCAGATCAGTTCCCGATTACCACAAATTGATGTTTTATCTTCAGCTACGAAAAAAATATCTGGCAAACCAGCTGCAATAGCTCATACCTCTGCTCCTTCGTCCTCATCTCGCTCATCATCTCTCGCGCTTACTCATCATTTATCTAGCGTCCAGAAAACGTATCAACCCGTACAGTATGATCAGGTCTCTCCAAAGGTTGGCTCTGCCCTTAACCATTATCAGCAGGTACTGCACTATGGGGCTAAAGAGCAATTGTCTCAATTAATTGGGGTCGATATTCTGGTCTAATCCCCCCAGTTAATACGAAATCTATTCTCATTATCAGTAGGAACTGCGGAATGAAACCTCATATTTGTGGTCGTAATTGAGAATAAAATTGAACAAGATGTCTATTTTGGCTGATTATTAGACATTTATGATAGGAGAGGTTATGTATAGAACGCTATTTCTTGGGGGGATCTTACTGTTTATGGTAGGCTGCTCCGCCGTGCCAGAAAGTCTACAGACCGCTTCGGACAAGCCGATTACGAATGTGCAGAGTTTGATTGCTACGCCTGAATTAATGCAAGGACAAGAAGTCCGCTTAGGTGGTGTTATTGCCTCTATTAAAAATGAGGAAAATCAGACTCGACTTGAAATATCTGCAATGCCACTTACTTCTGATGGACGTCCAGTTCTTGGCGCGAAACCGCAAGGTCGGTTTATTGCCTATGAAAACGGATTTCTTGAACCAATGGAATATGCGCCAGGGCGTTTAGTCTCAGTGGTTGGACATTTCCGAGGTATGGAAAAAGGCAAAGTGGGGGAGTTTGATTATAACTTTCCCGTGATTGATGCCACAGGTGACCAGATCTGGCAAGTACATCAAGAAGTTAGAATTGATGATGTATATCCGCCTTGTTTTGGTCGTTACTGTCATCGCTATTGGCGTAATTATCCTTACCGAGGACCAATGAGAGGGCAAGTCATTCAACGAGTGACTCCTTAGGTAGATATGGTATTTGATATTCAATTCCAGTTAGCTGAGCTTCAGTTAGCTGGTTTTTGCTCTTTTGAGTTTGATAAAACTAATGGTAGAAAGCAGAGCTCGGTGGCAAAAACTGATGCACCGCTCATTCTGATGCTTCATGGTTGGCAAGATAATGCAGCGACGTTTATCCCTTTAATTCAACATCTTCGTCCTTATTATCAAATGATAGCCGTTGACTTACCGGGTCATGGATTATCACACCACCGCGGCACAGATAATTTCTATCATTTTGTCGATTATCTTGATGATATTTCACAACTGGTTGAACAATTATCCAGTGCTGAGCAGCCTATTATTTTACTGGGTCACTCATTGGGCGCAATTATAGCCAATAGTATTGGGGCTATGATGCCTGAACATATACAGGCAGTGATTGCTATTGAAGGTTTGACTCCTTTATTTGAGAGCGAAAGTAATACACTTAAGCGCTTACAAAAAGGTGTCGCCAGCCGCAAATTGAGTCGTCGTCGCTTACAAAGAGAACCAAAGGGATTTTTGAGTTTTTCAGAAGCGCTTGCGATGAGAGCAAAGGCGAATCAACTCAAACCTGAACTATTGGAGCAAGTAGTCGAGCGTGGATGTTATCTCGATCAGCAAGATTGGTTTTGGCGACATGATCCTAAACTGCGCTGTGAATCGCTATTTCGAATGTCTTCCAATCAAGTGAAAAATATTATCGAAGGCATCGAGTGCCCCGTTTTCTCAATTGTGGGTGAACATGGCTTTGATTATTTACGAGCTCCACAAACATCTCATTCGTGGTTTCGTAATCTAGAACAAGTTCAAGTGAAAGGTGGCCATCATTGCCATTTAGAGAGTAGTGAGGCCGTTGCGCACTATGTAAAAGAGTTTATTTCTAAGACATAGGTGACAACAAAGATTACATCAGTGTGACAATATAGTTATCAACATCAAACTTTACTATTGAAGTTGAGCTTTAACGTACTGATATTCGTATAAATGTGCTGTAATAATCCAATAAACTGTATTTATTACACCAGAATAATAAAGACTATCGCGTCTAATTCTTATAAGGAGAGTGCAAGTGGATAAGGTTTGGCTTAGCCGCTATCCGGAAGATGTACCGGCAGAAATCAACCCAGACATGTATTCATCATTGGTTGATATGTTTGAGCAGTCAGTACAAAAGTATGCAGATCAAACCGCGTTTATCAATATGGGGCAGGTGATGACCTTCCGCAAATTAGAAGAACGTAGCCGAGCATTTGCTGCTTATTTGCAAAATGATCTTAAACTACAAAAAGGTGATCGTGTTGCGGTCATGATGCCAAATTTACTGCAATACCCAATTGCTATTTTTGGTATTTTGCGTGCAGGTTGTGTGGTTGTAAATGTAAACCCACTATACACACCGAGAGAATTAGAACATCAGTTAAACGATGCGGGCGCAAAAGCGATCGTTATCGTATCTAACTTTGCTCATACTTTGGAAGCCGTTGTTAAAGATACAAGCGTTGAGCATGTTATTTTAACCCGTTTAGGTGATCAGCTTTCTCGTCCTAAAGGTACTTTAGTTAACTTTGTTGTTAAATACATCAAGAAGATGGTACCGAAATATCACCTACCTCACGCAACATCTATGCGTATGGCTCTACGCAAAGGTCGTAGAATGCAGTATGTTAAGCCATTTATCTCAGGCGAAGATATGGCATTTTTGCAATACACCGGTGGTACAACTGGGGTAGCAAAAGGAGCGATGTTAACGCACCATAATATGGTATCAAATGTGATGCAGGCTAAAGGTGCTTATGGCCCTGTATTAACCGAAGGTCGTGAGCTGATTGTAACGGCTTTACCTCTGTATCATGTATTTGCTTTAACCGTTAACTGCTTGCTGATTCTAGAAATGGGTGGTCAGAACTTATTGATCACTAACCCTCGTGATATTCCAACCTTTATTAAAGAACTGCAGCGTTATCCGTTTACTGCAATTACCGGTGTTAACACACTCTTTAATGCGTTAGTGAATAACGAAGATTTCCACGAGCTTGATTTCTCAAACCTTCGTCTATCGGTTGGTGGCGGTATGGCCGTACAACGCGCAGTCGCAGAGAAATGGCAGAATATTACGGGTAACTACCTATTAGAAGGTTACGGTTTAACAGAATGTTCTCCGCTGGTAGCTGCTTATCCATACGATCTAACTCAATATAACGGTTCGATCGGTCTACCTGTTCCTTCAACAGAAGTACGTCTAGTTGATGATGAAGGTAACGAAGTCGGTATGGATGGAACGGGTGAGCTACAAGTTCGCGGTCCACAGGTGATGAAAGGTTACTGGCAGCGTCCAGAAGCAACTAAAGAAGTGCTAACTGACGATGGTTGGTTATCAACAGGTGATATCGTTCGCTTCGATGATGATGGTTTCATGCACATTGTGGATCGTAAGAAGGATATGATTTTAGTTTCTGGCTTTAATGTCTACCCGAATGAGATTGAAGATGTGGTTGCTCTACACGGTAAAGTGATGGAAGTGGCTGCAATCGGTCAAGCTCATGATGTGTCTGGCGAGATTGTTAAGCTTTGTGTGGTTAAACGTGATCCAAGTTTAACTCGTGAAGAATTGATTGCGCATTGTCGAGAACACTTAACGGGTTATAAGATCCCTAAAATTGTTGAATTCCACGAAGAACTGCCAAAATCGAATGTAGGTAAAATCTTACGTCGAGTTCTACGTGAAGAGTCAGATAAAAAACTGGCCGAAAAGACAAACGCATAAACAAATGTACCACCCGAAAAAGGGATCGGTTACAATTGTGAATATACAGAGTGCCGGCTAATTAGTCGGCATTTTTTCTTTTTTACCAATGGCATTAAGTAATACAAAAAGGATATTAGGTATTACTTAATGCGGTTGGTTTGGTAACAAAGTAAAAGGTTTATTTTGGAATTTACAATTATTACGACCACAGCCGACTTAAAGATGGTATGCCAAGCGGCGTCTTCTGCGCCTGCTATCATGCTCGATACTGAGTTTGTTCGTACACGTACACTTTATCCTAAATTGGGTTTGATCCAGCTATTTGATGGCAAACAACTCTCTTTGATTGATCCTTTAGCAATTGAAGATATGGAGCCATTATGGGATTTACTTCGCGATCAGTCCGTTATGAAAGTGCTGCACGCTTGCGGTGAAGATTTGGAAGTGTTTCAACATCATGCTGGATGCCTGCCTGTACCTATGCTTGATACCCAACTTATGGCGGCTTTTTTAGGTCACGGTGTCTCGACAGGTTTTGGAGCCTTAGTTAAAGAGTATGTGGGTGTTGAGCTTGATAAAGGTGAAGCTCGCACAAATTGGCTTGCTCGTCCCTTAACAGATCGCCAATTAAATTACGCAGCAGCCGATGTATTTTATCTATTGCCTCTGTATGAAACTTTGTTAGAAAAAGTAGAGGCCGCTGGATATCGTGAAGCGTTAGAGCAAGAGTGTAATGCCACTATGCTTAAACGAGTAAAACAAGCCGATCCAAGCAAAGCGTATTTGAATATTAAGAATGCATGGCAATTAAATCCAAAGCAATTAGCTATATTGCAGAAATTGGCAGCATGGCGTGTATTAGAATCACAAAAACGCGATATAGCCGTTAACTTTATCGTAAAAGAACTGAATTTATGGAAAATTGCTCGCTATAACATTAAGTCCAAAGCGGTAATGGAAAAAGAAGGCTTTGAGCCGATGGAGATCCAACGTCATGCAAATCGTCTATTAAAGATGGTGTATGATGTGGATTCGATGTCAGCGCTTGATTATCCAGATAAAATTCAACGATTGGTCGACTTCGCTGGATACAAACAGGCGGTTAAACGTCTGAAAGATGTCGTAGTTGATGTCGAGAAGAAAACCGGTTTAGCGCCTGAATTTCTGGCATCAAAAAAACAGATTCATCAAGTACTGTCTTGGGCTTGGAAGCATCAATATGCGGAAGATAAACGCCCAGAAATGCTAAAAACGTGGCGAAAACCATTATTTGAAGAGCGAGTAATGGGCTTATTAGAAAAAATGTCGCCTAATTCGGCAAGCTTGAAATAACTAGGATTAAGAATCAATAAAAAACCCCAGGCTTTTGGCTTGGGGTTTATTTTATTTATCGACAGAATGGTAATGCTGCTGACTGATTATTTATCTTCTTCAGGCAACGTTACATTTAATTCTAGAACGGCAAGATCTTCTTCTTTTTGATCTAAGGTTACAACAACCTGTTCTGGGTCAATTGCAACATACTTACGAATAACTTCAAGAATATCTTGTTTAAGTTGCGGTAGGTAAGACGGCGCACCTTGACCCGCAGAACGACGCTCAGCGACGATAATTTGCAGCCTTTCTTTCGCCACACTTGCCGTCGTTGTTTTTTTAGGGCGGAAGAACTCTAGCAAAGCCATGATAATTAGCCTCCAAATAGACGTTTAAGGAAGCCTTTCTTCTCTTCCTCTAAGAAACGGAATGGGCAATCCTCACCCAATAAACGAGCAACAGTGTCTTGATAAGCAATACTTGCATCAGCGTCTTTGTCAAAGATAACAGGTTCACCTTTGTTTGATGCATTCAGTACTGCTTGGCTTTCAGGAATGACACCTAAAAGTGGGATATGCAAAATTTCTTCAACATCTTGAACACTTAGCATATCGCCTTGGTTTACACGAGTTGGGTTGTAACGGGTCAATAAAAGATGTTGCTTAACGGGTTCTTGACCTTGCTCTGCTCGGCGTGATTTTGAATCTAGAATACCTAGAATACGGTCAGAGTCACGCACAGAAGAGACTTCAGGGTTCGTGGTGACAATAGCTTCATCTGCAAAGTACAATGCCATTAGTGCACCAGTTTCAATACCTGCTGGTGAATCACAAATAACAAACTCAAAACCCATTTCGCCTAAATCTTTAAGAACACGTTCTACGCCTTCTTTACTTAGTGCGTCTTTATCACGAGTTTGCGATGCAGGTAAGACAAATAGATTGTCTGTACGCTTATCTTTAATTAATGCTTGGTTTAAATTTGCTTCACCATTAATAACATTAACAAAGTCATAAACAACACGACGCTCACAACCCATAATTAAGTCTAGATTACGAAGGCCGATATCAAAATCGATTACAGCTGTTTTTTTACCACGAAGAGCTAATCCTGATGCGATTGCCGCACTTGATGTAGTTTTACCAACCCCACCTTTGCCTGAGGTAACAACGATTATACGTGCCATCAAATAAATTCCTTATTAAACGTTATAAAGCTAAAGGCTCTATGTTCAAATTATTTTCTGCTAGTGAGATAACGACACCCTTACCCCAGAATTCTGCAGGTATTTTATCACTTAGCCAGTAGCATCCCGCAATGGAAACTAACTCAGATTGTAAATTCTGACAGAAAATTTGCGCCTGATGTTGGCCATTTGCTCCAGCAATAGCGCGACCTCTTAATGTTCCATAAACATGAATACAGCCATCAGCAATAATTTCAGCGCCTGCACTTACATGGTTCATGATAATAAGGTCTGAATTTTTTGCATAAATTTGTTGGCCAGAGCGAACTGGAGTACGAATGATTTTTGTTGGTACCATCTCAGGCTCGGATGCTTGCAACTGACGTGCTGCATTCATAATAGCAAAACCATTTTGTTTTGCTTTATCTTGCATCTGAGGATTTTTACATCCGCTGATCCCAACAGGAATCATTCCTGCTTTCGTTATTCCTGACTTTAATTGGGCAAAATCAATCTTACTGCCCGCCTGCGAAATATCAATCACTAATGGCGCTGATGCGAAAAAGTTTGGCGCTCTATCAACTTTTTCTTTTAGTTGTGTCAATGCGGTCGTTATATCGCCATCATTGAGATGAAGTGCCGAGAGTGTAAAAGAACTCCCTTTTAATTCTGCAGATTTAGTCATATTGAAGCTAAATTAGCCAATCCTGTCCGTTATCACAAAGGTACTTAGCATGGTATATTCCTAAATCCTTTCGGGCAAGTTATCCTTGCCAAGACTGTGTAAATTCAGATCTGTCTCTCACCCAAATATGAGGAATAGATCATTAAATTGAATGTTTTTGATAAAATAGAGTCTATAAATCTAGTAGTTTAACGGTAGTAAATATCATGTTGTGTGCCATCTATAAAAGTTTAAAGAAAGAGAACACGTACCTATATATTAGTAAGAAAGATGATTTTTCATCAGTGCCAGAAGCACTACTTACTACATTTGGTAAACCACAATTTGTGATGGTATTAAATTTAGCTGGTCGAAAATTAGCAATTGCTGATGTCGAGAAAGTTAAAACTGCATTGGTTGAGCAAGGGTTTTATTTACAAGTGCCGCCGCCAGTGCCTAATTTGTTAGAAGAATATAAAGCGGCAAACGCTGCGGTAAAACCATAATAAGGTCATTATGAAAAAGCGACTAGTTTCTGCTCTTGTAGCATTTGGATTAGGGATGTCATCATCAGTTTTTGCAGCTGATGCAGGATTTGATAAATATGTGGAAGGCTTAAAGGCAGAGGCGCGAGAAAAAGGAATTTCAGAACAGATTATTAATGAAGCGTTTACGGGTATCGAATTTAAGCATCGTGCTGTTAAAGCCGATAAAAATCAGCCAGAGAAAAAACTAACGCTTGATCAATATATCCCAAGAGCAGTACCTCAATGGAAAGTAAAGCAAGCTAATCGTTTATATCGCGAACATTACACCGATTTACAACGTATCGGTAAACAATTTGGTGTTCAGCCTCGCTTTATTGTTGCGCTATGGGGCGTTGAAAGTAATTTTGGTAAATTTACTGGCAAATATAATGTGGTTGAAGCTTTAGCTACTATGGCTTATGAAGGACGCCGTGAAGCTTTTTTCCGAGGCCAGGTTATGGATGCATTGCAAATATTGAATGAAGGTCATATAAAACCTTCTGAAATGAAAGGTTCATGGGCAGGAGCAATGGGCCAGCCTCAATTTATGCCTAGTTCTTATTTAACCTTTGCTGCTGATGGAAATAATGACGGGAAAGCCGATATTTGGAATACAACAGAAGATGTCTTTGCCTCTGCTGCTAATTATCTGCATAAATCTGGTTGGAATGATGAATATACTTGGGGACGTCAAGTTAAAGTACCAACAACATTAAATTCGGCACTTATTGGTGTTGAAAGGGACAAAGGTAAAACTTTATCGCAATGGCAAGCTTTAGGTGTTCGCACTGTATCGGGTCAGCAATTACCAACAGAAGATATTCAAGCATGGTTAGTTCAACCCGATGATCAACATGGACGAGCATATTTGATCTATGAAAATTATCAAACACTATTAAAATGGAATCGATCTCACTATTTTGCTTTAGCTGTGAGTCATTTAGCTGATCAAATACGGTAATATATTTTTAAAGGCTGAGTGAAGACTCAGCTTTTTTATATCATGAGTTTAGCTGCATACATTACGAGATATATAATAGTGTAATAAAAAGTAACAAGAAGTCATGATTGATATTGAACAAATGATTTGCAATTACTTCGATACGACGAATAGATAAGAAGAGTAATAGTCTTTTGGTTGGATATAAATAGTTGTAATAAACGAAGCTGTTTTGAAATGATGTGAATGTTTATGTTAACAATACAATATAAAAAACCCGGCATAAAAGCCGGGTTTTTGTATTGAGAATGATTAGATCTCAAACTCTTCAAGAGATTTGCCTTCATCAAGTGCTTTTTTAAGAGCACTTGGAGTACGGCCTTGACCTGTCCAAGTTTTTTCTTCACCGTTTTCATCGATGAATTTATATTTAGCAGGACGAGCAGCACGCTTTGCTTTTGGTGCTTTAGATAGTGAAGCTAGTAATTCTTCAGGATCAATACCGTCAGCTAATAGCATTTCACGGTATTGCTCTAGTTTCTGGTTACGCTCATTTTCTTTAGCGATTTCTTCAGCTTCAGATTCTTCACGTTCGCTAACAACTGTCTGTAATTTTTCTAGAGCTTCTTGTAGTTGTTCTAGAGTGTATTCACGAGAAAGTGCGCGAAGGCTACGAAGATTTAATAGCGCTTTCATTGCATCAGACATTTATATTTCCTGTTTGTTATATATGGCTACTGGAATAATAATAGCAGCGTTAAATTATATTTGACAATAATAATACTATTATTATTTTAATGCTAGTGTCTGCCATCTATAAATAATCATTTATTGTTACGAAAATTTAAGTATTCATCATTATGAACTCGTTGCAAAGTGGGCTGCATTAATAAAAGACTATCCATATATTTATATTAATAACACATGCGGTTAATTTCATAATCATTAGAAGATGCTTGTTTTGTCTATAAGGAATAATTCTGTGTTTTTTATAAATAGCTGCAAAATTATTCACTAAACACTGTCATTTTTTCATTCTAAGTTGTTGCAAATGAGCTGACATTACGTAGAATGAAATTTCCTTGACTAAGGGTAGAGGTGCATTGTCTATAAGTAACTAACTCGAGGGTGATTCCATTGACGGTTAGAGAAAGGAGCCAATGCCGAAGTAAGAGAAGGGTATCAAACCCTCTTGCTGGGGTTGTGTCGAATAGGTACAACACTGCCATAGTAAAATTTTAATATTAACTATGGAGCGCTACTGTGGGGTCAGGAGAGGGTTAACCTTCTTTCCTTTTCTCTTCTTGATAAGACTAAGTGTTTATCAATGACAGTAGATCTCCAACCTGGATCGGTTGTAATAGAGATCATGAACTTTGTAGATTATTCCCATTCTTTAGTATCCATCTTACCGCCTCTGGTTGCGTTAAGTTTGGCTATTCTGACACGTCGTGTATTAATTTCATTAGGTGCTGGTATTGTACTAGGTGCTTTATTGTTAACCGACTTTTCATTAGGCAACACCTTTTCGTATTTAAAGCAGACGGCGACTGAGCTGTTTGTTGTCGATGGCGACCTAAATTATAGCAATTTAAGCATTTTGCTATTCCTTGTTTTATTAGGCATGACAACGGCACTATTAACTTTATCTGGTGGTACACGAGCATTTGCTGAGTGGGCTCAGACTAAAATTAAGAGTAAGCGTGGTGCAAAACTACTGGCTGCATTTTTAGGTATTTTCATTTTTGTTGACGACTATTTTAATAGCCTAGCAGTAGGTGCAATTGCACGCCCTGTCACTGACCGATTCTATGTATCTCGAGCAAAACTGGCTTATGTTGTTGATTCAACAGCAGCACCTATGTGTGTGATTATGCCTGCATCAAGCTGGGGAGCTTATATCATTACCTTAATTGGTGGCATTTTAGTTTCTCACGGTGTAACTGAGTACTCGCCATTGAGTGCATTTATGACACTGGCACCAATGAACTTCTATGCAATCTTTGCTTTAGCAATGGTCTTTGTAGTTGCTTGGTTCCAGTGGGATGTGGGCCCAATGAAGAAGCATGAAATGGCAGCAAGTCACGGTCGAGGCTTTGATGAAGGTGATTCTCTTGATGAAGCAAAATCATTAGATGAAGAGCTTGAAATTAAAGAGAGTGATAAAGGTCGAGTAGGCGATTTAGTATGGCCTATCTTAGTCCTTATTTTTGCTACCTTCTTCTTTATGATTTATACAGGTAATGAAGGTCTTGCCGCAGCAGGTAAGCCATTTGATATCTTGGGCGCATTTGAAAATACTAACGTAGGTAAGTCACTTGTTCTTGGTGGTACGCTAGGTTTGATTTGTGCACTTATTCCGGTACTTCGTCAACGTTTACCTATGGCTGATGTAACCAATACGCTATGGATTGGTGCTAAATCTATGTTTGGTGCTATTTTAATTCTGCTATTTGCTTGGAGCATCGGCAGTGTGATTGGCGATATTCAAACAGGTAAGTACTTATCAACGTTAGTACAGGGTAATATTAACCCAATGCTATTACCTGTTATTTTATTCTGTTTGTCAGGCATTATGGCATTCTCTACTGGTTCATCATGGGGTACGTTTGGCATCATGCTTCCTATCGCAGGTGATCTTGCGGGGGCAACGGATATTACATTAATGCTTCCTATGCTTGCAGGTGTTCTTGCTGGTGCTGTATTTGGTGATCACTGCTCACCAATTTCCGATACAACGATTTTGTCTTCAACCGGTGCGCGTTGTCATCATATTGATCATGTCGCGACACAGCTACCGTATGCTTTAGCAGTAGCGTTTGTTTCTGCTGTAGGTTTCCTTGTTTTAGGTATTACAGATTCACTACCAGTGAGTTTCTTAGCGGCAACACTGACCTTTGTTGTGATGTGTTTTGGTCTATCTTGGTGGTCTCGTCGCCCGGTATCAAGCACCAGCGCCGCATAATTACAGTCATCATCTTGCTTAAAGCCTGCACAGTTTGCAGGCTTTTTTTATTGTTGTGATCCAATCTTAATGATCTCGCTTTTCATTGTGGGGAGATTTCTGTAGCATCACGCTAATTTTGGATATGTATTTTCAAACGATTTGGGGAACCTAATGGCTCAAATGTATTTCTACTACTCTGCGATGAACGCGGGTAAGTCGACAACCTTACTACAATCATCATTTAACTACCGCGAACGTGGTATGACGCCTTTAATCTTTACGGCAGCGATTGATGATCGATATGGTAAAGGTAAAGTGAGCTCCCGAATTGGTTTGCAAGAAGATGCTGAACTATTCAATAATGCCGATGATCTTTATGCACAAATTACTGATATTCATAATGAGAAAAAAATAGATTGTGTATTAATTGATGAGTGCCAATTTTTAACTAAAGATCAGGTTTATCAATTAACTGAAGTGGTTGATAAATTACATATTCCAGTATTATGTTATGGATTGCGCACTGATTTTCGAGGTGAACTATTTGAAGGCAGTCGTTATCTATTATCATGGGCTGATAAATTAGTTGAATTAAAAACAATTTGTCACTGTGGTCGTAAAGCTAATATGGTTATCCGCCAAGATGAGACCGGCCGCGCAATTGCAGATGGGGATCAGGTTGAAATTGGTGGTAATGATCGCTACGTTTCCGTTTGTCGTACTCATTATAAAGAAGCGTTAGGACGTTAAGTTAATTTTATGACACAGAAAAATAATCCGTTACACGGTATAACGTTAGAGAAATTACTGACAGAGTTAGTTGAACATTATGGCTGGGATGAACTTGGCTACCGAATTAATATTCGTTGTTTTACTCATGATCCTAGCATTAAATCGAGTCTTAAGTTTCTGCGCCGTACAGAATGGGCTCGAACAAAAGTAGAGCAATTGTATCTTGATATGATTCGATAATATCTGTTTGTTGCGATAAGAAGTTATTGCGATAAGAAATGCCAGCGTTAATATGCTGGCATTTTTTCTCCTAATAAGACAGAAGCTATCTCTTATTATTTAGTTATTCATTGTGTCTTTGGTGTAGTTTATTTAATACATCCTGCAATGATAAGCCTTGATCTTGTAGTAGGACTAATAAGTGATATAGCAGATCTGCCGATTCACAAATTAATTCTTCTTTATCTCCTGAAGTTGCTGCTAATGCTACTTCTACACCTTCTTCTCCCACTTTTTGCGATATACGTTTGGTTCCTCGTGCGTATAAACTGGCGGTATAAGATGATTTTGGATCAGCCCCTTTACGACTTGCGAGTACTTGTTCTAATTGCTGTAAGAAAAGGGGAGAAGCGGCAGATAACTCAATGTCTTTATCATCAAAACAGGTTTCGGTATTTCGATGACAAGTTGGTCCTACCGGAATAGCTTGAATAAGTAAGGTATCTTGATCGCAATCGAGTTTTATCTCTTCAAGCTTTAATATATTTCCAGAACTTTCGCCTTTCATCCATAAACGCTGTTTAGTACGAGACCAAAATGTCACTTTATGAGTATCTAATGTACTACTGAGCGCGGCATCATTCATATAGCCAAGCATTAATACTTTTTGTGTCCGGCTATCTTGAACTATGACTGGAATTAAACCACCAACTTTTTCCCAATTAATCTCTGTTATTAAGCTCATAGTCGGATCTCCACATTTTGCTGTTTTAAATAGCGTTTTAATTGACCAATATTAATGATCTGCTTATGAAATACCGATGCTGCTAAAGCGCCATCAACATTTGTTTGATTAAAGGCTTGAGCGAAGTGAGACATTTCCCCCGCACCACCAGAGGCGATTAAAGGAACATGACAAACTTGCCGAATATTACTGAGCTGTGTGAGATCATAGCCATTACGTACACCGTCTTGATTCATCATATTTAGTACAATTTCACCGGCACCACGTTGCTGAACTTCTTTTACCCACTCCTCAGTTTGCCACTGAGTTATTTGAGTCCGTTTTTCATCCCCAGTAAATTGATAGACTTGGTACTGTTTAGTATTTACATCAAAATAAGAATCAATGCCAACGACAATGCATTGCACTCCAAACTTATCTGCCAACTCTGTAATAAGAGCTGGATTGGTAAGAGCGGGGGAGTTAATGGAAACTTTATCTGCTCCAAATTCTAATATTTGATTGGCGTCTTGAACCGTTCGTATTCCGCCTGCAACACAAAAGGGAATATCAATGACTTCGGCAACTTGTGATACCCAACTTTTATCGACAACTCGGCCATCACTTGATGCGGTAATATCATAAAAAACCAGCTCATCAGCACCTTCTTCAGCATACCGTTTCGCCAGTGGTACAATGTCACCAATGATCTCATGATTGCGAAATTGTACGCCTTTAACCACTTGTCCATCCCGTACATCTAAGCAGGGAATAATACGTTTTGCTAACATAAATTCTCCTTATTCCCGAGCCCAAAGTTGAAAGGCATCTTCTGCCGTAAAATGGCCATCAAGCAGTGCTCGCCCCACGATTACACCAGCTACACCACTATTTTTAAGTGCGGCAATATCATCAAGAGAGCCGATGCCTCCAGAAGATTGAAAAGCAATGGTTGGATAGTTACGACACAAATCTTGATAAAGGGCGACATTCGAACCTTGTAAAGTGCCATCACGGGAGATATCGGTGCATAGCACGTGTTGCAGACCGACGGTTAAATAATCCTCTAGTAGTGCCTCAATCGTGACACCAGAATCTTCTTGCCATCCAGAGACGGCAACATGGCGCTCACCTTGGTCATTAATATTAATATCAAGGGCAAGTACGATTTTGTCAGCGCCTAACTCCTGTATCCATTGTTTAACCTGTTGCGGATGCTTCACTGCGGTAGAGCCAATAACGACACGTTTAGCTCCTGTAGATAATAGCGCCTTCACATCTTCTAAATGACGAACGCCCCCTCCAATCTGAATATTGGCAGGTGTACTGGCTAAGATGCTAGCAATTAAGTCTAATTGTCTTGCTTGCGTATTTTTAGCACCGGTTAAATCAACAAGATGTAGCCATTGAGCTCCTGCCCGATAATAAAGAGCAAATTGTTCACTTGGATTCACTTTGTATTCGGTCACTTGACCATAATCGCCCTGATATAGGCGAACGACTTGGCCATCAATTAAATCTAATGCGGGTATGATCATTTTTCATCCTTGAATTAGAGCTCGAGAAAGTTCTTTAGTAATTGAGATCCGACTTTCCCTGAACGTTCTGGGTGAAATTGCACCCCATAAAAATTGCCACATTGAATGGCTGCGCTGAATCCTTGGCCATATTCACATTGCGCAATAGTTCTGCCTCCTTGAGCAAAAATAGGCATGGCATAGCTGTGAACAAAATAAAAATAACTTCCCATTGGAATATCAGCAAAGAGAGGGTGGCCGGGTTCTGGCGTTATGGTATTCCACCCCATATGAGGGAGAGGAAATCCCTGGCTATCGAGCTTAATGACAGGAGCAGAACAAATATCAAGGCATGGCACTTGTTGTTCTTTCTCATCTTTTACTTGTTCTAGCGAGTAACGACCTAGCAATTGCATGCCCAAACAGATCCCCAGTATTGGCTGAGTGATTTGTTTGATGAGCTGAATGAGGTTTCGTTGCTCTAAGTTTTTCATCGCTTCGGCGGCAGTTCCAACTCCTGGTAATAACAGTTTATCGGCGCTTAAAACAATTTCAGGGTCTTTACTGACGGTAACTGGATACCCAAGTCGTTCAATGGCAAATTTTACAGAAGCGATATTGGCGCATCCGGTATCAATAATCACGACCTGCTGCTGACTCATTACAGTACTCCTTTACTGCTTGGTAGTTCGTTACCTTCAACTTTGATCGCTTGACGTAACGTACGGCCAAAAGCTTTAAACAGACTTTCAATAATGTGGTGATCGTTTTGTCCACTAGAACTGAGGTGTAAAGTACACGCTAAGGTATCAGTTAATGAGCGGAAAAAGTGCTCAACCATTTCCGTCGATAAATCGCCAACTTGTTCTCGACTAAATGTGGCATCAAATTTTAGATATGGCCGACCTGAAAGATCCAAAGCACATTGAGCAAGACACTCATCCATGGGGAGCGAGAAACCAAATCGCCCAATTCCTCGTTTATCTCCTAAGGCTTTACGCAGAGCTTCTCCCAAAGCTAGGGCAGTATCTTCAATAGAGTGGTGATCATCAATGTGGAGATCGCCTGCAACATTTACTTCAAGCTGAAACCCGCCGTGGGTAGCGATTTGATCCAGCATATGGTCGAAAAAACCTAAGCCGGTGCTGATCTGATTTCCACCACCTTGATCTAAGTTTACTTTAACGCGAATGTCGGTTTCTTTGGTGGTACGAATAACCTCTGCGATCCTTGGGTTGGTGGTAAGATCTTTAACGATCTGCTGCCATCCCATTTGTTGCGGGTGATATTGAATACCTCGAATGGCCATATTTTCTGCCAGTTGCAGATCCGTTGGACGATCACCGATAACGGCACTTTGACTAAAATCGACTCGGCCTTGCTGAAGATAGGTTTTTACTAGCCCCAACTTAGGTTTGCGGCAACTGCAATTTTCATGATCAAAATGAGGGCAGATTAAGACATCGGAAAATTTCACTCCTTGGGAAGTAAAAATATCCATCATCATATTATGTGGCGCATCAAAGTCTGCTTGTGGATAGCTTTCGGTACCTAACCCATCTTGATTGGTCACCATTACCAGTTGATATCCTGCATTTTGTAGCTCAAGAAGAGCCGGAATAACATAAGGCTCAAGCTGTAATTTATCTAAACGGTCAACTTGAAAATCAATCGGTGGCTCAACAATTAATGTGCCATCACGGTCTATAAATAAAATTTTCTCTTGGCTCACAATCGACATCCTTGCTTATTGTGTTAATTGAGTTCGGATAAATGCGAGCGTTTTTTCACACTCATCACGGTTTCCGATACTGATTCGAATGCAGTTTTCAATCGGACTACGACGTAAAATAATACCGCTGTCCCACAGTGCTTTAAATAATGGCTCTGCATCTTCAAATTGCACCAGAAGATAATTGCCATAACCATCAAAGACGCGCACATTCGGTAGCATGCTTAAACCCGCTTGGAGATAGGCTCGGTTAGCACTGATATCAAGCACTTGAAATTTGGTTCGTGCTATTCCTGCCTCTGATAATGCGGCTATGGCAATATCAGCAACAGGAATCGGAACTGGGTAGGGAGCAATGACTTTTAGAAGTAATTCGATAACTTGTGGGTTAGCAAGGGTAAATCCACAACGAAGACCCGCAAGGGCAAAAGCCTTTGAGAGCGTTCGTAATATCACTAAGTTACTGTAGCGATCCAGAAGATTGGCAACACTTTCCTCGCTACAGAAATCAATATAGGCTTCATCGACCACCACTAAAGCACTATCTTGAGTACGTTCTAATAATGCTTCAATATCAGCTTTTGCTAATAGATTGCCTGTTGGATTATTTGGACTGCAAACAAAAACCAATTTCACGCGATCTAATTGGGCAAAGATAGCGGGTAAATCAAGTTGCCACTCTTTGGTTAAAGGTACAGCAATCGCATTAACATCAGAGGTTTGCGCACTGATGCTATACATACCATAAGTCGGGGGACAATAGAGGATTGCATCTTGATTTGGCTCGCAAAAGGCACGAATTAATAATTCAATTCCTTCATCGGCACCTCGTGAGGTTAGAACTTGTTCTGGTCGTACGCCAGCATAGTTTGCATAAGCTTCTATCAGTTGCGGCGGTTGACATTCACTGTAGCGGTTCAGTCGAGTATGGTTAATGTTGTACTCATTAGCAAAAGGGGATTCGTTTGCATTAAGCCAAATATCACCTTGCCCCCCTAATCGACGAGCAGATTGGTAAGGTGTTAACTCCTGTACTGTTTGTCTTGCTAATTTTTTTACCATGTTCATTTTCCTTGAAAAGAGTTAACACTGTGTTTGATATTGTTCAACTCGAATGGTTACCGCCCTTTTATGAGCATCTAAGCCTTCAGCATCGGCAATGGTTGTTACTGTTGGCGCAAGAGCCATAAGCCCCTCTGCACTAAGTTGTTGTACCGTCATTCGTTTTGAGAAATCGGCTAGCCCTAAGCTAGAGTAGGTTTTGGTATAGCCATAGGTTGGTAATACGTGATTAGTACCAGAGGCGTAATCGCCAACCGATTCAGGAGACCATAACCCAAGAAAAATAGATCCTGCGTTATCGAGTTTAGGTAATAGAGCTCTAGGATCTTCAGTTTGAACAATTAAGTGTTCAGGGCCATATTGGTTTGAGATGGCAATACACTGCTCAATATCTTGCGCCACAATCAGTAAACTGCTGGTAAGTGCCTTATCTGCAATAGTTGAACGAGATAACTCAGCCAGTTGTTTTTCTATCTCAATCGCCGTTTGTTGTGCAATGGTTTCATCTGGTGTTACTAAAACAACTTGAGAATCAGGCCCATGTTCGGCTTGGCTTAATAAATCAGCGGCAATAAAGGCAGGATTGGCACTGTGATCTGCAATAACTAATACTTCTGATGGTCCTGCAGGCATATCCATCGCCGCACCTTGGAAATCATTGCTAACTTGACGTTTTGCTTCGGTTACATAGGCGTTTCCTGGGCCAAAAATCTTATCAACTTTAGGTACGCTTTCAGTACCATAGGCCATGGCTGCAATAGCTTGAGCACCACCAATTTGGAAGATAGTGGTAATGTTACACAATTGCGCGACATACAAAATTTCATCAGAAATGGGTGGCGGGGAGCAAAGCACAACTTGTTTACAGCCTGCAATTTGAGCAGGAATACCCAACATGAGTACTGTTGAAGGTAAAGGAGCGCTTCCTCCTGGTATATATAACCCAACTGCATTAATTGGACGAGTGATCTGCTCACAAATAACACCGGGTTGAGTTTCCACAATCACGGGTTTGGCTTTTTGGGCTTGGTGAAATAGAGCTATATTGTCATAAGCTTGATTTAGAGCTTGTTTCATTGATTCGCTCAGACGATCACTGGCTTGTTGGATCTGCTTTGAGGTTATGGCAAGTTGCTTTAATGTTTGCTGATCAAACTTTTCTGTGAGTTCGAATAAAGCTTGATCTCCTGTTTCTCGAACCGAATTGATGACTTGAGTGACTTTGGCTTTAATCGCCGCGCCATCAGTAATGGCTGGACGAGTGAGCAATTGTTGTTGCTCTTGTTCGCTATATTGTTGCCAATAGACCGTTTTCATCGCGCTACTCCATCATTTTTTCAATTGGCAGAACAAGAATTGAGCTGGCTCCAAGCTCTTTTAGTTGCTCCATCGTTTCCCAAAATAGGTTTTCTGAACTCACAAGGTGAATGGCGACTTTGGTTCTATCTTGAGAAAGAGGCATCACCGTTGGGTCTTCAGCACCAGGAAGCAATTGTTTGATTTGGTCTAAACGATCCGTTGGGGCGTGAAGCATGATGTATTTTGATTCTTTAGCTTGAATCACACCTTGCATACGGGTGAGAAGGCGGTCTATTAGTGCTTGTTTTTCAGCACTCATTGGAATTTGGGCTTGAATTAAGGCTGCTTTAGAACGAAGAATGACCTCGACTTCTTTTAGGCCGTTTGCTTCGAGAGTCGCACCGGTTGATACTAAGTCACAAATAGCATCGGCTAATCCTGCTCGAGGAGCAACTTCGACCGAACCGTTAAGCATACAAGTACTAAATTGAACCCCACGTTCGTCCATATAACGTTTAACTAATTGTGGGTAGGTGGTTGCAATACGTTTGCCTTGTAGATCTTGAGGACCGCTATACTTAGCGTCTTTATCTATTGCGATAGAGAGACGACAGCCGCCAAAATCGAGACGACGCAGCTTTTTATAATCTGCGGGTTCATTGCGAGCAATTCGTTCAAGGCCTACTTCTTCTAATTCATTTTCACCAATAACACCCAGATCAACCACACCATCCATGATTAATCCTGGAATATCATCATCGCGTACTAAGAGTAGGTCAATGGGCATATTTTCAGCGTGAACAACCAGACGTTCACCGACCATGTTAAATTTTACGCCACATTGTTTTAACAAGTTCTGACACTCTTTACTCAAGCGTCCTTTTTTCTGTATTGCAATACGAAGTCGAGGTGTTTGCATAGTTATATTCCTTATATCAATCCATATAATCAGTTTGATCCAGTAAAAAACTGAAAAGCCCTCGGAAGATGAAGTTCTCTTCCGAGGGCTATAATGGCGCAATCCTTGCTAGCCTCTGGAAGATTATGCGATCTTCCAGGGCGATACGTATCCTCCCGAAAGATCAATCAGGATGATGATGGTGATGAATGTTAGTCTGGAAGATACGCATAATTATTTACTCAAAATTGAATGCTATTGATTAGCTTGTTATTCACACTAACTAAGCTACTCATGTTTTGCAACATTAATTTGAAGAAAAAATTAAATTTATTGTTAAGATTCTAGATGGCGAGAAAGAGAAAGATGAAATAAAAAAAGAGAGGATACCTATACGTTATCCTCTCTTATTCAATTGCGATTAAATGGTATGAATGATTATCCGCAGCACTTCTTATATTTTTTTCCGCTACCACAGAGACAAGGATCATTTCGACCTATTTTATTGCTGTTTGCTGGCTGAGAAACCGATTCTTCTTGTGCTTGTGGGTATTCACCGTCGATGTAGAACCACAGTTTATTGCCGTCGACTTCTTCTTGTAAAAAACGAGAACGCTCTTGGAGTACATACTCATCTTTTCCATCTTGATAATACGCTTTAAATTCAACGAAGCCTTCACCGGATGGGGCGATTTCGCTATTTAGAACATCAAGTCCAAGCCAAGTTGAATGTACTGAATCGGCAATGGCATCACGATATTGTTCCGCTTCACAACTTGGGTGATAGGTTGCCACTACAAAATCCACCAAACCTAAAACATGAGCACTGTAACGAGCTCGCATCAATTGCTCTGGGTGAGTTGCATGAGCGTGGTTTTGATGAACTAACTGACAGCATTGAGCGAGAGACTTTTGGCTGCCACATGGGCACGATAATAATGAATTAGTCATTTACTTGTTGCCAATTTTTTTCAAAAGTTGTCGCCCATTGTACCGATTCTAAGTAGAGCTCAGCAATGGATTCTTCTTTCAAGCCAAGGAAACGATTGTAATAGTTCACTGTATCCCATTGTGCGTTATCAAAAGCTTCAGCCAATTGTAGAATGTCGCCCAATTGTCCTGTTCTTTCAATTAGAGCGTCTTTAACATCTTGGGTTAGAGGTAAATTATTCACCAGATCCGTTAACGGTTGGTCCAATAAGGAGTCTAACAATGAAAACAGTCCAGTAAGAAAGGCTTGATTACCATCGATATTGTTATTAACTAACTTACTTAAGCTTTCACAAAAATGCGCTCTTTGTAGTGATAAGTTATGTAAAGCTTGAGGTTTAGCTTGTAACGCATGTGATGTTACGACAAACGTAATAAATCGACGTAATTTCTCTTCTCCAAGATAAACCAGGGCTTGTTTAAATGAAGCGATAGGTTTTGCTCTATTTGAAGTCATCATATTTACATGACGCAGTAATTTATACGAAAGTGAAACATCTGTTGCGATGATCTCTTCTACTTTGTCATAGTTAACTTCGTCGACACAGATCTCTTTAAGTAAACGAATCGCGGTTAATGCTGAAGGCTTAAGAGACTTTCTCTGTAGCATCTCCGGTTTACTGAAAAAATACCCCTGAAATAATTCAAACCCTGCATCTTTTGCGGCAATGAATTCTTCATAGGTTTCTACTTTTTCTGCAAGAAATCTAATATTTGTACGTTTTTTGTAATGTTCAATAAACCGTGCTGCTTTCTCGATAGGCAGAACACGAATATCAAATTTAATAATATGGATATAAGGTAAAAAACGGTTCCATGCTTCACTTGGCATAAAATCGTCTAAAGCTAGGGTGTATCCTTTTTTATACAGGTTGATGACCGCATAAAACAGCTCATTAGTCGGTTGGCAAGACTCTAGAATCTCAATCACAAAGCTTTGCTTAGCAAATAATAAAGGGGTGCCTTTAATTAAACTATCATAAGGAAAGTTTACAAATGCTCTTTTTCCCGAAGTGATGTGTACCGGGCCAGCAAGACTAAAGAAATTGTCATTGAGCAGCTGATTAGTCGCTTGCTCTTCATCGACATTTGGGTAACTGTTTTGTGGTCCATCTCGAAATAGCAACTCATACCCAACAGTTTTCCTTTCTGTATTGAGGATAGGTTGTCTAGCAATGTATGAGAACATGGATGAATTCAATTGTATCTTTCAGTCATTTTTATTACCCCAAAGTATAAATCAGAATGCAGATTAGACCTATACCTTTACTTGAGATGTCACCCTAATATCTATAAATATTTTCTTTTTTTAGGGATAAAGCATCGGTACATCCTATTTATGTGATATTTTGTTGCACCTGCACAATAAGGTGTCGATTCATTATACGCCTTACGTTTAATTCTCTGTTGAATTGTTACTCAATTTGTGCGCGTTATTAATCTGTTTGTGAAGAAATAGCTGAGTTATGTCTATATTTACCTTGATACAAGCGGGACTGCTTGTTGGAGGAGCTATTTTTGTGTTCTTGCTTATTCAAGCATGGCGCAGAAATAGAACGCAGGAAGCGCAAACAAAGATTGTTCCCATTGGCCTTATTGGGGGATTTGCGAATTTTTGCGATACCTTAGGCATTGGTAGTTTTGCCATTATGACTGCAGGTTATAAGCAGTTTAAATTGGTTGACGATAAAGTGTTGCCAGGAACTCTGAACTGTCAGTCCGTATTGGCCACTGTTGTTCAATCGCTCATTTTTTTAACCGCAGTCAATGTTGATGCTGTCACTTTAGTTAGTTTGGTAATTGCAGCTTGTGCTGGTGCGACCGTTGGCGCGAAATTGGTTTCTAGTTGGGATCGCCAGCTTATTCGTATTGTCATGAGTATGGCACTGCTTATTGTTGCGGGTCTTATGCTTGCTGGGCAGCTAAAACTTTTCCCATTAGGTGGCACTGCGTTAGGGTTAACGGGGTGGAAATTAGCTATCGGTATTGCTGGTAACTTCTTATTTGGCGCATTAATGACGGTTGGTATTGGTTTATACGCTCCGTGTATGACAATGATTTATATGTTAGGTATGAATCCATTGGCGGCATTCCCTGTCATGATGTGCTCTTGTGCCTTCCTGAGTTTTTTCTCTGCTGGTGGCTTTCTTGTTCGCGATCGGGTAAATACTCGTGCTGCTTTGGCCGTTGCAATAACAGGGCCTATAGCGGTTGTGATTGCGGCTTATTTAGTTAAATCATTAGATATGCATCTTTTGGCTTGGTTGGTAACTGGTGTGGTACTTTATACTGCAATTAGTATGTATCGCTCTTGGAGCCAAGACCGTAAATCTACACCAGAGCCTATTGCTAATCTTTAATACGGTATGATTTTCGGAATAAAGAAGAAAAAGGTACGTGTTTGCGTACCTTTTTTATTACACGCTATTTAAGTGTGTGTTCAGTTTGAAATTGGCGGGTTTCTAATTGGTAGTCATCAGGCGTTATGACTAATACTGAGCCATGATCATACCAATCACCGAGAACAATACGAATTGCTGGCTGACCATTTACGGTTAACTCATGAATATCTGGGCGGTGAGTATGGCCATGAATCATACGATAGACACCATCTTGAGCCATTACCCGTTCTACTTCACTTGCAGTAACATCCATAATTTCAGCACTTTTTTGCTGATTATTCTGGCTGCTGCCACTGCGCATCTTATTTCCGATGCGTTGACGAGTATTAAGAGGCAGACAAGAAAACAGCCACTGCAAACAAGGATTATGAACCTTCTTACGGTATTTTTGATATGCTTCATCGGCAATACAGAGCGTATCCCCATGAAGAATCAGCGTCGGTATCCCGTAAAGATTAGCAACATGATGTTCAGGTAAAAGTGTCATACCTGTTTCTTTGGCAAACCGTTTTCCAATAAGGAAGTCACGATTGCCATGAATGAAGTAGCATGGAGTACCACGATCTGTTAACTGCTTAAATGCGTGTTTTATCTGCTGATGGAAGGGCGAGTCATCATCATCACCAATCCACATTTCAAACAAATCGCCAAGAACGTAGAGAGCATCAATGTGCTGAGTCTCTTGCTCCATGAAAGAGAGAAAGCATTGTGTGATGTCGGGGCGATCTGCACTGAGGTGTAAATCTGAAATAAAAAGTGTGGTCATAGTCAATAAAGAAAGGGCGATCTTAAAGATCGCCCTTATTCAATGAAGATTAGTCTTCGATAGTTACGCTTTCGATCACAACATCTTCAACTGGCACATCTGCGTGGTAGCCGCTACGACCTGTTTTCACTGCTTTGATCTTTTCAACAATGTCCATACCTTCTAGTACAGCACCGAATACACAGTAGCCCCAGCCACTCATGTTTTCGCCAGTGAAGTCTAGGAAATTGTTGTCTTTAACATTGATAAAGAACTGAGAAGTTGCAGAGTGAGGCGCGTTAGTACGAGCCATTGCAAGAGTACCAGTCTTATTGCTTAGACCGTTGTTCGCTTCGTTTTTGATTGGTGCGTGAGTTTCTTTCTCTTGCATGCCAGAAGTCATGCCGCCGCCTTGAATCATGAAGCCATCGATAACACGGTGGAATAGGGTACCGTTGTAGAAACCTTCACGGCAGTAACGTAGGAAGTTTGCACAAGTTTCAGGTGCTTGCTCTTCAAATAGGTTAATTTTGATGTCACCAAAATTAGTGTGAAGCGTTACCATGGTTTTTTCCTTTACTGGACTGTTTTCACTAAGCTGCAAATTTTAACGATTGCAGCGATTTATCACAAATATTAACGTGCTTCTTGCTTTCAAGATAGCCTAAATGTGGGTTAGTAGTGGATTTTCCTTGCCATCACTAATCATAAAAGGTGTAATTACTGCTTTAATGTAACCCCAAAAATGAGTAAAGAAGAGCATGTTAAAAATCTATAACTCTCTGACGCGACAAAAAGAGGAATTCAAGCCCATTCACCCTGGTAAAGTAGGTATGTACGTCTGTGGGGTTACAATCTACGATTTATGTCATATTGGACACGGTCGTACATTCGTATCTTTTGACGTAGTGTCTCGTTACCTTCGCTACTTGGGCTACGATTTAACGTTTGTTCGTAACATCACCGATATTGACGACAAAATCATCAAACGTGCTGCTGAAAATGGTGAAACATGCGATTCACTAACAGAACGTTTAATTGGTGAAATGCACGCAGACTTTGATGCTCTAGGTATGAAGCGTCCTGATGTTGAGCCACGAGCAACTGCTTTTATTAGCGAAATCATTGCTCTTTGTGAACGTCTGATTGAGCGTGGTTTCGCTTACGTTGCCGATAATGGCGATGTAATGTTTGAAGTGAGCAAGTTTAAAGATTACGGCCGTCTATCTAAGCAAGATCTTGATCAACTGCAAGCTGGTGCTCGTGTTGATATTGAGCTAGCAAAACGTAGCCCTCTTGATTTTGTACTATGGAAAATGTCTAAGCCGGGTGAACCAACATGGGAATCACCATGGGGTCCAGGTCGTCCAGGTTGGCACATTGAATGTTCAGCAATGAACTCAGCTATTTTAGGCGATCATTTTGATGTCCACGGTGGTGGTTCGGATCTTCAGTTCCCACATCATGAAAACGAAATTGCTCAATCTTGCTGTGCGCATGATACCCAGTATGTAAATACTTGGATGCACAGTGGTATGGTGATGGTTGACCGCGAGAAAATGTCTAAATCTCTTGGTAACTTCTTTACTATTCGTGATGTATTAAACCATTATGATCCTGAAACAGTTCGTTACTTCCTAATGTCTGGTCACTACCGTAGCCAGCTAAACTACAGCGAAGATAACCTAAAACAAGCTCGTTCTGCTTTAGAACGTTTATACACATCACTTCGTGGTCTTGATACTTCAGTTGAAGCTGCTGGTGGCGAAGAGTTTGTTGCTCGCTTTAAAGAAGCTATGGATGATGACTTCAATACTCCTGAGGCATATTCAGTACTGTTTGACATGGCGCGTGAAATTAATCGTCTAAAAACAGACGATGTGGCTGCTGCATCGGTTCTTGGTGCTCGTATGCGTGAACTGGCTGATGTACTAGGTTTATTAGGTCAAGAGCCTGAAGCATTCCTACAAAGTGGTGCCAATGATGACGACGTGGCAGAGATTGAAGCGTTGATTCAACAGCGTCTTGATGCCCGTGCTGCCAAAGATTGGGCTGCCGCTGACCAAGCTCGTGATAAGTTAACTGAAATGGGTATCATTCTAGAAGATGGCCCTCAAGGTACAACTTGGCGTCGTAAGTAATGTTATTAGCGCAATTAGCGAAATGATTATTCGTTAAAAGCGCCATTTAAAAATACAAGCCGATAGGGAAGTGATTCCTTATCGGCTTTTTTTATCTTTTATAATTCAATTAGATAAATAAATTTTTGTATTTTAAGGATATTTATAAAACATGATTGATTAATTAAATTTAATGAATAGTTAATTTTACATTTACACTATTTTTATTATTCGCTAGTATCGCCATCCTTTTATTATGCTTAGGTGGAATTTATGCGTAAGGTTTGGTTAGTATCAGCATTGGTTTTAGGTGGTTGTGGTGGTGGAGGTGGTGATGATGCCGCAACTCCAGTCAAAAATTCAGCCGATAATACAGTTAAGACATCTTCTACTCCTATTCTTAATCCAAGTCGTAATAAAGTTGCATCCGCGACTGAAGAGAAAGTAAATTCAAATAGAGAGACTGTGGTTTTAAATAATCGTGAACATCAGCCAGTAGTAACAATTTCCCCTCCGCTATCAACAGATAAGAAACTTGAAGTTACAGAAATAAAACCAGAAGACTTTGTTACATCATCTTCTTCTCAGAATGTAATAAAAGAAAGTGCGGTTAAGGATATACAGCAAGATCATTTATCTCTTGATAAGCCAGCTGAAATTGCTGACTTAAATAAGGGCATTTCTCTCGATGATCAAACGACTTCGATCGCAGTTAATCCAGAAGATTCAAATATAATTGAAGAGAGTGTTAATAAAGATCAGGTAAAACCTTTAGATGTATCATCTAATCGTGTTGGTTCTTATCAGGTATATCAATTGCCTGAAAATATTAATGACGTTCTTAAATCACACCCAGCGAGCAGTGAGATCCAGGTTGGTCGTTTATTAAATATTTCTCGATTAAATAATAAGTTAAATGATTATTATGATGTATATGGGGCAAGAGATAAGTTGTCATTTAAGGTTTCTTTTCTCTCCGCTCAAGAGACTGAATACACTAAAGTTGCTTGTCGTTGGATAAGTGAAGGTGAAACTTCAGCTCAAGATCATGAATTATCAACAAAATGTGAATATCAATTATCAGGTAATGAGTATTTAAAACCGTTATTAATTGAAGTTCGTTATTATATTAAAGACCAATTACATTTGGCAAAATTTCGTTATCAAAAGCGTTTTCTAATTGATCGGAAATCCAATACCTTAGGTAGTGTTAATTTATATAATGATAGTGATATATCTGAAAATATAACGTTAGCCGAAAGTGGTTTGGCACAAATGAATCGTTCATTAAGCGAGGAATTTAAGCACAATATCCGTAAAGTCGAAGCTAACTATAGCGGTTTTGCAGCCATTAATATGCAGGGAAACTTGTTTACATGGGGCACTAAAACATTTATCGGAGAAGAAGACTATTTACAAACGGTAAATCAAGAGAAAATTGTTGATGTTGTACCTAGTTTACGATCCTTTGCCGTTTTAAATGAATATGGGCAAGTCCATGTTGTTGGTTCTTTGGGGAATTTTACCGACACTTTGTTGCAGGACCAATTTAAATTTACTCAAATGATGGGTAATAAACATGCTTTTGCATTAAAAACAGAAAATGGTCAAGTGTGCTTAGTGACCGACAAAATGACAAAAGCTGATTTTTCAGGAACCTGTAAGTATTTAAAACAAGATGCGCCAATAGCTAAATTTGTCGGTTTAGGCCAAGATTTTAATGGGTTTGCTATCTTAACGACAAGAGGTGAGCTAGTTGAATGGGGCAGTGCTTCGCATGAATATAAACAGTATTTGAGAGATATAGCGGCACAAAAGGTAAAGGAATCGCAAGAACAGGCTGAAAAAGAAGCTCTAGCTAAAGAAAAAGGAGAGTTGTCTGATACCGATTTATCACCGAGCTCTAGTCAATTAATTCAGGCGACTGATGAGAACCCCCATTTTAATTGGGATCTCTATTTCGATAAACTTCGTAATATCGATAATAATGAACCGCCTTTATTATTTAATGACTTAGTTGCAACGGATGGCGCTTTTGCAGCTTTAACAAAAAATAAAAAGGTCATCGTATGGGGAATTTCCAGTTATGGCGGTTCACCTGTATATGATTATGCTGGTTTTAAAGTTAAGTTAGTTGAAGATACGACGACATGTAAAGAAAGTAATAAGACGTTTTATACTCAGGATGGGTGCCCGAATGGTTTAAAACGTGTTCCAGTACCTGGTTACTATCAGCAAATGCGTGTTAATGAAGTTAATCAGAAATTATTGGAACCGCTAGAGAATATTAAGAAAGTAGTCGCAAATCATGGTGCTTTTGCTGCATTAACAGAAAGTGGTCAAGTACTGACGTGGGGAAGTGTTTTTTATGGGGGGAATACATACTCTCATGAATTAAAAGGCTTACATTCTGAGTTAGAAAACGCTAAAGATATTATGGCAAGTGATGATGGTTTTACTGCATTATTTGCCAATGGAAAGACTCTATCTTGGAAAGGGATTTGGAACCTGAGCGCGAAAAAAGGTGATCAAGTTTCGTTTGAGAAATTCTATGATTATGATTCTGTATCGACTGAAGATAAATATGGATGGTTTAGAGGCTTTGGTCTAAAAGATGGTAATAATGTAGGACACTTTATTACTAATGGTGAAGCCTTCATGGCAATTTCTGGCATAAGTGATGAACCTAAAGCATGGATAAGCAGTTGGGGTAGTAAAGAGTTTGGTGGTGGTCTTTTAGATAGTACAAGAGATTTAATTGTCATTCCTGAGCGAATTATTGCTACGTATCCTGACCATTATGGTTTTACATTTGTCACAGCTTATGGTGACGTTTATTCCTGGAGTGGTAATGATCGAGGTACTTATATCGGCTCATTCGATATTAAAAAAGCAGCCCCAGTGAGTAAGACTCAAATTCAATAAGAACTGATTTTATAAAATAAAAGGCTAAGAGTTATTGCTGTTAGCCTTTTAATATATCTTCAAATCATAATGTTTTTTTAAATTGTCCTAATAGGAATTTGCATCAAGATCACTATTCGAGCATTAACTATGCTTGTTCGAGCAAAATCGATCACATTTTGCTATTGCTGTCGAAAATTTGTCATAAATATCTCGTACTATTTGTTCGAACTTTAGATAAGAGTTTCACTATTCATATAAGACTCAATATTTAAGTTGGATTAATACTTTAAGGACAAATAATAATGACAAAATTAGGCTTAACCTTGGCATTAACTGCTGCAATGTTAGCTCCTTCTGCTTTTGCCCAATCTGATCTCTCCGACAAAATTGTAGTAGCGCACCGAGGTGCATCAGGCTATCTACCTGAACATACTTTACCCGCAAAAGCTTTGGCTTATGCAATGCACCCTGACTATATTGAGCAGGATGTTGTTATGACTAAAGATAATCAGCTAGTGGTTTTACATGATCATTATTTAGATCGTGTGACAAACGTCGCTGAAGTTTTCCCAGATCGAGCCCGTAAAGATGGTCGTTATTATGCTATTGATTTCACTTTACCTGAAATTAAGCAACTGACAGTAACAGAAGGCTTTAATATTGAAAACGGCAAACAAGTTCAAGGTTTCCCTGATCGTTTTCCTATGTGGAAGTCACATTTCACAGTTCCTACCTTCCAAGAAGAAATAGAGATGATTCAAGGGCTTAATAAAACATTAGGCTATGATATTGGTCTTTATCCAGAAATTAAAGCGCCGTGGTTCCATCGTCATGAAGGTAAGGACATCAGTAAAGCGGTACTTAAAGTATTAAAACAATATGGTTATACAAATAAAGACAGCAAAGTCTATCTGCAAACTTTTGACTTTAACGAACTTAAGCGTATTAATGACGAGTTAATGCCAGAGCTCGATATGGATTTAAATTTGGTTCAGTTGATGGCATACACTGATTGGAATGAGACCATGGTGTATGACAAAGACGGTAAAGCCCAGCCTTATAGCTACGATTGGATGTTTAAACCTGATGGGATGAAAAAGCTGTCTAAATACGCTGATGGTATCGGTCCATGGAAACCAATGGTGGTCTCTGATAAATCAACGAAAGACAATATTCAGTTAACTGGGTTGGTTAAGGCCGCCCATGAAAATGGCATGGTCGTTCATCCATATACCTTTAGAGCCGATAAAGGGCGTATTCCTGCTTATACTGATGACTTTAATGGAATGTTAGAGGTATTTTATAAAACCGCTAATGTCGATGGTGTATTTACTGACTTTCCTGATAAAGCTGTTGATTATTTAAGACAGCAAAATTCAAAAAAATGAATAATTAATCAAATTTGTGGTTTCTGATTTGAAATAACAATCAAAACAATTCCGTTACAACTCTATTGTTAGATATAAAAAAGAGACGATATTACAAGATGATATCGTCTCTTTTTCTTTTGAATGTTATTAAGTTGTAGTTTTATTTTAATCTGTAAAATAAAGTTGAATACCTATTTATGGGTATTTTTTGATGCTCTTTTTTTACTTTCTTAAAGGTGCTCAGGAAGTTTACTACCACATTTTCTGCAGTAATCAGCATCCATATCATGGCCACTTGTTGCACAATTAGGGCAACGAATAAGTGCCTTATGGTGGTTAATTTCTTGGTTAATTTCAGCCGTAATAATACCTGTTGGTACTGCTAATATTGAATAGCCTAACAGCATAGTAAGCGATGCCACTGCTTTACCTAACACAGTATGGGGGACGAGATCACCATAACCGACCGTTGTGATTGTCACAATTGCCCAATAAATACTTTGTGGAATACTCGTGAAACCATTATCAGGTCCTTCAATGATAAACATCAAAGAGCCAAAGACGGTTACAAGGACCAAAACTGAGCTAAAAAAGACGAGTATTTTGCGCTGAGCCTGCATTAAGGAACGTAATAAGATATTGGAATCTCTAAGATAACGTGCAAGTTTTAGCACTCTAAAGATTCGCAGTACTCGGATTAAACGTACGATTAATAGATAGTTTGAACCCGGAATAAAGAACGCGATATAAGCTGGCACAATCGCAATTAAGTCAATTAGGCCATAAAAACTTCGTGCATAAGCCCAGGGTTTTGGCGAGCAGTAAAGCCGCAAAATATACTCAACAGTAAATAGAAGGGTAAAGAACCACTCTAAAATATAAAGTGTTGTAGAAAACTTGGATTCAATACTGGTAACAGATGAAATAATTAAAATTAACTCAGAACTGATAATGGCAATAATTAGAGCAATATCAAAGAGTTGACCATATCGAGTTTGAGTTCCAAAAATGATTTGATAAAGGCGTTGGCGTGGAGTGAGAGTAACCATAACGAGGAATGTCTATTCGGATCAGAAAAATAAAAGCCTCGAACTTAGCGAGGCTTTTTAGCGATTTATTACTACCTGATTATAGCATCAAATGGCATAAATTTAATTATATCAGGCAAATGATTCATTAAGTTAAACCTGGAAACAGCGCACGTAATCCATTGGCGATAAATTCAATACCTAATGCAGCAAGGATTAGGCCCATAATTCGAGTAATAACGTTAATGCCAGTTTGACCAAGCACTCGCACAATAAGAGGGGCCGCTCTAAACAGTAACCAACAACAAAATGCAAAGGTAATAATGGTTGCCGCGATACCTAAGATGCTGGTTAAACCTGGATAACGCGAACCATAAACGATGGTTGAACTGATAGCACCAGGCCCTGCTAAAAGAGGCATGGCCAATGGAACAACACCAATTTGCTCCCGACTGACCGATTCTGATATTTCTTGTTTGTTCTGTTTTCCTTCACCTATTTTTCCGCTCATCATCGAGAATGCGATAGTCAGAAGTAGTAGGCCCCCGGCAACTCGGAACGAATCTAGTGAGATACTGAACATATCCAGTAACCACTGCCCAGCTAATAACGAAACAATCAGAATAATGGCAACCGCAACGTTGGCGGTTAAGGCCGTTCGGTTTCGCTCTTCTGGTGTCATATGGCCCGTCAATGAAACGTAAACCGGCATGATGCCTATCGGATTAACTGCGGCGATTAACCCCACAAAAAATTGAAGGAAAATAGCAAATTCTAAAGATGGCATTGAAGTAACCACATCATGTAAGTGTCGATGGATGAGAACATAAAGCATGGTCATTTGTTATGTTTGGATAGCCAGTCATAATAAATGGATATGAGTGCCTGTATTTCTCTAATTGGCGATACTTTAAGCTATCAATAGGGCGTGGCTCAAGCAAAATATCTAGCTATTGAGGGACAGAAACCGATTTTAAAATTGCTCTAATTACCTCCAAGTAAATTTTAACAGCAAGAGTGACAAGCTGGCTGTTAAAGTCGTGATTTGAAGATCTTGTTGTTTTAATTATTTAATCTGATTCGAGCTGGGGCATTGAAATGTTTTGTCATAAATTTTAATTTTGTTTTGTTTGTGTAAATCAAATAACAAGCTATTATCTGTTTGGGCGGCTGGCGTGCTAGAATATATGCAACAAAATTGACCAGATGAACAAATAAATAGTGATTTTTGTCACAAAATGCGTAGGATTTAGTAATAAATGTAGAAATATTACATATTATTTCCTTACGCGAAGAAACTGATTAAAGTCCACATTCGCCAAAAACAAGCTTAATGATCACAGAAAATGATTTTAACTTGTTGATTTTTAACTGCTTAGATCAAATTTTGATGAAAAATGTAAATTTTTAACAGCAAATGATCTAAATCAAGTTTTTTCATGGTGTGAAATTTTATAATCAGTTTTGAAAGCAATTTACTAAGTATGTGTGTTGCTGAGTTGTTATAACGGAAAACAACGAGTGGCATAAAGGATTGAGAACGTATCCTTACTAAAAAGTTTTCAATATTAAGTTTAGGAGTTAACTATGCCTGTAACAAATATGGCTGAACTAGATGCAATGATTGCGCGTGTTAAAGCAGCTCAGAAAGAGTTCGCAACTTTCTCTCAAGAGCAAGTGGATAAAATCTTCCGCGATGCTTCTCTTGCTGCAAACAACGCTCGTATCCCTCTAGCTCAACAGGCTGTTGCTGAATCTGGAATGGGTATTGTTGAAGATAAGGTTATCAAAAACCACTTCGCATCAGAATTTATCTACAACAAATACAAAGATGAAAAAACTTGCGGCATTCTTGAAGTGAATGACGAGTTCGGCACTATGACTATTGCTGAGCCTGTAGGTATCATCTGTGGTATCGTTCCAACGACTAACCCAACCTCTACAGCAATCTTCAAATCTCTAATCTCTCTAAAAACACGTAACGCAATTATCTTCTCACCACACCCACGTGCTAAAGAATCTACTAACGCAGCAGCAAAACTTGTTCTTGATGCAGCAGTAGCAGCAGGTGCACCAAAAGACATCATTGGTTGGATTGATCAGCCATCTGTTGAACTTTCAAATGCCCTAATGAAGCACGATGATATCAACCTTATCCTTGCTACTGGTGGCCCAGGTATGGTTAAAGCAGCATACTCTTCTGGTAAGCCTGCTATCGGTGTTGGTGCTGGTAACGTTCCTGTTGTTATTGATGAAACTGCTGACGTTAAGCGTGCTGTAGCTTCTGTTCTTATGTCTAAGACTTTCGATAACGGTGTAGTGTGTGCTTCTGAGCAGGCAGTTATCGTTATGGACGAAGTTTACGATGAAGTTAAAGAGCGTTTTGCTTCTCATAATGGTTATGTTCTAACTAAAGAAGAAGCAGATAAAGTTCGTAAAGTACTGCTTATTAACGGTGCACTAAACGCAGACATCGTTGGTCAGCCAGCAGTTAAGATTGCTGAAATGGCAGGTGTTAAAGTTCCTGCTACAACGAAGATTCTTATCGGTGAAGGCTTACAGGTAAGCGCTGATGATGAATTTGCTCACGAAAAACTATCTCCAACTCTAGGTATGTTCCGTGCAACTTCATTTGAAAATGCGGTTGACCAAGCAGTAACTATGGTTGAAATCGGTGGTATCGGTCACACATCTGGCCTATACACTAACCAAGACGTAAACGCTGACCGTATCAAGTACTTTGGTGATCGTCTAAAAACAGCTCGTATTCTTGTAAACATCCCTACTACTCACGGTGGTATCGGTGATCTTTACAACTTTAACGTTGCACCGTCTCTAACTCTAGGTTGTGGTTCTTGGGGTGGTAACTCTATCTCTGAGAACGTGGGTCCTAAGCACCTTATCAACAAGAAGACAGTAGCGAAGCGAGCTGAAAATATGTTGTGGCACAAACTACCTAAATCAATCTACTTCCGTCGTGGTAGCCTTCCAATCGCACTTAGCGACCTTGAAGGTAAGAAACGCGCATTCCTAGTAACTGACCGTTTCCTATTTAACAACGGTTATGCAGATGAAATCGTAGCACTGCTTAAAGCACAAGGTATGGAAGTTCAAACTTTCTTTGACGTAGAAGCTGATCCAACTCTATCTGTAGTAGAGAAGGGTGCTGAAATGATGAAGAGCTTCCAACCAGACGTTATCCTTGCTCTTGGTGGTGGTTCTCCAATGGATGCGGCTAAGATCATGTGGGTAATGTACGAGCACCCAGAAACATGTTTTGAAGACCTTGCAATGCGCTTTATGGATATTCGTAAGCGTATCTTCAAGTTCCCTAAAATGGGTCAAAAAGCTGAGCTTGTATGTATCACAACTACCTCTGGTACTGGTTCTGAAGTAACACCATTTGCGGTTGTAACAGACGATAAGACTGGTGCTAAGTACCCACTTGCTGATTACGAACTAACACCAAACATGGCTATCGTTGATGCAAACCTTGTGATGAATATGCCTAAGTCTCTAACTGCATTTGGTGGTTACGATGCGGTAACTCACGCACTAGAAGCTTATGTATCAGTACTTGCTAACGAATACTCAGACGGTCAGGCTCTACAAGCACTTAAGATGCTAAAAGAATACCTACCATCTAGCTATGCAAATGGTGCTAAAGATCCAATTGCTCGTGAGAAAGTTCACAATGCAGCAACTATCGCTGGTATCGCGTTTGCTAACGCATTCCTAGGTGTATGTCACTCAATGGCTCACAAACTGGGTGCAGAATTCCATATTCCACACGGTCTAGCTAACGCACTGTTGATTTCTAACGTGGTTCGTTACAACGCGAACGATAACCCAACTAAGCAGACTGCATTCTCTCAGTACGACCGTCCACAAGCACGTCGTCGTTACGCAGAAGTTGCTGATCACCTAGGTCTATCTCAGCCAGGCGACCGCACTGCGCAGAAGATTGAACGTCTACTAACTTGGTTAGATGAGCTAAAAGTTAACCTAGAAATCCCTATGTCTATTCAGGCAGCAGGTGTTCCAGAGGCTGACTTCCTAGCTAAGCTTGATGAGCTATCAGTAGAAGCGTTTGATGACCAGTGTACTGGTGCAAACCCTCGTTACCCTCTAATTGCTGAGCTTAAAGATGTACTACTAGCATCTTACTATGGTAAAGCTTTCGTTGAAGGCGAGACTTTCGAAGGCACTACAGTGATTAAGAAGTCTGAGCCTCTAACTGAGAAACCAGCAAAAACTAAGAAAGAGAAAGCAAAAGCTTAATCATTAGTTTTAGACCTTAAATTAAAAACCCGCTCATGTAGCGGGTTTTTTCTGTCTGTCTTTTATGTAAGAAATTAAGTTGTTATTGATGTTCAGCTTCAATGATTCGGCCATTAAATGAGTCATTTTCAACAATATATTCAGCACTTCGAACCATTTCATACTGCATTGAGAGTGACAGAGGGGCAGATGTATTTGTCTCTTGATATGAGATTGGCACAATACTGCCTACCCGAACATCAAAGTGTTTTAACTCTTTTGCCCAGTTTTGTGTTAAGCCCGCAATCATCGCCTTATTTCCGATAGTATAATTGGCCGTATCTAAGGATTCTGATGTGATGACATTTAATATTACGCCAGATCTTTTATTTGATTTCATATAGTTAGCAATAAAACGACCAAAGGAAAAAAATAGGGTAGAGTCTAGGGTAAGGGCTTGAGTCATATGTTCTTCTGAGTGGCTACTTAAAAGGTTTGGCAACACAATACCTTGCCAGCAATTTACGAGAATATCTATTGAGCCAAAATCCTGAAGTACTTTGAGCCCGATTTGATGAATGTTTGCTTCTGTCAGATCTTTTATTAGGTAGCCGTGACATGGATTTTTCAATGTTTGACAGCACTCTAATGTCGTTTGAAGATGAGATGCATCTGTATCAATAAGAGCGATATGAGCACCTAATTGAGAAAAATGCATAGCCATAGCCCGACCGATGGCGCTGCCAGCAGCAGTTATGACGACAACAGATTGAGCAATTTGCATATTTTCTCCTACCAGAAATTCGTTAACCCTGTTAGCCAATAGAGAAGGTGATCGAAGACTTATCAACTTATTTGGTTTTATTCTTTAGTTTGATGGTAGTAAAAGTTTACTCGATGCTAATAGTTTGGATGAATAAGCTATGAGTGAGTTCACGAAATTTATAAAACTGTGATTTGTATGGTAATAATCAGGTGGGGATATATAGGCAACTATGCGTAATTACGCTAGAAACTTAAGCTGTTGCGTAGACTTGTGGTGCTTGTGTTTGCATTTCGGCAAAGCGTTTGGCTTGCACCAGCGCACCATAAAGTCGTTGAGGTGAAGACTCAGGTATAATTATTTCTGTTGGCGGCAATTTACGGCGCTCGTGACCTGATAGGTTATGATATAGCTCTTCAGGCATCCCTTTTGTATCTTGTGGTGGAAAAGTAAGAGCAATAGGCTGTAAACCATCCATGAGTCGGCAGCTTGCCAACCCACCTTGGTGGAATGCTTCAGCTTGTACTGCTCCTCGCTCATAACAAAATTCGGATGTGGTTAATGGGCGAGAGTCTTGTAATTCAAAATAGCCACGAAGCTGGGAATCGGTAACGGGTTTATTATCAATATGATCAACTGGAGTGTTCTCTAGAAAGTCTGGAGAGAGCAAAGCTAACATGAGAGCAAAATCTGAACGACGTCCTTGCTCAACGGCATGACCTAACTGATTGCCCAGCTGAATCTCGTTGATAAGTTGTGCTTTGTCTAAAGTATGGACAGCCGTCATAAAAATTACAGGGTTAATAATAAACTCAGTAATGTTATCGGTTAGACACAAAAAAACTTGAGAGAAAAATAGAAAAAAGCCTCGATGGGAGAGTCGAGGCTTAGATTAGATGTCTATATTAGATGGTTATCAATATTCGTTTGATCAGAACTGTGGTTTAGCACCAAATTGATGGGCAGAATAGGCGACACGCTCTTCAGGTGTTGGCACTCTAAATGATGTTCCCATCATCTCAATATGGCGCAAACGGGGTAACAAACCGCAGCCATTCGCAATTTGAATAGCAAGACCGGGACGAGCATTTAGCTCTAGAACCATAGGGCCAAGTTTTTTATCCAAGACCATGTCGGTACCCATATAACCCAGTCCAGTCATTTCCCATGCACTTGAGGCTAAGGTTAATAGTTTTTCCCAGTTAGGAACTTCTAACTCGCTTAATAACCTATCGGTATCGGGGTGACGTTCGATCGGTTTATTAAACTGCACTGCACGTATAGCTTTTCCGCTGGCAATATCGATACCAACACCGACAGCGCCTTGGTGAAGGTTCGCTTTACCATCAGAGGCAGACGTTGAACAACGCATCATCGCCATTACAGGGTATCCCTTGAATACGATAACACGAACATCCGGAACACCTTCATAGCTAAAGCCATCAAAGACATTATCAAACTCAATCAGGTTTTCGACCATGGCAACATCATTCTTACCCCCTAACGAGAATAGTCCCGCTAGAGTATTGGTAATATGACGCTCTACATCTTCCTTGTTGATCTCTGCACCTGATGGTTTTACATAGACACCATCTTTATGTTTGACGATCACTAAGATGCCTTTACCACCAGAACCTTGTGCCGGTTTAATCACAAATCCAGGCCAATCTTTTACCATATTATGGATGGTTTTAACGGTCGCTTGACTGTCAATAACACCAATCAGTTCTGGAACTGTCGCGCCGTACTCTTGCGCGACAATCTTGGTTTTTAACTTGTTATCTACCAACGGGTAACGACTACGATCATTATAGCGGCCAATGTAACTGTGGTTACGTTGGTTCATCCCCATAATACCGCGTTTTTTCAGTTTGCTAGGGGAGGTAAACTGTGACAAAAATGACATGGTTTAGTCCTCCGCCAGCGGTTTGAATCGACGTAATTCGCTGATTCGGTAACCGGTGTAAGTACCCAACAGTAGAATGGCTGCCATAATGATAAGTTGCAGACCAATAAAGTTAAAAGTAAGGTGACGAATTAATGGGTTTGTCATGGCTAGATAGATAAGTACCGCTGTTAATAGCGAACCACCACCTTGAACAAACACTTCTTTTGCCCCTTCTTCTTCCCATAGGATAGACATTCGTTCAATTGTCCAAGATAGGATAATCATCGGGAAGAAAGTGATACTTAAGCCTTCGACTAGACCAATCTTATAAGCGACAACCGTAAAGACAGAAATGATCATAATAACCGTTATGATAACGGCGGATATTCGGGCCACTAAGAGTAAGTTAAGCTTGGATAAATAGCTTCGTATAATGAGGCCGGTACCAACAATTAATAAGAAGCCTAAGATACCTGTTAGTAGCTGTGTCTGAACAAACGCAACCGCGATCAGAACTGGCATAAACGTACCTGAGGTTTTTAAGCCCACAATAATACGTAAGAAGACCACAATAAGAGCACCAATCGGGACAAGCATAATGGTTTTAAACATTGCTTGCTCTTCAATTGGTAAGCTATGGATAGAGAAGTTAAGTAGATCTTCGGCTTGAACTTTCTCTTGTGTTGCTTGTTGCGGTGTAATGTCTTGCGCAATGATCGAGAAGCTTACATTGGAGTTACGTCCACCAACAACATCAAGTAACGAGTGGCCTTGTTGGTTCCAGATTAAGACATTCTCTGGTTTGCCTTCAATGCCGGTTTCTAGGTTGAATAACTGCCACTCTTGTTTCGCTGAGTCCCAGACTTCAACCATTGGCGTAATGCTTTGGCGACGACGACCATCTTCAAGCTGTAAACCACCGACAACACGAGAATAGATACCATCCATCGACAGCAAATTCGTAATTGCTTGTTCACGAGTTAGGCTGTTAAGAAGTAGGGCGGCATTCTGGTTCTGTTTGTCGTTAAATTCTTTGATTAGCTCACGAGTCAACGTAAGGTCATCTGATGATAAATTACGAGCTTGAGCCAGTAGTGCTGTCGCAGCTGTCTGTTGTGGGCTATCTAAGCTAACAGTAGCAGGTTCGCCTTTAGGTGCGATCTCTTTGTAATCTGATTGATTGTCCACCAACATTTGGGTTTTGTAGTAGAGAATCTGTTTACCAATTGCATCACGAATGGTCCACTCAATGCGGTGACCTTGGTCGTTATCAACAGTCGCTACACCATAGCCTGGTGATGAAGTACTTTGATCAATAAGGGTAAAACCTTGCTGTGTTTTTGGTGCAGCCATAGAGACCTTTACAGGTTCGCCAATTGCATCAAACTCAACTCGAGCTTCAAGTTCCCATAGTTGACGGTGTTCACCTGGAGTCCATGGCACACCATACACTTCATGACGATAAATACTTAGCGCAAGTCCTACCGTAATGAGAATAGAGATCAAAAAATAAAACGGAACTCTAGACGTCATGACATCCTCTTCATTTAATTATTTTGTTACAGCTGCTGGCTCTGTTTTTGGCTCAGTCTTTCCTTGGATGTATTTTTTACCAACATCAACAAGTGCAATATCTTTGAAAAATTCACGACCTAATAGAACGGGATAATCCATCTGCGAACGGTCTGCGAGTGTAAACTGAGCTTTTTCATGAAGAGATCCTAGTTGAACCCATAGCTCAACCACAGGACGACGAACCGCTTCTTCTGTGCTTGCTTGACGAATCTTCACCCAACGCACTACAGGCGCTTCGATTTCATCTACCTTTGCAGCTTGCGTTTTCTCATCGGTATTATCTTCACCCTGATGAGTTAAGTTAAAGCGAATCCACTCTTTACCATCGCGCTCGAAAGTCTGGATATCTTGTGCGTTGATAGACGATGTTGTTGCACCTGTATCAACACGAGCTTTAAAGTGTGCTTTGATTGAATCGATCCAAACCCACTCTTCCTGCCCTAAGACAACTTTACCGTTGGCGACTTTAGGATCGACTTTTTTCTCTTCGACTGGCACACGAACAATTTGTTTTTCAACAATAAGTTTTGGCTCAGTTAAGCTTTTGTGTTTAACAAATTTTACGTCTTTTGAAATGTTGGTTAATTTGGATTCCAACTTGGCTATATGCTGGTTTTGTTGATCAATATGCTGAGCCATCGATGCTATTTGACCATGCATTTGGGTTTCAAGATTCGTAATAGCATCAAGTGTCTCTTGATGATTTTTTTGCTGAGTTGCAGTACAACCGGATAGCACTGCAATGGCAAGTAAGGGTACGCTGCGGCGAAGCATTATTTCTCCCAAAGTACTTCAAAAATTCTATAGACCACATTAGTTTAGCGCACAAAAAGGGATGCGAACAGCACCCCTTTGTCAGTCGTTAGTCAGGATTACGAGCCACTAAAATTGCACGTTTAGGGGCTGGGTATCCTTCAATAGTTTTGCTTGGATCATCGGGGTCCAAATAATCAGGAAGTGAGTTATTTGTCATCCAATCCGTTGATCGCTGCTCGTCTGTAGTAGTGTCACATTGATCTACGATTCGAACATCTACAAAACCACATTTTTCTAACCAAACTTTAAGCGCTTTAGCTGATGGGAAAAAATACACATTGTGCATTTGTGCGTAACGATCTGTTGGTACTAACACATCGTTTTCATCACCATCTATTACAATAGTTTCTAGCACTAATTCGCCATCTTTGCGTAATTGGTTTTTCAGCTGAATAATATGATCTAAAGGTGAGCGGCGATGATAGAGCACGCCCATACTAAATACAGTATCAAATGCCTTGAGTTCTGGAAGCTGTTCTATACCTAGTGGCAATAAGTAAGCGCGGTCATCCATACCCATAAGGCGTTTAATCGCTTCAAATTGGATCAAGAACAGGCTAGATGGATCAATACCTACGGCAAGTTGAGCTCCTTCACCTAGCATGCGCCACATGTGATAACCATTGTTACAGCCAACATCAAGTACTGTGCGATTTTTTAGTGGTGAAATGTGAGGTAGAACTCGATCCCATTTCCAATCTGAGCGCCATTCGGTATCTATTTGAATATCATGGATATTAAATGGACCTTTACGCCATGGTTGCATGATACGTAGTAAACTTTCGATACGTTTACGCTCACCATTTTCAATACCATTTTGGTATGCAACACTTACTTCATCTTTGATATTAATGAGATCAGGTTTCTCTGTTGGTAACTTTTTAAGTGCACGTAACCAACGTCCCATATCGCCATGTTCTTTATTTTCCCAATCCGTCAGTTGCTGTGGCAGGATATTTAGCCAAGGACGCAGGGTTTCATGTTGGGCGATAAGTCGATAAAACTCAGAAAAACTAAACAACATAATGGAACGTAAACCTTATTTAATCGCAAACATTGAGCCAAAGTTAAAACATTGGAACCAAACTTCAACACTGCTAAAACCGATCTGGCTAAGACGGTCACGGTGAGTTTGAATAGAATCTGGCAGCATCACATTTTCAATGGCACTGCGCTTTTGACTGATTTCTAGCTCGCTATAACCATTAGCACGCTTAAAATCATGGTGCAGATCGATAAGTAACTCATGAGCGGTTTCATCATCAAAAACGTATTTTTCTGACAAAATTAAGATGCCACCAGGGCGAAGACCGGCATAGATTTTCTCTAATAGAGCTTGACGATCATCCGGAGCTAAAAATTGCAGTGTGAAGTTAAGGACAACAACCGAGGCCTCTTCGATTTCAACTTCACGAATATCGGCTTCAATGACATTAACTGGAGTGTCTGAGCGGTAGGCATTGACCAATAAACGGCAGCGTTCAACCATTGCACTTGAGTTATCAACCGCAATAATTTGACAACCTTCTTGTTCTATATGACGACGCATAGACAGTGTCGCAGCACCAAGAGAACAACCAAGGTCATAGATTTTTGAGTGTGGTTTGGCAAAACGCTCAGCCAACATACCGATAGCCGATATGATATTACTGTAGCCCGGTACCGAGCGTTGGATCATATCAGGAAAAACTTCGGCAACACGGGCATCAAAAGTAAAGTCACCGATTTTTTCTATTGGCGCAGCAAAAATATTGTCGTGGCCTGCCATTCTCACGAACCTCATAAGTTAAAGAACTGGAATTCCCAAATAAACACTCTAATTTGATTGATAACATCAAACTAGGTGGGCTATCCATAAGCCTGAAAGGTCGCGTATTGTAGAGAAAATGGGAACATTTGTCTTTATCAATTCGCACTTTCCCCTATTTATTCAGCAAATCTACAGTAAGTTAAACTGCGGATTCTCATCGTTTAAGATTGGTAGCGTAATGCTTGGTAAATTCACAGTACTTAGTTGCTTTATACTTTGCTGTTTTAAGAGCGCATAAAGTCGTGTTGCAAGTTCTGGGGCGTGATTATTATCTGGTGTATGGATAAAAAGGTAGGGCTGTTTACCTTCATTAAGCCAGATAGGTAAGCGAGTGAGCCAATTGGCAAAAAATGGGTCATTGCTGAGATCGTCTGGATGACCAATAAAGCGAATCATAGGGTTATCGGCTGTCGCTATGGCATGAACAGGGACATGAGGTTTCTTTTGATGGGCATCTATTACCGCAGCAGTGGTCGGTGGAGCTGCAAAGACTGGCCGACTATCCATAATAATTCGATTGGCTTTTTTTTCGAGTAACAAGTGGTTGAACCGTCTCTCATCTTCACCTTTAGCAAAGAAAGCGGCGTGACGAACTTCAACTCCAACCGGATAGTGACTTGGAAACATATCGAGAAACTGCTTTAACAGTGGTAGAGACTCTGGGCCAAAGCTTGCGGGGAGTTGTATCTTCCATAAACCAATTTTGTGCTCAAGAGGCGACATTACAGAGAAAAAATCGCTCAGACTTTGTTGGCTATGACGAAGCTGTTGCTGGTGGGTAATGGTTTTAGGCAATTTAAAGGTAAAACGAAAGTTATCCGGGGTTGCACTGTGCCATTTTTGGGTTGTAGTTAAGTTCGGAACAGCGTAAAACGTAGTATTACCTTCAACGGTATTAAAGGTTTCTGCATAGCGAGCTAAGCGATCACCTGTTTTACAACCTTTGCCATAAATCGATTGTTGCCACTGGTTATGTGACCACATAGCGAGCCCTAATCGTAATGGTGGTGATGAGTTTGGCTGCATAGTGGATCCTTTTTGAGTAATGAGCTTGTAGACTGAACAATTACCTTGCACTGAACTTCGCATCTTTGAGAGGTTTGGGTATAATACCTCGTTATTTTTTATCTTCCGACCAAATATCTCCGCCTTTTTGGTGCAATTTTGAGCGATGCTAGGTCGGGAGGCTAGATTAGCCTGTGCAAGGTAAGTGATTAGTTTACTTAAATCGCTCACAGGAATGTAAGTATATAGATCGGGAATTTCTTATGCGCACCCAATATTGTGGCCAACTGAACAAGTCCCAAGCAGGACAAACAGTAGAACTTTGCGGCTGGGTTAACCGTCGCCGTGACTTAGGCGGTCTTATCTTTATCGACATGCGAGATCGTGAAGGTATTGTTCAGGTTGTTGTTGATCCAGATATGAAAGAAGTATTTGAATTAGCAAACCAACTGCGCAATGAATTCTGTATTCGTCTAACAGGTGAAGTTCGTACTCGTCCAGAAAGCCAAGTAAATAAAGACATGGCAACGGGTGAAGTTGAAGTATTAGCTACAGGTCTTGAAATCATCAACCGTAGTGATGTACTTCCTCTAGACTTTAACCAAAAGAACTCAGAAGAACAGCGTCTAAAGTACCGTTACCTAGATCTACGTCGTCCAGAAATGAGCGATCGTATTAAACTGCGTGCAAAAGCATCAAGCTTTGTTCGTCGTTTCCTAGATACTAACGGTTTCCTTGATATTGAAACACCAGTACTAACTAAAGCAACACCTGAAGGTGCACGTGATTACTTAGTACCAAGCCGTGTTCATAAAGGTAACTTCTACGCATTGCCACAGTCACCTCAGCTATTTAAGCAGCTGCTGATGATGTCTGGTTTTGACCGTTACTACCAAATCGTAAAATGTTTCCGTGATGAAGATCTTCGTGCTGACCGTCAGCCAGAGTTTACTCAGATCGATATCGAAACATCTTTCATGAGCGCAGAGCAGGTTCGTGCTGTTACTGAGCAGATGATCACTGAAATGTGGAAAGAGCTTCTAAATGTTGATCTGGGCGAGTTCCCAATCATGCCATTTAGCGAAGCAATGCGTCGTTTTGGTTCTGATAAGCCAGATCTACGTAACCCACTTGAGCTTGTTGATGTCGCTGACATTGTTAAAGACGTTGACTTTAAAGTGTTCTCAGCACCAGCAAACGATGAGAAAGGTCGTGTTGCTGTTATCTGTGTACCAGGTGGTGCAGAACTAAGCCGTAAGCAAATTGACGAATACACTAAGTTCGTTGGTATTTACGGTGCTAAGGGTCTAGCATGGATGAAGGTTAATGACCGTGCTGCTGGCCTTGAAGGTGTTCAGTCTCCTGTTGCTAAATTCTTAAACGAAGAAGTTGTTGCTAACTTGCTTGAGCGTACAAATGCTCAAACAGGTGACATCATTCTATTTGGTGCCGATAGTAACCGTGTAGTAACTGAGTCTATGGGTGCACTACGTCTGAAACTGGGTGAAGACCTAGAACTAACAGATAAGTCTGCTTGGAAACCACTATGGGTTGTTGATTTCCCAATGTTTGAAGAGAACGAAGATGGTTCATTGTCTGCAATGCACCACCCATTCACTTCTCCATTGAATATCTCTCCTGAAGAGCTAAAAGCAAACCCAGCTGGTGCACTATCTAATGCCTACGATATGGTACTAAATGGTTATGAAGTGGGCGGTGGTTCTGTTCGTATTCATAATGGCGAAATGCAAGCAGCAGTATTTGATATTTTAGGTATCGCCGCTGATGAGCAACGCTTGAAGTTTGGTTTCCTACTTGATGCGCTTAAGTACGGTACGCCTCCTCATGCGGGTCTAGCATTTGGTCTTGACCGTCTAGTCATGTTACTTTGTGGTACAGAGAACATTCGTGACGTTATCGCATTCCCTAAAACAACAGCAGCAGCATGTCTACTGACTGATGCTCCAAGTGTTGCAAACCCAGCAGCGCTTGAAGAATTAGCGATTGCGGTTAAGCTAGCGAAAGAAGAATCTGCAGAGTAATAAAATCGACACTGTCTTTGATTGTGAAGGCAGTGAATTCGAGAGGATACTGAGCTAAGAATCTCGCTTGGTATCTGTAGATTTTTATATTTAACTGGTCGCTCAGAGTTCTGGACGACCAGTTTTTTCATTTTTGTGAAACAGAGAGTCCCTTGGGCTTATACCATGCTCCATACTCATTTATGTTTTGGGTGGTTATGAAGCTTGGTATCAAAGAAATAGGAGTAAGATATGGCTGGTCATAGTAAATTTGCCAACATCAAACACCGTAAAGCGGCGCAGGATGCTAAACGCGGTAAAATTTTCACTAAGCTAATTCGTGAGATTGTGGTTGCAGCGAAAGAAGGTGGCGCAGAGGTTGAAAATAACCCTCGTCTACGTGCTGCAATTGATAAAGCATTATCAAATAACATGACACGCGATACCATTAACCGTGCCGTTACTCGTGGCGCTGGTGGTGATGGTGAAGACAATATGGAAACCGTAATCTATGAAGGTTATGGTCCTGCAGGTACGGCAGTTATGGTTGAGTGTATGACTGATAACCGCAACCGTACTGTATCTGCTGTTCGTCATGCATTTTCTAAAGCTGGTGGTAACTTAGGTACCGATGGCAGTGTAAGTTACCTATTTGATAAAAAAGGGGTTATCTCTTACGCTCCAGGTCTGGATGAAGACGCTGTTATGGAAGCGGCATTAGAAGCGGGTGCTGATGATGTTGAGACGAATGATGACGGCTCGATTGATGTTTACACTACGCCAAAAGAGTTTGGTGCAGTGAAAGATGCAATGGATGCGGCAGGTTTTGAAGCTGCAAACGCAGAAGTAACTTTAGTGCCATCCACTAAAGCGGATCTGGATATCACAACAGCGCCTAAATTGATGCGTTTGATTGATGTATTAGATGACCTAGATGATGTACAAGAAGTGTATCATAACGGCGATATGTCTGATGAAGTTGCTGCAACTCTAGAATAAGTGTAGCTACGCATTAATGTCGATTATTTTAGGTATTGACCCCGGATCTCGTATTACGGGATATGGGGTGATACGACAAGTAGGCCGAAAATTAGAGTATTTAGGCAGTGGTTGTATTCGTACTTCTTGCCCTGATATCCCAGGCCGATTAAAACAAATTTATGCAGGGGTGAGTGAAGTTATCACTCAATTTCAGCCAGATGTTTTTGCCATTGAAGAAGTCTTTATGGGTAAAAATGCCAGCTCTGCACTGAAGTTAGGTCAAGCTCGCGGCAGTGCTATCGTTGCTGCGGTTAATGCCGACTTACCTGTTAATGAGTATGCGGCCCGTTTGATTAAACAAGCAGTGGTTGGCATAGGTAGTGCTGATAAATTACAGGTTCAACATATGGTTTGTTCTATGTTGAAACTAGAAGGTAAACCTCAAGCGGATGCGGCCGATGCTTTGGCCGTTGCCATCTGCCATGCTCATACTAACCGAACGTTAGTTGCTATGGCTGGACAGGTATCTGGTGCTCGTCGAGGCCGATATCGCTAACCTGATATTTTGTTCTATTAAAAGCAGCTTCGGCTGCTTTTTTTCTGTCAAATAAGTGAAAAGAGCTGGATATCCATCCAGCTCTTTACTATTCTAAGGCCAGAAAATGCATTGCTGCTTCTTAAAGGGAGCGGCATAACGTAATTCATTCAAATATAGAGAGAATGTTGTGATAGGTCGACTACGCGGAACCGTATTAGAAAAACAGCCACCAGAGGTACTCCTTGAGGTGGGCGGAATTGGTTATGAAGTTCAAATGCCAATGAGCTGTTTCTATGAACTGCCAGAAGTCGGCCAAGAAGCGATTATTTTTACCCATTTTGTGGTTCGTGAAGATGCGCAACTTCTATATGGCTTTAATAAGAAAAGTGAGCGAGAGCTCTTTCGTGAAGTGATTAAAGCTAATGGTGTCGGTCCTAAATTGGGCTTAGCCATTCTTTCTGCCATGACTGCAAGCCAATTTGTACTTAGCGTGGAGCAAGAAGATATCACTACATTAGTGAAGATCCCGGGTGTAGGTAAGAAGACTGCAGAACGTCTATTGGTTGAGATGAAAGATCGTCTTAAAGGGTGGGGTGAAGGCGACTTATTTACACCAGCTCAAGATACGGCGGCGTCAAATGCACCAATTCAAAACCCATCTTCGCAAGCGCGTGCTGAAGATGAAGCTGTTAGTGCTCTAGTTGCGCTTGGTTATAAACCGCAACAAGCCTCTAAAGTGGTTTCACAAGTGGCTCAACCTGAAATGAGCAGTGAAACGATCATCCGTGAAGCTTTACGTTCAATGGTTTAATAGGTAGGAATTCATATCATGATTGAAGCGGATCGTCTGATTTCTGCCAATCACACGACATCACGTGAAGAAGATGTGATTGATCGTGCGATTCGACCTAAGCTGCTGCAAGATTATCGTGGTCAGGATCATGTCCGTGACCAGATGGAGATCTTTATTAAAGCGGCTAAATTACGTAATGAAGCGCTGGATCATCTCCTTATCTTTGGTCCTCCTGGCTTAGGTAAAACGACATTAGCCAATATTGTTGCCAATGAAATGGATGTTAATATCCGTACTACATCGGGCCCAGTATTAGAAAAAGCCGGTGATCTTGCCGCTCTTCTAACAAACTTAGAAGAAAACGATGTGTTGTTTATTGATGAGATCCATCGTTTAAGTCCGCATATTGAAGAGATTCTTTATCCTGCGATGGAAGATTATCAGCTGGATATTATGATCGGTGAAGGCCCAGCCGCTCGGTCTATTAAAATTGATTTGCCCCCTTTTACTTTAATAGGAGCAACAACCCGAGCCGGTTCTCTTACTTCACCTCTTCGTGACCGTTTTGGTATAACGCAGCGCTTGGAATACTACAAAGTTGAAGACTTGAAAAACATTGTAAAGCGCAGTGCCGATTGCCTTGGTTTATCAATGGAAGAAGCCGGAGCTATGGAAGTTGCGATGCGTTCGCGTGGTACACCTCGTATTGCTAACCGTTTGCTACGTCGAGTGCGCGACTATGCTGAAGTAAAGGGTGATGGTCATATTTGTCCTGATATTGCTTCTAAAGCGCTAGATATGCTTGATGTAGATAGCAGCGGTTTTGATTATATGGACCGTAAATTATTACTGGCTATCATTGATAAATTTATGGGTGGCCCCGTTGGTCTGGATAACTTAGCCGCGGCTATCGGTGAAGAAAGAGATACCATTGAAGATGTATTAGAACCTTACTTGATTCAGCAAGGTTTCTTACAGCGTACACCGCGAGGTCGTATTGCAACTCATCGAGCGTATTTGCATTTTGGTTTAGATATTCCAGATTAATCGCTAAGATTCTATCTGTACTGTTAAAAAGCAATGAATTAACACGCAATAAAAAAAACGAGGCGGTAGTGATATCGCCTCGTTTTGTCTTATTTGGGTGTCTAAAGTCGTTATTTAAGCTTAAGTTTTAGGATGTTATCTAAACCGAAAACATGTACTTAATGCTTTTTATTCCATTATTTTGCGGCGTTTAGAAAACCAGCATCACGCATCTTAGCAACAACTGTTTCTTTTTGTTCTGCAGTTAAAGCACGAAGTGGTAAACGTGGGTCGCCACAGTCGATACCGTGAAGAGCCATCGCGGCTTTACCTGCTGCTACACCACCAAATTCAACTAATACTCGAATTAGAGCAATAACATTGTCCATACCTTTAACAACTGCTGCATGATCACCGTTATTGAAATCTTCAATCATTTTAGTGAAGTGCGGAGCTGCATAGTTGTAAGTACTACCAACTGCGCCAATAGCACCAACAGCAAGCGCCCCAGGAAGATGCTCGTCAACACCAAATGGAATGTCGTATTTGCCATCGCAAGCACGTAAACAGCGTTGGTATTCGTATAAGTCACCAGAGTTAAACTTAATACCTGATAGGTTAGGGATCTTTTTATCTGCTTTAATTAGGAACTGTTCCATATCTAGGTTCACACCAGACATGCCTGAGTGGTAGTAGTAGAACCCTTTTGATGGCGCAGCTGCTGCAACGGTTGCACAGTATTCAACAAGATCATCAACAGAACCTGGTTTAAAGAAGCAAGGACCAATTGCCGATGTTGCGAAAATATCTAATGTTTCAGCGTGACGAGTCAACTCTAGTGTATCAACAATACTTAGAGCACCCGTGTGTAGAGTAATCTTTAGCTGGCCTTGAGATGCTGAAACCCAACGCTCTGCAATCGCTTTACGCTCTTCAACCGAACAGTGAATGCCTTCTCCTGTTGTACCACAAACATAAACCCCTTTTACGCCGTCTTTAATTAAGTGAGCGGCAATTTGATCGATAGCAGCAAAGTTAACGTTGCCATTAGTATCAAAAGGAGTGTGTGGAGCAGCAATTAGACCTGTTAGTTTTTCCATGGTATGCCTCGATATTAATCTGAAGTTTTGCTTCATTAAATATTTAAAAGTGGAGTTTGAGTTTATTCTATGGAGTAAAATTTCATTAAGCAATGGCTAAAATCGGTTCAAGACAACAAAACCATTAAAATGTGATTGGTACGACATTTGGGCAAACAATTTTAAATCGAGCTGTTTTTACCCATATTAGATTTATAAAATTTGCGCAAAGAAAATGCGACTGATATAACACTTGGTAAATGGAGTAATACTTCACATTATTGTTATGCCATGTGAGAATGTTATAACAATAGAATCAATACGATAAATCAGTAGGGGATAGCATGACCGCAAAAACAACAGCGATAAAAGCGGGTAAAGTTTTAGATATGATCGGTAGTTTACAAGAAAGTTTAACGCCATCAGCTCAAAGAATTGCCGATTATGTTCTTGATAATGCAGCTGATGTTACTCGTTTCTCTATTGCTGAATTGTCTAGTGCGGTAAATGTGGGTGAGGCTACGATTATCCGATTCTGTCGTACGCTGGGTTTTAAAGGCTTTCAAGATTTTAAGATGGAGTTGGCTATAGAGCTTTCTACTGCGTCATCGCCTAATGAGAAATCTCTGTTAGATAGTGATGTAACCCCAAGCGATAGCGCCGAGCTTATTGGACAGAAGTTACATAACACGATCAATAACGTATTAGGTGAAACGCTTAACCTACTTAACTTCGATACTTTAGCGAAAGTGGCAAAACTGCTGCGCTCATCTCACGGCGTGTATTTTTTTGGTGTTGGTTCATCGGGTATTACTGCAGAAGATGCGAAAAATAAATTGATGCGTATTGGTTTCAATGTTGATGCATTAACCAATAACCACTTTATGTATATGAAAGCTTCTCTTTTGCATCCAGGTGATCTAGCCATTGGTATTAGTCATTCTGGTAACTCTTTGGAAACAACAAAAGCGCTTAAACTGGCAAAAGAAGCCGGAGCGACAACTGTAGCTCTAACTCATAATCCCCGTTCATCGATAGCAGAATATGCTGATTATGTGCTGGTTAATGGAAATCGTCAGGGTAAATTACAAGGTGACTCCATCGGTACTAAAATTTCTCAGCTGTTTGTTCTCGACCTTGTCTATGCTTTGTTAGTTCAAGAAGATATGGATGGTACACAAGCGCAAAAATTGAAGACGACACAAGCGCTCGATTTTTAGCTTAAGGCCCCAAGTAATGTTAAGGTGCTAGGTGCTAGGTGCTAGGTGCTAGGTCTTGAAATTACTTGGGTATTACTTTGATCTTTGTGCATCCTCTTATTGACTCTCTCTTTCTTGCTGACTCTTCTTAAAAGTTGATTTGCCTCTAATTTCATATTCAGATACATCTATTTTCGTGGAGTAGATCTCTATTTTCTCAAAACCAATTTGAAGCTAAACTTCATTCGCTTTAAATTGGAGTCAAACTTCATAAGTAAAAATGTTTTGGAGTAAGACTTATGACACACAATGAACAGCCAATTCTCAAAAAGCTTAAGGGTGGTTTTATCTCTTCATGCCAGCCTGTTGATAATGGTCCAATGGATGACCCAAATATTGTTGCAGCGATGGCTCAAGCTTCTGTGGCTGGTGGTGCAGCGGGCCTTCGTATTGAAGGGGTTGCCAATCTAAAAGCAGTCCGTCCAACCGTTACTGTTCCTATCATTGGTATCATTAAGCGTGATTTGCCGGATAGTCCAATTCGTATTACCCCATTTATTGATGATGTTATCGCATTAAAAGAAGCGGGTGCCGATATCATCGCTATAGACGCCACACACCGTACCCGCCCAGTTGAAATTGCAGCATTGGTTCAAGAAATTAAAGCTCAAGGCTGTTTAGTAATGGCTGATTGCTCTAATTATGATGAAGGCATCTATTGTCAGCAACTCGGGGTGGATATTATTGGTTCTACTATGTCTGGCTATACTGGTGGAGAAGTGCCAACCGAACCAGATGTAGAACTGGTAACTCGTTTGCATAATGCGGGGTGTTGGGTTATGGCAGAAGGTCGCTATAACACACCTGAGTTAGCGAAAGTTGCAATTGAAGCTGGGGCTTCTTGTGTGACTGTTGGCTCTGCGATTACACGAGTTGAACATATTTGTCAGTGGTTCAGTTCTGCTGTTGCCAGTGCAGAGCCACAAAAGATTGAGGCAATAGCATGAAGTCAGTGTTAGCTGTTGATATTGGAGGCACTAAAATTGCCTGTGCGATAGTGCGAGATGGTCAAGTTTCTAACCGACAACAGATTGCCACTCCCAGTTCGCAGCAACCCGAGGCGATGACTGAAGCGTTACGTCAGCTATTAACACCGTATATTGGTCAAGTCGAACAGGTTGCTGTGGCTTCAACCGGTATTATTGATCACGGCATTCTCAAAGCATTAAATCCAGCTAATTTAGGTGGGTTAAATCACTATCCATTACAGCAAGAAATTATCGCTATTATGGGCTGTAATGTTGATGTGATTAATGATGCACAAGCGGCTGCATGGGCTGAGTTTAAAGCTCTTGAACAGCCAGTGAACAATATGGCCTTTATTACTGTATCAACTGGGGTCGGGGCTGGAATTGTTCTTAATGGTCAGCTTCAAGTTGGCCCTAGAGGTATAGCAGGCCATGCTGGGCATACAGTCGCCGATCCTCATGGCCCTCGTTGTGGCTGTGGCCGCATTGGTTGTGTAGAAGCTATCGCATCAGGAACTGCCATTGCAAAGCAAACCAGTCAGCGTTGGGGTGAAGAGTGTACAGGTAAAGAAGCATATCAAGCTTTTTTAGCCGGAGATCCTCACGCCACTTTCTGTGTGGAAAATTCAGCAAAGGCGATTGCTAATTTAATTGCTGATCTCACTATTACGCTGGATTTAGATACAGTCACCCTTGGTGGCAGTGTGGGTTTAGCCCAAGGATATCGAGAGCTAGTTGCTGCACAATTAGCCGAGTTACCAACCGTGTATCGTCCCAAATTAGTAGCGGCAAAAACACAAGCCGATGCAGGCTTAGTGGGTGTTGCTTTATGGGTCAACGAAACGAATTTATAGTTCCCCCTAAGGCTCAGATGTGTGATATGGCATCTGAGCCTTTTTATAAAGGATTTACAATATGATTTTAGGTCATCTTGATAACGCAAAAAGTTACGAGTTTTTACCGCAACCATTTAAACAAGCGATTCATTTTTTATTAGAACAAGATTTGGCTGAACTAGAGCTAGGTCGTCATGAGATTGCAGGCGACTTGATTTATGCCAATGTGATGAGTTTTGATACGGCAGATGCAAGCTCTAAGCAGGCTGAAGTGCATGAGCAATATATTGATTTACAGGTGCTAATATCGGGTGAAGAGCGCATTGATTTTGCTCTGCCTGATGCACACCCAAAAGCGACAGAATACGATGATGAAAATGATTTTTATCTGGTAAGTGATATGGTTGCACAAAGCACTGTGATCATGAAGCCAAGAATGTTTGCCATCTTTATGCCTCTAGAGCCTCACAAGCCAGGCTGTGTGGTAGAAAAGACAACGAATATTAAGAAAGTAGTGGTTAAGATTCATCAGCAAATTATCCGATAATTGATTTTGTTAAGATCTGGTTATTAAAAAGATGATTACTTATGACAAAAAACGAGGCGTTGACAGCCTCGTTTTTTGTCTCGAATGTTTAATTTGTATAATAAATGAAAATTAAATGAATCTTTTGTGACGTTAATAACAGATAAAAAACAAATTCAATCAAGGGATAACTCATGCAAGGGGTGAATTTATTTTATAGTTTGACTGTTTTTTGTCCGTTCTTTTATTAATAAGGTTACTCTTGGATAATTGCCGAAAATTTTTTTTAGAATAAATGCTCAATCTGGCAACTAAATTTGCCATAACTTCTACCGCTATCAATACATTATACGATAAAAATCACCTCAAATTTTTTGTCTGGTTCAGCCCGTTTTATTTCCTTATATGAGTCGTATTTCTTCATATAAATAGCCAAAAAATGACGTATTTAGTATTCATGATGAAAGATTGAATGGATTAGTTTTATTTATGTGATTAATTTAGCTTAAATTACGTTAATCCATGATAAATCTAAGGGATTCCCTTAGGAAATCCAGTCAAGATACATGGTAAATTATCATCTTCACCTTATTTTTTTCGGGTAAAATGTAAGTTTTGTATCAAATTAAAAACAGGTTGTGAATAAACGTGATTTACTCGTGAGCAGATTTAAAAATTCCCTATTTAAATATCCCAACAAGCCATCTAAATTGCCCATAAAATCTTGATCTGTATCAATTGATGCTCTGATGGTTAAAATCTGAACAGCATTTATTGATATTTATCAAAGCAAATTGATTAATAAATTCTTTGAAGAGTCGAGCGAAAATCAGTAATATTAGCGATGACTTTATTAGCTGTAGCTTAACAATAAATTAACAGTTTTTTACAAACTTGCAACATAATAAGGATGCTTTCGTCATAGCTATGATCGCTGCCAGGAAGGTCACCCAATGATGCGGTTTATTGGCTATAACCCAAGCTAAAACCAATAATCGGTACACTGTGTAGTACTGTCGCCAGTCAGCCTGGCGAAAGAAGGAGTTCTCAATGTTCACTGATATCGTCGAACTATCGCGGTTACAGTTCGCATTAACTGCGATGTATCACTTTTTGTTCGTGCCTCTGACTCTTGGTATGGCATTTTTACTTGCCATCATGGAATCAGTTTATGTAATGACTGGAAAGCAAATCTACAAGGACATGACTAAGTTCTGGGGTAAGCTTTTCGCAATCAACTTCGCACTAGGTGTGGCAACAGGCCTAAGTATGGAGTTCCAGTTCGGTACTAACTGGGCGTACTATTCTCACTATGTGGGTGATATTTTTGGTGCACCACTAGCAATCGAAGCGTTAATGGCATTCTTCCTAGAATCCACTTTAGTCGGTATGTTCTTCTTCGGCTGGGATCGTCTGTCTAAGCGTCAACACCTTGCAGTGACTTGGTTAGTAGCACTTGGTTCAAACTTCTCTGCTCTTTGGATCCTAGTGGCTAATGGCTGGATGCAAAACCCTGTAGGTGCCGATTTCAACTTCGAAACCATGCGTATGGAAATGGTGAGCTTTGCTGATGTGGTTCTAAACCCAGTTGCTCAGGTGAAATTTGTACACACAGTTGCGTCTGGTTACACAACAGGTGCGATGTTCATTCTAGGTATCAGTGCATACTACCTACTTAAAGGTCGTGATATTGCTTTTGCTCGTCGTTCTTTCGCCATTGCAGCAGCTTTCGGTCTAGCAGCAATTATCTCTACTATCATTCTTGGTGACGAGTCTGGTTATGAGCTTGGTGACGTACAGAAGACTAAACTAGCAGCAATTGAAGCTGAGTGGCACACAGAGCCAGCTCCTGCAGCCTTTACCGCGATTGCAATTCCTAACCAAGAAAAAATGGAAAATGATTTCCAAATTAAGGTTCCATATCTATTAGGTATCATTGCAACCCGTTCTCTTGATGAGCAAGTAACAGGTATCGTAGATCTTAAGAAAGAACATGAAGTTCGTATTCGAAACGGTATGATCGCATACGGTCTACTAGAGAAACTTCGTGCAGGAGATAAAACTCCTGAAAACGTTGCAGCATTTGATAAAGTTAAGAAAGATCTTGGTTATGGTCTACTGTTGAAGCCTTATGCGCCAAATGTAGTAGATGCAACTGAAGCCGATATTCAAAAAGCGACAGACGACTCAATCCCTACCGTTTGGCCGCTATTCTGGAGCTTCCGTGTGATGGTTGGTGCGGGCATGCTAATGCTTGGTATCATCGGTATGGCATTTATTCAGTCTTGCCGTCATAAGATCACAGAGAAGAAATGGGTTCTTAAAGCCGCACTTTATGGTATTCCACTACCATGGATTGCAGTAGAAGCAGGCTGGTTTGTTGCTGAATACGGTCGTCAGCCATGGGCAGTAGGTGAAGTTCTACCTGTTCATATGGCAGCATCGAATCTACAACCTTATGAGTTATGGCTATCACTACTAGGTATTATTGCACTATACACAATCTTCTTGATTGCAGAGCTATACCTAATGATTAAGTACGCTCGTTTAGGTCCAAGTAGTCTAAAGACTGGCCGTTATCACTTTGAAAAAATTGACTCTCAGCAAAATGCTGTATCACGTCAAGTAGAAGCGTAATCAGGGAGAACCATAGCAATGTTTGATTATGAAGCTTTGCGATTCATCTGGTGGATACTAATTGGTGTGTTATGCATCGGTTTCGCTATCACTGATGGTTTCGATATGGGCGTAGGTATGCTGTCTAAAGTTATTGGTAAGACAGATACTGAACGCCGTGTAATGATTAACTCTGTCGCTCCACACTGGGATGGTAACCAAGTATGGTTAATCACCGCAGGTGGTGCTCTATTTGCAGCGTGGCCTCTAGTTTACGCAACTGTATTCTCTGGCTTCTACCTAGCAATGATTTTGACGCTAGCAGCTCTTTGGCTTCGTCCATTGGCGTTTGACTACCGTTCAAAGCTTGCTGAGCCTAAATGGCGCGATGCATGGGATAACGCTTTATTTGTAGGTAGTTTTGTTCCGCCTCTAATTTTTGGTGTGGCGTTTGGTAACCTGCTTCAAGGTGTTCCATTTGAATTAAATAGCCTATTGATTCCAACCTACAAAGGTAATCTATTGGGTCTTCTAAACCCATTTGCATTGCTATGTGGTGTTGTTAGTGTGCTAATGATCCTGACTCAGGGCGCGGCATACCTACAGATGAAAACAACAGATGCTGTTCATGTACGTGCTCGTGCAGTGGCAATGAAAACATCTATTGCAACAGCAGTAGCGTTTATTATCGCGGGTATTTGGGCTCATGGCCTTGATGGTTATGTAGTGACTTCAACAATGGATCACTTTGCTCCATCTAACCCACTGAATAAGCAGGTAGAAGTAGTTTCTGGTGCATTGTTCCTTAACTATGCTCAATACCCAGCAATGTGGATTGCCCCAATCCTTGCTGTTGTAATGCCAGTTCTAACCATGCTTGCTTCACGTGCTGAACGTGCAGGTTTTGCCTTCTTATTCTCAAGCTTAACATTAGCGGGTGTCGTGCTAACTTTCGGTTTTGCGACTTTCCCATTCATTATGCCATCGAGCATTATGCCTAATGTAAGTTTGACCATTTGGGATGCAACATCTTCTGAGCTAACTCTGAAGATCATGACAGGCGTAGCCTTCGTTATGGTTCCAATTATCTTGGCTTACACCTCTTGGTGTTATTACAAAATGTTTGGTCGTCTTGATAATAAATTTATCGAAGACAACAAAAACTCATTGTACTAAGGAGATTAACCATGTGGTATTTTGCTTGGATTCTAGGTGTATTACTGGCATGTTCATTCGGTATTATCAACGCATTATGGCTTGAAACAACCGAAGATATGGACAAAGAAGATTGAGTAATATCAACAGTGTAATTACAGCAGTTCATGCGCCATTGGCTAATCTTCCAGTGAGAATATTAGCTTTTGTGATGGCTGTAGTCACAACCGGACTCGTGATGTGGAATCCGCATCAGTTTGCCGATGCAATAGGGGGTTTTGGTCCTGTTATTGCGCCAGCCATGATTTGGTCAACCTGTGCATGTATGATTCATGCAATGGGGTTTGTTCCACATAAGTGGTATTGGAAGTTGCTCTTTACACCAGTAATTGCACTACCTGTTTTAGCTTACATCTTAGGATTACGTTTACATTTAATAATGTAATATCCTGAAACAGAATAAACGGCTTGTTCTTATTAAAGAGCAAGCCGTTTTTTTATGGCTTGAGTATAGTGAGCTGTATTTTTAGGATGCAAGGACGTTACTGAGTTCGAGTATAGATAAAGTGTGACAAAAAAAGACAGAGAGCATATACCCTGAACAGAAATGTAATTTGATTGTCAGAAACCAATAAATACGACAAATAATTGGGTAGAATAGCGCTCGGTTCTACTTATTAACGGATAATTATCTGAAAGGTCATCGAGTTAGGGTATAGTAAGCTCAATTACTGAGTAACAAAATCATATTGCAGTGCAGATTATGAGTGATATTAAAATCTTTAATTGGCCCATTACCATCTACTATGAAGATACCGATGTTGGTGGTGTGGTTTATCATGCCAATTATCTAAAGTTTTTTGAGCGTGCTAGAACAGAGATGCTTCGTAGTATCGGTGTGAGTCAGCATGTTCTTCTTGAGCAAAATCTAAGTTTTGTTGTGAAAAGCATGAACATAGATTTTCGTAAAGGTGCTCGCTTAGATGAGCATTTAACCGTACAAACCTGGGTTGAAAATGTCCGTAAAGCCTCTTTGGATTTTTGTCAAAGTTTGGTGAACAATGACGGTCAAATCTTGTGCTGTGCAACTGTTAAGGTAGCCTGTATCAACCCGAAAATAATGAAACCTCAAGCGCTTCCAGAGCATATTAAATCGGAGATTATGAAGTGACTGGCGAACTGTCCATTTTAGACCTTTTCTTACAGGCGAGCCTGTTGGTTAAGATTGTAATGCTGATTCTATTAGGGATGTCCGTGGTCTCTTGGACCATGATCATCAAACGCTCTCAGGTACTTTCTGAGGCAACAACACGAGCTCATCGTTTTGAAGACCGCTTCTGGTCTGGGGTGGATCTTTCTCAGCTTTACAAAGAAGTTGAAGCTCGTAAAGACGATCTAACTGGCTCCGAGCAGATCTTCTATGCGGGCTTTAAAGAGTATGCTCGTCTTCACCGCAGTAACGGTAAAGTGCCAGAAGCTGTGATGGAAGGTACTGGCCGAGCAATGCGTGTTGCGCTATCTCGTGAAGTGGAAGAGCTTGAAACTAATCTACCATTTTTAGCAACCGTAGGTTCAATTAGCCCATACATCGGCTTGTTTGGTACGGTATGGGGCATCATGCACGCATTTATTGCATTAGGCGCAGTAAAGCAAGCCACTCTAGCTATGGTTGCTCCTGGTATTGCCGAAGCACTAGTGGCAACAGCAATGGGCCTATTTGCAGCGATTCCTGCTGTTATGTTTTATAACCGTTTAACTAACCGAGTTGCGAAACTAGAACATACTTACGCTACTTTTATGGAAGAGTTTTCTAGTATTCTACACCGTCAAGCGTTTGCTGCTAATCAGGAGTAAGCATGGCTTATCAACCGAAAAAGCGCAAAATGACCGCAGAGATTAACGTTGTTCCTTATATCGACGTTATGCTGGTGTTGCTGATTATCTTTATGGTAACCGCGCCGTTTGTCAGTCAGGGGGTTGATGTCGATTTACCTTCTACGCATACGGCACAAACGGTTGCAGATTTAAATGGTGAGAGTGATACACCACCGATTATTGTCGAAGTTGATAAAGACGGTAACTTAGGTCTGAGTGTCAATAATGAAGATGTTCAGCGAGGCTTGAGCTTAAATGATTTAATTACTCGAGTAAAAGCAGAGCGACAATTGAACCCTAAAGTTTTAGTGATGGTGGGTGGGGATGGTAGAACACCTTACGCTAATATTATTGAAACGTTAGATGCGCTTAATACCGCTGGTGTGAGTTCGGTTGGCCTAATGACCGATCCGATTGATCAGTAAAGGACCTTGAATGAAAAATAACAACTACACGACATCTGTCATCATATCGTTATTTCTTCATGCCTTACTGTTAATTGCTTTGATTTGGGGGGCGGATTTTGCCATGACTGAATCTAAGCCTGCGGGTAATGCGATTCAGGCTGTGGTCGTTGATCCGGCTCTTATTCATCAGCAAGCTCAGCGCATACGAGATCAGCGACAAGCGGCGCAAAAAGCAGAGCAAGATCGACTTAAACGTCTTGAGCAGCAAGCTGATGCGCTTGAAAAGCAACGCAAGGCAGAAGCTGAGCGAGTTCGTAAGCTCAAAGAAGATAAACTAGCGGCAGAAAAAGCCACTCGTGAAGCCGAAGCTGAGCGTAAAGCGAAGCAAGAGGCTGCAGAGAAAGCCGAACAACTGCGTCAGCAAAAGTTAGCAGAGCAGCGTAAAGCAGAAGCGGCAGCGAAAAAAGCAGATGCCGAGCGTAAAGTTAAAGAGGCCGCGGCTGCAAAAGCTGAAGCCGAACGCAAAGCAAAGCAAGAAGCCGCAGAAAAAGCCGAGCAACTTCGCCAGCAAAAAGTAGCTGAACAGCGCAAGGCAGAAGAAGCTGCGAAAAAAGCAGAGGCAGACCGTAAAGCTAAAGAAGCTGCAAAGAAGAAAGCTGAAGAAGCCGCTAAACTGGCAGAGCAAAAACGTATCGAAGCTGAGAAACAACGTAAAGAATCTGAGCGTAAGGCCGCAGAAGCGAAAGCTAAACAGCAGCAACAAGAAGCAGCATTAGATAATATCTTTGATGGTTTAGAAGCCGAAACACAACAGCGTGGTGGTGCTAAAGGTCAATTTATTGCCGATGAAACTCAGCGTTATGGTGCTATTTATAAACAAATGATTCAGCAGAACTTACTGACTGATCAAAGTTTTATTGGTAAGCAGTGTGTGCTGAGTATGCGTTTATCTGCTAATGGTTTATTGTTAAATGTTGACCAGGTTTCTGGCGATAACACCTTATGCCGAGCAGCGAAGGCCGCTGTTGTAAAAATCAGTCAGTTCCCAATGCCGGAAGATCCTGCCGTTATTGAAAAACTGCGAAATATTAAACTTACCGTCAGTCCTCAGTCATAAAGGAGTTGTGGATGAAACGTTGGATAATGGGCTTGTGCTTAATGTTACTGACCATGAGTCAGTTTGCACGTGCTGAATTAGAACTTGTGATAACCGATGGTGTCGACTCGGCCCGTCCAATTGCTGTTGTGCCATTTAAATGGGAAGGGCAAGGTAAACTACCTACTGATATCTCTGCTGTTGTCGCTTCTGACTTACAGCGCAGTGGTAAATTTAGCCCTGTTCCTGTGGCAAAAATGCCGCAACAACCATCTGATGAGAGCCAAATTAACTATAATGCTTGGACTCAAATGGGCGTGGATGCCCTTGTAATGGGAACCGTATCGCAAGATGCTAATGGTAATTACGTTGTTCAATATCAATTGATCGACTTAGTGAAAGGTCAACTACAAAGTAAACAAACCACAGCAGATGCTAATGGTCAGGTTGTAACTGAGAAAAATTATATCTTAGTGAATAACCGCGCAACGGTGAAACCAAACCGTTTACGTCAGTATGCTCACCGTATTTCAGATGTGGTATATCAAAAACTAACGGGTGAGCGAGGTGCTTTCTTAACTCGTATTGCTTATGTTGCAATGGAAGAGAAATCAAAATTTCCATATCAACTTCGTGTAGCTGACTACGATGGTTACAACGAGCGTACCGTACTTAAGTCTCAGCAACCAATTATGTCTCCTGCATGGTCACCAGATGGCAGTAAGTTAGCTTATGTTAGCTTTGAGAACAATAAAGCTCAGATCTACATTATGAATATCTATAAAGGTACTCGTGAGCTGGTTTCTGACTACCCTCGTCATAACGGTTCTCCACGTTTCTCTCCAGATGGTTCTAAGTTAGCACTTGTACTGTCTAAGAGCGGCAGTTTGCAGATCTACATTAAAGATTTAAATACTAAGCAGCTAACACAAGTGACTCGCGGTCGTGCTAATAACACTGAACCGTTTTGGGATCCAACAGGCAATTCATTGATCTTTACCTCTGACCGTGGTGGTAAGCCTCAGATTTATCGTGTTAACTTAGCCGATGGTCAAACTCAGCGCTTAACATGGCAGGGCAGTCAGAATTTAGGTGGCCAATTAACACCTGATGGTCGTTACCTTGTGATGGTGAATCGTTCAGATACTGGCTATAACATTGCTAAGCAAGATTTAAAAACGGGTGCGGTACAGGTTCTAACCAAGACATTTCTTGATGAATCACCAAGCATTGCCCCTAACGGCAGTATGATCATTTACAGCTCATCGATTGGTAATTCTAACGAGTTGTCTTTAGTGTCTATCGATGGTCGCTTTAAGGCTCGTTTACCATCGGCAAGTGATCGTGTTCGTTCACCTGCTTGGGGACCATTCCTCAACTAATAGTTACTAAAAAAGACAAATAGATATCAAGACAAAGGATACAAATAATGCAATTAAACAAAGTACTTAAAAGTCTAGCGATTGCGCTACCGCTAATGACTCTTGCTGCATGTAGTTCAACTGAAGGTACAAACAGTTCAGCGGCTGATCAAACTGCTGGTGGTTCATCTTCTATGGTTGATCAAGGTGCAATCTCAACACCTGTAGATGGTGGCAATGCGTCAATGTCTGAACAAGAAATTCGTAATCAGCAATTGCGTCAAGAGACCACTGTTTTCTTCAAGTTTGACAATGCTGAGATTCAACCTGAATATCAAGCAATGCTAGAAGCTCACGCTGAGTATCTACGTGACCACCCAGCAGTAAAAGTTATCATCGAAGGTCATGCTGATGAGCGCGGTACGCCTGAGTACAACATTGCCCTAGGTGAGCGTCGTGCTGCTGCGGTTGTTAAGTACCTACAAGCATTAGGTGTTCCTGCAAGTCAGATGTCTATCGTGAGCTACGGTGAAGAGAAGCCGCTAGTTCTTGGTCATACAGATGCTGATTACGCGAAAAACCGTCGTGCAGTACTTGTTTATAAAACTATCTAATTGATAGGGATCTATCATGAACAGTAACAATATGCGTAAACTCGCATTAGGGTTGCTGGTTGGTACGGCGACTCAATTGGTCGCCGTTCCTGCTTTTGCCGATTCACAGTTAGATCGTCTAGAGCGTATGCTTGATGCGCGAAATCAGATGATGCTTGATATGCAGCGTCAACTCGATCAAATTTCAACAGATGTTGATGATCTTCGCGGAAAAGTAGAGCGTAATAGCTACGATTTAAAGCAGATGTTAGAGCGTCAACGTGAACTTTATCGAGAAGTAGATACGTTAAGTAGCCAGCAAGCGCAACAGGCAAAAGAGACCAAAGCAACCAATACGGATGCAAAAGAAAATCAAGAGAGCTACAGCAGCAATCTTGATGAAAACCAAGCGTATGAGAAAGCCGTTAATCTGATTTTAAAAGAAAAGGATTACCAAGGTGCAACTAAAGCCTTTAATGACTTTATTGCCACTTATCCAAAATCGGTTTACGCACCGAATGCCCATTACTGGCTAGGTCAGCTGTATTTTGCTCAAGGGCAAATGAAAGCCGCTGATGAACATTTTACAGCAGTTGTTGCTGCAAAAGATTCAAGTAAGCGTGCAGATGCTCTATTAAAGTTGGGTGCTATCGCTCAAAAAGCTAATGATACTGCCAAAGCAACTCAGTATTATCAGCAGGTTATTAAAGAGTTCCCTAGTTCAACAACGGCCACACAAGCCCAAGCTGCATTGAACAAACTGGGACAATAATCCAGAATTTTCATTGGTTAAAACTAAGGTCTGAGCTTAAGTTCAGACCTTTTTTTATTGTGAGATTTCGCTGAAACCTGGTGGTAACTCAATGTTCCTCCTGCATCTTGTGAACGTTTTGTATATAATCAGGCAGACTAAGGATTAGCCACTAGAGCAAGAAGCAATGACAAAACAATTCAATCCCGCCGAAACCATTTATCCCTTTCCACCAAAGCCAACCCCTCTAACCGCCGATGAGCGCGCTACTTATAAAGAGAGCATTAAACGCCTATTAGTAGATAAAGATGCGGTGATGGTCGCGCACTATTATACCGATCCTGAAATTCAAGCATTGGCTGAAGAAACAGGCGGTTTTGTTGGTGATTCGCTAGAAATGGCTCGTTTTGGTAATCAACACCCAGCGAAAACCCTACTGGTCTGTGGTGTGCGTTTTATGGGAGAGTCTGCCAAGATCTTAACACCAGAGAAGCAGATACTGATGCCAACATTAGAGGCTGAGTGTTCCCTTGATCTTGGCTGTCCAGCAGAAGCTTTTACTCAGTTTTGTGATGAACATCCAGAGCATACCGTGGTTGTTTACGCTAATACGTCAGCAGCGGTAAAAGCTCGTGCTGATTGGGTGGTGACGTCAAGCATTGCTTTGGAGATAGTCGAGCATTTAGAGGCGGAAGGTAAACCTATTATTTGGGGACCTGATCGTCATTTAGGATCTTACATCCAAAAGCAAACCGATGCCGATATGTTATTGTGGCAAGGCGAATGTGTCGTCCATGATGAGTTCTCAGCTAAAGCGCTCCGAGATATGAAAGCGGTTTATCCAGATGCTGCCATTCTCGTACATCCAGAATCACCAGCCAGTGTTGTCGCTCTGGCCGATGCCGTTGGTTCGACGAGTCAGTTGATTAAAGCAGCTAAATCGCTTCCTAACCAACAGCTGATTGTCGCAACAGATAAAGGCATTTTTTATAAGATGCAGCAGATGGTTCCAGAGAAAGAGCTGATTGAGGCTCCAACTGCTGGTGCTGGCGCGACCTGTCGCAGTTGTGCTCACTGTCCTTGGATGGCGATGAATGGTCTAAAAGCAATCGAGACCGCATTGATAGATGGCGGAGCGGAGCACGAAATCTTTGTTGATGAAGCTATTCGAGTGCAATCGCTCGTTCCTTTAAATCGCATGTTAGATTTTGCTGCTAATCTACAGAACTAACCGAATTCTACTCTGAGCCAAATACCGCTTTCGCTTAACTGTTAAAGCGGTATTTTTTTATACACGTATTAAAAAAGTACCAAAAAGCCAAAATTTTGCTTTACTTAATTAACAGTAGGTAAGGAGATTTTAGGCATGAAGCAAATTGGTCGGCTCCCATTATGGGGAAAGTATTTACTTGTGATCGTGAGCTTAACCATGGTGATGTGCTTTGTTTTTGGTGAGATTTTACGAATTTCAGAAACCAAATTTATTGAAGAAAAGATCCAAGGCCAATTAGAGCAGTACAGCAATATTATTGTTTCTGCTACTAAACAAGATCTCCTTGAGCAAGATACTCAAAGATTAGAAAATACTGTTCTCACTATTACACATAATATTCCCAGTTTAGCCCATCTCTGTTTTTATAATCGAGATAATCAAAAAGTGTTTCAATGGGGAAGTGCCGATGATCACCATGATGATCATTTTCACTATGAGATCACCAAAGATGTGGTGGTTAATAATGGTTATATCGGCAAAGTTGAGATCGCTTTAAAAAATCAGGTTCCTGAAGAGATCATAGCCCACCATGTCGCTTATATTCGAATTATTCTTGCGGCTTCATTATTACTTCTAGGCTGTTTGTGCTATTTCGTATCGCAATATCTTATTATTAATCCTATTGCGCGAATTAATAATAAAATTCTTTCGCTTAAAGAGATGTACCCTAAATTAAATCAAGTAAAAGAAAACCAGTCAGAAATGCAACGGCTCAATTCATCAGTCTTTATTTTGAAGCAAGTATTAGAGAGGCAGCGAGAAAAAGAATTATTACTTCAAGAAGCGCAACATGAATCAGAAGAAGCCAATCGAATTAAGACTGAATTTATTGCGACCATGAGCCATGAAATTCGCACTCCGATGAATGTGATTTTAGGCTCGTTAGAAGTACTCAATGAAGAAGACTTAAGCCCTAAAAGTAAGCGGTTTGCTGAAATATCACAAAGTGCAGCCCATTTACTATTAAATCAACTTAATGATGTTTTGGACTTTGCGCGATTAGAATCAGGAAAGGTGGCACTAAGCCAAGGGGAGTTCTCTCCGTATAAATTAGTTCGTTTTATAGAAGATATCTTTCGCAATCAAGCCGAACAAAAAGGTGTTCAATTTCATGTTGATATCGGCTTTTCGCCAGAGCTATTTATGGTTAGTGATGAGGGGAAAATATCACAAATTCTCACTAACATTGTTGGTAATGCACTAAAGTTTACCAGCTCTGGGAGTATCACGATTAGGGCCCGTTGGCATGAGACAGAGCAACTGATTTTTACCATTAGTGATACTGGAATTGGTATTGATAAAGATAAAATAGCCTCGATTTTGCAGCCTTTTGTGCAAAGTGATGCATCCTTTTCAAGACGTTATGGTGGGGCAGGGATGGGACTGGCTATCACCTCTGCATTGGTAGAGTTGCTCTGTGGCCAGTTAGAAATTGATAGCCAAGTTGCAAAAGGAACTCAATTTACCGTGAGAGTGCCAATTGCTAAAAGCTATTTTAAGCAACAGGAGCAGAGTGGATCTTCAAAGCACGATGATTGGACATCACTCCATGGTAAAAAGATTTTGTTAGTAGAAGACAGTATTTCTAATCAATTGATTGCTAAAACGATTTTAGAAAAAAATGGCTTTGTTGTTGAAACGGCTTTAAATGGTCGAGAAGCGATAGAGCAAGTACAGCAAGTCAAGGTTGATGCGGTATTAATGGATTTGCAGATGCCCGAATTAAATGGGTTAGAAGCCAGTCTTGCGATACGCCGGCTAGGGGGGATATATACATCCCTACCTATTATTGCGATGACAGCAAATGCTAGCGATAAAGATAGAGAGAAATGCCATCAAGCAGGTATGGATGATTATTTAACTAAGCCGATAAATAAACAGCAGATGCTTGAAGTGCTAAGGATATGGTTAACGACTCAGTCAACCCCTGAAATTGAGTAGATTTGGTATACGACAAACCTACTCAATTAATAGGGTTTGTCGCTTATTGATCTTCTGCTAACGTTTGGGCTCGCTGAGTTAGGCCACACAGCATAGTTGGAACAGCTTTAAAGATCTCTTCAAATTGAGCCAGAGCATCGGCACCTTCTTGAGATAATACTGCAAGAGCATTTTCTGGGTCGAACAGTAAGCTGATAGACAGAAGAACGCCACCTAGTAGGGCATTATCTTCACTGTCTTCAGGCATAATGGTTTCCCAATCATCACGTGCTAACTGCCAACCTTGCAGCATGCCTTCTGTGAACTCGCGAGTTTCTTCTGTCACTAGTTGAGCATCATCGAGGGCGCAACCTTCAGGCCATTGCCAAGTACCCGCTAACAGTGCTGCTCGTGCATCATTCCAGATACCAACAATAGCATTTGCGTAAGCCTCAAGTTCTTCATGAGTTGTAAATGGTGAAACTTCCTCACCACCCCATAAGAAAGCAAGCCACTCGGCAGGATCAAGAATATTTGGTGCTGCCGCCATAGAGGTCACAAAACCATAAGTTTGTGCAGAGGATAATAGCTGCTCGGCAAGGTTAGAATCTTCTAAAATTGCATTTAGTTGTGAAGACATAGTTAGAATCTCATCGGTGAAGGCTTAATGACGTCTTACTGTATTTAGCGACGTATCTCATGGCTTGAGTATATACCAGTCTTACTTAAGAAGAGCAGTGATGGACTCGCTAAATTCTTGTTATTTCATCTTGTTGTTTGAATAATGAACGCTTAAAAACAAATAAAGAAAAAAGGCTTGCCAATGTAGTCGGGGATCTTTATAGTACGCCTCCGTTGTCACGGTAAAGCTGTGATGGCAACAATGTGGTGAGGTGTCCGAGTGGCTGAAGGAGCACGCCTGGAAAGTGTGTATACGGCAACGTATCGAGGGTTCGAATCCCTCCTTCACCGCCATAACTTCTTACGAGAAGAACAAAACGGAGAGATGGCTGAGTGGTTGAAAGCACCGGTCTTGAAAACCGGCATACGTTTGTAGCGTATCTAGGGTTCAAATCCCTATCTCTCCGCCAAACCCCCTTCCATCTATGTCCATAGAAGTCCAAATAATCCTTACTATCAAAAGCTTATAGATATTAGCGTTTCTGTTGGAATCCACGAACGTCTATTCATATCTACTACTTTTGGTATTCCATTTCGTATTCCAAACCTGATATTGTTTACTTCTGGAATACAGCACAAAGGAGGGTGTATCTATGGCTACTAATGCGACTCGTCTGAATCAAAAACAAATTACTAGCGCTAAACCAAAGGAAAAGGATTATGTTCTTTCTGATGGTGGTGGTTTACAGTTGCGCGTTCGAGCAAATGGTTCCCGCCTTTGGAACTTCAATTATCATCATCCAGTGACTAAGAAACGTGTCAATATGGGACTAGGCCCTTTCCCAGAAATTACTTTGGCAAATGCTCGTAAGCTGGCATTAGAGGCTAGAGAGTTAGTTGCTCAAGGCGTTGACCCAAAGGAGCAACGAAACCATCAGAGAGCTTTAGAAAAACAAGCAAGTGAACATACGTTACTTAGCATTAGCCAAGAGTGGTTTAAAATAAAACAAGTTTCTATAACTGAAGGCTATGCCGAAGACGTATGGCGTTCACTTGAGAGGCATGTTTTTCCTGTCATTGGGCACTGTATCATTTCGACTATTACGGCCCCTCAAGTTATAGAGTTACTTAGGCCGATAGAAGCAAGAGGGAGTTTGGAAACCGTTAAACGATTATCTCAACGACTTAATGAAATCTTCTCTTTTGCTGTAAATAGTGGTGTTGTAAGTAATAACCCGTTACGAGGAATACGAGCCGTTTTTAGGAAGCCACAAAAAGAAAATATGGTAGCTTTAAGGCCCGAAGAGTTACCTGAACTTATGCGTACAGTAGCTCAAGCTCCAATACGTCGAATGACTCGATGTTTAATTGAATGGCAATTACATACCATGACTCGACCATCAGAAGCAGCTGGTACTCGTTGGGATGAAATTGATGTTGATGCGAAAGTCTGGGTGATCCCTGCTCATCGAATGAAGAAGAGGCGAGAGCATCGAATACCTCTTACGGAGGCTATGCTAGGAATTTTAACTGTAGCAAAAAGCCTTAGTGCTCGTAGTGAGTATGTATTTCCAGCAGAGCGTAATTTAATGGCGCCTTACAATAGTCAAACAGTGAATATGGCATTAAAGCGAATGGGCTTTAGGAGTCGGTTGGTGAGCCATGGAATGCGCTCTCTGGCAAGTACTGCATTAAATGAGCAAGGATTTAATCGAGATTGGATAGAAGCGGCATTAGCGCACGTTGATACGAACCAAGTTCGAAGTGCATACAACCGTACGGACTATCTTGAACAAAGGAGAGAGATGATGCAGTGGTGGAGTAGCTTTATTCTTGCGTCAGCTGTAGGGTCTTTATCTATAGCTGGGACATAAGGATAAATCGAACCAAGATATCTCGATATGGGACACTCTACTGTGTCAATAATCCTATTGATTAAAAGGTGCTCTCAGCTGTGAGGGCACCTTTTATTTTTTGTTCTTTATTGGTTGTTGCCTTCAACTCACCTATGAAATTTAATATGAGAGATATAGTTATTATAATCAATAGCATAATGCTTATTAAAGCATCCTTTCAGTAAATTAATATCGATGTTAACGAAGTGGTGTACTCAATAAAGTGTTGCTGATAACTCTAGTAACGAGGCATGGTTGTAGTGAGTTTTTTGAAAGGTAGCCATAAGATTTTAAGGCGCTTAATTCCGATATATTAAAGAAGTCTTGGCCTTTACTCATAATAAGCAGTTTGGGTTTACTAGACGTTATTTCTTCGTGTGATGTCTTTTTAGTATTGCTATATGTTTATTTAACGTTAAAGTGTGATCGTTTTGTTTGCCTAATGTTAATTTTATAGAATCTATCGGGCAAGATCTTGCTCGCTGGGCAACTTCTTGCCCGCCTCTGAGCAAGATCTTGCCCAGAAAAAGTCTTATCAAATTCATCTAAAAATAAATTCCTTCTTATTCAACAGGTTAAGTTTTATCTAAGTTGGCATGCATCCTGCATATAATACGTAGGCAAAAAATGCCGATTTAACATTTAGCGATAAGATTAAAAGGGCATTTTAATTTAACTCCCAATTATTTTAATCAAAGAGAAAGCTCGGTGGTTTACATACTTATTAAAATTGAGTGAGTTATCGAATATTTTATTTAATCCATTTAAAAGCTAGATTCAATAGTTCGATAAACAAATTTTCAGGAAAGCATAATAGAGCGGTATTATACAAAATTGAATTAGAAATCCTAGAAAGCTTATGGTATTAGTGTTTAAATTTATGGAGGCGCTCTGCAATGGATTAATAATAGGGATGTAAAGATAATAACTGCATGTTCTTATTAATTGATTGTGTACGTTTAGGAGTACTATGCGGAGAGGTAGTGAGAGAACTGTAACATTTATATAATGTACGGGGGGCTTAATAGAAAACTTATAAGGAACGATTATGAATAGAATTTATTTTCAGTTGGTAAATGTTAAGACGCAGGAAGAGTGGTCAGTCGTTGATTTTACATCTCGATTGGAAATGAATAGCCTAACTCAGTCAGTGATTCAAATTAAAGTGTCTTTGGGCTCCGACCCAAAAAACTTTCTTCGGCAAGAAGTTAAGTTAGCTATAGACCATTATGGAACGTTAAATTCAATATGTGGTTTAGTGTCTAATGTCAGTCATTTAGGTAATTCTCGGGAGTTTTCACTTTTACAATTAACCGTAGTGCCTAAAATGTGGCTAACTACATTAAGGCATAATTTTCGGATTTTTCAAGAAGTATCTGTTCCTGATATTATTAACACTATTCTATCGGAGCACAATATTACTGCTGTTACTTTTGATTTAACTAATCAGTACGATAACAGAATTTATTGCACTCAATATCAAGAAACTGACTTTGAATTTATACAAAGATTGTGTTCAGAAGAAGGGCTATCATTTACGTTCTCACCAGAGAAAGATCATGTATATTTTAATGATAGTAAAGACACTTATTTTATAACACAGGATTCTGAATACAACCCAATAACAGGCCCTGTAAATCAAGAATCATATATCTCTTCTGCTATATCTAATTATTCAATAACAACATCAAGTGTATTGACTAAAGATTATAATCCATTTCATCCTCAGAACTCATTAGAACAATTGGTAACCTTTGGTGAAGATAATCAATTAGTAGATTATCACTACCCTAATGCATTTTATAATGATGCTCATTCACGTAGCGCTCAGATTAGAGCTGCTATCCATCAGTGGCAAGCTCATCTTGTATCTCTTAAAGGAAACGATCCGTCATTTGTATGTGGTCGTCACACAACTGTTTCCGGAGTTGGTAAATTAGTTCCGATTAAAATTATACACACAGGCACACAGTATCAAGCTTTAGAAGAGCAGGCTGGTAGTGAGGGGACTACATATTCAATTGAAGTAACGGCAATCCCTAGTGAATATCAATTTTATGTCCCTAAGATTGATAAACCCAATGTGTTAGGAACACAACTTGCCACGGTATCTGGGCCCGAAGGGGAAGAAATTTATTGTGATGAATGGGGACGAGTGAAAATATACTTTCCTTGGGATAGATACAATAAAAATGATGATTTATGCAGTTGTTGGGTTCGGGTTTCTAGTCCTAATGCTGGTGCTCAGTTTGGTTTTGTTGCAATACCCAGAATAGGTCAAGAGGTGCTGGTATCCTTTTTACATGGAGATCCAGATCTACCTTATATATCGGGAGCTATGTATAACACCCTTAATAAACCACCTTATGAATTACCTCAGTACAGAGCGACCACGACACTTCGCTCAGAGTCATATCAAGGATCTGGTTATAATGAAATGTCTTTTGATAATGTAGGTGGTAAAGAAAGGATATTTGTGCATGCTCAGAAAGACTATGAGAAAGTAGTCGGGCAAAATGTTCATGAAGTCATAAAAGGCTCTCAGCATACTACTGTTGAGGTTAATGAACACCAACACATTAAGGGCAATAAAAATATTCAAATAGATGGTGATGCTTACGTTCAGTCTACTGGTTTACACATTTCTTCTGAAACACTGGTTAGTAATCAGAAGAGTGACTCTCTATATAAGTCAGGCGGTACTCATACTGTTAAAGCATCTAATGTTCTTATTGAAGCCAGTTCAAAGATTTGTTTAAAGGTCGGCGGTTCTTTCATCTCAATATCTAACAGTGGCGTTGATATTGTGGGTGCTAAAGTTGGACTTAACTCAGGCGGTGCTCCTCTAGGAGCAAAAGAAATTACAGCTACGTTACCTGTATTACCTAATGGCGTTGAACAAATTGCTGATAACCCTATTGAGATCAATATGGCTATGTTTAAAGCCGCGTTAAGCAATAATATTATTCCGCGAAAATGTGGAAAGGAATAAGCATGAAAAAAAGAATATGGATCCCAATTGTAGGTTTAGTTCTTGTGTCTTTTACAAGTATTCCAAGGGTTACTTATTACAAGGTTATGAAATACGTATTAGAGCCTAGTATATGGAATGAGAGCGTTGTAATAACAGGAGCGAAGCCAAAAGATATTGAAATATATGGTAATGTTATGATTGATAAATGTGGTATATACTCCCAAAGTCGTATATACAAATATGAAGCTGAGGATTTAGGAAATAGTTATAGATTAGAATTACCTGTTATTAAAGGAAAAATAGATTTTTGTAATACTACTTCCTCTTACGGGTTAGTAGGTTTTTCCAAAGTAAATTCTGTTTCTAACATTTATAGTATATGGGGAATAAATAACGAAAGAAACCCTTGGGGTATGCCAGTTAACTATACTATACCAAAGAGGGATGATCTATTATGTTCCCCAACAAAAATAAATTATAGGTATAAATGTGTGAGTGAAAACCAGTTGGATATAAAAGGTCCCTTTAAAGTAGTACAAAAGGAAGATATTCAGTCAGCCAGAAATATTATCTTAAACGTGAAATTATGAAAAAAAGAATATGGGTCCCAATTGTAGGTTTAGTTCTTGTGTCTTTTACAAGTATTCCAAGAGTTACTTATTACAAGGCTATGAAATACGTATTAGAGCCTAGTATATGGAATGAGATCGTTGTAATAACAGGGGCAAAGCCTAACGATATGAAAATATACGGTAATATCATGATAGATAAATGTGGTCTTTACTCACAAAGCCGTAAGTATACATATAAAGCAGAGGATTTGGGAAGTAGTTACCGATTAGAACTACCTATTATTAATAAAGATAACAGTTGTCAGAAAGTTACTATATTAGAAGTGCTAGGTAAAAAATCTTCAGTTTCCTATAGTCTATGGGGATTTAGAACATTAGGAAGTGCGTGGGCTCAAAATGTTGAATCTAAAAAAATAGATAGTAGTTTAACAGCAATATGTGAAATTAAATCGTGTAATGTTGATGGATACGTTAAAGGATCCATAACGTATAGCGACTCATATATTCAGTCTTTAAGAAATATTAAATTAAACGTGGAGCTATGAAATACGTATTAGAACCATAGTATACTGAATGAGAACATTGTAATAACGAGAATGAAGCATAAAAGTTTAAATATAATAAGTAAATTTACTCATAATAAACTTATCTTGTACCAAAGAGGGGGCCAGTGAGGGAAAATAGATAAGGTGTAAAAAATAGATATTTTCATCCTACCATATCAGAAGATAATTTAAGTTTATTTACTAAACTGACAATTAATTTTGGAAAATAAAACATGCCTATAGATACAAATTTAGTGTGCCAACCCTGTACTCAATTCAACAGTTGGACAAAGCTGATGTTCCGTAGTGAAACTAATCATGGTATTCCGGGGTTAGTTGTAAAACTGCACCCAATAAATATGGAGCCGCTGGAAGCTATTACTGATAGTGATGGTCTTGTAACGTTCGTTAATATTCCATTAGATGGTGCTAAATTCTATGTAGCAATTGATTCTCTTTTATCGGAAGTAGAAAAGTTCCCTAGTGAAGATGTCGAGCCTGATTTTAAGCCTCATAGCAGTATTCAAGTTGAAGGTATTCCCCTAGACCGTATATTACACCGAGAGGTTACTATTGGGGATTTATGGGATATTCAACCTGATGATAAAATCTTGGTGGAACAACATCCTTCTATTAGTAAAGCGATAACTCATACTGTATGCCCAGAGTGTTTAACCATCTTCAATGTGAAAGCAGTTCGTGCGAAAGTGCCAGTTTTCTTACACACTGATGAATATAATTTAGTATCTGGTTACAATGGGTCTTTAATTTCTATATTATCTTATGCAAGTTTCTTTTCTGGTATTGAAGATGAAGCAGAGGTTACTTACAACGTTAGTAAAATTCAAGGTACTGACTACACTTTTGATATTTTACCTAATATTGAGAAAATAATAGAAGATAAAACTCAGGATGCAACTGTTGATGGTTCAGTAGTAAGTGTATTAAAACAACTAAGAGAGAATTCTCATGTAACTAAAATTGATGATAGTTCTATGATTTCTCCACCTAATTTAGCAAAGGCTGTTGATGAAAATTGTCCTACATTTATTACTGAAGAAGTACCTTATAGTAAACATTATAAAGCCATTCCTGTAATTGAGTATTCTAAAGAGTTCAATACAAAAAGTTCGGAAGCTTTTATTATGTGGAACGATGAAAACATCATTATTAGTTTTCGCGGTACAGCTCAAATTTCTGATGCACTACTTGATTTATATACTCTCAAGAAAGACATATCTCTTGATGGTGATCCAAATAGCAAAGAAAAAGATTATCATATTCATGCAGGGTTTAGTGTATATGTAGAGCGATTATATGCTTTGTTGCGTTTTAAAATCGAAGAATTACTCGCGGAAAAATCTAGGCATTTAATAATCTGTGGTCACTCTTTAGGTGGAGCTAGTGCATCGCTATTTTCTTTATTTTCCAACAACTTTTGTAAGCCTAAATCAATAAGAACTTACACATACGGAGCGCCTCGTGTATTTTCAACAGATATAGGCATGTTTGGTAATAAGAAAGATCTGTATGACTATGTGAATAAATTAACTCATTTTCGACATGTTAATTTTGAAGATGTTGTACCCCAAGTACCGCCACAGACTATAGGCTTTATCCATAATGGACAACTTGTCCAATTGTTTGAATATAAGTTACCTAATCAGGGTGTACAGCAGATGATACTATTACCTCACATCGATATTGATCCAAAGTGTTATCACCTAGATATTAATAATAATGGAATATGTGATTTCTGTAATAAAGAATATAGTGATCATATTATCGATGCTAATACAGGAGCTATTGATGCATTTGGGGGGAAGTATCACTCTAGTAAGTTGTATGCTAAAAATTTGGCAAATCATATTGCTGATTTTTATATGCACAATTATTCAATTGAAGCTCGTCAGAAAAAGATTTTATACAATTTAGAACATAAGTTAGAATTACTTGAAAGAGAATCTGTTTTTAAAAAAGCGAAACATAAAGTTGAGCAAGCAGTAAAACACAGTGCGTTAACAAGTGTATTCCCTGTCTCATTTCTAGTAGATGAAAAAGTAGTAATGAGTCAAGACCAAGTATTAAAAAATACGATACGGTTGATTAAACAATCAGGTGCTTCTGATGGTGTTATTAAACAAAGTATGACCGCTGACATAATACTATACGGAGACCAAAAAGTTACAACACAAGTCAAAGAGCAGCTGAAAACATGGAGACCTCTTCATGATTAATAGCAGCCTATGGATTTCAGAACAATTACGTAGGGAACGACCTGTATGGGCAATATTAGATATGACGCAGGTTCCAGATGTGTTGGAAAATTATCCACATATTGATACACGCCCTTTAGTGCCTTGGTCTCGCATATCAAATATCGATAAGATTTGTATGTGTGTTCAGCTTACAGAACAGCATTTTGATTGGTATCAAGATTATAAGGCTAATGGTATTCTGGTAGCAGGTGATAATTGTATCGAGCATTTTGGTTCTTTATTTGAAGCTCATATAGAGGGTGAGTCAGTCTTGTTTCCTTTCTATTGCCCTGATTATATTGCTCCGATGATGGATAAATTCACTGAATCGGAATTACAGACGTTTTTGGGAGGGAATTACTTATGGGTGCAAGGCCGACAATATGAACCAGATGGTTTATCTGTCATATCTAAAAAAAATATGTGGTGGGAAATTAAACCTCATCATTTAGCTGAACAAGTAAGTAAAGAAAGTTTACGTAATTGGATGTGGCAACATCATTCAGATCGGATGATTTTTTTGACAGAAAATGGGTATGATTTCGATGACATATTAGATAATCATTTAGAACTGTCTTTAAATAAAACGATGGGGGCGATTCGAGCTATACTTCAAATCCTAAGGAAGCAAGAATCAGATCTTACTCTTAATAATCTATTAGAGTCTAAATCGGTTTTTGAAATATTGGATGGCTATAAATGAAATAAACTGAGTGGATGATAGTAATGTCAATAGGTATATTCAGATATGGTTAAATATAGAAGGTAGTGCTGGATTTTAATTCTTTGATTGTTATATTTTGTGACATAATCTCATTTAAACCAGACAAAAAATAGGTATTCAAACGAATACCTATTTGATGTTACTGCTCAAAAGATTGAACCTGTTGTCCATCAGATATTGAGAACATGACTACATTACACTCACGATTCGTAGTGGCGTAGATCCAGTCACCCATCTTAACAGTAGACTTAGGCTTAATAAAATCACGACCGCCAGTTAATGTAAATGGTTTATATAGTACGACAGCTTCACACTGACCATCATTTACTGTGACCTTAATATCATCTAGTGATACTACACGTCCTTTATTCTGGAACATGATAATATCACGAGTCTTACCCAAGGCATTACCTGCAAATACTAGACGTCCATCGTTACGTACCTTTGCAGCAAAGCTAAACGGCATGGTGCTACTAACTTTAGATTCTGGAATTGTCCATGTAGTACCTTCATACGAAGCCATACGCTTTAGCTCACGAGGTGTAAGCTGTCCTGTATGTTGGAACTCACCATCGATTGTTGTATAGAACTGCCAATTAGGGTTAACTGCATTATCATTAATGATAACATCATGAACCCCATCGCCATTAAAGTCGGCTTCAATGAAAGAATAGTCTTTAGGGTTACCACCGAACTGGTCAAAGTATAAATCGGATGCTTGGTCTTTTGCTGGTTGTTCTCGGGTTTCAACAGCCATTGGTGCAGTTGCCCAATCTTCATAATAAGATGCTGACGTAGAAAAAGATACTGCTGAGACAACTACGGCTAATAGCGTTTTCATCATTTTGCTCCTTTATTAAATGATAAATACGGATGTACGATTGTTTGGCGGTATGACTTAGAATGTGAATACAAAGGTGCCAGTACTTGATGTGACAGTGATTTCTTTTACATCATCGACAGTACAGTTATTGCTGTAGCCTGTGTATGTTTGACCAAATTTCAATGGAATGTGTCTTGATAGTTCAGCCGTGGTGCCAGCTGGAATATGGCAGTTACCTCTATTAATCACAACATCAGTTATTGTGGTGTTATCGGTGATAGCTTGGAGATCAAAAACTAACCCCCCCCAATAAGAGTTAGTTGATATTGATACTTCTATATCTGGGGATGATTGTTGAGTCTCGTCTTGTTCTGTACAGGCTGTTACACCTATCAGTAAACTCATGATGGTGAGATATCGAGTTGAGAAATCTATTTTACGGTGTACTTGTATCATTATTTATTTTCCTTAATTCTGGGTACTCTAATTCCTCATGGTTACGCATAAATTGCTCAGTATTGAAATCAGAGGGGTAGCGAAATGAGAATGTTGATACACAGGCTTTATCAATAAGAGATAAAGCAATAGTGCGTATCGGATGTTGATCTGATAATCGAAAGAGCAGCAGAATTACATCGCTTTGAACAGAGAGACCGAGAGGTTCAATGAACATGTATCCCTGCTGTAAGAATGGGCTCGATATTTTAAGCATACGGCAGTTAAGCAATGCATTATGGACGGCATCCAATATTTGCCATTGCTCATCACTCCAATCTTGAATTGTTGGTAATCTGATATGAACTTTATGAAGCCATTGCAGCTCTTTAGAATACGATAATTCGTTATAGGTTAATGGATTGGTTCTTTTTAAGGTCTCTCCTAAACTGTAATGTAATGCTTCAGGAATGATGGGTTGTAAGTATTTCTTGGTTAGTTGCCAATAGAGCATTTCTCGCTTGTTGAATTTCAATAATTGTTCCGATGTTTTCCTGTAAACATGAGGCATACTCGTCGAATCGCATTCCACGTTAAACACCTCAATTATGACTTCATCAAGGTAGCGCTTAATACTTCGGGTTGTACGGCTGATATTCATGAGGGCTAACTGCTGCTGCAACTCCTTCACAGTGATCCATCGATGTTGAGGAATAAGCATCAGCGTATGCAGCAAGGCAGATAATCCTTCGATACTGGTTTTATTGCTCATGGCTATTCTCTTTATACATAGTACTCCGAGTAGGAGTGGGACATTTAATGTCGGGAGAATAGAGGTCGGTTCGACATATAATGTCCAACGGATGAGGGGCGACTAATTGGGCGGTAAAAATGTGAGCTAATTAACATTTTAGATTTAGGCTTAATAACTCAGTTTTGAACTGAGTCATGTAGCTTTAATAAAACAGTTAATGGCCCTGTCTGGATTTAAATAAGAAAAACGATAAGGTGGGATTAGTTGAATGTTCTGATTAAAGAGAGCTGTATATTATCGAATATATGTTGAGATAGATGGCGATAAAATGCGTTCATCCAATGAGTGAATATGTCATGCGCTTCATGGTGTGACAAATGCGTTGTTCCTGATTCAAGTTGATAGCACCAATGATTGATTAAATGAAAATATAGTTCGGGTTCGACTGTTGTACAGTTGTCACTGGTGTATGAAAAACTGGTAAAACACACTATGAGCCAAGGGCTTGAAATAGACTCTCTTTTTAGTTGTACCTCAATGGGATGTATCCCCTGTCTATTACGGTAGTAGCTCATTTGACGACAGTTTAAGACGATCCTTTTTGCGTTAGTAGGGAGTTCATAGTCCTTTAATAAACGTTCTAATAATGAATGAAGCTCATCTGTGATATGGATATCACCATAATGTTGCTCAAGCATAATTTGCTCCTTTTAACTGATAGCTGGGCTGTAAGTAAGATTTTTGTATTTATGCGACTTGTTGCTTTCTCTAGGTAGAGGAAGTCGCGTTAATGATATATGTCTGAATATTTTTGGATTAATGGGGGCGGTGAGTATTGAATCATGACGTTATGCTAAACTTGCTCATTAAAATGTTCTTCCCAATAAGATAATGTGATTACTCAAAAAATTTGATTCAGATAGAAAGGCGAGTGATCGCCTTCCTGTCTTTATTGTTGAGGGATTGCTAATTCTCCCATAGGGACATAGCGTGATTTATTTTCAACGTTATAGAAGTATCGCTTTTTAACTTGCCAACCATAACGAATATATTTGGTATCTGTTAGATAATAGCCATCTCCCATTGCAAAGCGCTCTCGGTGTTCTACGCTTTTCTCTGGCTCATTAAGAAATGCTGTTTCAGGGTGATTTAAACAAGCTTTACGCAGTTCTGGAAAAAGATTTCGAGAGTGTTTGGACCAAGCTAGAATAATGGTCTTGAGTGTTTTAGTGTGGAATTCTCCTGAATACGGCTCGCTTCTTTCTGCATCATAGTCAGTAAGTGTTGCAACGATTACCCCTTGAGCCCATTGTGGTATATCAAGAGATTGCTGAAATAACGCTTCGGCGTTTTGGTGTTCTCGCCATGCTTGTTCAAGAGCTTCCTTTTTACGTTGTTGTTGAGCGGCTTCTTCAGCTCTAGCTTGCTCCTCGATATGCTTAATCTGCAAACAACCTTGTTCAATTAGAGTTAGGTCGAACTCATAGGTGTTAATAAGAGCAATAAGCTGTTGATGGTCTTTGTCGTAAAGCCAAGGTTTATCGGCGTCTCCTTTGTGTTGATTAAAATAAGCCGCAATGCTTAAGCAGTGTTGAGCAAAACCATGATCATTACCATTACACCCTAAATCTAAGCGGCATTCATGTTGATGCTCGTTATCAAACGTGACGGTCACTTTTGTTTTATCGTATCCGCCAAGAGGGTTAAGTTTGGCAACTTCTAGTGCTTTTTGCTCAAATTCATTAAAGTCGTAAAGTGTCAAATCAGTGAATTCTCGGGATTCAGACCAGTGAACAAAAACTGTTTTAGGTTTGATTTTTCTAAGGTGTGTTTGTGGTGTTTTAGGCATGATGATGTCCTGTTTCAGATGTAATAAAAAAGCCATCTTGATATCAAGATGGCTTATTGTGAGAGGCGCTAATAAAAGCTTTATAAATGTGATTGTTAGATTGAGAGCTTTTTGACGGCAAAAGAAGGCGGTTCAGAGCCATTGAACCAACATTTATCTTGGTAGCCTGTGATCAATTGTTGAAATAACCACATCTCAAAAACAGACTTAGGTGCTATCTCTACATTAAATCCCGGCTCATCGAATCGCATTTGTTCTTGCCAAATTGGATTTAAATCAGACAATTGTGTTTTAAGCTCTGCGAGTTGATTCTCTTTTAGTTCATCGGCAGGGGATTTCAGCCAAATCTTTAAATAGCGACAATAAGGCATAATGTCATAGCCTTTAGCGTTATGTAGAGTTTGACGAAGTGTGCGGATCCATCCTTCTGCTTTGGTATCGCGTCCATTAAGTTTGAGTTCTCCTGATTCAGCCATTGCAGACCAATCACAACCGTATTCAATTAATAATTGTTGATATGTGTTCACACCACAAAACTGCCAACTTCGGGAGCGTTTGTTCGTCTCAGTATCAAAGAGGTTACTTGAACCAATGAGCATAAATAGTACGTATATGTCTTCATTTCGAACGGTGAAGCGATAGCGTGTATACAGTGTTTGGTTGATATCTGACAAGCGATGGATATCGGTAGGGGGGACGCAATTTTTAAGGAAGTCATAAGCTTGTTGCTTAACATCACCCCATGGTACTCGAAGGGCTAATTGTTCATATACGATGTCATAAGACATAAACGATATCTCCTTATTAAAGGATTGATTTATTGAGAAATATTAGGATTAGGCAAGATGCGAGAGTGATGGAACTGTTAAATGAAATGGAGGGTGCTGAATAAATACAGCCAGTTCTATATGTAGAGGCTGTGCAGCAAAATGAAATATATTTGAAAAGATTTTGATTTAAGGCGTAAATCAGAATCAATCTATCTGGATGAATGGCTTTTTTAAAAAACTAAAATGATAGGTAGTGCTTTAGAGTATAGAGGGTGATAGTTGAAAAGTAGTCGTTGCCAAAGAAAATCAACTGTAGATACTTTTTATGTTTATCGGCTCATTTGTTGATTTTGACTAAAAAACCAGACTGTATTTATTGCTTATATACACAACTTACAGATAATATTGAAGGGCTATAGACCTTCAATATTATGTTTTTATCACGATGGCTTCTATAGTTTTTAAGACTGAACGAAACGAATGAATTGTTATTTTGTGATGTCATCCAATATCATTATCTTCACTCTAAAGAATGTAAAATGAAAGTACTACTGAGTTGGCTAGGTCGAACCGATTTAGATCAAATGAAGCTTGATAAAGCTGCTTCTATTGCCACCCTTGCACTTAGAGGGCCGATATTCGATGACATCGTTATTCTTGCTAGCACATGGGATGATGAATGGTTCGATTATAAGGATTGGTTAAAAAGAAAGTTAGCGTGCGCTGGGCGCTCTAAAACATCTGTAGAGATAAAACGCGTCAGATTAACCTCACCTATTGATTATTTCTCAATAACAAAAGTTATGCAAAAACAATTAGGTGCAGTTTCTTCTGATGCTTCCCAAGTGTATATTAATCTGACATCTGGTACCCCAGCAATGACCGTTGTATCAGTACTGTTAGGCAAGAGTAACGCTAAATGTCAGCTCGTCCAAACATCGCCACAAGGTGAAATTAATGATGTTGATATTCCCGTTGATTTTGCTTCTGAATATTCAAAATCTTCATCCACAGCGATTTCTCAGTTGGTATCCAAGCAGCCCAAAAATAATGGCGCTTTTAGCTCAATAACCGCTAATTCCGTCGTGATGCAAGAAACCATCAAAAAGGCGCAACGTTTAGCATACTCAGATCTACCAGCGTTATTATTGGGTGAAAGCGGAACGGGTAAAGAGGTACTTGCAAATTGTATTCATCAAGCCAGTTTCCGACATAAAAAACCATTTAAAGCCGTCAACTGTGGAGCACTGCCTGAAAACCTGGTCGATTCTATTTTATTTGGTCACAGAAAGGGAGCATTCACGGGAGCTGAGCGTGATCATGAAGGGCTGTTTGAGCAAGCTAATGGTGGAACACTATTCTTAGATGAAGTTGGTGAGCTTCCTTTAGTTGTGCAAGTCAAACTATTGAGAGCGTTACAACAGCAAGAGATCACTCGTGTGGGTGATACCGTAACCCGAACAATTGATGTGCGGATAATCGCCGCAACACATCGTGATTTATTTCACATGGTGTCTGATGAGACTTTTCGTGAAGATTTATTTTATCGCCTCGCTGTCGGTGTTATCACGTTACCCCCATTAAGGCAGCGTACTGAAGATATTCCTGACATCATTGCCATATTTATGTCAGACATTAATAAGCAGATGGAAACACATCCGCTTTTTGATAGTAAAGAAATTTCCGATGCTGCAATAAACTTTACAATTTCACACTGTTGGCCGGGTAATATTCGTGAGCTTTGGAATACTTTGAATCGTGCTACGTTGTGGTCTGAAAATAAAGTGTTAAGCCGTACAGATATTGAAGCAGCAACTTTAAGTTTAGGTAATATACCGTCAGTTGAAGATAAGTTCCGTATTCCAGGGGATTTGCAGCAATATATTGATAATATTAAAAAAGATGCGATTATCTCAGCCATGGATTTTGCTTGTGGGAACAAATCTAAGGCTGCTAAATCATTAGGTTTAAAAAATCATCAAACATTGAATAATTGGCTTAAAGCATACGATTTAGATTCTTAATGTAACAATGAAAAAGCGGTTGGCATAAACGTTGCGTTAGACACAGGTATCAAAGGAGAGTAACTAAGGTGAGAATATCCATGAATTTTGAACATTTACGTGATCAATGGCCTGAGTTGGCCGAGCTTGGTGCATATGCTGAAACCTATGCTGTGAGTGATCCGCAAAGCGCCTTAGTTAAACTACGCTGCTACGTTGAAAAAATCGTAGGGTACTTGTACCGCGAGCTTCACCTTCCTGTTGCGCCTAATGCTTCTATGCATGATAAGTTGGTGAGTGGTTCATTCACATCCATCGTCGATAAAACCATTGTTGATAAGTTTCACGCTGTTCGTCGAGGTGGAAACAAAGCAGCGCATGAAGGCGAAGTGAGTCAACACGACGCTATTTGGTTGTTGAAAGAATCTTATTTCATAGGTTGCTGGCTATTTATGGCATATGGCGAGGGTAAACTAAAAGATTGCCCACCGTTTACCACACCAGAAAATAGCCAAAGAGAAGATGAATCTAAAGGTGAATTTAAGCGTAAGAATAAACAATTACAGGAAAAGCTTAAACAGCATGATGAGATCCTGAAACAAGCATTGAAAGAGTTGGAAGAAACCAAGCAAGCTCAATTAGAGGCTCAGAAAGAAGCGGCACAGCTTAAAGCACAAGTTGATCAAACCAAAGCGGATAAACTTCGTAGTAATACACTAGCAATGAAGAGCAGCTTTGATTTTAATGAAGAAGAGACCCGTAAGCGAATCATTGATGCAGATCTTCGTGGTTGTGGTTGGGATGTTGCTCTTGACGAGGTCAGTACAGAGCAAGTATCCAAAGAATTTAAAGTCGATGGGCAGCCAACTCAAACTGGCATTGGTTATTGTGACTACGTGCTTTGGGACGACAATGGTAAACCGCTTGCGGTTATTGAAGCAAAGCGTACGCGTAAAGATGCCAAAGCAGGGCGTGAACAAGCAAAATTGTATGCTGATGCGTTACAAAAGCTTTATGGACAACGTCCTGTGATCTTCTACACTAATGGGTATGAAATTTATATTTGGGATGACGCTCAAGGTTATGCTCCACGCTTAATCTTCGGTTATTACGCCAAAGATAGTCTTCAATATCTGATCCAACAACGTACTCTTAAACAAGATCTTAATACTACGCCTATCGATACCAAGGTTGCTGGGCGTATGTATCAAATGGAAAGCATCAGTCGTGTCTGTGAACGCTTTTCAGACAAACATCGTAAAGCTTTAGTGGTACAAGCAACAGGTACTGGCAAAACTCGTGTATCTATTGCATTAGCAAAACGTCTGCTTGATGCGGGTTGGGCGAAGCGTATCCTATTTTTATGTGATCGAAAAGAGTTACGCAAACAGGCTGGGCAAGCGTTTAACGAACACACCAAAGAGCCGCTTTATATCAAAGGGAAAAGTAAAAAAGATGCTGCTTTAAATGCCCGTATAATGATTGCTACGTATCCCGGCATGATCCAAAACTACGAAGAATTCGATGTTGGGTACTTTAACCTGATTATTGCCGATGAATCACATCGTTCTATCTACAACAAATATGGTGAGCTATTTAAGTACTTTGATGCACTACAAGTCGGTTTAACTGCAACTCCTGTAGAGATGATCTCTCGCTCTACCAGTCAATTATTTGGCTGCGACTACAAACTGCCCACAGCTAATTACCCGTTAGAGCAAGCGATTGAAGAGAAGAACCTCGTCCCGTTTAAGGTAGTCACTCATACCACGCAATTTTTACGCGAAGGGATCCGAGCCAATGATCTGAATGATGAGCAAATTGCGGAGCTAGAAGAGCAAGGCATTGATCCTAATACTTTGGATTTCGATTCCAAACAGATCGATGATGCGATTTTCAATAAAGATACCAATCGAGCTATTATTCGTAACTTAATGGAAAAAGGTCTTAAAGATAAAGATAGTCAACTGCCGGGTAAATCAATCATCTTTGCACGTAGTATTGCTCACGCAGAACTATTGGCTGAACTTTTCAGTGAGATGTACCCAGACTTGGGCGGCAATTTCTGCCGCGTTATCCACTCTAAATACGAGCGTGCCGATGAACTAATCGACAACTTCAAAAGTACAGAAGGGAATGATGATGACATCACTATTGCTGTATCTGTCGATATGTTAGATACCGGTATTGATGTCCCCGAATGTGTCAATCTTGTATTTGCAAAACCGATTAAATCAAAAGTGAAATTTTGGCAAATGGTGGGTCGTGGTACTCGTTTGTGTGAAAATCTCTACGGTCCCGGTTTGGATAAAAAGTACTTTTTAATTTTCGATCATTGGGGCAACTTTGAATACTTCAAAATGAATCCAGAAGAAGATGAAGGTTCACATAGCAAATCTTTGGCGCAAAAAGTGTTTGAAGCAAAACTTAATCTGGCTGTTGAAGCACTAAAGAAGGCAGAAATGGAGATCTTTGCTGATGCCATTCACCAGATCAAAGCTGATATAGACTCTCTCAATGATAAAACCATCGCTGTGCGTGAAAAATGGAAGTTGAAATCTCAATTGAGTGAAGAAAAACGTTTAATGCAAATGGCACCAGATACCAAGGTATTGTTGTTTGATGAGATGGCGCCGTTAATGCAATGGAAGAAGACTACAGGCGAAAGTGAAGCTCTCCGTTTAGATTTGCAATTCCTTCAATTGCAACTGACCAAGCTACAACAGCCAAGTAAGGTCGATATTGAAGCGCAACCTATTTTAGATAAAGTTGGCAGCTTGTCTATGCATCTAAATGAAGTACGAAGAAAAGTGGCGACGATCAAGCAGATACAACAAGAGAACTATTTGAGTGATGCTGATTACTTCGAAATTGAGGCTTGTCGTCATAATTTGCGCAGTGTTATTCACTTACGTGATAAAGGTATTGCTCCGGCATCCAATCAAATCCGAGTTATTGATGTACGTGAAGATGAAAGTCTTTGTCAAACAGAAGAGATAAAAACAGATATCATTACTGTTGATTATGAAATCTATCGCCAAGAGGTTGAGAAGACCTTAACGCCACTGTTTGACACTAATGACGTTTTACAAAAAATTCGTAGTGGTCAAGCCGTAACAGAAACCGACTTAGCGACATTAAGCGCCTTGGTTCTGACGCAAAACCCTAATGTTGACTTGCTCACACTGAAAGAGTTCTTCCCAGAATCAACCGCAGGGCTGGATCAAATTCTGCGTACTATTGTCGGTATGGATGCGCAACAAATAGAAAATGAGTTCACTGTTTTCGTGCAAAAAGTACATACACACTTAAATGCAAGGCAGCAACGATTTATTGGTATGCTTAAAAATCACCTTTGTCGCTATGGCAGTGTTGATATTGAGCAGCTATACGACGCTCCGTTTAACCAAATTGATGATGCTGGATTAGATGGGGTATTTCCAAACCCAGCACAAGCAAATGTAGTAGAACAATTTGTGCGTCGCTTCAGTGTTCATTTGGGGAATAAACAATCAAGTGTAGAGAAAGCAGTCAATTAAGACTTTGGCATACCGACTTAGCTAAGTACACTATCACTCATTAGTGTTGTTGCCTTTATTGGAACGTTAAGGCATTAAATGCTCAAGCAGTTTTTAGCGACAATAAATAAGGTGTTGGCAACATATTTGCACGACCAACGCAATAATTAAAGAGAATAAAAATGATCACATCAGGCGCATTGAAAAGCCAAATTGACAAGTTATGGGAAGAGTTTTGGACTGGTGGTATTACCAACCCATTAACTGTTGTTGAGCAAATTACTTATTTACTGTACGCCCGAATGTTAGACATGAATGAGCGTAACGATGAAAAACGCAACGTTCGTACTGGTAAACCATTTAATCGTCGTTTCCCTGACGATAAACAGCATATTCGTTGGGAAAACTTCCGCCATCTTGGTGCAGAAAAGTTATATCCATTAGTGAAAGATGAGCTCTTTCCGTATTTTAAAGAACTCACGTTTGATGACTCGCTGTTTGCAGACTTCATGAAAGATGCCCAACTGATGATCCAAAAACAATCACTATTGGTGAAAGCAGTGGAGTTAGTCAGTGAACTGCCTTTAGAAAATAAAGACGTAAAAGGCGATTTATACGAATACTTACTGTCTAAACTGACTACCGCTGGCATTAACGGTCAGTTCCGTACACCGCGTCATATTATTCGTGCCATGATTGAAATGCTCGATGTAGAAGAAACCCATCGAGTGTGTGACCCAGCGTGTGGTACGGGTGGTTTCTTGTCTTCGACCTATGAATACCTGCTAGAAAAGTATTCATCACCAGAAGGCATAGAGAAAGAGCAAGCATTTGATACTGAGGGTAAGCCTGTACTCGATGTGTACGGTAACCCAGTGTTTAATTACCTCTATGCAGGTGATTTGTTAGAAAAACGCACGCATATTGATTATGACATGTTCCATGGTTTCGATTTTGATTCAACCATGCTGCGTGTTGCAGCAATGAATCTAGTCATGCACGGCATTAAACAACCTGATATTCAATATCAAGATACACTAAGCCAAAGCTTTATTAAACGCTTTCCTAATGAAGCGAAAAACGGTTTTGATATCATCCTTGCCAACCCGCCGTTTAAGGGCAGCTTAGATGAAGAAGACGTCGATCCTGCGATTCTGAAAGTGGTCAAAACCAAAAAGACCGAACTGCTGTTTGTCGCATTGATCCAGCGAATGCTGAAAGTTGGCGGTCGTTCCGCCACCATCGTGCCTGATGGTGTGTTATTTGGTAGCTCTAAAGCGCACCAAACCCTACGTAAACACTTAATAGAAGACAACCAGTTGGAAGCGGTGATTTCATTACCAAGCGGCGTGTTTAAACCTTATGCGGGTGTTTCTACCGCGATTCTTATTTTCACCAAAGGCGGTAGCACCAATAATGTGTGGTTCTACGATGTACAAGCCGATGGTAAATCGCTCGATGATAAGCGTACCCCGATTAAAGATAACGACCTACCTGATCTGGTTAAGCAGTACAAAGCCTACCAAGCGGCGGTGATGGCGGGTGAGTCAACCGAACAATGGGCGGACAAAACCCAAAAAGCCTTCTTGGTTGCAAAAGACGACATTACGTCGAACAAATACGACTTGTCGATCAACCGCTATAAAGAAGTAGTGTACGAGCAAGAAAGTTACGAAGAACCAAAAGTGATCCTTGGTAAACTGAAAGCGTTAGAAAACGAGATTCTGGCTGATCTTAATGAGTTGGAGTCGATGCTATGAGTTGGCCTTTGGTAAAGCTTAAGGATATAGCAGAACTTATAAATGGTGATAGATCTAAAAACTATCCTAGCGGAAGCGATATTGTAAATAGTGGTATTCTATTCCTTAATTCAAAAAATATTGTTAATAACAAGCTTGACCTACGTTTTAAGAGTTTTATAACACAAGAAAAATTTGAGTCATTAAGTCGTGGAAAATTAGAAAGAAATGACCTCGTTATTACTCTACGAGGAACACTTGGTAGTTGTTGTATATTTAACTCAAAATATACAACAGGATTTATTAACGCTCAAATGATGATTATTCGTCCGAATAGTAGAGTTGACGTTGCTTATCTGTATTATTTTATTACTTCATCAGATACTAAAAATAGATTTGAGAGATTAAATACTGGCTCTGCAGTGCCTCAACTTACAGGAAAGCAGGTTGGCGAGCTAGAAATCCCACTCCCACCACTAGAAGAACAAAAACGCATTGCGGCTATTTTGGATAAAGCGGATGCGATTCGTCAAAAGCGAAAACAAGCGATAGAACTTGCTGATGAGTTTTTACGTAGTGTGTTTTTGGATATGTTTGGTGATCCGGTAACGAATCCGAAAGGGTGGGAGGTTCGTAATCTTCAAAATTTAACATCAAAACTTGGTAGTGGGTCAACTCCACGTGGAGGGAAGGAAGCTTATCTGAGCGAAGGGATTTCTCTCATAAGAAGCCTTAATGTGCATGATAATACCTTTATCTATAAAGATCTTGCATTTATATCAAACGAACAGGCTGAAAAGCTTAAAAATGTAGTCGTTCAAGAGCAAGATATTCTTTTGAATATTACGGGAGCGTCCGTATGTCGTTGTACAATAGTTCCAAACAATGTACTACCCGCTCGAGTAAACCAGCACGTTTGTATAATACGTGTTGATAGGGCGTTACTTTTGCCAGAATTTGCAAAGAGGCTGATAACCTCGACGAGTTTTAAGCAAATGTTGTTGCGAATCGCTACATCTGGAGGCGCTACACGAGAGGCTTTAACAAAACAGCAGGTTGAAAATCTATCTTTAATTGTTCCTCCGATGGAACTACAAAAGAAATTTTGCGATATGGTTGGCAAAGTCTTAGATGTAGATACTAGAACTAAGAAACAAGTCGCTTTTCCCTTGTTCGATAGTCTTTCCCAAAAAGCCTTCTCTGGCCAACTATAAACGTCAGAGGTATCTTCGGATGCCTCTTTTTTGATCAAAGGTTAGGTAAAAATGAAAATAACATCACTCACCGTGGGTGGATTCAAAGGCATTAAGAACAAAGCCACGATTCCCCTTGCACCCATCACCTTGTTTTTTGGTGCGAACAGTACAGGCAAAAGTACTGTATTACATGCATTGCTGTTTCTATATGAAGTGGTCGCTAAACGTAATTTCGATGCGCAGTGCAGTTCAATCGCTGGGGAGTCGCTCTACTTTGGTGGTTTTCAAAACATTGTTCATGGTAAAGACTTAAATGGCGTTATCACCCTAGGTGCAACTCTAGATTTTAGAGATGGTACAACGGATATTTGGGATGATTATTTGTCTGACTCTGAGCGTTGGTTGCTTGAATCCCATTTAGGCTTTACACCAGACTCAGACGCTGATGTTGTATCCTTTGAGTTAGATATTAAATGGGACCATACCAAAAACCGTGCGTATATCAGCCGATATGAATGTAAATGCCAAGGGATTGAGTATTTCAAAACAACAGCACAAGCCGGTCGACCAGATTGCCAAATTACTCATTATCAACCACTGTCACATTGGGAAGTAGATGAATCATTTAAAGTCGAAAATCTCTTTGATTCGGGCCAGTGGGAAGATGTCTCCATCAATAGCCAAGATGCGTTACCGAATATCTACAAGAGGCTTGACCTATCTAACGTACCTTTCGATTGGTCTGATGTTTTCGAAGACCACCCACTGGCTGCACAGTTGTTTGCCGAAGCTGCGTTATCGCAGGCTGCGTTTGCGCCATTAAAGCTATTAGTGAAAAAACTTGAAGACTTGCTGCATATTGGCCCGTTACGCATTGTGCCAACACGAGCAACCGTCTTGAACAAAAAGACAAACTCGCAGCGTTGGTATGATGGTACTGCTGGTTGGGAGACTTTCGCCTTTTCGAGTGAAAGGGTAAAAACCAAAACTAACGAAAAGTTTATTAGTAGTCAGTTCTTCGGCACTAATTACTGCTTTGAGTCTCCAGCTTACGGCGAAGCAAGTTTGAGTGAAAAATCTGTCATACTTAAAGACTCTCAGACTGACATCCCTTTATTACCTTCAAGTGTTGGTGTTGGCGTATCGCAAGTCTTCCCATTCGTAGTTGCTACCTCACTAGAGCAAGACCTTATTGTGTCGTGCGAACAACCTGAATTGCATATTCACCCTAAATGGCAGTTAGCTTTGGGGGATATGATGCTAGCGGCAACTAAGAAAAATCCTGACCGTATGTTTTTAGTTGAGACCCACAGCGAACATTTGCTATTGAGACTGTTAAAACGTCGCCGCCAAACCGCAGATGAAGAGATCGAATACGAACCATTTGGTTGTAAGAAAAGTGATGTACAGATAGTTTTCTGTGAGCAGTCCGAAGGTAAAACTCGTTTAATTCCAATCAAAACAACTGACGAGGGTGAGTTTGATGCACCGTGGCCAAATGGCTTCTTCGAAGAAAGAAGAGAGGAGCTATTCTGATGTTGCATTTGGAGTTTGCGGTAGCGCCAAGTCAAATTAATTCATTGATGGATCTTGTGATACTGGAAGCAAGAATGGGCTATGAGAAAGGAGCTGTGTTATCACGTTTCCCAAGAGCTTGGTTCAGAGAAGTCTCTCAGCAGCTTAATGCTGAACTTGATGGGACCAAACTAGACAGAGCAACTGAAAAGCTCAGAGCTTTACAATCAAGCAAGTTAGTTTCATTTGGTAGGACTTTTGACGGAGATGATTGGGTTGAGGCTGCTAGAAATAGCCACGATGCTAAGTTATTTCATCGGTTGGTTGAAGAATCCTTCAACGATCGGCCTGTATTTGTTCCATCACTTATAGAGCTAGAGGATGCAGACTTTGCATATGTATCTCGTTATACACGTGATGCAGAATCTTTAGCAAGTGCCGCTTCCGGTCTTCTTTTTGGCGCAGAAAAGGTAACGCTCTACGATCCATATATTTGTGCCACTAAGGTTGGTAGTCGTAAGACCCTGTTAGAGTTGATGAAGCTATGTAAGAAAGGCGAAGTAGAGTTTCACGTCTTTTCTGAAGAAGATAGAAAACCTGCTTGGGAGCTAACAGAACAAGCTCTAGTTGAGTTTAGGGATACTATGCCTGAAAACGTGAGGCTGTATTGGTATTGCGCTGATGACCAAGGATCGGGCTTTTTACACTCTCGAGGGTTATTTACGGCTAAAGGGGGGCTAATTTACGACAGAGGGTTTTCAGAGCCAGGCGCAATGGAACAACGGCAGGAGCTCACGGAAATCATTCCTATGCCTAACGAATTATTACAAGCGAAAGCTAATTGTTACAACACCTCTCTTCAATACGAAGATTTTAAGCTAGTGAGAGATGTTTGGTTTTCCCATCCTTGATTAACACACATGATGTAGTACATGTGGCAGGCTAATTAGATGTAAATTTATTTCCTTGTAGTAAATATTATTACGGACGGAAATTGTGATGATGTACTAAGACCTAATTAAATCATAATGTTAGCGTTTGGCATACTTGTTGATTGCATTGTTGTATCAACATTTACGAATCGAGGTGCCATCGAATATGACAGACGCTAATCTTACTACTTTAACCATCCCATCATTTTCATTTCCGGATATCCAAGTATCTGGAAACAGAGTCGAGAGATTCGGACATCACTCGTTAGAGCTCACTGCATCGATAGCTACTACAGATAACGCTGATATCGTTATCTGTAAGTCTCTAATTGGAGGTGCTCTCTCTCAGTTTTATGTCGTCAAAAGTAAGCGCGTTTGTGTTTCGCACCTTGAAGCTTACCCAGTTTTATACACACTAAAGCCTGCAAGTTTTAAGTCGCTAGCCGTTGAATCCGAACTTCGCTGGCTAAACCATCCGTTGACGACATTAAACGATTTGAAACCCCTGCAAATTTCTCAATCCTGGCAGAACCAGTTTATGTTTAAAGCCGAGGACAAAGAGTCAAATACCTTAGGATTGCGTATGCCTCAAATTGGGGCTCTTCATGCAATCTCTGCTGAATTTTCAAGATCATCAAATATTGAGCCTAGTACAGTAGTCCTACCGACAGGAACAGGCAAAACAGAGACAATGTTGGCGACTACGATCTACCATCGCTGCGAAAAAGTTCTGGTGTTGGTTCCTTCAAATTCGTTACGAGATCAAGTTGGCGATAAATTTAAAACTCTTGGTTGCTTGGCTGAGCTTGGTGTTATCCCTGAGGAAATTCTTCACCCTGCTGTAGTGAAGATCAAAAAGGGCATTAAGACTGTAGAAGAGGCGCAGAAGCTGCTCGACAGCGCGAATGTGCTAGTTGCAACGCCTCAAATATTGAAATCACGTTTTGCTAACTCAGGTGTACTTGAAACAATCTGCAATGCTTGTAGCCATCTGTTTGTTGACGAAGCTCATCATATTTCAGCGAGTACGTGGAATGAAATAAAAGAGCAATTTGTTGGAAAAAGAGTTATTCAGTTTACCGCTACGCCTTTCCGTAATGATACTCAGAGCTTGGGTGCAAAAATTATTTACAACTACACCATGGGAGAAGCTCAAAAAGCAGGCTATTTTACGAATGTACAGCTCGAACCCGTAGAGGAATACTTCCAAGACTCCATGGATCTCGCTATAGCAGATAAAGCGATTAAGTTGCTAAAGCATGATATGGATTTAGGGCTCGACCACTTAATGATGGCTAGAGTGAAAACTAAAGAGAGAGCGAAAGAAGTCTTTGCTCTATATCAGAAATTAGCACCAGAACTTAAACCTGTATTAGTTCATTCTGACCTTTCTAAAACGGTACAAAATCAGCGACTAGCCTATTTGCGTTCAAGAGAATCAAAAGTAGTAGTTTGCGTCGATATGTTAGGTGAAGGTTACGATTTACCTAACTTAAAAATTGCTGCTATTCATGACCATCATAAAAGTTTGGCGATAACGTTACAGTTTATTGGGCGATTTACTCGTGTATCTCACAAAGAAACACTCGGTTCTGCAAGCGTTGTTGTGAATATAGCTGACCCTGGTGTTGAAGGTGCATTGCAGAAGTTGTATGCACTTGGTGCCGATTGGGATGAAGTATTAAGGCGTTTATCTGAGAATCAAATTGAACGAGAAGTGCGATTGCAACAGGTTGTTGACTCACTCAAAGGGCAGGGGGACTTGCACGAACAACTTTCGCTTTGGAACTTGCGACCATCTTGTTCTGCTATGTTATTCAAGACAGATTGTGAAAATTGGAATCCTGAGAATTTCATGGATATCAAATTCAGTCATGATGAAATGTGGCATTCAATTTCAACTGAGGAAAATATTTTGGTGTTGTTGGCTGTAGCCAGTACGTCTGTGAAATGGGGTCACTTTAAAGATGTTAAAGACATCAACTACAAAATACTGATAGCTCATTGGGATAATGAACGTAACGCTTTACTCATTTATTCAAATGATTATAAGGGTTTCAAAGTAGAAGTACTGGCTGAAACATTATGTGGTGAGTCGACTTATGTTATGTCGGGAAAACAGATTTTTAATGTTCTCAATAACATCGAATACCCATTGGTGAATAATCTTGGTTCTGCGCAAAACGGAGCGATCAGCTTTACGCAGTTCTTTGGACCAAATGTTACCGAGGGGCTAAGCGCAGTTGAAAAATCAGCGTCAACTCTCAGTAATATTGCAGCAATGGGGTATGAGGATGGTAATAAAGTATTGTGGGGCTGTTCTGAACGTAAAGGCAAAGTTTGGTCTCCAAAAGCAGGTTCAATCGCGGACTGGTTACTCTGGGCAAAAGCAGCGTGGGATAAAGTAGTTGAGGGTGGTAATGATGATACAAACATTACACGTGATTTCTTGAGACCTCAGAAAATAGACTATCCTCATCCTTATATGCCGATATCAATACAGTGGGGTGAGCAACTTCAAGTCCGTAATGAAGAAGGCGTCAAAATATACTTTGGTTCATCTTCATTCTACTTATACGAAGTCGACCTAAACGTGACATGGGATGCACAAACCAAAGAACCCATTCTAGTTTTTGAGTCTTTCCAAAACACATCAAAATACAAATTGCTGATCGATCAAGATCTATCCAAAGGTTATGACTATCAATTGTTAGAAGGTGAGCAGGTCTCAATTCAAGTAGGAAATTCTGAACCTAGAATGCTTATAGAAGAGATGTACCACGATCCAATATTCGTTTATTACGCTGATGGCTCATTTTCTTATAACTGTTACTGGGTAGAGGTGAAGGACAATATCGGTAGCTATTCTTCTGATGCTTTGAATCCCGTCGAATGGACTGTAGACATAACGAAAGAGTCAATGGGCGCGAACTTAAATACTGATACAGTACAGCACCAAACTTGGCAGCTTATCGACTCTGAGTACGACATTGTCATCAATGATGATGACCATGGAGAAGCTGCTGATTTAGTGGCGATTAAATCTCTACCTGACAAGATAATTCTAAGCCTATACCACTGCAAATACTCTCATGGTAGTGAACCAGGAAGACGACTGAGTGATCTTTATGAAGTCTGCGGTCAGGCTCAACGTTCTGTGCGTTGGAAGCATGTTGGTCTTCCTTATTTATACAAACATATTCAAAAGCGTGAGGGTGCATGGAAAAGGCGTGGTCAGAGCCGTTTTCTTAAAGGAAATATGGCTCAGTTGGAAAGCATCAAAAATCGCTCACGTACAACTCCTATTGAATTTCAAGTAACAATAGTTCAACCTGGTTTAAGTAAAGAGCTGGTGACAGAAGAAATGCTCAAATTATTAGGGACAACGGAACTATTCATAAAGAAAACAACACTCGCTAATTTAAACGTGTGGTGTTCTCAATGATAATTAAAAGTTATTAATCTTGATATATGTTCTAGTGGCTAATGCTTTTTAATAGGAGGCAAGGAAATGATACCACTATTCCTATTCGTTTAAATAGGCTGGGTATATAGCTCACAGTTTAAATTAGGTTGTATCACAATATAACTACCTAAAGAACAAGGTAACTGGCTCAGGTTCATTCTATTACTCTGAGCCAGCCCTTATAGCTAAGCTGCTCTTGCTGCTATTTTAGCTGCAATCCATTCATGTATTTCACTTTCAACCCAAGCTACGGCTCGACCTCCTAAATCTACTGTTTTAGGGAATTGGTCTTCACTCATGTATTTATAGATGGTTGAGCGACCTAAACCTGTTAATGACTTAACTTCATTTAATCTAATTAATCTCATGATTTGATACTCCAATATTCTGTTCAGAAGATTGGTCCATATGTAATAATTAACCCTAGTAAGCACTGGTCCCAAATGAACGGTATCGCCTAGACCGATTTTTAGTTCGCGTTTTAGCTAGATAACTAACGCGATAAAATAAATCATTGAACTGTTCATCATAATCTTCTGAGTTGATATTGAGACGATAAGAATGATTCTTTGGAAAATAAGCCTGAACATCTGGGTCAGCTAATGCGCTACTCCAAGCTTCTGAAATAAGCCCAGATAAATAGTTAGAATTATGGTATTCACCAATACCACGATAAATATCATTATTAACCAGTAATAACAGATGGTAATGTGGAGTTTGAGAACTGTCTTGTTCTAAACACCATATATAACGTAACCTGTAATTATGATTACGATTCCAACGACGATTCTTAATTTTACAATCATGATTTATCTTAGCTTTTAATGAAGCGATAAAACGCGTAATAGCTTCATGGTCAAATCTATACCCTTTTGGATACCTTAAGTCTACCCGAATAGCTAATACCCTATGATGGTGTTCTACGGCTTTATTAATAACCGATTCTATACGACTTAAATAACGTTCATCGACCGATTCAGTAATGATGTCATGCTGATGCCATCGACGCTTAGAAAAACGAATCATGAGAAATACTCTTAGTAGTTATCAACATAGAAATATGAGTCGATGTAATTAATAACTAAGTTTAATTTCTCCATGGTTTTGATGGATGTAATCAAGATTTTAACAATACTAAATATAAAGCCACATAAGAGTCATAGCAATGATTAAATATGTTATAGAGCATAATCTATTAAAGCATATTGATATGGTTACTATAAGGCTGATATGAGCGGTTAATATCGATATGATGCTACAGTGTCACAAGCATCAGTTTATGTGAGTAATGAAAAGTATAGTTAATGAGTAAGAATGGATGTTAGTGTTATACATGATGAGTTGTATCAGTAATACTAAGATTATAGTTTAGTATAGGTTCATGATAGTAATAGGTATGGAATGATGAATAGATAAATGTATGAATAATATTATTAAAACCAACTACTACTTTTTCAAAGAAGACTCTGTGTTTATAAAGGCACTTAGCTTTATTAATAAAAAAACACTCTCAAGTTAGTATTAGTCTCAATGAATTAACAAGGACTTACTAATGGTAGGTTAGGACTGTTCTTAATAGACTTTATCTGTGTTATTATAAGTCAAAATAGAATAGATATCGCTGTAATAAAAACTGGAGTTATGGAAGAGGTGGACCCTCTTCTGTCGAGAAGATGTTGAGGGTTTTATCACATCTTTTTGATGTCGTTCTAAAATTCTGTTGCTTGTAAATCACTAAAAAATCTACAATTGATACTCTTTAAATCTCACCAAAAACATACAATAACTTGTTTGGTGTAAAAAAGCGAATCCCTAAAAAATCTACGAGGCTTTGAATATATGAGTGACTTTAAGTTTAGAAATTTATATGAAGTTAATCAGGCTTATAGAATTCTTGGAGAAGAAGGAGTTAGCTATGAAAATATAGATAGAACGTTTAAAAATATGGATGAGGTTAATAACTATAGTTTGAATATAAATAATAAGGTTAACAGGGATATACGTCGTTGCGATATAAGGCGTGAGATAGAGCAAATGTTGAAAGAGGAACGTGTTGAATCAAGTGATATAGTTTGGTTGGACAAGAAAAACATAAGATTGATTAATTTTGTTTGGTCTATAATGAATAATATACAGAGAGGTGTTGAGTATGATTGTTATTTTAGAAGATATGATTTAACTGATATTAATAATGCTTATAAGATGACTGCAAATTGTTTTGATGAAAGAGTGCAAGATGTAACAGAATGGTTTATATTCGGTGATATCCCGAAGGAAGATAAATTAAGTATATTAGATAAATTTAAAACTTGCTGGGAATATACTATTGATAAAAAATTACCAAATAAAATGATAACTAAAGCGATAGATGAGAAAGACAAAGAAAAATGTGAATGGTATTATTCTCGCATAAAAAATGAAAATGATGATAAAAACAAGTTACTGACTGCTAATATGGATAAAGATTATTATTGGTCAGTTATTAATTATTTTGATTGTATTTTTGATAAATATGAATATGAGAATCGCCTAGATAAAATTAAAAGAGCATGGTCACAAAGAGAGCATAAAAGGGGGCGAAATGGCGTAAAAGACTATTCATATTCAATGTCTGTAGATATTGATTCCATGGTTACTGAAATGTCTAAAAAATTAGGAATACCTAAATGCAAAGTTGTGGAAATTTCTATTAAGACTGAATTTGATCGATTCAAAAACACAACGAAATAAATAGGAATAGTTACCTAGTTAGACTAGGTAACCCTGCTTTATGATTTTTATTTATAATCCCATACTCTCCACTCATTACTATTTAGTATATTTGCCGATTCGTTCTTTAAAAGAGCTAAAGAGATATTATAGTTCTCTTTATCACCAGTTAGACAGTAGCTACAAAACTGATGACAATTTCTTGTAATAAAATTGTACTCTTGTTGATGGTTTAGTAGGGATTCAGCGCGTAAAGCTATTTGTTCTAAGCCAATAGCATGATTATCAAAACAGCTAACGTAAATAGATAATGCAGTGGTTCCTGAAATAAACTGCTCAGGGGTTACGAGCTCAATAGCTCCCTTACAGTTTTTATGAATAATAAGCCCATTACCTATGTAAATCCCTGAGTGTTCTGCATAGCCTAGGAATAGGTCACAATAGAGGACTGACCCTCTAACAGGTTCTACTTTGTCTCGAATAACATTATCAATATAGCTTTCGGTAATATTTTTCACAAGAGGGAAGAGTAAAGTATAACGTAATAATTTCATTACTTAATCCTATCTTTAATTTGGGTTCAAGTTATGAAATATATTTCAAATGTTTTCATATCAACGTAATAGAAAAAATTACAGATATATATCATCTAAGTGATAATTACTTACTTAGGTGGAAAATATCTATGACTAATACGACTCAATATTTAAAGTGTAAAAGGCTATCTGATAATCAGATATTAGAAAAAGCAGCTGAGATTATTGCTCAGCGTTACTTGAGAGGAGAGGCTTTAGTTTCTTCTCAAGCCACAAAGGATTATTTGCAATATAAATTAGCTCATAATGACAGAGAGGTTTTTGCTGTCTTGTTATTAGATAACCAGCATCAGATTATTAAGTACCATGAATTATTCTTCGGTACTATTGATGCTGCAACTATCTATCCAAGAGAGGTTGTAAAGTTAGCTCTGGAGCATAATGCTGCTGCCGTTATCTTCGCTCATAACCATCCATCAGGAGACCCTACACCATCTAATGCAGACCAAAGAATGACTCAAAAGCTCAAGGAGGCATTAGCTTTGATTGATGTACGAGTATTGGACCATGTCGTGGTTGGTAAGTCATGTGTTTCTTTTTCTGAACGTGGGCTGGTGTAATAGGTAGGAGGTTATATGTTAGAACTAGCATTTGCAGAGCAATCATTCATATCAAGCGATAAACTTAAAGTAATAATTAACCAAGCAATCGCTCAAGCCGACCTGCCTGTTGTAGAGCGTTACACTGTAAGTTTTAAAGATACCGATTATAGTGCCGAGAGTGGAGGGTTTAGACCTGTAGAGATTGCCATTAATCAGACAGCATCAGGTGAATGGATAATCGAGTATATAACTGAGTTTGCGTATTTTGGTAATTACTATCCAGAGCTAGAACGGAGTGTTGATTTTGATATCTCTTCAGGCAGCTGGTTTATGGCTTACAGTGGGTGGAGTTCGATAGACTGTGATGATTGTCGAGAGTTCTACAATTTGTGGGAAAGCAACTTTATACAGTATATAGAAATGAAAGTTTATGATTCGATAACTGTAACGGAATAGTGTAGAAGGAGCGCAAGCGCTCCTTCTCAGCAGTTATTTTTTTCTGGAAGAAAATCATAAGAATATAGATATAGTTTTTAATGGGTATCAATATGCTAAGATATTGTCCATAGACGTCCATTTATGACTATTACTTTTTGTATTCCAAATCGTATTCCAGATTAAAATTGAATTGATAAAAACACATATAAAACAATAGGATAAATTATGATTTCAAATCCCTATCTCTCCGCCATATTTAGAAAAGCCGCTGAGTTTATGCTCAGCGGCTTTTTGCATTTTTGCGAGATAGCTAATAGAATCCATTTCTCATTGTGCAATAATTTGCTTATAAATCCGTTGCCGTTGTCATCATTGGCGCGGGAATAGATAACAATGATCTCTTCAAGGAATGAAGTTATGGACGCACACTATCAGCAAAGACTCAACGCCGCATTTCGTCAACTACAAGGTGTCAGAATCACCAATTATGATCCTATTGTTGATCGCTTATTTCGCCGAATTGGCATCTATCTACCTCCGAGTTATTATCGCCACCCATTAAGCAATCTAGCGATTTTTGGGGTTATGTACTGGCCGCTCTTTTTCGTGCTCAATATCTTATTCGTCCCTGTGGCAAGTGCGGCACTTTACAGTTTAATTCCAAGCTTATTATTGAGTAGCTTGTTAACCGTGTATTTTTATTGGACTCAATGTATTAACGATCTCACTGAATGGCAGCAGTTAGATTTGTAAGTAACAGGTTTGAACTTCTCAATAAATCATCCTACAAATTATTTTTCACTTTAGTACAATTCCCTCACTAAATATTCAATGTAAGTGAGGGAATAACGTGTACAGTGAACAACTAATGATGCTATTGGCGGTGTTTGAGCGTGCCGCCTTAATGCTCATGGCTCTTTTTCTCCTCACTCGAACACCGCTATTCCAAGATATTGTTAAGAAAAAACATCGTCGACCAATAGAAACGGCAATGATCTCTTTGTTGTTTATCCTTTTTGCGGTCTTCAGTACTTATACTGGAGTTAAAGTTGATGGCTCTTTGGTTAACGTCCGTATTATTGCGGTTATCTCTGGTGGAATTATTTTTGGTCCTTGGATTGGCATTCCAGCGGGAATTATTGCAGGTATTCACCGCTATTTGATCGATATTGATGGTCCAACTTCGGTAGCATGTTTAATCACGAGTGTTATCGCAGGCTTATTAGCTACATGGATACATAAAAAGTGTGCCCCTAAGCATTATGCAAAGTTAGGCATTTTAGCGGGTATGGTGTGTGAAGCGTTAACCATGACCTTAATTGTGGTGTTATCTAATAATGACTCCCAAGCCTATACCATAGTGTCACACATTAGCTTTCCAATGATTACCGGGACCTTATGTATTGGTCTTATCATTAAGCTGGTGCAAGATCTTGATGAAGAGAAAGACCTGGTTGCTGCAAGACAAGCCAAACTGGCACTTGATATTGCCAATAAAACCTTACCGTATTTTCGTAAAAGCAATCGTGAATCCTTGATGGCAGTATGTAATATCATTCGCCATGAAACAGAGGCTGATGCGGTCTCTATTACCGATACGCAAGATGTTCTCGCGTACGTCGGAATAGGGGAAGAAAATTACTTAGATGCCTATCATAAGATCAGTACCATGACCCAGCAAGCCGTGACGACAGGTCAGCAAATTATCAGTAACAATCTCAATATTCACAATTTTCACTCTTTGTTGATTATACCGCTGTGTGAAAATGGGGAAGTAACCGGGACGCTGAAAATCTTTTATCGCCAGCCGAATCAGGTTAAACCGTCATTACGAGAAATGGCTATTGGTCTATCACAATTGATCTCGACGCAAATGGAAGTCTCCCGCATTGATCAACTGCGAACTATGGCGAGCAAAGCGGAATTTTCAGCCTTACAAAGTAAGATAAACCCTCATTTTCTGTTTAATGCGCTTAATGCCATTTCTACTTTAGTGCGAATTCGTCCAGATCAAGCTCGTGAATTGATTGCTAACTTAGCCGATTTTTTACGCTACAACCTAGATCACACCGATGAATTGATCGATATTCAAGAAGAGCTGCAACAAGTGAAAGACTATGTAGCGATAGAGCAAGCTCGTTTTGGTAATAAACTGAGTGTGAATTTTGATATTGATGATGTTCACAATAAAATTCCGGCACTGCTTCTACAACCGTTAGTGGAAAATGCCATTTTGCATGGAATTCAGCCTTCAGCCAAACCAGGACAAGTGTCTATTCTGGTTAAGCGCTTACTTACCGATGAAGTTCAGGTCACCATAGAAGATACCGGGGTAGGTATTAAACCTGAGGTTATCACCAAATTGCGTAACGGTAACATGGAGAGTCACCGAATTGGTTTGCAGAATGTCCACCAGCGATTGCTACTGTTATATGGTGAAGGATTAGAGATTGTTTCTGATAAGCATGGCACCAAAATGTCTTTTATTATTCATTAAGCGAGAAGGGAAAGAACAATGTTAAAAGCATTAATTGTTGAAGATGAGTACCTAGCTCGTGAAGAGTTGCAGTATCTGATTTCCACCCACAGTCAAATCGATGTGGTAGCCAGCTTTGATGATGGTCTTGAAGCCTTTAAATATTTACAAAGCTATAAGGTCGATATCGTCTTTTTAGATATTAATATACCCTCTATTGATGGCATGTTATTGGCGCGTAATATTCATCAATTTCAACATAAGCCCCATATCGTGTTTACTACAGCTTATAAAGAATATGCAGTAGATGCATTTGAACTCGAAGCGTTTGATTATTTGCTTAAGCCCATCAGTGAAACTCGGGTCAAAGGCTTGTTGCAGAAACTGGAATCGATAAACAACGACATCCCTGTTGCCAATGAAAAAGTCACAACATCATTAAATTTAACCCGTGATAACCGCATTTATGTCACACCCATTAAAGATATATATTATGCGGTAGCCAAAGAGAAAATCACTGAGGTTTGTACTGCATCGGGCCTTTATATTGTGCCATATACTATTAGTGACTTAATGACCCGCTTGCCCCAAGATCAATTTTATCGCAGTCACCGCTCTTATATTGTTAATACCAGTAAAATCTGCGAAATCATCCCGTGGGTAAACAGCACTTATCTACTGAAATTACGTGATGTAGAAGGGGGAGATCCCGGTCAGTCGTAGTAATATTAAAACGTTTCGTCAGCTAATGAACTTGTAACTGATAACCCATTTTATAGTGACTAATGCAGAAGGCTACTTCTGGTTTTGTTTAAAATATGCGCGATTTTGAACTTTGATCTCGCGCAAACTCTGTATTTCATGCGGTTATTTTGCATTTCATTCCAACCCCAATGCAGCTCAGGTTTTATTGATTTCAACCTCTTGCTACAGGCATAAATAAGCTTAATCTCATCTTTAGAGCAGCGAGTTAATCGCTTGATTTTTATTGATGTTGGAGATGCTTATTATGGCAAGTGCGATCACCAAACAGAGCCGTATCTTTACTTTGATTGGCACCATAATTACCCAGTTTGCTTTGGGTTCGGTCTATACTTGGAGTCTGTTTAATTCACCATTAGCAGATAAGTTATCAGAACCTGTTAACCGCGTTGCGTTCTCATTTGGTATCTTGAGTTTAGCACTTGCTGTTGCATCTTCTCTATCTGGCAAATTACAAGAACGTTTTGGTGTTCGTAAAGTCACAATTGGCGCAGGCTTATTACTGGGTGCAAGCTTATTGCTAACTGCACACGCTTCCAACCTGATTTTGCTGTATGTTTTTGCAGGATTACTGGTTGGTTTTGCTGATGGTACTGGCTACCTATTAACCCTCTCTAATTGTGTGAAGTTTTTTCCCGAACGTAAAGGATTGGCCTCTGCCTGTGCAATTGGTGCTTACGGTCTAGGTAGTCTTGGCTTTAAATACATCAATATGTACTTACTCACTCACATGGGTCTTGATATGACTTTCGATGTGTGGGGCGCAATTGCTATGGTTATGGTGATTATTGGTGGTCTGATGATGACAGATGCTCCTAAACAGCAAGTAAGTGCTAACAATAGTGCAGAGCAGCGTGACTACACCTTGGCTGAAGCGATGAAATGTTCTCAATTTTGGTTGCTAGCCCTAGTATTCTTAACTGTTTGTATGAGTGGCTTATATGTTATTGGTGTTGCAAAGGATATCGGTCAAGACTATGTACACTTATCTGTCACAACGGCGGCATCTGCGGTCGCTATTATTGCCGTTGCTAACCTAAGTGGTCGCTTAGTCTTGGGTATCTTATCTGATCGTATTGCTCGTACTAAAGTCATTGCGATTGCTTTAGCAGTATGTCTTGTTGGTGTTTGCTCACTTCTATTTGCTCACCAATCTATGCTCTCTTTCTATGTGGCGGTTGCGTGTATAGCCTTTAGCTTTGGTGGTACGATTACGGTATTCCCATCATTAGTTAGTGACTTTTTCGGTCTTAATAATCTCGCAAAAAACTATGGTTTAATTTATTTAGGCTTCGGTATTGGTAGTTTTGTCGGCTCAATTGTTGCGTCTGTATTTGGTGGCTTTATCGCGACATTCTACTTAATGTTTGCTTTGTTAGTGGTGTCATTAATTATCGCATTAACCATCAAAATTCCGGGTCAAACAGGTATAAAACAGCAAATTATTATGGCTAGTTAAGCATAAATCAGACAACGTGCTAAAAATCACAAAATTGAATCGGGTAGAGCGTGTCTCTGCCCGTTTTTTTATTGGTAACATGTTGTTTATCATCTTGTTATTACTGTATTTTTTTAAAATGGTAGCGGAAGTAACTGGTTTTTAATCTGAAAGTAGCGATTAATTCATAACTCAGTTAAATCTTTGGTGAGATATTTTATAAAAAAGCTGTTCTAATACGACAATCAACTGCCAAGTTAGTTAATGGCTGGTGATAATCGCTTTATTTATTCTATTTATTGGGCTTATTTGCTAGTTGTTTGAGGTGTTGTCTATGGCTGTTAAAGGGCAATTTAATTTTAAGAGTGCGGCAGTTGATATGTTTGCCATGGTTGTGTTCAGTTTTGTTGCTGGTATGGCAATTGAAATATTTATCTCAGGTATGACATTTCAGCAATCGTTGGCTTCTCGAACCTTATCGATTCCGGTGAATATTGCTATCGCTTGGCCTTATGGTGTCTTTCGTGATTATGTTATTCGTCAAGGCCACCGTTTATCTGAGCGTAAATGGATGAAAGGCGCATCAGATATGGTTGCTTATGTGCTGTTTCAGTCCCCAGTTTATGCATTGATATTGCTGGTGGTTGGGGCCGATATGAATCAGATTATCACTGCGGTTGCAAGTAATGCGTTGGTTTCTGGGGTCTTAGGCATCGCTTATGGACAGTTTTTAGATATGTGTCGCCGTTGGTTTAAAGTTACCGGTTACGCACAGCAACAAGCTTAATTTTCCCAGCTTTTTCTATTCAACTATTTTTGAATTCATAAGGCCAGATCATCGCGATCTGGCCTTTTCTTTTTTAGAACTATCTACCTAATCAAGAAATATCATAGTCAAATATATGACGTTCTAGGCATTTTTATTCGATACATACATACCATTTCATAATGTTTATCTTGTTCACATCCGATGAGTGTATTGAGATAAGGATCAATATTATGAAAATAGTTTAATACAGTCATTGCAATGTAATATGTATGCATTAGGTTAAATAACAGTCAAATGCAGAAGGCCAACGGTTGTTTGGTCTGGTTGTTATTAAAGAATGGAGTCTTAAATGAGTAAATTGGCTTTGATCACAGGTGCAAAAGGCGGTATTGGTTCTGCAATTTCATGTCAGCTTGTTAACGATGGTTATCGTGTGATTGCAACCTATTTTACGGGTAAGCATGAATGTGCCTTAAAGTGGTTCAAGGAGTGCGGTTTTACTGAGCAACAAGTGCGTTTACTCGAATTGGATGTGACGAATACTCAGCAGTGCCAAGAGCGTTTAACTGCATTGCTGGAAGAAGAAGGTACCATCGATGTTTTAGTCAATAATGCCGGAATTACCCGTGATTCTGTATTTAAAAAGATGTCGGCAGAGGCTTGGTATGACGTCATCAATGCCAACCTAAACAGCTTATTTAATGTTACTCATCCACTCTTTGCCGCTATGTGTGAAAAGGGGAATGGACGAGTAATTAATATCTCTTCCGTTAATGCCTTAAAAGGTCAATTTGGACAGGCAAATTATTCAGCAGCAAAAGCAGGCATGATCGGTTTTTCTAAAGCTCTGGCAGCAGAAGGTGCGCGTAGTGGTGTGACCGTGAATGTCGTAGCCCCTGGCTATACCGCAACGCCAATGGTTCAAAAAATCAAACCAGAAATTTTAGATGCGATCAAAGGTGAAATTCCGATGAAACGTCTTGCCGAACCAGAAGAAATCGCCAAATCAGTCAGTTTCCTTGCCAGTGATGCAGGCGCATACATTACAGGGGAAACACTGTCTGTTAACGGCGGCTTATACATGCAATAAAGGGAAAATCATCATGGAAAGAGTATTTATTGTTGCAGCAAAACGTTCGGCGATTGGCGCATTTGGCGGCACATTAAAAGATCAATCGGCAGGGAAAATTGCTGCAGAAGTGATTAAAGGTGCATTAGATGCGGCAAATATTAATGGCGCTCAAGTCGATGAAGTGATTGTTGGTAATGTGGTTGGTGCTGGCCAAGGGATGGGGGTTGGTCGCCAAGCTTCATTGTGGGCTGGAATTCCGGCTACAGTGCCTGCTTATAGCCTTAATATGGTATGCGGCAGCGGAATGAAGACGGTCATGGATGGCGTTTCTCATATTCGTAGTGGTGATGCAAAGGTGGTGGTTGCAGCTGGGGTCGAAATTATGTCCCAGATCCCGTTTATTGTGCCAAGCAAAGTGCGTGATGGTCAAAAGATGGGAAATCTCACTTTAACCGATCTCTTGATTGCTGATGGCTTAACCGATGTTTATAACCAGTGCCATATGGGAGTTACCGCAGAAAATATTGCTAAGCGGTTAGATATCTCCCGTCAAGAACAAGATGAATTTGCCCTTGCCAGTCAGCAAAAAGCTGTAGCCGCAATTGAAATGGGTAAATTTGAAGATGAGATTGTTCCTCTTGAGATTCAACAACGTAAAGGAACGATCACCTTTTCAACCGATGAATATCCAAAAGCCAATGCGTCTTTAGATGCGCTCGCCAGTTTACGTCCTGCTTTTGATCGTGAAGGGTCAGTCACCGCAGGTAACGCATCTGGAATTAATGATGGTGCCAGTGCCGTTATTCTCGCTTCTGAATCTGCGTTAAAAGCATATGACCTTATTCCACTCGCTGAAATTGTCGGATATGCCCAGTCTGGACTTGAGCCAGAAATTATGGGGTTAGGACCTGTTGAAGCGGTGACCAAAGCTTTGGCACAAGCCGAATTGAATTTATCGGATATCGCCGTATTTGAGCTCAATGAAGCCTTTGCCGCTCAAGCTCTTGGTGTGGTGTATCAGTTAGCTGAAAAACATCAGGTGGAAGCGAGCGATATTATTGCCAAAGCAAACCTAAATGGCGGGGCAATCGCACTCGGTCATCCATTAGGAGCTTCAGGTAACCGAATTTTGGTCACCTTGACCCATGAATTGAAAAAACAACGCGGCCGATATGGAGTGGCATCGCTCTGTGTTGGTGGTGGTATGGGAACCGCAATTGTCATCAAAGCAATGTAATTCTTTTATTTAATAATTAACTGTCCTTTACAAGGAGATAGCAAATGTACAGTGATTTTTTTAAGACGTTTACTGATCAAACTGAAAAAACACTTCAGCCTTATGTGAAATTCAACAAGCTTATGACTAAGAATGTTGAGGTACTCACTGAACTTCAATTAAATGCAATACGTACCTACAGTGAGATGGGTATTGAGCAAATGAAATCGGTAGGTGAGATCCATGATGTGACTTCTCTTGCTGCTTATAACAGTCAGCAAATGGCGGTTTTGACAAAATTATCCCAGCAAATGGTAGAAGACAGCAACAAGCTTCAATCTATTGCTAAAGAGTTTAAAGAAGATTTGGAAAAGCTCTCATCCGAGAATCTAAAAACGGTGACTCCAGCTTAATAGCTCTTATCAGCGCCGCCAGTGACCGGTGGCGCTTTCCGATTACAGGAGTTTTTCCCATGTACCAAAACTTCTTCTCGGACTACCTTGTGAAGCTCCAAGAGACCAATCAACAGTGGTGGCACGATTTTGAAGCCAACAAGGCAGCCGTAAATTCCCCTCTTAATAAAGCAATGCAAGAAGTGAATTTTGAAGATACCGCAAAATTCTTCGAACAAGCTGCAAATCAACCAGCAGCAATGTTAAAGGTTCAGACTCATTGGTGGGAGCAGCAACTGCAAATTTGGCAGAATCTGGTGCTCAGTGATCCATCTAAATCTGTGGTTGAAGCTGAACTTGGAGATAAACGTTTTGCCAATGAAGCGTGGCAAAACGAACTTCTTTATAACTTTATTAAACAGTCATATTTGCTATTTAGTAAAACCTATCAAGACACGATTGATTCTATTGAAGGGGTTGATGAGAAGACAAAAGAACGTATTAGCTTTTTCTCTCGTCAAGCCATTAATGCACTTTCTCCATCAAACTTTATCGCAACCAATCCTGAATTGCTTAAGATGACCCTTGAGCAAAATGGTGAAAACCTCATTGCAGGACTGGAGAAGTTTAAAGAGGATATTGAATCGAGTGCTGATATTTTAAAAGTCCGGATGACCAACAATAACGCATTTCGCATCGGTGATGATATTGCAACAACCGAAGGGGATGTGGTGTATCGAAATGATCTGTTTGAGTTAATTCAATATCGACCTTTAACTGAGAAAGTTCATGCGACCCCGTTGTTGATCGTTCCGCCTTTTATTAATAAGTACTATATCCTTGATTTAACCGCAAAGAACTCCATGGTTCGTTGGCTGTTAGAGCAAGGTCATTCGGTCTTTATGATGTCGTGGCGAAATCCCGGTAAAGCTCAAGCGGATACCGAGTTTGGTGACTACATTACCGATGGGGTGGTTAAAGCCGTTAGTGCAATTGAAGATATCACAGGACAACAGCAGGTTAACGCCGCAGGTTACTGTATCGGTGGTACTTTGCTGGCTTGTACCGTGGCTTATTATGCCGCTAAACGAATGAAAAAACGCATTAAATCAGCGTCCTTTTTCACGACCATTTTAGATTTTTCTCAACCGGGTGAAATAGGTGCTTTTGTTAATGATACCGTGGTGTCAGCTATAGAGCAGCAAAACAAGGTTAAGGGATATATGGATGGTCGCAGTTTAAGTGTGACCTTTAGTATGTTGCGTGAGAATAGCCTTTATTGGAACTACTATGTCGATAACTATTTAAAGGGTAAGAGTCCGGTTGATTTCGACCTTTTATATTGGAACAGCGACAGTACCAATGTGGCGGGACCTTGTCATAATTTCCTCTTACGAGATTTTTATCTGGAGAACAAATTAATCCAAGATAAAGGGGTGAAGATTGATGGGGTATGGATGGATCTGAATAAGATCAAAATTCCAAGCTACTTTATCTCAACCAAAGAAGATCATATTGCGCTGTGGCAAGGGACTTATCGTGGTGCTCTGCTAACAGGGGGGAATAAAACCTTTGTTCTTGGTGCATCTGGCCATGTTGCGGGTATTGTTAATCCACCCAATAAGAACAAATACGGTTATTGGACCAACGATAATCTAGATGATTCTGCCGATGAGTGGTTAACCAATGCCGAATATGCAGAAGGGTCTTGGTGGACTCACTGGGATCAGTGGCTATCGCAGCATAATCGTCAAGAGCAAGCCGAGCCTTATTCGCCAGGATCTGAAAACTATCCAGTAATCGATAGCGCGCCAGGTCAATACGTGAAGCAGGTTCTGCCTATTACTGAATAGCTACAATCGTATTTTGTGGTAAAGCTGTAATAAGAAACTCGTTAAAATAAAGGCTTGAAGTGAATTATCAGCTTCAAGCCTTGTTGTTTAAGCCTTACGTGAGCGGAAACTCTTTCGCATTGGATGCAGTTCTTGTTTTTTCATGGTCACTTCCAGTTGTGGGTGAGCAATCATAATGTTGTGATCCATAAACTTATTCTTAATGCGGCAGTGTAAGTCATGGGTCAAGCTTAAGCGGTGTCCGGTTTCTGCAGCGTAAGCACGAACTTCAAAACGTTGACAGTTGGCATCGAGCCCTAAGAAAAAGACTTCAGGGGCTGGATCATCTAGAACCAAGCGGCATTCATGGGCGGCATCAAACAGTAATTGAGTGACCAATTCAGGGTCAGCGACATACTCAACATTGATAAAGAGTTTGACGCGGGTAATAGAATCACTGAGCGACCAGTTAACAAATTGCTCGGTAACAAAAGCTTTGTTAGGCATGATCACTTCTTTACGATCCCAATCGACAATGGTGGTGGCTCGGGTCTGAATTTTTGTCACCATGCCAGTGAGATCACGAATAGTAACGGTATCTCCAATTCGAATTGGCTTTTCAAATAAGATGATAAGGCCGGAAATAAAGTTAGCGAAAATCTCCTGCATACCGAAACCGATACCCACACCGAGAGCAGCAACAAGCCATTGCATTTTGCTCCAGTCAAAACCAATTAGACCAGAGCCAACAATGATACCGATAAATATCGCAAAATAACGGGTTAGGGAGGTGATGGCATAACCGGTTCCTGGGCGTAAATCCAAGTGTTGTAAGATCAACAGTTCCATCGCTGCGGGTAAATCTCGCGCTAAAATGGTGGTTAAACCAAATGTTAGTACCGCGAGCAACACACTGTTTAAGGTAATCGCACTCAGCTGATCAATACCATTAATCTTACTGGTTACATCCCACAGCGTAACGTTTTGTAGCGAGCTGGTGGCCAGATAGAGATCTGAAAGTAACCACGCCATCATTGCCAGATAAATCAGTAGCAGTAACGAGCGCAGTAAACGCAACGATTGCGCACTGATTTTATCTAAGTCAATTTCAGGCTCTTCAATCTCAATATTGATTTCGCTGGTACTGAAGTTTTCTTCTTTATCACCTTGTACTTCTGCCTGACGCTGCGCAATGATCTCTTGACGCTTGGCTTTCGCTCGTTCAAAAGCAAGACGGCGTTTTTGGATCAACATTAAGCGTTTACATAAGTAATAAATCAGCATGGTTACAACGCCAAGTACGGCCGATTGTTCCATGCGCAGCATAATGGCTTGAGAGGAACCTAAGTAACCGTTTAGTGCGCTATAGTTTAGAATTTGTGGGACTAAGATTAACGTCCACCAAAACAGATGATGACCTAAATGCGCTTTGCCTTCAGGAACATCACCATAGGTCATTGGTAGTTTTTGTTGCCACATACGATAGTGGAAATAACTTAAAGCACAGTTACTGATAATAAATGCCAGTCGCCCCAGAGTGCCATTGACTTCAATATCACTGTAATTGAGAGCAAAGTTTTGAATCACCATCATGGGAATGTAAATCCACAATAAGCGACGATAATGGGCAAACGTTGGGTTTACAACAAAGTCATCCCAGCCAAAATGACTGATGAAAAGGCCATTTTTTCGTACCAACTCTCTAATAAAGAAAAAGACGACTAATGCCATAGGGTAGACAATAGCTTGGCCAAGATGATGGACAAATGGATATTGCCATGCTTCTTGTAATCCATAGCCAAATAGGGTGATCACTAGAGGTATGACCCACGCAAAGCAGAAGGCGACGAAGACATTAATATAACTGTAACGGAACTTGTCCATAGTCACTCGGCCAATCTTGGCGCTGGTCTTTTCTAAGTATTTCTTCCAACGTTTACGAGCCCAAATCTGGCCGCTGATCAGCAGTCCACTTACAACGATGATAGTCAGTAAAATGAAGTGATTTATGACCATTGGCGCTTTGAGTAAATTGACCCATTGCGACGGTGAAAAGAACCACTTTAGTTTTTCCCATGTATCGATGAGTAAATTAACACTGAGAGGGTTTGTGTCCGGCGCCCAAAATAGACGTTTAGCCGCAAGATTTTTTAGGTCGGTCAATTTGGTATTCAACTTATCATAAGCAACTTTTAGTACGGCCTGCTGATAGATAAGGGATTCTGAAGCAGCAATTAAGTCGCTGTATAAACCGATGTTCGCATCACTGAGTTCTTTTGCCATCACTTGCTGTTCTGGGGTAAGTCCTGAACTGGTAATGTGCTTTTGACGTTGAGATAAAGAATCCACTTGTTGTTGATATTCGTATTTTTTCAGCTGATTGCGACCAATACTGTTATCTAACGCTTCAATAGGGGGATTGCTTGGTAGCCCTTTAATTCGGTTACGCATGCTTTCACTAAACGCTGGGCTCAGTTTTAGCAAGTCGGTCATCGCATTTAGATCGTCTGCGGTTTTGGTTACTTCGCTAATTTGTTTATTGGCGGTGACCGCTTGTTGCTGCGTTTGTTCGTTTTGGTAGTTGAGGTTATTTAGCTCCCCTGAAAGGCGCTGATTAGCTTGAAGTAACTGTTGAATGACCAAGGGCTGATCACTCATGGATTCTTCAAGCTCTGTCCCTGTCTCTTGGTTGTCGCTACTGGCCATTCGCAATACACGATTTAAGGTACTTTGAAGATTGTTTCGGTACGCTTGGCGCGCTTCAATTTCTTGATTGTCGTATTGAACTTGGAGCTTGGCTAAAGTACGGCGATTACCCGAACTAAGCTGTTCTGCTTCTAGCATATTTAAGTAGCTATTGAGATACTGCTCGTTGATTTGAAGCAAAAGTAGGGCATTCGTATCGTTAATACGGCGAGCTTGTTGCAGATCTAATTCGGTTGATTTTAGTTGGCGACGCAGGCGATCTGACTGAGCCGTAAAGTTATCAATACCTCGTTCGATTTCTAATAAGATATTTTTATGGGCGTTACGTGAGCTTTCGAGTTGCAGTAAAAGATTATCTTGTTCTGCAATTTCAAGGGTCAGCTGTTCTTTGTCCCATTGATTAAATTCAGGAAATTCACTAGTAGAGAAGGCATCAATTTTATTTTGTAGTGCTGCAACTTGTTTGGGAAAGGTATCTATCAGGTCGTCATACTGCTTGGTAAGACGATTAAACTCTTTTGCTTTAGCGACTTGGTTTTGCGCTTGTAGGTAGATATCGAGCTCTTTTATGGTCTCGGGAGTTTGTGGCTGTTTATTGAGGTACTCAATTTTGTCATTTAATGTTTGTTCATTCTCATTAGCGTGCGCAGGGGCCGTCACTAATATTGTGAACATCAAACAAACTAAGACAAACAGTCGTCTACCAAGCATAAAGCTACCTTTTCTTATTCTCTACCTGACTTGTTAGATTAACGTTAAATCATAGATTTGTTAAGGAATTAGCACTATTTTTGCGCACCGTTAATAGGTTACTGCATACAGGGAGGGTAAGATTAAAGCGAATTGATCTAATCCTCTGCAACTAAAAGAAAATAAAAGAAAAAGCCTTGACCCCATGGCGCTAAATCTTTAAATTACGTCTCCGTTGTCACGGTAAAGCTGTGATGGCAACAATGTGGTGAGGTGTCCGAGTGGCTGAAGGAGCACGCCTGGAAAGTGTGTATACGGCAACGTATCGAGGGTTCGAATCCCTCCTTCACCGCCATAACTTCTTACGAGAAGAACAAAACGGAGAGATGGCTGAGTGGTTGAAAGCACCGGTCTTGAAAACCGGCATACGTTTGTAGCGTATCTAGGGTTCAAATCCCTATCTCTCCGCCATATTTAGAAAAGCCGCTGAGTTTATGCTCAGCGGCTTTTTGCATTTCTGCGTTTTGAAATTATCTTGCAAGGTGCGTTTCATTTGTATTGCTGCTTTATTTTCATTACGTGATAGTAGTTATCCCAACGACTAGAGTGATACATTGCGGTGCACTCTAGTAATGGGAGTCCTTCATCAGTTTAGGCAGGAATACCAATAAGGTATGATAAAACCTGACATAATCACGACAAATATTAGATAGAATAAGCTCATCCGTTACTGTAATGTGAAGCATTATCATGTGCTGTGAGGTGATTATATGTCAAGCTTACTCAATACTTGTATTATCTCGCTATTTTTTGCATCAATGATAGTTCGGACTGTCATGTCTACTCATGTTATTCATTTAAATCTTGGTTATAGCAGCCCTCACTCCAACCTATACACTAACTACCTTTGTTCTAATTATATTATTAACTTATTACTCATTAGAGTATGAAAAACAAATAAGATCTCAATAGTAAAAAAGTAATATCGAATTACAAATTCTGAGCAGAGAGGAGATATTATTTTTAATATTGGATAACGTCATGAAGAGTTAGGGAGGGTCTAATCAGTTATATAGAGATAAGAAAGGATTTATTCTCTGGAGTAAATAGTTAAAAAACGATGGTTTAAATACGTTATTTGATATGAGAGTGTAAGTATTATAACAAAAATATTTAATTATTAAAAAATATATTGTAACGCAAATGTTTATATGGGGATATTATGAAAATTAGAAAACTATATAGTTGTATACTTTTGGGTATTAGTAGCTTATCTGCCAGTGCTATAGCTGAAGTTGATAATTATTCTACGGGCGCAGACGCTATATCAATATTAAGCAGTGTGCAAAATCCAGATCGTATTGTATATGTAAATATGAAACAGGAGGAAATATCAACTTACAATCATATATTAGAAGATATAATATATAATGATAAACAATATATCTTTGATCTTTCTTTTGAAAATAATGAAGAAAAAGAGAAACTTCAAAAGAAATTTAAGGATTTAATGGGAGTAAAATTTGATAGTAATTTTATAGTTGTAACAGGCTATAAAAATCAACTAATGTATACTCCGATAGCAGATGCTAATGATCGTATGGTATCTGTCCTAGATCATGAAGCCAGATCTAATGATATCTCTAAATACCCAATGGCTTTAGCTTTACGTTCAGGTAACGCTACTAGTGATCAATCAATTTCTTTGCCCCATGTTTCGTTTTATCTTAATGTTAATAAAGAAATAACTGATCAGGAATGTACTTTCCGAAATTCTTTAATTTGGGATAGAGGAAGTCGTTCTTTTTGTAAAAATGGTAATATTTCACTTATTTATCAAGTTATATTAGAACGTTCTTTATCATTTGGTACTAATGGCGTTGCAACGCCTGATGCAAAAATAGTTCGAATTAGCTTAGATGATAATACGACAGGTGCCGGTATACATCTAAATGATACACTGACGCAAAAATATTATTGGGCTAATTATCAGGTGGTATCTGGTTGGGCTAGAGAGTGGTCAGCCAGTGCTATTGCTCAAGATTATTTATTTGATATATCTACTTCAAATAAAAAAGCTCAGATATTAAAAACGTTCCCTCGGGAGAATATTAATTCTAATTATAATATAAATGAATCTTCTGGATTCACTATTGGTGTTACTGGTGGTGCTGAAGTTAGTAAAGATGGCCCGAAAGCGAGTCTTCAGGCTAATGCTAGTTATAGTCAATCTAAGTCGTTATCTTTTAATACCCAAGACTATAGAGTTGAAAAAAACTCAACTTCAGCCCAAAATGTTTCTTTCCGTTGGGCGAGAGAGCAGTATCCTGACTCTGAGTCACTGTTAGATAAGTGGACAAACCCTGTATGGTCGGAAGGTTATCCTGCGAATCTAAAAAAAGTTCAGCCGCTTAGTTATGCGAGTTTTGTTCCTAAACTTGATGTTATATATAAAGCATCTCCTAATGAAACAGGAAAAACTCAATTTACTATAGATTCATCAGTTAACATTATGCCTCTATATAATAGATCGTGGTTCTATTTTTATGGAATTGGCGCACATCAGACTTATTATGGTGTAGATGATCAGCCTCTTCGTAGAGTTAATAAGGCAATATCATTTACTGTTGATTGGGAGCACCCTGTATTTACTGGTGGAACTCCGGTAAATTTACAGCTAGCATCTTTTAATAATAAATGTATTGATATCCAAAACAACAATAAAGTAATGACTGCTGAATGTGATATTAATAGTAAATCACAGTCATTTATTTATGACCAATATAATCGATATGTTAGCGCAACTAATACTAAATTATGTTTAGATGGCGAATCTTTATCAGAGCTGCAATCTTGTAGCTTGAAGCTAACGCAAAAATGGTTATGGGATGGAGATAGATTAAAAAATAGTTTTGAAGATAAATACTTAACTGTCGATAATGATACTTTATCGTTAGAAACTGGTTTATCTAATAAACAAAAATTAAATTCATCATATACAAGAGTTTTTGACCCATCAACCATAAATCAATAAACGTTAAAGTTTAATGTTATGTCAGCTCATTTGGTGTTAAGCCAAATGAGCTTTTCTATATGAAACTTAACTAACTCTAAATTTCATGATTATTAGTGTTATTTGAAACAGATTCATGTCTATATTGTTGTTTCTAGTGTGGAGTTGGAATTCCTATCTTTCTATCATTTTTAGAACAACTACTGAGTTTTGATCGTATCTTGCAGGGAGTACAACACTCATATTGCAACTTCACTTTTATGATGTGGTAGTGGTTATCTCAATGGGGTTAAATTCTTATTTTTTAGCTGCGAGCTAGAGGAATGCCTCTTAACTTCCAGTCCACTAGTGTAGGTAGATGGTGTTTCGTAACTCGTTTTGCCCCAAAGTGAGTTACGACTCCAAATCATACAATGATACTCAGTCAACTTTGATATACAAAAAGTAATAAGAGATAAAAGGCAAGACTTAAGCCCGTGAGTTTTGATATCTTGCCCTACAGTTATGTAAAAATCGTACAAGCGTAACCTTGTTTACAAAGTCTCATAACTACACAACTCAATATTCAACAAGTTTTACTTGCATTAACGTTGTATTTGTACACAATTAATCCTTTCTAACCGTATGGTAATTATCGTGATTTTATTTGCTTCGACTTGGTATGGTGGTGAAGTCGGTTGCGAGAACATTACGAGATTGGAGCTTTTCCTAGCTCGCGAAGTTAATGAAGAGTAAATCTAGGAGTAATCGACAGGATGACAAAAGGTTTTGCCAACAACGCTACACCAAAGTATTTAGGTTATGTTTACCAAGTCTTAATCGCCATTGAGAAGTGCTTTGATGCAAAACCCAATGAGACTATCTGGATAGAGTGCTTTGGGGATGTCTATGATGGTAAGACGTTCACAGAGGTAAAACACCACCTAGAAGAACATAACTTAGCTAGTAACTCAAAAGATTTCTGGAACACTTTGAAGAACTTGGTGGTTGAAGACTCATCTATGTTTGAGCAAATTGTATTACATACGACATCTTTCGTTTCCGAGAGCTCAATATTCCATAGTTGGAACACAAGAAGTGCCCATGAAAAACTCGACATCATAAAGGATCACGTACCATCATCTTCGATTAAGCCTCTCTATGACAAAATTTTTGAAGACGCATCGGATGCTGAGCTATTGAGCATATTGTCTAGATTTACAATTGAACAATCTCGAGAGCATGTAGAAGAGAAATGGAAGAGCTTATTGGAAGATCGTAAATTGAAGTGCGTGTTAGAGCCATACAGAGAAAGCATTTTCCATTGGATTTATTCATACGTTAATAAAATTGCAATCGTAGACCGCCGACATTGGAAAGTTAATATCAATGATTTTGATGACGCTTTTCAGTTTCAAGTTAACAGATGGAGTGGAGATAGCATTCCTTTTCCTGTAGACCGCACGGAGTATGACACGGAGCAGCAGCATGCTGACGGTTACTTATTTTTATTAGAATATAGAGATATAGGTTTGAAAGGCAGGGATAGAGGTGTTGCCCTCAATGATTACTTCAAAGCCAAAAACAGTGAAGAGAGCCTTGTAGATCTTAAACCAGACATTATGCCCGAAATTATTGATAACTATTTAGTAGATGCAGTAGAGAAAGCTACAGGCTATAAAAGACAATATGCTTATGAAATAGATTATGAAGATTTAGGCACATCTAAATCTAATAAGGCAGCTCGTGAGGCATTTTTTGAATTTCATAATAGTTCGGTGTTAGAAGTGCCTGAGGTAAGTGGCACGAAACCTTATTTCATGAGAGGTAAAGTACACGAGGCTATTAATAACACCTCTTATACTTGGAAATATAGTGAAGAGGATGTTGACTAATGAATCCCCAGGTTATTAGAGATTTGAAGTATTCTCCCTCTTTTATTGCTGAAATACTATATTCATTTATTGAAGGAGCTAGGCAAATTGATGAACGAGGCGCAAAGTTTGAGTTGATTTATCTTGTAGTTCCTTTTGTTATGGATGATGTTTTAAGAGTGAAGCTGAGTAGGTCTAATGCTCGTAGTACATTTCAAACTGCATTTCTAAAAGATGATGAAATTAAAGAAAGATTGTTTTTCATAAATGATAAAGTTCAATACTCAAAGTCTGTGACAAATTATGGGCTAATCTATCTCAGTTCAATTTGTGAAACTATAATTGATTCTTTTATTTTGAATGGAAGTACTTTAGAAAAATCATCAATAACAAATGACTATAAAAAAGAGTTTCTAAAGGCATCTCATAACTTAGGTATCATTTTTGCGAAAGAAGGATATGTTAATGTTCTTCTTAAATCCAGGGTCAAAAATTTATGAAAGCTTTTTTAAAAAATATAATTCTCATTGGTCATAACGGTGATTTGAAACGTCTTGGCTTTGATCGAGGGTTAAACATAATAACAGGTGACTCTAAAACAGGTAAAAGTGCTTTAATAGAGATAGTAGATTTTTGTTTATTTTCAAAGCGCTCTACAATCCCTGTGGGAAAAGTTACTGATTTCACAGATATTTACTGTTGTGTATTTGAACACAACAGTAAAAAGATAATCATTGGACGCTCAAATAATCAACCAACAAAGTGTTATTTTTCTGTTGAGTATTCGGCTGATTTCAATGTTGATGATGAAATTAACTCGAATTATTTTAAGTCCAAAAAAACTAGAACTAGACTAGAGGTTCAAAAGGACTTCGAAGAGCACTTAGGATTATCGGTTGAAGATACATCATTGCATGATGATGACGATTATAATCTTAATAAAGGGAAAGTCTCAATTAGGAATGCTACTTCATTATTTTTTCAGCATCAAAATTTAATAGCTAATAAACATAGTTTATTTTATAGGTTTGATAACTTCATTAAAAGCAGAACGGTAATTGATCAGTTTCCTATATTTATGGGCTGGGTTGATAGCAGATACTATAGATTGAAGAAAAGATCTGAAGATTTAGAAAAACAAATAAAAAAGATAGAGACAGAAGAAAAGAAAGCTCTGCTAGGTATTCAAGAAAAAAGAGAAAAGTTGCTTATACCAATTAGGCAGTATTATAGAGTTTTAAATCTTAAATTTTTGGATGAAGATGCATCACTGGAAAAGCTAAAAAATTTAGCGAGAAACCTGCCTTCTGTACCATTGAATGTAGAGCAAAATGTTGATTTCAATAAGCAGATCAATGCCTTAGAGAAAGCAAAAGATAAAGAGCTAACATCTTTATATGAATGTAATCAATTGATAACTCTTATTAAGGAAAACGAGGAGGAGTCAATAGATTACTCTAACTCGATGGCACGCCTTGTAGAAGTATCGCAAGATGGGTCTATATCCAAAAACAGTGTTAGTTGCCCGCTATGTAGTGCACCAGTAACTAGTGTTGTTTCTAAAGTGGAAGAGGTTAAGCGTTCTAGAGCGTTACTTCTTGATGAACTGTCCCGAATCGGTAGTTACAAACAGGACAGTTCTAAGTCTCTTAACTCATTACTTTTAAAGCGAGATAAGCAAAAGCAGGTTGTAGCTAATATAGAGAATGAAATTAGGCAATTAAGAAAATTATTTAGAGTTAAAAATAATCTAGATATAAGGGACTCACTAAATAATATTCGTGGAAGAATAGAGAACACCTTAGAGTTCTTTATTGAAGGGCAAAAGTTTGAAAAAGCTAACCACGATCTTTCAGCTATGAAAGATGAGTTAGAAACCTGTATCGGACTGATTCGAGGCTATGGTCTTGAACGTAAATTTTCTGAAGCTAATACACTTATCAATGAGACAATGAATGAGCTTAAAAAAGACTTAGATTTTGAAGATGATTTACGAAATGGTGAAATGAAATTCAAAACAGAAGATTTTACATTCGCTTATTACTTTAAAAATCAAGAAATACTACTATCAGAAATGGGCAGCGGTGCAAACTGGTTGGCTTGTCATCTAGCGGTTTTATTGGCAATTTTAAAACTAACGTCAAGCTCAAACTCTGTAATTCCAGCAATGTTATTTCTAGACCAACCTAGTCAGGTATATTTTCCAAAAGTAACAAGAAGATTTTCTTCTAATAATAAACAAGAGTTATTAGGTGAAGAAGAAGTTGATGAGAATATTAAACAAGTAATAAATATATTCAAGGTTTTTGAACGTTTCTTAAATGAACTTGAAAGAGATCCAAAAATTGGATTTAAACCACAAATTATAGTTTTAGAACATGCAGATGAACCAGAGTTTGAACAATATGTTAGATATAGATGGTCTTCGAATGGTCAAAAGCTGATATGATTTTACCAAGGTCAAACAGCAATGTTTGGCCTTAATATTAACTGCTAATGATATCTATGAAATAAAGGCTAACAATGATCGGGGTCAGATCTTTCTTTTTGTCCTAGCAAAATTTATCTGAGAGTCCGATATTCACCAGAAATCGTAATACGGAATTGTCCAAAAATCATTTAGCCTGAGACGCTTGAACACACTCTCATGTCAGTTATTGACCAATTTTTCTATGTGCTTAGCTTTATCGAGAAGTACCGTATTCATCATTGAGTTTTTTCCCCATATCGTTTAGCGGCCGCTTTGAGTTTTGAATTTTGTATTGCAGGGCGGTCTAAAGCGTTCATCAATAACGTAGCATCAACTTGGCTCAGTTTTAAAGTTTGTTCATGCTCGATAACTTTTTTCGCTTTTTCAATTGCAGCACATATAACAAACGAGTTAATACTCGACATGCCAGATATCGCAGTAGCTTTTGTCAGTAAATCTTGTGTTTCAATATCAACTCTAGCGGTAATGCGATGTAAGGTCGTCGGCATAATATTATCTCTGGTTGTGTCAAAATCTCATATCAGCATTTTGGTCTAAAAGTGTGCAATAAGCAAAAAAGCCCAGTCACTTATTCACTCTCCATGAGTTTATAAGATAACTGGGCTTTATTATTTCAAGATTCACGTCGTAAAACGATTACACTTTAGCTTCTTTTAGTACTTGCTTTGCCGCTAACTTTTTTGTTTAGCTTCAAAGCGAGAAATCCACCACCAAGACGCGCGCACAGGACCCCCGTGTTCATTAAGCTCAGTCGTTTTTCACTGTAAACACCTTTTGGAATTTAAATCCCTATCTCTCCGCCATACTTAGAAAAGCCGCTGATTTTATGCTCAGCGGCTTTTTGCTTTTATCTTAATTATTAATTGCTATATCATGAGCAAATAAACAACTCTATCCATGAACATGATTGTTAACACTATGAATAAGAAGAAAATCTTCTTGAGCAAATCCTGGAAACTCTGCAATCATTGCATCAATAGCGTTTTGTGGGGTGGTTGCTGATTGCGTGATATCTAAAAACTTTTGTAAATAGTTAATCATATTTGATACTAAAGTCTGATCTCCACTCTGACCATGTCCCGGATAAAATGTCCAATCACTAATATTGTTTTGCATTAAAATTTCTTCCAGAATTGCAATCCAGTGATGTATCTCTTTGCGATCAACACCAGGCCCACACCAAGCATGAACTTTGTTAAATAACAGATCATAAGCTAAGAAAATATTTTGCTCTGGTATTGTCATTGTTGTCATATGTCCACACTCATTTCCAGGATAATCTGCTTTTAAATGAATATGATGTTTAGATAATGGAAGTGAAATAGTAGGGCTTTCTATTACTGTAATTAAGTTATTGTAATCAAAACCATTAGGATTCGTTTCTGATTTCACTTTCATCTGTGGTTCATTGTCTAGCCAACCAATAGATTCCATCCATTGTGAAAACTCAATCAAATCATTTTTTATCTCTTGTGTTGCCACTTTAATTTCAACATTAGGAAATCTACGATGTAAAACACTTAATCCCATGTAATGATCAGCATGACCATGGGTAATAAATATCATATTGAGCTTTTGATTTTTTTGCTCTAAATGGTCGGCTAATTTTTCTGCTTCTTCACTATTTCGTAGGCAGTCAACAACTAGCATATTTTCGCCATCAGATAAAATATAGCTATTTACATTAGCTTCGGTACCTTGATATAGCTCGACTGAGATCATTTATATTCCCCTTGTTTATTATAATATTTAATATAATTTAAAAAACATATTGAAGCTAAGAGCTTTAATTTAGGTTATGTTTTTTGACTCGGTAATACAATAAGCATAAAGTAAGTTCACTGTTTACTAAATGATGCTAATTAATGAATTTAATATACTTACAAACGTTTTTAGCTGTTGCAGAAAAGAAAAGTTTTACTTTAGCGGCAAAAGAATTAGGTGTTTCTAAAGGCTTGGTTTCTCGTCATATTAAAAATTTAGAGGATTCTTGTAATGCAAAGTTATTCTATCGAACCACTCGATCTATTCAATTAACTGAAATCGGAGAAGAGTTACATATAAAAGCAAAAGAAATACAGGCTATAGCCGTTGAGGCAAAGACTCGTGTCCGAGATATGACGCAAGAATTAAGTGGCTCCTTGAAAGTCACAGCTCCTTTTGAACTAGGAGCAATGTTATGCCGTCATGTTATTCCTAGTTATAAGAAATCCTATCCTGAAATTAGCTTAGAATTAAACTTTGGACCTACAGCGAAAAAAATTGAGATAGGTGACTTTGATATTGCACTTAGAGCATATAATGAGTTACCGAATGATGTTGTAGCAAAGGAGCTTGGATTTATTAGAAATGTGCTGGTATGTAGCTATAATTATGCGAAAAATAATAAACATATCAATATAAACAACTTAGAAAAATATAATTTTATTTTAAATGGACAAAACTCAAAATGGAATGAACTTCAGTTGTTCTCAAAAATAAACAATATAAATGATATTAAACAAGTAGAAGGAAATGTTTCCGCAAATACTTATCATTCATTACTTGAATTAGCTTTACAAGATCTAGGAATAGTTAGCGTTCCTTATTATCAGGTTAAAGAGCTTATTGATAGTAATAAAATTGTTCATTTACTTCCAGAGTGGTCAATTAAAACACATAAATTATATTTGGTTTATGCTCAAAGACGAGTAATACCCAAAAAGATGTCACTATTTAATAGCGCAGTTACAGAATGGTTAAGTACGGATAACCAATACTTGCTATGATAAATTTCAAATCATGAGTATATGTTATCATTTTTACATTTATTAAATATATAAGCCCAGTCACTTATTCACTCTCCATGAGTTCATAAGATAACTGGGCTTTATCATTTCAAGATTCGCGCCGTAAAACGATTACGCTTTAGCTTCTTTTAGTACTTGCTTTGCCGCTAACTTTTTTTGTTTAGCTTCAAAGCGAGAAATCCACCACCAAGCAAGACCAGAGAATACCGCAGTCATAAATACGTTGATAAAGAATGCACGAACTAGGTCAACACCAGCTGGGAAAGCAGAGGCTGTCATACTTACCACAAAGATAGCGATAAGAACCGATACCATAGCCATACCAAACTTCTGTGAACCCATGCGGAAATCACGTGGTGTATCATCGTGTTTCCAACGGAAGACAAAGTACGCCACCATGATAAAGATAGGTGGAAGCATTGCAGTACCCGCAGTTAGGTTGATAGCTTGGTTCATCATATCTTGTACAGATTCAGAGCCAAAACCGTTCACAATTAGCATCACGAAAACGAAAGCAAATTGCCACCAAGCCGCGCGCACAGGAACTCCGTGTTCATTAAGCTCAGTCGTTTTTTCGCCGTAAACACCTTTTGGAATTTCAGAGAAGTGGATTTTTACAGGCGCTGCTGTCCACATCATCATCGAACCAAACATCGCGATAAAGAGTACGATACCTACAAAGCGACCAACTAGAGACTCAGAAATACCAAAGTATTGCGCCATACCAGTGAAAATCTCAACCATACCGCCAGAGTAGGTTAGAGCATCGCGAGCCACAAAAACGTTAACCAGCAGTGAACCTAGAGCGTACATACCACCGATTAATAGACCAGCAACAATGATCACCTTAATGAAAGATTTATGACCGCCTTTTACATCGTTTAAGTAAGCCGCTGCTGTTTCTGCGCCACCAGCTGCTTGGAAAATCCAACACATAATACCCAGAGTTGCCCAGTTAACGGTTGGCTCCATCGCTTCTAATGTAATTGGTTGAGCAGGAGTATGATCGCCACCTAACGCCAGTAGGGCACCGAAAACATAAATCGCAAACAGTGCAAATACACCATAAGCAACGATTTCAGAGATCTTACCTAACCATGATGCACCCTTAGTTGAAATATGAGTAGCTACAGCAAACAGCACCATAGAGATAACAGAGGTTACCATAGGTGAGAAGGCATACTCATAACCTAGCATCGCATAAGAGGCATAAGCAATAACGTTAGGGAGCAGTGAAACAAACCAGAACAAGTTAACGAACCAGTAGAGGAATGAGCCCAAGTAGGCTGCTTTTGTGCCCAAAGGTTGTTTTAACCAGTCATACATCCCCGATTCTGAGTTTTTATTAGCCGAAACAAATTCAGCAATAATAAACACAAACGGAATAAAATAGACCACGGTTGCTAATAAGAAAATAGGGGCTGAGCTTAGTCCCAGTTCGATATTGTTGTTTACGATGTTGCGGACGTTAAATACCGCAGCAAAAGTCATCGACAGTAAGGCAAATTTGCCAATCGTGCCGCGCATTGAGTCAGACATGGTGGTACTCCATTTATTGCATCTGCCAGATTTAAAACATTATTGGTTTTGTTATATTCAAGTTCCCTTAGCTCGATCCCAGAACGATAAAGAAATTTGGATATCGCAAAACGGCAAAGAAGCAGAGAGAACATCAAGCTCTCTCTGCAAGTTAGTGGATTATGCGTTTTCGGTTAGCAACTCCGCTGGTGGTGCTTCTTGTTGACGCTCTTCATGATTAAGTGTTTTTTCATATTGACCGTACTTCCACCAAGCAAAGCCTAAGAAAATCACGATGCCGCCAACGTTATAGAACACAATGGTCATAATATCGGCACCCGTTGGGAAGGTTGATGCTAGGAAGCCAACCGTGAAGATAGCAATCAGAATCGATACAACAACGATACCTGTGCGACGAGAGCCCATCTTAAAGTCGCGCTCAACATGGTCTAGTTTCACTCGTAAGTTTAGGTATGCCAGCATGATAAATAGCGGTGGAAGCATAGAAGCTGCCGCAGTCATATTGATAACCGTGTTCATCAGATCTTGTGCGGTATTTGAACCAAGAGCTGGGATAACCATAAGAGGAAGAACGATTAGGTATTGAATCCATGCTGCGCGAGCTGGAACGCCATTTTCGTTAAGTTCAACTGTCTTCTTACCAAAGATGCCTGCTGGAATTTCAGAGAAGAAAATCTTAACTGGTGTTGCTGTCCACATTAGTAGAGAGCCGAACATTGCTGTGAAGGAAACCAGACCTACAAAGCGGTTCATCATAATTTCAGGTAGACCGAAGTAACGAGCTAGACCTTCAAATACTTGAACAGAGCCACCTGTAAACTTCAATTCGCTGCTTGATACGAATACGTTGATAAGTACAGAGCCAACTGAGTAAAGCACACCGATAAACAGACCTGCTACGATGATCACTTTAACGAAAGACTTAGAGCCACCTTTGACGTCGTTTACGTAAACGGCAACCGATTCTGCACCGCCTGCAGCCATAAAGATCCAGGTTGTAATGCCAAGGAATGCCCAGCTAAATTCAGGGATCATTGCATCAACAGTGATTGGGTCTGCTGGTTGTACACCACCTAGTAGTGCCGCACCTGATAGCAAGATGTATGACATAGTCAGAAGCAGCATCAGTGATGATGTCACCGAGGTGATTGGACCTAACATTTTTGCTCCGTTAGTTGAAACGTACGTAGCAAAAGCAAATAGGATCATACTCAGTGCTGTGGTTGTAAATGGCGTTAAGATGTACTCATAACCTAAGAAGGCGTATGAGGCATAAGCAATAACGCGTGGCAGCAATGAGGTGAAGAAAAAGAGGTTAACAAACCAGTAAGTATAGGCAGAAATGAAAGCCCAACGACCACCTAACGAACTTTTTACCCATGCATAAACGCCGGCTTCAGAGTCTTTATTTAGGGATACAAATTCAGCAATAATCAAACAGAAAGGAATAAAATAAAAAATGGTCGCCAAGAAGAACATTGGAGCCGAAGATAGGCCGATCTCAATGTTATTGTTGATGATATTGTTAAAGCTAAATACAGCGGCAAAAGTTAGGGAGAGTAGCCCGAACTTGCCTATGGTATTACGTTTGGTATCAGACATCTTTTTATTCTCCGAAGAGTCACGTTATATGTAGGTGTAGGTTTTATGAAGGACTTACAGCCGTAACTGCAGTCCTTCTTTTTTATTTATTGCAATGTCTTACGTGGTTATTTATTTAAGAAGTAACCGTCTTCTATTGTCACTTTCAGCACCACTTTGCGAACGCGGTTATCGCCACAAAAACGGTAGGCTTCATCGTTTTCAAAAATAATGACTTGGCCTTCAGTCAATTCACGAGTTTCACCTTGACCTTGTAGATATTCGCGGTCAGTTTCATCTCGGTATGCTTGAGTGAGTGTTAGTTGATCTTTTTTCGCAAATTCAACGGTTTCACGACCTTCTAAGTAGTAATGAACATCGAAGTAACGACGGTGACCAACAAAGTTTTCTGTCTCTTTTGCGGTGCCATCTTCTACCATGTACACCAGTGAATCGCCGATAGAGTGCATGACGCCATCTTTGATATTGCTGATGTTATTGATAGCTTCTACGCAGCGATTCCATTTACGACCGTTGCGATATACCGATTTAAATTGCTCTAAGTTATCAAGTACGATCATGGGGTTACGCCTCGTTTACAGATGTTTGAGTTGATGCTTGAGTAAAAAATGCATCGCCAAAGTTATGAGCTGCCATTGCCTGTGCACTGCAATCACCTGCTTGAAGTGGCATTAACGTTAAGCCGTAGCAGAAGGTATCCATGTACACTCGGTATGAGTCAAGCACTTCACTACCCCAAGAGTTTGAGCCCAGACCCATCACTTGGTGATCAAGGTTCAACGTGATGTAACCGCTCTTCTCTAGCTCGATAGTGTGCTGTGCAGCATGAAGATTTTCATTGGTGCAGAACCAAGCACTGAAGTTGATATCTTGCTGAGGTTTTACCAATAAACCCGTACCGTGACGGTTAGTAAGAGCTGCCCAACGAACATGCTGACGGTTACCGTTATTTTGCGGGAACGGATAGTTCACAAACATATCGGCAACGTTAGTCTGGTATACGTCGATCATGTTGGCTTGTTGGCTATCTTGGTAGTTCTCTTCTGGGCCTCGACCGTAGTATTTCACCTGGTCAAAATCACCATTGATGCCAAGATCCAATCCGATCACTGGGATCACATGTGGATAATCGCCGTAACGTTCACCACGAAGCTCGATATTTAACTGACCTTCAGCATTGATTTGGTAGCAGTAGTGACAGCGCATACCAAAATCAAACACTGGTGGGGCAATAATGCTGGTGGTATTGATAACCACTTTGCCATCTAAGGTTTCAACGTTTAGGGTACGGAAGTGCTCCTGCATGATCTGAAGGTGAGCAGGCTGCCACAGACCTTCGTACTCTTGCTTATGGTTATCAATCATTGGCTTGAAGAAGTTCAATCGTGGTTCTGATTGAATAAGCTCTTCACCATTGATTAACCATGACGTCAATTTGCCGTTTACTTTAGAGAAAGTGAGCGCAAAGTTATGGCCTGTGATGGTGTAATCAAGACGACTCTCTGCAACGTTAAGCTCGGTTGCATTGTGGTTAACAAATACCGGTGCTGTTGCTGTATTCTCTTTTAGCTGGAACTGATACACCGCAATATCGTGGTTTGCTGCGCTGTATAGAGTGCGGCTGTCTTTGCGAACAGTGAAGTTTACAAAAGTCTCGCGCTCATCCAGTTCTGGTAGAGCTAACGTGATCTCACGAGCTGAGTTTGCCGCTAGGTCTTCAACTTTAAACTGTACGGTACGTAGCGTTTCGCCTTCAGCACGAACATCAGCAGTAATGGTGTAGTCATTAAGATCGCTAAACCACAGTTTGTTTTCGATGGTAAAACGGTTATTTGAGCCATCTACTGCACGGATCTTAACTGGAGCAATTACTTGCTTATATTCTTTTAGACCAGGGCCAGGTGTTTGGTCTGGGAAGATCAAGCCGTCCATACAGAAGTTGTAGTTGTTTGGATAGTCGCCGTAGTCACCACCGTATTTGTAGAACTCTTCGCCGTTCTCATCACGCGCTAGAATTCCGTGGTCACACCATTCCCATACATAGTGACCTTGAATATGATCGTGTGCATAAAACACATTTTGATACTCAGTCAGACCACCAGGACCGTTACCCATAGCATGGGCGTATTCACAGATAATACGAGGCTTCTCGTGTGGGTGTTCGCCAAAGTAATTCATTAATTGAGCGCGTGAGTACATGGTCGAGATAACATCAACGACTTCTGCATCACGGTCTTCTTCATAGTGAACTAAGCGTGTGTCATCAATAGCTTTGGTTGCCGCATACATAGAGCGGATATTACAGCCATAGCCAGATTCGTTACCTAGTGACCACATGATGATCGATGGGTGGTTCTTCTGTGCGTGAACATGACGCTCTGCACGATCAACAAATACGGCTTCCCACGCTGCGTCGTTCGTAATACGGCTTAGATCGCCAACGTTAGCAAAACCATGAGTCTCAACGTCAGTCTCTGCCATGACAAACAGGCCATAAATATCACATAACTCATAGAAACGAGGATCGTTAGGGTAGTGCGCAGTACGTACTGAGTTGATGTTGTGCTGCTTCATCAAAATCAGATCTTTTTCAACGCGATCCATACCCACAGCACGACCTTTAAGATGATCGTTATCGTGGCGGTTTACACCGTGTAGCATGACGTATTGGTTATTGATGTAGAACAGGCCATCACGAACTTTAATATCACGGAAACCAACACGTTGTGGAATCACTTCAAGGATTTGACCTTGGCTATTTTTAAGAGTGATAAACAACTGATACAGATATGGATTTTCTGCATTCCACTGCTGTGGGTTGTTCATATCAATGGCAAACTGTACTTGACGGTTAGCATCAATATCATCGATAGAACAGCTACCTTGAGCCACTTCTACGCCGTTATCTTGTAAGCTGTACTCTAACTGATAACCGGTTGCTACTGCATGGGTTAGGTTCTCAAGTTCAACAGAGCAAGACAGTGTGGCACTTTGGTAATCGTCAGCAAAATCTGTACGAACAGTGAAATCTTGTACGTGAACCGCTTCTTTACCAACTAGGTAAACATCACGGAAGATACCCGCAGTCCACCACATGTCCTGATCTTCAATATAGGTTGAGTCAGCCCACTGCATAACACGAACAGAAAGTAGGTTCTCACCCTGTTGAACATAAGCTGAGATATCAAATTCTGCTGTTAGGCGGCTGCCTTTGCTAAAGCCAACGTATTGACCATTAACATACAGCTCAAAATAGGTTTCAACACCATCAAATTTAATGATGGTTTGTTTGTCGTTCCACTGCTCACCTAAAGTAAAGGTACGTTGGTATGCGCCTGTTGGGTTATCAGTTGGAACAAAAGGAACATCGATTGGGAAAGGGAAGCCTTCATCTGTGTACTGAAGATCGCCATGACCTTCCATCTGCCACATGTTTGGCACTGTGATGTGACCCCAATCGGTCATTTTTTGTGAATAGAATTCTTCTGGTACTAACAAAGGGTTAGTGAAAAAGTTAAAAGTCCATTGACCGCTTAGGAGCATAAAACGGTTGCTGAGCTCGCGTTGGAATGATTTTGCGCTCTGAACTGAGTCGTATGAGAAAAAGTAAGCACGTGGTGCCATGCGGTTCTCATGTAGGTGAAGGAAGTTTTCCCAGTTGTTCACGTTTGTTCTCCCCTCGGCTTATTGGTGTGTCACCGTGCCGACGTACTATGAATAAAAACTTGATGTGTTATCTGAGGATAGATATTAGTAAAACTTTTACTAAAATAAACTAGTGAAAACGTTTTACTTTAACTTGGTCACGTTTTAAACGGGGGAACAATTTCAAGATGTGATCGTGGTAGAATTCTATTTGAAGTGAAAAAAACGTAGGAGATAAAACTCAGCGTTGTGGATTAATAAAGAAAAAGCACTGAAGAGTTTCAGTGCTTTATAAAATAAGGGAAAGTTTTTAAATTCTTTACTTATTAACTACTTAGTTGTTCCTCGTAGTTTGAGTTTACTCGGTACAAAGACTTGTAATGGCAGTGCTCGACCATCGCGATATTTTTCAACTAATAGATTAACACCTTGGATTCCCATCATTTCTGAGTGAATACGCACTGTCGATAGAGGAGGGAAGGTAAAACGTGCTGTGGGAATATCGTTTACACTGATCAAGGCAATATCATCAGGGATCGTGAGTTTGAACTCATGAATGGCGCGTAAAACACCAATGGCAATAGAGTCAGAAGCAATAAAGAGAGCTTTTGGGTAATTGCCTTTTTCCAGCATATCTTTTGCTAAGTTGTAGCCTGACTGACTAGAAAAATCTCCTCGATAGATATCTTGCTCTGAGACCACACCTTTTAAGTTACCATATTCAACAAAAGCATTTTCACGGATATCGGGTGTATTAGGTTCATCATGTCCACCGATAAAGCCGATACGTTCGTACCCTTGTTCAACAAAGAAATCGATGATCTGTTTACTGATTCGAACAAGATCGATATCAACACAATCATAGCCACTATTATTATCGGTAAAATCGATATAACAGATATGATCACTAAGACGTTTAGGTATTTTTTTGATGATGGAACCGTGCATGCGACCAACGAGAAGAACGCCAGTAACTTTGTTTAAGTCGACGTCTATTTCGCTGTTATAACAATTGGTTAAGGTAACACCTAATTTATCACATTGGGTTTCAACGCCGTGGCGAATGGAAAGATAATAGGGATCATTGACCTCCGCTTCTTGTTTGTAGTTATACAGAGCAAGAAAATGGTGGTTAATCTTTTTATCTAGGGGGGATTTTTTTGCACTACTGGTTCGATATTCGAGCTTTTCTGCAATCTCAAAAATTCGGTGTTTAGTCTCTTCTTTAACACTTAAGGTTGGATCATCATTGAGCACGCGAGATACGGTTGCCAATGATACTCCAGCCTCTGTAGCGATATCTTTTAAAGTCGCCATGTTCTATTTCCCACTGGCAAAGTTCATAATTTCAAAATGTTAGCAGATATTGTAAACGCCAATCTATGTGCGAAACAAATTTTTAGTAAAACTTTGAGATCAGTGTTGGAAGTTAGCAACAAAGCTGATAATAAACTGTAAACAGAATGATGGTCTGAATAGCTGGAATAAGGGGGATAGACGAGTCTAAGTAACACACTATGCGCATAATCTATGTAGCTAAGACATGGCACACTATTAAGACATAAACTTGTTGTGTGAAATGAGATCTGGCGCACTTGTGTTTCTAATTCGCTACGCTTAACCTTTTAGTAAAATTTTACTAAGGTGATTATTGTGGAAACTATAGCGTATTCAGATTTTGCAAAACTTGATATTCGTGTGGGTAAAATCATTGAAGTTAAACGACATGATAATGCAGATAAGCTTTATATTGTGCAGATTGATGTTGGTGAAAAAACACTGCAAACGGTAACAAGCCTTGTTCCTTATTACACAGAAGAGGAACTCATGGGTAAACAAGTTGTGGTGTTGTGTAATCTGGCAAAAGCGAAAATGCGTGGTGAGACTTCTGAGTGTATGCTGCTGTGTGCTGAAACAGAAGATGAATCCGAAAGTGTGCTGCTAACACCTGAACGTTTAATGCCAGCTGGAGTTAAGATCGTTTAATTTGGCCCATCGTCATTACTAGTTATTAGCCATTATTTTAAAGGCCGCTAGATAAGCAATCATCTAGCGGCCTTTTAATATCTAAAGCTTTTGTCTTTTATGATTTAGCTTTTGACCTTAAATTTATGAGCCCAAGTTTCCAGTTCATTAGCTAGAGTTGATAGCTTTTGAGTACTGTTATTGCTCTCATTAACCGCATGGTTTAGCTGATTGCTATTATCTTCAATCAGATGGATACGGTGCGCAATATCATTACTAACTTGAGTTTGCTCTGCAGCAGCCGTTGCGATTTGTTGACTCATGGCTGAAATAGATTCAAGTGCAATGACTATCTGCTCTAACGCCACTGCCGCTGATTGGGATTCATCTTCGGTTTTACGACTGGTTTCTGCGCACATTCCCATAGTTTCAATTGCATTGCGAGAGCCATTTTGCAGATTAGTGATCATCTGCTGAATTTCAATGGTGCTATCTTTAGTGCGACCTGCCAGGTTACGAACTTCATCGGCAACCACGGCAAAACCACGGCCTTGTTCACCCGCACGAGCCGCTTCAATGGCCGCATTAAGAGCCAGTAGATTTGTTTGCTCTGCAATGCCACCAATCACATCTAAGATCTTGACGATATTATTGACATCTTGATCCAGATCTTCAACGGCTTTACTCGCCATACCAAGTTGAGTTGCTAAGCCTTGAACATTTTCAACCGTGGCATAAAGAGTGTGTTGAGTCTGTTTACTTTGGCTATCTGCTTCATCGGTATAACGTGCTGTGTCGCTGGCTGAATCAGAGACATTTTGTGCAGATGAAACCATTTCGGTGACCGCCGTTGCTATCATAGAGGTGGATTGCTGCTGTTCATTGGTGAGCTGATTAATGCCATCGGAGAAAGTTTCAACATCAGCCAACTCTTTACGCAGCCCAGAGATAGACTGCTCTAGGTTATTGACCAATTGTGCTAAAGAGAGACTCATATTTTGCACCGCATGGTAAATGCTGCCTTGTGGAGCACTTTCAGCAAAATATGTCTGAATTTCACCATTTGCCACCGCTTGAACTGCGGCGCAAACTTCGACAGGTTCACCGCCAACTAAAGCAATAATACGACGTACCGAGAAGATTAAGAGAGCAAGGATACTGCCTGCAATGGCTAGACATAGGAGTAACTGAAACTGCGCTGTTGACCAGAAGCGGGCATTAACTTCATTAAACCCAATACCTGTACCGACAACCCAACCCCAAACGGGTGTTTTTTCTGCAATAGACAGTTTCTCTTCTACAGAGCCATCGGGTTGGCGCTGATCCCAAGTGTACTCAATTAACTGACCAGTACGTCCTGCCAATTTCTGTTGGATCAATTGACCAACGCTATCCCCATCACTGGTTTTAAAATCGTTAAAACTGGTGCCATGAAGTTGAGGGTCAAGAGGTGCCGCAATAAAAATCATATTATTGTCAGCAACATAAACATATTCATTATCTTTATAGATGTTATTACGCAGCATACGAGTTGCCATTTCTTTGGCCGTTGTTTCTGGTAATACGCCATCCTGAACCATTTTTTCAATTTCGGTCAGCATGTTATAGGTCGAGGTGAAAATCTCAGTAACGCGCGACTTATTATCTAAATTACTGGCTACGCGAAGCGTCCATAATCCAGTAGCCGTGAGTGCTAAAAAGCCCACTAATGTAATGAGGGCTAAGACGTAAGCTTGTGTTTTTAATTTCATAGCAGTGCTTGTTATGTGATGAGCGATAACTTAATTCACGGCATGAAATAAAAAAACTTAAGTCGGCTGAATCAATAATGCGACAGGCTTCTCATTTTTTAATATCAGTAAAAAACGGTAAATTAGATGGTTTTATGAACAAATTTTGCTTGGTAAATAACACTATGTTTCTGGTGGGAAACAATAATAAATAAAAAATATGAATAATAGTGATCTAATTCATATTTCCATTTCAAATTCGTCAATCTTTTTTCATAACTTGTTTGAGATCAATTTGATGCACATTCACTTGGTGGTACAACTATGTGCGTTTGGAATAATTACAAAAAAAGAAAACCCATTAACCTCTGCTCTTTATCGCCTCTTATCGCTAAGGTTTAGAAAGTTTAGGTAATGAGTTTTTGAAAAATAAGGAAATATATTATGGCTAGTGCATTTTTTATCCCTACAGTAAACTACATGGGTGCCGATTGTTTAACGGATGCAGCTGATGCTATTAAAGCACACGGTTTTAAGAAAGCCTTAATCGTTACTGATAAAATTCTTAGTCAAATTGGTATGGTGAAGCAAGTTGCTGATCTTTTGGCTGAGCGTGGCGTTGAATCTGTTGTTTTTGATGGTACACAACCAAACCCAACTATTGGCAATGTAGAAGCAGGTCTTGCGCTACTGAAAGACAACCAATGTGATTTTGTTATCTCTCTAGGTGGCGGTTCTCCACACGACTGTGCAAAAGGTATTGCACTGGTTGCGGCTAATGGTGGTCAAATTGCTGACTACGAAGGTGTTGACCGTTCTGAAAAACCTCAGATGCCACTGATTGCGATTAATACAACTGCGGGTACTGCATCTGAAATGACTCGTTTTTGCATTATTACAGACGAAGCGCGTCACATTAAGATGGCGATTGTAGATAAACACACTACGCCACTTATGTCTGTTAACGATCCTAAGCTTATGTTGGCTAAGCCTGCTTCATTAACTGCTGCAACAGGTATGGACGCACTGACTCACGCTATCGAAGCGTACGTATCTATTGCTGCTACACCAGTAACAGATGCTGTTGCTATTAAAGCCATTGAGTTAATTCAAGAGAATCTTCGTACAGCCGTTAAAGATGGTCAAAACCTGCATGCTCGTGAACAAATGGCCTATGCTCAGTTTATGGCTGGTATGGCATTTAACAACGCATCATTAGGTTATGTACACGCAATGGCACACCAACTAGGTGGCTTCTATGATTTACCTCATGGCGTATGTAACGCTATTTTATTGCCACATGTTCAACGTTATAACGCACAAGTTAGCGCTGATCGACTACGTGATGTGGCAAAAGCGATGGGCGTAAATGTCGAAGGTATGACAGCAGAGCAGGGTGCTGAAGCTGCGATTGAAGCGATTGTTACTCTTGCAAAAGATGTCGGTATCCCAGCAGGTATTAAAGAATTGGGCGCAAAAGCAGAAGATGTAGCAATTCTTGCTGATAACGCTCTAAAAGATGCTTGTGGTTTTACTAACCCTAAACAAGCAACACATGAAGAGATCTGTGAAATCTTCATGGCAGCAATGTAAGACGACTTTACCTAATGAAATCCATTAATACTTAAGTCATTTTGCATATTGAAATGACTTGGGTAGATAGGTAAAGAAAATTAAAGCGATACTGTTGATTAGTATCGCTTTTTTATTTGAAGTAATTCATCATAAAGCAAATCGAACTGATCTTGGTAATGAGCTAACTCTGAATACAATGCATCCAATTTTTCTGTGTGCTCATCGGTAATGGCATAACGTATTTGTTGTAGTATATGATTAAGTTGTGCTCTTTTCTGATCTAATCGTTGCTCTATATCCATTTGTCTACTCACATCGTCACCTGATATAACAAGATTTAGTTGATATATCTCTTATTAATGCAATTACTGCTCCATTTTGTGAGGTGACGAGATATTTTTTGTTTGGCCATTCTGCTCTGTTGCAAAAAAGATATTATTTTTCCCCTTTTGCTTTGCTTCATACATCGCAAAATCTGCTTGTTGCAATAAGTCATAAATTGTATTGCTTTGCTGCGGATAATCACTAACACCAACACTTCCTGCAATATGACAAAACCCGTGCTGATATTGGACAGGTTTACTTATACAGTTAATAATCTGTTGATTTAAGTATTTATTATTATCTGATTGAGTTGAAATAAGACAAAACTCATCGCCACCCATTCTGGCAACAAAACAATGCTTATTTACTAATTGTTGTAATCGTTTAGCAACCGTTTTCAATACGATATCGCCGACTTGATGCCCTAACGAATCATTAATTTTTTTAAAGCCATCAAGGTCAATTAAATAAAATCGAAACGGTTGCTTTTTCTTTGTCATGGTTGTCAATTGCTGATTGAGCCATAACCGGTTATTGATTTCGGTTAATGCGTCTTGCATTGCTAATTTATGATGATAGAGACTCTCGTAATAGAGTAAAACAATGACAAATAAACACAGCATAAAAGTAATCACAAGCAGTGCCTGAAAATGACTTTGCAGAGCATTAATTTCATCTAATTGTTTATCAATCGTTCCATCATGCAGTTGCAACGTTTGGCTAAAAGTCTTTTGTAGCCGCTCAAAATCATTTTTTAATGCACGTGTCAATTGAGTTGGGTTATCAATATGATCTGGTGTGATCCGTGAATCGACACTTTGTAGAAAGCTAAAATGGTGCTCTAATTCATGAAGTAAAGCTGCTAGATTATTATGGTAATTAATTTTACTGTTACTGAGTATCGCACTATATCGACTCCACAAAACTTCATATTGCAGGGCGATTTGTTGGCTGTCTATTTGGTTTAATTCTAATTTTTGGAGCAAATAAATAATCTCGCCGTACTCTTTATTTAGTTCAAGAATGTACCAAATAGCTTCATTTTGCTGACGAGATATATTTTCAGAAGTAAGTTTGAAATGATTTGCGCTGATAAAAATGGCAAAAACTAACACAGTAATTATGCCATACAATAATCGCTTAAAATTTATGACAAAATGTCCCATTATTTTTCAACCTGTATCGTTTTTATCTGCCATATCATACGAGCGTGATATTTTGGCGTGTTGAGTTCTGGATACTTAGACATGGGGTAAATTAACCAATAAGGGCCATAATTTCGAATTTTTAATGGCTTTTGGTTTTGGGTAATAGCAATAATTGGGTCGTAGCGATAAATGTCTAAATAGGGAATCGTAACGGTATAGTCGTTGAGAGCCGTTAAATGAATTTGACGACCAAAGAGTCGGTAATGGTTTAAGATATCTTTCAACCTTGCCCCGGAGAAGGTTGCAAAGTGATTTACCCAGGGTAATCTGGTTGTAATTTCATAAGTCGGAAAATTGGCTGTAATATCATCAGGATTGAGTTCGACAGCAATAAAATTTTGTTTATCTGTTTGGCCTTTAATGACCAAAGATGGTATCAGAGCATCAGCGTAGATTGTTGAAGTAAACCATATAGTTAATAAGCCTATACAGACTGAGACTATGTTCATCTATACCAATCCTTTGCTACTGCTTCTTTATATACAATTAGCTCAAAAAATTGACATGTCAAATTTTTGTCTAATTTGTACAGAATGATAGGCGAATTATGATAATTTGCTGAATATAATAAAAAAGAATAGAAAAAACCCTAAGCTACTTTGTGCATAGCTTAGGGTGAATGATTTGGCTCAGTTATTTAAAGTAAAGGGCTGAACATATAGAAAAACTGTTCGATAAGTTTATGGGTCATAGGACGCCGTTCCCATTCCTTACGATCAATTTGTTCTGAGTCGGCAATATATTGTTGCTGTAACCAACTCAACTGTTTGGTGAACTCTAAATTATCAACCGCCATAGTGACTTCAAAATTAAGCCATAAACTGCGCATATCAAGGTTTACTGTACCGATCAGACAGTGTGTATCATCAATTACTACAGATTTAGTATGGAGCAGACCACCATGGAAACGGTGGATTCTCACCCCCGAGTCAAGCAGTTCATTAAAGAAAGAGCGACTTGCCCATTCAACCATAGTGGAATCATTTTTATTAGGAATTACGATATGAACGGCAATTCCTCGTTCCGCCGCACCTTTTAATGCATGGAGCAGGTGTTCACTTGGCACAAAATAAGGCGTGGTAATAACCACACTCTCTTTGGCTTGATAGATACTCAGTAGTAGCACTTGATGGATAATATCATCGGGCATACCAGGACCTGATGGAATAACCTGAACGGTATCTACTTCATGGTTTGGTATCTGAGGTGGTATTGCACAAACCGGTAAAGGAGGGAGGTGACGTTCCCCTGTTTCTACTTCCCAATCCCAAGACTGAATACAGTTAAGTAAAGGTACCGTCGGCCCGGTAATTCGAACCATAACATCGACCCATTGACCGACCCCGGCATCTTGTTTGAAAAAGGCAGGATCAACCAAGTTCATTGAACCGGTATAAGCAACGAGATTATCGATAACCACAATTTTACGATGCAAACGCAAATCTAAGCGTCGGAAGAACATTCGAAATGGCGAAACAGCTAAGGCTTCGACCACATCGATTCCTGAATTACGCATCAGCTTTGGCCAGTGAGAACGGAAAAATCGCATACTACCGGCAGAATCAAGTAGCAGTTTTACTTTGACGCCACGTTTGGCTGCTTGAACCATAGCAACTGCAACTTCATCTGCCATGCCTCCTGGATTCCAGATGTAAAACTCCATGTGAATTGCATGCTCAGCATGATTAATATCATCAATAATAGAGCGCAATATGGTCTGCGGTGAGTTTTGCAATGATAGAGAGTTTTCCGTTAAGCCTGGAATACCCAAACGGTTTTCACACAGATCAGAAATGGGGCGTGCGTTACTACTCATGTTCTGAGGCTGGTGGCCTGGACAATCATTGAGACGCTGGAACCATTCGGCAAAAGGGTCGAGCATTTCTTTGGCACGCTCTGCTCGTTTACTGCCAAGGTTGAGCTCACCAAATAAAATGTAAGCGAAGACACCACCAATTGGGATGATGTAAATGATCATTAGCCATGCTAGAGCGACACCAACTGCACGACGTTTAAAAATTACACGTACAGTTACACCAGCAATGATGAGCCAATAGAGGAAAACGCCAAGCCAAGCGAGTATTTGATAAAATTGTTCCATGTATTTGACTTAACTAAATAGAGTTTAAAAATATATAAAAAACGTTAACAAAAAAGAATCATAACGTATTTAGTGAGTGAGATGGGGCGGTCGTTCTCTTTTGTTTACATGAGTATGTAAAATTGTGAACAAGCCTAAGGTTTATCTACTTTTCTCTAATATTCAGCTTGTTATTCACGGTTTTACTATAGTGTTTTTTTCTAAAAAGGAATCTAAATATTGCTTATTAGGATAAGAAATCACGACCTAAGTCAGTATTAATTGATAGTTTATGAAAATTAAGCCGCCTTAATTATGGCTATCACTTATGGTTTAAACGTAGAGTCTAGATGGCAATGGTTTTTGTTGACAAAAGGTTAAAAAATGGTTGTTATTATAATGTTTTACAATGTAGCAGCAAAGTTTATTCTTTATTGCAATCTTTGGCTATCACATCATGTTGAATTCTTTCTGTCACAATTGTAATTAAATCTTTACATTAACAATAACGAACGACAAGGAAGCGTAACGTTATGGCAGGACAATCTCGTGCTCAATTTAGCTCCCGTCTAGGATTTATCTTAGCCGCTGCAGGTTCCGCAGTTGGGTTAGGTAATATTTGGGGGTTTCCAACTCAAGCAGCCAGTAATGGTGGAGCTGTATTTCTCTTAGTTTATTTAGTGATGGTTTTTGCTCTGGCTTACCCTTTATTAGTCGCAGAGCTCACTATTGGCCGTTATGGTCACGCCAATCCGATTAAGTCCATTCGAGCTATCTGGCCTAAACAACCTGTGATTGCTGCTGTTCTCGGTATTGCTGGGATGGTTGCGGTATCCATGATTCTTAGTTTCTACGCCATCGTTGCTGGATGGTTATTTGGGTATCTTGTGGGGCCAATAGCCAATTATGTTGGGTTCACCAGTGTCGGTGATTGGCTAGAGAACTTCAGTACATCTCGTAATTTAGTGTTGATGATACTTTTTATGTTGCTGACTATTTTAGTTGTACGAAATGGTGTTGCTGATGGCATTGAACGTTGGTCGACTCGTTTAATGCCTGTGCTGTTTGTCTTATTTTTGCTGTTGGTTGGGTATATATTTACTCAACATGGCGCAATGGAAGGGCTTAAGATGTATCTGGTTCCCGATATGTCTCACTTTAGTTCCGATCTGGTAGTGAGTGCGATGGGACAGGCATTTTTCTCATTGTCATTAGGTGTTTGTTCTATGATGGTGTATGGCTCTTATCTGAAAAAAGAGGTGAATCTGCCAAAAACTGCCGCCCAAGTTGCTTTGTTAGATACATCGGTTGCCTTTGTGGCTGGACTTCTTATTTTGCCCGCGATGTTTGTTGCATCAAATAATGGTGTCGAAATCTACAATGATGCCGGTGAATTATTAAGTTCCGATACATTGGTTTTTAGCGTGCTGCCGGCAATGTTCGATACCATGGGTACAGTCGGTTTTATTGTTGGTATATTATTTTTTGTCTTAATGGTTATTGCGGCGCTAACATCATCAATTTCTATGCTTGAAGTCCCTGTTTCTTGTGCCACAGAGGAGCTTAAACAAGACCGTCATATTGCAGTATGGTGGATAGGCGGTTTAATTACCTTATTCTCCGCGATTATTGTGTTTAATTTTGGTGACTTGTTTGGTTTGGTTATTGCGCTGACTACGGAATACGCACAACCGATTCTAGGGATGCTGTTTGCTCTGCTTGTAGGATGGGTCTGGAAACGCGACCAAGTTTTGCAAGAGATTAAATCCGGTTACCCAGACCTAGAACACAGCCTATTTTGGAAAATCTGGCCATGGTATGTTCGGGTCGTCTGCCCATTATTGATGTTGTGGGTCTTTTTTGCCTAATTAAATAATAAGGTCATTATCTGATGACCTTATTTTTTATTTTCCGCTTAAGGGAGTATATACTCCGCCTCCTGTATTCTTATACTAACTTGCGCCATTGATAGGTCGAGTTTGTTGGTGCGAGTTAGTTTTATCACATTGAGAAAGCCCATGTTTACTTTAGTCCATGAACATCCTGACTTTATTCTTATCCATAAACATCCAGGAGTGAGTGTTCATAAAGACGATAATGACCAACCTCTGTTGGCGGCGGTTGCGGCACAAACCGGTGATGAGAAACTCTATTTGATCCATCGTTTGGATAAAATGACATCAGGACTATTGTTACTTGGACGAAATAAAGAGGCGGCGGCTGAACTTTCAGGCAATTTTGCTAACCGTGTGGTTGAAAAATTCTATGTGGCGATCGGTTCTAAAAAGCCTAAGAAAAAACAAGGTGTTGTTATTGGTGATATGACCCGTTCTCGCCGCAGTAGCTGGAAATTAGAAAGCAGTAAACACAATCCAGCGATTACACAATTTTTTTCTACCGCAGCAGGTAATGGGCGTCGACTGTTTCTTTGTAAACCGCATACAGGAAAAACGCATCAGATCCGTGTTGCGCTTAAAAGTGTGGGGTCTGGCATTACTGGCGATGATATTTACGGTAATGAGGCGGCAGATCGTGGCTATCTTCATGCGTATGCGTTGAGTTTTCCTTATCAAGGTGAGCAGTATCGTTTCCTTTGTGCGCCAACTTTTGGTCAATTATGGCAAGAGCCTGATACGGTGGCAGGTCTGGAACAATGGCAACAACCTTGGCTATTAGATTGGCCTAAAATAGGTTCTAAATAGATTTGTTCCTATTTGAATTGAATCTGTGATTGCAATCTACCTTCTACCTTTTGTGCTGCCTTCTGTGATTATTGGGATATATATGCATAAATTTGCCTGAATTGCTGATAATTCGGGCAAAAAAATCGATTGTTTGCGGATCGATTCGCATCTATATCAAGAGTTGCGTATACTAGCCGCCTAGGATTTCACCCTAGATGAGGATTACCATGCGCCATACCCGTAGTGCTGCATTTCGTATGCGATTAAAGAAGAAAAAGAGTGTAACTCGATTTTGGGGACTGGCATCACATCGACGTAATCGACTGAAAATAAAATCTCATCTTAAACGCCGCCGCCAAATCCGTATTACCGCTGAATACGTCCTCCTTGCTGATTCCCGCAAAAATGAACCCGAATTAAAACTTGTCGCTTAATAGTTAAAGCATTTGCTATCTAAAGTCTCCTAAGGTTACTTAGGTATATCAATATTGCCTATTTTCTGTCAGTCGCGATTTAGGTTAAAATTTCTATCCAGTTTAGTAAAAGTTGAATAAAAATATGGAAACCAGTGCTCTACCTAGCTTAGAAGCTCATTTATTATCATCCTTAGCAACACCACCATCAGAGGTTCGTCGTCTCTTTCATGGCCGTGGTCGTTGTTGGCAGGGGTTAGAGCAAATCACCGTTGACTACTTACAAGGTCAAGTTTTGGTGTCATTATTTAAAGAGCCTGAACCTGAGTTTCTGCAAGGCCTTTATGCGATGCTTGAAAATCTAGTATCACAACCACAATGGCAGCAAAGTGGCGCAACCTCTTTACTACTGCAACATCGAGACCGTCAAGGTTCACCGCTAGAAGTGATTTGGGGTGATCTGCGTGAATATCAAGATGTAATCGAAAGTGGTTTAACCTATAAACTCGATCTAGGACGTAATCAGAATAACGGCCTGTTTTTGGATATGCGTTATGGTCGTGATTGGGTTCGTGAACAAGCCAATGGTAAACGTGTACTCAATTTGTTTGCCTATACTTGTGGCTTTTCGGTTGCTGCGATTGCGGGTGGTGCCGAGCATGTGGTGAATCTAGATATGGCAAAGTCGGCATTAAGCCGAGGTCGTGATAATCATCATTTAAACCAACACGACTTAAAGAAGGTCTCTTTTTTAGGTCATGAGTTGTTTAAATCTTGGGGTAAGGTGCGTAAATTGGGGCCTTATGACTTGATCATTATCGATCCACCATCATTCCAAAAGGGCAGTTTTGCACTTACGAAAGATTATCAAAAAATTCTCCGCCGTTTGCCTGAATTACTGACTGAGAAGGGAACTGTTTTGGCGTGTGTGAATGACCCATCTATTTCATCTCAGTTTTTAATTGATGGCATGGCTCAAGAAGCCCCAAGCTTACAGTTTATTGAGCGTCTTGATAATCCTCCTGAGTTTAAGGATATTGATCCAGAAGGTGGTCTGAAGGCGTTAGTATTTAAATCAGCGTAATAGCACATGACTCTGATGGTCAAATAACTATCCCCAAGTAATCTCACATCTTGAAGCCTCTTGGGTATATAAATGGGTATATAAGTTAGCGACCATAAAGAAACCCCAGCATCTTGAATTAACTATCAAGTCGGCTGGGGTTTTTTATTAAAGTGTCTGTTGTTTACAATAAGCTTCTGAAATCGGTTGCTGGACAAGTTTGCGGCCCTGCATATCCATGATCGCGATATTGTAATTAACGCCTTGGGTAAAAAATGGCGTCAGCTCATCATTATTACAATAACTTCTTGCGGCACTCTTTGCAGCCTGCGTTGGGCTAATCGTACTGTTGCCTCCATACAGAATGGTGATTTCAACTGTATGGCCTTTAGCTTGTGCTCGTACGATTTGGTAAGCATCTATTTTAGGGTAAGGCGCTTTACTATTGATGCTTGCAGCGCGACTCTTTGCCATCGCATTAGCCACATCAGCATCAGAGGATGCACACCCTCCAAGAATCAATAGCGCACCGACAGCAATAACTTTTTTTAACATGACTGACTCGTTATTGGTTTATGGCAGAACTTTCTTAAATGGTTTTACGATAACTTTTTCGTAAACACCTGCATCAATATATGGGTCAGCATCAGCCCACGCTTGAGCATCTTCCAGAGAGGCAAAATCAGCAATGACAGTGGAACCTGTAAAGCCTGCTTCACCTGGATTTTCATCATCGATCGCTGGCATTGGCCCAGCAACAAGTAAACGACCTTCGTTTTGTAGATCTTTAAGGCGCGCAAGGTGTTTTTCGCGAACGCTCATACGGCGCTCTAAGCTGTTCTCAACATCTTGAGAAAAAATCACATACCACATGTAAGGACTCCCTTGTTGTTATTGTGATGATGTTATCCCCAAATCATATCAGGGGGAGATACCATAACCAATAAAAAAAGCACCCACCAGAGGAGAGTGCTTTTTCTTCGAATTTTGACCGATTCTTAACGTATTATGCTTTTTTAATCGGACGAGGTCGACCTTCAGAGTTGATCGCAACATAGTTAAAGGTCGCTTGACACACTCGGTAGCGTTCGCCTACTTCTTCTTGAGCAACAGGCTTAACCCACACTTCCAATGCGACACTCATCGATGTGTTACCGATACGCTTACACTCACCGTAACAACACACAACATCACCCACACCAACTGGTGCTTTAAATTCAATACTTTCTACAGAGACAGTAACAACACGGCCTCCTGAGATTTCTTTGGCTAAAATGGCACCAGCTAGATCAAGTTGAGACATGATCCATCCACCAAAGATGTCACCATTGGCATTGGTATCGGCAGGCATGGCAAGCGTACGAAGCAGTAGCTGTCCGCAAGGGATATTGTTGTCAGGGTTCATCGAGTTTTGCATCTATTCTGAGTCGGTTGTTTTAGGAATATGGCGGTAGATATAACCACCAGTGAGAGCGGTAAATAGCAAAGTTAAGATCAGCAAACCAAAGACTTTGAAATCTACCCATACTTCCAGCGGTAATGTGAAAGCAATATAGACGTTTAAAACGGCAAGGACAACAAAAAACAGGCTCCAAGCCAAATTGATTCTTTTCCAGACCGGTTCTGGCAGGGTTAATTCTTTACCAAGCATACTTTTAATCAGGGGCTTGCCCATCATTTGACTAATAGCAAGGCCAGCAGCAAAGAGCACATAGATGATAGTCACTTTCCATTTTATGAAATTTTCATCGTGCATAAACAGGGTTAAGCTGCCGAAAATCAATACCATAAAGAAGGTCGCAAGCTGCATTTTTTCGACCTTTTTATACATAAACCAAGTCACCGCAAGTTGAATTGTTGTTGCGATGATTAAAGCGCCTGTTGCCACAAAGATGTCAAACATTTTGAATAAGACGAAAAAGACGACAAGTGGGATAAAATCAAGAATTTGTTTCATTGAATGTGCTCAATCAATACTGATACTGACGCTAGTATACCTTGTTGGCCCGATGAAACCAAAAATCCTCCAGTGGCGGAGGACTTTTGATGTTATTTCCAAGCAGAGCCTGTGCTATTGACTGTTTTTAGTCGCCGCTTTCATGGTTTGAATAAAGTGGCTCATTGCCTTGAGTAATTCCTCTGGTTGCTCTAAATGGGTTTCAATAATTTTTACAACGGCAGAGCCTGATATCGCACCAGCAGCCCCTGCTTTTATTGCATCGGAAACTTGTTCTGGACTGGAAATGCCAAAGCCAAGTAAAGCCGGTGGCGCATGGTGATCTTTTAAGCTTTTTAGTAGATGGTCAACGGGCATTCCGGCTTTGGTTTCTGCTCCTGTTACCCCTGCCCGTGAGAGCAAATAGGTATAACCAGAACCGTATTCTGCCACCATTTTTAATGTTTCTTCATCAGCATTGGGTGGAGCAATGAAAATTGCATCGATGCCATGTTTTTCTGCTGCCTGACGAAACTCTGCTGAGGCGTGTAGCGGCACATCTGCAATTAAAACGGAGTCAATTCCAGCTTCTGCGCACTGATGATAGAAATTATCTAGGCCTGCTGCAAAAACTAAGTTGGCATACATTAAGAGGCCAATTGGCAGTTCTGGATATTTAAGACGAATTTGTTTTAGCAATTCAAAACAGACAGGTGGTGTTGTCCCCGCTGCAAGTGCTCGAATTGTAGCGCCTTGAATCGTAGGACCGTCTGCAAGCGGATCGGAAAAAGGAATGCCTAACTCCAGAGCATCAGCACCAGATTCAACCAAAGTATCGATAATCTGAAGAGATAAAGTTGGATTTGGATCGCCAATGGTAACAAAAGGAACAAAAGCACCTTCGTTGCGAGCACCTAATCGGTCAAATAAAAGAGAATAACGATCCATTATAGTGCTCCTTGTGCTGTTAAGATGTCGTGAACGGTGAAGATGTCTTTATCACCACGGCCAGATAAGTTCACCACCAACAATTGTTCTTTGTCTGGATTTTCCTGAATCAGTTTAAGTGCATAGGCAAGGGCATGGGCTGATTCAAGAGCTGGAATAATACCTTCATTTCGAGCCAGTAATTGAAACGCTTCAAGGGCTTCATCATCGGTAACAGAGCCATATTCAGCACGACCAATTGCATTTAAATGAGCGTGTTGAGGACCAACGGATGGAAAATCTAGGCCAGCAGAAACAGAATAAGATTCTTCGACTTGACCGTATTGATCTTGCATTAGCGGGGCTTTCATACCAAAGAAAATGCCGAGTTTGCCATGTTTAAGTGGCGCGCCGTGCATATTAGTATCAAGGCCTTTACCGGCAGGCTCAACACCAATGAGTCCGACACTGGTTTCTTCGATAAAATCAGCAAACATACCTATTGCATTAGAACCGCCGCCAACACATGCGATTACTGCATCGGGTAGGCGGCCTTCTTTGGCTAATATTTGAGCTTTTGTCTCTTCGCCAATAACACGTTGAAACTCTCTTACTATGGTTGGAAATGGATGTGGACCTGCGGCGGTGCCAAGTAAGTAGTGTGCTTTGTCATAGCTGGCAGACCAATCACGCATCGCTTCATTACAGGCATCTTTAAGTGTGGCCGATCCCGAATGAACTGGAATTACCGTTGCGCCCATCAGCTTCATTCGAAAGACGTTTGGACTTTGGCGCTCGACATCTTTTGCTCCCATGTAAATACGGCATTTCAGGCCAAGCAGCGCACAGGCAAGAGCGGTTGCGACCCCATGTTGTCCAGCCCCCGTTTCTGCAATAATTTCATCTTTACCCATGCGTTTTGCAAGTAGTGCCTGACCTAATACTTGATTGGTTTTATGGGCTCCACCGTGAAGAAGATCTTCTCGCTTAAGATAGAGCTTTGTTTTACTCCCTTTAGTGAGGTTTTGGCATAAAGTCAGTGCCGTTGGACGACCAGCATATTCTTTTAGTAACTCAATAAATTGTTGTGAAAACTCAGGATCTTGTTGGGCATCAATAAAGGCTTGCTCAAGTTGATCTAAAGCTGGAACGAGGATCTGCGGCACATATTGACCACCAAATTCTCCGAAGTAGGGATCTAATTTACTCATAATGACGGTTTTCCTTAATTTGTCTGATTGCCGCAAATGCTGCTTGTAATTTTTGAGGATCTTTCTGTCCCGGTTTGATCTCAACGCCTGAGTTAAGATCTAAGCCTGCACAGTGAATATGAGTTGCTATAAAAGCATTACTTGGGTTGATACCACCTGCGATCATTAACTGGGATTTTTGTTGTTCGGATAATGAATCTAGTAATGACCAGTCAAATTGCTGTCCAGTCCCACCCAGTTGTAGGCCGACTTTACAATCGAGTAAATGGCGATCAACATCAGGAAGAAAGTCTGGAAGTTGCTCTCCTTCGATGCCATAGGCTTTCCATATTTGACAAGTAATCTGGCTTTCTTGCAGCTGTTTGGTTAGCTCAGCAATATAAGCGGTATCTTCTTGCCCATGTAGCTGTACGCCATAAAGACCCAGAGCTTTAACAGTCTGAACAATTTCTTCACTAGTTTGGTTTTGGAATACCCCAATATACTTAAGAGGGGCACCACTCATCACCATTCTTGCTTGTTCATTACTGATGGCACGAGGTGATGCTTTCGCAAAAATTAAGCCACCATAATAAGCGCCTGATTGGTACGCATAACTGGCATCATCAGAGTGGGTTAGACCACATACTTTGTTTTCGCCTAAGATGACCTTTCGCACGGCCAGTTCCAGATCGTTTTCTGCCATTAAAGCGCTACCAATTAAAAAGCCATCGGCATACTGGGCCAGTTCTCGTACTTGCTGATTATTGTAAATTCCCGATTCTGAAATGACGGTGACATCATTAGGTAGCTTTGGCGCAAGTTGTTTAGTGCGATTTAGATCAATAGAAAGATCGCGCAAATTACGATTATTGATCCCAACTACGGTCGCTTTTAAATCGATGGCTCTTTGTAACTCATCTTCTGTACTGACTTCGGTTAATACGCCCATACCCAGTTGATGAGCTAGGGTTGATAATTGTTGGTACGTTTCATCATCAAGGACTGATAGCATCAATAAAATCGCATCGGCTTGATAATAGCGAGCTAAGTAGACTTGATAGGGATCGATCATAAAGTCTTTGCAAAGTACAGGCTGTTCAACTTGCTCTCTGACATGAGTGATAAATTCAAACTGGCCTTGGAAATACTTTTCATCAGTAAGGACTGAAATCGCACTGGCATAACGGCGGTAAACTTTTGCGATAGCATCAAGATTAAAATCAGCACGAATTAATCCCTTTGATGGTGATGCTTTTTTGCATTCGAGAATAAAGGCTACGGGCTGCTGTTTTAATGCTTGATAAAAACTGCGTTCAGAGGTTTTAACTGCCGACTTAAAGCCAGTAAGCGGCTGCAATTTTTTTCGTGCTTCTACCCACAGACGTTTATCGGCAACGATTTTTTGTAATACGGTTTCCATTGTCATGGGTTATTTTCCCCTTGCAGCCAGTTGTTCTACTAGATGGTAGGCAACACCGGTTTTCATAATTGTCAGCGCTTTTTCTGTGTTGGCTTTTAGATCTTCGTGGCCAAAGAGACGAAGCAGTAAAGCAACATTAATGGCGACAGCGGCCTCCTGAGCTGGAGTGCCTTTACCGGTTAAAATATGTTGGATGATGGTTCGATTTTCCTCTGGGCTACCACCTTTTATCGCTTCAAGAGGGTAAGTATCCAAACCAAAATCTGCTGGCGTTACCGTGTATTGTTTAATTTCACCGTTAATAATTTCAGCGACTAAGGTTTCACCATGAATGGCGACTTCATCCAGACCTGAGCCATGGACAACGGCAGCGCGTTTAAAACCTAATGTTGCAATGGTTTTGGCGATAGGAAGCACCAATTCTGGTGAGTAGACCCCCATTAATTCAATGGTCGGCTTAGCGGGGTTAATTAAGGGACCAAGCAAATTGAAGATGGTACGAGTTTTTAAACTTTGACGCACGGGCATCGCATGACGTACGCCTTGATGATATTGCGGGGCAAACAAGAAACAGATCCCCAATTCATCGAGCGCTTTACGAGCCTCTTGTGCCGTCATGGCTAAATCAATACCAAATTTATCCAGTAGATCAGATGAACCTGACTGACTCGAAACGCCGCGGTTACCATGCTTGGCTACTTTTACGCCGCAAGCACTGGCTACAAAGGCTGCTGTGGTCGAAATATTAATGGTATTTGCGCCATCGCCTCCGGTACCAACAATATCGGCAAAATCATAATCTGGGGTTGGAAAATTGTTGGCATTGTCTTGAAGTGCGCTCGCGGCTCCTGCTATTTCACTTGGGGTTTCCCCTTTAATTTTGAGTGCGGTTAAAACAGCAGATAACACCACAGGCTCAACTTCGCCTTTAATGATCGCATCAAACAGCTGATAACTTTCTGTTTGATCGAGTGATTCTTGTTGTAACAGTTTATTGGTCAGTTCATGTACCGTCATAATATCATCCTTGATTCTGTGCTGGTGTGGTCAGATCGAGTGGTGTTGCAGGGCGTGATATCCAATCAAGCGTCTGCGCTAACAGTTGAGCTCCTTGAGTGGTGAGAATTGACTCGGGATGAAATTGAAATCCACACACTTTATCTTGCTCATGAACAACCGCCATAACGAGTTGATTGGCTTTTGCAATAACATGTAATGGTTCAACAACTTGGGTTGCAACCAATGAGTGGTAACGAGCAATGGGAAAAGAAGAGGGCAGATCGCCAAAAATCCTATGACCATTATGCTCAAGCATATCAGCCTTACCATGCATGATTTCACCCGCGCCTGCTACAGTGCCACCATAAGATTCAACGATTGCCTGATGCCCAAGGCAGATCCCTAAAATCGGCACTTTTCCTTTCATTAACTCAATTAGGTGTGGCATGCATCCCGCATCATTTGGCGCTCCTGGTCCTGGGGATAAAACCAATACGGCATTAGGGAGTGCTTGAATATGTTGTGCTAGTCGGTAAGCATCAGCACTGTTGCGAAATACGGTAACCGAGTGGCCAAGCGAGCGAAATTGGTCGACAAGGTTGTAAGTGAAAGAGTCATAGTTATCGAGTAAAACAATATGAGTATTATTCATTATGTGACTCCTTTGAGTTTTGAGTCCTCAAGCTGTTTGCCGAAGTTGAATGGGCCTGCTGTATGGCTCTGATCACAGCTTGCGCTTTAGCTCGTGTTTCATCTGTTTCAGCCTGAGGTATGGAGTCGTACACGACGCCAGCACCCGCTTGAACCGTTGCCACCTCGTTTTCTACATAGGCAGAGCGGATCACGATGCAAGTATCCATGTCTCCTGTGCCAGTAAGGTAGCCGACTGCACCGCCATAGCTACCTCTTCTTTGCTGCTCGACTTGGCGGATCAGTTGCATGGCTCGAATTTTTGGTGCCCCTGTCAGCGTGCCCATATTCATACAAGCTTGATAGGCGTGAAGAGCATCAAGGTCACTTCTTAATTGGCCGACAACTCTTGAGACTAAATGCATCACGTGACTATAACGGTCGACTTTAAGTAAATCAGCAACATAACGAGAGCCTGGTTCACTGATTCTGGCAACGTCATTGCGTGCTAAATCGACCAGCATCATGTGTTCAGCTTTTTCTTTTACATCGCAGCGAAGTTCCAGTTCAATACGCCCATCTAGGTCTAAATTAATTGAACCATCACGGTTTTTACCTCGAGGTCGGGTTCCTGCTATAGGGTAAATCTCAACTTGATTGGTTGCTTTGCTGTATTTCAATGCACTTTCAGGAGATGCGCCAAATAAGGTGAAATCTTGATCGCGCAAATAAAACATATAAGGACTCGGATTACCCTGCTTTAGGGCTCGATAAGCTGCCAACGGGTCGGGACATGGCAGAGTAAATTGGCGCGATGGCACGACTTGGAAAATATCACCTGCAATCACATGTTGTTTAAGAAAGTTGACCTGTTGACAGAATTGCTCATCACTAACATTTGTTGTGGGTGCTACATTGGTCATCACAGGGGCTGGTGGCACAGTGATCTTAGTTAAACATTGCTCTTTGATTGCCTGAATACGACGACTTAATTCATGGTAGTTGTGTGCATAGTGAGAGTTATCGCCCGGTGAATCCTCTGATGATTGGTGGCTAAACAGTGACGCTTGCAGTTTGCTTTTACGTTTTTGGTGATCCATAACCAATAACGTTTCTGCCACATAAAACACATAATCAGGGCATTGAGTTTTAGCATCTACCTCTGGCAAGGGTTCAAATGCAGCCACAAGATCGTAGGCAAAGAGTCCGGCTAGAAATAGGGCATCATGGGGTAAAGCCGTGGTTGGATACAGTTGCTGTACAGCACGTAGGGCATCGAAATTAGATGCTTGACGTAAGCGGCTATCTTCATCTAATTCGGTGTCTTGATGATGTGAGAGATAGCTTAAGGTGAGTGTTTTACGAGATTGTTGCGTAATTAGAGATGGATCAAGTCTATCAACCAAACTGGCTAATACATTTTCACCATTTAAGGTCAGAGCTTCAAAATCGACTTGATGACCTCGACAGACAATGCGCACCGCAGCATCAATCAGCATCAGGCTTTTTAAATTCTGTTTGGAATCTACTTCAGCCGATTCCAAGAGAAGACTATTCGTACTTTGCCCACACAGAGCATAGTAGAGCTCTGTTGGGTCAGCAACATAAGGGACTTCTAGTGCCAACACTTCAAGCTGAGCAGAGGCTTGTGGCGTACTATCCTTATACGTCATTACAGCGTTCTCCCCGCCGCCTCAACAAACGGCGTTATTTCATCCATAAGTTGCGCAAACATTGGACCTGTTAGTGCTTGATGACCATCAGATAGTGCTTGGCATGGATTGAGATGTGTCTCCACAATAATGCCATCAGCACCAACGGCAACAGCAGCTCGTGACAGTGGAACCACTAACTCACGGACGCCAGTTCCATGGCTTGGGTCAACAACAACAGGTAAATGGCTACGCTGTTTTAAATAAGCAACGGCGTTTAAGTCCAGAGTATTACGCGTTGCGGTTTCAAAGGTTCGAATACCTCGTTCACATAAAATAATATTAGGGTTACCGGCGTCATAGATATATTCTGCAGCAAGCAGCAGCTCTTCAATAGTTGCAGCAAGGCCTCGCTTAAGTAATACCGGTTTACTGCTTTCGCCAACGGCTTTAAGTAAACCGTAATTTTGCATATTTCTTGCGCCAATTTGTAAACAATCAACGTATTGGCACATAATGTCAAGTTGACTGATATCCATTACTTCAGAAACCGTTGGTAGCCCCAGCTGTTGATTTGCTTGTTGAAGAAGCTGAAGTCCTGTTTCGCCAAGTCCTTGAAAATCATAGGGGCTAGTTCGGGGTTTATAAGCACCACCACGTAAAGCGATAGCACCATATTGTTTTACCATTTCAGCTACCGACAACAATTGTTGCTCCGATTCTACGGAACATGGTCCTGCAATGACGGCAAACTTGTCTCCACCTATAACCGCATTACCAAATCTAACCTGAGTGTCGTGTGCTTGAACTTCACGACTTACCATTTTGTATTTAGTCAAAATAGGTTTGACATTTTCGACAAAGGGATACGCTTCAAAATTCATTGCTTGTAATTTACGTTCATCACCTAATGCGCCTAAGACAATACGTTCAACCCCAGGCATATACAGTGGTTTTAGCCCAGCAGATTCAATTTTTGCTAATAATTCTTTGGCTTGTTTTTCAGTAGCTTGAGGTTTTAATACAATAATCATTGTCAGTTCCTTGTTATCTTGTCGCGCTGAATGTGTGGTATCAAGAATCAAGTAATGGGCTACATTTAGGTATGAAAAAGCCCACACTCAGCGGGCTTTATGAATTTATGTTAGGTACAGAAACTCACACCACCCGGGTAGGGAAGTGCCACCACCAAGAGGTGAATAAAGTTCGGTTTTGTAAGTGAAATTGCTGTACCATGTTAAAAAATCCTAAGAGATGTAGTGCAAACGTGTATTAGGTATCTGTGTACTAGTAAACTAGTATGTAAATGCAAAGTCAAGATGTAAATGTATGTTATTTGATCTCCATACGCACACGACGGCTTCTGATGGTCGCTTAACCCCAGAAGAATTGGTTAAGCGAGCGGTAGAGAGACGCGTTGATGTGCTTGCTATTACTGACCACGACACTGTGGCAGCGTTGCCTATCGCACAAGATGTGATTGACCAACAAAATTTGCCAATAACTTTGATTAATGGCATAGAAATATCAACGGTTTGGCAAAATTTTGATATACATATAGTTGGACTTAATATTGATCCGATGCATCCAGCTATGACGCAACTTATTGCTGAGCAAGCTGAGCGCCGTCATAAGCGAGCGCAAGAAATTGGTGAGCGCCTTGCCAAAAAACGTATTGAAGGGGCATTTGAAGGAGCTTCTCAATTAGCAAATGGTGATACAATCACTCGTGCTCATTTTGCGCAATGGTTAGTTGAGCAAGGGCACGCTAAAACGATGCAGGCGGTATTTAAGAAATTCTTAACTCGTGGTAATCCCGGTTATGTGCCACCCAATTGGTGTACGATTGCCGAGGCAGTTACTGCGATTCATGCCTCTGGGGGTAAAGCGGTTATTGCCCACCCAGGTCGTTACAAGATGACAGCAAAATGGCTTAAACGCCTGATTGCCTGTTTTATAGAAGCAAAAGGTGATGCTATTGAAGTAGCACAACCTCAGCAAGGACCGCAGGAGCGTCGTACCTTAGGGGATTACGCGATCACGTATCATTTATTAGCTTCTCAAGGCTCTGATTTTCATTATCAATCTCCATGGACAGAGCTTGGCCGTAACTTATGGCTACCTAAAGATGTTGTACCGATTTGGCACGATTGGACGGTAGAGAAAAAACGAGAAGATGTTGAGCAACCTCACGTCTAATCTCGTGATTGGAGGAAATATGAGTCAGTTTTTTTATGTTCATCCAGAAAACCCACAAACGCGTTTAATCAATCAAGCGGTTGAAATTATTCGTAATGGTGGAGTTATTGTTTACCCGACAGATTCCGGTTATGCCCTTGGTTGCCAATTAGAAAATAAATCGGCGCTAGAGCGTATCTGCCAAATTCGTCGTTTAAATGATAAGCATAATTTTACGCTGTTATGTCGCGATCTTTCTGAAATTTCGCTTTATGCTCGTGTGGATAATGCAGCGTTTCGTTTATTACGTAACAACACACCTGGTGCTTACACCTTTATTTTTAAAGGAACGAAAGACGTACCTCGCCGCTTAATGAATCCAAAACGTAAAACCATTGGTATTCGTGTACCAGATAATCAAATTGCCTTGGATTTATTGGCAGCACTTGGTGAGCCTATGATGTCAACCAGCTTGATTTTACCGAACCATGAGATGACTGAGTCTGATCCTGATGAGATCCGCGATAAGTTAGAGCATGCGGTCGATTTGATTATTCATGGCGGTTATTTAGGCGAGCAGCCAACAACGGTTATCGATTTTAGTAATGATGATATTGAAATCGTTCGCGTTGGTGCCGGTGATCCAGCTCCATTTGAAGGTTAAAAGGCCTTAACTAAGCTGAGTTCTAATTGATTTTGAGATAGCGGCGGTAGCATATTGTCTGGTTAGGACAAGTTCTATTGGCCGCTATCTTTTTTATAGCTTGCACATGGGATTTTTGGCATAATAGCGAGCTAATTTGTTGTTGAGATAGTTTGAAAAAACATCTTGGCGACCCCTAAAAATGTAAATGGTACAATAAACTAGATTTTCAATATTAAAACAATGACTTATGGCTTTGACTATCATCAAGCGATTGTCGCTGTATTGGCATCAGATTAAGCAAAATTATTTTTGTTTAATGTTTATAGTTTATTGATAAAGATTTCGACGCCTGTGAAGGCGACAAGGTTTGTCTGAAAATGAGTGAAAAATTACAGAAGGTGCTAGCACGTGCTGGCCAAGGTTCTCGTCGTGAAATTGAATTAATGATTCAAAACGGTCGAGTAAGTGTTGACGGCGATGTGGCTAAACTGGGCGACCGTCTAGAAGATATGACTGCTTCTGTGCGAATTGACGGACGTCGCATTGAACTTGTCGCATCAACTGACGAAGTATGCCGTGTTTTAGCATATAACAAGCCAGAAGGTGAACTGTGTACACGTCACGATCCAGAAGGTCGTCGTACAGTATTTGATCGCTTACCTCGCTTAAATAATGGTCGTTGGGTATCAGTTGGTCGTCTTGATGCAAATACATCAGGTATGTTGCTGTTCACTACAGATGGTGAATTAGCAAACCGTTTGATGCACCCAAGCCATAGCGTTCAACGTGAATATATGGTTCGTGTCTTTGGTGAAATCTCTGAAGATATGGTTCGTAACCTTGTTCGTGGTGTTGAACTAGAAGATGGTATGGCACGTTTTGAAGACGTTGTTTATGCTGGTGGCGAAGGTATGAACCACACATTTTATGTGGTAATTACTGAAGGCCGTAACCGCGAAGTTCGTCGTCTATGGGCTTCTCAAGGCGTTACAGTAAGCCGTCTAAAGCGTGTACGATACGGTGATATCTACTTGAGCAAAGAACTGCCTCGCGGTGGTTGGATGGAGCTTGAGCTTAACGATGTTAACTACCTACGTGAATTAGTAGGCTTACAACCAGAGACTGAAACTGAATTAACAGTGGAAGGTCAAAAACGTAAGCGTAATGTTCGTCAAATTCGTCGTGCAGTTCGTCGTTTTGAAGAGCGTGCAGATAATACGAATTCTCGCCGTCGTAATGATCGTCGTTCAACTACTCGCAATAGTGATGTAGAAAAAGCAGGTAATGATAAACCACGCCGTCCATCAACGCGTAGCAGCGATGTGGATAAGGCTGGTAATCAGAAGCCTCGTCGTCCTTCTACACGTAATTCTGGTGCGGACAAAGCTGAAAACAATAAGCCACGTCGTCAGCCTCGTCAAAATGACGCTGATAACAACGGCGGTAATAAGGCTCGCAAGCCAGCAGGTAACGGTGCAAATCGCCGTAACCCTCTAGCTTCTAAGCCAACGAATAAGCCTCGTACTCGTAAATAATTATTTTGAGTATGTTGATATAATAAGAAGGCCGCTCTGAATTTACAGAGCGGCCTTTTTAATACAGAAAAATTATTTGAATATTAGCTTGCTGCACCTGGTTGGCGTTTAGGTTGTGCATCAATACATTCACCGTGAATATGACCGCCTTCTGGTGCCATCAAATAAAGATACAGGGGCATAATGTCTTTAGGGGTTTTTAATTGATTAGGATCTTCAGCAGGGAAGGCTTGAGCGCGCATGCCAGTACGAGTACCTCCTGGATTAATCGCATTAACTTTCACGTTTGTATTTGTTAGTTCATCAGCTAAAACTTGCATCATCCCTTCGGTTGCAAACTTGGAAATTGCATAACTGCCCCAAAATGCTCGGCCAATATGGCCAACTGTCGATGAGGTAAAGATAATACGGCCATCAGATGCTTGTTTTAGTAAAGGTAGGAGTGCTTGAGTCATTAAAAACTGTGCTTTAACGTTTACTTTCATCACATCATCAAAGCTGGCTTCATCAATTTGGTCAAAAGGGCTGAGAACCCCAAGTAAACCTGCACTATGCAATACACCATCTAAACGACCAAACTGTTGTTCTATAGTGTCAGCCATATCCTGATAATTTTGCTTTGTTGCGCCAAGCAGATCCATCGGTATGATTGCTGGAGTTGGCAAGCCTTGTTGCTCAATTTCATCATAAACCGCTTCCAGTTTAGCGACTGTACGGCCCAGTAAAATGACAGTAGCACCGTGAGCGGCATACTGCATAGCAGCTTCTCGTCCAATACCATCGCCAGCTCCTGTCACTAAGATTACGCGATCTTTGAGGGCATCTTGAGCAATTGAATAATTCACGTTCGTATTCCTTTTTAATAAATTGGCTGCAAATTGCCGATATTGTCGACACTTACCTAAATTTTCTGCAACAAATCGCTATTATTGCGAACTTTTATCATTTATATAGTCAAACAATATCAAAGATTGTGGTAGTTTTCTTGAGTGTAGCTCTGTTTTTTTCGGCAAATGTTGAGAAAAATGGCGCAATTTTGTAATTGGATGATGATTAATACTGTCACATGGTTACAATAGTGAGAGTTATGCTTACTAGCTGATTTTAAAGAGGGTTATACCTTGGAATTTATTTTAGAGTACGGATTATTTTTAGCTAAGATTGCAACTGTTGTGGTTGCGGTTGTGGCTATTTTATTAGTGGTTAAAGGTATTAAAGGTCATGGTGGTTCACAAAAAGGTGAATTAGAAGTAACTGACCTAACAGAGCAATATAAAGAAACAGTTAGCCAACTAGAAGAGCATCTATTTGATAAATCTCTGCTAAAAGCTCGTGATAAAGCAGAGAAAAAAGCTGATAAAGAGCAAGAAAAAGCACGTCAAAATGAAGTGAAAAAGGCGGCAAAAGAGGGTGAGCTTGATTTCTCTCGTGACTCTCGTCTTTTTGTGATCGACTTTAAAGGCAGTATTGATGCACGCGAAGTTTCTGCTCTTCGTCAAGAAGTTACTGCTATCTTAGCCGTTGCTCAAGAAGGTGATGAAGTGCTGTTACGTCTAGAGACTGGCGGCGGTATGGTTCATGGTTACGGCCTTGCATCATCGCAACTTGATCGTCTTAAAGCGGCAGGCTTAAAGCTAACAATTTCTGTCGATAAAGTCGCGGCAAGTGGCGGTTATATGATGGCATGTGTGGCTGATAAAATTATCTCCGCACCTTTTGCGATTGTTGGTTCAATTGGCGTGATTGCTCAAATTCCTAACTTCAATAAAGTATTGAAGAAAAATGATATTGAGTTTGAACAAATTACAGCAGGTGAGTTTAAGCGTACATTGACCATGTTTGGTGAAAATACCGATAAAGCTCGCGAGAAATTTAAGCTTGAGATTGAAGAAACACATGGCTTATTTAAAGATTTCATCGCAAATCATCGCCCTGAATTGGATTTAAATAAAGTAGCAACAGGTGAACACTGGTTTGGTCAACAAGCTTTTGAACTTGGTTTGGTTGATGCTATTGGCACCAGTGATGATTTTATTACTGCTGCTTGCAAAGAGCGCAAAGTGCTGGGTGTGAAATACGTACAACGTAAGAAGCTGGCAGAAAAACTTGCGGGTGCGACTGCTGAAGCGACAGACAGTTTATTATTAAAGTGGGTAGGACGAGGCCAGCGCCCATTTATGTAATAAGCAGCGAGTTGTTGCTTAAATAACAATGAGAAACCCGTGTTGATTATATCGCACGGGTTTTTTCTTATAAGACTAGAATTAATCAGCTAAAGTAAATTCTGGTGATAATTGATGTGCTAGAAACTTAAACATATTAAATACATGGGTCGTATTTTCTGTTGGTAGTCCTTCATCATCTAAAAAGTACTCCCCTTTAAATACGAGAACGCCCATTTTTTCTTCAACAGATGTTGCACGCATACCTGGGATATAATCATCATGATCTTGGATTAGCTGATTAGCAATCATTAATAAGTCACTGGTAGAGATACTTTTTTTATCGCTCATGGTTTTGCCTTTAGGGTATTTCTGAGAGGCTAAGTGTATTGCGAGTCGAAGAAGATGACAAATATTCTTTGAATCTTGTTTCTTGGTAAAACTGTTTAAACAAAAGGCAGTCATCTATTAATCAGTAAAAATATTGTGAACCAATACATAAAAATATGCGCTTTGATAGTCAAAACTAATATGAAGTGGTAAATGTGCTCTCAGTTCTTTTTACTGATAGTTACTGGCAAAAATTTTCTATATCTGGTTCATTTTTTAGCAAAAAAAACTGAAGTTACATGTTGTTAACAATTGTAGACTCGGCAACCAAACAGTCTTATTTTGTAAAAAAGCAGTTGACCTTCTGGATTTGTAGCCCAATATGTAAATAGGAATTTACGCTAGATAGTTTGAAAATTGCTGGAAAATTGACAACATTTAGGCACAATACACGCTTTTGTTGACCATCGTATTAAGCCACTGATCCTAAATTAAAGATGAGTGCCTTAATACGATTGAGAAGCGTGACGTGCTATTTGATTGCGCATGCAACTATCTAACCGATTTAAAAATTAAGCGAGCACGAGGACGTAATAGAGTCACTATGGGTAAATCTCTCGTTATTGTGGAGTCCCCGGCCAAGGCAAAAACAATTAATAAGTACTTGGGTAAGGATTTCATTGTAAAATCTAGTGTGGGTCACGTTCGTGATCTACCAACCGGTGCACGTGCTGCTACGGGTAAAAAAGCTCCGGCAACTTCAACGAAAGGGTTGAGTGCCGAAGAGAAAGCACGAGTTAAAAAAGAGAAAGATCGTAATTCTCTCATCAAGAAAATGGGTGTCGACCCGTATCATGATTGGGCGGCAAATTACGAAATCTTACCGGGCAAAGAAAAAGTTGTCAGTGAGCTACAGAAGCTGGCTGAAGAGGCAGAATATGTCTATCTCGCAACCGATCTAGACCGCGAGGGGGAAGCTATTGCGTGGCACCTTCGTGAGATCATCGGTGGTGATGATGCACGCTATAAGCGAGTAGTATTTAACGAAATTACGAAAAATGCTATCCAACAAGCTTTCGAGCAACCAGGCGAATTGAATATGGACGGCGTTAATGCTCAGCAAGCACGTCGTTTCCTTGATCGCGTGGTGGGCTTTATGGTTTCGCCTCTATTATGGAAGAAAATTGCTCGTGGTTTATCCGCTGGTCGTGTTCAGTCTGTTGCAGTAAAACTGATCGTTGAACGCGAACGTGAGATTAAAGCTTTTGTACCTGAAGAGTTTTGGGATATTCATGCCAATACGCTAACTGCAGGTAAAGATGAGCTACGTTTGTTGGTTGCACAGCAGGCTGGTAAAGCGTTCCGACCTGTTAATGAAACTGAAACCATGGCAGCGAAGGCTCTGCTAGATAAAGCCGCTTATGAGGTTATTGATCGCGAAGATCGACCAACAAGCAGCAAGCCTTCTGCACCTTTCATTACATCAACACTGCAACAAGCGGCAAGTACTCGTTTGGGTTACGGTGTTAAGCGTACGATGGGATTGGCTCAGCGTCTGTACGAAGCAGGTTATATTACCTATATGCGTACTGACTCGACAAACCTATCAAAAGAAGCGGTTGAAGCTGCTCGTGAGTTTATTTCTGGTGAGTATGGTGATGAATACTTACCGGGTAAGCCAAATGTTTACGGCAGTAAAGAAAATGCACAGGAAGCGCACGAAGCGATTCGTCCTTCAAGTGTTACCGTTCGAGCTGAAGACCTTGATGGTATGGAGCAAGATGCGGTTAAACTGTACGATCTTATCTGGCGCCAGTTTGTTGCGTGTCAGATGGTACCTGCTCAATATGACTCAAGCACAATCACAGTTCGTGCCGCTGACTTTACGCTAAAAGCAAAAGGTCGCACATTACGTTTTGCTGGTTGGACTAAAGTTCAGCGCCCATCTGGTAAAAATGAAGATATGACACTGCCTATGGTGAGTGTAGGCGATAAGTTAGAGCTTTCTGACGTTGAGCCTAAGCAACACTTCACTAAGCCACCAGCGCGCTTTACAGAAGCTGCATTGGTTAAAGAACTTGAAAAGCGTGGTATTGGTCGACCATCAACTTATGCATCGATCATCTCTACCATTCAAGATCGTGGTTATGTTCGAGTTGATCAACGCCGTTTCTATGCTGAAAAAATGGGTGAAATCGTATCTGACCGTCTGGATGATAGCTTCCCAGATCTTATGGATTTCGATTTTACTGCTCGTATGGAAGGCAATCTTGACCAGATCGCTGAAGGTGAGAAAAACTGGAAAGCGGTACTGGATAATTTCTTCAGTGATTTCACAACAGAGCTTGAAAAAGCCGAGTTGGATGAAACTGAAGGTGGCATGAAGCCAAACAATATTGTATTGACCGATATTGAGTGTCCAACATGTTCACGCCCTATGGGTATTCGTACCGCATCAACAGGTGTGTTCTTAGGTTGTTCTGGCTATGCATTGCCACCAAAAGAGCGTTGTAAAACAACCATCAACCTAGGCAGTGAAGATGGCATTGTTAACGTACTAGAAGAAGACGTTGAAACTGCAGCGTTACGTGCGAAGAAACGTTGTCCTAAGTGCGGTACAGCAATGGATGCGTATCTGATTGATCAGACTCGTAAACTGCATGTTTGTGGTAATAACCCAAGCTGTGATGGTTATATCGTAGAAAAAGGCGAATTTAAGCTAAAAGGCTACGATGGCCCTGTAATTGAATGCGACAAATGTGGTTCTGATATGGAACTGAAAAATGGTCGTTTCGGTAAGTACATGGGTTGTACCAACGAAAACTGTAAGAATACTCGTAAGATTCTAAAGAACGGTGAGATTGCACCACCAAAAGAAGAACCTGTACATCTACCTGAGCTACCTTGTACTCAAGATCCAGATGCTTACTTTGTACTTCGTGATGGTGCATCAGGTCTATTTATGGCGGCAAGTACCTTCCCTAAATCGCGTGAGACTCGTGCTCCGCTAGTGGAAGAGTTGGTTCGCTTTAAAGATCGTTTATCGCCTAAGTTCTTATACCTAACTGATGCTCCTGTTGCAGACCCAGACGGTTTGCCGACAGTGGTTCGTTTTGCTCGTAAGACTAAAGAGAACTATGTACGTTCAGAAATCGATGGTAAGCCATCAGGTTGGACGGCACTCTTTGTTGATGGCAAGTGGGTGATTACCGATAAGCGTAAAAAACCAAAGAAAGAAAAAGCTGAAAAGTAATTCTTAACTGAATAATAAAAACCGCCATGAGCTATGCTGATGGCGGTTTTTTTGTTCTCAACTTTTCTTAGTTAATAGATAAGTTGAAAAAACGAAATAGATAGCGTTTTAAATAGGAATGCCACTATGGAAACGGAATTCGTGGTCTGGACTCATGATCATTTCTGCTTCACGTGCACCGATAACTAAAATTCGATCGCTGATATCTTTACCTGCAATTTTCTCCGCTAAGGTTAGATAATCACGATAGTGACGAGCTTCTGAACGCAATAGCGAGATATAGAATTTCTTTAAATCTTCATCAAGATAAGGAGCTAGTTTGGCAAAGCGTTCACATGAGCGAGCTTCAATGTAGGCACCTATGATCAACTTATCAATCAAGGTTGCAGGCTCATAAGTACGAACTACTTTCATTAAACCTTTGGCATAACGTCCTGCGCCAATGTGGCAATAGGGGATATCACGTTTATGCATGATCTCTAGCACTTGCTCAAAGTGATGAAACTCTTCTTTGATTAAGCGAACCATTTTATCGATCAGCTCTTCACCAAATTCAAAATCAGCTCGTGGTGTCAGTTTGGTTGAAAGGGCATTTTTCTTACTATGGAAACCGGCGATATCATGATTTTGACTGTAGACAAAATTTTCATAGGGTTTTGCCCACTCTAACAGAGCAGTAGCACTTTGTTCATCAACAGCATATTTACGAGTCATGTAAATAGCGGTTTGGCTTGCTTTAAGTTCACAGTTACAGTGATCGACTAGGAGTGTGATCAAGTTCTCTGGTTTTAGCGCCTCGGCAATCCATTCATCTGGTGTTTCACACTGTAGAAACTGTTTAACCGGAGTAAGCAGTTCATCCATCATTGTTTGAGTTGCGGTATCAACGGTCATGGTGTTGAGTCTTATAATTGATTTTTAAATGAAAAAGGCCGCACAATGCGACCTCTTATTGGCTTTCGTTTTATTTTACCATTTGCGTTTAGGCTGGAATAGTACATCAAGCTCATCTTGCTCTTTTGCGATCATCTGTTGACGTTCATCGGCTTGATTTTTTGATTGGCTATTGCTGATATCACTTAGCATCGCTTGCAGTCTTTCTCGCGTTTGGTTGGAGTAATTATCATTTCGAGCATCCAATACATCGATGGCTTTTTTCAGTAGCTGTTGAGCGGTACCGAATTGTTGTTTAAGCCTAGCCTCATTAGCACGCTTAATGACGTTTTCCATATTAATACGCAGTTGCATTGCTTCTAATCGAGCATTTTCGGTTACAAACACTTGGGTTGCGATACGGCCTTTACTGTGTTCATTTTTCACAATCGTTTTTAAGCGCTTAACCAGTTGCAGCATACCAATTGCTTGGCGATCTGTTGTTGGCACTTTAAAAGGTGTGATTTCAGCATCAGAAAAATGATTTTGCAGCGATTCTATTTGTTGGCCAACATCTTCGATACGTTGAGCCAGTTTTTTATCGTTTGGATCAATATCAGCCATACTTTTCAGAGCGTTAAGAATTCGCTTATTTAGGCAAAGTAATAACTCCTTGCTGTATGGGATATGGTGAGCATGGCCGATAAGTTCTTCAGTTGCATCAATAATGGCAATATATTGACCTAGTTCTTGCTGTTTAGCGCTTTGAATACGCAGACGGTATTGAACCGTCACATTATAACCAATGATGAGAGCCAAAAGTAATGCAACTAAGCCTATAATTAGAGGTATGCTCATAGTAACTATCTGTATTTTATCCACTAAATGAGCATATAAGATACACCAACTTCCTTAATTCTGATAGCAATCATAATAAATTAGCGCTGTAATTTTAATAAAAAAATCCGTTCTAATAGAATTACCAGTAATCAGTCGTTCTGACCGTAGATTAGAAAGAAATACTATGAAAAACGAAAAATTCCAGATATAACAATAGAATTATGCGATTAAATATGATGCTATGTAATAGAAAGGGTATGGAAGCCCGTAAATTGCAGTAGATGGTAGTCAGATAACGGATTATAAGTAGGCAAATGCATGAAATTACAACAACTCAGATATATTGTTGAGGTGGTAAATCACAATCTCAATGTATCTTCTACCGCGGAAAGTTTGTATACCTCTCAACCTGGGATCAGTAAACAAGTCCGACTGTTAGAAGATGAACTAGGCATTCAAATTTTTGAACGTAGTGGTAAACATCTCACTAAAGTGACACCTGCAGGAGAGGAGATCGTTCGTATTGCACGTGATATTCTTTCTCGGGTTGAAAGCATTAAATCTGTTGCTGGTGAACATACCCATCCTGAAGTCGGTACATTAAACATTGCGACTACTCATACTCAAGCAAGGTATGCATTGCCTGATGTGATCCAAGGATTTACCGCTCGTTTCCCTAAAGTTTCGCTGCACATGCACCAAGGAACACCGTCACAGATTGCTGATGCGGTAGCGAAAGGGACGACAGATTTTGCGATTGCAACCGAAGCACTGCATCTTTATCAAGATATGATTATGTTGCCTTGTTATCACTGGAATCGCTCTATTGTGGTACGTTCAGATCACCCGCTGGCGAAAAAAGAGAAGATCAGCATTCATGATTTAGCTAATTATTCTCTTGTAACTTATGTCTTTGGTTTCACCGGACGTTCTGAACTAGACAGTGCTTTTAATCGAGCGGGACTCACCCCTAAAATTGTTTTCACAGCAACGGATGCTGATGTGATAAAAACCTATGTAAGATTGGGTATTGGGGTTGGAGTGATTGCAAGTATGGCAATGGATGATGAGCGAGATCAAGACTTAGTTGCGATTGATGCCAGCCATATTTTTGCTGCGAGCACCACGAAAATTGGGTTTAAAAAAGGCTCTTTCCTTCGTACTTATATGTATGATTTTATGGAAAGATTCGCGCCGCATTTAACTCGAAATGTGGTTGATCAAGCTATAGCCTTAAAATCAAATGCAGAAATTGAAGAAATGTTCTCGACCATGGAATTACCGGTTCGTTAACCAACGGCAGAGCGTTGTTAGTTAGGCCTTATCAAAAAGAATCGCCGCTATCTAAATTATTCTTGCTGAACCTCGCATCTTGAGGTTACTTGGATATACAGGTATCGGTGATTTTTATTTAATAGCATCTTGAAGTCAGTTAGGTATAGAATACGCACCTTATTTTTTGGGGGCAGTATGGCTAACTATTTTGATTCTTTTTCACATCTAGATGAACTATTAACCCAAAGCCGTTGTTTTTGGCAGTTTATGCCATTTTCTCAATTGGATTATCAGTGGCGAGAAACTTATCCAGAGTTGTGTGAATGGTTAGAAAATCTATCTGAAGCACAATTAGCTGAATATCAAAATAATGCTGAGTTATTAGCCCATACTCTTAAAAAATGGATCCCGCAAAGCGTTGAGCTATTTAATGCAACCTCATTAGCGTTTTTACCGCAAAAAGAAACCGATTTACCTCGCGGTAGTGATACGGGGATCCCTGGTCGTAAATGGCAGCAAATTACAGCGTTTACCAGTGCGCTACCTAAATTAGGCTTACCGTGGCTAGAGTGGTGTGCCGGTAAAGGTCATTTAGGTCGTGTACTTGCTCTTTCTCACCAGCAGCCAGTCGTCAGTCTTGAGTGGCAAGATCAGCTATGTATTGATGGCGAGGCAATGGCACAGCATTTAAATTTGCCGATAACTTTTGTCCAAGCTGATGCATTTGCTAAAGAGAGCCAACAGCATATTAAAACCGAACAACACGCCGTTGCGCTTCATGCATGTGGTGATTTACACACCTCACTATTGCAACATTGCGCCGCAAAACAAGCCACAGCCGTTTCAATTTCGCCATGTTGTTATCATCTAATTCGTAGTGATTTTTACCAAATGTTGTCTGAATATGGTAAGAAGACCCAACTTCAATTATCTAAGCACGATTTACGTCTGCCATTGCAAGAGACGGTTACTGCAGGCCAACGTGTTCAAGCTCTGCGTGAGACAGAAGTAAGTTTTCGATTAGGCTTTGATGCACTGCAGCGACATGTTCGAGATGTGGATGAATATTTATCGGTTCCCAATACCCAAAAGGCACTTTTTAATCAGGGGTTTTCTGCTTTCTGTCATTGGGCGGCGGAGAAAAAATCAATCAATTTAGCCGGACTTGATATTGATTATGATTATTGGCTGGCAGAAGGGAAGCGTCGTTTTCAGATTTCAGAGCGAATGGAGTTGGTTCGCCAACTGTTTCGTCGTCCACTTGAAATGTGGCTGGTGTTAGATCGTGCGTGTTTTATGGTAGAACAGGGTTATCAGGTTGAGATTGGGCTCTTTTGTGAAAAGCCAATGACGCCACGAAATATTTTGATTAATGCGTATATATCAAAATAATGTCAGTATCTGAACTATCCATATATAACACTGTAATTCTAAATGCTTAGCGACAAATTCGCAGTTATAAAGATTTGAGTTAGATTATGCGGGACAGAGCATCCCGCATCATGAAGCACGGTATATTTCGATAAGAAAAGTTTAATGAATGGTCGGGTTATTGATATCCAAATCGTGACATAGTGAAAATTGGCGATCTTCAATTGTCTGCGGTGGCATTGGATGACCCAGATAATAGCCCTGACAGTAGTCAAAGTTACATTGACGCAAATAATCCAATTGCTGCTCCGTTTCAACACCTTCTGCCACAACTTTTAAATCTAGCTTTTCACAGATTGCTTGAGTAGCTTCAATGATAGCTTGGCTTCCTTTGTGTTCGCCTTGTACAAAACTACGATCCAGTTTTACTGTGCTGATCGGAAGATCTTGCAGTTGCGATAATGATGAATACCCCGTACCAAAATCATCCAGATAAAGCTCAATACCTAATTCAGCCAATTCGGTTAAACATTGTTTCGCATCTGAATAATCTTGTAGCATGGTTGATTCTGTTAATTCTAAAGCCAGCTGTTTAGGGTCGATCTGGTAAGCGTCAAGGCAAGCTTTAACTGATTGCACTAAGCCAGTTTGAAGTTGAGCTCGCGACAGGTTAACACTCATAATAAACGAGTGATCGTATTTTTTCTTCCACTCAGCCAGCTGTCGACACGCTGTTTTTAATATCCATTGACCCAGGGGAACAATTTGTCCAGTCTCTTCTGCTAAAGGGATAAACTCAGCCGGGGATATCTGGCCTAAGTCATCGTCGTTCCAGCGAATTAATGCTTCAAAGCCCTTTAGTTTCGCTTTTTTAAGGTCAACAATTGGCTGGTAATAAAGCTCAAAGGCATTGGCATTTAAAGCCAGAGTTAGGTGGTGACGTAGGATCATTTTTCGATAAAGCGCATCTGCCATATCGGGCGAAAAATGGTGGCAGCAGTTACGGCCGCGTAATTTCGCTCGGTGCATTGCCATATCAGCTTGAGTAACAAGAGTATCGATATCTTGTGCATCTTCTGGATAATTAGTAGTGCCTACTGTGCAACCAATAGAGAGTTCGCCGACTTCTTTAAGATGAAAGGGTTTGTTGAGTGCTGTGATGACTTCTTTAGCAAATGCACAAGGGGTTGTAATGTTACGTCGTTCGACATGAATCAGAAACTCATCACCGCCAAATCGAGCCAGCAAACCGCGATGTTGAATAACTTGACGTAGGCGAATTGAAACCGCTCGAAGTAACCGGTCTCCTACCGCATGACCGTATGTATCATTAATCATTTTGAATCCATCAAGATCCAAAAATAATAGACTGTATGGTTGTTTTGTATGGTGGGAAATTTTTATGGCACTAGAGATCCCGCGTCGATTCATCAACCCAGTTAAAAAATCATGCTCTGAGTTATATTTAGCTTGGCGTAGCTTTTCCCGTTCAGGGCTGATATTGGTTAACTGTAATAGCAGCTGTTGTTGCTCTTCAAGCCATTTACCTTCGATATGAAACCAGAGGTGTCGTTGACCTGTCCAACACAGCAATTTTTGGTCTACGATTCTATTTTGCTGAGCGTTCTCAAGAAGTTGTCTAGCCTGTGTAATATCACCAATAAAAGAGGCTAAATCATTAACACATTCCCCAAATTGGTGACTGAAGGCGGCGTTGGTACTAACTAGTTGACCTGATTGATTAAACAGTAAGGCAAGATTTGAACATTCAGAAAAGGCGAGATCACGGCGAAGTGTCGTTTCGTTAGCTAGAACTTCAACTAACATGCCCATACGGCCATCTGAAAGGGGAATACCAGAAAAGATACAGAGATATTTTTTTAGGACTTCATGAGGGGTAAAACTCCACCATGTTTTGATGGTTTTACCTCGGGCAAAGGTGGCTTTATAATCGACTAAAGTTGCTTCAACGGCTGCTGACATGTCAAAACTTAGGTCGCGGTTTGTCAGTTCACTTAATGACTTGGCTTCCCACAGTGGTAATGATTTTTCATTGGCCCAAATAATCTTTTTATTATCAATATCAAAAATCCATACAGGACACTGAAGATTGTTAAAAAGTGTGTATGCTTGGTTCATTACCGAGATCTTGCTGTTTATATACGGTTTGCAGAGAGTAACGCAAAAAAAATGAGAGATATATCAAAAATTAAGAAAAGCGTGATATTAATTCCTTTTTTTGAAAAAGATAAATTAACATCTTTAATTAAGGCATAAATGGTGGAAAAGATTGAATGTTTTAAGCAATTACACTGTTTAAAATAGTGTAATTGCTTATTTTTGCATTTATTTGGAGGTTATTAGTACAGCGACACTTAACCTAATTTCGGAATTATGCCAATCATTTGAAGAAGTTGCGATAGGATTATTATTACACCAATTACAACAACAATGATTAATGAAAATTTGCCTCCCATTACTTGATAATCCGAAGTGTTTTCTTGAGTTGAGGTTGCTTTTTGTTTTCTTTGTTGCCATACCATTGCAGCAGGTAAAAATATCGCTAATATCACCAGAGCAATAGCAGCATAGCCTAGTGCCATAATAAAGCCTTGCGGGTAAAACAGAGCAAAAGCTAGCGGTGGAATAAAGGTAACGCAAGCTGTTTGGACTCGTCCTGCTAAGGTTGCTTTACGACGTAGAGTATCAGCTAAAAAGTCAAATAATCCTAAGCTAACACCTAAAAACGAAGTGGCTAAAGCAAGATCTGCAAATAGTGATACTGACTGACCAACAAGCGGATTATGTAGGCGTTGGCTTAGCGCATTAATAAATTGAGTAAGATCAGTATTCGCTAAAAGTTCGTTTTGGCTCAAGATACCTTGTGTCGCCAGTTGCCATAATAGGTAAACAATTAGAGGTAGGGCAGAGCCAAAAATCATCACTTTTTTTAAATTTGGGATATTTAAACCTAAGTAGCGAACAATGGAAGGAATGCTGCCATGGAAACCAAATGAAGTGAACACTACTGGCAGAGCAGAAATAATAAGTCCTTGTTGCATTGGCATCTCAAGTAAATTATGACTTTTAACTTGAGGGAGTAAAAGTGCAAGCATGACTGCCATCGCTATGATCTTTGCGGTAAACAGTACTCGGTTAACTATATCAACTGAATGTGTGCCAATTGCGACTACACTTGCGATCACAAAAGTAAAAATAACAGTAGCTATTTGTGGCGCAATATCAACATGCAAACTCTGTATTTTTTGATGCAGTTGTGCACCTCCGCCTGCAATGTATGCCGCACATAAAGCATAGAATAAAAACAGCATTGCACCACTGGCAATGACTTGACCTTTGCGACCTAATAATTTGTAAGCTAAAGTGTGTAAAGTCGCTGATTTATCGGCATATTGGTGAACTTCTAACATGAGAAGTGCGGTGTAGGACATTAATGCCCACATACCAATCATAATAAGTGTGGATGTAGTAAAACCTAAGCCTGCAGAGGCAAGAGGAAGAGCAAGCATACCTGCACCAATAGTTGTGCCGGCAATAATCAGCATGCTGCCAAATGTTTTATTAAAAGACATGAAAAATTTCTCCCAGAAAAATTGAGTTGTTCGGGAGGTGTGGTATCAATATATGCATATACACCTGTGGTCGCTCCCTATCGAATGAAAGTCTGGCCACAATGGCGTAATCGAGATGAGTGTTAAGAAATGTTTACACCTGATTAGCCATCGTGGCTATCGATAGTAGGTGTTAAAAATAGAAATGTTCACTGATGGTATTCTCATAGTTATGAATGATTTTTTATCGAAAAGGTCATTATTTCCGAATAAGAAACACATTAACGGTAGAATATTTTACTGTCAACCCGTGTTTTATTGATGTAAATAATTATTTACACGTAAGAATATAGAAGGATTTAAAATGACGAAGATTGCGATGATCAGCACTGGTGAAGAAGTGCTGTATGGGGATATTGTGGATACGAATGCCAGTTGGTTATCGCACCATTTATGTCAATTAGGCTTTACAATGACGTATCGGTCAACGGTTGGTGATAATCTTGAATCTATTTGCGAAGAAATTAAACGCATCAGTAAGCTTGTGGATGTTGTTATCGTTAATGGGGGGTTAGGGCCAACAACGGATGATTTAAGTGCTCAAGCGGCAGCTAAAGCTTTGGGAGTACAGTTAGAGTTAAATGAAGCTTGGGTAGAGCAGATGCATCTTAAATTCCAACAGATGCAGCGTGACATGCCAAAGAGTAACTTAAAGCAAGCCATGCTACCTTTAGGGGCCGAGCTGATTGATAATCCAGTAGGTACGGCTTGTGGTTTTTGTATAGAGTTAAATCATGCTCGTGTGTACTTTACTCCCGGAGTGCCCCGTGAGTTTAAGCATATGGTTGAAACTCAAATTGTTCCTAAGTTGCAACGTCTTTATTCCTTGGCAGAAGTTAAACAAGTCGAGCGTATTTATACTTTTGGCTTAACAGAATCTGGTATCAGTGATGTTCTAGATCATTGGAATTTGCCGGAAGGGTGTGAGCTTGGATATCGTTCAGCCTTACCTTTTATTGAAATTAAGTTATTCCATCGCAATAACAAAACAGAACAAATCACAGCTTTTAAAGATGCCATTATTGATAAATTTCAAGCCAATGTTGTCTCTGTTGACCAATCTCTGCTGGATGCCTTATCTGAGCAATTAACTAAGAAAAAACAGACGCTGAATGTGTCAGAAGTTGGCATAATGGGGACATTGGCATATCAATTCTCTCAACACGAAGGCATTGCAAATCTTCTGATAAATAGCTGTTGTTCATACCACTTAGTGGTACCAGTAGAGCTCTCTGTATTAGCGCAACAGTTACAAAAAGAGGTATCAGGGCAATTAGAAGATATAGGTCTTTATATTTATGCAAATAATGATAAATCTTATACTTTGGCTCTTATTACACATCAATATCAGAAATTAATTAGGGTAAAACCTTATCGTCAATACAATATAAAGAACCAATCAATATTAATAGCCACATTAGTACAAATTATGTTGCTGAATTATTTATTAGGGTGCGGTAATTCTGGTGAATATTTAAATTTCGAATATTTAGATTTTTTTGAGACTGAAATAGATTAAAAAGACCATTTTGGTATTGTTGATGCCTTTGAGGTATTTCATAACACTATGATTTATAAAGTGGTTATTGGTTTTTTATCTTTGTATTGTCAGGGTGGTGTTAAATTAAATATTTTTTCATTCCAAGCTTGAAAACAGTGTTCGAATGCTGGAAAGTATATAGCAAATGCACTTCGTATTCGTATTTATATGATATGGTACAAAGAATAACACACAGGTTTAGCCATCATGGTCTAGCTAGTTGATAATAGAAGTGCAGAACTAATTTATCCGTAAAGGGAAATGCTATGACATTTAAAATGAAAAAAATTGCACTAGCTTCTTCAGTTGCTCTATCCTCTCTATTTCTACAAGCATGTAACGATGCAAAAGCTCCTGAGCAACCAACATCGGTAGAACAACCAGCTGCAGTTTCTCAAGCTGTAGACACAACAGCTAAGGCGCAAGCAATGAAAACTCTAGATGTGAATGTAATTTACTTAGATCGTCGTATGCTACCACCAGGTGCGGAACTGACAGTTGTGCTTGAAGACGTATCAAAAGCTGATGCGCCTGCTGAAGTGATTGCTACCGAGTCAATGGAGCCTGCTGGTGCACCTCCGTACGCTGTAGCACTAAAATATGATGCTAATAAGCTTGCAGAAAAGCACCGTTATAATGTGCGTGCAACAATTAAGATGAAAGATCAGTTAATCATGACTTCAACTGAAGCTCTAGATCCATTTGCTGCTGATGTTAAACAACCAGTTGAAGTGAAATTAACTCGTGTAACGCCAGCTCATAACTCAGCAGAGAAAGCTGCAGAGCAAAAGGCAAATGCATCATTCACTAATACTTATTGGAAACTGATGACGCTCGATGGTAAAGAAGCCCAGCTTGGTGCTGGTGACAAAGAGCTGTTTGTTCAATTTAATGATGATGGCCTAAAAGGTTTCTCTGGCTGTAATAGCTTTATGGGTACATACCAAGCTAAAGAAGGCAAGTTAACTCTAGGTCCTGTTGCTGCTACACAAAAAATGTGTGTGAAGGGTATGGAGCAAGAAGGTACATATCTAAAAGCAATCAACGAGATGGCTAGTTACTCTGTGACTGGTGAAACACTGACTGTTAAAAATAATAAAGGTCAAGTTGTTGCAACATTTGAATCTCGCTATATGAATTAATAGATTCATTTAATTCTTATTAAAAAAGGGTCAGTCTTTACTGACCCTTTTTTTATTTAAACCTTACTAATAATGTGTGTATTAAATTTAATACATTTAAGTTATTAAGATATTTGCGCAATATAAAACCGCCATCTAAGCTTTAAATCAATCTTAAAAATTTAACATATATGAAACATGTTTTTAGCATTAATTTGTTTTGATTGTTTAAATTTTAAGGGATTTAATTATCGATTTGTTCATGAGTCAGTTCTGTAAAAATCTTTCTTTTGACAAACATTATTTGGTAGGTATTTATGAGTTCACAAGGTAACAAAATGGGCCTAATAGGGCTTACTACTATTGTGACCGTTAATATGATGGGATCTGGTATAATATTACTGCCATCAAGCTTAGCGGAAACGGGTGGTATTGCATTATTAGCCTGGGGTGTCACTGCTATTGGTGCATTATGTATTGCGTATGCATTTGCAAAATGTGGAATGTATTGTACCGAAGATGGCGGTATGTCTGCTTATTCACAACGAGCACATGGTAAATCCAGTTTTTTTATTGCCTCTTATACTTATTATGTGTGTCTTGTTATTAGTGCTGTTGCAATTGCAGTCTCTACTGTTGGGTATTTAGAAACTTTTATTCCATGGTTAAAAGAAACGCCAATACATACTTTTGTCGGTGTCGTGGTGGTGCTTGTTGTGACTATGCTCGCTAATGTGCGTGGTGCAAAAATAACAGGCAGTATTTCATCGGTTACGGTGTGGGGGATTATTATCCCAGTGCTTGGACTTTCTGTGATTGGTTGGTTTTGGTTCGATCCTAAGCTATTTGCAGAGGCTTGGAATCCACATGATGTCACGACCATGACAGCAATAGAATCTGGCATCTCATTGACTTTGTGGGCATTTCTTGGGATTGAATCGGCAGGGGCTAACTCAGGTACAGTTGAAAATCCTAAGCGAAATGTTCCCCTTGCTTGTATGCTTGCAACACTCTTTTCTGCCATTACCTATATTGCTTCAACAACGGTGATACAAGGTATTGTTCCTAATGCTGAACTTGCAAAATCTGATGCACCATTTGGTTTGGTATTTGCCATGATGTTTGATTCAACAGTGGGCAATATTATTACGTTAATGGCCATTATTGCTTGTGCAGGTTCATTATTGGGCTGGCAATTTACTAATGCTCAGGTATCTAAAGCCGCAGCAGATATGCGTTTATTCCCTAAAGTATTTGGTGAGGTTAATAAACATGACGCGCCAATTAAAGGCATGATGATTATGCTGGTTTTGGAACTAGCATTAGCCGTTATGACTATTTCTCCAACGTTGCTAAAACAATTTAACGTGCTGGTCGACTTAGCTGTATTTATTAATATGGTTCCATACATTCTATCGTTAACTGCTCTTGGTATTATTTTGCGTCAGGCAAATGTTGGGGCGAAAGAATATAGTACAAGTATGATATTTGGCTTCGTTGCGGTGGTTTACAGTATATATGGTGCGTACGGAACAGGTAAAGAAGCCGTATTTTATGGAACCATCATTACTTTATTTGGTTATCTATTCTATGGCTTTATTGCTAGCCGAGATGAATATGAAAAACATCAACATCAGGCAACTCAGTCTAATAATTAAGTAACTGTCTAGTTTTCTATTACTTAATTTAATTGTGGTTTTAATTCAAGGTAAGAATTAGGAATCGATTATGGGAAATTATGGTAAACAAAAACACGTACTTATATTTAACGATAATCTTAAAGCTGGTGTAATTGAAAATGCATTACATCGATTATTAGATGAGTTTGCTACGGAAGGGGTGAAAGTTTCTGTAGCTACCTCTTTTGATGATTGTTACTCAATGCTTAATGCCAATATTGCCATTGATTGTTTTATGTTGACTTCGCAAATGACTGGGCAGCAAGCAGAAGAGAATGAAAAGTTCTTCCAGTTAATTGATAAACTCAATCGTCGTCAACAAGGTGTTCCTGTATTTCTTTTAGCGGAAAGGAAAAAAATCACCTTGTCAGTCAGTCGTGAGTTGATGTCTCGGGTTGATGAGTTTGCGTGGATTTTAGAAGATACCGCTGATTTTATTGTAGGTCGTGCTGTTGCTGCTATGGAGCGTTATCGCGATCAATTGTTACCTCCGTTAATGGCGGCGATGATGAAGTACGATGATGTTCATGAATATTCATGGGCAGCTCCTGGGCATCAAGGCGGTGTTGGTTTTACTAAAACACCAGCAGGCCAACGTTTTTACAGCTATTACGGTGAAGGTATTTTTCGTACCGATATGGGGATAGAGCGAGGCTCGTTAGGTTCTTTACTTGATCATACGGGGTATTTTGGTGACAGTGAAGCCTACGCTGCTGAGGTATTTGGTGCTCATCGCTCGTACTCTTTAGTAACGGGTACATCTGGTGCTAACCGAACAATCATGCAGATCTGTATGAAAGAGAACAGCCTCGCCATTTGTGACCGTAACTGTCATAAATCGATTGAGCAGGGATTGATGCTATCGGGAGCATTGCCAGTCTATATGGTTCCTACTCGAAATCGTTATGGCATTATTGGTCCCATTTACCCTGAACAAATGACAAAAGCTGCGATACAGAAAACAGCAAAAGAGAGTCAACTTACCAAAGATCATGCTGATCAAGCGGCAACATATGCGGTCATTACTAACTGTACCTATGATGGCTTGTGTTATAACGCAAAGCGAGCGCAAGATATTTTAGGTGAGAGTAGTAATCGCCTCCACTTTGATGAAGCATGGTACGGCTACGCACGATTTAATCCTATTTATGAAAATCATTTTGCGATGCGTGGCGATCCTGTTGAATCAGACAATGAACCTACCGTCTTTGCCACACACTCAACTCATAAGTTGTTAAATGCATTGTCACAAGCGTCATGGCTTCATGTTAGACATGGTAAAGACAGTATTGATTTCCAGCGCTTTAACCAAGCCTATATGATGCATGCGACAACATCACCCCTCTATGCGATTAGTGCTTCAAACGATATTGCTGTATCACAGATGGCAGGAAATCGAGGCTATTCTCTAACTCAAGAAGTTATTCGTGAAGCTGTTGACTATCGCCAGGCAATGGGACGTTTATATCGAGAGTTTGAAGCCGATGGTGATTGGTTCTTTAAACCTTGGAATGCTGAAACCGTCACTGACCCTGAAACGGGCAAGACGATTGCTTTTGAAGACGCCGATCCAAATCTGCTCGCTGAGTCTCAAGATTTCTGGGTAATGAAGCCTGGAGATAATTGGCATGGTTTTGAGGATATGCCTGCTGATTGGTGCATGCTAGATCCTATTAAGGTCAGTATTCTAGCCCCTGGGATGGGAGATGATGGTAAGTTACTTGATACAGGCGTACCTGCGGCATTAGTTACGCAATACCTTACACGTTTTGGCATAGTTCCTACGCGTACTACCGATTTTCAGGTGATGTTCTTATTCTCGATGGGGATCACCAAAGGTAAGTGGGCAACACTGGTGAATACGTTATTAAGCTTTAAAAAGCACTATGACAATAACACACCCCTTAAATCGGTTTTACCTCAATTAGCCAATGATCATCCTGAAGTTTATGGGCATATGGGCCTTAAAGATTTGGGAGATAAGATGTTCAAATATCTTAAAGATCATGTGCCATCAGAAAAACTCAATGCTGCTTATTCAACCTTACCTGAGGCGGTCGTGACTCCTCGCGCTGCATTTGCTGAAATCATTGATAATAATGTTGAAATGGTTCCATCTCATGACTTAGCTGGCCGTGTTGCTGCTAATGCTGTGATTCCATATCCACCGGGTATTCCGATGTTGATGTCAGGAGAGAGTTTTGGTGATGCAAGCAGCCCGCAAATCGGTTATCTGCGCAGTCTTGAAGTGTGGGATAAAGAGTTTCCAGGTTTTGAGCATGAAACAGAAGGAACTGAAGTAGAAGACGGTGTCTATCATGTGATGTGTATTAAGAAGTAAGAGCTTAGCTTAATCGTTAGCTTGTGCTTCAACATAAAAAAGACCGCTTATTCTGCGGTCTTTTTGATTTCGGTAAAAGTGAGCTGATAGTCAAATTCAATCTCAATATGGCTTTTGGGTTTTGAACAACAAGATAAAATCTCATTAGGTCCAATAAATGCCATGCTGTCTTGTTGATCTACTGCTCCAGATTTGAGTTTGCAACGGCAAGCGCCACACATTCCATTTCGGCATTGGTATTCTGGTTGTAGCCCGGCTTGTTCTAGTTGCACGAGCAAAGGTTCACGACTGTTGCCGTGAACCTCAATACCATTAACCTTAATGGTCAGTGAACTCATAGTTCAAAGTCACCCAGATCGTCAGCACTTACATCATTATCGATCTGACCAACAAGATAAGAACTGATTTCTGCTTCTTGTGGCGCAACTTGGACATTATCTGATGATAACCAAGAGTTGATCCATGGGATTGGGTTTTGAGTTGCGCCAGTGTATGCGTGCTCAAGGCCAACTGCGTTCATACGTAAGTTAGTAATATATTCTACGTATTGGCAAAGAATATCTTTATTAAGACCGATCATTGAACCGTCTTTAAATAGGTATTCTGCCCATTCTTTTTCTTGTTCTGCTGCGCGCTTAAAGATATCAAAGCATTCTGCTTCGCACTCTTTGGCAATTTCAGCCATTTCTGGGTCATCATGACCATTACGTAGCAGGTTAAGAATATGCTGAGTACCTGTTAGGTGAAGTGCTTCATCACGAGCAATAAGCTTAATGATTTTCGCATTACCTTCCATTAACTCGCGTTCTGCAAAGGCAAAAGAACAAGCAAAACTCACATAGAAACGAATAGCTTCTAGTGCGTTAACGGACATGATGCATAGATACAGCTTTTTCTTTAGATCGCGTAGATTGATGGTGATTGCTTTACCATCAACAGTATGCGTACCTTCACCTAAGCGGTGGTAGTCGTTTGTTGCGCTGATCAATTCATCATAATATCTTGAAATATCACCAGCACGTTTGATGATGTATTCGTTAGATACAATATCATCAAATACAATCGCAGGATCATTAACGATATTACGAATAATATGCGTGTAAGAGCGAGAGTGGATAGTTTCTGAAAATGACCAAGTTTCAATCCAAGTTTCCAGCTCTGGCAGAGAAACAATAGGAAGCAGAGCCACGTTTGGACTGCGACCTTGAATTGAATCAAGTAGCGTTTGATATTTTAGGTTACTGATGAAAATGTGTTTTTCGTGATCGGGCAGATTGTTGTAATCGATGCGGTCACCCGATACATCCACTTCTTCTGGACGCCAAAAGAAGGAAAGCTGTTTTTCAATTAATTTTTCGAAAATCTCAAACTTTTGCTGATCGTAGCGAGCAACGTTTACTGGCTGACCAAAGAACATTGGCTCTTTTAGCTGATCATTATGAGTTTGACAAAAAGTGCTGTATGCCATCATTTCCTCGGAAATCAAAGGGGAGCTGAACGCTCCCTCTTAATAATTAGATTTTACAACTAGTGCAATCGTCTGCACCCATGTCGCCTTGGCTATCTGATGCACCATCACGAGTGTTATGGTAGTACAGAGTCTTAACACCGAGTTTATACGCTGTTAATAGGTCTTTTAGCAAGAGTTTCATTGGAACTTTACCACCAGGCTGACGAGATGGGTCATAGTTGGTGTTGGCTGAAATAGCCTGATCAATGAACTTTTGCATAATACCGACTAGTTGTAAGTAGCCGTCATTGCCGCCGATGTTCCAAAGAAGTTCATAGTTGTCTTTGTACTTAGTGTACTCAGGAACCACTTGCTTCAAGATACCGTCTTTCGATGCTTTTACTGAAACGTAGCCTCGTGGTGGTTCAATACCATTGGTTGCGTTCGAGATCTGAGAGGATGTCTCAGAAGGCATTAAAGCTGACAATGTTGAGTTACGTAGACCGTGAGTTTTGATTTCTTCACGTAGGGTTTCCCAGTCGTAACGTAATTCTGCACTGCAGATCTTATCGATATCTTTCTTATAAGTATCAATTGGAAGAATGCCTTGCGCGTATGTTGTTTCATTAAACGCAGGACAAGCACCTTGTTCTTTTGCTAGACCAAGAGAAGCTTTTAGCAAGTAGTATTGAATTGCTTCAAATGCTTCATGAGTCAGGTTGTTCGCACTGCCATCAGAATAACGAACACCATTCTTCGCTAAGTAATAAGCAAAGTTAATAACACCAACACCAAGTGTACGACGATTCATGGTTGAACGACGAGCTGCTGGTAGCGGGTAGTCTTGGTAATCTAATAGAGCATCAAGGGCACGAACGGTCAGTTCAGCGAGCTCTTCCAGATCGTCTAGTGAATCAATTGCACCTAGGTTAAATGCCGATAGCGTACATAGTGCAATTTCACCATTTTCATCTTCAACATTGTTTAGTGGTTTTGTTGGTAGTGCAATTTCAAGACACAGATTAGATTGGCGAATCGGTGCTACTGATGGATCAAACGGACTGTGTGTATTACAGTGGTCAACGTTTTGCACGTAAATACGGCCAGTTGAAGCTCGCTCTTGCATCAATAGAGAGAATAGATCAATCGCTTTAACAGATTGCTTCTTAATACTCTCATCTTGTTCATATTGGGTATATAGACGCTCAAACTCAGCTTGATCAGCAAAGAATGCATCGTATAGTCCTGGAACATCAGATGGTGAGAATAGCGAGATGTTTTCGCCTTTAATTAGACGGGTATACATTAGCTTGTTGATCTGAACACCATAGTCCATATGACGAACACGGTTTTCTTCAACACCACGGTTATTTTTTAGTACCAGTAATGATTCAACTTCACGGTGCCACAAAGGATAGAACAGTGTTGCAGCACCACCACGTACGCCGCCTTGAGAACAGCATTTAACCGCAGTTTGGAAATATTTGTAAAATGGAATACAACCAGTGTGGAATGCTTCACCACCGCGGATTTCAGAACCCAATGCGCGAATACGACCAGCATTAATACCAATACCTGCGCGCTGAGAGACGTAACGAACGATCGAACTTGCCGTTGCGTTAATTGAGTCTAGGCTATCGTCACATTCAATCAATACACATGAACTGAATTGACGGGTAGGGGTACGTACACCAGACATAATTGGTGTAGGCAGTGAAATCTTAAATGTTGATGCCGCATCATAGAAACGTTTAATGTAGTCAAGACGAGTCTCTTTTGGATATTTTGCAAAGAGACACGCAGCGATCAATACATATAGGAACTGTGCGCTTTCAAAGATTTCGCCAGATACGCGGTTTTGAACTAGGTATTTACCTTCTAGCTGTTTAACGGCAGCATAAGAAAAGTTCATATCACGCCAGTGATCAATAAAAGTATCAATCACCGCAAATTCTTCTTCGGTATAGTCTTCAAGCAGATGTTTATCGTACTTGCCTTGCTCTACAAGGTGAGATACGTGCTTATAAAGTGTTGGTGGCTCGAATTGACCATACGCTTTTTTACGTAGGTGGAAAATGGCAAGACGTGCTGCCATGTATTGGTAGTCAGGGGTTTCTTCAGAGATGAGATCAGCCGCTGCTTTAATGATGGTTTCATGAATATCTTCAGTACGCATGCCATCATAAAACTGAATGTGAGATTTCAGTTCAACCTGTGATACAGAGACATTTTCAAGTCCTTCTGCTGCCCAATCTAGAACTCGGTGAATTTTGTCTAGATCAAGTGTTTCTGTTCGTCCATCACGCTTAGTAACAGTTAGCTGTTGAGTCATTTTTAGTCTTATTCCCAGAAAATCCCATATACCGGTATATTTTGCAAAAATGCGATAAAAGTTAGTGAAAGATGTGATCTTTGTTACAAAAGCACACTTTTACAAAAACACTATATATAGGGGGGTTGAGCTTGTTTGATTACAAGATAGTGTTGAAAATGGGTTTTGGCAAGATGGTATTTTTTGACCGCTTGTGGATAAGTTGGGGATTGGGACAAAATAGTTAGTACCTACTGACTGATGTCCTTAGAGCTGTCAGTAACATAGAAAAATGCAACCACTAATTCAGCATCTTAGAGAGAAAAAAATTTTTTTTATATTGATTTTTCTGTTCTTTGTATTACTAGCCTAATTGCTTAATTATTGACTTTGTAAGGGGATTAACCAGTAACAACATGAATCATAAGAATCTGTATTTTTTTAACCTAGGGCTTCGCCAATATTTGAAGCCCTATGATTACTGCATACCAGTCAGTTTAGTTCATTTTAAACTTGCTTAATCGTATGGACAATGTAGTTTACATCAACGTTAGTACCCAAACGATAGGTATTAGTTAAAGGGTTATAATGCAAGCCTGTGATGTGCTTATCTTGTAGCTCTGTTCGATCTATCATTGCCATCATTTCTGAAGGACGAATAAATTTTTCGTGATGGTGAGTGCCTTTAGGAACAATTTTTAGCAGATGTTCTGCGCCAACAATCGCAAAAAGATAGGATTTGATATTACGATTTAGGGTTGAGAAGAAGACATGACCTCCAGGTTTAACCATTTTTGCACATGCAGCAATAACCGAAGCTGGATCAGGAACATGCTCTAACATTTCCATACAGGTGACAACATCATAGGCTTGTGGGTTTTCTTCGGCGTGTTCTTCTGCTGTTGCTTGGACGTACTCAAGTTTTACACCAGCCTCAAGAGCATGTAAACGTGCGACAGTGAGCGGCTCTTTACCCATATCTAGACCGGTAACATCTGCGCCTTCTACCGCCATACTTTCTGCGAGAATACCACCACCACAGCCGACATCGAGAACCTTTTTGCCAAATAAACCATCGGCTTTGTCGATAACAAAATTAAGACGAAGAGGGTTGATTTGATGAAGAGGCTTAAATTCGCCTTCAGGATCCCACCAGCGTGATGCCATATCTTCAAATTTACTGATCTCAGCGGGATCGACATTTAACTGCTTGGTCATGTTTATGCGCCATTTTTCCTTAAATAATGGCGCATTATGCGAAAATTAAACGCTGTTGCAAAGTAGATTGCACTTAGTTGTTCTCAGCCAGTTGTAATACTGCGATCTCAGGACTAAAAGAACCGGAGAAGACGGTTAACGCTGTAAGAATGAGTATAAGGATATATTTGCCGCCAAGTATGCATAAACCTAGGGTATTAATGATTGTGCTAAACATAATAACCTCACCAAATTAAGACAGTAAAAGGAGGGGTGAAAGTTAGTTCAACCGCTAAATGAAGTAACCAGACTCAGTATAGGGTTTTTACCTAAAATAAGAGTGATGAAGCTCGTATTCGTATGAAATGCAAACATATTGATGCTTTATCATTAAGAACTTGAGTTACAATCGCATTTTTACAAATGGTTATAACTTTTGTACAGTGTTGTGACAAAGTGAGTAATTAGCTGTAATAAAATGGCTTTTGGATGTTTTTTGAACAAGCTATGTCAAAGTTTTCACAGAAGTGTCCTCAATTACTTGGGTTTTTTTAGATTTTCGCTAAATTACTCACAACATAAATCGTGAAAGGTGTGCCTATTGAGGCCGAAATATGCTATATTTTCGAACCTTAAACGTATCAAAAATACGATAGAAATTACCTGAGGGATATTGGCTCCATGAGCGATCTTGCAAAAGAGATCACGCCCGTAAACATTGAAGAGGAGCTGAAAGGCTCATACCTCGACTATGCGATGTCAGTTATCGTTGGTCGTGCTCTTCCTGATGTGCGTGATGGCCTAAAGCCAGTACACCGCCGCGTTTTATTCGCGATGAATGTACTGGGCAATGACTGGAATAAAGCTTACAAAAAATCTGCCCGTGTGGTTGGTGACGTAATCGGTAAATATCACCCTCATGGTGATAGCGCTGTTTATGACACTATCGTACGTATGGCTCAACCGTTCTCACTTCGTTATATGCTGGTGGATGGTCAGGGTAACTTCGGTTCTATCGATGGTGACTCGGCTGCGGCAATGCGTTATACCGAAGTTCGTATGGCGAAAATTGCTCACGAGCTACTTGCTGATCTTGAAAAAGACACGGTTGATTATGTACCTAACTATGACGGTACCGAGCATATTCCAGCAGTACTACCAACGAAAATTCCAAACCTGCTGGTAAATGGTTCATCCGGTATCGCCGTTGGTATGGCAACTAACATTCCGCCACATAACCTAGGTGAAGTCATCGATGGTTGTTTGGCTTACATCGATAATGAAGAAATCACTATCGATCAGTTAATGGAATACATTCCTGGTCCTGACTTCCCAACTGCGGCAATGATCAGTGGTCGTAAAGGTATCATTGATGCCTATAAGACTGGTCGCGGTAAGATCTACATGCGTTCAAAAGCAGAGATCGAAGTAGACAAGAATGGTAAAGAAACCATTATCGTTACAGAAATCCCATATCAGGTGAACAAAGCTCGCTTGATTGAAAAGATTGCTGAACTGGTTAAAGAAAAGAAAGTTGAAGGCATCAGTGCACTACGTGATGAGTCAGATAAAGACGGTATGCGTATTGTTATTGAATGTAAGCGTGATGCTGTGGGTGAAGTGGTTCTAAACAACCTTTACGCACAAACTCAGCTACAAACAACTTTCGGCATCAACATGGTTGCACTGGACAATGGCCAGCCTAAACTGTTCAACCTAAAAGAGATGCTGAAGTGCTTCGTTAACCACCGTCGTGAAGTGGTGACTCGTCGTACTATTTTCGAACTTCGTAAAGCTCGTGACCGTGCTCATATCTTAGAAGGTTTGGCTCTTGCTCTGGCAAATATCGATGAAATCATCGAGCTTATTCGCCGTGCGCCAACACCAGCTGAAGCTAAAGCAGGCCTTGTTGCTCGTGGTTGGGAGCTAGGTAACGTTGCTGCAATGCTTGAACGTGCCGGAACTGATGCCGCTCGTCCTGATTGGCTTGCTGAAGAGTTTGGTATTCGTGACAATCTGTATTATTTAACAGAGCAACAAGCACAAGCGATTCTTGATCTTCGTTTGCACAAGCTAACCGGTCTTGAGCACGAAAAGATTCTTGATGAATACAAGACTTTATTAGAAGAAATCGCTGAATTACTGCATATCCTGTCAAGTGCTGAGCGCTTAATGGAAGTAATTCGTGAAGAATTAGAGCTAGTTAAAGAGCAGTTTAATGATGCTCGCCGTACTGAGATCACAGCGGCAACTCACGATATTGATTTGGAAGATTTGATCAACCAAGAAGATGTTGTAGTGACTTTATCTCATGAAGGCTATGTTAAGTACCAAGTACTAACCGATTACGAAGCTCAACGTCGTGGTGGTAAAGGTAAAGCAGCAACTCGAATGAAGGATGAAGACTTTATTGAGCGTCTGCTGGTTGCCAATACTCACGATACTATCTTGTGCTTCTCGACTCGCGGCCGTATGTACTGGCTGAAAGTGTACCAGTTACCATTAGCAAGTCGTACTGCGCGTGGTAAGCCGATTGTTAATATTCTTCCTCTTGAAGAGAATGAGCGTATTACCGCAATTCTTCCGGTTAAAGAATACGAAGCGGATAAGTTTGTCTTTATGGCAACGGCTGACGGTACAGTTAAGAAGACTCCTCTAACTGACTTTAGCCGTCCTCGTAGTGCTGGTATTATCGCGGTTAACCTTCGTGATGAAGATACACTGATTGGTGTTGATATCACAGATGGTAACAATGACATTATGCTGTTCTCTAAAGCAGGTAAAGTTGTTCGATTCAACGAAGGCCAAGTACGTGCTATGGGCCGTACAGCTGCGGGTGTTCGCGGTATCAAGCTGGCAGAGAGCGACAATGTAGTATCTCTGATTGTTCCTCACAATGATGGTGATGTATTAACTGTGACTGAAAATGGTTACGGTAAGCGTACAGAGCTTGAGGAATACCCAGCGAAGAGCCGTGCAACTCAAGGTGTTGTATCCATCAAAGTTTCTGAGCGTAATGGTTCAGTTGTTGGTGCGGTACAGGTACTTGAGGGTGACGAATTTATGATGATCACCAACGGTGGTACTCTGGTTCGTACTCGCGTAGCCGAAGTAAGCCGTGTGGGTCGTAATACTCAAGGTGTCACTCTGATCCGTACTACAGAAGATGAAAAAGTAGTTGGTCTACAACGAATTGATGAGCCAGATGAAGATGATATCATCGAAGACGCAGAAATCACCGAAGTAGAAAATACAGAAACACCAGCTGCAGATTCTGAGCAGGGCGATTCATCTGAAGAATAACGACTAACTTAGTATTATTCTCTAAATTAAACGCAGTCTTTGGGCTGCGTTTTTTTATATCTCTACTTTTAGCCTAGACCGCATAAAGAAAAACCTTTTCAGATCAAGTTGAAAGGTGTAAAAAGTGATAAAGAAGATCACAGTCACAGTTTATTTCTACTTCTGTGCTAGTGCAGTTTTATGTTTATTTTGATAGCAGGAGCATATCTACATCATGGATAAGGTTTATAACTTTAGTGCTGGCCCTGCAATGATGCCAGCAGACGTTATTAAAAAAGCCCAAGCAGAATTGGTTGATTGGAATGGCTTGGGTACTTCTGTGATGGAAGTGAGTCACCGTGGCAAACCATTTTTAGAAATCGCCGCTCAATCAGAAAAAGATCTGCGTGATTTACTGTCTATTCCTGATAATTATCACGTACTGTTTATGCATGGTGGCGCTCGAGGCCAATTTGCGGCGGTTCCACTTAACTTGCTAGGTGATGCAACAACTGCTGATTATATGGATGGTGGTTTTTGGGCTCACAGTGCGGTCGAAGAAGCGAGTAAGTACTGTCAGCCTAATGCGGTTGATATTACCTGTGAACGCGACGGTAAGCGCGCTATTTTACCTGCAAACCAATGGCCTTTATCAGATGATGCTGCCTTTGTGCATTTTTGTCCGAATGAAACTATCGATGGTATTGAGATCCGCGATTTACCGGTGACGGATAAACCGATTATTGCAGATATGTCGTCAGTGATTTTATCTCGCCAAATTGATGTTTCAAAATACGGGGTTATTTACGCAGGCGCTCAGAAAAATATTGGCCCAGCGGGTTTGACTATCGTGATCATTCGTGATGATTTATTGGGCCAAGCAAAACAGATCTTACCAAGTATTCTTGATTACACAGTAGCTGTTGATAAAGAGTCAATGTTTAATACGCCACCGACTTTTGCGTGGTATTTAGCTGGTGAAGTTTTCAAGTGGCTGAAGAGTATCGGCGGTGTAGCTGAGATTCAAAAGCGCAATGAAGTAAAAGCTAAGTTGCTTTATGATGCTATTGATCATTCAGATTTCTATAAAAATAATGTTCATCCTGATAACCGTTCTGCGATGAATGTGCCATTTCAATTAAAAAATCCAGAATTAGACGAACTATTCTTAAAAGAAGCAGATGAAGCTGGCTTGCGAGCACTGAAAGGTCATCGTGCTGTAGGTGGTATGCGCGCGTCTATTTATAATGCGATGCCTTATGAAGGCGTTGAAGCTCTTGTTCGTTTTATGGCAGAGTTTGAGAAAAAACACGCCTAGAATTGCGAATATATACGCACAAAACCGCTTGATTCATTGGATTAAGCGGTTTTTTTATGTCTCAAGCGTATTAATGCGAACTTTGTTTTGTGCCGCTGCTCTAACTTCTCAGTCTTTGAGAGTAGTTAGGGTAGAGGAGTATCATGAAATTGACTGATTCAGTCCAACTGAGTTCCCGTCACTTTTTAGGTAAAGTGTGGCAGTTAGCAAAACCGTATTGGCAATCTGAAGAAAAATGGATTGCTCGCGGTTTATTATTTGCCATTGTCATTCTCAATTTAGGTATGGTCTATATGTCTGTCATCCTAAATAAATGGAATGCAGATTTTTATAATGCCCTTCAGCAGATAGATAAAGCGGCTTTTACCCACCTATTAATTAAATTTTCATTGATAGCGGCAGGTTTTATCATTATTGCTATCTATCGAATTTACCTCAATATGATGCTTCAGCTTCGTTGGCGTCGTTGGTTAACACAAGTGTATTTTTCAGATTGGTTATCTCATCGTGTTTATTATCAATTAGAGTTGGAACACGGCAAAACAGATAACCCGGATCAACGTATTTCAGAAGACATCAATCAATTTACCAGTGACACATTAGGATTAGCTCTAGGGCTGTTGAATTCCGTTGTAACACTAGCTTCGTTCATTACCATTTTATGGGGTCTATCAGGCAGTATGAGTGTTGACTTGCTCGGCCATCATATTGAAATCCCTGGGGCGATGGTATGGGCTGCTTTATTGTATGCTGGCATTGGTAGTTGGATTATGCATAAAATAGGTAAGCCATTAATTGGTTTGAATTTTATGCAGCAAAAGTTTGAAGCTGATCTTCGTTTTTCTATGATCCGTTTGCGCGAAAACGCAGAAGGGGTGGCGCTTTATCAAGGTGAGAAAACTGAACAACAAGAACTTGAATTAAAGTTTGATTCAGTCTGGAAAAACACTTGGAAAATTATGCGAAAGCAAAAGCAGATGGTTGGCTTTAATAGTGGCTATTCGCAAATTGCATCTATTTTTCCTCTGGTTATCACCGCTCCCCGTTTTTTCTCTGGTGCGATCAAACTGGGTGGGATGATGCAGATCGTGAATGCTTTTGGTCAAGTTATGGATGCTATGAGCTGGTTTGTTAACTCTTATGCTTCTATCGCAAGCTGGAAAGCCAGTGTCGATCGCTTAACAACTTATCATGAGCATATGATTGAAGCGAGAGAGCAAACAATCAAGAGCCAATTACATATCCAACTTTCAAATCAAGACCACTTAACGCTTAACCAGTGTTCTGTTGGGTTACCTAATAAAGAAATTTTATTTACTCTGGGTAACTTATCTATTGCCGCAGGCGAGCACACATTAATTGCTGGCCCTTCTGGTTTAGGTAAGAGCAGTTTAATGAAAACCATCGCAGGTATTTGGCCATTTTCACAAGGTGAAGTAGAGCGTAATAACGATGCACTATTTTTACCTCAGAGGCCTTATCTACCTATTGCAACATTAAGAGATGTTTTACTCTATCCTCAAAAAGATACTCTGATCTCTGATGCTACTCTAGTGGAATGGATGCACAAATGTTCGTTAAGCCGTTTTGTTGACGTTCTTTCTGAGCGACATAATTGGGCTCATGTGATGTCTCCAGGTGAGCAGCAACGAGTCGCTTTATTGCGTGCTTTTATCCAACAACCTAAATGGTTATTTTTGGATGAAGCTACAGCCTCTCTCGATGAAGAGACTGAGGCGCGTATGTATCAGTTACTGCTTGATGAGTTACCCCAGACTACATTAATCAGTATTGCTCATCGTTCTGTCGTGGCTAAATACCATAAACAAGTGCTAAGAGGGCAGCGAACTGACGATCATCAAGTACGCTGGGATAAAGGTGCGATTGCTTAACGTGTACTGTAAAGGTGGGCCATTTGGTTCACCTTTTTTCTATTTTGAATTTGTGATGGATAAATGAGTTGGTCGGTCGCAAAGCCATGTTGTTTTGCTAACTGTAAATAGTGGTTAATCTTCTCTTTAGGTAGGCTTGGTGTGCGCGATAAAATCCAAAAATAGTCGTTACTATAACCACTAACGAGCGCGGCACTATAGTCAGGCTCTAAGTGGAAGACAACATAACTACTATAGAATGGGCCAAAGAATGAGACTTTAAAGTGCCCTGTATGAATATCTTTGACCATTTTGGCATTACCTATGGCTTCACTCCATTCTTTATCTTCGATATCAAAACCTCGATTAATGACTTCGACGCTGCCATCGCGTTTTAGATGATAAGTGGCTGAGATATTAGAAAGCCCACGTTCAAAACTGTGGTCAAGGCGGGCTATCTCATACCAAGTGCCCATATAGCGATTGAGTTCAAAAGCAGTAACAGGAGAAACTTGTTGTGGAACAGAGGTACATCCGGTAAGCCAAAGAACCAAAAGAGGAATAAAAATAGTACTGTTGCGGCTTGGCAAAAAATGACAGATCTTCATATTTATTCCTCCAGTTTTTTAACTTCTATTGTGGAATTGAATCTCTGTTGCAAATTGGGTGCCAGTATCAGTCGCTGAAAATTGCCAACCCATCCGTTCACAAATACGCTCAACAATAACCAGCCCGCAGCCATAACCTGCATTATAGGTCTCATGTCCATCATGGCGATTCGTGATCGTTAATGTTTCGGCATCCAGTGAAATATGAATATCACCGATACTGTAGCTAAATGCATTCTTGATCAGATTGTTTATAACAATAGTAATAAAACTTTCTGGTGCATAGGCTGTGATAGGATTTTTTATCTCTAACTGATAGCCAGAATCTTGCTTAGCAAATAGGGGCTCTAGAAGCTCAAGTTGTTGATATAAAGCACTATCTAGACTGAATTCACCATAATAATGGTTATCAATATGCTCTTTACCAAGTAGGAGAAAAGTCTCAGTTAAGATACGCATTTCATCACTAGCTTGTTGCATCCGATCGATAGCCTTGAGCGCAACTCGTGGCTGATTGGGGACTTTTTTGAGTAAATCGGCAGATCCTTTAATCACCATAATAGGCGTACGCAGTTCGTGAGAAGCAAAACGGCTAAACTCTTTCTCTCGTTGAAAAAATCCAGCAATATTATTTTTGCTATCAAGAAGTGCTTGCTCTATGTGGCGGGTTTCACTGTATTGACTATCGACAGAAAAGGCTGGTTGGTCAGGTTGCATTTGACTGATTTTTTCTTCGATAGTTGCAAAAGGTTTTGAGAGGGTACGTACAAAATATACCCCATATAACGCCATGGCTAAAGTGATAAGCCCACCAAAGAAGAAGGTAAAATAGTGCAAGTTATCTTCATAGCTATCAAGGTAGTCATCGGCATCGTCTTGGAATACTAAATAGAGTAAACCATTACCTGATGGGTGTTTTAATACAATAAAATGCTTATCCTCATCCCCTAACAGATGTTCATAAAAACCTGGTTTATTATAACCATCCAACCATTTTGGCATGGGTTGCTCACTCCAATAAGTTGAAAATTCAGACTTATTAGGAAGGGCTGCTTGCTCTTGGTCTGTTTGATAATCCATTACATACCGGGTCGCTTCGGTATCGAGCCAGTGGTGGAGACTGATCACCTCTAACTGGTTTTCTGCGATATAAATCACGCCCCAATACAGAGCAAACATCACAAATGTCATTGCACCAAAACTCCAGCGAACTTTGCGGTAGAGACTTGGATATTGTCTAATCTTTGATGCGGTAGCCTTGACCATGGATTGTTTCTAACCTTGATGTTTCAAACCCCTTATCTAGGGCATTACGAAGACCATATATATGACTGCGAAGAGCATCACTGGACGGAGTTTCATCACCCCAAATCGATTCGATTACCTCTTGGCGTGATACTATGCTAGGAGCTTGTCGCATAAGTAATTTGAGAATTTTAAGTTGAATTCGACTGAGTTTGATCTCAGTTTCGGCGCGTTTAACTTCATCAGTGCGTGTATTAATGGTGATGTCGGCAAACTTGAGTTCTCCAATATCCTGTCGAGGACCGCGGTTACTTAATGCATAAAGGCGTAAGCAGAGCTCTTCCATTGCAAAAGGCTTGAGTAGATAGTCATCGCCACCGGCTTTAAATGCCGCAATTTTATCTTCTAACTGATCCTTGGCGGTTAAAAAGAGAATGGGGGTGTTGCAAAACTGTTCTTCCCGTAATTTCTTTACTGCATTAATGCCATCTAATTTAGGCATCATAATGTCCATAATAATCACATCATAGTGATTTTCTTTAACCAAATTTAGCGCAGCTTCACCATGATAAGCACAGTCAATCGTCATACCTTCAAGTTCAAGATAGTCAGCAATGGTCTCGGCAATATTATGGTTGTCATCAACAATTAGTACTTTCATAAAAATATTTCACGTTTCTTCACGATCACTTCACGAATGCCCGCTTAATATACCTGCGATAACAATATTATTCTTTAAATAAAAAGGTTTAGCATGAAAAAGTTAGCACTAGTTACGATTATTGGCCTTATTCTTTCTGGATGTGGTGGCGGTGGAAGTAGTGATAGTGGCTCAACCCCAAAACCTGATATTAAACCAGAGACAAAGCCAGCATTAGTAGAAGGTACAATTGATAAAGTAAATGGCAGTAATATCATTGTTAATGGTCGTTCTTACCAAGTAGCTAGTGTGAATTATGCAAATACTCCTTTGGCTGACGGCGTTTCTGTATTAAAACCACAAATGATGGTGCAGGTTTCTGACGTGGCAAGGGCTGGCGCTACCGTTTTTCTAGATCCAACATTATTAGGTAAAGTGACAGCAGTTAATCATACAACCAACACTTTTACCGTTAATGGGGTGGAGTTGTCTTTTGCTCAATTAAATAAAGAAATAGAAATTAATGATTGGGTGATGGTTTCTGCACTACCGATGGCGACCGAAACTGGAGTGGGTTATAAAGTTTTATCGGTGATTGAAGTTGAGAATACTGACCTTGCTGGTAAGTATGAGTTAGAGGGTACTTTATCTCAGTTAGATTCTGCGGCATCTACATTTAAGCTGGGTCAGGTCGTCGTAGATTATGCAAATATTCAGTTAGAACCAACGATTGGTAATGGTGATTGGGTTGAAGTAACGGGGGAGATGATAGATGGTGCTTTCGTTGCTACAGAAGTTGAAGTTGATAACTATGACGATAATGAAGACTTTGATGATGCAGAAATTGAGGGTGTAGTAACCTGGATTAACAACGAAAAGACGTTATTTACCCTAAATGCTCGTGGTCAATTTGTTATCGACAACTCAACTCGTTTTGAAGATGGATCGCGAAACAACTTAAAAACGGGGGAGTTGGTTGAAGTCACGGCACTTAATGGTGTGGCAAAAGAGATTGAATTTGACCGTGATCACGATGGTGACCATGAGCAAGGCACTTGGCATGAGTTTGATGCTGAAGGAATCGTTTCTAATGTGATGAATTCTACAATCACACTTGATACCTTTAATGGCGCTTCACAAACCATTTATGTAGATAACATGACTCGTTATGAAGATCGTTTAACACTAGCAACACTAACAGGTAAACGAGTTGAGATTGAAGGTATTGTTCGCAATGGTCAAAAGATCGCTCGTGAAATTGAGTTAGAAGAGTTAGATGATTAATTAGAAAATACCATTTCCTGTTTTGACATTTCTTTTTTGCGCCCTAAGTTAAATAGGGCGCTTTTTTTTATTACCATATTTTTGCTTTGCGAGATTATGAGGCTCAACAAGCCGCTGGGGTGACGGACTTTACCTTCAACCCAATTAAGCTACGGATTAAAAATGCTACCTATTGGGAAAAGCGTTATGCCGCAGTTCAAAAATCATCAATAACAGGGCGATATCCAGACCAAGAGGGTGATCCTGTTACATCTAGCTGATACAAAAAGGCCCGAGTTCATATAAAACTCGGGCCTTTTTAGCGCTTAATCAGATTGACTGACTAGCTAACTTCAATTGGACCGCCAAATGAGGTTACAGGTGGTAGTTTACCTTGGAACTTCTCGAAATCAACCAGACAGGTTTGTGCACTAGTTGCTTGAGCAAGCTCGGAACTTGGGATATCCATTGTTAAAGTATTTGGATCGCCATAGGTATCAATGGCACCGATTTTCTCATTAAGAGGACCGTACCAAGCGCCTTCTTCGATTCGCACCACACCTTCGGCATAGCTATCTGATAATACCGCACCCGCTAATAGTTGACCGCGATCGTTAAACACTCGCACTACATCGCCTGCTTTGATGCCTTTTTTCGCGGCATCTTTCGGGTTCATGTAAATAGGTTCACGATCTTGTACTGTGTACGTAGCACGGAACTCATCAGATTCACACATCTGTGAGTGCAGACGCTTATCTGGGTGGCAAGATTGTAACCAGAATGGGTGTTTATCTGAGCCAGGGCCGCCATGAGAACGTTCTGTTTTCTCAAACCACATTGGATGATTTTGACAGTGCTCATAGTTATAACGACCAATCTTACGGCTAGAAATTTCAATAAAGCCAGATGGTGTACCTAGGGCATTAATCTCTGGGTCTTTACGGAAATCTGCATGACGAACCCAAGGTTGACCCGTACCAAAGTCTAGGAAACCTTGCTGCCAGAACACATCAAACTCAGGCATATCAAACTTACCTTTGTTCGCTGCTCGACAGTCGTTATACAACATGCTTACCCATTCCATTTCATCCATACCACGAGTGTACTCTTTATGACGACCAAAACGGCGAGTCAACTCAGTAAAGATCTCGAAATCGGTTTTAGATTGATAGAGTGGGTCAACCAGTTTGTGCATCGCAAGTAGACCACGACCACTGTAAGAACCCATAACATCAATATCGTTACGTTCAAACTGCGTACAGGCTGGCAGTACGATATCGGAAAAACGACACGTTGCAGTCCAAGCATAATCAATAGTCACAACGGTTTGCAACTTCTGGAATGCTTGCTTCATGCGGTTACGATCTTGATGGTGGTGCCATGGGTTGTTACCGCTGATCACCATCATTTTGTAACCAGGAAGAATTACTTTAGAGCCGTTGTATTGGATCTCTTTCCCCGGCTCTAAAATACAGTCAACAAAACGAGCAACTGGAATGGTACGGCTGTAACCATTAAAGTCATTGTTATCCCACTTTGGTTTATGGCCTTCATCCACGTTACGAGGGAAGCCACCAGGAGCGGCAAATCCTGTTGATGGGACACCGATACCTGAGTAGTGATGGCCATAAGAGATACCGCCACCTGGTAAACCAATTTGACCAACCATTGCCGCAACCACTGCTCCCATCCAATAAGGCTGTTCACCGTGTTCTTGACGCTGGATACACCAACCAAACATGATCTGAGTGCGATCTTTTACCAATAGACGAGCAAATTCACGGATTTGGTCCGCTGGAACACCACAGATAGCCGAAGCCCATTCTGGTGTTTTTTCTACTTTATCTTTGGTCTCACCTTTAACGTAACCAATAAACTCATCAAAGCCTAAGCAATACATTTTGATAAAGTCTTTATCGTATAGGTTTTCGTTATATAGGGTATGAGCCACACCTAACATAAACGCCACATCGGTCTGCGGGTTAATGTAAAGATGCTCATTATCAAGATAACGTTGGGTTTTGTTTTTAACTGGATCTACCGAGATCACTTTGATCTCACCTTTAGCTACTTTTTCTTTTAGCTGAGCAAGGTAAGGGTAGGATTCATGGGTTTCACAGTTCCAACCAACTTGTAGGTTTTTCACTGGATCGTTTGCCCACAAGATTAATGTCTTGGTGTTATCTAAAATTTCAGACCAAGAAGTACCTTGGGCGTAAACTTCCGTTGAACCCAACACATATGGCATGATGGTTTGGCCGGCACCAGTTGAGTAGTCACCCACTTTAGTGATGTAGTTACCGTGCATACCTACTGCGCGCTGCATGTGGCTAGTACAACTGTGGAATTGACCTGTTTGACGCCAACCTGTTTGACCGGCGTGAATTGCCCAAGGACCGTAGTCTTTTTGCATACGCTCTAATTCTTGGTAGAACAGATCCAGAGCTTCATCCCAAGTCACACGTACAAAACGGTTATTACCACGTGTTTCGCCGCTATACTTGTTTTTCTTCAACCAATCGAGACGTACCATTGGGTAGCGAACACGTGAAGGGTTGTAGATAACGCCCTTAATGCCTTTTAACATTTCGGTCGGGTTTTTATCTATTTCGATCGCTTCAATCTCTTGAACTCGGCCACCATAGATATGAGCGCGGAATGCACCCCAGTGAGAACCTGAATACTTCCAGGTTCCTGTAGTTTCAACAGCAAAGGCTTTAGATGAAGCCAGTAGGCTAGGACCAATCACGCCAGCTGCACTGGTCATGGTTAGGCCTTTAAGAAAACTTCTTCTTGATACAGACATGGTTATTTACTCCATCAACCTTAGTGCTTCTCATCAGAAAAATCTGAAGAATGCTTTTGAAGATACTTACGAACTAGGGCTTCACTATCGCGATCGAAGTTAACGAACGCTAGCATGCCATCGAACATTCCTGGCCATGTATTGGCATCGAAATGGTTTTCCGCAGGTTGGGTGTGACATACTGAACAGTTAGTGGTGTAAGCCGATTTTGCCTTTTCCCATACTGGAGTAATGTCGTTAACAAGAGAATCTTTAGGCATCCAAACTTTAGCCGTTACGCGCTGCCATGGAAGACCTGTTAAGTCGTCAACTTTCTCTTCGTATTTATCAACCACTTGATCGTTTTGTGCTGATTCTTTAACCAGAGAGGCAACCGGGATATTCATACCAAAATCTTCCTGAATAACTCGACCATAGCCTTTATCTTTACGCCAACCAGCAATTTCAACTTCAACAGCCTTGTCGGTTTGCGCGATAACTTTTACGCCTGATGCTGGGTTAAGAAGACCGGCTTCAACCTTTAGATCTTTATCTTCATACACAGGTAGGTAACGCACGCTGTATACGGTTTCGCCATCAGCATATTTAGTGTTGTGTGATAGGTTTACTAGCTCTGAAATTAAGCCACCGCTGCTGTCCATATTCTTTGGAAGGTGGTGAGCAATACCTTTATGACAGTCAACACAGCTTTGATCTCGTTCTGCCGCATTCTTCATTTGGACACGAGCTGTTGGCGACATCTTACTAAAGTCCATGCCGTCATAGTCGTGACAGTTACGACACTCAAGAGAGCCGTTAGCACTAAAACGTTCCCACTCATGTTGCGCGAGAACTAAGCGGCGATCTTCAAATTTCTCTGGTGTATCAATAAATCCAGCAAAGTGAGCAAAAACTTCTTTGCTTGCTTGAATCTTACGGGAAATTTTTGCTGTCCATTCGTGTGGAACATGACAATCAGGACAGGTTGCACGAACACCTGAGCGGTTTTTGTCATGAATGGTGTTGGCAAATTCTGGTGCAACGTTTTCTGCGTGACAACCCACACAGAACTCTTCGGTATTGGTCTTTTCAAGTGCTGTATTAAAACCACCCCAGAAAATAACACCGGCAATAAAACCACCTAGGGTTAATACACCTAAGCTGATATGAACACTTGGACGAGAGAATGTCTGCCAAGCTTTGCGAAGAAAGTTTTTCATTATGTGCCTCTCTAATGATTTCTAATGCGTACTTGACTTACATGCCATGGCCTGGAGGGCCAAACACAAACAGTTGTAGCATCCACACAATGAATCCGTAACCACCTACTACCATCACACTTAAAATGGGAAATAAAAAGACTGTGATGAAGAGGAAAGCCTTCCATTCGCGGCCGCGCGTCGATTGGTCTTTTTGATCAGTAACACTGCTCATAAAGAAACTCCTGCTAATAAGGGAAAATGAATACGTAGACATATTTTTTATAAATCTATTTATTTTGCGATCATAAAGTATTCGTTTATTCAGATTCAATTAATACTTATGGGGTAATTGCAATATTTGTAAGGTTTTTTGATGTAAAACGATGATGTGATTTATTGTTAAATTGTTATGAAAAATTATGACAAAATAATAATAAATAAGTCAGTTGTGTTAGTGATGTATGCTGCGTTTTTAAACTATGTATCGTATGTTTTTTAGACCTAATTGTTACGATATTAACGTGTTGAAGAGGCATGGTGTAAAGATGCTCTCCATTATGAATAAGTCATGTATGGCAAAGTGATATATGAATAGAAATGAATTATTATGTAACAGGTTTTATAGTTTGAGCTCTGTCTTGGATATAGTGAAGAGAGTAAGAGAGTAAGAGAGTAAGAGAGGGAAAGATATCCCTCTTATTAAAATAAAAAATATTAATCAATCAGTCCGTACTGATCATTTAAGATCTTGATGATCTCTTGTTTTGGGTTCTGACTGAGTATGATTTTCTGTCCAGTGATTTTTTCAGCAATTCCAATATAGATACGCGAGATATCCATTAAAGTCTCTTGAGGTAAAGCATTATCCCGTGCTAATGCAAAACGCTCATCCATGCGATCTTTATTTAGCAGAATATCAGGGTCATCAAAATAGTTTAATAATACTTGGCGAAAGTCTTCTTTGGAGTTTTCAACAATTTTGCCATTACGGTAAGCAGTACCATCCCAAATGCGAGAAGAGTCAGGTGTACCAACTTCGTCCATATAAATTAATTTTTCGTTTCCATTAGCATCTGTGACGTAGCCAAACTCGAACTTAGTATCAACAAAGATTTGATCTAATTGCTTGAGCTCATCGCTTATCACCGTAAATCCGGCTTTTAGCATATGTTCATAAGTTGCTATATCGGCTTTATCTTGGAAATTAAATGCGGCTAAATTATTTTCAAGATCTTGGCGGGTGACGTTAACATCATCGACTTCAGGCACACCAGGAATACCAGTTAAAATCCCTTTGGTTGATGGGGTAATAAGTAACTCAGGCAGTTTTTGATCTTTTTCTAATCGCTCTGGTAATTCAATGCCACAAAAATTACGTTCACCTTTTTCATAAGCTCGCCACATGGAGCCTGTAATATATTGACGACAGATAGCTTCTACTTTGACTGGCTTAGCTTTTTGTACAATCCAAACAAAAGGGTGAGGAATATCAAGAATATGGCTATCAGCAAGATTGTGTTGTTTAAAGAGGCTAAACCAGTGATTTGAAATTGCGTTTAATGCCGCTCCTTTTCCCGGTACACCATTGAGTCCTCCTTCGGCATGCCAGATACAATCGAATGCTGATATACGATCGCTAATCACCATAATAGCCAATTCGGCATCGGGTTGAACGTTATAATTTTTCTCTTGGATTAAGCGACGACTATCTTCTGGTGTTAACCAATAGACAGAACGAACTTTACCGCTATGGACTGGTTGATTAGTACGAATGGGTAGGTCATCGTTGACAGCAAGAACTTGATCAGCAAGGCTCATGGTGAAATCCCTATATCAAAGCATGAAACATAAATTTCAACGGTTAACCTCTAAGGTTGTGGAGATTAACCTTGGTTATGGCCTGCATCATACTCGCTTTGTTAAAAATAGCAAACGTTTGCGCGGTGGTGTGTTGTAAAGAAAAAGCCATTATTCAGGTTATGAACAATGGCTCCAGTATATAAAATCTATCTTGATGATTTATGTGCTAAATCGATGGAATATGAACAGTTTTGATTTTATCTGCTGTGGAATTTAGTACATCCTTAAGCCAGTATTGAGCTTGGTCAATATTTAGCCATGATGGACTGAAATGAAAATGCTGCCAATGGCTGAGCAAGCGTATGGTTGAATGGGCTGGTGGTGCTGAATACAGTAACAGCACAATTGCCGTCACTTGCGCCAAGCTAATAAATGGATTGCTCAAAGAAAAAGGCTTAAGGGCACTACCAAATGATGACTTAATGCGCTTGTTTGCCAAATCTACGCTGTAAATCTCATCTAAAATTAAGTGGACTAAACCCCCTAATAAAACAAAGCCTCCAGATAGCCAACTAAAGGTATTTTTGTAACCGAGTAAGCTTGCTAAATGTGTAACACATAGCGCCAATAAGGTAACAAAGGCGATAGAATGGCAGCAACCTCTATGTATAGTGATTCTCTGTACCCAAGCTTTGATAATAACTTGAACAATGATGAATAGCCCTACGATATAAAATAAAAGCTCTAACATAGTGACGTGTGAGTAGATATGACAGAGCAAGATAAAACAGCTAAAACTAGCCAGCAGTGTAAATAACCATTTCATCGATGTGGAATGATCTGAATCGATATCGGGCAATAAGCCGCCCATGGTACCAAGAAATGCTAACCAGATGGCCGTTACTGGCATTACATGTTCGGCGGAGAGTAACGCTGCTGCTGCCACACCACTAACCACGGCCGCTACGGTGAAATGGGTTGTAAAATTTGCCACAAATAAAAATACTCTTAAACAACTGTGGTTTTATACAGTGTAATTAGCGTAAAATATTTCGTTTCGCAATCTATTTAGCTTCATTCGACAATTAAAGTGTAACGAACGATTAATGTTTCATCAAAATGAGTATTTGGTCACATTTATTTGCGGGGTTATGAAGCGGGGATTGCTTCTTGTTGGTTGATGATGAGATATACCCAGTTACATGAATGTAAAAGCGAGCATTGTGATGGTCTTGGCTGTGGTATGATGCTGCATCAAAAAATGTTTAATTTAGAGCTTTATTATTATGAGTTGTTTTACCCCTGAACAAATTGCTTTTATTCACCATGAGCAAGGTAATGCTCTATGTGTAGCAGGTGCTGGTACAGGTAAAACAACCACCTTAGTTGGACTTATTCAGCATAAATTGGCACAAATTCCAGCGAATAATATGCTGGTGTTGATGTTTAACCGTGATATCCGCAATGACTTTAAACAAAAGCTTCAAGGTATCGGTATTGAGCAGCAGGTGCCTGTTCATACTTTTCACAGTTTTTGTTATCAGCTCTTGCGTCACACGGGTTATTTACGTGAAACGGGTTACCAAGTCGATTTCCAGCAAGGTGAAAGTGATAAGACGCTTGCTAAACAAGTTTTGCGTCAGATGGGAGCTCAAGAAAAGTCTTATCAAAAGCAGCAGACCTATAAAGATCCGAAGACAATTGAACTGCTAATGAATTTCATTGGATTGGTTAAAGCTTATATGCTGCCACCAAAAGAGGTATTTGACCTTTCTGATATTAGTAGTGAGTATCAATTTATTATTGAAGCATTTCGTAATTTTGAAACGTTACGTCAAGAGCGGAAATTACTTTTCTTTGATGATTGGTTGGTTGAAACCGTTAAGTTACTTCAAAATAATGAAGCGATAAGACAATACTATCATCAACAGTGTCGCTTTATTGTTGTCGATGAATTTCAAGATATTAATACGGCTCAATATCAATTACTAAAGCAATTACTTGGTCCTCAGTCTCAGTTAGTTGCTGTTGGTGATGTCGATCAGTGTATCTATAAATGGCGAGGCAGTGCCCCTCAGTTTATGCTCAATTTTGAACGAGACTTTGCGCCTGCAAAAACCTATAGCTTATCGAGAACATTCCGTTTTGGACACAGTTTAGCGCTTGCCGCTAGCCACTTGATATCGAATAACCGAAATCGCTTTCATGACTTTCAAACGGTATCTCATGAGTCAGTTTCTGATACCCAAATTGAAGTGGTTGGTTCTGAGCGCCAAGTTGGTGAAATTGCGCAGTCTATTCAGCAGTTTTTAGAACAAGGTGGCCAAGCTAAAGATGTGGCAATCTTGGTTCGTCGTTGGTCGCAAACACTGTTATTTGAATTGGCATTTTTGACCAAAAAGATCCCTTATCAAATGCCAGTGCCTTCGGTATTGGGTCATAGTCGGGAAGTCCGGTTGCTGATGGATATTTTAGGTTTTGCTATCGGGCGTTTTGAGCAACAGTCACCGCAGCAGCGCTCTAGTTTTCTCTTTAATATCATGGCATTTCCACACTGTTATGTTCCCAATAAAGATCTTAAGCCTCTGTGTGATGAATTAGCGAATCGACCAATAGAGCAGTGGCGAGCTTATGTAACAAAAGCAGAGAAAATTTATTCAGCGTTGAATTTAGATTCGTTTATTGATCGAGTCGAGTTACTGATTACTTTGCGTCGTAAAGGGCAATTTAAAGCGCTTGATGTGTATCGTCAGTACCGTAAAGAGAGCCAGTTAGATAATTGGATTTGGAAAACGGAGGCTACGGCATCTGAAATTGAAGAAGCGGTTGAACGATTAGACAGTGTAGAAACAGTGCTTGAGTCTATGGATCAACATTGTGAGAAAGCGCTTCAATATTTTGAATATTATACACAGCAATCGACTCATCATGATCAACATCAAGCCCAGCAGCCAAATATCAATGGGGTACAGGTCACCACAATTTTTCGCGCTAAAGGGTGTGAGTTTAGCCAAGTTTATCTGCCATATTGGGATAAAGATGCCTTTCCGTATATGAATCGCTCTAGTGCTGGATTAGCCGCTGATACGGAAGAAGAGCGCCGCTTAGCCTATGTTGCCATGACACGAGCGAAAGATGTTGCTCGCGTCTACTATACGGTTGAGCCAAAGAAAAAAGAGAGTTACGTTCGCGCCAACAAAAACGCCAGTCAATTTGTTTTAGAGTCAAAAGTGGATGTTGCCCAAACGGTTGGAGAGAAACTGTATCAAGAGGGTGAATTACCTCATCATAAATCGCCTATTGTGTATGGTTATTACCAGCGTTTAGGACGATTAGACAATATGGCTCAACCGCCAAAAGAACGAGAAATAGAGTTACCATCTAGCGACGGTGCGTATCAGCAATATAGCTATGAGTGGGCGTTAAATCAGCCATTGCCAGAGAATGCAGATAAGCTTATACGGACGCTCATGCGCACCAAAAAACAGAAATATTTTGAGACAGAACTGGCTCGATTATTAAGGGAAATTCAAACTGTTGGTAGCACAAAACAAAAAGTGCTTGCGAACCGTTTAATTGTGATTGCGAAAGCTCGTTCTAGAATGCTTTAAATCGTCGATATTCTTGATTTGATAAAACAGAGCCACTCAATATAAAGGTATTGAGTGGCTCTGTTTTTTTATGAATAGCTCACCAATTTTTAATTAATCGATTAAGCGGAAGTTTTATTTTGCCATTTATCAACCACAAGTGCGGCAATTAAATCACCTTCAACATTCACCGCAGTACGGAAGGTATCAAGAGGGCGTTCAATCAGTAATAAAATTGCAATAGCTTCTAGTGGAATACCAGCTGCAAGCATAACCAATTGCATTCCAGACATGGATCCTGATGGCATTCCTGGTGCTCCAATAGAAGAGACCATCGCCATAATAAAGATCATAATCAGGCCAGTTGTTCCCAGATCGATACCGTATAGCTGAGCAAGAAAAATAGCGGCAACCCCTTCAAAGAGAGCGGTTCCATCCATATTCATAATTGAGCCTAATGGCAACACCATACTGCTGGTGGACTGTGAGATATCTAATTCATTCTCAGCTGTTTGCATTGAAAGAGGTAGTGTGGCTGAGCTAGATGACGTTGCAAATGCCATGGCCATTGGAGCAGATAAAGCTCTGAACAACTTTTTAAATGAGATCCCAGTTGCTAATTTAGCAATGCTCGGTAAGACAATCACGCCATGAATGAGTGTTAAGGTAAAGACTAAAAGAGCAAAACGAGCTAATTCGCCAAATAATGCGTTGCCACTTTTTAAGGTAAATTCAAAAACGATGGCAAATACAGCTAAAGGCGCTAGCTTAATAATGGCAGAAACCAGTCGATTTAAGCTGTGATTAAGCCCGTTGATAACCTCAAATACTGGGTGTTTCTCCGGTAAAGTGGCAAGTAGTGCAATACCAAATAGAAGGGCAAAGACCACAATACCCAGTAAGTTGGTTGTTGCTAAGGCTTGAAATGGATTTACCAAGGCCATTTTAAAGAGCTTTTCAACAATGGCTCCACCTGATGATGAACTACTATCAATTAGAGTGACATTGCTACCAAGCGCAACGGTATTTGGATCAATCAATTGAGGCCATGGCGGCAGGGACAAGGATACTCCTAAGCCCAGCGAGATGGCTAAAATAGAAGTTAATGAATAAAAAGCAATGGTTTTAGCACCGAGAGATTTTAATTTAACGGTTGAACCAATACTGGTTATCCCTTGTAAAAGAGACAGTAATACGACAGCGCCCACCACCATTTTTAACAAGCCAATGTAGGTTGTCTTGAACATCATAATTAACTGAAACCAGCTAGACTGAACAAACTCAGAGCTGATAGGTAAAATTTGTACTACGCCCCATGCAACAACGGCTGCAATCAGTAATTGGAACGGTAAGGACTTAAAAATGGTGCGTTTCATTAATATTCTCTAGTTGTTATTGTTGTTTTTCTACCTTGTCGAATGACGTAAATAGATAAAGCTGACTTATGCTTACATGTTATAGTTTACCATTTTTGTATGGTTTGTTTATTGTTTTTGTGAAGGTGGATATTCTTAATTTGCATAATTCATGCATTTTTGAGTATAGCTAATTGGGTCATCATTGCTGGCAAATAAAAAAACGCTCTGAGTGTTATCCCAGAGCGTGGCAAGTGCCATCCTCAATACAAGAAGGTTCGTGCCTAAGCACAGATAAGAGAATTAATGGCGTGAAAACCATTAGCAATGAACAAGAAAACGTTTTATTTCGAGTAAAGCCTTTTCTTGTTCAGCCTTGGCTATATATCCAATTGGTCTTAAGAAATTGGATTCAGAGTATCGTCACTGATATAAGTTCAATACAAACAACGTGAGATAATCGCTAGCTCTTTGACGTTAGGTATCAACCAAGGCTGAAGCAAAGGAGATAGAAATTCTTATCCCCTTAGACGATAACCAAATTACTTATGGTTTTGGTTATACACATGGGTTGCAATTGCATCCATTAGTGCAGGAGATAAGCAGTCATAAGTTGGTAGACCAATTTCTGCAAACTGACTGCGAATAGCATCCATATCTTTTGGATCTGTGCCAGCTTCGATGATAGAAGAAACGAAAGCGGCAAAAGATGGAGCAGTCCAGCCATTTTGCTCAGACAGTTCAGTATGAACGAAGTCTAAGCCATAAAATGGGTGATTAGAGTCTTCGATACGACCAAACATATGAACACCACATTCTTTACATGCGTGGCGCTTAATCACGGCTGCAGTGTCTACAACTTGAAGTTTGTTAGCATTAGCAATAACGGTGAGTTTGTCGCTCGGTACTACTGCGATTTGAGAAAATAAAGCGCCCTCTGGTTTCCAGCATTTTGAACAACCACAAGCATGGTTATGTGCCGTTTGTGCTGTTAGTTTTACCGTAACTTGATGAGTTTTACATTTGCAGCTTAATAGGCCTCCAGTAAAGTTAGCTTGTGTAGCCGCAAATCCTTGGTTTAGAGCTGGGTGCAGATTAAATTTTGATGTAGTCATATTAATAGCTTTCGATGTTGAAAATAGTTTAGATAAAAAGTTCTTCATTTATTGTTTCTATTATTAATTAATGGCGAGAGTAAGCAGATACTGACTCTCTTTGTGCCTGTTGTTATTGGTTTGATTGAAAAGTGACACTCTGTTACTTAGGCATAAATACACATTTCAAACGCTTGGTAATCATTAAGCGAGAAACAGTAAACATACCGGTGACAGTTCGTTGATGAAGGCGAAAAATCGTATCGTATAAACGACGGATTAAGCGTCCTTGCAAAACTAATTTACCTTCCAGTTTTGAACCTGGGGCAAAAGAGCCGACAGCAAAGTGATGGCCTACAGCGACAACCATTCCACTATCTTTAAATTCAAAATCAGTCGGTGGGTAACCGCGTTTTAACATGTCACCGAGACTTTTTGCTAAATGTACCGCTGCGCGATTAGCCGCTTGTGCTTTTGGTGGTACAAATGAACCATCAGCTTGCGGAATCGATGCACAATCACCTAAGGCAAATACATTTGGGTCTTCGGTGGTTGTTAAGTTTGCTCGTACTTTTATTTGATTTAATGGGTTATATTGCAATCCACCCATTCCGTTAAGCCAGTCTGGGGCTTTTACCCCTGCGGCCCAAAATTGAACATCTGCATGTAAGAATTGCTCATCAGAGGTTCTCATTCCCATATCAGTAACTTCTGCAATCCGAGTATTTAGAAGAACATTGACGTTATTACGCTGTAGTTCTTTGAGTACTTTGCTGGACATCGCGATTGGGCTATTCGGTAACACACGGTCAGCGGCTTCAATTAAATTGATATGTAATTTAGCGGCGTTATAACGCTGTAGTTTTTGGCTTACACGAGCTAATTCGGCCGCGAGTTCAACCCCTGTTGCACCTGCGCCAACAATATTAATCGCGTGTTCATCGCCAGATCGAAGTAACTGGCTCACTTGGTTCCACGCTTGACGAGCTTGGCTTGCTGAATCTAAGAACAAACAATGATCTTGTGCGCCTGTTGTTCTAAAGTCATTGCTAACAGCACCAATGGCAATAACCAGATAATCATAATTTATCCCTGATTCAGTACCATCTGGGCGTTGAACCGTAATTGTTTTATTGACTCGGTCTATATCTTTCATTGCACCTTGATAGTGCTGATAGCCGTGTTTAGCACCATGAGTGAAGTAACACACAGTATCTAATTCACTGTCGAAAGTACCAGCCGCAATTTCATGCAAACGAGGTTTCCAATAGTGATGAGTTTCTGGTTCAACTAAAACGATTTCATCTTCTTTACGAACCGATTTAGTTAATAGAGTCGAAAGTTCAAGTCCAGCGGCTCCGCCACCGACAACGACAATTCGTGACATAATGTTGTTACCTTATTGATATGCTCGGAGTCGATCTGAGCTTGAAAATGATTATGTTGATGGGGTATTAACTATGCCCATTAACCATTCAAATTAACTAAGTGCGGCTAGTATAGTTATTTCTTATTTTTTGATAATACGGTATTTTTGAAATTGATTATTACTGGTGATCAACAATCAAGGCATGAAGAAGGCGGGGATGAATTTGGATACAAAAAAGGCGCTAAATCCTAAGATATAGCGCCTTTTTTCTACAATTGTAATGAATTACATACTAGCGGGTTTGAACACGGATTTAAGTCGTTTTGTGATCATTAAGCGAGATACGTTAAAGACACCAGAAACCGTACGTTGATGTAATCGGAAAATAGTATCGTATAAACGGCGGATCAAACGGCCTTTAAGTACCAGTTTGCCATCCATTAAAGCACCAACAGCAAAGTGGTGACCCACTGCAACAATCATACCGCTATCTTCAAATACAAAATCGGTTAGTGCTTTACCACGAAGCATACCACTTAAACTTTTCGCTAAGTGTACTGCTGCTCGGTTAGCGGCTTGAGCCTTAGGTGGAACAAACGAACCGTCTGGCTGTGGAATTGCGGCACAATCGCCAAGTGCGAAAATATGATCATCAACCGTTGTAGTTAAATTCATATTAACTTCAATTTGGTTCATTCGGTTGTATGTAAAGTCACCTAAACCGCGAAGCCAATCTGGCGCCTTAACACCAGCAGCCCAAAATTGAACGTCAGCATTTAGTGTTTGACCATCACATGTTGTCATACCCTCAGCAGTAACTTCACTAATACGAGTATCAACAAGTACGTTAATATTATTGCGATTTAGCTCTTTAAGTGCTTTATCCGACATCTTTTCAGGGCAGTTTGGTAATACGCGAGGTGCTGCTTCAATTAAATTGATATGCAGTTTTGCGGCCTTATAACGTTGAAGTTTCTGGCTAACGCGAGCCAGCTCAGCCGCAAGCTCAACACCTGTTGCACCTGCACCAACGATATTAATTGCGTGATCGTGACCTGAGCGTAGCAGGTGGCTGATTTGGTGCCACGCTTTACGAGCTTGAACTGCAGAATCTAAGAATAAACAGTGGTCGCGAGCGCCAGTAGTGTTGAAATCATTACTTACCGCACCAACTGCAATAACAAGATAGTCGTAATCTACTAAGCTTTCTGCACCATCTGGTTGACGTACAATAACTTGTTTGTTGTTACGATCAATATTGGTCATAGCCCCTTGATAATGCTGATATCCATGTTTAGCACCATGAGTAAAGTAACAAACAGTATCTAAATCACTATCAAAAGTACCTGCTGCGATTTCGTGTAAACGAGGTTTCCAGTAATGATGAGTTTCTGGTTCAATTAAGATCACTTCATCTTCTTTACGAACTGCGCGACCTAATAGGGTTGAAAGCTCGATACCTGCAGCACCACCGCCAACAATTACGATTCGTGACATGACGAATTCCTCACATAAGCACTGAGTTCAGTGCCGGCTAACGCCTAAATCAAAAAAGAGTTAAATTCGGTTACCAATAACAAGCTCTTACGGTAAATTTTTGGCTCGTTATCAAGTGTTGAGATCTTCAGTAAGAAAACTCAACGGTGTATCACTAAACCTCGGCGGTAGGGCTGACTTTATTTTCTCTATAGCCATTTTTAATTTATTTGGTTGGCTTATAGGGGCTGAGCGATACGTTGTAATCTGGTTAGATAAAGCTGTTCTATTGATGCGGATTATATGTATTTCACGCTCTGTGATAACCATCACATTTGGTAAATAAAATTGCTAATTTAGTGCTTTGTAGGTAAATAGAATAGTTTTGCATTGACTTAAATCAAAGAAATGAATCTAAAATAACATTTATTGATCTAAATCAAAAATGTAACCAATTGAAAAAGAACAACTAAAGCTTATCTAAATGAGAGGGGATTTAAGAAAATAACTTAGCATCATAATGTTAGTAAACTGAATGCTTTTAAAAGGCTGTATTTTATATCCACAAAAAAAGAAATTCTTTTGTTTGATAATTCACCCAAGATTAGGCTGTTTTATATACAATTTGCTTGCTCTATTCATCACTAGGGATAAGAATACGTAATAATTTGCTGTAAATGTCATATACCCACTTCTTTTAATTCTATTTCCAATTAGAATTATTCTCATTAAACCTAGTACTTTAACGATATAACTAATCGGTTTTAAAAGGACGATAAGTGAGTCACTCTTTTTCTCTCAAAATACACGATTTGATTCCAGGTCTGAAATCTTTGCAAAAGTACGATAGAAGTTGGTTCCCTGATGACTTAAGGGCTGCGCTGTCTGTAGTTGCGGTTGCACTGCCTGTTGCGATTGCTTACGCCCAACTTGCTGGTGTAAATGCAATTGCGGGTCTGTATGCGTGTGTATTACCAATGATTGCCTACGCATTTTTTGGAACATCACGTCAACTTATCGTTGGGCCTGATGCTGCAACGTGTGCTGTTATTGCTGCGGTTGTAACGCCCCTTGCGGCAGGAGACAGTGTTAAGCATCTTCAATTGGTTGTCACCATGACGATTATGACGGGGCTGTGGTGTCTTATTGCTAGTCGGTTTAAATTAGGGGTTTTGGCCGATTTTCTTTCTCGTCCGATTTTAATGGGATTATTAAATGGTGTTGCGATAACAATTATTGTGGGGCAGTTTGCCAAAATTACGGGAGTGAAGTTTGAAGAGAAGCACTTGCTTGAAAGAATCTATGCTGTACCCGATTATCTTGCTTCTATCCATTGGCCTACCGTTGGAATCGCAGCATTTACCCTATTAGTTTACTTACTATTTAAACGATTTAAACCAACTTGGCCTGCTGCGATGTTAGCGATTGCCATTGCGGCTTTTGCTGTCTTCATTTTGCATCTTGATCAGTATGGCATCGCAATTTTAGGTGATGTTAAGGGAGGATTGCCAACATTTTCATTGCCAGTATTTGATTTAGGTTTAACTCGTGAATTAGTGATGCCAGCGTTAAACCTTGCTATGGTCAGTTTTGTGAGCATGATGCTAACAGCACGAAGCTTTGCTGCACGTAATGGTTATGAAATTGATGCAGATAAAGAGTTTCGAGCATTAGGTATTGCAAACTTGGCTTCTGCTCTTTCACAAGGCTTTGCAATTAGTGGTGCAGACTCTCGGACAGCCGTAAACGATGCTAGTGGTGGCAAATCACAGCTAGTATCTATTATTGCAGCAATTGTTATAGGTGTTATTGCTCTATTTGTTTATGAGCCATTACGCTATATCCCTCATGCAGCATTAGGGGTGATTTTGGTGATATCTTCTATCTCATTACTCGATTTTATTGGTATGTGGGCACTTAAAACCCGTGATAGAGATGCATTTTTATTAGCAACTATTACCTTTATTGCGGTATTGATTATCGGGGTAATTCCAGGGATTACTCTTGCGGTATTATTGGGGCTGTTTCAGTTTATTCGAGTTGTGATGCGTCCAAGCGATCAAACCATGGGTCTGGATGATAAAGGGGTTCTGCGGAGCTTAGATGATAGCGATAAAGCGGCAGCCATTCCTGGGGTGTTTATTTACCGTTTTAACTCGCCATTGACCTATTTTAATGCTGCGTATTTTAAACGACGATTATTGCAGCAGATAAGCCAACAAGAAACACCGCCAACCTGTGTCATTATTGATGCTGTAGCAAGTTTTACCCATATGGATGTGAGTGTTATGGCTGTTTTGGACGATATCCATGGCATCTTAAAACGAAAAGGAATGCGCTTAATTCTTGCAGGTCGTAAGCGGCAGTTACAAAAGTGGTGTGAATTAGCCGGTATGAGTATGGGCGATGGTGGTATCACAATTCGTTCTGATATGTACTTAGCGATTAAGATGAGTGGATGTTATCGCCAAGCTTATGCCGAAGGTTTGGTGGCTGAAGTGAAAAAAGATGAAGTAACAGCACCAATTGCTTCTTAATCTAGTTATCTGTGTCCCTTAGTTAGCACAATTCATGAGCCATTTAATAAACTATGCCCGATCTTTTTAGGTCGGGCATAGTTATACTTTACGAGTTTATTAAAAACGTAAGCTTCAATTTTACCCTAAGAATTTAGTCATAAAGTTTAAGATATTGGTGTAGCTTGCAAAGGCCATCACAACCACTATCAGAGCACCTATCGCGGTGAGTAGGATAGGGTGCTTATAATCCCCAACAATATCTTTTCGGCGGGTTGCCGCTAACACTGAGCCTAATACGATTGGCAAAATGATACTATTTACCAAGCCTGCTAACATCAGTAGTAGAATTGGCATATTCATCATAACAGTGCCTAAACTGGTGATAATAATAAAGCCAACACACCAAAGTTTTTCATTACGAGCAACAACTGGGAATAGCGTTTTGATTAGTGAAATTGCCATGTATGAGTTGCCCACAACCGAAGTAATCGAGGCAACAAATAAAACTAAGCCAAAAATGAAGTAACCGACATCACCCGCACCGTGGCGAAATGCATCCGCTGCTGGGTTAGCCTTATCTAATACTGCACCAGTTGCAATCACCCCAAAGATTGCGAGGAAAAGTAAAACACGAATGACAACGGCAATCGAGATACCTGCCCAAGCGGCTTTTTTAATGTTATCTACATTATTTTGACCCTGTAAGCCAATATCAACCAGACGTTGAGCGCCAGTATAGTAACCGCCTACTGCACCACCTACAATCGTTAAGGTTGGCAATAATAAATTGCTCATATCTGAAGGTGCAACGGCTGCAATAAGGGTTTGTCCCATTGGTGGTAAACTGGTCATAGCAACATAGGCAATTAGGATAATCATAAATAAGCCTAGGTAGCGAGCCATCTGATCCATGCGTTTAGATGCGTTGTGCAAAACAAACAATAAACAGCCTAGACCACCTGTAAATAGTGCACCCCATGTTGTATCGACACCGGTTAATACATTTATACCTAATGCGGATCCACTCACGTTGCCAAAGTTAAACGCAACAGCACCCAAGGCTAATAAAATGCCCACCACATAGCCTAATCCGGGTGCGACCTTGTTAGCGATATCTTGGATACGTAAACCTGATACACCGACAATACGCCATATATTCATGACGATACCAAAAGTAATAAATGCTGAGATCAGGACTGGAAAGGCCATATCGATTTTGTACAGATTGGTAAATACGGCTGTTTGGGTTAGAAAGCCTGGGCCGACAGAGGTGGTTGCCATCAAAAAAGCAACACTCATGATCGCTTTTGATTGCCATGAGGCCGTTTGTGATTCAGATGAAGGAATGGCAGTTGTTGTGCTGGTGGTCATAGTTATTATCTCAGTTTTTTTGTCTCTCTATTTATAGAAAAAAAGAAAGACAACTGACCGAGATCAGCTGACCTGCAGCTAAGATATCGATAAGGTAACAAATTGAATATTAACTAATAAAAATAGCGGATTCAAAATGCAATCGTTTGCTGCTGGGCGCGAATAATAGTGACTTAGATCTCTTCTGTCAACTCTGGTTTTGGATCTATTTAAGAAAAGTGATTAAAACTAAAGAGGATAAATAATTTAGGGTATTAGAGCGAATATAAATCACTATTTGGCATAAAAGGAGAGACTAATGCGCATTGGAGAGCGGTTAAAAGAACTGGGATTAGAGTTGCCTGAAGTGTCATTGCCCCAAGGTAACTACACAAATTGCGTTCGCTCCGGAAATTTATTGTTCGTATCAGGTAAAGGTCCTACCGGTTATTCGGCATTTGCCCGTGAAGGAATGAGCCCTCAAGGAAAAATTGGTGCAGATTACTCAACTGAGCAAGGTTATCAATTTGCTAAAGAGACAGGTTTGGAAATTCTTGCTGCGGTTAAAGCGGAGCTTGGTACGTTAGGTCGGGTACGTCGTGTAGTGAAGTTACAAGGATTTATTAATGCTACGCCTGAGTTTTCTCAGCATCCTCAAGTGATGGATGGATGCTCTGATTTAATGGTTGCAGTATTTGATGATATGGGAATACATGCTCGTTCTGTATTTGGAGCGGTGTCGGTTCGAGATAACCTGCCACTTGTTATTGATTCTATTTTTGAAGTGGAATAATCCGAAAAGGGCAGAAGTTATATTCTGCCCATAATACGATTTGTTTTGCTTGCTTGCTTGTATTAGCCAAAAATGAAGGTATATAAGAATCCTGCACTGATAGCCATCGTTAAGATTACACTAACAAAAGCGATGATCATTGGGGTTTTAAAGATAGATTTTAACAAGATCACTTCAGTTAAACTTGCACCAGCACTACCTATAATCAACGCCATAACCGAACCAAGAGCCATCCCTTTTTTCACTAATGCAGCACTTAAAGGAATAACCGCTTCTGCACGGATGTAGAGTGGAATACCAATAACGGCCGCAACAGGAATCGCATACCATTTACCTGCACCTGCATACTTAGCAATAAGATCGGTTGGAATAAAGCCATAGATAAAGGAACCAATTGCAATACCAAGTAATAAATAAGGCAGTACTTGTTTAAAATCTTTCCATGTTGAATGCCAAATGCGAACCCAGCGGCTTTGTGGTTTTTGTAGAGTCTTTTCCACTGGTTGAGTAGAACAGCATGATGTTTCGTTCTCTTTTTTCTGCGTATTGGTTGCAGGCTTTGTAGAACAACATGATGATGTAGGCTTAGGCTCTACATGTTTAGATGCTGTATTTTCGGTACAACAACTTGTTTGAGAGGGTTTTGTTTCACCACATCCGGTGCTACAAGAGCTCGCAGAACTGTCTTGATAAGCTTCAGGTTTTACATAACGCTCAAAACCTAACTTTTCTAATAGATATCCTGCAACAACCGACACAATAAGGGCTATAGCAAAATAAAACACCGCGACTTTCCAGCCAAAAGTGACAACAAAGAGACCTATGATGACAGGATTAAGTAGTGGGCTTGAAAACAAAAAAACCATCATTGGACCAAATCCGGCTCTTGCACGAAGCAATCCTTTCAAAAATGGGATGGTTGAGCATGAACAAAATGGAGTAATAGCACCAAGTAACGCTGCAACGAAATAGCCTTTTCCTTTACGTGAGCTTAAGATGGATTGAATTTTTTCAGGTGTTAAAAACTCTTGCAGTACACCAACTAAGTAGCTGATTGCTATAAATAGAATGGTCAATTCTGCCGCTAAAAAAACAAACATATCTGCGGCTTCTTTTGCCATTGATACTAATTCGGTATTCATGATTGGTTGTCCAGTTAATTATTTCTATGTTTCGAAATATATGGAAATATTAAGCATGGATCAAGTTTATATTTCGATAAAATTAGAAATATTTTTCTGATTCTTTATAAATCAACGTGTTAGTGATAATTGCCTTTTCTTTTTATTTCCATTAATATCGAATTATCTTGATCAGAGGATAAATTTGATGGAACTTGATGTTGTAGCAAAAGCACTTAAAGAGTTAGGTCATCCAACACGACTTGCCATTTACAAAGCGGTTGTTAAAGCGGGTTATCAAGGAATTGCTGTCGGGGGATTACAAGAACGATTAGAGATCCCTGGTTCGACTCTGTCACACCATATTTCTAGTTTGGCATCTGCTGGATTAATTTCGCAGCGACGAGAGGGAAGAACTCTTTACTGTGTTGCTGAATATCAGTGCTTGGAAGGAGTCATCAGCTTTCTTCAGGATGAATGTTGTTCTGACGAACAGTGTTAAGGCTGTATTTCTTTTGTCGACAGCGTTGGGAGCAGTAAATGACTTGCTCCCAACAGGTTTGCCATTTTTTACGCCAGCGGAAAGGTCGAAGACAAACAGGGCATATTTTAGTCGGTAAATTGGCTTTCTTGTGCATCTATTAAGTATAGAGAATGATAGTAAGATTGCCTTAACATACTAGGATGTCTGGATCTTGGTAAAACCGATAACATGCTTTACCTTCTCGTTTGCTTTGGTAAACGGCTTTATCTGCATGATTAATCATCGTTATTATGGTTTCATTTGCTTTAGTATTTAATGCAATACCAATAGATGTTGAGAAATCGATTTTATGCTGACCATTTGATATTGAACCGCTAACTTGGTTGATAAGTTGGGATACTTTATCAGTAAGTTGAGCGGTAGTTTTGAAATTACTTGTTAGGACAATAAATTCATCTCCACCATAACGACCAATTAAATCATCTGTGTGATCAAACGTAGTACGTATTTGATGAGCAAAGCATGAGATAACATCATCGCCATATTTATGACCTAAATTATCATTAATCTGTTTTAAGTTATCTAAATCAATAAAAAGAAGGGCATATCGTGTTTTATGTTCTTGCATTAAGAAATTGCCATGTAATAAAAAGTATTTTCTATTTAAGACATGAGTTCGAGAACAATACATACCATCACGGCTAATATTCATTATGTCATTTAGGTGATTTATTAAATTATCATCGGAAGATTGTGGTAGAAATAAACGACTATCTTCAATAAAGTTATCAACAGGTTTCGTTATTGAGAATATATTTGTTCTTAATTTATAAGCAAAAATCCCACTCACAAACAGTCCAATAAATAAGCTAATAAAAAATACAGCCGCTTCATCCATAAGGTATTTATTATAGTTTATTTTTGAAACTAATACCCATGGTGTATTTTTTAAGGGCGTATAAAGAGAGTAGGTCAAAGCACTATTTTCATCGATAGAATAACTACCAACTCGTTGGCCTAATGCTATCTTTCTTGTATCTATTTGATCAAAGGTAAAAGAATTTTTTTGAAAATATTTAAATGAACTTTATTTTGGTCATAGGCGTGACTGATGATATCACCATCATAGTTGATCAAAACATTATAAATACTATCATCTAACATAGTATTTAAAATGGTAGAAACTTCATCGAGAGAAATCGACGAAATGATCATACCTATATTACTTTTGAGTGGTTTACATAAAATGTACACATGGGATTTAGATACATTTGAGTATAATAGCTCACTCATTGTTAATTGATTGGTTTTAAGGGCTTGTTGGAAGTAATCACGATGATAAATATTTCTATTTTGTCCCTCTGTTTTTGAATAAATATTACCTTTGCAATCAGTAATAGCGAGAACTTCTAAATCAAAGCTATTCTGGTAGGGGATTAATAAACCCTCTTTATAATTAAAAGGGATGTTTTTATTGATTAGAATTGGATCTGAAGCCAGAGCATCTAGAAGATCTGTTTGTTCTGTAACAAGAGATGAAATGTGATTGTACGCGGTTGTTAGATTACCATGGACTAACTCTTTGCCATTGATAATTACTTTATACATCCAAATGCTAAATAGTGGTGTTAAAATTGTAAAAAAAGCAAGGAATATATGCCTAGTAATAGACAGCTGAATTTTTTGTGCAAGGGTCATTGGGTAAATCTAAATATTTTTTTATATTCTATGTTATTTATTGTATCTATTTCTAATAGAATATTTTTATAACACTATAAAAATTTCTGTAAAAAATGCCGAATAATTGACGTAACTATTCGGCATTATTTTTTATACAAATAACTTATAGCTTACAGATCATTTTCCATGCACTATCTGAGGCTGCTGGTGCTGTATTGATCCACCAGTCAGCTTGCCACAAGGCACCGTTATGGATTAATTGATCGCCACCTGCAGCATGATCGCCTTTTGGAAATTCTGGATAGGTAACAACGCCGCTTGTATCCACTTCAGCTTCTGCACAGGTTTTACCCGTAGCTGGAGGTGTGGTGCCTCCATTGCCGTTATCAATACTGCCTTCAAACTCAGGAAGCGATGGGAAGTCTTTTTTCAGACCAATCACTTCGTCACCGACAATAAAGCGAACACCATTTGCAACACCAGATACAGGAGTGTAGTACACAAGAGATACAACATACTCGCCGCCTGCTGGAATACTTTCAGATGCTCGTAGAGTCAGTGCCAGTTTATGGAACATTTTCTTCTCACCATCGACAGAGAAGTTATGTCCAGTATGGCCGCTTTCTACGACCTTGATATTAGCACCAGACCAGTCTTTTACGATATCGCCTGTTGCGGTAGCCATTAAGAATTCAATGGTTGTCCCTCCTGGGATGGCAATATCTGAGTTATTTTTAAAGACCAATTTTGGGTTAATAGGGTAGTTACTGTCACCTGCTGGCCATTCAGTGGTGCTGACTGTGACATCAATTACCGAATTCGGTGCTGGTAGATCGTTATGCTTAATCTCCATTGGTGGTGCTTGAGTAAAGACATCGTGAGCATAATCGGTCATATCTGTACCCATTACGTACTCATTTTTCTCGTTATCAAAACGGTAGTCACCAGCCATTTCCCAAACCATCATACCGCCAAGACCGTTATCGACGATGTAATCCAGTTTTGGTTTTAACGACTCTTTATCTTCAATACTTAAAAAGACTTTCTTCAAATCGTTCCATAGCCAAGCGGTTTGCAGTTCGTGATTCCAAACGCGCTCGTAAGTACCTTCAACGTTGTCTTTGGTGTTATTTGGGTCAAGACCCCATGCAGGACCATAGCTTGGCATTGAGCCTTGCATACCCAGTTTATCGGCATGCATCAGGTTCATCGCGTGCCACATAGGAACCACACCCGCTTTGATTTCATTGCCTTGTTTATCGCTATCGTGCCAGATGTTATCAATACCTTCAGCACCCCAACCACATACGGTTGTTCCTTCTGGACAGGTTGATTGATTTGGTTCTACCGCTTTACCCCACAATCCTTTTTCTGTACCACCAGTTACACCTTGCCAGCCACGAGTATAGTAAGGAATACCCATGTTAATTTGACTTGGTTTGAAGGCGCCACGGAAATAGTGGTGTGCCCATGCTTGGTTTAGATAGCCGATACCTTGATATTGCTCAGTTGTGTAAACACCCCATTTAGCCAATTCAGCATCTTTACCATCATCAAATAGTGCAGCTTGTGGCCCTACAAATTCGTTCCAAGTACCGTGTAAGTCATAAGACATGATATTGACGTAATCTAAGACATCTTGCATGCCAAAGTCTTCCATACCACGGAGTAGATAACCCGATGATGGTGAGGCAATGGTTAGCATGTAACGGCGACCATCTTCTTTGCCTGCTTTGTCCAATTCCGTTCGCAGTTGCTTCATCATGACCATATAGTTGGTCCATAGTTGATCTCGACACTTATTGGATAGTTCGAAATCAATAGGGTTACCCGAATCTTTCATTGATGTTGGGTATTCATAATCGATATCTACGCCATCAAAGCCGTATTGACGAATAAACTTAACGGCCGACTGAGCAAACTTATCAATACCATCCATATTGATACTGCACGACTCAAGATTAGTGGTCATAGGGTAGAAGTTTGTGGTTTCTGCCCAACCGCCCACTGAGATCAGAGTTTTAACATCTGGGTACTGTTTTTTGAACTTGTTTAATAAGTTAAAGTGTCCTTGATATGGCAGTGATGGATCCATTTCAGCACCCGCGACACCGTCCCAAGTCATTTTGGTTGCAGAGTCATCAACCGTTAAATTGAACTCTTTATCTATACCCACAAATGCGTAGTTTATGTGAGTCAGTTTATCCCACGGTAAATCGTGAGCTAAGTACGATGGTAAGCCATTTTTGCCCGTACGCCACGATGTGTAGTAACCGATAATACGGCGAGGATGATCATCGCCCATACACTCAGTACCATCTTCTCGGTAGATCTGTTTAATATCACAGCTTAAGTTACCTGTTCCCATCTCTTGGGCTTTAACGACTGTTTTGGTTGTGCGAGTTTGATGTCCTGCTGCATCATAAGCGATTGCTTCAATAGCATAATCACCTACAACAACAGGGGTCCACTGAACAGTAAAAGGAGCTTCTGAAATTGAGCCAACAGCTTGCCCATTGATAAAGAAATCAACGGAAACAAGATCGTTATTTGCATCGCTTGCGTTAGCACTAATGGTGATTGTTTTACCTAAAAATACCGTTTGACCAGGACGCGGATTAACCAAACTGATTTCAGGTGCCTGTGGTTCAACCGGTTTTTCTACCGCTTCAATAGTGACCGAATCGCTGTGTGAAAGCTGAGTGTCATCGATGACTTTTACTGTAAGAGTATGAATACCCGATTTTTCAGCTGTCCAGCTAAAGCTATATGGTGCTTGGGTGTTGGTTGCAACTTTTGCGTCATTAACCCATAACTCAACGTGGCGAATATCGTCATCTTTATCGCTTGCTTGAGTCGTGATGGTAATTGTTTCGCCTTGCTCGACTTTTGTACCTTGTTGTGGTGCTGTTATCGCAATGACTGGTGCTGTTGGTTCTACAGGTGGAGTTGTTTGTGCTTTAACGGTAATAACAGCACTTTGCTCAGCAATAAGACCATTTGCATCACTGACTTTTGCTGTAATTTTATGGCTACCAGTATCGGTTGCTGTCCATAATGTTTGGTATGGCGCTTGTGTTTTTTGTCCGATCTCTTGGCCGTCAACGTAGAAGGTAACTTGGGTTGCTGTCGTATTTTCAGCTGTTACGTTAGCAGCAATAGTGACTACATCACCTGTTGTAAATTCACTGCCCACAGTTGGTGAAGTTAATACGAGTTCAAGCGAAGGTTCGTTATTGCCATCATTTTCTGTGATAACAGTCATTGAGCTTTGAACAAGCGTTGTATCTAAAATGCCACTGACACCTAAGGTTAGTTGAATAGTTTCACCAGCAGGTAGTTGGCTTTTTACCCAACTTCCTTGATCGAATGACAAAGCCAGAGTATTGGCAAAAATTTCACCTTGACTGACACTGGTGAAGTTCATGGTTGGATAGCTGACTGTATTTGCAGACCATGATGGGCTAGATATGGATAAATTCGAATTAAACTGAATTTTAGCTCCACGAAGATCAATAGCTTGGTTACCTTGATTGGTTAATGTCACCTGATAGGTATTCCAGTATTGGCTCTCACTACCCACAATGCTGACTTGTCCATTGATGGCAGCTTGAGCTGATGGCAATGCTAAACCGATCGAAGCTGCTAAAAGAGTTGGGATAAATTTAATTGTTTTTTTCATTTTTTAAAAAAGTATAAATGGAACGGGAAAAATAAAGCCTGATTATAAAAGCATTGTTTTTTTATTTTAAAATTGGTGAATGTAACAAAATGTAAATCGTCAATTATTTGTTATAAGTAAATATTATTGCTATTTAGGTATTAAACTGGATAGAAAATCTGATTTAAGATGAGATGGTAGAGTAATTTTATAAGATATATATTTTTCTGCATTACGAATAAATAAACTTTATTTTCATCATGAAAAATATTACTGATACAATTTTGGTTATATGAATAAAAAAGAACAAATAGTCCTTACTGAAATATTTACTTACATTTATGTCGTCATGATTTTCCATTTGATATCAAAATATGATTTTAATGAATCAATATTGATTTAATTGTTATATTTGATTCTTTAAAAGAATTTTAATTTTATTAAAGAATATGTTGTTCGCTAATACTTTGACAGTGTAACAAAATATTTTTGCAAAACTTGATACAGAGGGTTTAAAGACTGGTTTATTAATTGGGTTTTATATATTCAATTATATTTTATAGATATATAAGTAGCAGTTATAACGAGTGAGTATGATCTTGGTGCCATTTATTTGATTATAAGATGACAACGATGGTCAAATTGTCGATAGTTACACTTAGTTACATGTAAATCTATAAAAATAATCGTGTTATACAAATAATTAAAAGCGAAAAACAACTCATATAGCTAGGTTAACTTATGAAAATTAAAACAATCACTGCCATAATTGGCTCTTTATTTGCTTCGACTGCATTAGCAAATAGTGCAGAGCAAGAATACTTTAAATCTGTATATCAAGATGCTTACCAACAGGTGAGTTCTAAACTAGAAACATTACGCCAACAAGCTAATAATCCAAATAATGTTATTGTTGAGAATAATCAGCGTTACCTTGAAGTGAATGGGATTAAATATCGATTAAATTCTGATAATTATATTCTATTTGATTTTCCTCGACCATTTACGGATGACTCTTCATTTAGAAATATATTTAATTCACTCTCTGATGATTGGGAGTTGACGTGGTATGACTTAGGTGTGGTGATGGTAAACAAGCACTTTGGTAACTATGAATATGGAAATGGGTGCTTGATGGAATACTATCCAGGAGGTACAACATTTAATAATGAGTTTACTCGCGTTGTTTTAGAGACTTCATCCTGTTCACTTAATGATTTTTCAACACAGTTAGAGTATTTTGAACATGATAAAACCATTACGGCACAAGATCTTGGTTTAGAGTCATTATCCATAACGGCAGTAGAGCGGTATAAAGACCGATTATATGTAACTCAAGATACTACTCCTGGAACCGTGTTTATTATTGATGTAAATACTAAAGCTGTACTTGGGACCATTACGGGAATTGAAACGCCGACAGGATTTGCCGATTATAAGCGTATCAATGAACTTTATATCCGTGACAATTTACTCTATGTGGCTTCTTTATCATCTAATCGTGTCGATATTTTTGATTTAGATAATCATCATCAGCATGTAACAACAATCGGTACGGGTTCTTGGTCTGGTTCAAACGGAATTTTACACGCTCAATCTGTTGTTGCAAATAATGAGTATGTTATTGTTTCTGATGCTTCTAATCGAATCTCAGTGTATCGTCAAAGTGAAGTCACCCCTGAAAATAACCTTAAGATGTCTCGTTATGGTTTTTTAAATTTTGAGGGCAAATACACACACCGTAAGGTTCAAATGCATATTTTGGAACATTACCTTCTTGTGCTAACCGCGAATAAAAACTATTACATTTATGATCTCAATAAAATCGATGATGCTGTAACATCGGGTACATATTTAGATCCTGAAATAAGAGTTGATCAGCGTATTCAAAAAATTGATAAAGAGGGCGATAAGCTGATTGTTAATTTTGCTGATCGCATTGAATGGCATTCTGTTAATGATGTTATTGCTGCTAATTTTTCATTTGATAAACCACTTCGTACCATCAAATCTCTTAATGGCTATTCGATAACGGCCTTAAATGACTTACATTTTTCTCAAGGTGAATTGGTTACAGCAAGTGCAAAAGGCCTAAGTATTGATAATCTAAAAGTCAATGATGTTGCCTTCGTTGCAGATCAAAGTGTGAAAACGAAGAATATTCACTTTGATGCTTTAATGCCTAGTTCAGTGACTGAGATACTAACTAATGACGAGCCTCATTCGGTATTAATTAACCGAGAGTTACGCTCTGTAAATATAAATTCTCTGGTTAAAACCCAACTACTGGATAATGAGACAGTACAAATTACTAACTATGCTGCCAAAGAGCTAAAAGATATTGCGGTTGAGCTGAAGCTTAATGGGATCAATAAGTGGTTTGTTTTAGGTCAATTTGATCGTCTTCCTGCTTATGCGCAAATCACACTGCCATTGTCGGTATTTGGTGAACAATTTAATAGTGTCGATGGCGATGGGTATTTTGATTTAGCCCCTCTATTTGCAAGCTCAATGAATATTACCAAAGCATTTGAAGCTCGATTTGATTCTAAAACAGATACTTTTGCTCAGATGCTAGCGCGCTTAAAACCAAGCTGGGAAATTCGATTTGCTGCAAATAGTGAAGGTAAGTGGCGTGCAATGAATGGGCTGTATGCTCGTGAATGGCTCATCATCATGACTAACTTTGCTTATATGGTGTCAAGTAACGAATTTAAGCACGTTTGGTTTAACTTTAAAGATATCATGGGCTATGACATGCATGGTACAGCGGGTGCCGTTAATGAGCCTAATGGATTTTTTACTGCGCAAGATTACGATCATTACTACCATAGCTTATTGAAGCGTCCTTATGTAAATGTGGGTATTACCGCAATGGGAGGTGGCTTAGGTGGCCAAGGGATCACTGGCGTTGATACTTGGATGTTCTATACCCATTACTATGGTACTTGGGGCATCATTGCTCATGAATTTGGCCACGGCTTTGATGGGATGACAACGTATGGCCATCATACTAGTTTTGCTAATGGTGGCAACGGGTGGCAGCCATTGATGACTATGCTGGCAAATTACCATATTCGTAAAGGTGATTTGCCGTACATGGATGACAATATCAATGGTTTCTATAAAGAAGAAAACAATGCATATCATTATAGTGGGATTGATTTAAATAAACGTAAATATCGTGCTGATACCCATATGTATTTGTTGGATAACTACTTTATGACATTTTCATCAATGCCTAAGGGCTGGGTAGAAAATGGCCCTGAATTTAATCTCGCAACGGTAAACGGCTTAAATAACCAAGAACGTATGCTAATGGCTAAATACCCGATGGGAGGCCAGTCACCATATTTGTGCCGTTTTACATTTAGTGACGGCGAACAATATTTTGGCTATGTAGACCAAGCAGATAATCAGAGTTTCTGTAATGCTGGTAGTGACATCAGCTACCGTCAAGCGAATGGTGAGCAGGTTGCATTACGTTCACAAGTGAATGCGTTTGAATGGCTATCTTTGTATAACCCAAGCTTAAAAGATCAAGCGGTTACTAATGCTGAAGGGCAATCTTTGTGTCAAATGAACTACCAAGAGTTTTATGGTACTGGATTTGTCAACGGTTCGGGTCAATGCGTCCAAAAACCTAACGTCTATTGGTCTAATGGTAATCGTTGGGTATTCAGTTCTCGTTGGTCTGAGATGAAATTCCGCTAGTTGTTCAAAGTAGTGTAATGTAAAGCCCCGTTTAGTCTCAATCTAAGCGGGGCTTTATTCTTTATCAGTAAATCTAATTATTTCTCTGTAGTATGAATCGCTTCTTTAAGATCTTCGGGGTGAAGATCTGCGACATCAAATTCATGAGAAGCTGGCATACGGAGATGGAAGTCCTTAAAGATTTCAGTTTCTAGTGTGCCTTGAGCTAAAACGAAATCACTCACATGACCACCTTGGGTACGATCATCGCTAATGAAGTGGAAGTGATAACCCGGTACGTTAATACCAATCATATAATCAGGGATCTTAAAGCCAATCATCACACCAGACACTTGCTCTAATTCAAACACAGGCTGATGTTTAACGACCTCTACCATAGGAGGATAAGGGCGATGCTGTGCTGGTACTGTACGTGTTTTCACATAAGAGAAGGTACCTGTCATACGAATCGCATTAATCGCGTTATTGGCAACAAGTCCTTCTTGTTCAAGTAGAGCTTCAAGTTCTTGCTTAGTGAGTTGGGTTAACGCTTTTGTTTCTGTTGGCTGAAAATCAACAACAGAGGCAAAAGGTGTCGTCATCGCTTTATCAACTAAGTGAACGTCACCTGTACTTGTTAGCTGATAAACTTCATCACCTAGGACAATCATTTCACCATCAAGATCATCAAAAGTACCGATACCAAAGTTACCGTGTTCAAGTAGCTGACCAATAGTAAAGTCACCTTCATAAAGACCTGCAATTAAGGCACTCATCATGGAGGTTTGATAGAAAGTTTTATTCATCGTTATTACCTTTTCTTGCTAGTTAGTCTTGATGGCATGGGTACATTTGATCTAGTAGACGAGAGTTATCGCTATAATCGATATTCACATTTACAAGAACAGGACCACTTAGGCTCATTGCTTTACGTAATACAGGTGCAATATCGTCAGCACAATTAATAGCTAGACCATGAGCACCAAAGCTCTCTGCATATTTCACAATATCAGGACCGGTAAAGCTAACAGCACTCTCACGGCCATATTTCTTAAGTTGTTGAATCTTAACCATATCATAGCTGTGGTCAGTCCATACAAAGTGAACAATATTACAGTTATGACGAACCGCTGTAGCCAGTTCCATTGAAGAGAATAAGAAACCACCATCACCAGACATAGAGATCACTTTCTCATTTGGGTGAAGCAGTGAGGCAGCAATAGCCCATGGGAGTGCTACACCAAGAGTCTGCTGACCGTTACTAAAGAGCAAACGACGAGGTTCAAAGCTATGGAAGTAACGCGCCATCCAAATGTAAATAGAGCCTACATCGCAGCATACTGTTGTGTCATCGCTTACAAAACGACGCAAATCGTGAATAAAGCGAAGAGGGTGCACACCATGAGTAGAGACTTTGTTTTCACCTAACATCATGATGCGTTGTAGATCGTGACGCAGTAATTGAATTTGTTGGTTATTTTCTAGAGATTCACGTAAATCTAATTCAACCGCTAAATCAGCAATAGAAGACGCAAGATCACCAACCACTTCACAGATAGGGTTGTAGCTAACTTCTAAATCTGCTTGTTGATAACCGATATGAACAATAGGTGTTTGTGCATCTTTGTTCCATAGAATTGGATCGTATTCGATAGGATCGTAACCTACGGTGATGATCAAATCAGCACTGTTTAGAGCAATATCACCAGGTTGGTTTTTAAATAGACCAACGCGACCTAAGAAACAATTATAAAGGTCATGAGAAATAACACCTGCTGCGGCAAAGGTATTAACAACTGCAATAGGTGTTTGTTTTAGCAGTGAACGAATTGCCTCAGTAACAAGAGGTTGGCTAGCATCCATACCCAGTAACAATACTGGATTTTTTGCTGAGTTAATTTTATCTGCGGCCTCTCGAATTGCTTGTTTATTCGCACCACCAAATAGAATTGGATTTGGATTTTGAACGTTTAATGCATCAATTCGGTTAGTCAAAATATCTTGGGGAAGGCTGACAAAACTCGCCCCTTGAGTTGGCTTTTCTGCGATACGAAATGCTTTATGAACCACATCGGGTACTGAGCCAGTATCGAGAATTTCCGCTGAAAATTTAGTGATCGGATTAAACAGTGAACGAGTATCCATCGACTGGTGTGTATTGTGTGAATACATAGACAAAGGAACAGCACCAGCAAGAGCGACAACAGGGTCACCTTCGCTGTTCGCTGTTGCTACACCTGTTACAAGATTTGATGCGCCAGGTCCTGAAGTTGCTAAACACACCCCAGCTTTACCTGTTAAACGACCTGTTGCTGCTGCCATGAACGCTGCATTTTGTTCATGATGGCAAATAATAATTTCAGGACCATTGTCACAGACTGCGTCAAATACCGCGTCTACTTTAGCGCCTGGAATACCAAAAATGTGTGGAACTTTGTGAGCATTAAGGGTTTCAACAACAAGTTCTGCACCAGAAACTGTTTTATCCGACATAAAAGCCTCGATCATTATCATTATTCATTTCGGGCTCAGGACATAATTCTTAAAAACGAAAAAATATGTGATGAGTGACACAAATTTATGATATTTGTCGTACAAATAAAAGTGGGTGATTTTGGAATCTAAAAACGCTGTTTTGATGCAACAGGTTGATATGAATGCCGTGTTAACAGAGGCGGGATTTGTGAATGAATTTATGTATAAAAATCTAGATATCATGGGTTGTTATTTATCTAGACATATTTTTGCTTACTAGGATATAAAGCTAGATAAAAAGTAAAGAACATTAAAATCTATTTTACTCACAATATGCTAGCGTTAATGATTAAAAAGAGAAACGGACAATAAATAAAAAAGGGCATATTGATTACAAAACAATATGCCCTAGGTTTGGGGGAAATTATAGCTCGATGAGTGTTGTTAGTTTACAAAGTCGAACGCATCCAGTTCTTTTAAGTATGGAATGGATGTTTGTGCTCCCATACGGGTAACTGAGATTGCACTGGCTTTATGTGCAAATAAGATAGCCTCTTCCAGATCAGCTCCTTGGCTTAGGGCGACCAATAATGCGCCATTAAACGTATCACCCGCAGCCGTTGTATCTGTGGCATTAACACGATGACCAGGGATCAGTTTTCCTTGGCTTTGTCGGTATAAATACGCACCTTGTTTACCCATGGTAATGATGACTTCTTTCACACCTTTAGCAATAAATGCTTGAGCGGCTTGTTCTGCTGTCTTTTCATCAACAACTTTAATTCCCGTTAAGATCTCTGCTTCTGTTTCGTTCGGCGTTATTAGGTCAAGTTGACTAAGCAATTGATCTGATAGTGGACGAGCGGGTGCTGGATTTAAAATCACGGTTGCATTAGCTTGTTTTGCCAATTCAACAGCACGGTCGATACCATCTTGAGGCGTTTCTAATTGCAGTAATAAATAGTCAGTGTTACGGATAACTTCGGCATGACTGTCAACCACTTCGGCGTTAAGGCGACTGTTCGCATTCGGTGAAATAGAAATACAGTTTCGGCCTTCATCATCAACCAAAATTAAGGCAATACCAGTATTTTCGTTATCACAAATATGGATGTGATCGGTATTAATTCCGTCTTCGCTAAACTTTGGCAATGTGTCATGAGCAAATCCATCGTTACCCATGCAGGCAATAAATGTAACCGGCGCACCTAATCGTGCAGCGGCAACCGCTTGGTTTGCACCTTTACCGCCGCTTGCCATAATATGACGGTGACCCATAACAGTTTCACCCATTTGTGGTAGATGGCTAGATTGAACCGTATGGTCTTGACTTGAGCTTCCTAATACAACGATTTTTTTCTGGTTCATAATTGATCTCCCCAAAGAATTAGCTGTTAGCTGCAATGATTAAAATGATGCCTAAGATGTAAGAGGCAAAAACAATAGATAGAAGTTTATTGGTGCCTTTGGGTGCTGTTGCAAATTCTCGCCAGATGAATACGCCCCAAATAACCGCGACCATAGTTGCACCTTGACCTAAACCGTATGAAACAGCATAGCCAGCAGCACCTGATGCAATAAGGCTTAATGCCATACCGATACACCAGATAACCCCACCTAAAATACCTGTTGCATGCTCTTTAATTGAACCTTTGAAGTATGCATCGCCTTGAACTGGAGAGCCTGAAATGGGCTTTTTCATTACAGCAACGTTCCAGACAAAGTTTGAAATAAAGATTCCAACGGAGAAGATGACCAGTGCAGTGTACGGTGTCATTTTACCAACAGCAGGGTTTGCAAAATCTACCGCCATAGAATCGGCAACAAAGCGGAAGAACCAGCCCATAATTACACCAGCGAGTACTGCAGTAATGACGCCTTTTAGTTTATTTCCGTTATCGCCAGTTTGAATGCGGCTGTAAGCAATTGCAGTCAGAATAATGGCAACGGTTACGCAGGCAACGCCAGCAAAGAGAATGATGGGATCGCCCTGAGGATTGCCCATGTAATTGGTTATCACGCCTAGCACAAGCGCTAAACCAACACCAATTGGAAACGCCACTGCCATACCTGCGAGATCAATTGCAGCAACTAATAAAATATTCGATAAGTTAAAAATAATACCGCCTAAAAGTGCTGAACCGATACTTTTTATATCTGCTTGCATAAGGTCGGTAATAAATGGACGTCCCTCTGTGCCACTAGAGCCTAGAGTAAAAGCAAAGACTAATGAAAACAGTAAAATACCAATAGCGTAATCCCAATAGAAAAGTTGGAATGGCCATTTTTTATTATCAACTAATTTGGTGGTGTTAGCCCATGAGCCCCAACAAATCATGGTTATAATGCACATAAAAATGGCAAAAGCATAGGAGTGGACGATAAACATAGTTATGACTCCAATTTAATATTTAATTATGAGTAGGGTAGAGAGATAACGAGCAAATATGATTACTCGTATCTAAATGTATTTAATTAAGATGTAAGTGTTATTCAATAATATATTCACGATTCATTCGATAAGTAATTAATCCTTTATCTGGCATATTTGACGCACCTTTCTTTTCAATTTTTAATGACGAAAAAGCCGTCGCATAATTAATTGCTTGTTTTAAATTCACTCCCTTTGCTAAATAGGCAGCAAGAGAACCGGTAAAAGCATCACCTGCACCACTGGTATCAATAACTGCAGATTTATAAGCTGGTGTATAATGAAACCCTAAATGGTTATATAAAATACTGCCTTTTTCTGCCATGGTAATAATTACATGGTTTACACCTTGTTGATATATGGCTTTTGCAGCATCCTTTGCAGTTGAAATATCTGTAATTTTTATTCCTGATATTTCTTCCGCCTCAATTTCATTTGGTGTAATAATATCTATAAAAGGTAATATTTGTTTTACTTCCTCACGATATGGCGCTGGGTCCAAAATCACTAAGGTTTGAGATGAATACGCTTGTTCTATAGCAAAACGTGTTGCATCAAAATTGTTCTCTAATTGAGTAAGAAACACTTTTGCTTCTCTTATGAGATCAATGTCTTGTAATATTTCTTCTGTTTTTATGGTTTCATTAGCTCCTAAGTCAATAGTAATCATATTGTTACCTGTCTGACTTGAAACTAAAACAATCGCACTTCCAGTATGGGTTAGGTTATCTTCTAGTAAAGTAAGTGATGTAATATTTGTTGATGACAAATACGATTTCGCTTTTTCAGAGAATTCATCTTGACCTACTTTTATTGTTAGATGGACCTTATCACATAAAATTGCTGCCGCTGATGCTTGGTTCGCCCCTTTTCCACCTGGGTAAAAATGGGTAGAGGTTGCTCTTTGTGTTTGTCCTATTTTAGGCAAGTTATCAACTTCAGTGACAATATCAATATTAAATGAACCAAGAACATAAACATCGGTTTCTGTATTGTTTTCTTCTGTTTTAATTGATGGCTCTTTGGGTTGATAAGAATTTTTTAAACCTTTTAACATGGTATGTAATGAGGTTTCTTTAAACTCTACATCATATTGAACATCAATTAATTTTGCTCCGCCATGAAAAAGAACACAGACTCTTTTTTCACTTAAATATTTTAAATCGCTACGAATTGTTCTGTCGGTAACCTGTAATATTGTTGCTAACTCAGAAACGTAGACTTTTTTATCTTTTGCCAATTTTAGTTTTATAAACTTTTGTCGTTCTAGTTTTTTCATGTTCCTGACCTTTATTGGCATAGTAAGGGAAATAGAGCAGGGGATATCGCGATATTCTCAAAAAAAAGTATCGTAATTCGGAAAGCTTTTTTCCGACTTTGATTGAGATCACAAAAACTGGATATGAAACTGTGAGCTAATAAAAAAGCACTGCTGGTGGAAGAGCAGTGCTTTCTAAAATATAAAGATGAGTGCAGTAGTTAAACGGTAAACATTATATGGCTAAAGAACCCGATACTGATAAAACAGCTCGCAGCACTAAATACGCACAATAATGGCGTTTTTACTGATGGGTATCGCTCTACAATCATGGCTAAACCAAGAAACGTAGGGTATAAACCAAACAGATAACGAGGCATTGCGTTTAAGCTTGATGATAACGGTAGCACTAAACAGATAAACATAAAGAGTGCTTCCGGGTATTTCTTGTTAAACACTAAGTAGAGATTTAGGGCGAAAGCTAGTAAAGAGGCAATGGCCAAATAAAGCTTAGGACCACCTGTGTTAAAACCATAGATTATCCAATGGATAGGGTTCGTCAGTTGTCGTCCCCATGCTATCTGAATATGACCAAATGCAAGAGCATCTCCAGTATGGAAGTAGAGATAGGTCATATATGAGAAAAAGCCAAAAGGAATAATCCAGATAGCGGCAATAACTTTCACGCCTTGAGTTTTGAAGCGATAGAATGTGTCTAATCCATAATGCTGAATCGCAATAATTAAGACTGGAAAGACTAAAAATACACCTAAATTTCGCGTGATAGCGGCGAGTAAACCAAATACAGCGACCCAAAGCCATTGTTGACGATAACTAAATAGGAAAACGGCAGTAACAAAAACGATAAACAAGGGCTCGGTATAACCCGCCATCGAGTAAACCGTATAAGGTGAAAAACAGAGTAACCAGATTGCGGTATATTGGGTGTTTTCACTAAACTTGAGTTGTTTTAATGTCATTACAACTAAAGGTAGGCTGATAACAAAAGCAATATTGGAAACCAGAATTAATCCCAAACGAGCATTATCGATAGGATCGTCAAAAAAGGCGAGATGAGAAAAGACCCAGCCAAGAAAAGGCTGTAATGGCATAAAAGCCCAGTTAGCAGCATTATTTTGGCTTAACCACTGAGGGAAAAGATCATAACCATCGTGGATAATGCGGTAAAACCAAACACAGTCAAAACGACAAATAGTTTGCCAGACAGGTTGTTCGGCATATTTACCAGTTACAAAACTATCGACACCCCATAAACCAAGAGCATAGAAAACAATGCGACTGACAATGGCAGCAAACAGGATAGTTAGCCAAATATTACGATTTAAACGGATATTTTCTTGAGTTGAGATACTCATTTAAAGACCCAAAATTTAGACAAAATAAAAGTAATGATAGGTACACAAAGGGTAGAAATAGCAACGGCTATCCAACCTGTAACGAAACCGCTATGAAGTAATGAGGTTAAGATTAAGTTGTTGATGAAAAAACCAATTAAGGCGACCATCAAAAACTTAAAAAATGAACCTTCTTTAGAAAACGTAAAGTGCCTGTGACCAAAGTAAGAAAATAAAAAGGCGATAGAAAACCCTGCAATATTGGCTTTGTATTCAGATGGCTCATTAATCAGCAAGAAATACAGGCGTACCACAGACAAATGAACTGCGGTCGCCAGTAGTCCAACAATAGCAAATCGATTAATTTGCCAAAAATGCTTTAAAAAAGAATCACTCATTCGGCTTTTGCTCTTTGTATTTTCCATAAACTCCTTCAATTAGGTAGATTGGACGTTGTTTTACCTCAACATAAATTCGGCTGATATAACCGCCGATAACGCCTAACGAAATTAACTGAATGCCACCAAGGAACAGTACGACCGAAATTGTTGAAGCATAGCCTGGAGTATGGATACCGAAAAATAGCGCGCTAATTAGTACGTACATTAAGAAAATAAAAGATAAGAAAGATATCCCTAAACCAATGAAGCCCCAAACGCGTAGTGGCCAAGCAGTAAAACTGAAAATACCATCAACCGCAAAATTCCACAGTTTCCAATAGTTAAACTTGGTATCACCAGCACAACGTTCAGGGCGCTGGAAATCCACCCCAATTGAGCGGAATGAAGACCATGCCAATAGACCCTTCATAAAACGGTTACGCTCTGGCAGTTGTTTTATGGCTTCAATAACACTGCGGTCGATCAGACGGAAATCGCCAACGTTCTCAGGTAAGCGTGTACCAGAAGAGAGCAGGTTAAAGAAACGATAAAAACCACCAGCGGTGAAACGCTTCATAAATGTGTCGTGAGAGCGGTCAACTCGAACACCATATACAGTATCGTACTCACCGGTTTGCCACAGACGAACAAATTCTAGAATTAGCTCAGGTGGATCTTGTAAATCTACATCCAAAATAACAGCAGCATCACCTTCAACATAGTTAAGTCCTGCAGTCATTGCCGCTTCTTTACCAAAATTTTTGGCTAGATTAACCAAGGTAATGGAATCATCTTGGCGGATCTGGTTTTCAATAACAGTGCGAGTGTTATCACTGCTACCATCATTAATAAAAACGATATCAATATGAGAGCGTATAGAAGCTAGGCGTGTATTAATTGCCCCAATAAATGTCTCGATAGATTCTTCTTCATTGTAAACAGGAACAATGAGGGAGAGACGGTAATCTTCTTTTATCATTGGTTTATTCATGTTCCGACTCTAGAGTAATTTGTTGAACAGATAATGGCTGAGAATTTAGAACCGTTAGTTGCTGAATCGCTTTAGGAGCTAAAAAAGCCGTTGCTGGAATGATGGTTGTTAGGTGGTTTGGCTGCGATATTGAGGGGTGCAGAGTTCCATGCCACTGGTTAACTGTTATATCAATAGATTGAGTCACTGGTGTCGTAATATCAATCGTTAGCTCAATAGGTTGTTCGATGGCTTGCTTTACAGTGAAGTAAAGACCACCTTGACTCTCAAGTTGGCGCGCATGATCTATGACATCTTTGCTCCAACCTTGGCGCGATAAGAATGGTAGATTTTGCTCTACTTTTAGTGTTTTCGGTATTGATAAAGACAAATCTGGATTATCAATATCCCAGTATAAATTTTGTTGTTTTATATAGTATGTCTTATACGCGATGCTGACATTAGGGGTAGCTGCTTTATAAAGAACCCATAGGTAGTAACAAGATAAGACAGCAATAAGAGCTAACAAAATAAGTCTTATTGAGTTGTTATAGCTGGATGCTTTAGGGTTCATAATATGCCTTTGCTATATTTTTTTGCGCTCAGATTGTGTTTCAAGAATGCTATAGCTTACGATTTATACGCTAGAACACAAAATGATTTGTCACACTTATGTCAGAAAATGCCAACTTATGTCCTTATTATAGGTCAAAAATCATAAGGTTAAGATAGCTATTACTGCTGTATTGCTGTTAATCAAATAAATAAAAGATAACTGTTACTAATTGGTAATAATTATTTGTTATTTCATTATCTAGTAACTACTCGTAAGAATCTTTACAATCCGTTCCAGTTTAATCATCTAGATAATTTTTGCTGTAATATCTCAACCTAGAGCTTAATAATATGTTTACTATGCTAACGTCATTACCTCCTTTTATTGCTTTATCGATTGCGATTGTATTTGAAGTGATTGCAACATCGTTTATTCCTAAAGCAGAGCAGTTTACAAAGCTTGTACCAAGTATTGTTGTTTTAGTTGGCTATGGTGTTGCTTTCTTCCTATTGTCTGTCACGGTAAAAACATTGCCAGTTGGAATCGTCTATGCGATATGGAGTGGGGCAGGGATCGTTTTAGTGGCGACTATTGGCTACTTTTTCTATGGTCAGAAACTCGATTTACCCGGCATCATAGGTATAGGTTTCATTATTGCGGGCGTATTGATTGTTAATCTCTTATCGAAAACAGTTTCTCACTAATTGAGATTTTGTTGAGCATAAAAAGAAGCCGCTTGGATGTTAGTTCATTCAAGCGGCTTTAATTTTTACTCGTATTTTTTATAGTTAAGCGGCGTGTTTCTTTCGATATTTGATTGCAAAAATTGCTGGTAAACTAAACACAATAAAGCCAATAATAAGCGCATATGCACCCGTTGTTTTACTGATACCCGCAGGAACATCAAATGAAACAATGATGGTCACAATACAACTAAACAAGCCTAATACTGCTGCCACAATCATACCAAATTTGCCACCTGGCACTCTAAATGGACGTTCAATATCTTTATGCTTGCGACGAGAAACTAAGAAGCTAATAAAGATACAGATATACATCACCATATAAAGCTGCGTCATTAGAATATTGAGTAGCCACATGCCTTGATTGACGTTTGGTACCAAAATAAAGACGAGTGATAGTAAGCTAACGATCGCCCCTTGAAGTAATAACAGTGGAACTGGCGCTTGATTTTCATTTTCTTTAGCCAAACGAATCGGCATAAACTTATCTTGCGCAGCAACATGTAGGCTCTTCGTTGGAGCAATAATCCAGTTGTTCAAACTCGCTAAGCTACCAAACACAATAGCTAGAGCAATAATAGGTAATAGATATGGCATATTAAGATCTTCAAAGAAGGTTTTAAATGCCAAAATTACCCCTTCACTTAAGCTGGAATGATTGCTTGAAACCACTGCTGCAATAGAAAGAGAACACGCTGTGAGCGATATTAGAATCAATACTGTTGAGATCAATAGAGCTTTAGGATAAGCCTTTTGTGGATTTTTAACTTCACTTGCATAGGCTGTGGTGATCTCAATCCCTGTTAGTGATAGCACTACCGCTGTAAAGCTAGCACCAACTCCACTTTGTGAGAAGTCCGGTAACCAATCAGAAGCGTGACGGAGCGAAATATGGGAAGACTCAGGGTTGGTGTATGTCCAGTAAGCCCCTAATGCAATGATCAATAGAATAGGGAAGATTAGACCAAAGGTACCAAACACATTAGTGATAATCGACGATAGACGTAAGCCATAAATATTAACAATGGTTAAGGCCCAGAAGATCACGTTGATCATGACCAGCATAAAAATATTGTTTTCTGCCAAATGAGGGAAAAATGGGTATGTGCCAGTAGCAACAATAAAAGAGATCAGTGGCGGATAATAAACAATGTTTTCAGCATATTGGTACCAGACAGTTACGAAACCGAAATTATGTCCTAATGTTTCTTTTCCCCATAAGTAAACACCACCTTGTTTAGGATATGTAGTACTTAGTTCTGCACATACAAGAGCAGTTGGAACGAAGAAACACAAGCCGGCTAATAAAAAATACGAAATAGCATGGCTACCAAAGAGTGCAGCTCCTGGGAGATTACGAATACTATCAACGGAAGTCACAGTAATCATGATCACCGAGAACACGCTTAATTTTACTGCGGATTTAGCAATATTGCCCATTCAAGGCCCTCAACGTTGACAATACGAGTGCGAATATAGCGCACCGTATATGGTATAAAGATAGAAAAAGATACGCATTGTAGAGCTTGGGTTAATTTGTGGTACATAGCCAAAAATGGCATGTATTTTATCAAAAATGGTAAAAGCTCTTAATTTCATCAATGATTGTAAGTATTGTTCAAATTATGGATTCTGCAGGCATAAATACGAGCAATAAATAAACAAAGGTCAACCGGTGAAATAAACTGTTGCCAAAATTACCACAATGTATGCCTTATTGGTATTCAATTATCCTTCATTTCGTTTCGCCACTGCCAAATTGTTAAAGATGCAAGAGTAATTAAGACTATTGCGGAACCAATCGCAACGTTCAGTGTAGGCGCTTCCCCAACAATCAACCATACAAGCAAAGGTCCAAACAACACTTCAAGTAATAAGATTAAGCTAGTTTCTGCTGCTGGTAGGTATTTCGGACCTTTTGCGATTAATAAGAAAGAGAAAGGTATAACTATGCCACCCAGTAAAAAGATGTATATGTTTTGGTGAGTATCAAGCGAGAGTGGATGTGCTCCTGCTGCAAGAGAGATGATTGAGGTCAGTACTGCTGCCTGAATCAAAAAGATCGATCCATATTGGCCTTTTGTTTTACGCAAAGTGACCAAGTAAACCGACATTGATAGCGCAGAAACTAAAGCTAAAGAATCGCCTTCAATCTCTGAGGCTGAAGGTTTAAAACCGAAAACTAGCCAGATGCCACCGACAGCAATCGCGATAGCAATTAACGTTGATTTTTGTAGTTTTTCTTTTAAGAAGAAATAGCCCAATATTGCGGTTAGCAAAGGGGCTGTATTTGTAATAACCAAAGTGCTTGCGACTTGGGTGTGATCTAAGGAAAAGACAAAGCAAATAGTTGAGGCACTAAATAAAATTGATGTAATAAGATTTAGTGGCGATAAACGAAATAGGTGCTGGCGAATAACTGAAGGATCCGTAAGCCACTGAACAATAAATAGAACCACTCCTGGTAAAAAACCGCGCCAGAAGATTAGGGTCCACTCATCACAATTGATTAATCGTACAAGTAAGGTATCAAAGCTGAGTATCATGACACCAAGAAGTGTAATGAATCGACCTTTTTGTTCATCTCTTAAGTTATGGAAGAAATTCATAAAAAATTCGCCTGCATAAATAGCAAAATTCCAAAGGGTGGAATAAGTTTAGATGACTATTTAATTAAGGTGAAAGTAACTTAATAGCAACTAAAACGATATAAATAATAATTTTGATATTTAGGTAATAATTAAATATCAGATAAATCATTGAGTTATTGTTTTAATGTTGTTAATGGGGAAGAGCAAAAAATAATCGTGCTATGACTTTATAACCATTTTATATTACAAGGTTTAAATTAGATTCGATTAATTATGCAACATTAATCAATAAAATAAAAATTACTTAAATATGATTTAAATAAAAGAGTTAAACCAAGTTAGGTTTAACTCTTACTAATAAATAAGCACAAGAATTCTTAATTATGTTTTGAATATTTTTCAATAACAATATTTGAGATAGGCAATTTTCGTTGAATTTTAACCGTGTGATCATCTTGATGCTTGCTTTCAATGATCATGAAATGGTCAATAAAATCGATACGTACAATTTGTTGGAGAACACGCTCTCCAGTGAGAGAATGGCGCGCAGCCCACATAAGATCTTCATCATTATCAATTATTGCGATGACATCGGATTGATTGCTTTGAGTGTAGTAGAGATTGTCTGATTTTATTAATTGATCACTTAGCACTCGTAATTCGAAGCATTCCATAAGAACTCCTTACCTTTCTTACTGGTGATAGGAAGAGTTTATCCTTCTGTGAGTAAAACAACATGACCGTTTTCTCATTCTGATATTGTGTTTTTTATCCTTGCATTATTTTACTCACAAAAAAGTGAGCTGCATCTGAAATTTGGTGACAATCTAGCTCTATATCTTCTGAGATCTCTCTCAAACTTCTATGACTTTTATGGAAAATTTTGTGTGAAAGATCACTTCTTAATCTTTCGTGATTTGAAGGAAAACATATAACAAAGCATATTTGGAGTAATACTCCTAAAATATAATTAAAAATGGAGTCTCATTAATTGACGTGTAATGACAAGGATATTTTATGAATAGTCTCTTTTCTTCTCTGCAGAAAATTGGTCGAGCATTTATGCTGCCTATTGCTGTATTGCCCATGGCGGGGATTTTGTTAGGTATTGGAGGTGCTTTTACTAGCGGCCCTTTGATTGAAACTTATCACTTAGCTTTTCTTGCTCCAGGTACACCTGCTAACCACATTCTTCAACTCTGTTTTAAAGCAGGTCTATTTGTATTTGAGAACTTGCCATTACTCTTTGCCGTTGGTGTTGCAATCGGTATGGCTAACAATAATAAAGAGACCGCAGCCCTATCGGCAGTAATCGGTTTTTTGTTATTTCAAACCGTTATTGGGGCACTACTTAGTTTTCAAGGAATCACTCCTGAGAGCGTTACCACTCAAGCTTTAATTGCTGCGGGTAAAAATGCCACAGAAGCCGCTGGTATTGCCTCTATGTATACACATGTTCTTGGTATATTTACGTTACAAACTGGGGTCTTTGGGGGGATTGCATGTGGTTTATTATCGGCTTTTATTACTAATAAATTCTCGAATAAACAGCTGCCTGATTACCTAGCTTTCTTTAGTGGTAATCGGCTTGTACCTGTGATGACGATGCTGTTCTTTTTTCCTCTAGCTGCAATTTTTCCTTACATTTGGCCAACGATTTTCCAAGGAATTGTTCATGCTGGTGAAGCTTTCTCTGCAATGGGGTATATCGGAACCTTCTTTTATGGTGCTGCAATGCGATTATTGAACGTATTTGGTCTTCACCATGCTATATACCCGCTATTTTGGTATACCGAATTAGGTGGCGTTCAAGAAGTGGCAGGGCAGTTAGTCTCCGGTGGGCAGAAAATCTTTTTTGCACAGTTAGCAGATCCAACAGTGACACATTTTAGTTCAGAAGCAACACGAACAATGACAGGTGGATTTCTTCCAATGATGTTTGGTTTACCTGCCGCAGCTCTAGCTATGTATCGTTGTGCTGATGATAAGAATAAACAACTAGTTAAAGGCATTTTAGTCTCTGCTGCATTAACTTCTATTCTAACCGGTATTACCGAACCATTGGAATTTACTTTCTTATTTGTTGCGCCTGCTCTTTATGTAATTCACGCTATTTTGGAAGGCATCGCATATATGTTGATGCACTTACTTGATGTTGCTGTAGGTATTACTTTCTCAAGAGGGCTCATTGATTTTACATTCTTTGGTCTATTACAAGGCACCGCAAAAACATCTTATCAATGGATTCTTATCTTAGGCCCGTTGTACTCGTTGGCTTACTATTTCATCTTTAGTTTTATGATTCGTAAGTTTAACTATTCAACCCCTGGCCGTAATCAAGCTGAAAATAAGCTTTATACTCGTAAAGACTTAGATGGGAAAAAGCAATCGACTCTAACCACTGAGATTGTTGAGAAGCTTGGTGGTGTTGATAATATCGAAACGATTGATGCTTGCATAACTCGATTAAGAATCACGGTCAAAGACCCAAATAAGGTAGCTTCTGATGATGTATGGCGCTCTTTAGATGCAAAGGGAGTTATTCGTTCAGGAAAGGGTATCCAGATAATTTATGGAACCCAAGCTGAAATTTATAAGAATCAAATTATAGAACAGTACGGCATTTAATCGATAAAAACGCTCAGCATTGTTTTGTGCTGAGCGTTTCGTTTTTCACATAAGGTTACTCATTACTGCGAGCAGTGAAACAAACTTAGCATCTCCGCTATCATAATCCGCTTTATATTTTTCAATCGCTTCTTCTGCTGTTTCGGCTTCTACTGTTACATCTAATGTCGAGAACCCCTGTTGCTTAAGTTGTTTAATTTCTTGATCAAAATAGTGATGGTAGTTATTTAATGGCACGATCAATTGACCATTTGAAATTAAGGTATAAACACCCATATCTTATCTCTCTGTTTATTCTTTATTGGAATGAAGCAAGTATGCGCTCTGGATTTATAGATTTATGTGCGCAATGTTGCATTTGTTTGATTAAATTGAAATTAGACAGAGAAATTAGAGCTTAGATTCACGCTCTAGCACCACATAAGTTGAACTGTTAGACTTAAGAATCCTAGCTGACAGATGTTTTCTGGGTATAAATATTCTTTTGTGGACTGTTCTATGTTTGTTAATACTAAAAAAATACAGCCAAGTAAAATGGGTTGTGCTGCATTGGCGGTATCTATTTCGTTACTTCTTTCTGGATGTAATGAGCCACCAAAGCTTGAGAAGATCACAGGCTTTGCTGAAGGTACAACATATCATGTGACTTACTGGGCTAAAGATGATGTTCCAGTCACGAAAGTTCAAGCTCAGTTTGATAAACGGCTAGCAGAGATAGACAAAGAATTTTCTACGTATCGTAATGACTCGTATATTTCAGAATTTAATCATTCTGCGAGCACTCAGTGGCAACCGGCATCAAAAGAATTTATTGATCTGGTCGCATTAGCAAAAACCATAAATAAAGACAGTGGTGGTTGTTACGATCCAACTATTCAACCTCTATACAAACTGTGGGGATTTCAAGGTGATAAATTACATGTACCGACCCACGAAGAGATAACGACTATTCAAGGTGATATGGGGATCAATAATATTGAAATCGATCCGACGCATCTAAAAATTCGAAAAGCCATTCCCCAAGTTCAAATTGATCTTTCTTCAATGGGAGAAGGGTTTGCTATTAGTCAACTAAGCAAAATCTTAGAAGCCGATGGCATTAATAATTATTTGGTGGAGTTTGGTGGTGACATGAAAATTAAAGGTCATAAGCCAAATGGTGTGCAGTGGCGAGTCGCAATTGAGCAACCAATTTCACTAAAAGAAGGGGTGAAGCCATATCAAGTCGTGACGATTTTTGATCAAAGTGGTGTTTCACTGAATACATCTGGTACGTATCACCATAACTTTGAGCAGGGTAAAAAAGAGTATTCTCATATTCTTGATCCAAGAACAGGTTCACCAATTACTCATAATTTAGTATCGGCTTCTGTATTTGGTAATGATCCTATCAAAGGGGATGCATGGGCAACGACAATGCTTTGCCTTGGCCCAAAACAAGGAATGGAAGCTGCAAATAAACTTAATTTACCTGTTTTCTTTATCCAAGATGAAGAGGGCAAATTTATCAGTTCAAGCAGTGATAAATTTAAAGAAACAAAAGCATTTTCAATGAATTAAGTATTTGGCGAGATAGGAGCTCATAATGGGAGCTTCTATCTATTTATTACTGAAGACTTTATTTAATAGATAATAAAAAACCTGCTCATATGAACAGGTTTTAAAATTTGGTGCGTCTGGGCAGATTCGAACTGCCGACCCCTACCATGTCAAGGTAGTACTCTAACCAACTGAGCTACAGACGCAAATTGTGACTCTAAAAGAGTGGTACGAACGAGTGGATTTGAACCACCGACCCCCACCATGTCAAGGTGGTGCTCTAACCAACTGAGCTACGCTCGTATACTTATTTAAAAAGACTTTATTCAAATCTACTTAGATAAGTATAAGTGGTGCGTCTGGGCAGATTCGAACTGCCGACCCCTACCATGTCAAGGTAGTACTCTAACCAACTGAGCTACAGACGCAAATTTTGACTCTAAAAAGAGTGGTACGAACGAGTGGATTTGAACCACCGACCCCCACCATGTCAAGGTGGTGCTCTAACCAACTGAGCTACGCTCGTACAGACATCCAGAACTAACTGAACGCCATGGATATTAGCGACTTAGTTTCCATGGCGCAAGTGTTTGAGTTCGCTTTTTTTATAATTTGAGTGCGTTTGGTTGCTCATTAATCAGATTTACGGTAGGGGTGCTGCTAATTGACTGAGAAATCAGCAAAACTTTCAGAACTGATGAGAAGAAAATGTGTTGAAAGTTTTGCCTAATCGGGTGATTTGATAAGTATTATTGTAACAGTTCATGCTCTGGTGGTAATAAGCGAGAGATCCAAAGAGCAAGCTTGTGCTTCATATGGATACTGTCTTCTTGATCAACTGCGAGCGGGGTAATTTGCTTACACTCCACCAGCATTCGATAAATAATTTCTACGCGATAATTAGCAGGAACTGACTTATCTAAATCGCCATAACCTTGCTGCTTAGCATAAGAGAAACCAAGTTCAAGTGCCTTTTTGATGAGCTTTGCCTCATTTTTCATTTTATTCATAACCTTACTCCTTAAGTTTATGTTGGGCTTTTATCTTTAGGCTGTTTACTTAGGAACGTCATTTAGTGTGGATGAAAAAAGTATGCCGCTATTCGCTTATTCTGCACTTTTTTGACTTATTTTGTTGCGAAACATGGCTCAAAATAGGTCATTGGGCTTGATTGTTGCCAACTGAAAAGTTACACCGTTTGAATAATGTTTTCCAATATTCAACATGCTCAAGAGTCGCTTGTTTGAAATTGCGATAGAGGTGGTTTGCAAAATAGTACTGGCTATAACGAGACATCTGGGGGCTGGGGGTGATTCCATGCTGTAACGAGTATTGATATAGCTCAAGTAGTAGAGGTTGTAGTTGTTGATATTGACTGCTTAATGTTGCTAAGTAACTTTGAATATCTTGCGAGTAATATTTATAAAATACATTGTTAAGATATTGTGCTTTTTGATTATTTCTACCTGACCCGCAGTAAATCGACTCTTGATGGTCTTTTAGCATATGTGTAATAGCATTGAGCCAAGCCGTACTTTGAGCTAAAGAATATAACAAACGACCAAAATATGGGTTTTTGTATAGCTTAGCCTGACTTTGCAATAGTAAATCCAGCTGATTGGAAGGAATAATTGCTTGCTGCCCTGTACTTTGACTTAAATAATTAACAAGGCGAACCGCATCTAAAAAGGAATGAAACCCGTTTTGTTGATTTGAATTAATCCATTGATAATTAATGACAAATTGTTTTCGCCACTCTTCACCAGTAAAGAGCATGTTCCATAAATATTGAGGGATTTGCTGTTGCTTTTGTTGCTCGATGCTCACAAGTTGTTGGTACAGATCTGTCTTAGTATCTAATGTCGCTAAACATGTGCGTAGCCCTTGTAAAAATAGGATCTCATATCGTAACTGACGTGTTTTGTCTTGTACTTTACCTAAAACAGAATTTCTCTCAGCAATTAAATGGAATAGCCCACACTGCCTAAGCTCATAAGCATCTAATAAACCAATCCTAATATCAGGGAGCGTTTGGTAAATATCTCTATTATCAGGATAGGGGATAATATCAAGATGGGTATTAACTGTTCGCTCATCAAATGAGGTATCAAGTACGTTTGCTAAGCGTTGCGCGTAAGTATGAAAAGGAGAGTCGGAAGACGACAGAGCATCACATCCATTTAGGATAACAATGAACAAAAAACATACAGAGAAAGATAAATACCGTAATGGGTTACACACAATAGGTTATTTCCTTTTACTAGTACTTTTCTTGAGTATATACCCAAGTAACTGCTAGAGCCTGTGATTCTGCTGGGTTGCTATTATCTGTTCTATGAAAAATAAAAAACGGGTTAAGCGAAGAGCTCAACCCGTTAGTTATTAACGTTCTTATTTTATAAGCTTGTATTAACGATTTGACATCTCAAGTTGTTGTTCACGGCTAAGGCTTTGCACCCAAAGAACACGCTTACCTAGCATAATTGCTGCCGCTGTTAGACCAATGATAAATCCGATCCAGAAACCTTGAGGTCCCATTGCTGGCACAATCCAATCTGTCATACCCAAAATATAGCCAATTGGTAAACCTAGTACCCAATAGGCGATAAAAGTTCGAGTAAAGATTGCTCGCATGTCTTTGTAACCACGAAGCGCACCAGCTGCAACAACTTGAATCGCATCAGTACATTGATAAATAGCAGCAAGAAGAAGCAGTTTACCCGCTAAGATCAGAACATCTGGATTGTGAGAATATAATCGAGTGATATCTTCACGGAAAATTACCGTTAGAACCGCGGTAGTCATTGCCATTAATAACGCCGTTGCAAAACCACAGTGACAGGCAATTTTAGCCCCATCAATATCTTTTTGACCCAACATAAAGCCAACACGAATGCTTAATGCCGCGCCTAAGCTCATAGGTAGCATATATACTAACGAGGAAAAATTAAGTGCAACTTGGTGAGAAGCAACAACAATTGATCCCAAAGGTGAGATCAACAGTGCGATTACTGCAAATAAAGAGACTTCAAAGAACATAGATGCTGCGATTGGGAACCCCATTTTAAACAGTCTAACTAATTCTTTAACTTGTGGTTTGTACCAAGTTGCAAATACGTCGATCTTCTTTAGGCGAGGATGGAGTAGAACATAAGCCAGCATGGCAAAGAACATCAACCAATAGACAATCGCCGTAGCAACACCACAACCAACACCGCCTAATTCTGGCATACCAAATTTACCGTAAACAAAGATCCAGTTTAAGGGAATATTGGCAAATAGACCGATAAAGCCAATTACCATGCCTGGAACAGTGAGTGATAAACCATCAGAAAAACTTTTTAATGCCTGAAACAATAAAAAAGCCGGTACAGCAAAGACAACAGCATGTAAGTAACCGACAGTTTTAGCTGCAAGATGCTCTTCTACATGCATATACTGAATCAACAGCCCTGAGTTATATAAAATCAGCATAATTGGAATGGTAACAAGAAGGGCAAGTACAATGCCATGCTGCACTTCAAAAGGGATTTTATGGCGGCGGCCTGAACCATTGAGTTGTGCCACAATAGGAACTAAAGCCATCAAAAGACCAACACCAAATAAGATTGATGGTAACCAGATACTTGCTGCAACGGATACTGCGGCCATATCTGTAGCGCTAACGCCACCTGCCATAACAGTATCGACAAATCCCATTGAGGTTTGTGCGACAGACGCAAATAATACAGGGATGGCGAGCTTTAATAGTTGGCCCGTTTCGCGGCGGTAATTGTGCACAGATGTTGCTCCAGATAGGGTGTAGATTGTTTGCTTTATATAAAATTGCCGCGATTATATACACATAGTGAGCCAGAGTTAAGGTGCGATTGAAATGAAAATAATATTTGAGACTCGATATTGAGCTTGCGATAATCGCTTTGATACTTAAGAGGCATTAAGGTTTGGTTCATGAGTATCATTTATAAATACTCTACAATCAGAACTGTCGAATCACTTTGGTATAAAACTAATGTTTGATCGTCTTCAGTCTAATAAGGATGGATATGTTTACCGGAATTGTACAGTCAACAGCCCCCGTTGTTGCTATCGATAAAAAACTTAATTTTCAAACTCATACTATTTTAATGCCTGAGCATTTATTAGATGGATTAGAGATTGGGGCATCCGTTGCTCATAATGGTTGTTGTTTAACTGTAACTAAGATTGAAGGTCGCCATATCTCTTTTGATTTAATGCAAGAGACGTTAAAGGTGACGAATTTAGGTCTTGTTCATGTTGGTGATGAAGTCAATATTGAACGAGCTGCTAAATTTGGTGATGAGATTGGTGGGCATTCAATGTCTGGTCACATTATCTGTACAGCAAAAGTATTGGATGTCATCGAAAGTGAAAATAACCGTCAAGTTTGGTTCTCCATGCCTGAGCATCTAATGAAATATGTATTTACAAAAGGCTATATTGGTATTGATGGGATTAGCTTAACCATTGGCGATGTTGTAGATAACAGCTTTAATGTGAACTTGATACCTGAAACGTTAACGCGAACAAATTTAAAATCTCGTCAGGTTGGGGATGTAATAAACATTGAGATCGACCCACAAACTCAAGCTGTAGTCGATACGGTTGAACGCATGATGGCGCAGAGACAGTAAGAAAATCCAATATTTGGCTTGATGATAAGATACGATATTAAATAAAACATAGATAAAAAAGGAGCGCATAACCAAGAGTTTGGATGCGCTCAAGTGTTTGCTATTCGCTATACAAGTACAGCAGGGATTATTGTTATAGTCTTCGTCGTTATCGGTTAAAAAATTTGTTCGTCATCAGCATCAACAAACAAATGGATTGTTTTGTGTTGATCATCTACTTGCATGTTGAGATGAATCGCGTGGCAACATGCAGGACAATCATCATAAAATTCTTGGCTACCTGCGCTGGCATCTAATGTTATGTGTATTTTATGGCCGCAATGTGGGCAAGATACAGCATGTTCACTATAATTCCTCATTTATCTACTCCTTAACCCTAATTTGCCCCAAGGTACCTAACATTTACTGTCTTGCATCTGTCAGTGATTGGATATCTACCATAAGTAGAATGTTTAATTCCGAATCACTGAGATGAATCCATTATTGTTGCTTTGGGTTTAGTTAAATCCTAGCGTCTTTCATTGTTTTTTGCTGTGAATTAACTAGGGAGTATGAGTCAGTTTATGCTTTTGATGGCCAGAGAGGGTATGGGTCGCAAATTAACTTTTATAAACTGGCAATAGAAAAATTAATTTGGTCAAAAAGAGCTGTAGAGGTAATTAATTGCATCTATTTTCACGATTTAATTAAGAATAAAGATAGAAGCGTCCATCTTTATTCTTATTAATAATCTTTTTGGCGTTATAAATGAGCTAATAGTTCTGGATTTACTTCGTGCAGCGAGGAAAGTTTGTAATCGGCAATAGCCCAGCGAGGATCTTGGCTAAAGGCTGCATCAGGTACAGCAATTCCTTTCATTTGAGCTGATTTAGCCGCTAATAAACCATTTACTGAGTCTTCAAATGCGACACAATGTTGAGGTTTTACGCCTAATGCATCTGCAGCATTAATATAAACTTCAGGGTGCGGTTTTCCGTAGCGTAAGTGTTCAGCTGATAACATTGCTTCAAACAACCCAGTAAGAGAGAGAGCATCAATCGTTGCTTCAATCAAATCCATTGGTGATGAAGAGGCTAGAGCGATCTTAAGGCCTGACTCTTTACAGCAAGTAATAGCTTCAACAACACCAGGAAGCATTGGCTTTTGCTCACGAACTAATGCTTTTACTCGGTCAACGATCGTCTGAGTTACTTCAGCACAGTTAGGTCCTTGCCATGGTTGTTGATTAAACCAAAATTCTACAACTTGATCGATTCGTAATCCCATTGTTTTATGAGTATCTTCAATGGAAATTTTAACCCCAAGATCCGTAAATACTTCTACTTGTGCTTGTTGCCAAAACGGCTCTGAATCAACAAGTAGTCCATCCATATCGAAAACAGCAGCTTGTAACATAATCATCCTAGAATAGTAAAATCAATCAGATATCAACTGCTGATACTATCATAGTTGGGTATTGTTTATCAGAGGATTACTTCTATATACCAAGTAATTTTAGTTACTGATTTTAGCTCAAGATAAACAACGCTATTAATCTGCTAATTTGAGTTTATTGATAATCTGTCTTGCTTTTTCTATGTAGCAATCACCAAATAGATAACTTTGGTTAAGAAGATAGTACAGTTGATAGAGCTCTTTTCGCTGCTCGTAGTTCTCATCAAGAGGGTAAATACTGTTATAACCTTGGTAAAACTCTGGCGGAAATTGTGCAAAAAGTTCAGCTGTAGCGATATCACATTCTCGATCACCCCAGTATGTTGCAGGGTCGAAAATAATGGGGCCCGAAACCGTCAAAGCGCTATTGGCATAACAGAGATCCCCATGAAGTAGTGAGGGTTTTGGCTGGTGGTTGAGTAAGCATTGAATCACATTACTGGTAATAGTATCGATATTACCAAAGGAGATGTCTTTTTCTTCACACAGTTGAAGTTGCCAAGCTATGCGCTGTTCAGCAAAGAATCGACACCATTTTCTGCGCCATTTATTGGGTTGTGGCGTAAGGCCTATATAATTATCGAAATCAAAACCGTATTCAATTTGCTCACCCCATAAATGTTGGCTAGCTAAATTCTGACCAAGCTCATACGCTGAATGTGAGTCTAAGGGCTTAGTTGGGAGGTAATTGAGAACCAGAAATGCTTTGTCTTTACATGTTCCCATATGAACAAATTGTGGAACTTGAACGCAACATGCTTCATTAAGAATACGAAGGCTCTCTGCTTCTGTTTCGAATATAACTAAATTATCCCGAGTGTTGAGTTTGAGGAAGAAACGTTCGTTGCCGTCACTGATGCAATAGCATTGATTAACCTCACTTCCTGTTAGTACCTCTTTTTCGGTGATCTTAAATGAATAACCTAATTGTTCAGAAAGCTGGTTTGAAATCCCCTGCCACATAGCATCCTCCACACTGAAAACAGTAGTTGTGCAACTGACTATCAATAGCTTAGACCATTTCATAAAGAAATTAACGTGAAGTTGTTAGAAGTTTGAATATTTTGTGGTGAAAAATGCATTAGTTCAGTGGTGGGCTGAAAGATATATAAAAAGATATAAATAGCAGTAAGACAATATCGGGTATATCAGGTGCTAAAAAATGTCATTAATGGCAATGTATTATGGCTATGTAAAACAACTCCTTTGTTTTTACTTTTCGCATCTTCTACCAACTCTAACTTTTTTAGGGTTGGTCTTTTTCATAAATTATGAAGAGATCCTCAAAAGCGCCTTAACTAAATATGCTTAGATGTGATAGTATCAGCAACCTTAATTAGACGTTGTTGGAAGCTCATTTTGATTTGTACCAAAATGTGACCCAATGAGGTTTAGTAAGTCTCTACTTAAATATTCAACGTATTTAAACATTTTTAAATCAAGTGCTACTTGGTATGTGGCACCACTGGAAAGGACATTTTTCATGCCTGTAATTACTCTTCCTGACGGCAGTCAACGTCAATTCGAGAATCCTGTATCAACTATGGATGTCGCTCTATCTATCGGTCCTGGTCTTGCGAAAGCAACGATCGCTGGTCGTGTTGATGGTGTTCGTGTTGATGCTTGTGATCTTATCGAAAACGATGCAAGTCTAGAAATCATCACAGCTAAAGATGAAGTTGATGGTTTAGAGATCGTTCGTCACTCATGTGCTCACCTTTTAGGTCATGCGATTAAGCAGTTGTACCCAGAAGCGAAAATGGCTATCGGTCCAACAATCGATAACGGTTTTTACTACGATATCGACCTTGAGCAGTCTCTAACTCAAGAAGATCTTGAAGTTATTGAGAAGCGCATGCTTGAACTTGCTAAGACCAAGTATCAGGTAGTTAAGAAAAAAGTAAGCTGGCAAGAAGCGCGTGATACATTTGAATCTCGCGGTGAAACTTACAAAATTGAAATTCTTGATGAAAATGTAGCTCGTGACGATCGTCCTGGTCTATACCATCATGAAGAATACATCGACATGTGTCGTGGTCCTCACGTACCACACATGGGCTTCTGTCAAAACTTCAAGCTATTAAGTGTTGCTGGTGCATACTGGCGTGGTAATAGCGAAAACAAGATGCTTCAGCGTATCTACGGTACTGCATTCCACGATAAGAAGGCGCTAAAAGCTCACCTAACTCGTCTAGAAGAAGCTGCAAAGCGTGACCACCGTAAAATTGGTAAGCAACTTGATCTGTTCCATATGCAGCAAGAAGCCCCAGGTATGGTGTTCTGGCATCACAACGGTTGGACTATCTTCCGTGAGCTAGAAGTATTTGTTCGTGAAAAACTAAACCAATACGATTACCAAGAAGTAAAAGGTCCTCTAATGATGGACCGTGTACTATGGGAACGTTCTGGTCACTGGGACAAGTACGCAGATGCAATGTTCACAACAAGTTCTGAGAACCGTGAATACGCAATTAAGCCAATGAACTGCCCAGGTCACGTACAGATCTTTAACCAAGGTCTGAAATCTTACCGTGATCTACCATTACGTATGGCTGAGTTTGGTTCATGTCATCGTAACGAGCCATCAGGTTCACTTCATGGCATCATGCGTGTACGTGGCTTTACTCAAGATGATGCGCACATTTTCTGTACAGAATCTCAAGTGCAACAAGAAGTTACATCTTGCATCGAAATGGTGTATGATACGTACAAGACATTCGGCTTTGAGAACATTGTTGTTAAATTATCTACTCGTCCAGAAAAACGCGTAGGTTCTGATGCAATGTGGGATAAAGCAGAAGCTGACTTAGTTACCGCGCTTGAATCAATGGATATTCCATTTGAAATTCAAGAAGGTGAGGGTGCGTTCTACGGTCCTAAGATCGAGTTCACTCTTCACGACTGCCTTGATCGCGCATGGCAGTGTGGTACAGTTCAGTTAGACTTTGCTCTACCAGAGCGTTTAGGCGCTACTTACGTAGGTGAAGATAACGAACGCCACACACCGGTTATGATTCACCGTGCAATTCTTGGTTCATTAGAGCGTTTCATCGGTATTCTTATCGAAGATTATGCAGGTTTCTTCCCAACTTGGTTGGCGCCTCAACAAGCTGTTGTGATGAACATTACTGACTCTCAGTCAGAATATGTACAAGAAATTGTAGAAAAATTGAAAAAATGTGGAATTAGAGTCAATGCGGACTTGAGAAATGAGAAGATTGGCTTTAAAATCCGCGAACATACTTTGAAGCGAGTACCTTACATGCTTGTATGCGGCGACCAAGAGGTTGAAGCAGGTGAAGTTGCAGTACGTACTCGCAAGGGTAAAGATTTGGGTAAATTTAAGATTGATGACCTTGTTGCTTACATGCAGCAAGAAATTAGCAGTCGTAAGCTCAATATTGTGGAGGAATAAGGTATTAAAGGCGGAAAAAGAACCCAAGCACCAGTTAAGCAAAATGCACATCGCCTTAATGGTGAAATTCGTGGTCTTCGCGAAGTTCGTTTAACTGGTCTAGACGGCGAGTCAATCGGTGTCGTTTCTATTGAAGAAGCGTTGAATGCTGCTCACGAAGCTGGTGTGGACTTAGTCGAAATCAGCCCTAATGCCGAGCCACCAGTTTGTCGTGTGATGGACTATGGCAAGTACCTGTTCGAAAAGAGCAAGGCTGCTAAAGAGCAAAAGAAAAAGCAGAAACAAATCCAGATCAAGGAAGTTAAATTCCGACCTGGTACAGACGAAGGCGATTATCAGGTAAAACTGCGCAACCTGAGTCGCTTTTTAGAAGAGGGCAATAAAGGCAAAGTAACGCTACGTTTCCGTGGTCGTGAAATGGCTCATCAGAGCATCGGTATTGAACTTCTTAATCGTATTAAGGATGACCTAATCGACCTAGCGGTTGTTGAAAGTTTCCCTAGTCGAGTAGAAGGTCGTCAGATGACGATGATGCTTGCCCCTAAGAAGAAGTAAGTAATTACGGCATTCAAGTAGCAAAAGCGCTGCTTACCGCAGCGCTTTTTGTTCGCCCATATTACTGTGTTATTAACTATCAACAATGCGGAGTCTCATCATGCCTAAGATGAAATCCAACAAAGGTGCTGCTAAGCGTTTCAAGAAAACTGGCGGTGGCTTTAAGTACAAGCACGCAACTAAGCGTCACATCCTAACTAAACGTACTACTAAGAACAAGCGTCAGCTTCGTCCAAATGCAATCCTTCCTAAGTGTGAAGTGGCTGCAGTTGTTCGTATGCTTCCATACGCTTAATCGTTTTTAGTTTTATTTTTTAATTTAGTCTAGGAGTCTCCTATGCCTCGCGTAAAACGTGGTGTACAAGCGCGTGCACGTCACAAGAAAGTTCTTAAACAAGCTAAAGGTTACTACGGTGCACGTTCACGTGTTTATCGCGTAGCTTTCCAAGCAGTTACTAAAGCTGGTCAATACGCTTACCGTGACCGTCGTCAGAAGAAACGTACTTTCCGTCAACTATGGATTGCACGTATCAACGCTGCTGCACGTCAGAATGGTATGTCTTACAGCCGTTTCATCAACGGTCTTAAGAAAGCGTCTATCGAAATCGATCGTAAGATCCTTGCTGATATCGCTGTATTCGACAAAGCAACTTTCACAGTGCTAGTTGAGAAAGCAAAAGCTGCTCTGTAATTTTACAGTTTAGTTTTTCAGGAAAGGGAAGCTTCGGCTTCCCTTTTTCGTATCTGTCATTTCATGTTCTGTATTTTTACTATCCCCACTACCTTATCTTCATCTTCTATATACCCCAAACAGCACTAACAGTAACTCTTGAGTTGCTTATCAGTTATGTCCTTGCCTGTAAGTTAAGATCTTTTCACTGAATCTCACACCTTGATCTACTTAGGTATCATTCTTGGGTATCACTATAGTTTTTGTATAAACGAAGCGAGGATCGTTATGGAATATTTTTGCGAAAGGCAGTAACAGAAGATAGAGACAAAAGATGAAGACATAGAAAAGCCGATTGGGTGAACAATCGGCTACCTGTGACGCTACTTTTTAGTTTTCACTAATAAGATCGGACAAGATTTTCGTAACGATTAATATAACAGGAAGTAGTTGATAATAATGAGGAAATGTCCACAAAACGGCATTTTATTATAATTCAGTGTAACTTGGCTTATTTTCTAAACTATTTGTGTGTTTATCAAAGTATACATACTGATTCCATATTAACTACTCATTATGAATATTGATAACGAATACTCTGTTTCATAAGTTCTTTTCCCTTCAATTAGAGAAAATGCTCTAAATTTCCTTTTCTTCGCAACTAATAAAAACAGCATCTTACGCCTACCTTCTATAACGAAAAATATATCCAGATCGCATTTCTGATTTTTAAGTCATGCCTGAAAAGTGAAAAAACAAAAATTATCTGTGGGTTAACTATACTTTTGAGGTAAGTGATCATTAATGGAAGTGAAGCAATGGATACTAATGATGTGCAAGATGAAGAGCGCGGAAAATATGAGTGGATGTCGTTCATATTTATAGCTGTGTTTTTATTCCCTATTTTGACAGTTGGTTTAGTTAGCGCATATGGCTTTATTGTGTGGGCTCTGCAAGTGTTTGTCTTAGGTCCTCCTGGGCATGGTTAATGTTGCCTTGCTCATAGAATGAAGAGCTGAGTTAAACATCAGGGAGGCGAGAATGAAAACACTTAAGAAAATATGGCAAACACTATGGCGACCAGCGACAAAAATCAGTCTTGGTGTCTTAACTCTGGGAGGATTTATTGCTGGAGTTATGTTCTGGGGTGGTTTTAATACGGGGCTTGAAATGACGAATACAGAAAAGTTCTGTATCAGTTGTCATGATATGCGAGATACCGTTTATCCAGAGTTACAACAAACCGTTCATTGGTCAAATAATGCTGGGGTTAGAGCAACGTGTCCTGATTGTCATGTGCCTCATAATTGGACCGATAAAATTGCACGTAAGATGCAGGCCAGCAAAGAAGTTTTTGGTCATCTGTTTGGTACTATTGATACCAAGGAGAAATTTGAAGCCAAAAGAATGGAGCTTGCTCAACATGAATGGGAACGGTTTTCTGCCAATGGTTCTAAAGAGTGTAAACATTGCCATAAGTACGAGAGTATGAAATGGGATGAAATGTCTCCTCGAGCTCAAGTTCAAATGAAGCAAGCAGCAGCACGAGATCAAAGTTGTTTAGATTGCCATAAAGGGATTGCCCATCAATTACCGCAAAATATGGAATCTTCCGGCGGAATGGTTTCCGAACTTATTGCCCAATCTCACAGTACCAGTTTCTCTGATGGTAGTGCTTATTATAGTGTCCGTTTTCTTCCATTATATTCAGATGAAAGTTTAACGACTGAAGCTGGACAATTAGAACCTGCTTCAGAAGTCAAAGTGGTGAAGGTAACGGATAAAGCCGTAGAAGTCGAAATCCATGGTTGGCGTAAAACAAAAGGCTTTGGTCGTGTGATTGAACAAGACTTTGGCTTAAACATTCCCGTTGCAGCCCTGAGCAAAGATGCGGCGCAAAATGATCAAGTGGTTCAAAAAGGGGATGAGAAAGAAGATGACCTAACTGGACTTAAATGGCAGCAAGTCACTATTACGCTATGGATGCAAAAAGATAATTTATTACCTGATGTCCAACCGATATGGTCAGCCGCAAAATCTGCTTATGACACCAACTGTAGTGTCTGTCATACCCAGCCAACAGAGAATCACTTTGATGCCAATACTTGGCCAGGAATGTTTAACGGTATGCTCGCTTTTGTCAATTTAGACAGTGATAGTGAAGCCATTGTATTGAAATATCTACAAAATCACTCATCAACATTCTCTAAATCACAGCATTAGAACGGAGAGGATCGTTTATGTCTTTAACTCGACGTAAATTTTTGCAAGGGGTCGCAACCACCAGTGCTGTGACTGTGATAGGACCAAGCTTATTAACGCAGTTGGCACATGCAACAGTACAAGATGGTGCACCAGCACAGGAGCCAGGCACTTGGAAAGTATCAGGGTCTCACTGGGGGGCATTTCGGGCGCGTATTTATAATGGACAGGTAATGGAGATCAAACCATTAGAGCAAGACAAACATCCCACGGATATGCTCAATGGGATTATTGGTTTGATTTACAGTCCAAGTCGAATTCGTTATCCATTAGTGCGTTTAGATTGGTTACGTAAGAATAAATACAGCGGTGAAACTCGCGGTAATAATCGTTTTGTGCGAGTTACATGGGATGAAGCACTTGATCTGTTTTTCCAAGAGTTACATCGGGTTCAAAAAGATTATGGCCCGTGGGCGCTTCATGCAGGGCAAACAGGCTGGCGTGAAACAGGACAATTTCACAGTTGCACCTCACATATGCAGCGAGCGGTTGGTATGTATGGCAACTTTATTAAAAAAGTGGGGGATTACTCAACAGGTGCAGGACAAACTATCCTACCTTATGTAATCGGTTCTACCGAAGTATATGCTCAAGCGACGACTTGGCCTCATATATTAGAGCATTGCGATACACTGATTTGGTGGTCGAACGATCCGATGAAAAACAGTCAAGTAGGTTGGCAGTGTGAGACCCATGATTGTTACGATTACTACGCACAATTAAAAGAAAAAATAGCGAAAAAAGAGATCAAAGTGATCTCGGTTGATCCGGTTATTTCGCAAACTCAAAATTATTTAGGCTGTGAACATCAGTATGTGAACCCTCAAACTGATGTTGCCTTTATGTTAGCGCTTGCCTATACCCTCTATGATGAAAAGCTTTACGACAAAAGTTTTATGGAGACCTATACCTTAGGCTTTGAAGACTTTCTGCCGTATTTGCTCGGTAAAGGAGAAGATGAAACAGCGAAAACCCCGGAATGGGCAGAACCGATTTGTGGCATAAAAGCCGATGAGATCCAAAAATTTGCCCGCATGCTCGCAAAAGGTCGCACTATGATGATCTTTGGTTGGTCGATTCAGCGTCAGCTACATGGCGAGCAACCTTATTGGATGGCAGTCGTTTTGGCTTCAATGTTGGGTAAAATAGGCCTCCCTGGTGGTGGTATTTCATTCTCGCATCAATACAGTGGAGTTGGTACGCCATACAGTAATGCAGCCGGACCTGGTGGTTTTCCTCGTAATGTAGATGAAGGCCAAGTACCAGTTTGGAACAATACCGATTTCAAAGGTTATAGCTCAATCATTCCTGTTGCTCGTTGGATTGATGCCATCATGGAGCCGGGTAAAAAAATTCAATATAACGGCAGTCAGGTTGTCTTGCCTGATATTAAAATGATGGTCTTTAGTGGTTGTAACCCATGGAATCACCATCAAGACCGTAACCGAATGAAGGAGGCATTTAGAAAGCTGCAAACGGTCGTCAATATTGATTATACATGGACGCCAACTTGCCGATTTTCTGATATCGTTTTGCCCGCTTGTACTCAGTTTGAACGTAACGATATTGACCAGTTTGGTACTTATTCAACAGCGGGTGTTCTTGCAATGCATAAACTGGTTGATCCGCTTTTTCAATCAAAAACAGATTTCCAAATTTTTACCGAGTTGTGTGAACGATTTGGTAAAAGCAAAGAATATACTCGCGGTATGACGGAAATGGAATGGGTAAAACAACTCTACAACGACTGCCGTGCGGCTAACAAAGATAAGTACCCAATGCCAGAATTTAATGAGTTTTGGCAACAAGGACTCGCTCCGTTTAAGACCGATCAATCTATGGTTAGCCACGCGGCCTTCCGAGAAGATCCTGAAATTAATCCATTGGGAACGCCATCAGGGTTTATTGAAATATACAGCCGAAAAATCGCTCGTTATAAATACCCATATTGTCAGGGGCACCCGATGTGGTTTGAGAAAAATGAGCGTTCTCATGGTGGGCCAAAATCCGATAAATATCCTCTTTGGCTTCAGTCTTGTCATCCGCCAAAACGACTTCATTCACAGATGTGTGATTCGGAAAAATTCCGTGAAACTTATGTTGTTAAAGGTCGGGAGCCAGTACATTTAAACCCAGATGATGCCAAAGCTCGTGGTATTAAAGATGGTGACATTGTCAGAGTTTTTAATGACCGAGGGCAGTTACTTGCTGGAGCTAAAGTTTCTGGGGATTATCCACCAGGGGTGATTCGTATTACCGAAGGGGCTTGGTTTGGTCCGATTAATAACGATATTGGTGCCCTTGATACTTATGGCGATCCTAATACATTAACTCAAGATATTGGGACTTCAGAACTTGCTCAGGCAACCAGTGCCAATACTGTAGTGGTGCAAGTTGAGAAGTTTAAAGGTGAGGTGCCTCCTGTTACTTCATTTAGTGGGCCGATATATGTAAGTTAAATAGATTAGAAATATCTGTCTATTTATCATAATCTTAAAGCGTGGCTTCGGCTGCGCTTTATTTTTTGATAATAGATAGGGTAATACCGATGGATCGATCTGAATATCCTGAGCAAGATGAGTTGTCTGGTGTAAAAAAAAGGGCGGTGCCGAACTACCAAGATCCTGAGGTTTGTTTTACTGCCGCAGGAAAAGAGCTGGGTATTACACAACTGGTAGCCTCTTTTTATCATTTTATTGATACTTGCCCTGAAGCAAAGAACATTAGAGCAATGCACCCAGATGATCTGACCATCACCAAAGAAAAGTTAACGACCTTTTTGATTGGTTGGCTAGGTGGGCCTCAAGAGTACATGGAAAAATACGGTTCAATGAATTTACCTGGAGCACATCGACATCTTGCTATTGGTATTGAGGAAAAACAAGCTTGGCTTAATTGTATGCAAAAAGCGTTAGATGAGCAGAACTACGATGAATTGTTTAAACGACATGTTATGGTACAGCTCTCTTTCCCCGCAGAGATGTGCCGTAATCAATCATAAATGACCTAACTTAATGGTATTTTAGAAGATGATTGTTTCCTAATGGGAATAGGTTCTCTTCGCATATTTCCTTTTGTAACTCAGACATTACTCGCTACTATGGCTGCTCTACTAAAGTGGTGGATTATCACCATCTGATGAAAGTGTAATAGATAGCGAGTGAATAAATGGATTTATCTTTAGATGTTTTGGTTTTATTGTTCTGTGTTGCAGGCTTGGCCGGATTTATTGACGCTATAGCTGGCGGTGGTGGGCTACTTACCGTTCCTGCATTACTGGCTGCTGGGGTTCCACCAACACAGGCTCTCGCGACAAATAAATTACAGAGTTCGTTCGGTAGCTTTTCGGCCTCACTTTATTTTGTTCGGCAAGGTTTAGTGAGTCTTAAAGCTATGCGCGTGGCTATCGTTTGTACTTTCACCGGCGCCGCCATTGGTGCCGAAGCTGTACAACAAATTGATGCTAGCATTCTAACCAGTTTAATTCCTATTTTACTTATTTGTATCTCGCTCTACTTTATTTTAGCGCCTCAGGCCAAATTAGAGTCTGGTGAACCGCGTATATCCGATAATCTCTTTGCGTTAACGGTTGGTTTTTCAATTGGTTTTTATGATGGATTTTTTGGTCCAGGTACAGGTTCTCTGTTTACCGTTTGTTTTGTTGCGATTGCTCGTTGCGGCTTAATTGAAGCGACGGCTAGAACCAAAGTTCTTAATTTCACCTCAAATATTGCGGCATTAACCTTTTTTATTATCGCAGGATTGCCTATTTGGGAGCTTGGTTTAGTCATGGCTGCGGGTGGTTTTCTTGGTGCTCGAATGGGAGCCAAGGTAGTTGTCACCAAGGGACAGAAATTGATCCGTCCAATGGTAGTGACTATTTCAATGTTGATGGCGTTAAAGCTACTTTGGGAACAGCATCCGCAATGGTTTCAATTAGGGTTTTAACTCTTAATGATTTAAGGCTGTTCGCACGATATAGCAAATGAATAGGTCGGGTAAGCTCATCAAGAAATGCAAAATGGTGGCAATACATTGTTGGTATATTTAATGTGCTAACGATAGATTGAGGAACAAGAGCTGGGGCAACTCCCGCTAAAGCTAATTGAGCGCTGGCAGTGTATGAATCCATCTCCATCAACGGAATAATGTTTGCCTTCTGGAGTAACCCTGCTTGATAGGCATTAGCGGGATTTTTTAGGTCATTAACAATAAGATTCAACGGTGGAGCGAGTAGTGCTTCTTTACTGACGATACTAAAGGGCTCATCGAGCAAATGAATGGTCTCTAAACCGTGATGAGGCGGTAGATGGCCAGCACAAAAACCTATGATAGCTTCACCCGACTGGATGTGTTCGACGATTACTGGTGTGTGGTGCGTTGTAATCGAGATATAAGGATCTTGCTCTATATAGGAACCAATAATGGGTGCTAAATAACCAGCAACTAAAGTTTCCGAGCAATCAAGAGAAATATAGGTTTGATCGGTTAACTCTTGCTGTTCATAAATAAGCCCTCGAATCTCATTAAAGCTTGGGCCTACGTTTGCAATCAGCAATTCGGCATCTGGGGTGAGCTTAATATGGCGACCTTTGGGCTCAATCAGTTTTTTCCCTAATTTTGCTTCCAGTTTTGCAATTCGTTTACTGACTGCCGATTGACTAATATATAAACGACTGCCAGTTCTGCTCATGGTTTTTTCCTGAGCGAGCATTAATAACGTCTCAATTCCTTCGAGTAACATCTTTTGGCCTAATACTAAAAAGCCAGCATGATGTACTGGCTTAACACGGGTACTAACGTCATAAAATATGTCGTTGGTCTATTCTTCTGAGCTATCGTGTTTGGTGATGCTACCTACTTCCAGTAGAGGTGCAACATCTAAATGTTCAGCATTCATCATAGATGAAATTCGTTGTACAGAGGAGAGAAGCAGTGACTGCTCCCAATCTTCTAACGTTTGGAATTGAGAAATAAAGCTATCTTGTAGTGGCATAGGTGCTTTTTCAAGTAATGCTTTACCTTTCTCTGTTAGGTGGGCATGCACTTTACGTTTATCCAATTGACTGCGTTGACGAACAACCAACTCTCGACTTTCTAAGCGGTCAAGAATCGTTGTTGCTGTTGCTTGGCTCATATTGGTGTTATTCGACAGCTGACGAATTGTAATTTCTGTACCGGAATCACGGATTGCGCGCATTAACACAAGTTGTGGACCCGTTAGACCTGCATTTTTATTTAGCTTACGTGAGTGTAGATCTATCGCTCGAATAATCTGTCGTAAGGCAATAAGTACTTCTTCGTGCTTTTCCATGAAACTCTCCAAAATCAACCTTGGAAAACTACCTCAAATGACAACAACTTAAAAGCCTTTTTCACGTTATAACTGTAAATTATACCCAAGTGACTTCAAGGTGCAGGATTCAGAGCGTTGTCACTGATTCAAGTTCAAGATAAACAATGCAGTGTAATAGCTCGCTATTTCCAAATTGTTTGACGATGAAATTGTGTCTGTGACACGCTCCCAAAGGGCGAGTTAATTTGCTTCACATACTGCGTTAACGATTTTTAATTTAGAGCTACTAGATCTTTAAATCGTTGTCTTGCCTGTAAACCAAATTATTCTCGCTGAACCTCGCATCTTGAAGTTACTTGGGTATATATCAAACTTGTCTCAAGATGTTTGTCCCTATGACAATGATTGGGTTAATAGGTCCAATCATGATGAAATAATTGAGTCGTTTTAGATTAATTAAGATTATGAGTCAAAGTGTAAAAAAAGTGAGACAAATAAGATAATTTCTCAATTCCAAAAGGGAAGCGATTTCAATTTGGATTATAATTAATTGTGTAAATTCAATAGATTATTGCTTTGTGATAATGAAAAGTCAGAATACTAGAACATTTATCATAAATAAATACCGTTCAAATTTTCTTAGAGCTGAAATTAATTTGCCATACTGAAATGATCAGCAATAGGAGAAAATGATGAAGACTTTCTCGACTCTATCACTGTGCATCGTTTGTACTCTTGGGTATTCATGCCAGATTCATGCCTACCATTTGGATATTGAGCCTTTTCCGTTAGAACAAAAAAATGCAATGGATAATGCAATGCATATTGAAATTGCTCAACTCTATGACCCCTCCAGTGAGGTAGGTAGCACTCAATTAGATCACTACTTTAATCCTAAATATCAAGCAGCATTAGATTGGGTTAAAGATATTCCAAGTATTCAATCAGTTATCTCATATCCAGATAAGCTGGCAGAAATCTATTACACCAATGGATATCAACCATATTGGTCTAGTAAAGAGGCCGTTGATGCATTATTAGCCAATCTGAAAGTATTTGAAATAGCTAAAATAAGTCCTGATTTAACAGAACGTTACATCAAAATAATGCAACTTAAAAATACTCAGGATTGGAAACAAATTGATCTTCTTGCAACCGATACGATGCTCGCATTATTAAGCTTTTATCAGTATTCCAAGCATGAGCAGCGAGAGTGGCTATTTGGTGGCAAAATGAGATGGCCTTTACCGTTACCAAGTCATCATAAAGTTGAGTCATTTTTAACCGCATCAGAAACAGCACAGATAGTAAAGTATATCTCTTCTCTTCAAGGTAATAACGAGCAGTACACCAGTAATATCAAAGCATTAGAGAAGCTTACTCAGCTTAGTCATAAACGTTGGCCTATCTTTCATGTTGCCAATAAGGTCTCTTTAGGTAACCCATTACCCAATGCAAAAAACTTAATTACTATTCTTGAGATGTTAGGAGATCTACCGAGTTATCAAGCCGAACAAATGCTAACAGAGAACCTGGATTATTTATCTCCAACTTTAATTGAAGCGGTGAAATCGTTTCAACAACGCCATGGTTTAAGTCCCGATGGAGTAATTGGTCCAAATACCCTGTATTGGTTGTCAAAATCGCCACAAGAGCGCTTAAGAGTCGTTGCACTAAACACTTTAAGATTATCGTTATGGCCCGATGAACAGCCTAATCAAATAGTCGTTAATATCCCCGCTTATGAACTGACAGCAAGGCTTAATAATCAATCGGTTATGACAAGCAAAGTGATTGTTGGTCGACCATCTAGAAATACCCCGATGATGGATTCCACTATAACGTCTGTGGTATTCAATCCCTATTGGAATGTGCCGACTTCAATCATGAGAAAGGACATTTTGCCAAAAGTGAAACGTAACCCAAGTTATCTGACTCGTAATCGATATGAGATTCTATCCAGTTGGTCAAATCCTGCCCGAATATCAGTTAATGCCATTAATTGGCGAGGGGTTAACCCTAAAACATTTCCTTATCGCCTGCGCCAAAAACCGGGAAATAAAAATGCATTAGGTCGTTTTAAATTTAATATCCCTAATGATTATGCCATCTATCTTCATGATACTTCTTCAAAACGTCTCTTTAATAAATCAGATCGAGCGCTCAGTTCTGGTTGTGTTCGAGTTGAATATGCAAAAGGTTTGGCACAGCTGTTGCTTGAGTATTCAGGAGTCAGTGATAAAAGGTTTATACAATATTCATCAAGGACGAGAACAAAAACAGTGGTATTGAAAAATAAGATACCCGTACATTTAATTTATCAGACTGCTTGGGCAGAGGGGAATGGTTTAATTTATTACCGAGATGATATTTATCACTATGACAAAATGGGGGGTGCATCTCAAAATGGGAAACTTTACATAACTGCTTACAATTATTAAATCTCTTTATTCTCAACAATTAGCAGTCATTTGTATATTTACACGGCGTTTTATTTGAGTTTTGGGGTTTGACGGATTATTAAGCCGTAGTTATTGTGTTTTTCATTAATGAGGTGGTTTGACCTGAAGTCTTTAATGTAATTCATTTGGTTTATTAAAATGTCAGATATTCATATTTCGCGCCGTCAGCTATTGATCGCTGGTGGACTGGCGCTAGGTGCATGTGCGTTGCCTGGGACGGCAATTGCAACACCATTCAAAGCAAAAGATCCAAGAACTATTTCATTATGTAATATTCACACAGGTGAGAATCTAGAAACGGAATATTATAATGGGCATGGTTATGTTTATAGTGAATTAAAAAGAATGAATCATTTGTGTCGTGATTTTCGTCAGAATGAAGCGACTCGAATGGATAAACGCTTATTTGATACTATCGCACATATTCAAGATGTACTAGGTCATAAAGGCCAAGCTCAAATTATTTCAGGGTATCGTTCTCCAGCAACAAATAAGATGTTAGCTCGTCGTAGTGGTGGGGTGGCAAAAAAAAGCTATCATATGACAGGGCAAGCAATTGATTTTAATTTAGAGGGTATTCCATTATCTAAAGTACGACGAGTTGCAATGGAATTAAATATTGGTGGCGTCGGTTATTATCCAAAAAGTGGGTTTGTTCATATAGATACAGGTCCTGTTCGTCAGTGGCGTGGATAATCCATTATTAATACCTATTACAATTGATGATATATAAACAAATGAATAAGTTATTTATATGACAATTAATCGATATGGATACGTTAATTTTTTATATAACTAATTAAAAGTTACTTTACGTTCAAATATTTGCCCAGGATTTCTCTGGGCTTTTTTTTATGCCTAATTTTAGATAATAAATATAATACAAATATAAGGGAACTTTATATAAGTGACTTAGCCGTATTTAAATTAAGAGTGTTGTTATTAATGTAATGATAAGAAAAATAGCATATACCCAAGTAGCTATAAGGTGCGAGGTTCAGCAAGAATAATTTGGTATAAGGTGTTTGTTCGCTTTTCACAAGAGAAGCATTTTCTTTTTTATGGAACCATGGCATGCTTTTACAGAGTTAAATCTAGGAAACATGACGCTATGAGTCTTCAATATCGAATCGTACCCGTAACACCTTTTCAACAAAACTGCTCGATTGTTTGGTGTGATAAGACAAATCAAGCCGCTATTATCGATCCAGGCGGTGATATCAATGTCATCAAACAGCACGTTCAAGAGTTGGGTCTAACTGTCACTAAACTCCTACTTACCCATGGTCATTTGGATCATGTTGGTGGCACAGAACCTTTAGCACAAGAGTTGAACGTTCCTGTTATTGGCCCTCAAAAAGAAGATATTTTCTGGTTACAAGGGTTACCCCGTCAAAGCGAAATGTTTGGTTTCCCAATGACTGAATCGTTCGATCCTACTCAATGGCTAGAAGATGGCGATACAGTAACCGTTGGTGAGGAAGTCCTCTCTGTTCTACATACACCAGGACACACGCCAGGCCATGTTGTTTTCTTTAGTGATTCTGCGAAAGTGGCTTTTGTTGGCGATGTATTGTTTAATGGTGGCATTGGCAGAACCGATTTCCCTCGTGGTGACTATCAAACTTTGATCAATTCAATCAAAGGAAAGCTCTGGCCGTTAGGAAATGATGTGACATTTATTCCAGGCCATGGACCGTCTTCAACGTTTGGACGAGAAAGAGCAAGTAACCCATTTGTTGCCGACGAAATGCCTTTGTACTGATCAATAAGGCATAAATAGATATCGGTACTCAAAACCACTTTGTTATTTTAAGTAATAAAGTGGTTTTTTCGTTTTAACTTCTAAGAGTAAGAACCAAGTTATAGACTTTATCTTATTCTCTGACATTTTGAGAGGCCGTTATGATCAAGGTTGTACTTATTGATGATCATATGATTGTTCGTTCTGGGTTTTCACAATTGCTATCTTTAGAAGATGATATTGAAGTTGTTGGTGAATTTGGATCCGCTGCAGAAGCTAGAGTTGGCCTCCCAGGAACAGAGGCAAATGTGTGTATTTTAGATATTTCTATGCCTGATGAGAGTGGTTTATCTCTGCTTAAAGATATTCCTTCTGGCATCGCTTGTATTATGTTGAGTGTTCATGACTCTGTTGCAGTGATAGAGCAGGCATTATCTTGTGGCGCTGTTGGTTATTTAAGTAAACGTTGTAGTCCGGATGAATTAATTGATGCAGTTCGTTCGGTTGCTACAGGAAAACAATATTTTTCACCTGATATTGAAATCAATTTGGTGCAACAAGAAGATAACGAACAAGCTTCTGTCCATTTAACTAAACGTGAGCGAGAAATTGGATTGCTTTTAGCTAAAGGGTTAGACGTTAAAACCGTTGCGGCTGAATTAGGGCTCAGTCATAAAACAGTTCATGTCCATCGTGCTAATGCTATGGAAAAACTCGGAGTAAAAAATAATGTTGAGCTGTCCCAGTATTTCCATGGTGATCTGGTGTAATGCGCAACTACATTGTGACATCCATTTGTAGCTTTTTTCTGGTGTTATGCACTTGGTTCTGTTTGTGGATCATTTCATCTTACTTCATCATGGAGGCGGAGTTAGCCATTCTCTTTTTCCCCTTTGCTTTTCGTTTGGGGATGGTGCTGCATACACCCAAAAAATATTGGTTTGTACTCTATGGCGCTGAGTGGTTTTTAACCATATCGTTGGCTATTTTGTTAGCTCAGCCTCAATGGATATCTGTTCTTATCAGCAGTATCGCATCGCTACCTATTGTTTGGTATGCCGATAAATTTTATTTAAGTAAAGAGGCGCCATCAGCAACTCAGTGGTATCAATTAAGTATCCTCGGGGCAGTTATCGGCATAACGTCATTATTGAATATGCTGATTGTCAGCCATCAAGGGGTATCAAGTGGTCTGGTGTTCTTAGTTTCAATCACTGGCGGCTTAATGATTGTGCCAAGCTGTTATTTGATTTGGAACTATCTGTTTAAACAATCATGGTCTCCATTAACGGCGAATGTCGTCGCTTATCCTGTTGCCCTTCGTGCAAGACATGTCATTGTCTATGCGGTCGTGTTTTTGCTGAGTATTTTGGCTCAGTTGCTTTTACCTGAAGAACTAAAGCGCTTTGCACCATTTTGTTTAGCTATTCCTATTATTCTGCTGGCGTTTCGTTATGGTTGGCAAGGTGCTCTACTTGGTACCTTACTCAATAGTATTGCGTTAATTGCCGTGAGAAGTGGCGTCACCAATATTGAAATCACCGACCTGATGTTATCTCTTTCAGCTCAAACCTTGACGGGGATTTTGCTGGGTATTGGTGTTCAACGACAACGTGAACTGAATTTGTATTTACGCCATGAGTTAGAGCGAAATCAGAGTTTGTCTCGTCAATTAGTTAAGGCCGAAGAGTCAGTTCGTAAAAATATCGCTCGTGAGTTGCACGATGAGATTGGACAAAATATCACGGCCATTAGAATGCAAGCGGGTATTTTGAAGCGAGTTGAAACATCGCCAATGGGTGAAAAATGTGCCTCTATGATTGAAGGCTTGTCTTTAAATGTGTATGACACAACAAAAGGCCTACTCACACAATTGCGGCCAAAGACCTTAGACGATCTTGGCTTGAAGGCTGCGATTGAACAACTCATTTTTGAACTGCGTAGCCACCAGATGAGTGTGGAGTTGAATTGGTTTCCAGAACAATCTGAAACTATCACATTTAATGATGAAACCAATGTTACTTTGTATCGAATATGCCAAGAAGCATTAAACAATATCGCTAAATACGCCCAAGCGACCAAGGTTGTATTAAATTTCCATTTTGATGAGCAAATTGAGTTATCTATTTCGGACAATGGTATTGGCTTTAAACAAGAAGACACGCTAAAAGGTTTTGGTCTTCGCGGTATGCGAGAGCGAGTCCAAGCTTTAGGAGGGGAGTTTTCCATTACGTCTACCCCTAAATATTCTGAGCAAATTAAAAGTGGAACCCAACTGCATGTCCGTTTGCCACAAATCTAATTCTTGAGAAGCGCTATGTTTGGATTTTTACGATCTCATTACCCATCAACCATGATAGAAGACAAAACAGAAATTGATCAGAAGTATCATTATTGGCGCTTCCACATCATGGTCTCTATGTATATCGGTTATGCTGGATTTTATTTTTCGCGCAAAACATTTAATTACGCGATGCCAGCGATGATGGCTGACCTTGGGCTCGATAAAGCTGATATTGGCCTTATAGGAACACTCTTTTATATTACCTACGGATGCTCAAAGTTTTTCTCTGGCATTATCTCAGACCGATCGAATCCTCGTTATTTTATGGGGCTTGGACTGATCGCAACAGGCATTATTAATATCGTTTTTGGCCTTTCGAGCTCGTTGTATATGCTAGCCATATTGTGGGTGCTTAATGCGTGGTTCCAAGGGTGGGGGTGGCCATCGTGTTCAAAATTATTGACGACTTGGTACTCTCGTTCTGAGCGCGGATTTTGGTGGGCTCTGTGGAATACCGCTCATAACGTTGGTGGTGCGTTAATCCCTTTAGTTGTTGGTTATTTAACTCTGCATTTTGGTTGGCGGTACGGCTTTATGCTGCCGGGTATTATTGCGGTAGTGATTGGCCTTTTCATCTGCTGGCGATTACGTGATAAGCCTGTAACCTTAGGTCTTCCTTCCGTTGGCCGATGGCGAAAAGATCACTTAGAAATTGCTCAGGAGAATGAAGGTTTAGGCTTGAGCAGTCGCGATATATTGCATAAATATGTGATTAAAAATAAATATATCTGGTTGTTGGCATTCAGTTATGTCTTAGTTTATATCGTTCGAACGGGTATTAATGACTGGGGTAATCTCTATTTAACAGAGCAGTTTCACTACAGTTTGATTTCAGCTAATGGCGCGATCTCTCTGTTTGAAATTGGGGGATTTGTGGGTTCTTTAGTCGCAGGGTGGGGATCGGATAAACTATTTGGCGGAAACCGCGGCCCGATGAATCTGATTTTTGCCATCGGAATTTTTCTTTCTGTAGCCGCTCTTTGGTTGATGCCGTTTAAAAGTTATGTTCTGCAATCGGCATGTTTTTTTGCTATCGGTTTCTTTATTTTTGGTCCTCAGATGCTTATAGGAATGGCTGCTGCCGAGTGTTCGCACAAAAATTCTGCAGGTGCAGCCACAGGTTTTGTTGGCTTATTTGCTTATATGGGAGCTGCGCTATCTGGTTATCCATTGGCTATAGTCGTTGAACATTATCATTGGACAGGATTCTTTACTGTACTTGCAGCAGTGTCTGCTGTTATAGGTTTGTTGCTATTACCATTTTTAAAAGCACAATCTGTAGCGATTACTCAAAAGATAATTTGACAAAAATGTTAAATTTAACGTTTTTGACGTGATCTCTTCTTTATATGCTAAGAATCACATTTTTTTGACGCTTTTGGGTCGTTTTTTACTGATTTATCAAGTTTTAACTATAATTTATTTTATTCAGAAGGTTTTTATTCAGTGAAAAATGAAATATTTGGTGAATAAGTGATAAATGGTTGTTATCTGTTTATTTTCTTCTATGGATACGATACAAAATAGTAACAATATGGATGTTATGGTTTTGTAGAAAAATGGATATTCAATCAGTAACGGGTATTTACCTAAAACAATTACGATCGCGAGCTTTACTTACTAAAGAAGAAGAAATTGAATTAAGTATTAAAGTTCAGGTAGGCGATCAAAAAGCACGTGCAAAGCTTATTGAAAGCAATTTACGTTTAGTCGTCAGCATTGCTAAAAAGATGCAGCATCGAGGTTTAGATCTTGATGATTTAATCAATGAAGGAAATATTGGTTTGATCACCGCTGTCGAAAAATTTAATCCGGACTACGGTTATCGCTTTTCTACTTATGCAACGTGGTGGATTAAGCAGGCAATGGATCGTGCTATTCATAATCACTCTCGTGAAGTACGCTTACCTGTTCATATCTCAAAAGAACTATGCACTATTTATTCAACATTTAAAGAAATGTCGACCAAATCAGAGCAAGTTACGATTGATCAAGTTTCAGCTTTAACAGGCAGTCCCAAAGAAGAAATTGAAAAAATATTGAAGTATGAACGACGTTATTCTTCACTAGATGACCAGTTTGAGGAAGGTGCCAAATTTTCTGAGATTATTCCTGATAATAGTAAATTAGATCACACAGAACTGTTAAATGAAGAAGATCAAGCAGAAGTATTGGCGATATTATTATCTGAGTTAAAACCGCGCGATCGTGAAATTATCGCTCGTCGATTTGGCTTATTTGGTTATGAACCGCATACTCTTCAAGAAGTGGCTACTGCTGTAAACTTAACGCGTGAGCGTGTTCGTCAGTTACAGATTATAGCTCAGCAGCGACTGGCAACAAAAATGAGAGACCGAAATATTACGCTAGAGAGTATGTTGGTAGAGGAAGCGATAGCTTTTGCTTAAGCTGCGGCCATATAACGTCTTATTAAGCCAATAAATTCATCGATAGGGCGATCGACCAGATCGTCAGAAATGAAAAAGTCATACCCTAAATACTCGCGATTGTAACGCATTCTATTGGCAAGCGTCGCGAGTAATCCTGTTAATTCTTTACCATCCTCCATGATGTACACACTATCATCAAATAAGATATCTTCCAGTTCGTGTTGCGGAGATTGAATTTGTTTATAGGCAATAAGCAGAAGATCCCGTTGTTCTGTCATAATTTTACTCGCAGTTCTTAAACAAATACTGTTAAGAAATTGGTCGTAATTTTTCAATCTAATTCCTATCCAAGGGATCTTATGATGCCACCCTTGAGTTTCGATTGTGGCGATACCTACAGCCTGCACATTGTTCCATTGAATCAACCAACCTCCTGTATGGCTATGAAATTGCATATGCATAAAGGTTAATGAAAAAATAACAGAGGGAGAGCGTGTGAGGCTATAGAGTGCAATGAGAGTAAAAATAGCTAAAAAGATCAGAGCAATAAGGCTGATGTTTATTCCTGGAACAAAGTATATCAAGGCACTAAATGCAATAATTAATGCAACCGCAATGATCGTCATGTGTGAATATGAAGAAAGCTTCGGTGAACAGATATAAGTTGTTCTCATCTATATGCCTCTTTTCATTGTCTTACGTATATTAATAATTTTGGAAGAACAATAGACGTTTGGCAAAGAGTTGCTTCAATTTGTAATGGTTAATATTTGCTCAGTATTGTGCCTTGGTATGTATATCAACAAAGTAAAAATCTGAGAAATATGCATCAATATTTAAGATAAGTTGCCTTTTTTTGCTCTATATTTGAGCAGTTACTAGCATTCCCCTGACATACTTGATATAAAACGCGCCTTGATTTTACCCGCTGGTTCAGTGGTGACTGAAAGTAGTGCAACGGAGTAGGAAATTTAATGAGAATCTCTCACAAACGTAAAGTTCAGCTTAAACTGCAAAAACGCATCCAAGCAACGGTAGTAGCAGATACAGTATCTGTAAAAGAAGCGCCAAAAGCCGATGTGAAAAAAGCAGCGCCAGCGGCAAAAACTGTAGAGAAAAAAGATTCTGCGAAAGTTGAAGTAGCAAAGTCTGAAGTCGTAACATCAGTAAACTTAACGCCAAAGCAGCAACAAGTTTTGGATATTGTGAAAGCAAATACTGATGGTATCAACCCTAAAGGTATTGGTCTTGAAGCTGGTCAAGAGGACAGTAAAGCCGCATCTTGGGCAACTGGCGCACTAAAGAAGCTAGTTGAAGAAAACCTTGTTGAGCGCATCCAGCTGTCAGGAAATAAAGTGCTATACAAAGCCGCTTAATTTTCTGTTCACCCGCTTCCATATCTAGGGGCGGGTATCTCTCTTATCTTTTTCTTCGCTTATCTCTAAGCAATTCAATTCATATCACTTTGATTCTTTCGACTATTATCTTATTTTGTTTAGGAAAATCTCTCTGTTTTCGACTATAAATTATAGATAGTTAACAAAAAGATGAGCTCATTTATGGGGGCTACCGAATGACAATGGTAAGTGCAAGAGAGTTTGCTGATTGGTTAAGGCATCGATTTTCCGAAGAAGAGGTCGGGGTCAGCTTAACGCGTGAAGACATTAATATGTTAACGGGTAGGCAAAATTTCACACTAGGTTTTATTAACGATATCCACTACGAATTAATGCGTCATGGCATGGCCTTTGTGACGGATACTCATCGAGAAAAATTCTATTTAGTGCCAATATCAGATAGGCCATGGAAAGAGCATTTAGAGCGACAGTTTGAAAGAGAGTTGTTTTGTAATGTGTTGCCGTTAGATAAATCAGGATAGACGCTACTTAAAAGTAAACGACTATCCTCATTATTATAATTAACTACCGCTATAAAACAGCCGCAATACCTTGACACAATGGCATCATATTCGCCTTTGTCATTCCTGCCACACTAATACGGCCTGAACCAACAATATAAATACCAAACTCATCTTTTAAGCGCTGCACTTGCTCTTTGTTAAGGCCAGAGAAAGAGAACATGCCGTTTTGTTGTTCAATAAAACTAAAGTCGCGGTCAATGCCAAGAGACTTTAATGTGTCAACAAATAGAGTACGCATTTCTTGAATACGATCTCTCATCTCTGCCACTTCTTGTTCCCATTCAGCACGTAATTCTGGGTCATTTAGAATCACCGTTACAATAGCAGCACCATGGGCTGGTGGATTCGAATAAATAACGCGTGCAATAGATTTAACTTGGCTAAAAGCGACTTCTGCTTCTTGGGCATTTTTCGCAACAAGCGTAAAGGCACCAACTCGTTCGTTATACAGACCAAAGTTCTTAGAGAAAGAGCTCGCAATGAGTAGTTCATCCAATTGCTCGGCAAAAAGACGAAGGCCTTGAGCATCTTCTTCTACACCTGAAGCAAAGCCTTGGTAGGCAAAATCAAACATAGGTAGCAATTGCTTCTCTTTGCAAAGATCGGCCAGTTGTTGCCACTGTTCTGCTGTTGGATCAATACCGGTTGGGTTATGGCAGCAGCCGTGGAATAGAACGATATCACCTGCTTTCGCTTGGTTTAAGTCTGCAAGGGTTGCAGGAAAATCAATATCTTTCGTTTCAGGGTTATAGTATGTGTATGTTTTGATTTCTAAACCTGCAGCACCAAATACACCATGATGATTAGCCCATGTCGGATTACTGATCCATACTGTTACATCACCTAATTGGCGTTTAATAAACTCAGCACCCACTCGAAGTGCGCCAGTACCACCAGGAGCTTGAGCCGTTTTAGTTCGTTTATCTGCAATAAGCTTTGCATCTGCTCCAAACAGCAATTGTTGTACAGCTAGACCGTATTCTGGAGTACCAGGAATGCTGAGGTAAGATTTGGTGGTTTCTTTGTCTAGAAGGATAGCTTCTGCTTTCTTAACGGTAGCAAGAACAGGTGTTTGGCCTTGTTCATTTTTATAAATACCTACGCCAAGATTAATTTTCTCAACACGAGGGTCATTTTTGAATTCTTCAGTTAAACCAAGAATAGGATCAGCTGGTGCTGCAGAAATTTTTTCAAACATCAGTATCTTCCATGCAAAAAGTAAAAAGGTCGTTTTCCTTTATACCTCTATACATGGAAGATTGACAAGATTTTGCAACAAATTATCTTGATAAATATTTCTTATTGGTCTTTTTTGTGATTATTTTGTAACGACACACTCTCTTATCTTCGACTTTTCTCGATAAATTTCTCAATTCGTGCTTGAGCATCGGGTTGTTGAATAAGCTGAAAGATTAAATCATTTTCCTGTTTGATGGTTTCTTCAAGGTTATGATATTGAATATCTTTTAACATTCTCTTGGAGTGAGTTATCGCATTGATAGAGAGGTGCTGCAATTGTCCTGCAATCTCATAGCTGTGTTTGATCGGTTTAGCTGATATTGCATTAACAAATCCAAGCTCATGTGCTTCATTTGCAGTCATTTTTTCACTAAATAGTAACATCGCTCGCGCTTTTCTGGTACCGACGAGCTTTTCTAGCACCGTACTGGCCCCAAATTCAGGGCAAAGACCTAATGCGGTAAAAGGGGTTTGAAAATAGCTGTGCGAACTTGCGACAACATAATCACAATATTGCAGTAGAGTTGTTCCAATCCCGATTGCTGGCCCTGTGACAGCGGCAATAATGGGTTTAGAGCAATTGATAAAATTAAACATAAAGCTTTCGATATCAAGGCGATGTTTTTGAATCTCTTGCTCTGAGCAGTGCCCAATCGTTTGAAAGTCAAACATATCATTACCACTACAAAAGAAATCACTACTTGAAGTTAAAATAATAATCTTAACTTCTGGGTTGTTCGTTAGCTCTATAAAGTGTCTACCTAGTTCTTGATACATATTGAGCGTGAGTGCGTTATAGGTTTGCGGCCTATCTAGGGTTAATTGTGCAATTCCATTGTCTATTGATAATTGAATATCCATATTTATTGCCTCATAAAAAACAGAGCAGCAGCATTGTAGAGATTTTAGGTTGTCTATAAGTGTAGATGGATTTATTTGGTTAGATAGAGGATATGAAGGATTTGAGGTATAGAGCACATGGTTTGGGGAGTTTAAATAATAAAAAAGCGCGCTTATAAAAAAGCACGCTTTGGAAGATAGGAAAGTTGCTGATAATTACGCTAGTACTAAGCTTGCAATCATTGCAGATAGGATACTAACTAATGTTGAACCGTACAGTAGACGAAGACCGAAACGAGCCACCATATTACCTTTTTCTTCGTTTACCCCTTTAACCGCACCAGCGATGATACCGATAGAGCTAAAGTTTGCAAAAGAAACTAGGAAGATAGAGATAGTACCAATTGTGTGGGCTGATAATTGAGAAGCCACTTTTTGTAGCGACATCATGGCCACAAACTCGTTAGACACTAACTTAGTTGCCATAATACTACCTGCTTGTAGTGCTTCGTGGGCCGGAATACCTAAGATCCAAGCAACAGGGTAGAATAGGTAACCAATCATATCTTGGAAACTAATACCAAAGGCATGGCTACATAGTTGGTTAATCATAGTGATGATAGCAATAAAGCCAATTAGCATCGCTGCTACAATTACTGCTACTTTAAAACCTGTTAGGATGTATTCACCTAACATTTCAAAGAAAGTAAGTTTTTTCTCTTCTTCTTCATCAACTACCATCATGTCATCAAAGTCAATTTCGGCTTCGTGATCGTATGGGTTAATAACCGAAAGAATGATGAAGGTACTGAACATGTTAAGAATCAGTGCTGCAACAACGTATTTAGGCTCAATTAATTTCATATATGAACCAACAATGGACATAGATACAGTCGACATCGCTGTTGCTGCTAACGTATACATACGGCGCTCAGACATTTTACCTAAGATATCTTTATAGGTAATAAAGTTTTCTGATTGACCAACCATTAATGCGCTGATTGCGTTAAAAGATTCCAGTTTACCCATGCCGTTAATCTTAGAAAGGATAAAACCGATAAAACGGATAACAACTGGAAGGATTTTTGTATGTTGTAAGATACCAATTAAAGCAGAGATAAAAACAATAGGCATCAACACTTGAAGGAAGAAATCAAATTGACTGTCGTTGATTAGGCCACCAAAGACGAAATTCGTACCTTCTGCTGCATAACTCATTAAGTGGTCAAAGCCATCTGCTAATGTAGTAACAAACCCTGTGCCGACGGATGAGTTTAAAAGGAAATAAGCTAGACCAATTTCAATGACTAATAATTGGACAATATAACGAAGTTTAATACTCTTTCGATCTTTACTTGCTAATAAGGCTAGTGCGGCAACCACAACTAAGCCAAGGACAAAATGTAAGTAGTGCATTGAAAATTGCTCTCATTAAGCGATATGTATCATGTTATGACTGCATGTTGAGTTATTGGCGCACAGAATAAAGTGATTGCTATCGCAAAATCAAATCAAATTATCGTTATAAAACATTGTTTTAATCTTTTCTGTTGAGAGATTTGCCGCTAAAGGAATGCATTTTATTATGAAAATTTACGCAATAGATATTATTGAGATTTAATATTCTTAATTATAAATGAATGTGATTTCATAGTTATTGAGGGGAAAACAAGCACCTTGTAAATCTAAGATGCTTGTTTTTTAGGCAGAGATACTAAAATAGTGCAGGCTTGTGAATCAGATATCCTTGAAGATAATCAATATTTAATTGTTCTAATATCTCTCTTTCTTCAAGTGTTTCCACACATTCAGCGACAACTTTAATATTACGCATTGATGAAATCTTACATACATTTTCAATAATGAGTTGTTTCATTAAATCTTGATCGCAAAAACGGACTAATGAGCCGTCAACTTTTACAATATCGATAGGTAAGTTAAATAACTTTTCATAAGTTGCATGCCCTTTGCCAAAATCATCAAGGGCAATTTTTACGCCTATGGACTTTAGTAGATTAAGATTATCAACTAACGCTGTAACATCTTCAATTTCTCCTGTTTCAACTAATTCAATACAGATTTTATCAGGTGAAATTTCTAAAACTTCCAATTGGTTTATGAAATAATTGATGGATCTTGTTGAGCATAAAAAGTCAGGTGAAAAATTAATTGATGCATATTGATAGTCAGATTCTGGCAGCTCTTTTATATGATTAAGGGCCTTTCTGCTAACTTTTTGTTCTAAAGCTTCAAGGCGGTTTAAACGCTTGGCAAAGGTAAATACGCGTTCAGGGTTTAAAAAGTTTTTGTTAAAATTAAAACGTGATAATACCTCAAAGCAGCGTTCTTCTCCTTGAGTAGAGCAATAATTTTGATAAGCAATATTGATCTGCTTGTCATCGATATAGCTTAGAAATGAGATATAATCATTAATCTCATTATTGTCACAGTTGATAAGCTTTTGTTCCGATAAGGGATCTGCCAATTTTGAATTAATATGTAAATGATTAATCACAACTTTTAGGCGAGTATAGTTTTCACAGCGCATATAAAATACTTTACCCAGTTTGTAATTAATATTGTGCTGTTCCAAAGTATCATTCACTATGTCACTAAATGATTTTAGCTTTGATAGCGCTCGACTATTATCATCTAATAAAATGACCAAAGATGATAAGTCGTAAAGAAGATAAGCAGATTCATAAAGACTTGTCTTTTCTTTAAGCAATTTTGCTATCATAATGATAATTGTTTCTCGCTTTTTTATCGGAAACTTAAATAAGCTTTGAAGATCAATCGCTGCAATTAAAAAATCTGTTTTGTTTTGACTGTCTGATTCTAGCTTTTGATACGTACCGAGAGAACTGCAAGTATCAACGAAAACATGTTTTTTATGATCTTTAATTTCTTTTTTCAAGCTGACTTTAAAATCAAGTATGATAAAAACAATGATTGCCATCATATAGAAAATAGTTAATTTATTGTTTATAAAGTTAATATCGTTACTATTAATATAACAACTGCTTAATAGTATAAAATAACTTATATTTATTAATATAATTTGACAAATAACAGGTATCACAACCACAGCTACAATTAATAGTGGCATTAATAAGATATAAGCCATATAGCTAATAGGTTGTAATACACCCAAAAGCATAACAAGGATGATAAAGCCAATTAATATTGTTTTTATTAATAAATTTTTCTTTATTTCAGAAATATCATCAATTATATATTCTTTTAGAGTTTTATTATTATAAATAAGTAAGAATAAGGTTCCGACTAAAGGTGACAATAATAAAATGCTGATTGAATCTGCAAGGAATAAATTTAGTGTAAAATCAAAACGGAAAGAGTCCGGTGTAAATATTATTAACGTTAAAGATGATAGTGCTGGAAATAGGAAAACAAAGAATCCGAAAATCAACTTTGTCGAGTGATTATGGTATCTAACCCATTTAATAAATGATAGTGATAGAATTAATGTAATTGTTAATATTAATGTATAAACATAAGCTGCACCGCTATCAATATATTTAAAGAAAGTATAGTAACAAAGTAAACTAGCAAAAGTTCCCATTATCGCCGAACTACCAAGTAGGTACACTAATGCAACCATAACACCTGATGGTAGAGAAAATTGCTGAATAGATGTAATGTTACTGTATGAAAAACCAGAAACTTCGAAGCTTCCCAGTACGAGAAAAAACGACAGTACTACATAACCTAATTTTTGTAAGTTGGTCTCTTGTCTAACAGATAAAAAGTACTTGATCATACAATGGTTACTCGGTTTCTTCCATTATGTTTAGATTCGTATAAAGCAGCATCGGCTCGTCTGTAAGATTCAGTAAAGGTAGTATCTTGCTCACATAATCCACCAATAGATATGGTTACATCTAATCCACAAATAGGATCTCTACTGATTAAGTTACGTATATATTCCGCACGAGAGTAAAGGGATAAACAATCCATAGAATTAAATATGATAATGAACTCTTCACCGCCCCAACGGATAGCGATATCTTTTTGTCTAATATTGTCAAGAATCCTTTTGGCAACGTAATGTATAATATCATCACCTTTTTTATGCCCATAGGTATCATTGATCTGTTTAAAATTGTCGATATCAATAATTAACATCGAGAAATTATCTAATTTATTGAGTTTATTTTCATAAAAATCTCGACGGTAGAATCCTGTCATTTTATCTCTTTGCAAAAAGTGCGTTTTATTTTCAACACTAAGATAAAATATAAAAACTATTGTTGAAAAAACCAAAGCAAGCATAGATGAACGCTTAAGTATATCAATATAATTGATTCCTATAACAATAGGTTGATTTGATGCACAAGGGATCAAAAATTTAACGTTGTATATATTATGAATTTTATTGTTATTGTTGATAACAGTTAATTCATTTTTGTTATAGCCATTGATTATTTTACTAATTAGATCTGATTTAATATCAATAGCTAGAATTGATTCTAGTTTTTTATCATTATAAATAGGGTAATAAATAGTACGTACAGCTTTATTAGTTCCTTGCTCAAGATAACTATCGGTCATTTTGATGTTGCAACCATAAAAATGCTTGTATGTATCTTCGATGCCTTCTATGCGAACGATACGATTCATAAGAGAATTTTTTGTATAGGTAGCGTAACCTTCACGATATTCTTGGCGTAATGGGTCAAAGTGCCCATAAAGAGCAGGATTTTCAAGAACAGCTATAGTCCAAATGCTATTTGGTGCTACTCGGTTTAGCTCAATTTTTAGTTTTTTTATACCTTCAGATAAAGCTTTAACTTCTGATTCTTGATTTACAATGATACTAACACCATGTTTTTCATAGGTGCCAGAATTCATTTTTTCAGCTTCAGCATTATTGTAATACGAAGAAAATCGACGACTGATCGAAAATAGCTCTTGGTATGTTGAGATAATTGTTTGCTGTAGATTTTCTATGCGGTATACATTGTAACCCTGATAAGCCAGTGAAAACAGAAATAGACTAACAATACAGATTTTGAAAAAGGTAAATAGCTTACATTGAGTAAGGCTGTGTTGGTAATCTTGATTCATTCTTCTAGAGTCGGGTAGCAAAAGAAGCAAGGCAGTTTATACCTAATTGAACGCAATTCAATAATGGGAGGTATAAAATAAGATGAGTATTTTTTGTGGCATTAATAAAAAATATTAATTATAGAGGAATTATCATAATGTAATTCCTCGGTAGTATTTATTTATTCTCTTTGTGAATTTTTCAATGGGTATTACATCTTTTGAAGTAATTTAATACATGCTTCTTTAGGTGATTTGGCATGCGCAATTGCTGAGACAAGCGCGATACCTGCTACTTTTGTCGCCGATACATTGCTTATATTTTTATCGTTAATACCACCAATGGCGACAATAGGCAGGGAAGTTGTCTCGACGGCTTGTTTAAGACCATCAATTCCCCAGTAATAAACGGTATCTGTTTTAGTTTGTGTTGGGTAGATTGCACTTAACCCAATATAGTCGATTGGTAGATTTTGTGCTTCATCGAGCTGTTGGCTGTTTTCAACAGACAGACCAATGATCTTATCATTACCTAATAGGCGACGTGCAATCGCAACGGGCATATCAGATTGTCCAAGATGAATACCATCTGCATCAACAGCTAGCGCGACATCAACACGGTCGTTAATGATGAGTGGAATACCCGTATTTATGAGTAGAGCTTTAACAACAAGTGCTCGGTGAATAAACTCTTGAACATTGCCATGTTTTTCCCTTAATTGAACCATAGTTACGCCACCTGCAATGGCTTCTTTTATGACAAATTTAAGGGTTTCAATATCCTGATTTTCATCAGTTACTAAGTATAAACGGTAATTATGCATATCATCCTCTCATGATGAATATACTCAGACTATTACAGATAAGCGTAATCGGTGTTCAATGATCTCGCTATCTAATTGGTAGAGCGTGTCGAGTAAATTAACTTGTAAAGAGCCAGGGCCTGCTGAGTTTTTTGCTGCAATTTCCCCTGCGATACCTAAGAGTGCCGTTGCTGTTACTCCTGTTGTCTCTCCAATGGCAGCGAATGCACCCGTTAATGCGGTATGAGTACATCCCATTCCTGTAACATGTGGCATCATGGCATGACCATTTGTGATGGTGACAGTAGTTTCAGCATCTACGATATAGTCTGTTTCGCCAGAGATAACAACACTGCACTGATATTGCTGAGCAAGTTGTTTTGCAGCACTGCAAGCTTGAGCTGTAGAGTCTTGGGCATCAACGCCTTTGCTATTACTTGTGTGGCCGGCTAATGCAATAATTTCTGATGCATTGCCACGAATGGTAACGTTATTAGCAAGGGCAACTAAATCTTGAGCGGTTTGGGTTCGTAATTGACTTGCTCCACATCCAACAGGATCAATAACAACAGGTTTGTTGTAACGATTAGCCTGTTCGATAGCAAAATGCATCCGTGGTATCCAATGGCTATCTAAGGTACCTATATTGATGACAAGAGCACCAGAAATCGCCATGAGTTCAGCCAGTTCATCACGACTGTGGGCCATGATAGGGGAGGCTCCAATAGCAAGTAAGGCATTGGCCGTGTTATTCATAACCACATAGTTAGTTAAATTGACGACCAGAGGTTTTTGCTGTTTTAGCGTTGCAAGAGATTGAATGATAAGAGAGTGATAATCGTGTTGCTCCATGCCTATTTCCTTTTATCAAATACAAAAAAGGCTGCACAGAGCAGCCTTTTTATCATTCCAAACTATTAGAAGTTTGCAGAACGTGGAGTACGTGGGAATGGGATTACATCACGTACGTTACCCATGCCAGTTACGTAAGAAACTAGACGCTCAAAGCCTAGACCGAAACCAGCGTGAGGCACTGTACCGTAGCGACGTAGGTCACGGTACCAGTTCATGTGTTCTGGATCGATGTTCATTTCACGCATACGTGCATCAAGGATATCTAGACGCTCTTCACGCTGAGAACCACCGATGATTTCACCGATACCAGGTGCTAGAACATCCATCGCCGCTACTGTTTTGCCATCTTCGTTCATACGCATGTAGAACGCTTTGATGTCTTTAGGGTAGTTCTTAACGATTACAGGAGCTTTGAAGTGCTCTTCAGCAAGGAAGCGCTCGTGTTCAGAAGACATATCAATGCCCCACTCAACGTCGAACTCAAACTTACGGCCAGAATCTTGTAGGATCTTAATTGCATCAGTGTAATCAACTTGAGCAAAGTCAGAAGATACAAATTGCTCTAGACGAGTGATTGCGTCTTTGTCGATGCGTTGTGCAAAGAACTCAAGATCGTCACGACGCTCTTCTAGTACTGCTTTGAATACAAACTTCAGCATGTCTTCAGCCAGTTTTGCAACATCATCAAGTTCTGCAAAAGCAACTTCAGGCTCAACCATCCAGAATTCAGCTAGGTGGCGGCTTGTGTTTGAGTTTTCAGCACGGAAAGTCGGACCGAAAGTGTATACTTTGCTTAGTGCACAAGCATAAGCTTCAGCGTTTAGCTGACCAGATACTGTTAGGAATGTTTCTTTACCAAAGAAGTCTTTGTCAAAATCTACATCGCCTTTATCTGTCATTGGCAGATTAGCCAAATCTAGAGTCGATACACGGAACATCTCACCAGCACCTTCACAGTCAGATGCTGTGATAAGTGGAGCAGACATCCAGAAGAAACCTTGCTCGTGGTAGAAACGGTGAATCGCTTGAGCTAGACAGTTACGTACACGTGCAACCGCACCAATTACGTTAGTGCGAGGGCGTAGGTGAGCCACTTCACGTAAATACTCAATTGAGTGACGAGTTTTCGCCATTGGGTAAGTATCAGCATCTTCAACCCAACCAACTACTTTAACGTCGGTTGCTGCTAGTTCAAAATCTTGACCTTGAGCAGGAGATTCAACAATTTTACCAGTAACCTCAACAGAGCAACCAGTAGTCAGTTTTAACACTTCAGACTGGTAATTATTTAACTCGTTAGGAACCACGGCCTGAATCGGGTTGAAACAAGAGCCGTCATAAATGGCAAGGAAAGAGATTCCAGCTTTGGAATCACGACGAGAACGGATCCAACCGCGAACAGTTACTTCACTGTCTACAGCTAGTTTACCGCTTAGCACGTCAGTTACAGGCGCGTAAGTCATGTTTAAATTCTTCTCCGTTAAGGCACGATCAAATTGTGCTTAATATACAGTCCAAGTGTCCATATTACCTTTCTTACGCTTGGCATCAAGTCTTGTAAGGGTATGAAACCATAATTAATTTCGCTATGGTCTCGAAATGTACAATTAATCGCTCAACTTTTATGCAAATACGTATTAGGTATTAAATTTTATTTGATTACTGATAATAGGCGGTTATGCCAATCTAAGCAATGGCTAAGTATTTGTGAGTCTGTATAGATAATCGCCAGTTGCGTTTAATACAGGTCTCAATACAAAGTTCGGTTGCTCTTGGTTTTTGACTAATAGGTTGCAATGCAATGGTTACATCAGATCGTAAAGCAACACCATTGAGCAATTCATCCAGTTGATCTAGGTCTTTTTGGGTACCAACAGGATGCTTAATTTCGTTTGCTCGTGATAACGCCTTTTCCAATACTGGCAATTTGCCTTTCATATTGATCTTTGGAGAAACCGTTACCCAAGTTGCTTCCGTTGCTTGAATCTCAGAAGTACCACTGGTTTCAATTTGGCACTGATAGCCAGATGCTTCTAACGCTTGAGTTAATGGACGTAAATCATAAATGCATGGCTCACCACCTGTGATAACCACATGTTTTGCGGTATAGCCTTGATCTTGTAACAAAGAGACAATGCCCTGTGCGTCGATCTCTGTCCACAATGGTGAATCACCAGTTTTCGCCATAATACGATCTAACGTTGTAAAGTCTTGAGGCTCTGCTGACCAGGTCTGCTTGGTATCACACCATGAACAGCCAACAGGGCAAATTTGTAAACGTACAAAAATGGCTGGAACACCAGTAAATACGCCTTCACCTTGAATGGTCTCAAAGACTTCGTTTAGTTTGTACACGATAAACCTCATGTCGTTAGAACAAAATGAATAAATAGAGCTCTTCTTTATTTTAGAGAAGAAATTTTCTCACTGGTCGATATTATGGCAGAAGCCTGATCTGTTGTCTTTTATTGTTTCCACGTGATGGATATCACGGAGTTGGCATGAAAGACTTCACAATTACTTCGCAAAGTAAAAAAATTCATTTTCGACGCTTTTCTCTCGATTTGTATTACGGAGTACTGACATGTATGTCGCCCAACCAGGACACATAGATCACATAAAAAGAAACAATGCCGGGAGCGTCTATAAGCTTATCGATTTATACGGCCCTATATCGCGCATTGAGCTTTCAAAAAGAAGTCAGTTGGCTCCAGCAAGTATCACTAAAATCACTCGTGAATTAATTGATGCTCATCTGATCAAAGAGACCCAATACCAAGAATCGACCAGCCGAGGTCGACCTGCCATTGGTTTAATTCCTAATAATGAGGGGTGGCAATTTCTCTCAATTCGCATAGGTCGAGGCTATTTAACCATCGCTTTGCATGAATTGGGTGGCGATATTTTAGTGGAAGAGCGTCAAGAGATCTCAGAATTGCATCAAGATGATCTTATTGAGAAACTCCTTGGTGAGATCAATATTTTCTTCGCCCGACATGTGAGTGAGCTTGATCGAATTACCGCCATTGCCGTTTCATTACCAGGACTTGTTAATGCTAAAGAAGGCATGGTGTTGCAAATGCCTCACTATGATGTAAAAAACTTGCCGTTAGGGCCTGTTATCCATCAGGCTACGGGGCTCCCTGTTTTTATTGGCAATGATACTCGCTCGTGGGCATTGGCTGAAAAGTTGTTTGGTCACTCTCAAGGGGTAGCCAATTCACTGCTCATTTCGATTCATCATGGGGTAGGCGCGGGTATTGTGCTTGATGACAGTGTGCTTCAAGGCAGTATTGGTAACGTAGGTGAACTTGGACACATTCAAATAAAGCCATTTGGTCGCCGCTGTTTTTGTGGCAATCATGGCTGTTTAGAAACCGTTGCCAGTCTTCAAGCGGTTCTTGAGCAAACAGAACAGTGTCTTCGGGATGGCCACCCATCGTCACTGCATGGTGGAAAAGTGACCATTGAACGTATTTGTGATGCTGCGGTTGAAGGGGATGCATTAGCACGACAAATTATCTCTGAGTTAGGTCATAATTTAGGGCAAGCCATTGCGATTATGGTGAATTTGTTTAACCCTCAACGTATCTTAATTGGTGGCGAATTTAATCGTGCCAAAAGTGTGTTATATCCAGCCATTATGGAATGCGTTCGAACTCAGTCGATCCCGCTGTACAACCGTGATTTAGATATTATGGAAAGTTGTTTTTATACACAAGCAACCATGCCTGGTGCCGCCTTAGTTAAGCAGGCAATGTATGATGGCCACTTATTGATGAAGTTAATTGAAGGGTAGGGAGTTTACTTACCTTGCCGATAAAAAAGAGTTAGTGGTTGGGCTAACTCTTTTTACTTGCCATTAAAATAATTTTTACCACTAAAACTTCTCTTTAATCTCCATATAACTCTCACGAATATGTTCAATTAAAGCTTGGATTCGTTTTGCTGGCTTTTTGGTATAAGGGTAAACCGCATAAATTCCGACCACTTTACCAGCATGTTCAGATAAGATTTCAACCAGCTTGTCATTATGAAGTTCATCATAGACTAAGCAGGTAGGGAGATAGGCGATCCCGTTTCCTGCCAATGCGACCTTTTTAAGTGCCGCTGCGTTATCAGATGAGAAATTACCCGCAACACGAAGGGTATAGACCTCATCATTACGAATAAACTGCCAGTCAAAGGAGCCTGATGCTTGATGGTTATAGCCTAAGCAGTTGTGGCGCAGTAAATCTTTAGGTGTGTTTGGAATACCGTGTTGAGCCAAATACTCAGGAGAGGCGCATAGGACCCAACGAGAGTTAAAAATATGGCGAGCAATGAGGCTAGAATCTTCTAAATAACCGGTACGAATCACTAAATCAAAGTTACCCGCCACCAGATCAACAAAATGGTTATCAAGCGACATATTAACCGTTAGCCCCGGATGCTTTTTACAAAATTCAGAAACAGATTCTGCTAATAATAATTCACCCGAAATGGTTGGAACCGACATTTTTATCGTTCCTGAGAGCGCCTCGCTGTAACCTGTTACCGCATCAAAAGCCGATTGTGCGACTTGGCTAATAGACTTTGCTCGATGATAAAGCACCTCACCAGCCTCTGTAATAGTGAGCTTACGGGTGGTTCGATAAATAAGTTGAACACCAAGTTCTGATTCCAATTTACTGATTCGTTTGCTCACAACTGATTTAGTAATGCTGTTGAGTTCAGCAACTTTACTAAATGAACCGTGCTCAATAACCTGGGTAAATAAAACTAAATCATCAATTTGAGGCATAGCGGGATCTCTTTATAATATCTTGGTGATTATACCTTGAAATTATAAAGATAGATAAAGTTACTCTATTTGAACGTTATACTTGAGTGACTAACAAGTTATACAAATCGATAAATATAAAAAAACGCAGCCCGATATAGACTGCGTTATTCTTATTCCCGTATGTGCTTAACCCACTAGCATCCTACTAGTGATTTGCCATAACTGGTGGTATGTATTGGTTTATTACATATCATCAATAATGACATAAGTGGCATAGACGGGCCCATGCACACCTACAACTTTGATCAGCTCAATATCAGCTGTTGAGCTAGGACCTGAAATAAAGTTCACACAAGATGGAATACGTTCACCATTTTGTGCCATATTATGAAGCTTATCCGTTGCCTGAGTCATTCGCGCAACAATGGCACTTTTCGGCACAACAAAAACAGAGGCTTCTGGTAATAAGCTAACTGTGCGACCTTGGCTTGCTTGGCTGTATAAAACCATGGTGCCAGACTCGGCAAGTACTTGTTCTGCAAATACTACACCCGCTTGTGCACGTTCAGCAACCTCGATGTTCGCATTAAATCCTGCCTCAGCATCCCATACGTGTACACTATGCTTTCCACTAATTAAATCCAGCGGGTTAATTAATGCAAGTAGGCGAGGATCGGCTGAAAAGATCGTTTCACCTTCAACTTCGCCAGTCTCTTGATGAGTACTGTAACTAACACAGATATTGCGCAGATCTTCAGTAAGTTTTGCTTTAGTGGTAACAACAGCGTGTGAACCTAGTGCCGTTTCTGTGTATTGCACTAAAGTATCGCGTAGTTCATCTGCGGATTTATCTGCCATCACTTCACGGTGACAGTTATAACGAAACGCAGGACGCTCAACAGGTATTGTTTGACGCTCACGACCTAGCTTTTGTGCAATGTTGTTCAAAAAGCTATCACGGTTATAAATGCGATCTTCATTTTGAGTTGTCATGATATTGTGCTCCATTAACCTTGATTACGCTTTTTAAACCAACTACGGAATGATTCGCCTGTTGGAGTTGGAAGATCTCGTGCTTCAGTCCATTCAGCTAGAGGACCCGCTGTAAATGGCATCTTGCCGTCTTTGATCATCACACTTGCCGCTTTCGCACCCACTTTAACTGCGGTATCCCATAGAATTGGGCGTGCGTTAATGAAGTTAAAGGCACCCACACTTGCACGTTCTGCAGTTGGGGTAATCTTAAGTTCACCCATTTTTTGGCGATGTTTTAGCAGTAAATCTGATAGTGGAATCTTAACCGGACACACATCATGACAAGCTTTACATAAGCTACATGCATAAGGTAGGTCTTTAAAATCGTCGTAACCACCAAGTAATGGCGATAGTACAGCACCGATAGGGCCAGAGTAGATAGAACCGTAAGATTGACCACCAATGTGACGGTATGCTGGACATGTGTTTACACAAGCGGCACAACGTACACAACGTAGAATTGCACGGAACTCAGAACCTAGAATATCAGAGCGGCCATTATCTAGAATCACTAAGTGAAACTCTTCTGGGCCATCAATTTGATCGGCTTCACGAGGGCCGGTTAGCGCAGTAACATAACCTGTTAGTGGCAGACCTACGGCACTTCGACATAGCAGACTCACAACAATGTCTAGCTCTTCAAAAGTTGGAACAATACGCTCCATACCCATAACCGCAATGTGAGTTTTAGGCAGGCTGGTGGCTAAACGTGCGTTACCTTCGTTAGTCACTAGAGAAATGGTTCCAGACTCAGCAACGGCAAAGTTACAGCCAGTAATACCAATATCAGCTTCTAAGAAGTCATGACGAATATGATTACGGACAAAGCGAGTCATCTCTTCAGGATCGCTTGTGCCTTCATAACCTAATTTGTCATTGAAGATATCACGAATTTGGTCACGGTTTTTATGTAGCGCTGGTACCACGATGTGTGATGGTGGATCGCAATCATCAACTTGAAGAATGTATTCGCCAAGGTCAGTTTCAACCACATCACAATCATTACGTTCGATGATTTTGTTTAGGCTGATCTCTTCTGTCACCATCGACTTAGACTTAACAACCTTCTTTGCGTTCTTTTGCTTGATGATGTTCTCAACATAGTTAGTCGCTTCTTCTGCTGTGCGAGCAAAGAATACATGACCACCATTTTTCTGAACATTGTCACTCAGTTGTTGTAGGTAGTAGTCTAGGTTTTCTAGTACGTGATTACGGATATCCATACCCATTTCGCGCCACTCTTCCCAGTTACCCAGTTTTTCAGCGGCGATAGCGCGGTTTTTGAACATGCGTTCCTGAGCATTGGCTACAGACTTCAGCATGAACTCATCTTGCATTTTTACATGAATTCGTTCTTTGAATTTCACGTTGCTGGTTTTCATCGACATAATCTGACCCCTTAGCGACTCATTAACACATCAACAATGTGCATAACTTTAATTGGCTGACCTTCGCGTTGGATGCGACCACCGATGTTCAGAAGACAACTGATATCAGCACCAATTAAGTAGTCAGGCTCTGCTGCTTTGATATGACGAACTTTTTCTTTCACCATTTCGCCAGAAATTTCTGCCATTTTGACCGAGAAAGTACCACCGAAACCACAACATGTTTCTTGGTTTTCGATAGGTAGCATTTCTAAACCCTCTACGTTTGCAAGAAGTTTTAACGGCTCCTCACGCACACCGAGTTTACGGATTAGGCTGCATGATGGGTGGTAAACCGCCTTACCTGGTAGACGAGCACCAACGTTTTCGATGCCTAGCTGATTGACAATAAACTGAGTAAGTTCAAATAGACGGTCTGACACTTTTTGTGCGCGAGCAGCCCACTCTGGCTCATCAGCTAGATACTCAGGGTATTTTTTGATCGACGCTGCACAAGAACCGGCAGGAGTGACGATAGGGTAGTCGTTACATTCGAAAGCAGCGATCAAGTTTTTCATTGCAGGCTTGCTACTTTCGATATAGCCACTGTTTAGGGAAGGCTGGCCACAACACCCTTGTTTTTCAGGGAAAATGACCTCGCAACCAAGCTGTTCGAGCAGCTCAACTGTTTTTTTGGCAACTTCTGCTTTGACCGTGTCACACAAGCAGGTTACAAAAAAGTTTACCTTCATGTTTTGCTCCAGTAGCGGATACCGCTGTAATTTCTTTAATTATAAATATAACGGGCGAGCCCGATGTTGTCGTACTCCGAGCTAAAGACAGTCCACTAACACTGTTTTTAACTCGCAGTTGAAGGTAAAGAGCCGATATAGGGAAGGGCTCTTTACCTTACTCAATAAGTGTTCATTATGGTTAGATAAACAGGCTCACAACTGCTGCGATAATGCCGTAAATCACCATAGGAATAACGGTTCTCTTAATGATGAAACCTTCTTTATTTGCAATACCTAAAATGGTCGACACCGCAATGATGTTATTAATACACACCATGTTACCCATCGCACCACCAACCGATTGCATGGCTAGGATCATATCTTGAGGTAGGCCAACGGTCTGGGCGATAGTTTGTTGAATACCACCAAAGGTTAAATTAGATACCGTTGCCGAACCTGAGAAGAATGCTCCTAACGCACCTAAGTAAGATGCAAAGAATTGCCAGTTCTTACCCGTTAACTCAGAGAAAGCCTTACCTGTAGTCATAATTGGTGAATGATCGCCACCAATCATCATAAATTTCACCATAATTAATGCGCCAACTAGGGCAATAAATGGCATTTTGATACGACTTAGTGTTTCCGTAACCACTTGCTTGCTCTGGGCTGAGCTCATCTTCAGTAATGGAATTGAAATCAATACCACAACAAAGAATGGAATCAGTGCCGGCACATACAAGGTTTTGTAAGCCCACGATGCATTGGTTCCGAATACATCACTTAATTTGATGATCAAAGCTTGGCTGATGCTCAAATTTGCAAAACCTAAATGTAGGTTAAACAGTGGGGTCGCATCGTTTAGCAATCCTTTAATACCCAATTGCTGAATGCGGGTAACAATAAGAATCGCAATCAAGATTAGGGTAGGAGCCATCGCGGTAAGAACCGTTTTAAATGGCAGCTTTTCTACCGTTTTTTCTGTATTTGTCTCTGTTTCTTTACTTAGACCAATTCCAGCTTTTGCAATAAAGATCGAAATCGTCATACCAATAGCACCACCAATCAAAGCGGGAAACTCGTAGTTCCACTGGGCAAGAAGCAGATATGGAACAGTACAAGATAACGCGCTTAGTTGGATAAAGATGAAGTTGCGACGGATCTGTTGCCAGCTCACCACAAACTTAAGCGCTAATACTGGAATGATAAAACCAGCAACAAAATGTACGGCTGCGGTTAAACGACCTGTATTAAGCAACTCTGCATCACTTAAACCTAGCGTACCAAAGCCAAACCAAGTTGGAGTTCCTACCGCACCAAAAGAAACAGGTACGGAGTTCATAACCAAGGCTAACATCGCTACTTTTAAAGGGTTAAAGCCAAGACCAACAAGAATAGGCGCAGCGATTGCAGCAGGAGTACCAAAGCCTGATGCACCTTCAATCATGAATGCAAAGGCCCAACCAATAATCATCAATTGTGCTACTTGGTTTTTACTCACACCTTCTAGCCATTGACGAATCACATTTTCAGCACCAGAAACAGCTAATGTTCGGTTGAGTAAAATAGCACCCGCAATAATTGAGATAGGAGTAATAGCTGAAAGCACCCCTGTCACGATATTAGCGGCTAATAGTGTTGTATTTGCCTCGAAATAAAAGAGCTGAATTAAACCAACGAGTAATGCAGTAACAGGTAAAGCAATGTGCGATGGATAAGAATTCTTTTTTGTCATCATCCAAATTAATAGAATGATGGGTATCACTGAAATAATCAGATTGAGCATATCCCACTCCGGATAGTAATTGCCTGAAAACAATGTATTTGTAGTTTTATTATTTATTACGCGAAGACTGTAAGTATTTGATATCAGACTACGTCGTGGGAAGAGTATTCTAGGCATGAAATACCCTATGACTATCATTTTTTTTAAAGTGGTTTCTAGAAGGTATGTTGTATTTGTGATGGTTGTCGAAATGTTAAATTTAACACTTTGTAACTTAGTGCTAATTAATCAAGCGGTTAGAGGAAATGAATATAACTGAGGATTTTATTATTGATGGAATATTGGAAACAATGAATTTTCAATAGTTAACTAATCAGGCTGAATAAAAAACGACTTATGTTAGCTGAAATCTCATGTTAACGCTAGTGATAATTGTTATCAATTGCTATTGTGTTGTAATTTTTCAACAAAAATCAGTGTTTTTTGCTGTTTTTGCGATTGGGTGTAATCAATTTACATGAAAACTATCCAGTTGCTATTCCTGCAACAGGTTGATTTTATGTGGAAGGAATAGTTTTCCCATTTAAAATGATTGATTCCAATTAAGTGATAAATGAAATGTTTTTTCGTTAACAATTACATTGCAATTCATTCTTGTTTTCATTGTTTATGAATGAATGTGAAAGAAAAAGAGTAGATGGGTCTATAGGTTTCTAGATGTGTTTATTAAATTAATGTTAAATGAATATTCAGTGGTCGGTATTGGTCTCGTTGATTACGGAATGGAGAAAAGAGACCGCAGGCAAGTGATCACTTCTACTAATAAACCATTGTTTTTGATTAATCTCTAACGGTAGAACTTCAAGCCAACGCTGACAAACCCAACTGATATTATCAAATTGAGGGGCTGGGTAATGAGCAGAATGCTCAGGATATTCGATAAAGACAGCTTTTAATGATTCAACCAGATCGTTATCAGAAAAATCAACAGATGCATTCGGCCAATTAGGAAAGGTTTCGATATTCGCCATGTACAGACCATCGTTATCTTGCTGATAATCAGTAATTACAAATTTATCAACAGCTTCAACGGTAATCCCCAAAAAGCCGTCATCTAGAGTTTCAAAATCGGTAATAACTACACGGGTACCAAAACGGCAAATTTGCTCATGCTCTATCATACATAAGCCAAACCCTTCACCAGTTGTCATAGCAAGTTTTACAAGTCGAGTATATCTGGGTTCAAAAATCCGTAGTTGACTGATCCCTCCTGGAAGCAGATATAGCTTTAACGGAAATAGCGGCAACTGTTGCATAAGCAATTCCTAGCTAACTGAATCTTTTTATCTATAGATTGAGTATAGAAAAGGTCACCGCGATAACTGTCTCAGTTTTGCAACGGCTTTAAAACTTCATAAAGACCTTGAGTGAGTTTTGAGAGCTGTTTAGGTTGGATAATAAAAGGAGGCATGATGTAGACCAATTTGCCAAAAGGTCGAACCCAAATACCGTAATCGACAAACGCTTGTTGAATACTTACCATCTCAACCGGATGATGCAATTCAACCACTCCGATTGCCCCTAACCAACGAACTTCTTTTACGTTAGATAATGACGCTATCGGTGGTAATTGTTGCGATAATTGTTGTTCGATTTGGCTAACTTGATGCTGCCATTGGTTTTGGGCAATAAGATCCAGATTTGCACTGGCAACGGCACACGCCAGAGGATTTCCCATAAAGGTTGGGCCATGCATAAAACAGCCTGCCTCACCACTGCAAACGGTATCTGCTACATGCTTAGTGGTTATAGTTGCTGCTAAGGTCATGTACCCGCCAGTAAGCGCTTTACCAACACACATAATATCAGGCTCAATCTGGGCATGTTCGCAGGCAAATAGCTTTCCTGTTCGACCAAATCCTGTTGCGATTTCATCTGCGATCAGTAAGACATGGTAACGGTCGCATAATTCTCTAACACGTTTTAAATACATTGGGTGATATAAACGCATTCCTCCTGCACCTTGAACGATAGGTTCTAAAATAACAGCCGCCAGTTGTTGGTGATGGGTGGATAATTGTTGCTCAAAATCTGCAATATCACTTTCATCCCAGTCATCATGAAAACCACAACTTGGTGATTGGGCAAAGATATGTTCAGGTAAAAAACCTTTGTAGAGGGCATGCATTGAGTTATCAGGATCGGTGACAGACATTGCAGCAAAAGTATCACCATGATAGCCGTGACGTAGGGTTAAGAATTTTGCCCGTGATTCCCCTTTTGAATGCCAATATTGCAGTGCCATTTTTAACGCCACTTCAACGGCAACAGAGCCAGAATCTGCCAAAAATACGTGCTGAAGCGAAGGGGGAGTAAGCTGAATTAATTTTTTACAGACTTCAACCGCAGGACGATGAGTTAGCCCTCCAAACATGATATGGGACATATTATCAAGTTGAGACTTAGCTGCTTCGTTTAAAACCGGGTGATTGTAGCCATGAACCGCCGCCCACCAAGATGACATTCCATCAATAAGCTCTCGACCATCTTCCAAAGTAATGATCACTCCATCGGCTTTACTCACCGGGTAGCAAGGCAATGGATTAATGGTTGAGGTATAGGGATGCCAGATATGATCCTTATCAAACTGTAAATCAATGCTCATAAAATAATCAGATGTAAACCTGTTGTATTGTTCTTGGTTGACAGTGTACGTGCTCGTATTAGACTAGCCAAGCAGATTATTAAATAAATTTGCATGTGTTTAGGGTAATTAAAAATATAACTATCTGATATTTCATGGTTAATTAAATCATGAGCAAGAAGTCATAAGTAATGGGGATATGTCGTGGAAGCTCGTCATAACTGGAATGTGGAAGAAGTCCAGCAACTATTAGATCAACCTTTTATGGATTTGTTGTTTCAAGCGCAACAAGTTCATCGTCAGTATCATGATCCAAATCAGGTCCAAGTCAGCACGCTGTTATCAATAAAAACGGGAGCTTGTCCTGAAGATTGTAAATATTGTCCCCAAAGTGCTCATTATCGCACTGATGTTGAGCGCGAACGTTTGATGGAAGTTGAGCAAGTACTGACGGCAGCTCAAAAGGCCAAAGAGAGTGGTGCGACCCGTTTTTGTATGGGGGCAGCATGGAAAAATCCCAAATCACGAGATATGCCTTATTTGCTCGATATGATTAAAGGAGTGAAGTCATTAGGGCTGGAAACCTGTATGACGCTGGGCATGTTAACACCTGAACAAGCCAATATTCTGGCTGATGCAGGGCTTGATTATTACAACCATAACCTAGATACCTCGCCAGAGTATTACGGCAATATTATTACAACACGTACTTATCAAGATCGCTTAGATACATTAGATCATGTGCGCCAAGCGGGGATGAAGATCTGCTCTGGCGGCATCATAGGTATGGGGGAAAGCCATCGAGATCGTGCCGGATTATTGGTTGAGTTGGCAAACTTGCCAGTACATCCTGAAAGCGTACCGATCAATATGCTGGTAAAAGTAAAAGGGACACCTCTTGAGCAAGAAGAGGATGTTGAACCGTTTGATTTTATTCGCATGATTGCCGTTGCGAGAATTATGATGCCTCAATCTGCTGTGCGCTTATCGGCTGGACGTGAGCAGATGAATGAACAGATGCAGGCTATGTGTTTTATGGCAGGGGCGAACTCCATTTTCTATGGCTGTAAATTACTGACAACACCGAACCCAAAAGAAGATAAAGACATGGTGCTGTTTGAAAAGTTAGGTATTAATCACCAGCAACAAGCCGCTAAACCGGATCAAGTCCAAGCTCAAGAACTGCTAACTAAAGTTGCGCTACAAGTGGCTTCTCGTCCAGCGAAAGACGATCTGTTTTATGATGCATCAATTTAATCCTCATTCATTTGACTCTCGAATTCAGCACGCGTTGCAAAATCAGCAAGAGAAGCAGTTGTATCGGCAGCGTCAAGTGATTAACCGTGGCTACCAACAAGGTCATGATGTTGCTTCTGTTATACATGAGAGCTCGCAACAAACCTTGGTAAATTTTTCCAGTAATGACTACCTTGGTTTAGCTTGTGAGCCTAGCTTGGTACAAGCATGGCAGCAGGGCTTAGAGTTATACGGTTGTGGCAGTGGAGCATCGCCATTAGTGACAGGGCAACATACCCCTCATGCTAAGTTAGAACGCCATTTAGCGACTTGGTTAGGCTTTGAACGCGCTCTGCTTTTTAGTAGTGGCTACAGTGCTAATCAAGCGGTATTGCTCAGTTTACTCACCCGTGATGATTGTTTAATTCAAGATAAGCTGAATCATGCATCGCTTATGGAAGCGGGTATGTTATCGCCTGCTACCATGAAACGATTTCACCATAATGATCTCTGTGCCTTACAAGGATTATTAGAGAAAAACAGCGGGCTTAGTAAATTGGTTGTGACGGAAGGGGCTTTTAGTATGGATGGTGATCTTGCCCCATTGGCTGAGATTCACGCTCTTTGCCAACAGCACCACTCTTGGTTGATGGTTGATGATGCCCATGGTTGTGGTGTGCTGGGGGAGTATGGCCGTGGTAGCTGCGATATTGCCCAGATCACCCCAGATATTCTGATTGTGACTTTTGGTAAAGCGTTTGGGATGCAAGGGGCTGCGGTATTATGCAGTGATAATATTGCTGAGTTTTTGATCCAAAAAGCTCGTCATTATATTTATTCAACCGCGATGCCTCCGGCTCAAGCTTATGCCTTACTTCATGCTTGTCAGTTAATTGAACATCAAGATTGGCGACGGGAAAAGTTGCTCCAATTAAGCCAATGTTTTTCCCAACATCTTGGCTCTAATGTTATTCATCCTGTTACACCAACACCGATCAAACCCATCATTATTGGCGATAGTGAACGCGCTTTAGATATCTCTCAACAGCTTAAACAGCGAGGATTTTTAGTCAGTGCAATTCGTCCACCGACAGTAGCGGTTAACTCGGCGCGGTTAAGAGTCACCTTAACGGCGGCGCACACAACAGAGCAAGTGATTGAATTGACAAACGCTATCAACGAGGTAATGGATGAGTGATGTGATTAAAAATGCATCAGATGATAACGAGACGTTATTTAATAAGGAGCTGATTGAAAAGGCCTTTAGTAAAGCGGCATCTAATTATGATCAGGCTGCTGCATTTCAACGCCAAGTTGGGCATCTATTGCTTGATAAGATAGATCTGGCTCTGATTGGTGCAAATGCTGTTAATACTAGTGCTGTTGATACAAGTACAAATAAGGCAACAAAGAAAATATTGGATGTAGGCTGTGGGACTGGTTACTTTTCTCAGCAATTGCAAGGGTTAGGTGCTCAAGTTACGGCTCTGGATCTATCTAATAAAATGTTAGAGCAGACAAAACATCGCTGCGCAGAGTCGGTGGTGTGTGTACAAGGTGATGCTGAGAATTTACCGTTTACAGCGAATCAATTTGATATTGGATTTTCAAACTTAGCTCTACAGTGGTGTGATGATTTATCTCAACCGTTAAGGCAATTGCAGCGAGTGGTAAAGCCGGGTGGAAAAATCTATTTTACGACTTTAGTCGATGGTTCACTTTTTGAGTTAATTGACGCATGGAAACAAGTTGATCAATATCAACATGTGAATGACTTTTTAACAGAAAGGGAAGTAAAACTTGCGCTGGCGCAATCGGGAGCGAAAACACATCATCTAGAATTTCTACCAATAACAATCAATTACCATAAAGCGATAGAGCTAATGCGCGATTTGAAAGGGATTGGAGCCACTCATATACCTAATGGACGTAATACGGGACTTATCCGTAAGTCAGCATTGCATAAGTTGGAGTTGGCCTATCAAGCATTTCAAAATTCGCAGGGCTTATTACCCGCAACGTACCAAGTTTGTTTTGGAGTAATTACAAATGACTAAAGCTTTTTTTGTCACCGGAACCGATACTGAAGTCGGAAAGACCGTTGCCACACGAGCTATTTTACATGCTGCGGGCCATGCTGATATAAAGATGTCGGGTTATAAACCAGTCGCATCGGGCAGTAGCAGAACAGAAGGCGGGCTTCGTAATTCAGATGCGCTGTATATTCAAGAAGCCTCCGTGGTTGAACTGTCATATCAAGAAGTAAACCCATATGCGTTTGAAGAGCCTGTGTCTCCCCATTTGGCCGCAGAACGTGAAAAAAGAACCATTGAATTTGAGGTTTTAACTCAAGGTCTTGATAACCTTAAGCAGAAGTCTGATGTGGTTTTAGTAGAAGGCGCTGGTGGGTGGCGTGTACCTGTTGCTCGTGAGCAATTTTTATCACAATGGGTTCAGCAGCAAAAAATGCCCGTTATATTGGTGGTTGGCGTTAAACTTGGCTGTTTAAGTCATGCGATGTTAACGGCTGAAGCGATTGAGCGTGATGGTTTAGAGGTTGTCGGTTGGGTTGCTAACCGTATCAATCCTGGGGAAGAAAATTACGCTGAAAATATTCAGATGCTAGAAGCTCAACTGCCTGGCAAGAAACTAGGGGAAATCCCTTATATGCCCGGTATTAAAAAGAGAAATCTAGCGCAATATATTGATCTATCCGTGCTTGAATTGATTTAGTGTTATTGATTTAAGTTGTTATCGACAAGAAAGCACCATTTCCATCAATAAACTTAGTGATTAGGTTATGGTGCTTTAGGTTCAGAAAAGAGTTCTAATGTTATTTAGAGCTGATTACTTTAATTCGTGCTGTAAACCGATTAAAACTTCGGGAGTTTCATCTAGGATCTCTTCAGCATTGGCATTTTGAAGTCCTAGCTCTTTTTCCGCTTCTTCTAATGACATTCCGAGATGGCAACGAAGAATATCAATTGCTACTTGGTAACTCTCGTGGTTAGCCATGGTTCCTCCTTGCTAACTATCTATTCGCTTTCCATGTCTCTTTCATTTTTTGCTCACTGGTTCAGCTGAGCATCATGAAAGAATGAGATAATTCTAAATTATGCTAATACCATAGCTGACTTTATGCTGTGTTGGCAATACGACTATAGTCTATACCCGAGTCATTTTTACTTGCCTAAGTCGTATAAGGCTACTTGAGGCTATATTCTAACTATTAGTAACAATTTATGACTTTCCCTTGAAATCGGTTTATACGAACATACTATGTATAATATTGTTATTTATTGCCTCACAACGATAAATAAAGGCAACATTTAATAACGCTGACAGACTAAAGGGACTGTTAAGTTTTAAAGCTTCTGCACTGGAGATAAAGAAAGATATGAAGCGTATTCTACTGTTCTTGGCAACTAACCTTGCTGTAATGCTGGTATTTAGCATTGTATTGAACATTATTTTTGCGGTAACAGGCATTCAATCAACAAGCATGGGTGGCTTGTTGGTGATGGCGGCACTATTTGGTTTTGGTGGCTCGCTGATCTCACTGATGATGTCAAAGTCGATGGCTTTACGTTCAGTGGGTGGTATGGTAATCGAACATCCTCGTAATGAAACTGAGCATTGGTTAATGGAAACTGTTGCTCGTCAAGCGCAGCAAGCCGGTATTGGTATGCCTACAGTGGCGATTTACGATGCTCACGATATTAATGCGTTTGCAACCGGTGCGAAACGTGATGATGCACTCGTTGCTGTTTCAACTGGCTTATTGCACAGCATGACTCGTGATGAAGCAGAAGCTGTATTGGCTCACGAAATTAGCCATATTTCAAACGGTGATATGGTTACGATGACCTTGATGCAAGGCGTGGTGAACACCTTTGTCATCTTTATTTCTCGTTTGGTTGCTGGTGCTATTAGTGGTGTGAACAATAACGATGAAGAAGGGGAAGGCGGAAGCTATATGACGTACTTCATCGTTTCTTCTATCATGGAAGTATTGTTTGGCTTCTTAGCAAGCATCTTAACCATGTGGTATAGCCGTCATCGTGAATTTAAGGCCGATGCAGGCTCTGCTCATTTGGTTGGTAAGCAGAAGATGATTGCAGCACTTGAGCGCTTGAAGATGAGTCATGAAGAGCCTCATTTGGAAGGTTCTATGATGGCATTTGGTATCAATGGTAAGAAATCATTGTCTGAATTGTTTATGACTCACCCACCGCTAGAAAAGCGTATTGAAGCGCTTCGTACTGGTGAGCATCTATAATCTTTGAGTGCTTATAATTTTAGATACACTCTTGGTGTTATCACATAAGCACTTATTGCACTAGATAAGTAAGCGTCATGAAAAAGCCCCAATAACTCAGACTGTTCTGTGGTTATTGGGGCTTTTTGTTGTCTGATTTTTACTTGCTGATTAATTAAGAAGCGTGTTGTGCAATCAGACGAGGTACAGGCTTATCATTAATTGGTAAATGCAGCAGTGCGGCAATAAGTGCCATAACAACAGTAGTCCACCAAATTGGAGTATAGCTATGATAATAATCGAAAATACGACCGCCGACCCAAGCCCCTAAGAAACTGCCTACTTGGTGAGTGAAGAAAACCAAGCCATAGAGCGTTGATAAGTAACGAGCCCCAAAGATTTGACGAACTAGACCGGAAGTTAACGGTACAGTACCAAGCCAGCAGAAACCAATCGCAGCACCAAAAATCGAAGCGGTATTAACAGTAACAGGAAAGGTCACAAATGCAGCAATGATCACCGTACGCATTAGATATAGAGAAGACATCACATAACGTTTATCAAATCTATCACCCATCAAGCCCCAAAAGTATGAGCCAAAGATATTAAATACACCAACATAAGCCAGTGCCATGGCTGCGGTATTGCCCGGTAATCCTTTATCACCGAGATAGCTTGGTAGGTGAGTGGCAATAAACATCACTTGGAAACCGCAAACAAAAAAGCCGGCGTGGATCAGCCAATAATTGCGGTTACGAAATGCTTCTTGTAACGCTTCCGATAAGGTTTGGCTATCATCAACCTGTGATGGGGCATCTGATGTGGCTTTTTGAGATTTAATAAACCCTGCAAATGCGATCATTACACAGCAAATTATGGCAAAAATTTGCATTGCTGTTTGCCAATCAAAATTACGTAATAAAGCTTGTGCTCCAGGAATGACGGCAAACATACCAAAAGATCCTGCTGCGGTAGTCAGGCCAAACGCTTTTGCCGTGTGCTCGGCAGGTACAACACGAGCAACGGCCCCCAAAATAATCACATAACTTGTTGCGCTAAGACCTAGGCCGATTAAAGCACCGATTGTTAAATACAGCACACTTGGCGTTGCAGCTAGAGAGGTTAAGTATAAGCCCGCACCATAGGCAATCGCACCCACAATGATGATACGTCTTGCACCAAAGCGGTCAGCCGCCATGCCAACAAAGGGTTGGAATAGGCCAAAGAGTAAGTTTTGGAGCGCAATGGCTAAACTGAAAAACTCACGGCCAGTATGAAATGTATCGGAGATCGGCATCATGAAAATACCGAATGACTGTCTGATCCCTAGACTAATAATTAAAATTCCAATGCCCATCCAAACTAATAATGGAAAACGGAAAATACTCATTAATGGTGCTCTTTATGGTGGTGATGATTATCGGTTGTATTTTGTTGATGGCAGCCGCCACTGGTTGCGTTATGCGCTAAGGCATCCAGCAAAGGTTGACAATTGTGGACACCAAAAAGGGTCAGAACCAGCAGTAAACTCATACGAATAAGCTGTGCTGGAAGAGATTGTGAAAACATTTAGTGCCTTAACATATCGCTCAACATAATAGATAAGCGATGAACAATTTGGCTTTATCGGCCAAGAATGAAAAGAGCGCGGATACTAGAGAAAAGAGGGGGATGAGGCAAATGAATAATATTCACTATATTTATGCAAATTTTGCATGTAGAGTGAATATAAGCCGAATTGAGCAAATAAGCGCGTATTATAATCATTGAAATAATGGTCAGCTTACCAGGCAAGAGATATAAGTTGACCATCAGTGACTTCAAGTTGTGCTCTATGAACTAAGAAGCGATAGAGTGCTCTGTTGTGGTGTTCACTGGCGTTAATGATTGCCATTGTGATAGGTGATGACGTTTAGCTGATGTTTGATAATAAAGTGTCATCAATGCACCAAAAATGATCCCAGCTGCAATAGATGTCGCCAATGCTGAGAATAAGCTAATACCACCTTCCATCCAATTAGTGAAAAGCATAATTAAAGCCAATAAACATCCAAACCAACTCGCTGAAAAACTGAAGGTATATAGGGCAGAGCAGTAATGTGGGGGCGGTACTTCTAATCCACATTTGCGAGCTAAACGATATATTGGTGGATTATAATTAGATTCGCGAATTCCTGAATGCTGAAGTTCTTGGTAGGCAGCATCGAGTTTTTGTTGAAAAATAGAGGTTATCGTCATAAACATAAGTCCTTAAAGTCCGTTTTATCATACCCAGTTTATTCATTATCAAGTGTTACTACTCACTAAGGTCTTATCTAATTAGTGCTATAATTTTCAAATTAAAACAAACAATTAGTCAGTTTTTACAGTGAATAATAGAAGCAACACACGATAAAAATGATTAAACTAAAGCAAGGATGAGTAATGAGCAAAATATGGATTCGTTTTACCTGAAATTTTCAGCTAGGTACAATAAAAAGCGTTTATACAAACCATCAAATCTATTGTTCTTAATTAAATATTGAACGCTGTTCGATTGTTATTTATAATTAACGAAATCCTATAAAAAAACGATTAAAAGTAGGTTCGCCATGAGTCAATTTTCCTTAATGAAAAAGGGTCACTTTCTGCCTTATTTTCTTACTCAAGCATTAGGTGCCTTTAACGATAATTTATTCAAAAATATCTTGCTGCTGTTTGTGGTCTTTTCTGCGCTGTATTCTCAACAACACAGTACGATGTTAGTCAATGTCGCTGCCGGGTTATTTATTCTGCCTTTTTTTCTCTTATCTCCCATTGGCGGACAGTTAGCAGATAAATATGAGAAATCTCGTTTAATTCGAATCATTAAAGCCTGCGAGATTGTGATTATGACCTTTGCCGCGGGCGCACTCTGGCTCCAATCGGTTCCTGCTATGTTGTTAGCGTTATTTTTAACTGGCGCACAATCAGCCTTCTTTGGTCCTGTGAAATTTGCACTTTTGCCACAACACCTATCAGAAACAGAGATCGTTGGTGGTAACGCATTGGTGGAAATGGGTACGTTTATAGCGATTCTTGGCGGTACATTGTATGCAGGATATCTTTTCGAATACTCCCATAACGTGGCCTTGGTAGCGGGCGGTTCAGTCGTTATTTTGTCAATACTTGGGTACTTAAGCAGTCGTGCGATTCCGTATGCTGCGGCAAATAATCCAAACCTTGTTATCAATTGGAATCCAATTACTCAAGTTACAAAAACCTATAAAGCGGCAAAAGCAAATCGTACGGTTTTCCTATCAATTTTAGCGATCAGCTGGTTTTGGTTTTTAGGGGCGACTTATCTGACTCAACTGCCAAACTTTTCGAAATTGTTCATAAGTGCTGAACCTAAGTATGTCAGTTTGCTATTGACCTTGTTCTCGATTGGTATTGCGTTAGGATCATTAGCTTGTGAAAAGTTATCTAATCATCACATTGAGTTGGGTATTATACCGATTGGAGCGTTAGGCATCAGTATCTTTGGTATCGAGTTTTATTTTGCCGCTCAACACATTGCTATTTCTGACTCTATGACGGTTTGGGGTTTTATCACTAATAACCTCCGTTTAGTTATGGATCTTATCTTAATCAGTGCATTTTCGGCCATTTATGTCGTACCGCTAAATGCTTTGATCCAAGAGCGAAGTGATAAAGAGAGCCGAGCCCAAGTGATTGCAGCAAACAACGTGATGAATGCCTTTTTTATGGTGCTCAGTGCCGCAGTCTCTATTTTGATGCTCAGTGTGTTTAAACTCTCTATTCCTCAGTTTCTGCTGGTGGTCGCGGTAGTGAATATTTTTGTTACTCTCTATGTATTTGCTCAAGTACAAGAGTTTCTTGTTCGCTTTGTGGTGTGGGTTGTAACTCACATTATGTATCGCATCAAAGTAAAAGGGACCGAAAATATCCCCTCAGAAGGTGCAGCGGTACTGGTTTGTAATCATGTGAGTTATGTTGATGCGTTATTAATTGCAGCAACCTGTAATCGACCTGTACGTTTTGTGATGGATAAAGACATCGCGAATATGCCTGTTATGAAATATTTTTTCCGCTGGGCTAAAACCATTCCAATTTGTGCTGCGGGTAAGTCGCCAAGCATCTATAAAAAAGCGTTTAAGACTATTGCTGAAGATTTAGAAGCAGGGGAGATTGTGTGTATTTTCCCTGAAGGTAAGTTGACTTGGAGTGGGGAGCTTAATGAGTTTCGTCGTGGTATTGAACGAATTATAGAGCAAACTCCCGTACCTGTGATCCCGATGGGGCTTAAAGGCGTATGGGGTTCATTTTTCAGCCATGAAGGTGGGCGCGCATTTACGACTCGTCCTAAGCGTTTTTGGTCGAAGTTAGAAATCGTAGTGGATAAACCTGTTGCTCCTCAGCATGTTTCAGCTCCCATGTTACAAGAGATAGTACAAGAGCTGGTTTATGGTCAGCCATCTATACAGCAGGATATGCTTTCTACCCCAGAATAGCGTTTATTTATGATGCTTGATTGAATAATAGCAACAAGTTATTTCGAAAATGGCATTTTATATACTCTTTTGTGGCCCTACTCTATGTATTTAATCTAACAAGGATTTATTATAGGTATAGAGTTCACAAAAGAGTTGTTGCTATGTATAAGAACTTAGCATTTATATTATCTATTTCGGCGTTAGCTTCCATAGTTGGATGTAATGATTCTACCTCACATCAGGCGCTTGGCACGTTAGAGCGCGATACTGTCCGTTTAACTGCCACATCAAACGAAATTATTCGGCAAATGCCAATTCAAGAAGGGCAAAAGGTTAAGGCTGGAGATCTTCTGGTACAGCTTGATAATCAGATGCAAAAAGCCGCATTAGAAAAAGCACGCGCCGAACAAGGAAAAGCCAAAGCGTATTTGCAACGGTTATTAAATGGCGAGCGTCCTGAAGATATTGCCACCGCTCAAGCCCATTTAGCGAAAAGCCAAGCCAATTTACAAGATGCAAAACAGAACTTTCAACGTGTTGCTAAATTGGTAAAACGCAAAGTGATGACTCAAGCAGATTTAGATAATGCTCAAGCTCAGTTGTCTGCGGCCATTGCCGATGTTGCAGCAAATCAAGAGACATTAGATAAGTTGGTTCAAGGCACTCGTATTGAAGATATCGCTCAAGCAGAGCAAGCGTTAAAAGCCTCTCAAGCAGAAGTGGCTCTCCAGCAGCAAAAATTGTCAGACTTAACCGTGGTTGCAACCCGAGACGGCATCCTTGATTCGCTGCCATACCATGTCGGTTCTCGTGTGCCGCTTAATGGCGTGGTGGCAATTGTTGAAGCTAATTCGGCTCCTTATGCGCAAGTCTATATTCCAGAACCTTACCGTGTCCATTTAAAAGCCGGTGATAAGCTAACGGTTCATGTCGATGGCTTAGATACGCCATTTCAGGGCACTTTGCGTTGGATTGCAACAGAGTCAACCTTTACCCCTTATTATGCGCTTAATGCTGAAGATCGGGCTCGTTTAGTCTATCTAGCTAAAATAGATCTTCCTGCTGATGCTGTTGATCTTCCCTCTGGCGTACCAGCGCAAGTGGACATGCCTCATGAGTGATCTTGCGATTTATGCCTCTGAGCTAACAAAACAATTTGGGGATTTCACTGCGGTTGATAATTTGAATCTTCAAGTTCCAAAGGGAAGCATTTATGGCTTTCTTGGCCCTAATGGATGCGGTAAATCAACCACACTTCGAATGCTAACTGGCTTGCTGCAACCCAGCTCAGGAAAAGTTGAAGTGTTAGGATTAGAGATCCCGAAACAGGCAGAAAAGCTACGGCTCCAACTTGGTTATATGACACAAAAATTCTCTTTATATGAAGATCTTACAGTAAAAGAGAATTTGCAATTTATAGGTCAGATATTTGGTATGGGCCCCAAAGCGTTAAAGCAAAGACTCGATTCACAGCTGGTGACTTACGGTTTAGATACTAAATCAAAGCAGCGAGCAGGCAGCATGAGTGGGGGACAAAAGCAACGTTTGGCACTTGCAGCAGCGACCATGCATTCCCCTAAGTTATTGTTGTTAGATGAACCCACATCTGCGGTGGATCCTGAGAATCGTCGAGAATTCTGGGAGCAGCTATTTGATCTTTCGGATCAAGGCACCACCATTTTGGTTACAACGCACTATATGGATGAAGCCGAACGTTGTCATGGTCTCGCGATTATGGAAGCAGGCGTGGTGCGTGCTGATGGTTCACCAGAGCAGCTAATGACGCAAATGGGGGTAACTGTGGTGGAAGTAAAAGCCCCGGGGTTACGCCAGCTTAAAGAGCTTTGCCTACAAAAAGCAGAAGTACGTTCAGCGGCTCAACTTGGTATCCGCTTAAGGGTATTAATTAATAACAGTGTCAGCGATCCCATTGGTTGGTTAAAACAGCAGTTTCCTCAGTTGCAACAAGCAGAAATTACGCTTGCCAGACCCAGCCTTGAAGATGTTTTTGTGACCAGTACAGGTTCAGGGAGGCAGTAATGTTACAGAGTCTCTATCGAATCAAAGCCATAATGCTAAAAGAAGTCCGTCAGCTATCACGTGACAGGATCACATTTGGTATGGTGGTGATGATCCCACTGATTCAGTTACTGTTATTTGGTTACGCCATTAATACGGATGTTCGCAATATTCCCGTAGCGGTTGTTGATCAAAGCCAGTCTGTTCTTGGTCGTGAAGTGGTGCAATCGATTAAAGCCACTCAAGTTATCGCTGTGCAAGAGTATTTGTTAACACCAAAACAAGCAGAGCAAGCGATTGTTGATGGTCGGGTTCGTGCTGCATTAATTTTGCCTGCTGATCTTGCTAATCGTATGGAAAATCGCTTAACGGTAGGTCAGTGGCTGGTCGATGGTTCAGACACTATGATCAGTAGTGCTTTAATGCAGCTAAGTAATATGCCGTTGCCAATCAGCAGTCATTATCAAAGTGCGAACAGAAAAAGCTTTGATGTCGCACTATTTTTTAACCCTGAACGCCGTTCTGCTGTCAATATTGTGCCAGGTTTGCTTGGGGTTATTTTAACGATGACGATGATCTTATTTACCTCGGCGGCGATTGTGCGTGAGCGTGAAAGGGGTAATCTCGAATTACTGATCACAACCCCAGTTCACTCTTTGGAGTTGATGGTTGCCAAAATCATTCCCTATATCTTTGTTGGTTTGATTCAAGTTGTGATTATTTTAGGGCTTGGCTATTTTATTTTTGATGTGCCTATCAACGGTGGACTTGGTCAGATATTTATTGGAACCTTGCTGTTTATTGCCGCAAGTCTCACCCTTGGTTTGGTGATCTCAACCATTGCGAAAACTCAGCTGCAAGCGATGCAAATGACGGTGTTTATCTTACTTCCATCTATTTTGTTATCCGGCTTTATGTTCCCGTATGAAGGTATGCCTGTTGCTGCGCAGTGGATTTCAGAGATTCTGCCTGCAACACACTTTATGCGTATGATTCGCGGTATTGTGTTGCGAGGGGCTGAAGTGGTCGATTTATGGCGTGATGCATTATGGCTATTGGGATTCACTTGCCTTGGACTGCTGGTTGCCTCATTACGATTTAAAAAATCCCTTGATTAAATGAAGTAAGGCAGAGTCAGTTGAAGAGAAAACAGCCAATCATCATATCCGATAATTGGCTGTTTGTTTATTTGCTTCCATGTACTTTTGTGTACTTAATTGATCATTGGATGAAGGATCACAAAACCTAAAACGGCGAGTAAAAGGCTTACTCCTGTAGGGATCATCCATAAATGTTTATCAGGCTTCTTTTCCATAGTCTCCCCTTAATTCCTTTCAATGAGAGTCATGCCTTGTGTCATATCGACTTAATAAGTATTACGGATTCCCATCAGATGGCAATCAAATTTGTTATATTTTTGTTGTAAATTAGATCTATCTAGAAAATCCACAAAATTTGTGGGCTAATCTTTATTATTCTCCGTTTTATTAAATCGCATCAAATTTCATATTCATTGGATTTTTATACTATGATTCTGTTATCGTTAGAGTTCTAATGATTGTTTGGCGGTATATTTAGGGGTTAATAATGGTAAGAAATAGGTTTTGGTTAGTGATTTTTTTGCTTTTTTCTTGCCAAGTATTTGCTGATACACCATCAGAAGTACCGTATTCGCAGAAAAGTATTTATGAAAAGCCGTTAATGGAGCGATATGTTCTTGATGAATTGAAGTCATTACGTACAGATCAACAGGATTTAGAACGCCGACTCATCAAAGAAATTACCGATCGTGAGTTGACGGTTGCTGATAAGTCAATGAACTACGCCAATGTGACTGTGACGTATTTCTTTTATATTATTGCAGGCGTTGCCTCGTTGATCGCACTTGTTGGCTGGCAGTCATTAAAAGAAATTAAAACGAACACAAAAGAAATGGCGGATAAACAGCTGCAAGAGATCACTGAGCAGTATGAAATGAAATTCCGTGCATTAGAGCGAGATTTAAAGCGTAAAACCCGCATTATTACGGAAAATAACCGAGAAATTGAAATCATCAATGAAGTCCATAACTTATGGTTACGTGCTCAGAATGCGCAGACACCAGAGCAGCAGATGGAAATCTATGATGAGATCCTTAAAATTCGTCCTGGTGACTTAGAAGCGCTAACTTATAAAGCCGATGCTGCGATGGCAGCAAAAGAATATCGTTGGGCGTTAAGTTTGTGTAATCGAGTGCTGGAAGTGGATGACACCAATGCTCAAGCGCTTTATCAACGGGCTTGTGCCTATGCATGTTTAGGGGCAGAAGAGCAGGCTATTTCAGATTTAGAGCGAGCTATCAACGAAAGTGCATCACTTCGCGATTCTGCATCTGATGAGCCAGATTTTGAAAATTTACACGGCAATGAACGTTTTGAGGCCCTATTGATTTTTGCCGAGTAACGAATCTTCTTTGTTCTTGATATATAGAGGTATATAGAGTGGCTGGTTATGGAGTTATATCCAAACCAGCCATTTTTATTTATTTGCTACGTAGATAAGTATTTTTAACTAAACAGCCTGCAAGTTGCTCTGCCTTAATATGCTTAAACTTAAGTGGCTTATCCAGTTCACCAAATAGGGGAATTCCACCGCCTAAAATGGTTGGAATTGTGGTGATGATCAGTTCATCGATCATATCTTGCTGTAAGAAGCTTTGAATGGTTTTGCCACCATCAATATACAAAGTGGTTAACCCTTTTTGCTGTAGTTCTTCGACGATAGTCGGTAGCTCTCCATTGACCAAATAAATTTTATCTTCGTAACCTGCTGGTACTGTTTTCATTGTGTTGCTTAGTACATAAACAGGTTTTGAGTAAGGCCATTCACAATCAAAACTCAATACCATATCTACAGTATTCCTACCCATAATCAATGCATCCACACGATCCATAAATTCGGCAAAACCAAAGTCTGAACCGTCAGGATTTGGGACATCATGGAGCCAATCTAGCTGGTTATTCTTATCTGCGATGTAACCATCAAGGCTGGTGGCAATGTAGACGATATTTGGCATGATAACTCCATTTGTAGTGGGGGATTTATAAACAAGCGACATATTATCGTTTAACTGCCTTTAGTTTGTCATCTATCGGTGTTTTTGATGTAGAGCTAGGGCGCATGTGGGTGAGGTTTGGTGTTTATTTGTCGCTACATTGTTGGAGTATAGGGGGAGTGTGGCAGCTTAATTGTAAAAAGAAGTGGAAGATAAAAAATGCTATCAACGTCATGATACTTATGAATTAAATTGATTATTATTGTAGAGATTTTAAGGCCTTTTTTATGTGAAGGTAAGAATTCTTATTAATACAAAGTCATCAGAGTTTTCGTAACAAGGAAAATAATGTGAATCAGATTGAAATTGTAAAGAGTCTGTGGTCAAAATTTAGCTCCGGTGACTATCAAGGTTCTAAATCATTATTTAGCGACAAACTGCAAGTTATCTGGCCAACAAGCCGAGAATACTATGAAAGCGTGGAAGAGTTTATTGCTGTAAATGAGGTTTTTGGAAAGGATTGGACGTTTGATGTTAGGCACATTGAAAGTACAGATTCGAATAAAGTTATAAGTATTGTTTATGTAGCGAGCCCGTCTTGTCCGAATAGTTTTTATGCTACAAGTATTTTTACATTTACATCTAATAAAATAGATAGAATGGAAACGTACTGGGCATTTGAGGACAGTCAACCTGAGTGGCGCAAGGGCCTGAGCAAAGTATATTAAGCAGCTAACAACCTGTTTAGGGCAGCTTTCTAATGTGTAGCATTTTTACTATGAGTTGTGTTTGGTGTTTAAGATGGTATGCGGTGGCTTCGGTATTGTATGCCTCGCCTCTTAACAAAGTGTTAGTTGTGCAAAAATAGAGAACATATGGAAGAAAGTTGGATCCGGTACGAAGATACCGAAGAAAAGAGGTGTGGCTATTTTGTTGTCTATAGCCCTGTATTTACAGGTCAAGACTTTGCTATGTTAAAAATTCATATTTATGAACAAGAATTAGTTTCTGAAATAAAAAGGATTGCTGAACATGAGCTGGGTATTTGGGCAAAACGATACGCAGCTCCAGTTATGGTTGTTGTAAAAAACTTTACTCAAACTGATTGGAGAACCAAAGACATTGTGGGTCACAATTTTTTGCTTGGTTATGCTGCTGATAATGATGTAATAGCATATTGGGATGAATACCCTCAGTCACAAGAACCGCAATTTGACCTATCGAGAGAAACTTTAGCAGTCATTTACTCCGATTTAAATAGTAGAACTTATGAGCAAATAATAGAAAAACAAAAAGAAGAAGCAAAAGGTCGAAAATTACTATTGTTTTTTATGACTTTCTGGTTTTGTGTGATTCCTGCCTTTATTGCGTATTTAGGCTGGTCAAGTCCATTCTTTTCTTTATTAGCATTACTATATAGTTGGTATTTGGCTACAAAAAAAGGGCTTGAATTGTGGGGTAAGAAAAGTAAATCTCAAAAGGAATTAGATGAGGAAAAAGAGAATTTACAGAAAGAACATCATCACTATCATTGTAAGCTCAATCCTGATTCATTCCTTAAGTTAAAGTGTGAGAACTTCAAGAAAGAGCGCTTAGAAAGAGAACGCGTTAAGGTAGAAGAAATGCGTAACTGATAAAGAAGGATATGTGTCACACAGTTAATGCCTACAAATCTAAATAGAGCAGGCTGTCTAACAAACTTCTGCCCCTTTATGCGTTAGACCTTTTACTCATTCATATCGTATTAACGCGGTTTTGGATTAGCTTTATTAGGTTAATTAAATCTATTATTTAAGCGTCACTTTTGGTGCTCTAATTCACAAACACCGCCCATATTGAACATTCTGAAACCAGCAACATCTTTAACAAAATTATAATGTTAAATTTGTACTTGTTTTATATGCTTTTATTATGAAAATGCATGCTTTATTGTACAATTGTCTTGAGCTTCGATCACGAAGTTCGTGAAAGATGCTTACTGTTAAATAGAACTATTTTTCATGGCATGAACGGTATTTAATTTTTAAAGCCTTCCGTAGGGAAATTTTGCATAAAAGACTAATTTTTTTGATATTTATATCAATGATAGTCATGTTAAGTATGGCTAATTAAGCAGTTTTTTTAATATACTCAAATGCAATTTATTGCTTATGTTTTCTTGAGGTTATTTGATGTCTTCTTGTGCTATAAAAATTGATGGTTGTTCGAATATATATCTAGGTGATAATTATATTTCAGGGTTTGATGTCGGAATTGATATAGCAAATTCTAATGGAGTCGAACTAACATCAAATCATTTAAATGATTGCCGTACAGGAGTTAAAGGTAGAAATGTTACAAATCTAAAAGCACAGTATTGTAGTCATAGCAATCATTCTTCAAAAGCGACATTAATGAGTTCGACAAATTGCTCTTTGATCAATAGATATACAGTTTTATATCTGAATGTATTTAATTATAACCCTATTACTTAAGGATTTATTTATATGAGTGGACCAATGTTTGATTTAGAAGGTTGTGATGATGCTATTTTAAAAGATAACAAAACAACATCTGATCAATTTATAAAAGCAAGGAATTGTCCTCGTATTCATTTGGAGGGTAATCAAGCAGGAATGAATGCTCTTAGTGAAATGGGAATTCCTATTGACGCTCTTACTGAAGAGCAAGTTAATTTTATTATTTCAACCATTTTAAATAATAAAGGTGAGTTTGAGAACATAGATAGTACATGGCTATCTGACACTGCTATGTTTGCGACACTAGCAAGTAGTGTTAAAGCTACTATTATTGGTGCTGTTTTAGCATCAGGTAAACTGGGATTCAACAAGATAAAAGAAGCTATTAAACATGATTAATATTTAAAAATTGGTTTTCTAATTTTTATATATTTAATATCCAGTACGCATAAATAGCTTTATTGTTAAATGACCGCCCACAGTGGCGGTCTTTTTGTACCCTAAAGGTACTTTGTGAAGAAGTTACCAATACTTTTCCTAATATCAACCAGCTCTGAATAGAGCTGGCTATCTAACAAAGTTTTGTCCATGGGCGTTATTGCACGTCCTGAACGACAGTAATCGAAACTGCTACAACTGTTGTAGTCAATAACCAGACTTTATGTTGACCAATAACACCTAAGAGGAGGTCAACATGAGAAAGTTATCATCAGGAAAATGCAGCGGGATAAAAAGACCATTCAAGTTGGAAGAGATTTAGCGAATCAGAACTAGGCTAGAGCTTGAAAACGACCTAATGCAACTTGCACTATTGAACCTAGCCATTGATAGCAAGTTGAGGGCGAGTGATCTACTAAAGCTGCACGTATATGATGTTTCTTCGCAAGGAGTGATCTATGAGAGGGTTCAATGCACCCAGCAAAAAACAGGTACAGATGTACACTATGAGATTACTCCGAGAACACAACAGAGTATTAGTCGGTGGGTTTACTCTGCTTCCCTAGATACAAGTAGCTTTTTATTTCCAAGTTGTCGCCGCAAAGGGCAGCCTATCAGCTACTCATTCTATCGCTCAATTATCAGAAACTGGGCTGAAAAACTGGGATTGAATGCTGACTATTACGGCACTCATTCCATGCGTCGTACTAAAGCCACTTTAATCTATGCTAGAACGAAAAACATCAGGGCTGTACAGATCTTACTTGGACATTCGAAGCTAGATAACACAATTCGATACCTTGGCGTTGAGCTAGAAGACGCTCTGAGGTTATCTGAGAAAACAGACTGCTGACAGGCGGGATCTGCTACAGGCTTTTCCTCTGAAAAGCCTGTGCCCCATTCTTTGTTTAGACTGATTAACATCTCATTTCACCAATCTGGAATTTGACCAAGTTTTTCTCATATCTGTAACGCGTCTACTTAATCGAGAGAAGAACAGTCATATTTCTTTGTTAATATCCGTCCAAGTTTGTATTAATCCTCTCTACTCGACAGACGTGCCTCGCTTTAACCATCCGTGCACTTTATAGGCTGCATAGAAATAAGGTGTCATAGTACTAAGTAAAATAAAGTGCTCTACATATCCCCAAGCAAAGCTATGCCAGTTGAAGTACTCTGCACTGTTCAACCACTCAAGCAACACCAACGGCAAGCAGACACCACATAAAAGAATGAAAGTAGTAAACTTAATGAACACAAGACCACGTTCCTCTATACGGAAACGCTCTTTGTGCACTTTATACTCATTAAGTACTTCCGTTAGCACTGGAACTACACTCATTTGATACTCGTGAACTCTCTCAAAGAAGTGAGTCGCTATATCCACATAGTTTGTATGTGTAAGTGGAAAGTCATAGTGACGTTGAGTCATGTCAGCTACTACATCATCAGGCATAGTACGAAGCATTTCGTTGAGGGTTTTATCTCTTTCCTCAATTTCTTTTGCTTGCTTAATAGCTGTGTAGCGTTTAAATAACTCAAGTATAGATAGATGGTTAGTTTGCCAGCACCAACAAACATAAGACACTCTACTACTTATTTGCTGTAGTTGTTCTATGGTAAAAGGACGTTTCTTTTGCTCCTCAACCTTATTGGTTACTCCTTCAATATGTACCATTGATCTACCTGTGAACGGGTAGGTATTGAAAAAATGATGAAATAAGTTCAGTAGCTCATCACCTGCTTGAAGTATTTCTTGCTCTGTTGGTTCACGATGATGTCGATCATTTAAACCGTATTTAGCTTTGTTATCTAAATGAGAAAATAGAGACTTATTTCGCCACAATAAGTGTTTACCGACACCTTCCCAGTCCAGTAAGCCATCTTCTGTTAGTAAGTTATTTTTGTTCCCTCCAATAACTACTGTTGATGACAGCGTGCTTCGCTCCTTAGCTTCAGTTAGAGCTTTCTTTAGCTTATCTTCTGCCTCATATAGTTTTTGAAACGCCCAAACAGCAAATGCTGAAACTATAGCAGCAAAGATACCCACAACTGTTACGTGAATAGCAGGTAATGATTCTAGAATAGGTGAACTCATGTATACTCCTTATAAGCAACAAGGTTATTATATGAGCATCATCATCCTACGTCGCTAAAAACTATTACTAGCGTCAACCAATTTAGCAAAACCTCTAATACGCAAAATGCCCAACGTCGAGTTAGTGAGATTGCCGCTGGCTCACTTTAGCCCTTTATGCAGGCCTGTTTAGGATTTTGTAAATTTCACCATCTGGGATTTTCAAACAGGTAAAGTGTGCGATATCAATATGAGCTTCGAAACCAAAATCCTCATGTACTTTTTCTGCGATGAGCGATAGCGACGTAGCTTGTTGTCCTCTTAGCCAGCCGTAACGGTGAAATCTATTTCTTAAATCACCAAAAATAGGGCATATACCATAATACAGTTCAACAATATCTTTGAGTTCTTCAGTTGGTAGTTTAAGTTCACCTGATTGCAATTTAGGTAGAATATAAACGTATTCCTCAAAGTTGATGAGAATATTCGAAGTATTCTTATCCTTAACTCTTACTGGGCATAGCATGCGAGTTAAAGCGTATATTTGCATATCAATAAACTGCATTATTAACTCATCATTATCATCGTAATTTTCATTTGTGATGAAATTTAAGTTGTTATCAACGCAAAAACCATTAGCAATGTGAGGATAGTGTTCGGGATATTCTTTAAAGGCTTCAAGAATCGATTGTTCTTGTAGATTTGTAACATTATCAAAGTAGAAGGCGCTTGGAGAGAGCATATAATCCCAACGCTCATCGAATGGATATAGTTGATCAACGCAACTAAAGTTCACAAATTTATAGGCAACGTTAATGAAGGCTGACTTGATTACATCCTTCTCTGTACATTTAGGATTAGCTCGCAAAAAGTCAGAGAGTTTGATAAAGCATCCGTGTAAATGGTAGTCCAAACCTATATTTTGCAATGCTTTAGCCCAGAGTAGCCATTTCCTTTTAGCTGCTTGCTTATGCAATTTCCCATTTTCTTCTTTGGAAAAACTAGGTTCTGAAATGAACGATGGAGAACTAGCGCCTTTAAGTTCCCACGTACTTGGATCTTGGTCAGGATAAAGAGCAGCTTTAAACTCTCTGACAAAGCCTGCAATTTCCTGCTTCTTACTATTGAGGACTTCTATACCACCAATAAAGAAGTAATCTAAATTACTTTTAGCATGAGGATTTCTATCTCCTCGTTCATCAAGGTAGATTGATTTAGAAGTATCTGCGTTTACTACAAGTTTCAATGTTATTTCCTTATGTTAACTTGTTCACGACCTCGAATTTAGGTTTCTTGTCATGTACATGGCAAGAAACCTATCAGTATACTTAAGCTCACTACCAGAAGTTGGTTTGATGTGTACTGGCTTTGTGATTTTGACCAACTAATAAGAGCCTTACAATACCTGAGCTAATTTATTGCTTGCTAAATTAGCAAAATCACTGACATGTTTCTGTCCATTCTGTCCACAAATGAGTTAGCTATCTGGTTAGCTCATTTGTGAGCACCAAGCGATTCTGCCGTATCGTAATTACTAAGCAACACTACCGCTCCTGAATTTACCAAGTTCGTATAATCCTAAGCATTATCATCACCCAAAAGATCATCCGGGCGATTGCGCATTTTATGAGGTCATAAAGAGTGGTATTAACAAGGAAAGAGTAGGGGAAAAGTATTGCAGAAAAGAGTAAATTTTATAGGGTCTAACCGCAATTAGACCCTATGCAAATAATCAAAAACGATTACTTGTAGAATGCTTCTACTTTACCTTTTAGGGTAACTAGAATTGGCTGACCACGACGGTCTAGAGCTTTAGGAGATGGGATTTTGATCCAACCTTCGCTCACGCAGTATTCTTCAACGTCAAAACGCTCTTTGCCGTTAAAGATAATGCCGATTTCGTGCTCGAAACACTCAGCAACGTGGTGTGGGCTACGTGGGTTACCAGATAGGTGATCAGGTAGTTCTGGACGTGCTTGATTGTCGTTCATGATTGTGACCTGTATTTAATAAAAAGCGCGCTATTGTAGTCAATATCAGCCTTAGGCTCAAGGTATAGTGACATAAAGATTGTGGATTTTAGAATCAATTTAATACGCTGATTTTATTGAATTTATTATTTAAGCTTTAAAACAAAAAACTCATATCCAAACTCATCACCTAAATGGTTCTCATAAATATCAATTTCTTTAGCAATATCTTTGAGTGCTTGCGACTCTGGCATGGTTGGTAATAGCTCTGCTACTCGTTTTTGCAGCGGTTGCCAATAGTTTTGCCAAGACTGCTGACTAATCGAGAAGTGGTCAAGTACTTGATACCCAAGGTTTTGACACTGCTCTAAACGAGTAGGAACGGTTTGAATATCAGGGTATTCCGATAGCCAGAACGATTTATGCGTCCCCGATGGTGAGTCGGTTAGCCAAACAAGATCACTTACCACCAAAATACCATCATCTTGTAGTAGCGGTTTCCACTGCTTTAGCGCATTCTCAACCCCCATGATATAAGCACACCCTTCAGCCCAAATCAGATCAAAGCTTTTTGCCGCAAAGGGAAGAGCCGTCATTGAGGCACAAACTAGCTGAATGCGATCCTGCAGATTGTGCGCTTTTACTTTCTCGCTTAACTGGTTGATAGCCATTGGTTCATTATCAACCGCAGTAATATTACCTGAAGATAGTTCAGACAAAAGTAGGGTAGATAATCCTTTACCGCTACCAATTTCAAGGATTGCTTGTTTTTTACTCGGTATCAGAGAAAAAGCTTTACGTGTTTCGCATTCATCACCAGGCCCCCAACGTTCAAGCGTTTCAAATACCGTCATAAAGTCATTCATGTACACATCATGTTCGTTCATATCTTTTGATAACCACTTAAGTCTCAAGGCTTCTTTTTCTGTGAAACCTTGTTTTAATAACCAATTAAAATGGGCATCTGGAGCTACTTGTTGTAATGATTGGTGCCATTCTTTTTGCGAACGCTCACCCAGTAGCCCAGATAACAAAGTTCGTGCTTTGGTTTTATGTTCGATCTCTTGATCTAGCTGCGACAATCTATCGAGTAAAACCTGACGATTAAGTTTCGCTTCTAAACACGCTTGGCATTCTTTAAGGGTTAAGCCACCTGCTTGGAGCTGTTGAATCAACAATAACCGTTGTGCATCTTGCTCACTGTAACGGCGATAACCATTGCTCATACGAGAGCCCTGAATTAGGCCAATTTTTTCGTAATACAAGAGTGTGGTTCGTGAAACGCCAATAAGGGTCGCTAACTCTGAAATCAAATACATAGTGTTGTTTAAGCAATGAATCAATGACGGTAAGATAAAGTATAAAGTAATAGACAGGTCAAATACTAATGAAACGATTTGACCTGTTTTTTTGAATTAAAATAATTTTAGACCAAAGGCTGTTTTAACCGCATTGACCACTTGCTGAGATTCTTCATGTGCCTGCGCGCTACCTTGACGTAAAATATCAATCAACTGCGCTTTATCAGACATAAACAGTTCGCGGCGTTCACGGATTGGTTTAATCAGTTCTTGTAAGCACTCTTCCAGCACTTTTTTGGTTTGTCCATCACCTAAACCGCCTGCTTGATAATGGGCTTTTAATTGCGCAACCAGTGCTTTGTCGGGATGAAATGCATCAAGATAGGTAAAGACAACATTGCCTTCAATTTGGCCGGGATCTTCAATACGTAGGTGATTTGGGTCAGTAAACATGGCTTTAACCGCTTGACGGATTTCTTTTTCACTTGCTCCTAAGAAGATGCAGTTTCCCATCGACTTAGACATTTTATTTTTGCCATCTGGGCTAGGTAGGCGAGCGACATGACTGAGCAAAGGTTGGCATTCCACTAAAATGTCTTTATCCGCAATCGTATTAATTTTTCGTACAATTTCGTTGGTTTGCTCAATCATAGGTAATTGATCATCACCCACAGGAATCAACGTTGCTTTAAATGCGGTGATATCGGCAGCTTGACTGATTGGGTAGGTAAGAAAGCCAGTTGGGATAGATTGACCAAATTGCTTGGATTGAATTTCGGCTTTAACGGTTGGATTACGCTGCAAACGAGAAACAGAAACGACATTAGAGTAGAACATTGTCAGTTCAGCAAGTGCCGGAAGGGCTGACTGCAAACAGATTGTTGTTTTGGTTGGATCGATACCAACGGCGAGATAGTCAGCCATAACATTTAAGATATTAGACGCTACCTTATGAGGATTATGACCATTATCGGTTAACCCCTGCATATCTGCGATAAGAATGGTTTGTTGATATTGATGCTGTAATGCCACTCGCTGTTGAAGTGAGCCAACAAAATGACCTAAATGAAGTTGACCTGTTGCTCGGTCGCCAGTAAGAATTTTTTGTGGTTGAGATGTAACAGTCATGAACAATGTCTCCAGTAAAAAGTTATTACCGTCGGAGACTGGGGGGAGAATAAACTACTCGCATTCAAAAGAAGTCTTCCGACGGCTTCTGAAACGATAAAAGATAATCAGCGCCGCTCTATTAGTAAGAGCGCCACCATGAGCATACGTTAGATTGTGTGATGATTTTAATCTTAAGCATCGTATTTTATCTTTTGTAATAAGGTATTTTGTTATGTAGTGCTACTAGTTTTACTCTTTATAAATGGTATCGTCAATAAAATTGTTGCGACTTATTCTACAAAGGAATACATTAGAATAAGTCAGTGGAAGTCGTATCAATTTCATTTCTGATCATATCTCTCTTTTCTATATTCTTTCGATGCAATAACCATGAGAAAACCAGCATTTACTGCCGTATTTGCCCGTTGGTTCTCTGATGCGGCGGACATTCCAGACTCCATCCGTATTACAGTTCCTATGGTGGCAAGCCTTTACCTTTTTTATAGCTTTAACCTAACCGCCGCAGGCATATCGGGCTTAATTACCGGTTGGCTGGTGGGGGTACAAGGTCGTGATTTACCGTACCTAAAACGATTTCAAATATTATCACTTTCAACTGTCTTTACTGGGGTTGCCACAGTATTGGCCTATGCGGTGTTTGCCAATACATTACTTAGTGCCATTACCTTGTGTTCCATTGCTGTTGTTTATGGCTTGATGTCCAATCAACGACCTCATATTCGTCTTTTCAGCTATAACTTTGGTTTCACCTATATTATGGCGATCCACTTTGCATCAACAGGTGTGCCACAGTGGGCGACTTTAGGGGCGAACATTTTTGCCGGTTGTGGGGTGATTTTTACTTCTCTCATGCTGTGGCCATTTTTCCGTGGTCGTATTTTGCAAAAGCACATTGATGGGGTGCATATTGCGCTAGTTGATTGGCTCAATAGTCTTCACTACGATCTTGATATCAATACCTTAGCGACTAGACGACAAGACTTTTACGATAAAGCACATAAGCTTGCGTATTTTAGCAATTCTATTACTTCAGCCAAAAAAGAGCAGAAAGTGAAAAGTGATTTGCAGCGTAAGCTTGATGTGTCGGAGTACATCATCAGTTTAGAGCGTTTGATGCACTCTAATATTGATAGTCATACCAAATCATTACTGACCGAGTGGATTCGAGAAGCGGCAAACCAATTGTCTCAAGGTTTGATGATCTCGGCTAAATTCCCACAGCTGAAGATTGAAAACAGTCACTATATTTACGATTTAACAGAACGTATTAAATACTGTTATAACCACCAAGATGAGACGATTGAAGCATTGAGCGATAACATCTATCTGTTCAAAGGCGACTTTAGAGCTTTTCTGCATGACTTCTCTCTTGCCATAAAACCGCATTCAAAAGAGTGGAAGCATGGGTTTAAAATCGCAATGACGCTCGCGGTTACTCAGTTCTTAACTTATTTCTATAAGATCCCTCAAGGTTACTGGATCTCATTAACCGCCTTTATTGTTATGTTGACCTCATCAATGGGGGTAACCAATAATCGCATGTGGTATCGTTTTTATGGTACTGCACTTGGCGGGGTATACAGTTTCGTCTGTTTATACTTCTTTAAAGATCAGTATTTGATGTTACTTACTGCTATTTCGGTCTTTTTTGCGTTTACGACATATCACAAAGAACGCTACGACATTCATGTATTTTGGTTAACATCAATGATTGTCTTTGCGGTGAGATTGCTGATGCCAGAAGACATTTATCTATCGGCATATCGAGTGATAGATACGTTATTTGGTGTGACGATTGCGTTTTCGGTGAACTACTTTATTGCGCCAAACTGGACGATGAAGAGCATCGATAAATATGTTTCGGCCATGTTTAAATCTCAGATTTTCTACATTGCAGGATTGAATAAACCGCAGTGGGAGCAAAAAGTGAGTTTGTATCAGACTCAAAATCACTACTACGCTATGAAAACAGAGATTATGAACCTGCTAAAAGAGCCTAACCTTAGCCCTCGAACATCGAAAGACTGGATGAGTTTGCTGGCACTACTGCGCCGCCTTAATGGTTCTTTATTATTGGCAAGTAAGGTTGGTGTGCGTTCTATGAAGCATCATGATTTAAGTCAGCGTTGGATTCATCAAGTACAGTGGTTAGAGCAGACATTCCCGCATCGCTGTTCTCAAGGGGATTTGCCGCCATATCATAATGAACCTCAGCAACCACATAATGATTTAATTTGTGAGTTAATAGAGCATGATATCAAGCAGCTAGAGCAGTGGATGTTATATCAACGCGCTTATGTGATTGAGTAATATTTACTGAGTTATCTGAAATAAAAAGACCCCCAATAATTGGTGTCCAACTATTGGGGGGGGTTTTATCGGTTCAATTCGCGATTAGTGGAATGGATACCAAAATAGAGTGGTGTCGTGATAGCGCTTGATAAAGCCAAGTACCAGAACCAAAGCAATGATAGCAATTACAATATAATCATTGGTTTTCATTGGTTTTAAACTGTACCAAGTACGGCGCTTGTTACGACCAAAACCACGAAGAGTCATCGCATTTGAAATAACATCAGCGCGATCTAGGCTTGAGAAAATCAAAGGCCCAAGAATTTTTGCAACGTTCTTAATTCGAACCATCACTGGCGCATTTTTAGAAATATCCACCCCGCGTGCCTGTTGCGCATGCATGATATTGGTGAAATCTTTCATTACTTCTGGCAAATAACGCAGTGTTAAGCTCACAGCATAAGAGACACGGTACGGCACACCTAATTTGTTTAAGCTTGCTGAAAACTCTGTTGGATGCGTTGTAAAGACAAATACCAGCGCAATTGGGAACATACTGAAATATTTTAGCGTAACCGTTAGTAAGTAAAATAGTGTTTCAGCCGTAATGTCATAGTGCCCAAATAGCGGCACTAATACCGTTTTGCTACCCATGTAATCTGTACCTTGATTTGGCGCAATCAAGAACATAAAGAGGGCATTCATCATCAAGACGACCAGCGTACCGATCAATAGTGGCTTATAAACACTAAACGGAACTTTACTCATTTTTAGTAGAGCAAGACCTAGAACGATCAAACCACAAATGATTCGAAGATCAAAAGTGATAAGAACCATGGTTACCCAGCTCATAAAGAGAATGAACTTTGTAATACCGTTGAGTTGATGCAGGATAGAACCTGTATTGATATAGCTAATACCAAATTTAAACTTGTTGGATTTCATTATTGTTTTGTTCTTGCTTCGTGTTCAATAAAGCAACGAATGAAGTTATCGATGCGTTCAATACCCATAGCTTGTGCTAAAGAATACAGGCTGGTGACAGTTAAGTTCGCTTTATCTAAAAGCTCTGGTTGGCTAAATACCGAATTTACTGCTTCATCAGCCAGTAGTTCACTGTCACAAATAACAACTGCTCGATCGGTATATTCCAATACGAGGTGCATGTCGTGTGACACAATCATAATCGTAATGCCAAGTTTTTGATTTAGCTCTTTAACGAACTCCATCATCATGGTGTAGTGATGGTAGTCTTGACCTGCTGTTGGCTCATCAAGAATTAACAGTTCAGGCTCTAACACTAAAATGGTTGCAATGGTTACGCGCTTTTTCTGGCCATAACTTAGCGCATCAATAGGCCAGTCGCGGTATCGACCTAAGCCGCAGAGTTCTAACATAGCGTAGACTTTCTCTTCGACTATCTCTTCTGCCATACCACGGTTACGCAAACCTGATGCTACTTCATCAAAAATCATATGGTGAGAGATCATATGATTTGGGTTTTGCATAACAACACCGATACGTTGGCTTCGTTCAAAAATAGTGCTGTTTGTTAGATCTTCACCATTTAAACAAATTGTGCCTTGGTCTGGTTCTAATACGCCCATAATTAAACGCGTAAGAGTCGATTTACCTGAACCATTTTTTCCAAGAACGGCAACAAATTCCCCTTTATGAACATCAAAGCTAACGTTTTGTAGCGTCTGACGTTCACCATCGTAAGAGTAGGCGAGATTATTCAGAGACAGCAGAACCTCTTGTGAAGTCTGATGCTCTGGTAATTTGGCTTGAGTAAACCAGTGTTCTACTTGTGGTTTAAACTTCTCAAGTGGCATTTGATTAAAGTAAGCAGGATTATCTTGTTCGGTGATATCACAACCCGCTTCTTTCAATGCGGTTAAATATAGTGGCTCACGAATACCATGCTCGGCAAGAAGTGAACTAGCTAGAAGTTGGTTAGGTGTTAGATCCGCAACAATCTCACCACGCTCCATCATAATGATACGATCAACAGGGCGGTGTAGCACGTCTTCTAAACGGTGCTCAATTATGATAACGGTTTTGCCTGTTTTCTGATGCAGATCATCAATGATTTCAATGGCTGCTTTTCCGGTTTTAGGGTCAAGGCTAGCTAAAGGTTCATCAAATAGCAGAATCTCAACATCATCAACCATCACACCTGCTAAGGATACGCGCTGCTTTTGTCCACCACTAAGATCAAACGGTGACAGATCGATAATCGAGGTCAGATCCATCATATCAGCGGTTGCTTGCACAATGTCATGCATCTCTTTTTGCTCGATCATCTGGTTTTCAAGCACAAAAGCGATGTCTTCACCCACACTTAAGCCAACAAATTGTCCGTCAGTATCTTGTAATACTGTTCCCACCATACTGGTGCAATCGTCTAATTTTAGCTTCTGAGTATCTTGACCATTAATTGTCAATGTACCGCTACAATCACCTTTGATAGCGTGGGGAATTAAGCCGTTAAGACATTGGCCAAGTGTTGATTTACCACTACCACTTGGACCTACGATCACGATTTTCTCACCTTTATTAATGGTGAGGTTAATGTTCTTAAGTGTTGGTTTCTCAAGCGCCCAATACTTAAACGTAAAATTATCGAAAACGATAGACATGATCAGTAAGCCTCTTTGAGGTTGAAGCTGCGCTGCTTACGTTTAGCAACTGAAGTCAAAATAAAATGGCCAACAATGGCAATAAGGATAGTGTTACCTGCTGCGATAATAGTGACCTGAGCTAATACTTTTGTTAGTGGCTCAGCATAAAGCAGATAATCTAAGAATGCAGATGTTCCGTAGCCGATGGTATTACCTAAAAAGGCTAAGAGTACAAACAGTGCGAAATCCCATTTGGTGAATTTGCCCATTTCTAGGCGGCCACGAGTGATTTTTGGGTATAGGCCGATGATCAAGCCAACAATGCCTGAGCCTAACACCCAAGTGAACCAAACACCCCATCCAGCGAAGAGGTCGGTTACCCAGTGGCCAATAAATCCAACTAAGAACCCAACTAGAGGGCCAAAAAGAACACCAAATAACGCTAATACCGCCATAGCAGGCTTTAACGTAGTATTTGCAAAAACGGGAATACCAAACATTGGCAGGCCACCGATACCATAAAGAGCAGCACCGATAGCAATAAGAACAACCGTTTTAGCCGACAGACTCATAACTTAACCTTTGTAAACTCGATACCTGCATGGTTTTGATTGCAGGTTTGCATTGGGTTCGCGCTTTTATGGCCGATAGTATTGGCACCGTTTGGTAACCTTACTGATGAGCTTTTTCAACAGTTTGTTGTTTAAAACTCAACGCGAATAATCCTTTATTGGCAAGAGCAGCAGAGGTTAATGTTTCATCATGAACGATAAGACGGAGCATAGAAACGGGATATAACCATAAAGCGGCGGCAATAATACATGAAGAATGACAGGAAAGGAACGCTTTACTTCTAGACGTCTAAAGAATAATCAACCTATTTTAAAATTAGTTAAATAAGGTGCGAAATGAAAAGGTTAGCCCATTACTGATGTGATCTTAGTGCCAGAATAATTTAAATATGAAAAATGACTTTTTATGCAAAATGTGGTCAGGTTTTTGCTCGTAATGGATAGAGATAGGGCATTCTTGCATAGTTAGAGAAAAAACTGATGAGATATTGAATTTTCTGCTTTATTTTTATCAGCCTATGGTAAATACTGCTGCTACGCGGGTTTTATTTCGAAGCGTGCAAAAAAACATAAAAGTAGGAAGTGTCAAGTCTTAACTTAGTGCGAAAATTTGCGCTATGACGCAATATGCGTATGTGCTCAAACCTCAAGTTAGGGTAGAATTGACCATAAGTAGTAGTTAGCAATCGCTATCCCGCCTTATTGGCAGGGTGCAGAGCCAAATCATATTGGAGATACAGTTTGATAAATGTATTCCTTGTAGATGATCACGAACTGGTTCGCACAGGGATCCGACGTCTTCTTGAAGATGTCCGTGGTATTAAAGTGGTAGGGGAAGCCGACAGTGGTGAAGATGCCGTAAAATGGTGCCGTGCAAATCATGCCGATATCATTCTTATGGATATGAATATGCCAGGTATCGGTGGTCTTGAGGCTACCCGAAAAATTTTACGTTTTAATCCTGATGTAAAGATCATCGTGTTGACTGTTCATACAGAAAACCCATTCCCAACGAAAGTTATGCAGGCGGGAGCTTCTGGTTATTTAACCAAAGGTGCCGGACCTGACGAAATGGTGAATGCAATTCGTATGGTTAATAGTGGACAACGATATATTTCTCCAGAGATCGCTCAGCAGATGGCACTTAGCCAGTTTGCATCGAATTCTGAAAATCCATTTAAGGATCTCTCGGAGCGTGAATTGCAGATCATGATGATGATAACCAAGGGACAAAAAGTGACTGACATTTCAGAGCAGTTAAGTTTGAGTCCAAAGACAGTAAACAGCTATCGTTACCGTCTATTTAATAAATTGGATATCAGTGGTGATGTGGAATTAACGCACCTTGCTATCCGTCATGGTATGTTAGACACAGAGACGTTGTAGTGTCAGAAGAAGCATTAGAAGATAAAGGTTTTGATTCTAAAAGCTTCCTTAAAACAGTAACTCATCAGCCAGGCGTGTACCGTATGTATAACGCCTCTGATGAGGTTATCTATGTTGGTAAAGCTAAAGATCTCAAAAAACGCCTTTCCAGTTATTTCCGTACTAATGTTGCCGGGGAAAAAACTCGAGCATTAGTTAAGAATATTCATAAAGTCGATGTTACTGTGACCCACACAGAGACAGAGGCTCTTATCCTTGAACATAATTACATCAAGCAATATCTTCCTAAGTACAATGTACTGTTGCGTGATGATAAATCTTATCCTTACATATTCCTGAGTCATCATCAGCATCCTCGGCTGTCGATGCATCGTGGCGTGAAGCGTCGTAAAGGGGAGTATTTCGGGCCTTATCCAGATGCGGGTGCGGTTCGTGAAAGTTTGCATTTAATGCAGAAAATTTTCCCGGTTCGCCAATGTGAAGATTCCGTTTATGCTAACCGTAGTCGTCCATGTTTGATGTATCAAATTGGTCGATGCTCAGCGCCTTGTGTAAAAGGTTACATCTCTGATGAGGACTATCAAGGTCAGGTTCAACTTGCTCGTTTATTCTTACAAGGTAAGGATCGGCAAGTGATCGCTATGCTGGTAGAAAAAATGGAAACCGCTAGCCAGAACCTAGACTTTGAAAAAGCAGCGGTATATCGCGATCAGATTCAAGCTTTGCGTCGAGTACAAGAACAGCAATTTGTTAGCCATGATACCGAAGACGATCTGGATGTGGTGGGTATCGCCCATGAAAATGGTATGGCGTGTATTCATGCGTTGTATATTCGCCAAGGTAAGATTCTTGGTAGTCGCAGTTATTTCCCCAAAATGCCAGCCGATGTTGAGTTAACTGAAGTATTATCGAGCTTTGTTACTCAGTTCTATCTAAATCAAGCTGAAGGCCGTGTGATTCCTACCAACATTATTTTAAGTGAAGACTTAGGTGATGAAACTGCGGTGATCTCTGACACTTTATCTCAGCTTGCTGGGCGTAAGGTTGTCTTCAAATACCATCCACGGGGTAATCGAGCTCGTTATTTAAAATTAGCGCAGACAAATGCGAAAACAGCACTAACGAGTAAGCTTAACCATAAAATGACAATTCAAGAACGTTTCTTTGAATTACAGCAGGCATTATCGTTAAAGCCTATTTCTCGTATGGAATGTTTCGATATTAGTCATACTATGGGTGAGAAAACAGTGGCATCTTGTGTGGTCTTTAATCAAGATGGTCCATATAAACCTGATTATCGTCGATACAATATCACTGGAATTACAGGCGGCGATGATTACGCGGCGATGGCTCAAGTTCTTGAACGCCGTTATGGTAAGCAGATGGAGCTCGACAAAATTCCAGACATTATTTTCATTGATGGTGGTAGAGGTCAGCTTTCAAGAGCGTATGATGTTGTTAAGCCCTATATGGAAGACTGGCCTAAGAGACCACTAATGATTGGTGTGGCAAAAGGCACAACACGTAAGCCTGGTCTTGAAACGCTTATTTTTATTACTGGTGAAGAGTTTTCATTACCGAGTGATTCGCCTGCTTTACATCTGATTCAGCATATTCGTGATGAGAGTCATAACCATGCGATCAGTGGTCACCGAGCTCAACGAGCAAAAGTACGTAAACGCAGTGCTTTGGAAGATATTGAAGGTGTTGGCCCTAAACGTCGTCAAGCGTTACTGAAATACATGGGGGGGCTGCAAGAGCTCAAACGAGCAAGTAAGGAAGAAATTGCTAAAGTTCCAGGGATCAGTTTGGCTCTAGCAGAAAAAATAGTCGATGCTTTGCATCATAGTTAGCATAGCTGCGCTAATGAAATGAAATAGATAACATAGCTAGGTGTAATTTAAACTGGCTATGTTACTATGAGACATCACTGGTGCTCTGTGAATTTTTTATCATAAGAATAAAGATTATGCGTTTATCAATTCCAAATATTTTGAGTTTCGTCCGACTTATACTTATCCCATTTTTTGTTATTGCCTTTTATTTGCCGTATGAGTGGTCACCCTTTGCTACCGCATTGATTTTCTTTATTGCGGGTGTAACCGATTGGTTTGATGGCTATCTGGCTCGTCGTCTAAATCAGACTACGCGTTTTGGTGCCTTTATTGACCCTGTTGCGGATAAGTTAATGGTTGCAACGGCATTAGTGCTGGTGGTTGAACATTATCACTCGGTTTGGGTTACCATTCCTGCTGTGACTATGATTGGTCGAGAAATCATTATTTCAGCACTTCGTGAGTGGATGGCGGAAATTGGTAAACGTGCTAGTGTGGCAGTGTCTTGGGTCGGTAAAGTAAAAACGGCTTCTCAGATGTTTGCTTTGCTAATGCTATTATGGCGTCCTTATGAGTGGACAGTGTGGCTGGGTTACATTTCCCTTTATGCTGCTATGGTGTTGACGTATTGGTCGATGATTCAATACCTATTGGCTGCAAAAGATGATTTACTTGATGAAAGGCATCATCAGTAATATTCGGTAATATATAGATAGTTACTGATCAGAATGAATAAACGGCATGGTATAGCAATATACGGTGCCGTTTTTTTTGGGGGCATGATAAAAGAATAGGGGAGTACCGCAATTGTATTTTCTTATTGGACTTTGTTTTCTCACTAGTTTTCTTTCTTAACCTTTTCTTTATCGTTGCTATTTCGAGCGACCTTGGTTCGATTTTTATATCGATGTGACGGAAAATAACCAATTGAAAGAAAAGTGAGAATTTTTAATTGACTCAGTCTGTAAAATCAGTAAATTACATCCCGTACCGCAGCGATGAGTCGTTGCGAAGACAAGTTTGAGGCGCGTTGGCAGAGTGGCTATGCAGCGGATTGCAAATCCGTGGACCTCGGTTCGACTCCGGGACGCGCCTCCATTTGCGACACTAGCTCAGTTGGTAGAGCGCAACCTTGCCAAGGTTGAGGTCACGAGTTCGAACCTCGTGTGTCGCTCCAAATTTAACGATGCGGCAAAAAGCGGTATCGAAGATGGTGTTAACCAAACACATCGTTAAAAACGAATTGTGTGCCCTGGTGGTGGAATTGGTAGACACAAGGGATTTAAAATCCCTCGGCGTTCGCGCTGTGCCGGTTCAAGTCCGGCCCGGGGCACCATCTTATTCTTTGTAAGTAAAGAAATGCGACACTAGCTCAGTTGGTAGAGCGCAACCTTGCCAAGGTTGAGGTCACGCCTAGTTCTTCAAAAGATCAGGAACCTCGTGTGTCGCTCCAAAGGCGCGTTGGCAGAGTGGCTATGCAGCGGATTGCAAATCCGTGGACCTCGGTTCGACTCCGGGACGCGCCTCCATAATTTAACGGTACGGCAAAAAGCGGTATCGAAGATGGTGTTAACCAAACACGTCGTTAAAAACGAATTGTGTGCCCTGGTGGTGGAATTGGTAGACACAAGGGATTTAAAATCCCTCGGCGTTCGCGCTGTGCCGGTTCAAGTCCGGCCCGGGGCACCATCTTATTCTTTGTAAGTAAAGAAATGCGACACTAGCTCAGTTGGTAGAGCGCAACCTTGCCAAGGTTGAGGTCACGAGTTCGAACCTCGTGTGTCGCTCCAAAGGCGCGTTGGCAGAGTGGCTATGCAGCGGATTGCAAATCCGTGGACCTCGGTTCGACTCCGGGACGCGCCTCCATAATTTAACGGTACGGCAAAAAGCGGTATCGAAGATGGTGTTAACCAAACACGTCGTTAAAAACGAATTGTGTGCCCTGGTGGTGGAATTGGTAGACACAAGGGATTTAAAATCCCTCGGCGTTCGCGCTGTGCCGGTTCAAGTCCGGCCCGGGGCACCATCTTATTATTTGTAAGTAAAGAAATGGCGCGTTGGCAGAGTGGCTATGCAGCGGATTGCAAATCCGTGGACCTCGGTTCGACTCCGGGACGCGCCTCCATTTGCGACACTAGCTCAGTTGGTAGAGCGCAACCTTGCCAAGGTTGAGGTCACGCCTAGTTCCTCGAAGATCAGGAACCTCGTGTGTCGCTCCAAATTTAACGATACGGCAAAAAGCGGTATCGAAGATGGTGTTAACCAAACACATCGTTAAAAGCGAATTGTGTGCCCTGGTGGTGGAATTGGTAGACACAAGGGATTTAAAATCCCTCGGCGTTCGCGCTGTGCCGGTTCAAGTCCGGCCCGGGGCACCATCTTATTCTTTGTAAGTAAAGAAATGCGACACTAGCTCAGTTGGTAGAGCGCAACCTTGCCAAGGTTGAGGTCACGAGTTCGAACCTCGTGTGTCGCTCCAAAGGCGCGTTGGCAGAGTGGCTATGCAGCGGATTGCAAATCCGTGGACCTCGGTTCGACTCCGGGACGCGCCTCCATAATTTAACGATATGGCAAAAAGCGGTATCGAAGATGGTGTTAACCAAACACATCGTTAAAAACGAATTGTGTGCCCTGGTGGTGGAATTGGTAGACACAAGGGATTTAAAATCCCTCGGCGTTCGCGCTGTGCCGGTTCAAGTCCGGCCCGGGGCACCATCTTATTCTTTGTAAGTAAAGAAATGGCGCGTTGGCAGAGTGGCTATGCAGCGGATTGCAAATCCGTGGACCTCGGTTCGACTCCGGGACGCGCCTCCATTCTCATTGAGAATATAAAGCCCGAGTGGTGAAATTGGTATACACGACGGATTCAAAATCCGTTTCCTTCGGGAGTGTCGGTTCAAGTCCGACCTCGGGCACCAATTCAAATAATAAAGCCTCAGCTAACGCTGGGGCTTTGTTGTTTCTAGCTTAATCAAAAACTTAGTCCTGTCTTTTTCTGGTCAACTTCCTGTCCCATTCCGTAAAACAGCCGTTCCTGCTCATATCCGGTCATGTTGAAAATTCATAGCCGATTACTGTCCTGCAAATTCCAACATAATCTAACACTTTTTAAGACGTTTAAATGTCCATATCTGGTACGGCAAGAGTTTTATGGGTAGTGATGTGTCAGTTTTTAACTTAATTATGTACTTATCAAAATGAAGATATCATTCAATGACATCTTCATTTTATATAAGAAGCATTCTTATTATTTACATTGAGAATTTACTATGTTTAAAAAGTCATTATTAGTAACTAATTGGGTCATCGAGTCTCTTGATGCAAATGCTAACATTCGATTAACTTTGGGAAGACTGAATAAACTTTGATCATGGAACCCATCAATTCTCTTTTTAAAAAGATCTTGTTCTTTATTAGATAGGGTGTATGTAATATCTACGTTGGTATTTCCTGTCATAACATTAAATTTTGCAGAATGAATGATCGCATTTAATGTACATGGTGATTTTTGGGATGATAACTCAACTTCTGTTAGAGCGTTGTTTATTTCAGCCTTTACTATATCACTAATTTTTTCAGCAAAGAGTAAGCCTGGAGTTGAACCGTCAGCGTGACAAGGTAAGCATCCTGTACTAGAAATGGTATTAGGGCTTATGCCTATTGGTGGTTGATAGTCTATATTTTTCAGTTTTATTTCAGGGATATTTTTAGTTGATTGAATAGGCGGATACGCAGATGTGGTTGTTAAATCATATTGTTGTGGTGACATAGCACAACCTGAAAGGGTAAAGACTAATGGTATAAGTACTTTTTTCATATTTTACTTCAATGCGATTGGGCTTTTAGCGTATATGATACTTGTTTATGATTGGTTATGGAAATTATAGGTAAGTGTTTACATAAACTTCTGACAGTTTGATACCTATCATTACCGTAATAACATTAACTTCAAACCCATATTACTTCTTTGATTTTGCTACCTAAATTGGAGTTAGCATGAAAAAGAAGTTTAAATTTACTGCCATTAACCTTAAATCGTTACTTTGTAACCCAATTGATTCACCTTCAACATACCAAAAGTAACCAATAATCCGCATGTCTTTCCAAAAGATAGGAAAGCCTATTTATCGCCCTTACTATGCATTTAAAGCAGAAATTACAACGCATAGCACTTAAGTATAAATAGGGATATTTAATGTTGTATTGATTAAATATCAATGAGTTAGTTGTAATAATTTACCGTTAGCTACTTAATATTATTTACCTAGTTGCATTACCATACATTGATATAGTCAGTTAAGTTCTATTTTAGCCTCAAATGAAATACTTTGCTATGTAACCCATTGCCTATAAGTATTTTTTTGCGTATCATAAGCAAAAAATGACTGGCATATGCCTTTACAGTATTGTTCGATTATTGGTATGAAAATGAATAAAAAATTTAAATTGTCTGCTTTAGCTGCTTGTACGTTAGTACTATTTGGTTGTAATTCTAATAACTCTAATAACTCTAATTCTGTACAAGATCAGAGCAGTTCGGTAAAAGATTTTGAAATCTTATCAAATAAAATTGAACTAAAAAAAGAAAATAAATATTGTAAAGATAATGGTATTTTGATCGAATTTGGTGAAGATAAAAATAAATCTAACAAATTAGATAAGGATGAAGTTCAAGATAGTCGTTATGTTTGTGATGGTGAAGGAGTAGTCAAACAAGGTGATAATAAAGTTACTTTAAAAAAAGCTTTAGTAGCGACATCAAATATTTTACCAAATACTTCTGAGTGTCATGGAAATGGCGGAAGAAAAATACTATTAGGCGTTGATGAAAATAGCAATAACTTGTTAGAAAAAAATGAAATTAAACATATTTATGATATGTGTAATATTCAAGAAAAAGCTGAAGAAGTTAAAATAAATAGTATTGCTTCTCAATTGGTTCAAGCCGGTTCTACTATTACGATTAAGGCAAATATTACTAATTTGCCAAAATATGCCAAAGTTGTTTGGTATGATGATAAAGGTAAGGTAGTCGGAGAAAATTTAGCATTTGAATATACAGCACCTAAAGTTGCTGGAAATTATAACTATACTATTAAAGTAGAAGATATTGGAAATAAAAAAATATTAGCTAAACAATCAGTTGTAATTAAAGTAATCCCGGTTGAAGTCCCAACTAAAACAGGCATTGTTGAGTTAAAGAACCAATCAGTATATATCCCTAGTGAATTTATACAAAAACCTCTTTCTGGTGATATTAATGGTGCTATGATTTATGCGAAGAATATTAAGCCTCTTTTAGAAGCTTATTCTTTTAAAGTCAGTGAAGTAATTTCGACTCCTAATGATAACAATGAAATGATGGGATTTGTTGCAGAAAAATCAGCAAAAGAATTAGGCGAAAATATAAACGATATTCAAGACTCATTAGTTAATAGTATTAATCAAATTACTTTTGATAATAGTTATATTACAGATTTTACAAATTTAAGTACAACTAAAGTAAGTGATGTTGAATTATCAACTGATTATGATGTTACATTAAGTTCAGGCGAAAAAACTACTGATTTAATTGAAAAAATTATAAATCAAATAGCGTTAGATAAAGATGGTGGTCAGATTAATGATCTAACACCATCAGAAGGTGAAACGTTATCTTCTGAATATAAACTAAATATGAATGTTAAGTTTAATCAGAGTACTGATAGTATCACTATGATTGTTACTCTTGTATCTAAAGAGAGTGAAAAACGTTACCAAGACATTATTGTTAAAACCACATCTGAATCTATTTCTGTTGATAAAGCTGCTGTCATTAAAAATAAAACAGACACGTTTTCTGCAAAAGTACAGACATCAAAAAGTGATTTCTTATTTGTGATTGATAACTCTGGTAGTATGGGCGATGAACAGAATAATATAAGTACGCTAACAGAAAGCTTTAAAAATACAATGCAAACTATGGGTATTGATTTTCAAGTTGCCACTATTACAACGGATACAAGTGAACTTCGAGGAAAGGGATTTACTAATGACTTTAAACAAATAACCGAAGACTTTAAGCCCGGCACTAATGGTAGTGGGATTGAAAGAGGAATTTATTTTTCAGAAAAAGCATTAAAGCCTAATGGTAGTGTTATTGATGCCGGCTATCCTCGTATTGGAGCTTCATTATCTGTGATTATTATGAGTGATGAAGAAAGTCAATATGAAAGTTACGATTGGTGGGGAGCTTCTGAAGATAGAGTAGAAGGACCATTTGACGTAAAGAACAATTTATTTGTTAAAAATGGCTATCGTGTTTATAGTATTGTCGAACCATATGATGCATATCGAAGCCAATATGATGATTTAGCTAATGAAACTAATGGTAAAACATTAAATATAAATGCTAGAGATGAATATCAAGCATTTATGGATAAAATTGCTAAAGATTCAGGAGCAATGAGTGCTGGGTATAAATTAAAATCAATAGCTTCTCAAACAGTATTATCATCTACATTAAAAGTGACCGTTGATGGAATAGAAATACCTCGCGATAGTAAAAACGGATGGCAATATTATCCTCAATCAAACTCAGTTCTCTTTTTTGGTCGCGCAATTCCAAAGGAAAACAGTAAAATTAACATTTCTTATAAGTATGTTGATGGTGTAAAAAAGAGTAAGTAATCAATCTTAATATAGCTTGAATTTAAGATTAAGATGATGACCTTTTTACCATGGTATAATCTTCTTCTTATTAATAGCTAATTTATTTAGTAATTGATCGTAATTGTAAAGGTGACTTAGGGATTCAAAATCCGTTTCCTTCGGGAGTGTCGGTTCAAGTCCGACCTCGGGCACCAATTCGAATAATAAAGCCTCAGCTAACGCTGGGGCTTTGTTGTATCTGCAGTTTCATATTTTGTATTTTGATGGGGTAGCAATGATTTCATTGTTATCTATCCCCAAATATAGACCCCCCACCAATCACAAATCAAACCCTCGCATTTTTTCAATAATCAACTCGGAGGCTCGTTGAAATACGGGGCCTTTAACGCCTTTCTGGTTGGTGAGCATTACACAGGGCCATAAAACCTCTTGTGCAGAAAATCCACTATCCTTTAATTTAGTCAGCTTATTATCAACAAAAGGCTCTGCTAAGTGGTCTGGAATGATTGCCCATGCATGAGGTGTTTGGCTTAAACACTCGACCATTAAATAGACTTCACTAAAAAGACGATAAAAAGGACTGAGAATAGTCAGTTCATCTAATTCTGCAGCGACAAAACTTTCTAATATAAACTGAGGCTTAACTTGAAGGTAAGAGCGGGTATAGGACAAGTTATGATCTACCGTATTCTTATTGATATAAAGGGAACAAGCTACTTGACCTAAAGTGAGTGCATCCAAGCCATCTTGTGGCTTAGCTCTGTGTGATAGAGCTTGTAGTGTGATATCAATTGTTTGATTATCAAGGGCGTTAATCGCTGTGGTCTTATTCTGACAGAGCCAGTGAATTTGCGATGATGGGAATTCTTTGGACAGTTGATCACTGATCTCAATAATAACCTGACGAGGGATCACAATGTCATAACTAATGGTAAGACTGTCTTCTATACCGTGGAAAAGGTTATCAGCTAAGCTTTGAATCTCTTTGTGCTGTTCGAGTAACAACTTACTGTAGTTGTATATGTTTTTGGCTTCAGGTCTCAATATGGGGAGTTTTTTCTCACGATTAAAAAGCTCAATTCCTAGCTCTATTTCTAAATAACTTACCAATTGATGTATTGATGATTTATCTTTTCTAAGTCTACGCGCCGCAGCACTGAATGATCCCGCCTCAACTACCGCAACAAACGCATCTACTTGCTCAAACGTAAACTTTTTCATCCCTGACTCTCTAAATGATTTATGTTTGGATAATCCCAACATAACAGAGATTACTTGGTGAGAAAAGTGAGCAAGAATACTTCCGAATTAAAGAAAACAACAATGTGAATAATAACGTGAAGTATGAGGGATAAGTATTAATGGACAATACATCGAAATTAGCCCCCGATGCTAGTAATGCAAAAACGGGGATAGCAAAATGGTTTAGCTTAGTTATTTTGCTGATGGCACAGGTTGGTACAATGGGTGATAACTCAGGACTATCTGTTGCCACAGCATCGTTAATTAATGAACTTGGCGCATCAGTTTCAGATATCGCTTTCGCCAATGCCATGTATCCGTTGATTGCTGGTGCCTGCATGATTGCCGGTGGGATGTTGGGCTTAATTTGGGGGTGGAAACGCCTATTCCAAGTCGGTGCTTTACTGCTTTGTTTAGCAGAAGTCATTGCTGCTTATACCGATAACATCCAAGTTTTTATTTTTGCCGCTCGCAGTTTATCAGGTTTTGGCGCAAGCTTTTTAATTCCAGCTGTACTTGGTTTGATCGTGGGAATTTATACCGATACCAAAGATCGAGCTATTGCATTTGGTGCCGTTGCAGCAGCAGTAGGAGTAGCAAATACGGCTGCACCATTAGTATTTGGCTTTTTGATTGATAAATTTGATTATCGTGTCGCTTTTGAAGCTCTAGCTATTTATTTTGGTGTAGTTTTTGTTTTAGGTTTTGCATTAGAAAAAATTGAAAAACCAACCGTAAAAATTAAGTTTGATTTTGTTGGTACGATTTTAGTATCGATTGGCTTACTTGCTGTGATCGTTGGTTTACTTAAAATATCGGAGTGGGGATTGATCTCACCATTATCACCAAGTTTCCATATTTTAGGTATCAGTCCTGCTCTGCCACTAGTTTTATTTGGTATTGCTGTTCTACTTATTTTTCTTAAATGGGAAAATCAATTTGAGATAAAAAATGGTGCATGTTTGATGCCGCAATCCTTTATTAAGACACCTCAGTTACGAGATGGATTATATATGTGTGGTATGGTCTTTTTTGTCTTAGGTGCTTATATTTTAATTGGTATTACCTATTGTCAATTAGTAGCAGGATACAGCGCAACAGATACTGCAGTATTGTTAATGGTGTTCTCTACCGGAATGTTGATTACCTCATTGGCTACTCCAACTAAGTTTGCTCATGTATCTTGTCGTAAATTGTGCATGATTGGTATTGGATTTTGCGTTCTTGCCGCAATTTCTGGAGCTTTAGGAACAGAGCTTGATTCCGTTAATATGATTTTCTTTGGTTCAGCACTCTTTACGGGTCTTGGCTGTGGTGTTATTGCTTCACAAGCTTCATTAATTGTGACGGCAGCAGTAAACCAACGAGATGCAACCCAATCGGGTGGTGTGCAGGCTACGTCCCGTAATATTGGCCAAACCATTGGTATTGCGGTATTAGGCAGTGTATTGATGTTCTCTTTAACTAATATGGTTAAATCCGATGCTGCTAATAGCGATTTGATCAGTGTCCAAACCAAGCAGCAAGTAGAGCAAATTGCATCAATTCCATTTTTAAGTGATAAAGATTTTACTCAATTGGTTGAAACAAATATCACCGAAAAACAAGACTATCCTGTATTAATTGATATTAATCGTGAAGCTCGTAAATCTGCTGCGCAATTATCATGGTTAGTATTAGCTGCAATGTGTTTTATTAGTATCTTCACTTTAACAAAAAACATTCCTAATTATTCATTATCCAAAAAGTCATAACAGAGGGATTTACTATGTGTACTCAAATTTCAATTAAAACATTAAAAAATGATATTATTACTGGTCGTACTAATGAGTTTGGGCAATATTATCGTAACAATGTGAGTTTTTTCCCGCGTAACTATGATGTGCCAAACTTTGCTATTGGTAAAAGTACTAAATTAAGAAAAGCCAAATATGCCGTCATCGGATGTAACATTGGTGAGCTATTTGGTGAAGCGGCATCTGGCCTTGAATTTTTAAGTGATGGTTTTAATGAAGAGGGGTTATCGGTTGGTGTTTTATATTATCCAAATATGGCAACCTATGAGGTAGTAACAAAAGCATCTGAAGAAATGATTGATGTATTGGCAACGCCTTATTTAATTTTGTCTCACTGTAAAACGGTTGCTGAAGCCCGTGAATATGTTGAAGCGCACCAAGGTAAATTTGTTGTACTAGCAGGTGCAGATCAACCAGGACATTTCCTATTTATTGATAGAACGGGTGATGCTGCGGTATTTGAACCGGATCAAAAGGGCCGTATTGAAATTAAACCATCAAATGGCATCATGACCAACAGTCCTCAATATGAATGGCACTTAAAGAATCTTGGTGTTTACTCAAATATCCAACAATTTGATACAGCAGATTCTGTGCTTCGTAATCTTGATGGTAGTTCTGCTCATTCTCATGGTACATGTGGTGCATTTGGCTTACCAGGCGATACATCACCAACATCTCGTTTCGTGAAAGCGAACTATTTAGCGAATGCAAGTACAAAATCGAATGTTGTCACTGCAGAAGATGGGGTATTGCGTCTACTTCGAATCTTTAATAACTTCGATATCATTCCTGGCATGGCTCTAAAACGCATACCAACAACTGCTGATGGTGAAACAGCAGCGAGTGGTGAAGTGCCTACAACAATGGTTGATAATGCGGTTGAGACTGATTTTGAAAATACGGTAGCAGCTCATACAGACCACACTATTGTAAAAGATCTAACAAATCTTAAGTTCTACTATAAAGATTGGACGAATCAGTCTATCCGTTATGTTGCATTTGAAGATTATAATCTTGATGGCAGTGAAGTGGTGACAGTAAAAATGGTAGAAGATAACGCACTTAAAGCTCAGCGTATTGTAATGAAATAGAACACCAACAATAAAGCGGTATAATTCGAATTTATACCGCTTTAAATTCCATTACAGCATAAAAAAATGTAGTTTTCCGCTCAAAATCGACTCTATGTCGATTGTTGATATCATAGATTTCGAAATTCAATCATTCTGCTTAATAATAAGCAAAATACTCAAATTCATATTTCACTTGTTGCTTATCAGCGTTAAAATACCAGCCATTCATTGGATGTCTGTGACAAACTTTTGTCGCATTGTAGTGTGGTTGGATACTAAATTGGTTCGCTTTACTAAACTTTCTCTTGCTATTGAAGTTCTTCATCATGGTCTAGCATATATCGACGATAACTTGCGCCAAGGTGTTCTGGTTTATATCGAAAGTGAAAGAGTCAATTATGACATTCCTCGCGTTAATATGCTTACTTTAGAGGGATTATCCAGTGCTTATCCATTTGTTCGCATGACCTCTCGTGTCGCTATTGATTTTTTTGGAATGACAGAGCCTGAAAAAACGAATGTTGATCATCTTCTGCCAATAGAGATACAAGTATGTACGTCAAGTGCAGATTCTGTTACTGGTTATCAGTGGCAGACGGTAGCTCGTTTTCATGAAGCGCATATTTTTGAAGCAATGGATAAATTAATCGATTGTTTAGCATCGCCTCAATATTTTGTGCAATGTGAGGAATGTAAAAGGGTTTCTCCAGTCGGTTTTGCTGCTTGTTCGTGCCAGCAGCATCTTATTCACGCCGCCTAAACTGTAGGATACCCAACTGTTTTAAGGCTTGGGTATCATAACTAATTATTTTTATTATAGTTTCTTTGTGACATCCCAATAAACGATAGCCCAGTCACGGGATGGCTTTTTGATAACTTCTCCAAGCGCTTTCTTTTTAGCAAAGTACTCCTGCAATAAAGATTGTTCAGCATCAGTCAATGAACCTAACCCTAATTTAACTTGTTGTTCTAACTCTTCATAGGTTTCGACCGTTTTCTGACTGTTTGGGTTTGTTATATAGTTCAGTTTAGGATTAATACCTAATTCATGAAGAATATTAACGGCGTAGATATAATTAGGACCTGATTTCACTTCACGTTTCAAAGCTCGAATGATCTCTGGGTCAATAAAAGAATCGTTCACTGTATGAGTGGTATAAACACGAAGTTTGGCCTGATTGTTTAGCTTAATAAGAGCCGCTTCTAAGTCTTGAACCAATGTTGATCGTGAAGCAATGGCAATATCACATTGTGGTATCTCTTGCCAAGAATCTTCCCAAGCTTTATTGATTAAGTGGATATTATCAATATGTTGTTTATCAGCACGGCTTTGACAAATTTCTAGCATTTTCGAACTGTAGTCCACGGCATAAACATCATCAAACCAATCTGCGACAGAGAGCGCAATCGATCCTGTACCACATCCCATATCAAATAATGTCTTAGCATCTGAAAAATCCATAAAATCAATAAATTGTTCGACATAATGATCTTTGGAATTTACGGCTTTCTGAGGAAGTTGTTCGGCTTTTTTATCCCAGTGTTCTGGCGGTCTTGGGGTTGGGCGAACTTGTTTGATGTGATTTTTGTATAGCGTGGAAAAGCAAATGTTATTAATACCCATAATCAGACCTTAGATGTTTAACCGATTGATATTATATCTTTTTGGAATGCTTTGTTGGTGATGAAATATGCAATCAATATACTCAATAGTGTTATCTATCTCATTTGTACATTCTGTGACGGTAAAGGCATTTTTAGGAACTTATGGTATAAACTAAACAGATAACGGGTTCATGAACAAAGGAAAGATTATGAAGATAAGAACATCTATAGTGAAAGCATCGTACTGTTCAGCATTCATCGTGTTGTTATTGTCGGGTTGTGATTCAGCAGAAAAAGCAGAACAAGCCAATTCTGGATTACCGAGTTCAATCGAAGCCCAAGATGCATTTGTTGCCGATATTGTGGCTAAACATATTTATAAAGCTGGAGAAACGCTTCCTGAAAATCCCAATGGTTATCCACCATATATTTATGGCACTGCCGATCTTAATAACAATGGCGAAGATGAAATTTTAATATTAATGCAGAATCAAGATTATTGTGGGAGTGGTGGATGTACAGGATTTGTCTTTGATAATAAAAAACAGCAGGTTGCAAAATTTACTGTTATGGATCGCCCGATACTATTAGGTAATGAGACACATTTGGGATGGCACGATATTATTGCTTACAGTAATGGAGCAATGCATACCTTACGTTATTCTGAAGATGGGTATCCACTTAATACTTCAACTGCACCTATTTTTGATTATGAAACAAAGCAAAAAGAAGCAGTGGGTTTGGCGATGAATAGTGAATATTACAAGGATAATGGTACTAATTTAGTTCCCGCTTACCAGCAGAAGATTTTTGATTGTCAGAGTTGTTATCTCTTTAGTTATGATCATCAAGATGGCAGCGATAAAATTTCATATCTTGAAGTTAACGTTGACAGTAAAAAAGTCACGCCTATAGAGGCAATAAAATAATATTTCGCTTCTTTATTAAAGTGGCATGATTGACCATTTTACCACCACTATTCTGACCTTCATTCTAGTTTCAATTTACAGAGAGAGGATTGCTCAAACTTACCGTTATACCTGGCTAAACGCTGAGCCAAAATTTAGAGTAAGTCGTCTCTTATTTGAACAACTGATGCGGTAATAAATTGTTTTATTATAAATTATAGCCTCAGCAGACGTAGGTTTTCCTGAGGCTATATTATTGATTGTTATTTACGATTTGTCCATTTACGGCTTGGTTGATCACCAATGGTGGTTTTACCAGGACAAACACGTTTTACCGGGCATTTTTTACATCCCCATATTGCTGCATAGGGACACACCGCCAGTTTCTGGTTTTGATTCTTCATGGTTAGCTCTCACATTACTTAGCAACAAGCAGCATTGCTTTTTAAATCATAATCACCCCAGTAACTATAGGTCGAAAAAATAGACAGTTCGTTCTAATTTTATGAATGTTATTAAAGAGAGAAAATGAAAGAATTGCGTGATCTCTGTCGATTTTAGAAAGAGAGATCTAATTTTGCTTGCTACTCTCAAAGCAGAGTCACTTTTTATGAACTCATTTGGATAATAAATCTGGATTTTGTTTTGCTACAGGAATGTACCCATGCCGAGTGTTTCACTACTGGATTTTAGTTTTTTGTTTTTTGAGTCACAGCAAACACCAATGCATGTTATTGGTCTGGTTGTTCTTGATCCACCTAAAGAGCATAAACATCACTATGCGCAAGATCTCTATGCTGCTTTATTGCAAGAGACCGAAGTGAGCGCCCCTTTTAATTGGCGACTACAATGGTCTATAACAGGAAAACCAAGTTGGCAGCAATTAAAGTCGGTGAATTTAGATGATCATCTGCGTATTACCATGTTGCCATCGCCCGGAACAGAAGAACAATTACAAAAAGTGGTAGGGCGCATTCATGGTCAAACTTTAGATCGTAGCAAGCCGATGTGGGAAGTATGGATTATTGGCGGTTTGCAAGATGATAAAGTCGCTTTAGTTTTAAAGATCCATCACTCTATGGCTGATGGGATAAAAGCAAGTTCTATTTTTAACCGTAGTTGTGGTCTAACACCGGAAGAGTCGTTTAATAAACCGATGTGGCAGTTTGATTTAACAAAAACGGCGAAGGAAAGAGCACAAGAAAAACATTTAGCTGATCTAGTAACAAAAGCGGCGACTCAAGCCACAAGACAATTATCGCTCATTCCATCTATGTTTCGATTAGGCAGTAAATTGGCATTAAAAGCACTTAATATTGCCGATTGTGATCTAAAACTGCCATTTACTGCGCCTAAAACCATACTTAATCTTAGCCCTAAACGCAGTCGAGCAGTGAGTACTGGTAAGTTTTCATTTGCTCAGCTCAATCATATTCGCAGTATCACAGGGGCATCGGTAAATGATGTGCTGTTTGCAATTAGTGATCAGGCATTAAACCGCTACCTAAATGATAGAGCGGTTCCACTTCGTAAGCCGTTGGTGGCGATGATGCCTATTAACTTACGTAAAGAAGGGGACGGCAGCAAAAGTAATCGTATGTCGATTGGTCATGTTGAGCTAGGTAAACGTGATTTAACGGTATTAGAGCGGCTTGAAACGATTCAACGTGCAACCGTCGATTTGAAAAATGAAGCGTTGAATATCTCACCAGATGCTTATGTGAACTACTCATTTTTGGTTAATGGTGTCTCACTAATTAGCGGTAAATTTGGTTTAAACAGCTTTGTACCACCTGCAAGTAATTTATTGATTTCAAATGTGCCAGGGCAAAAAGAAACGGCTTATTTTATGGGAGCAAAAGTGGATGCTCAATATCCTGTTTCACTGTTAATGCCTGGGCAGACTCTTAATATAACGTTTTACAGCTACGCAGGGACATTACATTACTCTTTGGTTGCATGTAATCAATCATTACCTGGCTTTGAAGATATTGGTTCATACATGCAAGAAGCATTAGGCGATCTTGAAGCGGAAGTGATGGATGTCGCAATCGATGCTGTTGGTGAGCAGGTAAGTTTTCATGATGAAGAATCCCTTGCTTTAGAAATGGCTGTCGTGGCGGCAAGAGAGTCATTAAGGCCGACTGACAGTGCTTTTGATGTTATTTATCAGCAGAAGATGCAACGAGTTGAAGAGTTAGAGCGTCAATTAGTTCAACTGACAGCTGCTTTGGAAAATACCATTAAGCTCGATCCTAAATTGGTCGCGGTTAATGATGAAGAGGTGAAAGAGAAAGTGGCGAAACCTCGTAAGCAGACTAAGAAGAAGGTTGAGTTAAGCGCTTAAATTTGAATGAGTAAAATTGGTGGCAATAAAAAAGGCTCTTAATGACAAACTTAAGAGCCTTATACCTAAGTAACTAGCACCTTAAACCATTTGGATATATAAGGAAAAGTTGGGTATATAAGGGAAAGGTATTATGCGTAAACTTGGCTTAGTTGACTGACTTTATCAACATATTGGGTTTGGGCATCTTCTTGGCTCATTCCTTTTAGCTCTTCCCAAGCCGCATATTTTGCACCACCTTTAAGGTCAAAAAGACCTGGGCGTTTACCATGAACATCGCCTTCGGTTGCTTGTTTAAATAAGGCATACAGGTTAAGCAGTTCATCATTAGTAGGACGTTGAGTCAGTTGTTTAACATCTGCTTGTGCTTGTTCAAATTGGGCTTGTAAATTAGACATATTAAAGTTCCTTTTTATGCTTTTTGTTTCTTATGTTTTACTTTAACGCAATAATCTTTTTTGTCTGTAATTAATCTATAAAAATAATGCATGGATCACTTATTTTTCTATAGTTAAATTTATAAAAGTGAATATATTATCCTTATTTATCATTGGGTTGTTATAGAAGTTGTTGTAAATATTGAATTTTGTTGCTCATGGAGGGCGTATGTTCGATTATATTATTGTCGGGGCTGGATCTGCTGGGTGCGTTCTTGCTAATCGTCTATCAGCAAATTCTCATAACAAGGTGTGTTTAATTGAAGCCGGACCTCAAGATAAACACCCAATGATTCATGTCCCTCTAGGACTTATTGGTATGATGCACTCCAAGGTAATGAATTGGCGTTATTATACCGAGCCAGAACCTGCCCTTAATGAACGAAAACTATTTTGGCCACGAGGTAAAACGTTAGGTGGGAGCAGTTCATCAAACGCGATGTGTTATATTCGAGGCCACGCATCCGATTATGATCATTGGGCATCATTAGGTAACGCAGGTTGGAGTTACCAAGATGTTTTGCCTTATTTTCGTAAAGCTGAGCATCAAGAATTTGGTGAAGATATTTATCATGGCAGCAATGGTCCGTTGCATGTTTCAGAATTGCGTATTAAAAACCCACTTTCTCAAGCCTTTATCAAAGCCGCCAAACAAGCCGGTTTACGCTATAATGATGACTTTAATGGCCAGCAACAAGAAGGGATTGGTTTTTATCAAGTGACACAAAAAAATGGTCAACGCTGTAGCAGTGCTGTTGCCTATTTACGAGAAGCTGAGACCAGAGATAATTTAACCATAATAACAAATGCTATGGTGAATAAGGTCTTAATCGATAATGGTGTTGCTGTTGGTGTCGAGTATCAACAAGGTGGTGAAATAAAAGCGGTTCATGCTCGTAAAGAAGTCATTTTAAGTGGTGGGGCAATAAACAGTCCTCAACTTCTAATGTTGTCTGGTATTGGTGGGAAAGAACATCTTAATGCTCATGGCATCGAATGTGTGGCTGATCTTCCCGGAGTGGGACAAAATCTGCAAGATCATCTCGATATTTTAGTGGTTACCCGTGAAAGAACATTCCATTCTGTCGGCTTTTCTCCTATTGCCATGCTGCGTGCTATTAAAGGGGCGTTTGACTATTGGCTATTTAGGCAAGGTAATTTCACCACTAATGTTGCAGAAGCGGGAGGTTTTTTAAAAACTGATGACGAGCTCGATAAACCCGATGTTCAGTTTCATTTTTCACCTTGTTTTTTAGATAATCATGGTTTGGATTTATTACAAACTGTCAAACATGGTTATTCTCTTCATGCTTGTTGTTTACGTCCAAAAAGCCGTGGTGTGTTGATGCTCCGAGACAGCAATCCGCAGAGCCCACCGATTCTACAACCCAATTATTTAAGTCATCCTGATGATATTGAAGTCATGCTAAAAGGCCTTAAAGTATCGCGCCAAATATTGGCTCAGAAAGCGTTTGACCATTATCGAGGCAAAGAAGCTTTTCCAGGAAAAGAGGTGGCGACAGATGATGAATTAAGATCCTTTATTCGTCAAAAAGCAGAGTCAATTTACCACCCAGTTGGCACTTGTAAAATGGGAAATGATAAAGCAGCGGTAGTAGACAGTTGCTTACGTGTTCGGGGAGTCGAGCAGTTAAGAGTCGTTGATGCTTCTATTATGCCAACCTTAATCGGGGGTAATACAAATGCTCCGACTATTATGATTGCAGAAAAAGCATCGGATCTTATTTTACAAGATAATATTTTTGAGGCATCGGATGAAATCACCTCAGTCGCTGTTTAATCAATGGCGCACTCATTGGCAAAACCAGAGCCAAGAGTGGAAAGATAAAATTGATATGCTTTTACCATCGGTTAGTAACGATATTGTATTGGCTGCTTTTAATGGCATGATGGGGGATAAGTTAGCGGCTCGTAATAGTCCTTATGCCATCACAATGACACTAACCGATCAGATCCAAGTATTAAGCGATCAAACAAATGTGCTTAGCAAACAGTACCCGAATTTAAGTAATAAAGTTGTAATCTGTGTCCATGGTTGGTGCATGTCAGATAAACAGTGGCTTTATCAGCAGCATGATCATGGACAAGCATTGAAGGCCTACGGTTATTATCCGATTTATTTAAATTACAACACAGGTAAACATATCTCTTTAAACGGTGAAGAGTTTGCGTTTCGATTAGAGAAGTTATTACAAGCTTGGCCTGTCGCGATTGAAGAGTTGGTTATTATTGGTCACAGTATGGGTGGATTAGTGACCCGCAGTGCCTGTTATTATGCGAAAGAGCATCAATTAAACTGGCTTTCACAGCTAACCTCATTCATTACTCTTGGTACTCCGCATAATGGTGCGCCACTGGCTGAAATGGCAAATTGGATTGATGATAATGTTAAGCAAAAAGCGACTTTTAAGCTATTGAATCAATTAGCCGATATTCGTAGTGACGGTACTCGTGATCTGAGCTGCGGTTATACTATTCATCAAGATTGGACCCAAGATAGAGATCCCAAGCTAGATAAATATTTACCGCCCAATCCGCCCAAAAAGAGAGCAGAACTGCCTGAACATGTCCAGTGTTATGCGGTTGCCTCATGCGTCACAAGTCGCCGAGTTGATCAACAGTTGCATCTTATTGGGGATGGGTTAGTTCCTGTCACAAGTGCTTGGGGGATGAGTGAAAGTGGTTTGGTTAGTTTAGGATACGAGGAATCACATCGATTTCTGGCTGAAAAAGTGACGCATTTAGGACTTCTAAGTAGCCCTTTGGTATTAAATCAAATCGTTAATTGGTTAAACATAGCTCAGCAAAAGGATAAAAAATAAGATAGGATGTTAGTCCCAGCACAGGGGATAACTATTACAGTCCATTAGAGATTGATTGTGAAACGTATTTTATTTTTATGTACCGGTAATTCCGCACGCTCTCAGTTAGCTGAAGGCTTAATGCGACATATGTGTCGAGAGCAAAATATCACTTATCAAGTGGCCAGCGCAGGTGTAAAACCCGAGGGTGTAGATCATCGGGTCGCTATAGTATTGGCTGAAAACGGTATTGATAGTGATGATCTTATCAGTCAATCGGTTGATGAGTATCGAGGCCAACATTTTGATGTCGTGATTACACTCTGTGATAAAGCCAATAACGAGTGTGCTTTATTTGACAACTCAGAAGCGTTTATTCACTGGGATTTTAAAGACCCCAAATCTGAAGAAGGCATTGATGGTTTTCGACGAGTATTCAATGAGCTAAAAGGGCGTATCGCACTTTTCTTATTATTAAACGGTGAAGACTCAAGTGATGTTTTGGGGCCTGTTGAACTGTTTAAAGTCATGAGTGATCCACTTCGTTTACGAATTTTAATGTTACTGGTTGATGAGAAAGCGCTTTCCGTTTCTGATTTAACCTCGGTATTAGAAGTAAGTCAGCCTAAAGTTTCTCGTCATCTTGCTCTGTTAAGAGATAGCGGTATTTTGCAGATAGAACGCCAAGGTTTATGGATTTTCTATCAATTATCTAATCAGCTACCAATATGGATTAAACATACGTTAGACACAGTAAGAACGGGTAATCCAGATATTATCAATCACGAGAAAAAACTGCTGCGTCATTTAGGTATAAAGAAAAAAAACTAAAAATAGGTTCTTTAATGTTGCGAAAAGGCTTGTTAGTGCTATGTCATTAACAAGCCTTTTTTATTTATACGTTAATAAAAATGATGACAAATCAGCCTAAAAAAAGTATATATACGTTATTCCATATATATGGTTTGTCGAATATTTAGTGATTAAGTGACAAGTGGAGAACATAAGATGGCGATAAAAGTAGGTATTAATGGTTTTGGGCGTATTGGTCGTTTAGCAATGCGAGCTGTATTCGATTGGCCTGAGATCGAAGTTGTTCAAATTAACGATGTAGCCGGCGATACAGCAACCTTAGCTCATTTGTTAGAGTTTGATTCAGTTCAAGGTCGATGGAATAAGACCGTTACTGTTGATGGTCAGACAATACTGATTAACGGTAAAGCCATCACTTGTCACCAAGAAAAAGAGATTGCGGCTGTCGATTGGTCTGGTTGTGATGTCGTGTTAGAAGCAACTGGTGTTCATCGTGATAAAGCATTACTCGATCAATATATTGCGCAGGGTGTAAAGCGAGTTGTCGTCTCAGCTCCTGTTAAACATCCTGATGTGCAAAATATTGTGGTTGGTGTTAATGACAACTTATTTGAGCCGGAGAAACACACTATAGTGACTGCGGCATCATGCACAACCAACTGTATTGCTCCAATCGTGAAAGTGATCAATGAGCATTTTACCATTGAGCAATCTTCTTTTACGACGATTCATGATTTAACTAATACTCAAACTATTTTAGATGCACCGCATAAAGATCTTCGTCGTGCTCGCGCTTGTGGCATGAGCTTAATTCCAACTACAACGGGCTCTGCAAAAGCCATTATTGATATTTTTCCTGAACTTGATGGCAAAATTGATGGCCATGCTGTTCGTGTACCGCTTGCCAATGCTTCCATGACCGACATTATTTTTAATCTGGCTGAAAAGACGAGTGTTGATGAGATCAACTCATTGCTACAACAAGCTGCTAACAATGAGCTATCGGGTATTTTAGGTTTTGAAGCTCGTCCCTTAGTCTCGATTGATTATAAAGGGGAGCAGCGTTCTACCGTTGTTGATGCACTTTCAACCATGGTGGTGAATGGTCGTATGGTAAAAATCTATGCTTGGTACGATAATGAAATGGGATACGCAACGCGTACAGCTGAATTGGTTCGCAAAGTAGGGTTGGCAGACAAAGTACAATAATAAACAAGAGCATAAAAATAGTGTGCAACTCGATAAAATTAAGATCTTAGGAGAGAGATAATGGAACATCCTGTATGGTTTTTACCAGTAGATAATGCAAAAGGGCAATTGGTTCTTACTCCATGTCCAGGTACAAAAGGGGTATCCCTTGATGCGTCTTTACAACAATTAAAGCAGCAAGGTGTGAAAGCCATTGTGACAGCATTAAGTCAAGCTGAGTTAGAGAGCAAAGGGGTTGGCCTGTTGGGGGAGAAAGCCCAAGAACTCGGTATAAAATGGTTTTCTTTACCTATTGATGATGATGCAGTGCCAGATGAGCATTTTGCTACTCAATGGCAAGCTATATCCTCTCAATTGCACCAGATTATTGAGAATCAAGATAATGTTATGTTGCACTGTATGGGTGGTTCGGGTCGTACAGGTTTGCTGGCTGCTCACTTGTTATTGGAATATGGATGGAATATCGACACGATTATTGAACAAGTTCAAGCATTAAGGCCAAATGCATTTACCCATGCCGATCAACAACACTATGTTCAACAATTGGCAAATGTGAAGCAATAATCACGCGTAGAATCCAGCATTTGAAATATCATAATTAGGTTTTTTGACTATGTTCTCAACCATTCCTGCTAATGTTCGTCAATATATGTTGGTGACATTTAACTATTGGAATTTTACTGTTACCGATGGCGCTTTACGTATGCTGGTGGTGCTGTATTTTCACCAGCTAGGTTATTCGCCATTAGAAATTGCTTCGTTGTTCTTGTTTTATGAATTCTTTGGTGTGGTAACTAACTTGATAGGTGGTTGGTTGGGAGCCAAACTTGGCCTAAATCGCACTATGAATATCGGCTTGGCGCTACAAATAATTGCATTGAGTATGCTTGCAGTACCCACTGATATGTTAACGGTGATTTGGGTCATGTTAGCGCAAGCAATCTCAGGTATTGCTAAAGATCTCAATAAAATGAGTGCCAAAAGCGCCATTAAAACATTGGTACCGAGTGGCGAACAGGGCGCGCTCTATAAATGGATTGCCATTCTGACAGGCTCTAAAAATGCTTTGAAAGGCGCGGGTTTCTTTTTAGGTGGTTTCCTTTTGTCATGGCTGGGTTTTTCTGGTGCGGTTATAGCGATGGCAATCGTGTTACTTGCGGTATTTATCCTTAGTCTCTGCTATTTAAAAGGAGATTTAGGCAAAGCTAAGCAAAAAGTGAAATTCAGTCAGATTTTTTCAAAAAGCCCAAGTGTGAATATTTTATCTGCGGCTCGAATGTTTCTATTTGGCGCTCGTGACGTTTGGTTTGTTATTGCTCTACCTATTTATCTTGGTCAAGTATTTGGTTGGGATCATCTCTGGGTTGGTGGCTTTCTTGCTCTTTGGATCATTGGATATGGTATTGTTCAAACCCTTGCTCCTAAGGTTACTGGAAAAGCACAAGGTAAAACACCCGATGGTCGAGCTGCAATGGGCTGGGCTGGCTTACTAGCAACCGTAACTGCTCTGATTGCGCTTCTTGTCACCTTTAACCTTTCTCCTCAAATCACTATTGCATTGGGCCTTATGATTTTTGGTGCCATTTTCGCGGTTAACTCATCATTACATTCGTATTTGATTGTTAGCTATGCCAAAGAAGATGGCGTCAGCTTAGATGTGGGCTTCTATTATATGGCCAATGCAATGGGTCGTTTAATTGGTACCCTTTTATCTGGTTGGGTCTATCAAACTCAGGGATTTGTTGCTTGCTTATGGGTATCGGTAGCATTTTTGGTATTAACAACAATTATTTCTGTTTGGCTACCAAAACACAGTGTTTCTACATCTCACTCTTCTATCTCTTAGTAATCTATAGTGTGTCATGTTATAAAGATAAGAAAATTACTAAGTGGAATAATAGTGCATGCAAGCAATCTGTTTTGATTTTGATGGAACCTTAGTCGACTCCGAAGTTTTTCACGCGGCAAATTGGTCGCTTTATATGGCAAGCCATGATGTTGAGTTATCGGCAGATGTTTTCATGCATAAGTACGCAGGCGTAACATGGCCAAATATTGCTAAGATCCTGATTGAAAAATTTCAGCTTAACGTTGAGCCACAACAGATTGTGGATGATATGGAAGCGCTAACTGAAGAGCAAATTCGAGCGAAAGGTATCCCTGCGAAAGAGGGTGCTGAGACTTTGTTAAAGCAGCTAACTGGTAAAGTACCATTGGCTGTTGTTACAGGGGCTCCGCGCATCTATGTTGAAGGAATTCTAGCGCAAAAAGGTTGGTTAGAGTGGTTTGATGTTATCTTTACAGGGGACGATGTCGAACACAATAAGCCTGCTCCAGATATCTATCAGCTAGCATGTCAGCACTTTGAACTACCTACGGAATCTGTAATTGCGGTGGAAGATAGTACAACAGGGGCGACATCTGCATTAACTGCAGGGCTTAAGACAATTTTTGTAAATACGATTAATTTGCCAATAAGTGGGCAAGCTGCTCGACATTTTTCTGATTTAATTGAAGCTCAACCAACAATTTGTGCCATGCTAAGTCTTGATTGTGACAAAAATAACAAGCAACATGTAGCCTAATGAACGACTAACCTTTGGGTTATAACTCTCTTAGCGGTAAGAACAGGATAAAAATGGAAAACCAAGACGAAATCATGACAGGCGATATGCTGGTTGAAACAGTAGAAAACCAACTAGCAGATAGTAATCCTATTGTTGTGAAAGAGACTTTAATGCGTCTTATGATGACAGGTACATCTCGCGAAGACGCTATCGAAATGATGGCTTGTGCGCTATCAATTGAAGTGTTTGACGTAATGAAAAATGAAGGTAAATTTGACCTAAAACGTTACAGTGAAAATCTGTCAGCACTACCAGATATGCCATGGACAGATGACGAGTAATCATTAATCCTGATTAAAATTTATCGAGACAATACGATAGGTTTAAATAAGGCGAGTGAGTGGTTTAGTACTCTCTATGGGTATTAAATTACTCGCTCGCTTTTTGTTTTGTGGAAAATATCTTAAGTACATCCTCCTGTTATTTCTGTCATCTGCAATGTGTTTATCTGTATTTCAATATGTAACTAGATGCTAACTCTTATTTTGTGGGTTTACATGGCTTTATATCATGTGATCTTAATCAAGTTTGGTTTAATCAACTAGGTTCTAAACTATACTTAGATTGATTTGTTAATTATTGTTTAAATTATGGTTACACATTCTGCTTTAATTCCATTATCGTATTTTTAGCGGTTTGCTAATGCTGGTAGACGAGACTGCGAGGATAGAACAATGATTATCGGTGTACCTAAAGAGATTAAAGTTCATGAGTATCGAGTAGGGATGATCCCTGCATCGGTAGTTGAAGCGGTTGCACATGGCCATAAAGTATATGTAGAAACACTGGCTGGACAAGGTATTGGTTTTAGCGATCAAGATTATATTGATGCTGGGGCCCTTATTTTACCAAGCGCTGCTGCCGTATTCGCTGAAGCAGACATGATCGTAAAAGTAAAAGAGCCTCAAGCTATTGAACGGGCGATGTTGCGAGAAGGGCAGATTCTTTTCACCTATCTACATTTAGCTCCCGATCCTGAGCAAACTCATGACTTAATCAATAGTAAGGCGATTTGTATTGCTTATGAAACGGTAACCGATGATAAAGGTCGCCTTCCTTTGCTTGCACCTATGTCTGAGGTTGCAGGGCGGATGTCAATTCAAGCTGGCGCTTTAGCACTTGAAAAATCTCATGGAGGTAAAGGTCTATTACTGGCAGGTGTTCCTGGAGTAGAGCCGGCAAAGGTAGTTATTTTAGGCGGTGGTGTTGTTGGAGCTAATGCTGCACAAATGGCTATTGGTTTACGTGCCAATGTCGTAATTCTTGACCGAAATTTGGATGTATTACGCCAATTAGATCAACAGTTTTCGGGACAGGTACAATGTATTTATTCGACTAAAGAATCTGTCGAAAAGCATGTTTTAGATGCAGATCTTGTCGTTGGGTGTGTGCTAGTTGCTGGCGCTGCGGCACCAAAACTGGTTACCGCCGATATGATCAAAAAGATGCAACCGGGTTCGGCCATTGTGGACGTAGCGATTGATCAAGGTGGGTGTGTCGAAACGTCACATCCAACAACACATAATGATCCTACTTATCTGGTGGATGATGTGGTTCACTATTGTGTTGCGAATATGCCAGGGGCGGTGGCAAGAACATCAACCTTTGCCCTTAATAATGCAACCTTGCCATATATACTCAAGCTTGCGAATATGGGTTATAAGAAAGCGCTTCAACACGATAAACATCTGCTTAATGGGTTAAATGTTTATCGTGGAAAAGTAACCTGCGAAAGTGTATCTACGGCTCTAGATTTACCTTATTATCCTGCAGATAAAGCAATAAATTAACTAACGACTAAAAAAATAACGCCCAAATTACATGATAGATTTGGGCGTTATTGTCTCGGCCAAAGATGTTTAGTCTCGGGCTTATTAAAGCTCTTCTGCTAAATGAGGCGTAACTAATCGCTCTAACATTGCCAAAGAGGCTTGATGATCTTCATAGCTATGTGAAGCACACGCATCTGTGATCAGATGAACTTGATAGTCTCTATCGTGGGCATCACGTACCGCACTTTGAATTGCCCAACTGGTGCTAACACCACAAAAGTATAGCTGTTCGATTTTATTTGCCCGCAACATAGCATCAAGAGAAGTATTGTAGAATGGATTTACTCTTGGCTTAATCACAACAGAGTCATGAGGTTGAACATCAAGATCACAATGGAATTCAGTTCCCCATCCTGACAGATTTAAAGCGCCAAACTGATCCGCTTTGCCAAATATAGGAGAGTGCTTTGGTTGGGCAAAATAATTGTCTTGAAAACCAACTTTTACAAAAATGATTGGAATGTGTTGGTTTCTTGCCCATGAAATCGCAAGATTGGCTTTATCAATGACATGATGAGTTTTTACTTGTTCTGCACAACTTGGGATTCTTCCTTTTGCATCAACAATATCGTTAATAAAATCAATGGCAATTAATGCTTTATTCATTATAGGCTCTTTATCAAATTAAATGCTGTCTTGATTATAGATGGATTTTATTGATGGATTATAAGTTTGAAATGAAAAGTGATTTTGCAATAAAAAAGCCCTAATACTGAGTAAGTAATTAGGGCTTATTTTTAAAATAACAGATTAACCATAAGCAAAGATGACACTACCACCTTTAATGGTATCGATAATTTTCCTAGCTAATTGTGGAGGAAGAGCAGGGCATCCCCAACTGCGACCTAAATAACCATTATGTTTAATAAAAGCTTCAGTTGCGTATTTTGCACCATGAATCACAATATAGCGTTTTAAAGCATTGGTATTTTTCCCTCTTGTAAGACCTTGTAACTTAAGAGAATAACCATTGCTTCCATTATATGTGGTGGCTGTTAGATAAGTTCCTAATGAGGTTTTATGCGAATCTACCGTATTAGAAAAATTCTTAGCCATTAATAAACCACTATTAACACCATGGGCAACATAGGTTTTGTATAGTAGTTTGTTTCTTTTTAAATCAATAACATAAAATCGTTTTTCGTTAGACGGTTTACTGTAGTCAATAATTGTCAGTAACGATTTTTTCTTTCCTTTGATTTTGTTATATGCGTTAAAGCCTTTCTTAAATGCTTCGTAGTCTACAATGCCGTTGAGCTTTGCTTTTTCATAAACATACTCAACCACAATGTCTGAATTCTTTCGCTCAGTATATGAGTGGTGGTGTACTACATTACTTGCATAGGCTTGAAGAGGCATATAACTAAACATCAAAAGGAATAGAGCAAGTGCTTTTTTCATATCCTTTTAAATCTCTCTTCAATACAACCAAATTTGAAAATGAGTGCCGACTCTAGCATAAAAAATAATAAAATTAAGTCCTAGGTATGTAAAAATTAGTGCATTTTTTTGTGGACATATTTGCTATAAAATAATGAACAATGTTCTTCTATTTAAATAACATAGAGTTATTTTTTTGAACATAGTATTTAATGCTAATACTGATAGTTTTAATTGTCTTAAGTAAATGTGATGCAGGGCAGGCTTTATATTCTGTTTTATTGATAAGTGCTCTTGTTTATTGGTAGCTGAGAGTTGTTCTGAAAAGTACTGATGTTTATTGAATGTGGGGTTCTAGCTCAAATTCAGCAGTGTATACCCAAGTAACCTCGCACCTTGAAGTCACTTGAGTATATCTGTTGATAGAGTAAAAAAGCGCGAGACTTAATACTCGCGCTTAAAGTAAGTGTTGGTAGAGGGTAATAAATTAAATCTTACACACTTTTGACCAACTGCCATCGCTACCAGGAACTGAACTTGTCCACCAGTTAGCTTCATAGATGACGCCGTTATAAATTAGTTGATCACCTGTATTGGCATGGGATGGGTTGCCAGCCCAATCTGCTTGAGGCCAATCGGGATAAGTGTTGACACCTGCTGTATCGCAAGTACCACCATCACCGCCGCCTCCTTCGCCACCACCAGTGGTTAGATCACCAAGAGGTAAATCTGGTTGTTCAAACTTAAAGGCGTACTCTTTACCATTAACAATCACCGCATAGTTAGCTGGCCCAGTAATTGGTAAGTAGTAAACCATATCCAGCTCATAGCTTTCACCGGCAGGTAGAGACTTCCATTTTGGTAGTGTAAAGGCAACGCGATGCATGACACCTTCAAGACCGCCAATGTTATTCGCTTTTGTATGGCCAGAAGCAATGACTTTCAATCCACCACCAGACTGATCTTTTGCGTTATCAGGTGCTGAAGTTGGGATATCAAATTGGAACTCAGTACCACCAGGTAGATCAACGCCTGTATTATTAGTAAATGTGATCTTAGGATTAATTGGATAGTTCTGATCGCCTACTTTAAAGCCTCCAACGGATACTGCGATATCAGCTGCCTCAGTTGGAATAGCACCAGTTGCAACAGTATTGCCATAAGGAGAGGCAGACTTAAACTTCTCATAGATGGCTTTCGTCATGGTGTTACCCATGTGGTATTCACCGTTACCTGATGCACAAGCTTTTTCTGTTGCATCAATGGTTGCCGTACGCTTGCCATTGTCATCAAGTAGGTAACAGCTGTAGTCACCAGCCAGTTCCCAGAACATGATACCGCCAATCTCTTTATCGATAATGTAGTCTGCTTTTACACTGACAGAGGCTTTATCTTCGGTTGATAGGAATACGCTTTTCTCTGCGTTCCATAACCAAGGAGCAACGGCAACAGAGTCGTAGTTACGAGAGTATGTTCCAACCAATTTATCATCAGGATCATTTGTTGGATCCAACCCGTAGGCCGCAGCATATGATCCAAATACGCCATGCTCTAAGTTTTTAGCATGCCACATAGGGTTAGAGCCTGCACCCATCTCTTTTCCTTGAGGGTCGAGGTCATGCCACATGTTATCAATACCGATGGCACCATAACCGCAGTTATTTTTCTCGCCTTCGCCTGTACCTGGTGCACATTCCGACTGATTTGGTAGTGGTGCTTTACCCCAAAGACCATTTTCTCCGCCTGTAACACCTTGCCAACCACGAGTATAGTATGGAACACCAATATTAATTCGTCCTGCTGGCATTGAACCGCGGAAATAATGATAAGCCCAGTCAGTATTTAGGTAGCCAATACCGCCATATGCCGCCGTGCCATAAACATTCCATGCCGCCAGTTCTGAGTCTTTTCCGGTATCAAATAGAGCAGCATTGTGACCTACGTGATCATTCCATGCGCCGTGGAGATCGTAAGACATGATGTTAACGTAGTCGAGGTACTGAGTAACATCGAATGTTTCCATTCCGCGTAATAGATAACCAGAAGATGGTGCTGCGATAGTGAGCATGTAGTGGATGCCATCTTGAGCGGAAGCCGCATCTAGTTTCTCTCGCAGAACTTTCATTAATTCTTGGTACGAAGCCCATAGATATGGACGGCGCGGCTCCATGAACTCTTTATCGTATGGGTTACCAGCACCTGCCATTGAGGTCGGATATTCGTAGTCAATGTCGAGACCGTCGAATTTGTATTTACGCATCATTTCAACAGCTGATGCAGCAAACTTCTCGATACCCGCATGATTAATCGAGCCATCAGCATTGGTGGTCATTGTATAGAAGCCGCCATCAGCAACACGATCGCCGTTGGTATCAAAGTGTCCGCCAGTTTCTGCCCAACCACCGATAGAGATGAGCGTCTTAACATCATGTTTTACTTTAGCGGTAGCAAGTGCCCCAAAGTGACCTTTAAAGCCAAGAGCTGGGTCGATTTCAACACCGTCCCACTCCATGCCAACGGCCGCATTTTTGGGGTCGTTAACATCACCAATATTCACTTTCCCATCTGCGCCAATGCTGACGAAAGCGTAGTTAATATGGGTAAGCTGCTCCCATGGAATATCACTAACAAGATAGCTACTTTGTGGGTCATTACCGGCACGCCAACTTGTGAAATAACCGATAACACGTCGAGGGTGATCGGCTCCCATCATTTCTCGGCCATCTTCATCATAAATAGAACAGTAAGGAACGTTAACTCCCTCCGTTTGATAAAGTCCATCTGGGCGACAGCTCTTAACCATTGGTGCGCCAATAACTGTGAGTGTTTGTGCCGAAGAAACGGCTACCGCACCTTGGTTATCAATGGCTTTTGCGGTGATTGAAAGCTGGCCTGATGTATTGGCTGTGTAATCTAAAGTATAAGGTTCTGTGGCGGCAGTTCCGATTAATTTGTTGTTAGCATAAAAATCGACTTTTTCAACGGTACCATCACTGTCGATGGCAGTTGCTGTAAGTGTAACAACTTGTCCTTGATCTACTTCAGTTGCTGATAATGTGAAATCAATACTTGGTGGTACATTCGCCGTATCCTGAGCGCTAAAGGATACTTGTGATTCTGTAGTTGCACCTTGGTCATCGAAAACTTTTGCAACTAGAGTGTGTTGTCCTGCAGTTGCCGTCCATTGTGAAGTGTATGGAGCCGCTGCTGATGTTGCATGTAATTGCCCATTAATAAAGAATTCAACTTTAGTAACGGCGCCATCACTGTCGGTGGCGTTGGCTGATAAGGTAACAATATCACCCGTGGTAAATACTTGGTTAGAGGTTGGGGCAGTAATATCAATAGAAGGCAATACATTATCTGTAGGGGGGGTATCAGTATTGCAGCTATCGATTAGGTTCCATTCATCATGAGGACCGGTATTTTTATCTGGACTATTATTTTGTGTCCAATAATTTGCTTTATAAGCTTTACTATTTTGTTGGACTTGATCACCGCCAACGTAAACTTTACCCGCTTCCCATTCTGCAAGATTGGTACAATCTACAGCAGCTTGGGCATTAAATGCCAGTAAGCACGATGCTGTTAGAGTGCTGAGGGTGAAAATACGTTTGGTTATCGTTCCTTGCTTTTGGTGAACCATGTATTCATCCTTTTATTGAGGTTAATTGTTCTAATAACTTCTGCTTCTTCGAAAAAAAACTATAGGTGAATACCATAAATATGCATTAAGAAATCGTTCGTTTTTCACTCGATATCGCATATTCATGCTTATTTTGTGTAACAAGTATGTTCTTATTTTGTATCAATAACTAATATTTTATAGAGATGGTTCTCAGCTGATAAGAGCGATTTATTTATGCTAAATAATAAGAACGTTCACTTTAGATGTGGTTCGATACCTAGTGGAAAATAGCAAAGGAAGGGGGATAAATTGGTTTTTAATAGGCTCATAGGCCCGATTTGTCGAGCCCTGAGGTTAATATTACGTTGAGATTATTGAATTTTCTTTTTAAATGCTTCACGGGTGGTAGCGTCTGCTTGGCTCCACCAGTAATTTAGCATCTTCGCTGCGGTCTCTTGAGCTTTGCCTTTTTGAGTCGCTGGATAATCTGCTGGATTTATTGTCGCTGGAAGCACAACTACGCTTGGTAGGCTTGCTAGAGCCGCAGGTCCATTTGTTTGATTGTATTTTGCTATTTCAACTTCGTAGTTACGGCCAATTTGAAACCCTTTTTTCATTAGCTTATCCTGCTCAAAGCTAATGTTATTACCTTGAGCATTCTTTAATGAAATTTGTGGATTTTCATTGAAGTTATCCGCTTGTTGCTCATTGCGAATTTGCGGCATAGTCAGGGTATATGTTGCATTATCACCAGCAAATTTCATGATAACAACATCAGACTCAAATGCTTGGAAATCGCCACCTTGACGGAAATTGCCGTTATAGCGCAGAGCAATCTGGTTTTCGCCATTAGGAAGTGTAATTGGGTCATTTCCTTTTGCTGACGCGCCATTAACCAGTACCAGTTCAGCATTATTTGGCAAATTTACTGTTACATCTGCAAGCGTTGAACAGCTAAAACCTGCCGCAGCAAGTACTAGGAAAAGAGAGTGCAGTTTCATATTAAGTCCTTGAAAATTATTAGCTCAAACCAAATTGATTAATAGAATAGTTACAAAGTAAATTGGTTATAGCAGCAATAACAATATTGTGCTTATTCTGGCTGAATTTAAGCTGAATGTTTAAGGAGTATATGCTTGATGAGAATAGAAACCAAGTGATGAGTTTCATATTTTTACTCAATAACTTAGTAATCAGTTGTGACAGAATATTCTTCTATAAATAAAAAACCTATTAACTCGAAAGCCAATAGGTTTTAGAAACTTGTAATATCAAACTGGCAAATTACTTAACGTAACAAGCAAAGCCTTTTAGATAGAAACCTTCAGGGTAAGCGCTATCTAATGGGTGATCAGCTGCTTGAGCAAAGCGTTCAATAAACTGAACATCACGTTTAGCATCTAATGCTGCATCTGCAATAATTTTCTGGAATAGGTTACCATCCATCAAACCAGAGCAAGAGTAGGTAAGTAGCATACCGCCTGGCTTGGTAATTTGCATTGCAAGCATGTTGATATCTTTGTAACCGCGACACGCACCAACAAGCTGAGACTTAGACTCTGCAAATTTAGGTGGATCCATAATGACAACATCAAACTGCTCACCACGATCACGGTATTCACGAAGTAGCTTAAACACATCAGCATTTAAGAATTCAGCATTCTCAAGTGGATAGCCGTTCATTTCTGCGTTCATCTTCGCAGTATCAAGTGCAGGTTGAGAAACATCTACGTTTACAACTTGGCTTGCTCCGCCTTTAAGAGCGTACAGACCAAAGCCACCTGTGTAACAGAAGCAGTTAAGTACGCGCTTACCATTAACGTATTTAACGGCTGCTTCACGGCTATCACGTTGATCAAGGTAGAAGCCAGTTTTATGACCGCCTTTGATATCAACGTTAATTTTGACGCCATTTTCTTCAATAGTAACGAACTTAGGTGGCTCATTGCCTACTAAAACACCAGTACGCTGTGCTAAACCTTCTTTCTTACGAACCGCAACATCTGAGCGTTCGTATACATTACAAAGAGGGTAACAAATCTGAAGCGCTTCTACTAAGGCCTCTTTTTGGGCTTCTGCACCAGCACTTAATAGCTGACATACTAAGTAATCTTGATATTTATCGATGGTAATACCAGGAAGACCATCAGATTCAGCTGCAATTAGACGATAACCTGTTAGACCATCGCGAGCTGCAAGAACATCACGTAGTGCTTGAGCGGTTTGCAGACGGTTAACAAAAAATTCAACATCAATCTTTTCGTTTTTATTAAATGTCCAAACACGAACACGGATTTGTGATTGAGGTGAGTAAGCACCACGTGCAAGCCATTGGCCCTTGTTATCAAAAATTTCGACGGTATCACCTAGTTGTGGATCGCCTTCAACTCGCGCAATACCACGTGAAAATACCCAAGGGTGGCGACGAAGAAGAGATTTCTCGCGGCCTTTAACCAAATAAATAGAAGCTGTCATGACATACCCAGAATGGATTCGAATGGGGGCGTATTATACCGAAAAGTGTAAAAGATGCTACGGAGATCAAGTATCTGGATGATATTAAAAGCAAGGGAAGTAAACATAACAGACTGTGACGTGAGTATTGAGGGATATAAATACTTGGGTATAAACTAAAACCAGTGCATTTTAAATTTAAGGTGATGAGTATGTCTCAAATCTGCATGAAAGCGAATGTGAAAGGCGTAGTCCAAGGCGTGGGATTTCGTTTTCATACTGCTCACGAAGGATTGAAACTGGGGTTAACTGGATACGCCAAAAATCTCTTTGATGGCAGTGTTGAAGTAATCGCATGTGGTCATGAGGAGAACGTACTGAAACTGATTAAATGGTTAGAGACAGGACCAAGGTCGGGACGGGTTGATTATCTTAATGCAGATGAAGTTGAGTGGCGTCGTATGGATGGTTTTCAAATTCTATAGTGAAACCTATAAACAAAAGAGTACTACATTGTAATAAGGTCGATTGCAATGCAGTACTCATCAATTATTCTATTTGCTAAGTCGTATACCAATGATGATCAACGAATGTACGCCTTAGAGGACCAATAGTTAGATACACTTAACTGGTTTTGGTAGGCCTGCAAGTTTAGTTGCTTGCTTTGCTGGGCCTTTAGGAAAGAGTTTATAGAGATAGCGCGAGCTACCTTTTTCTTCTCCATACTTTTTCGCCATAGCCTTAACCAGCATACGAATAGCAGGAGATGTATTAAACTCAAGATAAAACTCACGGACAAAGTGAATAACTTCCCAATGAGCTTCCGTCAGTTCAATTCCTTCTTCTTCGGCTAGTAGTGGTACTAGCTCTTTTGACCAATCATCAACATTTTTAAGATACCCTTGAGCATCTGTTTCGATTTGGTTGCCTTCAAACTCAAGCATAATAAGCCTCGATATAATTAATGGACGAAAGGATAAAATGAGCGTGGCATCGCTGCAAGTACAAATTATTGTCCATAAATAAAAAACGCCCACTCCAAGAGCAGGCGCTTTAATTTTATACGGTAATACCGAATTAGTCGTTACTATTCACCACACCTAAGATTTGAAGCAAGCTTAGGAATAGGTTGTAGATAGAAACGTATAGCGTCACAGTTGCTGAAATGTAGTTTGTCTCACCACCACGAACGATTGATTGCGTTGTAAGCAAAATCGCAGCAGATGAAAATAGAACAAACATACCACTAATCACAAGTGATAGAACAGACATCTGTAGGAAGATGTTAGCAATCACAGCAACAATAATCGCGATGAAACCAGCAAGCATCACGCCATTTAAGAATGACAAATCACGCTTTGTAGTTAGGGCATAAGCAGAACACGCTAAGAATGTTAGCGCTGTACCACCTAGAGCAGGGATAATAGCGCTGCCTAGACCTGCACCTACGTACATATTTAGGATAGGACCTAGGGTGTAGCCCATAAAGCCTGTTAGTGCAAAGACGCACACCAAACCCACACTGCTATCGCGGTTACGCTCAGTTAAGAATAGAAGGCCGTAAAAACCAACAAGGGTAACAATCCAGTGAACAGGTGGAAGGTTCATAGCCATTGCCACACCTGCAACAACTGCTGACCACAGTAGCGTCATGGATAGTAGGAAATAGGTATTTCGTAAAACCTTGTTTGTTGAAAGTACGCCTTCGTAGGAATTACGACTGACAATACGTTCGTTCATATGATAGTCCCCTTGGGATGTAAGAAATATTCTCGTTAACACATATATGAGGGTTTCAACCAATAAATGCAAGCTTTATATGTGCTTCATGACTGATTTTTTTGCATTAGCCCACAAGCTAACCCCTTGAACAACAGTATATTTCCATTTGTGTTTTTTATGTGAGTAAAGTTGTAAATGGATGTTTCAACTGTCTAACATCTATCGTTATCGAATCGGCGGAGCATACTGAATACCGCCATCAATCCATAACGCATTGAGCCCTCGTTCCATCTTAAGTTTAGATGAATGACCTAAGGTGCGTTCATATATTTGGCCATAGTTCCCAACTTGCTTAATGACCTGGTAACGCCAATCAAGAGGAAGTTGAAGCCCTTCACTTAAGTTGTCTTTGGTTGAGAGAAAACGAGCTATATGGGGGGTAGATGAGTCTTTTAAATCATCAATATTTTCAGAGCTAATACGATTTTCTTCGGCATTAAGTAATGTAAACAGCGTCCATTTTACGATGTTAAACCACTGGCTATCGTTGTCACGTACAACTGGACTTAAAGGTTCTTTAGAAATAACGCTAACTAATATATGAGCTGATAGGGGATCTTTTAATGATTGTTTAATGGAATATAAGCCTGCCTTATCACTGCTGATAACATCACATCGATTATCTTCAAAGGCAGTCACTAGTTGTGGTTTCGCATCAAAGGGGATGGATTGAAACGGCTGTTTTATTTGAGCAAAATATTCAGAGAGATTAAGTTCTGTTGTCGTGCCCGTTTGAAAACAGATTCTTGGATTTGATAACTCCGTAATTTTATTAATGTTAGCTGAGGTTTTGACTAAGAAACCTTGCCCATCGTAATAACTAACGCCTGTGAATAATACATTTAATGAGGTGTCACGATGAAGCGTCCAACTGGTATTTCGTGCCAATAAATCAACATCGTTGTTCTGTAATGCAAAGAAGCGCTCTTTAGCTGTGAGAGGGATAAATTTTACCAGACCTTTATCTTTTAATACTGCCGCAGCAACAGCTCGACAAAATTCAACATCAAATCCGTGCCAAATCCCTTTTTGATTGGGCTCAGAAAATCCTAATAATCCAGTACTCACACCACATTTGATGTAACCTCTTTTTTTTACTGTCTCTAATGTTGAGCTTGCTACCGATGCATAACTGAACAGTAGAGCAACTAATACAAGCCCTAGCTGTTGTATTGATAATCGATGATTAACCATGGCTTTCATCCTTGCTAAGCATTATGCATTGAGTATAGAAAGCTCTTTGGAAAAAAGCGAAAATGAAATTGGCTAGGTCTATGTTTTTCAATACGAAAAAAGCCTAGATAGGAACATCTAGGCTTTTCGTGACAGATCTATTTTTTTACAATGTTTAAGCAGATGCTAGTTTTTTCTCAAGGGCTTCTGCATCAACTTTTTTCGTAATAAATGATAGTACAACAGCAACAGCAATCATGACAGAACATACTGTATAAGCTAATGTGTAAGTGCCTGTTGTATCAACTGCGAATGCGGCAACGACTGGACCAATAAAACCACTTACACCCCATGCTGTATATAGCACACCGTAGTTAGCACCGTAGTTTTTAAGACCATAGAAGTCGGCAATAATTGAAGGGAATACTGCCAGTAGAGTACCGTAACCCACGCCAGCAACTGCAGCGCCAATAATTAGAGTGAAATCTGTTTTAAAGCTTGCAAACATAACCATATTGATACCTTGCATAATAAAAGCAAGCATCAGTGTTTTTACGCCACCTATTTTATCAGACAGAATACCTGCAACAACACGACCACCTGAGTTGAAAATAGCCAAGATAACAACAAGGTATGCAGCATCTGTGATATTAGCTTGCGTTGCAGCAATCGACGTGATGTTACCGATGATCATTAAACCTGCCGCTGACGCAAAAGCGTACATTACCCATAGAGAGTAAAACTGAGGTGTTTTCAACATTCCACGCCAGTTAATATCAACGATCTTAGTTGACTTATTTGTTGCATCGTAACCTTTAGGAGCTTCTGGCACGTAGTCAGCTGGTGGATTATTGATAGTAAATGCTAATGGAACCGCAATAATAATAACGGCAATACCAAGAATTAAGAAGCTGGTGTTAATACCATAAGTTGAGATTAGCATTGATGTTAGTGGAGCAAGGTAAACCGCAGCTAAGCCAAAACCTGCAGCAATTAAGCCATTAACTAACCCTTTTTTCGATGGGTGGAACCACTTCATCGCTGACGGACTTAGGCAGGCATAGCCAAAACCAATACCACAACCAGTTAAAATACCAAAAGTAAGAACCAGCATCATAGGTGAATTAGCAAAACTCGATATAATCATGCCAAGACCAACCATCACAGTACCTAAAATAAGCACTTTGCGAGGGCCCATACGGTCTTGAAGAATACCAGCAACAAGAAGGGATAGAGAGAAGGTAATAATGGCAACTGTGTATGGTAGTGATGCGTCAGCGTTTGACCAGCCAAGATCAACGACTAGAGCTTTTTTGAAAACACTCCACGCATAAAGGATACCCATACAAAGGTTGATACAGAATCCTGCGAATAGGATCTGCATTGCTCTATCAAATTTCTTCATTGTTCTCTCAAAAAATAAAATGCTAACGACAACTAGCTGTGATAGGTATCACGCTAATCAGCAAAATGAGCGCGGATTCTATCAGTATTATTTTTTGAGAAAATAGGGGGAAAAGATTTGTTACAAATGAAAGGGGTTTGTCATATTTCAGCTTTTTTCTTCATAATCCTTATAGGGAATATGGTTCTGAAATATAACAAAAAGGGAAGGCATAAAACCTTCCCTTTCGAGTGATTTCGATACTAACTGTTAGTTTGGTGCGATAAACATCAAGTAACCTTGTAGCACAATTAGGTTGGCAATATCGATGAAGAATGCACCAACAATAGGAACAACCATAAAGGCTTGCGGCGATGGACCATAACGAGACACTAAAGAGCCCATGTTCATCACAGCTGTTGGGGTTGCACCCATACCAAAACCGCAGTGGCCACCGACAATAACCGCAGCATCGTAGTTACTACCCATAACACGGAATGTCACAAAGTAGGTAAATAGACCAAGAACGACCGTTTGAACTGCAAGAATAGCTAGCATTGGTAGTGCTAGATCCAGCAATTCCCATAGGTGCAAGCTCATTAAGGCCATAGCTAAGAATAGCGATAATGAAATGGTACCTAATGCATCCACTGTTTCATTGTTAATTTTGTATGCTTTAGTACTTTCACAAATATTAGTAATAAACACACCAATAAACAGAGAATAAACAAACTCTGGAATATTGAGCGAGCTAATACCAAAACCATCAATAAAGGTTTTTACATGTGAAGCACCAGCCACACAAACAAGAAGAATAAAGAGAACCTCAATAGTTGTTTTAGAGGTTATGCGATCTTCTTCATTTTCACTGTATGTCACCAATTCAGGGTGTTGGTCATGGTGGTTCTTACCTTCACCAAATGATGAAGTTAAGTTATGTTTCTTGATCAGTCTTTGTGCTATCGGACCACCAATAATACCACCCATTACTAGGCCAAACGTTGCCGCTGCCATCGAAAGTTCAAGTGTATTGGTTAAGCCGTATTGTTGGGCAAAAGTTTGAGACCAAGCGGCACCTGTACCGTGTCCACCAGATAAGGTAATCGAGCCAACAATTAAGCCAAGTAGTGGATCAAGTCCAAGTACTTTCGCTAAGCTAACACCAACAGCATCCTGAATAATAATAAATACTGTAGCTAAGCCTAAAAATAGTAATACACGTGAACCACCTTGTAGAAGTAGCTTATAACTCGCTGCTAGGCCTACCGTGGCAAAAAACATTTGCATTAATGTGTCTTTCATTGAGAGTTTGAAAACAACATCAATACCTTCTAAATGAAGTAATGTAATTAAGATAGCAACGATCAAACCACCAACAATAGGTTCTGGAATATTGTATTTTTGCAGAACCTTGATTTTAGAGTTAATAAATGAGCCAAGAAAAAGCACAATGATTGCGATAAGCAATGACTCAAGTTCATTAATATGAATTGTTGTGTTCATCATTAATCTTCTTCGTTCTTTCTTATGAGGGCTAATTTTAACCCCTAAAAAGCCTTCTGCATATATTGCATTAATTTATTATTTAGTGTAGGCGATGAGAAAAAACTTTGAGTGATATTTGTTGTTTATGTTAAAAATGACAAATCCAAAATATAATTGTTTCCTATATGTTTATTTATTGTTTTGTTTATTGTTGTTCATTCTAATCTTATGGTAGTTGCATTTTTATTTGTTAACCTTTCCATTTTTGGGATTATTATTGGAGTGTTAATTTTATTTTCTTTTATTTCATGTATTTATGTTTTATATGAGGGTGTGTGTTTAGCAAGTTTCCTTATGTTCATATCATATGGTGTGTAATCAATAAGTTAATATGAAATATGATTTGCCAAAACTGAAATAAAAAATAAATTTAATATTCTCATTTGATGAGATTGCGGGAAAAATAATCTAAATTTCATTGATTATTTTTCCTTCATATTTATAAAAACGCCATTCAATTGTTAAATTAAGACATTTTTCTGGTTAATGAAACGGCGTTCGAAAGATTGTTTCTGATAATAATAAAAAAAATCCTCTCATAGAGTGAGAAGAACCAGTAGAAAAGATCCCTTAATTCATTAGTTGTAATTCTCAATAGGCGAGATATAGCGAAATTTTTACTCTCTATAAGGTTGTTTATTCTATATATGAGAAGACGCATGGTTAATTTTGATAAATAGGAGAAAGTTAAAAAGAGGAAATTTTTATAGGTGGTGTAGTGATAAACTATGAATGAGGTAAAGTATGCAGAGTAAGGATAATAGAAATCGGACTTCTTGTAGGATAAAAAGAGGAAATTAACCCCAAACAGTAACGTTAAAAATAATCGATTACTGTTTGGTCTATCTAATTTATTTTAACGCTTCACCAATTTTAGCTCTTTACGTAATTGCTGAATGTATGCAATTCGATTTGGATCTGCAGGTCGAGTTGGTTTTTGTTGTTTTTGCTGAGAAACGGCCTCATTTTCTAATACGTACCGACCACTAATACGATAATGCTGCATTTTCGTTTCTTCTTCGGCCTTTCTTGAAGCAAGCTCCTGCTCTTTAGCCAGTGCTTCTCTTGCTTTACTTTGATCGGTTGGGTCTACCACAACATGAGTACGCTGAGGATAGGCTTGTGGTTTACCTTGTATTTGTGCGTTCTGTTTTTGTTTATTAAGATCATCAAGGTAATCACTGAAACTTTGATAATTGTTAAAATTCATTTTTTGCACCGTGAGCATCAACCATAGGTTTATTGTATACCTAAATGAACCGAATAATCGAGTAGGGATTATCAATACACAGGCTCTACACCCAAGTAATTCTCAAGTTTAGGCTTCAATAAGAAAGACTTGGTAAAGTGAGGGTTACACAACAGGGCCTGTATCAAATTTGCACCAGCACAAGGTATCTGAATTGGTTTTATCAAGTGGTTTGGGTATATGCTGATTAAGAATTATACTCTAGTAGACGCCATTTGGGAGTACGACCTATGATAACCATTGCACGTTTTCTTTTTCCTCACGAAGCACATATTGCGAAAGCCAGTCTAAATTCGGCAGGAATTCATGCTTTTCTTGCCGATGAACATACGGTGAATATGCAGTGGTTATATTCTAATGCGATGGGTGGCGTAAGACTTATGGTCGAGGAAGATCAAGCAGAAGTCGCGGCCGATTTACTTGCGAGCGATTTTTCTCATTGTTTAGCTGATTCTGAACATGGCGAATGATTCTCATTGTTTAGCTGATTCTGAACATGGCGAATGATTCTTACTGTTACACAAAAAATGTGTTTCAAAATCTTGAATTGGCATTGGTTTTCCAAAGTAAAACCCCTGTAACTCATCGACGTTAATTGAGTTCAAGAAAGCGGCTTGATGTTTATCTTCTACACCTTCGGCAACAACTTGAAGATTCAAGCTATGAGCCAGTTCAACAATGGCTTTGGATATTGTGATGCTGTCGGCACAGAAAGGTAAGTCTGTAACAAAAGAACGATCTACTTTCAGAATGTGGATTGGAAACTTATGAAGATAGGCTAGGGATGAATAGCCTGTACCAAAATCATCAATGGCAATCTTGACTCCAAGCGTCTGGAGACGAGTTAATGTATCCAGGGCCAGCTTAACATCCGTCATTAACATACTTTCTGTGAGCTCTACTTGCAGCAAACTAGGATCACATCCTGTAAGAATAATATTACGCTCAAATGTCTCGACGATATCTGAGTCTTGCAATTGTTTTGCCGATAGGTTCAATGCTAGATGTATCTGTAAACCTTTATCCTGCCATCTTTTTAAAGTCATACAGGCTTGGGTAATGAGTTGTTCACCAACGGGAATGATTAACCCTGACAATTCCAATATAGGGATAACATCAATAGGGGATGCTAATTTTCCATATGGATCTCGCCATCTTAGCAAAGCCTCTGCGCCAACTAATTTATGAGTACATGTATCTACTTTAGGCTGATAAAATAATTCGTATCTATCTGTACCAATTGATTCTCGCAATTGCATTTCAAGTTCTAACCGTTTAGTTGATCGCTCTGCCATTTCCATCTCAAAGTAACAATCTCTATTACGTCCACGATCTTTAGCTTCATATAGTGCAATATTCGCATATTTAATTAAACTGTCGGTTGTAATCGCATCTTGAGGGTATCGAGCGATACCAATACTGATGTTGATTGAAATATTTTTATGTCGAATTTGTATTGGTTGGCTTACATATTCATGAATTTGTTGACAAAAGCGTTGGAAATCTGGAATTAAAGATAGATTAGTTAAAAAGATAGTGAATTCATCACCGCTAACTCTTGCTATAACGCCTAATTGTGCAAAAATTTGTAGTCGTTGTGCAATAACAAGTAATATCTCATCTCCGCATTCCATGCCTAATGTTTCATTTACTGTTTTAAAATTATCTAAATCTATATCTAATAAAATAGCTGGATTTTCTGAAGATTGAATATAGTTGGCTATTTTATTTACAAGATGAATACGGTTCGGTAAATTAGTTCTTTCATCATAATGAGCTAATTTTTTCAGTTTATTCTCTGCAATAATTTGTTCTGTAATATTTCTTGTAATTGAAACATAATGAGTGATATCGCCATTGCTATTTTTAATCGGTGATATTTTTTTATGTTCGTAGATGGTTTTATTATTATCAATATAATCTACGACATATTGGACTGTTTCTCCTCGTTGTATTTTTTTGTGCAATTGTTCTAGCTCTAAATCTGAAATATTATAAGGTTCCAATAATACTTCAGCTTTGGTTCCAACCAATTCATAGGATCTCTTGTTTTTTGATAGCTCAAACGATTTATTAACATATTCAATGAGCCCTCCAATGGTAATAATTACAATGCCATCATCACTTTGCTCGATAACCTGGGATAAGTTCCTGATTTTATTTTCTCTTTGTACCCAGTAAGTTATATCTTTTATATTGAATAGAAACTCATCTTGATTAGTAGAGTCAATTTTAGATACCATCAGCTCAATATGACGAGTTGATATTGTGTTTAGAATTGTTTTTGATTTAAAAATAGTATGCTTAGAATTTGGCTGCTCTTTATTTACAAGGTCAAATAGTCGTAGTATCTCAGCTATTACAGTTTTGTCAGTTGTTATAGATAAGATAGATTGGCCAACACTGTTTGTGGTGATGTTAAAGATACTACATGCTGCATAGTTTAATGATTTTATTTGTTTCTTACCGTTGATTAAAATTAATCCATCTGCCGTATTCCTTATTACTGATGAGTATCTGTCTAAAATATTATCACGCTCTTTTCTCAATTTTTTTTCATAAAAGAGTTGTTGAGAAAAGTGCCAAGCAAGAACGATACAAGCTGAAAAAAGTGACATAATAAAGAAAATAAAAGCAATGATTTTTATAATTCTTTGCTGTGAATATAAAAGATGATTAACCTCTTGATTAATATTGTTTTTTGTTACAATTATCCAAGGTAAATTCACTGATGGGATATTACTATTTGATGCTGTTATATTGCTTAATGAAAAGTTTGTAAATGTAAAAAGTTGGTCTTCTATAATAAATTGACCTTGATTATTGTTTTTTATTGAATTCCATTCTTTTCTATGTGACGTACTGAATCTATCATTTGTCATCGAGTAGGGCCAAAGTTCGCTTTCGGCTCTCATTAGAAGGATACCATTTTCATCAAGAATAAAATTTTGGCCATTAGTCCAAGAATAATCTCTAGAAAAATCATTTAAAAAGGTATTAAGGCGATAAGAGAGTAGAATTGAAGTGTGCTCTTTTGCGTTAATCGTCGTGATGAAGTTATATAAGATCTCATCTTGATAGTATAAAAAGGGAGTCACGAGAATTGAGAATTTAGGTATGGAATTTTTCGTTGTTTGATAATGACGATAGACATCTTGGGGCGGAAGATTTTCTTGAGAGTTAGGCGAGTTTGCTTGAATTATGGGATAACCATTTTCATCTAGTAATGCAATAGAAAAATATTCAGGCGTATTGATCATCAGTTGTTTGAATGTTTTTCGGATCTCATCAATTGATAATTTATCGTCATATTGTTGCTGAATTTTTCCTGAAAGGTAAGTTAAATCATGAATAGTCGATTTAAAATGCAATTTATGAATTTGCATTAAAGATGAATGGTAGTTGCGCTCTTTCTCTTTCACTCGCTCTTGTAATTGGGCAACATCTTGTTGATAGAAATACCACGAAGCGGTTGCAACGACAGCAATCAAAGGTAGCAAAATTCCAATAAAGCGAATTAGAACTTGTTTCATATTAGACTTATATCCCTATATTCATCTATACATGAGTATAGCGATATAAGTCTAAAGTTGCATATATTTATGTCTACTTTGTTGGATAGAGCTTAGGCTGCAGCACTACGGGCATTGGCATATAGTGCGTTAAGTTGCTGAATGATAAATTCTGACCCTTCATTGTTTTCAATAGTATGAGAAAAATGGTTAGGCGTCTCAAATACATGCTTAATCGCAGCAGCGCTCTGATTTGATATACCGTTATGGCGATGCTCTAATCTTTTATGGATAAGAGAGTCAGATGCTGAAACCATAATAAGTTCTAAATTTTCAATACTTTGCAGTAAATAATGGCGATGTTTGTTCTTGTATGCACCTTGTGTAACGACAATTTTTTTGTGTTGTTTTTGTAATTGTTTGATACGAGAGACAATTTTAACAAAAAAATCGTCACGCATTTGTTCCGTAAAAGGCTTCTGTTCGCTAATGACTCGACGCATTTCTTGAGTTAAATCTTCATCTGCATGATATACATGCCAGCCACTGTGTTGACCGATTACGTCTCCAACATAAGATTTCCCAGCCCCTGATAGGCCAAAAAGAAATAAAACATTTGGTGCGTAGGTTAGATTCAAACTTGGTGTCATCAGCCGCCTCTCTGAGAGCTGGAAGTAAATTGGAAATAGTAACAATCTGCATGACGATAGCAAGCAGGTGCGTACTTTGCCAAATTATGTCTATAGATCATAGGATAATCTTATGAAATCCTAACTTATGTTTAATTTTTACACATAAATTTGAGTAGAAACAGGAAATGCTCAAATAATTTGTATTATATATGGTAGTGAATGAATTTATTAAATCTCTAGTGTTAAAGGAATACGCAATCATGCAATCCATTCTTATTATAATTAATGATGCTCCATATGGGAGTGAACGCCCATTTAATGCGCTACGTTTAGCGATTAAACTCAATGAGCAAGAATTAGGGGCGGCTCAAGTTCGAATTTTCTTAATGTCTGATGCGGTAACCTGCGCTATTGCTAAGCAGAATCCAGCCGAAGGTTATGATATTCAGCAAATGTTAGAGATTGCTTTAGCTCAGGGAAGCGAGATCAAAATGTGTAAAACGTGTATTCAAGCGAGAGGGCTTAGTGATATCGCTCTTGTAGAGGGGTGTTCTGTTGCAACCTTGGATGATTTGGCACAGTGGACTCTTGAGGCTGATAAAGTGTTTACCTTTTAAAGGTTGATGCCTCTTACGCACATAAAGAAGCGAACAAAGGAAAATGAGGCTCTGGTGTAATATGACCAGAGCCTTATTTAGTTAGAAGTTAAATTGTGACGATACTTTTTTAGCGACTTCTTCAGCAAGAATATGGTGGGTGTGAGTCGTTGGATGGGTGACACCCCAAAACATATAACTGTCTGAACCATAGCTTGCACAATCGTTGGTTAAAGCATGACTCATTAAATAGTCTTTAGATGAACTTCGGTTGATATTTAAACAGGCATCTTTAATGTTATGGAAACCATATTTAGCAGGTGTTGTTGTCATATCATTAAATAAAGCCATTGAGTCAAATAATGCAACATTGTGGCCTTCCATACGAAAACGCATCGCCTCAGCTGTGACATACTGATTAAATTGCTTAATTTTAGCGCTCACTTCTTGTGCATGTTCAGGTGTTGAGTATTTAAATTGAGGGGCAATAGAAGCATCTGGTAGCGTTAAAACAACAATATTTTCGGCACCATTTTGGAATAGCGTTGTGAGTGCTGTTGTGAAATCCTTTGAGACTTCAGCAACAGTGCGGTTGTAATTGATAAAATCATTTAAACCAAATTCAATCGTAAACAATGTATTTTGAGGATTATAGTTTTTCGCCATCGTCATATATTGAAGATAGGAGTTCACTTGGTCATGAATACCCGATAAGAATCCATATTCAGTCTCACCCGCAGCTCCACCGACAGCCCAAGTATAAAGCGGTAAGTGTTTTTCCTGCGCTAGGTATTCAGTCCAGACAAATCCATTACTGAAGTGGCCTAAGAACCAAGAGTTTGGGTTTGGGAAGCGCCATTGAAACGCATTAAAGATATTTCCGGTATCAGAGATACTGTCACCAAAACTTACGATTTTATTAATTTTACCTGCCTGGTTTGATTTATCGTTTGTCCAAAATGAGTGATTAAATGAATAACGCATATCAGAGGCAAAATAGGTAATATCAGCAGCGTTATGATCAATACCTAAAGTTTGTTTACACTGCTGTTTAATAGTCTCTTGGCCTACATCGGTAAAAAACATATTCATCGGTGATACTGAAGAATACCAGTATCCTGGAACTGTATAATAACTACCATCACTGTTTTTGGCCCATTTCCACTCTGTGCTTGCCTCGTCATGAGTTGCACCAGAACGATACCAACAGCGCACATAAGTATAAGTGGATTTACCTGGATCGAGAGTTGGTTGATCCTGTGCAAATACATTTTGTGAACACAGTAAAGCAAGCGTCAATGTAAGTACTGACTTTTTCATAATTGATTTAACCTAGCATGAGTTGAAAGTGTTGCTGACGATAACTCTCTTATTTTTATTCTTATTTGGAATATTTCTCTTTTGATACAAGTTAGCAAGTAGATTACTGCTATTATGAGAGGGGGATCCAACGATTAACTAATAACTCAATGTTTTTTATATAATTAACTATAATTTACAAATAACACGCAATAAAAATATGCGTATAATTTATTTTAAGTTTTTTGCTGCTATGGAAACACAATGCCTATCTGTTGTATTAATACTTAGTTTAAAGCTTCTTAGGTATTTCCCATCTTAAGAGGGTGAGAACTGATGAGATTATTTGGTATTTAGTTATAGGTTTACTACTTTTATAGAAGTGTTTTCTGTCGCTATCATTTTGCAAGTTATTGACAGTTGTTACATTATAACCTGATACAGTGTTCGAAATTCCATGAGTTATGATCACTGGATATTACAATTAAAACAATTATTCTGTTTTGTGTTGCAGTAAGAAGGATTTAGATATGTATAAAAAATTATTAGTTGTCGCATTAGGTTCAATGACATTAATGGCTTGTGATGCTAAAGATCCACAGCCAAAGCAAGACACTCAAGTAGAAGCGCAAGCTGAGCTACAGCAAAAAGCGGCTGATTTACAAGAGTCGGCAAAAGATCTACTAAATACCGCATCAGAAAAAGCGGGTGAGCTAGGCGATTCTGCGAAAGCTGCGGCAGATGATGCTTCACAAAAAGTAAAAGAGTTAAGTGATTCAGCGAAGGTTGCTGCAAGCGATATGTCAGATAAAACAGCTGAGCAAGTCAATGAGGCTGCAGATAAGATCTCTGCTGCTGTTGCATCTGGTGCTGATGAAGTTCGTAAAGCAACCTCTCCTGAGTGTGCTGAATCTCACCACAGTTTGCCTGGTGGCTGGTCTAAAGGCGAGATTACCCCTGAAGTTATCGATGCAGCAAATGCCGCAGTGAAGAGCCTTGGTGCAGATCAAAAACTAAAACAAGTTGATTCTGTGAGCCAGCAAGTTGTTGCAGGTCTTAACTACTATGTTAAGTTTACAACTGAAGATGGTAAAGAGTACGCAGCGAAAGTATTCCGTAGCCTAAAAGGTGAGTACGACGTAAAAGAAGTAAAACTTGCTGAAGAGACTGAACATCACTGCGGATCTCATCACGAATAAGAAAATACGCAAGTAAACGATACTTAACCTATTGAGTATCAAGTATAATGACCATCAAGGTTCTATTCTAACTTTGGTTAGAGTTTAAGAGTCTTGGTGGTTTTTTTATTGAAAGGAATAGAATATTGGAACAGATGCATTTTGAGCGAGAAGATTTTAGTCAACAAGATTTAGCAGGACAAATATATCGCCACTGTCGTTTTATTCTGTGTGACTTTTCAAGAGCTAACCTTACTGATACTCAGTTTATTGATTGTTCCTTTATCGAATCTGGCGATAGTCAAGGTTGTGACTTTGCATACGCCCAGTTAAAAGATGCCAGTTTTAAAGGGTGTAATCTAAGTTTTGCTAACTTTCGCGGAGCACAGTGTTTTGGCCTTGAATTGAGAGAAACTAATTTGCAAGGGGCCGATTTTCAGCAGGCTTCATTTACTAATTATATCTCTCATAATACGTATTTTTGCTCAGCTTATATTTCGGCATGCAACCTTTCATACTGTAACTTTGAAGATGTGAAATTCGAAGAGTGCGAGTTATTTGAAAACCGGTGGAATGGCGCCAATTTATTAGGGGTCTCGTTTGTCGGTTCTGATTTAAGTCGAGGAGAGTTTTCTCAAGAGCAGTGGCGGCAGTGTGTTTGGCATAAAGCAAATTTGACTCATGTAGATCTTGATGGTGTTGATATTCGCTATGTTGATTTTACTGGAGTACAAATTTGTGATTGGCAGCAAGAGCAGTTACTCAATCAATTGGGTATTGTGGTTCTGAGCTAAGCAGAAACGTTCACCATATTCATGGTATTTAATACGGTGAACGCATGAATCGGTAATTACCAACTCCCGGTATTTTCCATAGAAAGCCACGGTTCTGCTGGTGGTAATGGCTCACCTTTTTGTAGTAGTTCAATCGAGATATCATCGGGTGATTTTACAAATGCCATATGACCATCGCGTGGTGGTCGATTAATGATAACACCCGCTTGTTGCATGTGTTCGCATAGCGCATAGATATCATCGACACGAAATGCTAAATGACCAAAATTACGACCGCCAGTATATGTTTCTGAATCCCAGTTATAGGTAAGTTCTAATAATGGACTTTTTGTCTGCTCAGCTTGTTTAGCATCACCGGGAGCAGCAAGAAAGACTAGGGTGAAACGACCCTTTTCACTCTCTTTTCGATGTGTTTCCACTAACCCTAATTGATTGCAATAAAAGTCGAGAGATTGGTTCAGATCCGCCACTCGAACCATAGTATGTAAATATTCCATTGATAACCTTTCTTATGTACTGACTGCTTATATCCAAGTAACTTGATAATAGCGAAACTAGAATCAGTTCGCTACTTCAAACGCGAGCGCTCTTTTTTCTACTTGACGGAAAATTAAGGTTAAAATTCCATTAACTAATAAGTACATAGCACCTGCAATACCAAACACTGTTAAGGTATCGTATGTTTGCCCATTAATACGTTGTGCATAGCCCATTAAATCCATAATGGTGATCGTACTGGCTAACGATGTCCCTTTAAATACTAAAATAACTTCATTTGAGTATGCGGGTACTGCACGGCGGATGGCAAAAGGTAATAAGACCCCGAGAGACTGGCGGGTATTCATTCCTAAAGCTCGACAAGCTAACCATTGGCCTGACGGTATTGCATTAAACGCCCCTTTGAACAGCTGTGTACTATAGGCGGCTGTGTTTAGAGCTAGCGCGAGCATGGCACAAAACCAAGGTTGACTTAACCAGTGCCACACAAAACTGTTCCTTACTGCTTCAAATTGTCCTGGTCCGTAATAAACAAGAAATATTTGAACCAGCAATGGTGTGCCAGTAAATAGGATAATGATCCCTTTGTTAAGTTGAGAGATAACGGGGGTTTTTAGGATCAAACTTAATGTCATGAGTAAGGCTAGGGTACAGCCGACAGCTAAAGAAACAACGGTGAGTTGTAAGCTGGTACCTAATCCTTCAACGAGTTGCCAAAAATAGTGCTCATTCATTATGAAACTCCTTGAGCAATAGGTTTCTTGCTAATTTTCTTTTTACTTTTTATATCGTAACTTTGGGTATCTTGAATCTGATATTTCTTTTCTACTACTTTGATAAGCTGTTGAGTTAATAACGTAATGACTAAATAAATAGCAGCCGCTGTTGCATACCAAGTAAAACTCTCATGAGTTGCTGCTGAGGTTAATTGTGCTTGTTTTAATAGATCCGTGACTCCAATGAGCGAGACAAGCGCAGTATCTTTTAGCAGCACTAACCATTGATTGGTTAAACCTGGCAAAGCATGGCGTACAGTTTGTGGCAAAATAATTTTGAAAAAAGTACGCCCCGAACTTAGCCCCAATGCGGATGCGGCTTCTCTTTGCCCCTTTGATACGGCTTTAAGAGCACCTCGGATGGTTTGAGAGGCGTAAGCTGAAAAAATAAGGGAGAGAGCAATGACTCCTGAGAGAAAAGGGCTGACTTCAATGTAGTCGCCAGTGATATAAAACAAAATCTGAGATGAGCCAAAGAAAATAAATAATACAACCAGTATTTCAGGTAACCCACGAAGTAGAGTAACCCATCCTGTTGTTGTCCAAGCTAATAATTTATGCCGCGACATCTCACCTGCTGCAAAAATCACTGCTAATACCAAACCGACAGCAAGGCTGGTAAAAGCGAGCTGAATAGTCATCCAACTCGCTTCTAGCAGGGATAAAGAGTAACCTGTTAATCCCATTTTTTTACCGTATCTTATTTATTACTAAAGTATTTATCGTAAATAACTTGGTACTGACCGTTTGCTTTCACTGTTTTAAGCGCGGTATTTAGCTTATTGATCAACTCTTGGTTTGATTTATTGACTGCAATACCAAAACCGTTGCCGAAATACTTTTGGTTGGTAATAGGTTTACCAACATAAGCTAAATTAGGATCTTTTTTGAACCATTCCGCAACCACTGCTGTATCACCAAAGACAGCATCAATACGTCCATTTTGCATATCAATAAATGCATCTTGATAGCTTGAATACGGTACTGCGGTCACTCCAGACATATTATCAAGCAAGTAACTTTGGTGTGTGGAGCCATTTTGCACCCCGATACGCTTACCGTTTAAAGCTGCTTGATCGGCAACTTTATCTTTTAGGCTGACAAAGGCGGCTGCATTGTCATAGTAGGGTTCTGAAAAACTCACTTGTTGCTGACGAGCTTCAGTAATATCGATACCAGAAATGGCGGCATCGTAGCGTTTAAACTTTAGAGCGGGGATTAGGCTATCAAAAGCTTGATTATGGAACGTACATTTTACGTCCATCTGTTGACAAAGGGCGTTAGCCAAATCCACGTCGAAACCTTGAATCTGATTATTCTCATCAATGTACTCAAATGGGGCATAAGTTGCTTCCATTGCGAACTTTAGTTCTTGCTCGGCTGCTAGAGCGTGAGTTGATGCCAGGCCAATCAGGGTTGCTAAAACAATCTTTTTCATCGCGTTACTCCATGCGAACTTATCGCTGCTTTATATGTTGTGTTTAATTAATGTTTTAAGTAATCAGAAAATGCTTGCGTTTTGGGTGATGTAAATGAACTGCTATCGCCATGCTCAACGACTTTTCCTTGTTCCAAATACAAAATATGACTGGCTACTTTTTTGGCAAAATCGACTTCGTGTGTCACGATAATTTGAGTAATACCCGTCGCACTTAATTGTTTGATGATATTGACTACTTGTGCGGTAATTTCAGGATCAAGTGCCGCAGTCGGTTCATCAAATAGGAGGACTTCAGGCTTCATCATTAATGCTCTTGCAATCGCCACCCTTTGTTGTTGCCCACCAGATAGGTGTAAAGGCCAAGCATCCGCTTTATCTTCTAAATGAAGTGTTTTCAAAATATCTTTTGCCTCTTTTATTGCTTGGTCTTTGTTAAGTCCTGCAACTTTTATTGGCGCTTCAATTAGATTCTCTAAAACCGTCATATGAGGCCATAGATTATATTGCTGAAATACCATGCCTACTTTTCGTCGTAGTGCTAAGCCCTCTTTTTCACAGATACCAGCATCGAAGTTATACCGACCATTGGCGATATTGAGTTGCCCACTGTTTGCATCTTCAAGAAGGTTTAGCACTCTTAGAAGAGAGCTTTTTCCTGCACCACTAGGACCGAGCAAAACCAAAGTGTCACCTTGATCACATTCAAAGTTGATATCGTGAAGCACTTGGGTGGCCCCATAGGATTTATTTACATTACTAACTTGAATACCCATGTTAAAAATCTGCATTATTTCTCACCTGTGATTTATACTATCCCAATTGTTTTTTTATGCAATAAAAATGTATAAAAATTTTTATTGCTGTGTTTTCTTATTAATTAATGGGTTTTTGCTAGTTTTTTAGTCTGCTTGTGTTGGTTTTTAGTCCGCTTCTACTACTTGTGATAAAAGAGTACCGTGATGGATTCTTATTTGTTGGTTGGTGTGGTTTGCATAATTATTTCTTCTTTATTTAATATTGGCGACTTTGAATGCAAATAACTAGCAAAAGTCTGCTTAAAAAAGACTGTTATCGCTAGAAATATGCATAAGAAGGAATAAACAGACAAATAGGGGAGAAGAAAAGAGATGGGTGTGTATCTATAAAGAAAAAGCCACCGCATAAGACTCTTTATTAAAAGCAGACTTAAGCGAGTGGCTTGGTTGTTACATTAGCGATATAAATAGAGCGCTAACTTTTCAGTATTAAGCTTCGGCAGGTTTCATTGACTGCTGATGGTGCGCACTTTTTACAAATGAGTAGCCAATTAACGTTACGAATCCAGCAATGAACATACCTGTAGTCACTGTAATTAAGCCATAACCTGCAAATGTTGATACAAGGCCACTTGCCGCAAAACATACCATTGTTTGCAAGAAGTTCAGTAAGCCCGCCGCAGTTGCACTACAGTGTTTAAAGTCGCCTAATGCTGAGTTAATCACGATTGGGTAAATTGCACCATTTGCTACAGCAAGTAGACAGAATGGGATAAGAATTGGCCAAATCGTTGTAACTTCCATGCTGATAGAAATAACAAACATGATAAGCACACTAGCGAAAAACAGAACCAATAACCAAGGTAGAATCTGACGACCTTCGTAACGGTTAAGTAAAGTACGACAACCATAACCACCAACGATAAACGCTACGGTTTGAGGTGCGTAACTTAAGCCGATATCTGCGCCAGAGTAACCCATCGCTGACATGACAAATGGTGAACCTGTTAAGTAGGCAAAGAAGGCTGCTGAACACGCGGCAAAGATAAGCATGTTACCAACAAATTTCTTTGAACTTAAAATATCACGGTAGTCACGGCGTAACTGAATCGATACTTTTTCATGTTCTTTATCGATTGGCGCACTTTCTTTTTCGCTTAGTGTCATAACACACATGATGACACCAAAAGCGACAAGTGTAATAAAGATACTACGCCAGCCTAGTTGATGCTCCAGCATAGCACCTGCAAGTGGCGCCAGCGCAGGAGATAAAGCAACAAGAGGCATGATGGTCGCAAAGATACGCTCTGAAGTTTTACCGTGGTAGCGATCAACAACAACGGCTTGCCAAATAACAGTTGCAGAGCAGGCACCTAGAGCTTGAACAAAACGGGCAATTAAGAAAGTTTCAATGTTCGGAGCAATAGAGCAAAGTAGTGTAGCGACACTGAATAATGCCATACCGCCTAAAAGAACCTTTTTACGACCGATGCGATCAGATAAAGGTCCATAGACAAGTTGACCTAGTGCCATTCCAAGTAAGAATACACTAAGAGTTAAGCCGATTAATGATTGCGTTGTACCAAATGCAACACGAATCGTTTCAAATGCTGGTAGATACATGTCGGTTGCTAGGAAACCAAGCATACTTAAACATGCAAACCAGATTAGAGTCATTTTGGATGGTTGTTGATTCATTATTATAGTCTTTTATTGGTGTTTCGTTATTGTGTAGTGTACCCATAGCCAAATGCGCTGTGAAACGGTAAAATTTAAACATTGCTTTCAAAAAATTTGATGTGAAATGTTCTCTTATCATGATCTCCTTGTTATCGACGTTGTCGCCCGTCGTGGCAGCTTTTCCGCCGCTGCTGAAGAATTACACAAAGTTCCAAGTGCGATAAGTTATACAGTTCGTTTAATAGAAGAGCGATTAGCTGTCGATTTATTTGTTCGCATGCATCGGCAGGTGAAATTAACGCCTGCAGGTGAGTATTTTGTCGAAGAAGCCCGCAAGTTGATTAAACAAATGGAGCAGATCAAATTTCGTACTCAACAAGTCGCTAATGGTTGGTCAGAGAGTGTCTCGGTTGCGTTAGATACCGTGGTTCGAGAACGTCAGGCCAATATGCTGGTAAGAGATTTTTATCGTGAATTTCCCGATGTTGAGTTGCATCTTACAATGGAAGTGTTTAATGGTGTTTGGGATGCTCTTGCTGATGGTCGCGCTGATATCGCCATTGGTGCGACAGCTGCGGTTCCTGTGGGAGGAAATTTTGACTATCGAGACATGGGAATGCTGACTTGGACTTTTGTACTCGCGCCAGATCACCCATTAGCCGATGCTAAAGAACCATTAACCTCAGATGAGTTAGCCAAATACCCTGCAATCTGTTTGGAAGATACATCAAGAACTCTGCCCAAACGAGTTACTTGGTTAATGGATAACCAGCGACGAATTATGGTTCCTAATTGGCACAGTGCGCTGCAGTGTTTAAAAGCGGGGTTGGGAATTTCTGTGGTACCCACTCATATGGCCATACCATTATTAGAGAAAGGGGAGTTGGTTGAACGTGAGTTGGCGGTTAAACCTGCTGTCAGTCCATGTTGTTTGGCTTGGAATAAAGAACGATTAAGCCCTGCGGTAACATGGATTTTAGATTATCTCGGTGACAGCGACAAACTGCACCGAGATTGGATGCGTTAAGGCTGCTGTTTTAATGTTTGGTAACCAGCCCAAATACGAGTCGCTGTTGTCACCCAGCAAAGGGCTCCAAATATCCACGCAATTATCGAAAAGTATGAGGGAAATAGACAGAACAAAATAAAGCAAGCAATGGTTTCTGTTCCCTCGGTTAACCCACCAATGTAATAGAGTGATTTTTGTTTATACACTGGGCTTTCGATATTACGCTTACCTGCCATAATCGCAAATGCCAGAAAGCTCGAACCTGTGCCAATAAATGAGTAAATTAAGAAAGCGCCAGCAATTGCATTATTATTTGGATCGGCTAACACAAATCCAAATGGCACTAAAGAGTAAAAGATAAAATCCAACGTAATATCTAAAAAACCGCCGCAATCGGTAATACCTTGGCGGCGTGCAATCGCACCGTCTAATCCATCTAATAGGCGATTAATAACAATAAAGACTAACGCCAAGTCATAACGTTGAAAAGCAAGGGCCGGTAGAGTAAATAGACCAATAATAAATCCTGTGATAGTTACTTGATTGGCGCTAATACCCAATTTATCAGGTAAAGCAGCTAGCGTTTTAAGTGGCCATTTTATAATTTTTATTGCGTAGCGATCTAACATTCGAGTTCCTATTCATAGACTCTAACGGTCTTAAGTGCGGGCTATAACCCAGTATTTAGCTGTTATTGAGAGATGATTAATTCAATATTACCAAGGCCAAGTTAATACTTTACCATTTAATGGAATGTCTCCGCTGTTATGTGTCACCATCAAAGTTGGAATATTACAGTCAGTTATGTGATTAAATACAAATTGTCGAAAACCTTGGCGTAAATCGGGATCTAATTTACTAAATGGTTCATCAAGTAATATGGCTTTGGGCTTTGCTAATAATGTTCTCATCAGACTTATTCTTGCTCTCTGCCCACCAGATACTTGACTTGGATGATGATTGGCTAATGTTATCAGGCCAATAGATTCTAATGCCTCAAGGGCTTGCTGATGACGTTTTGTGCCTTTTATTTCTGCTGGTAAAGCGAACGCGAGATTCTCCCAAATATTTAGATGAGGAAACAGTAAATCATCTTGAAATAGTAGTCCTATTTCTCTTTGATATGCTGGGATTTTATCGAGCAGCTTATGACCAAGATAAAGGTCTCCAGTATAGGTAAATGGCGCATTATTGTGTCCTGCAACAATATTGAGAAGTGTGGACTTACCACAACCACTAGGCCCCATAAGAGATAAAATTTCTCCTGGTTTCACGGTAAAGCTAATAGGACCGAATACTGGGGTATGGTGATTTTTGACCGTAAGATCTTTGATAATAAGAGACGTCATACTATGAGGTTACCCGGTATTTTTTGCTAAAAATTAAAGCAAGAGTAAAGCTAACTAAAGGTAAGAGACCTTGGAGCAAACCATAAATTGCAGTTACTCGACGATCTTGTCCGCTGGCTAGAGCAACGGCTTCTGTTGTGAGTGTCGTTATTCGCCCAGCCCCTAACATTTGTGTCGGTAAGTATTGGGCAAAACTAACACTTAAGCCCATAGCAAAAGCAAATATGATTCCAGTCATTAACTGTGGGCGTTTTACTTGCCACCAAACTCGTACTGGCGATATTCCTAAGCTTGCAGCAGTGTAAGAATACCTAGGATCATAACTGCGCCATGTGCCATCGAGGGCTAAATACATATAGGGAAAAACATAAAAAATGTGGCCCCATAATACCCATAAAAAATAAGTATTGGTCGGAAAATATAACGTAGTGATTTGAATACCAAATAATAGAGATAGCTGTGGAACGATTAAAGGTATCGCAATAACGACAACTGGAATATTCAGTTGGTACTTATCTCTAAATTCTAAACTTCCTATGACTAAAACAAGACAAATCAAAGCACTCAGGCCGGCGAATAAAGTGCTGGTAGTTAATAGCTGAGTGATATGTTCAATCTCTTGTTGCCAAAAACGTTCTGACCAGCGAGAGGGTAAAATATCGGGAAAACGCCAACGTAGCGCAAAAGACCATATGCCCAGCAAAGGTAGAGTCACAATAGGCAAACTAAGAAATATCAATAGACTCACTTTGCGTAATGGAGCTGTGCTAACAAACCAACCATTGGCTGGTGGATAATCGCTATTTGCACTTTTGCTATTTGTCCCTTTAATCAGCCAGTGTCGTCTGTGATGGAGAATAACCCACTCCAGACTACGGACAACACATAACACGATACCGGCAATAAGCAGTAAAACGAGTGCCCCCGCCGTTGCTCTGGGTAGTAAAGATAAATCGCTGTCGTTAAACCACTGCCAAACCAATACCGAAAATGAACTTGGTTGACTTGGTCCAATGATTAGATTTAAGTCGACCACAGATAAACCATAGGCAATAACCGCATAAAGGGGGAGTCTAATTTTTGGTAGCCATTGCGGAAAAATCACTTTTTGCCATGCTTGTTGGGGTGAATAACCGAGACTGGCACTAATTCGAACTAATTGCGGCGTATTAAGTTGTTGTAATACAGCAATGCTCATCAAAATAAGAAAAGGTGTCTCTTTGATTGTTAGAACCAAAATCAACCCAAGAGCATAAGGGTCTTGAGCCAGATTAATGATCGCCAGTTTCGAGCTGATTAAATCCAATAAACGATTAAGCCATCCTGTTGGACTGACTAAAAAAACTAAACCAATAGCAAAAGCAACATGGGGGATGGCAAGCAGCGGTGATAGCCATGCTTCCAGTTTTTTCCATTGAACTGTATGCCAAAATAGTCTTAAAAAAGAATAGGTTAAATAGAGTGAAATAGCGGTACTAATCAGCCCACTCCAAACGGTAATGACAATGGAATCTGTAACATGAGGCCATTGAAATACCTGATAAAAGCCTTGAAGTGAAATATGGTGTAACCCCAAGGTTGGGATATAAGAAAATGCAGGTAAGATGACGCCAAATAACCCAGGTATTATAGGCAGAAAAACAATAATGATTGTTAGTATGAATAAGCTTCGACGCATAAAAGGTTCTTGACGATTTTGATAAAAATCTAACCCAGTATTTTATGAGTATCTACTGGGTTAGATTGGGTGAGATATCCGTTATGATTTAGTTACCGTAACGCTGTTGCCACTCGTGTTCAATAGCGGTTAGCCAGCTCGGATCTGGTTCAGAAATGGCTTTATAAAGTTGGAATGTTGATTGGCCTTTAGCTTGATCTTTCTGCAATGCTTGAGTGGTTAGCACCGTTGGATCGCCCCAAATTGTTGTATCAGCTTTTCTTGCCTGAGCTTGTGGGCTCATTAAGAAGTTGATTGCAACCATCGCTCCCTCTTTGGCCTGCGCATTCCAAGGTATAGCAAGAAAATGCACATTGGTTAATGCTCCTTGGTCAAAAGCATAAGTTTTAGCCGTTTCAGTTAAATTACCATTTTCAATAGCGGCTTTTGCGGCATTTGGGTTAAAGGTAACGGCTAATAGAAGTTGCTGATCATCGAGTAGTTGCATGATCTCAGCCGATCCTGAAGGGAACTTTTTACCTTGCTGCCATGCGACCTTGTGTAACTGATCTAAATAGTGCCAAAGTGGAGCTGTAACACGATCAAACTTTGCTTGATCCTGTGGCAATACTAAAGGTTGATATAAGGCCTTTTTATCAGGCGTTAATTCAAGCAATGCTGCTTTTAAGAAACTGCTGCCATGAAATTCTGGCGGCTTAGGATAGCTTACTTTTCCTGGGTGTTGCTGAGCAAAAGTTAATAGCTGAGCAAAACTCCTAGGTGGGTTACTCAACTTAGCGCTGTCATAGATAAAGACTAGCTGACCAACTCCCCATGGCGCTTCGTAACCTTCTGTTGCTTGTGTAAAATCTTGTTCGACGGGAAGCTTCTTGTTCACTAATGCCCAATTAGGTAACTGATGAACAAAAGGACCAAAAAGAAGATTATTTTGTTTCATGGTTCGGAAGTTTTCGCCGTTAATCCAGACCATATCAACACTGCCATCATGGTTTTTTCCAGCCGCTTTCTCTGCTACTAGCCGCTGTACCGTTTCGGAGATATCGGCAACTTTAACTTGCTTTAGCGTGACACCATATTGTTGTTGCAACTCTTGGTCAGCCCAGCGTAGATATTCATTGATCTCTTGGCTGCCTCCCCAAGCATTAAAATAGACTGTTTGTCCTTTAGCTTTTGCGACAATATGTTGCCAGTTGTCATGTAACGGCGAAGTGAGGTCCTGCTTGGAATCATTTCCTTGTGCGTAAGAAAGTAGAGAAAAGCTGGCTAATAATGCGCAGGCTATGTGTTTAAATGATTTTGTTAACATAAAGCATCCAATCCTTATTTACGCATCCAGCGATGATATTTTGCGACCCATTCTAATAATTTTTCGGGAGCATTGTTGCGTTTCCAAACACCGGCAGTATATTTTACCGCTTCACTCATAGTTGGGTAGGGGTGTACGGTGGCTAATATTTTGTTTAATCGAAGATTATGGCGCATCGCTAAGGTAAATTCAGCTAGAAGATCGCCTGCATTTGCACCAACTATGGTCGCCCCCAAGATGGTATCTTTACCTTTTGGGGTAATAACTTTGATAAAACCATGATCTTCTCCATCTGTAATCGCTCGATCAAGATCATCAATGCCATAGGTGACAACATCAAACTCAATACCTTGTGCGGTTGCCTCTTTCTCATTAAGGCCAACCCGAGCAACTTCTGGAGATGTGTAGGTTGCTGCAGGCATAACAGAATAGTCGGCTTTAAAGCGTTTAAATTGCCCGAATAGTCCATTAACAGCGGCATACCACGCTTGATGACTTGCTGCGTGTGTAAGTTGATATGGACCGACAACATCACCAACAGCATATATATTAGGGTATTGGGTTTGGAGGTAGTCATTAACTTCAACAGTACCTCTTGCTGTTGTTGTAATCCCTAACTCTTCTAAGCCAAAGCCTTGAACATTCGCAACTCGACCTAGAGCAAGTAATACGGCATCAAATTCAACGGTTACCTGCTGCTCATTATGAAAATCAAGATACACTTTCCCCATTGTTTTTCCATTTGCATCGACAATGGATTCAAAACGCATAGCTTTGTGCTCCAGTTTAATCTCAACCCCATCTGCAATAAGGCTATCTTGGACTAATTTTGCCGCATCACTGTCTTCACGAATCAATAATTGTGGAGCCATTTCAACTAATGTGACATTTGTGCCAAGGCGAGCAAAACTTTGAGCTAATTCACACCCAATTGGTCCACCGCCTAATACCAAAAGTTTTTGTGGCTGTTCTTGCAGCGACCATACGGTATCAGAGGTCAAATAGTTTACTGATTGTAAGCCCGGAATATTAGGAACTAATGGACGAGCACCTGTAGCAATAACAATATTTTTTGTGGTAATGATTTTACCATTGACTTCAACTTCCCAAGGAGAACGAATGGATGCTTCACCCGTAATACAATTAACGCCAAGAGAACGATATCGCTCGATAGAGTCATGTGGCTCAATCTTACTGATAACATTTTGTACTCGCGTCATAACCTGTTTAAAATCAACGGTGATAGGACCAGTTGAAACCCCAAACTCAGCGGCACGTTGGATTTCGGCCATATTGTGAGCAGCGCGAATCAGTGCTTTTGAAGGGACACAACCCGTATTAAGACAATCGCCACCCATTTTATGCTTTTCAATCAGAGTAACTTCTGCCTTTACTGCCGCAGCAATATAAGCACTCACCAAACCACCGGAACCAGCACCAATTACTACCATATTTTGGTCAAACGAAGCCGGTTTTTGCCATTTTTGATAGATCTTACGCGCTTGAATTTGATTCATCACCGCTTTTGCTATGAGAGGGAATAGACCCAGCAACGCCAGTGAAATCAGTACTGGCAAAGAGATAATCCCAGAAAGAGTGTTAATTTCTCCGAGCTGTGTTCCTGCGTTAACATAAACAGCCGTTCCGGGTAGCATGCCCAATTGACTAACAAAGAAAAACTGTTTAGCCCTTATTGGTGTTAGTCCCATCAATAAGTTGATTAGGAAAAAAGGAAACACTGGAATTAAGCGAAGGCTGAGTAAGTAAAAGCTACCTTGCTTTTTGATTCCCTCATTGATTGCCGATAAGCGTGAACCAAATTTAGTTTGTACCCAATCGCGTAAAATAAAGCGACTGAATAAGAACGCAAGGGTTGCTCCAATAGTACTGGCAAAGGAAACCAGTATTAGGCTCCACCAAAATCCAAATAAAGCCGCCCCAAGCAGAGTCATGATCGCCGCTCCTGGCAGAGAGAGGGCCGTGACTGCAACATAAGCAAAGAAGAAAACCATACTTGCCCAAACAGGATGTGTATGTATCGTATCTTGAAGTGCTAATTGCTGTGCTTTTGCTTGCTCTAGCGTGAAGTACTGGCTTAAATCAAAATATAGCCATACTCCGATCACAGCAGCGACTATTCCAAATAAAAAGAGTTTTCTTTTGTCCATAAACAGACCTCAATTAAACGTTTAAATATCGCTATTATCCTGACTCTTTTTTTGCTCTGCTTTTGGTTGAATTGGTAACGAGCAAAAACCTTGAGCAGGAACATCAAGTGCTGTATTGAACTTGGCAGATAAATTCTGAAACGCAATAAGAGCCGTTAACTCTACAAGCGAATCTTCATTAAACCATTGACTTAATGTTGCGATCATATCTTCTGTCACTTTCGAACCCGTAATGGTCATGGCTTCGGTGTATTCGAGAACAGCACGTTCCTGATCCGAAAATAGTTCACTCTCTTGCCAATGTGCAAGTTGTTTGATTTTATCAACAGAATTACAGCGTTCAGCAAGCTTCATTCCATTAGCATCAACACAAAAGGCACAATCATTTAGCTGTGATACACGAACACAGACTAATGAACGTAAGACAGGAGATAGTGGGGATTTCGAGCGGTCTAAGTATCCAAAAAATCCTGCAACAAGCCAAAATAGTGTTGGCTTACGTCCCCATAACTTGGCTGGATTTAAAACGCTACCATAGTGTCGTTCTTGTAACCAAAGTAATGGGCGGATAAAGATGGAATATTTTTTCTTAGCTTGAATGCGCACGGACAACCCTTACTGTCAAAGTGTACTGAATTAGCAACAAAGACCGAGGGTAGCGCGTTTTTATTTCAGCAAAAGCAAAAAATCTTTAAAAATCGATTAGTTGATGGAAAATTCTACAACTTTAGAGGTTTCTTGCTGCACGGTACGATTATCAGGAAGATCGTTGATGAGGATATAACCACTCAAAAAAACCGGAAGAACCGCAACCAATAGGCTTTTCCCTATGTGGTAATTACGATACCAATGTTTGCGAGCCTTAAAAAATAGGATCAAACCCCAAACAAGAAGAAAGATATTTAAAAAACCCATCACGACAATGGTATCAGAGAGTGATTGTAATGAGGCTATATTTTGCTTTACTGCAATGAGAACGGCAAAAATAGGTAGAAAAGAGAGAACGATACTAATTTGAAGTAGTCTTGGCCATTTACAAAACTTGTCTTTAAAAATATTTGTAGTTTGTCCTGGAAATGGGTTGGAACAACTCATAATCGCCTCATACAACATTAGCATCTCTAAGTATTTAATTATTTGAGTGCCCGTATTCCTATATAAGCCTCAAACTATAACTATATTATCGGAAAAATGAGTGAAGGGTAGTTTTGATGTAAGGTGGGTGTAAACTTTGTGACTTTGTTCAATAAACTTTAGTTGTATTTATTTTTTGTATGTCTGTATATGATTATTTTTTAAAAACTGTGTTTTATATTTAATGGGTGGTTTTAACCTAGATATATAAGATTATTAATATATTAATCAGTTGTTATGTAACTTGTTTGATAAAAAAAGAGGCTGATAATAGCCTCTCTACTTAAGTGTTAATTTAGCCAACGTATTGTGAGTATTGTTTTTAATTTAATGACGAAAGTAGCTCATGGCGACGCTGTTCAGTAATTACTGACCAATGCTGACCACTGATAGCTCCTTCAAGTGCCCACAATAGTTCAAGATTTAAAGAGTCTCCTTGAGATGACTGTAGTGCTTTAAATGCATCAAGAGCACCAACAGCAAATAATTGCTCAACGGTTTCAATTCCTGCTTTTTTTAACATGCGTTCATTGGTTAAGCGTAGATTAGGTAGATCTTTAATTCGATTAGGTGTTGCTTTTGATTTGGATTCCTTATCCTTTTCTGCCGCTTGGAGAGAGAGTTCACCTTGCTTGATTAAGCATTGAGTATCATCCCACCAATAGTCAGGAATGGCATAATGTTTTGTGACAACTGGAAATCCTTTTTTGTAATATATATAGGGTTTTAGTCCCAGTGCTTTAAATTCCCCTTCATTATGGCAATTGGCCCGTAGATGTAGCGTATTGTTTACTACCAGAGCAAACATAGTATCACCCGCGAATATACCAAAACCTCCAAACATAGAGCGTGATTTGATACGCCCAAAACATTCAAATAATTTTAACGTGTTTTTTAATACTGGTTTGTCCATGCTTCTTCTCGGTGAAAATAATCATGAGTCACCTAACATCAGAGCGGGGATTTAGATTATCAGAATAACTAAATATTCTGTCAGAAACCCTAAGATTCATGACATTGATATTTTGATTATCGGCAACCCCGCTACCATGAGTTTATGTATATAAACTTTTAGGCCGGAAGCTTTGCGTCCTATCTCTTTCAAGATAGTTTGCCCTGTTCGTAACTGATAAAGGTTAACGTAGATAGCTTAATATTTTTTATATGAAGTTGCAAAATTTGTGATGTTGATTCAGTTAATAATTTAAAATGAGTAATATAGATGCATAAGAAATGTTTAATTATCAGCCAAAAAAGCGCTTTAAGAATAAAGTGTTACGAACATATCCTATTATTAACCTTTTTTTAAATCGTAATTTGGTTAAGGTAAAATGAATACAGAATAAATTTTAATTCATTAAACTGATTAGACCTGTTTAGTCTTTCTTTTTATATAAAAAAAGCCAATATTGAATATTGGCTTCATATTTGGAATAGATTCCCAATTAATTAAGATTCTTTACCGACTTACGAATAACGAGCTCAGGCGCCATTTCAAAAGTTTGACGCTCATGATTCTTATCTTTGACGCGATCCATTAAAATTTCAACAGCCGTTTTACCTAAACGACGTTTTGGCTGATGGATTGTTGTCAATGGCGGTGAAAAATATGGCGCTAAATCGATATTGTCATAGCCAATAATTGAAATATCATCAGGAACTCGTAATCCTGCTTGTTCAAATGTGCTGATCATCGCCATAGCCATAATGTCATTAAAACAGAAAATAGCCGTTGGACGTTCAGTCATCGCGATAAAGTCTTGCGCCGCTTTTACTGCCGTATCACACTCAAAATCACCTTCAAGAATCCAATCTTCATTTACAGATAGATTGCTTTCTGCCATCGCTTTACGGAAGCCTTTAAGACGCTCGCGACAGGTTGACTTGTCTTCATGACCAGACAAACAACCAATTTTGGTATGGCCATTTTCAATAAAGTGTTTAGTTGCAATATAGCCGCCATGCTCTGCATTATCTTGGATTTTATCTGTATGTGGTGACTCTGGGCCCCAATCCATGATAACCATAGGCAGATCTTTTTTGCGTTCTAGCAACTCAAGCAGTTTCTCATCCAGATCGGAACACATAACAAGCAGACCATCGACACGCTTTTCTGCTAGCATGCGAAGGTAATCTTGTTGTTTCGATAGGTTACCTTCTGTATTACACAGAATAAGCGTATAACCTTCTTTATAACAGTACTCTTCAACACCGTGAACAACTTCAGCAAAGAATGGGTTGGTTGATTTAGTTACCAACATACCGATTGTACGGGTTGTATTGCATTTTAAACTGCGAGCAACAGCACTTGGAGCGTAATTAAGCTCATCAACCGCTGCCATAACTTTCTTTTGTGTTGCTTCTGCGACAAAGCGCGTTTTATTGATCACGTGAGAGACTGTCGTCGTTGAAACACCAGCCATACGTGCAACATCTTTAATCGTTGCCATAGTTATTCTTCTAATAATGGGGGTCTAGAGTCAGACCGCAATTCTTTCGATATCAAATTGGTTAGCCAGCTCTACGTTGAGTCTCTCTGGCTATTCAGTTTGTTATCACCACACAGTTAATCTTGCTTTTAATCTCTAATAATTAGCTAAAGTTTAGATGATTAAGCAAGTAATCGGGTTTGTATTGTGAAACCCGCTAAAAGCTAAAAAGCCGCACCATAAAGAGCGGCTTTTTGATAACAAGTGCTATAAGTGAATATTATACGATTCTATTACATTGTGTAATCGCTTGCGATCACATTTTACCTAGAGTCTGCGCGAGTGCAATGTTTCTGTGCTTGAAGCGGAAAATACTTGATAGGCATCAATAAATTTGAATGTAATTAAACGTAAATATTCATTGGTTTTATCGATTAATGGCACAATTTCTGCTCATAACAGAGACATTAAGCCAAAATAACCGGGTAGTTATGTTCTGGATGAGCGATAACTTGAACTGGCCAGCCGTAAACATTTTCGACTGCGGTTGGGGTTAGTACTTGCCATGGCGTACCATCAGCTTGAATTTTGCCTTGGTTCAAAATGATCAAACGATCCGCGTATTGAGCGGCTAAGTTCAGATCATGAATAACAATGATAACGGCAGCACCCTGTTGTGAAAGCGCTTGTGCAATCTCTAAAGTATGATGTTGATGAGCAAGATCAAGAGCAGATGTGGGTTCATCAAGCATTAAAATACATTGTTCGCCAGAGTGCGATAACTGGGTTAATACTCTGGCAAAATGAACGCGCTGTTTTTCCCCGCCAGATAGCGTTGGATAAAGCCTGTTTGCGAGATGATCCACACCAACTTTAACCATATTCTTAGCCGCTAGTTGTTGCGCTTGATGATTTGATATTGCTAAAGGCATCGCACCAAGCTCTGCAACTTCATGAGCAAGAAATGAGAACGATAGGGTACTGTGCTGCGGCAATATACCCATGTGTTTTGCCAATAATTCAGATGGCCAATGATCTTTGGGTCTTGAAAAGATCTCAATCGATCCTGAATTTGGCGTTATTTCACCGTTTAATACCTTCAGTAGACTACTTTTACCGGCACCATTTGGACCTAACAGCGCGGTTATTTGCCCAGACCTTATTTCTAAATCAACATTATCTAGTAAGGTCTTTCTGCCCAGCTGCAAATGAAGGTTAGAAGCTTTTAGTGCTATTGCGTGATGAGAGGATAGTGTGCTGCTCATGCCATACGTCCTTTTTGCTGGATCAATAACATAATAAAGAAGGGAGCACCGATGATGGCAGTGATAATACCAACTGGTAACTCTTGAGGAGCAAAAGCGGTACGAGCAATCATATCTGCAAGTAACAAAATGAAGGCGCCTAATAGGGCTGATACCGGAATTAAGTTTTTATGGTTTGGTCCAATTAGCATTCGTCCCAGATGAGGAATAATAAGGCCAATAAACCCTATCGGACCTGTTAGTGACACGGTAACGCCAACACCTGCGGCACAAGTAATGATTAACTGTTTTTTAAGGCGTTGGACATTTACGCCCATATGCTTGGCTTCTGATTCGCCCAATAAAAAAGCATTGAGTGCATTGGCTTTACGATAGAAAAAGAAAAACAGTGCAACAAAAGATACGGTTGCTAGAGCGATCCCTGACCACGTTGCGCCAGCTAATGAACCCATTGACCATAAAGAGAAATCACGAAGCGCTTGATCGTCGGCAACATAATTAAGTAAGCCTAAGCCCGCGCCTGATATTGCTGAGATTGCCACCCCCGCTAACAGCATCACAGTCACCGATGTTCCATTAGTTCCAGTACCTAAACGATAAACAAAGAAAGTACTGATAACACCGCCAATAAAGGCAAACAGAGGGATTGCGCCTAAGTTTAAAATGGTGGGAAATTGCGCTGCAATAGGTGCAAATACAATGATCGCTAACGCAGCCCCAAGCCCTGCACCACCTGTTACCCCAATGATGGCGGGATCAGCAAGTGGATTACGAAATAGCCCCTGCATTACCGCACCACAAATGGCGAGAATTGCTCCAATCATAATACAGAGCAGAGTTCTCGGTAGACGAATCTGATTGATAACTAAGCTGATATGATTTGGCAGTTCGGTATGCCAAGGCAGTAAGGCTTTAATGCTATCACTATAGCTAATAGACATTGGGCCAATAACAATAGAACTGACGATGGCGAGTAGTAAAAGGCCAAAGCCAATAGGGTAGAGGGAGCGGATGGATAAACGTTGATTTCCCATAAAAACTCAAACTATAAATAGGAGAAAAGAGAGGGAATCAGATGCTCCCTCTGATGATAATTATTTTACTGAAATTTCGTTATCTGTTACTGATTCACAGTTGGATAGAAAACATTTGATAATCGAGCCGCTTCGTTGAGGCTATGGATACCGAGACCACCAATAAGCGCTGTACCATCTATCACAGCTAATGCATTATTTTGCGCTGCGGGTGTTTGGGCTAGTACTGGAATCTTCTTAATTAGATCTGGCATCGTTTTGATGGTTGCCGCGGTTCTAGAGCTCAATAAAATGATATCAGGCTGCATTTGAAGCATGGCTTCTGTTGAAATAGGTTTATAGTTTTCAACAAATGCAGCAGCCGGGTTTATGGCTCCAGCAAGGTTGATAACGGTATCTGCCGTTGTTCCTTTACCTGCTACATTGACAGGTCTCCCATCATGAATCATCACAAACAAAACTTTTTTTTCTTTAAAATTAGGATGTTTCTTAAGTTGAGATAGATGATCCGTTAATGTTTGAACAGTATGTTGCACTTTTTGTTCTAACCCATCAGCTTGTTTTTGGTGACCTGTTAATTGTGCAACTTGTTCAATTCGCTTAGTAAGATCTGAAACGGTATTCCCTGAGTTGACGATATCCACAGCAACGCCAGCTTGTTTCAATATGGTGAGCGTCGATTCTGGACCCATTTCGTTTGAACCAATAATACGAGTTGGTGTGAGTGACATGAGATTTTCTGCTGATAATTGACGATGATAGCCAACTTTAGGCATCTTGGTATCAACCAATGTTTGACTGGTACTGTCTACAGCAACCAGTTGATCGCTGGCATCTAAGGCATTGATAATCTCAGTAATTGCAGATCCGGCACTGATAATACGCGAGTCATTGTTTTGTGCATAAGCTGACGTCGCTCCAAATAGGATAGCAACAGCTAAAGATACGGTTTTAAACACTGGTGCTGGTTTAATTAGACTCATGCTTTGTTATCCTCTTCCATTAGCAATTGAGTAGCCTTGATGTCATTTTTTTGTAAAAACGCTAAAAGCTTTAACATTTGTTCGACTGAGGCCGTTTTCTCAGCCCCAATCACAACCGGTTTCGATGGGTTTGCTTTAACTTCGTCCAATAAGGTTGTTGAAAAAGCCTCCCAACTTTTTTGTTGATTTCCATCTAGAGCCCAATGAGGTTCAGAGGCAAGTAGGTTAATGGTTATAGGATCGGCAGAGGTCGTCTGCAGTATTTGTGTTTCTGTTTGTGGGAGATCGACATTCAGCGATTTAATTTTTACGCTTGCTGTTAACAATAAGAAAACCATTACAATAAAAATAATATCGAGTAACGGGGTAAGATCCGGTGATAACTCATCGTCCTGCCAGCGGCTATTTCCTGTGCTTATCATGAGAGAGCCTCACCTTGAACTGGCTTATCACAAGTTGTTGTTACTGAGATCCCTTCCAGCCATAAATTGCAGCGATTTAAACTGTGTTCAAGTTTTGAGGTAATGCTATCAGCCCAAAGTCCGAGCAGTTGTGCACCTGTAATGGCTGGTAGTGCAATGATTAAGCCTGCGGCAGTGGTTCGCATCGCAAGACCTAACCCATCGGCCAGATCATTTGGGGTAACTGAGCCTGTGGTCATAGCAATGCCTTTAAACATATCGATCAAACCTAATACGGTACCTAATAAACCCAGTAATGGACTGATCACGCCAATAAGACTTAAGAGCTTGAGTCCGGAGCGTAATTGAGTTCGTTTTTGTTGTAGCCACATACCTGCGGCATCTTCACGTAGCGCTTTAGCAAAATGACGATGTGAAATCAGCATTGCGATCCCCTTATACAGAAGAGGGCGCTGATTCTGCAATTGCTGAGCTAGATGATCCAATGCTTGTTCATCGTGGCGATTTTGATTGTTGAGTATTTGATTTATTTTGGTTTTACCAACACCAGTACAGAGTAAAACTTGAATAAACCGCTCAAGTAAAATCATGACGGTAAGCAGTGAACAGATAAAAAGGGGCCAGGCCATAAGACCAAACTGTTCTTGATATTGGTTGATAAATTCCATAATTAATCCAATTGAAAACGTACAGGAATATGAACGCGGTGAGCAATAGCTTGCCCATCAACGATATGTGAAGAAAACTTCCACTTCTTAATGGCTGTTAATGCCGCTTGATCAAGGATCTCTGTACCTGATGATGAGATCACTTTTTGTTTAATTTGTTTACCCTTTGGATCAATCCAGATCTCAACCATTACCTGTCCTTGAATCCCTCGGCGTTTTGCCAATCTTGGGTAAGAAACCGGCCCTGGTCGAGTGGCAAATGTTGGTCGGCTGACTAATTCAGGAGATTGAGTACCACTAGATAACAGTGCCTTTTTATTGTTAGCGGTATTAGCTACTTGGCTTGTTTCATTTTTCAGCTTGCTCTGAGGTTGTGGTTTAGTTGCACTCTTTACTGGCTTGCTATCACGGTTTTTTACTACCGGCTTTTGCTCCGCTTTTTTTGTTTTTGTTGTTTTATTCGCTACTTTCTTAGCCGCTTTCTTTGTTGGTGTCGTCTTTTTTACTAGTTTTTTTACCGCTGTTTTTTGTTCAATTTGCTGTGTTTTTTTAACAGATTTTTGCGGTTTGACTTCTGCTTTTGCAACATCTTGAGCCGGTGGTAGCGGAGCAATAGGTGCCGTCACTAGATTTAAAGAAACAGGCGCTATTTGATTACCTATTGGCATTGCTATTGCGTTTTGGCTTGGCACAGCAGAGAGAATCAAACCATGAATAATGACTGAAACTGCACCTGCTATTACATATCTTGTCGTATCCATCTGATGACCTAATAAAGCAACGTTGTTCATAAAGGTTAAAAATAGCGATTAATGGTGATAATAATCCGTGATGGATTAAGATCATGTTTTTACACTGTTTTATTCTATTCTAGTATAAACAAGCATCGCCATTGATTAAGAATCGTTATCATTATCCATAAGATGAAAATAATATCAATTATCATTTGCAATATTATTCAGGCGAAACTATTATGCAGCGAATTAAGAGTCATTCTCAATAAGAGCATAGAAAAGACTTGTATAACAAAACGACATGTTCGTCATCGAGATAGTCGAGATAAAGGAAGATATTGAGGGCAGCTAATGATCACTAAGCATATTCAATAATAGGGAATCATGGCTGATGGGTAAGGGCTTTTAAAGACTAGAATTTCAATGAATCAAGAACACCAGATAGATATAAATAAATTAGATGAAAGTATTTTGGGTTTGCATTCTCCAGACCCTCTTCGTTTTGCTTTTAGTCGCAAGAAATCTGCACATGCAGGTGGTATGAATACAATGGTTCCAGCTGAGCAACACCAAACTTTAGGATTATCTTTACTTAGTGAGGAGAAAAAAAGATCGCTAGAACCTTATAGCCAAGTCAAAAAACGTTGCCTTTATGTGCATATCCCATTTTGTCGAGTACGCTGTACTTACTGCAATTTCTTCCAATACGCATCAAGCCAACAACTTATTGATGATTATTTTGCCGCTTTGATGATTGAGCTGAAATTAAAAGCACAGCAGCCATGGACCCAATCAGCACCGTTTCATGCTGTCTATATTGGTGGTGGTACGCCAACCGATTTAACCGCACAGCAAGTTAAACAATTAGGAACGATGATTCGCAAACATTTTCCACTGACTACCGATTGTGAATTAACGCTTGAAGGTCGTATTAATCGATTCAGTGATGAAATGTTTGATTCTGCATTAGAAGGGGGATTTAACCGTTTCTCTTTTGGTGTTCAGAGTTTTGATACTCAAGTAAGACGTAAAGCTAAGCGTTTAGATGATCGAGAGGTAGTACTCGATCGCGTTGCTGCTCTGGCTGCGACAGATCAAGCTCCGATCGTTATTGATCTGTTATACGGACTGCCTTATCAGACTTTAGATGTGTGGCAACAAGACCTAGAAGATTTCATGGCCTCAGGCGCTCATGGTGTAGATCTCTATCAGTTGATTGAAATGGGTGGGACTCCAATGAAAAACCTTATTGATAAAGGCAAGCTCCCCGAACCTGCTGATACACAAACAAAAGCGACCATGTTTTTGATGGGGCATGATTACATGAGTCATCATCATATGCGCAAACTCAGTGTAAATCATTGGGCTCGTGATAATCGAGAGCGAAGCTTATATAACAGCCTAGCAAAAACTACAGCAGAAGTCTTACCTCTAGGGGCAGGTGCTGGTGGCAATATTGCAGGTTTTGGCATGATGCAACATCGTACTTTAGATGCTTATTTAGCTGCGATTAAACGTGGTGAATTACCGATTGCAATGATGACCAAACAAGCAAATCAAGCCTCTCTCCATGCCGAAATTAAAGCCAGTTTTGATCGAGGCGTACTTAGCCGATCTTCACTAGATTCGATTGGAGGCAAAGGGCTATATTCTTCTTGTTTACCTCTGTTTAAAGCATGGCGAGAAAACGGTTTAGTTGAAGTGAACTCACACTATGTCACTTTAACGTTAGCAGGACAGTTTTGGGCTGTAACCTTAGCTCAAGCATTAATAGAAGCAATAACACAGCAATTGAATCAGTCTCTGGCTGCCTAATTATTTAATCCAGTTATTAAACTTTACATCACAAAGACATAGGGAGAGTTATCTTGTTTTCTACTATTACCCAACAAGAACTAAAACAACAAGTGGCGCAATTACTTGAACAAGATCCTGCTTTACATGCCATGAGCTTAGCAGAGCAACTTAAAGTGACAGAAGGTGAAGTGGTTTTATCATTTCCTGAATCTATGGTCAGCCATCTTTCTGGCAAGTTAGCTCAGTCTATTCTTGAACAATTGCCACAGTGGGGGCCGGTTACAACGATTGTCCATTCAATGGGCTCTATCTTTGAGGTAAAAGCGCCGTTTCCAAAAGGTAAAGAAGCGCGTGGCTACTATAATTTGATGGGACGTGACGGTGAGCTTCATGGTCATTTACGCTTAGATTTGGTCTCTGATATTGCGCTTGTTAGTAAACCTTTTATGGGGCAAGAAAGTTACTTTATTGGCTTTTTTGCAGCTCAAGGGGAGTGTGTATTTAAAGTTTATTTAGGGCGAGATAAAAAGCGACAACTCTTTCCCGAACAAATTGAGATGTTTAAAAAACTAAAACAATTAGGAGAAGATTCGTAATGAATCAAGTAAAGCAAGAACGCCTTCAAAGTCGACTGGAACCAGAAATCAAAGAATTTCGTGACAGTTGTTTAACGCTTCAATTAGCAACGGTTGATAATAGCGGTCAACCCAACGTAAGTTATGCTCCATTTGTATTATTAGAAGATGGCTATTATGTATTGATTAGCCAAATTGCAAAGCATGCGCGTAACTTATTAGAAAATCCCCGCGTCTCTCTTATGATGATCGAAGATGAAAAGACAGCTAAGGTTTTATATGCGCGCAAGCGTTTGACTTTTGAAGCAGATGTTGAAAAAGTCGAAAGAGAATCTGCTGCATGGCTTTTAGCTATTGATGGTCTAACTAACCGTTTTGGCGAGATTGTTGAAGGGCTCAGCGGCTTAGAGGATTTTGTATTATTTCGACTTAAGCCAACACACGGCCTGTTTGTAAAAGGCTTTGGTAAAGCATTCCAAGTGAGTGGTGATGATCTGATTGATTTTGTCCACTTAACAGAAGGGCATCGCAGAATTAAAGATGGCTCTGAGATCCAAGAACCGTCTGAAAAACTGTAAGCCTGTTATCTCTGTAATATCCAAAAACCCAAGATGCTCACTTGGGTTTTTCTGTTTTAAAAACAACCGATATTTTGCCTTTTATGGCGCTATCATTTGGAGCCTAGGGTGTTTTAGCTGACCCTAGCAGACAGAAAAAATAAAGCATTGATCTTGATCATTCAAATACTGAGCGAAACTTGATGATCTGGCGATACATGTGATAATTACACAGTTATAGTATCGTTATGGATCTAAAAATATGACTGAAGATAATAAAAAAGGCGTATGGTTTGCCTACATTGCTAGCTTTCTGACTCCGTTTACTTTGCTTGTATCTGGCATCATTGCCATTATTTATGCAGGTTACAAGATGAATAAGGGGACTGATGAGTTAACTTACAGTCACTATTACACCATTATTCGCAGTTTCTTTTTGTTCTTCACTTTCTTTGTGGTTCTTGGTGTAACTGCGGCAACAACAACGGGCATGGCTGCTGGTGCTGAATACTGGATTCACAGTGATATCCTAGATAAAATTTTGCACGTATTACCATTTATTGGTGCTGGCATTGCAGGTATTGCCGTACTGGCATGGTTAGCAAAAATTGTTCGTGGTATGCAGCGTTTAAGTGCAAATCAAGCTATTCCACTATAAAGACAGTTTGATAGAAATGAAGTCTTTGTAATGAGCTTCATTAAACAGAACAGATAAAAGGGATCCAAGTGTATTTAGTGCACTTGGATTTTTTTATGTTTTTAAGACAAGCCGTTGAACAGCTCCCCGCTTTTTCTGCTAATCAATTAAATGGTCTTTTAAACTTGCTTTGTCCTGCACTTATTTACTAATGCCCGCAAGAAAACGTGAATTATCTTAATCTCATGTATTAAGTATATGATGCTTGATTTTTGTTGCGGAAAAATTGGATTTTATATAAAAAAGACTATAATTAGTACTAAATTTAGATGTAAATTTTAAATGCTATCCTCGTCAATTTAGGAGAAAAATGTGGCGATTCATCAAGTTTTAGCTGACAACACTATTAGTATCAGTGAATTAAAGAAAAATCCGATGTCTGTAGTTAATGATGCGGATGGCTTTCCTGTCGCTGTTTTGAATCATAACCAGCCAGCTTTTTATTGCATCCCTGCCGATGCGTATGAAATGCTCTTAGATAAATTAGAAGATGTTGAGCTTGCAGATCTCGTAAGAAAACGTCGCAATTCAAAAGAATTTGAGATCGATATTAGTGACTTATAGATTAGCTATTAAAGAAGAAGCACAAAAAGAATGGAAAAAACTAAACACTAATATACAAATGCAATTCAAAAAGAAATTGGTTGAGCGTTTAGAGAATCCACACGTCTTAGCTTCAAAGCTGAGTAATATGCCGAACTGCTATAAAATTAAATTAAGAAGTGCAGGTTATCGGCTTGTTTACGAAGTACGTGATAAAGATATTGTTGTTATAGTGATCGCAGTTGGTAAACGTGAAAGAAACGAAGTATATAAAACAGCGATAAAACGACTATAAAGAGACTGAAGCTTTACTCATAGCAATATGAGTATGAGTCGCTGAAAATATATTTAGAACTACCGCATGCGATCCTCGTTTGTATAGTGGTGTGAGAGGATGGAGTCTTCCTCCTACTTGTTATGCCTAAAGTGACCTGAATAAGCATATAGGTTGAGATGTTGTTGATAGCTCAAGAGCTGTAATGATAGAAAAGAAATCCATAAAAAAAGCTGACACAAGAGGTCAGCTTTTGTTTGTCATCAATAACTTAAAAGAATGATTATGAGCGCTTAAATTTCGCCATTAGAGAATCAAGTTCTTTTAGTAGTTTGTCTGTTTTAGGATCCTGCTTCTTCATTGCAGTGATAGTGTTTTTCTCTAACTGCTGTTCCATCTTAGAGATAGCTGGATCGCTCATGATTGTTTGACGTTGCTTGATAAGCTTCTGTTGAATTGAAGCAAACTCTTTCGCAAGGTCTTTACGCTGTGCATCAGTAGTTTTCTGATCACGAGCTTTAGTTTGAATTTCACGTAGACGCTTTAGCTCTTGATCTGGGTGATAACCAAGTGCTTTTGCTTTGTTATCGAATGCAGTTTCGTAAGCTTTAATATCTTTAACTAGCTTAGGATTTGCTTTAAGCGTTTTATTACGAATAGTAGCTAGCTCTTGTTGGATCTGACCTACACGTTGAGCTGCCTGTTGTACCTGTGCCGAAATTTGTGGTTTTGCTGGTGCCGAGTTAGTTGCTGCTGGCGCTGCTGATACGCTAAATGCGCACGCAAGAGCAATAGGTGCTGCAAGTTTAACTAGCTTCGATTTGATACCAGGCTGTTTTGTCATATTAGTCATTATATTTCTCTTCGTGCTTATATGAAGTTGATGCTTACAAATTATGCTTAATCGTTTCGATATTTGTCAGTGTAATGTCATAAAGACTGAAGCTAAGCTGAATAAAATAGAAACATTATTTTGCAGTGGCTATAAGCAAATAGGAATAGCATTGGATAGATAAAATGAATATAGATGATAATTTCACTATTATTTCAGTGAGTTTGAGTGATTTATTTGTCTAACAAATTGCATTATTTCTTACTGGAATAGATAATGGCAACATAGAAATTGAATCAATATATTTCGTTGTTCGATTTTATCCGTTTTGTCACCATTTGGAGCTACGTTATGTGTCAAGATTGCGGTTGTTCTCTTCCTCGAGCTGGTCATCACCATCATCATGACCACAATTTACAAAGTAATCCTCAGTTAAATGATAAGAAGACGTTATCTGTTATCCATAAAATTTTAGATAAAAATGATATGGAGGCGGCTCATAATCGTGCGCATTTTGAAGCAAACAATGTCACAGCATTTAACTTAATGAGCAGCCCTGGTAGTGGTAAAACAACATTGTTAGAGCATCTTCAACAGTGTACAGAGCTAACATATGCGGTTGTAGAAGGGGATCTAGAAACTTCTCGTGATGCTGATCGTTTAAAAGCAGCTGGCATTGAAGCATACCAAATTCAAACTGGCTCTGCGTGTCACTTAGATGCCTTTATGGTTCATGGTGCGTTACATCACATCGATTTAGAGAAGCTTGATATCTGCTTTGTTGAAAATGTGGGTAACTTGGTTTGTCCTGCTAGTTATGATGTGGGTACTCATAAAAATATCGTATTAGTTTCTATTCCTGAAGGTGACGATAAAATTGAGAAGTATCCGGTAATGTTCCGCCGTGCAGATCTTGTGTTGATTACAAAATGCGATCTGATGCCGTACTTTGATTTTGATATGGAAGATGCTTACGCTCAGCTACGTAAACTTAATCCTGAAGTTGAAGTGATGCAGATCTCGGTTAAAGATATCGACACACTAAAGCCGCTAGCACAATGGCTGCAAAATAACCTCATTACTAAGTGATCGAGTAAGAGACTATGCACGAATATTCGATTGTTGGCGCGTTGATAGAGCAGTGCGAAGAGCAAGCGATAGCAAATGATGCCAACAAGGTAACTCGGGTAGCGATTAAAGTCGGTATCTTAAGTGGTGTTGAGCCTGCTTTATTAAGAACAGCTTTTGAAACCTTTAAGCTAGAAGGGATCTGTCATGATGCTGTTCTTGAAATTACCGAACAACCATTAGTTCTGCACTGTCGAGATTGTGGTCAAGAGTCAACTCACAGTGAGCGCAGTATTGCTTGTCAGCATTGCGGAAGTTTTCAGACCCAAGTTTTAGATGGTGAAGACTTGATGCTAATGCAGCTAGAAGTAGAGTCAGTTTAACTATATTAGTACGGTTAACCTCTCTTTATTAAGTATGAAGCGCTTTTGTATAACGGGCAATGTGTCAGTTTTTCTAATCTGGCAGGTTGCCTGAGTTTGATATTATCTTCCAATAAATTCACCTATTACCTCGATTCCGTATTTTAGCTTTACGCTCTTCCATTTGAGATTTAGCTACTTGATGTTCAATAAAAACTGACTTTCCCTGATCATATTTTTCAAATGCGAGGTTTACTTGTTCGGTTAGCCACGCATCATGGGATAATACTTTTCTTTGTTGTTCTGCAAGTTGTCCTATTAGTTCTCGGCAAGCATCACTCAATGTACGACCTTGGCTTTCTGCCATTTGTTGAGCAAGACGTTTAGTTTCCTCATTAACACGAAATTGAATTCTAGTGTCCATGATGTATTCCTTTGTTGGTGTTAGTACAAATGTTAGCGCTGGACTTTGTGATGAGCAAATAATAAGCATCAAATCAGGATGTTCAGTATGCCGCATTTTATGGATTGTTTTTTCTTTCATTGTCTACGCTTTATGTATACAAGCAATGACTGGATGTAGATTATGAAGTTCTTCTCAGTGGTGTTTTTCTCGGTGCTTTTTGCATTGTTTTTTCTTGTGTCTTGCAGCTCCGACAGGCAATCAAAAACAATGGAAGTCACGGTCGGGCCGCAGAAAACGGACTGCTTTGGTATCACGCCAATGAAGTGTTTAGTAGTAAATGAGCAATTATTTTACGATTCTATTGACGGGTTTGATTTTGAACCTGGTTATACTTACCGACTTAAAATTGAGCGAACGTTAGCTTATCCAAATGGTGATGTACCCGCTGATGCAAGCATATATCATTATAAATTGATAAAAATTCTGGAAAAATCCGCGTTTCAGCCCCAATAAATACTGTTCTTATTGAATATTTTATGATTAATTACGCATAAATATTAAAGAGGTTGTCAGCCGTGTCATCGTTCGTTATTCGTTGTGCAGAAAAACAAGATATTCACTCAATATATCAATTGGAAGCGGAAGCCTTTGCCGATCATGGCTATCCACATTTCTTTTTTCGACAAGCTTATGATTGTTGGTCACAAAATTTATTTGTTGCAAAGAAAGGGGCGGATAATTTAGGTTTTATCTTATCTGTGCCGGCACTCAATACAGCAAGTCGAGACTGTTGGATTTTATCTTTAGCCGTCTCAAAGTTAGCTCGTGGGCAAGGCGTTGCAAAATCGTTATTAAATCATGTGATTGAAAAGAGTAAAGATCATTATGATCGTCTATTGTTAACGGTTGATCCCGAAAACCAAGCCGCATTGACTCTATATCAATCGGTTGGCTTTCAAGTGATCGCTGAAGAGCTCGACTATTTTGGTGAGGGTGAGGCACGTTTACAAATGGCGTATCTGCTCTAGATATGGGTAGTGACTTAACGCGATCGACAGATGTTGTTATTCAAAAGCGCATTTGATTTCATCTGAACTAAAGCCGTGTGAGCTTAAATACGCATAGGCTTTGTTTTTCTCTTTATAATCGGTTAAGTCATAACGTTTTTTGGCCAGTAGGGTGATACAGTTGGCGTAAAAATCAATTTCACCTGATTGTGTTAATTCATCAATTATCTGGTCAAATTCACTGACATCAATATGTTTCATCGACAGCTCGCGACGAATTAATGCCGCTCCTTTGAGTTTTTTCGCAAGTTTGATGATCTCATTACGCAGGTTGGCATTTTGACCTTTAATGACCGCTTTTTCGAGTAACGTATTACCTGCTGGATGCTCAGCAATGGCATGGGTAATATCATTTAAACTAAAACCTCGTTTGAGCAGTGTATTAAAGACCTTTTCTTTAGTTGTATGGCTGAAATCTTCGATGCGGCTTAATCGTTCAACAACCAAATCGTACTCAGAGCGTTGTTGTTGATGACTCACACGTTCTAATGCATCGGTAATATCGGTTTCACTGATGCCTTTTTGCTTTAGTTTCTCGATCATGTAGCGTTTGCCATACTCATTGGCATAACTGGTTTCACAAAAGTGGATCGCAAAAGGGAGATCTTCTTTTAGATAACCATAGCCTTTCATTTGGGCGATAACCGTATCAACCCATTCTTGATTATCTGTTTTCGCTTCAAGCTTTGTTTTAAGTTCTGAAATGCTGTGATCGCGTAAATTGAGATGGTAGATCGCGCTATTAATGACGTTTTGTAATGTTTTTGCTGGCTGAATTTTTTTCATTATGTGAAATCGATAAGACAAGCTGTGGTAAAAGGATAACAGTAAACGCAAGGTAAAAAAATAAGCCCAGTTCAAACGAACAAAGGCTTATTTTGATTTATGTTCGGTCGGTTTTATCTATTATTTACGACGAACTTTTAGATAAAGGCTACCAGCACTAATATTGGCACCTTCAAGATCTAACTTGCGGTTAATATTGATAGGGTAGTTTTTACCGATACGTAGTGCTGTGCGCCATGCAAAGACTTCGTTCGTAAACCCTTTACCTGCAAGAACGACCGATTTTACGCCAACTTGTTGATCAAGATGCTCAATCCAGTTAGATAACTTATCCGCCAATGAATCATAGATACCGAAAGCTAATTGGGGAATATCATGCTCTTCTGTGATCAGACGATAACTCATTAGGCTACCGACCATTTTTTTCCAATCAATAGAGCGACCTTCGGCATCTGGATCGATATCAAAGTCGATTTGTTCACCGCGATAGTTAGGATAACTCATGGCTTGCGCTTGCAAACGGTCATTGAGTTCGGAAATATTTTGACCATCGAGACCCAAAACGGTTGCTGCAATAGCGAAGATGCCTGACAGTTTTTGCTCAAAACCTGCCAAATTAAGCTGATGCAGTGCTTGGTATTGTTCTGGATATTGTTGTTTAAATTTATCCAAAATAGTCTTTTGATCCGCTTGTTCTAATTGAGCAATCAGATCATAACCAAAAGTCGACATCGGTTGTTGACGAAGGAAAGTCTCAGTTCGAGTAAATTTATCTTCTGTGACTATCTCGTCAAATCCCGCCTCACCAAAGTAAATTACGGCGCTATTTCGGCTATCACTATGATCTATACCGCCAGCAAGTAAGGCGCAGGTAGCAATATGCTCATGGCTAACCGTATTCTCTACCGGCTGGTGGTTAAAATGAATTCGACCTTTATGCCAAAACGCATTGATATGAGAGAAGCAACCATCTTCATGCAGCGGTTCAACAGCACGAACCGGAGTAATAGAAAATGCGTTAGGGTTAGCTTGAACTTCAGACCATCCCTCGTTTAACCAAGTCACTAACGGCTGATAGCACTCTGCGTGGTAATGGACATAGCCAACACCTAATTGACGCAAACGTTCGGTAACAATGGCTAAGATACGATCATAACCAAAGACAATATCATAAAGCGCACGAGTCAACGTTGTTTGGTTTGGATTAGGTCTTACAGTGACTCTTGGTTTCTCTAAGCTTGATAGTGCTAATACGTGTTGTTCTGGCACAATAAAATGCTGAGGTAGGGTATTAGGATTACAAATGAGAACCTGAGAGCGTGTAGGGTTTGCCGTTAATGCTGGTGGAAGTTCATCCAAGCTTAGCGTCAAGGTATGGTTTTGATAACTGAATGTGCTACTACGCTTTTCAAGCAGATCTTGGCATACCAGTTCAAGTTCAATAGCAAGGCCTTGTTCTAGCTGATCTTCACCATGACAGATAGGACAAGCTAATTGCCAATCACCAAACTCGGCAGATTGATTATCGCCAAAACGAGGTTGGCAATGTAGACAAAACGGTAATTGGTGATGAATGTTCTTTAGAGGCAGATTCGTACCTTCGCGGTGAGGTACTTCTCTAATGTGACTTTCAAGCAGCCACACCGAAACCATAAAGGATTGGGATATACGTTCAGCCAGTTGTTCTATCTCGGCTTGCTTACCCACGGCTTCAATGAGATACCGATTGTTTTTACCACTGATGCTGATTTCTAAGTGCTCAGTAGCCAGAAAGTGGTTACAAAGCGCAGCATAGAAAGGCACTGGTCGAGAACAGATGAATTCAAATTGAATCAGCTTCATAGCTCAACTCCACGTTTATAGGCGGTTGGAATTAGATCATTGATTTCAATATTATTGATTTGCTGACAATCGATACCTAAGCTTTGTAGATGCTGAATTATTGCTTTTTCCATGGTTGGAATCGCGGCATGAATACGAGGCGTTAGGCCTAAATGCATGGGTTCTAAAACCGTTGGTGTGATGCCGAGTACATAGGTTTTCGGACGATCTCCAACCATTTCCATCATGATCAGCGTTTGCAGCATTTCAACTTCATGAGCACTACCTTGCCAATCAATTTCGGCAGGAGCTTTATCAAAATCAAAGAAATACACTTCCCCTGGTTCAACATCGGCAGCATTGACGGTATCGACAACAACAAGATGATCGTATTGAGTGAGGGTAGGTATGAGGCTGTGAGCGAGAGTGCCACCATCAACCAGATCAATTTGATGCTCGGGATGGTGGAATTGATAGTTTTCTGATAGGTAGTTGACGAAATGTACGCCGACACCTTCGTCGGCGTACAAGACATTGCCAATACCAAGTAGCAATATCTTCATAGTTAGTGTTTTTCTTCTTCTACATCTTCAGGCTTAACATGAACCGGATGGTAAGCATAACCTGACATAATGGCATCGGCAGAACCGGTACGGAAACGAATACCTGTCCAAATCACCATATAAACGTGACCTAAAACGAAAATAATAAACGCCCAAGTCATAATATGGTGCCATTGACGTACTTCAGCAAGACCACCCATGATGTAAGTAACCCATTCCGCCATAGGCCATAACATACCACCGATACCTTGGTGATAAACGTTAGCGTATAGCGTTAAGCCGGTAATACACATGAAGACGGCAACAACAGAAATACCCGCGTAGGCAACAAGTTGAAGCGGACCATAAGCCCCTCTGTGTGGCGGTAAACCAACAAAGAAGTAGGCCTTAAATTGTTGAATCCAGCTTTTTATACTGAAAGCGTCTTTAAACGACATTCGTTCCGCTTTACTCTTTTGACTAAAGAAAAAGAGATAAAAACGAACGGCCGTAATCGCGAGCAATAAAAAGCCAAAAATTTCATGAGCAAAACGAATCCAACCTTGCTGTAATACGTTAGTACTCTCCGGTCTCACTAGAAATGGCCAAGCGATGTAGAAACCAGTAATAACCAGTCCTACAATCGATAAAGCTCGTAACCAGTGACATACCCGGATGAGAAACGAAAACATGTAGGATCGTTTATACAACACAGTATCATTTGCCATAACGCACCTATCTTATACAGGTTGAGCTGCAATACGGAATTCACTCAAAGATTGACCTTTGTAGTCCATCACGTGTACAGAACAAGCCATACATGGGTCGAAAGAGTGAATAATACGAAGGATTTCAAGTGGCTTAGTTGGCTCTGCCAGTTTTAGACCAACAAGAGAAGCTTCGTATGGACCAATACGTCCGTTACCATCAATAGGGCCAGCGTTCCAAGTCGTTGGGACAACCGCTTGATAGTTCTCAACCAGACCGCCCTTGATACGAATCCAATGGCTTAGTAGACCACGTGGCGCTTCTAAAATGCCCACGCCTTTGTATTCTTTATCTGGGTCAATCGTTGGTTTGATGTAGGTTGTTTGATCTGAATTTAGGTTTGCAACCATAGACTCAAAAGTTTCTAGACCGTGACGAGCAATAACGGTGGTATGAAGCATACGAGCCGCAGTACGACCTAAAGTAGTGAATAGTGCTTGAGCAGGTAGACCAGTTTTCGTTAAGAACTCATCAACAACATCCACAACAGGCTTGTTACCACGAGCATAGTTCACCGCGATGGTCGCAAGAGGACCAACCTCAACAGGTTCACCGTTGTAACGAGGGGATTTAACCCAAGAGTATTTGCCCGCTTCATTAATGGTTGGAATATTACCCATCAGTGTTTCACGCTGAACAAACGGTGTTTTCTCTGGAATTGTAGTGCCATCATACGGATGTTGAGGCTGTTTCGCATCATACCAAGCGTGAGTTACATCTTCTTCAATTAAGCTTGGGTCTACATTTTCAGCATGAGACAGATCGCAGTTACGAATAACACCATCAGTAAATAGATGATCATCTGGGTTAAGCAAGATGGACTCTGCTGCCATAAAGGTGTGAACGTTACAGCCACCAAGAACATCTGGAGAAGTTGCATACGCTTTAGCCGCCATCACCAAATCGGCGTAATAAGCGCGCTCAACAAACTCAGCGACGTGTTGGAATTTTTGCTTAAACTCTTGCAAACGAGCAGGGTCTAGCATGTCACGAACACAAGTTACACCACCAACAACAATAGATTGTGGATGTGGGTTTTTACCGCCCCAAAGTGCCATACACTCAGCTGCAATACGCTGAATTTCTAGTGCTTTTAGATAGTGAGATAAACCAATTAGGTTCTGCTCTGGTGTAAACTTATAGGTTGGGTTGCCCCAGTATGCATTAGCAAATGGACCAAGATTACCCGTATTTACTAAGCCTTGTACCTTCTCTTGTACTGCACGAAGTTCACCTTCACCCGCAGCCATTGGGGTTGCAGAATACTTCATTGCTTCTTGAGCCGCTTTTGCTGGATCAGCACTTAGCGCAGAAACCACATCGATCCAGTCCATGCCATGTAAAATATAGAAATGAACAATGTGATCGTGTAACTGAAGCGTACTTAAAATTAAGCTACGAATATATTTAGCGTTTAAAGGCACTTGTGCATTAATTGCATCTTCAACCGCCAATGTACCGCAAAGATAGTGAGATGAAGTACATACACCACAAATACGTTGCATTAGTAGACCGACATCATAAGGTGTACGGCCTTTCATGATAATTTCTAGACCACGAAACAGGGTAGAAGAGGCGTACGCTTTTTCTACCACATTGTTTTCATCGAGTTCAACCTCGATGCGTAAGTGGCCTTCGATACGGGTAATAGGATCGATAACGACACGTTTACTCATGGATTATTCCTCGACTTTCTTTGCAAAAATACTTGATACAGCGTGAGCACCAATACCAATGGCTGTTAGACCTAAAGTCACCGCGCCAATTGTATCGGCTGTTGCATCTAATCCATGAAGAGGCTTACGACTTAATGGTTTTTCAAAGTCTGCCATATCGTCCCAAAAATCAGGTTCTGAGCAGCCAATACAACCATGACCTGCAAGTACTGGCCAACTGGTGTGCGCATTAAAGCGTTCTGTTGGGCAGTTATTGAAAGTATAAGGACCCTTACAACCCATCTTAAATAGGCAGAATCCATTTTTGGCGTTGTCATCGCCAAACTCTAATACAAATTCACCAGCATCAAAGTGACCACGACGTTCACAGTTATCGTGTACGCGTGCACCATAAGCCCATTTAGGACGGTTAAAGATATCTAGTGCAGGAAGACGGCCAAACATAATGTAGTACATTAACGTACCAGTAATATTCGCTGGGTTTGGTGGGCAGCCTGCAACGTTAATTACAGGTAAGTCTACAACAGCACCTACACCTTTTGCTCCAGTTGGGTTAGGGCTTGCCGCTTGAACACCACCAAAGGATGAACAGGTACCTACACACATAATCGCCGCAGCATCTTTTGTTACGCGTTTGATCAGGTCAACACCCGTTTCTGCTTTGTTACCAATGGTTAAGAATGTGCCGTTATTTGCAGTAGGGATAGCACCTTCAACAGCTAGAAGATATTTACCTTTATAATTTTTGATTGCGTTATCAAGGTTTTCTTCTGCTTGCATACCAGCGGCTGCCATAAGAACTTCTTGGTACTCAAGGGAAACGTGTTCAAACAAAATTGTGCTGATATCAGGAGTTGTTGTACGGACGAATGACTCTGAGCAACCAGTACATTCTGCCATACTTAGCCAAATAAGAGGGACGCGATCAGCTAACTCTGCTGCTTCTGCAACCATAGTGTTAAATGGCATAGGAAGAGCAAGTAGAGAGGTAATAGTCGCACTCCAAATCATAAAGTCGCGACGACTGATGCCATGAGATTCTAACTTTTGTTGAAATGATTCGTCACGAAGAGGTTTCATTTCACGTAATTGAGCAAGTCGTTTCTTACCCAATTCATAGAGGGCTGCATGAGAGTCCATGTATTAACCTTGTAAAAAAGTAATGTTAACAGGGATTAAAAAGCATATTCGCAGCGATTCTATTTCCAAAAAGGAATCCAAAGTGTGATCTAGATCACGTTCAAATCTTTTGTAATACAATAATACTGAAGAAAATAATTATTTTTATGAATTGATCATGTTTTTAGCATGGAAATAATTAATAACTTAGTGATTTAGTTGGGTATTCTGAGCGAAGGGTATTGGTATTGAGTGTTATTATCGTTTGTGGTTTTAAGCAAAATTGAACGGTTTTTATGAAGAAAATAATATTTAATGGCTATAAAAAAACCCACTTACAACGCAGTAAATGGGTTTGTATTGCTCAGTCGTATTTTTTATTCGCCAGCAAGGAAAGTCAGATCTAATTGACAGAAAGCGACAAGAAGAGAAGACGCTGCTGCGTAAAAACCGAACTGATCAAAGCGATGACAAGTTTGACTAAATTGTGGCAACCAATTAAGCAGCTTAGTTTCAACAAATTCTTTTTGCGCAAGCATTAACTCTTCGCGCTGTTCCTCTGTTGGTTGCTGGTTAGCCATAATGATCAAGTTGCCCATAAAGTCTAATTCAACTGCAAGGTGATCGGCTGGCTCATTGAACTCTTTACGTTGTGCAATGCCGTATTGATTCATTAGCTCATTCATCTCTTGAGCTGGCTTGTCGTTTAGTAGACCCGTTTTACCCACATACATAGAAGCATAAGGTAGGGCACCTGATTTTGGAGTGCTTAGGAACAAACCGCAAAAATCAGCGGCCAATTCAAGTTGTGCATCTTCACGGGTTTCTAGTTTTGTCAGTGCAGCTCGTAATGCTTCAACCGGTGCTTTGAGTTCTGCTGTCATTGCAAGGCCAGATAAGAAATTGCACATCTCACCGCCTTGGTAATTTTGGATATTTTCGCTTGTTAATTCATGAGCGAAAAGAGAAGACATCCACCAGTAGATTTCAGCACGTTGTTCGTTGAAAGCAATAAATTCTTGCATGGTCTCTCCAGACTCGTAAACAGATTTAAATATATACCCAAGTAACTTCAAGGTGCTAGGTCTAAAGTCACTTGGGTATAGTATATTTGAATCCACTTCGTTTTGTGAGTATCAAGGTGAAATAAAGGCGATGAACATGACATCCATCGCCTTTTTTATTTCCTTTTAAGCTCTAAGGCTTAGTATCGCTATTCTTACAATGAATTATGCTTTATCCATTGCAGGGAATAGTGGGTCGATATCAGTAACATAGATAGGACCGTCAAAGCCTGTTACAGCCGGTACTGGACCTGTGTACTTCTCAATATCAACCAATGCAGTGTGAGCAGAAGTTGCTTGAGCCAGTTTTGATGTACCGATATCCAGTGTTAGTACGTTTGGATCGCCGTAAGTACAGATAGTACCAGCTTTACCACCATCTAGTGGGCTGTACCATGCACCTTCGTGGATACGACATACGCCCGCAGAGTAATCATCAGTTACTACCGCACCTGCTAATACCTGACCACGGTCGTTAAATACACGAACAAGGTCACCAGACTTAATACCACGAGCTGCTGCATCTTTAGTGCTGATGTAAACAGGTTCACGATCTGCAACAGTGTAAGTTGCACGGAAGTCTGTTGATGAACATAGCTGTGAGTGCAGACGGTGGTTCGGGTGACAACTCTGTAAGTGTAGTGGGAACTTGTCCGATAGAGGACCGCCATGACTACGCTCAGCTTTTTCAAACCACATTGGGTGACCTTGACAGTCATCGTAACCCATATCTGCAATTGTCTTACAGTAGATTTCGATTAGACCTGATGCAGTACCTAGTGGCTCAAGATCTGGTTCGTTACGGAATGATTCATGACGAACCCACTCTTTACCTGCTGGGAATTCGATGAAACCATCACCTGCCCAGAACTTAGTAAAGTTAGGCATACGAACGCCTAGACCACGGCCCTGAAGACGAGCACCGTTATAGATCTCTTCAACCCATTCCATCTTCTCTTTGCCGCCAGTAAACGCTTCTTCGCGGTTAAAGCGACGACATAGATCACGGAAGATATCAAAGTCATCTTTTGATTCGAACATTGGCTCAACAATCTTACGAAGAGCAACGATACCTTTGTTTGAGTGGTTACCAAACTGTTCGATATCATCACGCTCGTAGGTTGTTGTTGCAGGTAATACGATATCTGCAAAACGACAAGTCGCAGTCCACTGGTGCTCAACAGAAACAACAGTTTCCAAATTAGTCCACGCCTTGATCATTTTGTTACGATCTTGGTGGTGGTGGAATGGGTTGTTACCGCTAAAGATAGCCATCTTCATGTATGGGTAAGTGATGTCGTGACCGTTCCACTGAATCTTCTTACCTGGGTTTGCAATACAGTCAACAAAACGTGCAACTGGAATTGCTTTTGCGTAACCCTTGTATGAACCGTTAAAGATTGGCTCAACACCTGTTACACCACTAAAGCCAGACATTAGAGGACCAGCAGAAGTGATAGTACCTGCATCGTTGTAGTGCCAGCCGAAACCGAAACCACCACCTGGTAGACCGATTTGACCTAGCATTGCCGCGATAACGACTAGCATCCAAGCCCACTGCTCACCATGCTGCATACGCTGTAGACACCAGCCACCGATTAGCTGAGTACGGCCTGACGCCATTTGACGAGCAAGAGCGCGAATGTCATCAGCTGGAATACCAGTGATCTTAGCTGCCCACTCAGGCGTTTTCTCAACACCGTCAGTTTTACCAAGTACATATGGCATGAACTTATCAAAGCCAGTAGTGTAATCAGCAATAAACTCTTTGTTGTACAGATTTTCTGAGTACAGAGTATGGGCAATAGCCAGCATCAATGGGATGTCTGTCTGTGGGTTAACAGCAACCTGCTCACCGCCAACAAACTTCATTGTTTCGTTACGTACTGGGTCAACGTGAATTACTTTAATCTCTTTGTTCTTCACTTTCTCAGCAAGTTGCTGCCAGTAACCGTATACGCTGTGATCTGGAACTAACCAACCAACCTGAAGGTTCTTAATTGGGTCAGAACCCCAGATTACGATAGTGTCTGAATGCTCAAGAACTAGCGGCCAAGAAGTCTGCTGCTCGTAAACTTCCATTGCACCAGCAACATACGGAAGAATAACCTGTGCTGCACCTGTTGAGTAGTCACCAGCTTTCGCTAGGAACGTACCGTGTAGGCCGATAGCACGCATCATCATAGTACCAGCAGAGTGTAGTTTACCTACTGACTGCCAACCTGTGTGACCTGCGTAAAGTGCACTTGGACCGTAAGTTTCTTGAACACGGTTTAGCTCGTGGTGGAAGAAGTCCAGTGCTTGAGACCATGGCACACGTACAAAGCGGTTGTTACCACGTTGAGTTGTGTCTGACTTATAACCGTGTTTTAGCCAATCGATACGAACCATTGGGTATTTAACACGTGCTGGGTTGTAAACAACTTCGCGAACACCTTCAAGCATAGAAGTTGGGTGAGGGTCTTTCTCAAAAGGAACTGTTTCTACCCATACACCATCAACAACTTTAGCGCGGAAAGCACCCCAGTGAGAACCTGAAAGCACTTCACCAGTAAAGTTAGCTTTAGCGTCAGTTGCAGCCATTGCTTTGCGTGGTGCTAGTAGGCTAGTACCTACTACAGACGCTGCACTTGCTACCGCTAGACCAGATAGGAAGCGGCGGCGAGAAATGCCTTTATTGTTAACTTGAGTCGCCATATTGGTGAATCCTTAAATAATTTTAAATTCTTTTTCTTTTGGGCGGGGAGGGTATCCCCGCCTTTTAGGATTTATTAGTGAGCGCCTGCGCCACCAGTGTCTTTACCGTGGTTTTGTAGGTACTTCAATAGAGTACGCTCTTCAGTCTTGGTTAGACGGTAATAAGAACTCATGGCTTTAAGACTTGCGATCCAGCCATTTGCAGTAAAATGGCCTGGGTCTGGCGCCGCGTGACATGCGTTACAAGTAGAGCCGTACATCTCTTCTGCGTAGTTCCAGATTGGCTGAATGTTATCGATCATGTCAGCTTTAGTAATCCACGCCTGTACAGCAACGTTCTGCCATACGATATCAGTCGCAGGGTCAGTTTCTTCTTTGATAACTTTCTCGTTTGCTTTCACTTCGCCACGGATAGTTGCTTTAAATACGCGCTTACCCATGTACTCAGTCATAACGCGACCTTTACCTGCTTTCTCAAGCCAGCCGTTTACTTCAACTTTCAGCATGTCGCCTTTACGTTCAAGAACAGTTACTTCAGATGCAGGAAGCAGTTTACCTTCAACTTTGCCTTTCGCATCGTCAGTTGCGTATAGGTCTTTCTCGCCTAGAGAGTAAAGTTTGTCAGCTTTTGCACCTTGTGCTGTTGCTTCTGCTTGTAGGCCTTGGAAGCTCTTCTGGAAGCCGCCAGCCATGTTTGGCAATTCGTGAGCAATACCTTTGTGACACTCGATACAGTTCATGTCTTTAGCAGCCGCTTCTGTCATCGCTTTAGCCGCTTCTGGAGACTGTTTCGCGTGATCCATTGCAGAGTAATCGTGACAGCTCTTACATGTCTTAGATTTCTGCTCAGACATACGGTTCCACACCATTTGAGCAAGTTCTAGACGATGCTCTTCAAATTTCTCTGGAGTATCAATCTTTTTGGTAATGTAGTGGTTGTATACATCTTTCCACGCACCTAGCTTACGCTGGATAGCACCTGGAAGATCTTTTGGCTGGTGACAGTCCACACATTCAGCACGAACACCTGATGCGTTTTTGAAGTGTACACTTTGCTTATACTCTTCGTAGTTTTGCTGCATGGTATGACACGAAGTACAGAATTCTGTTTGAGATGCGTGCTCAAAACCTTTATGAACAGCGAAAATACCCGCCAAAGTAATACCAATACCAACTAGCACAAGCGCAAGCACAGAATACTTGCTACTTGGTTTAGTTAACATTTGCCAAAGTTTTTTCATAGTGGAAGATTCCATAAGAGAATGATGACCACCGTAAGCTACGGTGACGTTTGAATTTTTATGGTTTAATCTTATAGGCACGATATGAATAAGGTTAATGGCTTGAATGAATAGCTCAGGCATGTTTATGACAAATTGTTAATGACGTGCATTTGTGATAATGTTTTTTAAGAACGCCATAACATGATTAAAGAGATAAGCATGAGTCATCACGTACTAGTAGTAGAAGATGAGATTGTTACCCGTACTAAACTAGTTGGGTATTTCGAGAACGAGGGATACAAAGTAAGCCAAGCGGATAGTGGCGAACAGATGCGAGATATTATGGCGACTGAAAAAGTCGATCTCGTAATGCTGGATATTAACCTTCCTGGAGAGGACGGTTTGATGTTAACTCGTGAGCTGCGTAGTCGCTCTGAAGTTGGCATTATTTTGGTTACAGGACGTACCGACAGTATCGACCGAATCGTTGGCCTAGAGATGGGTGCAGACGATTATGTAACTAAGCCATTTGAGCTGCGCGAGCTGCTTGTTCGAGTGAAAAACTTGTTATGGCGCATGAGCTTAGTCGAAAAAGCTCGTGATGAAACCATGGTCGAAATGCAAGAAGATAACATCATTCGTTTTGGCGATTGGCAGTTTGATATCAACAAACGTGCTCTTACTCATAACGGTCTTCCTGTTAAATTAACAAAGGCAGAATATGAGCTTCTTGTGGCGTTTTCATCACATCCAAATGTGGTGTTAAGTCGTGAACGAATTCTAAATATGTTGAGTCATCGTGTTGAAGCTCCAAACGATAGAACCATCGATGTACTGATTCGTCGAATGCGTTCTAAGATGGAAATTGACCCGAAAAATCCACAAATTTTTGTGACCGTTCATGGTGAAGGTTACATGTTTGCTGGCGACTAATTAAGTAAACTGTTGAGTGTAAAATAAGCAAAAAATAGACTTTTAAGCTTGAAATAATTTGTAATAAAAAGGCCGTTTTTCATACCGAAACGGCCTTTTTTTATACATGAAGAAGCGGTTTTATTGATTTGAATCAAAAAATATTAATTGATATTAACGCTCAAAACGTACCAAAAATGGAGTCAAAAATCTCATATCAAAAAACGCTCATTAATTATCGAAATTTCTCGTGAGATTTAACAATTTGGCTAACGTTATTTAGCTAACTCAGTAACAATTCATCTTCTGTTAATTAACCTGCTGTTTTTTTAGACGCTAATTATTAATAGGCCCTGTGTTACTTCTTTCATAATTTACTATTTTTGCCGATTTATCACACAAATTAATGGCGCTATTTGGCTTAAATTCCTAGGATATTTCTTCTATCATTGTGATCTTTATCACCCATTAATAGATTAAACATGCTCTATTCACATAAAATAGGGAGGTTATTAATAAGAATTAGCGATTGGTTGAAGTTTTTTATCCACTTTTAGCTAATAAAAAAGCCTGCACTAAGCAGACTTTTCATTTATTTTATTATTTTTTGTTTAGATATTTGTTTAATCTATTTAGAATCTTTCAAGTATTTTATCGGTTAATGCTTTAATTTGAGGTAGGCTAATGTGGCTATCTTGAGCCAATTCAATCTGCTCTTCTAACACATTTTGCAGTATTTCATTGGTTGTGAGGGGGTTTGCAAGCACAACTCGAAATACGGTTGTCATACGGCGCTGCCACTGTTTCGGTGTAATTCGTGTTCGAGATACAAAAGAGCGACCTGTTTCACGCTGATGTTTTTGAATAAATTGCGTAAGATCGTTTAGCGCATTATGAAGGGTTTCTTTTTCTTCTTCGGTTGCAATCTCTAGTGCTTGCTGAGTTCTAGCTGGCACATAGCGATAAGTAAGCAAACACAATTCAGGTTCCGACACTAACTCAAAGTCAGGGTGCTTATTAATAATGTCAGCGAAATACTGGGCCTTTTCAATACTATTATTGATCAGCAGTTCGTATCCTGGGCGGCTAATAATGTTCAGGCTGGCATACAGCAGCATCGCCATTCCGCTTCTAGAACCTTCAAGAGTATGAGATCCCAGATCTTTAGAACCCTGACGCAAAATATATTCGGCATGGTGTTCAATTGACGCCATCAATTCTGGGTTTTTGAAAATAACCATTCCCGCACCCATAGGGACATACATCTGTTTATGAGCATCAATGGTAACCGAATCGGCCCGCTCAACCCCTGAGAGTAGGTGGCGGTATTTGTTCGACATCAGTGAAGCGCCACCCCAAGCGGCATCAACATGAAAATGGCACTGCTCGCGTTGAGCAATATCGGCCAGTTGATTAAGGGGATCAATATTGCCGGTTTCAGTTGTTCCTGCAATACCAACAATGGCAAACGGTTTGATATTTCGCTGTTTTAGATCTGAAATGGTTGATTCTAGAGCATCAAGGCAAATTCGATTATTTTCATCGGTTTTGATTGCAATCAGATTATCTCTGCCCAGTCCAAGCACATCTGCTGCTTTCTTTAATGAATAGTGACCACGCTCAGAAACCAAAATGGCAAGATCATCATAGCCATAATGTTTCATTGCTTTAAATAAGCCTTCTTGAGCGACACCTTTAAATTCACCGTCGGGTTTTAGAGCGCTGTTTCTTGCAACCCACAACGCTGTAATGTTAGCAATGGTTCCGCCTGAACAAAAAGCGCCTAAAGAATGGTCTGCACTGTGCATCCATTGTTGGTAGAAACTTTCATCTTGGTGATAGATCAAGTTATGAATCATACCAAGAACTTGGCGTTCTAGTGGGGTAAATGCTTTTGAGGTCTCTATTTTTACTAGGTTTTGGTTCAGGCCAATCATAATTTTTGATAAGGGCATCAAAAAGTACGGCAGAGCAGAGGTCATATGGCCAATAAAGCTAGGTGCTGAAGTATGAACAGATTGAGCGACCAATTTATTGAGAAGAAACTGAGTATGATCGGAAACAAAGCTTGGTTGCTCTGGGATATCGTGAGAGGCAAAATCTTGCTCAATTTCCGCTAATGGCTTTTCTATTGCCGCGATATGAGTGCCTAAAAATTCATTTAGGTTTTGAGAGATTTCTTGTTCGATTTTACCTAAAGTTGAATCAGGGGCTTCTGGGATCGTAAAAATACGGTGAAGCGACTCAAGATTCACATCCGCAGTACGTTCTTCTATAGTCATAGCAAGTGTTACATATTCATTAATAACTGAAAATTAATGTTAATCTAATAAAAAAACTTGCTGTTGTCTTGTACTATCTATCAATCTTATTGTGTTAGATTAACCAAGATAGTACAAAACAAGGGGTTAAGTGTAGGCGAAATCAGAACTGATAGTTCATACCGACACTGAGTAAAATATTGTCTTGGTCATAAAAATTAATATTAGAATTGTCGTTTTGATAACCAAGTAGCGATACAAATCCCCAGTCTTTCCAGTCAAAAGGTTGCGCATATTCGTAAGCTAAAAATGCGCCAAACTCATTATTCTCCTGAGTCTTTGCAAAGATTGGATTGGCAGCATCAAAATCGGTGTATTTATAACTTAAGGTAAGGGCGTAGCTAGAACGATCTAAGCGTTGGATCAAAGTTGATGTTACGCCGTAACTATTATTCGACATCGCTTTACCATCAGCATCAATATCACGGTAGTTGATTGCCGTTCTTAACACCGTATTTTGAGTCAGCGGCTTGGTATAAGCTCCCTCAATATAAAGAAGATCCGAATCACGTCGTAATGCTGCACGCTGAGATGGGGTTAATTGTATTTGAGACCAACCACTTTGTTCATTATCAACCGAATATTTACCATAAGCTGTTTGGATAGAAAATGGTGAACCCATAATATTATCAAGCTGAATTCGGAAAGCTTTTACATTAGTGTTTGTTTCATTTCGGTCTTGGTCTGTGACAAAGGGATCTGACCAGGTATCTTGTTCGAGAATACCCGGAATATAGCTAAGAGTCAGTTGGGTTCGATCGGCAAATCGTTGTTTATAACCTGCTTCTATATGAAAACGTCCTAAAGCCACATCTGAGCGTGATGTACCAAAGAAGATTTGTTTATCGGCTTGAGAAAAAGTATAAGACACGGTACCTAAAGGGGCGATGAAAACGTGATTTTGATGACTACCAGAACCTGATAAGTCATGAGTAACCGAGTTATCTTTATCAAACTGAGAATTAGTACTGGTGTAGGCTGTTACCACGGAAATATCACCACTAAATCCTGGCTCCCACGAATTGCCTTTGGCTTGTACTGCTGTCGTAAAGGCTAAAGTACTCACAGTCAGCGCAATATATTGTAATTTCATGTACGTTACCTTGTAACTAAATTGTTTATCATTCACTAGGTTGATTGATGGCGTGATAGTTTAGGCTCTAATGAATGAAGATCAAATTGATGCATAAATGAACATTAAATAAAATCATTTAATATCAATGTCTTATTTGCATTACTTCGTTTTTCGAAACAGTCTTTTTAGGTAAACTGATAAGTGTTGTTTTATTTATAAGCATTTTGTCTCTTCAATTACTCTTATTGTTTCGTTATAAGCATTCAGAGATGGCACTATTTTTTCTGGATGTGTCAAAAGTTCAGCAAATTGACTGCGTAATTGATAATTTTGCACGTGAGGTGGGGCCTGGCGATCTGCAAATGAGAGCTTTGCGACTTTCCCCAATTCATTTTCTTGCTGGGCGAGTAATTTAATGTCTTGCTGCGTCAGTGTTAGCCAAGATTCTGTAGGTAAATTTAGGTTTAGCTTTTGCTTATCGTGAGCCAAATACCAGTTAAAAGCAGATTGGTTAAGATCAAAATGGTGCTGACGAGATTGTATAAACCAGTCACCCACTTCTTGTAAATTAGGATTTTGACGGACAGAGAGGTCGACTAGGTTGTGATACCAAGCCATCGAGGCTTCAACATATTGATGGTATTTGTCGCTATAACACTGATCGTTTTGGCTGTAGGCCATCGCTGGCGAAATACAGAGACAAGCATATATAAAAGACTTTTTCATACTTCTTCCTTGAAGTGATTTGCTGTGTTAAGTATTAGTCGGTATTTCTGATAATGTCTAAATAACTTAAAGACTTATGTCACAGATTTGTGCTTAGCTCAGTAAGAATAGATTGATTTGAACAAAAAGAAAGGCCAGCGAAAACACTGACCTTTCTAATGTTTAAAAAGAGGCGAGGTTAAGATTCAGTTTTGCTCTTCATAGCGAGAGAAATACAATATGCAGCTCCTCCCCAAGTCACAATAAAACCAAATAACATCATAAAAATAGCACTGGTTGTCATCTTATACCTCCTGTTGATTTGGTGACTTAGAAGCTAAGTTAATGATGATAGAAACAACAATCATCATTCCGACCAATCCCCAGCCTAGCGTCAATAGATCAGACATATCGTATCCGCCATAACCTTCGGCAAGCGTTTTATAGAGATTGGTAACTAAAATTATCGCCAGCATGATTGGGCTAATAAAACGAATGCAGAGTTCGAACCACTTACCAATGGTGAAATCAGAGATAGAATTGGCGTATTGACGAATATCTGCAATTTTGACTAACCAGCCAACAATCAGTAGCTCTAGTAGACAGCTAGAAAGTAGAGCGACATTGTTGATGAAGTAATCCACCAAATCGAGTAAGAGCAGACCGCCATTGGTTGCAAACGCCATTGAAACAATAAAACCTGTACCGCAAACAACGATTGCTGCTTTTTTACGTGACCAGTTAAGTTTATCGATAACTGCTGATGTGACCGCCTCAATAATAGAAATATGAGAACTTAGGCCAGCAACCACTAGAGCTAAGAAGAATAGGGGGCCTAAAATATATGGCGCAGGCAGTAAGTTGATTGCAGCAGGAATGGTGACAAAGGCTAAGCCTACGCCAGCTGATACTACTTCTGTCAGTGGTTTTGCTTGCTCTTGTGCCATATAACCTAGTACCGCAAAAATAAGGACACCTGCGGTAATCGAAAAGCCACAGTTAATCAGAACCGTCATAAAAGCATTGTTATTAATGTCTGATTTTGAAGGTAAGTAGCTGGAGTAGGCGATCATAATGGCAAAGCCGACACTCAAGGTGAAGAAGATCTGTCCATAAGCTGCTGACCAGACTTTGGCATCTAAAATTTTGCTAAAATCAGGCTGGAACAGATAGTTGAGTCCGTCTAATGCGCCCGGAAGGAAAACAACGCGGGTTATTAAGCCAAGAACCATAATAAAAAGGAGAGGCATCATAATTTTACTGGCTCTTTCGATTCCGCCTTTAACGCCACTATATATAGCAGCAAACGTGATCGCCCACGCAATCATCATTGGAATGGCGATGTGCAGCTGGAATCCACCTAATTGACTTGGGCTGTGTTCTCCCAGTTTTAAATATTCGCTAAAGAAGAAGGCATTAGTATCGTTACCCCAGCTCTGTTTGAATGAAAATCCAAGGTATGAAATCGCCCAACCAATAACGGCAACATAGTAAACGGCAATAACGGCAGCAATGAATACTTGGAACCAGCCAAGCCACTCATATTTACCTCCCAATTTTGCAAACGCTCGTGGTGCAGCACTGCGCAGTTTATGGCCTAAGGTAAATTCCATAATCATAAATGGAATACCTGCGGTTAGCATGGCAAAAAGGTAGGGGATAAAGAATGCGCCGCCACCATTTTCATAAGCCATGTATGGGAAGCGCCAAATATTGCCTAAACCGATTGCTGATCCCACCGCTGCGAGAATAAATCCTGCTCGTGAGCCCCATTGTTCTCGACTCATAAACATCTCCTTATGTTTACATCTTGTAGATAATTATTCACATGCTATGTAAGTGAAATAACATGTCATGTTCTAAGCGTATCTAGGCTTTAAATGTAAATCAATGGTTAAATTTATGATTAATTATGTTTCTAGTAGCACACTGTGTTGGTGTTTTTCTCTGGACAAACCAGATGATTGCTATCGATATTAGTTCTACAGCGAATATAACTGTGAGATTTATTATTAATAGTTTAATTAACTAGGTTGTTATGAGGGGAAATGACAATAGTGTACCTCGGTATCTTGGCTATATAGAGGGTATGTTGTTTATTACTCTAAGTAATTTACGTGATCTAGTAATAATTTGGTATGAAATGATATTTTTTATTTGTGAATTTAAATTCAATAATTGATGTTTTGTTATTGAAACTGATTTTTGACTCTATGAGATTGTGTCAGGTAGAATCTTGTTTCGCGGCTGCGCATTCATCCAGTCAAATTGAGAGAGAATACAATGATTGTCGAAAATGTGCTTCCTGAGTATTACGCAGAACTGCTTGATGTTTGGGAAAATTCAGTCCGAGCAACCCATGACTTCATAACGGAAGAAGATATTGCGTTTTTTAAACCCATTATTATTGAGCAAGCCTTTCCTGCGGTCACGTTAAAATGTGTTAAAGATGTAAATGGTTCAATTCTTGGTTTCGTGGGAGCTCATGATTCAAAAGTTGAAATGCTGTTTATCTTAAATGAGGCAAGAGGGAAAGGAATAGGTAGATTGCTGCTGCAATACGCAATAGACCAGTTAGATGCAACTAAGGTTGATGTAAACGAGCAGAACCCACAAGCGGTTGGCTTTTACCAATATATGGGATTCAAAGTTGCTTCACGTTCACCTCTTGATGATATGGGAAAACCATTTCCAATTCTGCATATGACACTTTAAAGCTCGGTTTGTCGTAACCCTGTTTGTTAGAAGAAACGCCCAAAGCTAATAACTTTGGGCGTTTCCGTATTTAGTCGAATAAAGATCTTTTCGAATATTATTATACTCTTCAATGATTATTTTAAATTCTTTAAAGATATAAATGTATTGTTCGTAGGATATATTGCGGGGTAGTTTGGCTAAATATCAATATTGCTGTTTTTAATTATTCTTAAAGTCGATAAATATAAAACTTTATTGATATTAATAACAAGGCATTGGCTGTATTTTTGTATGAGAAATTTATTGATTTTTATAGGGTTATATTGATAATGCCAATACTACTTAATGCATGTTGAAGGTGAGAACGATGGATCGTGATATTTATCTATATGGTGGGGTTGAACTAACTTAGTTTTGCCCCATTATCATTCAGAGCAAATACTCATTCATATCGTATTAACGTGATTTAGGATTAGTTTTATTCACTATATATATCAACAGTTATAATGAAACGTGGTGATTTTATCGCTTTAGTTCTGTTTTTAATAAGAAATGTTTCTTGTTAAAAACAGAAGTGAAATCATACCTAAAGAAAAAGTTTTTGGCTTTAATGGCGAACGCATTTCCAAAGGTAGTAATTTGTTGTGGCGAAAGTCGAGTCTAGGCTCAATGACGCAATTCAATCGGGTGTACTGAAATAGGCGTATAACAATAAATTTAAGCAGATTCGCAACGTTTGGCATTTTGGGTTTGAATCAGCTTTAGTGTTTACGGCACAATGCCTTAGGTCAGGTGGTGGTGTTACTCACTACTTAATTTTGCGTTATATCTTCAGGAGATAAAATGTTAAGTACATATATTCGAGATGTTTATAAGGAAAGTGAAACTCAAGAACTCGCAGACGCTATTGAGGACATTGCTTCTGCCATTGATACAAATGGGTGGGCATCGGCTGGTATTTATTGTTTTTGGAACCCTGAAAACAATGAAATACTGTATATTGGGTTAGCCCGAGATCTAAGCAATAGATTTAAAGAGCACAATGGGTTGAAAGCCTGTAAAGAAAGTAGTTGCAAAAAGAGACAAATTAGAGAATGGTTTGAGTCTCACGATTACTTGGGGTATTCGATATTAGTTCAATCACAGTTGAGCCAACCTGAGATCGCTATTAATAAAGATAAAATAGTGCAATCATTAGCCTCTTTTTTATATGACCCGTTGGATGCTATAAGTCAAACAGAAGGGCTATTAATAGAGACTGAAAGACGGTTAAATCATGGTTTCTATAAATGGAATAAGATAAGTGGCGCTTCTAGGGGAAAGGAAAAAGCTCGATCAGAACATACGGAGTTGACAGAACTTTTTACGAATAAAAGAAAAGACTGTTTTGTCGCTTATAATTCAATCCGTCAAATATCAGCTGATGCTACGATAGAAACATTTGAGCTTTACCTACATGGAGTTAGACAAATGATGGCTCTAGAAAACTGGAGTTTTAAAAAGGCATGGTCCATTGTTCCTGACTATTATGCAGAGAAAGAGAGGATAATTGAGCAGGAGTATATTCCAGAATTGTCAGAGTTACTTAGATAGAGATATAACAAACAATTTAAGAGTGATTCAGCACGCGTGGCATTTTTGCCATGGGGTGGTTTTGGTCTTGAAGTGCCATGCAGCAGCTTGGTCATTGCGTGCTTTACACCTTAATTGGGCGTTATCCCTACCTTTCCTAATACCTACCAGCCAAAATAAAGCAGAGTATCTAACTCGTTTTTGTCCAGATGTGTGTTGGCGGGGCATGTAACACGAAATTGCCCCTTTATGCGTTAGACCTTTTACTCATTCATATCGTATTAACGCGGTTTTGGATTAGCTTTATTAGGTTAATTAAATCTATTATTTAAGCGTCACTTTTGGTGCTCTAATTCACAAACACCGCCCATATTGAACATTCTGAAATCAGCAATATCTTTAACAAAATTATAATGTCAAATTTGTACTTGTTTTATATGATTTTTATTATGAAAATGCATGCTTTATTGTACAATTGTCTTGAGCTTCGATCACGAAGTTCGTGAAAGATACATTACGTTAAATAGAGGCAAAAAAGCAAAAATTTTCCTGTATGTATAATAAATATATTCACATTAAAGTTCACATAGAACAAAATGCTATCCACTGTTTTTAACTAAATTTAGAATTAATGTAATGGTTGACACATATAGCTCTTTTGATGAACTTAGTGCACATGAAGTTGAAGGCCGTGATTTTACAATCATACGAGAGAAGAGAGATTCTAATGTTTTAATTATGGCTCCTCATGGCGGAAAAATTGAAAAATGGACAAGTGAAATTGCTTTAGCTCTTGCTGGTAATAATTATTCTTATTACATTTTTGAAGGAAAGAAATTTCAAAATAATTACAAGATGTTACATATTACAAGCACATGTTTTGATGAACCTAAAGCATTAGAAATAGCAAGTAGTAGTGATTATATCGTAGCTATTCATGGAGAAAGAAATACAGAGAAAGAAATTGTATATATTGGAGGTATGAATAAGAATCTTCGAGAGGAGATAACAAGAACTTTAACGCAAAATGAATTTTTAGTTGAAATACACAAATCTGCACATCTACAAGGAACAAATATAAATAATATTTGTAATCGCAGTAAGTATAACGGAGTACAGTTAGAATTAACTTATAAATTGCGTGAAAAGTTACACAGTAGTAGTGAAGTGATGACAAGATTCACTTCTGCTGTAAGAGAAGGACTATCTTCATGTTTCGTTTAAAAAATATAAAACAGAACTAACAGAATCAAATCATTAACTAAAAACTATAACGTTTTTTATTAGATAAATAGTATTCGAGAACTTTGGATTAATTGGTGCATAAAATGAATGTTGATGGATGGTTAATTATTCTTATTTTTTTGGTTGGAATGGTCGCGTTGTTGGGTTTCTTAATAACGAAAACTAAAGGGTTTGGACGATTTTCAACGAGTACTTTCTTAATATTATTAGTATGTATTATAGCCTCATTGATGTTTGCGGCAGATAAAATAGAGGTAGGACTTATATCAAATTTGTTTTTTTCCATCATTGGTTTTGCTGGAGGGTTATTTACAGTGAAGCGCAATGAAGCTTCTACTGAAGATAATTAAATCTAGTGTACATAAATAGAATTATTGTTAAATGACCGCCCACAGTGGCGGTCTTTTTGTACCCTAAAGGTACTTTGTGAAGAAGTTACCAATACTTTTCCTAATATCAACCAGCCTGAATAGAGCTGGCTATCTAACAAAGTTTTGTCCAATAACGAGTTAGCTATCATGGCTAGCTCAGAAATGCCCCGACTTAAGGTAGAGTAAACACTCATTCAGGCTCTTATTGAAGTTCATTTGCCCTACTAAAAGTTATCCATTTAGATAGTAGTTCCAGCTGTAAATCTAGTCAGCGTTTGCAGCCAGTATCCCGTCAAGCAATACAGTTTGAAAGTCTCTAGATGAATCTTACGACCTCCATATAAAAACAATGGCTATGTCACTAAGCACATAAATTTACGATGTTTTAGATATCATATTCTGCTAAATTCTACCAAAAATTTTCAGGGCATTGATTTATGAATGAAGATATTGTGGTATCAACTACCGAGTCAGAAATACCCCAAGAAAACCCAATTGAGACGTTGCGTATATACGACTTGGAGCATGGGGTTGGCTATAAAAAAAGTGATATCGATTTATCTCAAAACGCCGACTTACTATCGTTTCTTATCAAACTTTCTCAAGAGACGATGAATAGTAACTCTTCTCGAGCTTACACTTTTAATGAGGAAGCTTATGTGGAGTCAGAACTTAGCTCGCTCTTGAGTGATCCTGATTTACACTCAACCAATATTGCCGATCACCTTTATGAAGCAGAAGAGAAATCTCGTTTCAAAACATCGGATGGTTCATTTATCATCGTGAAACTAAAAACAGACCAACGGCATTGCTACCTACTTACGAAGCTTGACTTCAAGAAGTATTTTGAAGAGAAAACATACAAACTTAAATCAGGCCTACCTGAAGATAAAGCGATTCTGAAATCTTGTTTGGTAAACATCAATCAGGATGAGTCTTTTCAAGATGCGATTTACTTAACGGACAAAAATGGCGCTATTTCGTTTTTTTGGCATACCGATTTTTTAGATGCGACACCGCAGCGCAATAACGAAACCAATACTAAGGAAGTTTTTGACTTAGTTGGTCGCTTGCTTCGTAGTAAAGTAAAAAAAGTATCTGAAGCCGACTATTTTGGCTTAAAAGACTGTGTCAACTCTTACTTCAACACTAAGGAAGTTTTCAATTTTGATGAGTTCATCGATGAGACTATTGACGCCTACACCCCTTTGACCGAAGGATTTACGGTTGAAGACTTTGTTTCGAATCTGCGTGAAGCGAAAAGAACGAGAGAGTTTGACGGTTCATTTGAAATTGACAAAACGTATATTAAGAAGAAGATCAAAGAGACTATTACCGTGAATGCGGGAGTTACTCTGATTATTCAAGGCAGTACTAACGATATCATCTATGAAGTCACTCATAATGATAAAGACTACATAATGATTGAAAACAACTCTCCGCGAGGACGGTTCAATAGAAAAGAGCTCGATTAAGATGTCCGTTCAATTTTTTGAAGATGAGAGTACTTTTTCTTGTACGTTAACATTAGATGAACAAGATTGGGTAAGTCACTTTAGTAGCTTTTCCGATATTGTGCTGGGTGCAAAAAATCACTCAGCCAACTGTAATGTGACAGTCTTTCATGTTGGCGAAGAAGAAGATTCCTTTCCCCTTAATGATCATTCACTTGCGAATGTCGAGGCGTGCACTACAGAGATATTTCAAATTGAAACCGATAGGTCCAAAGTATCAGTAAAGCTTGTAGCAATAAAAGATAACCCAAATCGCGTCTTGCAAATCTACTCAAGTAAACACTTCATAGCGTATCTGGCGTCGAAAAAAATGACGCTTCAATTTAAGTACATTCTAGCCACTTTGAAGAACAACTATGACAGTATCAGGCACGTAAATTTTGATAAAAATATATCAGATATTTCGTTCACATGTGGTGACAACCATATCTTATCGAACAAGACACGTGCACTAAATGACGTAACTGATATCGAAAATTGCTACGTAGAGTATTTGAGTGACCTCAATACCAAGTTTTTCAGTGACACTTTGTTATTTGATTACATACTTAAGCTTCGAACTTTAGCATCACTTGCTGTGTTATGTCGAAAATGTGCATTAGATAGGCTAAGTTTCGTATTCGATGGAGACAAAACACTAGACTTAGCGAACGAAGAAATTGAGTTTTATTATAGCTATGGACAAGTGATTTACGACATGTACTTGTGGGGTTACTGCGACGAACGACATCCAACGCGAGTTAGCATTATAAATCACGTAATCGCGCAGCATCAGTATGTTCGGGACTCGTTCAAACGCTATGTGTTTGATATTTTGGAGTCTAACTATAAGGTCTATATAACTGACAATTTTGAGCAATATGTAGAAGTAACATCAAAACTATCTGACTTTCTTTACGAAACAACAGCTAAAATTGGCGATAAGATTTCTGACAGTATCTCTTCGGCAAGAAACGTACTAATACTTACACTCTCTTACTTTTTCACGATTATTGTCTTTACAGGTATAGACAAAGGAAAAGTAGAGAACGTGTTTAACTTTGAAATTGCCGCTTTATCTACCATTTTCATTCTGGGAGGGTTATTAAATCTTCATTGGATACGCAAAGAAATAGTGTCAAATACTGAGCTGGCGCGAACTCAGTTAAATGAAATGGTTGATAGATATACGTACTATATAGGTGATGGAGAGCTTAATGGAATAAGGGAATGTAATTCACTATCTCTGGTTGAATCTAAAGCGAAACAACGACGAGTTTATGTGTCAACAGCAATAGTCCTACTAGCGTTATTATTCTTTGTTTGGGGAATGTACAGCCTAAAAAGTCCTTTATCGTTTTGGGACTCTATCGTTGCTGACACACAAAAGACAACCGAAGCTCTTACTAATACTGAAAACAAGCCAAAACCGGACAAGAAACTTAATAAGCCAAGAGACGCTATCGTAATTGGTACAGAACAACAGGAAAAAAGTACTGCCAATGTTAACTATGCGCACGAAAGGCAACTTGTTGAGTTGGCGAAACCCTCAGAATAAAGCTCCTTCCGGAGCTTTTATTGTCGTCCATAAACCACCGACTTTGGGGGGATGGGTGATATTAGAAGTTCATCTGCAGAGGTATAATTAATATGGTCACTCAATTAGAAGTTTTGCAATACTTCAAGTAATGCTTTAAATGCTAATTTGGCAAAATCATTAACGGATTTTTGTCCAAAAATCATCTAAATGCTCAGGAAAACCCTGAGCATTTAACAAAACATAAAGTGTCATATATCTCTCAGTAAATAATGAACATTCGCTAACCATATACCAAATAAACTAAGAAAAATTTAAAAGTCCATATGTTTAATATTAATTAATCCATATCACCTAACGTAACTTATTTCGTAGCATTCGAAATTAACAATCACCCCAACAAAACCACACCTAAAACAAAAAATTGCCATTTTCTTTGTCAAATCCCACAATCTGATTCTACACTTATGTTAACAAATGGTTACAATATCAAGGCGCATAGGGGAGAACAGGAATGGAATTTAGTTTGAGACTCGCTTTATTATCAACTGGTGTTACTTTTGCGTATTTGGTTGCTTTTGGTCTTATTGCCTTACATGCGTAATCGTTCTTACAAGCCGTAACAAATTGGGCAGGGAAGCAATGACAAACTATGGCTCTCTGCTCATTTTTATTTAGGTAAGTTGAGTATAATCCACGCCATGATCTGTTGTTGTCGGAGGATTTGTCATGAATCATCTACCTTTTACTTTATCCACATTAGAGTCTGAGCTCTGGCAACCAATTGCTGAAGATTTTTGTGGCAAAAAATATCAAAAAATTGCGTTGGTTGTACAAGGTGGAGGACAAAGAGGCATTTTTACCGCTGGTGTGCTGGATGCTTTCCTTGAGGCAAATTTTGATCCTTTCCAGCTTTATATTGGCACATCAGCAGGAGCTTTAAATCTCTCTTCGTTCATTAGCCGACAAGAGATGTTTGGCTATAATTTTATTACTCAATACACCTCACAAGACAACTTCTTTAGTCTTTATAAATACCTCAGCCAACAACGCTCTATGGATTTAGATTGGGCTCTGGATATTGTTGCGCCCGATGGTTCAATGGCATTGGATTTTTCCCAAGCACAAAAAACATTAGTGGGACGAAAAGCATTTGCCTGCGCCACCAGAAAAGACTCATTACAAGATATTTATCTACCCATGTACCAGGATAACTGGCGAGATGTTCTGCGTGCCAGTTGCGCGATCCCCGTGTTGTATCAACATCCCGTTAATATTGGCGATTTAGAGTGGGTTGATGGCGGTGTAAGTGCTGCAATTCCAGCTAAAGAAGCTTGGCGTCAAGGGGCCGATCTGGTTGTGATTATTCGTACCGAATCGTTAGACATAGAACTGGATGATGAAAGCGAGCAAAGTGCAATTCAAGACTGGAAAGATAGACTAGAGCAAGAGCTGCCAGAATATGTTGAAAAGCTTAACTTACAAGAGTCATTAGATAAGTTTCGGGTTTTTCACAGTGAGATCTCCGAGCGATTTTCACAGTGGAAAAATGAGCTACCTTGGCGTGATTTGGATAAAACCGATCAAGAGCTAGAGATTGAAGCGAACGTGACTCAAGCCACCGAATCAATTAATAAAAAAGGGTGGTTGACTCAAGATAATATTGAACGCTTTTTAAAACTGGCAGGGTATAGCCGCAGCGCCGAAGTGATCGAAATGTTAACGCGCTACTATGAAACCTACAAAGACATGAATGATTTTATTGAGTCGCCACCAGCAGGGCTTGATGTAATTCAGATAGCACCAGAAGCTCAGTTAAAAAGTCGAGCTTTGCTCAGCAATGCAGATGATTTAGAAATGGATTATCGGCAGGGTAAGTTAATTGGTCGTGAGTTCGTTAAACATTATAGCGCAGTATTAAAGTTGCCTGATGATTTACCAAAAGCATCCTAACTTAACGCTGTTATTTGTCCCTTTAATAAAAAAGAAGCACCCAAGTGGATGCTTCTTCTTTTTTATCAAGACAAGAAATCTAGATTACGCTAGAACTTCTTGTAGCCAAGGCCAACCCTGCTTCTTACGGCTTAATGTGTTTTCCATCATTAGCATGCCGTCGTTAGCGTGTTGGTCTAGGATATTATTCCACTCACCTTTGTATAGTAGGCGAGTTGTGCTAGTTGTGATGTCTGTTAGCATTAGAGCAGCCATTGCTAGCTTCTCTTCGTCACAACGACGCTGTAGATCAGCTTCTAGCTCTTCGATCATCTCTTCAACTTGCTCTAGAGTTGCAAGTTCGATCTGACCAACAACAACGTCACGACCGTTGAATGGGTAGCCTTTAAGGTCTTTTTCAACAAGTTGTGCTGCAGTTAGACCTGCAATGTCAGTTTTAGCGATAAGAAGTGCTTTGATGAATGCATCAAGATCTTCAATACCTGCGATTGCTGCAAGCTCAGCAACAGCATCTTTATCTTTTTGAGTACAAGTTGGAGAAGCGAAACCTACTGTATCAGATAGGATTGCAGACATCATAAGAAGTGCTAGTTCACGAGTGATTTCGTGACCTTCAATCTTAAATAGGTTGAATAGTACAGTACAAGTACAACCTACAGGCCAGATCCAAGCTTCTAGAGGGTTAATTGTCATTACATCACCTAGACGGTGGTGGTCAACAATACCTACAACTTCTGCTTCTGCTAGATCATCAGGAGCTTGAGCAAGATCTGAATAGTCAACTAGCCATACTTTTTCGCCAGCAACGCTAGTACGTAGTTCTGGTGCTGCTACGCCTGCAATCTCAAGGATGTGTTGAGTTTCGCGGTTTAGCTCACCTTGACGAATAGCTGTAGCTTCAAGACCACGAGCTTTAAGAAGAGCTGTACATACTAGTGCTGAACAGATGCTATCGCTATCTGGGTTTTTGTGACCTACTACTTGGATCATGATGTTTCCTTTACGACATCGACACATTGAGATGCATCGTAGTGTTAGACTAACTTGACCACTTAGGATGGGTAAACGGCATTCACTGTTTACGAGTAGAGTAGGGTTCCTGAAATCTTCTGGAAACTCATATCACTAAATGATCGGATGGAGTGATTTTAGTGAATTTCTCAAAAATAACAATTCAGAAAAACAAATAAAGGTGCAGTTGATTAAAACCGCACCTTTTTCGTTAGTTGAAGATAAAGCTATTTATGATTGCGATTATTATTTTTGAGCTTGCTCAATCGCTACTGCAACCGCAACAGTAGCACCAACCATTGGGTTGTTACCCATGCCGATAAGTCCCATCATCTCTACGTGAGCAGGAACAGAAGATGAACCAGCAAATTGAGCATCTGAGTGCATACGACCCATAGTATCAGTCATACCGTAAGAGGCTGGACCTGCTGCTACGTTATCTGGGTGAAGAGTACGACCTGTACCGCCACCAGATGCTACAGAGAAGTAACCAAGACCAGATTCAAGACGTTCTTTTTTGTAAGTACCTGCAACAGGGTGTTGGAAACGTGTTGGGTTAGTTGAGTTACCTGTAATTGAGATATCAACATTTTCACGATGCATAATTGCAACACCTTCACGAACATCATCTGCACCATAGCAGTTGATGTCACCACGTTGGCCTTTAGAGAAACGACGCTCATTAACAATCTCTAGTTCACCAGTAGAGTAGTTAAACTGAGTTTGAACGTAGTTAAAGCCGTTAATACGAGCAATTAGGTATGCCGCATCTTTACCCAAACCATTTAAGATTACGCGTAGTGGGTTTTTACGTACTTTGTTTGCGTTTAGTGCAATTTTGATCGCACCTTCTGCTGCTGCGTAAGACTCGTGACCAGCTAGGAAGCAGAAGCACTGAGTTTCATCACTAAGTAGACGAGCACCTAAACGACCATGGCCTAAACCTACTTGACGTTGATCGGCTACAGAACCTGGAATACAGAATGCTTGTAGACCTTGGCCTAGGTATTCTGCGGCTTCAGCTGCGTTTTTTGCGCCTTCTTTAAGAGCAATTGCAGCACCTAGTACATAAGCCCATGATGCGTTTTCAAAGGCGATAGGTTGCGTTTCTTTTACGATATCGTAGGCACGAACACCCTTGTCTTCAACGAACTGACGTGCTTCTTCTAGTGATGCGAAACCGTATTTTTCTAGAACTGGAGTGATTTGGTTGATACGACGATCAAAGCTTTCGAACAATGCAGCCATGATAAAATCCTCAATAAATTTAGCAAATTAGGTTGTAATTAAATATATGGTTAACAGCTTGGCTGATTATTCGTGACGTGGATCGATAGTACGAACCGCTTCATCGAAACGACCATATTGACCAGTTGCTTGCTCCATTGCTTCATTAGCTGGAACGCCTTTACTGATAGATTCCATCATCTTACCTAGGTTAACAAAGCGGTAACCGATGATTTCTTCATTTTCATCTAACGCGACTTTAGTTACATAACCTTCGGCCATTTCCATATAACGAGGACCTTTTGCACGAGTACCGTAATGAGTACCTACTTGGCTACGTAAGCCTTTACCAAGATCTTCAAGACCAGCACCAATTGGTAGACCATCTAAAGAGAAGGCAGTTTGAGTACGACCATAAACAAACTGTAGGAAAATTTCGCGCATTGCTACGTTGATAGCATCACAAACAAGGTCGGTGTTTAGCGCTTCTAGAATGGTTTTGCCTGTAATTAATTCAGAAGCCATTGCTGCAGAGTGTGTCATACCTGAACAGCCAATAGTTTCAATCAATGCTTCTTCAATGATGCCATTTTTAACGTTAAGCGTTAGTTTTGCTGCACCTTGTTGTGGCGCACATGTGCCAACACCGTGGCTTAAACCTGAAATCGCAATAACATCTTTTGGGTTTACCCAGCGGCCTTCTACAGGAATCGGAGCTGATTCGTGTTGTGGACCACGAGATAGGGGACACATGTTTTGAACTTCTGCTGAATATTGCATTGCTTTGCCTCACTGTGACAATTTTAATTCTTAAAACTCAAAGAAAACTGAAATAAAACAGAGTAAGGAATCACTTTGAGTCTTAGATTTTTAATTTATTTGTCGAAAACATTGAGGGGGCGGAGAGCATGGATAGATCTATTCCAACAACATCAATCTATACAGAGTAGTAATACGTTATTTCTTACGCTATTTACTCAATATAGATCTATCCGCGACCCATCAAAGTCGACTGTTGTTAGACGTCATCATCCTTAGAGAAAAAGATCAGAAAGGCGGTTAAAGGAGGAACATCATCTCCCGTTAAGATCAATATTATCTTAACCAGCATTAATTTGCTTCTGGAATAACTATACACTTTTTAGGGATTTATGAACCCTGATATTTTTTTAATTAAAGATTGCAAATATGGTTTTTACTCCGCCTATAAACATGTATAAAATATATAACTTATAAAGTAAGAAGAAAAAGACAATAACAACGTAGAAGGAAAGCTAATGAGCAAATTACACCGCACATGGATAACATTGAGCTTCTGGTTGCTTGCGGCCCATGCACTTCGATTTGGTTATGTTGGCGCTTGCATTGTTTTAGCCTTATTACCCGGTTTACTTCTGTTATCACAAACGGTTATCACCAAAATATTGCAGATCGGTTTATTTGCAGGAGCCTTCTTCTGGATTTATACCACCTATGGCATGTTAAATATGCGTCTTGCGATGGGAGGCGATTGGGAGCGAATGTTCGCTATTATGTCTGGGGTAATTGTGTTTACGTTATATTCAGCTTGTATTTGCGATGAAACCAGTAGTTCTCATAAACCCATAAAATAAATAAGGTTGAAAGTGTTATAATATAACATTAGTATTCATGGCTAAAAGGTAAGACCAAAAACTAACGCTGTTTTAGTTAAGTGATTTTCGTTATTATCTTGTCATAAATCAGTTTGCATTGCGGTTGATATCTATGCCATCTCGAATGCGAGATAAGCCAAACTGCGCAAACACGAATAAACCCTGTGGTTATGCTTAATAATCACCTAGAAGTACTCAGGTATACAATGGTAACAGTAAGAGCACGAGTGCCTTTTAAAGTAGGCCTTCAAAGTAATATCCCAGCCGATCTGCTTTCTTTTCATGGATTAGAGTCAGGGAAAGAGCACGTTGCTATTATTTTTCGAGATGCAGATAAGCAATCTCAACCACCGTTAGTGCGTATGCATTCTGAGTGTTTAACTGGCGATGTTTTCCATTCATCTCGTTGTGACTGTGGTGAGCAGCTTGATGAAACCATTACTAAGATGGGTGAGCTAGGTGGCGTATTATTGTATTTACGCCAAGAGGGTCGCGGTATTGGCCTTTATAATAAGATTGATGCTTATAAGCTACAAAGCGAAGGCATGAATACTTATGAAGCGAACAACCATTTAGGTTTCCCAGATGATCTACGTGATTTCTCTGAAGCGGCGCAAATGTTAAAGGCATTAGGTTTAGAAGAAATTCGCTTAATTACCAATAACCCGAAGAAAATTCGTGAGTTAGAAGAAAACGGTATTAAGATCGCGGAAGTTGTTGGTACTAAAGCACATATTAAAGATGGTAACGAAAATTACCTTAAAGCTAAGGTGAGTCACGGTCATCATCGATTAGATGTAAAATAAACCGTAAATTATCTTATACAAAACACGATTTATAAGCCTCAGCAGAAATGTTGGGGCTTTTGTTTATCTATTGTTTTTAAAGCGTTTTATTTTGATTCTACCGCATCGTTTTTCAGATTAGTTTATCTAATGGTCTGCATAACAAAGAATCTTGATTGATAAGCTTGCCAGTACCTCAAAACAACATTACTATCTCGCTCTAAATTAGAGCATGAAGCTAAATATAAACAACCTTTTGGGTTATATCCCTTATTAGATTTATTACTCTAGTATTTTATTCTGTTATTGGTCGGTAATTCGCAAAAATTTACCCATTTTCGACATATTATTCTGTTTTGAGGGCGCAGGTTGTGATTCAGCAATCTTCTTCAGTAAAAATGGCTCGTTTGCTATTTCTTTTAATTATTCTTGTTGCAGTTGGGCAGATGACCCAAACCATGTATGTGCCTGCAATACCTGAAATGGCAGCAGCATTCGCGACTAAGTCGGCATACTTACAAGCGGTGATGGCAGCGTATTTGATCCCATATGGATTATCGCAATTTATTTACGGGCCTATTTCAGACAAAATTGGCCGTCGACCTGTAACGATTGCAGGTATGAGTATCTTCTTAGCTGGTACGGTTCTTGCGCTATTTTCTTCAAGCTTTGAGCTGTTTTTAGCGGCGAGTTTTATTCAGGGTTGTGGTACAGGTTGTAGTGGTGCGATGTCTCGAACCGTAACTCGTGACTGCTATGAAGGCGCAGAACTGCACAAAGCGAACAGTTTAATCAGTATGGGGGTAATTTTCTCTCCATTGATTGCCCCTGTTCTTGGTGGATACCTATCTACGCATATGGGTTGGAAAGCAAGCTACGGTTTTCTTTTGATCTTCGGTGCATTTGTCACAATTGCGATGATGGCTTGGTTTAGTGAAACTCTGCCTGTTGAGAAACGCCGTACTGACAGTGCAATGGCAAGTTATCGTTACGTTTTAAGTAACCGTCAATTCCAAGGCTATGTGTTATGCTTAATCGCTACCTTTGCTGGTATCGCAGCATTTGAAGCTGCGGCAGGTGTATTATTGGGTAGTGTATTAAAACTGGATCCAACAACCGTAAGCTGGTTATTTATCGTGCCATTACCAGGTTATTTGATGGGAGCATGGTGCTCATCAATGCTGGTGGGACGTATTGGCAACCGACGTGTACTGTATATTGGTATGGCAGCATTGGCATTAGGAGCCGTGACCATTTTGATCCCAGGTATTGAAGGTTTGGTGACTGTAACTTCTCTAATTGGTGGTGCTTTCATTTACTTCTTTGGTGCAGGTATTCTATTTCCATCTGCGACCACAGCAGCAATTGAGCCTTTCCCAAATCATGCAGGTACAGCAGGTGCCGTACTTGGTGGATTACAAAACCTAGGGGCAGGTATTGCGACACTGGCAGCATCATTTATGCGTGCTAGCGATCAATTTAGCTTAGGTTCTGTGCTATCGGTTATGGCGATTATTGTGATTGTGAGCCTATTCTTGGTTCGCCGCAGTCAGCACCATTCTCCAGTTATGGCATCTTAATGGTTATGACTAGTTAGCAATAAACACGCTAATAAATACAATAAAAAAACGGCGCAGAGGTTAATTTAACTTCTGCGCCGTTTTTGTAATCGTAACTTTATTTATAACCAAATAATGGTTAGTCGCGTTTCCACAGAATGTGACAGAACTTGTTATCTTCTTCACGACAAATCAGCATACGTGCGAATACATCGTCAAGCTCATCTGTTTCTTCGTTAACAAGACCGATGCGAACTTCAGCGTAACGCTCTTTATCAACATCAAAGCCGACATGTTCAGCCCAATCATCTTTGGTTTCAACCAGTTCAGCTGCGCCGCGATCATCGAACTGCATAGTAAATAGAAGTACATCTGCAGGTTCTAAGTTATCTTGTGCCATTTCAAGAAAAATGTCATAAGCCGCATCAATCACATCATCGTATGAGATTAGGTTTGAGTTATCCATATATCGAGGTTCTCTGTTTCGGAAATACCGACGGGTTTATAGTGAGATTATATACTTAAGTCAGTTCAAGATGCTAGGTTAAGCAAGCATGATTGGAAGTGATGAGGTGATTCAAGAAAGCAGAAGAGGGGATGTGTATAAAGAGCTATATCAGGGAGAGTAGCTAAAGGCTTGCATGATCTACAAGCCTTTATCAGAGCAAACTGAATTAGTCTGCACGGCACATAAATTTACGCTCAGAAGTGTTGATACGTACTTTATCACCTGTTGCAATGTACTCAGGAACCTGAACGGTTAAGCCTGTTGCAAAACGAGCTGGTTTAGTACGAGCAGATGCTGATGCACCTTTGATTGACGGATCAGTTTCTTCAATCACCATTTCAACCGAAGCAGGTAGCTCTAGGCCGATTGGTTTTTCATTAGCAACAAGAACTAGAAGACCTTGAATATTTTCAGTGATGTAAAGTAGTTCATCTTCGATATCTTCTTTATTGAACGTGTACTGAGTAAAGTCTTCGTTATCCATGAAGATGTACTCATCACCGTCAACGTATGAGAAGCTAGATTGATGACGAGAAAGATCAACGGTTTCAAGGATATCATCGCCTTTGAAACGTTCTTCTACTTTCAGGCCAGTTGCAACATCAGTAAAACGCATACGGTATAGAGTCGATGCGCCACGTGCACTTGGGCTCTGAACGTCAATATCTTTAACTAGAAGTAGCTTACCGTTTAGTTCAACAGCAGCGCCTTTTTTGATTTCATTAGCTCTAGGCATTGTAAAAGCTCTTGTTAAAAATTAAAGGAACGATTCCGCGATGGCTAATAAATCGAGATTGGTAACAACGCTCTGGATTAGTCGCCGTGGAAAAAGGTTATATACCATGATTGAAGAATACCACCAAGTATTAATCCTAAATCATCATGGAATTGTTTGATTTTGTATAATAAATCCTAGTTATAAGGGGATAAACCGATTACCAAGATGGTTTTTTAATGCGTGGTAGTAATCATCAAAAGTCATGGGTTTGGCATAATAATAGCCTTGGCAAGCTTCTATCCCAATTTTTTTCGCATACTGGGCTTGCTCTTTTGTTTCCACACCTTCTGCAACCAAACTGCAATGAAGTTTATGACCCATTTGGGCGATATTATCTAAAATAGACAATGAAATCGCATCATTACTCGAAAGATTAATAAAAGTTCGATCGATTTTTAATATGTCAAAACTGAGTTGTTGCAGTGTCGCTAGCCCTGAATAACCGGTACCAAAATCATCAAGAGCCCATTTCACGCCATAAGAGCGAAGTAAATCCATTCCTTGTTTTAGCTTTAGCAACTTGACTGGACTAAACGGTTCACGCTCGGTTAATTCAATGACTAAGCCGTGTTGTAAACTTGGATTCATTTTTAGGATCTGAACCAACTTATCAACATATTGCGTATTTGCTATCATGGATGGCGTCATATTAATTGAGAAATAACTATGAGGGACCAATTGTTCAATATAGGTTTTTTGTAAAGCAATCTGTTTGATTAAATGTAACGTCATTTGGTGAATTAATTCAGATCTTTCTGCGATATGAATAAATTGATCTGGCGGAATAAGACCTGTTTTCGGATGATTCCAACGTACTAACAGCTCAGCTCCACACCATCGGTTATTTTTCGCTGAAATAATCGGTTGGTAATAGCCAATAAACTCATGGTTATCAATACCGCGTTGGATCTCTGCCGAAAGAGATTGACGACGATGGTAATAGCTATGAGCTAATACTAGGCATAAAGAGCTAAAAATTGTTAGGAGAATAATGGTGTAGGGTAAGTTGTATTTGAAGTAGCACCAATAAATCTCGTCATCAAAACTGGCTGTAAAATGTAAATTGTAGTTCTCTGAATAACGATGATATGTGTGTTGATATTGCTTCTCATGCGGCCCTGTACATACAATGGTTTGTCCTAAACTGTTAACACAGGCATGAATATGTTTATCTAAAAGGTGTTGTTCGAGCCAAAACTTTAAAAAAGCATCATTAATTAAAAAACGATACCAAGTGTGTTTTGCTACTGGCAACATAATATAAAGACCATCAATATCGTATCGAAGGCTTTTTCCTCTATAGATGATATAACCATTATTATCTTTATATTTATTTAACTGTTCGATATTAATAGTTTGCGCTGGCTCCTGCATTCCTCGATCACTGCATATAAATTGATTCTTATTTATATAAGTGATCTCTTGAATCGACATCGATTTCAATACAGTACTTTCTAAATGATTAATAAACGTTTTGGAGCACGCAGGGGACGTAGAATGAAGAAATTTAATTTCATTGGTCATTCTATTTAAGTATTGCGTTGTTGCAGCATCAATAGTGGATAGCATGTCTTCTGTTTGATGGTTTACTTGAAAGCGTATCCAAATAAGATTCACAGCTAACCCAACTATTACTGAGCAAATAAACAGCAATATTGTTTTGCTTTTACTCATGTTCCTAGCCTAATGAGTTTTTATTATTAAATATATTCCCTGCAATCATATAGTATATGCGCTAGATTTTCATTTTGAATTATCGTCAAATTAACGTCATTAATGAATATATTGCAATCAATAGGTGTGTTTGCTGAAAAAACAACCATCAAGATAACGCATTATGGGTTAGAATTGAGGTGTATAAAAATACAGTAGAGGTTCGTTTGCAAGTACATCAGACAGGGTTCGTTCTCACTCGACAAGGACGAGATAGTCATGATCAGACTGATATTACATTATGGGTGAATACAGCTCAGGGACCTTGTCGTCTGAACATTAAAGGTGAATCTCCCATTTGTTTTATTGCAACAGAGAATGAGCAAACGGCAACTCAATTACTACGCCAACACAATGAGTTAGTCTCTTGGCGTCAGTTAGAATTGAAAACTTTCAATCATACTTCAGTCTCTGTGTGCTATTGCAAAACAATCAAGCAATTATCAAGGGTCATAGAGCTACTTAATCGTAATGATATTATTACCTATGAAGATGATATTCGTTTAGCTGATCGTTATTTAATGGAACGCTTTATTCGTGGTGGTTTGCACTTTACGGGAACAGCAAAGCAGCGAAAAGGTTTCATCGACTATTACGATGTAAAAACGAAATCGGCTGATTTTCAACCCGATCTTAATCTTGTCTCGCTTGATATAGAATGTTCCGAAAAAGGCGTTCTCTACTCGGTTGGCCTACATAGCAAAGTAGATAGCCGAGTGATTATGGTGGGTGAGCCTCAGCCACTAATTGATCAGACAACCCCTATTTATTGGGTACGTGATGAGTCCCAACTTTTGATGGCTTTGGTTGATTGGTTCCATGAATTTGATCCTGATATTGTGATTGGCTGGAATGTTATCGACTTTGATTTTCGTTTGCTGCTTCAAAGAGCTGAATGGAATAAAGTGCCGTTTAAAATTGGTCGAGGCCAGCAAAATGCCCATTACCGACAGTCTAATCAAAATAGAAATCAGGGTTTTCTAACGATTCCCGGTCGTGTGGTTCTCGATGGTATCGATACATTAAAAACGGCGACTTATAATTTCCGCTCGTGGTCTCTTGAGGCTGTCTCCCAAGAACTATTAGGAGAAGGGAAACAAATTCATAATGTTCATGATCGAATGGCAGAAATTAATGAGATGTTTCGTCATAATAAGCAAGCGTTAGCCAAATATAATTTACAAGATTGCAAATTGGTTACCCGTATATTTGAACAGACACATTTGCTTGATTTTGCTATTGAACGCAGCCGTTTAACCGGAGTTGAGCTTGATCGGGTAGGCGGTTCTGTGGCCGCTTTTACCAACCTCTATCTTCCTCAATTGCATCGCGCTGGTTATATCGCCCCTAATCTTGCTACTGATAATTGGATTGCAAGTCCTGGTGGCTATGTAATGGACTCAAAACCTGGCTTATATGATTCAGTATTAGTGCTGGACTTTAAGTCGCTATATCCTTCTATTATTCGTTCTTTTCGTATTGACCCAATGGGGTTAGTTGAAGGTCTACTATTAGTAGAAGGAAAAGAACATGATCGCGCAATTGCCGGTTTCCGTGGTGGGCGCTTTCATCGTGAAAAACACTTTTTACCAAAGATGATTGAAGAGCTTTGGTCGGCACGAGATCAAGCTAAACGAGAGGGCGAAAAAGCGTTTTCTCAAGCGATTAAAATCATTATGAACTCATTTTATGGCGTATTAGGCTCATCGGGGTGCCGTTTTTTTGATCATAGACTCGCTTCATCGATCACTATGCGTGGGCATGAGATCATGAAGAAGACTCGTGAGTTAATCGAATTAAAAGGCTATGAAGTGATTTATGGCGATACTGACTCAACATTTGTATCATTAACTCAAGCTCACTCCCAACAAGATGCGGATAAAATAGGCCATGAGCTGGTGGCTTACATTAACCAGTGGTGGACTGAACATCTGCTCAATGACTATGGGCTGGTCTCAGCATTAGAAATTGAGTACGAAACGCACTACCATAAATTTTTAATGCCTACGATTCGAGGGCAAGAGACGGGTAGTAAAAAACGTTATGCTGGCCTTGTATGGCGCGGTAATAACGAAGAAATGATTTTTAAAGGGCTTGAAACCGTTCGCACAGATTGGACTCCATTGGCTCAAGAGTTCCAGCAAACCTTATATAAAATGATTTTTCACGATCAAAACCCTGACGAGTATATTCGCGATTATACTCAGCGAACCTCTTTGGGGGAATTTGATGATTTACTTATTTATCGCAAACGCCTACGCCGTAATCTGGATGAATATCAAAAGAATATTCCACCCCAAGTAAAGGCAGCTCGAATGGCGGATGAGATAAATCGAAGGTTAGGCCGACCTCTGCAATACCAAAATAAAGGTATTATTGAGTATGTGATTACATTAGCTGGGGCAGAAGCCAGTGAATATCGCCAAAATCCTATCGATTATCAGCACTATATTGATAAGCAGTTAAAGCCTGTTGCAGATGCTATCTTGCCATTTATTGGTAAACAATTTGATGATATTACAGCGGCACAATTGGGGTTATTTTAGCAATTTCGTAGGTGCTTTTTGTGATTTTTGCTCACTTGGCTTAGACTTTAGTTCATATTTATTATTATCTATGAACTAAACATGAAAAATATTTTTAACACCTTTCGTCACATGGGTCTTATCGCAATCATATGCTCTACATTAGGTTCTTTGTTGCTTTTTGTTGTTGGAGCAATGAAAACTTATACGGCTTTTGCCATCGTATTTCTGGGTAAACTACCTGAAGAAAGTATGGCTCACCTTGATACTGCAGAACTGGCTACAACATATTTAATTAAATCCCTTGATACATTTTTAATTGCTTTTGTGTTGTTTATCTTTGCTCATGGCGTCTTCACCCTATTTATTCTTGATAAAGATGAGAAAGAGCTTAAAGGGAAGATAAAAGTTCTTAGATGGATCAATACACCTAATATTGGTCACCTTAAGAATATTCTTGCAGAAGTGATTGTCATTATTCTGTTCGTTAAGTTTTTGGAATTAGTGTTAGTTAATATTAATAACTTAACTTGGGAGATTCTTATTTTACCCATATCCATTGTTTTACTTAGTGCTGGCTTGAAATTATTAGGATTAGGGGATCATGAATAATAAAAAAGGGCTTCATCACGAAGCCCTTTTATGAGGATGGCTTAGTATTACTCTTCGTCGAAGAATTCTAGATCGACAACGGCTGATCGACTGGCGTGAATAGGATCAAATTTGATCGCGCCTCGATTAGGAGTACAGATTTTAAAGACGTCACCACAATCAAAAATTGCGAGAACTTTCTCTTCAGCACGGAAGACCTCAGGCAATTTTTCACCAACGATACATTGGCATTTTTCACCTTCGTGATTCCATACGATTTTATGAATACGTTTTGCCTGTGATGGGGCAGAGACATGTTGAGCAATTGATGAGAATACGGCCTCTGCCTGTTCAGTGCTTGTTGCCGATGGTACAAAAAAATCCATGGTTCCCTCCTTGATGTACTCTACCATTTACGAAATATTCTGTAGAGTACGAATTAAAACATATCTGCTATCAGCCTTGATAACTTTCCAAACTCTAGCAGAACTTTATATAGTTTAGCAAGAATATTGCATAAATTATCTTAAAGTGAGCTAATATTGAAATTGGTTTAATTAATCTGTATTTTTTGTTTATGTTTTGTTGTTGATTTGATGCGATATTTTGCTCTGAAATGTGCGGTTTGATTTAGTGATCAAACTAATTTCTCTCTGTTTAGGAGTTGCGATGGAGCAGTTAGATTTCTTTACCGTTCCGAGCCCATGTGTAGGGAGATGTGAATCTAATAATAGGGGATATTGTAAGGGGTGTTATCGAAGTCGAGATGAGCGCTATCAATGGTTGTCATTAACCAATGATCAAAAGCGGCAAGTCATTAAACTGTGTCGGCAAAGATATTTACGAATAATAAGGCAAGCAAAGAGAGTCAAACAGGAGAAGGAGGGGGTGAATGACCGCGAATCTCAGCCAATTCAAAAGACATTATTTGATTAGATACTAAAAAAGCGCCTCGAAAGACGCTTTTTTCTACAAGCTTTTTAAACGCAATAATTAAACGCGTTTGAAGTCCATGTGGTTAACTTTTGGCTTGTATGGGTGACGTTGAATGTCTTGTGGCTTAACCTGAACTTCTTTACCGTCGATCACTAGAGTGATTACTTCGTAAAATGCAGGCTTGTCCATTTGGTTGATCACTGAATCGTGGTCTAGTACGATTGCAACTGGAGCTTCTTCACCACCGTAAACGATAGCTGGGAATTGGTTTGCGTGACGTAGACGGCGGCTCGCACCTTTACCTAGGTCAGTACGTACTACTGCTTCAAATTTCATAATATTTACTCTACATTGAGATTAAAAAATGCATCGGACAATGCGACCTTGTCCAACACTGTAAATCGAGCGCAGATACTATCAGTGAAGAACCGCTCTAGCAAGTACCTTACCGTAAAAAATCCTTTCTAATAAATCAATTGCTGTAAATCTATCCGCTATAAACACTATTTACCTTATTAATTATTCTGATTTTACAGTACTTAGTGAAAACACGATCTAGATCACAATGATAATGATAGTAATTATCATTTATATTTGTATATAATCCGTGCCTGTTTTGCAGCAACCATAATGAAAACACTAAGCAGGGATTATGAATATTAAGTTATCTTTTATTGCCAGTTCTGTTCTTTTGGCCGTTTCAACCCCATCTTTGGCTAATTCAAATAATGAAGCCTCTATTTTTGATGAAGTGGTCGTATCAGGAACTCGTTCGGAACAAAGTGTTAAAAATATACCGTCGACTGTATCGAAAGTGACAGCAGAGCAGATGGAGAAAAACTTAGCGACTGATGTTAAACAAGCACTAAAATACGAGCCAGGTGTAACAGTTAATGGTCGTGGACGTTTTGGTATGCAAGACTTTACGATTCGGGGGATGAGCGGCAATCGAGTAAAAATGCTGATTGACGGGGTAGAACAACCTGTTTCGTACAATCCTGGCGCTGATGTTATGCGCAAAAACTCTAATACCATCGAAGTTGATACATTAACTGCAATTGAAATTAATAAAGGTCCATCTTCTAGCTTATATGGTAGTGATGCACTTGGTGGTACTGTTTTTCTTCGCACTAAAAATCCAGAAGATATGCTAGGTGCTGGTGATGATTCGCATGTAGGCGTCACTTCTGGTTATTCTAGTGCTGATGAACAATATAAATTAGGTTTTGAGGTGGCTAATCGTACTGGCGATCTTGAAAGTATGTTGATTTATACTTACCGCAATGGCCATGAAACAGATACCTACTATAAAGACTCAAATGAAATTGGGGATGCAAGAAAAGCTGCTAACCCATTTGATATTGCCTCTCATAATGTTTTAGCGAAGATTTTCTATCAAATTAACGATGCAAACCGAGTTGGATTTACCGCAGAATATTATACGCGATCTGCCGATGGTCGTATTTTATCCAGTGATGGTAAGACGATCCCAATGCGACCGCCAATGCCACCTATTATGTACAGTAATAACCGAGCAGATGATCACGATCATCGTTTACGTTTGGGTCTTGAACATGAATGGTTAGCCGAGATATCTGCTTTTGATTCATTAGAATGGAAATTGAACTGGACTGAAAGTGAATCCAAACATAATAGCTACGATAAAACCAATTATTATGGCAATCGTAATCGTTACCGTGATGGCACTGACGATACCATTCAGCTCGATATTCAGATGAAAAAAGAGTTAGAGTTGGCTAATAATCGTCACGAGATCACCTATGGCGTGAGTGGTACTAATAATACGTTTGATATTACCTATACCGACTATAACCTAGATAAAGGAACGTCTAAGCCTGGGCCTGAAGAAGTACCTAAATCTAAATCTGAAAAACGTGCGGTCTTTGTTCAAGATCAGATGTTTATGTTAGATGAGAAGCTAGTTGTTACTGCGGGATTACGTTATGACGATTATCAAGCTAAGCCAGATTCTGACACATTAAAAGATCATAAGAGTGATGCATTTACTGGGCGTTTAGGGGCGGTTTACCACTTTACTGACAATTTCAGTACTTATGGTCAATTTACTCAAGGCTTTAGAGCACCAACCATTCATGAGTTGTACTACGATAAAGAGAATCTAGCTCACGGTTATAAAGTCATCTCGAATCCTAACTTAAAACCAGAGGAGAGTGATGCTGTTGAGTTAGGCTTACGTCTAAATGGACATTTAGGTTCAGTTGCGACATCTGTTTTCTATAATAATTATAAGAACTTCATTAAAGATGTAACGACTTATGATTCAAATAATATCCAGATCACAACGAATGAAAATGTCGATAAAGCTAAGATTTATGGTGCTGAGTTAAAAACCTCTATCTGGTTGGATGAAGCACTTAATGCTCCAATGGGGACGTATGCGAACTTCTCTGTCGCATATACTCGTGGTGAAGATAAGAAGACAGGACGTGAGTTAGATACTGTGGCACCATTAACTGCGGTATTAGGGCTAGGCTATGATTCACCTGATGAGATGTGGGGTGGTGTTGTTGATGTGACTATGGTTGCAACGAAAGACAAGTGGCAAGAAGAAGACCACTTTAATACCCCAGGCTATACGGTTGTGGATATGACGACGTATTACCGACCAAGTAAAGATTTAACGGTTCGTGCTGGCCTATTTAATGCCTTTGATAAGAAGTATTGGCAGTATCAAAATGTTGATGGTATTACCGTTGGTAAAGAGAATATTAATCGTAAAACGGAACCTGGTCGTAACTGGGGCGTGAATGTGAAGTACGATTTTTAATCTTAAAGCCGTTCAAGACATAAAAGTTGTCTAATACATAAATTAAATCCGCATAACATGATGTTTATGCGGATTTTTGTTTTTAGTTATTGTTTTGGTTGTAATTAGCTTTATTTTTGATACTGATCTATGTCGAATAATTTATCTCGAATAGCCCAAAAACGTCCTGATTTTCTAGCAATAATAATTTCAGGCGGGCGCAAGCGATGTTCGTTATTGGCAACTTTAGTCGGTGCGGTATCCAAAAATGGGCGATGACGATCAACCAGATGGGGATTAATGAATTTTTTTAGAAACTCTTGCTTTTGAGTTTTATTCGACAAGGTCCAAACTTCACTAATTTCACTGCCTTCGTCACTTTCGTAAATCACTTTAAGCTGCGGTTTTCCATATTGATTTTTTCCCGCTTCCAAACGCATATCATCTATTTTCATGATCATGGCATCTTTTAGCTTTAAGGCTTCTCGCAGCTTTTTGTCGGGATCAACCATAACGGCGTTACAAAGATGGCATCGACGAGCCGCAATATCATTATCTGCGCCGCATTCCTCACAGTATTTAGCACGGAAACGATAGCCACACTCTTCACGCTCTCCCGTTTCATCGTCTTCAAAGTATCCCTGACAACGTCTACCGTAGTGCTCAATTAAGAATCCTGCAGGATCAAGTTTGCCCCAGAAGCTATTGTTAAATCCACAAGCTGGGCAGGGAACCATAATAACTTCACTGTCTGAATTGGGTTTGGGGTCGCCAACTTCTGGTTGATACAGGTCATAACAGTTACCTGCGTATTCAAGAACCAAACAATCTTTTTTTCCTTCAGATAGACGTAAACCACGCCCTACGATTTGTTGATATAAACTGATTGATTCGGTAGGGCGCAGAATGGCAATTAAATCGACATGGGGGGCATCAAAGCCTGTTGTTAGTACTGATACGTTAACCAGATACTTTATTTTTTGATCTTTGAAATCGTTAATAATGCGATCGCGTTCTTCAATCGGTGTATCACCAACCACTAAAGCAGCATTTTCTGCGGCAAGATAGCCCATAATTTCTTGAGCGTGAGTCACGGTAGAGGCAAAGATCATCACTCCTTTTCGATCTTTGGCATAATTAATGACCTGTTCAATAATGATTGGGGTTGCTCGGGCAGATTTTTCAATCACATCATCTAAGTCTGCGGTCTGATAGTGTCCAGTCGCAGATGGTGTAATAGACGAAAAGTCATAGCCAATAACGGCCATATCCATCATTTTTGGTTCGGTTAAGAAACCTTCATCTAGCAGATAACGGATAGGCAGCTCAAAAATACAATCACGAAAGAAGCGCTCTTGTTCGGTCTTAACTTGGCCGCGGGTATGGTATTTATAAATCCAACCCATTCCCAATCGATATGGTGTGGCTGTTAACCCAAGGATCTTAATGTTTGGGTTTACCTCTTGGACATGTTTAATGACTTTGCGATAAGCGCTATTTTCATCGTCAGGTACACGGTGGCATTCATCTATAACTAGTAGAGAAAATTGCTCCGTAAACTTATTTAAACCGTTAGCCATGGATTGAACAGAAGCAAAAACCACTTGTTGATCGGTTTCTTTTCGCCCTAATCCTGCAGAAAAGATAGCAGCTTTAAGACCATAACTTTCGTATTTTGCATGGTTTTGTTCTACTAATTCTTTAACATGGGTAAGAACTAGTACTCGTCCTCTTGCAATACGAGCCAGTTCAGCAACAACTAAACTTTTACCCGCTCCAGTTGGTAGAACCAATACGGCAGGTGTGTTGTGTTTGCGAAAATAGTGGATTGTGGCATTAACGCTGTCTTGTTGATAGGGGCGAAGAGTGTACATGAGGATACGGCTTTTTAATATTACGACTGCGAGAGTGTATATATATCCAGTAGAACCCGCAATAGTCACACGATAAGAGATACTTGTACTCTCAAGATTGTGACAGTAATTGCATAAATTTATGCTATATCGCTTTAAGGTATGTAAGAGTTAGTTAAGGTATATACCCAAGTAACCTCAAGATGCGAGGTTCAGCGAGAATAATTTGGTTTACAGGCAAGGCAACGATTTGAAGATCTAGTGGATCTAAATTAAAAATCGTTAACGCAGTATGTGAAGCAAATTAACTCGCCCTTTGGGAGCGTGTCACAGACCCAATTTCATCGTCAAACAATTTGGAAATAGCGAGCTATTACACTGCATTGTTTGTCTTGAACTTGAATCAGTGACAACGCTCTGAATCCTGCATCTTGAAGTCACTTGGGTATAGCAAAGTTAATTAAGGAATTGAAATGATGAAAAAATGGCTTTTTTTAATGGTTGCGGCTTCGTCTGCTGCAATGCTGAGTGGTTGTGACACACAAAGTACATCACCAACAACAAAAGGGATTGATGACCAAGCACTCATTGGGACATGGCAATGTAAATATGCAGCACCTTATAACTCGATTGATCTGCAGGTGACATCAACCAACTCTTATAGCAAAGATGGAAATGCTAATATTGTCTATAAGTTGTCTTCTGTAAATAGCGAAGATCAGCCTTTAATGTTTATGGCTGCAGGTAAAGGTACTTGGAAAGTAACGGGGAAAACACTGACACTGGATATTCCTCAATACACGGTTTCAACAAACTCTAATTCACTTGCAGCAGAAGAGCAGCGTGCTAGTTTGCAAAAGCAATTTGATCAAGATGAAAAGTTTGAGTCCGAAATATTACGACTTAATGATAAAGAGTTGGTTTTTGTTGATACCGAAGGGGTTTCTTGTCAAAGAGTCTTAACTAAATAGAAGACTTTGGGTGAACATGAAAGCTCTAGCTGGGTTTGTGAGCTAGAGCTTTATGGTTTAACTGCTTGATTAGTTAGGTCTGACTAACTAGCGATCGTTAATGGCACTTCTTCTGTTTTTACATTTTTTGTCATCATGCAGAACTGACGACGAGGCATGAAGTCATGGCGTTCGTAAAAAGTGCGGGCACCACCATTACCAATATTGACTTCAAGTGATAGTGCATGGATATCGTTTTGCGCTGCATGTTGCTCAAGCATAGGAATTAACTGAGTACCAATACCTTGCTTGCGCCATTCAGGCTTGAGATAAAATTGATCGATAATTCCAATACGGCCACCATGTTCAATACTAAAGCTATAACTCATGATAATGTGGCCTGCTATGATTGATTGCCCATCTTGATTAATTTCAATTAACCATGCTTGGCCTAGATCGGGCTTCGATATAAGTTGATTGACGGCTTTAACAATTTGCTCAGCCTTCTGAGGCAAGGCTTCATAGGCAAAAAGTTCTTCGATAAGATTAATGAACATGTCTACAGAAGACATTGTCGGAGCAATAAGGGAAATGTTCATATGTTTACCTTCATGGTTAGGAATCACAGTCTGATGACTTTCCGAAAACGCCTATTCCCAAAAACACACTGAAATAATAGCTATTTATGCTTCAGCTTTTTGATGTGGTTTAAGAGTATAGTTTGTTTTATATCTTGGCATTATAAGCGCTTCCTATCTAATGATGACTATCAATATCCAAAATTGTTCAGCTTTTTGAGCTTAGTTCGACTTCTGCAAAAAAGAACAAAAAATTACATAACAAACATTGATATTTTACATTTGGTTGAATTTACCGACAAAACCTCTTTGGAATGAGATTTTCTGTAAGTTTTTAATGCAAGAAAAATGCTCACTTTCTATAATGGTCGGCTATTGTAATAAACGGAGCCAAACAATGAGGCTTGATAAATTCCTCTGTACAACCCTAGGTATTACCCGCAAAGAGGCCGGTAAGATTCTGAAAGATAAATTAGTTGAAGTAAACGGTGAGATCGTTAAGAACGGCGCACTTAAAGTGACTGATGAGTGCGATGTTGAATTCAGCGGTCGTACATTATCGCTTCAGGGGCCCCGTTATTACATGTTAAACAAGCCATCGGGTTATGTTTGTTCTCATGTCGATGATTTTAATCCTACTGTTTTTATCTTATTTGATGAAGTGGCACCAGAGCGTATGCATGTAGCAGGGCGCCTAGATGGTGATACTACAGGTCTGGTCCTTGTTACCGATGATGGTCAATGGTCTCATCGTATTACGTCTCCGCGTCATGTTTGTGAAAAAACCTACTACGTAGAGACTGCAGATCCTATTGAAGAATCCTATATTCAAGCGTTTGAAGAAGGGGTTCAGTTACGCGGTGAGAAAGAGCTAACATTACCTGCTAAGCTTGAAATCTTAGAAGAGAAAGCGGCGCTGCTAACGATTACTGAAGGTAAATATCACCAAGTGAAGCGTATGTTCGCAGCTATGGGTAATAAAGTTGAATTATTGCACCGTGAGCGAGTTGGGGCGATTGAGCTTGATGATGACCTTGAACCGGGTGAATATCGACCACTAACAGAAGATGAGATTGCTTCTGTTTTTAAAAAATAATCACGATTGACATAAAAGGTATAAATTACATTGGTTTATACCTTTTTTATTATAAGTTAACGTTTACATTATCGTTTCTGCTACTAAGAGTAAAAAATAGTAATCTATCGTTCGAGATATCCTGCTTTCTTAGGTAAAGAAATGTCAATTTTCTCATTTTGAACAGGTAATTGACTGGGAATTGTCGTACAATCGTTGTCCTCTTCCGACTCAAAATAGAATGCTGGCCAATGACCTCAAACCAACCACAAAAGCTGACATTTCAGTTTATTCTTTTATTGGGAGCAATTTCAGCTCTTACTCCACTTGCCATCGATATGTATCTACCTGCAATGCCAAGTATTGCGAAAGATTTTTCTGTATCGCCAAGTTTCGTTCAAACCACACTGACTGCCTATACTGCAGGTTTTGCAGTCGGACAGTTATTACACGGACCTTTGGCTGATAGTTTTGGCCGTAAACCTATATTAGTTATTGGTACAGTATGTTTTCTTATTGCAACGGTTTTAGGGGCGACAAGTACTAATATTACTGAGTTAACTTGGATTCGCGTAGCACAAGGTTTTGCGGGTGCTGCAGCGGCTGTGATTATTCAAGCATTAGTTCGTGATATGTTTGAGCGTGAAGAGTTTGCGCGAACTATGTCATTTATCACTCTTGTTATGACGGTTGCGCCATTGGCAGCACCAATGATCGGTGGCTACTTTTCTGTTTGGTTTGGTTGGCGTTCTGTTTTCTGGTTTTTAGCAGTTTTTGCTGCCATTGTTATATTTGCCATTCTTTTCAAAATAAAAGAAACACTACCAGAAGAAAAGCGTCTGCCATTTAATTTAGTCGGTACCTTGCGTAACTATTTTAAACTCATGACTAACCCTATTGCAGTAGGTTTAGTGCTAGCAAGTGGTTTTTCTTTTGCTGGTATGTTTACCTTCTTGACTGTTGGTTCGTTTGTCTACATTGATTTATATGGCATCAGTCCAGAGGCTTTTGGTTACTACTTTGGCTTAAATATTATCTGTCTAATTGTTATGACGAGTATCAATGGCCGAATGGTAAAGAAGAAAGGCTCTCATTGGATGCTACGTTTTGGTCTGACAGTACAACTGTTGGCTGGAATTGGCTTAATTGTTGGCCAGTTACTCAATCTAGGCTTGTGGGGCACAGTGATCCCTGTCATGATCTTCGTAGGTACTATTTCTATTATTGGTAGTAACACCATGGCATGCTTACTTGGCCGTTATCCTCATATGGCCGGTACTGCTTCTTCGCTGGCAGGAACATTACGTTTTGGTACGGGTTCGCTGGTGGGGGGAATTGTTGCCATGATGCCAGATGCAACAGCTTGGCCGATGGCAATGACCATGGCAAGTTGTGCTGTTCTTTCTGCTGGTTTTTACTGGCTATTATCTAGAGATGCGTAAGGAAAACGATGACGCGTTTTTATAATGAAATCTACACCGTAGTAACAACTGGTTTGTCAGAGCTTCGTGAGTCGCAAGAGGCAGGCAAAACACCTAAAAACCCAGTGAGCGAGACTCTATACTTAAGCAACTGGGTAACGAAGGCAATAAAGCAACAGCGGTTTGATACTTGTGTTGCGAAAGTTTTACTTAGTTGGCAACAACAGTCGCGCACAATGGGTAAGAATGCTCAGCTCACTACCGCATTTGAACATATTGCATCTACTTACGGTAAGTTAACTGATGCAGAGGGAAATAGTACAAATATTTCCAATGATACGATTCATGCTTTGTATCAAGATTTATCAGATGCTGGATGGTTGGTAACAACGGAATACGAAGTGAACCGTAAAGTGACGCATAAGACTGATGGTCAAGCTTCACTGGTTGTGTGTGTGAAACAGTATCAACAAGCACTATCGGAGTCAGGTGAGCTGATTAAGCCGATATCTCTTTATGTTCGTGGTGATGTAAAACAATTAGTTGATATGGCATATAAACACGGAATACTGCTATTTAAAGTAACTGATTATAAATCACTGGTAAAATACCACGGTGAATACATCGTTTATCCGGCAAATAATGGACCTCAATTGCCTGAATTACCAACTGTCTAGTTTTGGTATATTCCTCCTCTTGGTTTGAGAGAAATACAATTTGAGATAAATACAATGGCTTCCATTACGTGAAGCCATTTTTGTATCTGGTGATCGTGCATTGCAATATAGCTAGGGAGTTTAAGGGGGAGGATTTCGGTTACTATTTCATAAAAATTGGATAAAAAATAGTTGGGTAGAAAAAGAGCCCCATAATAGGAGCTCTTCTCGAATAACTTAACGTTCCCAGTATGCTTCTTCTAAGCAATCTTCACGCTCTGGTAGTCCTCTTGATAGGCGAGGGGCGTGCTGAATCAGTACTTCATAACTTGCACGGTTTGAATACTGGCAAATTTGAGAGAAAGATGAGTAGCTTAAGAAGTTACCATTGTGCTTTGCAGAGTTTGGAACATTGAATTTATGGTAGCGGTTCGCAGACATATCATGCAGTAGGGCAGAAAGTGCAGCATCACCGGCGCCATTAGTGTTCTTAATCTCAACTGGGCCACCAAGGTAAGGTGCGATATGAGAGTAAACACGAATAGGATTTTCACAGTCCGCTTTTTTCATTGGACGGCTAAATTCATATTTATTGAATTCAGGGATCTTGCCTGGTAGCAACGGCAATGATGATTCACGCTTCAATTCATCATCAGTGTAGCCTGCCATATATAGACCAACAGGGCCCGCGGTACAAAGAACAAGATCAACCCACTCAAGTGCCTTATCTGCTGCAAGAAGTGGATCTTTTTCACCAGTTAGTGCTTCACCTTCTTCTTCATTCATTGCAACACAAGTTACATGCTCTTTTAGGAAATCAATCCACCATTCGCGGCGATCTTCAATCACATACTTAGTACCCAGTGTTAAAACAACTGGCACATCATATTTTTTCGCATATTCAATGGCTTTAAGAGCAGAGTCTTTCATTGGATCGTTTGGTTTACCACGAACCAAGTAAGAAGAGAGAACCAGTGCAGAGGCTTTCTTAAAGGCTTTTTCTGGGATGTTATCAGGACGAAGCTGATTCATATCACCTTCATTAATCGCAAAGGTGCGTTCGCCATCTTCAGAAATTAGGGTATAGCAGCGACCGATAGGACCGTCTACAGGCTGTAGGTAGTCTAAATCCATACGGCAAGAGGTGTTACAAAGATAGCGGTATGCGTATGAGCCGATTTTTAGATCTTTACTCATAACACCTAGCAGAATTGATTTATCATCTGCTAAAACAGAGTAGTTATGAAGCGTATTACCAATTGTATCGCCAGGGTATTCATGGCTGATTAGGTTACGCTCTTTCAGCTCTTTATAAAGCAATTCCGCTTTATCTTCATCAAGCACTAATGAGTGGCCTTTACTCAGTGCGTGACGCTGTAAAAAGTCGTCATCAACGCGTGCTTCAATATCAACAATGGTTTGACCAACCCCAACAAGATGAGTCCGTGCTAGAGGATTCTCTTGCTGAATTTGAGCAACTAATGGATCTCGGGCATTGACAGGAAAGTAATGCTTTGACTTACGTTGACCAGGGAATTTCATGTGTGTAAAGGCTACAGGAATTAGGGAATTTTCCTATAGTCTACCATAAATCTGAGAGATAACTCCCATTATATTAAAATTAGTTTGTCTTTTTTTATCTTTTGCTTTTTTTTTGAACACAGCCATGTGAATTATGTTGTTTATACGTAATAAAACCTGTGTCTTATATGGTGTTTTATTAATCAATAAAGAGATAAAACTCAGCAAAGAACGTTATTTTTTGTTGAGTTAAATGCTAAAAAAGCTAGCTTGATTGGCTAGCTCTTTCCAAATGGTAAGAATAGAATGTTTTTATTGTAGGCGTTTTAATTCTTCACGAGCACTTGCGCCACCAACTGGGCGGTTAACAGAAATGGAACGTCCTTTCTTCATACCTTTTTCATAATCATCAGTTAGCGCTTTCATCGCTTCTTGTAGCTGTTGTTTAAAGGTTTCTCGGTCTAAGTTTTCAAATTCACGATCGATATAATTGGTCATTCTCTTATCGTGATCATCATCGGTTGTGAGAGTAGGTAGCTTCTCAAGAGCCCCTTCAATCCATCCGGCTAAAAATGAACCAACTCGACGATTTACTTCAGAAGAACTGGTGCCTGTACCTTGAAAACTATTACGAAATTGCCCTGTTTGTTGGTTCATCTCGCGATAGACTACATCAAAAGCAAATGCTGCAAAAATAGCACGCTCAGCCATACCAATAAACTCGGCCTGTTTTAACCCCTTGTAGTTGGTTAAAACACATTCAACACCAAATCGACGGTTGATTCCGCGAATAATTTTAAGAATCGATTGACTGATATCTGTTGGTAATAAGGTTGCTGATTTCGTTTTCCCCATCTTAATAAACTCGATATCATCTTTTTCAAGACCATATTTCAGCATTAAGCGGTGAGCCATACGTATGGCTTGCGCAGCCTCGTTAACATTGGCTGAATTACCTAGCTCTAAGCATTTGGCTATTTTCTGTAGTGCCTTTCGCTTTTTATCAGACATTCAATCACACTCGATAACAAAAAAAGAGGGCGCATATTTTACCTCTGAATCCTATCTTCTAGCAAGTAAAAGCCATAATCTGGTTATGGTGACTTGTTTTTATTCTGCTCTCTTTGTACTGTGCTTAGGTTATTGTTGAAAATAAAGATTCAGTTATGTCTGACTGTACACATTACATTGAAGTACCTTTTGAATATCGTCACTGCTGCTGGTTCTGTGGTGAGCCATTTTATGAACATGTTAGCTTTATGGCGACACCAAACTATGATGGGCAAAAGCACCCAATTATGTTGCCCAGCTGTCATGAATGTTTCGGTTTGGCAAAAGATCTCAAAGTTAGTAGCCTTGATTTATTGCGTGATAAGATCAAAGAAAAGCTACATCAAAAATACCAAAAGCATCTTCAAATAGGACTTAATTGGACTGAAGATGAACTTCGTGATTGTGAATTTGAAGGTAAAGCGCTGGAAGGATTTCGTGAAAGTGCCTGGATGATGTACCAAATAGCCAAAGAAAGAGTGAACTATTCTGGTTGGGATCTCGTTATTGATGGTATTCCTTTACCCAAGTTAACCACAGTTTATCAAGTTGAGTTTGATGGGGTGATTTACACCAGTTTACATCATGCTGTCACTCAATTAGCTCAAGCTTATGCGATTCCTGAACCATGGTTAGCCGATGTGGTTGAGTTAGTCGGGCGCGATAAATTATCGTATGCCTTGAGATTTTGTAAAACAACTTATGGGTATTCAGCACAAGAGCGGCAAGCTAGCTTAGATAGTTTAAAGATGCTACTTGCAGAAGAGGCAGCAAATCAGCACTCTTGTAATGCGGATGAAAAAAATCAGGTAGTACATGTTATTAAGCTTAATGTACTAAAAGAGTTGATGTTATACCGAACGCTTATTCCAACGATCCCTATTAAATGGGCTTTAGAACGGGGAATTACGACATTATCTGAACTTGCCAACAATGAAGAACTCTTTTTCAATTATTTCAATCAAGATAGTGAGTTAACTGCATTTACGTATTTTAATGCGCTACAAATCTATTTTGAGAAGAGAGAAGAGGATCCACTCTGGGCGCAACAGGACGATCCCAATCGTGAGGTATTTCTTCAAGTTCAAGGTTTGTGTTAAGGCTGGTTTTTAAGTTTTGCTGAGTCGTCAATAGAGAAAGCCCTAATCGAGACATATCGTATTAGGGCTTAGTTTTACAGGTCTGTTTACAGCATTACTTACAACGCTGCTGGTTTAGCATTTACTCTTGGTTTTGACGAGACCAAACCATGGTTTTTCCATTTTTATCAAAAGCAACAACATCATAGGCATCTTTCTTATCGCCGTACTCCATACCAGGAGATCCCATCGGCATTCCTGGTACTGCAAGGCCGATCATTCGCTTAGGCTTCTTATCTAGAAAACGTTTGATATCTGATGCTGGAATATGCCCTTCAAAAGTGTAGCCTTCAATTTCTGCGGTATGGCATGATGCTAGTTGTGGCTGTAAACCTAATTTAATTTTTACTGGTGTTAAGTTTTCTTCGTAGACAATATCTAGATCAAAACCATTATCTTTCATATGTTTTACCCACTCTTTACAGCAGCCACAATAAGGTGATTGATAGTTCGTACCTTTAATAGTTTCAGCCATAGTTTGCGTAGAAAGAGCAAGTAGTGATGCCATAAGAAGAGTTTTAATTTTCATAATATGAACCTAAATTTGTATCAAATAAATAATGTATTAACGTTGAGCGATAAATTGGTGTTAACGCATTAATTTAATGGAGGTCTTAATAATGGCTCATATTGATGAGAGTAATAACGATGTCGACTATGTTCCGGTCTTTCTGAGCGCATTTTAGCAATTGAATAGGGCATCGGGAGTAGCCCAGAATATGACACTTTCCCTATTTTCATAGAACAAGAGTCATGATCACAACAACTGGATGAAGTTGACATACTGTTATTATCGTTACAATCAGACTGGGTCATTTTATGTAATGAATTACAGCAAGGATCTGAAATTGGCTGCGATGTAACAGGTTGACACGAGACAGAAGAATGGACCGTATTACTATCAGTTGAAAGGCGGGTGTTAGGCATTGCAACACTTGAAAGTGATGTCAAAAATATGCTCGCGATTAAGAAGATAATCAATCGACGGGTCAATTTTAAGCCTAATCTGAAAATAGAGAATGGCCCGATTATATCGGTATTGAGGAAGGAAAAGCTAGAGAAAGCAATTGGGATATTTGCCCTATTTGTTACAGCGTGTTTCTGATTTAAACCGCATGCAGAATTCTTGAACTATTAGGGATAAAGGATATAAAGGCTTACACAAGGATGACAATCTCTTAGAGTGGCTCAGGTTTAATAGTGTTATTACATAGCCCAATAGTTTGGGCGGAATAAGAAGCGCTAGGATAAACAATGCAATATACAGAACAAGATCGACAAGTTTTACATGATACATGGATGAGTCATAAAGCTAAAATGCGTATTACGCAAATTGAAATGGCAAAAAAACTGGGTCTAACTCAATTGGAGTTTTCTGATATTTTACGAGGTAGCAAGACGATTGAATCGGGTTTTGTAAACGATTTTTGCAATCGCTTAGGTGTTGACCCTGTATTAACGCTACCATCACTACGTCAAAAAGCCGTTGCTGGTATGCCTGGAAGTGTGATGCTAAAAAATACAATTACCCTTGATGGTACAGTCCAGAATGTTACATTCAGCGGTAACCAAGTGGTCATTGAATATGAGCACAATATAAAAGCGCAGTAATCAGCTCTTATACCCAAGTAACCTCGCATCTTGAAGTCACTTGGGTATATACCAAACAATAAAACCCCCGTGGTGTTGATACATCCACGGGGTTTTTTAATGTTTTATTTTTAAATCAAGGAAATGAGAAATTTTTCGAAAGAGTTAAGATTCAGTCTCATCCCATTCAGGCACAAATAGATACAGTATTGCTGCTGCACTCATTGAGCCTAATAGATCTGCTGGCCAATGCATGCCTAGCCATAAACGACTTAAACCTACACCCGTTGCCCAAGTAATGATGATTGCTGCAGGTACATATTTACGGCGACGAATAAAGAATCCACCCCAAAACATAACGCATACTGCAACAAAGATGGTGTGACCTGATGGGAAAGAATATGACTCTTTCTTTTTCCATAAATCAGTACGCCAATGAGAGACTTGATCATCAACTTTAGCAACGGTTAATGCTTTATCTTCTTTACTTAATTGATAAAAATCTTGTGGCTGATCAATAACGTGTAGTTGTTGCAACTCATGAGTAAAGGGTCTAGGTACCGCGGTAAAATGCTTTAGTGCTGTTTTTGCCACCAAACTAAGTACTAAGATAATCGCAAATTGAATCCACAATTTAACCATCGTCTTACGAGGAAGGCGCATTACGATAGGGATAAAGCAGAGTAGAGCGATAGTGACCAGAAAAAATGGCTTGCCAGCAGATTCTGTCAAAATAGTAAAAATTAGTCCTAATGTATCACTCAAATGCGAGGTCAGTTCAGGCGCTGGGAAGATAAACATAGCGGCAATCATTGCAACTGAAAAACAGGCTAATGCAATGATATTCGGATATTTTTTATAAATATAAGACGAAATCATAAGATGTAAAATTCAACGTTGTTAAGTGCTGCGAGCGATAGTAGCGCAGAACTTGTGAAATAATTGTCAGAATTAAGATAAAACATGCTAGGAAATGGCAATAGAGCTAAATGGTATCATCGTTTGGCTGTGTTTATCTAGCCAAGTATTTGTGTTGGTTATGAATTGGTGTGAGGGATGATGTATTGCCAATAAAAAAAGATATTGGCGTGACACCTTTCACAGAATAAAGTATTTCTTTTCATTAATTGTGATTTTTGTCACGAATGCTTAGTTTTATTAAGAAAAGTTAATCTTAAAACAAAAAAAAGTTTAATAACTGAGGGCTATTGTTGCATCAGGTTTTAGCAGCAGATTTGCTTGCTTATTAATTGACGTTACAAAAGGGAGAGGGAATGAACATTTTAGGTTATTTCCAAAAGCTCGGTAATGCTTTGATGTTCCCAATCGCAGTACTGCCAGTAGCTGGTATGTTACTTCGATTTGGTCAGCCAGATTTACTTAATATTCCATTTATGGCTGCTGGTGGCCAAGCCGTATTTGATAACCTAGCGTTATTATTCGCAATGGGTGTTGCTGGCGGTTTTTCTAAAGACAATTCAGCAGCAGCTGCAATCGCTGCCTGTGTTGGTTATTTCATCATGACTTCGGCACTTAAGACATTAAATGCTGATGTGGATCCTGGCGTTGCTGGGGGTATTATTATTGGTCTATGTGCAGGCCACCTATACAATCGTTTCAATGGCATCAAGCTTCCTGAATTCTTAGGCTTCTTTGCTGGTAAGCGTTTTGTTCCAATCATTACGGGTTTGGTTGCACTTATCATTGCTTATATCTTTAGTCTTGTTTGGCCGCCAGTACAAGAGATGATCAACCACTTAGGCCAATGGATTCTAACAAGTGGTAAGCCTGGTGAGTTTGCATATGGTTTAGCTAACCGTCTATTGATCCCAATCGGTTTGCATCACATTCTAAATACCATGGTATGGTTCGTATTTGGTGACTACCATGGCGCAACTGGTGAAATTTCTCGCTTCTTTGCTGGAGACCCAAATGCAGGACAGATCCTAAGTGGTTTCTTCCCGGTTGTAATGTTTGGTTTACCAAGTGCTGCACTGGCGTTTTATGTAACGGCTAAGAAAGAAAACAAGAAAGTTGTTGGTGGTATGTTATTGAGTGTTGCGTTAACAGCATTCTTAACTGGTATTACTGAACCAATTGAATTTATGTTCATGTTCCTAGCTCCTGGACTATATCTTATCCACGCTATTTTGATGGGTGTGAGTCTAGTTGTTGCTTCATCATTGAATATTCATATGGCATTTAGTTTCTCATCTGGTCTGATTGACTATATGTTAAACTTTAACGCTCCAGCAGCTCATAATGCTTGGATGATTATTCCTCTTGGTATTGCAACGGGTGTTATTTACTTTGTACTGTTTGTTGCAGCGATTAAGTTCTTTAATCTTAAGACTCCAGGTCGCGAAGATGCACCGGCAGAAAACGCAAACCCTGAAAAAGCAGAAAATAATACTGAATTAGCTAAAGCATACCTTGAAGCTCTTGGTGGCAAAGAAAACTTAACCGATATTGCAGCATGTATTACGCGACTACGTTTAGGTATCGTTGACCGCTCTGTGATCGATGATGCTAAACTTAAGCAACTTGGCGCGAAAGGTGTGGTGAATGTTGGCTCTAATAACTTACAAGTTATCTTAGGTCCACTTGCTGAAAAAATTGCAACTGAGATGAATTCACTTTAAGTCATTGGATTTATCTTGTATTTAAGTTGTGATCTCAATTGACTGAATCCCCCTTTGGTTAATTGGTGTTAAACGGTCTGCATGTTTGTAGGCCGTTTTTTGTTTGTATATAATTTACAAAATTTCTGGATACGCTGTTGTTATCCATTTAAGTGTGACGTTATGAAAATTTTAGTTATAGAAGATGACAATACGACTCGAGACTTTGTCGTTCAGGGCTTGATTGAACACGGTTATGTGGTTGATGAGGCGAGCGATGGTCACCAAGGGTTAATGATGGCAACAAGTTGTGAATATTCTTTAATTATTCTCGATCGTATGCTTCCTATGCTGGATGGACTGAAAGTTCTTGCGGCTATTCGTGCAACTGAAAATAGCACTCCAGTTATGATTTTAAGTGCTATGGACAGTGTAGAAGAGCGAGTAGTAGGACTCACAGCTGGTAGTGATGATTATTTAATTAAGCCATTTGCCTTAGCGGAGCTTATTGCTAGAGCTGAAATTTTAATTAAACGCCATCATGCAACAACTCAAGTTGCTACAGAATATGTGTATGCTGACCTTAAGCTTGATCTGAAATCTCATCGCGTATGGCGTGGAAATCGAGTTATTAACTTGCAGCAGAAAGAGTTTTTGTTACTGCAGTATTTAATGGGTCATGCGGAAAGTGTTGTTTCTCGAATGAGCTTATTTGAATCAGTTTGGAATTACCATTTTGATCCTAAGACCAATATTATTGATGTTCACATTGCTAATTTGCGCAAAAAATTGGATGCCGAGGGGGAAGTGAGCCTGATTCATACCGTGAGAGGGGCTGGTTATGTTCTTCGTCAAGACTGATAATCTTGCAAGTTCATCGACCTATAAAGTGCTGCTTTATTTCATCGCCTGCGTGGCGATGATTTTTATGCTATTTATTCATCAAGTATTTGTTAGCTCAGAAGCCTTCTATCATAAGCAACTTGAAAGGGAGTTAACGAGTGAAGCCAGTACGTTTAGTTTGTTAGTAAGCGTTGGAGACATTAATAAGATATATCGGTTAATAGAGGAACGAAGCCGAGCATCTAAAACGTTTTTCTATCGTATACAAAAAAGATCGGGCTCTAAAACAAGCATCAACTACCCAGTATTACTCACTTCAGCTGATTATTATCACGAAGGGAATAAGCGTACTGAAGTTGTCGTTCGCTTATCGTCTACTGAAAAGCTGATTATTGGCATCAACCCAAATTTATTACGATCTTATCGAGATACAGTCACTCCCATTTTACTATCAGGTATCGCGATTCCTGTGATTCTGATGTTAGCGGGGGCAACACTTTTTTCCTTATCCATATTAAAAAAGTTGGCTCGCGTTAACCAAGGAATGAGCCGAGTAATTAGTGGGGAGAAAGGGGTAAAACTACCAGAAAGCAGTAATGATGATGAATTTAACCTGTTGACTAAGAAATTAAATTTTCTGATTGAGCAGGTTGAAAAAAACGAATCATCATTAAAAGATCTTTCCGTTGGAATGGCTCATGATTTGCGTACACCGATCGCTCGGATAAAGCTACGGTTAGAAAAGGTATTGGCTGCGAATCCTCAACCTTATACCAACGAGCTTGAGGCTTGTCATGACGATCTAGAAACGTTACTCAATATGTTTAATGGACTGTTGGAGATTTCGCGATTAAATAGTGGAAAGCAGGACGTTCATAAAGAGATCGCCCATCTTGATGTTATTGCTCAAGATGCCGTTGAGTTTTTAACCCCTTTAGCAGAAGAAAAACAGCAAGAGCTGATCTTTCGTGTAGACAGTTCATTTGAATTATCTGGTGAGCCAAGTTTGCTATTTAGAGCTGTGTACAACTTGGTTGAAAATGCGATTAAGTATACGCCTAAAAAAGGAACGATTACCGTTGTCGTAGATCCTTTTGGACTGGTTGTTGTAGATACTGGAATGGGGGTATCAAGTAAAGATAAGTTGCGAATTAAAGAACCTATGTTTAGAGCTGATGCAAGTCGAACAAAACAAGGTTATGGTTTGGGACTCTCTTTAGTTGATGCTGTGGTGCAAAGCCATGGTGGAGAACTGGTATTTAGCGATAATAAGCCAGGTCTGAGAGCTCGAATTCTATTTTCATCTTAAGTTATTTTTCTATTTGTTGAACACCCTGTCTCTTAAAATGACAGGGTGTTCAACCTGTTACTATATTAAGCGGCAACTTCTGTTAAAAACGCATCTTTTCTTGCAAGGAAACGGCTAACAAGATCATCAATACCATCTTGGCAGTATGGGCGTAGTCCACTCATAACCATGCGTTTCTTGCCTGTACCTACAATTTCACCATCTTCTTTAAAACAGAAATTGAGTGTTACGCTGCCTCGTTTGCCATCAGCATCAATTTCTGAATCTAATAGCTCTACAGTAGGGGCTTTAAGATCTAATCGAGTAAAATCAAGTTCCATACTCTCATAAACAACTAAAGGGCGAGCCGGATTAATCATGATTTCCTTAGATTTCATAAGCGGAACCATGATATGTGGAAAATTCATGCCTGAAAACTGCACATAATTCTTAGTAATTTGAGCGATCAAGGTTTCATCTGTAGTTGTTAATCCACTACGAGTAACGTGCATATATTCTTTGCATTTTTCGTCTTTAACTGAGATGTCGTTATCTGATTTTTGATAGAAAGTTAAAGCAATGCCATCACTGATCATTCCAGCAAATTCGAAACGCATTTTCTGACTTAGGCCTTCTTTTGCTAAGAATACAGAAAATAAAAGATCACCAGGAACACAAAAACGTTTGTTATCTTCGTCATGAATAGGATTGAAATCGCCCGCTACCTTTTTAGCAAAATGGCTAGCTTGTTGGCGTGTAAAAGAAAACGCATCGTTGTGATCTGAATAGTATGAATCTAAAAACATATCTGATTTATTTATACCTAAGTCTCTTAACTGTTTGCATTGTACAACATTATTTCACGTTAAATGGTCTAGCCAGATGAATGGCGAATAATCATACATTTAAGATGGGTGTGGATATGCATTTTTATGCTGATTGATTAGAGTTAATATGGCCAATAATCGATTTTAACATAAAGAATATATTTGCATTTATATGGGTTTGATTGAGCTTTATTTGAATAATTATGTATTATTTCTTGGGGGAATAGAATGCATACATTGGTTTGTTTATATGAATTAAATATGCATAACATTCAATTATTTTTGCTTAAATGGTCATCTGTGAATATTAGTTATTATTTTTCACTTTGGGTGTTGAACTTAATTTGTTGTATCTTATTGATATATAATGATTTTGTTTGTGGTTGTTACATGCCGTTGATAATTTGAGCAAATGGTAAATTAAGTTTGTTGGCAATTTACGCCTAAAGAATGAGATATGACAAGGCTAAAGTATTATTTTAGTAATGCTATTTTTTGAGTGTAAATTGAGCGAAAAACAAAAATGATTCGTTATTTTTAAAGTAAATGAATTAATTAAAGTGACATATAAGAATATTTATGTATTATCAGAATTATAGATAGACTTTGTGAAATCAACCAAGTCACCAGATATAAGATTCTATAATACGCCATACTGGAATAAGTTTGGTCTATTATAGAATAAAGAACCGACTTCTGACGTGTAGAAGCTTAGGATAAAAATAAGTGGTATGGACGCTACACTAAATGGCACTCAGTAAACTAGAGGGTAGTTTGCTGAGTGCCAAAAAATATTAAGATATAAAAAAGCCGCAAATGAATGGATTTGCGGCTTTTTGCGTTTTGAATAATATGGAAAATTATATGCGAGATAGTAGTGGAATAATGGTTACACTATCGCCAATTTCTGCATTGTCTTGTTCTGGGGCAATTTCAATAAGGCAATTAGCTTCACTCATTGAACGTAAAATACCAGAGCCTTGAGAGCCTGTGCTAACAACGGCAATTCGACCGTTTGCATCAATGTAATAATGACCTCGGCTGTACTCTGTTCGTCCTGGGCGAGAGCGAAGTTTTTCTGCTGCAATCGCCGTGATGGTCTCTGGTTGCCAGTTATCGATACCTTGGAGCTTACGAATTGCAGGCTCTACAAATTGTAAGAAAGCAATCATTGTTGCAACAGGATTACCTGGTAGCCCAAAAAATGGAATTTGATTAATTTGTCCAAATGCAAGAGGGCGACCTGGACGCATGTTAATACGCCAGAAATTAATTTGGCCTAATTTAGCAAGAACCGTTTTGATGTAATCAGCATCACCAACCGACACGCCACCTGATGATAGAATCATGTCTGCTTGTTCACTGGCTTCTTGAAGTGTTTTTTCAAGAGTCTCTTCGCTGTCTTCTATAATTCCCATATCCACCACTTTACACCCGATTTTTTTCAGTAAAGCAAATAGGGTATAGCGGTTAGAATCATAGATGCAGTTTGTTTTTTGAGTTTCGCCAGGCTGTTGAACTTCATCTCCTGTTGAGAATATTGCCACTCGAATAGGGCGAGTGATTGCGACATCGGCAAAACCTAATGAAGCGAGCATACCTAGTTCTGGAGCAGTAATTTGAGTTCCTTTGGCTATGGCTACTTGGCCTAATGCAAGATCTTCACCTGCCATTCGCACATTTTGTCCAGCCTTGATAACTCCCATATTACGATTAAATGAGACATTTTCACCATTAACTTCAGCTTGCTCTCGCATAACAACTGCACCAGCGAATTTAGGAACTGGGGCACCTGTCATGATGCGAACGGCTTGACCTTGTTCTAGTGGCAAATCATAACTGTGGCCTGCTAGCACTTGGCCACTCACATGATAGCTATCACGATCTAGATCGTCATTACGGATAGCAAAACCGTCCATCGCTGAATTGGTATGCTGAGGAACGTTAACCGGAGAGAGAATATCTTGTGCGACAATTTGACCCAAAGCATCTTTCAGTTCAACATTAATGATGGTTTGAGATGGGACAATTTGATCTAATATTGCTTGGCGACCTTGAGATACCGATAGCATCCCTTGAGGATTTAGATCGCCACACTCTAAAGATTTTTCTTGTGATTTTTGAGTATATTGCGTTTTGGCATAGTTAACGACAAAAGAAGTGATCGCATCAAGGTCGTTAATATCGAGTGTTGGAAGCGTTGTTTCGGGTTTTGAATCAGAAGCAACTGCAATAATATTGCTATCGTCTGGATATAACCATGGCTTGCCAATCTCTTCTCGATGTAACTCAATTTTCGGGAAGCTAACGGTTTTAAAACCTTCAACTAAGATAAGATCCAGTACGCTTTGATCGAGTTGCTTGATTAGGTGAGGCAGCTCAGCTTCAACTTCGGGTGTTTCTGTTACTAAGGCGCGACGAAAGCGAGATGAAATTAACATCTGACTTGCTCCCGCTTTTCTTAAGCGATAGCTATCTTTACCTTCTTGGTCGATATCAAAATTATGGTGAGCGTGTTTAATAACGGCAACTCGAAGACCTTGTTCAACTAATTTTGGTAGCATGGCTTCAAGTAATGTTGTTTTACCTGTACCACTAAAAGCAGCAAAGCCAAGAAGAGGTAATGAAGCGTTAATTAGACTCATGATTGGCTCCAAAATGATTGAGTTCTTCTGGGGTATTTAAGTTAATAAAAGCATCAGCTTGATCACTAAAATCAACCGTGATCATATTACATTGGCGATAGAGAAGAATAATTTTACGGTCGCCATTGGCTAAAAATGTTTCCAACTTTGGAAGAATACGACGATTGATTAAAGTCACAACGGGTTGAATATGCTCACCATTATGGGCAACCGCAATATCAGTATCTTGATCACAAGCAGCACACATTCTTGCGATAAGATCATGGGGAAGTTGAGGGCAGTCGCAAGGAACAAATCCAATCCACTCATCTGGTAAAGCGTGAAGCGCCGCGTGCATTCCACCTAAAGGGCCAGGAAAGTCTTGAATTTGATCGCCAAATACTTGAGCGTATTTAGCATATTCATCATGGTTTCGATTAGCGTTAATGATAATTTTATTGGTTTGCGGCTTTAAGGTATTAATTACGTGTTGAATAAGTGGTTGGCCAGATAATGAGATCAGGCCTTTATCGTTTCCACCCATACGGCTCGCTCTGCCACCCGCTAAAATTACCCAACGAGTTTGTTCAGGCATAGGCATTATTATTATTGTCCTCTGTCACAAGCTGAAGATCAGCTCGTTCAACTAATTTGGTGTCATTAATTACCCAGTGACGTCGGCATAGTGCAGTTAGTGCATTTTGTTGATGGCTTGTAATAACTAAGCTGGTGCCTCGGTTCAGTAAATCTTGGGCTAATACAACTTGACGTAAAATGGATTCGGAATCAAGACTAGCACTGGATTCATCCATAAGTAAAACGCTTGGTTTTAGTACCCATGCTCGGGCCATAGCAACACGTTGACGCTCGCCGCCAGATAATACAGATATATGCTCATCAGCTAAGGTTTCAAGGCCAACCATTCGTAAGGCTTTAATGGCTTCGTTTCGACGCAATTGTCGATCTTTGATGGCATATTTTAAGCCATAACAGACGTTGTCAAAGACAGTACCATCAAACATATAAGGTGTTTGATGCATGTAGATAACACCGCCTTCATAGTGACCACGTAACAAACGTCGTAAGAAACGGTTGTTTTGTAAATTCACTTTTCCTGTCGTCGGTTTTTGCAATCCAGCAAGGATTTTAAGCAAAGTTGTTTTACCCACACCATTATCGCCAGAAAGATAGATTGCATCTTGTGGGTTGATGTTGAGCTGCTGGACATGAAACAGTAAACGATCTTTAAAACGCATAGAAAGATCGTGAGCTTGCAAAGATACTTGAGACATCATCACGTTCTCCTATGGATTAATTGGTTCTTAAGTGGGCTTTGCCACGCGAGATAGATAATAAGAAGTTTAATACTAAGGCTAAGATTAATAAAACCATCCCTAACGCCACCCCTTGTGCAAAGGCACCTTTGGAACTTTCCAGTGCAATGGCGGTAGGAATATTTCGAGTGGAGTTCATAATATTCCCCCCCACCATCATGGAGCAGCCAACTTCTGTAATCACTCGACTAAATGAGGCAATAATTGCGGCTAGCAATGGGAATCGACACTCCCACATTAGACTAGCAAAAGCTCTCGGGTAGCTGGCACCTAGAGTTAGTGATGTTTCCCATGCGCGACGATCACTATTTTGGAATGCGGCATGCATCATAGAGACTAAAATAGGCAAACAGATAAGAATTTGCCCTAAAATCATCGCTTTTTGTGTAAATAGCATCTGCCAATCTCCCAAAGGGCCGGAGCGGGAGAGCAGCATATAAAGCAGTAAGCCAATAACAACCGTTGGTATTGATTGAAAGGTATTAAATAAAGAAAGTGTTAACCAACGTCCTGGAAATTTTCCATAAGCCAGAGCAAAAGCGATAAGTAAAGAGGGTACTAGAACAATTCCAATTGCTAGTAATGAAACGGAGAAGGAAACCCCAACGATATCCCAGAGCGCAGTATCACCGCTAAATAGGAGTTCGATAGCTTGTTGAGTGGTTTGCCAAATATTCATTCTTAATCGATATTATTCCGGTTAATAAAGACAAAATGCCTTTTCGACCTTGGGTAAATTCTGTCGAAAAGGCATCCATTTACAGTTACTTAGTAATAGCGTCTGCTACAAAAAGTTGCTCACCGTGGCGCTTATAGTCATTAATCATGGTTTGCGCTTTAGGATTAACGAGCCAATCGCTAAATACTTTCGCACCTTGGTAGTTAATTGTTGGGTAGCGGCTAGGGTTTACCAAAATAACTTGGTATGGGTTAAATAGACGCTTATCACCTTGCACCATAATACCAAGATGAAGTTTGTTTTGGTATGCCAACCAAGTACCACGGTCTGTTAGTGTGTATGCTTGCAGTTCGGAAGCCATATTTAGTGTTGGTCCCATACCTTGACCTACTGCTTTATAACCACCAAAGTTTGGTTCCATTTTTGCTTGAGCCCATAGGTTAAGTTCTTTCTTGTTTGTACCTGAATCGTCACCGCGGGAAATAAAAGTCGCGTTGTAAGAGGCAATTTTGGTTAACGCATCAACGATGTCTTTATCACCTTTGATTTTTGCTGGATCTTTTTCTGGGCCAACTAGGATAAAGTCGTTATGCATTAGTTTACGCGGTAGAACGCCAAAACCTTTATCAACAAACGTCGCTTCTGCTTTTGGTGCATGGGTCATTACAAGATCCACATCACCGTTCTCACCCATACGTAGCGCTTTACCAGTACCTGCTGCTAGAACATCAACAGAGTAACCTGTGTCTTTTTTAAATTCAGGTAGAAGGTAATCTAGCAGTCCTGAATGATAAGTGCTGGTTGTGGTTGCTAGGCGAATAGTCTTGTTTTCTTTAGTGGTGTCTGCAGCATGTGCCATAGAGGTGGCAGCGAAACCAAGGATAACTAAAGCGGTTTTTAAAAGTTTCATAGGTCTTCCTGACGTTTCGTCAAATGGTTAAAACAAAAGTTAGAAAATGGGGCTGCAAAGTTATTTCAGAAATAATCAGACGACTTTGCAATTTGCATGCTTATAAGCAAGTTGAATGCCATATTCACAATTAAACTTTTTATTTTTGAAAAATAGCATAAAACCAATGGCTTATATTTATATTGTTTTCAGTTTTGTGCGCTGAAAGACGATTATTTTGAAACAACTTTGACATAGATAACAAAGGTGGGACAAAATGTCGCATCAAATTTTATTGAGATAATTATTTTTATGACAGATTTTTCTTCTTCATGGACAGCGGTATCGGTATTAGTGGTAGATGATGAACCTGGTATGCGTACCATTCTTCAAAAAGCATTAAGTAAAAAATTTGCTCAGGTTGATGTGGCTGGAAGTGTGGAAGAGGCGGAGGAAATTCGCAAACGCTGTCATTTTGATCTCTTAATTGTCGATATCAATTTGCCTGGACGTTCAGGGATTGATTGGCATGAGGCTTTTGATCCAACAACTAAGCGTAGTGATGTGATTTTTATGACAGGCTATGCGGATCTTGAAATGGCCATTAAAGCGCTACGAGCAGGTGCTTCTGATTTTATTTTAAAACCGTTTAATCTTGAGCAGATGATGCAATCGGTTAGTCGTTGTATTGAACGTCGGCTTATGGAGCGACAAAACTTTGCCCTACAACGGGATGTGGAACGCTCTTATCCTGTAGAAATTATCGGGGATGCTGCCAGTACTCAACGGATGAAGAAAATGATTGCACAGGTAGCCCCTTCTTTAGCCGCGGTATTGGTTGAAGGGGAGTCGGGTACCGGTAAGGAATTGGTTGCACGAGCCTTACATCAACTGAGTAAACGTTCCGGTCCTTTTGTGCCTCTTAACTGTGGAGCAATCGCTCCTGATCTGCTTGAAAGCGAGCTGTTTGGTCATGTTTCTGGGGCATTTACTGGAGCTAAAAAAGCGAGAGAAGGTTTGTTCCGAGTGGCTAATAACGGGACACTTTTTCTTGATGAAATTGGTGAAATGCCACTTTCAATGCAGTCTTCGTTATTACGTGCGTTAGAACAAAAAGCCATTCGTCCTGTCGGTGCTGAAAGGGAAATTTCAGTAGATGTTCGAATTGTCGCTGCAACAAACAGAAATTTAAAAGAAGAGGTTGAAGCGGGACGTTTTCGACGAGATTTGTACTACCGCTTGAATGTGTTAACGATCGAATTACCTGCACTTCGAGAGCGTATTGAAGATATTCCTGCTCTTGCGCACCACTTTACTCATCAATTGGCAAAAGACCTTGGTATGCAATCCATTAATTGGACGCATGAAGATATTGTTGCCATGCAAGCTTACGATTGGCCCGGTAATATTCGTGAATTACGCAACCTCATGGAGCGTTGCATTTTATTGGGTAAGCCACCAGCAGATTATTGGCAAGAGCTTAATGATGATTTTCCTGTATCTCATGACGTAGATTCAAATCCGAATGAAGAACAAAGTATAACTGGTAGTGACAGTGTAACTAGTATAAGTGATGAACGTCCATGTCGCTGTCATGAAAACGGACAGGAGCAATATTGTTATCCAACTGATTGGACGTTAAAAGAAGTGGAGAAAGCACATATCCTTCAAGTGGTTGACTCAAATGATGGTAATAAATCAGCTGCAGCTCGTCAGTTGGGGGTTGCTCGTAAAACATTAGAGCGAAAATTCAAAGAATGGACTGATGAAGTTGAAGAGCTGAAGGCTTAACATGAAATTAAGAACCTTTGTGGCTACGTGGCTTAATCGCTTTAGAACTATGGTGCGATACCGATTGTTAGTCTTAACATCGGTTCCTATCTTTTTAACTATGCTCGCTCTGATTGGCATCACGTTATATTGGACCTTAATGTACACTTGGCAAAGTGCTTTGATGAATGTTAGGGCCGACCTTGCGGTAGCTCACCATAGTATGGAATTGTTGCAACGAGAACAGTGGATGCAATTAACATCCCTTACGCATTCATACGATTTTCAGCAGCGGTTACGCCATGATGAGAGCTCATTAACCCGCTGGGTACCAACTCAAGCCAAAAATTATGATCTAGATTTTGTTATTATTCATCCAGCCTCTCAGCTCGCTGAGTTTCCAAAATCCAATCGAAAATTACTGCTCGCAGGTCAGCAACAGACCTTTTTTGAAGTGCTCGATAGCCAAGAGTTGTATCGTTTAAATCCCGATCTTCCAGCGCGAGCACAGATACCTATGTTGCGCGGAAACCAGATTGAGCGTCGAGGTTTAGTGAGTCGAAGCTTAATTCCTATTTTTAATGATCGACACGAATTGCAGTGGATTATTGATGGGGGAATGTTACTCAATAACAGTACGCAATTGGTCGATCGAATTCGGGATTTAGTGTATGCCTCTAATACTTTACCAAAGGGGAGTATAGGTACTGTTACGCTATTTATGGATGATTTACGAGTCAGTACTAATGTGCCCTTAGACAGTAGTATGAAAAAGGGACGAGCTATTGGTACTTCTGTCTCAGAGCAAGTTAAGCAGGATGTATTAAAAGACGGTCAAGTTTGGGTTGATAGAGCCTATGTTTACGATGCTTGGTATGTTTCAGCTTATGAACCGCTACGAAATTATGACGGTAAAGTGATTGGAATGCTCTATACCGGTTATTTGGAGTGGCCACTGGTTAGAACTTATCTCACTAATATTATTGAGATGGGTATAGCAATTTGTATTGTGCTACTTCTATCGAGCATTATTGTTTATCGTGGTTCACGGGATCTTTTTCTTCCTATCGAGAAAATTCACCATGTTGTGAGAGCTGTGCAGTTAGGGCTTAAGAAGCGAATTGGTAAACTGGATTTAAGCGAGAATCATGAGCTGCAAATTTTGGGACGCCAGTTTGATTCAATGTTGGACCTACTTGACCAACGGAATGAAGCTATTAAGCAAGCAGCTATTGAGCTTGAAGATAAAGTTGATGCAAGAACGCACAGTTTACATGAAAAAACTGAAGAGTTAGAGCGTCATATTCAGCTGTTAAATCAGGCTAGACATAAATTAGTTAACAGTGAAAAGCTGGCTGCATTGGGTGAACTGACCGCTGGCATTGCTCATGAAATTAACAATCCAATTGCAGTGATCTTAGGTAATGTTGAACTGATCCAGTTTGAACTTGGAGATGGAACTGCGCCAATAAAAGATGAGCTTGAAGCGATCCATGAACAAATTGATCGGATAAGAAATATTACCCGAAGTTTATTGCAATATAGCCGTCAGGGTGGGGTTCAAGATGAGATCATTTGGCAGCATATTAATCCTATTGTTGAAGAGAGTTTGACTCTGGTACGTTCTGGTACAAAGAAACTGGATATTAAGATCGAAACCGACTTACAAGCTAAATGCAGTGTTGAGGTTAACCGTCATCAATTACTTCAAGTTTTAGTTAATTTGCAGATGAATGGTGTTCACGCAATGAATGATAGCGGAATACTACAGATCAGCACTCAAGATTGGATTGAGGGTAAAACAACCATTGGTGCAATTATTAAGATTACGGATCATGGTTGTGGAATATCAGAGCAGAACTTAACTCGAATATTTAATCCATTTTTTACGACCCGACGTTCTGGTACTGGTCTAGGGCTCTCTGTTAGCCAAGGTATTATCGAAAGTATTGGGGGCGAAATTCGAGTCCAATCTGAAGTTGGAGTTGGAACAACATTTTCCATCTTTTTACATGAGAAGGCGATGATTGAACAGGAAGGCGATATTTTGCTTCAAATAAAACCCTAACTAGGCGAGATGATATGACGTAAAGCACATATTAATATGCAATGGATTGTTATACTGCTTATACTCAAATAACTGGGTATAAGCAGTAATTAATAGCAACAAGTAGTGTCTGGTACTTTCATTTGGGTATCAGACATAAGAGCACTAAAGGACGAGTGATACAGTGACCATCTTAATCGAACGAGAGCATGGGTTTTCTCATGAACATATAACTCAGGTTTCAGAGCTGATTGCACAGCAGTTAGTTGATGAATATGGTGTTCTTTGGCAATGGCAAGATAACCGTTTAATGATAAAACACAGCTCAGCTAATGGTTATTTAGAAAGTATGGATGGTAAATTGACAATCAAGTTATCTCTAGGCTTTACTGCCAGTTTTTTCTCTAGTGCAATAGAATCTGAAATCTGTCAGCAGTTAGATAAGCTATTAGTTGCTTAATTTGTAATATCTCCTGCACCGAAAATAACGCATTAATCTCAATATAACCTGCTAGCTTTCGCTAATGTATCTAGCAGGTTTCTTTTCTTTAATCTGTTCTAAATCACAAATCACTTATGCCTTATGTAAGCTACATCTCTTTTGGGGAGATTGGCACAATTTTATCATCATACAAACTTGCTCTATCACGTTTGATTGCGTTGTTTTATTTGCTCGTGGATAAGTAGCAATTTCCTGATTCCTCCATGTTAAAGCCAATCAGATGAATCACTCGATATGCCGATATGAACTATCACTTTTAGAGCGTTACTACATTTATATGCAATAAATACTTCTCCTTTGTGCCATTATTTTGACTTTAACGCGAAAAATTGCGGTGTTGTGCCTTAATTTTTGGTCAAATTAATTGCATTTTTGTTGCATGGGTATATTCTGTTTGACACATAAGAGCAAGAGATAATAATTAATAACAAAAATTATCTCGTAAATAATAAATATTTTTTCGGATAATCATATTTATCTAGAGGCTAGGGAAGATATAAACTTTCCGATATAAGTTATGATAATTTTATTGTTAATTGTATTTATAGATATAATTAACGATTAAAAATCTAAGATTTATAAGTGATATTTTTTATTTGATATCACTGGATTCTTGCAACTGAAATAAAGTTAAACGGAGAGTTATAATGTCAAAAGACGGCAGTGTTGCACCTAAAGAACGTATTAATATTAAATATGTTCCTCATAATGGTGATGACCAATCATCAGTTGAATTACCGCTTAAGACTTTGATTGTTGGTGATTTTAAAGGTGGTGCAGAAGATGTTGCTATCGAAGATCGTAAAGCAGTTTCGATTGATAAAAATAACTTTGAATCAGTAATGAAAGAAAGTAATTTATCAATAACAACAACGGTTAATAATAAGCTATCAGATGATGGTTCTGAATTACCAATTACTTTATCAATAAAGTCTCTTGATGACTTTTCCCCTGATTCCATTGGTCAACAAGTTCCTGAATTAAAGAAGCTTATTGAATTAAGAGAAGCATTGGTTGCTTTGAAAGGTCCCTTAGGAAATATTCCAGCATTCCGTACGCGCTTACAGGAATTAATGGATTCTGAAGAGTCTAGAAGTAAACTATTAAGTGAACTTGAAATTGTTAGTCAAGATCTTAATAAATAATAACTATTCATCTTTATTGATAATTTAATTACCTATAGTTCAGGAACGGAATTATGACTGTACAACAAGACGTACAAATCTCTAGTGACAAAATTTCGTCAGTGAGTCTCCTTGATGAGATTATGGCGCAGACTAGAATGACCCCTGCAGATGATGGCTATGATATTGCCAAAAAGGGTGTTGCGGCTTTCATAGAAAACCTATTGGGTAGTGAACATGCTGATAATCAAGTTAATAAAGCTTTAGTCGATCAAATGTTGGTTGAGCTTGATAACAAAATTAGCTTACAGATGGATGAAATTTTACATGACGCAGCGATCCAAGAAATGGAGTCGTCATGGCGTGGTGTTAAGATGCTGGTGGATCGCACCGATTTTCGTGAAAATAATAAGATTGAGCTATTGCATGTCACGAAAGAAGAGCTATTAGATGATTTTGAGTTTGCACCAGAGACTTCTCAATCGGGCCTATATAAGCATGTATACTCGGCTGGATACGGTCTGGCGAACCGGTAGCTGCGATTGTTGCTAATTATCAATTTACACCTTCAACTCCAGATATGAAGTTACTTCAATATGCTGGTGCTGTTGGTGCCATGGCCCACGCTCCCTTTATCTCAGGTGTTGCACCAGAATTTTTTGGTATTGATTCATTTGAACAATTACCAAACATTAAAGATTTAAAAGCAACATTTGAAAGTCCTCGCTATACAAAGTGGCGCCAGCTTCGTGAATCAGATGATGCTCGTTATATTGCTTTAACAGCTCCTCGCTTTTTATTAAGAACTCCATACGATCCAACAGAAAACCCAATTAAAACATTTAACTACCGTGAAAATGTAAGTGAATCTCATGAGAGCTACTTGTGGGGTAATACAGCTTTTGCATTGGCTTCTCGTCTAACCGATAGTTTTGCTAAATACCGCTGGTGTCCAAATATTATTGGTCCACAAAGCGGAGGGGCTGTTGAAGATCTTCCTGTTCATCTGTTTGAATCTATGGGCGAGCTGCAAGCTAAAATCCCAACCGAAGTATTAGTGACTGATCGTAAAGAGTTCGAACTTGCAGAAGAAGGCTTTATTGCTCTAACCATGCGTAAGGGTAGCGACAATGCAGCATTTTTCTCAGCCAACTCTATTCAACAACCAAAAGTTTTCCCTAACACAAAAGAAGGTCGAGAAGCTGAAATGAACTTCAAATTAGGTACTCAGTTACCTTATATGATGATCATTAACCGTCTTGCCCATTATGTGAAAGTGCTTCAGCGCGAACAAATTGGTTCATGGAAAGAGCGTCAAGATCTTGAACGTGAATTGAACGCTTGGATTAAACAATTTGTGGCTGACCAAGAAAACCCACCTGCAGATGTTCGCAGTCGTCGTCCATTACGTGCAGCTCAAATTGATGTTTTGGATGTTGAAGGCGATCCAGGTTGGTATCAAGTTGCACTGACTGTTCGTCCTCACTTTAAATATATGGGCGCAAATTTTGAATTGTCACTTGTTGGTCGTTTAGATCAGGACTAATTCAATGTCATATATCGCATTAGAGGATAGTGCGTATGGTGTCAGCCTCTTTGAACGCTTAGAGGTTGACAGCGCAAATCGAACTATTACTCAAGGTCCTGAGCCAGCTCTTGTGCTTGATTCAATCAAACGAAATATTTCTCAGCTTCTTAATAGCCGTATTGGGGAGTCTTTAAGTGCGCCGGAGCTTGGATTAATCGATTTTAATGATGCAACGTTAGGCTGTCACGATTTGGCTTTGCAGATTAAGCTCGCAATTCGACGTTGCCTAGAACGTTACGAACCGCGACTTAAGAATATTGATGTTCAGTTTACTCCTGATGATGAGAGTCCTCTAAATTTACGCTTTCATATCAAAGCCTTAGTAAACTCGAAAGCGTTACATGATTCAGTACAAATTGATTTGTTACTTGATACGAGCCGTAAATATAGAGTGGTTTGATAGTGTCACAAGATAAATTTTTCAGGGATGAGTTAGCTTTTCTTAAAGAGCAGGGAGCCGCTTTTACGGAAGTGCACCCTCAACTATCTCGTTTTCTTCAAGGTAAAAATACCGATCCTGATGTAGAGCGCCTGCTTGAAGGATTTGCTTTTCTCACAGCAAAGTTGCGAGAAAAGGTGGAAGATGAATTCCCAGAGTTGACCCATTCTATTATTAATATGTTATGGCCTAATTACTTACGACCAATTCCAAGTCTAAGTATTGCGCAGTTTTCACCAATAGAAAAAGCATTAAGCGTTGGCCAAAAGATTCCTGCTCAGACGGAAATAGACAGTATTCCAGTCATGGAAACCGTTTGTCACTTTAAAACTTGCAGAGATGTGGATATTTATCCGATAGCACCAATAGGGATTACAACAAACCATACAAGAGAAGCGTCAATTATCGACTTACAGCTTGAAGTAATTGGTGAACAAAGATTATCTGATATAGATCTACAAGATCTTCAATTTTATTTAGGTGGCCAAAAATACAGTGCTCAAATGCTCTATTTATGGCTCAACCATTATTTAGCTCGTATCGAACTGGTATGTGGTGAGCATCAGTTTGTTATTCCAAAAGATCATTTTAAGAGCGTAGGGTTTGAAACAGGCGAAGGTGTTTTACCTTTTCCTAAGAATGTTTATGAAGGCTATCGGATACTGCAAGAATACTTAACATTTTCAGATGCTTTTCTCTTTGGCGAATTGTGTAATTTATCTCAGTTTATTACGTCGGATATGGGGCAAGAATTTACACTTCGATTTGTTTTTTCTAAGACATTACCTGCCGATGTGCGCGTGAGAGAAGAGTCATTTTCACTGTTTTGTACGCCTATTATCAATCTATTTTCTCATGATGCTGATCCTATTGATCTAACGGGTAAGCGATCTGAATATCGAATGGTGCCATCCAGTCGATATCCAACGCATTATGAGATTTTTAGTATTGATAAAGTGCAAGGTTGGCAAGAAGCCCATGAAGGCCGAATTCGAGGGCAAAAGAGGGTATATAGTGCCTTTGAAAGTTTTCAACATGAAATTGAGCGTTCTCGACACCGTGAGGCTTTGTATTATCGAGCACGAGTAAAAAATAGTGTTAGAGGCGATGGTTTTGACCACTTTATCTCATTTGTTCGTGGCGATGAAACAAACTGTATTGGCATCAGTGAAGCGATCTCATTAGAGCTTACTTGCACGAATAGACAGTTACCCATTGAATTAGGAATTGGCGATATTTGTGCAGCAACAAATACTTCACCATCATTTGCTTCATTTAAAAATATTACAGAGCCAACACAACCACTTAGACCAACGTTAGACGGTAGTTTGTTGTGGACTCTTATCTCTAATCTGTCACTCAATTATTTATCTCTATTGTCAAAAGATGCGTTGTGTTCAGTGATTAGAGCTTACGATTTCAGAGCGTTAGTAGATAGACAAGCAGAGCGTGTCGCCAAATTGCGTTTAGATGGCATTGTTGAGATTAACTCTAAGCCGATTGAACGGATCATTAAGGGCTTGCCTGTGAGAGGTTTACAGTCTGAGATTATGCTCGATCAAGTTGCATTTGCCTCAGAAGGTGACCTTTACCTTTTTGGTAGTGTACTAAGTCGATTCTTTGCTTTATACGCCAGTATTAACTCGTTTCATGAATTGGTCGTCGTTAATAGCGCAAATCAAGAAAGGTATACATGGGGAACGCAGACAGGGTTACAACCTCTGATCTAAGGTCAGATAAAAGATTAGATACTTTGCTCGACCAAGCTAAGAATTATGATTTTTATCAGTTAGTTGAGTTGCTATTGAAACTAACAGAACAAGATCCTAGCTCTGAGGAATGGGAAAGTAATTGTCGACTCATTTTTAGCACCAGTGCCAGTTTGGGTTTTGCTTCTAGCGATATCACTGAATTAGAAGCACTGAGTGACGAGAGCTATCGTATTGAAACGGCTTTTCTTGGTTTAAATGGGGCGCAATCACCATTACCTGGCTTTTTGCTCGAGCAAATCGCTACCGAAAATGAAAATGGTGTAAGGCGAGCCTTTTTAGATTTTTTTAATAATCGTCTTTTAGCTTTGGTTTACCAGTTATGGCGTAAATATCGTTATTACGTTTGTTATCAAGATAACGCCAGTGACTTATTTTCATCACAATTATTTGCCCTTGTTGGTTTGTCAGATAGTGACTTACGAGGTGAGACACCAATTAACTGGAGCAAAATGCTCTCTTACGCAGGAACTCTGGCAGGTCGTAGTCGCTCGCCCCAAGTTGTTGCAGGCATTATTGCTCACTGTTTCGAATTAGAAAATGTCGCTATCAGGCAATGGGAAATTCGAACTGTGGATATTGTACAAGAGCAACAGATGCGCTTAGGGATGAATAACTGCCGATTGGGTGAGTCGACCATCATTGGAGCCAAAGTAAAAGATTGCACTGGCAAGTTTGTGGTTGAAATTAAAGATCTTACGCGAGATCGATTTAATGACTTTTTGCCTTCAGGAAAAGAGTATCAACCGTTGTGTAAATTAGTTGAATTTGTTCTTCGTGAGCAAATGGCATTTGATTTGGAGCTGGTACTTAAAAAAGAAGAAGTTCCGTCCATGTGCTTAACGCGAGATTCTCAACTCTCTCTTGGATGGTCTTCGTTTTTAGATGCAAAGAATAGCGATTGTAAAGTAAAGATACAGGTGCGCCAATAAAGGAAATGGAGAATGACCGAGCAAAATTTACTTACATTAACTGTGATTAATACTCAATTTGTAGCCCCAGGTATATCGGTAAAAAAAGAGTTTAACAGTAACGGTGGAACAATAGGATCGAGTTCTAGTGATGACTGGTTTCTGACGGATAATCAACGACAAATACAGCAAAACCATTGCCAAATTGTCTTTAGAGATGGTGATTTTTGTATCACTGACAACTGTAATCAAACTTTTATTAATAACCAATCAATGGCGGTTGGCTGGGATAAAACAGCACGTCTTAACGAAAATGATGTGTTGAATATTGGCAGATTTGTCATTCGAGTATCGTTACACGGAGATGTAAAAGATAAAGAAGGCAGTCTTGAAACCTTTTTTATTGCCCATAATGGACTTGAGCTCGATGGTGAAGAACTTGATTTGATCGAACAAGATCAAGATTGCTCGATTGATGATCCTTTGGCGGCTCTTGATGCGCAAGAGATAACACAAGGTATCGATCTATTTGGTGATGAACAAGATACACGATCAAAAGCCATAAATAATCCACTTTTAAGTAATAGCGAAGAGTGGTTTGGCTCGCAAGAAACCATTCAAGCAGATACTGAGCGAGATGTTCAATCGGCAATGACATTAAAAAAATCACAGCATACTGCTTCTTATGATAAGGAGCCGGTAGCAATACACGCAGTATCAAAACAACCTGTATCAACATCGTATTTAGCTAGCAGCGATAACAGTATAGCGCATGCACAAAATTCATTTTATAAGGACCGCGTAATGGATGAGAAGACATTAGATCTACTTGAAGAGGAAGTTCGTCAAGGTTTTAGTTATCACTCAGACCCTCAGCTCGATGCAAGTGAAGGAAACCACTTATTAACGGGCCCATTATTACGTGGTTTAGGGACCAAAGCGGGCAATACCGAAGATCTTGCTGAAATGCAGTTACTGTCCGAAGAAATGGGAGCATCGCTACAATCTGCTATTCGTGGTCTTTTAGACTTACATCAACAAGTTGCTTCTAGCCGTTATGGGGTGATGAATAAAAATCTTCAGCCGATTGAAGACAATCCATTAAGACTGGGTATGGATTATGAGCAAACTGTACAGGTGATGTTTGATGGCGAAAGAAGCCCTGTTCATTTATCTGCACCTGCAGCGATAGAAGAGAGCCTTCGTACTGTAAAAAATCATAATGAAGCCGTACACCAAGCAATATCGGAAGCGTTAGCTCAGATACTTCAAGCATTTTCACCAGATGTACTGCAGCGTCGTTTTAACCGTTATCGTCGACCTGGCCAACATTTGAATGAGTCGCCTGAGTCATGGGCGTGGCATATGTATCAAAACTATTATCAAGAGCTGACGTCAAATCGTCAGCACGGTTTTGACAAACTCTTTTGGGAAATTTTCGATCAAGCTTATGACAAACGCTTAAGAGAGAAGCAGCAGGAGATGTAATGTGAATCCAAAGACGCTATTACAGTATCTATGTATTGCTGGGGTCATGTTCTTGGTTGGGTGTAGCTCGAAATACGATCCAGCTTCAGAGCCGAGTACGATAACGTTAAGTATGGTTGCGACTGATACGATAAATCCTAATAACAATGGTGATGCATCTCCTGTCGAATTAAAAGTATTTGAACTAGAAGATGACTCCATGTTTATGTCGGCTTCTTATGATCAATTATTAGATGATTATAAAAAAGCATTAAAGAGTAATTACGTTGATGATTACGATTATGTTTTATTACCAGGTCAATTTAAATTTATTGATCCAATAAAACTGGATGAAGATACCCGATATATAGGTGTCATGGCTTTTTTTGCCGATCCGGAACAGAGTGATTGGAAAAAAGTCGTAAAAGTAAAAACATTAGGCAGGGAATATCATTTACTCGTTCTGCTTAATCATAATGAAGTAATACTGGAAAGGGTGGAGTAATGTCATCTCGAAACCGTGTTGTTTGGAATGAAGGATTATTTGTTAAGCCTCAACACTTTCAACAGCAACAAAGATATTTAGAGTATCTTATCGATGAAAGAGTTAAGTCTGCCAATCCATATTTATATGGCGTAACAGAGATTGTATTAAATCTTGAATATTTAAGTTTTGGCCGTATTGCTGTAGAAAAAGCAAAAGGGGTTATGCCTGACGGAACCGTTTTTAATATCCCTCAGGAAGACACTTTACCTGATGCTTTAGATATCGTTGATAGTTCTCTTGCTAACCAAGTTATTTATTTAGCTATTCCGCTTCGTAGTGAATCGATTGTTGAAGTGAGCTGGCCTGACTCGGTTGGTGCAACTCGCTATAAAGCAGAACGTTATGAAGCTCGTGATATTCATTCTTTTCAGGGTGATAGCAGCGTTATCGATGTGAGTCCAGCTCGATTAAAGCTGATGTTAGAAAAAGAAGATCGCAGCGCCTATGCCTCTATTGCAATCGCTAAAATTTTAGAAAAACGACCTGATGGCAGTGTTATGTTGGATGAGTCGTTTATGCCGTGTCATCTCAATGTAAAAGCGGTACCAAAGTTACAGCGTTTTATGGGCGAAATGGCTGGTTTAATGCGAGAAAGAGCGAGAAATATCGCACAACGTATCGGTTCACCAAGTCAAGGTGGTGTTGCTGATGTTGCCGATTTTATGTTGCTGCAAGCGCTCAATACCATGCAACCTAGACTTCATCACATGGCGCATCTAAAAGGGATTCACCCAGAGCGTTTATATGAAGACTTAACCTCTATTTGTGGTGAATTGGCAACCTTTACCGATGAAGGTCGTATGGCACCTGAATTTAGTAGCTACGATCATGATCGACCAAATAACTCATTTGTACCTGTTATGAATATGCTCCGACAAGCACTCAGTATTGTGCTTGAACCAAGAGCGGTATCGATTCAACTACACAAACGTAAATACGGCTTAATGGTTGCGCCAATTCAAGATCCAAATCTGATATTGGATGGAGATTTTATTTTGGCTGTACGTGCTCGAATGCCGCTTGAAGAGCTACGTAAGTTATTTATGCAACAGACGAAAGTAGCATCGGTTGAAAAGATCCGTGAGCTTATTTCACTGCAGTTACCTGGTATCCCATTATCACCGTTACCTGTTGCACCGCGTCAGTTGCCATACCATGCGGGATATACATATTTCCAGCTCGATAAAAGTAGCCAAGCATGGAATATGGTCACTAACTCAAGTGGTTTTGCTTTCCATGTTGCAGGTGATTTCCCGGATATTGATCTGCAATTTTGGGCAATTAGGAGTTAATTATCATGGATGAGACCCTAGATAGAGAAAAAACAACAAAACAGGCAGAAGGTTATTTCGATGGTGTTCTATTTGATAATGTTAAAAATATCAATCAGGACCAAGATTTCTGGTTTAAGTTACGCGGAAATAATATCAATGCACTGATTGATGCTGCAACGCCTTTACTTGGTATGAGTTTACGAATTCGTAGCTTAAGTCATTGCGATAATATTGATGAGATTTACCACCAATCCGTAGAAGAGATAAAAGCGATAGAAGTAGAGTTAACTGAGGCCGGCTATGAACATGCGGTTATTTTGGCATATCGCTACGTACTGTGCTCTTTTATTGATGAAGCGGTTATGAGTACCCCATGGGGCGCAGATAGCTCGTGGGCTGAATGTTCTCTGTTGACTCGTTTTCATAATGAAACATGGGGTGGCGAAAAAGTCTTTTCTATTTTATCTCGATTAGAATCTGAACCTGCTCGATATCAGGAGTTACTCGCTTTTATCTATTTATGCCTCACCTTAGGTTTTGAAGGCCGATACAAAGTGATGAATAACGGTAAGGAAGAATTTGAGAAAGTTGTTGCTAATCTTTATGAGATTTTACGCCGTTTAGCGGATAAAGACCCTGAAGCATTAACAAGTGCAACAGAGCATGTAGTAACAACAAAATATAAATTAACAAAACAAGTTCCTATTTGGACTGTATTTGCAGGGTTTGCTTTAACTTGGATTGTTATTTTTATTGGTTATTCAATTGCCTTACACAATAAATCTGGCGACGTATTAGAACAATTAAACCAAATATTACAATAGGATGTAGTTGTGATTCGAATTGAACTTCCTGTACTTATCGAAAAATTAAATTCTCAAACTAAATTAGCATTAGAACAGGCTGCGGCTCTTTGTATTAGCCGAGGTAATAGTGAAGTTACTTTTGAGCATTTGCTTTTTACATTATTAGATAACCCGTTATCTGATGTTCGTGAATTGATAAAACTATCAGGACTCGAACATGATGCAATAAAACTAATTTGTGGTGATTCATTACCAAAAGAGAGTGGTAATGACACCTATCCTGCTTTTTCTCCACTATTAGTTGAGTTATTACAAGATGCTTGGTTATTAGCATCGACAGAATTAGACAGTCATGAATTACGCTCTGGCATCATATTCCTTGCCGCGCTACTTCGTCCAGACCGTTATTTAGCATTTAGCTTAATTAAACAATTTGAAAATATTAATCGAGAGACGGTTCGTAAACAGTTTTCTCAGCTATTAGTTAATTCTTCAGAAACCCCAGTTATAACAAGCCGTGAGAAAGAGATTAATAAGTCGTTAATAGGCGGGGAGAGTGGTTTACAGCGCTTTTGTGCCGATTTCACGCAACAAGCACGTAGTGGCAAATTAGATCCTGTTTTATGTCGAGATGACGAAATTAATTTGATGATCGATATTTTATGTCGACGCCGTAAAAATAATCCCATTGTCGTCGGTGATGCCGGTGTGGGCAAAAGTGCTGTTGTTGAAGGATTAGCACTGCGTATTGTAGAAGGTAAAGTACCTCAAGCCTTGAAAGATGTTCAGCTATGGTCTCTTGATTTAGGCCTTATGCAGGCGGGAGCTTCTGTTAAAGGTGAGTTTGAAAAACGTTTAAAATCCATTCTAGATGAAGTGAAAAACTCTCCAACACCGATCATCTTATTTATTGATGAAGCCCATACATTAATTGGAGCAGGCAATCAAGAAGGTGGTGGTGATGCGGCAAACTTACTAAAACCGGCACTAGCACGAGGTGAAGTATGTACCGTTGCCGCGACGACATGGAAAGAATATAAAAAGTATTTTGAAAAAGATCCTGCATTAACACGTCGTTTTCAACTGGTAAAACTGGACGAACCAACCGCAGCTCAAGCAACAGATATTCTGCGTGGTTTGCATTGTGTGTATGAAGCCGCACACCAAGTTTTGATCAGTGATGATGCTCTAAAAGCGGCGGCAGAGCTTTCGGCTCGTTATGTGTCAGGTCGTCAATTACCCGATAAAGCGATTGATGTTTTAGATACCGCTTGTGCTCGTATTGCCATTAATTTAAGTGCGCCTCCACGTCGAATTTCTGAAATTGATAGCCAATGTCATCAGCGTCAGCTTGAAATTGAGATGTTATCTCGTCAACAAAAACTGGGCAAAACCATAGATCAAGAGCATTTTGATCAATTACTGGCAGAAGAAGAGAGAGATAGAGCAGAGCAAGATCGTTTGCATCTAGCATGGCAAGAGCAAAAAGAGATCGTGAGTGAGATTATTACGACTCGTCAAACGCTCCTTGAGCAAGTAGCAAAGGATGAAGGTAGCAATGAAATGGATACATTGCGAAATCAGTTACAGTTATGTTATCAGAAACTCGAGCTGATCCCTCACGATCAACGACTGATCCATCCAGAGGTTGACGCCACCCAGATCGCTGAAGTTATCGCTGACTGGACTGGTGTTCCGGTTGATCAAATGAATACTGATGAACTTACTAAGATCACGCATTTGCCTGAAATTTTATCTCAAGCGATCAAAGGACAAGATGTCGCGATTGAGTGTATTCATCGACATCTTCTAACTGCTCGCGCGGATTTACGTCGTCCAGGTCGCCCAAAAGGAGCCTTCCTGCTTGTTGGTCCAAGCGGTGTCGGTAAAACGGAAACTGTTGTACAGCTTGCTGAACAGTTGTATGGCGGACAGCAGTTCTTGACCACGATTAATATGTCGGAGTATCAAGAAAAACATACAGTTTCTCGCCTTATTGGTTCACCTCCAGGCTATGTTGGGTTTGGCGAAGGTGGGGTTTTAACTGAAGCCATTCGTAAGATGCCATATTCAATTGTTCTACTCGATGAAGTAGAAAAAGCACATCCTGAAGTATTGAATCTTTTCTATCAGGCTTTTGATAAAGGAGAGTTGGCTGATGGTGAAGGGCGTGTAATTGACTGTCAAAATATCGTGTTTTTCTTAACGTCAAATTTAGGTTATCAGACCATTGTTGATTATGCAGAACAGCCCGATCAAATTGAAGATAAGTTATATCCAGAATTAGCAGCCTTCTTTAAACCGGCTCTTTTAGCTCGTATGGAAGTTGTGCCTTATTTGCCTCTTAACCATGATGTCTTAGAGAAGATTGTTCGAGGAAAATTATCTCGGTTAGAAAAACTCTTAGCATCTCGCTATAAAGCTGAAGTGGTCATCGAGCCTTGTTTAATTGAAGAAATTCTTAGCCGAGCAACTCGCTCTGAAAATGGTGCTCGTATGCTTGAAGCCATTATTGAAGGCCAAATGTTGCCTCCAGTTTCCTTGGCTCTATTAAATAAATTGGCTCATCGAGAAGCGGTAACTCGAATTTGTTTGACGGTTGTTGATGGTGATTTTGTTGGGGAAGTTGAGTAGTTGCAATGAAGCAGTGGCTAACTTATACCGCGGAGATGATTGAGTGTAGAAAGTGTTCGGAATTGATCACTTTCTTCCAAAACGTATCAGTCGATCAACTGGCTGTCGCTCAATGTTTGGTTTTTTATCCGAGCGATGATGGCCGTTTCCTTATTTCTGATAATGGCTCTGAACAATGGGAGGTGGATGACTTTGATCATCCATTTTCACACGCATTACATCATGCTAAACCAATATTACTTGATCCACAAAAACGGCCTTTTTGGATGCAGCACTCGGGCTTTAGTCATTTTTCAAAACAGATTTCTGATGCTGAATCTTTATTAATTGTGCCACTACCTTTTCAATCTCAGAAGATAAAAGCCGTGGTTGGTTTGATTGGTGAAAAGCAAATAATAAGTGGGATTATTAATGATGAACACTGGTTGAAATTCAGCCATGTATTTATTTCACAATGGATCTTATTACATGAGCTTGCGAATAAGCAGCGCCAAGAAGTAAAACTTAATGAGTCCATATCTCAATTAAAGAACCATAGGACAAATAAAGGTTGGGTGGATTTATCTCGCCATTTAATTGGCTCTAGTTCGGTAATGGAATCTCTACGAGAACAGATAGCAATTGCTGCACAGTCTTCCTTAACCGTTTTAGTGCAAGGAGAAACTGGATCTGGTAAGGAATTAGTAGCGAAAGCCATTCATACCTTATCTGATCGCAAGGACAAGCCTTTTGTCGCCGTAAATTGTGCTGCAATACCTGAAAATTTGTTGGAAAGTGAATTATTTGGTTATGAGAAAGGAGCATTTACGGGGGCTATTAGTGCTCGAAAAGGCCTGATAGCGCAGGCCGATGGTGGCACTCTGTTTCTTGATGAAATGGGGGAGATGCCTCTTGCACTACAAGCAAAATTATTACGGGTTTTGGAAACACTTGAATATCGGCCTCTTGGCTCAAATAAGGAGCAGAGATCACAATTTCGCTTGGTAGCGGCAACCCATGTCAACTTAAGGAAAAATGTCAATCAAGGCTCATTTCGTCAAGACTTGTATTACCGACTCTATCAATATCCGTTAGAAGTTCCCAGTTTATCCAATCGATTGAATGACATTGATGAATTAACAGAAGTGTTTATTGAGCAATATAACCAGCGTGAAAAGAGACATATTCTGGGCTTTGATACTCAAACATTGGCACTGCTTAAAACATTTGAATATCCAGGTAATGTGCGTCAACTGCGTTCTTTAGTTGAGTATGCATGTGTTCATACCGATTCAAATCAATTTATTAATGAGCAGGCATTGCCGAAAACGGATATGAGCTCAGAAAAGTTGGTGAGTAGTCTGCCGTTTGAAGAGATTGACGATCTTAAATTGGCCCTTGAGGAGTATGAGCGAAAGATCATTTGTGATCGCTTGACTTTTTTTGCGGGAGATAGGGCAAAAGCTGCTGAAAGCCTAGGTTTACCAAAACGGACTTTAGCTCATAAGTGTCAGAAATTGGAGATCTGAGCGAAATGATAAAACAAGTATTGATAGTGGGATTATTAAGTCATGTCAGCATTTCGGCGGTTGCATCGGTCAATTCTGATGAAGTTATGGTTCAAGCTCAGCATTGCCGTTCTATTGAGGCTAACTTACCGAGATTAGAGTGTTTTGATCGGGTTTTCTCTACGCCAATTAAAACGGTGCCATTAACCAAAAACAGTGCCGTAATGCCTCAATCTTGGCAATGGGCTATAGACAGTGAAAAAAATCGAACAACAGCTGTGGGTTTTTATGCCAACAAAGGTGACAGTGTCACAGAGGGTGAGCGTTATTGGCTAACCGCTCCTGCGATAAATAAACATTTTGCCAAAGGAAAAGCACCTGTTTTGATGCTGAGTTGTATTGAAAACATAAGCCGTGTGGAGTTGGTTTTTCCTGAACCGATTCAAGAGAGTCGAGTATCGGTATCCATCCCTGGAATTCCTGTTGTTACTCAAAATTGGATCAGTGATGACACCGGTTATTTGTTGCGTTCGGGTCGAGGTATTCCTGCGATTGAAGCAATGAAATCTATGCTAACAGCTCCTCAACTTATTTTGCGTTCAAATGCGAAGGATGTTGATGGCCTAGCATTTGATACAACAGATTTACGCAGCGTTATTGAACCAATGCGCAAAGCGTGTCGTTGGTAAGGATAATTTATGAGTTCAATGACAACTTACCGAGAACAATTAGTTAATCCGATTGAAGGGGATGATGCGGTTGGTCTTAGGATCATTGATGATCCTTTGTTGGATTTTATCGATAGTCAAATGATGAAGGTTGGATCGCTTTCCCATGCTGATGTCCAATGGAATGAGGTAGAGTCATGTGTTGTTAATTTATTGAGTAATAAGACCAAAGACATAAAGCTTTTGACGGTTTTATTACAATGTTTACAGCATCAACCAACGCCAGAACGCTTTACCTTATCCATTGCTGTGTTAGTGGATTTTATGTCGGCATATTGGGAGACCTGTCATCCCGTTGCAGGAAAACGTGGCGTATTACCTAGGAAAAAATTCTTTAATCAAATCTGTGTACGCACTTCAAGCGCTACAGAAAAGCTAGATGGTACGTTATTTGATGCTGAATTAAAAACAACACTAGAAGCTTTAGTGGATGAGTTAGAGCATCAAGCGTCGCACTATCAACTTCCATTGGATCTTGTTGATGACATCGCAGCTAAAGTGCGTCGTCAGCTAAGTCAAACGCCAAACCATGCTGCGCATCAAACTGCATCTCAGCAGCAAATGACGACTTCCGATAATCATCACAATAGCGGTAACTCTCCATCGCCCTCGGTATCGGCAGCACCAGCTCCAAAATTAGATATCGATGGCAGTAATGATCGGGCGATTCGCACGTCATTGTTAAAAGTATCGGATTTTCTATCAGATATAGGTGGCGATGGGATCGGGCTAAGTATTCGTCTTAGACGTTTTGCGGTTTGGTTTTCGATTAATAGTTTGCCTGATGCTAATCAACATGGCGAAACCCAACTGATGCCTGTCTCATCTGATCGGGTGAGTGAATATGAAGATCAACTAGCACGAGGGGGGGATTTAGCTCTTTGGCGCAAAGTTGAGCAAAGCTTAACCGTATCACCGTATTGGTTAGATGGTCATTATTTGAGTTATCGCATTGCTAAGCAATTAGGTGAAAACGAGTGGGCAAATACCATTTATGAAGAGCTAAATCGTTTTCTTACCCGATTGCCTCAATTAGCAACCCTGTCATTTAAGGGGAAAATTCCTTTTATTAGTGAGCCAGCACTACAGTGGATAAAAGACAGTAATACCTTACCAAATAATCATAAGGTCGCTTCAGTTGGAAGTTGGCATGGAAAACGTTCAGAGGCACTAGAGTTGGTACAAGAAGGCGGATTATCTGTTGCCTTGGCCATGCTTAACGACGGTCTCTCTCAATCGAGTGAGCCAAGAGATGCTTTTTATTGGCGTTTGCTTTCTGCCGATATCATGAAAAGTCAGCATTTAGAGGCTATGGCGACAGAACAGTATCAGACCTTATATCACCAAGCAAAGGATATGTCGGTAACCGATTGGGAACCGTCTTTGTTAGAACAACTTGAGCAACATATTGCCCCTTAGATTTACCACAGGAATGAAAGGATATGTGGAATTACATACGAGCTATTTTTAATCGAATTGCGCCGACATTTAAAGCATCGGTTCCCGTTCTGCTTATTGCGACATTTATTCTTTTAAATGTGGCTATCTGGTGGGCGGGGCCTTGGCTTGAAATCGATGGTAAAACCCCATTGGCTTCAACGATGGCAAGAGCCGTTACCAGTATTATTTTTTCTCTCTGCTGCTTTACTGTATGGGGAATATTTCAATGGCGTCGTTTACAACAAATTAATGATGCAAAGGCTCGTGAAGAAATATTGCGTGAAGATCCAATTAAACGTCTTGAAGAGCGTCAAGAGCTTGAATTAAATCAAGTTATGATGGAAATGAAAGACAGCTTAAATCAACGTAATTATTTATATGCTTTACCTTGGTACTTAGTACTGGGGTTAGAAAATGCCGGAAAAACCAGTTTAATCAATCGTTCTGGACAAAACTTTGTCTTTTCTTCTGTTATGCGAGCATCAGGCAGGAAAAGTGAAAACCCATTTTCTTTTGATTGGTGGATTGGTGATGATTCTGTATTAATTGATCCTGATGGTGAGTTGTTAACCCAGCGTCAAAATGAGGCCGGCACAGATGGTGAAATGGAGCGCCGTTTATGGCTCCACTTTGTTCAATGGTTGGAGAAAACTCGTAGTCGTCGTCCTCTTAATGGTGTTATTTTAACGCTAGATCTTTCTCATTTGGCAACAGTAACAGTCGCTGAACGTCAAGCTTATGCCAATTTACTTCGAGCTCGTTTGCGTGAATTGATGGAAACGTTATCGACTCGAATGCCAGTATATATTGCATTAACTAAGCTCGATCTATTGTATGGATTTGAACCTTTCTTTCGTCAATACACCCGTGCTCAGCGCGAAGAGGTAATGGGATTTACGTTTTCATTGAATTCTGTAACGGATCTTGATTCATGGTTAGCTGAGTTTGATCGTGATTATAGCCAATTTATCGAACGGATAAACGACTCATTACCGCAGGCATTACGTCATGCTGTTGATTCAGAAGAGCGCTCTGCAATCTATAGTTTTACTCGTCAAATAGCGGGTATGCATGATGTGCTAAAAGCGTTTTTCACTGATGCATTATCAAGCGATCAATTTTCGACTTCAGCATTAGTTCGTGGTGCTTATTTTATGTCGGTATACCAACAAGGTGTGCCTGAGAACGCTTTTGTTAATGCAGCATCCCAACGTTACGGTCTGGCTGATTCGGTTCAAAGTGCGCAACATGCTCAAAATTCGACAACCTATTTTGTTAAACGTCTTTTTAATGAAATTATTTATCCAGAAGCTGGTATCGCGTCTGATAATTTCCGCGTAGCTAAACAGAAGAAGAAAATATTAATGCTGTCTGTTGTTGCATGCAGTATCGCTTCTGTTTTGCTCATTGGTAGTTGGCACCGTTATTACATGAAAAATGTTGAGCAAGAAAATGCGGTTCTTGCTCAAGTTAATCAATATAAATCAGAATACTCCGACAACAAGATTATGCGATCTGAGCAGGAGATTTTAGAGCCGTTAAATACGATTCGTGAAGCGACATTAGAGTTTGGATTTTTCCGTGATAAACCCAAATATGTCTCTGATATGGGGTTATATCAAGGACATGTAATTGGCCCAAAAGTTGAAGAAACTTATCTAAGCTTACTTGAATTTCGTTATTTACCATCATTGATGAAGCAATTAGCTGTCGATTTATCGCAAGCAAATTCTGAAGAAGAAGAGTTAGAAACATTACGTGTATTTCGTATGTTGACAGATAAAGGGGGACGACAAGATAAAGTCGTTACCAATTATTTTGCTCAGGTTTGGCAACAAGCGTTTCCAAATAATGTGAAAACGCAAGAGCAACTGATGGAGCATTTAAATTACGCATTGATGCACACGGATTTACAAGGTCTGCGCCGAGATGGTAATCAAGACGCCATTCGAGTTATGCGTCCGTACGATCATTTGATTCAACAAACACAAGAAGCATTAGGCTCGGTGTCAATCGCAGAACGTGTTTATCGTAACCTCAAGCAGAGCGCAAATGCAGCATTAGGTGCACCACTTGATCTTAAAACAGCAGTTGGACCTGTGTTTGATTTGGTATTTGAACAACGAGTATCTAATGGCCAAGCTTTAGATATCCCACAATTGCTTACTCAAAAAGGCTTTAATAGCTATTTCTTGCCTCAATCTGAGTCGGTATCTGAGCTTGCTTTGGTGGATAGTTGGGTCTTAGGGCAGACTACGGTTGCTCAATTTAGCCTTGAAGACAAACAAGTACTGCGTCAGAAAATTCGTGATCTTTATGTAGCTGATTATACCAATACTTGGCGTTCTGCAATTAATGATGTTGATGTGAAATACTTTGCTGATATTAATGAAGCGGTCAGTGTATTTAGTCAATTTATGGGTCCTCAACAACCGATGAATCGTCTACTTAATACGGTAGAAAAGAATACTCAGCTATTTCCGAATCTACCGCAAGATGATAAAGCACGTTTAGCATTAATGGAGTCGAGCCAATATAAAGTCGCCGCGATGATTGCATTACCTTTTGCTGATATTGATGGTTTATTAGCGCAAAAAGATCAGCAACTCGCTTATATTTCTGAAGTAATGTCAGCGATGCAACAGGTATACAGTTATTTGAAAGCTATCCAAGATGCACCTGATATGGGTAAAGCTGCACTTGAAGCAACGAAGGAACGAGTGGAGCTGAAAAACTCCGATCCTATCTATACTTTACAAAGAATGGCTTCAAGTTTACCTAAGCCATTAGACTCTATGATGGAAAAATTGGCTGATGAGAGTTGGTACGCGGTGAAACAAGAAGCGATTAAGTATCTTGAAGTTCGCTGGCAACATGATGTGTACCAAGAATATCAGGCAAAACTGGCGACTCGTTATCCATTTAATCCTCGTGCAAGCAAAGATGTTTCACTTAAAGACTTTGAAAGTTTCTTTGCTCCAGATGGTACTTTGAGTCGGTTCTACAATGATCAGCTTAAGATGTTTATTGATGAAAATATCTCAATGAGTATTAACGGTCAGCAAAATGCGTTGTTGCGTAGTGATGTACTAAAACAGTTTACGAATGCGAAAAAAATTCAAGAAGCATTCTTTAACCGTAAAGGGATTTTAGATGTTGAGTTTTCTCTTGAACCTATTGAATTAAGTTCAAATCAACGCCGTAGTGTGATTAATGTTGATGGTCAGTATGTTGAATACAGCCATGGGCCACATCGTTCTATTGAATTAGTTTGGCCAAATACCTTAAGAGAAGGGGCTATATCCAAGCTGTCATTGGTTCCATCTAAAGTTAATGAGTCACCGCGAGGTATTACGATCCAGGGACCTTGGGCATTTTTCCGTTTGCTAGATAGAGGAGCTGTTGTCAGCTCAAGTTCAACATCTGTTGACTATCAGTTCTCTATTAATGGTGGTGAGGTGACGTATCGCTTAACTTCCGAAGCTGATGCAAATCCATTTACTTCAGCACTATTTAGAAACTTTAAGTTAACTCGAACTTTATACTAAGAACTATGGGGGGCCTTGAGTTCCCCCTTTATTAATGGATATGTGATTGTGACTCAGTTGTACTTTTCAGAGCTTCAACAATATAAATTAGTTGCTCACGAAGATGAGTTAAGAGATTCAGACTGCTATCAGAAAATTCGTGATGCAATCAATAAACGCAACAGTCCATTGTCAGGTAGCGTGGATTGGCAATTGGTTCAACAACTGTGTGATGAGTTAGGGCGCACAGATGGTTTCGATTTTATTGCTACCATTTATTTCACTATTGCTGCGATTAAAAACGAAGGACTGGCAGGATTAGCCAATGGGTTAGAGTTGCAAGTTGTGGCCGTTGATACCTTTATTCGTAATAGCAGTTGTCCTGCTCAAAAACGGGCAGAACTTTACCAATGGATGTTAGGACGTATTGGTAATGAACTTCGTGCTTTAAAACCCTCACAGTCTCAGCTAAGAGATTTATATCGATGTGAGCGAGCCTGTCAGCGACTAAATGAGATCTTTATAGAGGTACAACCTGAACATATTCCTGATCTCGAAGCGATTGGCTATGTGGTATTTGAACATATCGACCGACTTGAAAATGGTTTGTCACTTAAAGATCATGGAAGGTATGAGGACGTCACCAACCAAAAAACAAAATACCAAATCACAGGTAATGACAATCAAGTAAGCAAAACTTCGTCATCTGTTGTCGTGAAACCTAATTATGCTCAACATGCAGCGCAGAGCCCAAACAAAGAAAGTACGACGCATACATCGTCACGATCTTATGTGAGTTTTGCTTTGGGATTAATCTTAGGTGTTGGAGGAATAGTTACTGGAGTTCAGTTATTTCCTCAATGGTTCCAATTATTAAGTACGACGCAGAGTCAGACTGTATCTGCAAATCGTTCTCCGCTAGTACAATCAGTGACAACGTCACAAAATAGTGGTCGTATTCTTACTCTTGAGCAGGGCAAAGCACTTCAAACACACTTTACAGCCCAGCAATTTGCAGAAGATAAATCGATAATTGTGCCAATGTATTTAGAGCAAGCTAATGTGCTTATCACTCAACCTGCTGGTGGGAATTTAGCTGAGGCGTTTTCTTTGATTGATACTATTCAGCGTTTGTATCCAAATGACGAATCGGTAGAACAAGCTCAAAATAGGTATCATCAAATAGAGACTCAATATGATGAGTTGTTTGCAACACAGTATCGACGTTTTAATACCGCTCGTTCACGCATTGCTAATTTACAACAGGCGATAAAAGCCAATAACCGAGCTAATACATTGAGGTTATCACAGGGAATCAATGAGTATGCTATTGGTCTATCGCCCGTTTATGGCCGTATCAGTTATATCACAGAGCAGTTAAAACAAGGCGACAAAGATCAAGCTCAAATTGAGTGGCAGAACCTTAATCAAGAGTTGCAAGCTATTAGTTTTAAAGTGGAACAGCTGCACCAAAATTTGTTGAGTATCTCACAGTAAATTAATTTTTTTGACGACAAAAATGGATTTCAGAAAAGGAGAGTATTATGCCTAAAGCTGCAAAATTAGGAGATATTGGCACCGATCATGATGGATTCCCTCCAACGCCCATTATTGCGGGATCTTCATCTGTTATGATTGATGGTAAACCAGCGGCAAGGCAAGGTGATGCGTTAGCGCCACATGCCAAGCCAAAGCATCCACCTCATCCTCGTGCAATTAGCCAAGGCTCAGGATCTGTTTTTATTGATGGTAAACCTGCGGCTCGTTCGGGTGATGCGATCGATTGTGGTGGCAAAGTACAAGCAAGTGGAACAGTAAATATAGGCTAACAAATTGCTATAAATGAAAGGGAAGGCGTCTCTCGATATGGAGACGCCTTTTGTATTTTATTGATATTCTTTATGAACTAAACGAAATTTAACCAAAGCATCTGATTCTGTTTCTGCGTGAATCTGATAAGGGGATGCAACATATCCTCGATTAAGGAGCTGTTCTTTTAATTGAGCAAAATCTTCATTTGCAGGATCTAAGTAAGTTATCTCTTTTCTAAGCGTATCTGGCTTATAGAAAAATTGAAATTGAGCCATCACACTTTCTCCTTATGCCAATTGATTTCATATCCTCACCATAAAATATTCTGTCTTGGTATTATGTGAAGTGAGGCTAAGTTTTCTCAAATGGTGAATTAAACATCGAAAAGGGGTACGTTCATCTCTTAATTTGTCCTACATATTGAGCTTGCCTCAACAGATAGGTAGTCTTATGCCGTTGAGGAGGACAATGTGAAAAAGTTATATTTATTACGCCATGGGCAAACACAATTTAATGCAGAGAAACGTCTACAAGGTCATTGTAATTCAGCATTAACAGAGAAGGGTCAGCAGCAAGCAACTGCGGTTGGATGTTCGTTAGCAAAGGAAATTGAAGATACATCTGGCTGGGTGATTTACAGCAGTCCTCTTGGGCGAGCGATGGAAACGGCGACTATTGTTGCTAAACAGCTTGGAATGGATCCTAACGATATTCATCAAGATGCTCGTCTGATGGAGTACAACCTAGGGGATTGGGAACAGCAAGAAATTCCGCAACTTGTTCAACAAAATCCTACTTTACTGGATAAGCCTGATTGGTATTTAACTGCACCCAATGCCGAAACGTTTGATCAAGTGTGTACACGATTAGCTGCATTTCTTAATGATTCAATTGTACCTGATAATATTATTGTGGTTTCTCACGGTTTAACAGGCGCTACACTTCGTGGTTTATATACTCAAATGAGCTATCCGCAAGTTTGGCAACAAGACCTTCCTCAAGATGCTTATTTCCTATTAAGTCATCAGCAAATAACGCGAATTCAAGCGTAAGTCATTGATATATATTCCAAGGACGGAATGCCTTTCAAATCTTTATTCAATAGTTGATCTAGAGCACGATAATTATTGCTTTTAGTAAGAACATTCTAATTGCACTCCTTAATATTATGAATAACAAGTACGAGTTGTTATAAGAATAAGGAGGGCTTAACGATGGCCATTTTTACTAAAAGTACCCCAGATAAAAAAGATAAAGCGGGTGTTCGTGACACTATGGTGCACAACATTTGGCTGGCAGGTCTTGGCGCTTATGCTAAAAGCTCTGAAGAAGTGAATCAGCTATCGGATAAAGGTAAAACCCTATTTGATGAATTGATTGAGCGTGGCAAAGCTGTTGAGTCTCATACTAAAGAGCGTGTGCATACCGCAAAAAGTCAAACATCGGTTGTACTGGAAGAGCGTGTTCACAAAGTCGTGCAAAAATTGATTGGTTTAGATAACGATCGTTTAGATCAAGTGGATGACAAGATTGATCAACTTACTGCATCGATTGAAGCTTTAGTGGCTAAGAAAGAAAAAGAAGTTGCACCAAAACGTGCCGGACGAAAAGCAAAAGCTGAAGCCAGTGCGAAACCTGCAACTCGTGGACGCAAAGCTGGGATTGCTCGTCGTAAAACAGAAAAAACCGAAGTTATTGCAGCCAAACCCGTTCCTAAGGTTGAACCTGTGACAGAAAAAGCAGCAGAGCTTACTAAAAAAGTGGAAGTTGTCGCGACAAATACGGTTACTGAAGTGAAGAATGCAGTCACTCAAACTGAACAGAATAAACCCCAAGAGTCTGTGAAATCTTAAGCCATTTCATAGCGATTAATTCGTAAAGGGAGATACCATTATGATCGATAAAACTGTAATGAAAGCCGCAAAAAGTGTGGTTGAAAGTGGTGAAGGTGTTGCTCGCAATATTTGGCTTGCAGGTCTTGGTTTATATAGCCGCAGCCTAGAAGAGGCGCAGCAGCTTAATGAAAAAACAAATCAAGCATTTGACGAGTTAGTTGAACGCGGTAAAGAAGTTGAAACTCAAGCTAAAGTTTGCATCAGTAAAAACGCAGAGAAAGCGACAGATGAAATGGAAGCGGGCATGAATGATATCTTCTACCGTCTAAGTGGCGTAGACCGTGAAAAACTGACTCGAATGGATGAGAAAATTGACAAGCTAACACAAGCAGTCGAGAAGCTTACCGAAGCCTAAGTACTGTTGCGTTAATGTCCCCTAGTTTGTAGCAAGGGAGAATCATTAGCCAGAAGTGATGATCCCTATTTTGTAGCATGGATGAAAATCCATCTTTGGGATACGTGTAATGGTACAACACGTATCCCTTTTTTGTTTGTTATATAGATAAAGTTAACTGGATACTGATTTAATATTGGCAGGTTAAACGCAAGCTGGTTCATTTATTGCAGTGAAGTTCAGTGAGAGGTGTTTATTATGGATAATTGGCGTACAAGAGCCTTCAATAAGCTATTATTCCGTATTATGCGACAACGAATGGCTCGTTGCGAAACCACACAAGAAATGCGGGAATTGATCGCCAGTATTGATTCTTATGGTGCATTATTCAGTTCACCAAAATCACTCACGATATCACCAACAAAATTTGCCGATGTGTCTTGCGATTGGGTCGATATGTCAACCAGCCGTGGCAACCGTATCTTACTGTATTTTCATGGTGGAGGATTCTGTTTTACCAGTCCCAAAACTCATACTTCTTTTCTAGGCAGAATTGCACGAGGTAGTCAGTCTCGAGGGTTAATGGTCAATTACAGTCTATCTCCTGAGTACCCATATCCCCAAGCGGTTAACGAAGCTTTTGCTGTTTATAACCAACTTCTTATCAACGGTTATCTCCCCGATCATATTTTTATTGCAGGTGATTCGGCTGGTGGCAATTTAGCACTCACAACCTTAGTTAAGATTCGTAATGCAGGTTTAGTTATGCCAGCAGGGGCGGCTCTGTTATCACCAGTTTCTGATATGGCAGTAACTGGGGAATCGGCTTTTACCAAGAGTAAAGATGATCCATTTTTTGATCTGAGTAGCTTATTGCTAATGCGAAATAATTATATTGGAACTCAAAACCCATGCAATCCTGAAGTATCTCCGTTTTATGCTGAGTTGCACGATCTTCCTCCTATTTATATTACGGTTGGGACAGAAGAAATTTTAATGGACGACTCCATTCGATTAGCAGAAAAAATCGAACAGGCAGGAGGGAAGGTGACATTAGATGTGGTAAAAGGCGTACCTCATGTTTACCCATTATTTAATCAATTATCAGAAGCGGAACAAGCCGTTCAGGTGATCAGTGCTTTTATTGAAGACTGTTATCAAAAAGCAAAACTTAGCAATCAATGTGGCGATGATAGCGACAATATAAAATCTTCCCGTGTTGATGCCCAGAATAAAAAAAAGCGCACCGGTTAAGTGGTGCGCCTTAGAATTTAGTATTGAGAACAGCAAATCATTAAGCTTTATGAGTTAGCTGTTTATATTTTTGTGTCTGATATGCTTTAGCTGATGCTGAAATATCACCACTATGGCCTGTCTCTAACCACTTCTTAATGCGTCCTGCATCACCAACTGGGGTTAGCTTACCTTGAGTATCAAGCATAACCATCAAGTATTTACGACCTTGAATGGTTGTTACCATTGCTAAACAGTGACCAGCCACTTTTAGATGACCCGTTTTTGTTAGGTTTACCGTCCACTTTTTGCCGCGAGCGAGAGCGTTAGTATTGGTGTAACCCAACTTATAATTTGGTTTACCAAAATAAGCGGTATGCACAGGTGTCGTACTGTATTTACGGATCTGTGGATACTTATAAGCCGCACGAACCAGTTTTGATACGTCTGACGCTGTAGATACGTTACGAGGATCAAGACCTGAGCTATCGACAAAACGAGTGTGTGTCATACCAAGAGCTTTAGCCTTAGCGTTCATCGCTTTAACGAATGCCTTTGAGCCACCAGGGTAGTGACCCGCTAATGCTGCCGCCGCTAAGTTCTCTGACGACATCAAAGCAATGTGAATAGTTTCACCTCGGCTCAGAGTTGAACCTAAACGTACACGAGTGTAGTTGTTATACATGCGCTCTTTATCCGCTTTATTAAACGTGATTTTCTCATTAAGAGGCAGTTTTGCATCTAGCGTTACCATTGCTGTCATTAACTTAGTAATTGAAGCAATAGGCATCACTAGATTGGAATTTTTTTTATAAAGCGTGCGACCAGCGCTTAAATCCATCACGTAAGTACTGACTGAGGCAGTGTGAAGATTATCTGCTTTTAACTTGCTGGTATTAATGCTTGCAGTGGCAGAGAAACTGAAACTGACAAGTGCAACTGCTAGGGCGATAGCTCTGCGCACAACGGCTCCTTGATACAAATAATTGAAGATAAAATATAGTATAAATTTAAGAGCGTGCATTGTTTCTTTTTCTTAGCAAAATAAGCAAGTCAAGTTTATGTAAAAAGCAAAATATTTAGCCTTAAAATTAATCACTTGAATGCATCGATAAATTAAACACCATTTAATTGTGGTTAATGTATGTGATTGTATACAGTATAAATAAAGATGCTTATTGTTGTGATGAACAAATTTTCTTTCAAATGCTTTACGATGACTTTGAGATAAAGTGATGAACATCCTTTTTGTTATTAAATTGTAAAAAATCTGCATTTTCCTGGGCAACTTTTTGCTCGCTGGGCAAGATCTTGCCCGCTGTTGAGCAAGATCTTGCCCAGAGGATGTAAGTAACAGAATTGTCATTAATAAATTTCCTTATAAATCAATAATGTAATAAATTGTATGATTTGGCATACATCATGCATTAGATATATGGGCAATAAAGCCTATATTTATATTTTTGTAACAAATTAAAAGGAAATTAAAAAATGCCAACTCCTTGTTATATTTCAATTCAAGGTAAAACTCAGGGGAATATTACATCTGGTGCGTTTACTGCAAACTCTGTTGGAAATATTTTTGTTGAAGGTCATGAAGACCAGATGTTAGTTCAAGAGTTTAAGCATATTGTTACGGTTCCAACCGATCCACAATCAGGTCAGCCATCAGGTCAGCGCGTCCATAAACCATTTAAGTTTACTGTTGCTCTAAATAAAGCCGTTCCATTGCTATATAACGCATTAGCATCGGGTGAAATGCTGCCAACCGTAGAACTCAAATGGTACCGCACCTCTATTCAGGGTAAGCAAGAGCACTTCTTTACGACAACTCTGACCGATGCAACCATCGTTGATATCAATAACCAAATGCCACACTGCCAAGATCCATCAAAAGCGGATTACACCCAGCTCATTGAAGTATCAATGGCTTATCGTAAGATTAATTGGGACCATAAGATTTCAGGTACATCAGGTTCTGATGATTGGCGTGCGCCATTAGAAGCATCATAAGTTGTAATTAACTCTGCGGAATGCGCCTCACTTTTACGGGAGGCGTGTTCCTTTTGTTGAGTAACTCATTCAGCATTAAAAATAATAGATAAGATGAGTAACGTCAGTATGGCTACAGGTTTACAATTTACTTTTACTGTAGAAGGATGTGAGACATCAACTTTTGCAGTTACTGAATTTCGTGGTAATGATGGTTTGTCATTACCATTTTCATTTTTGATCGAACTAGCAAGTCGTGAGCCTTTTATTGGGCCTGATGAGATTGTCGATAACAACTGTACTCTAACCGTATGGCGAGATGGAGAATGTCAGCAAGAGTGGCATGGTATCGTTTCAGCTTTTTCTCAAGGAGATACAGGCCATCGTCATACGCTATATCAAGTTGAAATGGTGCCGCCATTAGCTCGCTTAAGCCTACGTCAAAATAGTCGAATATTTCAAACTCAAACGGTTCCTGAGATCATTTCTATCTTATTGCAAGAGATGAACATTCAAGACTACGCTTTTGCTTTGGCTCGCCAGTATCCACAACGTGAATATTGTGTACAGTACCGTGAAAGTGATTTGGAATTTATCCAACGAGTAGCGGCTGAAGAAGGGATCTTTTTTCATTTCAACCATAATAAGAAAAATACAGTTATCTTTACAGATGATAACCAAAACGTTGAAATGTTAGCAGAGCCTATAACGTATAATGCTTTAAGTGGTGGTAGTAGCCCATTGCCCTTTGTACGTCAATTCAAACAAACAACTCAAATTCGTCCATCATCAGCACAACTAAAAGACTACAGTTTTAAGAACCCAGCCTACAGTTTCTTGCAAACCTATCAAGCGACAGAGTCGGATTATCAGCAAGACATTTATGAGCATTATGATTATCCAGGACGCTATAAAGATGATGAAAACGGAAAGCCTTTTACTCAATTTCGTCTTGAATCATTACGCCGCGATGCCCATATCGCTTTGGGCAAAAGTAATATAGCCAAGGTCATACCTGGTCAAAAAATCTTATTACAAGATCACAGTACCGAAGAGTGTAATCGTGATTGGTTTGTTGTTGAAAATAACCATGTTGGTACTCAGCCTCAGGCGTTAGAAGAGGCCGGAGGGGAAGGCGAAACAACCTATAATAACGAGTTTTTGGTCATTTCTGGGCATCATGCATGGCGACCACCATTTAATGCAAAACCTCGCGTTGATGGACCACAAATAGCGAAAGTGGTTGGCCCTGAAGGGGAAGAGATCTATTGTGATGAATATGGTCGAGTAAAAGTTCAATTTCCGTGGGATAGATACAGCAACAGTGATGATAAAGCGAGTTGCTGGATTCGGGTTTCACAAGCATGGGCAGGTACTCAATATGGCATGGTTACGATCCCTAGGGTTGGTAACGAAGTTATCGTCAGTTTTCTCGAAGGCGATCCGGATCAACCGCTGATTACGGGTCGAACCTTTCATGCTACAAATAAACCACCTTATGAGCTACCGGCACATAAAACTCGAACTGTATTGCGCACCGAAACACATCAAGGTGATGGATATAATGAGCTACGTTTTGAAGACCAAGCTGGTAAAGAAGAAATTTATGTTCATGCTCAAAAAGATGTCAACGTATTAGTTGAAAACGATCGTACCGATAATATTAAACACGATTTACACCTTGATGTAGAAAATGAGCGTTTTTCTCATATCAAGGCCAATGATCATCTTACGGTTGATGGTGAAGCTCGTCAGCATACGAAAGGTAATCAAACGCTGGTCGTTGATGGCTCGCTTCATGTTAAAACTGGTCAGGCTTGGATCTCGGAGTCTGGTAATGAAATTCATATTAAAGCTGGACAGAAAGTTGTTATTGAAGCAGGCGCTGAAATTACCGTAAAAGCGGGCGGAAGCTTTATTAAAGTGGATGCCTCCGGTGTGTCACTGGTTGGCTCTGCGGTTAACCTAAATTCAGGCGGCAGTGCTGGCAGTGGTTCAGGGTATGCAGGTTCAGCTCCTTTATTACCCGAGGCGGTTGAGGTGGCCCCATACCCATTAGACGTTCCTCCTGTTTTCGTTTCTGCTCTTCTCATTGCAAGTAAGGCAAATATTCCGCTACTACCAGTATGCGGATTGCAAAGTGATGGAAGTTGTCAGAGAGGAGATAAATGTTTATGCAAGAAATAAATAATACCCATAAATTGTTTGATAAGGTTATTACTGAAGATTTGGCTCAGGGTTACAAACTTTACGCGTTGATGGATAGATCTCATTTAATAAATGAAATAACTGAGTATGATCAAGAAGCTTTGTTTATCGGGACGAGGTTTAAATCCGCTATTGAAGCTAGCCCATTATTAATAAGTTTGAAATTAGATGATACTTATGTGGTTGAATCTATGATGAATGAATATTTAGGTATATTACTTCTTTCAAAACTGTCTATAGAGCAAGTTAGAGAAACATTAAATCAATATTTAGAAGTAGATAGTGAAAATCTTGGATCTGTTTATGTAAGATTCTATGCTCCAAGCGTTTGTCTTTCTTTGTTAAATAGTGAACCAGAACTCTTTTATGGTTTTAAAGTTATTTGCCCACAAATAACGCGAAAACAATGGGTTTATTGTGATCTATCAAAAGAAGAAATAAAGAAAAGAGTGATCTCAATTTCAGATATAACCGTACAAGTAATGGAGCGCTATCGTTTAGGTGCATGGTTAGGTTTATATGAAAGATGGCAACAAAAACCGTCAGAAGAGCTTCATCGAGCAAGTATTGTGATCGAGAGTTTGATTAAAAATGGATTGCAAAACCAAGCATTATTGGAAGAGTGGAGAGCATTTCTTGCTGATAATTTAGCAATCATTGATCGACCAGAATGGAACTCATTGTTAAATCAGTCATTAGACGATATGGGTCTTTATGAATCAGCGATTCAATTAGCTATGGTTGTAAAACAATCTGATGACTTTACGGTTAGAGAGAAAAATTGATGATAGATAAAATAGACATGGCGTCTGATGATAGTAGTGCAAATTACTCCGTTGTTATTTTACCTGCAGCAGATAAACAGCCGATAGGTGCAGAGCAAAATTTATTCCCTAAGCACATAATGACGTGTAAAAAAGAGTCTAAGGTTAAGAAATATAAAGATATTGCTTATTTTATCGAAGGCGATGCATTCTACCTTATGGATGAAACTGCCGTTCAATATTTAGAAGACGCAGAAAGTAAATTTAAAGCGAGATTTAAAGGTAAAGATCGTACAAATGTTATGCCAAGCTTATCTCAAGCTGGTATTCTAGATGGTCTATTAAGCGCTACATTAACATCTTTTATTGCCGATGAAGATAAGCTATTGTTTCAAGAAACTGAACATTGGCTATCTCATCAACAAAAATATCTTCAAAATGCCTCTTCTGCCTATGAGGCCAGTGCATTAGTTAATCAAAAACGAGAAATTCATAAACGGATTTTAGCTAAAGCTCAACAGAATGCTAAGGATCAAGGATATATTTTTGATGATGGTAAGTTGTATTCACCAAAAGAACCCAAAATACGAAAAGCAATTAAAGCATATCAAAAGGCAAGAGAAGCATTTTTAAAACAGTCAGAGTTAACACCTCAAGCTCAGATTGATGATTTGAAAAAACGTTTACAAGCACTTAATAAAGTATATTCAAACGCACAATATCAAGTTGGGGATGCTGTTGAATATTATAAGGCTCATTTAATTAAGCAAACGGCAAACGCTGAAAAACATAAAGAAGCACTAGAAAAGAGTATAGAAGATTTATCTGTTTGTGGTATAGCCACTCCAGAACTTGCTTTAGCCGGACAGGACAAGTCAAAAGGGCATGAGTATTATGCTTTGTATTTTGATTACCTTAAAAGAGCTAAAAAACAGGAGGAGGTTTTAAATGAAAAGTTAAAGGCTCTTTTGAAATCGACTAATAACTTTGCGTTGCCTCCAAATCAAATTCTGAAAGAGGAATATAAACAGCTTAAAGCGCTTGAAAAAGAGGCATTAAAAATTCATCTGCAAGCTATTACGAATATACTTAATATGTCGAGTTCGCTATTTTTGTTATGGGATATAGAGGACTATCGACCAAAACCATTAAAATATATTGTTAAAGGTGACTTCCCATTACGAGAGTATATTTTAGGTGGGAGTAATGGTAATCAAAAAGATGGTTTACGCTACTGTAGTTTGATTGATATTCCACAACCTGGAACAAAGGGAAATAAGCTAATATCTGCCGAAGAAAAAAGTGATTATGCAATAATAGAAATGCTTGGTGATTATTTACAAGAATTACCTATTGAAGACGGCTGGTTTGGCGATGATGGCGTATTTGATAGCAAGGCATTCTATAAAACACTATCTGATAAGCATATAGAAGTCGAAAGCTTAAAAGAGAATTCTAAAGTATGGGAACAAGCAATTTCTGAGGTCTTATTTTCACGAGATTTAAAAGCACGTTTATCACCTTTTGATGATAGTAAGCAAGCACAAGCATTACGAATGACAGTAGCATCGACACAGTCAGGATTGTCTAATCCATTAGATATTGTCGTTGGAAATGAATCTCATGACTCAGGTAGTACAAACAAAATGGAGATGTTACCACTAGAAGCTAAGACTGAGTTAATTTTAGCTAAAGGTGAAGTTAATATATTTAAGATGTTAACAGGTAAGCCTCTTATTAAAATTCCTGAAGCTATAACAAAACAAGACCGTGACCTCGTAATACCGGTTAAATATGAACATAATGGAGTCCAAAAATTAACTAAATTTCAATGTGGCGCAATTCAAGCTCAGTTTTACTGTAAAGCATGGGGTTTTGCTGGAGCGAATTTAATACTTGGTGGAAAAGTTGAGTTAAATGCTGGTGGTTTGTCGATTCCTAAATTATATGAAGTTAATGATGATGAAGTGAGCTTTAAAGGTGTTAAGTTTGAAATGGGCCTTAAGGCTGGAGTTGAAATCGGTGGTTTCATTTTTTGGTATCCACCGTCAGGATACCCTGAGTATTTGATAGATAAAGACTCATCAGCTCACTCATTGATGAAAGGTGTATTTAAAATAGAAAAAAGTAAAATGGTTGAGTTACCATTTCGGTTCCGCTTTGTCGACAAAAAATTACTTATTGGAGTGCGCTTTGGTCCTCCGAGTGTAGGTCTCGCTTTTGAAGGAGCTATAAACCCAACAATGATTGGAGCCTGGATTTGGCAATTTCAACGCTTATTACGACAAGCTCATTATCGTAGAATTGATATCGTCGCTGATGATGAAACATTCAAACAACTTTCTCTGCTAAGTAAAGGGATTCTTTACAGTCAATTAAACATTGGTCTTTTTTTGGCAAAACAAAAAGACACTTACGACAATATCTTAGATATATTTGAACAAAGTTCTGCTGGGCTAGTAGCTTATACTTTAATTAATGGGGATGAGAAGATTTTATCTGAATGGATGCGATTGATGATCCCCGAAGCTTTGGGGCCGCTACTGTTTACATTAGTGTCTTCACCGAAAGGCTTTAATGTTAAAGATGGCACATCGGGTGACTTAAAAATTGAAAAAGATGAAGCATTATTGATACAACAGTTAGCTCTATGTAAAGTGATTCACTGGTTGGGTAATGACCATATCATGAGTGTAGAGCAACAAGCCGCAACTAGACAAATGCAAAAAGCGCTTGAGAGGATGAACCCATATAGTAAAGCGTCGCAATCAGAGGATGTGAAAAAGAATGATTTTCTTGTCAATAGACGCACCATTTTAAAATTTATGGAAAAGGATTTTAACGTCGATATGGATAAGCCCTATAACATTGACCATTCTATGGAACTTTATAAATATTCAAATAATGGGATGTTTTATACAGAATTCGATGCATTAACAGTAAAGTTATTCGATGCCTATTATACAGACAGAGATGTGTACGCGAATGCTGCCTTTGATGAAGGTTTAAGTCATGTGAATAATGGTCGTCATTAAATGTAACCTATCAGTATTGAGTCTTATGAGCTCAGCAAAATACTAATTACAGTACATGTGAATTTAAGGATTATTAAACAATGGAAAAAATAAAAACGGGTTATCGTTGGTTGTTATGTTTATGCCTGCTATTCGTCTCACAAACACAGGCACAAACAACGTATCCAGCACCTAACACCATGTCTGTTGAAGATGCTTATCAATTAGGGGATTTGCTGGTAGACCAATATAAAATAAAACAAGGTCAACCATATTTAAAATATGCGGCAGACAAGGGTAATGCAGAAGCCGCTTTGGCATATTCAAGAAGTTTTAAAACAAACATTATGGTTCAAAGCCCTAAAGAACATGAATATGCAGTTAAAGCTGCGAAACTAGGAAGTGATGATGCTAAATTTGCGCTTTCATTTAGCCGTAATGTGTTTGGTGATAGAGACTTGTACCGAGCTGAGCAGATAAAGGCATTAAAAGATAGAGCAAAACAAGGTGATGCAAAAGCCATGTATAGATTATCACTTTTGTATTCTGGTTCAGAAGAAACTGAATGGAAAGAAAAAGCAGCAGAGCATGGTGATGCGAATGCTCAATATGAATTAGGTAGAAGTTATGAGGTTGGTGATGGCTGGTTTTTCATACCGGGCAAGCGAAAAAAAGAAGTAAAACGTTTATACAAAGCTTCAGCTGAACAGGGTAATTTTAGAGGGATGGTCGGTTATGCCTCTATAATTTATGATGAAGGAAATAAAGAAGAAGCTTTAGATATTTGGATAAAAATGGCTAATACCGGAGATGCTACTTCTATAAGATTTCTTGCTGCACGATACTTACATGCGGTGCCACAAATAACATACCCAGAAAAAGATGAAGTGCTTGGTGCAGCTTACTCAAAAATATATTTAGATTCGATGGGTACGGATAAAAAACAATCCCTTTATGAGATCTATAAAGAGAACTATCTTGAAGCAATGGGTAATTTATCAGAAGCTCAAAAAGAACAAGTTAACGAGTTTGCTAAAGAGTTCTTAAAAACACATACAGTGAGAGTACTTTACTAAGCCAATAGAAAATGAAAAAGATTTAGCTTTAGCAAACAGAAAAGCTCAAGAAATGGTCGATGCGGTTAAATATGTTATCTATATTGATAGTGCACATCCAAGACTAAGATTAAAGCCTCGAAAGAGGCTTTAACCCAATGAATATAGACTTATGATATGAAAAAAGGATTATTTGTACTTTTAGTTATATTGGTTTCAGGTTGTTCTGAGTACACAGAACCGCAAGAATCTGATATTGCAGTTTTTGAGAGGTTTTTATCTAAAAAAACTGTTAACCCAACTGATAACGTAAATATAGCAAGCATCTATAAAGAGGGTGATGCTCTGTTTTCACCTGTATTATCTATTCAACGACAGAAACTTGCTGAAGCAGAAGAAGAGTTACAACCTCTTGTTGAAAAAGGTGATCCAGAAGCAATGTTCTGGATGGCTAAAATTATTTATCGTTCAAGTATTAAAGATACACCTAAAGCTCTTAATCTTTTACAAAAAGCAGCTGAAAATAACCCATATGCAGCAATGGCTCTATTCCCTGATAATAGAGAGTGCCAAAGATACTTTAATGGGTATTGTGAAGATAAATGGATTGATAAAGCTAAAAAATTATTTGCAGAGCAATCTAAAAATGGAGATATAAGAGCTGAATTTTACTTAAAGAAGTTAAAAGAAGATCATGATGTATATATATCAGCTATTATTGAGGCAGCTGAGAATAATTATCTTTACCCAATAACAGAGTATGCGAATAAGATATATAGAAGTAAAAAATATAGCCAAAAGATGAATGCTTTAGCTTTTGATTTATTACAATATGGAAGAAGTAAAAATTTTATTCCAGCGCTTGAAATATTGATGGGTATTGAAATACAAGCAAATGGAACAGATACATCCAAAATTGATAAATTAGTATCTGATGGTATAACACTGGGCTCAAATGCAGCGTGGATAAGGTGTGCTATATTCTCAATACAAGATAAATCAATGTCAGATTTTAATAAATATATTATAGCTAAAGCAATTTATGAGTTTAATGGTGATGACTTCGCACTTTCTTTTGCTAAACCGATTACAGATAAAAAACAATTAGCTCTAGCAAATAAAAAAGCTCAAGAAATGGTCGATGCGGTTAAAGATGTTATCTATATTGATGGTGCACATCCAAGACAAGACTAATATAGTTAAAGAAACATTTTCTTTACTCAAAGTTAGGTGTAACTCTTTATAGACAGACATTAAAAGAGTAAAATCCCATATAGGATAAAAACATTAAAAATAATCATAATAACTAAAGCAGTTATTATTGATGAGAATAATATGGACAAGATCGAATTCAAATTAGGTAATATTGTTTACTCATATCACCTAACCAAAGAACAACAAGAGTTATTGGCTTTAACTGAACAAACAGAAGTCGATCTGAACACTTGGGATGGGTTTGGCACGGCTTTACACAATTCTATTATTCAAGCTATACCCGATGAGCTGAAACCACCGACAGAACAGGAAATCCAGTTAGCCAATAATATGGCAAAAGATCTCAATCTTGGTTTGCCTGATGGGTATCGAGAAAGTGCCAGAGTATGTCGTGTATTCATTAATCAACACCAAGCAGCTTATGATAGGTTGCTTGCTATGTTTAATGGAATCAAAGGCCAATTACTTAAGTCACATTGAAAAACAGCAAAAAATTAGTTAGTTTGAAACCGTAATGAAAAAATGATTTAAAAGGATTTCACATGTTTAAAAAGCTTGCGTCAGAGGCTCTAGGTTTAAGTGACATTGGTAAAATTATTGCACCAGGAGATTACAATAAAGTAGATTCTGATGATTATATTTTCCACGAAGATAATGAGCAGATTTTCTTTTTGATCAAATCGAAGAAAGATGAATACTGCTTTACTAACCGTGCTCTTATTCATGTAGATGGGGCATCAGCTGTGAGTTCTAAGCGTGTTTTAAAGCGTTATGAATATTCGCACTATACTTTCCGTCATGTACTGCTAGAAACCGCAGGTACAATCGATTTAGATGCAGAGATCAAATTCCAGTTAGGTGAAGAGTATTTCTCTATTGATGTCGATAAGCAGCAAATTGAACAGTTAAAAGATCTGTATAAAGCCTTGTTTGAAATTGCACACCAGCAATATTTGAACATGGTGAGTTTAGATGATGCTCGTAAATCACTAGAACTGGCAACTTCAGCCGTTGGTCGACTTTCATCCAACGCAACGCCATCAACTGAGTTTGAAAAAATGACTCAATTTGCCTTCCAGTATATTGAATCAGCCAAAGGTACGTATCAGAGAAGTGACTTTACGGAAGTATTCCAAAAGTTTATCAATAACTGATTTCTATCACTCATCGCTTAAATGAAAATACCCAAGCTAATTGACTTGGGTATTTTTTGTTAAAAACAAAGCGATGATAGGGCTACAAAAAGTGATGCTAGATCACCAGTTCATTTAATAAATCTTGATGAGTAAAATACGGTGACTGTGCATTTTCAGTTAAGTAGGGTTCTAACAAAGAGATTATGCGAAGGACTCCCGTTCGAATTAACTCTTCATCACTGTATTTATCATCAAGTAACGTTTGATAGTTAAGCCAATTAAGTGATACCAATAATAGGTTATCGGCCAAAAGAGGAACCGTCTGTTTATCACAACGAATTTTTTCTAACTCAATGAGGTGATTTATCATATCCGTCGTAATTTGACGTAGCTTTAACACCAGCGAGCGAATTTTACGGCGCATTTGCTGATCTTGGCTATTGAGATTATCAAGATTACGAAATAAAAAACGATAATGAGTAAACAGAGCCATAACCGTATGCATAAATGGCCAATAATCATCAAACTCTTTAACTTGGTTTGGATATTCGGCACTCAGTTGGGTAATGGCATGTTGAAGATCAGAAATCATAGTTGAAATGATCTCTTCTTTGCCGCGGAAATGATAGTAAAGATTACCTGGGCTGATCCCCATTTCAGTTGCAATTATCAGAGTGCTTACTTGAGAAACACCATGACGGTTAAATAAATCAAGACTCACAGCCAGAATGCGATCTCGAGTTTTCATATACAGTCCTTGTATCGATTAACCAAAATTAAAAGCAAAATAAACACGATGCGAAGAAGTGAGTCATGGACTTTGTTATCGATATCATCATAGTGTTCATGACTCACTTACTGCTGCTCGTTAGGCGGTCAACTCCAGCTCTTTAAGAAACTGGTATTCGGCCTCCATCTGTTGTTTGCTGTCTTGACCAATAAAGTTAACCAATTGCTTACCGACAAAAGGAATAGCACTGGTAATGGTCAAATTGATTTCATTACGTGTAACAGGTCCATCACCGACTGTGCTTAACGGTTCACTAAAATGCAGTGTTCCCGTCATTTCAGCTGGAACACCTTCTATAGTGACGGACATAGCGCAAACTAGGCTACCGTCATCTTGCCAAGCCCAATTTTCCACTTGTTTAATGGTGTTGTAATCGCCCAATACACTTTTCAATAAGCTAGGTACATTTGCAGGTACGTCACGATAGGTTGTCACAACAAATCCAGCAGAGGTCTCTTTTAACTCTTGCACTTTGACATTTTTTGCCCCGAGCGCTTGATATTTCTCAATGATGAGCTCTTCTTCGCTAAAGTATTGCAACAAGCTATCAAGATCTTGTTGGTAATCATGGGTTGCAGATAAATTCATGTTTGCATCCTTACATATGAATTTCACGAATTAAACTAGAGAGGGCAACAACATCTGGAGTGTGTTCTTTTGGTTGTTGGCTATCACGTTCAGGATCATCGGAATCAGGAGAAATATTAAAGCCTGCATTCATCACCAATTCGCCAAGTTTTGGATAAACACCGTGTACTAGCGCAGCAAATAGTCCTAATTTGGTCGCAATACGTTTCGGTTTTTCAATAATGGCTTTGATAATCAAATCCGCCGCTTCTTCGGAAGTCAGCAATGGAATGCCACCTTTCGCTTGACGGTAATGGTCTGCAATCATTGGTGTTTCTACTAACGGCATATTAATCGTTGTGAAATGGACTCCCTGACCACACAGTTCGGCACCTGCTGTACGAGTAAATGAATCTAGGGCCGCCTTTGATGCTGCATAAGCTGAGAATCGTGGCTGATTGGTTAATACGGCGATGGATGAGATATTAATGATGTGACCAGCTTCTTTCTCAAGCATGCCTGGCAAAGTGCCCATGATCATACGAAGCGCACCAAAATAGTTGATCTGCATTGTACGTTCATAATCGTGAAGGCGATCGACAGAATTGACTACTGAGCGGCGAATTGAACGACCTGCGTTGTTAATCAAAATATCGATAGAGCCATGGTGCTGCTTAATCAGATCCAATGTCTCTTGAGCTGGCTCATCTTTACTTAAATCACATTGATAAATTGCCGCATGACCACCCAAACGTTCAATTTCATTGCGTGTTTGTTGTAAGCGTTCTAAATCACGAGCGATTAACACCAATTTAGCATCGGTTTTTGCCAGTTTGATTGCGGTTGTATATCCAATACCTGAAGAAGCGCCAGTAATAGCGATGACTTTTCCCGCCACACAGCCTTTTAAGCTTTTCTCAACGTGCAGATCCGGATCTAGGTTTCGCTCCCAATAATCCCAAATAGGTGCGGCGTATTCACTTAGACGAGGGCAGGTGATGTTACTGCCTTCAAGTGCTTGTAGTGTATTAGTGCAATCAAATTGCGTTGGGTAGTTAAACATACTCAATGCGTCTTTAGGGACGCGTATCTCTTGACTGATTGCATCAATGAAACGTTCTAATACGGGTAAATGCGCCAATTGTTTCCACAGGTGGGATGGAACCATATTGAGTAGACGCATATCAAAACGCATAGCCATACGAGGGGCGTGACCAGCTTGAGCAAAGAGATTAATCACTTCACCTGCGCGGTATGGGTCAGGATCAACGATATGGAAACATTGCTGATCTAAATCCTCTAGATGAGAGATGTGATCAATGGTATCGGCAACATAATCGACAGGAACAATATTAAGACGTCCCCCTTCAAGACCTAATAATGGCATCCATTCAGGTAAAGCTTGACGAAGTTTTTGGATGATCTTGAAGAAATAGTATGGGCCATCAATACGCTCTGCTTCACCCGTTTTAGAGTGTCCCACTACAATACCTGGACGATAAACCCGCCACGGGATTGTACAAGATTGCTGAACGATTTTTTCTGACTCATGTTTGGTTGAGAAATAAGGGTGATCAAGACCTGTTGCTTGATCGAGCATATCTTCACGGAACCAGCCGCGGAACTGACCAGCAACCGCGATGGAACTTATATGGTGAAAACATTTTGCCTGTAGACGTTCAGCCATACGAACACAGTTTTCCGTACCTTCTATATTGGCACGCTTTAAGGCTTCTTCATCAGCTTCTAAATCATAAATAGCAGCAAGATGATAGAAGTGGGTAATTTTGCCTGTGAGTTCAGAAATGGTTTTGCTGGATAAACCTAAGTTCGTCTCGGTAATTGAGCCTGTGACTAAATGAAAACGGTCGGCAGGTAACTGATGTTTTTCGATTAACTGCTGCAGTTTTTGCTCAGCATTATCACTACGAGCCAGAAGATAAAAATTGCCAGAACGTTTTGCCAGACGAGCTAATAAATGACTTCCAATAAAGCCTGTTGCGCCGGTTATGAAATAATTCATTACCACTCCTTCGCTTATATTTGTTGAACTGAATTCCGTGCTAACCAGCAGCAACTGTTATTTTTATTGAAATAAACCGGGTCGGTTAAATCTATGAAGATACTGGTCAGATGTCTAAGTAATTATGATGTCTGACCAGTAAATAAAAACTGTTGAATTGCAATATGTTGCATTGGATCAATGTTTTTACTGAGCCATTGCTCAATTAATGAATTAAGTCACAATTTATGCGCGGTGTTGCTTACATTTTCAGACAAAAGATAGAAAAATTACGGCAGATATCTCATGAATATTTCATGTTTCTGTCCATAATGGGTTAATTTGCGAGAGGGTGCATATTTATAATAGATAGTATATTTAGCTGGGTTTATAAGATTTGGCTGGTGGATGTTATGGTTTAATACGGAAAACTAAAATGATTGCTTTTGTTTTTTCGTGTTTTTGTATTATTTAGTTTTGATTGCGTACTCTAGCGGGACGTATCAAACGATTATGATTTTTTGCAATTAAAAAGGCCATCACCGAAATGACAGCCTTTGTTGAATGAGTATTGTAATTTTAGAATTGTTGGTAAAATTATAGAGCTTGGTGAATCAGTTTGAACTCCAGACCTGCTTGCCTGTACGGGCGAAGTTATAGCCACCAAGCTCATGACCTCGTTTTTGCACTTCAGGATCGGATAGAGATTGCAGTAGCTGTTGTTGTAGCGTTCTAAAATAGATGTTCTTTGGGATCACCAATTCAAATGCTTCGGTACAAAGAGGAACAAACCCCAGTCCAAATTCTCCGGCAGTACTTTCACTGGCACAACCGACATCTGCATGTCCACGAGCAATCGCCGAAGCTAATTCTCGCTCACTGTTACAGACGTCTACTTGCGTTAACATAGATAGATTACATGCACTACCGTGGAGCCATTCTTCAAGTGCCCTCATACTACCGGCACCTTCTTGACGTAAAGCCCAACGCCAGCGAGATGCGACTAATTCATGAGGGTTTAAAGAACGATTATTTACAGCATCGGCAATTTCTTTACTTACCACTAAGCCTTGTTCACGCTCAAAGGCATGGACTAATACCCAGTTCTTATGGCCAGAATATTGTTGTAAGAGAGCAGGGTGACGAAGTGCGGCCTCTTCTGCATTACCCCAGTGAATGGCGCACATATCCACATGGCCTTTGCTTAGCATCGATAGACCTTGTCGAGTACCTGTTGATGTGTAACCAATCAATGCGGTACTACCTAATTGATTAGCCATTTTACCAACAACCATCTGCAATAGCGGATCATCAGAGCCTGCAATAAGTAAACGATCGTTTAATACGCCATTATGACAAGATTCAAGTAGCCACTTATCCAGCATTGCCTTAGGGAATAACCATTTGCCCGTTACTTTAGTTGCTGGCAATAGGCCTTCATTAGCTAATGCATAAACTTTCTTTTCGTTAAGATCGAGATATTCAGCCACTAATTTGGCATTCATAAATTCTGGAAATTCAGTCATGGATAAAACAAGCCCTTAAAGTAAATTATCTGATTGACCCTTATTCGGAGTCATTTTTTCTTGTTGTTTTTGTTCTGTGTCGGACATGGCATTCCCCTTAACATCGAGAATTAGATTATCCATGCCACTGTATACTTGGAAGCGGTGACCTTTAGCACGAGCTATCATAGTAATCCCCAGCTTTTGTGCTAGCTCATAGCCCATTTGTGTCGCGCCAGAGCGAGAAAGTAGAACGGGAATCCCCATTTGAGCAACTTTGATCACCATCTCTGAGGTAAGTCGACCTGTTGTGTAAAAAATCTTGTCGCTGCCAGTTTCACCTTTTAACCACATCTCACCGGCTAAAGTATCAACGGCATTGTGACGACCTACATCTTCAACAAAAGAGAGGATCTCGGTATCTTTACACACGGCACAACCATGAACCGCTCCCGCTGCTTTATAGGTTTCATTATGATGGGTGAGCGCTTCAAGCAATTGATAGAGTTTTGCTTGTGAGATTTGAGGCTGAGGTAAGGTTACACCCTCTAGTTTTTTCATCACATTACCGTACATGGTTCCTTGACCACAGCCAGAGGTAACGGTTTTCTTCTCAAGAGTTTTACTCACTCCATCAGTATTTTCTTTGGTAATCACCGCGGCAGAGTTGGTATCCCAGTCGATGATCACAGACTCTATTGCATTGATATCTTCAATAAAGCCTTGGTTTTTTAAATATCCTAACACTAAAGCTGAAGGTCGTTCACCCAACGTCATTAAGGTAACAATCTCAATCCAGTTCAAATACACAGTTAAGGGATGCTCGCACGCAATCTCTTTCGTCTGCATATCGCCATACTCATCCATAATGTCGACTGTAAAAGTCTGCTTAACAGACGAGTTCGTTTTAATGATCTTTGGCAACTGGGTCATCAGGGATTCCTATGGAAATAGTTTAATAGCAAGAACGATAGGCTATAAGCAAAGATTGTTCCAGTTTTGATAAGTGGTTTATTCCAAATGCGTTACCTAAGGCATAACAGCTGATTTTATACTCAATTTGTTGTTTTGCACGATAAGATCAAAGTAAAGAATCAGAAGCTTTCGTAACATGCTTTATAAATTGGTCTAATATTTGCTTAATACCTTGCGTTTTAATCTGGTCGAAAAGAGACAAAGGAGTCATCTGTGATCGAACAACAACTTGAAGAACTCAAAAAAGATGAGTCAATTTGGCCAATTCGTTTTTGTCTAAATGCAGAAGAAAAACAAATCGGTCGTTGGACTACCTTATCTTGGTCTATTGATGATGTTTGTCTATACGATGAAGATGTTACAGAAGCTCATCAAAGTGATGCGTGTTATTTATTGCCTCTAGCTTTGTTTCGTGATGAACGAACCGATTACCGCTTTAACCTAAGTTCACAAGATCCTCATCTGTTTTTTGTGTGTGAAGCGATTGATAATGAACAACTTAAACCCGTATTAGTCACGGCGGCACAAGGGGTTGCAGCTCGTTATATGGATGGTGATTACACGGTTTTACATATTAGCATTCCATTACCAATTCAAGCTTGGATGGAAGCTTACATTGGCCGTCATGGCGAGTTATTAGAATTTAAACGTAAAGGCTTTAAAGACAAAGGCCCAAAAGAGAAAAGTCGAGGACGCTCTTGTGACAAGTAATTTTTTCCAACGTTGGTCAAGTAGGAAATTAACGGCAAGGGAAGAAACGCCACAAGTAGAAGAAAAGAAAGAAGATTCTGTTGAAATTATAGATGATACAGTCGCTCAGTCTTTATCTAATGCCCATATAGATGAAGCCAACGCAAGCTCAGAATCAACCAGTCCTTGTGAACAGTCGGATACATCTGCTCTAGATAATTCTGTTTCGGATAATCATAGTTCTGAGATTGATACCGAGGTTGAAGAAACAGAAGACTTAACGTTATCGGATGTTGATAAGGTGACGTTTGAATCTGGCGCTGCCTCTTTCTTGAAGCAAGGTGTTGATAAAGCAGTTAAAAAAGCGGCCTTGCGTAAACTGTTTCATTCAAGTGAATACAACTATATCAGTGATATGGATGATTGTACCGAGGACTTCTCTCAGCTAGAAACGTTATCAGATAAAGTGAAAGGGGAACTGCGTTCTTGGGCTAAAGAACAAATTGATGATCTACTCACACCTGAACAAGCATCTGACAATAGCCAGAGTCAAGCTCAACCTGCTGAACTTACAAAGAATTCTGTAGATTCATCAGAGCAATTAAATGAGCAATCTACAGATTCTGAACTATCCTTAACAACAACTCAAACTAGCGCTGACTCTTCTGTTGAATCTCTCCCTACCGAATCAACACAAACTGAAGATTTCGCCGCACACAAAGCAACACACAAACCAGTGAACAAGAGTTAGAAAAAATTTTTTCAAAAAGTAACACTGGGACAAAAAGGGAACTAAAACCTTATATTTAATCGGGACATTTTGGCGCATTGATACAAAAAGGATGGGACATATTGTCCTATAGCTGGTGGGTCAGAGTGTCCGATTCCGATTTTAGTTCCTTATTGGTCATTTTATTCCGTTAAAAGTTGGATCGGTTATTGCTCTATAAGAAGCAAGAAGAAAACTGTTTCGAATTATTTTAGATAAACAGTTTTCTTTGAATCGGCACTGACAAACGGTGACGAGTACACAGGAATAAAAATGTTAAAAAGTACACTAGAAGCATTTTCTGATAACAATGGTCAAGCTCGATTTGCTGCTATTACTGGCACTGTTGAGTTGGCAAATCTCATTCCACCTACGGTTACCTATGAAAGCCGTGGGGATTTGTTGATCGTTGGATCTCAGGAAACAATTACTCCTTTAGCTGCTCAATTTGCTGAACTTCATTCTGTTACGTTGCTTGCCACAGAGAAAACCTCTGAAGCAACCGAGGAGAATCTATATTTTAGCGATGAAATTCATGTTAAAGGCTATCTTGGTGCGTTCGAGGTAACGTGTCGAGTTTCTGTAGCCGGTTTAGAGCCTACAACCAATCTGGCAAAAATTGCGCTTGGTCGTGATAGCTTCGATTTGATTGTGGATCTAACTGAAAACGGTGTGATGTCTTATGAAATTCCAGCACCGGGCTATTACGCTATTGGTGCTCGAAAAGACAAACTGGCTCGTGTTATTGAAGAACTACCAGACATGCTGGGTACCTTTGATAAGCCTAAGTATTTTAGATTTAATCCCGATCTTTGTGCTCATGCATCTCGTGGCGTTGAAGGTTGTGATCGTTGTTTAGATGCTTGTCCTGCTGGTGCTATTTCGGCTAATGCGGATCAAGAAATCGAAATTAACCCTTACTTATGTCAGGGCGTTGGTACTTGTGCGACTGCCTGTCCAACAGAGGCGATCACTTATGCTCTTCCAGATGCAGACGATACTCAACATTTTGTGCATCGCCTGTTAACACGTTATGCCAATGAGGGTGGGGTTAAACCTACGCTACTATTTTACGGTAACCGTGATGAAGCGAATGTGGTTAATGCTCTTGCGCATCTACCTACTTCTGTGATTCCTGTTGCTTTAGAAGAACTAGCAACTGTTGGCGTAGATACTTGGTTTAGCGCACTGTTTTATGGCGCACATCAAGTTCTTTTAGCAACTAATACGGCTTATATTCCTGCAACGATTGATCGTGTGCTTTCTGATGAACTAACAACGGCACAAATGTTTTTAACTGAAATGGGTTATGAAGCAGATCGTATTTGCTTATTTAACTTTGCTGATGTTGAAAACTACGTTCCATTTTCTGAGGCTCTATTACCTGCAGGTGAACAACTTTCAGGGAATAAGCGTCAGAAATTGTTTACGACATTAGAAGCACTATACGCACAAGCTCCAACAAAACCTGAGCATTCTACGGTTATTGAAAAAGCACCTTATGGTTCTATTTCATGTCAAGCCGATGATTGTACGCTTTGTATGGGTTGTGTGGCGGTTTGTCCAACGCGTGCTCTTCATGCAATTGGTGATCGTCCAGGCCTTCTATTTATTGAAGAAGATTGTATTCAATGTGGTATGTGTCAAAAAGCATGCCCTGAAAACGTGATTACAGTTGAACCCGGTTTTAATTGGGATTGGCAAGCACGTAAAGAAGCAAAACTTGTTCATGAAGAGCCTGCCGCATGTTGTATTAATTGCGGAAAACCATTTGCACCTGAGTCTATGGTTAAAATGCTTATTGAAAAACTTCAAGGACATTCACATTTTCAAGGTGACGCAATTCGTCGTTTATCTATGTGTGAAGATTGTCGTGTTCGAGATATTTTTTCGAAATTTGAAGACGATCCTGAAGATCAAATTCGAGTTTAACCGGAGATTGAAAGCGCTATGAACTCGCACCAAACATCATCGAATCAAGACGCAATACTGCGCATCGAAATTTACAATTTGCTGGCTCATCTTTTACGTCAATCTCCATCTCAAGATGTGCTTGATTGGCTTGCAGATTTAGATGTCGAAGGCACAAACGATCCGCATCAATCGTCAATGGCTGCGGCTTGGCCTCTATTAAAACTAGCGGCTCAAAAAGCGACACCTATTGCGGTTGCAGAAGAATATCAAGATCTATTTATTGGCATTGGACGTGGTGACGTTGTGCCTTATGGTTCTTGGTATCTAACTGGATCATTAATGGAAATGCCTCTGGCTCATCTTCGTAGTGACCTAAAACAACTGGGTTATGAACGTAATGAGTCTGTGAAAGAACCGGAAGATCATATTGCCGCTTTGCTCGAAGTGATGGCAATGCTGGTGGAAGGGGGCGATGAGCACCTTCAACGTACTTTTTTCAACCGCCATTTGGCACCTTGGTGTGAAAAAGTATCGACCGATATTAAAACGGCAAAAAGTGCTGTTTTTTACACCGCTGTTGGTGAACTTGCGCTACAGTTTTTAACAGTAGAAAAAACACGATTTTTACAAGCAGATTAATCCCTACTAACTGTTTTAGAAATCGCGACTAGAAGCATAAAAAATGATCGACACCTTTATTAAACAGGTTGAGCGACAGAGGAGCAAACTTTCATGAGTGAGCAGAAAAAACTCAACGAAAGCCGCCGTCAATTGTTGAAAAACATTGGCTTAACTGCGGCAGCTGGTGCAATTGCTGCTGGCACAACAACTGCTGTCCAAGCAGCTGCTAAGTCAGAAGAGAAAAAAGAAGAAACTAAAACAAAAGGTTATCACGAAACTCAGCATATTCGTGATTACTACAATACCTTGTAATAGACGGAGCACTCAATGAAACTAACAAAACGTTCCGACAAAGTGAGCAAGGACGAAAACCAGCTAGGTATCTCTCGTCGTTCATTTATTCGTAACTCATCAATCGCCGCTGCTGGTGGTATTGCTGGTGCAAGCATGTTCGCACCAGGCATGATGAAAAAAGCACAGGCGGCAGAGGAATTCATTCCAACTGACGCACCAAAAGAAGTGAAACGTACTATTTGTTCTCACTGTTCTGTTGGTTGTGGTATTTACGCAGAAACCCAAGAAGGTGTATGGACTCACCAGGAACCCGCTTTTGACCATCCTTTCAATGCTGGTGGCCACTGTGCTAAGGGTGCTGCACTTCGTGAACACGGTCACGGTGCGCGTCGCGTTAAATATCCAATGAAGCTTGTGAATGGTAAGTGGCAGCGTCTAAGCTGGGATCAGGCTCTATCTGAAGTAAGCCAGCAAATCCTTAAGATTCGTGAAGAGTCAGGCCCAGATTCAGTTTACTGGTTAGGTTCTGCAAAACACAACAACGAACAGGCTTACATGTTCCGTAAAATGGTGTCAATGTGGGGTACTAACAACGTTGACCACCAAGCGCGTATCTGTCACTCAACCACAGTTGCCGGTGTAGCAAACACTTGGGGCTACGGTGCAATGACAAACTCGCTTAACGATATGCACAACTGTAAGTCAATTCTGTTTATCGGTTCAAACCCTGCAGAAGCACACCCAGTGGCAATGCAGCATATCTTGATCGCGAAAGAAACTAACGACTGTAAAATTGTAGTTGTTGACCCTCGTCGTACACGTACTGCGGCAAAGGCTGATCATTATGTATCATTACGTCCAGGTTCTGACGTGGCCTTTATTTGGGGTGTTCTGTTCCATATTTTCCAAAATGGTTGGGAAGATAAAGAGTTTATTCGTCAACGCGTTTACGGTATGGACCAAGTTCGTGCAGAAGTTGCGAAATGGAATCCAAAAGAAGTTGAACGTGTAACTGGCGTACCTGAAGAACAAGTTTACCAGACGGCGAAAATGCTATCTGAAAACCGTCCTGGTTGTGTTGTTTGGTGTATGGGTGGTACTCAGCATACAACAGGTAACAACAATACTCGTGCTTACTGTATTCTTGAACTTGCTCTTGGCAACATGGGTAAATCAGGTGGTGGTGCAAATATCTTCCGTGGTCACGATAACGTACAGGGTGCAACAGACTTTGGCGTACTATCTGACAACCTTCCTGGTTACTACGGTCTATCTGAAGGTGCTTGGAAACACTGGTCTCGCGTATGGGATGTGGATTATGAATGGATGCAAGGCCGTTTCGATCCAAATACTTACGCTGGCGCAAAACCAATGAATAGCAAGGGTATCCCTGTTTCTCGTTGGATTGATGGTGTTCTTGAGAACAAAGATAAGATTGCTCAACGCGATAATATCCGTGCCATGTTCTACTGGGGTCACGCAGTAAACTCACAAACTCGTGGGCCTGAAATGCGTAAAGCTATGGGCAAACTTGACCTAATGGTTATTGTTGACCCGTACCCAGGTGTTGCATCGGTAATGAATGGCCGTACTGATAATGTATACCTATTCCCAGCATCAACACAGTTTGAAACTTACGGTTCTGTAACAGCAACTAACCGTTCAATTCAGTGGCGTGATCAGGTTATTGATCCTCTGTTTGAATCTAAGCCAGACCACGAGATCATGTATTTATTGACTCAAAAACTGGGCTATGCAGACAAACTGTTTAAAAACATCAAGGTTGAAAATAACCGTCCAGTAATCGAAGACATTACTCGTGAATATAACAAGGGTATGTGGACTATCGGTTACACAGGTCAAAGTCCTGAGCGTCTTAAAGAGCACCAGAAAAACTGGCACACATTCGATCGTACTTCTCTAGAGGCGATTGGTGGTCCAGCAAATGGTGAAACTTACGGTCTACCTTGGCCATGTTGGGGTACGCCTGAGATGAATCACCCAGGTACTCACATCCTTTATGATACATCAAAGACGGTTGCTCAAGGTGGTGGTAACTTCCGTGCTCGTTTTGGTGTTGAACATGATGGTCAAAGCCTACTTGCAGTAGATAGCTACTCTCTGGGTTGTGAATTGGAAGATGGTTACCCAGAATTCACTGATAAGATGCTGAAGCAACTTGGTTGGTGGGACGATCTAACTGCAGAAGAGAAGCAAGCTGCAGAAGGTAAAAACTGGAAGACAGACTTATCTGGTGGTATTCAGCGTGTTGCTATTAAGCACGGTTGTATTCCTTACGGTAACGCAAAAGCTCGTACTGTTGTTTGGACATTCCCTGATGCAGTGCCTCTTCACCGTGAGCCTCTGTATACACCTCGTCGAGATCTTGTTGTTGATTACCCAACATGGGATGACAAAGCGAACCTATTCCGCTTACCAACACTTTACAAGTCAATTCAGGATAAAGATGTATCAGGTGAATACCCAATCATCCTAACTTCTGGTCGTCTGGTTGAGTACGAAGGTGGTGGTGAAGAAACACGTTCTAACCCATGGCTTGCAGAGCTACAACAAGAGATGTTTGTTGAGCTTAACCTAAAAGATGCGAACGATCGCGGCATTAAAGATGGCGAAATGGTTTGGGTTGAAGGCGCAGAAAAAGGCCGTATTAAAGTGAAAGCGATGGTGACACCTCGTGTTCGTGAAGGTCTAGCATTCTTACCATTCCACTTCGGTGGCGAGTTTGAAGGTGAAAGTCTACGTAGTTACTACCCAGAAGGTTGTGCTCCTTATGTTTCTGGCGAAGCAGCTAACACGGCAACCACTTACGGTTATGACCCTGTTACTCAGATGCAAGAAACAAAAGTAACTCTTTGTAATATTACTAAAGCTTAAGGAGCTAACCCATGGCACGTATGAAATTTCTTTGTGACACAAAACGTTGCATCGAGTGTAACGGCTGTGTGACAGCTTGTAAAAACGCAAACTCAGAAGCAGTAGGTTGGGGTATCCAGCGTCGTCGTGTTGTAACACTAAACGACGGTCTTCCTGGCGAAACTTCGATTTCTGTTGCTTGTATGCACTGTAGTGATGCGCCTTGTATGGCGGTGTGTCCTGCCGATTGTTTCAGTCAAACAGAAGATGGCATTGTTCAGCACAATAAAGATCTATGTATCGGTTGTGGTTACTGCCTATTTGCTTGTCCGTTTGGTGCGCCTCAGTTCCCTAAACAACAGGCATTTGCTGAGCGCGGTAAAATGGACAAATGTACTTACTGTTCAGGTGGTCCAAATACTGAACCAGGCTCTGAAAAAGAACGCCTACTTTACGGTGCAAACCGCATCGCTGAAGGCAAGCTGCCTATGTGTGCATCTATGTGTTCTACTAAGTCGTTACTTGCAGGTGATGCAGAGAAGATCTCTGAAATCTACAGTAAACGTGTGGCGGCTCGTGGTGCTAAAGATGCTGGTTGGGCAAGCACTGCAGCTGATGAACTTGCTATGGATGCAAGTAAAGTTCGCAAGGCTTAAGCCATAAAAATTAGCGCTAGGCTTTAACGTTTAGCGCTAATTGTTCTTTTTGATTCTAACCCTGTGTTGCTTTGGTAGCACATTGATGAACTGTTCAATAGAGCAGGCAGGAGCTTTAATGACTAAGCGAATTCAACGCTGGTTAACGGTTGTGTTCACCGCTTTAATGGTTGCGTTCTCTGCATCCGTATTAGCTGCTGATAATTCTTCTTCTAACGATTTGACTGCGGGCGAGTCGGTAGTTAAGCGAGAAGTTATTGGCTTTGCTGGTGCTGATTATTGGCGCGCTGTTAAAGATGGTCAAAAGGGGTATACCACTTCAGGTTGGCCTGAGCATGACGTGTTAATCAGTGTACCAGGACAAACTTGGTATATCTTAAAAGAAAAGTGGATGTCGCCGCTTGGTGCATTAGCTATTTTTGGTAGCTTAGCAATGGTGACTTTGGCGTATTTTGTTGTTGGCCCTCTGAAACTGAGTAAGCCAAAAACAGGCCGCAAAATTCAACGCTGGAGTCGTATGGATCGTGCTCTACACTGGAGTATGGCATTTACTTTCTTAACCCTTGGTTTCAGCGGTCTGACTCTGGTTTATGGTAAACACTTTTTAAAGCCAATTTTATCTACAGATGTTTGGGGCTGGGTGATTTTTGCCGCTAAGCAATACCATAACTATATGGGGCCAATCTTTGCGATTTTGCTGTTTGCTGTATTAATCAAGTGGTGGCGTAAGAGTATCTTCAATAAAGTTGATATTCAGTGGTTCATGAAAATGGGCGGTATGGTTGGTAAACATAAAGGTTCCCATCCATCAGCAGGTTTCTCGAACGGTGGTGAGAAGGTTATCTTCTGGCTGCTTATCTTCTTCGGTATCTTTATTACTGTAAGTGGTTTTGTTCTAGATTTCCCAATTTTTGATCAAACACGTCGTCATATGGAGCTATCGAACTTAATTCATATGTTCTCTGCTCTTATTTTGATTTGTGGCTTTATTTTCCATATCTACATTGGTTTATTTGGTATGGAAGCGGGTCTTGATGGCATGATTACGGGTGAAGTTGATGAAACTTGGGCTCGTGAGCACCACAACTTATGGTTTGATGAAGTTAAAGACCTTCCTGAGAACCAACCAAAAGAAAATACAACCAAAAACAGCTGATAACTCTCATTAGCTTATTTGATATCCCAAAGCCGATACCTAGTGTGTCGGCTTTTTTATTGGTTAATTTTGCTTAAGCAGACAATAGAGATATTCTTATTTTCTTTCTGTGTTGATATTTATACTAATGTCTAACATGTGCTATCTACACCTTAAATAAAATCAATGATATAACTAAAGTCACTAGAATATATAAAAAGGAATACTATTATGCTTTTCCCTTACCGAAATATTGTCGTACTGACAGGAGCAGGCATTTCTGCTGAATCAGGCATACGTACGTTTCGATCCGAAGATGGGCTTTGGGAAAATCATCGAGTTGAAGATGTGGCAACACCAGAAGGTTATGAACGCAATCCAGAATTAGTACAGAACTTTTATAACGATAGACGCCGTCAAATTGAAGATGGCTCTGTAGCTCCTAATGCCGCTCATTTAGCCTTAGCGCAGTTAGAGCGAGAACATGAAGGGAAAGTGACTATTGTTACGCAAAATATTGATAATCTTCATGAGAGAGCGGGTAGTGTTAATGTCATTCATATGCACGGTGAACTTCTTAAGGCTCGCTGTTGTGAGTCTGGACAAACGGTAGATTGGCATGGTGATCTTCATACCAGTGATCGCTGCCATTGTTGTCAAATTCCGGCTCCAATGCGACCTGATATTGTTTGGTTTGGTGAGATGCCAATTGGAATGGATGCCATTCATCGTGCCATTTGTGATGCAGATTTATTTATCTCTATTGGTACGTCGGGTGTTGTGTATCCTGCCGCTGGTTTTGTTCATGAAGCGGTACTACAAGGATTGCACACCGTTGAGTTAAATCTTGAGCCAAGTCAGGTTCAGAGTGAATTTGAGGAAAAGATTTATGGTAAAGCGACTAAGATTGTTCCTGAATACATTAAAAACATCCTAAGCACAAATTAGCTTGGGTGTAAATAAGTGCAATTAGCATGTTTTAATTTCTAAATAAATAGGTGCTAAATCTATACGGTATATTCGGTAAGCTTGATGTATAACAATTGATCGCTATTTAGCATTTTTGCCCAGTTGCCAAGGCAAATGCTAAGAATATAATTCATCACAACTAATACATGTGAGGTTATATTCAATGTCTATGAAACCGCTTTTTTATGCTGCTATCGTTGCTGCAACCACTTTTAGTTCAATGGCATTAGCAGCATCTGCATCTATCTCATGGAGTGGTCGAGTGCCTTCTGGTGAGCCAGTTAATGTGAGCACGGATGGTAAGGTTGTTACTTATGAAGCATGGAATAAAGCTCAAGTTGAGGATCTTAAAAATAGTTCTCAATTTGAAGTAACGCCTGTAAGTAAAGAAGTGAGCTTACTTTCAGTTAAATTATAAGAACAATAACGCGAACTCTTCGTTAGTAATGTAGCGATACATTATCAAGATACCATGGTGTTTAAGAAGAGCTATAAACAAAAAGCCGAGCTATTAATAAGCTCGGCTTCTTTTTTTGTTGCGTTAGAGCAGTGTATTATTCACCTGCTTTTAGCTTTTGGAAGTACTCTTCGTAAAGCTCGTTTGCGCTACCAACGCTGTTCTGCCACTCACCAGCATCAAGTACTGATTGTGGTGGGTAAATCATTGGGTTATTAACAAATGATTTAGGTAGGAATTTCTTCGCAGTCGCAACAGGGGTTGGGTAACCAATTTGCTGTGCGATCTTCGCAGCGTTTTCAGGACGTAGAAGGAAGTCAATCATCTTGTATGCAGCATCAATATGTTTAGCTTGAGCTGGAATTGCTAAGCTATCCATCCAGAAGATTGCACCTTCTTTTGGCCATACGATATCAATTGGCGCGCCTTCTTGCTGAGCCTGGTATGCAGAACCATTCCATAGCATACCTAGAGAAGTTTCACCCGCCATGTATGGGTTAGCAGGGTAGTCAGAGTTAAATACTAATACATTAGGCATCAGCTTCTTAAGCTCTTCGTATGCTGCTTTAATTTGTGCAGGATCTTTTGTATTACCAGAATAACCTAGCTTGCGAAGACCAATGTGGAAGAACTCACGAGCATCATCCATCATCATTAATTGACCTTCCCACTTAGGATCCCATAAATCAGCCCAGCTGTGGATTTTAGACTTGTCGATAACGTCAGTATTTACACCAATACCTGTTGCGCCCCAGATGTACGGAATAGAGTAATCGTTATTTGGGTCAAAAGGCTTGTCTAGGAAGTTAGGGTCAAGATCTTTGAAGTGTGAAAGTTTAGAGTGATCGATCTTTTGTAGCATGCCTTCATCACGCATCTTAGATACGTAATAAGTTGAAGGAACTACTAAGTCGTAACCTTCACCGTTGGTCTTAAGCTTTGCATACATAGTTTCATTCGACTCATAGGTCGAATAAATCACTTTAATGCCTGTTTCTTTCGTAAACTGTTCAATAACATCTTGAGGAATGTACTCAGACCAGTTGTAGAAATACAGTTCGTTGTCTGCCGCAGACGCTACGCTTGAAAACATAGCCATTGCGCAAACAGCGCCGGTCATTAAAGAAGACCATTTTTTCATTTCTTTTAGCTCCTAACTAAAATACAGGATTTTTCGAGAGTGTTCTCTAGCGGAAAATACCGCCCCCTAGTTTTTGGTGTATTTCACTAGTAAATGGGTAACTAGAACTACGACCAAGTGATTAATAATTAATTGATCAGGCTTGGTATAGAAACATATCTATTATGAATCATAAAGATGGCATAAGTATAGCAGAGTATGATGTGCTGTTAATAAATTATCGAGATATTTACTAATCGCTGGAGAATTTATTATCAGTTGTTAGGGGATATAGCAGAATATGGTATCGATAGTTGGAAAGGTATGTATTTTTAATGTTATCAAAAGTACTGCGAGTAGCAAATTAATGCTACTCGCAGATAAGATATTAATTATCGCCTGCTTTCAGTTCGAGGAAATAATTCTCATAGCGGTTATTCATTGTACCTACCGCATCTTGCCATTCACCACGGTCAAGGTCTTCTTGAGGTGGGAACAGTGTAGGGTTATCTTTGTATTTCGCATTAGACTTTTCTACTGCGGTCAAATAACCTGTTTCCTCAGAGATTTTAGCTGCAATCTCAGGGCGCAATAAGAAATCGATCATCTTATGTGCGGCTTCTACGTTTTTAGCATTTTTTGCAATAGCTAAACTATCTACCCAGAAAATCCCGCCTTCTTTTGGCCAGATAAGCTTAATTGGTAAACCTTCTTTTTGTGCCGCTGCCGCAGATCCATTCCACAACATACCTAAGCCAACCTCACCGGATAAATATGGCGCAGCAGGGTTGTCTGAATTAAATACTAATACGTTAGGCATCAGTTTTTTCAGCTCTTCATACGCTTCATCAATCTGTTTAGGATCGGTTGTATTACCTGAATAGCCCAGTTTACGCAGAGCAATATGGAACACTTCACGAGTGTCATCCATTAACATTAACTGGCCTTTTAGCTCTGGGCGCCATAGATCAGCCCAGCTATTAAAGTCATCTGGATTATACATATCGGTATTAACCGCAAGGCCAGTCATCGCAATAACGTGTGGAATAGAGTAATCATTGCTTGGATCAAACGGCTTATCTAAGTAGTTCTTATCCAGCTGATTAAAGTTTGTTAGTTTACTTTTATCAATCTTCTGTAGCATTCCTTCATCGCGCATTTTGGCAACGAAATAGGTCGAAGGAACAACTAAGTCATAACCTTCAGGATGCGCACGTAATTTGGCATACATGGTTTCATTTGACTCGTAAGTCGAGTAGATCACTTTAATACCGGTTTCCTTGGTGAATTGCTCACGCAGCTCAGTGGAGATGTAAGGACCCCAGTTCATAAAAACAAGTTGTTTGTCTTTAGTCTCTTCTGCTGCCACATTTAGGCTAGCAGACAGTAGAGCGGAACCGATCAAAAGAGATGACCATTTTTTCATTCGAGTATCTTCATAGATGAAAGAGATAAAAAGTGGAGCGCAATCTAAAGCAGGAAAGGATTTTTGGATAGTGAAAATGTGTGTCTAAATGTAACGAATGGCGTGAGTTTCTAATAGGGTAGGAATTTGTGATAAAAAAATGGCTAACTCAATAAGTTAGCCATTTAATTTAGTGCGCAAAACTGAGTAATTATACTTTTTCTCGAGCCAGTAACTGAGAACAGATAACTAGAACAAGAGAGACAACCAGCATGATTGTCGCTAGTGCATTTACTTCAGGTGAAATACCAACTTTAACCATTGAGTAAATCTTCAAAGGTAAGATCTCGTACGTTGGACCTGTTGTAAATGAACTGATAATTACATCATCCAAAGATAGGGTAAAGCTCAATAGCCAACCTGCTGCAACAGCGGGTTTTGCCAATGGTAGAATAATCTGTTTTAGAATTACCCACTCACTTGCACCCAGGTCACGAGCTGCTTCTAACATTTTCACATCAAAGCCTTTTAAGCGGCTATATACGGTTACCACAACAAATGGTAAACAGAATGTGATGTGCGATAGTAGTAGAGTCAAGAAACCCAGTTCTGCACCCATTAGTAGGAACAACGCAAGTAGCGAAATTGCCATTACGATATCTGGTGACATCATAACGATAAAGAGCATACCTGTTACAAACTTCTTACCCTTAAACTGATAACGGAAAAGGGCAACCGCCGTTAAGCTACCAATTAATGCTGCTGCAGTTGCTGAGAAAACAGCGATAGTGATCGAGTGACCAGCAGCTTGCATCAAGCTATCGTTCGTAACGAGTTGTTCATACCATTTGAATGTAAAGCCATCCCATTTCATACCAAACTTGCTGGCATTGAATGAGTTTACAATCAGGATGATGATAGGTGTATACAAAAAGGCATACACCACACTCATAAAGCTAAATTTAAATAAGCGACCCATTATTCTAAATCCACCTTACGGTTAAGAAGTTTACCTGCACGGTAGTACGCATAAAGCAGTACAGCCATTGCTACCGTTAGAGCGATACTTGTCGCTGCACCAAACGGCCAATCACGCGCATTTAGAACTTGGCTCTTAATTACGTTACCAATAAGAAGGTTTTTCGCGCCACCTAATAGGTCTGATACATAGAACATACCTAGAGCCGGTAATAAAACAAGCAAACAGCCTGCGATGATACCTGGCATAGTGAGCGGGAAGATCACCTTAGTAAAAGTTTGGAACTTGTTCGCGCCTAAGTCACGAGCCGCTTCAATATAAGTATTGTCTAGTTTTTCAATAGCCGAATACAGTGGCAGTACCATAAACGGTAAAAGGATATAAACCAGACCAATCATTACTGCATATTCGGTGTACATAATGCGCAGCGGCTTATCAATAATGTCTAAATACATTAGCGTGTTATTTAATAAGCCACGGGTGCCCAGCATGATTTTTAGACCGTAAGTACGGATCAGTGAGTTGGTCCAAAACGGCACAATCACTAAAAACAGCATAAATGGACGCCACTTTTCAGGCATTTTTGCAATCGCGTATGCAAAAGGGTAACCAATCAATAAACACAAAATGGTTGCAGTCAACGCCATATAGAAGGAGTGCCACATCACTTTTGCGTAAAGAGGGTCGAACAAGCGGGTATAGTTATCCAGCGTGAACACCATCTTGATTAGGTTCGCATCATCTCGAGTTAAGAAACTTGTTCCGATGATCATTAGGTTTGGCATGAAGACAAAAACAACAAGCCAGCCAACGATGATCGAGATGATGATATTTTGTAGATTAAACTTCTTGCTCATCAGCTAGTACCACTTCCCAACTTTCAACCCAGGTAATGGCAACTTTCTGATCAAGAGAGTGGTCTACATCAGGATCATCTTCATTGAAGAATTCACTAACCATTACATTTTTGCCAGATTCTAGTTGTACAACAGAATCAAGAGTCATGCCTTTATAGGTACGTTCACGTACATAACCAAGGATGCCAGATACGCTATCGCCATTATGAATTTCTTCAATGCGAATATCTTCTGGACGAAGCAGTACCTTCACTTTATCACCAGGATTTACATCTAAATCACATAGGATAGTTGCTCGGCGGCCTTCAACATCAGCTAAAATACGTTTTTCATCAACACGTTCTTTAACGATAGCGTCAAATACGTTAATTTCACCAATAAAGCGCGCAACAAATAGGTTTGTCGGCTCTTCATAAATTTCACGAGGTGAGCCATCTTGTTCAACATTACCATCGCGCATAACAATAATGCGGTCAGACATTGACAGTGCTTCTTCCTGATCGTGCGTTACGAAGATAAAAGTAATACCCAGTTTACGTTGTAGCTGTTTAAGCTCGATCTGCATTTGTTTACGTAGTTTGTAATCCAATGCAGATAAAGATTCATCTAACAATAAAACTTTTGGTTTGTTAACAACTGCACGGGCGATAGCAACACGTTGCTGCTGGCCACCAGACAATTGATGTGGTTTACGAGGGGCAAACTTATCTAACTGCACCATACGCAATGCTTCCATTACACGAGGTTCAATTTCACTCGCACTAACGTTTTGCATGCGTAAACCAAACGCAACATTGTCAAACACTGTCATATGAGGGAACAGTGCATAACTCTGAAACACAGTATTTACATGGCGTTGTTCAGCCGGAATACTAGTGACATCCTTACCATCAATGATAACCTGACCGTTGTCAGCATTCTCAAAGCCAGCAATTAGACGTAGTACCGTGGTTTTACCACAGCCCGATGGACCTAGGATGGTTAAAAATTCACCATCGTTAACATTTAGATCCAAACCCGAGATGATCTGCTTACCGTCAAAGCTTTTGCCAAGACCCTTCAGCTGAATCACAGGTTTCTTAGATGTTGTTGCAGCGTTCAATTCTACGTTATCTCCACCCAGGAACCATGTACTGATTCCATTATTTTGGTAAATTTAGGGTGCGCATAATAGACGTGATGTTTTGCAATTTAAAGCGTTTTTTTCAAAAAAATATAAATATTGCAATGCTTTATAAGCATTACATTAATTATAAAATTAAGCATTATTACCGAGTGATTACTACTTAAACAAATAGCATCACTCTGAACGCTTTTTCTACGAAACGTGTCCTCATACGACTCCTAATGTTCTTGATACATCTCTATTGTGCCAAATACTTACAGAAAATTGTAACCTTTTGGACGAATTAAATAATTATCGGGTAAAAAAGGGACAAATTAAAGCGATTTGGATTAATTTTCTCTATATATGGTTTCGAATCACGTCGTGAGTAACGTACAATAGCAGTAGGTCAATTAGAATTTTGAGAATATGAAAGAACCAATGACAAAGAGCTTTCACGTTGGTGGCTCAATTGAGAAAGCCGTAAAAGGTGAAGTCGAATTAAAAGCAGTCGATGTGTTGCAAGAAGCTTGGAAGGTAACAGCGAAACATTTCTTTCGTTTTTTACCTGCAATTATTGGCTTGTTTGTTGCGCAAATTGCACTGTTGCTATTAGGTCTTAAAGTCCAACTTGGTGATCCTAATATTTTCTTTAATGCTTTTATTACGGGAGAGGGCATAACACCGGATTTGATGCAGTCTGCTCTAATGGCAAATTTCTGGTCTGATGTTCTGATTGCACCTTTATATGCCGGTGTAAGTTTAATGGCATTAAACCATGCGGTTGGTCTGCCAACAAAACCGGGACAGATTGTACGTGGTTTTTCTTTTACTCTTGTATCTATTATTACTATGTTACTGACGTCTTCTATTCAGGGCATTGGTAATACAATCTTCCCATTGGTTGGTTTGTTTTTAACGATGGCGTTAAGTTTAGCCATGACGTTGGTGTGTGAAAAGCGAGTAACACCACTAAAAGCAATCCAGTACTCGTTTATGGCGACCGTACGTAAGTTAATGCCAATGACAGCTATTTACCTTGTGATCCTCATTATGATGTTCATCTCAATGGCGACAGCAGGTCTTGGTTTACTTTGGACTCTGCCATTCTTCTTTAATGTGAAGGCCATTATTTACCGCAATATGTTTGGTATTACACTACAGGTAATGACAATTGAAGGTGACAATAAAGATTCAACGCCACCACCATCAAGTCCAGAGAATGGTTCAACAAGCTCTCAAGGCAACACTTTTGATGCTTAATAATTGATAAATCTTGAACTTTATAACAAGCGCATGGTTATATTTAGCTATGCGCTTTTTTTATAACTGATATTTAAGACTTAGCTATCAAGCTATTTCTAATGCACTATAACTTTATAGTTGTGATATCAATATAACGTAACCATGGATGGAACAATGAACTTTCGTAATACGCTATATCTTGGTTTAGCTTTAATAGGGAATCATGTCTTTGCTCAAGATCTCAACCTTCGCTACGCAGAGCTATATAACAAGCAGCGATATAATCAGGAGAGTTCTTTGGTTGAAGTCAGATCTTTTTTGATTGATAAGCAAAGTCAGCAAGCTTGTGTCATTAAACAGATTATCATGTATTCAAAGCAGCATTCAGAGCAATTACCGCTGCTTGCTAATGGGGAAGTGAAAATACCGGTTGATGCCCATTTAAGAAAAGTGAATCCAGATATTAAGATTAGCGTAGCAGATGGCCAAGATTGCAATTTTCACTATCAATTCACCTCTAAGCGAACGCCTCATAATACGATTACAGGAAAAGAAGCCTTACAGTACCAAATGGCATTTAGTCAATTAATGACAAATCTCAGCGGTATGGTCGGGTCATGGTTTGTTCCAAAGGTGACAGGGATTGAAGTTCATTTTAAAGATTCATCAAGTACCGATAAATTATGGATAAATGAATTTACTGCTACGGATAATAAACATTATGAGCTCGCTATAGAATCAATTACTCCGCTGTTTGATCAGAGTAGTAATTAATTTTGCAAAAAATGATTCATCGCATGGTGATATTACGCAAATTAGTTAAGATAAATAACAATATTTGGGGCTCACTCCCAGATTTCTTTTATTTAGGTCCAAGCTGTTTTCACTGACTTTTTAGCACGTTGATATTACTTGGATATGTAACACCGAACAGAGAAGAGTGTAAGATGGATAATTTAATCAAACGGTTTCTTCGCTACGTTAGCTTTGATACTCAATCAAATGGCGCAAATACAAATTGTCCAAGCACTCCAGGACAGCTTACTTTCGCCCAAGAGCTACAACAAGAAATGATCAACATCGGCTTACAAGATGTTAGCCTTGATGAAAATGGTTATTTGATGGGTCATCTACCTGCCAATGTTGACTATGATGTACCAGCCATCGGTTTTGTAGCCCACATGGATACCGCTCCTGATGCATCGGGTAAAAACGTGAAACCTCAAATTGTTGAGAACTATCGTGGTGGTGATATCGCATTGGGCATAGGAGATGAAGTTCTTTCTCCTATACAGTATCCAGATCTCAATAAGTTACACGGTCACAATATTATTACAACTGATGGCTCGACTTTGCTCGGTGCCGACAATAAAGCGGGTATTGCTGAAATCATGACAGCAATTGAGGTACTGGTTGCAAATCCAGAGCTTCCGCACGGTAAAATTTGTGTTGGTTTTACACCAGATGAAGAGATTGGCCGTGGTGCAAACCTCTTTGATGTTGAGAAATTTGGCGCTCAATGGGCATATACCATCGATGGTGGCCCAGTTGGAGAGCTTGAGTTTGAAAACTTTAATGCGTCATCGGCACAAGTTATTGTTCACGGCATTAATGTTCACCCGGGTACTGCCAAGGGTAAGATGATTAACTCAATGAATATTGCCGCTAAATTCCAACTTATGATGCCAGCTGATGAGACCCCTGAATGCACAGAAGGGTATGAAGGTTTCTATCACTTAACGTCAATGCAGTCATCCGTTGCAAAAACTCAGTTGAACTACATTATTCGTGATTTTGATCGTGATGGCTTAGGGCAACGTAAAGCTTTTATGCAGCAGAAAGTTGATGAGTTAAATGCAGAGCTAAATAAAAAAGGTCGAATTGAGCTGTCTATCACTGATAGCTACTACAATATGCGTGAAATGGTAGAGCCATATCCTCATATTATCGAGTTGGCTAAGCAGGCTATGGTTGAGTGCGATATTGAACCTGATATTAAGCCAATCCGTGGTGGTACTGATGGCGCACGTTTATCCTTTATGGGATTACCTTGCCCGAACATTTTTACGGGCGGTTATAATTTCCATGGTATTCATGAATTCATCACCGTTGAAGGGATGGAGAAAGCGGTAAATGTGATTGTTAAGTTGGCAGGAAAAACGGCTCTTTCCAACAAATAATTAAAATATTTAATGAGCCTCATCGCATTGTTTCTTTTGTTAGGATAGCAGTGTGGTGAGGCTTTGTTGTTTCTGGAGTATTATTTTACAAAAGTCTCAAAATGGATTAAATTTAATTTAAAGTCCACTTGAGGATTAATTATGAATTTAGCAAAAGAAACGGGATTTGATCCCAAAGCACTTTCGATGGCAGGGTTTAAAGCGGCTGATAATATTTTATCATCGTGGGGATGTACGGCGCAGCAGAGTCAAAATATTTTAAAACTCTCTAAATCGTCATACCATAAATTTAAGGCCAATCCAGAAACCACAAAGCTTAGTGATGACCAACTTGAGCGAGTAAGCTATCTCCTTAATATTCATCAAGCTTTGCGAATTGTCTTTAGTAATCCTGCAAACATTTATGGCTTTATGACAATGAAAAACCATAATGATTTCTTTGCAGGCAGGACACCTTTAGAGATCATTGAGTCGGGTAAATTTGGTGATTTGTATGAGGTTGCTCGTCGAGTTGATGCATTACGAGGTGGCTTGTGGGGGTAAAAATAGAATACAAAGGTCATCGATTGATTAATACTAAGTATCCACCGATTGCTTTATTTGATGATGTCGCGAGCCCTGAAGAATTTGAGATGCTATATGCCATTCAAGCTCTTACTAATCCTAGATTACGAGATGAGGTTGGTGATATTTGTTTAATTGACCCTGCCGAGATCCCATTTAATTGTCTGCGTGGTCGAAGTTATGCTGTTGCACCTTTTACCCATATCAATCCAAAGGGTGGTCGATTTAATGATGGATTATTTGGTGCATTGTATGTGGCTGATAATGCGCATACTGCGGCACTTGAAGTGAGATTCCACCAGCAACAGTATTGGCAAAATATTGAAGGGTTAGAGTACGATCGATTTTTATTCCGAGGTTTACTTATCTCTCATCAATCAGCCCCTATATATCATGTGTGTGGTGACGATTCCGCTATTCTCAACCCAGATTGTTATGCCGCAGCACAACAATTAGCTCGCAAAGTAAAAAAAGAAGGTTTTCAGGCAATAGAATATCCATCCGTGCGTGCTGAAGATGCGCTATGTTGGGCGATATTTACCCCAAAGCCTATTACGGATGTTGTTCAAAGCTATCTTGTTGAAATGATCTGGAATGGCGAGCAAATTGCAGAAGTTAATACAGTTGAAAATTTGGGAGTGTAAGTTAAGAAAAGGGCGCAGAAATATGCACCCTTAATATTTGTCTATTAGCAAATTACTTGTCAGATTTTTTCAATTCTTCTTCAGCTTTCTTTGCTTCTTGCTCTAAATCTGGGTGTTTCTCAAAGTGATCAACTGCCCAAGTATTTAATTTACGAAGAATCGCTGTAACCGCATGCTCTTTAGATGCGTGTTCTCCTGTTGGAAGCGCAATTTCTTCTTTACCATGAAGGCCTGTCTCATCTTCTGCAATATGAAGCCAATCTGGGTGCCAATAAAATGATTGACCCTGATCGGTAATCCAGTTGTGAACGCCACAGTTTTCGCCACGATAGTTCAGATCACTTGCTTTGTATGTCATTAATTTTTCCTTGTATACATCAGGGTGATACCTAGCTCTGTAGGTATACATTTATCGTCCTAATTAGTATAAGTTTTTTGGAGCAATAATCTGTGACTAGAGCTCCAAAAATGATACTAAATGTTACTTTAATTGTAAGCTAATTGTGACGTATATCTTAATGTGATTACAAATAACGACTTTCTAAATGCTCTTTAAAGTAGCGAGGATTCAGACTTTCTCCGGTTGCTTGACGAACAAGTTCATCAGTAGAAAGGGTTGAGGCTTTACTCCAGATGTTGGTTTCTAGCCAATTAAATATCGGACTAAGGTCGTGTTTTTCTATAAGTGCATCAACATCCATTTCACGTTTAATAGCAGCCATAAATTGTGCAGCATACATGGCACCTAAAGTATAAGATGGGAAGTAACCAAAGCTGCCATCTGTCCAGTGGATATCTTGCATACAGCCATCTTTAAAATTATCGGTCGTATCTAAGCCTAAGTACTGCGCCATCTTTTGCTGCCAAAGCGCAGGGATATCAGCAACTTCAATATTACCTTCAATTAAATCGCGCTCTATTTCGTAACGTAAAATGACGTGAGCTGGATAAGTGACTTCATCTGCGTCGACACGAATAAAGCCTGGTTTAACACGAGTCGTTAACTTGCCTAGGTTTTCTGCCGAAAGGGAAGCATCATCTGCACGGTTAAACACATTCTGAATTTCAGGTGCTAACCATGCCATAAACGCTGTGCTACGAGATAACTGCATTTCAAAAAACAGTGATTGTGATTCATGAATTCCCATAGAACGGGCTTCACCCACAGGTAGGTCACGCCATGTTTGAGGTAAGCCTTGTTCGTATCGAGCATGGCCAGTTTCATGAATGACACCCATTAAAGCAGAAGAAAAATCGGTTTCATCGTAACGGGTCGTAATACGTACATCGGTAGGCACGCCACCACAAAATGGGTGAGTACTGATATCAATACGACCATGGTTAAAATCGAAATTCAAGATCTCCATTGCTTTAATACTGAGTGTTTTTTGTTGCTCTATTGGAAATGGGCCTTGAGGGATCTGAATATTTTCTTGTGCTTGCTTTGCTTGAACCTTTTGAATTAACTCTGGAAGCCAAGTTTTAACCTCGCTAAAGATAGCGTCTAAGGTCTCTGTCGTCATTCCTGGCTCATATAAGTCAACTAGAGCGTTGTACTTACTTGTTCCTGTGATTTTTGCGCGCTCAACGGCTTCTTTACGAGAAAGTTCGACGACTTTTTCTAGATTAGCTTTAAAACCATCCCAATCATTGTTAGCGCGTTGAGTTCGCCAAGCATGTTCACATTGAGAACCCGCTAAAGATTGAGCTTCCACTAGATCAGCAGGTAAGGCAGTATATTGTTGCCATTGGCGTTTCATTTCATTAAGGCTGACTTTATCGTCATGACTTAATTCTTCTTTTTCTGCTAGTTCATACCAATTTGCAAGGTATTCAGCTGTTGCTAGGTCATGTTTCATAACCGCAAGTTCGGCCAGTGCTTCTGAACGTGCCGTATTACCACCAGATGGCATCATTGCCGCCTGATCCCAACCGCAGATCGCACTTAAATGATTAAGTCGAGAGAGTTTTCGTGCATGTTGTTCTAGTTTTTTATAGTAACTCATCTGTTTTGATCCCGATTTTAGTTAGTCAACGTAGCTAGGATAAATCACATTGTTCGATGTTGACAATCAAACGCTGTAGATAATTGTATCTGTTGTGTGTTTTTTGCTCAGGATTTCATGCTGTTACAACAGTAAATTTGTGATATCGATCGCTAAAATTTCACTAAAAATGTAACAAAAATTATCATTTCGTAAGACCGTGTGTAGCTCACACGTTTTCTTTAATTCCTAAGATATACTGGCACAACCAGTCTGCATATTTATATTTATCTATTGCTATGGATATATAAGCCTGCAGATTGGATTGATGATTTACCAAAGGGACATCGCGTTAAGATGAAGAAAACCTCTAAATTGATTTCAGCAGTGAGTGCATCAGTATTGTGTTCACTGTCTTTTTCTAGCTTTGCTGCACCATCGGTGATTCCTGATGCACCGTCGTTAAGTGCAAAAGGTTATGTGTTGATGGACTATCACACTGGCCGCGTGTTAGTTGAACATAATGCTAACGAAAAACTAAACCCTGCAAGTTTGACCAAGTTGATGACAAGTTACGTCGCAGGTCAAGAGATGAAGCAGGGCAATATCTCAAAAGATGATGTGGTTGTTATTAGCCGTAATGCATGGGCTCGTAACTTCCATGACTCATCGAAAATGTTCATCGAAGTGGGTGCTGAAGTACCTATGATGGATTTGTTTCGAGGCTTGATTATTCAGTCTGGTAATGATGCGAGTGTCGCTATTGCTGAGCATGTTGCCGGTTCTCAAGATGCCTTTGTTGGTTTGATGAACTCATGGGCGAAAAAGCTGAATATGAACAATAGCCGTTTTGCGAATGCTCACGGCCTTGATCATGATGACCTTTACAGTACGCCTTATGATATTGCGCTATTAGGTCAAGCTCTCATTCGTGATTTACCTGATATTTATCCGTTATATAGTGAAAAGTCATTTACTTATAACAACATTACCCAACGTAACCGTAATGGTCTACTGCACGACTCTAGTATGAATGTTGATGGTATGAAGACAGGTTATACAAGTGGAGCAGGCTACAGTTTAGCAAGTTCAGCAACAGAAGGTGACATGCGTTTAATTGCTGTGGTTATGGGAACAAAAAGCCCTAAAATCCGCCAAGCAGAAAGCAAGCAACTGTTGAATTATGGTTTCCGCTTCTTTGATACGGTATCGCCGCACAAAGCGGGTGATGAAATCATGACTGAACGCATTTGGATGGGTGACAAAGAGCAAGTTAAGCTTGGCGTTGCTGAAACTAGCTATGTGACACTGTCACGCAATGATGTTAAGAAAATGACAGCAAGCGTTGAAATGACAGGGCAGTTAGAAGCTCCGATCGAAAAAGGCCAACAAGTGGGTAAAGTCATTTACTCGGTTGATGGTAAAGATGTTGCCTCACAACCGCTTGTTGCTCTTGAAACGGTTAACGAAGGTAGTTTCTTTAGCAAGATCATCGATATGGTGAAAAAGTTTGTGTATGGCTTGTTTAACTAACAAGGAGTTTTAAATAAGCTCGAACACTTGAAGTAATATAATCAAAAGGCCGCGAGTAATGAACATACTGGCGGCTTTTTAATATCTAGGGGTTTAGTTCTAACTCTCAATCTCTTATAGACCAATAACCGTTATTGGATTAAATCAGTAAAAGGGTCACTATTGTTTTTAACTGCGGGATCGTTAACTTGAGATAGGGCTTCTTTGCTTGCAATCCATCCTCGTTGCTTGGTTGTTCTAAGATGATACTCTTGATTATCATCCGATCGAATCTGACCCTCTGTGGTGTTGTTAAACTGAGTGATATTTCCAATATTTCGACCTTGTTGATTGGCTAGTTTTACAATTTTAAGATCACTTCGAGGTTGACTGACATTAGTAATAATTACTGTTTGAGCCTCTCCACCTGGTAATGTTAAGTCCAACTGATCACCAACCGTTAGGGCATCCAATAAGTTATTATCCAATTCAAGATAGTTTTCATCGGGCAGTTCTGTGATTTGCTGTTCAGACACGACGGCTTTTTTTAGTTGAGGGTGAAAGTGCCAAAGCGGTTGATCAATGATGGTTATAGATTGAGGGAGTGTCGATGTTTGATGGTTTTCTGCCGTACCAAATTGCTCTAATTGTTCAAAACTAGGCTCTTCCACGTAAATATCGGACAGCTGTTGATCGATCGTATCCGTCACTTGTTGTAGTTGGTGAAAATTACTCGGAGGATCAATAACTCGATCTAAATCATCTTCACTAAAACGCTCTAATGGCACTTTGATTTGTTTCGGTTGTAACTCTTGTACCTGTTTATGTTCATCTGGTACAAGAAAAAGGTAACCAATAAACAGCGCCAATAGAATAAATAAGATGGTCAGTACAAGAGAACGGGACATAACTTACTCCGTTTTTACAATATTGATATTAAGCAGTAATTGACGTTGAAAACTTCTATTATGTAGCCCTTTGGCGCTGACATTTAAAACCCCGGAATAAGCTCCTATAGGTAAATCAAGATTATCATCAGCAACGTAACTGATGCGTAACTCACCATAATTAGGGCCTTTACGCCAGCAATAAGCCGCATTATTCATGGTTGACCAACCACAACCAAGATTTCGCTCGCCCCGTAAAGCAACACGCTCTATTGCACCTGTTTCGGTATTTTGCAGTTCAATGTGAATTCGTTTGTAGATCCCGCGGCGACCACTCCAAATAGGACGAGGTACGCCAATCATCTCTTTAGCTAAATAATAAACCGTACCATAAGTCTCTTTATCCAATCGCTCACCAAGATAAGGGGTTGACTCTGTAATTTCACCGTCGGCAGGCAGTTCTTGGTCAATAACGATATTTGCTTGAATTGGAACCTCTTGTTGGAACTGACGGTTATAGAGACTAAGAGCGATAAAACTAAAGTCTCCGGTGTAAGTACCTATAGGCAAGGATGGATTATCTTTTTGATCAAATGTCAGTTTGAGTTGACCAAGATCTGGTCGTGGATAACACCAAGCACTGTTATTGACTTTTCCCCAGCCACAGTAAGTCTTACGTTGACCTTGTAACCAAACTTTATAGCTAACATTGGATTCTTGGTGAGTGAGGTTGACCGAAAATGAGGTGGTTGCTCTTGGATAACGCCAGATATAACGAGTAGGACCATCAACAATATTTGCGCCTTTAACATAGTAAGCCGAACCTCGAATATCTTTTTCAATATTGTCAGTTAGAAGTGGTTCTTTTTCAGTTAACACAAATTGCGTCTCTACTGGCTCATCAGGGATATCATCGACCGTTTTCAGTACAGGTACTACGCTCTTAAGCCAATCACCATGAGGGCCTATAGCTGCATGACCAGAGTAGCCCCAATACCAACCAAACCACCATGAAGCAATACCTACCGCAACAGGGTGTCCTTTTCGTTCTTGCCAACTTGCAGAACCGCTATCGCCAGGAGATGCAAAAGCCCAGGAATCGGTATTTTCTACTGCTCGATTGATCAAACAGTTTGAGTAGAAGCCAATAAAATTACCTTTACCGTGGCGCTTTCCAATCCAATCGAGCTGACCAAGAGATCGCGTACCAAAAACGCCAAAACCTGTAAAATTCACACCGCTGTGTAGTTCATTCCCATCGAGAGTTGTGTTGATAAAAGGTTGGGGAATCACGTTACCTGTCGAATCTAAAGGATCGACAACCTTAGGGATTTTTGCTACCGCGATATCTGAACCGCAGTTTAAGTAATCATGAAAATAGTTGGTCGCAATTCCTGATGCTATTAACGTACCATCCTGTAGTTTGAAGGAAACCGTCTGACCTGTGTATTCATTACTTGTTGACCCTGCAAGACAGTGCGCTGCTGTTAAGATATAGCTATGACTATTATCGCTGCCCAACCAAGTACCTGAACAGTAACCGTTACCAATCACAAGCCCAACTGAGTTATAGCTTTCGGTTGAAGCTAATTCATTTAAATGAGAAGTGACCGTTTGTTTTAAAGCGGGGTCTAAACTTCCCGCAATATCAGTATATTTACTGTCGGTAAGAGCAATAGCATTGACCGAGGATGAATAAAAGAGACCGATTAGAATTAAAGCGAAAGGGATACTACGCAGTTTCATGATTCTGCATCCTGTATTGTGACTTAGTTTAAACTATAGTGGATGCATTACTTTCTTGAGCGGGATTCAGTGGTAACTGTTTGTGGTAAGTTCTTATTAAATAGTAAATAACGCTCAAATCTTAATGTTGAGATGAGAAAATAAAAAAGCCACCGAATAAGTCGATGGCTTTCAAGTTATGGTAACTTTACCGCGATTACTGCACTTGAACGACGTTCAGAGTTTCACCTGGGTCGAATTCGTTTACGTCGTCTGAGCTTACAGGTGACGTTGGGATCTCTTGCTTATCAAAAGCAATATCACCACCATCAATCGTACCAGATTCTTTAGTTACTGATTTAAAATCAAATAGATTGAAGTCAGCAAGGTGTGAAGGTACCACATTTTGTAGTGCTGTAAACATGGTCTCAATACGACCTGGGTAGCGACGATCCCAATCACGTAGCATGTCTTTAATAACCTGACGTTGTAGGTTAGGTTGTGAGCCACATAGATTGCATGGAATGATCGGGAACTCTTTTAGTTCAGCAAAACGTTCGATGTCTTTTTCACGACAGTATGCTAATGGGCGAATAACCACATGCTCGCCATTATCAGATACTAGCTTTGGTGGCATACTTTTTAGTTTACCGCCATAGAACATATTTAAGAATAAGGTCTCTAACATGTCATCACGGTGGTGACCTAGAGCAATTTTAGTTGCACCAATCTCTTTGGCTGTGCGGTATAAAATACCACGGCGTAGGCGAGAACAAAGTGAACAAGTCGTTTTGCCTTCAGGGATCTTCTCTTTAACAATAGAGTAAGTATCTTCATTAACAATCTTGTATTCAACACCAAGAGTATCAAGATATTCAGGTAAGATGTGATCTGGGAAGCCTGGTTGCTTTTGGTCAAGGTTTACAGCAATCAGTTCAAATTTAACTGGCGCGCTACGCTGAAGGCTGCGAAGAATATCAAGCATCGCATAACTGTCTTTACCACCAGATAAACACACCATAATACGATCGCCATCTTCAATCATATTGAAGTCGATGATTGCATTACCTACATTACGGCGTAACTTCTTCTGCAGTTTGTTAAAGTTGTACTGTTGAGCTTTAGTTAGCTCGTTTTGATCGCTCATTATTAAACTCTTTATCTGTAAAAGGGTGCCAAGCATCCCGTTGCGGGTATATCCGCTTGTGATAAACGGCATACATGCAAAAAGTATGGCGGGTATTTTATGTATTTCAGCCAGTAATTCCAGTGTGTTTTGCAGTTAGTCGTATATTCTTATGAAAAAAACGAAATAAAAACCGCAGATAACGTTAATTTGATCTCGTTTACTGTCTATGACATGCAAATGATGCTTATCAATTGTGCTTATTTTTGCGAGCTTATGATTGATTTACTAAAGAGAAATGTTTAATCGATAAGTTAGGTGATTTTTCTATGTTAGAATTATCATCTCGCTTCATAAAATCGAATAGGGAATTGTTGTGTCACTTAAAAGCGTACTATTATCTACTTGTATCGCTCTATCCTTAATAGGGTGTAGCTCTAAACAAGCAACTCAATTGGGATTAGGTGGTGGTACAGTCGCAAAATATCCTCAATATATGTCCAATGCAGAGATCTGTGAAACTTATCTCTATGGTCGTGCAACAACGCAAACCAAAGTCGCTTTAGCTTCTGAGTGGAATAAACGAAAACTGAGCCGAAAGTATTGCGACAAAAAATACAACGAATACTACGCAACAAAATTTGCTAAGTGGGTAACTGGCATTAAAAGTGAACAGGATGCTGTCGATGCTGCAGCAACGGTATTGCCTGCTGTGATAGATTGATTTTAAGCGGGTAAAATTCAGCTTATAAAGGAACGCCGCACTAACTGCGGCGTTTTTTAATATGGCTGAGTTATATTGAACCTATTCAATATTTGGTGCTAATGGACTGATATAACCTGTTGGTTTTAATGCTAATAAGTCACAGTTTAATCGATCGATTGTGTGTTCTGCTGTATTACCAATAAATACGGCAGATAAGCCCGTACGTCCGGTTGTTCCAAGTACTACCATTTCAACACCAAGGTCTTCAGCAACACGTGGAATGATATCTTCCGGTAATCCTTCTAAAACATGAGTTTGGGCTTCATCAATTCCGTATTTCTGGCGTAGTGCTTTCATTGATGTTAGGTGATGACCACGAACCGCATCTGTGTATGACGCAGGATCAAACTCTGGTAGTTCAATGGTAATGTTAACTGGTGTTGATGGGTAAGCGTTAACTAAATTGACTTCTGCTTCAAGCACATGGGCAAAACGATTTGCTTCATCAATAATATTATCATTGAGTTCTTCATGGGTTTCATTATCAGCAGCAAGATTTACACAAGCGAGCACTTTTCCATTTGGTTGCCATTCCTGATCTTTTACTAGAAGAACAGGGCAAGGACATTTACGAAGAAGATGCCAATCAGTTGGAGTGAAAATTACAGAGCCAAGTGTATCGTGATTGTGGGTTGCTTTAATTAACAGCTCAATGTCTTGACTAAAGACTTCTGCAATCACAGCTTCGTATGGGCGATTATGCCAAACAACAGAAATTGTGATCTCATAAGAGTCACTTTTATATGGCTCAATGATCTCTTTTAGCCACTCTTCTCGTTGCATGACAACACCACGACGCATAGCAATACGCTCATCGGCAGATAACATTGAGGTCATCTCATAAGAGAAGTCATAAATGGCAAGAAATAGGGTAATCTTTGCATTTTCAGAATGCTTAGCAAGATAAGCGGCGCGAACAAGCGCTGGTTGGTAGTCCTGATTAGGATCGGCTACCACAAGAATATTTTTGTACTTTTTCATAATGCCCCCTTAAACAATCCATAGTTCTGGTAACACTAATACAGATTGTAAGTTGCCTTGTGTAATCTGCAGGCGCTTCACTACATTAAATATAGTCGAGTTTTTGAGTGTCGCGACCTAAATATGATGTTAGAAATCAAGTTATTAACATTATTCCTTTATCATCACTTTACTCTAACACTGAGCATAAAGGGAGTATTTCTATCCATTAGATACAAAAAAAGTGATATAACGCAAAGGTCATATCACTTCTTTTTGCAAAATAACAGGGTATCTAAGTTAGATGTTGTTGTTTTTGCTTACACCAGCTAGTCGCGCCATTTCTTCATGATCTAAGATGGTAATGTATTTACCTTTAACGCTGAGCATACCTGATTTCTGGAAACGACCTAATAGACGGCTGATGGTTTCAACCGTTAAACCTAGGTAGTTACCAATATCACCACGAGTCATAGTTAGACGAAATTCACGAGGTGAAAAACCACGCTGAGAGAATCGTAGTGATAAATTATATAAAAATGCAGCTAAACGTTCTTCTGCATTCTTTTTCGAAAGCAGAAGGATCATCTCTTGGTCGCCTTTAATTTCGCTACTCATTAAGCGCATAATTTGCTGACGCAGCTTTGGCATTTTGCCAGACAGATCATCTAAAATTTCAAAAGGAATTTCACACACCATAGAAGTCTCTAAAGATTGAGCAAAACTAGGGTGTTGCATTTCATTGATAGCATCAAAGCCAACCAGATCTCCGGCCAAGTGGAAAGCGGTAATCTGTTCATCACCTTGTTCTGTGATGGTGTAACTTTTGATAGTACCAGAACGAATAGCATAAAGTGATTTCAGTTCGTCACCAGCTTTAAACAGCTCTTGACCCTTCTGAATAGGCTTTTTGCGTTCGATGATCTGATCCAATTGATCTAACTCAGACTCATTCAGTGTGAATGGAATACACAACTGACTGATACTACAATCCTGACAGTGGATCGCACATCCGCCTGACTGAATTCTCTTGGGTGTAAGTTTGTCTGAAATCATAAGCCTGTCTAACCAATTTGATGTAGGTCAATATTTTAACACATTATGAATCATTATGACGAGTATTAAAAATCCTTACATCAATTGTTTGATTGCAATGTAACCAGTTTGTATACCGTAAAACAACAAAAGTAGGGCACTTGCGTGTTTAATGTAGCGATTTTTTAAAATGGATTTTACGGTATCAGCCATGAAACCAACCAGAAGTAATGCAGGTAATGTTCCTAAACCAAAGGCTAGCATTATACTCGAACCGTTTAAGGCACTTCCCGAAACGGCCGCCCATGTGAGTGCAGAATAAACCAGTCCACATGGAAGCCATCCCCATAAAAATCCTAAAGGTAATGCATAAATAGGTGATTTTAAGGGTAGTAAACGACCTGCTATTGGTGCGATATAACGCCAAATTTTTTGTCCTTGTTTTTCCAAGAAAGTAAGACCAAACCACCAACCGCCTATATAACATGCGAGTAAAATCATCATCATACTGGCACATAGCCGTAAAGTGATGAGCATACTATTACTGCTACCAAAGCTTGTTACGCCTGTTACTAATGCTCCAATAACACCACCTAATAAACAGTAAGAGGCTATGCGGCCAAAATTGTATGATAGTAGATAAAGATAGCGGCGTTGATGGTCGGTTTTATCGATACTAAGAGTGATGGCAGCCCCCATACCGCCACACATACCAATGCAGTGGCTAGAGCCTAACAATCCAATCATAAAGGCAGCAATAAAATCTAATTCCACTATTAACAGTCCTTGTTTTTGTTATCCCGATGGCACGCTTTTTTATTGTTAGAAGTTGTTTCATCGTCTTCTTCAAACAGAATATTCGACCCTTGGCGTTCTAAATCATCGTATTGATCGCTTTTTACCGCCCAGAGAAATATCGCCACAGCAATAATGACAAAGATGATGGCTATCGGTATTAATATGTAAAGACTTGCCATTTATTTTAATAACCTTAAAGAATTTGATACAACGATAAGCGAACTCGCAGACATTCCTATAACTGCTATATAAGGTGCAACATAACCACAAACAGCCAGTGGAAGTATGATCAGATTATAACCTAATGCCCAAGCAAGATTTTGTTTGATAATGTTCTGTGTTTTTTGCGCTAATGCTCGCGCATCAAGAAGCCGTTGTAAATTATCGCCCAATAGCACCATATCAGCTGATGATTTAGCAATATCGGTTCCTCCTCCCATAGCTAAAGAGAGATGAGCCCCAGCAAGCACCGGCGCGTCGTTCACTCCATCGCCAACCATCAAACTAATGTCTGATTTTGGTAAGGACTTTAAATAGTTTAATTTCCCTTGCGGAGTTTGATTGGAGATCAATTCATCAATATTTAGAGTTTGTGCCACAGACTGAGCGTTGTCTGAATGATCACCTGTTAACATTGTGACTTTTATACCATGGTTATGAAAATGCTCTATCAACTCAAAACTTGAAGGGCGAATAGGATCAGATAAAGAAAAAGCAGCAATAGGTACACCATTTACAGATAGCCAAACTGGGTAGTGTTGGATATTGGTAAAACATTGCGCCGATCTAGTGGAGTTATAATGATTATTAAGCTCAGTTATATAAGCATATTTGCCAATACGCCAAATATCGTTGCCAAGATGTCCTTGTAATCCAAAGCCAACATGATTTTCTACTGAATCAAATTGAATCTTTTGTTGGTTATCTTCTTGCTGAAAAGCTTTAGCGATTGGATGGGATGAGTAAAACTCTAGACCCGTGGCATAAGCTTGTATTTGCTCCATTGAATAGCGTTCAGTAAAGAGGTGGGTCTCAGTGATCTGAATATTACCCTCAGTTAGGGTACCTGTTTTATCGATAATCAAACGATTGACGTTACAAAGGGTTTCTAAGACATGTTCACGACGCAATAAAATGCCAAGGCGACTTAAAGCAGAGGTTGAACATGTTAATGCTGTTGGTGTTGCCAGAGATAAGGCGCAAGGACAAGTTGCAACCAGAACGGCTAAGGTGATCCAAAGCGCATCATTAGGTTGATTAAAATGCCAGTAAAGCCAAGTAAAAGCAGCGATGGTTAAGATCGCGGCAACAAAGTAACGGGCGACAACATCTGCAACGATAGCTATCTGTGGTTTCGACTGCTGTGCTTCATCTTGTAGTCGAACAATTTGCGAGATTAATGACTCATTTTTTTCGTTCTCAACTTTAACTTTTAGAATGCCTTCACCATTGATGGTGCCTGCAAAAACAGCAGCACCTAGCTCTTTGGTTATTGGCTTTGACTCGCCAGTTAACATTGATTCATTGACAGTACTTTTACCAGAAACAATGTTGCCATCAGTTGGAATTCTTTCTCCTGCCAGTACAGTGACAACGTCACCTTTTTTAAGCTTTTTCGCGGCAACTTGTTCTCCCGACGCTAACCGAGCCATAGCTGGTATTAATTTTAATAGATTGGCACTGGCAGCTGCGGCTTGTCTTCTCGCTCGCATTTCAAGAAAACGGCCCAAGAGAAGAAAAAAGGTAAACATGGCAATGGATTCGAAAAAGACTTCTCCCGTTTCCATCACAGTAGCGTATAAACTGGCAAAATAAGCAAATAATAGGGCAATGGAAACGGGCACATCCATACCTAGTTTACGAGCTTTTAGGTTTCGCCAAGCATTGAGGTAAAAAGGTAGAGCAGAATAAAGTAAAACGGGAGTCGAAAAGATCAAACTGACCCAGCGAAAATACTGTTTAAACTCAGGTGATAGGTCGCCAAATACTTCAAAATAAAGTGCAAATGCCAACATCATAACTTGCATGGTCGCAATCCCTGCAATCCCCAGGCGATACAGATATTGTTTCATTGCACGATGATATTGCTGTTCGTGTGCATCCGCTTCAAATGGTGCCGCTTTGTAACCCAGTTGATGAATTGGGGTTAGAATTTCACTGAGCTTGATTTGATTCTCATCCCAACACAATAATGCTCTATGAGTTGTTGTATTTACTTTAACTGATTTGACGCCGGGAAGTTTGTGGACTTGTCGTTCGATTAGCCAAGCACAAGCAGCACATGAGACGCCTTCGATCGACAATAAGGCTTCTTTGAATTCGTCTTTCTGATGAACAAAGTCTTGTTGAATATCATGGTTATCATAAAGCGTGAGGGCTTGTAATTCTTCAGGTACAAGTTCAGCTTTATCGGCAGGCTCCGTTCGGAACTCATAATAAGAAGAGAGGCCACTTTGTACTATGGTGGTTGCAACAGCCTCACAACCGGGACAGCACATCGCCCTAGAGGAACCTAAGATATCGACTTGAAAGTGTGAATGTGGCGGAATATCTTCTCCACAATGGTAGCAGTGTGTATCATCATAATTAAATGTCGTCATTCCTTAACCTTTCCGTACAACCAAATCGGATCTGATATTGGCATGTTTACTCGTCCTTGTAACATCCAATCATCATTAAAGGGCTCTATCTCAATAAACCATGGACCATCAATCGATTGAGGTATTTGCATCACATATTTGCCACTTAAATTGGGGCTTAACATCTGCTGAAAATCTTTATCAGCCAGCGTACGATGAGAGAATGTAACGCGCAAGGTTGGGTATTGGGTTAATTGACCTTTATCGAGTTGAATTTGAACGTCATTATGATTTAGAGACAGTTCTGCTTTAACATTGAGTGCTTGGGCTTGATGTAAACGCGTTAAATCAAGGTTAATGGCTTTCCCTTTTTTGTAGTAATCTTCAGCCACTAAGTCGACACTGTTTTGAGAGAATATATATACGGCAGTTAAGCTAGAAATGATCGATATTGCGGGAATGGCAAACACGAACCAAGGCCAAAACTGCTTATACCAAGGCTTTGTCATAATTATTCCTTTTTACCAAACTAAGATCAGTCGGTGACTTTGATTGGTGTTGTTTGCGGGCCGGGGATGACCCGCAAATGCTTTCTTCCTATGATTTATTTATTACTATCGTCATCATCGTTATTGGTTAAGCTCCAAACATAAGATGAGATTAACTGTACTTTATCTTCACCAAGAATATCTCCCCATGCAGGCATCACACCTTGACGACCATAAGCAATAGTATCTTGTACCGCTTGTCGAGAGCCGCCATAAAGCCAAATATTATCAGTAAGATCAGGAGCACCAAAAGCAGGGTTACCTTTACCATCGGTACCATGACACGCGGCACAGACAACAAAGCGTTGCTTACCGGCAGCGGCTTCTTTTGCATTCACTTTACGTCCAGATAAACTTAATACATAGCTGGTCACTTCTTGTAACCCCTCAACACCTAAGCTATCACTCCAAGCGGGCATTACACCTTGTCGGCCTTGCATTATGGTTGTCTTAATAGCTTGAGCCTCTCCACCATATAGCCAAGCATGATCTGCAAGGTTAGGAAATCCGGCTTGTCCTCTTGCGTCAGAGCCATGGCATTGAGCACAATTTTGTAAGAAGAGTCGCTGGCCAACTTTAAGCGCATCTTGATTTTGAGCGATTTGACTGATAGGTAAGAGTTGCTGACCATCAGGGCTATAAGCTAATGTTTTAAATGTTTCACCAAAAAAAGAGTCGGCTTGAGTTAATTCTCTCACATATTGGTTAATCGCCTTATTTTGTTTTGCTAACTCCATGGATTGCTTTGAGTCAGACACGGATGTGACCGTTTGATCTGAACTTTGCCAACCCAAGAGTCCTTTGAAATTACCCAAACCAGGGTAGAGAGCAAGGTAGAGTAAACCAAATAAGATTGTGGCAATAAACATGTAAAGCCACCATTTAGGCAAAGGGTTGTTGAGCTCACGAATACCATCGTACTCGTGTCCCATATCGTCACCTTCTTCAACGCCCATCTTATCTTTAGCGCACCAATATAAAATAGCAGCTACACCTGCGATGGTTCCAAGCGTGATGATGGTTATCCATAAACTCCAAAATGTGGTCATGACTTTCTCCTGTCATTTTCACCCGCTGAAACCTCTGATTCTTCATCCATGAATACAAGATTTGCAGCTTCTTCAAAACGTTGTTTTTGTCTTTTACTGTAAGCCCAGATAACAATGGCAATAAAAGAGACAAAGAGAAATACGGTCCAAATGCTGTGAACAATACCAATATCCATTTGACCTCCTTTATTTCATTGCATGACCAAGAGATTGAAGATAAGCAATTAATGCATCCATTTCGGTTTTACCTTTTACTGCTTCTGGCGCATTTTGAATATCTTGGTCAGTATATGGCACGCCAAACTGGTCTTTGAAAATAGTCAGTTTTTTTGCGGTTAACTGTCCATCAAGTTGGTTTTCCGCGAGCCATGGAAAGGCGGGCATATTTGATTCAGGTACGACAGCTCTTGGATCCATCAAATGAACATAATGCCATTCATCAGAATATCGACCGCCAACACGAGCTAAATCAGGTCCTGTACGTTTTGAACCCCATAAAAAAGGGTGTTCCCAGACACTTTCTCCAGCTACTGAGTAATGGCCATAGCGCTCTGTTTCTGAGCGGAATGGTCGAATCATTTGACTGTGACAAACATTACAACCTTCACGGATATAGACATCTCGTCCTTCCATTTGTAGCGCGGTGTATGGCTGTAAATCTTGAACAGGTTCTGTGGTTTGTTTTTGGTACATCAATGGGGTAATTTCCACCAGAGCACCAAAACTAATGCCGACGATAATCAGTATTGCTAGCAAGCCGACATTTTTTTCTACAATTTCATGACGATTTTTAGCCATGGTGTATCTCCTTATGCCGGTTGCTCTTCAATTGCTTTTAGACTTGCTTTAGGTGCATAGATTGTTTTGTAAGCGTTATAGGCCATTAAGAACATGCCGCTTAAAAAAATTGCACCGCCAACAAAGCGAATAAAATAGAAAGGATAGGAGGCTTGTAATGATTCAACAAAGCTATAAGTTAAGGTGCCATCTGTATTTACAGCACGCCACATTAGGCCTTGCATCACGCCGGATATCCACATCGCTACGATATATAAAACAGTTCCTACCGTTGCTAACCAAAAATGTACGTTGATCAACTTAATCGAATACATTCGTTCTTGACCAAAGAGCTTAGGTAATAAATGGTATACGGCACCAATGGATATCATGGCAACCCAGCCTAAAGCACCTGAGTGAACATGTCCTATTGTCCAATCGGTATAGTGGGACAGGGCGTTTACTGTCTTAATTGACATCATAGGACCTTCGAATGTCGACATGCCATAAAACGACAATGACACAACTAAAAAGCGAAGGATCGGATCGGTTCTAAGCTTATGCCATGCTCCTGATAACGTCATAATTCCGTTGATCATACCGCCCCATGATGGTGCGAATAGAATCAGAGACATCACCATGCCAAGAGATTGAGTCCAATCAGGCAGCGCGGTGTAATGCAAGTGGTGGGGACCCGCCCAAATATAAAGAGAGATAAGCGCCCAAAAGTGAACAATAGAAAGACGATAAGAATAGATCGGACGACCCGCTTGCTTAGGTACAAAATAGTACATCATGCCTAGAAATCCTGCGGTTAACAGAAAACCAACGGCATTATGTCCATACCACCATTGAACCATTGCATCGACAGCCCCGGCATAAATGGAATAGGACTTTGTCATAGAAACTGGAATGGCTAAACTGTTGACAATATGGAGTACCGCAACCGTTAAAATAAATGCGCCGAAGAACCAGTTCGCAACATAAATGTGAGTGGTATTTCGTTTTGCTATCGTTCCGAAAAAGACGACGGCATAGGTTACCCATACAATAGCAATCGCGATATCGATCGGCCATTCTAGTTCTGCGTATTCCTTACCTGATGTCCATCCCATAGGAAGAGAAATCGCAGCGGCAACGATGATTGCTTGCCACCCCCAAAAGGTAAATGCGGCTAGCTTGCCACCAAATAGATTGGTCTGACAGGTTCTTTGAACAACATAATATGAGGTGGCAAAAAGGGCACACGTACCAAAAGCAAAGATAACGGCATTGGTATGTAATGGGCGAAGACGGCTATAGGTTAGCCAAGGTGTATCAAAGTTTAGAGCAGGCCATACTAACTGCGCAGCAATTAAAACGCCAACACCCATACCCACAATTCCCCAAAGAATCGTGGCGATAGTAAATTGGCGCACCACTGTATAGTTGTAATTCTGCTCAAGCTGTTTTATTTGGCTCATGTTGCATACTTCCACTATTAAATTTTCTACACATATGTCCTTGTGTGTACAACAAGTTAACGTAAAATATCACCTTTACATCAAGCGAATAATTTACAAAAAATACACAATTATGCTTTTTGGAAATATTGCTATTTGTTTGTAATAGTGACATTTTCCTGGTAAATGATACGATAATTAACAATTTATTGACAGAACTCAGTTCAACTATTGTTTACTTTTAAGCAACATTTATATGAAAACTTTGAAGCATGTAACATGGGAAGAGAGTTAAAATAATGGCAGCAGAGAAATTAACAAAAGGGCGTTTAATTCAGATTTTAGTTTTAATGACGGTACTGATCGCAGCATTTACATGGCGTACTGTAAGTTATGAAACTCATGAACAGAAAAGCGAATTAGCCAAAGAGTGTGATTTAACCGTAGAGCCGTGCTTATTTGATAAAGATGCTTCAGGTGTTTTAGTTACGCTGTCACAAAAGCAACCCAAAGCAGAAGCGCCACTGACCGTTGTCATTGATAATATGTCAGCAAAACCTACTGCCATTGTTGAAGGTGTTTCAATGAATATGGGCATTATCCCTGTTATTTTCGAGCAAAAAGAGGACAAATGGGTAGGGAGTTTTACTGTTCCTGCCTGTAAGCACGAGACTATGGTTTGGGCGATTAAGATAACTGAAGGTAGTTCTAATATAACAGCTAACTTTACCGTGAAAAAATAATATCTTAGTTGCTAATATCGCTACAAAAAAAGGCTTGAGAATACTATTTTCTTCAAGCCTTTTTTATATTTGATTTTAGTGGCGAACACTCTAGATTGTGCTTCGAGAAATACAGAGGGACAAAATAGAAGAAATGAGTTATTCGCTATAGATCATCTTTTTCGTCATACCACCATCAATAGTGAAGTTTTGACCTGTAATGAATCCTGATTCTTCACTTAACAAAAAACTCACCATTGCTGCAATATCATCGACCACGCCAACTCGACCGACGGGGTGTTGCTGATGATCAATCTCTCTTAATTCAGAATGACTGGCATTAATCCAACCTGGAGAAATACAGTTTACGCGAATATCAGGCCCTAGACTCATTGCCATAGAGTGTGTTAGTGCAACAATAGCGCCTTTTGTCGCACTGTAAGCTTCGGTATTGGGTTCTGATTGGGATGCACGGGTCGAACTTAAATGGATAATAGATCCGTGTGATTGTTTGAGTAATGGTAAGCATTGCTGGCTAATATATAGCGGTGCAGTTAAGTTCACATTTAACACACGTTGCCAGTCAGCCATAGCTAATTCACTAAGTGGGGCATTGTATGGATCAGAAATGGCAGCATTATTGACTAAGCCATCTAAACGACCAAAATTTTTTTCAATATCGGTTATAACGGTTTGAATATCAGATTCTGAAGTCACATCCGCTTGACGAAAACGGATTCTAGGCTCTTGCGATACAAGCTCAAACCCTGCATCTTCATTAATATCGAGAGCAATGACCGTCGCGTTTTTTTTCGCTAAGTAATGACAAATTCCACGGCCAATACCGCTAGCGCCTCCTGTTACTAAATAAACTTTTCCTGTCATTATATCCCTATCATGACTAAATTTTTTGCCGATACTACTAAATAATGACCAAAACTTATCAGACATTAATCAAATAACCATAAATTCACAAATTGATAGCTGATTGTAACACTAAAAATGTCTATTATTACTGTATCAGCTGACAAGAAATATGATCATATGGATATAGCAACAAGCTTTTCATCTCATTCCGATACCAATTTAGCCATTCGAGAGGCGATTGATTCTTTAACAACGAAAGTGTTTAAACCTCAATTGGTATTGGCATACTTTTCAGAACATTATGATGTCGTATTGCTACGTAATGCGTTATCAGAAGAATATCCAGATGCTCAAATTTTAGCTTGTAGCTCATGCCAAGGGATTATGACTGACGAAGGGTATATCTCAGATCAAGGAATTGCGCTTTGGTCAGTATCGGATCATTACGGTGCTTATGGCTCAGCGATTGTTTCAACTAACCAAAGTCCAAAGGATATGGCGCGCCAAGCAGTACTTCGAGCCATTGAAAATAGTGGTAGACCTGGCGAATTGCCTGCCTTGATCTTATTACATGCGACGCCAGGTCATGAAGAAGAAGTGATCAGCGGTATCGAAAGTGAAGTTGGTGGCGCTGTTCCCATTATTGGTGGTAGTGCTGCTGATGATCTCGTTGCAGGTCAATGGAATCTATTTACCCATCATCAAATAGCTCAAAAAGGTGTAGGGATAGTGGTATTTTATCCTTCATGCCAAGTAAGTTATTCATTTCACTCTGGGTATGCCAGTTCTGGGTTATCCGCTATTGCTACGCGAGTTGAAGGCCGAGAAGTTATCGAACTGGATGGTCGACCAGCAATGGATGTTTACCAAGAATGGTTAGGAAAAACGTTAGCTATTAACGATAGTATTGTCAGTGAAAGTAGTTTAAATCCTTTGGGGCGAATTGCAGGAACTGTGCATGATTTGCCATATTTTAAATTAGCGCATCCATTACGAGTTACTGAGCAAAGAGGTATCGAACTGTTTGCCCAAGTCAATGAAGGTGAAGTTCTTTACTTTATGGAAGGTACAGTTGAGCGACTTGTGACTCGAGCTGGTCGCGTAATTAACTCAGCTTACGATATTAGCCGTTCAAACCGACTCGATCCTATTGGAGGGATCACCATTTACTGTGCCGGTTGTATGCTGAAAGTAAAAGATCGCATGAAAGATGTGGCTAAATACGTCAACATTGCCATGCATAACGCACCATTTGTTTGTCCATTTACTTTTGGTGAACAAGGTCAGTTTGTGGGTGGTGAAAATGCTCATGGCAACCTTATGATTTCTGCCGTTCTGTTCCATAGGGATTGATAGTATGCCAAGTTTTGAATCCGAAAAATTACAGGAAACCATACTAGATTTACTTCGAAGTCAGGAACGTGAATCACAATTAAGAGATGAGAACGAAGCCATTCTTGCTGGCGTATCAGCAATGGCAGGAGCTAACAATAAACGTCAGGTTTTTAATAGCTTACTAGAAGTTATTCGCAAGTTTATTTTCTTTGAAAACGCTATTGTTTTAACTCGTGAAGATGAAATCGCACCGATACAAGAACTTGTTAGTACTAATTATTTGTTTGAAGGATCTGTTTGGCCAGTATTTAGCACTTTCAGTCGTTGTATTAATGGCGAAAGCGTAGCTCTGTTTAATCCAGAAGCTGTTGAAGAGTTTCAATCTCTGCCTCCTGATTATTTAAGATACTGCAAATCCGCTTTAGTGACAGGGGTGAAGGTTAGTTCTGGTGATGCATTGCTTATCTTTTTGCATTCAGAGAAAGGACAATTCACACCAAAATGTCGACGAGTGTTAGATCGCTTACGGCCATTAGTTGAACGTGCCATCATCGATATTGATTATCGAGAAAGACTTCAATCGTTAGTTACAGCAAGAACTCAAGAGTTAATTCATAGCCAGCAACGGTTTAAAGACTTTGCAAAAACGGTTGGTGATTGGTTTTGGGAAATAGATACTGCGTTTAACTTTACTTATATTTCGTCACCACAACTTGCTGGTCATATGATTGATCAGACCAACATATTAGATATTTTCCGCGATCAGCCCGAACTAAAACAAAAGTTAAAAGAGAAATGCGAGCAACAAGAACCTTTTGAAGATTTCGAATGGCAGTTGCCTGAATCTGAAGGGGGCTTATGGATCACGTTCACGGGGACGCCATATTTTGATAAGAATGATCACTTTTTAGGATACCGCGGTACATCAAAAAATATCACGGCTCGTAAGAAGCGTCTGTTTGCTCTCCAAGAAGCAAGAAAACAAGCTGAAAGTGCTAATAGTGCGAAGTCGCAATTTCTTGCCATGATGAGCCACGAAATTCGAACACCATTAAATGCCGTGTTAGGTTTAATGGATACTTTAGCCGATTCTGGTCTACGCCAAGAACAGATGGAGTGGGTTAAGCAGATGGATCAATCAGCTCAGCTACTTCTTACTATTATTAATGATATCTTAGACTTATCTAAAATTGAGTCAGGCAATTTTGAACTAACAAACGGTGAGATGAGTATTACAGATTGCATTAATTTGGTTGTTAATCAATTATCGGAGCAAGCTCGTAATAAGAACATTTTGCTTCAAGCTGAGATAGATCAAACAGTACCAAGTGTTATCTGTGGTGATAAAAATCGTATTGCTCAAATCATGTTTAACCTTATTGGTAATGCAATCAAGTTTACCAGTACAGGCTCGGTTCGAGTTCTAGCGCGGCGTGTCGAAGATAATATTGAAATTTCAGTAATAGATACAGGAATTGGTATAGCTAAACAAGCACAGAATAATTTGTTTCATCCATTTCATCAGGCCGATAGTAGTATAACGCGTAAGTATGGCGGTACAGGTTTAGGTCTGGCGATCAGTAAACATCTCATTTCTAAAATGAACGGTAAGATTGAACTTGATAGTTCCTTGGGTATTGGCAGTTGCTTTAAAGTGATTTTACCAATTGTGGTTCCGTTGATGACGATTGAGGTTGATGAACCTGAACAATATCCGCCATCAAACCGATGCTTGAATATTTTACTGGCCGAAGACAGCATTACAAACCAGATGGTTGCTCGATTGATGTTAGAGAAAAGAGGTCATAAAGTTCACATCGTCAATAATGGTGAAGAAGCTCTTGAAGCAATTCGTCATGGACACAAGAAATTTGATTTGGTCTTTATGGATGTTTCAATGCCATTAGTCGATGGTGTGGAAGCCACTCGAATTGTTCGTAGTGAAGGAATTGAAATCCCAATTATTGCTTTAACTGCAAATGTAATGAAACAAGACCAAATAGAATATCACGAAGCCGGCATGAATGAGTTTTTACCGAAACCCATTCGAGGCTCAGAACTCACATCAATTCTACAAAAATACCAGCACATCGTTGCGAATTAGCAAAGGCCAATCGATAGAAAAAAGATCATTGAAAGATGATCTTTTTTCTTTGGTAATTTGCAGATAAATTGAAGAACTAAGCAAACTGGACATTTGCTGCAGAGCTTAAATTTAAATGTAAATTACCTATTTTATGGTAAATTGCCAATACTGTTAAATAGCCCTTATTTTCAAATCATCCATACTAAAGAGTAGAGCAGACAAAGTGTTATCTATAAAGATATGACTTGGATTATATTAACTTGGACATCCTATTTAACATAATATACATAATGCGCACTTAGTGTGTAAGTCCCATTTAGAAATGTCATGTTGAACTAACTTCAAAAGACGCTTTTTCTTTGCTGTTTTGGAGCCTGTGGATGTTGTTAACCATGACTGATAATGAATTACTGCGAATCAAAGTTATCCAAGATATCTGTGATAAACGACTGACTGGTGTTGAAGCTTAACTTAAGCCCTCGTCAAGTTTACCGATTGGTTAAACGCTTTATTGAGTTTGGTGCTTCTGGTTTGGTCTCATTACAACGCGGTCGACCTGGCAATCATCGCTATGATGAAAATATAAAACTACAAACCTTAGCGATCCTCCATGAGCATTACACAGACTTTGGTCCAACTCTTGCCCATGAAAAACTGACTGAACGCCATGATATTCATGTGTCTGTTGAAACGATCCGTCAATGGATGATCGCAGATGGACTCTGGGTTCCTCATACCAAACGAAAGCCTCGTGTTTACCAACCTCGTTACCGCCGTGATTGTTATGGAGAGTTAATTCAGATAGATGGTTCACATCATGATTGGTTTGAAGGCCGCAGTAACAAATGTTGTCTGTTGGTTTTCATTGATGATTCCACTGGCAAACTGATGAACTTGCGCTTTAGCGAAACAGAATCTGCATTTGATTATATGGTGGCAACACGTGAATACCTTGAACAGCATGGAAAACCCACCGCTTTTTACAGTGATCGTCATGCCGTATTTCATGTCAGCAAGCGTGATGCAAAGACCGAACGATTGACTCAGTTTGGTCGTGTATTGCATGATTTAAATATAGAATTGATTTGTGCAAACAGCTCTCAAGCTAAGGGCCGTGTAGAGCGAGCCAACAAAACGTTGCAAGATCGTTTAGTTAAAGAAATGCGATTACAAGGAATCGATACTATCGAGCAAGCAAATGCGTGGCTCCCCAACTTTATCGCTGATTTTAACCGGCGCTTTGCTAAACCTGCGAAATACCCCAAAGATATGCATCGGCCAGTGCGGGAAATGACGGATGAGCTAAATGACATCTTTGCCTGGCAAGAACTACGAAAACTCTCTAAATCGCTAACATTTCAGTATGATAAGGTTGTTTATCTTATTGATCCAACGGAAGAAAATCAGCGACTAATCAATCAAGTCGACAAGGTGCTTGACCGACCAGATGGGACCATTGCTATCCAATATGGCCAACGAAAACTCACGTTCAAAGTGTTCGATAAACTGACTGATATTGACCAAGGCCAGATAGTCGATAATAAACGTTTAGGTGCCGTTTTGAAATTTGCTCAGGAAAAACAGCAAGAATTTGAGCAACAACAAACACGCAATCGTAGTAAAAAAGCCCCGACACGAACCGCTCAACAACGAGCCATTCGGCAACTTGAAGCCATCAATCCTGTCTTAGTTCACCCTGAACAATTTAAACCCAGTACCAGAAAAAAGCCGTGACTTCCCTACTCTATAACCCCAATTTCCCACTAATTAACTACCTTAAAAGGAGACATTTTATCGGGGAATAATAAGGAAATTTTAAAGTGAGTCCCATTTAGAAATGTCCTATGAACTTAGCGCAGATTTATATATTAACTTATAGATGCTATTGGCTTCACTACTCGTTTCGTATCAATATCCAGAGTCTGGCTAGATTTGAATACAAGGTGCAAAACCATGACTACTATACAATCGAAAAACAAAGTTACTGCCATTAGTTTTTACAATATGGCTTTTCTTGGTAACCCCAAAGAAGCCGTTGAATTGTATGTCGGTGATGAATACATTCAACATAACCCACTTGTACCTGATGGTAAAAATGGATTTATTGATTACTTTGAGAGAATGTATTGCGATTATCCCAATAAAACTATTGAGTTTGTTCGCGCTATAGCGGAGGAAAACTTAGTAGCTTTACATACTCACCAAACATGGCCTGATGGCGATGAGTACGTCACTATGGATTTTTTCCGTTTTGATGATAATGGAAAGATCGTTGAACATTGGGACTCAATGCAAATTATTCCAAATACAAGTATGAATCCCAATACGATGTATTAATTAATAATGATAAAGATTAAATTATCAGGTAGCAGAAACTGGCTACCTTTTTTCTCTATGGTGGCATCCTTTTGTCATCGTTTATATTTTTAATTTTCCCTAATCAGGCTGTTTTTATATTAAGTAGGATATCAAATAAACTATCAGTAATATTAGCTAGACCAATTTTAATTACTACATCATTAGTTGTTATTCTTTGTTTCATTCTCGCTCTATTCCCAATTGGTAAAACACGTTTAGGTAATCGCCAGCCTGATTACTCCTATATTTCTTGGATAACAATGGTATTTACTACTGGTATGGGATCTGGACTAGTTTTTTGGGGTATCGCAGAGCCTGCTTATCATTATTTATTTTTCAATAATTTAACAGTAACTGAAAGTCATAGTGTATCTAATGTATTGGCAATAACATATTTTCATTGGGGACTACATGCTTGGTCAATTTACACTATTGTAGGTTTGTCATATGCATGGTTCCGATATATTAGGAACAAAGATCTATCGTTAACCTCGCCTTTTATAGAACAATCAAATAATTCTATCTTTTTCGATATTATAAATATTATTACTGTTTTCACTATCATTTTCAGTGTCGCTGGAGCCTTTGCAAATTCAGTAAGCTTAATTCAAGATGGATTGAATTTAACAGCGAATACTATGAAAGGATTCAATAGTAGGATTATTATTGTCATCTTAATATCTTTGTTTTTCTGTATATCATCATTCACATCGATAAAAAAAGGAATTCGTATTTTAAGTCTTTTGAATGTTATGTTGATGTTGACACTTGCAGTCACAGTGTTTTTCACCAATGACGTAAAAAATATATTACATATTTTCATGCACTCAATTAAAGATTATATATTATTGCTGCCAAAACTATCTTTTCAACTAAATGAAAAGTCACAACAATGGAGTGTAGATTGGACAATCAATTACTTCATCTGGTGGTGTGCTTGGGCTCCTTTTGTTGGAATCTTTTTAGCAAAGATAAGCAAAGGAAGAACTGTTAGACAATTTATCTTATCTGTGATTTTTATTCCTACACTAACTTCAATGATATGGTTTTCGATCTATTCTGGTTCTGCTTTGATAAAATATTCAGAACCAGTACTGAGTGCAACTAAAAAAGATTTCACTTATGGTCTATTTGCCTTTTATGAACAATTACCGTTTTCAACCTTTCTCTCTACATCATCAATTATACTTTTATCTCTTTTCATTATTACTAGTATTGACTCCTCTGTTAATACTATTGATACCTTAATAAAAAATGATAAGCGACGTATCACTCTGCTCTATTGTCTATTAATCTCTTCACTCACTATAATACTTACTTATTATAATGATATTAATCTTAATAAGCAGATTGCGATTATTGGTGCAATCCCATTTATGATAATTATTGTTATTCAAATATATACATTTATTGTTGATGTCATTTTTTATATCTCCTTAAAAGATAGGATTAAAAATAATCCTATTAAATCTATTTGAATAATATCTCTAATTTGAATAACTGCCTAAATCTATTAGGCAGTTATAACTACAATTAACAGCCTGCTATTTCGAGTTTATAGACTGGAACTTTGTAATTAACAGGCTTTCCATCCACGATGCCACTTCTATAAAAATAATAAGATAAGTAACATTTAGATTGTTCAACTGCACTTATTGACTGAGTTTGAAAGCCAGGAGCTGATTTAGGGATAATATATGCTGGCCCATAACGAGTTCCAGTACTTAGGACACTCCAGTCACTCTTATTCATACTCATAATGGCTCTAATATTCCATTCAGTAGGAAGTATATAGCCATAATGCAAACTTACTGTTTTACCATCAATAAGCAATGTTGAGTCACTTGAATTATTCCAATCATTTGCTTCTTGTTCTGCAACCCCTTTTATTGCTGCTTTCCCATATACGATGCCATTAGCAGATTTTAAAGCTCCTTCTGCCCCTTTAAGATCTGCAATTCTTGCATCTCGTTGTAGATTTAAAAATTTTGGCATTGCTACTACAGCAAGTATCCCTAAAATCACAATAACAACGACCAATTCAGTTAAGGTAAAACCTTTATACCTATTCATACACACCATAAAAAATACCTCTACTCAATGAAATGTAGAACGTATTTTTTGTGCTGACAAGATATTATTTCAGGTATAATTCATATAACTTCAACGAAAAATAGAATATAACGTATGATTGACGACTCGATTATTATTGAAACACTAGAGCAACTAGAAAGCTTCCTTCTATCTATTGAAAATGGTGGCATGGGATTGACCAATGTTGCGGGTGTTGCCTTAGCGACTAACAATGCAAATGGTCGCCCTTTTGTTGCAGTACTTGATGATAAACACCAATTACTTTTAGGTCGCTGGGTATCACAAGAAGTTTATGATAATGGAAAAGATATGGTTCGATATGGACCAAAGAAAAAAGTCCATTAATAGATAAGACAAAGGCTTCTATTTAGAAGCCCTTTGCCTTTCATTGACTATAATATTTGAAATGTTACAGCGTCACACTTGCTTTATTTTGTATCGCTTTGATTGATTTATCGCCCGACAGTTCCTGATGATAATGAATCAAAGCGCAGAACTTTAAATGGCTTCGTTGTTTTAGGCGTAAATTTAACCGATGGATTTAATACTGGTGAATTTTGAAGTTGATTAACCGTAACATAAATTTTGCTATCAGGGCCAAAAGCAAAACCATCAGACCAATTGATCATTTTATCTTTGAAAAGAGTTTTATATGAACCATCAGGTTTAACAATACCAATAGAATTATCTGTTACCGAGGTTACATAGACATTCCCTTCACTATCAACGGTAATACCATCAGAAATTGGTTTGTCACCGTAACGTTCAATATGTTTAGTTAACTCTTGATCTGTTAAATTAAAATCTGATAGATATTTAGTACTAATTCTATACAAGGATTTACCATTCATGGCTCCAAAATAAACCCATTGATAGTCAGGACTGATCGTAATTGGATTAACTCCAAGCCTTAATGGCTGACCACCTAAGTTTATTTTTCTATCAGCAACAACCATGTCGATGTCTTCATAAACAGTAAATTTACTACCCTCAAGAACTCGTTTGGTTTGTCCTGTTTTTAAATTAACAATAATTATGGCTGACTTATCACCCGAAGCAGTATCTGCAATATAGATGTAATTATTCTTCTGATCTATTGCAAAATCATTTAGAAAAGAAGCTGAGCTTAATGTTGGCTTTGAAATATAAATCACACGCTCAAGTTGTTCTTTCTTTGTATTCCAACCGACTAAACGGCCCGCTCTCTTATCTGACGAGGTATCTAGCATCCATAAAACACCATTGTCATCAATATTGACACCAAGAACATCGTTTAATGAAAATACATTATGTTCAAGAGCCCAAGCTTTATTTGGATATGGTTTTACAGATCCATCTTTTAATAACTCACCCATTCTAAGTTCGGGCCCAAAGAAACTATGAATACTAATGAACTTTCTATTATCTTTACTCACTGCAATATTCCCAGGAGGCGTACTAATGCTTAACTCAGAATATACTTCTAGATCATTCGCATGAATAGCTCCACTCATCATTGAACCTAATAGTAAAGCAGGAGTAATCATTGATTTCAATTTAAATGTATTTTCCATAAGTTTTATCCTCTTCAACGTATGGAAAGTACTATAATGCTATTGTCTTATGCCTTAAACACACTTAAAGTTAATGCACATTTAAATAAAATTTGGTTAATAATGAAAAATATTAACGATGTCAGGTTATTTATTAAAGTTGTAGACCTTGGAAGTATATCTGGTACTGCAAGGCAACTCGACATGACATCAGCAGGGGTAAGTACCGCAATTAAACGACTAGAAGAGGAAGTCGGCACTCAATTACTTGTACGATCAACAAGAAGTATTCGATTAACTACTGATGGTGAATTTTTCTATGACAAATCATTAAAAGCGATAGAAATATTAGATTCAGCTATTGACGCATTAAAAGACCATCAAAACTATTCGGGCTCGATTAATGTTTCTGCTCCATCTGACTTTGGGCGAAACATATTGCTTAATTGGATTAATGAATTTACTAATAAACATCCAAATATAAAAATTAATCTGTTTGTTACTGATGCTCAAATTAATTTAATATCAAACCCAGTAGATTTAGCCATTCGTTATGGAACTCTACCTGATTCTGAGCTTCGAGCTTCTGTTGTGACACATAATAATTATCGAGTATTAGTCGCCTCACCTAAATATTTATCAGAATTTGGAGAACCATCAAGACCAAAAGATCTTTTAAAACATTCATGTCTGACTTTTATTATCAATGAAAAAGTATTTTCTAATTGGTGTTTTCATAATAGAGAGCAAGTTACGGTTGACTGTAATCGTACTGCAAATGATGGCGATGTAATTAAGAAATGGACGATGCAAGGATATGGGATCAGTTACCGATCTCTGCTCGATGTTTATCCAGAAATAATGGAAAACAAACTTAAAATAGTAGGTAAAAATTGGGGATTTGAGTCATTACCTTTACATTTTGTATTCACCACAAACCCCAAGTATATTAACCCTATAGCTATAGAATTTAGAACATTCATTAAAGACAAAATTAATTCAGTTTTGTCTAATTCGGATTTAAATGCCCTATTTTCTGATTAAGGCAATTTTCGCTCTTCTTTCTCTGTTGGGAAAATTTGGCACCAATCGTTTTTCATATTAACTACATTCCATCCATGTATTTTTGCCTGGTTCATTAACTCAGGGGTAAATTTCCCCTCAAAAGAACTTGGCCCATAACTCCACTCTCGTTCTTGATCTGTATGATGGATTAACATCGCAAAGCTCTCACCTTTTTGAGATGTAGTCCAGTCAAGCATTGCAGCATCACCTGTTGAGTTACCAATTGCAACAATGGGTCTTTTCCCTATGATAGTCTCGATATTGATGGCTTTTTGAGGTCCATCATTAACATAAATAAGCTTATCATTTTTAACTAACTGAGCTTTACCATTCACTTGTTTATAGCTGTAGCCAAAAGTTGTACCAATCACATTTTGTGCTGGAATATGATAAATAGCTTCACTCCATGGACGAACAAAAGCAGCACCAGCTCCTGTGACAATATAAACATCAAATTGATTAGCCTTAAGATAATCAATTACTTGGATCATAGGTTGATAAACCAAAGATGTGTATGGACGATTAAATCGAGAGGATTTATGAGTCTTGAGCCAAGATAATACTTCAGAACTGTATTGTGACGGTGTCACGCCTGACTGAGATTGCGCTAAGATAGGAAGAAGAGCAGACCAACTATGTTTAAAGACCTCTTGAATATTTCCATCCACTACCCATTTATATGGCGTTTTTTCTCCCCAATCTAAGTTTGTTTTCGCCTTTGCTTTTATTTGGTCGAACGCAAATTGAAATTGAGTATACATAGGCTTTTCTGGCCATAATGTACCATCATTATCAATCACAGCAATTCGTTCATTAGCCGGAACATAATCTGCACTATTAACATTTGTCACTTTATCAATAAATGCTAGCAATGAAGAACGAGGTGAGCTGTTTTGCCATAAAGATAAGGTCTCTCCTTGATTGTCGCATGACATCGAGAATGCTGAAAATGGTATTGATACAAATGGTAAGGCACATAGTGCAATGTGTGTAAACTTCATAACTGGCTCAATTCATTAAATTTTCATTAAGTATAATGGAATATCGGTGTAAACCACCAAATATTTTCATTAGGAATAAATAGTTTAATGTGATTGTGTACTAAGTTTAATGTTCTGACACAATATCTATATAGAAATAACAATTCTTATTCGTTAAAATGCCCTATTGGCAAAGTGTTTTACTTGAAATAATAATTATACTCATGAACCAGTCAGTGATCGATATCAAGCAGTTTGGACGCTTTGATGTTGACTTAACCAATAGAATTATTAAACGACGTGCAGATTCAGCAGAAGTAAAAGTATCAAAATCAGAAGTATTAATTTTTACATATCTTGCTGAAAATAAAGATAAAACTATACATAGAGAGAATTTACTAAAAGAGTGCTGGCAAGGAAAAGTTGTAACTAATAATTCTTTAACAGTTGCAATAAAGAATCTAAGAACAGCACTTAATGAGATTGATGAAAATAATCTTATTATTACAGAGCAAAGTTAGGTTATGCAATTAATGGAGCCAATCTAACTCATTCAGTACTAAGCGACCTTAATGATAATGACGAAAATTTAGAAATCCAAGCACTCGGTAAAAATCCACCAGCAAACAAACTAGAAATACCAAAAAAGAATATAGATATAACGTTACCATCTAAAAATCACATGGTTACCCTCTTATTTCTTTTTATAACGTATTTTATAGGCATGCAATATTTTAGCTTTATCGATGAAAAAACGATAAACGGAATACCAGTTATCTATGATGGGATTGATTTACCGAACCCTGTTGTAAACACAATCAAGCAAAACCAAGCTGATGGTGCTGCAAAATGGATTGCATACCCTATAAGTGGCATTTGTTCACGATACCAATTGTATGGTGTTATCGGTGACAACTTTATTGATTACTCAGATAAAATAAAGCAAGGTTCTTGTGATGTTTCGTAATGCTATTTTAGGTATTGGCTTAGGAGTCATATTGATTAGCGCTCAGGGTTTTTACTCAACTATGACTACCCTAGCCAAATATCATTTTTCAACATCCTATCCTTCTTTATCGCAAGAAAAGCTAAAGATGACGCTTCAACATGGCAGAATAAAAGAGCAATTAGTCGTTTATGATAAAGAACAAAAAGTGATTTTAACTAAGCAGTTAAACGGTTGGTTTTTTAGATTATTTGATCATTACTATGTATTAGGTATGCAAGGTAATGGTGCAAATCAAGAGTACTATTTAAAGTTTAAAAGCTTTTATATAGAAACCCTTACATCAGGTAACAGTTTACTGATTCGTGATCACAGAGGTATTTATAGAAGTAAATCTGGCGAGATCGTACCTTTAAATAGCGTGATGCAAGGTCAACAAATTAGTTAAGATGGGCACTCTTCGGAGTGCTTTTTAATTAACACACATTAAAGTTATAGTGCATTAGGGGTTTTATACTTCTTTTTTATGATAGCAAAACAAAGAAATCACTTGAATGGTCTCTCGGATAAAAGCTATCATTGTAAATTAAATCAAATGAATACATATGAGAATGCTATCTAATGGCTATAACTATAAGAGATATCGAATCTCACTACTACATGATAGAAGAACTCAAGTCGTTAACAAATACCAATGTCACAACCAAAGCGTTAATTAAAGGTGGATACCTCGCGGTTGATATTGGTAAGCAACTGGCGGAAGAAACGGAACGAAGAAAAGCGGTAGAAGAAGAATTAGAACAGTTAAAGCAACTATTGGATGCTCATATCAAAGCTCAGTCAGCTCTATTTAACTATATAAAAAAAGAGAAGCCATAAGTTAATATTGCCTCTCTTCATAATAAATATCGACCTAATTAACGAGATGAAATAGCCAACTCGGTATAACCTGTTGATGTATCAAACGCACGACTGAAGGCTAAATTATCATAAGCAACTAGGCAAAGCTCGCATGTATATGAAACGATAGAACCTGGTTGGAGATGCCCGCCATATACATGCCCTTCCTTATCTGCAACAGATATATGAATATGAACATGTTCAGGCGTTAATGTCCCTGCCAAGGATAGAATTTCTAATGGGCCTGACAGTTCTAGACATTGAGTTGCACTGGCCAATCGAATATTAACGGACTCTAGACAACCGACCCCAGTTACAAGGGAACCGGCTTGAATACCAGAAGAAACGACATAATCAAGAATAGATTGACGAAGATCTTGCCCTTGGGTTAATCGTAAAGCGTGTGGAGTTACCATTAAGCTCTCTTACCTTGTTTCTTCGTATTAACACTATGAGGAAAAACATTATTAATGCGTTGTTTAACTTTACTTGGGATCTGCTTAGAGAAAACAAGTTTTGTCTGAAAACGGGTTTTATAGACTTTCACTACCCCATCAAATGGCATCTTATGGCCAATATCTTTACAAGCTTGACGAAAACCATTCGGAATTTGGCCTTTCTCTTCAACCAGTTCGCCTTGTTTAAATTTAAGACGCATTATTGGACGATCTTTAAAAACAATGAAAATAACAACCACGGCGAGTAGGATTACATATTCCATCATAAGCTCCTTTCAATGTTATTGTGCGCTTTGCTCTATTATTCAAATCAATTGTAGATTACAAATAGTAAGCAAATTACTAGCCAAATTGATTAACCGATTGAAAGGCTGATAAAAAAGAGACGTTATAATCGGTTAATTAGTTAAAACTCTATTATGCGTCCATATCAAGTAAACGAGTTAAATCATCTTTTAAGTCTAAAACCGTTTTACTGGCCTTCTCTGTTCGACTACTTTCACTCAATAAGTATTCAATCGTATCAGATAAGGTAGAATCGAGTTCTTTTGATTTTTCCGCCAACTTTTCCCAAACCCGATAATCAAGATCGATAGATTTCTTTCGAGTATGTACCTGTTCGGCGTTAAAGTGACGTTTACGTTTTGCTCGAATAGCTTGTTTAAGTTTGATCTCTAGAGCTGGAGACATATGATTATCAATCCAAGTAAGCACTTTTGTTGGTTCATGCTCTAAAGATTGAAGTTGTTCGACAGCAGCTTCAACTTCACTCGAATCAATATAACGGGTAATCGCTTCACCCTCTTTCCATTTTTTGACCAGATAAGCCCATTTCCAACCGGCTTCAAGATTTTCAAGCTGCTGATATTTCATAAGATCTCTTTCTTCCTCACCAACACGATATCGTTACAGTGTAACCATAACGGAGCGAAATCACAATTGTTCCATCAATGCATACGCAGTTAAGTCAATGATTTTGCGAAATTACAGACATAAGTCCCTATTATGCTCGCTCTTATTGCATTATACTGCTGGCCTTTTCACAGTACTAAAAGAAAAAAGAATTTAGAGATATGCATGAAGAATCGTGGCGTACATTGATCCCTGATTACACGCCGTACCGTAATGTCTTAGAAAACTATAACGAATTAGCGCCAGCAGATACTGGGTTACTTCAACCACGCCTAGCAGATGCCGTACGCCGTTTTACCGCGATCACTATTCAGCCTCGTGTCCTTCGCGTGACTGCTCCTGATAATAAAATTTACCGCGATTATGTGATTGAGCTTCTGACTAAGTACGAACAAGAAAGAATTCAGAAGCAAACATCCCAGCTAAGCTTAGAGCAATCATCAATCACAGATCCAATTGTCGTGACCAGCGAATATGTTACCGAGCAATCGCTTTTTGGTACGGTATATCCACCATCAAGTGATGCAAAAGTTGTTACATATAATGTAAAACACGGTCTTATTCATCAAGCAAACAATGGTTACTTAGTTCTATCGGTAGGTGCATTAATTGCCAATCCTGGAGCTTGGAGTCGACTAAAAAGCGTATTAATGAATGGTGAGCTTGAATGGCAACCTTCTGAACCTAAAAAAGCCTACCCATTACCAACGGCTGAAAAACTCAATGTTAAGCTAGTATTAGTTGGTGACCGATTCTTGATGGCTGATCTTGATGAAGCAGAACCGGACTTATCTGCAGGTTTTGCCATGTATGGTGAGTTTGAACAAGACCTCTTACTCACCGAGCAAAGCCTTCCTGACTATTTACGTTATGTCAAAGCTATCGCTAAACGCAGTCAATTGCCTGATCTTGCCGACAGTGATGCTGTTGAAGCGTTACTATCAGCAGGTGCTCGCTACGCTGAAGATCAATCCCGAGTACCTCTTTGTTTGTTGTGGCATACCAATGTATTGTCTGAAGCGAGTATTGAATCTGAAAACCAACAGATTACTCGTGAACACTTAAAAGCCTCGCTTAATGCTAAGTTGTATCGAGAGTCTTATCTTCCTGAGCGTGCAATTGCCGATATTCATCATGGTCAAGTCGTGATTGAATGCCAAGGACAGGAAGTCGGTCAGGTCAATGGCTTAACCGTTGTTGAAATGCCAGGGCATCCGATGTCTTATGGAGAACCGGCTCGTATCTCTTGTGTAGTTCACTTTGGTGATGGCGATATTTCTGATGTTGAACGTAAAGTTGAGCTTGGTGGTAATATCCACGCTAAAGGCATGATGATCATGCAAGCATTTTTATCTACTGCATTAAATTTAGATCAAGCCCTTCCATTCTCAGCATCTATTGTATTTGAACAATCTTACTCTGAAGTTGACGGTGACAGTGCCTCTTTAGCAGAGCTTTGTGCTTTAGTCTCAGCACTTTCTGTTCAGCCGATTAACCAAGAGATTGCAGTTACCGGTGCAGTAGACCAATTTGGACGTGTACAAGCGGTAGGCGGTGTCAACGAGAAGATTGAAGGATTCTATAAGGTTTGTGTTCATCGCGGTCTTACAGGTAATCAAGGTGTTATTCTGCCGAAAACCAATCTATCAAGTCTTTGCTTAAATGATGAAGTTATCGAAGCGATCAAATCTGGACAATTCCATATCTGGACAGTAGAAAATGTTGATGAAGCCATCCCTCGTTTGATGGGACAAACATTTAGAGGAAAAGAGGATGATACTGATACTATCCTGGCGAAAATAGCAGAACGTATCGAACTGTTTCATCTAGGTGGTATGTATCCAGAAGAAAATATCTTCTCTCGCATTCGTAATACAATTCAGAACTGGTTTGTCCAGAACTGATCCGAGTTGTTTAGCGTACATGTGTAAGCTAAATTGCTCCCATACTTGTTAAGGAGCGATTTTTATCTCATGACACGCCAGAATTCATACTCTTACGAAGACTTAGTAGCATGTGGCAAACGTGAACTGCATGGACCAAACTTCCCTGCTCTGCCATCAGACAATATGTTAATGATGGACCGTATCGTTGAAATTACCGATCAAGGTGGTGAGCACGGTAAAGGTTTTATTCATGCTGAACTTGATATCAATCCTGACCTTTGGTTCTTTGATTGCCACTTTAAAGGTGACCCTGTCATGCCTGGTTGTCTTGGTCTTGATGCGATGTGGCAGCTTGTTGGTTTCTTCCTGGGTTGGAGTGGCGGCGAAGGTAAAGGCCGTGCTCTGGGTGTAGGTGAAGTGAAATTCACAGGCCAGATTCTACCAACAGCCAAAAAAGTCACTTACGACATTCAGCTAAAACGTGTTATCAACCGTAAACTGATTATGGGCGTAGCAGATGGTCGTGTTCTGGTTGATGGTAAAGAAATTTACGTAGCAAAAGATTTAAAAGTTGGTCTATTTAAAGACACAGACAGCTTCTAAGAGAGCGATTTGAAATAACAATAGATGAAAAAAGATATTGTTATAGCCTCTTCTACAATAAGGTCACTTCGGTGGCCTTTTTTATTTTGTATAAATTATATTTTTAGGGACGTGGTTCAGGGATAAAACTAAATCGTAGACATTAAAAAGCCCCTCTCCTTAAGGGGCTAAATAAGGTTAACCATGAGGGGGTTATTTAATGAGACCTTGTTGTAGATCTTCTCGGGCTTCACGCCAACCGCCAAGCCAGTTTGTACGGGCATCAACACCTTGATACGGACATGTTTCACTCGAACGACCATTTAACCCAGCCTGATAACCTCGAGCTTGAGCACGTTCCAAACGATCCCGCTTTTGTCTCTTCATAGTTCGATCCTCATCCTTAACAGATTTGTTTCAATTGGAGTGGTTTTTAACCAGTCCAGATATAAACATGATCGATTTTGGCCAAATGTTCAACCCCTAAAAACAATTCAGGCCCACAAATGTGAGCCCGAATTCAATTATGATAATTTCGTTAAAAATTATTTACGACGACGGAAACCAATAAAGCCTAGTACTGTCAAAGCAAGCACACCAAGTGAACCGCCAGAGCGTTTTACTGGTTCTTCTACATCTTTACGAGGTTCAATCGTACCACCAGCAACAGGCTCAAGCTTAACTGCAGTCAGTACCTCATAGCCATCACACTGAGCCAATGGTGACGTATCAGAGTATTGTTTTGGTGTCACGCCATCAGAAGTACACTTCAAGGCTGTTGCAGAAATCTCACCCTTATCGTTAATACCCGTTGCTTGAGCAATACGGTATTGGTTGTTATGAGCAGACTCAGCTCCACCATTAGTTAGGTCATCGACTAACCACGCACCGTTTGCGGTTAGTGCACCATCAGCTTGGCCATCATTGTATAGGAATGCACGCTGACGACGCTCACGACCATCAACTTGGTTTACTTTTTCAATATCAACCCAGCCAACAGCTTTATTTGCATCATTGATAGAAGATAAATAGCCGTTACTACCGTTAAAGAACAAACTGTTTACTGATGAAGTTAAGAACTTAGTCTGATTCGATGCATTATCATAAATAAACATACGCTCAGCATAAGAACGATCTTCGGAGTTAAAGTTCTTAGCAACACCTGCTACTTTACCATTATCATTAATCGCTGTAGCCATGGAGTACGATAGTTTACGGTCATCTCCATCAGTGATTTCAGTTCCAGGGATAAACTTAATACTCCAATCATCTGCTTTAGGATTATTAATGTCCATGTCAGATTTAGGAGTGAACACTGCTGCTCGATTTGCGTAATAGTCATTACGTACATAGTCGGTAGAGTAACCAACGGCTACAGGTTTACCATTAACTAGCGCAACAGATTTAGCATTACCTTGGAATGAGCGGTCATTATCATCAGGATCTAAAGAATTTAAGCCTGAGTTTGCCAATTCTTGTCCTTTAACTGAAGTATCACCAGCTTTAACTACCCAAAATGCAGCTTTATTTGCATAACTGGTGAACTGACATACCCAGTTACTATAGATGCTATCAGGTTCTGTTTTACATTTTCTAAATGTATCAACGTTATAGTTAGCTCGGCCTTTGCTTGCGTCTACATTACCGCCATCAATATCATCATAATCAGGCAGCTTATCACCATCATCATAATTAGATGGAGTATAAGATGCACTACCAACAACCAGAAGATCACCGCTTGGTAACTTAACTGCATGGTTAGCAACAGATTGTCCCATTTTAGTTACTAGCGCGTTGTCGCCAATTGGATTCAATTCTGTAGATGAAGAAGCAGACAGATCATTAACGAAACCACGCTTAGCAAAAGTACGAGCAAAACGTGAATTGTTATTGAAATAAGCAGAGCTAGTCACACCATATACAGTATTGCTGTTTAACGCACCAAGAACCATTGCGTTTGCAGTAACATGATCGCCACCGTCAACAATAGAACCAAGTTTATCTTGATCTGCATAACGAGAAGCATCACCAGCAAAGGTTGATAAATAGTTTGTTTGACCGTAAACAAAAGGTAATGCATTGGCAAAATAACCATTCCACCAAGCCGCTTGTTCAGTACGTAAACCACCAAAACCAGTGCCATCATCAGCTTCATTACGGTTATAGTTCTTACCGTAATAACGCATTTCAGCCCATACATCACAAGTATTAAAGCCTAGATTATCACGACAGTAACGATATAACTCATTGTAATCATTAATACGCTGATAATTATCCATATGGAATGCAACCACATCTGAATAATTAATACCATCATTACCAAAACGACTGTTACCAACAACAGTGCCGTCTTGTGCAATGCTTTGAGCGTAAAACTCTACCGCGTTATTCTTAAACTGATCCGTTGAGCCAGAACGATCATGGTTTGGATAATAATCAGTTGCAAGCGCATTTGATTGGTTATCTGGCGTCGCGACTTCCACAACCTTATAAACAGCTGCTTGAGCCTGAGTAACACCAGCAATTAGCACAGCTAGCGTAGAAAGTTTTAACATCTTATGTTGCATTAGGATTCCTTCTGCATTGCTTCTAACTCTTCCCAACGTTCAAATGCTACTTCAAATGCTTGTTCTTTCTCTGCAAGTAGAGTCAGAACTGCCTGAGTATCATTTTTCACATCAGCAAAGAAACCAGGATCGTTAATCTTCTCCTGAAGTTCTGCAATGTCGTTTTCCAATTGTTCGATTTTCGCCGGTAACTCATCAAGTTCTAACTGCAGTTTGTAAGACAGTTTCTTTGAACTACGTTGACGGTTTGCCTGACGCTGTTTCTGTTGTTCTTCTTTTTTCTTCGCCAGTTCACGTTCTTCAGCTTCTTTTTTGGCAATATTAGCTAAAGAATTTTCTCGTTGCGACTGTGCGTCATGGTAACCACCTACATATTCATTCACAACACCGTTGCCTTCAAAAATCCAGCTTGTTGTCACAGTATTATCAACAAATTGACGGTCGTGGCTTACCAATAATAACGTACCCTGATAATTGGCAAGAATTTCTTCTAAAAGTTCCAAAGTTTCGATATCAAGATCGTTGGTTGGTTCATCGAGTACCAATAAATTATTTGGCTTTAAAAACAATTTTGCGAGCAATAGTCGGTTTTTCTCACCACCTGATAGTGCTTTTACTGGTGTACGAGCACGACGAGGATGGAATAAGAAGTCTTGTAGGTAACCAAGCGCATGACGGCTCTTACCGTTCACAACCACTTCTTGTTTACCATCAGCCAAGTTATCCATCACAGTCTTTTCAGGATCCAGTATTTCGCGATACTGGTCAAAATAAGCCACTTCAAGTTTAGTACCACAATGGAACTTGCCACCGCTATTCTCTAGCTGACCAAGTAAAATCTTTAATAGCGTACTCTTACCACAACCATTAGGACCAATTAATGCGATACGATCACCACGCATTACATTAAAGCTGAAATCCTTAATGATGGCTTGATCACCAAACGAATGCGAAATATTTTCTGCTTCAAATACAATTTTACCCGAACGTTTAGCTTCTTGAAGTTGCATGTCGGCTTTACCCTGCACTTCACGGCGTTCACTACGCTCATTACGAAGTTGTTTGAGGGCACGAACACGGCCTTCGTTACGAGTACGACGAGCTTTAATTCCTTGGCGAATCCAGACTTCTTCTTGAGCTAGCTTTTTATCAAACTCAGCATTTTGTTCAGCCTCAACACGCAGTTGCTCTTCTTTCTCATCAAGATACTTTTCATAGTCGCCAGGGAAAGAGCTTAATTGACCACGATCGAGATCGACAATTCTCGTTGCCATCGAACGAATAAACGCACGGTCGTGAGAAATAAAGATAATTGAACCACGGAACTCTTTTAAGAAACCTTCAAGCCACTCAATAGTTGTTACATCCAAGTGGTTAGTCGGTTCATCAAGTAACAGGATATCAGGATCACACACTAGAGCACGAGCAAGCGCAGCTTTACGTTGCCAACCACCAGACAGGTCAGTTAGTAGTGTATTTGCCGTTAGATTCAAACTTTCTAATACTTGGGTGATACGCGTATCGATTTGCCAAGCATTTGCATGATCCAATTTCTCTTGAATGCGAGCAAGCTTATTAATGTTTGATTCACTAGGATCTGCTGTAATCAAATCCAATTGCTGATGGTATTCGCGCAGTAATGTACCTACATCCGCAAGACCTTCAGCAACGTAATCGAAGACTGTGCCTTCTGCATCACGCGGTGGATCTTGTTCCAAACGTGAAACCACCAATTCAGATTGACGCTGAATGCTACCGTCATCAAGTAATATCTCCCCTGCGATAACTTTCATCAGAGTGGATTTACCTGCACCATTACGACCAACCAAACAAACACGTTCATTGGGCTGCAGAACAAACTCTGCTTTATCTAATAGAGGATGATCGCCATAAGCCAGCTGTGCATTGCTGATATTAATTAATGCCATCTTGAGTAACCAGATTATTGTGAGAGAGCCAATCGCGTAATTGAGTGATATCAAAAGGCCAATTGAGCTCTACTGAAGGGATATGAGATAAAGAGAGAACAGGAATCGTGACACCGTAACGAGAAAACAGCGTATCATCTAACGCAATATCTATGGTTTGAACACGATCCTGAACTCCAGCCTGTACGAGCAATTGATAAGCTTGCTCGCACAGATGACATCCTTGTGTACTATATAGTGTGATTACCACTAATCTTCCTTGTGAGTTATGATCCAGCAGTTATGAATTTGTTTATTTTTAGCGAAATCCATAGGTAACGTCTTATCAGAGATATTCTTCGCCTGTAGACCTAATTCTGCTAGTGCCTCTAAATCCATCTTAAATTGGCGTTTATTGTTAGAGAAAACAATTTGGCCTTCAGGACGCAGCATACGCTTTAGATTTTCCATCAACATGATATGGTCACGTTGAACATCAAATGTCTGCTTCATACGCTTAGAGTTAGAGAATGTTGGCGGATCAATAAAGATAAGATCAAAGCTTTCATTCGACTCTTGTAGCCACTGTAAGCAGTCAGCTTGAATATAGTTGTGCTGACGACCTACCTGACCATTTAACTTCATATTGTCTTTTGCCCACTCTAGGTAGGTATTTGACATATCAACAGTCGTTGTAGATTTAGCACCACCACATGCAGCGTGAACAGTTGCAGAACCTGTGTATGAGAATAGGTTTAGGAAATCTTTTCCTTTTGCCATCGAGCCCAGTTTGCGACGAGTAATACGGTGATCAAGGAATACGCCAGTATCTAGGTAATCGTATAGATTCACTTTTAACTTCACGTCGTATTCGCTTACGGTCATAAAGCGCTCAACACTCGATAATTTCTGGTATTGATTTTTGCCTTTCTGACGCTCACGAACTTTTAAGATCACTTTGCTATTATCAACGCCAGTAACCGCAATCGTTGCTCGCATGATATCCATTAAACGGCGACGAGCCACCTCTTCTGGAATCGTCTTAGGTGCTGCATACTCTTGGATCACAATGTAATCTTTGTATTGGTCTATTGCCGCATTGTAGTTTGGCAGATCAGCATCATACAAACGGTAACATTCAATACCTTCGCGTTTAGCCCATTTAGACAGCTTAGTAATGTTTTTCTTCAAGCGGTTCGCAAAATCTGGTGCAATTTCAGTTTCTTCAACCACACCTTCACTTTGGCCTTCTTCTTTCTTAACACTACCACCGGTGATTAGGTACGTTTTTAGTACACAATCTAAAGCACCGTTGCGAAGTTTAAACTGCTTGTCAGCACGCATACGCATACAGCTTAACAATTCGTTTGAAGCAGAATAAATCGCAGCGCGAGAACCTGTAAACGCCAATTTCAGACGTTGACCAAATTCGGTATACAGAGCAATCAACTCTGGTGTAGTACCTAGACGTTCACCGTATGGAGGGTTACACAAAATCACACCATCAGAGAAACCTTCTGGTGCCATTAGGTGCATTGCATCGCCACGTTCAAAGTCAATTAACTCAGAAACACCAGCACGACCGGCGTTATCACGAGCAATGGCTAAAACACGTTGATCAAGCTCACGACCATAAATTTTAACGATCTCTTTTGCTTTGGCAGGACCACGACGTGCTTTTACTTTTGCTTCTGCGTGAATTTCAAGCCAAGCTTCTTTGTCGAAGTCTTTCAGTGCTTCAAAGCCCCAACGCTTACGCTTGATACCTGGTGCAATTTCAGCAGCTATCATTGCCGCTTCAATCACTAACGTACCAGAACCACACATAGGATCTAGTAGAGGTTGCTCAAACGTCCAACCACTCTTCATCACTAATGCAGCAGCATGCGTTTCGCGTAATGGCGCTTTACCCGCTTCACTACGATAACCACGCTGGTGTAAACCACTGCCTGCCATATCTAAACCAAGAATGGCTTTTTCGCCAGATAGACGAACATGGATACGTAAATCAGGGCGTTCACGATCGATAGATGGGCGCATTAGATCCATTTTGGTAAAACGGTCAACAATGGCGTCTTTAACTTTCATTGCACCGTATTGGCTATTACGGATTTCGCGGTTTGTACCGTTAAAATCCACCACAATACGGGTGTTACTACCAAAATAGTTATTCCAGTTAATCGCCGTTGCACCTAAATACAGGTCTAGGTCATTACGAACATTAAATTCACTCAATACGTAAATGATACGCGATGAGATACGAGTCCAAAGACAGCAACGATAAGCCTCAGCTTGAGTTGCTTTAAAACGCACACCGGCATGCACAACTTTAATGTCATGCGCGCCTAATTCTTTCAATTCATCCGCTAGTAGATTTTCTAGTCCACGGGATGTAATAGCTAAATACTGATTCATGGAGTTCTTTTCACGCTGTTGATAGGCGAAAGTATACCTGATTTAACACCAAATACCTCGTATAAAGAATTAGAAAAATTACTAACTTAATAAATTTTCATCAATCACAACGCATTTCCCAGAACTGAATTTGATATTCCATGCACAAGGCTCTTTATCCACCAGCGGAAACAGTCCCACCAAAACTAGCAATAACACCTTTATCAAACTCTTTGCCATCCATTAAAATCTGCCAAAACCTCATTGTTTACACATAAAAACAAACACCATAACACAATGATAAATAACAGTAATATTTAACAAGTCATCAATCATCTCGACAACCTTATCCAGCCAATACCCTATAAGCATTAAGCTAGCAGACGCTCAAACAAGCCACTTTCATCTTTGTTCTTTTATTACACAAGATAATTAATTGAGGAATTTTTGCTCACTATCAGCAGTAAAATCACTGATTATTCCAATAAAGAGGATGACAAAATATTTTTTTAAACATCAATAATTCGACCTAAATCACATACAAAACAGCCGAATTATTTTGACATTAAGAAAATTTGATAACGATTTTTGAGTTGCAGCGCGCGAAAAATAGGATTAGATATTAGATGCTGTAATTAGGAAATGAGATAAGCATTAGCGCCACGTGATATCAATCTGGAGTGATAGCTACGGGATATAAAAGAAGTGCTGTTTTGCAGAGATAAAGGGATTAACAATTACGGGGAACTACTCAAAATAGGCGTATTTGGGAAAGATAAGCAGACAATAAAATGCCCTATTTACAGCAGATGATGAAAGGATAATAAAAACACCTAACCCACTAACGCTAAGTAGTCTTCTTGTTCAGCAGAAAATGGAATTATGCGATCGTTCATGACTTTAATCACTTCGCAGAAAGTCATCTCTTTGCTTGAATTCAGTGTAAGTGGTTCTATAGTCGCTTGCATACACAACGATGCGCAATCCCCTGTTTCGATAACAAGAAATTGAGCTTCACCAAACTCAGTTTGTAGCGTAATCAGTTCTCCAAGCTCTGGTTGATAATCAACGCCAGATGAAGCAAAAAACCAACTCTTTGGCATAATCGGTTTATGGAAACGGGCAACCGCAACGGCATTAAGTCCAAGTTCAGCCTTGCGAGGAAGAGAGATATCTAGGTGTGTAATGGATTCTTTGAAGCATTGATACACGTCCGCATCATCAACTGTGAAAGTTTGCGTATTATAAGCTTCAGGAGTAAAGAACTTCTTTGGAGTTGCTACGCGAAAGACCATCTCATCACCGAGATCAAGCATTAATGCATCTTCTTGTTGGTCAAAATACCACATCCATGAGTCATTTGGTTTTAACACGGTTACGCTCCAACTTTGGTCTTATGCAACATCACTGATCACATAAATAAACACTGCTAGTTATTTTAATAAGGTTCAGGCGAAAAAAAAGGGGAAACAATATCCCCTTCTTACTCTTTATGCGCCGTAATTTTGACAAATTTCGCAGAAAATTACACTAATTTTTTAGCTTCATCACACAAATTTGTATTACTTCAAGCCCATAACGATATCTTTAACCAATTTAGGACCGTGATAGATAAAGCCGGTGTAAATCTGAACCAAACTTGCACCTGCTTGCATCTTTTCACGAGCAGAAATTGCAGAATCAATACCACCAACGCCAATAATTGGAATCTCACCTTTTAAGCATTCCGCCATTTTAGCAATAACAGCGGTACTTTTGTTCTGAAGAGGACGACCACTTAAGCCACCCATCTCATCACAGTGCTTCATGCCTTCAACTAAGGTACGGTCTAATGTGGTATTAGTACCAATCACACCATCAATTTTATTACGAAGTAATGAGTCACAAATTTGTTCAATCTCATGATCGTCAAGATCTGGTGCGATCTTAAGTGCTAGTGGGATATATTTCCCATGTAGCTCTGCCAGTTCAGCTTGTTTCGCTTTTAGCTGAGATAACAGATCATCTAACATCTCACCATACTGTAATGTTCTAAGTCCTGGTGTGTTTGGTGAAGAAATATTGATAGCAATATATCCTGCATATGGGTAAACCTTATCCATACAGATGAGGTAATCCTCTGCCCCATTCTCTACAGGAGTATCTTTGTTCTTACCAATGTTAATGCCGATGATACCGTCGTAGTTCGCTTTTTTAACATTCTCAACTAAATTATCTACCCCTAGGTTATTAAAACCAAAGCGGTTGATAATGCCTTCAGCAGGAATTAAACGAAATAGACGAGGCTTATCATTACCTGGTTGAGGTCGTGGTGTTACCGTACCAACTTCAACAAAGCCAAAACCCATAGCACCAAATGCATCAATACATTCGCCATTTTTATCAAGGCCAGCCGCAAGGCCAACAGGATTTTTGAACGTTAATCCCATTACTTCAACAGGATGATCTGGAATAGATTGACGATAGAATAAATCTAGAGGAGTGCCGGTAAAGCGAGAGAAGTTTTGCATTGCGAGATCATGCGCTTTTTCTGGATCAAGTTGAAAAATTGCAGATCGTGCGAGGCGGTAAAACATGATACCTCCTTTTATAAAAGCCCCGTATAAACGGGATGGCATTATTGCCTGAAAACCTCCATACGGCAATCATTTATTTTGATACAAATTACGTTAAAACAGACAGTTATGACAAACAGCCAATAAAAACAATCAATTACAGTAGAGTAAAAAATCAATAAAATGCAAACGATTACGTAAACAGGGTTTGTTTTGTGGGAAAATTAACCATATTTAGTTTGTTAGCCGTTCAATTCGATCAAAGCGATTGTCTGCCGTTACAAAAACCTTAAATCGCCCTACTAAACCAGCCTGTGTAACGAAGCTTCGAAATCGAACAGCAGGAAACTGAACCTTAAGTCCACAATCGGTATAAACCATTAGTTGACTTGCACTCCCCGAATAATGCTGCAAAAAAACTTGATACGGAATGTTAAGAGAAAACGTAAAAAATCGCATACTTGTTCTATTTGTAAATGGTTAAAGTCCAATCGAAAAAAGCCTAAGAAGTCCAACTCCTTAGGCTTTGTGCTCACTAGTGATATATCGGCTTATAGCTCAAGAGCTTTATGAATTTTCTCGAAAAGATCTTTCGCTAAATTATCAAGGTTAGCTAGCTTCTCCAGTTCGTCACGCATCAATTGCTGACGTTCTGCATCGTACTGACGATATTTTAAGAACGGTTCAATTAAACGAGCAGCAACTTGAGGATTACTGGTGTTCAAATGCGTTAGAATTTCAGTCAAGAATAGATAACCGGAGCCATCTTTTGCATGGAAATGAACTGGATTGTTTGCAGTAAAGCTCACCACTAAGCTACGGGTACGGTTAGGGTTTTTCAGTGAAAATGCAGGATGATTCATGGTTTCACGAACAACTTGCAAGGCATTATCTGCTGGATTTTTACCTTGTAGCATGAACCACTTGTCCATCACTAAGCCATCGTGAGTCCATTTATCACTAAAATCTGTCATTTGTGCTTCACGACACGCTAACTGAGCATTATTCGCCGCATTCATTGCAGCCATAGTGTCAGTCATATTAGCCGCAGCTTGATATTGAGCATCAACTAATGCGTTACCCTGCTCAGTTAATGCAAGATAAGAGAGGCATTGGTTACGGAGTGCGCGTTGAGCCATTGCTTGATGATCTAGGCTATATTGCTTTTGTGTTAATGAATGATAAATAGCACTAAATTCATCGCTCATTGCATTTGCCAGTATCTTCGTCAGTTCGCCAACAACATGATGAATCGAATCCACATCTACACATTGGTACCAACCTGCTATTTCATTTTCACTTGGCAGTGTTAGCATCTCAGCAATAAAAGCGGGATCTAATTCAGTTGACAATAAAACGCCACGGAATGCATCAACCACAGCTTCAGAAAGCTCTACATTATTGCCTTGCTGAACACGAGTTACGTTGTGACGAATGTATTTAGCCAATAGCATTTGACCTGCATCCCAACGAGCGAACTCATTACGAGCATGGGTCATTAAGAAGATCAGCTCATCATCGCTATAATCATATTGTAGTACGACAGGAGCAGAGAACTCTCTTAGCATAGAGATAACGGGTTGTGTCGTGATCCATTCAAAAACAAACGTTTGTTCTGCTTCTGTCACGTCCAATACATGATGAATCGACTCACCGTTACAGCGTAACTCATAAGGTTCACCATCCTGGTTATACAACTCGATATCAAACGGAATATGAAGTGGTAGTTTCTCTTCTTGATTTGGTGTCGCTGCAGTTTCTTGCTTAATCGTGACCGCGTAACGCGCCTTATCCTGCTCATATTCAGTTGTAACAGTTACAACAGGAGTTCCTGATTGGCTATACCAACGACGGAAGCGAGATAAATCAATCTTTGAAGCATCTTCCATTGCTTGAACGAAATCATCACAGGTAGCAGCCGTGCCATCATGACGCTCAAAGTACAATTTCATACCCGCTTGGAACTTCTCTTCTCCCAGTAACGTGTGCATCATTCGGATCACTTCGCTGCCCTTCTCATACACAGTTAAAGTATAGAAGTTATTCATCTCAATCACTTTTTCCGGACGAATTGGATGAGACATAGGGCCGCGATCTTCTGCAAACTGAGGACCACGAATAATACGGACATTTGCAATACGGTTAACAGGACGAGAGCCAAGATCTGAAGAGAATTCTTGATCTCGGAATACAGTTAATCCTTCTTTTAAGCTTAGTTGGAACCAATCGCGACAAGTCACGCGGTTACCAGTCCAGTTATGGAAGTATTCATGACCAATAACGGATTCAATGCCTTGGTAGTCAGTATCTGTGGCGGTTTTTGGATTCGCTAATACAAACTTGGAGTTGAAAACATTAAGACCTTTGTTTTCCATTGCTCCCATGTTGAAGAAATCAACGGCAACAACCATATAGATATCAAGATCGTACTCTAAACCAAAACGCTCTTCATCCCACTTCATGGCATTTTGCAGTGACGTCATCGCATAAGTAGCGCGATCTAAGTTACCTTTATCAACAAAGATCTCAAGCTCAACCTTACGACCGCTCATAGTGATAAAGTGATCTTTCAATACATCAAAATCACCAGCAACTAAAGCAAATAAGTATGATGGTTTAGGGAATGGATCTTGCCATTGTACCCAGTGGCGACCGTTATCTAGTTGCCCTTCAGCAATACGGTTACCATTACTTAATAAAAATGGGTATTCGTTATCGGCGATTACTTTTGTGGTAAAGCGAGCCAGTACATCGGGGCGATCTAAATAAAAAGTAATGCGACGGAATCCTTCAGCCTCGCACTGGGTACAATACGCACCACCCGATTTGTACAAACCTTCAAGTAATGTGTTCGCTTCTGGGTTAATTTCAGTTTCAATAGTAAGCTCGAAACTCTCAGGAAGATTAGAAAGAATGAGTTGACTCTCGGTTTCCTGATAAGCAGTCCATGGCTGGCCATCAACGCTCACACGGATAAGTTTAAGCCCATCACCATCTAGAGCTAAAACAGCGGAGCTATCATCGGTTAAACGCTTAACCTGACTAACAGCCAGTACTTTTGTTTGAGTATCGTATAAATCAAACGTCAGATCGATATCACTGATGGTATAATCAGGAGCAGTATAGTCGGCGCGGTATTTGGCAGTCGGCTGGTTAGTGTTTGTTATATCAGACATGCGTATTTTTCCTTTTTTGCCTAAACATCGAGCAGTAATGATTTCTTAATCAAGGTATACGTTTTAGATATTTTACTGTATAACCATTGATGAATAAGAATTAATATCAACTAAACTGAGAATTGCAACAATTATTTTTTACTGTACGGTAAAAATAAACTCCCTTTACTGGCTTGTTGTTTTCTCCGTTTAAGCGTATCGTTACTGCCCTAAAATTTAATGAAAGTTTGCTGGTTTTTAGCCAAAACAAACTCAAAGTAATGTAGAATTACCGGATTGCGACAAACTACAACATTAGATATGAATCATACAGGTCACAATGGGGTCATCGAATCCCTGCTTGATACAGATGCGTATAAACTGCATATGCAACAAGCAATTTTTCATCAATACCCGAACGTCGAAGCGGTTGCGGAGTTCCATTGCCGCAGCAAGGAAGACTTACGTCCGTATTGTCAACAAATCAAAGCTGAGATTGAGAAGATCTCAGAGCTTTCATTTACTGACGATGAACTGGCCTATTTATCAACATTATCATTTTTCCAAGCAGACTACCTTGCTTACTTGAAAGATTTCAAGCTTAACGCGGCAAATGTTTTCGTTGACGATTCAGGCGATCAATTATCCATCAAAATCACGGGTAAATGGCTCGACGTAATTCTTTGGGAAGTCCCACTTCTAGCAATCATTTGCGAAGTTCGTTGCTCTCACCGTTATCCTAATGCATCGGCTGCTGATGCAATCGCTCAACTAGAAACTAAAATTGAGCGCTTTTACCAAAATGCGCAGCAAAATAATATCGATTTAAGCCAGTTTGCGCTGGTGGATTTTGGTTCTCGACGCCGTTTCTCTAAAGCTGTTCACCATCAGGTTGTCGATTACTTAGCGAAAAATATGCCTGAGTTTAAGGGTACGTCCAACTACTACTTAGCTTTCACTCGCGGGTTAACTCCTGTTGGTACTCAGGCTCATGAGTGGTTCCAAGGACATCAGCAACTGTCTGGTGAACTTGCAGACTCACAACAACTTGCATTAAATCGCTGGTTACAAGAATACCCGGATTCATTAGGTATTGCCTTAACTGACTGCATCAATATGGACGCTTTTTTACGAGATTTTGATCTTCGTCTTTCAGAGCGTTTTGATGGTTTACGTCATGATAGTGGCGACCCTATCTCCTGGGGCGAAAAAGCGATCGCTCATTATCAAGACTTAGGCATTGATCCAAAGACAAAATCACTTGTTTTCTCAGATAGCCTAACTCTGGATAAAGCACTCAATATCTATAAGCATTTTGCAGATCGTATTAATGTTAGCTTTGGTATTGGTACTCAATTAACCTGTGATCTACCAGACGTAGAAACCTTGAATGTAGTGCTTAAACTTACAGAATGCCAAGGTCGACCTGTTGCAAAAATCTCTGATGAGCCAGGTAAAATTATGTGCCGAGATGAAGATTATCTCGACCAATTACGTACTGCATTTAAGATTGCAAACTAATATACAAAAGGCTAGAGCGTTATTTTTCGCATCTAGCCTTTTTCTTATCGCTACATTCATTGCTATTTCTTTGTTCTTTTATCTATCTACTCTCTAAGCATAACCGCTTCCATACCAAAATCAGTATTTGTGAGTGTCAATGTATCTGAAGCCAGTTGAAACTCACTACTATGCTGACCTGTCTCATACATAAGTACAATATTGTTATCTTCTAAATAGTACACACCTTGGTGCTGTTTCGTTTTACCTTCTTTATCTGAGACTTCAGCAGAAAAGAGAAAATCAGGACGTAAAGACAAACTTAATTCTTCAATTTCTTGATGGATATCTTTACCAGAGAGCTGAGAAGATCGCCAATTACCAGGAAGATTCTCCGGTGCAAGTTTAGTAAACCGAGCACCATCTAATATGAACTGATTGTAACTGAGCATATAACTGTGTGATTGTTCTGGATGGCCATTCGCAAATAAGGTTACTGACGACTCATCAATATCATAAGTTCCAACCCATTCATCAACAGAACCATCAGCTTTTAACATTCTAAGCATAAATTGATAAGTAGATTTAAATTTAATGTTCATTGCACGATAGTGAACACCATCACTTTCAACCCCATCATCAGAAGGACTGAACCAATACCAATCCCCCAAAAGAAACGGATAATCAAATTCAGTAATATCATGTTTATTATTAGCCAACGACAAAGACGAAGTTATCATCATAACAATGATAATGAGTATTTTCTTCATATTATGCACCTTGTTGATATAGGTCTTATATCTCCTTGCATAAATTAGACCATGACAATTTATTACTTGTTATGTTTATAAGCCTAGCTAAGATTTCAATGAACCATCCGTTTTTTCAATATCTATAAACAAAAAAAAGCCCCAACCTATCTCTAAGCTGGGGCGATAATTGTATTAATGCGTAACCTGAATTAGCTGCGTTTCACTTTTTCTTTTACAAGATCGGAAGTAATCGCAACTGCTTCATCAAGATAGACATCTGGTGCTTCATAATCTTTAGGCACATCGTCCAAAGATTTAAATGCAGGCTTACCCAATACTTTTTGTCGTTTATTCAAACGAGCTAAGCGGTCTGCATCGTCTTTATCTTGCTCTTTAATACGAGTCTTTTCGTTTAGCGAGATTGTATTAATGTCTTTCTCTGCTTTATATTGCTTAATATCTTCAGCAATAAAGCCAAATTCCATATCATTCTTGATACGAGCTTTATGCTCTGCTTCAAGTTTTGGAATTACTGGTGAGAAATTATAGATCTTCTTATAATCAGCCGGCTTGATACTATCCCAAGGTAGAGCATTATCTTCAACACTCTCACCGGTTTCAGCAGGATCAATTGCTGTTGGGAACGCAATATCAGGAACAACACCTAAGTTCTGAGTGCTGCCGCCATTAATTCGATAAAACTTCTGGATCGTGTATTGAACATGACCGAGTGGTTTATCAAACAGATCATAAATATGATTCAAAGAACGATGCTGCTGAACCGTACCTTTACCGAAGGACTGTTCACCTAACACAACGGCACGACCATAATCTTGCATCGCTGCTGCAAAAATTTCTGATGCTGATGCGCTATAACGGTTAATAAGTACAGTAAGTGGGCCATTAAAATAAACCACATTATCTGAATCGCCGTTTACTTTAACTCGACCATAACTGTCACGAACTTGTACAACAGGCCCTTCTGATATGAATAGTCCTGTTAGTGCCGTCGCTTCAGTTAGTGCTCCACCGCCATTATTGCGTAAATCGATAACGATACCGTCAACTTTATCAGCATTCAGTTTTGCAATCTCTTTTTTGGTATCTTCTGTTAAGCCAACGTAGAAACCTGGAATTTCAATAACACCAATTTTCTTACCGTTAACGGTTTTAACTTCTGACTTAGCGGCGCGATCTTCAAGACGAATCTTATCTCGAGTTATCGTGACAGTGTAACTCTTCGAATTCTTACCTTCTGGCAAGACTTCCAATATCACATCACTGCCCTTTGGACCTTTAATCAACTGGACGACGTCATCTAAACGCCAACCAATCACATCAACGATTTTCTTCCCTTTTTGGCCAACACCAATAATGCGATCGCCTTCGGACAGTTTTTTCGATAATGCAGCAGGACCACCAGCAACTAAAGAACGAATAACCGTGTAATCATCCGTCATTTGTAATACAGCACCAATTCCTTCTAATGATAGATTCATTTCTGACTGGAACTGTTCTGCATTACGAGGAGATAAGTAACTTGTATGAGGATCGACTTCACGCGCAAACGCATTCATGTAAAGTTGGAATACGTCTTCATTGTGAGTTTGAGTTAAACGCTTAAGTGCATTGTTGTAACGTTTAGTCAGAGTTTTTTTAATCTCTGCCTCGTCTTTACCTGCAAGCTTAAGATTTAGAGCATCGTATTTAACACGTTGACGCCAAATTTCATTAAGCTCATTACTGTCTTTTGCCCACGGTAATTCGGAGCGATCAATAACGAACTCTTCATTGGTGGTAAACGTAATCGGCTTATCAAGTAACGTTAACGCATATTGATAACGTTCGAGGCGGCGCTCAAGCGTTTTGTTAAAGATATCATAAGCGGCTGCACTATCACCCGCTTTGAGTTGATCATCAAACTGATCTTGCCATTTATCAAACTGTTTAATATCGCTAGCGGTAAGAAAACTGCGATTGTAATCCAGCATCTCTATGTATCGATCGTAAATCTTTTCAGAAAACTGATCGTCAAGATTAAAATGCTTATAGTGAGAACGAGTAAGGCGAGATGCAACCCTTTTAGCGGCAGTAGCATGCTGCTCTTCAGGGGCAAGCGTCGGTAAGTCACTTGATGAGTATTTGGCCTCCACGGCCTGAGCTGATGCTGCCAACATCATGCCGGCAGCGATCAGGGAAAAACGGAATCGACATTTCATACGTCGAGCATTCTCCTTACGAATGCAGGTGCTCCGCTTTAACAGCCATTACTAGACCGTTATTGAAACGTACACGTACATCGTCCTTGTTAATTTCTACAATCGTCGCTGGCATATTACCAGAACCCATGTTCACTTGAACTTGTTTGCCTTCGATGATCTCTTCAGCAGTTAGCTTACGAGTTTCAACTACAGGCTTTTTGTTAAGCTTAGCTGATTTTGGCTTAACATTCTTAGCTTTAGGTGAATTTTTCGCTTTAGGGTCACGATCTTTTTTCGCAGCAGCTTTATGAGCAGCTTGCTCTTTACGACGAGCACGTACTTTTGCCTTGCTTTCTTCTAAAGCTTTTTGCGCGTGTTCAACGTGTTCTTGCTCTAGAGCTTCACACTCGTTACCGTCTAGATCTACACGATGTGCGCCAGCTTTTACGCCATGAAGGTAACGCCATGAAGAAGTGTATTGACGTAATGCAGTACGCAGTTGCGTTTTACTTACTTTATCATCGCCTTCTAGACGCTCTGCAAGATCTTGGAAAATACCAATCTTAAGAGGCTTCGCTTCACCTTCTACAGTGAAACATTTAGGGAAACGCTCAGCAATATATGCAATCACTTCTTTACTGTTCGTTAACTTTTCAGAGTTTTCCATGAATTTACCTGACATAGAGCGAGAACATCTCGCTGTAGTACTTTGATCAAAAAGAAATAGTGGTGACTATTATAATTACCTACAGACGAAAAACCACATAAAGCATGAAATTAAAGATATTTTTGTAGCTCTTCTATGAAATAAATTAGTCCTAGCTCATCATTTTGGTCAAATCTTGACAAACTTGGGCTATCGATGTCTAAAACTCCGATCACTTCCCCGCTTACAATAAGAGGAAGAACTATCTCCGAATTGCTCACTGCATCACAAGCAATATGTCCAGGGAAGGCATGAACATCTGCAACTCGTTGTACTTTTTTCTCTGAAACAGCAGTACCACATACACCTCGTCCAACCGGAATTCGAACACAAGCGGGTTTGCCTTGAAATGGCCCTAATACTAATTGATCATCTTTTAGTAGATAAAACCCTACCCAGTTAATATCCTCTAACTCCATATTCAATAAGGCACTAATATTAGAGATATTAGCAATCAAATCGTTTTCCCCTTCAATAAGCGCAAGAGCTTGTTGAGTCAATCTTTTGTAAAAGGCTGCTTTATTTTCCATAGCTTACTCCATATATAGCCGTTAGAATGGATAACTTAATTTAAAATAGGAATCATTATCATTGTGTCACACAGAACAACAACTCAAATGATTAACTGGTCTTGGATAATTACACAAGCAAAAAAACATAAGAAACGACTTATCACAGCAAATCTCATCGCGATTATTGCTACGTTAGTCAGTGTCCCTATTCCGCTTTTAATGCCTTTGATGGTTGATGAAGTTCTACTCAAAAAACCAGGTGAAGGGATTGTCTACTTAAATCATCTTTTACCTGACCATTGGCAAGGACCAACAGGATACATCCTTATGGTGCTGTTACTGGTTGTTTTAATGCGAGTTATCAGTCAGGCACTCAATATACTGCAAAGCCGTCAGTTTACCTTGGTAGCAAAAGACATAACTTATAACTTAAGGGAACATCTACTTAATAAACTTGGCCGTATCAGCATGCGTCAATATGAAGAGAGAGGAAGTGGCGGTGTCACATCTCATCTGATCACGGATGTTGAAACCATAGATAAATTTGTTGGCGATACGCTTAGTAGATTTCTCGTGGGTTTATTAACGGTCATCGGTACTGCTATTGTACTGCTTTGGATCAACTGGAAACTGGGATTATTAATCTTACTGGTCAATCCTATCGTCGTGTATGCCTCGCAATTAATGGGTAATCGCGTCAAAAACCTAAAACGTCAAGAAAACAAATCGTTCGAAAAATTTCAGCAACGATTAGTTGAGACATTAGATGGCCTTTATCAGCTCCGTGCATCCAATAAAGAACGAGAGTTTTTAGCTCGTTTAAAACATGATGCTGATGATATTCGCCACAGCGCAGACAAATTTGCATGGCAGTCAGAGGCCGCTGGAAGAGTATCCTTTCTGCTCTTTTTAATTGGCTTTGAAGTATTTAGAGCTGCGGCCATGCTTATGGTGGTGTTTAGTAACTTAACAGTTGGTGAAATGCTGGCGGTGTTTGGCTACCTCTGGTTTATGCTTACCCCGGTCCAAGAGTTACTCAATATTCAATTTGCATGGTATGGCGCATCGGCAGCAATGCAGCGACTCAATACTTTGTTAACTCTCGATGAAGAAAAGCGCCCTCAAGCTACTGTAGACCCATTTAACGCAAACCAAGCTATCGATATTCAATTACAAGATGTTCATTTCTCCTATGATGACGAAAAGAAAATCTTAAATTCTCTGTCTTTATCTATTCCTGCGGGAAAACGCGTTGCTTTAGTCGGTGCATCTGGTGGCGGTAAGTCAACCCTCATCCAGCTTCTTTTAGGGATCTATCAGAAAAACCATGGCAATATTCTGGTTAATGGCCACCCTATCGAAGCGGTCAGTTACGAACAGTTACGAAAAAAAATGGCTGTTGTTTTACAGCACCCCGTTTTATTTAACGACACTTTAAGGCACAATTTGACATTGGGCGGACATTTCAGTGATGAACAGCTATGGCAAGCACTTGAAATTGCCCAACTCACTGATGTGACAGAACGTTTAACGGCAGGATTAGATACTGAGATCGGTCGTCAAGGTATTCGTTTATCAGGTGGTCAGCGTCAACGGTTAGCTATTGCTAGAATGGTGTTATCAAGCCCTGATTTTGTCATCTTAGATGAAGCAACATCGGCATTAGACACTGCAACAGAAGCGGCACTTCACCATGCATTAAATACTTTTTTAAATGGTAAGACGACTTTGATTGTTGCGCATCGTTTATCTGCGGTTAAGCAAGCTGATCTAATCTATGTATTAGAAGATGGACAAGTCACCCAAGCAGGAACACACGACGAACTGGTTGCAACCGATGGACTATACCAAACACTTTATGGCTCATCACAATCAACAAATATCGAGCCCGTTGTCGTTAACGCAAAATAACTGTTATTAAACCGTAACGATTTTTGCAATGTAACAACTTGAAGTAATAGACCAACTCGTTGTCATGGATAGATGCGAGTTGGTTTGCTTTTATAAGGACACAAAAATTATGTCTACAGCGAGGTTATGTCCTGGTTGTGATCTTCTTATTCAACCTAAAGATGCGAACTTAGGACAAAGCGCCTACTGTCCTCGCTGCCACACACGATTATATCGAGGTGGGGTTCGACAATTTGGCGGCGACTTAGCACTCGCTGTCGCTTGTTTAATCTTATTTGTTCCTGCTCATATTTTTCCATTGATCACGATTCGCCTTTTTGGCCAAATGATCCCCGCTACTTTACCATCAGGAACCATAACACTGGCGGGTAATTTCCCAGGAGTCGCAGCTCTTATTTTATTTTGTAGCTCTATCGCCCCTTTTCTTGTTATGTCATCGGTCATTACGACCCAACTTGGCCTACATTTTCGCCGATTCAAACTTTTTAAACGCTCACTTTGGCTATTAGAGCACTTAAAACACTGGGCGATGTTTGATGTCTTTCTTGTGAGTCTCGCTATTGCCTGTTTTAAAGTTCAAGATCATGCAGATATCTATGTTGGTTCAGGGCTATTTTCACTTGTGATCTTACAATTTCTCATGCTGGCGCTATTAACTAAAATCAGTGTGCGCAGATATTGGGATGCATGGCAGCCAGAAAAAGAACATCTTAATACAGATCTAGAGGTGCATTGTCACACCTGTCATTTAACCCAGAAACAGCAAGCCTATTGCAGACGCTGCGGCTCAGAACTTCATCACCGCGATCCGAACTCAATACAAAAAACATGGGCTTATCTTATTTCAGCTAGCGTGTTTATTTTTCCTGCAAACCTTTATCCTATTTCTATTTTCTTTAATAATGGTAAGCAACTGGAAGATACAATTTTTTCTGGTGTCGCCACACTGGTTAAAACCAATATGTCAGGTATCGCAGCAATCATCTTTATTGCCAGTATTGTTGTGCCTGTCGCCAAAATCTTAGGTTTGGCTTATATATTGTTATGTATACAGTTTAAGCGCCAAGGCTCTTTTTTAACGCGAATGAAAATGTACCGCATCATCCAATGGATTGGTAAATGGTCGATGATGGATCTCTTTGTTATATCCATAATGGTGACACTCATCGATCGCGGTCAATTATTAGATTTTACTCCGGGTCCTGGAGCCATTGCATTTGCTGTCGTGGTAGTCCTAACCATGTTAGCAGCAGAGAGTTTAGATTCTCGTTTAATTTGGGATAACTATGAACAACCAAAATAATCCACAACCTCAACCTGTTGAAATAAAGCGTGATCGTGGCATATCGCCATTATGGTTACTGCCATTACTCGCTTTGTGCTTAGCCGGCTGGCTGGTCTATAAAGCAGTGAATGAGGCGGGTGAACGCATTCAAATCCATTTTAATAACGCATCAGGCTTAATTGCAGGTCGCACAACGATCCGCTATCAAGGCTTAGAAGTTGGTATGGTTCGTGATGTTTCTTTATCTAAAGATTTAAAAAGTATTTATGTTACGGCAGATATTTACCCTGAAGCGGCAAAAACTCTTCGTTCAAACACCCAATTTTGGTTAGTCAAACCTAAAGCTTCTATTACTGGAATATCGGGCCTTGATACCTTAGTTTCTGGTAACTATATAGCCCTTCAACCTGGTGATGGTGAACCAACAACAAAATTTACCGCTTTAGAGTCTCAACCATCAGATACTCCTGTTGCTGATGGCTTAAAAGTACAATTACGTTCCCCTACACTGGGATCGGTCAGTATTGGCTCCCAAGTTTTTTATAAGAAGATCCCTGTTGGTGAAGTTTATAACTACACCCTAAGCGGTAACAAAAAACGAGTGATCATTGATCTCCTAATCTACCCTAAATACGAAAACTTGGTGACCAATAAGAGCCGTTTTTGGAATGTTAGCGGGATGAGTGCCAACATTGGATTTAATGGTGTGGACGTTCAATTTGAAAGTCTTTCCGCATTAATTGCAGGCGCTATCGCTTTTGACTCACCCGATGAAGGCAAGCCGATTGAACAAGATCATTTGTTTAGACTCTACCCCGATATCAATACCGCTGGCCGAGGTATTGCGATTAAAATCGAGTTACCAGATAACAATAATATCAATGCATCTGGCTCACCAATTATGTATCGTGGTTTACAGATTGGTCAGATCTCCGATCTTCGCTTAGATAAAGAGACCAATAAAATTATTGCGGATGCGGCTATTGAACCAAGCATGAGCGACCTACTCACAACGGGTTCGAGTTTGTTATTAGAAGAAGCTGAAGTTTCTTTAAACGGCGTGAAAAATATCGGCAATCTTATTCGAGGTAATTTCCTGCGCATCATTCCAGGAAAAGGAGAACCTACTCGTAAGTTCAAAGCCATTACTCAAGATACGCTACAAGAACAACAGAAAGGTTCAGCTAATTTCACACTAATTGCAGACACCAGTCACGGCATCAAACGTGGTACTAAACTGAACTATAAAGGCATCACTGTTGGTCGTGTTACTAATGTCACACTTGATGAGAATAAAGTAAAATTTGATGTTCTCGTGTTACCTAAATTTACTCATCTAATTCGCTCTGGTAGTCGTTTTTATATCGAAGGTGGAATTCAAGCCAATGTCAGTAACAAAGGCTTGGATGTATCTATCGCACCTGCGGATCAACTAATTACCAGCGCAATCAGTTTTACCTCTACAGGTAAGGCTAGCATTGCAAAATCCTACACTCTGTACAGAAATAAAAATCTAGCATCTTTAGCGGATAACCAACGTTCATCTGCAGCTAAATTGACTCTATTTGCCGACAAACTCCCTCCTGTTTCAGAAGGTAGCCCGATTCTGTACCGCAATTTACAGGTTGGTCAGGTACTGGGATATGCACTAAAAGGTGACGGTGTCACGATTAATATTGAAATCGAAAGCCAATACCGTCATCTTATTAATCAGCAAACCGTATTTTGGAATCGCTCAGGCGTTGAGGTTGAAGCAGGAATTGGTGGCCTTAAGTTAACAGCAAGCCCGCTAAGTACATTAATCAAAGGGGGTATTGCTTTTGATACAATGGACAACGTATCAAATAAAGAAGGTCGTGCCTTTAAACTTTATGACAGTTTGAGTGCGGCTCAAAACTTTGGTTTACAAGTGACACTCACAGCTAAAGATGCTCGTTCCATTGCTACCAACACTCCGATTCGCTATCAGGGTGTTAATGTTGGTAAAGTGGTCGAGATTGTCCCTGATTTTAAGAATGAAAGTGTCATTATTAAGGCTCGTCTATTCCCTAATTACGCACAAACATTGGCAAAATCAGGCAGCTATTTCTGGCTAGTGCAACCTAAACTGAGCCTAACAGGTACAGAAAACCTTGATTCATTACTTAGCAGTTATATTGCAGTGGAACCGGGTAATGGTCGCTATGCACAAACCTTCAAATTAGGTTCATCACAGAAATTAGAATCAGGTAAAACACTCTACCTTGAAGCAGAAGAGCGAGACTCAATTGCAGAAGGAACTCCTCTGCTCTATCGTGATATTCAGGTTGGTCAGGTTACTCATGTATCATTAGGTAAGCTATCTGATCGCGTTATTATCGAGGCGCAAGTAGACAAAGAATACAGTTACCTAGTACGTTCTAATACTGTCTTCTGGAATACTTCTGGGGTGAACGTAACACTTGGCCTAACAGGTGCCGAAGTAAAAGCAGGTACGGTTGACAGCATTTTACGTGGTGGTATTTCGTTTGCTACTCCGGAAAAACAGCCATTATCGCCAAAAGCTCATAATGGTAAGCATTTCTTGCTGCACAAAGAGGTTAATCCTCAATGGCTAAGTTGGCGAACTGCCATTCCTAAGAGCTAAAAACTAAAATTGAAAGAGTGGTCAGTGTGCCACTCTTTTTTTTATTCTATCGTTTTCATTGTATTCTTTTTTCCTATTTTCTCTGTTTGGTATAAAATCCCTGCTAAAACCCGTAAATAGAGAATCATCAGTGCATTCTAATATCTATATCCCAGACGCATTTCTAAACCTTATTGAACAAACCATGCCGAAACATCTTAATCTTGATGAGTTTGTTGCATGTTGTAAAACCCCTCTGCGTCGTAGCATTCGAGTAAACACCTTAAAAATTAGTGTTGCTGACTTTTTAGAACGTGTTGCTGACAAAGGTTGGACTCTAACACCTGTACCTTGGTGTGATACGGGATTTTGGATTGAGCGCGATGATGAAACCTCTGTATCATTAGGTAATACCGCAGAACACATGGCTGGCTTGTTCTATATCCAAGAAGCCAGTTCTATGATGCCTGTAACGGCACTACTAAAAGACAATGATAACTTAGATGTTGTGCTTGATATGGCATCAGCACCTGGCTCTAAAACAACACAGATTGCTTGTGCAATGGAAAACCGTGGCGCACTGGTTGCAAACGAGCTCGCAGCAAGTCGAATTAAGGTCTTACACTCAAACCTACAACGTTGTGGTGTTTACAGTGTTGCTCTTACTCACTTTGATGGTTGCGTTTTTGGCGGTTGGGCTCCTGAGTCATTCGATTCTATCCTATTAGATGCCCCATGCTCTGGTGAAGGTGCGATTCGTAAAGATGAAGATGCGATGAAGAACTGGACGCTAAACTCCATTGAAGAGATTGCTGAAGTTCAACGCAACTTGATTGTTAGTGCCTTCCAAGCGCTTAAGCCCGGTGGTGTTATGGTTTACTCGACTTGTACGCTAAATACTCGTGAAAACCAAGATGTTTGCCATTACCTAAAAGAAACTTATGGTGATGCCGTTGAATTTGAACCGCTTTACGATCTCTTTGAGGGTGCAAAAGAAACACTGACTGAAGATGGTTTCTTACATGTCTACCCACAAGTTTATGACAGTGAAGGCTTCTTTGTTGCTCGTATTCGTAAATTGGCTGCAGTTGAATCTCCTGTGGTTAAAAAACGTATGGGTAAGTTCCCATTCAGTAAAATGTCGAATAAAGACCAAGCTGAACTTGCTAAACAGTTTAAGCAAGATCTTGATATTACCTTACCTGAGCAAAATGATGTTTGGGTGAGAGATAAAGAAGTTTGGTTATTCCCTTCTGCGCTCAGTAATCTTATTGGTGAAATTCGTTTCCAACGTATTGGTATTCGTTTGGCTGAACAGCATAAGAAAGGTTATCGTTGGCAACATGAAGCTGTTATGACTCTTGCTACTGGTAAGGAACAAACAGCGATCGCCCTAACGGCAGAAGAAGCGAAAGAGTGGTTTATGGGACGTGATATCCGCCCAGATCAACCAGCGGGTAAAGGTGAAGTGATTGTAACATACCGCGATTACCCTATTGGCTTAGGCAAATGGGTCAGTAACCGAATCAAAAATGGTTTACCGCGTGAATTAGTACGAGATACTAACTTGTTTGATATCTAAGACAATCATGTCGAGATCTTAGCTGTAAGACAAGAATTTATCTGTAAAACTGGCAAAATTAGTATGGTGAACTAGTATTGATAGTGTAATTGATCTCCATTACTAACCAGTTAGCGCAAGGCTCTAACGAGCCATTCCCCTAGGCCCGAAACAGGAATAGTATCGGGCTATTTTTTTGCATAAAAAAACTCGAGACCAAGCTCGAGCTTTCTTTATTCTTAAACCGACAAATTATTTGTGGTTTTCTGGCTTATGAGCAATCTCTGCTTTTTTAAGCTCTTTAACGTGCTTGCTAACGTCACGACGTTCTTTTGATAGTTCAGCACTGATAATGATGTGATCATCTACACGATCTTCATAGTCAGACTTCATGTTTTCAACGATCTCAACAATTTGATCGTGGCTCATATCAGCCTTGATGTAGTCTAGTAGGTTCTCTAGAAGTTCTACACGCTTACGGTTATCGCGAATCTTACGGTCATTGTCTAAGATTTCACGCTTTAGTTTGTTCTTGCGGCGTGTTTCACGTACAAGTTCAAGGATGTTGTTCATAGCTAGTCCTTAATATGAAAATAAAACCTTGTAAAACTGATTAATATGCAAGGCTTAAGTCGTCTGTATAACTATTAACCTATTGAAGGCTCAGTTTTTTCTATAAGCTCGTTATAGCAGAAAGTAGTCATCTAACTCAAGTACCGAGAGCTAAGTTTTCACTGAATCGACTAAATACCCTCGGTGTCCTTATCAGTTAGGTATCTGTTATACCTTTTTTAGATGAATGTTTGATGAATCAAGCTTACCTTTTAAACTCACGCTTTAACCATTCAGTAAGAACAACCATACTTTTCTGCCCTGCTTTATTGTGATTACACGCCAGAAAAAAACTTAGCTCATCGCAGCGTACACTATGACCAATTTCTGTTAGCAAACCATAACGAATATCATCACGAACAAACAATCGATGAGTCACAAGTATGCCAAGACGACGAATGGTTGCTTGAACAGCCTGAATTGAAGCTGGAAATATTAAGCCTTTAGACATATCAGGAGGATTAACCCCATTTTGTTGGCACCATGTATTCCAATCATCCTTTCTCTTATCGTTAACAACAAAAATCGGTTTGCTCTGTTGTAATAATGATGCAATAACAGAAGCATCCAATAGCTCTGTATCCATACCTTTATGAGCAAGTAACTCAGAGCTACAGACCATCACTAACTCATCATCCAGAAGTGGTTCACAATAATACCCCTGCCATTCATTTCGATTTCCATGAACCAAGGCGGCATCTACACTGTGTTTATCTAAATTAAAGCATCCAATTAGATTAGACATTCGAATATCAATATCAGGCGCATATTGTTGAAAGCTTTCAACTCTTGGGATCCACCAATGCAATGCTAATGAGTTCACCATATTTAATGTCAGGTGCTCTTCTGTTTTACTGGCCAATAATTCTTCAGTGGCACTTACTATTTGCTCAAATGCTGGAGCAATTTTATCGTAATAGCGCTTCCCCTCATCATTAAGCTGTACCCTACGACCAATACGCTCAAACAAAGGTCTTTCCAGCATAATTTCTAATGACTTTATCGACTGACTGATCGCTGAATGGCTCACGTGTAATTCATTAGCAGCTACACTCATGCTTCCCGTTTGTGCTACTGCAATAAATGAATTAATCGATTTTAAAGGCAACGCTCTTTTCATCTGTAAGTTTTCCTTACATGACTGGTTAAAATTACTCGCTATTAGTTTACCATTAATCGGCGTAACATTGCTTTCTATAAACGGAGGCAACCATGCTCAAAATTGATCGCGCTGTACAATATATGCTGTTATCTACCTTAAGTTTATCAGCAACTGGACTACTGGCTAAACTTCTTAGTAATCAGCTCCCCATTCCATGGTTTAGTTTCTTACGCTTTTCTATGCCAGCATTAATACTCCTTGTAGTTTTAAGTTTTACTAACATAAAATTGCCATCAAAGCAGGAGTTTAAACCATTACTAACTCGCGCATTATGTATTGGTTTGTGTCAGTTATGTTTTCTAAAATCACTCCAAACACTCTCGTTGGTTGAAAGTGTTGTTCTTTTTGCTACTGGCCCTTTATTTATGCCAATCTTGGAACGACTTTTCTTTAAAGTTCGCATCAATGTTTGGAATATTGCAGCATTAATTGTCACGTTTGTGGGAGTGATTTTACTTGCTGGTCATAGCGGTGAAATGAAATGGCGATTTGATATTTTACTTGGCATTGCAGGTGGTATTTTTAATGCGGGTTCTCAATTAGCGCTTTATCGTTCATCTAAAAGTACATTATCACCTAAAGAGATCAATTTCTGGTGCTTTGCCTGTGCCGCTGTCTTTGTTCTTCCGATTGCTCTGTTTAGTTCAAGCGAATTTCATTTCGTTTCTCTGATCAGTTCAAATCAAGGTCTGCATCAACTACTCTTTTTAGTCATGATGGCACTGCTGGTTATTAATACTCAAGTCAATCGAGCTAAGGCTTATAAATTGGCACACAGCGGATCACAATTAGCACCTTTAATCTTCACTAACTTAGTATTCTCAACCATCTGGCAATTTGTCTTCTTTCAGCAAACCTTCACCCACCAGCAAATCTTTGGATTGAGTTTAATTGTGGTCGCAACTATGACAAACAGCCTGCTGCCTAATTGGTTAAAGAAGCAAAAAGTAGAGAAATTACACAAGAAAGTGGCTTAGAAAGTTGTCTTTGATGATGAAGCTATTGAGTTTCTTGTTTGTATGGATAAGAGACTTATGAGATTGGTGTCTACTTTATACGGGACGCTCAATGCTGCTTTGCCTGAATATTGATATGTATTAAATACCAACTAACAAACTTTCTTCTGAAGTAGTCAACAGCATCACTACTAATTACTTCAATAAGAAAATCTTATATTTTATATCGCAATCAGAATCGGGTTATTGCTATTAAAATGTTTGTAATGCCTATTCAACTATGTATCTTTGTAACCAACTCCCATCATCCCCACTGAAATTCTCTGTCGAAAATAACGAAATCACCGGCTTTATTTTCGCTAAAAACTTGCCTCTATTAGGTCAGTTACGGGATACTTAGCCTTATAACGTACTGCTTTAATAAAATATTAAGTTGTTATGCTACTTGTCAGTGATTGCGGTAACTTGATATTGAGCCAACGGCTTTTGGGAAAAATATGAAAAAAACTAACGAACCAAGCTTATACTGGATTGATTACGAAACTTTCGGCGCAAGCCCTGCGACCGATCGTCCATGTCAGTTTGCCGGTATTCGTACAGATATAGATCTCAATATCATCGGTGAACCACTCGTTATCTACTGCAAACCGCCTCATGATTACCTGCCATCTCCAGAGGCTTGTTTAATCACAGGGATCACCCCACAAGAAGCCAATGAAAAAGGTCTCTCAGAGCCTGAATTTATTGCTCGTATTCACGAAGAACTCTCAAAACCTAATACTTGTGTTGTGGGTTACAATAACGTTCGTTTTGATGATGAAGTCACTCGTTATACTTTATACCGTAACTTTTATGACCCATACGGTTGGAGTTGGCAGCAAGGTAATTCGCGTTGGGACTTACTGGATATTATGCGTACTTGTTACGCGCTGCGCCCTGACGGTATCAACTGGCCAACCGATGATGAAGGCCTACCAAGCTTCAAGCTAGAAAAACTCTCCGTAGCAAATGGCATTGAACACAGTAATGCCCACGATGCGATGGCTGATGTGTATGCAACTATTGAAATGGCAAAGTTAGTTAAACAAAATCAACCTAAGCTGTTTGATTACCTATTCAATAATCGCCATAAAAACAAGCTGCAGCAACTTATTGATGTGGTTAATCTTACCCCGCTAGTCCACGTTACAGGTATGTTTGGTATCGTATGTGGCAATACTAGCTGGATTGTGCCGATTGCATGGCATCCAGATAATAAAAATGCCGTGATTACCATTAACCTAGCGCAAGACCCAACACCACTGATTGAATTAGATAGTGAAACCATTCGTACTCGTCTATATACAAAACGTGCCGATCTAACAGCCGATGAATTGCCGATCCCGCTAAAAGAAGTTCATCTCAATAAATGCCCTATTTTAGCTCCAGCAAAAACGCTAACAGCAAATGATGCAGACCGTTTAGATATTGATCGTGAGCAGTGCTTAAAAAATCTGGCTCTTATTAAGCAACACCCAGAAATTCGAGAGAAAGTTTTAGAGGTATTTAGCGTTAAACGTGAGTTTGATAATCACGATAACGTAGATACCATGTTATATGATGGTTTCTTCTCTCATGCCGATCGTGCAGCGATGGATATCATTCGGGAAACGGCACCGGAAGAGTTAGCAAACTTACAGTTAGAAGTGGCCGATAAACGTATTAAACCACTGCTTTTCCGCTATCGCGCTCGTAACTTCCCAATGACCTTAAGTTACGAAGAACAAACACGCTGGAAGCACCACTGCCAAGATTATTTTGAAGCGAATATTCCACGTTATATGGAAAATTTTGAACAGGTTGCATTAGATAATCAAAGTGATGAGAACAAGATGGCAATACTGCACAAACTTGGCCAGTATATTTCTACTCTCTGCTGATATCAGTAGTCCATTATCTTGATTATAAGACAGATCTGTATTCTCTAATGCAGATCTGTTTTTTTTATTAATATTAAACAAGATATGTCATTTATTTTGCATACAAAAACATGGTCAGTTCTCAAATTTTACTGAGGTGTTCATGGTTGCGAAAATTAAAACAAAGTCATTCTGCTTTGGTGGCGTTAGGTTTATACCAGAAAACCGACAAATCACATGGGACAAAGACAAAAGTTGCTTTTTATCTGAACATGAAAACCGCCTACTCTGCACTCTCTGTTCCTGTGCAGGAGAAGTCGTCAGCATTCAAACGTTATATCAAAAAACATTTATCGAAATAGACCCATTTGAAGATTGTGATCAGCAATATGATCTTAATTTGTTATTGATGGCGTTATCTAAAAAGCTCAATTATCGCGGGCAAATGCTCATCCCAATCCATGTGATACCCAGCTTTGGTTATCGCGTCCCGCTACCGCATAGAAAATCGCAATCCACACATAAACCCATATTACAAAAATCATTTCCATCAACTCAAAATGAATCAGATACAGTAAGTTGTATCAATTTGGTTAAATTTTGTCAGCAGCATAAAAAACCAGTTCTAATTTCGGTATTTTTGCTAATACTTTTTGTACTATTTACAAAGATAATTTAGAAGAGTTTCAAATATTTCAGTCAATTAACAAAAAATATAAATTTTCTGCTATCGTTTCTTATACGGTAATAGTTTTGATCTTTTTATCAGTAAACAATGCAAAAAGTGTGGCAAAGCTCACATTTTATTTGTATGATGAATTAAAATTTTGTTGATTCCCAATTTGAACTTAAATGAACTACTTACGATCTTTCGCCATTGTGATGATCTGCTATTTCTTAGGACAAGGAATACAGTATCTAACCCATCTACCAATACCAGGTAGCATTATTGGTCTATTTATTCTCTTTACCGCGTTATGTTTAGGCGTGTGTCCGACCTCTTGGGTAGAAAGCACGTGTAATTTATTAATCAAACACATGGCACTGCTGTTTGTTCCAGTTGGTGTTGGCTTAATGAATTATCTGGATCTTATTTCCAACAACGTTGCGGTTATTGCAGCAAGTACTTTCGGTAGCACATTCATTGTTCTCGTTGTTTTAGGTCTTGCCGTGCACCATAAGGAGAAAGACAAATGATCTGGTTAGTTGCAACTTTGGTCTGCTTCTATGTAGCACGATACATTTCAGGCAAAATTAAAAACCCGCTATTAAACCCTTTATTGATCACGTTAATTGTTCTTATCGTACTGCTTAAATGGTTACAGGTACCTTACGAGGTTTATTTTGCCGATAACAAAATCATCAACTTCTTGTTGGGTCCTGCTGTTGTTGCGCTTGCCTTACCGCTGTACCAGCAATTGGCACATATTCGTAGTAAATGGAAAACCATTATGACCGCATGTTTTGTCGGTAGTGTGTTATCCATGACATTTGGTACGGCTATTGCGTTTTGGATGGGAGCAGATGCCCAACTTGCCGCCAGTATTTTGCCAAAATCCATTACTACCCCATTAGCTATGGCTGCATCTCAACAGATCGGTGGTATTCCTTCGATCACTGCCGCAATGGTTATTTTGGTTGGTATCTTTGGCGCTGTGTTGGGTTATCCGATTATGAAGCTGCTTAAAATTGAACATCCTCTCGCAAAAGGATTATCAATGGGTACTGTATCGCACGCATTAGGGACAGCAAAAGCGGCTGAAGAAGATTACCAAGAAGGGGCATTTAGCTCATTGGCATTGGTTATCTGCGGCATTATGACAACAATTTTAGCGCCTATATTGTTCCCAATACTGGTTCATTTATTTAGCTAATAAACTTGTGAATGAAATCGAATTCATAAGTTATTTCTCTGCATTTTTGGGAGAGAAGTCAAAAAACCTGTGTGACGCCTCTCTCAGAAATGCAAATCATGAAACACTCTAAATACATACGTGATCTAGATCACAAATCAATTTAGCGAGCTTGTCTACAATGTTTCTCCATCAACTATACGGAGTGACAACTCATGCACGCTAAAGTAATGGATGCTTTAGGTAATCTTCCGACCGAGTTAAAAACGGTTTTACTGCCTATTATTGAAGATCCTCAATTTGACGCAACCATCAGTCCTGATCAGTTTGACTATTTGTTATCTCAAACTCAAATGTCCGATTCCGATCTTCGCGTTGCCCTCCTTCCTATTGCTGCTGCTTATTCTGTTGCTCCTATTTCTAATTTCTACGTTGGTGCCATTGTTCGTGGTCTTTCTGGCCGCCTATACTTTGGGGCAAATATGGAAATTACTGGCGCATCTCTTTCTCAAACTGTTCATGCAGAGCAATCAGCAATTAGCCATGCATGGGTAAAAGGTGAAACAGGTATTTCTGATATCACCATCAACTACAGCCCTTGTGGTCACTGCCGCCAGTTTATGAATGAGCTAACAACGGCTAAAGAACTTGAAGTGCAACTGCCGCAACGTGCCGCTAAAACACTGCAAGAATACCTTCCTGAATCATTTGGTCCTGCCGATCTACAAATTACTGATGCTCTATTGGCTGAAGTTAATAACGGTTTGGTTATTGAAGAGTCGGCAGAACTGGCACAGCAAGCGTGTAAAGCCGCCAACCGAGCGCATGCGCCTTACACCAAAAACTTCAGTGGTGTAGCACTTAAAGCCAATGATGGTCGTATTTTTACGGGTATGTATGCTGAAAATGCTGCATTCAACCCTAGCCTACCACCACTTCAAGTGGCATTGATTGGCATGAACATGGCTGGCTACACATTTGACAAGATTGTTGAGGCTGCTCTGGTTGAAAAGCAAGACAGTACCATTACCCACGTTAATGATACTCAAGCTCTACTAGAAGCTATTAACCCAGACATTCCTCTACTTTACGTTGCCGCTTAATCGCCAACGTTGATGATCAATTCTAGGCCGTCGATCTATTTTCAGCGGCCTTTTTGTTTTTAAAATTCAACTCTTGGCTACTTTTAATGCCGTTAGCCTGATTTCTCACACTTAATATATTAATCTCTGACATCTCAGCGTATTATCTAGCACATTTCCTAATGAACTTGATAACGGCTTAGTCTTCATGCCTCAATCACACAACCCAATTCAAGGTGCAAGTTGGATGTTAACCGCAGGACTTGCTTTTGCGATTGTTAACAGTTTAGCTCAGTACCTCAGTATCAAACTTGGTCTACCCTCAACGACTGTGGCACTTATTCAGTATTTTATTGCGCTGATTGCTATGCTCCCTTGGCTACATAGTTTAGGTTTACGACAAGCTCTACGTACTCAACATTTTGCAACCCACTGTTTCCGTGTATTTCTCTCTGTTATTGGCATTCAATTGTGGTTGTGGGCTCTTGCCTATCCAGTACCAATTTGGCAAGGCATTGCACTTCTGATGACTTCGCCGCTGTTTGCCACTATCGGCTCAGGCTTATTTTTGAAAGAAAAAGTCGGTGCCGCACGATGGATTGCAACTATTGCCGGTTTTATTGGTGCAATGATCATCTTAGAACCGTGGAGCGATAGCTTTAACTGGGCAACACTACTACCTGTTGGTGCAGCTTTCTTCTGGGCGTGTTATTCACTCATGGTTAAGAAGCAATCAAAACACGACTCACCAACAACCATTGTGGTTTATCTGTTAATTTTGATCACCCCATTTAATATCTTCTTAGCTGCACCTGATTTTACTATGCCATCTTCAGGTCTAACATGGGCCTTATTAGTAGCAGCAGGACTCTTAACCGGGCTTGCACAATGGGCTATCGCCAAAGCCTATGCGGTTGCAGATGCCTCTTTTGTTCAACCATTCGACCATGCCAAATTGCCTCTTAATGTGCTAGCAGGTTGGCTTGTCTTTGGTTGGGTTCCGCCCGGTCGTTTATGGCTAGGTGCTGCGATCATTATTTTATCCGTTGCGTTTATTACTCAATGGGAAAAAAGAAAATAATCCCTTTCTAACCTATTTAAGAGCGGCTTAGTCAGTCGCTCTTTTTTTATTCAATTAACAGGATAAATCCATAGAAACAAGCAAAATCACTAAAGCAAACGTTTGCGCAAGGTAAATAATTCGGTATGATGCCAGCCAACAACCATATTGATTAGCTCAAAAAAGGATTCATCATGCTTGGAACAGCTTTAACAAATAGTGCAACCCGTGTACTTTTACTGGGTTCTGGTGAGTTAGGAAAAGAAGTGGCTATTGAGTGTCAACGCCTTGGGGTTGAAGTTATTGCAGTCGATCGCTATCCCAATGCACCAGCTATGCATGTTGCTCACCGTTCTCATGTTATTGATATGCTCGATGGCGAAGCATTGCAGCAAATTATTGCAACGGAAAAGCCACACTATGTTGTTCCAGAAATTGAAGCGATTGCGACAGACACGCTTGTTGAATTAGAAAAACAAGGTCTAAACGTAGTACCAACGGCGAATGCGACCAAACTGACAATGAATCGTGAAGGTATTCGTCGTTTAGCGGCTGAAACCTTATCAATACCCACTTCACCTTATCGTTTTGCCGATACTTATCAAGATTTTGTCGATGCCATTGAATTTGTTGGTACGCCTTGTGTGGTAAAACCAATTATGAGCTCTTCAGGTAAAGGACAAAGCGTCATAAAATCAGAAGCTGATTCCGCCACGGCATGGCAATATGCCCAAGAAGGTGGTCGAGCAGGACAAGGTCGAGTTATTGTTGAAGGCTTTGTTGAGTTCGATTATGAAATCACCCTGCTGACCATTAGAGCCGTTGATGGGATTCATTTCTGCGCTCCAATTGGACATCGTCAAGAAGATGGTGATTACCGTGAATCTTGGCAGCCACAAGCAATGACCGAGCAAGCTCTTATTGCCGCACAAGATGTGGCCGCTAAAGTGGTTGATGCTCTTGGCGGTTATGGACTCTTTGGGGTTGAGTTATTTGTTAAAGGCGATCAAGTTCTGTTTAGTGAAGTCTCCCCTCGCCCACACGATACAGGAATGGTGACACTAATTTCTCAAGACCAATCCGAATTTGCCTTACATGTTCGCGCTTTCTTGGGCCTACCTATTCGTCATATCAGCCAATATGGGCCATCAGCGTCTGCGGTCGTACTTGCCGAAGGTACTTCAAATGCCATTCAATTTAGTGGATTAGACCAAGCCTTAATCGAGCCTAATACTCAAGTTCGTTTATTTGGTAAACCAGAAATCCATGGTCGTCGTCGTTTAGGCGTAGTTCTAACAAGAAGAACCTCAACGGAAGATGCCATCACGGATGCAATTACCGCAAGCAAACAGATTAAAGTGCACTTCTGATTACAACTAAGATCGGATAAATAACAAAAAAGAGCTTCAATGAGAGACAATTCTCCGTTGAAGCTCTTTTTCTCATTTATCTTTCTCTGTTCTCTTTTCTCTTAGTCTATCGCTCAATTAACCACACTTCTTCAGCAAAGCGAGAGACCCCTTGCTTAATACGAGGATGATTCTCATCGCCTTCGTCACGAGCTAGACGAGAAACTTTACAACCTGAGAATAATTGTTCAATTTCTTGCTGATCAACGCTAAATGGAGGCCCTGCCATCTCTGCTTGAGGGTAATCGAGAGAAACCAATAGAATACGACCATTTTCAGCGGTAAGGCTCAAAAGATGGTTAACATAGGCTTGGCGTAGTTCTTGTGGCATTGCGACCAAAGCCGCTCGATCGTAGACCAATTCAACTGGATCAATCTGAGTAGCAAAAAAATCACCACAGTGGATAGTAATTTCATCAAATTCATAAGTGAGTTGATGACCCACCCCAGTCACTAACGGGGTATAAAGGTTCTCAGCAAAGAAAGCTTTAACGGCAATATCACTCAGTTCGATACCAACGACTTGATTATGGCGTTCTGCCAGCCATACGAGATCATTACTCTTACCACACATAGGTACTAAGACTCGCTCATTTCGCTGAGGCTTAAGTGTTGGCCAGTACTCCACCAGCAAAGGATTGATATCGGTTAAATGAAAGCCAATACGATTTTCAGCCCAACGGCTATGCCAAAATTCAGGATTCATGTTGCTGACTACTCTCTTTTTCGTTGTTATTCGCTTTTGTATTTCAGTGGTGCTTAGCAGGTAGCAGTATAACAAAGGGGTGAGATAGGTTCGAGGGAAAGGCAAGGTATGCAAACAGAAAGGCTATACCCAAGTAACCCTAACATACATAGATTATATCGGATACTTAGGTATAGATGCGCAAAAGGAGAGCCTCATGCTCTCCTTTTGCAATTCAAGCTTAATTAGTGGATTAAACTCGAAAAATTTGTTCTTCAATCTTCTTCTTAATGAGAGTCATTGAATCAACGATTTAAACATCCTGGTTTAAGATTAAGAAATACGGAATAACTTAATCGAGTCGCGACGTACAGTTACGCCACGAAAAGTTACAGGCTCTAATAGAGTCATTAACTGTTTAGATACGAAGAATTTACCGCCGTACGCGCGGTCACCGCCACGGTTAACCCAATCTGCAAATTGATCAGCAAGGCTGAACATTGAGTTACCCACAAGCAGTACTAATACTTTAGCGACTTCGCTGTCATTTTGACGATTGAACTCTGAGTCACGAACTTTCTTACGATATTCCTCAACAATTCTTTCTAGACACTCAAATCTGCTCATATTCACCACCATCATAAAAGAGGCGAGGATACTACTGCTCATAAGCGGTGAAATCAAGGGATAGCCGGGTTATTCTGTCGATAAATTGCAGTTTTTTAGTTAACTGGCAATATGTTAACCAAAAACTTATATCTAAATCACATTTTTAGAACATAGATTGTGCATATTTTATTAAGTTTCATTCTTAATGCATCTTTGCTATCCTATTTTTAAGACAAAAAACGAGAAAGGTATAAGAATGAATCCAGTTTCGGACATTATCTTGCTTGGAAGCCTTCAAACTGAGTTTAAGACAATAAAAGCTATGGTGGAGATCTATTGTAAAGATCATCATCACCCTAAAGAATCAGAAGATACGATATGTGAAAACTGTCAAGACTTCTTAGATTACGCAGAAATGCGCTTAGATCGCTGCCCGTATGGAGATGAAAAACCGACGTGTCGCGTCTGCCCTATTCACTGCTATAAAAAAGAACAGCGAGAACTTTCTAGAACAATCATGCGTTATTCTGGGCCAAAGATGCTATTAAAACATCCTATTTTGGCAATTAGACACTTACTTTCGGAAAAAAGACCTATTCCAGAGCAAATTCCTGAAAACAATACCAATCGTTTTAAACGAAAACAGCAAGAAAAGAGTAATACCATGAATAAAAGAGCAGATTAAAATCACTTAACCTATTGTTAGTTAAATGCAAATAAATGTATGGCTATTCACTAACATCCTAGGTTTTCACTATCTTTATTCACATATCCATATATAAACACTCATACTGTAAAAATTTTTACATAAAAAAACACTCGCTGTAATGACGAGTGTTTTTTGTTCAATAAGAAAATCAGTTGCGGTAATAATCGACAACTTGAATTTGTGCTTTTTGATCTGTTTTCTCTAAATTCAGTGTAAATTGGTGTTGATTCAAAACATGGACAGAACCACCAATTTCTCCAATTACATTAACCCCTTCGATTTTCTTAAAAGGCTTATCTTTTTGGTAGTTCATCGTCACTGTTAATTCGGTTGGAGCTGTCGTTTCTACCGAGAATTTACAAATACCCGATGGGCAATAAACATCCATGCTCGTGCCAGATGCTCGTTCAATTTTCTCTACGCCTTTATCTGGTGTCACACTGATTTTGGCATCTTGGCCACATCCAGTTAATAAGGAACTCACGATAATTGCAGTTAGACCTAATATTTTTTTCACTGTCGTTTCCTTATGTCCTAACAAATCATTATTTAATATCGATGATTCGACTCGCTTTACGGTATTTGACTCGCCAGCCATTCCATCGTGGTAATTCCCAACGTTTTGGATCCTGTTTACGCTTTCCGTCACAATGAACAGCGATAACCATTTTACTAGCGACATGATACTCAATTGTCATTTTGAGATCGTTTAATGCCACTACAGCAGGATAACGCTCATCAAAATCACTACGCTCCCACTCTGGAATTCCATTAAACGTAAAATCGTCACAAGTAAACATCTCAAGATCATCAACGGTTTCAACACCAAGATCTTCAATTTGTTGCGCTAGCCAATCTTTCGCAACAACGGTTTTTGCAGGCAGCTGGCATTGGGTTTCATCATATAATCCTAGAGCCAAATATAGATTCCATTGGTGGATATCAAACTCTAGTTTTGTATACAGACCATCTAAGATTTGATTCGAAATAATGAGATCAACCAAAGCCTCTTGAGCAATATCCCCTTCTGGTTGTCGCCATTCCGATTTAATCACACGCCCTGCATACACATAATCAATGGATGTTCTAACGCCGTCATCGGTTTGAATGGTCTCTCCGACTTGCTCTGTCGCTAAATGATGAGCTTCAATTAGTGACAACGTCACAGGAGCCATGCATGTTGCTAACACTAGATTTTGTTTAACACCCCGCCCAGGTAACGCATACTGATCAAACACAATTGCAGCTTCAGCATCGTCTAATAACAAGCAATCTCGACCAACTGTCAGTTCATAGAACCCATTAGTTAGAGCTTGGCGGCGTCTTTCTCTGCGCACAAAAACCAGTTCTGGTGTTGCGACCATCACAGCATCAAGCCATTCAGCTCGCTTAAATCGACTCGCGACACTTAATTCGGGTAATTCAAGGGCATCTCGAATCTGCACCGACAGTTGTTGAGCTTCTTGATGAACAAGAGGATCGACATTCAACCAATCGGGCAATTCATCAAATGGCGTACGAACAATCGCAATCAACCCAGTGGCATCACAACCTTCGATTTTTAACCACTGCTTGAGTAACGCTAGCTGCTCTTCACCATTTGGGCTCTGCCACAACTTTTGCGGGACAGATAAAGCAGCTGACAGATCCACCATAGCCTCTTTTAACCCGCGAGTTGGCATCGCGGTAATTAAGTGGGCAAATAAGGTATCAATCGGTAACGGGTAAAGCACTCTACCGTGATCAGTTATTGCCCCCTTGTCATCAATCGCCTGCATCTTAGTTAAAACATTGCGCGCTTGTTCTAGGGTTTTCTCTGGCAAAACATCAATAAAAGGTAAAGATTCTAAAGAATAGCCACAACAAAGAGCAGCAAGATACGGTTCAACTAACTCTTCTCGTAGTAATTCAGGAGGCGTGAGTCGCTCAAGTGGCGCAGCTTTGCCATATAGTCGAATGCAAGTACCTGAACGCACCCGCCCTGCACGTCCCTTTCTCTGTTCGGCACTGGCATTTGAAATAGCATGCAAACTTAATACAGTTCGTCCATTACGCTGGTGGGTTCGTCGTTCCAAACCTGAATCAATAATAAGAGTGATCCCCGGAATGGTTAGCGACGTTTCAGCAACATTCGTCGCTAAGATAATGCGTTGTTTTTCTGATTCAGTTAATGCTCGCTGTTTTTCTTGTTCACTGACAGAGGCGTGCAAAGAGATAACATCCAGTTTGCCATCCTCAATATCATCTCGATATTTCTGTTGTAAACTCTGTTTAACCGATGAGATCTCTTTACGGCCAGGTAAAAAGACTAATATATCTTGATGATGTTCTCTGTGTGCTTCTAATGCTTGGCCAATTTTGCGTTCAATATGTTGAATTTCAGGTATCGACCGAGCATCACTGGCTTGATGAATCACCTCAACATCGAACATTCGACCATTAGCAGTTAGTCTTTTTGCTGCCATATACTCAGCAAGACGCTGGCTATCTAAAGTGGCCGATGTGACAACGAGGCGGTGAGATTTTGTTTGTAATAGTAAAGATAGTAATAAATCGGTATCCCAACGACGTTCATGAAATTCATCAATAATAATGGTTTTAAAATCGGTTAATCCATTCTCACTTAACCAACGAAGAGCAACACCTGGAGTGACAAAAACAATATTAGTATCTTGATCAAATTGGTTATCGAAACGAATCGCATACCCAACTTTACTGCCCCATATTCGATTTTCATCATCGGGAGTTACTGCGATAAATTCGGCTAATGATGTACAAGCGACACGCCTTGGCTCCACCACGAGTACTTTACCGTCTTTTGCAGCCCAAATCGGAAGCCTAGTCGATTTACCCGACCCTGTTTCGGCCTCAACAACCAAATGATGAGATGACAGCTGTTGTAGGAACTCTTTTTTGACAGCATCTATCGGTAAAGAAAAAGACATACGCCTAACCAACCCAAATAAAACGAATAACGACAAAGAATTACCGTATTGTGACAATTTAGTCTGCCATTGTCATGATAGGGTTCCATCCATAGCGATAAATCGATAAGAAAAACGCAATTTCAGTTCGTAACTGGTTATTTCTCAATCCATTACTGTTTATCGGTTTAAATATCCTTAGTTTTTATCAGACAAAAATTGACTTTTTTACACCTGAGCTTATAGCCTAGTAACTATTGATGATAAACCAAGGTGTCAACATGACCGATAAAACCATTTTTAACCCTGAGCTATGGGATGAAGTAGCTGGCTTTGATTTCGAAGATATCACCTACCACCGCGCAAAAGATCAAGGTACGGTACGCATTGCGATCAACCGCCCTGATTGCCTTAATGCATTTCGCCCAAAAACAGTTGATGAGTTATTTACGGCACTCGATCATGCTCGTCAGTGGTCTGATGTAGGTTGCGTTTTATTAACCGGTAATGGTCCATCTCATAAAGGTCAATGGTCGTTCTCATCAGGTGGCGATCAGCGTATTCGTGGTAAAGACGGCTACAAGTATGAAGGCGAAGAAGCAGGTACAGCAGACGTTGCACGCATGGGCCGTCTTCATATTCTTGAAGTACAGCGCATGATTCGCTTTATGCCAAAAGTTGTGATTGCGGTTGTTCCTGGTTGGGCTGTTGGTGGCGGTCATAGCCTTCATGTTGTATGTGACCTAACATTAGCATCGAAAGAGCATGCAGTCTTTAAACAAACTGACCCAGATGTAGCCTCTTTTGACTCTGGCTATGGTTCAGCTTATCTAGCAAAAATGATTGGTCAAAAACGTGCTCGTGAAATCTTCTTCTGTGGTTTCAACTACAGCGCTCAAGAAGCTTACGAAATGGGTATGGTCAATAAAGTTGTACCACATTATGAACTTGATGAAGAAGCACTTCGTTGGGCGAAAGAGATCAACAGTAAGTCTCCTACTGCTATGCGAATGCTAAAATATGGCTTTAACCTACCAGATGATGGCCTAGTGGGTCAGCAGCTGTTTGCAGGTGAAGCAACTCGTTTAGCATACGGTACAGATGAAGCTCAAGAAGGTCGTGATGCATTCCTAGAAAAGCGCGATCAGGACTTCAGCAAGTTCCCTTGGCATTACTAATTCTAGATTAGAAAAATCGATATTATCTAGCCTCAGGGTATTATGATCTGGGGCTTTTTCTTGCTTAAACTAATAACAATATATCGATAAATTAAACATTAACAAAACAAACATAACACAATAAAAACAGTCATAAATAGACATAATTTTTCATTTGCCGATTGCGTTACTAAATCGTATCAGCTAGTAAAATCCCGCAACATTCTAGCCACCACTCACCAAACAACCGCCAACAGATAAAACAAATAAGCTCAAAAAATTAAAATTTACTCCTGCCAAATGTTACAGAGTGCAAATAAAAGACAAGAAACATGATCTATTTCTCGAAAAATGTGCGCTTAGACTTTGAAATATAAGCATAGTAGGTCTAGGATTACTCCCCAAAGAAAACCTTGCCGTGTTTTCATCTCTACTTTACGCCAAAAACAGAGTTAATTGCATGAACTACAATAAAAGACCTTTATATATCCCTTATGCAGGCCCTGCACTGCTTGAAACACCACTTCTAAACAAAGGTAGTGCATTCTCTGTCGAAGAACGCATGTTTTTCAACTTGGAAGGTCTTCTTCCTGAAGCCATCGAAACAATTGAAGAGCAAGAAGAACGTGCTTATCAGCAATACATGATGTTTGATAACGACCTCGATAAGCATATCTATCTTCGCAATATCCAAGATACTAACGAAACACTGTTCTATCGTTTAGTGCAGAACCACATCAGCGAAATGATGCCAATTATCTATACCCCAACAGTTGGTGCTGCATGTGAGAACTTCTCAAATATCTATCGCCGTGGTCGTGGTCTGTTTATCTCATACCCTAACCGTGATCGTATCGAAGAGATGCTAAACAATGCGTCACGCCAGAACGTAAAAGTAATTGTTGTGACCGATGGCGAACGTATCTTAGGTCTTGGTGACCAAGGTATCGGCGGTATGGGTATTCCTATTGGTAAACTGTCGCTATATACAGCTTGTGGTGGCATCAGCCCAGCTTACACACTTCCTGTTGTTCTTGATGTAGGTACAAACAACCCACAACGTCTGTCTGATCCAATGTACATGGGCTGGCGTCATACTCGTGTTACTGGTCCTGAATATGAAAAGTTTGTTGATGAGTTTATCCAAGCCGTCAAACTTCGCTGGCCTGATGCATTAATTCAGTTTGAAGACTTTGCACAGAAAAATGCAATGCCTCTACTTGAGCGCTATAAAGACAAAGTATGCTGCTTTAATGATGATATTCAAGGTACTGCCGCTGTAACCGTGGGCTCTTTATTAGCTGCATGTAAAGCCGCTGGAAGCAAACTGTCTGAACAACGTGTAACCTTCTTAGGTGCCGGTTCTGCAGGTTGTGGTATTGCAGAAGCGATCATTGCTCAAATGGTTTCAGAAGGTATTTCTGATGAGCAAGCGCGAAGCCAAGTATTCATGGTTGACCGTTGGGGCTTACTGCTTGATGGCATGCCTAACCTACTTAACTTCCAACAGGCTTTGGTTCAAAAGCATCATAATATTTCAGACTGGGATGTTGCTGATAACAATATTTCACTGTTAGATGTCATGCGTAACGCTAAACCAACTGTATTGATTGGCGTATCTGGTGTTCCAGGTCTATTTAGTGAAGAAGTGATCAAAGAGATGCATGCACACTGCCCTCGCCCAATCATCTTCCCACTATCAAACCCAACTAGTCGTGTTGAAGCAACACCATTTGATCTGATTCGTTGGACAGATGGTAACGCTCTAGTTGCAACCGGTTCACCATTTGAGCCGGTAGTATACAACGGTAAAACTTACCCAATTGCGCAGTGTAATAACAGTTACATCTTCCCAGGCATCGGCTTAGGTGTATTAGCGGTTAATGCTCGTCGTGTTACCGATCAAATGCTGCAAGAAAGTAGCCGAGCGCTAGCTGAATGCTCACCACTTGCAATTCACGGTCATGGTGCTCTACTGCCACCTCTTGAAGAAATTCAAAATGTGTCTCGCAAGATCGCCTTTGCTGTTGCGAAAAAAGCGGTTGAGCAGCATAAAGCGCCGAAGAAGTCTGACGAACGCATTCGTGAAAAGATTGAAGACAATTACTGGACATCTGAGTACCGTCGTTACAAACGTACGTCATTCTAATTACTCTTTCATGTCATAGTATACTCATCGAAATCCGAGCATTGTCTCGGATTTCTTTTTTCTATCAATTAATTGAATTAAATATCAGCAAATAGAGCCATTTATTGATAAACTGACATTTTATGGACAATCTACTGCATTTTTTTTCGCAAATTATTAATCTTAATGATGATTTGCCCTTTTATACGGTTCAAAACGACTTAACCTGTATAAAAGTATGTTTAATTTAGCTTTGGATGCTTATGAAACTGCGTAATATATTCCCGGCTTTTGCAGTTCTCTGTATCATTTTTGTCGGTTCGTTATTGTTGATTAACCGTTGGGTGTCTGCCGAAACATCCAACCAGATCTATCGCGATATCTCTCAAATCCCATCGCGATCTGTCGGCTTAGTACTCGGGACAAGCAAATATATTGCTAAAACATTAAATCCCTATTATGAGTATCGGATTAAAGCTGCTTTAGAGTTATACAAGCAAGATAAGATCAATGTGTTCTTATTGAGTGGTGACAATCGCCATCGTTCATACAATGAGCCATGGACGATGAAGCGAGATTTGTTAAAAGCTGGTGTTCCAGACAATGAGATTGTACTCGATTATGCTGGCTTTAGAACTTTAGATTCGATTGTAAGAGCCAAAAAGGTCTTTGAAGCCAACCACTTTGTTATTATCACTCAGAAGTTTCACTGTGAGCGTGCTTTATTTATCGCTCAAAATAAAAATATTGATGCGATCTGTTTAGCAGTGCCAGAACCGAAAGGAATGGCAGGACTTAAGCTGAGGATTCGTGAAGTTCTTGCTCGTGTTAAAGCTGTTATTGATATCTATGTCTTGCATGAACAGCCAAAATTCTTAGGCCCTAAAGAGCCGATTGAGGATCCTGTTTATCCTCCACAAGATAACAACGTAACATAATGAAAATAGCCAGCAACGATGCTGGCTATTTCTTAACTTTTCTTTTCAACCATCTTTAAGACATGCGCTCGAACTTTTCGTATATGAGCCTGAGCATCTCTTGTTATCTTCAATCTCTGCCTTTTTTTATCTCTTTGAGTCATAACCAAGCCTATTGTGTTTATTTTTTATGTCGATGACTCATAGTAATGATTTATATTTCGTTGCAAACCAATTGAGCAAACAAGTTTTTTCCATACGAGAAAGATCACATTTCTATCCCCCTTCTTTTGTAAGTTTCATTTAGAATTTTTAGTCTAGAATCACAAATCTTATTAATCCCCGCGCAGTAAGTGATTTTTATGATCACTACCCATTAACAGATATGAAACCTTGTGTACTCTATTAGCCAACAAAATCATTGTGGGTATATGACTTACTTCATATAACTCAACAAGATAATAAGAAAAATCGTCAACCCTATGGAAGGAAATACACGTTTATGACGACTCTTGCTCTCTCAATTAAAAACTGGCTGATCAATAGAAATAGTTTAATTTTTATTGCTGATGTCATTTTATTTGTTTTACTTCTCAACACCTTACCGTTTGAGAAAAATGTGGTAATTGGTTTATCTATCTTGGCTTTCGTTGCTGTTCTTTGGTTAACAGAAGCAATTCACGTTAGTATTACCGCGATTCTCGTCCCCTTACTTGCCGTTGGATTTGGGATATTCCAAACTCCACAAGCGTTAAGTAATTTCGCCAACCCTATTATTTTCTTATTTTTAGGCGGTTTTGCTCTTGCTGCAGCTCTTCATCGACAAGAACTCGACAAAGCCATTGCCGATAAAGTATTGGTCATAGCTAAAGGAAGAATGTCTGTTGCGGTCTTTATGTTGTTTGGTGTTACCGCCGTGCTTTCTATGTGGATCAGTAACACAGCAACGGCAGCAATGATGCTCCCTTTAGTTTTGGGCGTACTAAATAAAGTGGACGCTAAACAAGAGCGCAATACTTATGTTTTCGTGCTGCTGGGGATTGCTTATTGCGCCAGTATCGGAGGTATCGCAACCGTTGTAGGTAGCCCGCCTAATGCGATTGCTGCAGCAGAAGTTGGCCTGAGTTTTACAGGATGGATGGCATTTGGCTTACCTGTCACACTGGTTCTTCTTCCAATGGCCGTTGCGATACTCTATTTCATGCTAAAGCCGAACCTAAACCATATGTTCGAACTTGATCATAAACCTGTTGAGTGGAATCACGGTAAATGCATGACGCTAGCCATTTTTGCTTTAACAGTATTCTTATGGATATTCAGCAAGCCAATCAACGCTATGCTAGGTGGCTTTAGTAAGTTTGACACACTTGTGGCTTTAACTGCTATCGTCCTATTAGGTGTATCTCGTGTGGTTCGCTGGAAAGATATTGAAAAATCAACCGACTGGGGAGTCTTACTACTCTTTGGTGGTGGTATCTGTCTAAGTAACATTTTAAAGGCAACAGGCACCAGTGTCTTTTTGGCACACAGTTTAAGTGAGTTTCTTGCTCAAGCAGGCTTATTCTTTACTATATTGGTGGTTGCAACCTTTGTTGTATTTTTGACTGAATTTGCAAGTAATACCGCTAGTGCTGCGTTATTAGTTCCTGTTTTTGCAACCATTGCAGAAGCTCTAGGCGTATCTCCAGTTGTACTTTCTGCCTTGATTGCTGTTGCAGCATCGTGTGCCTTCATGCTCCCTGTTGCAACACCACCAAATGCCATTGTCTTCGGCTCTGGGCATATAAAACAATCTGAGATGATGAAGGTTGGTATCTATCTTAACCTCGCTTGTATTATTGCTCTAACCTTCTTTGCTTGGTTCTTCTGGTAAGAGCCTGCCGAGATAATCTTTCTCCTTTAAAGACGACAAAGCCGCTATCAATTCAGATAGCGGCTTTCTTTTAACTGTTATGGTTTCTTTTATCTGTTAGATGCGGCGATTAAGCTAATCCCATGCAATTTCTACTCGGTTACGCCCACGTTCTTTCGCTTTATATAAGGCTTCATCAGCACGTTCCATTAGGCGATTAAACTCTTCATTTTCTAGTTGCGCGACACCCAGGCTACAAGTGACAGAAAATTCATCTCCCCATTGATACTCGGCAATAGCTTCTCGTAAGAATTCAGCTTTCTCTGCTACAACCCCAAGAGAGGTGCTAGGACAAAATACGACAAACTCTTCCCCGCCCCAGCGCACTAACATATCACTTTTATCAATATTTCTACGTAATAAATCAGCAAACTTTGCTAGGACTTCATCACCTCGACCATGACCATATTTATCATTAATCTTTTTAAAGAAGTCGATATCAATATAGATAACCGAAAACGGCTGAGCCATATCTTTTGAATGCTCGACCACCTGTCGCACCCAATCACTGACAGCATTTCGGTTTTTTGCTTTAGTTAAAGGGTCTATGTAAGCTAATTCTTCAAAACGTAAGCTTTTTTCAAACAACACCTTATTCATTGTTTTTAAGCGAGCTGCTTTTTGTTCTGCATTTTGGATCTGCTTATACAAACGAATACGTTCAGTTGTTAAAAACACCAACGCGGTTAAAATCCAAATAACCAGCAAAATTTTGACTAAGTTTTCTTCGGAGATCCACTTACCGTAAAGAACCAGTTTATTTAATGTAATACCGTAGTGAGTCGGTTTCACATAACTGCCGGTTGCGATTTCAATTATGGAAACATTATCAAACTGAGGCCCTGCTTTTTCTATGGGTAACTCATACTCAGCTATCCACCAAGAGAGAACTTGAAAAGATTTAAGTGGAATAACTTGCAGCCCTTGATCTTTGCCAGGCGCATATTCAATCGCGTTGAACTTAAGAGAGACAGGATCTTTTTCCTTGGAATAAGACTCATCATAATTACGTAAATAAATACGAACTCGCTCACCATCCACTGGACTATCGTAATCAATATCTAAGCCAATAGCGTGATATTTGCTAAGATCCACACCAGCTGCCACATTGTCAGAAAGCGATATAGCCATCTCACAAAATGGCCATTGTGATTTCTTAACTAATTCACAATTTAAAATGGCACTGTCTGGATTAATATCAAGTTCTGCGGTTGATGCTCCACCTTGATGTGAATCATCGATTAAACGAAATGTAGAGTTCTTTGGGGTGATGACCAGTTCTTTTTCAGCACCGCCAAAATAAAACCAGCCATAAACAATAATGGTTATCGATACCAACCAATAAGCGGTATAGCGTAGGCGTTGTCTTAAATCTGCCATCGCAAGTTCCTAAAAAGACAGAGCAAATCTGTATTAAAACACAATCTGCTGAAAACTTATTTCATATGTTAAAGTATGTCTAGATATTAATTAACATTTCAATCAATGTGAGATCTAAGTTAGCCTTTTAAAGAAGAATGGACCGTGATTTGTGCCATGAATGGCGCTCTTTTTCTGAATCCTGCGAGCGCCTTCAATAATTTATATGAAATGAATTAAAATCGATATTATCGGCGGCGATTATTTTTACCGCGATTTTGGTGAATTTTTGCTTTTGCTTTTGCGCGTCGTTTTTCAGCAGAGCGCTTTGGCATTGTGGTTTCAACTGTTGCTAAAGGATCTGGCTCAAAGCCTTCTAACCACTGCTGAGGTAAGCGAGTATCCAACAGTTCTTCAATGCCTTTTAAAATCCACTCTTCGTCTAAGCTCATCAGTGTAATGGCATGTCCAGCACTGCCCGCTCGGCCTGTGCGACCAATACGGTGAACATAATCTTCAGGCTTAAATGGCATATCAAAATTCACAACATACTCTAGCTGCTCGATATCAATACCTCGCGCCGCCACATCGGTTGCAATTAATGCTCGAACTTTACCCGATTTAAAATCATCCAATGCACGCTGACGAGCACCTTGACTCTTATCGCCATTAATCGAAGCAGCTTTAATACCATCTAACCCGAGCTCTTTTACTAATTCATCAGAGCCTTGCTTAGTTTTAGTAAAGACAAGTACTTGCTGCCAGTTACGAGATCCAATCAAGTATGAAAGCAATTCACGTTTACGATGCTTATCAACCGGATAAACCATTTGTTGAACCGTTTCGGCTGCCGTATTCGCAGGCGTTACCTCAACCATTTTCGGCTCTGTCATAATATCAAACGCTAATTTCTTAACTTGCTTTGAGAACGTCGCAGAGAAAAACAGTGTCTGACGTTCAGCAGCCATGCGTTTCATAATACGCTTAATATCAATGATAAAGCCCATATCTAGCATACGATCGGCTTCATCAAGCACAAAACATTCAAGATATTTTAGTGATAGCGTACCAACATGCATGTGATCGATTAATCGTCCAGGTGTAGCAATCACGATATCAGCACCTTGTTGAAGTGCTTTAACCTGAACATTCATGCTAGTACCACCATAGGCAACAACCACTTTTAAATCGGTATGTTTACAGTAAGTCATCACATTATCGTAAACCTGCTGAGCAAGCTCACGAGTCGGTGTTAACACCAAACCACGAATCAATGCAGGTTGCTTACGCTGCTCGGTTTGTTCTGCTTCATCTGCATGTAATTCACTCGCAGCCGGATAACTCATCAAACGATGCAGCATCGGTAGTGCAAATGCAGCTGTTTTACCGGTACCAGTTTGGGCTCCAGCCATTACATCAACGCCCGTTAACGCGAGAGGAATTGCTTGTTCTTGCACTGGGGTTGGCTGCTCAAATCCAAGTTCATGGATAGCTTGAAGTAATTTCGGATGAAGACCTAGGGAGTCAAACGACATAACCGATTCCTATTAGAGGTAAAACAGAGTCAGCTTATTAATATACAACTGATAATAGGAGGCGGATTTTAACAGGCAATCTAAGATAAACAAATCCGGAAGATAAAAAATCGAGATGATAAAAATCGATAAACAAAAACGGCACACTCAAAGTATGCCGTTTCAACAAATAATCACGAATGATTTAACTCAACATGATATAGCCAAAAGCCTTGGGTATCCGTTCTTAACGCTGAATGTTTAAGAATGCAGCACCACGAACGCCACCAGCATCACCGTGTTTAGCTTTTACGATTTTTGGAGGTTGAGCAACAGACAATAGATGTTTGCCAATACGCTTTGGCACTTCATCATAGATAAGATCGAAGTTAGACAAACCACCACCTAGCACAACGACGTTTGGATCAAGTCCGGTGAAGATATTAGCAAAGCAGATTGCCAGTAGTTCCATAAAACGATCAACATGTTCAACCGCTTTTGGTTCCCCTTCTGTATTACGCTTTATGATTTCAATCGCTTTAAGTTCTTCACCATAGTAATGAGCGTATAGCAACTCAAAACCACGACCAGATAAATAGTTATCAATACAACCTTTATTACCGCAGCCACAGCTTAGTAATGGCGCATTTTCACCAAGATGGAACCATGCATCTAGAGGTAAACGCGCATGGCCTAACTCACCCGCGACATGGTTCATACCAGAAAACGCTTTACCATCAATAACAATACCACCACCAAAACCGGTACCAAGAATTAAGCCTAACACCGACTTTTCATCTTGTAGCGCCTCATCCCACGCTTCAGATAACGCAAAGCAGTTTGCATCATTATCAATAGTGACAGAACGCCCTAATTTTGCTTCTAAATCTTTGCGTAGCGGCTTGCCTTTAGCCGCTGCAATATTAGAGGTAAGTACCGTACCATCACGAGCATCTTCCATTCCTGGAATACCAATACCGACATGACCTTCACAACCAAACTCTTGATCGGCTTTTTGGATAATAGCCACAAGAGTATCAATTAATTGCTGGTAATCATCACTTGGCGTAGGTACGCGCTCCGTTGCTACACGTTCAAGTTTTTCATTAAACGCGCCAAATTCTATTTTAGTTCCGCCTACATCAAAGCCGTAGTACATTGTTCTCTCCCAGAAAAAATTTGTATCCTAAAAAGTATTGCAATCAAAGGATTATCCACACTTCTACGCCTACAGACTGTGATCAAAACCCAAGATTACTTGGCAAAATTGTCAGGTTGATCGAAAAATTAATCGCAATGGGCCAAACGAGACTTCAAAGCAGTCATCGCAGTATCATCTGCAAGCTCTCTGTTCATTTTGCCAGCAATGTAATGATCACGGAAAACATCAAACCATAAATCCAACACTTCAGCATTTCGAGCCTCACCAAATTGCTCAATAATTTTTGCAGCAACTTCAGCTGTACCTAATTGATTATCTTTGGATGCTTCACGCACTTTATAGCGAGATGGTTGTTCAGGATCGATAGATAAAACTGGGAATTGAGCTAAATACGGGCTCTTACGAAACATCTTTTTTGCTTCAGCCCAACTACCATCTAGCATAATAAATAGTGGACGTTTGCCTTGAGCGAGTTCCACTTTTTCAGCGACACGCTCAGGCTCGGCATATTCAGCAGGGAAAACAACATAAGGCTGCCACTGAGGATCATTTAGCAGTGCCATCATTTCGGTGTTTTCTTCAGTACGAGACCAAATATAAGCAAATGTATCTTCAAATAGATCGGCGATTAAGCGACCAGTATTACTTGGTTTCAGCACTTCCGTATCGTACATCACCAGAAGAAATGCCGCATTAGAATTAACCGTAGGCCGATGTTCACAGATACATAAGTGTGGTCTGAGCATACATTGACGACAGCGCTCTACTTTGCAGCCACGAGCTCGAAATGGTCGAGTTGAGCGAGCTAAACGTTCTTCGTATAGTGTGTGAACTGCATGAATGCGCATGGGGTATTACCTGAATTAGAAAAAACCGCAGCATTTTACAGAAACCTATGCTGTACCGCCAATAAATTCTAAAAGCAGTATCCGTACAGTTAAATCACCTAGGTATCGGTTATTAGTAGCTTGAAATTGCCGTATCAAATAAGTTTTTAACTAGGCCAATATACTCTTCTAAAAAACGAATCTGTTGGTTGGTGGGATAATAGCACCACACACCTGCCAGCACTTCATTAAGATCGGCCACAACAGCATCTGCGTCTTTTAATAATTGAAACCGAACATCAGGCTCTAATTCTGGGTTTTGTTCAAACACAGTCATGATATGTGTTGCAATAAGATCCATCACAATATCTTCAATGGTTTGTTCACCACTGTGTTCTTTTTGTGCCGATTCAAATAATGCCAAATTCTCGGCCAAAAACTCTATCAGAGCATGATATCCCGATGATTCTACAACCATTATACTATTAACTCATATATTAATTATTGTTTAGCATGATAATGATGCGGATAATAAATGCAATGATAACGCCCACTATTTTGGCGATATATTTCACTTTATACTCTCCCTATTTAAGGGCGAGATGATGTAACATAGTGTTGATACTTAAATAACAAAAAGGCTCAACATATGAAATTAATTCGCGCAATTCTTGGCAAGCTGATTCTGATATTAAATGCCGTTTTCTCACCAAAATCCGTTCAACGAAGCGCAGAACAGCAAGCTGACGTCAATCAACAAATGGAGTCATTAACACTTTATCAATTTGATGCTTGCCCTTTTTGCGTGAAAGTGCGTCGCGCAGCTAAGCGATTAAACCTTCCGCTCAAAACTCTAGATGCCAAACAATCAATCTATGAGCAAGAATTGGTTAATGGTGGAGGAAAACGTAAAGTACCTTGTCTTCGCATTGAAGAAGATGGCAAAACACAGTGGATGTATGAATCCAATGACATTATTGCCTATCTTGAACAGCGCTTTAATTAAGCCATATCACATCTAAAGTCTAAGCTGACACTATTCAGCTTAGATTTTATGCAATCAAACTCAATTCGCCATTCTATTATTCAATCAATTCATTTATAAAATATTAGTATTCTAAAAACACAATGAATCTAATTTGAAATATAAATACCATGAAGTCATATTAACAATAATATTTATAAATTATCGTAATATTCGGAACTCACTGTGTTTAATCGTTGCTTACCCATCTCTCTTATTGCTATTTCATCGCTGTTTGCACCTTTAGCCTTTGCTGATGCAACTCAGCACAACAGTTTTGAAGCGATTCCAAATAAAAATGAAATCGTTACTCACACCGATTTTGGCATCCAAACATACGTTTTCCATTTCAGCAGCAATGGTCAACATTTAACCAGTATTGACTTTATCGATCACATGGATACCAATCCGTACACTTGTGCTCATTGGAAATATGTCTCCGCACTCGATAACTATAATATTTACAAGCAAACTATCCTAAAAGTCAGTACAGATTATAATTCTGACGAAAAGTACTGCGTCGCTCACGCCTATGCCAGTAATAACAGTGATGGTATGGGTCAAGTCCTTCATATGATGGAAACCAAAAGCCATGTAGATATTGCAGGGTTCAATATTTCCGCAGATGGATTTTCAACTGCCGTTAATAAGCTATAAGAAAAATAATTCTAACATCAATAAGTAAGAACCGATAAGAATCGCAGGGTTATGAAACATTAAGTAGCAAATAAATGCTAAGATACGGTTAGAACATATAATTAGCTTGGAGAGTGTTTTGAGCAAGCAAATACGGCAGGCCGTTGCAGAAGGCATGTCCAAATTAGGGATAAATATCCAACCTCACGATAATTTTTCAACTATCGTGATTCTTATTTTATGTACCGTGGTCGCATTTGGTACCTACGTTATTGTCCGTTGGGGGGTGTTGAAGATACTCAACGCGATGATAAAACGGACCAAATCACAATGGGGAACTATATTGGTTCATCATCAGGTATTAGAAAAGCTGTGCTTAATCATACCTGCGGTTGTGATGAATTTATTGATCCCCTTAGTGCTAGATCAATATGTCCTACTCAGTGATTTAATTGATCGAGTCTTAGGTATTTGGCTTATTTTTGCGCTAATTAGAAGCAGTTACGCTTTCTTAGATGCTTCAAATGATATCTTCAACATGAATCATCTAAGTAAAAACCTCCCAGTAAAGAGTTTCGTTCAACTCTTTAAGTTAACCATATTCTTTATTGGTTTCTTTGTGGGAATTTCGATTTTAGCTGACCGCTCTCCTGTTTACTTTCTAAGTGGCTTAGGTGTTGCAACCGGTTTAGTGTTATTGATGTTTAAAGACACGATTCTTGGTTTTGTTGCGGGAATCCAATTAGCTGCAAACCAAATGATTCAAGTTGGCGACTGGATTCAAATGGATAAATACGGCGCCAACGGTAGTGTTGATGAAGTATCGTTAACAACCATTAAAGTAAAAAACTTTGATAATACGGTAACGAATATTCCCGCCTATGCCCTAGTGCAAGACTCCTTTATTAACTGGCGTCAAATGCAAGAATCAGGCGGCCGACGTATTAAACGATCTATTTTAATCAATATTGATACTATCCGCTTTTTAACCGAAGATGATGAGCAAAAGCTTGCGACTATTCCCTTTGTTGGTCAGTACATCAAAGAGAAAAAAGATGAGCTGAACCGTTCAGGCAATCCTTATCTGGTTAACTCGTTAACAAATATTACGGTGTTCCGAGCTTATCTAGAGGCATTCTTACAGCAAAACACCCATTTGCGCAAAGATATGACGTTTTTGGTGCGTGAATTAGAGCCAACAGCACAAGGGTTACCCATCCAGATTTATGTATTTGCTAACGATACGCGTTGGGCTTATTACGAAGGTATTCAAGCCGACATTTTTGACCATGTATTTGCAGTATTGCCTCAATTTGGTTTAGCGGCATTCCAAAGCCCTGCGGCGTCAGATATCAGAGAGATCAAGATCTAACTTATCTTTCAAATGGCACAATAACAAAAAGCCCCTTCTCATTATGTTTTAGTAAGGGGCTTTTTCATAAAACAAACTTTAAAATTAAAGCAGCTTTAAATATTCAGAATATGCTAGGCGGTTATTTCAGCAGTTTTAGCACAAGTCATTCGATAAGCTGCAAGCGGCCCACTGACTAAGGTGAAGGCAACCAAGATAGACACAGGCACTGCTGTAATAACAATAAATGATTGCAGCGCATTTAAGCCACCATCACCCGCTAATAACAGAACAGCGGCAACACAGCCCATAGTAATCGCCCAGAACAAACGGTGCTTTGAACTTGGCTCATTATCACCAGAAACAACCATCGCAATGGAGTACGCCATGGAATCACCGGTGGTTACAACAAATGTCGTTGTTAGAACCAAAAATGCCGGTAATAAAATAGAACTTAAAGGTAATTGAGCCAGTGATGCTAACAACACAGCAGGTAGACCAGCATCATTTAATGGACCAGAAATAACACCAGGATCGTTAAGCTCAAGGAAAATACCCGTACCACCCAAAACAGAGAACCAGAAGTTGGTCGCTATCGGCGCACCAATTGCAACCGCGAAGACTAAGCCTCGGATACTACGACCTTCAGAGATACGAGCAATAAAGATAGCCATCATTGGAGCAAAACCAATAAACCATCCCCAGAAAAACCATGTCCACCATACATTCCAGGCTGGTTTACTATCTGCCAAACTCAAAGAAGAAATATGACCAAGATAATCACCAAAGGCATAACCAAACTCTTTTAAAATAAATTGAGTTGGACCAAGCAGCAACATGGCTAATAGTAGACCAAAGGCCCCTACTACATTAAGGCGAGATAACCACTGTAATCCTTTATCCATTCCAGATGCCGCAGACAGTGAATACACAGCAACAACAATAGCAAGAATCACCAACTGAGACTGAACGTTATTTTCAAGCCCGGTTAATACTTCTAAGCTGTAACCAAGTTGTGAAGCAAGGAAACCAATAGGACCAATGGTACCTGCAGCAACAGCAATGATTGAACATGCGTCAATAACGCTGCCTAACCAATGGTTTTCTAAGCGCTTACCAAAGATAGGGAAAAGCAATGCACGAGGGCGTAACTTAACCCCATGCTCGTGGTGTGCGTACATAAGAATGATGGTTGAAAGTGTTCCAAGTACCGCCCATGCTAAGAATCCCCAGTGTAGGAATGCCTGACTTAGTGCTGGCTCAACAGCCGCTTGTGTTGCACCTTCGATTCCGCCAAAACTTGGAGGAGGTGTAATGAAGTGGTAAATAGGTTCTGCTGCTGACCAAAATACTCCACCACCAGCAAGCAGTGTACACATGATCATCGCAAGCCAACGGAAAGTACCGATGGTTGGTTTGGCTTGGTCACCCATTACTTTTTTCCCCATCGGGCTTAGAGCAACCAAAATAGCAATAATGAAGTTAATCAGCATCAGCCATTGCCAGCTGGTGCCAAATTCGTTCGCCGCAGATTCAAAGCCTGATTGAATTAAGGCTGTGAAACTCGATAGATCAACGAGTGCCGCGATTAGAAATAGAGCTATGAATCCAATCGTTAGAATTGGAACTAATTTTGTATCAACTTGAGGTGCTTTTTTAATGCCAGCACGGCAAGCAGTAGAATGCATAATAATCTCACTTGGTGTGTGAGGGGCAGCACATTATCAGCAAAAACCTAAGAAAACCAGTTAAATTTTTCTTTATATTTCAATATTTTTTACAATATACGTTAATTTAATGAGCATTTTTCTCAACATTTCAGTAAGTTATAAAAAACAGTATCAAAAACCATCAACGTATAAAAAAACATCATTTTTGAGGATGTTTTCTCGATTCCATTCCTGGGCGTTAGTTATTAATCAAGATTACAACTCTAAACATTTAATGTAATAAAAGATCGATCGCTATAAAAGCTTTCAACCAGAAGGTCTGACTTATTTTATATAAGAGTTCTCTTTTTTGACTCAAGATCAAATTCTTAATATTGCTAATCCTATCAATAAGTTGCTATTTTCCTCATCCACTATTTCCGTATCGGATGCACGGATTAATTGGCAAATTAAAAATATGCATCTAATTTTATAAAAAATAATAAATTTAGCTTAGGTTATCTCTATGTCAGTACATTCATTGTATTTAAGTAAAAGTCAAAATGCCGCGTTTCTCTATCGCGCAACATTTGGTTCAACTCTTGATGATGTGACGCATCTACAAAACATTGGAGTCCAGCAATGGTTTGAGGAACAAAGTCAACTCCCCCCTTCCTATCATCTTCCAGTTGTACAGCAAGCAACAGCTCTAGCTAATTTAGATAAACCCAATAGTACAATCCGTACTGGAGCTTGGTACCAACATGCACTTACGGCACCCGATCAACTTCGCCAAAGAATGGCTTATGCTCTAAGTCAAATATTGGTGATATCACAACAAGGTCTTGGGAATCGCCATGATGAAATCGCCGCTTATTATGATCTTCTTGTTCAGCACAGCTTAGGCAATTTCAAAGATCTGTTAAGGGATGTTACGACAAATCCAATGATGGGCAGATATCTCACACTAAGGGGAAGTAGAAAGGCAAACCCAAAGAAAAATAGCTTCCCTGATGAGAATTATGCTCGAGAGGTTATGCAGTTGTTTACTCTTGGTTTATGGCGTTTAAACAATCGCGGTGAAGCTCTGCTTGATAGTAATGGGCAAAAAATACCAACCTATCAACAAGATGATGTACAAGAATTAGCCAGAGTATTAACTGGCTGGACTGGTGGTAGTTTACATGTTCCGATGTATGGAAAAGAAAAATTCCATGACTACGATGAAAAAGTCGTTTTAGGGCAAACATTCCCTGCTGGGCAAAATACGCAGCAAGATCTTGAGCAGGCCATTGAAGTACTATTCAACCACCCAAATACCCCTCCTTTTATCGCTAATTTATTAATTAAACGTTTTGTAACCAGTAACCCACGTCCAGAATATATTGAACGCGTGGCACAAACCTTTATAAATAACGGTATGGGTGTTCGGGGCGATTTAAAAGCAACACTCTTCGCTATATTAACCGACGAAGATGCTCTCAATAGCATTGGCTCTCAAGGCAACCAGTCACCCCAGCAGCAACATAATCATTTTGGGTTAATTAAAGAACCTATATTAATGATTACTAATCAAGCAAAAGCACTGGGTATGTCAACAATTGGTGATTATTGGCGAGATTTTATGTCCTCATCTCGAACCTTGGGCCAATCTCCTTTAAATTCAGAAACCGTATTTAATTTCTATTTGCCCGATTTTGCGCCGCAAGGAATTCTAGAAGAACGTGGATTAACATCACCAGAGGCTAGTTTATTAACAACATATCAAATGCAGATGATCCATAACAAAATCGTACAAAATATTGAGTCACACAAAAATAAGAAGAGTACTCAATGGCGTTATGACATCACTCCATTTTTAGCCGTACATCAAGATCCTGATGCTTATACTCAACTTATCAATGAACGCATCTTTTTAGGCTTGATGCCTGCTCGTGTACATCAGCAAATAGTAGAGGCACTCACTTTGCACATCCCTCTAAAGCAAGACCTACGCCGAGTAAAAACAACCTTATATATTGCCTTTACAGCACCAGAATTCTTTACTCAGGAGGCTTTAGCATGAAAATTTCTCGCCGTCGATTTTTGCAAAGTGCCGCCGCCGTATCCGCAACATCAGCATCGGTATTACCAAATATAGCCTTAGCAAGCTCTGGTATCTCCGACTATAAAGCACTTGTTGTGGTGTTTTTATATGGCGGTAATGATGCCTATAATATGATTGTGCCGACATCTCCAGATGCGTATCAAAGCTATTTATCAGCTCGACCTGCTCTTGGTTTAACTCAATCAGAAATTTTACCTTTATCATTACACAGTGAAAATCAAATTAGCTTGGGTATTCACAGTGCGATGTCCGATTTACTCCCTTTATTTGAATCTGGCCAAGCTTCATTATTGCTCAATACAGGTCAGTTACTAACACCTGCAACCCGCTCAACAATTGCTGCTGGATTATCACCGCTTCCAGAATTTTTGATGGCGCATAATATGCAGCAAGATATGTGGCAAACCGGGGCGACAAATTACAATAATTCACTCGGGTGGGCTGGTAGAATGATGGATATGTTAGCTAGCAATACCTCAATTTCTCCCCTTATTTCCCTTAACTCTCAAAAACGTTTTAATAGCGCAAAAAATCTGAGCCAAACCGTTATAAGTAGCCAAGGTGTTGGACAATACAGTTCATGGCATGACTCAGTAAGACTGGATGAGTATTTTGCTCATTTTAAAGCAGACTATGACAATGTTTATACACAACACTTTGCCAATACAATGAAAAAAAGTGTGAGTGAAAACACTGAACTTAAAAATGTGCTCGATGCGCACCCTTCTAGCATAGTGTATCCAGATTCTAAACTTGCAACGCAATTACAAATGGTTGCAAGGATGATTAGCGCAAGACAAAGTTTGGGCCACCAGCGTCAAGTCTTCTTTGTGGGAATCGGTGGATTTGATACTCATTTTAATCAAAAGCCAACACATCACGCTTTGTTACAGCAACTGGCTCAAGCTCTCGCACTATTTCAGCAAGATTTAGATCAACAAGGTGTCACACAAAACGTTACTACTGTCACCATGTCTGATTTTGGTCGTCGCGTAATGGCAAATGAGTCAGGTACAGATCATGGATGGGCTGGACATCAACTGATTCTCGGAGGGGCAATTAAGGGGCAGAAAGCTTATGGTACCTGGCCTGATTTAACACCTGGTAGCGAAAATGATTACAATAATGGTCGCATGATACCAACCATAGCGGCAGATCAGGTCCATGCAACTTTGTGCCGCTGGTTTGGCTTATCGGATCAACAAATACTAGAGTTGTTTCCTAATTTAATTAACTTCAAATCCCCTTATATTGACTGTTTATAAAACCAAGATCAGATTCAATTAAATGATAAAGGTTCGTTATTGTACGAGCCTTTGTTTTCAGTAAGCACTAAAAATAACTACACTTTGATTATAAGATATTCCAACTTGCCCTTCCTATTAATGAAAGATTTTTTCTCCACCCATGGTCTTGGTTATCAAATATTATTAATGGAGAAAAAACATGGAATTGAAATCACAACAAGCAAGACCGACAGAATCGATTGGTTACTACATAGGTTTATTTGGCATTGTACTGGTACTTTTATGGATAGGAATTTACAAGTTCACACCAACAGAAGCCAAATTGATTGAACCTTTAGTAAAAAACCACTTTTTAATGGGCTGGTTATATCAAGTCTTTTCCATTCAAACCGTTTCTAACTTAGTTGGCAGTGCCGAAATTATTGTCGCTGCTGGTCTTATTTATGGCATCAAAAACGCAAAAGTTGGATTCATTTCAGGTATTGCAGCTAGCCTAATTTTTGTCGTTACATTAAGTTTTCTACTCACAACGCCTAATACATGGAAAGTCTCTGATGGTATTTTAGTGACTAACTTTTTCTTAGTGAAAGATGTTGTCTTTTTAGCTATCGCTGTCATGGTGGTTGAACGCAGTTGGATTCGTTTAGATCGTCAAAACACAAGCCTTCAGAATAAATAGATCTTAGCAGTCCTCCCATAAAGCCAGTATATCCCCTAGCACTCAGCCTTTAGTTCAAATCGCTGGGGGATATATAATTTCTTGCCAATTATTAATACCCGATTAAAATACTCAGCTTCTACTATGGAGGCTTGATGTGAATAGCTTAACCCAACCGATTGAGGCAAAGTTCTCTCCCTTTTCCTTATTTACCCTGTATTTGATCATATTTTTAGGCTCAGCTGGATTTTTTATCACGATTCCTGCTTATGTCAGCCTCTTTCTTACCGATCACTCCTTAGCTATTGCGCAAAATATGCCAATAGAACAGCGCCGAGAATTATTCGGAACGGTTATGTCAGCGGCCCCTTTTATCTCTATGTTTTTCACCCCGCTACTGGCCAGATTGGCAGACCACTTTGGTCGAAAAATAATGATGGCAATCTGTCTGCTCATCGCTGGAATCGGCTTTATTCTGCCGGTTTACGCCATTGCACTAGGTTCCGTTGTTTTGCTCTTTGCTGGCAATATGATCAATAGCTTAGGTTCTGCCAGTCAACCTATGGCACAAGCGGTTCTCAGTGATAACAGCGAAGGAAAAAATAAAGCGGCACTGATGAGCTTGGTCGCTGTCGTTATGACTGCTGCAATGTCGTTTGGCCCCGCACTTGGCAGTAAACTTACCGCTATGTATGGCGCAGAAGGCCCTTTTTATGCGTGTCTATTTATTGCGCTGATTTGCTTGGTGTTATTGCAGACCGTAAGGCTACCTAAACAACATAAAGCCGATTCTGATAATCCACTCTCCTTTGTGGCGCCATTACAACGCAGTCAATCGGGTCTGATTAAGAGCCTTGCTATCGTCTTTCTTGGTCAATTTAGCTGGAGTCTGTATTTCCAAAATATCTCGTTTATCTTTCCCCAAAAATGGCAGTTGGAAGTCAGTGGCAGTTTCTATCAAAATTACATGATGGCGATTGGTATTGTTATGATCATCGCACTCTTAGCCCTTCCTAAATGGATACTCAGCCGTTGGAGTGTGACTAAAGCATTACGTATAACTCTCTTATTTGCCGCTTTGGGTATGGCTGCATTAGCTCTCACCCCAACGCCGTTAACTCATACTATTGCTATGGTGATTACAGCAACGTTTGTGGCAATTTCATTTCCTCTCTATATCACTAGCCTGTCTAACCGCGCTAGTGATATCGATCAAGGATGGGCAATGGCGATGTCGAGTGCTATGGTAGGCTTAGCTTGGACTTTGACCGGATATTTAACCGCAGTATTGGTTAATATAAATCTGATGTTACCCACTTGGATTGCAGTTATCGGTTATATTGCGGCCAGTTTTTTAGTGCCCCAAATGCTGAATAAGGAGATGGTTGATGCTCAATGATCTATTAAAAAATCACCGTTTTCATCCTGTTGTTCCTAAAGAACGGCAATTTGGTCGAGCGCTGATTGTTGACCTCTCGCCAAGCAGTGAGATTTGGCAACATGTCACCGAACAACACAGCTTTTCTGATGAAATGGCACAACGGGCCGTGGCAATAGAAGCTCAAGTGGTGATCGGGCGCTACAATGAGCAACGTTTGATCTACCAAGATACCGATAATTTTGCCGGACAAGAGCACCGTACGGTTCATATGGGGATTGATCTTGGTCTGCCTGCGCTCACACCAATCTATGCGCCCTACACCGCTCAAGTTCACAGCGTTGCAAATCATAATAATGACGGTGATTATGGCCCCACGGTGATTTTATGCCACCAGCTAGAAGGCCAGAAATTTTATACTCTATATGGTCACCTTCACTGGGAAAGTGTAAAAGCGTTATCAATCGGACAAACGATTAAAACCGGTGAAGCCTTTGCCAGTATCGGAACACCAGAAGAGAACGGTGGTTGGGCGCCTCACCTACACTTACAAGTAATAAAAGATATGGGTAAACACCACAATGACTATCCTGGTGTGGTTGACCCCAAGCAGCTCGACTTTTACCTCGATAATTGCCCCGATCCCAATCTGATTTTAGGACGCGAAGATCTTTAGTCTCGGCACTAAAATCTAGCTATCGAATATCACGCCTAATAAAAAACCGCCAATATTGAATCATCAACATTGGCGGTTTTATTTTCTAGAATAGAAGGCTATTTATCGCCTAACACTCATTAATTGCATTGCGAATACGCTTGTCTGAGATCGGATATGGCGTACCTAATTGCTGCGCAAAATATGAAACACGCAACTCTTCAATCATCCAACGGATCTCTTTCACATTCTCTGGAATTGGCTGTCCTTTCGGGATCTTATTGAGCAACTCTTTGTACTCATTAACCATAGATTCCACTTTAAGAATATGAACACGGTCTTTATTAGGATCGATTGGCAGTTTTTCTAAACGACGTTCAATCGCACGCATATAACGTAAGATATCAGGCAGACGTTTCCAGCCACATTCAGTTGCAAAGCCCTTAAAGATCAACCCTTCGAGCTGCGCTTTAATATCAGATAACGCAAATGCCATAGTCAGATCGACTCGGCCTTTCAAACGCTTATTAATGTTAAAGGCTGTTGTGAGAATCTCTTCTACTTGCTTAGCAATCTCAACTACAGTATCGCCAAGCTCTGCACGTACGTAATCTTTTAGCGCCTCAAACGCCTCAGGTTGCCATACAATACCGCCCTTTTGTTCAATCAGCTTATCAATACCACAAGCAATGCAGTCATCAATCAGATCCAATACGCGACCATAAGGGTTAAAGTACAAACCTAACTTCGATTTGTTTGGTAAGTTATCGTGCAAGTACTTAATTGGTGATGGAATATTTAACAAAATCAAACGACGTTGACCTTGTTGCATAGCACGATGCTGCTCTTCTTCGGTTTCAAATAACTTGATACCAACTGAATCGTTATTATCAACAATCGCTGGATAAGCGCGAACCTCAAAGCCACCTCGTTTTTGCTGGTAACGCTCAGGCAACGTACCAAAACTCCACGTCTTTAAGCCTTCTTGTTCGATATCATCATCGGCCACTTGAGACAACGTCTGCTGCACTTTCTCTTTTAAGCTGTCTTTTAGCTCGTACAGATCTTTGTTCTCACGGAGCTTACGATTACGATGATCAACGGCCCTAAAGGTAATTTTTAGGTGATCTGGGATCTGATCGAGGTTCCAGTCTTCACGTAAAATCGTCACACCAGTAATGCGTTTTAGCTCTTTTTCCATACTGTCGAGTAATGGCGCTTCCATCACTTTAGTGCGAGACAAGAAAGCATCGGCATAGTTTGGCGCAGGCACAAAGTTACGGCGTAATGTTTTTGGTAGTGATTTAATCAAAGCAACCACCAACTCATGACGAAGACCTGGGATCTGCCAATCAAAACCATCAGGCTCAACTTGGTTTAAAATCGCCAACGGCACATGAACGGTCACACCATCGTTATCTTCACCAGGCTCAAACTGATAGCTCAATTTCAGTTTCAAGTTACCTTGATGCCAGAAGTTTGGATAATCGAGATCGGTAACGTGGCTTGCATCATTACGGAACAGCATTTCACGTTCAAAGTTCAATAACTCAGGGTTCTCTTTCGAGGCTTTTTTCCACCAAGTATCGAAGTGACGACCCGACACAACCGAAAGATCAATACGCTGATCGTAGAACTCAAACAACTGCTCATCATCGATCAAAATATCACGACGACGAGATTTGTGTTCCAACTCTTCCACTTCACGTAACAGCTTACGGTTTTGTTGGAAGAACTTATGTTTGGTATCCCAATCCCCTTCCACCAGTGCAGAACGGATGAAGATCTCACGGGAAATTGTAGGATCAATGCGGCCATAGTTAACTTTGCGTTTAGCAACAACCGGAATTCCGTATAACGTCACTTTTTCAAACGCATGAACAGCAGCAGATTTCTTCTCCCAATGCGGTTCACTGTAACTACGCTTTAATAGGTGTTGTGCTAATGGCTCAACCCACTCAGGCTGAATTTTAGCGGCAATTCGACCCCATAAACGTGAGGTTTCAACCAGCTCAGCCACCATAACCCACTTAGGCTGTTTTTTGAAAATGCCAGAACCAGGGAAGATATTGAAACGGGCATTACGAGCGCCTTGGTATTCGTTCTTCTCTTGATCTTTCATACCAATATGCGACAACAAGCCCGATAGCAACGACATGTGCACAGCATCATAACCAGCTTCAGTGTCATTAATACGCAGTTCCAGTTCACGTACCACTTGGCGCACTTGAAAGTGAATATCTTGCCACTCACGGATGCGTAAGTAGTTAAGGTAATCTTTCTTACACTGCTTACGGAATTGATTACCCGACAGTGCCTTTTGCTGCTCTTGAATGTAATCCCACAGATTCACAAACGTCATAAAGTCAGATTCTTTATCGTAGAATCGACGATGCTTTTCATCGGACGCTTGCTGTTTCTCCATCGGACGTTCACGAGGGTCTTGAATCGACAACGCAGAGGCAATGATCATTACTTCACGTAAGGCATTATTTTTCGGTGCTTCTAACACCATACGAGCCAAACGCGGGTCAATAGGTAAACGGGCTAATTGGCGACCAACCGACGTTAAGCGCTTACGTGGATCTTTGGCATTTGCATTAATTGCACCTAGCTCTTCCAATAAGCGCACACCGTCTTGAATATTGCGGTTATCTGGCGCTTCAACAAATGGGAAAGCTTGGATATCACCCAGACCAATTGCGGTCATTTGCAAAATAACAGACGCTAGGTTGGTACGCAGAATTTCTGGATCGGTAAACTCTGGGCGAGATAGGAAATCTTCTTCAGAGTAAAGACGAATACAGATACCCTCTTGCACACGACCACAACGACCTTTACGCTGATTGGCACTGGCCTGAGAAATCGGTTCAATAGGCAGACGCTGAACTTTAGTACGGTAGCTGTAACGGCTAATACGTGCTGTACCTGGGTCGATAACATACTTAATGCCCGGTACTGTTAGCGATGTTTCTGCAACGTTGGTTGAGAGAACGATACGACGACCCGTATGAGGCTGGAATACGCGGTTTTGTTCACCTGCCGACAAACGGGCAAACAGCGGAACAATTTCGGTATCACGCAGTTTTCGTTTCTCTAACGCATCGGCAGTATCACGGATCTCTCGCTCACCATTCATAAAGATCAGAATATCGCCCTGACCTTCATCATACAGCTCATCAACCGCATCAAAAATGGCTTCAAGTTGGTCGCGATCGGTATCGTCACTGTCTTCTACAATCGGACGGTAACGCACATCTACCGGATAAGTACGACCAGATACTTCAATAATTGGCGCATTATTAAAATGTTTTGAGAAACGTTCTGGGTCGATAGTTGCCGACGTAATGATAACTTTTAAATCAGGACGCTTTGGTAATAACTCGCGTAAGTAACCCAAAATAAAATCAATGTTTAAGCTACGTTCGTGCGCTTCATCGATAATAATGGTGTCGTACTGATTAAGGTAACGGTCGTGCTGAATTTCAGCCAGCAAGATACCGTCTGTCATCAACTTAATTTGGCTACGGTCAGAAACTTGATCGTTAAAACGAACCTTATAACCCACATAAGAGCCCATTTCGCATTCAAGTTCTTCAGCAATACGCGAAGCAACCGAACGGGCAGCAAGACGACGAGGCTGAGTATGACCAATCATACCTTTCACGCCACGGCCTAACTCTAAGCAAATTTTAGGAAGCTGAGTGGTTTTACCTGAACCAGTTTCACCTGCCACAATCACAACTTGGTTATGTTTGATCGCTTCTGCAATATCGTCTTTTTTCTGACTAACAGGCAATAATTCAGGGTACGTTACGGTTGGACGCTGAGTACGACGCAACTCAACCACACTCATCGATTTTGCAATATCGGCTGCAATTTCATCGAAAACAGCGTGTTTGGCTTGGTCATTTTTGATTCGTGCTGCGCCTTGCAAACGTCTGTGCAAGCGGAACTGATCGCGCATCATGCAATCTTTTATCGCAGCCTTTAGCGTCTTTTCATTATTCAAAGCGCTAGATTGAGAGTGATTAGACTGGCTCAATGGAATTCCTGATATCAATTTTCGGAGAACTGACTCGCCAAAACTGAGTATGCTCTATCCCTTAAATTTAGGGCGCAAATAGCGAGTCATTTAAATTCTAAATTTTGCCAATTCTATCACAGATTTACTTCTTGGAGAGATGAGAAAGCATTTCGTTTAGAAAAAGACTGTTACCAAAACGACAACGGTGATTTATTCAGCAATATATAACTTAATTTCATATTTCACTGGATGATAATTCATGAGATACGTTAAGCTTAGATCATGATAATTAAGCATATCCTCTCGCTATTTTGGATAATTTAACTGTAACGCTTATGGATATCGATGGAGTGTGTCATGGCCAATTGCTTTGTATATAGCTACGTTTTAAACGGCAAATTAAAATACAGTCAGCTCACCTTAGAACAGATCAATGATTGGGATGATGAGGATGGCTTATTGTGGCTGCATCTCAACTACAACTCACCCGATGCTCAAGAGTGGATCAAAAATAGCGACTTGCCTGATATTGAGAAGGACTCTTTGCTTGCATCTCGTATTCGTCCCCGAGCCAACCGTTCTAAAGATGGGTTGTTCCTCGCTCTTCGTGCCATCAATTTAAATGACAGCCCAAAAGAAGATGATATGACATCGGTGCGAGGCTATTTTACTAAGCATCTTATTGTAACAACCTCAAACCACGACATTGATTCTCTACAAAGCATTGCTAATCATATCCGTGATGGTTTCGGACCGAAAAATACCGGCAGCTTTATTGTTTCTCTTTGTGATCATCTTGCTAGTCATAAAATGAACCTCATTGATGTCTTAGATGATCAAGTCACCGACCTTGAAGATCGTATTCTGGCTAAAGCAGATCCCGATTTGCGCAGTGATGTTGCCGTAATCCGTCGTCAAACTGTATACACCCGCCGTTATGTTGCCCCTCAACGGGATGCTCTTGCTAAATTGATGACAACAGAAACGCCATTATTGAGCTTAACGGATCGTCAAAAACTGCACGAAGTTAACGATAAGCTTAGTCATGTTCTCGATGATCTTAATTCGATCCGCGAGCGTGCGAATGTGACTCAAGAAGAGTTAATGAGCTTACAATCGGAGTCTTTAAACCAGCGTGTTTATTTCCTCTCTTTGGTCACCACCATATTCTTACCATTAGGATTTCTAACCGGTTTGCTTGGCGTAAACTTAGGAGGTATTCCGGGCGCACAAGATGGTCGAGCCTTTACCATTTTCTGCATTTTACTCGCGTTTGTGTTTATGCTGCAGTTACTGTTTTTCTACCGTAGAAAATGGATATAGAGCCTAACTATAAAGAATAAATAGGAACTTTTGATTGTATAACCGTTCTAATTAATTAGAGATAAGTAACAGAGAGCAAATATGTTTACAAAGCTACGCACCCTACTTCGCCAAGTCATGAACGATGGCACCGATGCTGGGACAATGGATAGTCTCTCTATGAATTTAGCAATGGCTTCTTTACTGTGTGAAGTTGCTAATGCTGACCATGCTAAAGATCCACGTGAAGAACAAGCAAAAGTACAACTATTAACGAAACTGCTGGAAGTGGACGAACAGCAAGCACAACATCTACTCAATGAAGGTGAGCTGCGCAGTGAAAATGCGGTTTCTTTGTATGAGTTTACTAATAAGTTACGCGCATTAGAGCAAGAAGCCCGTTATGAATTGGTTGAAGCTATGTGGCAAGTCGCCTATGCAGACGGTGTAATTGATCCTATGGAAGAAGCGGTGATCCGCCAAGTAGCAGAATTGATTTATCTGGATCACTCAGAGTTTATTCGAGCAAAATTAAGCGCACAAAAACTGGCTCAGTAATTCCTCTCTTGCCATTTTACTTAAAGCGGAAATCGTCTTGGTTTTCGCTTTACCTCCAAGCGATACCTTACTCTCTGAGTTATATTTAGTTAAACCGATCACATTTTCTTTCCCTTAGGCTAAAATACCGCTTCAATTTTAGTTATTAGGATTTTGTGGTGCAGACTCTCGCTCAGCTTAAAGCCGGTGAATTACGCGGTATTACTCATTTAAAGATTTCAGAACAACTGACTGAGTTTCCAATGGAGATTTTAGATCTTGCCGAAACGTTAGAAGTGTTGGATCTATCAGGCAATCAACTGAATGCTTTTCCTGCTGAGTTTGCTCAATTAACAAAATTAAAGATTATCTTTGCATCGAATAATCCGTTTACCACCTTGCCAGAGGTTCTTGGTCGCAGCCCTAACCTTGAGATGATTGGGTTTAAAAGCTGTGCCATTAAAGAAGTGCCAGCAAACTCGCTTCCTCCTAAATTACGTTGGTTGATTTTAACTGATAATAATATTGAGCAGTTGCCTGACACGTTAGGCCAATGCGTTCATCTGAAAAAACTCGCGCTGGCTGGCAACCAACTCACTTCATTGCCACAAAGCATGTTACACTGTCACGAGTTGGAATTGGTTCGCATCTCAGCAAATCAGTTAACCGAGTGTCCTGATCAGTTATTAAACTTACCTAAGCTGGCTTGGTTTGCGTTCTCGGGCAACCCGTTTTCGCAGCATAACCTAGAGTTAGATACTGTACCTTGTGTTGATTTTTCGCAATTAGAACTGCATCACGTGTTGGGTCAAGGCGCATCTGGGGTGATCTCGAAAGCGACCTGGACTCACAATGAGCATCAGTTACCCGATGAAGTTGCAGTGAAAGTGTTTAAAGGTGAAGTCACCAGTGACGGTTATCCAAATGATGAACTGCAAGCGTGTTTAAAAGCAGGTTCTCATCCCAACTTGGTAAAATCTCTGGCTCAAGTGCAGCAGCCTGATAATCTGGCTCTAATTATGGATTTGATCCCGAGCCATTATCAAAACTTGGGCTTGCCTCCTACTCTAGCAACTTGCACCCGAGATACGTTTCCAGCCGATTTCTCACTAGAGCAAACGCAAATAGATAAAATTGTACAGCAGATGCGAGATGTCTTTACTCATCTTCATCAAAATAAGGTGTGTCATGGTGATCTGTATGCGCACAATACGCTATTTGATCGTGATGCGAATATTTTAGTGGGCGATTTTGGTGCCGCTTCGATGTACCACATGCTATCAGAGTCGCAGCAACAACAAATTCGTCAAATTGAACAACGAGCGTTAGAGCATTTTATTGATGATCTTGTCTCTATTTGTGTTCAAACTCCTGATAAGATTGTTGCTTAATAGAACCATTTTGCTTGATTAGAGTGAGCTAGCCGTTTGGTTAGCTCATATTTTGATGATACAAATAAGGTTATTAAGCGTTAATAATATGGATGTAAGTTTGCACATCAAAAAATAAGCTTAACTATTTTAGAGAAGCAAATGACGAAAAACTCACCACTCGACTTCTTGTTCCTTGATTACACAAATCTAATTCTTGGCAAATAATTTTATATATTTCAGGAGGAAATCCACCTTCAAAATTCCATTCACGTTCGCCGTTACTCATACGAGCAATGCCAGAAATATTTTGATATTTATTCCCTAATTTATGCTTCACAATATGCTTTGATAGCTGCTTGCTACTAACAAAATTCATTGGACGCATTTCACGTAAAAGTTCTTCAAATTCCATTGTCTCATCAGAAGATAATCCATACATCGATTGAATTTTTCTTGTCTTATTCGATGAGATCAGAGAAGTTTTTGAAGTGTGATGCTTACTAACCCCCTTTTTCTGCTGAACAACTGAAGCGTATTCAGGGTTAAATAAACGACCATCCCGATACAGAGTATGTAAAAAGCTCAATTGAGTTTCAAACTGATCGGAAGATTGAGAATGCGTAAATAAATATGTACCTTTCGAGGTTTGCTCAACACTATCATAAAGCAAACCACGAATACTTAGAGTTTTTGTCTCTTTTCCTAGAGTAGAAATTAAATCTGTTAGCAATTTCATTTTATTATTTCAGTAACATAAGCCAAAGTGCTAAGAATGCTATTTTTATAACAACCTAGTTCTTCAATACATTAATCATCTCTTTTTCATGATTCTGTATATTAGTCTTCCCTTTCTCATCTGGTCCCCAGTCGTCATAGCTCATCATAATGGCTTGTTTTAAACTCTCGGCACGATTGTTCTCTTGATAGAATTTCTTCTTATCTTGTGGAGAATAATTACTCAGCCTTGAGTTACTGCTTGGGGAAATGAGGCAAAGGTTGCCAAAGCGATCAACGTCTTCCATCTTTTTTGCACCAGATGGATCGGTTTGTGGGAAGTAATGCTCAACAGAAGTTCGGAATGAAAACTGAAAATCGTCAAAATGCTTTCCAAGTTCTTTTTTACCGATACCATCAAACGATTCATTGTTCGATAAGCGCTTCCATAGTAGGTAATCCAACCTGTTAAACACAAAGTTCTGAACGCCAGTGCCTTGATGCAATACCCCTGGCTCACTTTCACTAAACGCTAAACATTTATCGTTTGTGATTTCTTTAAAATAACGATCACTTAGGAGTTCAAGCTCTGCTAAGTACACTTCGCCATCAACAACAAAATTCGATTGCTGCGTTGTATTCTTATTCAAAATACTTAACGCATCGTTTAACCAACGTTTATAAACTAAAGCAGGGTTCGAGACATGGAACATTGCCAATATCATACGAACTTTTTCGTAGTAATCGCCAGTCAACGCATTTGAATACTCAGGGCTTAGACTATTACCGTATTTGTACGCATTGAGTCTTAACAAACTCCACTTACGCTTCTCATCGTGTTGGTCAGGTTTTATGACGTAACTATCAAATAGAATACGATACTTAAGCAGCTCATAGACAAACGCTTTGGCACTCACCTTTAAGCCATCATCTTTAGAGATAAACGCATCGATCAGCTTCTTATCATCTAACGAAACGATCTCTTCCGTTTGCATTAGTTTTAACACATGAAGTAAAAAGTTGGAGAAGTCGATAACCGCACCAAAACGCTCTTCCTTCTCTCGCTCTTCATCATCACCGTTTGAGCTTGATGCTTTATGTTTGATGATATCTCGCAACGTCATGGCATCTTGCTTTTGCTGTTTGCTCGTATGCTTTTCTAATATCGCATCAAAGCTAGCTGGCATCATTTGCCAACTATCACCGAATACATCTTTTCGTAGATCTGATTGAAAGCCCATCTGGGTATAACGCGTCATATTTGAACAAGCATCCCAGATAGTTGAAAAACAGCCTCTTTCCTCATCGTTAGCCAGCGTCGCCATGAATTTCGCTTTCAGTACTTCATGCTTTTCTAGCTGTTCACCACGGTTATTCATGATCTCAAAATAATGGTTAAGATCCGTTTGTGGTGGCACAACGACTCTCAGTATGGTGACGCTTTTTAATAGGTAATCGACGAACTGCTTGGTTTTCGCCTTATCATCTAAACCCTTGGCTTTGAAGTAACGCTGAATAATGTTGAAGGCAGCGTGAATATTGGGCTCTTCTGACTCGCCATTGGTATTACCCGAATAAATATCATCTAATGCTCTGGAAGACTTTGGGCGACTATCAAAGGTTAAGTTGATCGCTAACGCTTCAAGTTCATCGCAACCCAATACATTACGATGCTTTAGGTACGCCAATAAGATAGAAAGCGTAGTATGCCTTTGCTGACCGTCGATGGTTTCATACACCACATGCGATTGCTGCGAATGCGTTGTACGCTGATAAACCACAAGGCTACCCAGATAATACTTATCTTGTTTGGCTGTAACGGTTTCTTCTGCTTGGGTAATAAGCCCTGCGGCATCACTGATATCTTGAATAAGCTGTTCAATCTCTGTCGCGCCCCAAGCGTAGTTACGCTGATAAATAGGGATCACGTATTGCGTTTTGCTATCGAAAAGCGCTTTAACGGATAACTGCTCTACTTGATTAGTTTGACTCATTGAGACTTCCCGATTTCATTGCTTCAATAGACGCCTGTACGTCCTCAGCATTGTTGAACTTAGGCTCTTTGATATACGGCGGCTGAAAGTTCAACACTTGCTGAGGGTGAACCGCTTTGTTAATGGCTCTGAATAACCCATTACGCGCTTTAGCGTGATTGTCTACCGACTCCATCCCGATGCGTTGCAGATCAAGTCGTAAGAAGTAGCTCCAGCGATAACAAATCTGTGCTGCTTTCTCTAACTCCACCTCTCCGAACTTGTCGTAGTAGTACATCACCGCACACAAAAATAGGTTTCGCACGTAGCTATCCCCTTTACGGTTGCTACCACTGTAATTAGCGTGTGTATCAACGAATGAAAATAGCTTTGAATCTTTACCAACAAATAAGGCTGAGTGAATCGCCATGTAGTGCTGAATGTACTCAAAGAAGCGCTTACCGTTGATCATCACCTGATCGACTTGGAATGGATAGCCCTTGGTTTGCTTGTCCCATTTGCGAGCAGGATCGGCATTGAAAGTTTCAATCGCATAATCCAGCGCAAGCATGGAATCGACATAAGCGTACTGTGTACTGTCTAGGTTAATACCTTTGAATACATCAATATTGTGACGATTAAACTGGATGCCGTAATCACCATCAACCCAGCGGCGCATACGGAACAAGAACTCTCCCATAATGGTGTGCAAATTCGCAGACTCATCATCTGGATTTACGCCTTGCTCCCACAAACTTACGTGATGCAAACGCTCACTTTGCTCTGTTGAGTCCATCATTTCACGCAGGTGATACGCTTTTAGCAGATCATGGGGGGCAAGTGCTTTACCACGCGCATTTTGTGAATCGAAGAACTGGAATGCTTCACTCAAATCATCCAATGTGACTTGGATTAGCTCGCACTTGTTAAGTACAAAATTGAGTAATTCCTGTTTTTCTGTCGCAGGCAGGCTGGCTACTCGTTCAGAGATAAGTTGTGCATTATTTTTGAGGTTTTCAATACTGACCGATGATTCAAATGTATGCTCAAGCAAGCTAGATGAAATGCTGTTCTCTTCCTCATCCAGAATGGTGCAAAGCAAGGTTAGTGTCAGCAAGCGCTGCTGACCATCAACGATATTAAGCACAGCACTTTCTGAATCTTTGTCTTGATGCAGTACCACCGTACCAAGCCGATAACATGGCTTAGTACGGTGATGAACAATGTCATCAATCAGCTGATTAACGTGCTTGGGTTGCCATTTATATGGGCGTTGGTACTCAGGAATTGTGAGTAATTTATCCAACAACTGCGATATAGTTTGAGGCTGATTGAAGACAATTGCCATGGTTATACAGCCTGTTCAACGATAGTATCTGTGAGGTGTAGTTGAGTGGTTTGAGATTCTTTTAAGCAAGTTTTCAGGTGTTCACAGATACTCAATAGTTCGTTAGTTTTTTTGACTATTAATCTTTGCTGCCCCAAAGGAGGGATCGAAAGCACTACGTTCCACAATTTATCAGATACCAATTTGCAAGTACCATGTGAAGAGCGATCGACTAGGTCGACCATCTCGTTCTTTATCCCTTTCATTACAACAAGAAGAAACTCTGGCTCAATATAATTATAAACAAAAGCTTTCATATCTTGATTAATAACTACTGGCTTTTGGGTCAAAGCGACGGGGAAGGAATGCGCGAGTATCATTCCTCTAACAACCATCAATAGGCTGTATTCTGGAATAAGTTTGATTGTTGTTTCCAAGACAGCTTTTTCAGTAACATTGTCGATGGCTGAATCGATGTAATCTCGCTTCATATCTTTCGGAGATACCCATGGAATAGAACCTCCCCAATATTCAGAATTCCCCTTTGATGGAGTTCCGCCACCTAAATCATACCCGAGCTCTCCAAACCTTGCCCACTCCCACCCTTTCGGCAGGTCAAACGGCTTTTCATCATCAGCGATCGGCGGTAGTGCTTTTTGCTTTTTGATTTTCTTCTCTTTGATTAACTGCGCTTTTTCTTCTGCGATACGCTCTAGCAGCACAGATGCAGGTTCATCATTAAGATCTTGTGGAACTAGTTTACCCATCACCGCCAGTTGCAGAATGGTTTGTTTTAGCTGGTCGATGCTCTCTTCTGTGGTGAATAAGGTATCGAAGTGATCGCTAATGCGTGCCCAATTTTCCATTAACTCATCGGCATCTGCTGAGTTGGTTAGTGTGTTGAGTAACGTGCTCACTAACAACTGATGCGCATCAATGCTGGCTTCGGTTTGTTGTTCAAGCTGATCGCAAAGTGCCATTAGTTCATCGACTTTGGCTACGATGCGGTGTTGTTCTTCTTTTGGTGGAATTGGACAAATAGTAGAACGTAAATTGCTTTGTGTAATTTGATTTATTGTTGTTGTCGAAACACCTTCAAGATTTCTCCGATATACAGGAGAGTTTAAGAAGACCTCTACATAATCATTAATACAACTTCGGAAAATAGCCATGAATGCGCCAAAAGCCATTGGTTCATTAAGGATACGAATTTGTGCAGTTTTACCAACCAATGCCTTACTACCATTTCGAGCACAGATCAATAAATCACCAGGATCAACTAATACGGAATCCTTAACATCTTTCTGGACTCTCACTAAATCAGTTAAGTCAATTTTACCTTTTTGAATATTCGCAGATCGAAGAACAGGGATACCTTCATCGCCAGCCTCTTTAGGTGAATAAGTTAGTCCTATATTAGTTTCACCAATATTCCCTAATCTCTCCCAACTCCAGTTAGATGGGATTTCAAAGAGATAATCCTCAACACTAATAAGTTCTAATTTCTTTGACTGCTTGATTTTTTTATCTTTCACCAACTGTACTTTTTCAGCCGCAATGCGTTCAAGCAATACAGACGCAGGCTCATCACTCGGATCTTGCGGCACTAACTTACCACGCACCGCCAATTCTAAAATCAGCTCACGCAGTTTTTTAACGCCATACAGCTCTAATTTTTTACTGCTGCCACGCCCTGTAGTGGATTTGGTTTTTACCGCTGATGTCCACGTATCAATGTGTTGGGTAATTAACGATTCAACTGTCATGATCACGCCTCGCTGCCAGTCGATGATTTCAGAGCATCACCCAAGATATTCTTTAATTGGTTACGTAGTTCTGCGATCTCTTGTTGCTGCTGTTGGTAGCTTGCCAATAGCTCTTGGGGATCATGGGCAATCACTTCATCTTGATGTGGGTTTTTAATGTCTAAGTTGAAGTTACGCTCGATGATCTCTTCAATCGAGACTTTCCAAGCATGTTCATTTTCAACGCGTGCAGCAAAACCGTCAGCTTCATTGCCCCACCAATCAATCTCTTGCTGGAACTCTTCAAACTTCATCGGTTTGGTTTTGCTGTAGTTCTTCACACCCTCTGGATATGGGTGCTCATAGAACCACACTTCTTTTGTCGGTTTGCCTTTGGTGAAAAACAGAATGTTAGTTTTAATGCCTGTGTATGGGTTAAATACCCCATTTGGCAGACGCACTATGGTGTGTAGGTTACATTCTTCCGTTAGCATCTTTTTGATTTTGGTTTTAACACCTTCACCAAACAGCGTACCGTCTGGTAATACCACGCCTGCACGACCGTCTTGATCTAGCACTTCCACAATCAGTTGTAAGAACAGATCGGCGGTTTCACGGGTTTGCATCTCGGCTGGGAAGTTCTTTTCAATGCCGTCTTCTTCCGTACCACCAAATGGCGGGTTGGTCGCAATCACGTTAATGTTGCTGTCCCAGTTCGCCAACGGTTTGTTTAAAGTATTACCATGTTTGATTTGTACTGGTACTTCGATGCCGTGCAGCATCATGTTAGTAGTACATAACAAGTGCGGTAGCTGTTTCTTTTCAACACCGTGAATTTGGGTTTGCAGTGTTTGGTGATCTGTTGCAGTTTTCACGTAATGTTCTTTAACGTGATCTACTGAACAAGCAAGGAAACCACCCGTACCACATGCTGGATCCATAATGGTTTCCCCCAACTTAGGATCAAGGCGATTAACAATAAAGCGCGTTACTGCACGAGGGGTATAAAATTCACCCGAGTTACCCGCACTTTGCAAGTCACGAAGAATTTGCTCGTAAATATCACCGAATAAGTGACGCTCTTTTGAATCGGTAAAATCAATTTCGTTGAGTTTATTGATCACTTGGCGAAGCAATGTGCCGTTTTTCATGTAGTTAAAGGCATCACTGAATGCGGATTTTACAACCAAACCACGGGGATTTTTTTCACCATTAACAGGCATGTTCTTTAGGTAGTGGAACAAGTCATCATTAACAAACTCAAGTAATTTTTCGCCTGTGATCCCTTCTTCATCAGCAGCCCAGTTACGCCATAAGTATTTTTCGTTTATCGGTGCTTGGTAATCATCTTGTTCAAGTTCTAACTCTTCTTCCTGAGCATCGAAAACTTTAAGGAATAATAGCCATGACATTTGACCAAGGCGCTGTGCATCTCCATCCACACCTGCATCTTTACGCATAATGTCTTGAATAGATTTAATTACGGAACTGATAGACATGTTTTACTACTTTAGCTAACTGAAATTTTAAGAGGAATTATAACAGAGCCGGTTTTAAAATAGCTGAAAAATGCCTGTCTAAATTGACAGTTATTTGTTCAACTATAATCAAATACTCGGATCATTTTAACGCTGCCCTTTCAAATAACAGAGACTTGAAAGGGTGCTATATTTTTATGCAGATTGAGGCTGATAGATAGCGGCTTCAAGTTCGTTAACCGCTTCTAAATATTGCGGTTTACCACCAAAGCCTTTATTAATGATTTCTTTTGGACGACCCATTTCATCAAACGGTTTTACTTTTAGAACGTGGATATTTTCAATCTCTTGCACACCTTCATCGGCATATTTTTCAAGTAGATTACTCAACACCTGCTGCGCAGTTTCACCGTACTTAGTAAAGTAATTACGCTTTTTAACGCTCTCTGCTCGTTCTTTTCGCGTAAGTGGTGGCTGGTCGTAAACGACATGACAAATCATATCGAATGGATCCATATCTTTACCTACTTCTTGTTCTAATGCTTCCCAAATAATGCCAAGCTCAGCTAACTCATCAATAATCGCTTGCTTGCGGTCTGCATCATTCCAACGCTTGGTAAAATCATCTAACGAAGAAAATTGTGTTGCCATGGCTTTACGTGTGTAGTCTTTGAATGACTCTGTCACCAACTTGCCATCACTATCATAATATTGCACACGCTCAGCAATTTTAGTGACAGTGACACCTGATACATGGAATTTCTTCACTTCTTCCTTAACAGGGTCATCTCCTCCTTGCGGTGCATTGTCCTCTCCCGAGGGTGTATTAGGCGGTGGTGTTGGCTTTAAAATTGTGTTCGGATCAATATCATCACCGTCAAACGGTGTTTCTGATGTATCTTCACCATCAATACCATCGACAATATCATCCAGATCTTCTGGATTTTCAAAATCATCCGGTTTTACAACTTTGACTCGCTCTGGCGTCCCATCAAAACGTTCATCAGCAAATAGCTCTGTCGCTTTTTTGAAATCTAAAATCGAAAACCATAATTTACCGTAACGATCATCAATGCGTGTTCCACGACCAATGATCTGCTTAAATTTCGTCATCGATTTAATCGTGGTATCAAGAACAATTAGCTTACATGTTTTTGCGTCAACGCCTGTAGTCATCAACTCTGATGTTGTTGCAATAACAGGATATTTCGTCTTAGGATTAATGAAATTATCTAGCTGATCTTTACCTATTTTATCATCGCCAGTAATTTTCATTACGTACTTTTCATTCTTCTTCATCTGCTCAGGACAGCAGTTAGCAATGGCGCGACGCATACGCTCTGCATGGTCAATATCGTTACAAAAGACGATAGTTTTTGCCATTGGATCCGTACGTTTTAAATAGTTCGTGATGGTTTGAGCGACTAATTCTGTTCGCTCATCAATCACCATGGTGCGATCGAAATCTTTCTGGTTGTAGATTCGATCTGTAATGGTTTCACCATGTTTATCTTTTTGTCCCTTTGTTGGTCGCCAACCTTGTAAATCAACGTCTAAATCAACACGAACCACTTTGTAAGGGGCAAGGAAACCGTCTTCAATACCTTGTTTTAACGAATAAGTATAGACAGGCTCACCAAAGTACTCGATGTTAGAAACTTCATCGGTTTCTTTCGGTGTTGCGGTTAAGCCTATTTGAGTTGCAGAGCTGAAATACTCTAATATTTCACGCCATGCGCTCTCTTCTGACGCACTACCCCGGTGACATTCATCCACAACGATTAAATCAAAGAAATCAGGGCTAACATTCTTGAAGATTTTCTTTTCTTCTTCTTGTCCTGTCATCGCTTGGTAAAGGCCAAGGTGAATCTCATACGCAGGATCGATACTACGGTTACCAATTTTGGTCATTGCCGTGCCAAACGGCTGGAAATCGTTATTTTTAGTTTGATCGACCAAAATATTACGGTCAGCTAAGAAGAGAATACGTTTCTTCGCCCCAGACTTCCAAAGGCGCCAGATGATTTGAAATGCGGTGTAAGTTTTTCCCGTACCTGTCGCCATAACCAATAACACACGATTCTCACCAGAAGATACGGCTTCAATGGTCTTATTTATCGCATTCAATTGATAATAACGGGGTGATTTACCACTACCATCGTCATAGTAGTCTTGTGTAATCAATGGTAATTGCGTAGCCGTATAGCCTTTCCATTGGCAATACTTTTCCCAAAGCATTTGCGGAGATGGAAAATCTTCTAATCTGATTTCAGACTCTAGCCTTGCTGAATTAGTTTTATCATGAAAAATAAAACCATCACCGTTACTGGCAAAAACAAATGGAACGTCAAGTAATGATGCATAATCCAATCCCTGCTGCATGCCCGTTCCAATTTCGTGTTTGTTAGCCTTAGCTTCAACAACGGCAAGTGGAATACTCGGTTTGTGATACAAGACAATATCAGCCGATTTCACTTTTTTACGTGCAGCAATTTGGCCGCGTACCACAACCTTACCATCACGTAATTTTACTTCTTGGCGTATTTGCGTCATATCATTCCAGCCATTACTTTTAATCGCGGGAAGGATAAACTTCGAAATTATGTCGGCTTCAGAAAGCTGAGATTTAGAAAATTTTTCGACCATATAACTTTATTCCGTCTGTTATTGCAGACAATTATATAACAAAGTTCATATGATTGAAGTGATTAATATCGACATGATCGACAAACTAAGTAGTCTGATCACATTATTTGCCATTATCCCAACTAATTGATATTAAAGATCCACTACTTTCGTATCTGAACAAAACATGGGATAGAAATTTAGTTTGATCTAGTATACCGAGCCTCTTTTTGAGATAAATCGATAACAAAAGTAGACTATGTAAAGTTAGGCTGTAAATTTGCAGGTTTTAATGCACTTTATAGTTCATATATAACAATGAGAACTCAGTATGAAACGTGTCGTTCTATATACAAAAAGTCAGTGTCCACACTGTAAAGATGCTCAACGCTATCTTGATGCGAAGAAGATCCCATATCGTTTAACCGATGCCATGCAACCAAGAGGCCGCAAAGAATTGCAAGCGCTTGGTGCCCGAAGTATTCCGGTATTAAAGATTGGTGATCAGGTGATGGTTGGTTGGAACCAAAAGAATTTTGACAAGATCTTTAATTCGAAAGATTAATCAGCAAAAGGATCTTTTATAAGATCCTTTTTTGTATCTATTAAATTTAGGGATCGTTTTGGTTATGTGGTGAGTTAGCTGAATAACTAACTCACTTGTGAATAAAAGCTTGCTAGAATTTTTGCTAATTTAGAGCGTCATTGATTAAAGTTTCTATGGCAAGAGCTCTCTGTAATGATCTAGACTTCTAGCGCACTAAAACCATCACAGTTTCAATATGCTGTTAATAGCCTTTCTCGAACTTTTTAGATATCCACTTTATTACAAAGTAGTATTCGCTTTTCTAACCTCCGTTACCTACAGACAGAACCTTTAGCCAACGTTATGTTAATCATCCCACTTCTAAACACGTTTCTGGGCTTAAACGTGCTGTCGGGGAACACGTTAGTACATCCTTGGGTAAAGATAAATTAGAGCAATCACAGTCCATCAATTAAGTAATTTGAAAAATGACCGATACCCCAAGGCTTTTCATTCTTTCTTTTGAAGTCATTCATGACATTCTCTAACAAGGTGTCACAAAGGTTTGCTAAAAATTGAGGTGGATGGATGAGTTCTAGTCTGCCGCCTTCATCAAACTTATTAAAAAAAATGTAATGTACATTTTCTCGTTCCTTTGGAAAAATAGGTAAACCTTTTGCCGCATACTGTTGGTGTAACAATCCATTTCGCATTCCATACAATAAGTTTACGTGAGTGAAGTGTTCTAGTGTTTTCTTATGATGTTTTCTAGCCCCATTATCTGGCCATAGTTCAGCTATATCATCCTTTGTTGGAGCTAAGTCTAGATAAATTATGCCGTCTTGGCTGCTTCGCCACTCATCTACTATATCAGTCATACGACGTTTGAGGTCGGGTAAACCGGGTGATATTTCTAAAAAACGTTGTAGATGCATTGGGCATACTGTCTCAGCTTCAATCCAGTTGCCATGTTCTACAATTACACGGGTAAAACGTTTACGTGTCTCCACTCGACTCCCATAGCAGGTTGCACCTAATGCATCGATAAAAGAAGAGTATAATACAGCCTGCATTATTGGGAGGTTATCAGGATGTGCATTAATCTCATGTATATTGGTTAATCGTCTTTGTAGAAACTCATGTACTTCAACAATACGATCTTGAACTACTGCTAGCATTGCTACCTCTTGATTTACTACTGCCCTGATAGCCGTGTTTCATACTAGACGTATTAGAAAAATTTAGTCAATGGGAAATATGTGGGAATGTTGCAACAATTAGCTCTAACACACAACGTGGCAAATGCGGGTTAGTAGGCATTAGTGAACAAACGGACGACACAAATAAGCCCCGCATTGGCGAGGCTTGATGATATTTATCTGTAGTATTGGTGACGCCTTTTCGAATTATGCTTCCAACACTTCGCAACATCATATACGTGTGCAGGGTAATCATCCCACGGGTTAGCCAGAGATCTTCCTCTAGCTGCTCGCAGTTTGATTGGATATTCACGAAACTCAACTTTGTGTAGGAAATAGTAGCTCTTTTCCTGCTTGGTTGAAAAATGCTTGTGAGTCCCACTGCGTACGCTGGGATACATATCCCATAGGTAAGCCCCTTGCGCTTTGACATGACTTCGGTACTGTTGCTTTAGTTTTTTCATTTACCCTCCAGGTTTACATTACCTAGAAAGGGTCCTCTGCAAAGTAGTTCATTTGTCCACCATGATGTGCTGTTTACCTAAGTTTAGCAAATTCTAGATATGGCCTATAATCATTACCAAAGCTTATCAAGCAAACCCTACTTTTTAAAACAAAACAAGCAGATAACCAAACCAATCATGTACCAACCGCAAGCCATGACAATTTCCTAGCACCATAACAAATCAATCCCCTCTCTTTTATTCTTTAAAAAGTGGTTTTATATCTTAATTAAAATCAGTTTTTAACATCATAAAAACAAAGGTAAAACAAAATATTATTATAAGCGCAATTTTACGTGATAAAAATCCAACTTATGACAATGAAGCCAACTTTTTATCTATTGTATGATTAATGCTCATTATTTTATATCGCAAATAACCAATAATAACTTATCTTTATTTGGATATTTGAGCTTAACATGGAATATATATTTACTTTATTTATAGTTGGTCTCGTTGCTTACTCAATGTTGAAGAAATTCAACCCTCAAGCAACGTTAATAACAGCAGGATTGTTACTTTTAGCTTATGCGTCTATTTCTGGAATTGCACCAGTATTAGCAGAAGGTAAAACACAAGGCGCTCTATTTTTTGACTTATGGCAACGTTTTACCGAAATCACCAATACTCGCTTAGGTAAAGTCGGTTTAACATTAGTTTCTATTGCTGGTGTTTCAACCTATTTAAACCATATTGGTGCGTCACAAGCATTGGTGAAAGCCACCTCTCGCCCTGTTATGGCGGTCAAAAACCCCTATATTTTATTAATTTTAGTTTTGCTCTTTGTTTCTATTATGTATGTCTTCATAACTGGAGCAACTTCTCTATCGTTACTCTTAATGGGAACCTTATATCCCGTATTACGAAATGCTGGTGTCAGTGCAAAAACCGCGGTTGCAACCATTGTTATCCCAACAGCATGGGAATATGGCCCAGGACAAATTAATGCGGTTATTGGTGCAAATGCCATTAATGTTGAAATAATGGATTTTGTGGTTAATCACCAAACCATTTTCCAAGCATTATTATTGTTTACCATTCCTTTAGTTAATATTTTGTGGCAACGCCATTGTGACCGCAAAGATGGTTACGATCCAACTCAAGACCGTGGTAAATACTTAGCTACACTTGAAGCTCAACACGATGCGAATGATACCGTACCTAAGTTTTATGCTTTACTGCCTGTATTACCTTTCGTATTTTTGTTCGGCTTTTCGAGTATGGTCATGGAATCGATCACTATGACTATTCCAATTGCCATGATGTCGACAATTACCATTTGTGTAGTTATTGAGGCGATTCGTTTCCGTTCTATTCAACGTGCTTTTGATAATTTTGAAGCGTGGTTAAAAGGTACAGGAATGATTTTCGCTAGCGTATTAACTCTGATGATTGCTGCGGAATATTTTTCTGCGGGTTTAACCAACATCGGCGCCATCAATGCACTTATCGATACTGCAAAATCATTTGATTTAGGCCCTAGCGGTATTGTGGTGGTTTTCTCTGGCTTTATCTTACTAACCGCATTTATTACCGGTTCTGGTAATGCTCCTGTGATGGCTTTCATTCCAATTGTGCCTCAAATCGCGACAAATTTCGGAGTAAACCCTCTTCTACCACTGCTACCAATTCTATTTGCAGCTGGTATTGGCCGAACTATGTCACCTGTTGCGGGTGTAATTATTACGGTTTCAGGAATGGCAGGATTAACACCAATTGATGTTATCAAACGTACCAGTGTTCCTATGTTGAGCAGTATGGTTGTGGTATTAATTATGGCGGTGATTCAGTATTCATAATACCTAAAAAGCAAAGAGCTAGCCTTAATAAAGTGACCCTATAACGTGGGGCTAGCTCTTTTTAATAAGATGCATTTAACTGTAATTTTAACGTCCTATATTATCCCATCTGGCTATCGAGATAATAAGCAGTAAAAACGGCTACTTAGTATAAAAACTCACATCTACAGTGCCAATTAACGCCTTGGTTAATGGGTTTTTCTCAGTTGTCAGTAGCAGTTTATCAGCACCATCCCAATGTATGCCTTCCCATTGACCGTAGATCCCTAACCGCTTATACACCGCCGTTGACCAATCTAATCGGTTATTTTTCACTTTCACTAACCAAATAAAAGCGTATCCAAGCAGCATGTCTTTACGATAACCCACTAACGCCATGGTTTGAGTTTGAGGATTATAATCCGCTCCCGTAATAAGCCCTGCGGTTGGATAAGTTGCAACAGGCTTTAATAGTTGACGCTGAGCACTCTTACTTAAAACATACAGCTGAGATTGCTCATCGTTCCAATTTTTACTAAATAGCCAGATCTTATCGCCTACACTAGCAATAGCTTCACTATCAAAATTGTGTTGATAGGTCTTTGCTTTATGGAAGTTTTTAAACTGATACCGAATCACATTGTACGGCATTACAGAATGGTATTTTTCTACGTCACTAATACGCAGTTTATAAATGACTCCCCCATTACGACGCGTACTGTTATTACCAGTATCACCGACATAGAGATAGCGTTCATCTTGGGTTAGATCTTCCCAATCGTAGTTCTTATTGCCTTTAATTGAGACGGTTTTTGTAACTGTTTTATAGTCAGGAGAGAGCTGATAAATCTCGTTTTTACCACCACTGTCATTATGAGTCCAAACCCGATTGTTGATCACCGCAAGTCCTGATGTCTCATTCACTTGCACAGGGAGATCCGCTTGAACATCGATATGTAGGGGTTTTCGCACAAAATGCACTTCAGAAGATGAACAAGCCGTCGAAGTCGCAAGTATGCACAGTGATAGGAATAATCGTTTCATGATAGCTCTATAATGAAAAAAACATTAATAGCATACCATAGTCAATCTGATGCGGTTAGTCTCATACTTTGGGTTATTTCAATTTACTGTCATTTTTCTCCCTTTTTCATCCATTTTTTAAATACGACAACTGATTCAATTTATTTCCCTCTCTTTTCATTATTTAAACAGGTTAAAACTCTAATAATAGATGGCTAATATTCTTTAGTTCTAATAAAAACCCGAAAACCAACTAACACTCTAAAATAGTCATAATTTGAATAAAAAATACAATTCGATATGCTGTCTTCAACTAATTATTAAGGAGTCGTTATGAGAGGTTATCGCCTTATCTCCCTGTATTTAATTCCCCTATTAAATCGTGTAATTAAATAAACCCATACCGTCAATTTAGTTTGAAATGGCTGGGTGTAATAGAGGAATGACTATGCTCAGTTTATTAAAGAATTCGCTATCTCTAGCAATAAAGCCCCATATACTTGAAAACCTACTGAATAAAATTGATAAAACAGAAAAAAACAGTTTTGATTCGGAAATGGTATATGTTGATTCTATTGTCACAATTCGTGACCTTGTGGGACACCAAGATTACTGCTATCAACTCAGTATTCCTGGATGTGTGACTAAAGACTCTCGCCCTTTATCCATCTTGTCACCTCTTGGCTCTGAACTGATTGGACGCCGTGTCGGTGATGATATTTATGCCAAAGAAAATGGTAAATATCTGTGGTTTAAAATCATGGCAGTAAAAAATAAACATAATTTTCATTAATATCTACGCACATAAGGATATGATCATGGCTCGATATAATACAAAGAAAAAAGCTCAACGAACGTTAAAAGAAAAACGAATGGAAAAACGTAATAAGAAGACATCTGAATAAACTTTAACGTTACTTAAAATAAAAACGCCCTAACATTAAATTAGGGCGTTTTATTTGGTTATTCTAAATTAATTACTTAACTAGAATTTATTTTTTAAGGTCAAAACGGTCAGCGTTCATCACTTTAACCCAAGCATTTACGAAGTCATTTACAAACTTCTCTTCTGAGTCAGCACAAGCATAAACTTCTGCTAGAGCACGAAGCTGTGAGTTAGAACCAAATACTAGGTCTACACGAGTTGCTGTCCACTTCTCTTCGCCAGTCTTACGGTCTGTACCTACAAACACGTCTTCATCAACTGAGGTTGGTTTCCAGCTAGTCGCCATATCTAATAGATTTACGAAGAAATCATTTGTTAGGGCTTCTTTACGCTCAGTAAACACACCGTATTGAGTGTGATCATGGTTAGTATCTAGAACACGCATACCACCAACAAGTACTGTCATTTCAGGCGCTGTTAGTTTAAGTAATTGTGCGCGATCTAGTAGCAACTCTTCTTGTGATACAGAGAATTTCTTCTTCTCAAAGTTGCGGAAACCGTCAGCCATTGGCTCAAGAACTGCAAATGAATGAACATCTGTTTGCTCTTGTGATGCATCCATACGACCTGGTGCAAATGGTACAGTGATATCGCGACCTGCTTTTTTCGCAGCCATTTCAATACCAACACCACCAGCAAGTACGATAAGGTCAGCAAGAGATACTGTCTTCTCAAAACGCGCTTGAATACCTTCAAGAACATTAAGCACTTTATCTAGTTGCTCTGGTTCGTTCGCTACCCAATCTTTTTGTGGAGATAGACGGATACGAGCACCGTTTGCACCACCACGCATGTCTGAACCACGGAAAGTAGAAGCAGATGCCCATGCAGTTGATACAAGTTCACGTACAGACAGACCAGATGCTGCGATTTCTTGTTTTAGTTTCGCAATATCAGCATCATCCACTAGCTCGTGATTTACGGCTGGGATTGGATCTTGCCAAATAAACTCTTGTGCTGGAACTTCTGAACCAAGGTAACGAGCACGAGGACCCATGTCACGGTGAGTCAGTTTAAACCATGCACGAGCAAACGCATCAGCAAACTCTTGTGGATTCTCAAAGAAGCGACGAGAGATTTTCTCATACACAGGATCGAAACGTAGAGAAAGGTCTGTTGTTAGCATTGTCGCTTTGTGCTTCTTATTAGGATCAAAAGCATCAGGGTGAACTTCACCACCTTTAGATACCCACTGGTATGCACCTGCTGGGCTCTTTTCTAGTTCCCACTCATTGTAGAATAGGCTGCTAAAGAAACCATTGCTCCACTCTGTTGGTGTTGTAGTCCAAGTTACTTCTAGACCGCTGGAGATAGTGTCGCCTGCATTACCACGACCAAAGCTTGAAGTCCAACCAAGACCTTGCTCTGTAATACCCGCAGCTTCTGGTTCTGGACCTACATGAGCTGCATCGCCTGCACCGTGAGTCTTACCGAATGTGTGACCACCTGCGATTAGCGCTACTGTTTCTTCGTCATCCATTGCCATACGAGCAAATGTTTCACGAATATCATGAGCGGCTAGTAGAGGATCAGGATTGCCGTCTGGACCTTCTGGGTTCACATAAATAAGACCCATTTGTACTGCTGCTAGTGGGTTTTCAAGATCACGTTGCTCTTCTTCTTTAGAGTAACGAGTATCATCAGCAAGCCATGCTGTTTCTTTACCCCAGTAGATATCTAGTTCTGGTTCCCAAATATCTTGACGACCACCAGCAAAACCTAGTGTTTTAAAGCCCATTGATTCAAGAGCTACGTTACCAGTCAAAATAATAAGGTCAGCCCAAGAGATTTTCTTACCGTATTTTTGTTTGATAGGCCAAATTAGACGACGTGCTTTATCAAGGTTTACGTTATCTGGCCAGCTGTTTAGAGGAGCAAAACGTTGGTTACCAGTACCTGCCCCGCCACGGCCATCACCAGTACGGTAAGTACCTGCACTGTGCCAAGCCATACGAATGAAGAAAGGACCGTAATGACCAAAGTCTGCAGGCCACCACTCTTGTGAATCTGTCATAAGATCACGAAGGTCTTGCTTAACTGCTTCAAGATCTAATGTTTTAAATTCTGCCGCGTAGTCAAAATCTTCACCCATTGGGTTTGACTTGCGGTCATGTTGATGAAGTAGATCTAGTTTAAGTTGATTTGGCCACCAATCGCTTGGAGATGTACCGTTACCTGGATTTACGGCTGGATTCACAACGGTTTCATTGTTGTGGAAGGGACATTTCGACATCACTGTTCTCCTAATTATTTTACTTAACACCTAATGACGCAGGCGTTGTTTATTCCTATTAAGGATACGTTGGTCTTATAAATTCGCAACCATATGCATGTTACTAAATATGCAAATTAACTATGAACTTTTAAGCAGATAACCAAATTGTATAATCTGTAATCGATAGTTAATCTAAATCCGATTTCGAATTCATAACACCTTGACCGTTAACGCTGTTTTTCATTACAAAATAAATCGTTTCTTATTGCTCGATTCATTCGATGCACTAAATTTAATCCACAGTTGCTAATAAAACCAATTTTCCTTTTCTATTGTATTGATAGGTTTTAATTATTAGTTGTAAGCATGATTTGATTTTGTTTTTCACTTACCGTAAAGCCATAGGAAAATGTTTATGATTTAAGAGAGCAATTTTACTTGTAAATATTCATGACAATTTCTTATCGAGACCAGAAAACCACTTCGCTAGACATTCACTCCTTTTTCCCACATAAAGCAAATGTCACCTATGATTAAGACAAGTGACAATTGCTAATATTTCATCGCACATGAAATGTATCTTTATTGATTTTTAGCTCGTTTATGGGCTTATGAGGCTTAATATGAATGATTTGTTTACTAAAACTGATTATTCCTTGTACTCCAATGCTATGACTTTTGTACGCGTACCTTATGTGCGTAACCCTATCAATACCGATGCCGATATGGTTATCTTAGGTGCGCCGTTAGATCTCGCGACATCGGGTAGACCAGGAGCTCGCCTTGGTCCTGATGCAATACGTAAAGCCTCAGTCAATCTAGCGTGGGAAAGTAAAAAGTTTCCTTGGGATTTCAATTTACTCGAAGAAGCTAAGGTCATTGATGCTGGTGATTTAGTCTTCGATAGTGGTGATGCAGAAGATTTTACAACGCGATTAGAAGCCGCAGCCGATGCAATTTTGGCTGATGGTAAAACCGTGTTGACTCTGGGCGGCGATCACTTTGCGACACTGCCGCTGCTAAGAGCGTATGCAAAACATTACGGTAAAATGGCGCTCATTCATTTTGATGCCCATACCGATACATATCCACATGGTAGCCGTTATGATCACGGAACTATGTTTTATCATGCGCCAAATGAAGGGTTAGTTGACCCTGCTCACTCAGTTCAAATTGGCATTAGAACCGAATATAAAAAAGAAAATCACGGCTATCATGTTATCAATGCTATGGACGCGAATGATTTGTCTGTTGCAGAAATTGTGGCTCAAATAAAACAGACAGTTGGTGATATGCCGGTCTATCTAACTTTCGATATTGATTGTTTAGATCCTGCTTTTGCTCCGGGTACAGGAACACCTGTTATTGGTGGGATTACCTCAGATAGAGCATTAAAAATCATCCGTGGACTGACTGACATTAATTTGGTTGGTATGGATGTTGTGGAAGTTTCTCCCGCTTATGATCACAGTGATCTCACATCGCTTGCGGCGGCAACCATTGCTCTTGAGCTGATGTATCTGTGGGTAGCCAATCGTAAAGGATAATACTTCTAATCAAGACAGATAATATTAAGCGCAGCATTATTGTTGCGCTTACATTCACACTTTTGCCACTTCCTTCTCTCTCTTATTGCTCGAAAAATACTTCTTCCCTATCCTTTAACTAGTGCTTTTATCTCACTTCCTATCTTATTTCAGCTCAGGTGAATTATGTTCAAGCGTTTTGAAAAATTAACGCAAGCTTTTCCAAAAGACGATCCCAGCCAGCCCCCGAATACCATTTTTGCTTTTTGTCGCTATTACACGCGAGGATTTGAAAAGCCACTTATTATGGTTGCTTTATTAAGCGCTGTTATTGCCATGATTGAAGTTGCACTATTTGGTTTTATGGGACAACTGGTAGATTGGCTGGCAGCAAGCGATCCGAAAACGTTCTTAAGTGAAAATGCTGGCAAATTGTTTGGTATCAGCTTGGTAATTTTGATTGTGATGCCACTGTTAGTGTTACTCTCATCTTTGCTTTCACATCAATCATTGTTAGGCAACTATCCAATGTCAATTCGTTGGAAAGCACACCGATACTTACTGAACCAGAGCCTATCTTTTTATCAAGATGACTTTGCTGGTCGTATTGCGACAAAAGTAATGCAAACCTCATTAGCCGTTCGCGAAACAGTCATGAAAACCGCCGATGTGTTTGTCTATGTACTAGTGTATTTTACTTCCATGCTGGTGATTCTTGCTCAAGCTGATTGGTTGTTAATGATCCCTATGGTGGCTTGGTTAATCGCTTATATTGCCATTCAATTACATTTTGTTCCCAAACTTAAGCAAGTTGCGACAGAGCAAGCCGATGCTCGTTCTTTAATGACGGGCCGTATAGTGGATAGCTACACCAATATTTCGACGGTAAAACTGTTTTCTCATAGCACCAGAGAAACCGATTATGCCGAAGATGGCATGAAAGGCTTCTTAAAAACTGTCTACCAACAAATGCGTTTGGTAACAGGTTTTGATGTTTGTGTGCAATTGGCAAACTATTCCCTACTCTTTATTATCTCGGCGCTGTCGATTTATTTATGGATGCAAGGAGCTATTGAAATTGGGGCTATTGCGATTGCAATCAGTTTAGCATTACGTATCAATGGTATGTCGATGTGGATTATGTGGGAGGTTGGCGCATTATTTGAGAACCTAGGTACGGTTGTTGATGGTATGAAAACCTTAGCTAAACCAATTGATATTAAAGATGCACCAAATGCAAAACCTTTGTCTGTAACTCAAGGTAGCATCCGCTTTGAAGATGTCAGTTTTCATTATGGAGAGAACAAAGGCGTACTCAGTCATTTGAATCTGAATATTAAGCCCGGTGAAAAAGTCGGTTTAGTCGGTCGCTCTGGTGCGGGTAAATCAACGTTAGTTAATCTTCTGCTTCGCTTCCACGACTTAGAAGGCGGTAAAATCTCAATAGACGGTCAAGATATTGCCAAGGTTACACAAGATTCATTACGCAGCAACATCGGTATGGTGACGCAAGATACGTCGCTCTTACATCGTTCAATAAAAGACAACATTTTATATGGTCGTCCTGATGCAACAGATGATGAACTTTATGCCGCAACCAAACAGGCTCATGCTGATGAATTTATCAGTACATTAACCGATCCATTTGGTCATTGTGGTTACGATGCTCAGGTAGGTGAACGCGGGGTTAAACTCTCGGGAGGACAACGTCAACGTATCGCAATATCCCGTGTCTTACTAAAAAATGCCCCTCTACTTATTCTCGATGAAGCCACATCAGCACTGGACTCTGAAGTCGAAGCCGCGATTCAAGAGAGTTTATATGAGTTGATGGAAGGCAAAACGGTTATAGCCATCGCGCACCGTTTATCAACCATTGCAGCCATGGATCGCTTAATCGTGCTCGATAAAGGTGAAATTGTTGAGCAAGGTACGCATCAAGAACTCTTGGCGCAACATGGTATTTATGCTCAACTTTGGGCCCATCAAACGGGCGGCTTTATTGGCGAGCAAAATTTAACAGAAACCGTAAATTAATCGAATTGTGCTTTCTTCACCACAGCGAGTACCATGCTCTAAGGGCTCGCTGTTGGTGGCTGGAGATTCCCCAAAGAACCGTTAGCTGTTTATTAAGCTTTGCGACATATAATAAAAACGTTCATCTTCGCTACTGACTCTAAAGCCATTACGCATATAGAGTTGATATGCTGGGCTGATTTTAAATACTCGTAATCTTAAATAACTGGCTCCTTTTCTGAGTGCTAATTGTTTTATTTCTTTTAGCACTATCGTTCCAATGCCTCTATTTTGATACTCATCTCGCACTTGGAAATCTCGTAAATAGCACCCATCGTCATCAAAAGCTAAGCGAACAGCTCCAATACATTTCTTATCATCAAGAATATCCCAATTATTCAAGTCTGATATTTGGTTACATATTGTTATAAGTTCCCAATCAACTGAGTAATGGTCATAATAAGGTCTCATGTTATCAAAGGTTATTGTTGCAGAAGCTAACATATCCATTGTTGGCCGTAATGAAATCATAGATTCACCATATAGATTCAGTGTTTAGGTTCTGGCAATACAGCTGGTGTGCTGTCCATATAAGTTAAAAAGTTCTGCCATAACTCATGAGTTCTTTGCTCAGTAAGCTCCGTTTTACAAGAAATGGCCATTACACCTCGAATGGTCCCCTCTCTCCATTGTGTGTAAACCGCATTACAATGAGCTTTCATATAAGCTTGCCAAGCTTTTTGTGCGACCTTAATGGCTTCTACTAGTTCAGGATCATTGGCGTTATGAGTCAGGCTTGCTTTTAAGTATTGAGCAAGTTGTGCTTGTGCTGTTTCCAGTTTTATTGCGGCGCACTGATTGATCTGAATGGTATTCATCGGGTTATCACAATCTAAAACCTCATCATCAGCTAAGGTTGAGAATGACAATATCATCAAGACTGAAAGTAAGTATTTTTTCATATAACTCCTTGGTGTTAGCTCTTTGGTACTAACTTCTTGGTGTTTATTCCATTTCATTGTCTAAAAAGTGATTATAGTTTTTTAGAAAATACAGATAAAAAGAATAAAACAAAAAATGGATAGAGGTCTCCCCCTATCCATTTTTATTTACAACTTAACTCAAGCCATCATTAATGATTGTGTTCACCATCAGCATGATTACACGCTTGCGGCTCATAGCGTGTTGCTTCGACTCTTGGTACTGGAGCACTAAAGAATGCTGCAGCTGAACGTGCTTTCGCATCACCACCTTGTACCGTATAAATAGGCGCAAGTTTTGGTGCATCAATGGTGCGAGTATTTAATACCTGACCATCACACACTACCGATGCTGACACCGGGTTATCTGATGTTGCAACGTTCACATGGAACTTATTCATGTTGTCGGCATTACGACGGTTATTCTTTAACGCATATTTCAGAACAGAGCCCGATTGTGTTTCAACTTCAAGCGCACATTGACCGGCAATTAAATCAGCCGAATCATCAGAATATACATAACCAAATGCACCATGTAGCGCCGGGAAAATATAGCTATCTAACTTAGCTTGCGGATCGTAGTAACCCACTAGCGTTGTTACAGGTACACCATATTTTTCTGGATGAACCGCTTTAGTTGATTCAAATGGCGCATCTTTCACCCACGTTTGACCATCAGATACAAACGTTAGACGGCTACCATAAGGAACCAACATCTCTTGACCATTAATGGCTAAATGAGAGTTGTAACCTGCACTCGAATTAAACGTAAATACTTTGCCTTTGTTAATTTCAGATGCCGCTGGAACCGACATGTTTCGAGCCCAATGACCATTCCAAGTCGATAAGTCAACTTTATCGAAATTCTCAAATAGCGCGGCTATCTTAGTTTCATTAGCGTCCCAAGGGTTAACTGATGTCACTTCCATATTCTCAATACGATGAGTGTATTCTGCCATCGTTTGCGTTGCTTCATCCCACTTTCTAAAGCCTGTTGATGATGTTTTATCAAACACCACTTTGCTTTCTAAGTTCTTCTGTATGAAATACATGGAATACGGCGTGTACATAGTAAAGCGTTGAGCACCATACATCGCCCAGCCACCAGCCATTGCGTCACTACCATATTTAAACATACCGTTAAATGCTGGCACACATTGACCATCTAAGCAGCTTTCGCCACCTGTATTAATTGGTGAGAAGTTTGGTATAAAGACGTTTTTGCTCGAATCCCAACCCCAAGTAGAGTTTGGCATATTCGCAGGACGGTGAATCGAACCTGCAAAACCACCTGGATAGTGACCTAAACCGTAGTTATGTCCGACTTCATGGCTGAACTCATTACCAATCGAACTATCAAGCGTAACCATTCCAGCGCCGCCTGAACCACCGTGAGTTTGCAAACCATTGTTATACATACCACGAGTATTATGAGCCGTTAGCTGAGCTGCAATATATGGGTTTTCGCCTTCACCAACACCAGAGGAAGAGTAAATGCCATAGTTGGCGTTATTGATACCAATTGAGATTAGCTCTTTACCAATACGTTGGCGCATTGTACCGCCATGCCAGCCACCATCACTTGGATCGTGATCGGTCAGTAGCGTACCATCAGGCAACATCACTTCGGTCAGATGAACGGGTTCATACTCATTGACGATCATTTTACTGACAGGTGCAGTTTCAAAATACTCTCGCTGTGCTTCTTTATCTTTTTGGAAGTCGAAACGACCGCGAGGTTCAACCAGCATACCCACATCAATAGTATTGATCAGTAGCTCTGTTGGAGCACCAATCTTAATAGAATTTAGGGTACCTTTTTTATCGCCGTTAGCAAAAGAGAGCGCAAGCCCCGGCTTTAACCACTCTTTTGGTAGATCTGCAGACCAGTAACCTTGTGCATAACCGATTTCATTAAAGATCAGGTCATCTTGTAAAATCCACACACCATTCACATTTTTAAATACGGTCGTTGTACCATTGACGATAGTACGACTGCGATCTTTATAGTAATTAACGTGGGAGTTATAACCTGCACTTGAGATAAAGACGAATGTTTTACCATCCAGCTTTGGATTGTCTTGTTCTAAGTCGAATACGCGATTCCAGTGTCCGTTCCATGTACGCATAACCACTGTATCATGATCCACAAGAGCAGTTGCAATCGCTTCTGTTGTTGGGGTGCTAACATTAAAAGCTTTGCTTTCATCGTAGCTAAAATCAATATTCGTTGTGGTTAGCTCAGGCATTGACAATACGTTAGGTGCTAGCTGACTTGGATTTTTCATCTCAATCTCACCAAGCACTTGACCCGCTTTATCTGTTGCTGTAACCGTAACAGTAGAGTAATAGTCCAACTCGTTCTCAGGTTTCAACATAACCTTAGTTTTACGCTCACCGACTAAGTGCATGCGTTTTTCTTGTTCATTGGCATTAGCAGGTATGATATGCGCTTGAGCAAATAGAACAGCACCAGCTAAATTACCAGAAAGATCATTGGTAACAGTATTCGTATTAAAGAAAATCGATTCTTTCTGAGTAACATCAGGACAACCCGTTGTAGTTAATACAGTGCTTAATGGTCGCTCCCAAATATAATTACCTTCGTTATCTTTTGAACCACGAGCTGCTGCAAATAATTCAAATTTACACTGGTCACTTTTGCCCGGATAGATATCAAATCCACCGTCATACCAATACGTTTCCCATGCGGATGGAATAAAATCAAAAACTGTATTAAATTCAGAGTGGAAATCCATTAAATCAAACTTGATATTACCATCAAAATTAATTCTTAATTCTTTGCCTTTATAACTAAGATATTTTTGTTCACCTTTTTGAATGACATTGGCAGGATCTTTTGCTAATTCTGCTAACTCATTCATTTTTTGCATTACTTTGTTGGTAGACTCTTCTAAAGTTAAGGATTCTGCCGAAGCAGTTGCGCCATACAGCGAAGCTAAAATAAATAATGCTATTGTTTTCTTTTTCATAACCTAGCCCTCTTGTTGTTATGGATTAAGTATGAATTGCATTATTTTGCTCGCCAAGATAAATATACACCAATGTATATGTTGTTAATTATAACTATGATCTTACTTCAAACTTTTTAATAAACACCAATGAAAAATATTGTATTTCCTGTCAAATTGGTCTTAGTAAAAAATAATTTTATAAATAAAAAGCACTTACTTATCAGTAACATATAAAGATTCATTTATTTGACGCTATATGAAGAAAGAGATATTTAATTGACACATAGAAAAAAGCCACAAAATATATTGTGGCTTTTGTCCTTTTAGTTAGACATTAATTTATCGGCATTGATTGAATATATCTAACTTAGGCTGATAGATTTTAGTTTTAACATCCATCATACCGAGTAATGTATGAAACAAGTTGTCTTGTGTTATACCACCTTGGTTCGACTCTTTAATTAAACATTGACGATTAATTTTCTGACTCTTCTCATACGATGGCGATAACCACAATATTAGAGGAACGGTTGTCTGCTCTTTTGGTGCAATCGAATAAGGTAGGCCATGAAGATAAATACCATCTTCACCTAAAGACTCACCGTGATCTGCCATATATATCATTGCGGTATTTGCATGTTTATCATCGGCTTTTAATATATCAACAACCTGACTCAAAATATGATCGGTATATAATATTGAGTTATCGTAAGTATTGGTTACCTGCTCTCTAGTACAGTTTTGCAGATCACTGGTGTCACACGTTGGAGTAAAGTGTTTAAACTTGGCAGGATAACGGTCATCATAGGTAGGACCATGGCTACCAATTAAATGGATAACAATTAACGTATCTTGTTTCTGCTCATCAATAAATTGTTGCAGCTTATTTAATAGTATCTGATCATAGCAAGAACCGTTATGACATAGACTCGGATCTATTTTAGCGGTCATTTCAATATGTTTAATACGATCGCATACCCCTTTACAACCACCATCGTTATCTTTCCACAATAAGTTAATACCAGCATGATTAAGAACATCTATGACACTATCTTGATGGCGAACTGTTGTTGGGTTATAGGTTGCACGGGTCATATCTGAAAACATACAAGGAACAGAAACGGCGGTTGCGGTTCCGCACGATTGAACATTTTTGAAGCTGATAACATCACGTTGGCTTAACTGCGGGTTTGTATCACGTTTATACCCATTCAATGAGTAGTTCATAGAACGTGATGCTTCGCCAAGGACCATCACGACAACATTAGGTCGACCCGATTTGTTTGTATCAACCGCATCCTCTCCTAAATGTTTGAATGGCATATGTGCTTCGACTAATTGGTAACGGCCATAACGGTATGTTGCTGTAATGTAATTCGTTGGGTTAAGCAGTGCTTTTATTTCTGAATGATTACGAACTAAAGAAGCATAGTCTTTGTAATAAAACCCTGCTATCACCGCAATCACAACGACAGACACCACAATAGAAATAAGCTTTGATAGTAACTCTTTCCAAAACGGTTTAAACACGACTTTCGTCAGACTAAGAACCACGATAGGCAGCACACAAATAATCAGTAACCACGGTACTAACCCCCACGATAAATAGCTGGTTGCCTCCCCCGTATTGGTCTCAAAAATATTGACTATCATGCCGTAATCAAAAAAAGTCCCGTAGGTGTACATACCATAGGTCGCCAATGATGACAGAATGATGATTATTGGCATAAGTATGCGATGGGCAACTGGCCAAATCAGCAAAGTAAAAATGACATTCAAAGCAAAAAAGATAAATAATGGAATTGTCGCAACAAAAATCCAACTATGAGGTGGTTCTTTGCTAAATAGGTCAGACAGATGATGCCATAATCCTATGTTTTGAATGAGCGTAAAAAAAAAGGCGATCAGTGCAATATATGCGGTACTACTTAGTCGAAGTTTCATACTTTCAAGCCAGTTAACCAATATAAATAATGTATAGCACTTCTTTTTAGTATTCACTTGATTGTTAGAAAGTGCATTTTGACAAACTTATCGATAGTTTAACATTCCCACAAGGTATGAAATCATTGTTCTCAAATTTACATCAAATCCTGGCTCCAATTGATTTTTACTGGCATATAAAGCAAAAAAAACTTAAACAGTCATGATGGCTAACAGATACCTAAGTGGCATATACTATTTATATTCTAATTATGCAGTCATCGTGTTAATGAGTTATGACTATCTCCAATTTATTATTGCGCTTCCCTTCTCTTCGTAGTTTGCTCAATCTACGGACCAATATTGCAGCGTTAAGTTTTGTTACCTGTTCAGTGCCCTTTTTCTTAATGGGTCACGTTACCATGGGTATTGCATTATCTCTTGGCAGCATCAGTTGTGGTCTTGCGGATACATCCAGTGTCACTAAATATCGACTGTTAGATTATTTGGTGACAATTCCACTATTTTTTGTGGTCAGTTTAGGGGTCGAGGCTGTTTTTCCTCACTCTATCTTGTTTAGTGCCTCATTAGCTGTCGTCAGTTTTGCTCTATTTATGTTAGCGGTATTAAGCCCTCGCCTAGGTGCGATTGGTTTTGCCACAATATTATTAGCCATCTATGCCATGTTAGTGCATCAAGAAGGTCGTTCAATTTGGCTAGTTCCGACATGGTTAACGGCTGGTGCGATCTGGTATGTGTTGTGGCAATTGATTGCGATGTACTTTCTTCCCAATCAAGAATCAAAAGATATCTTAAGCGACCTATATCAGGCTCTAGCAAAAAAATTAATGATTCATGACCGTGGTTTTCTTTTTTCTACTGATAAAAACCAACTCTTTATTGAATCGGCTCGCTCTCGTTCTCAAATTACCACGCTATCGAAAACTCTAGAGTATCGAATCCACCAGCAGTTAAGTGCTGGCGAAGATAGCGCAAGTTTGCAAGATATTACACGCTTTTTAAAAATCGCAGAGCGCATATCAGAGCAAACACGGTTAATGTATTTTTCACCAACACCTGAATTAAAACAACATTGCCCACAGTGGCTCGATCGTATCCATCAGGCAAATCAAACTATTATCGGGTATTTATCGCAAGTCACCGTTAATAATGTGCACCAATTACCTTTACCACGTATTGATTTTGATGCTCTACGTTCTTTCCCGATACCGGATAACGCAAAAGAAGAGTCTGTTGCCGCTCATGCATTTATCAATAAGTTGGATATTGTTTATCTGTCTTTACAGCAACTGAGCAGTGAAATCACAGAGGTTTCCAGTTCCACGGTTTCTAAGCCCATTGTATTAAGCTGGAAATGGCAAGAAGTTGCGATCAAACTGGCAAGCCAAATGACCATGAAATCCAGTTATTTTCGTCATGCGCTTCGTGGCTCATTAAGCTTAACCACAGGTTTAATATTAGTTCGTCTATTTGAGCTAGATTTCGGCTTTTGGACTCTGATGACCAGCTTATTGGTATTACGCCCTAACTTGTCTATGACTTGGACTCGCCTTCTACAGCGTATTACAGGAACCCTTTCAGGTCTGATTGTGGTTGCAGCTCTGTTACACTTTCAGGTATCGAGCGATATTTTACCATTTATATTCTGTATTGCGGCGGTTCTGTTTTTCCATACCACCACAAAGCAATATGGGTGGGCAGTATTTTTTGTCACCCTATTTGTGTTCTCTGGTTTCTCATTAAATGGCCAAGGCAATATGATTATGTTACCAAGGTTGGATAACACTATCCTTGGTGTAACACTACCACTGCTATTTGTCTTTATCATCGCACCGGGTTGGCAAAAGAAATCATTTCCATTACAGCTGGCAACGACCGTTCAAGATTATATTGTCTATCTAACTGCATTAAACCAATACATTGGAAATAAGAATGGTGAATTATCTCTGCATGTTCAACACCAGTATCAGCGCTGTGTTCTTAACGATACCAACCTGTTTGACCACTGGATGGGATATCTTGGCGAGCCTCATTTAAGCGCACAACTTGGCGAATATATTTTGCTCTGTAGCCGTAGCTCTAATGTTATTTTGCGTATTATCACTCAGCTTAATGAAAATAAAGATGAGTTAAACCATGATGACGAAACGACAAGTGCGTTAAATCAGGCAATAGTCGCTCTACAAGATCTGCAGATGCGGTTGGGAGAATCAAAACAACAAGCGGATATTTACAGCTATATATCAAAGAGAAAAGATTCTATTTATCAAAGCTTTAGTCATATCGAAAACGAAGTATATCGCTTAGATAACAAGACATTACTCAAACTATTATCGAAAGAAGTTCAACTACTTTCTCAATAAGCTCTTAACGGTTGGTTGTACTTTAGTTGTGAGCGTAAAAATGAATCAATACCTTAGTCACTATACTCGAAATTCTGCATTTTGAAGTCACTTGGGTATAGCAGATACAAAATAGCCCAGCAAAGATAAACACTTGCTGGGCTATTTTTATCAATGGGGCAAGAATCAGTCTTGATATTCAGTATCTTCTGGACGTAACTGAAGTTGAACACCCAATAAGAAATTACGTAAGATCTGATCTTTACACTCGCGATAGTGTTTGTTTTCTGGCTTACGGAAGAAAGCACTTAATTCGTGTTTACTTAAACGGAAGTTAGCCAGCTCCAATACTTCTAGGATCTCTTCAGCCTTAAGGTTTAGAGCAATACGCAGCTTCTGGAATACCATATTATTGGTTAGACGACTTTCTGGCTCTGGTTGCTCGCCTTCACGCTTACCACGCTTTAGGTTAATTAAACCATTCAAAAATGATGCTAACTCACTATCACTCATTTTAATATAAGCAGAATCATCTTCTCTTTTTAGCCAAGATACCACTTGCTCTTCTGTTACCGTAACTTCGGCTTGAGCAAAAATGTCCACCATTGCTTTATCTTTAAAATCAAAAGTGTAGCGAATTCGGCGTAAAATATCGTTATTAGTCAAAGTAGATCCTAATCGTCAAATGATTCCAGCTCTATCAACATGATTACTGGAGGTTGCGCGATGGTAACAGACATTATGCGTAACCCCAAGTAACTTACATGTTAACTCACTTTTTTACGTTTTTTATAAACCACGCAGAAGTTACCGCGGCGCGTTCGGCACTTAGAACAACGCTCACAGTCTACAGGTTCGATATTGCCGTCTTTCCAACGTTTAATTAATTGTGGTTCAGCCAGCAGTGGACGAGAAAGCGCGAAATATTGAATGTTTGTGGTGTTGGCGATCTCTTCAATAGCGGAAAAATCACTCAATCCACCAACAGTGATAACTGGAATGCTCACATCTTGGCTGATCACTTGACCATATTGATGGAAATAACCTTCAGCCTCAATAGTATAACCATCGTGTTCCTCTCCCACCATGGTATCGGCTTTACCGTGAATATTACCGGAAACAATAATGCCGTCGACACCTAGCTGCTCAAGCTTTTTACAGATAATTCTAGTTTCGTCAAATGTCTGGCCACCTTCAAAAAACTCTGTTGCGGTCAATTTCACTAAGATAGGAAAATCGTTTCCGACCAGCTTACGAGTCTCATGGATGATTTCAACCAAAAAGCGCATACGGTTTTCTAAACTACCGCCATACTGGTCTGTACGCTGATTGTAATAAGGGCTTAAAAATTGGTTAATTAAGTAAGTATGAGCTGCATGGATCTCTATCCCATCAAACCCAGACTCTTGTGCTCGACGAGCCGCTTGAGCAAAAGCTTGTACAATATAATCAATCTCAGCTTGAGTCATCGCTTTACCTAGGGTATTCGTCCCTTTTTCAGCGACTGCACTTGGTGCAAAAATAACTCGTTCACCCACATTATAAGTCGTTTTGGTACCACCATAAGCAAGCTGCATAACAATCTTCGAATCATAACGATGAACAAGGTCAGTCAACTTTTTGTATTCATCAATAAATGAGTCGTTATACATCCCCATCATGCCAGCATTGGGTTTTTCTTCCTCTACGATATTGGCATAACCTGTCACAATCAGGCCAACTTCACCTTGCGCCAGCTCTTCATAGATGTCGTACAACTTCTCAGTCATATGCCCATCTTCTGTTGCCATGTTTTCCCATGTCGCGCTTCGTACAAAGCGATTTTTTAAAGTCATATTGCCTAGGCGACTTTCGGTAAACAGAATGCTCACACTCTATCCTCTTCTACTGTAAACTTGTTAGTGCTTCATTATTATAAAAATGGAACTAGTAGCAGCCCAATCTTGCCCATAAGGAGCATTATTGAATTAATAACCTTGTTGGCTTAATAAACAAATAACGTATTTTTTGCGAATATTTACCAAGGTTAGCAACAAGATAACAGAAGTTCTTTAATTTAGATTAAGAGAAAAGTGAATAATCTTATAATACTAAGCTAAATTAACTATTCTTAATTTATACTCACTATACTTTCAATTTTCTGCCTTATTGATAAGCCAATTTATTCTATCTTCCCCTCGCACCTTGAAGTTACTTGGGTATAATCTTTCTTTTGCAGACCAATCTAATACAGCGAACACTTAACTATGATTATTCTTACAACAAATATTGGTGATATCACCATTGAACTCAACTTAGATAAAGCACCAGTAAGCTCGAAAAATTTTAAAAAGTATTGTGAGGATGGTTTTTATGAAGGAACCATTTTCCATCGAGTGATTGACGGTTTTATGATTCAAGGTGGTGGTTATTGTGCAGATATGGAAGAAAAACCGACTCGATCTCCCATTGTGAATGAGGCTAACCGCGGGTTAAAAAATACTATCGGAACAATTGCAATGGCTCGCACAGATGCTCCTCATTCAGCGACGGCGCAGTTTTTTATTAATCTCGATGATAACGATTTTCTTGATCACACAGGCACGACTAACCTTGGTTGGGGTTACGCTGTTTTTGGTAAAGTTATCGCGGGTATGGACGTTGTCAATCAAATCGCAAAAGTAAAGACAACCTCAAAATTTGGTCATGACGATGTACCTTGCGAAACTATCACGATAGAAAAAGTAACCATTCAATAAGGGTAAGCAACTAAGAAAATAAGGTTTATTCGCATCTACCCTCAAGTAACTCGTCTTGCTGAATTACTTGGGGTTATCAAAACCATTTTCATCTAACCACTGTTCCCACGTTATAATGTTCAATTTTCGCCGCATGCTATAGGCTGAAAAAGAAATCCATAGTGCCATAGTCAATGCAAATACTAAGGCTCCAAGTAATTGGTATTGATTGGGCGCGTTATATTGCCAAATAAATAGCCACATAAAGCAATAAAATACGACTCCTTGCCCAACAAATTCATAAATAAATAATTTAAAAGGATGTTCAAACAGACATGGGCGTCTTCTTGTACCTGAAATCCTCGACCAAAGTCGAAAATAAGGTGAAATCAAGCGTTGAGGTACACCTTTTCGTTGTAGATAGAGATTGATAAATTCTTGCTTTTCCATAGCTTATCGTCCGTATCAGTATTCAAAAATAATAAAACTCTTCTAACTCATGAGGAGGCAAACTATGAATATAATTTTTATCATCATAACTTGTGCACTTCAAATTAGTCAGCAGCTCTTTATTTTTAAATACATAAACGCCTGCAAATTCGAGTTTTTCCCTTAATCCAATTTCCTTATCTAACCAATCACCGTTGGCCATTCCTGAGTAAACAATGTATTGATAAGGTTTGTTATCGAACGTCAATCGCCCTTCGCCACCACCACTGTAAGCGGCTGAACTAAAATGAACATCGCTCTTAAGTTCTAATTCAACTTTGTTTGATTTTCCGTAGCGATAAATTAACTGCTTATTAGGGGCAATACACACAGAGACCGTTTTTGATTTAATATGGCAGGAGAACGATTCTGTCTCATTTGTTTGACATAAATTTTTAGCATGCACAGTTGAGATAGTACCGAAGAATAAAAGCCATCCGATAAGGTATTTATTGTTCATGAACTAATCCTTTACTTAAGCTCTTCATTTAAAAGTAATGTCATAAATTCGCTATGAGGATCTGGTTGATAGTCAGCAAAAGGTTCACAGTATATAAAACCAAACTTTTCATATAGGTTTCGTGCTGCTTTGAAATACTCATCAGAACCTGTTTCTAAACTGAGTTTCTGATATCCCCTTGCTCTTGACGTATCAATAATATGATTAAGTAAATTAGTAGCCACGCCTAATTTGCGAGATGCAGATACGGTTCTCATTGATTTTAGCTCAGCATGCGTCTGTGTTAACTCTTTAATAGCAACGCACCCCATTAACTCAGATCCAAGCCAGCAACTAAAAAAAGTTACATCTTTTGATTTTAGTTCATCCACATCTAGCGCATGAACACTCTCAGGAGGTGCCGTTGCGTACATATCGGCTAAATGCTCTTCAAGTAAAAGAAGAACCTTACCATCAGAAAGATCATCAATTTTAATATCCATATTATTCTTCCATCATTTAAACGAACCAAGCTAAAACGAAAATCGTACTCTATAGTCAACCAGCGCGAGAACCATTAGGCATCACCACTTCAGGACACGCTAAACACGGCTGTAATTTATCTTCATAGCCAATATCAAAAAGCATACCTTGGGAGATTTCTCCTGCCATCTTCCGCTCAGGTAAGTTCACAATAAACAGTGCTTGCTTTCCTTCGATTTCTTTTGGGTTCGTTCTTTCTTGTTTTATCCCAGCAAGAATCGAGCGGGAGTGATCACCAAAATCCACAATCAGTTTCATCAATTTATCTGATTTTGCCACTTCAGAAACTTCAATAATTAACCCAACACGAATATCTATTTTTGCAAAATCTTCAAATGAAATTTCTTCTTTTATTGGAGCCGGCTTCATTATCAATCCCTCTAGAAATAAGTAGTCTCAGCCAGCCCTATCTTACACGCTTAAGTTAACCAACCAAATAGTGATTCCAGCAAAATCAGAACTGGCAATAAGGCTCAAATAATTTAGTCAACGATTTTTCTATTAAACCACTGTATAAACCACTGTATAAACCACTGTATAAACCACTGTATAAACCACTGTATAAACCACTGTATAAACCACTGTATAAACCACTGTATACAGTGTGAGTGAGCTCTCTTTTTAAATGCAAATTTTTAAAACTGTATAACTTAAAGATCTGACACACAACGACAAACTAAAAAAGAAAAAACATTACAAATCAACAAAATAAAAGAATGCAACGTATAATGGTTGCACCAAATTTTTTGTCCACCGTGTCAACTAATAGTAAAAAATGCTTGCAACCCTATCAAATTAAAACTACTGTATAGACATACAGCATGTATAAATAACCACTAGTTTTGATTTGGAGAGCAACATGGCCGCTTTATCTACTGCAATTCACTCGGTTACCGTTTCTCAAGCTTATAAGACAACAACAGCAAACCACTCTTCATTAACCACTCTTGCTGTTAACTGTCCTATTGCAGTCTCTTTTTGCGATGAGCAACAAACACAACTGGCTTATTTATTACGCTTATTAAAACAAGCAAGTGCTGAAAACCGTTGGATTATGTTTCTTGGTCAGGAAGCATTGCTAGATAAAGAGTTAATGATCCAAGCGGGAATAGATATAAAGAAGATCCTAGTCCTAAAAAATAAAAGAGGTATGACAGATCATGATTTGATGGTGAAAGCGTTACGTACAGGAAACTGTAGTGCGGTCATTGCTAATGGTGATATATCAGATTTTCAGACCCAGTCGATTTGTGATGCGACAGTTAAAGGCCATAGTACTGCGTTTGTTGTACGCAATACGTCTAGAAATATGCATACTTTTCACTAATAATATTTTCTATTTCTTAGATTTCAGCAAAATATTATACCCAAATGTATATTATGAAAAAATATGCACAAAAATTAAGATAACTTTCTAATATATGCACATATAAATCAAAATGTTAGAAATATTGACGATTCATATGTTTTTTGATCCATCACAATGAAGACCCCACTTTGGTGATTAATTGGTATGATTAATCTCAGAAAGTATGAATTCGCACAGGATGTTTTAAGAAAATGCTCTATAATCCCCCGCGTTATAGTTTTTAAACTCGGATTCTACTGTGGATAATAAGCTTGGATTAGGTGCGTTAAGCGCTCTCGTCGTTGGCTCAATGATTGGTGCAGGTGTTTTTAGCCTGCCACAAAATATGGCTGCTGTTGCAAGTCCCGCCGCTGTGATTATCGGCTGGACAATTACTGGTATTGGAATGATTTTCCTCGCTTTATCATTTCAGCATCTATGCCAATTAAAACCTGAAATAGAGAGTGGTGTTTTCGGATACGCACAGGCTGGTTTCGGCAATTTTGTCGGATTTTGTTCTGCTTGGGGTTATTGGCTAAGTGCAATGCTAGCTAATGTCTCTTACCTTGTTATTGTATTTAGTACCCTTGGTATGTTCTTTGACAAACCTGGTATGGTGTTATTTGGTGAGGGAAATACTTGGCTCTCTGTTGTCTGTTCTTCCATTTTAGTATGGGCTGTTCATGCTCTCGTACTTCGAGGAGTAAAAACAGCGGCAGTGATAAATTCAATTACTACAATCGCAAAATTGATTCCGATGATACTCTTTATCATCTGTACTATGATTGCGTTTAAGTGGCACACTTTTACCTTAGATTTTACTGGTGTACATTTTGGTGATGAACATGGCCTACTAGCTCAAGTAAAAAGCACCATGCTTATTACTGTATGGGTATTTATTGGGGTAGAAGGTGCTGTTGTCGTTTCTAGCCGCGCACGTGATCGTCGAGATATTGGTCGAGCCACAATTCTAGGCTTACTTACTGCTCTATCGATTTATGTTTTTGTTACTCTGTTCTCAATGGGTGTTATTACCACGCCAGAGCTTGCAGCAATGAAGAACCCTTCGATGGCACAAGTGCTTAATCAGATACTTGGCCCTTGGGGTGGACTCATCATTGCGGTTGGCTTGATTGTGTCAGTAACAGGGGCTTATTTGAGCTGGACGGTTTTAGCTTCCGAAGCACCCTTTATTGCCGCTAAAGAAGGTATGTTCCCTAAAGCATATCAAGAACAAAACGCAGCAGGTACTCCTGTTCGTTCACTTCGATTAACCAATATTTGTATTCAGATCTCATTGTTTGCCGTTGTATTTGCTGGTGGCACATACGATAGCTTACTTAATATTGCATCTGAGATGATCTTAGTCCCTTACTTTTTTGTTGGTGCTTATACTTTACGTTTAGCCATTGAGAAAAAGGATCGCGGAAGTTTAATGGTTGTTGGTGTATGTGCCACCATTTACGGACTATGGTTATTATATGCATCAGGCCTAGAGCATTTACTATTGTCTGCCCTACTGTACCTTCCTGGACTTATGTTTTATGTAAAAGCAAAACGAGAGCAAGGTTTAAAGCCATTTATCGGCAAAGAAATGGTTGCAGCAAGTATGCTAACAGTTGCGGCATTTGTTGCTGTAGGTATGTTGTGGCAAGGCATGATTTAAAAATTGTTTGGTAGTAAAACAAATAAATAAGAGGCTCATAATTGGGCCTCTTTTTTATTCTCTATATTTATGCCCAAGTGACTTCAAAATACAGGATAATTAATCAGTCAAATAGATAATAATATTTTCTTTATCATCATCTTGGAGATGAATTCGACATTGAGCTAACGCTTCTATTTCATTAAGCTGAGCCTCATCGAGCCCATACGGCATAGTTATTACTAATTCATCGAGATCTGCTTCTCTCGCAAGCTCAACGAGCCGTGATAAGTTCATTACATCACTTGCATTCGTTGATAATACTTTACCGGCTAGCGTATCAAATTCATCAATATTGATATGTTGACGAACACACTCAAACGTTGAAATTAGCTCTTTGAATGCCTCAATAAACGTGATGCTCTTGGGGTTACTATTTGCTAAAAAGTTAGTATAGCTAAACAGTATTTTTCTTTGAGGTGGTTGTTCCATAACCGAATCCATATAAGCTCCTTCCAACCTATGACGCTTGAGCCACACAATCTCTCTTTCTTAGATTATGCATCCATGCTCATTACGTTAATAATACTACTCGGCTTATTTTTTAGTGAGAGATCCAATTTGTGAAATTATGCTCTTGATCTCGAAATGACTTGAAAAATAACACAAAAAATTTTAATAAAAACAATAAATTAACAAATAAAAAACCATTTCTATAACCATTTGATTATTAATATCTTTAACTATAAAACAAATCAAAATCCATCAGGAATAAAAAAATCAGTAATATAACCAATTGAATTAATGAGTTATTATTATTAAATAAAAATGTAAATGTTATAGTTTACTTTTTAGTAATTAAAGAATTACTTACAATCATAAAAGTTCCCTAAGCGTTTATTATTCATACCAAGATGGGTATTATTTTTTTACCTCAATAGCATTTAATTTAGATTTTCGCTCAAAACATATTGTATTTTTAATTTTATTTCTCTTTGCTGTTTTTTTACTAGCGAATAAACACTCTCAGGAATACAATTAAGTTGCTTGGGGAGTAGTCACCACTGTTCGCCTGTCGTCATCTCGAAGCTTAATGCTTCCGGCAGTCGAGAGTTATTAATTATTAGTAACTTTGACGAGACCAACGCCATTAACACGCGTTTTGCGTGTACTTGTCTGTAGCTGTTATGCAGACAAGCTTAGTAATGTGCGGAAGGTCATGGTGAGCCCTATTTGCTGGTCCCACCTTCCGCATTCGTTTGGAAGGAGAAAAAAATGAGCCTTTTTAGTTATGAAGGGTTCGCTGTTCTAACAGTGTTAATGCTAGCTTTAGATTTATACCAAACTCGTGGTGGTGCTGTTTCTATTAAGAAAGCGGCTATATGGAGTTTATTCTGGGTTGTTTTAGCATTGCTATTTAGCGTTTTTATTTACCACTATTGGCCTCTGATGGCTCCAGATAGCACCTACACAAATGCACAAGCAACAACTGCATTTTTAACAGGTTACCTTCTTGAGAAATCATTAAGCGTTGATAATTTATTCGTATTTGCGCTTATCTTCGGTCAATTTATGGTGCCTGAACGCCTCCGTCCTCGTGTACTTATGCTAGGTGTTGTTGGTGCGTTAATTCTTCGTGGCTTTATGATTGCAGTTGGTGCTGAACTACTGGATCAATTCCACTGGGTGCTATATATCTTTGCGGCTTTCCTTCTTTATACTGGCTTCAAATTATGGAAAGAAGGTGACGAAGAGCCTGAAGACTTCTCAAACTCATTGCCTGTTCGTGTCGTGAAACGCTTCTTCCGTGTAACCGATGATTATCAAGAACAGAAAATGTTCGTGAAAGATAAAAAAGGATGGTTGGCAACCCCACTTCTTGTTGTTGTGGCGGTAATCGCACTGACTGACGTTATGTTCGCGCTCGATTCTATTCCAGCTATTTTTGCCGTGACTAGAGAGCCGTTCTTAGTATACACAGCAAACGTATTTGCGTTATTAGGTCTACGTTCTCTGTACTTTGTTCTAGAAGGAATGTTGACTCGCTTCTGTTATCTACGTGTTGCTTTGGCTTTCATCTTGAGCTTCATTGGTGTGAAGATGCTACTGGTAGGAACCGCATGGGCAATTCCAACCGCTGTTTCTCTTTGTGTTATCGCATTAACTATTACCGCTGCAATTGTTGGCTCTCTTTGGAAAACGCGTAACCAAGTCAAAGTTGAAGAAAAACCAGCAGCCGATCACCATTAAACGTAATACTAAAATAGTAATAGCGGCGATTACACTACAATAAGTCGTCGTTTTTAAACGAAAAAAAGACCAACTTAATCAAGTTGGTCTTTTTATTTAATTATTCATTTAAATTAACGACGATGATTAAAGTCTTTCATCGTAATGAATTTTGACTGAATCTTCTTACCAGATGGCGTGTCGTAATTATAGATATCTTCACGCATTTGAACTTGACCATCTTTGTTTACCCAACCAGTTAGGTAGACAAAATCAACTCCGATACGACGAGATAAACTTACGGTATCTTGCCCTTTATCTTTACGCATACTATCAAATGTGCGCATTGATGGACGATTCTGGTAGTCCAATACAAAATCAGCTAAATCATGAGCTCGTGCAACACGAACACAGCCAGAGCTTAGATCACGTTTTGTCTTACTGAACAGACCGCGAGCAGGCGTATCATGTAAGAAAATCGCATAATCATTTGGCATTAAGAATTTAACCATACCCAGTGAGTTATGAGGACCAGGCCCTTGTTGGAACTCATGTGGGAATGATTTTGGATTTACCGCAGACCAATTAATGCTACTCACTGGGATTTCTGTACGATCACGCCAGCTATTGATCACTTTAATATTGTGAGCGGCTAGGTAACCAGGGTTACGCTTAGCCTTTGGAATAACATCTTTCTGCTTAATGGTAATTGGCACATTCCAATACGGGTTAACCACCATCGTATTAATACTTGATGAAAATAGATTGGTTGGGCGACTCTCACGGCCAACGATTACTTTCGAATCAAATACGACTTTGCCATTCTCATAAACTTTGAGCATGTAGTCAGGGATGTTAACCAGAATGTGCGCTTTATCTTTAGCAAATGGGGCAATCACATTTGCGCGCTGCATATTCAAGGCTAAACGACGCGCAAGTTCACCATAAGGAATCGCCAGTTGTTGTGCAGTTGACTTACCAATAATACCATCAGCTGATAGCCCATAGCGTTTCTGGAAATGTTTAATCGCATCATTCATCACACCAGTATTACTGATCGATTTTGCTGCCATTAATTTATCGTAATTAGCTTGGTCCAGATCGCCTAGATCATAAAGCACGCGAGCAACCGCTTTACCATGAGGAATACGATCCCCTTTGCGGTAAACAGCAGGAAGATAACTTGCTTTTAGAGGGTTCGGCTCTAGCGCTTGAAACTTAGCAATGGCTTGCATTGTTGCTTCAAAATTAACGTTTGCTGGACGATGTTGCTCAAGACGAGCAAGAGTCATCGGAAATGCCTTCTCATTAGATATATAAGAAGACATCTCTTTGCTCATATTAATCGGCTTTGTTGTGAACAGTTGGTTGCGATGAGTCTTGATGTACTGCTCAAATGCCTGATAAACAAAGTAAGTATCCGTTGCCAACAGATCATAAGCACGCATATCTTTATGCTGCTCTAAATTACGAAGTTCCTGTAAACGCTGATCCATTCCAGGAAGAAGACCAGAATCAACAACAGCCTGTAACTGCTGTTCAAATTCTTTACGTAGAGAAGCCTCTTCCCATAGTGGATAAAACTTATTATCTACGTATGCTTGTTCAATTGACTGAGTAAAACAGACATTAGAAACCGCAGTTGCACATAAAGTCTTCGTACTGTGAATATTTGCATTATCCAAATATGACCAGTTTACATTACCTTGTGTAAGTGGTGCTGGGCGTTCTTCAGAGACTTGTGGTGCTGCTGATACCTCTGGAGCTGTAACTGCTGTTGAACTCTCATTTGTAGTAACAGGCGTAAACGCTTCTGTAGCAAAAGCACTGCCTGGAAATACAAGTGAAAGCGCAAGTAATTTACCTGCTCGCTGAGTGACAACACGCTTATGATTTAACATCGTCAAGCGAATCCTTACCTATTAAAAACAATACAAAATGCCAACATATATGAAACTGTTGAGTGCAAAAAATAGCATAAAAACGAGTGTATCGCGAAACTTTTATTTTGCTGACTTGGCATATCTTTCATATATATTTAGACAAATATTTGTCGTTGTTACAATCCAAATCATTGAACTTCGGTCATAAAATTTTACCCTTCACTTTTATTATCTCGATAATAAAACGTCAAAAGTTTGACAAAGACATTGATTTAAAACATAATTTTTTAGAACTTTAAAAAATGGTGTTTAATTTATGCTTATTAATCTTTTTTTACAAGTTAATCAATAATGGTTAAAAAAACACCTTAGAAGATTAATTTTTAAACACGACTATTCACTTGGATTAGCAGCCTTATATAAAGACCACTCTTCTACCACATTCCCATCTGGCAAATGACAATAGCCTACTACGCCACTTGGTTCCTTATTCATGACGACTTTTCCGCCTTGCTGCACACAATATTGTGAAGCCGGATTTGCCATATCAGCCTTTGTCACTTTAGGTTCAGAAGCACAACCAGCTAAAATAGATACGCAACCAATTGAAAATAGGATTATTTTTTTCATATATATCTCTTTTTACGTGAGTTCAAAGTCCAACACTGGATTTCTAAAAAGGAAATATACCATTGACTGTTTTTCACTTTTGGAAAATGATTATTCACGGTAGATTAGCCCACAGAGAACATAAGGACTTTCTGGGAATACATTATGAATTTTTCTGATAAATTCAAAAAAATCGCAACAGACCCTCGTTTAACGCCGAAACAAAAAACACTTTTCCTTTCATTAGAAGCAGATAGCGCTATTGAGTACCCTGCTATTTCAGCGGATGTTGAAAAAGCGATGGCTGACGGCATTATTTGTGACATGTTTGAAGGGCATGCTCCTTTTAAGCCTCGTTATGTTCTACCTGACTATAGTAAATTTTTAGCCAATGGCTCTATTTATCTCCAACTTCCACCAGCAGAAGACCTTGATGATGCATTAAATGCGTTAACCATTATCTATCATCACGTGCCATCAGTGACTAATTACCCGGTCTATCTTGGCCAACTTGATGAAATGTTGCTTCCCTATACACAAGATGTCTCAACAGATGAGCTATATAAGAAGCTAAGACGCTTTTGGATCATGCTTGACCGTACCTTGCCCGATGCCTTTATGCATGTAAATATTGGGCCAACAGATAACATTGTTTGTCGAACCATTTTGCAGATCGATGCTGAGCTTAAACAAGTTGCACCTAACTTAACTCTTATGTACGACGCAGATATCACTCCGGACTCATTATTAGAGATCGCAGTAAAAAATATCTGCGAATGCAGTAAGCCACATATTGCAAATTACCCAATGCACAAACAGACCTTTGATGAACAAGGCTTTGGTATTGTCAGTTGTTATAATGCTCTCCCTCTCGCGGGCGGTGCAAATACATTGGTCCGCATGAATCTTAAAGAAGTTGCAAAAAAAGCTAATAGCATCCGTGATTTTTTTGCTTACAATTTGCCTACTTACTGCCAAACTATGTTTGAATTGATTGACGCCCGTTGCGAGTTCTTACATAAAGAATCACACTTTTTTGAATCCAGTTTCTTAGTACAAGAGGAGCTTATCTACCCAGAGCGCTTTGCTCCGATGTTTGGTATCTATGGAATGGCTGAAGCCGTCGCAGAGTTACTTGCAAAAGAAAATTCACAAGCGGTTTACGGATATGACGATGAAGCCAATCAACTTGGCCTTCAAATTTCTGCAGCACTAAGTGACATTGTAACCTCAACACCGGTCAAATATGGCTATCAAGGACATGCTCTATTGCATTCACAAGGTGGGATCAGCTGTGATCACAATGTTACGCCAGGGATCCGTATTGCTTACGGTAACGAACCCGATCCTGTGACTCACATTCAGTCTCTTGCTGCTCAACACCAATACTATCACTCTGGTGTAAGTGAAATTTTAACAATAGATCAGACGATTAAAGGTAATCCGCAAGCTTTAATGCAATTGTGTAAAGGATCTTTCCAACTTGGATTTAGAGAGTTTACTGCCAATGTCGCCAGCAATGATTTAGTTCGTATTACAGGGTATATGGTTAAACTTTCCGATATTGCTAAATATGAAGAGCAAGGATCTCGAACGAACACCACTTGGCTTGGTGCCGACGCTTCTGTTAATACCGATGTCATGCAACGTTTGCCTCGAGTATTAAGTGGCGAGCAAATGCCAAGTTACCACTTAGTCGATAAACAATAAGATAAACAGATCAGGCAGAACCATGACCGAAGCAATAATTAATCGGATTCTGCCTTTTTCTTGTGTCGATGGGCCAGGAAATCGGCTAGTGATCTTTTTCCAAGGGTGCAATTATCAATGCAAAAATTGTCATAACCCCTACACGATTGATATGTGTAATCATTGTGGTGATTGCATTGAGACATGCCCTACTCAAGCGTTAACATTTGAAATTTTAGATAATAAGAAAAACATAGTATGGGATAGTCGCACATGTATAGAGTGCGACACTTGTTTAGAGACTTGCTCTCGCCAATCTACGCCGAAGGCAGAGCGTTATACTGTTGAGCAAATAATGGTACTCATTGAAAAGCACCAATTATTTATCAATGGAATTACAGTCTCAGGTGGCGAATCAACACTGCAGTTAGCGTTTATTGTTGAGCTTTTTAAAGCGGTTAAACAGACGCCTCACCTTCACCATCTCACATGTATGATTGATTCCAATGGGAGCTTAGGTATTCAAGGTTGGTTAAAGGTTTTACCTTATCTAGATGGCGCTATGTTAGATTTAAAAGCATGGCAGAGTGACATCCATCATGAGTTAACCGGTCATAGTAACCATCGCGTTTTTCAATCAATTAGATTGTTAGCAGAATACGGTAAATTGCATGAACTGCGCTTATTACTCATTCCATCTATTACAGATTTTGATACCAATATCGAAGAACTCGCTTTATTTATCAACCAAATTCAAACAGACAATCTAGTTAATATTCGCCTCAATGCGTTTCAACATCATGGCGTAACAGGAGATGCATTAAATTGGCCTGTTTGCCGACAAGGTGATGTAGAGTTTTTAGCTCAACAGCTGATCCAACGAGGTGTACAAAATATTCTGTTACCTGTCATATACCTCAACCATTAATCAAAATCTAAATGATTAATAAGCACATTTTACGATCTGCTCATACATCCAACGATGGGCAGGATCGTTCATACTCGGCTCATGCCATACCAAGCTGTATGCCACTTCCCCATAATTAAAAGGTAAAGGTTTAACCACAAGATCTTTGGCAATGATAGCGGTTTCAGCCCAACGCCGAGAACAAGTAAACAATAAATTGCTGTACTGACATAAGGTCGCAGCTGCACCAAAATCGGCCACAGTAACGGTTACTTGTCGGCTTTGATGCTCTTGAGCAAGTTGAAGTTCAAAGAAAGGTTGATTGAGATCGTTATCCATAATCCCAATATGATTTTGGCTAAGGTACCTCTCTATTGTCATTTCTTGTTGAGCAAGTGGATGATTCGGGTTCATTAAACAGATCATCTCATCAGTCATTAAGGTTTCCCATACCAAATGGCTTTGACTGTTTAATGGCGGCTGACTTCTGTCGTGGGGTAAAATAACAAAATCAAGGATCCCTTTACGAAGTCCATCAAAACCTATGCTGTCTTTAGACCAAATATCCAATCTTATATGTGGCGCTTGAGCAATAATATTTTGGCTCAATTGTGCAGCTAACAGATCAAAAGTACTCTCTCGCATCGCAATAGAAAACCGACCTTGATATTGGCTCACATCAAAGACTTCGGCCGTCATGATTTGATTCATATCATTGATCATTTGCCGAACGGTTGGACCTAGACGGCGAGCTAAGGGTGTTGCGATTAATTTATTACCGTGGCGATAAAACAGATCATCATTGAGGTTATCACGTAACTGATTCAGCGTTTTACTGACCGATGAGGGGCTTAAGCAGAGTCTTTCTGCAGTGGCTGTCACACTTAATGTATCAAGCATAATATGTAACGTAATAAGATGCTTCATACTAATGCGTGATAACTTAATAAGATCCATGACTGGCTATTCCCCTATTAAAAACAATTGATGACCTTAAAAACAACAATGCCCATCACAAAGGACAGGCATTGATTTTACACGATTTTATTTAGGTCGTCGTAACTTAACAAACACCATGCAGAAATTCGGCACGAGTCGCTGGATTGCGCTTAAAAATACCACCTAATGCTGTAGTGGTAGTCTCACTGGTTGCATCCATTACCCCACGAGATTTCACACAATAATGTGTAGCATCAATACGAACGGCGACATCTTCACTTTCCAATAACGTTTGCAGAGCAACCAAAACTTGTTGAGTTAAACGCTCTTGAACTTGAGGACGTTGAGCAAAGAAGCGAACGATACGGTTGATTTTTGATAAACCAATAATTTTACCGCGTGGAATATAAGCTACGGTAGCTTTACCATCGATCGTAACCAAGTGATGTTCACAGGTACTCGTTAGGGTAATATCTTTAACTCGAACCATCTCATCACAGTTCATCTTATTTTCAATAACTGTGATTTTAGGGAAGTTAGCGTAATCAAGACCGGAGAAAATCTCATCCACATACATTTTTGCAATACGGTGAGGGGTTTCTTGTAGGCTGTCATCAGTTAAATCTAGGCTAAGTAGATTTAAGATCTCACGCATATGATGTTCAATTTTTTCTTTTTTTTCATTGCGCTCGACCACAAGGTCTGTCATTGGTGTTTCCAGTCCACGAGCCGCTAATGCCTCACGAACTTTTAAAGCTGATTCGCTAAGTGTTGTCATTTTTCCTCCAACTGGCTTAGGTGCTATTTTACCCAAAACTCACCCATTCTTTCGGCCAGTGATACAAATCACGTTCGAGGATACCTGTAAATGAAAATAATTCCACCCTGAATTTAATACGGGTTAGTTTCGCTAGCCTTTTTTTGGCATAATTACTCCAATTGATACTCTCTAAGTTAACACTAGTGATGAAATCCAATCACACTATACTATTGAGATATTTATCTGAACGTTATAACTTAAAAGATATATTTCAGATACTGTTTAATTGACATAATTATAATGGACACCACTATGGGATGTTGTGACGCACCGGGTTTAATGCCGGTTGAAACTGCTCTTGATAAAATTTTGTCTCAAGTAACACCTCTTGAAGCAACCAAAACTGTCGCGCTTACTGATGCAATGGGTTACGTACTTGCTCAAGATGTACACTCTCCGATCAATGTTCCCCCTTTCGCAAACTCAGCGATGGATGGCTATGCATACCGTTCTGCCGATCTTGTTAACGCCAATACACTCACTTTAGCGGGTAAAGCTTTTGCTGGCGTACCTTTTGCCGGTGAATGTCAGCAAGGTCAATGCATTCGAATTATGACAGGTGCTGAGTTACCGAAAGGGGCTGATACCGTCATTATGCAAGAAGAAACCACAGCAGACGGTGAGACCATTACTTTTCACGATAAGCCAAAGCATGGTGATAATGTACGCCCTATTGGCGATGATGTTTGCCAAGGTGACATTGTACTGGCTAAAGGTACCCGAATCACTGCACGTGAAATGCCGCTACTGGCTTCTTTAGGTATTGCTCAGTTTGAAGTGTATGTTCGCCCTATTGTTGCATTCTTTTCAACAGGTGATGAGCTACGTCCTGTCGGTGAACCATTAGAAGCGGGCCAGATCTATGACAGTAACCGCTACGGTATCCGCGCTTTACTGGAAAAATTTGGTTGTGATGTACTCGATCTTGGCATTATTCCAGATTGTCCAGACCAACTACGTGCTGCATTTACTAAAGCCTCAACAGAAGCCGATGTAATGATCACCTCTGGTGGTGTTAGTGTCGGTGAAGCCGATTTTACAAAAGACATCTTAGATGAACAGGGGCAAATTGGTTTTTGGAAAATTGCCATGAAGCCAGGTAAACCTTTTGCATTTGGTACTATCAATAATGCTTGGTTCTGTGGCCTACCAGGTAATCCAGTATCTGCAATGTTAACGCTATATCAGTTGGTACAACCTATGTTAGCAAAACTTGCAGGTCACACTCAGTATCAAGCACCACAGCGCCTTCAAGCTATTGCAACAACTGGCTTTAAGAAGCGCCCTGGTCGAACTGACTTCCAACGTGGTATCTATCAGATTAATGCGCAAGGCCAAGTAGAAGTTGCCACCACAGGTAATCAAGGTTCAGGAGCATTTAGCTCTATGCATCTTGCAAACTGCTTTGTTGTTTTAGAGCAAGATCGCGGCCGTGTTGAAGCGGGCGAACAGGTAACCATCGAGCTTTTCAACCACACCATGTACTAACAGGAATTTTTTGTGAGCGAACTTTCCGATGCAGAAATGCTGCGCTATAACCGCCAGATTATGCTGCGCCAATTTGATTTTGAAGGCCAAGAAGCGCTAAAGAGTGCTTCGATGCTAATTTTAGGAGCTGGTGGCTTAGGTTGCGCTTCTACTCAATATTTGGCGGCTGCAGGTGTAGGAAAACTTACCCTGATTGATGATGACAAAGTGGAAGTGTCTAATCTTCAGCGACAACTGCTTCATAACGACAGCACAATTGGTCAATTAAAAGTTGAATCAGCAAAAACCGCTCTAGAAAAAATCAACCCTTATCTTGAGGTTGAAACCATTGCTAAGCGTTTAAGTGATGATGAACTTCGTCCGTTAATCGAACAGCATGATCTTGTGCTTGATTGCAGTGATAACGTTGATACTCGAAATCAATTAAACCGCCTCTGTTTTGCCATTAAGAAACCGCTTATTTCAGGAGCGGCAATTCGCATGGAAGGTCAAATTAGTGTTTACACTTATCAAGACAATGAGCCTTGCTATCAATGTCTTAGTGCCCTATTTGGTCAGCAGACTCTAAGCTGTGTTGAGGCTGGTATTATGTCACCTGTCGTCGGTATTGTTGGTGCGGTACAAGCAATGGAAGCGATTAAAGTCGTTAGTCATATGGGTACGCCATTAACCGGTAAGTTGTTGATGCTGGATGCTTTATCAATGAGTTGGCGTGAAATGAAACTGATGAAACTGCCGACATGTTCGGTTTGTGGTACTCAATCAGCCTAATCATTTTAAGATCGGTTAGAAAATACAAATCCTGCAATAGATGATGATTACATTTATTGCAGGATTTTTTATCTTGGCTAACTATATAGGTATATCAGATAGAACAAAGCCAGTAGAAAGAGATTTTCTCCGTCTACTGGCTTTTGTAAACTTATGTTTTTTTGAATTTAGCTTTTTAACCTTGCTGGTTCTGAATCTACATAAGGATTATAGCGACAGAATAATACTTACGATTGCAGCACTCATTAGGTTAGCAAGAACACCAGCCATCACTGCACGAGCACCATACTTGGCAATAAACGGACGACGCTCAGGGATTAGACTTCCCATACCGCCAATTAAGATTGCAAGCGTGGTGACATTAGCAAAGCCACATAAGGCGAAAGTAACAACAGCTACACTGTGTGGTGCCATCGTGTCTTTTACTTTCATCAAGTCAATAAATGCAACAAACTCGTTCATCACAACTTTCTGACCAATCAAAGAGCCAGCCGTTATCGCATCTGCCCAAGGCACACCAATAAGCAGAGCAACAGGTGAAAATACATAGCCTAAGATCAGTTGGAAGCTTAAATCTTTAACGCCAAATAGAGCACCAATATCGCCTAACATACCGTTTAGCAAAGCAATCACACTAATAAATGCCACCAACGTCGCACCAATGGTAACAGCCATACGCAAGCCCGACATTGCACCATCAGCGAGCGCTTCAACCACATTCGTTGCTTTAGGGATTTCGACTGCGGTAATTTCATCAGCACTGATTTTTTGTTCTGATGGCGGCACAATGATTTTAGCCATTAACAAACCCGCAGGAGCCGACATAAACGCAGCAGCAATAAGATAGCCTAAGTCCACACCCACAGCGGCATAACCTACCATAGTAGAACCAGCAACCGATGCTAAACCACAGGTCATAACAGCAAACAGTTGCGAATCATCCATGCTTTTTAAATATGGTTTGATAACTAATGGAACTTCTGACATACCAACAAAGATATTTGCAGTTGCCGATAAGGATTCTGCACGACCAGTACCTAATACTCGTTGTAATGCCCCACCGCAAACGTTCACAACTTTTTGCATAATACCGATATGGTAAAGCATAGAAATCAATGCGGAGAAAAAGATGATGATGCCTAAAACGTTCACCGCAAATACGAAACCAATACTGCCCGTTGCTAAACCACCAAACAGAAAAGATAAACCATCTTTACCGTAATCGGTCACATAGGTTACGCCGTGAGTAATCGACTGTAGAATCGTTTTACCAACAGGTACATATAGCACAAAAAGAGCAAACAGAACTTGCATTAAAAACGCCAGCGATACCATTTTAATCGGAATGCGCTTACGGTCAGTAGAAATAATCCAAGCTAATAAAATAAGAACAAAAATACCCAGTACTGCAATCATGATGTTGATCAAATATGTCAAAAGGGACGCGCATTGTAACGAGCAACAAAACACGATCAAGATCACAAAGTTATGCAAATGTTAACGTTAATTGCATCAATCAGGTTAATTCTACGTGCTACAGAAAAATATCAATAACTTATCGGTTAAAATTAGACGTACTTTTCTCATATGGAAAAAATCATTTGCTTTGAAGCAATAAGAAGCGCAATAAACTGATGAAAAACAGACCATTACAATGCTTATAATTACACCAAAGCCAGATGATAATTAAAAAAAACGCATCTTAGAATGAGCTAAGATGCGTTTATATTTAGGTTTATATTCAACTATAAATAGCGATTAATTAGTCGTTATCGTTTAAACGAATGCCGTCTTTTCCAATAACAATCAGACCCTGCTTATACAAGCCACCAATGGTCTTCTTAAAGGTACCTTTACTGGTACGGAAAACGTTGAAAATTTCTTCAGGCGTTGACTTATCACTTAATGGAATGAAACCACCCTTTTTCTCTAACGAGGTTAAAATCTTATCTGATAGGTCATCCATACGTGCTTTACCCATCTTCTGTAGAGATAGGTTGATTTTGCCATCTTCACGAATTTCTTTTACGTAAGCTTTTAGCGTCTTACCAATAAACAGCTTACCAAAACATTCGGTCTTAAATAGTAAGCCCCAATGTTGACCGTTAATGATCGCTTTATAGCCAAGATCTGTGATTTCTGCGATCAATACTGGTACTTCATCCCCAACTTTATACGTTGCCGGAGTTTTATCTAAGAAGCGGTTAAACTTAGTTGAAGCGACAATCCGACCTGTTGCTCGGTCGGTATACACTCGCACAAGAATCTCTTCACCTTCTTGCAATTTACGGCGCTGTTCGCTGTATGGTAACAGAAGGTTTTTACGCAGACCCCAATCTAAAAATGCACCAACTGTCGTGATCCCTTCAACTCGCATCTTGGCAAATTCACCCACTTGAGCGATAGGTTCATCGGTTGTTGCTACAACTTCATCGTGTGAATCATTGTATAGAAAGACTTTAATTTTATCGCCCACGTTAGTGCCGGCTGGAACTGACTGGCTTGGCAATAAGATATTACCGAAATCCTCTCCACCATCGAGAAATACGCCAAAGTCTACTAGGTTGACGACTTCTAATGTGTTGTATTGTCCAATTTTAATCATGAATCCGACACTCTCTGATCAGCATGCTACACCGTTATGTTGTGTAACAATAATAAGTGATATAACGTGTAAACTTAGCTTTGTAATTTACTAATGACAGAGCATTATACGTGATGTTCCCCATTGGTGCTCAGCAATCTTTAACTGTTTGGATATTTTTCATCCTATTAACACGGTTAATTGCATTTACTGTCATCATAATCCGAGTAATATTTCAGGTTCTAGGTTCTAGGTTCTAGGTTCTAGGTTCTAGGTTCTAGGTTCTAGGTTCTAGGTTCTAGGAGAATGACTGAGTTTAAAATAAAACAACAATAACAAGCTCAAAGTCACTTAACGAGAAAGAGATGGCTAGTACGCCAATCATTAGCAATACTAAATATCATTTCATGCAGTTTAGAGGTACGGATACAAAGTGATCACTGTCGACAAAAAAGATGGACACAAACTTAAAATCTCCCACGTCATTCAAGAAACGACTAATCGACAGCTCGATATTTATATTTTTGTGCCCGGAGAATTAGGCCTAACCAGCAATATCATCAGTGATGAAGAGTTCTACCATAACGCAATTCATGGCAAACGTACTTATTATAGTGACGTGAACCACTTGCCCCTTGTTCATAGTCGACTAGCCAGTCGAGGTAAATTATCGATTGAACAATATCGCTTAAGTTTAAGTTTGTACGCTTATCAGTATGCACTGGCTCTAGAAAAAGAGACTCACAACTTACTTGAGAACAAAGAGTCAGTCACATTAGATGATGTCAGCGAGCTGAGTGAACTGACAATTCGCATCTTAAAAAGGTTACGACGTAACGTACCGACAGATAAAAAACTGCTTAAGTACTACGAGAACATTGATAACTATCTATCATGGTTTACTGAACAACGTTGCTTGGCTATGGTGGCTCACCTACCCCGTGGTAACGAATACCCAGAAATTAAAGAACTCTTATTAGACATCTGCGCATCTGAAGAACAACACCGAATTAAACACAAATATAATTCAGAAAGAGCAATGCAAGATCAAACCCGAATGTCGAATAAGATGCGTCTTCTACGTCGTTTGATCGAATACCCGGTCACTATGAAAGAGAAAACCATAGAGCTGGGTAAAAATACCCGAAAAATTGTCACAGGTGCTGCGGCAGGTATTGTGATGATCTTTGTGACTTTAATGATGATAAAAGCGCGTGGTGTATTGGGTGATATTACCGCGTCATTTATTTTGGTTTTGTCTCTGATTTACGCTATTCGTGAAGTTTTTAAAGACGATTTAAAACAAATGCTTTGGCGTTGGCTTCGTAAAGGTCGAGCACGCTGGCGTAAACAATTTTTCGATGCTAATACCGATCACCTTATTGGCCGTCAGTTCGAGTGGATGGAATATATTAGCTACGACAAACTTCCTGAAAGCATTAGAAAGACCCGTAAACATAAAGTATCAAATAGAGAAGAGACCATTCTTCACTATAAAAGTACCACTCGAATGTCTCCAACTAAGTTCTTAAGTGGTTATGAACAGACCCGTGAATCAATTATTCTCGATTTAAGAGTTGTTGCCAGCTTAATGGAAAAAGGCTCTCAACGGATATATCAGCTCAAAGATGGTCAAGTCACAAAAGAATCGGTTGAAAAGCGCCATTTGATAAACTTAATCACAAAAGAAACGGATGAAGATAATACTGTTCGTATTCAACGCTGGAAGATCATCATGAACCGTTCAAAAATTGTAGATATCGAACCGGTTGAAGTCGCATTACCTGTAACAAAAAAATAGATGTATCACAACGGACGACAAGGCTATTGCTGTGAAAAATTTTGATGTAAATCTGCTGAAAGTATTAGAAGTCTTACTACAAGAAAAGAGTGTTACAGCAGCAGCTTGTCGCTTACATCTCAGCCAATCGGCAGTCAGTAAACAACTTGCTAAACTACGCGAAACGTTTCATGATCCTCTCTTTGAACGGGCTCCTCATGGCCTAAGACCCACACCAAAGGCTCTCTCCTTGGCACCCAATATTCATCAGATATTGCGACAAGTAGAACAGCTCACTCGCCCAGAAGATTTTGATCCTGCGAGCAGTCGTCGTAAATTTCATATCGATTTAGTGGAAACGGCTTATACCCTGACCTACCCTGATTTTATTCCTAAAATGCTGGAACAAGCACCAGAAGTTAGTTTAATCAGTCGCACTTGGAACGATGATAGCTTAAATCAACTATTACGCTGTGAAATTGATTTAGGGATTGGTATTTTTGAATGGGACGAGCGTTCAGAGATGCATTACCGAACCATTCCTAATGAATTGAATTACTATCTACTGGGCCGAGATTATCCAGTCTGTTTAATGCGAAAAGATCACCCTTCACTACAGGAAGAGTGGGATCTCGAAACGTTTTTAAAATACCGACATATTGAAGTAAGCATTGGCGGTCTACGTCGTTGGTTATTAGAAGAGGTTCTAGCTTTGCAGAATCGTCATGTTGATATTGCCATCAATATGACCGACTTTAGAACAGCCATAAAACTGTGTGAAAATTCAGATCTGTTAATGTGCTACCCTTCGTATCCAACTCATGAGTTACAAGAAACAAGTAATCTGATTGTACGACCAATTCCAATTCATTTAGACGCTGGTGGCTATGTTCTTCTATGGCATCGTCACTTTGAATTAGATCTGAGCCACCAATGGTTACGTGAGTTAATCATCCATGGCGTTAAGAAATTAGACTAAGCAATATCTCAAAATTTCATATTTAGCTTGAGAATCAGATCCATCACACAGTTTTACAAATAGAAAATTTACAGCCTCGTATTTACTGTTAGATTTCACAAAATTTAATTGTAGATACAATACCTTATGAATGAAAATCGCATTCCTAGTTTAGAGCTTGGTCGTGTCATTGCTATCTTTGCTGTTGTTATTATTCATAGCCAAGCCTTTAATACTCTACCCTTGATTAATGGTGAACCCTGGCTTGGTTATCTACTCAACCAGAGTAGTCGTTTTGCGGTTCCGCTCTTTTTCTTAATCTCAGGTTACTTAATTGCGCCGAAACTTATTGCATCCCCACTACAAACCGCGTGCTCATATAGTATTCCACTTTTAAAAGTTTGGCTTATCTGGAGCATCATTTATCTCATTGCGCCTTTTAATCTCAACACTGTGATGCAAGAGGGTTACTTACAAGAGAGGATGGGATATTGGCAATATTTAAGTGAAAATCCTATTAATTCTCTATTTGAAGGCGGATTAGTACACCTTTGGTTTATACCTGCACTCATTTGTGCCGTAATCGTCGTCGCATTCTTTATACGATTCAATAAAATAGAATGGCTTCTTCCATTTGCGTTATTACTCTTTGTCTACGGACTTCTTGCGGGAAGCTATCAGCCCTATACTGAGTTAGACTCCATTATCTTTACTCGTAATGGACCTTTTTTTGCCACATTGATGGTCGGCTTAGGATTTGAGTATCGTCGTCAGAAATGGCAATTGAGTAATACTATCGCCCTCCTATTGTTTATTGGCGGTATGTCACTGCACCTTACAGAAGCTTTTATGTTATCCCTTCTACCTGATGGGCTGTTTAATATTCATGACTTCTTGTTAGGGACACCATTATGGGGCTTAGGTATTTTTATTTTATTACTTAATCATCCTAATATTGGTAATACTCAATGGGTTCGTTACTGTGCGAAACACACCTTAGGTATTTATGTTCTCCATTTATTATTGATTATATACTTTATGAATATCTCAATGATGCTGAATCTAAACCCTTGGGTAAGTAATATATTAATCATACCTACTACTTACTGCGTCTCTTTAATTATCATCTCATTAATTGATAAAATACGCTTAAAGCACATCTTGTTGCGATAAGATTTTATAGCAAGCGGTTTAATTGATAACTTCAAATCACCGCTTGCTTATCTATCCATAAGTTATTTTCTTTTTATTAATTATGTATTACCAAAACACGATTAACCAACCCAATTAATTGCAATTATTTACCTGCAATTCTTTTAATAAAACCATTGGTAACGTTATCACCATCACAGTAAATATTAACTTAAAAATTTAGTTAAATATTTTACTTAAAATAGGTTCAAATACCAAACAACAAATAAAATCAGTATTTTCATCAAGTTAAAATAATTCATCATATCAAGATAATAGCATTATCCAGCTTTCGTAATATTTTGTGACATAAATAACGAAAATATTAAATGTAAACGCTTACACTTCTCTCCGTTAATTTAACTCACAATGGATTATAAAGATGGGAACTAACGAGATAGGATTTAGCGTTATTGATTACGCTGTTTTTGCCCTCTATGTGCTTATTATTATTGGTGTCGGCTTATGGGTTTCACGAGATAAGAAAGGAGCAACAAAAGGAACAGAAGACTATTTCCTTGCTGGTAAATCATTACCTTGGTGGGCTGTAGGTGCATCACTTATTGCTGCCAATATTTCAGCCGAACAGTTTATCGGTATGTCCGGCTCTGGATATTCCATAGGTCTGGCTATTGCATCTTACGAATGGATGTCTGCACTGACATTAATCATCGTGGGTAAATACTTCTTACCTGTCTTTATTGATAAGGGTATATATACCATTCCTGAGTTTGTTGAAAAACGCTTTAATAAATCATTAAAGACGATTCTTGCTGTATTTTGGATTGCCTTATACGTTTTTGTAAACCTAACATCTGTACTCTACTTAGGAGGCCTTGCGTTAGAAACAATTCTAGGCGTTCCAATGATGTACGCGATTATTGGTTTAGCCCTTTTTGCAATCATTTACTCGCTATATGGTGGTCTTTCTGCCGTTGTTTGGACCGATGTAATCCAGGTGTTCTTCCTTGTTCTTGGTGGCCTATTAACAACCTTTATGGCTCTAAGTTACATTGGCGGTGCTGATGGTGTATTAGGCGGTTTAAGCCACATGATTGATGCAGCGCCTGAGCACTTTGAAATGATCTTAGACCAAAGTAATCCGCAATATATGAACCTACCGGGTATTGCCGTTCTTATTGGTGGTCTATGGGTTGCGAACTTATACTACTGGGGCTTCAACCAATATATTATTCAACGTACATTAGCCGCAAAATCGGTGCAAGAAGCGCAAAAAGGTATTGTGTTTGCTGCTTACTTAAAACTGATTGTGCCGTTCCTTGTGGTTATTCCTGGTATCGCAACTTACATTATTACATCAAATCCAGAATTACTAAGTGGTTTAGGCTCTGCAGCTATGACTCACATGCCATCAGCAGCACAAGCAGATAAAGCTTACCCTTGGTTAACTCAGTTCTTACCTGTAGGTATTAAGGGTGTGGTGTTTGCGGCTCTTGCTGCTGCCATTGTGTCATCACTAGCTTCTATGCTGAACTCAACAGCAACGATCTTTACCATGGACGTGTACCGTGAATACATTGATCCAGAAGCGGGTGACCACAAACTGGTTAACGTAGGTCGCGCAACCGCTCTTGTTGCACTGATTATCGCTTGCTTTATTGCTCCTATGCTCGGCGGTATTGGTCAAGCCTTCCAATATATCCAAGAGTACACAGGTTTAGTAAGTCCAGGTATCTTGGCTGTGTTCCTTATGGGCCTGTTTTGGAAGAAAACCACCAGCAAAGGGGCTATCGTTGGCGTTCTGATGTCAATCCCATTTGCCCTATTCCTAAAACTGATGCCTCTATCTATGCCATTCATGGATCAGATGCTCTATACCCTACTGTTCACTATCGTTGTGATTGCCTTTACAAGTCTTAGCAGTACAGAAGGTGAAGAGGATCCTAAAGGTATCGCGCTTGAAGCTAAGTTATTTAAAACAGAATCAAGCTTTAACTTAGCCTCGTATGGCATCATGGTGATTTTGGCTGTGCTATACGCAGTATTTTGGTAATCATCTAATTAAGTTGCTACTCAATAGATAAATTTGAGTATCACCATAAAATAAAAGCCAGTAGCAATATAATCTACTGGCTTTTTTTGATATTAAAAATCTACTACAGCTGTTTGCGATAAGCTTTAAATAAAACTTCACCAAGATGATAAAGCCGCTTAGCCTCTTCGGTTAAATCCAGTCTATCCCCTTCAATTCGGCGTCGATTTAATTGAGTGTTTACGCCATCTTCATAGGCAGACACAATCGCTTGTTGAAGTGTGTCGACATTAAATTGAGGGACGTCCTGACTAACACACAAAGGTAAGATAATATCTGGGTTGAGTTTCTCTTTATTAAACTCAACTGCTTGAGCAATTACTTTTCCTTTTTGTGTTTGTGGATTAGACAAATCATATGGTGGTTGCCATTCATCTAATGGAGAAAGTCGATCAACTTGGTTTACCAGCACTAAAATCTTTGGTGCTTTTCGGTTTTGATTTGCTGCTAATTGATAAAATTCATCTACGGCTTGACGCAATTCGACATCCAATTTACGAGCTGATTGATTGGCTTTTAACACCCATAACACTAAATCACTATTGGTTATTTGCGACACAATCTTCTTCTGAGTGGCCTTATCACCATCTAGCCCAGGTAAATCAATTAGATGGACTAGATCGATACCATCGACTGTACACTGATGAACGGTTGCTTGATCTGTTGAAGGTAGCGCACTCACCTCTGCGGCCATTTCACCAATCAATGCATTAACCAATGATGATTTACCTGCACTTACTTGCCCCACAACCGCAACACGAAGCGGACTGACTTTAGCCGCATGAGCTTTACTGTCTTTAGCCTCTATTTCGCTCGGTGGCAGTTCATCATCCGCTAATTTAAATTGACCGCTATAAAGATCAATTGCAACAGAGGCAACTTCCTGTAGTAAGGTCGCTTTTAGTTTAAACTGGATCTCAGCACTGACATTATCAAACAGCTGCCCCAATACCATACCTCGGGCTTCGGCCAGCCAGCCAGTTGGCGTCGTAATACGAAACAGTCGGTAGATATCATAAGCACTTTTCGCATAGCCTAACTTATCACTTAGGTCATACCCATGCTGCAGCGTTGTAATACTGACTTTATCAACGAAAGGTATATTTTCTCGAAGAAAACGACGATAACGGCGACTGACTTCTTCTGTCATCAGTAAAAACTCTGGTGCAGTAAAAGAGAGTGCTTTACCCGATTTTTGGTTATAACTGGCAGCAACTTGAGTTAAAACCAGTAGCGCATGGGCTTTAAGGTTATCCCACTCTGGTTCTTCATTAATCTGGCGAACAATGGTTTCATTTACTTGTTGCCATATCTGTTGATCTTTAGCCGTCCAAGCTGGATTGCCTTCAACATCTAACCCATCTAGATCCTGCTTAATGGCCGTTTCTACCGTACGAGAACGGCGCATCCACCAGTACGGAACAAAGATAATTAAGCAAGAAGATGCAATCAGAGCAAAAAATAAAACCCATTGACCATTTGTTACTAAATCTGCAATGCCAAAACCCGCTAGAACTAAGATAGGTATCGTAATTGCTAACATAACAAGTGGTACAAAGCCATCAGATAAGCGACTTAGCAAATGGTAACTATTTTTAATTTTATTCATGATGCTTTTGCTCCATTTTTGCTTGTTCCGTTGCTACGTTTTTAACGGATTTAAATGCTTGTTCAAAAGCTTGTTTCATCTGATCTTTAGAAACTGTTTCCCCTTTACTCTTATGATATAAATACATACAAGCTGCACGACCAATCGCATAGGTAGAGGAAAAACTCATTACGGCAGCGGTTGCGCTACCTACTGTCTGACCATAAACAGGAATAAACTTCACTAACTGATTTACACCCAGTTTTGATAAATATTGAATCAAAAAGCCTGAACCCAACATACCAATAAACTCAGCATAATCTTGTTTATTCCAAGTAACGCCATATTGATTTGCCAAACTGTGTAGCATTTTGCCCTGAATAGAAGGCACGGTCACAATGCCGATCCCAGGAATGGCATCACTTGCCCCTGCAGTACCTGCGTACCAGAGAATTTCCGTTTGTAATCGAGAGAAATTGTGTTCTTCTCGTGTTTGGTGGGCATTTTTTTCTGTAATTAAACTCAACATAGGAAGTGCCGCTACCAGTGCTTGCTGTAACTGCTCTAACCCTTCTAGCTGTTCGATTTCTGGAATAAGATCAACGCAAATAGGCTGATACCAAAGTTGTTGTTCTTCCGTTAATTTATCTGGATTAATACCCCAAATATCCAACACTTGATTGTGGTGTCGAGTAATGCTCCGCTGGCGTTCTTGTTCATCTGAGATACCATTAATAGCGGTATGCACAACCAACAAGTGACGAATTTTCTTTGATTTTTTAATTGCTTTCAGAGCTTGTAAAACTTCAGACTGATCTTGTTCTTCTGCTTTCATGATGACCAATAAAGCGTGGCTTCGACCCTCGCAATATTCAATGTCATGTTTAGGATCATAATTGTCCTCAGCTAAACCACGGGTATCTAAAAAGCTCACAACTGGGTTAGCCGTTGGGTAGTTATAATCTGAAGCAGTTTGAGTACAAGGCTGAAAACCTAAACCAATTTCAGCACGACTATCTCCGGTTAAAGCTTGAACAATTGTTGATTTTCCAGCACCGGTCTTACCCAATAACCATAAGGTTGGCACTAATTTTTGCCATTCTTTACTGGCTGGCTCAATATCAGGGTTAACTGATGGGTTGATGTAATCATAAACCTTTTTAAAAAAGCGGTTCATAAACACCTTCTTTCTTGTTGTTATGCGTTTTGAACATTATGCAGTTAATCTATAATTTTGGCAAAATAAAGGGAGCACAAAGTCTCCCTATTGATAACAACGGTATGTTTTAATTTATTTTTTACTTACTGTTCTTTCGCTTCTTGTTCGCATTGTGTTTCTTCAACTACAGCTTGTGTTGTTTCTGCATCAGCTTTAAGCCATGCCATAAATAGCTCATACCAAATAGCTAAGATAACAGCACCTAGGAATAGACCGATAATGCCGGAGAATAACATGCCACCAATGGCACCAATCAGTATCACAGGCATAGGAACATCAACACCACGACCCATTAGCATTGGTTTTAAAATATTATCCGCTAATCCGCCCGCTAGCGCCCAAATTGTAAAGATGGTTGTGCCAGTACCATCACCCGTTGAGTAGACATAGAAAATAACAGGCGCCACCACAATCAGAGCTGGTAGTTGAGCAATACATAAAATAAGAACGCCCAGAGTCAATAAACCAGCCATTGGAACATGGAAAGCAAACATTGCTGAACCAATAATCATAGCCTGAATAAAGGCAACCCCAACAACACCAAGTAGCACACTACGAATCGTTGCAGCGGTTAATGTTGTCCATTTAGCACCATTTTTACCAACTGTACGGATTGAAACCTTTTGAATAGCTTCAGTGATTTTATGTGAATGAGTCATAAAACCACCAGCAACCGCTAGGGCAATAATAAAGACAACCAAACTTGCTAAGCTGCTACCCAAAATAGAAGCTAAAGTACCAACAGCAGTTTTAATTTCAGGTAAGAAATTCGTTACCGCCTTTTCCATATTCGTTGCAAATAAGCTCCACACTTCATAGATCTTATCACCCACAACCGGAATATCAGCAATACGTTGTGTCGGGCCTGGAATCTTAATATCGCCACTCTGGAGCACACTCATAGTATGAGTTATGCCATCATAAATAGATCCCGACACCATAACAAAAGGTGCAATTAATAATGCAATACAGACCAAAGCGATCACTGTTGCTGCTAATCCACGACGTCCTTTAAATACCGCCTGCAACTTATCTGTAAGTGGCATAAGAGCAACAGCAATAATAGCACCCCACAATACAGGAATAATAAAAGGCTTAACAATATCGTAAGTCCATATAATTAAAACAAGTAGCAGACCAATACGTATGGCCGATTCAACCATATTATTGACGAACAATTTATTTTGTCGTTGCTCCATCTGTTTATCCATTTTTATTCCCCTGATTATTTTTCTCTACATAACTTTGATTAGAACTGACGAGACTCGATACCACGATCGCCATATAAAACACGCCAACAATGGCTTCTAAATACACAATAACTTGGGCGATAGGTGTAATTGGACTGATATCGCCATAACCTAACGTTGTTAATGTGACAAAACTGAAATACGCCGCATTAGAAAAGTTATCTCCCCACGGCATGCTTTCCATACCCGTAAATGAATTAGGATCAAACTCTAAAAGAATGAGATAAAGGATCGCCCACATTAAGCCAAGCAATAAAAATAACGCGACTGACCCCACAATCTTATTAAACGTCACAGGCCCAGAGAAGAGCACTTGCTTTGCAATCGACTTGAACGTGCCAAAAAAGAACGCAAACATTAAGCCTAACATTGCAATATCGATTTGCTGCAGGCTAAAGAACTTTTTAACAACAATAGCACCTATCCAGCATGCTAATAGTGTCACTAAAAACCGATACCAATTTTGATCAAACCGTAAACTGACCAAACAAACCACAAAAGTTAAAATAGTAAATGCTTCTAACACATATTCTAAGATATCGCTGGTGGTTACCTGCACTAACGAAGCACTAATCAGTAGGCCAATTAATGCTAATGTTAGATAGAAAAAATTGTTTGATTCAGTAATCTTCTTTTTAACTACCACAAGATTATTTCCTTACTTCCAGTGATCCATGAATTATCCCTAACTTATCTATCTTGGTTCTCATCAGAGGCCGTATCTTGTAACACCATAATCGATGCTGACATGCCAAAACGCAGATCAAGATTTTCTGGTAACGCTTCAAGCTCTATGCGTACAGGAATGCGCTGTGCTAAACGAATCCACTGAAACACGGGATTAACATTAGGCAATAAGTTGTAGCCAACCGTGCCATCTTTTGGTGCTATACCCCATCCTATTGAGGCAACTTTAGCGTCGATAGGTAAATCAGGATGAGACATTAAGGTAACTTTAGCCTGACTTCCTGCATGAATAGCGGCAATTTGGTTTTCACGAAAGAAACCAAATACCCAAAAACTGTTTTTATCAATTAATGCAATGAGTGGTTGATTTGCAACAGCTTGCGTTCCTGTTTGAATATCAAGGTTTGAAACATAGCCATCTACAGAAGCGTAAACTTTGGTGAAACCCACGTTCAATTCTGCTGCCTTTAATTGCTCTTTCGCTATTTGAATCTGCAGTAATGACTCTTCATAAGCTATTTGGCGACGAATAAGATCCTTGTGTGATACAGCACCACGATCTTTTGCCCTAATATCACGCAGACGATCGTATTCAATCTTTTTGCCTTTAGAACTGATAATCGAGCGTTCTAATGAAACTTGAGCTTTTGATAAAGCAACATCGTAAGTACTTGAGTCAATCTCAAATAAAAGATCGCCTTTATTCACCATTTGGTTATCGATAACCGCAACATTCGTAATTGGCCCAGAGACTCTAGGTGCAACTTTGATCACATTTGCTCTCACCTGACCATCTCGGGTCCACGGATTATTGAAGTACTCTTGATATTTTTGGTAACCCAGCCATACAGCTCCACCAATGATCAAAAGATTAACTAGGATGACGATTGTCTTTTTCATCTTTCACCTAAATTTGGATATAAAAAGTATCGATCGCAACCACATAAAAAACCATGATGGCGAGAAACGTTAATGAGGGATACGCAATAAATCGTGATAACCGCGTCTTATTTAAAATCACAACGGTTATCCACGTAGCAACCAGAGACAAAACCACCACTAATAAAACTGGCGAATAATAAATATCTCCCATTGAGAGTTCGTGAGGTATCGACATTAATTCAACTCCTCAACAGGAACCTTCTCGGGATCTAATTGGGGTAACGTCACCTGCTTAGGTAAATCCGCTTTTGGCATAACAAGCTCTTCATCAAGGCTTGTTCCCCAATCAGTACGGCTTTTCATCGTTTCTATCGTAGAATCAGCAACTAAAGGTTTACCCGATGTGATTTGCCATCCACCACCTAAGGCCTTATACAGCGCAACAATTTGATTGGCGACATTACCTTTAATTTGCGCATAGCTATCTTCACTTCGAGTCATCTTCTCAACCGAGTTCAGTAAACGTTCGAAGCTGATTTGGCCATTTTCGTACTGAGTCATGGAAATATTAAAAGCACGAATAGATGAATTAACCGATTGCAGACGAAGGGCTTTTTGCTCTGTATACAAATCATAAGATTCAAGCGCATTAGTGACCTCTTGCACCGCCACTAGCACTTTTTTATTGTAATTGGTTAATGACTCTTGAAAGCGGGCATCTTCTAAGCGAATATTATTTTTTACCCGGCCATATTGAAAAATATTCCAACTAAAACTTGGGCCAGCAACAAGCATGAGAGAATCGCTAAAACTGAAACTGCGGTCAGATGGGACTGTACTATTAATACCGATTGAACCAAGTAATGAAAAGCTTGGATATAGTGCGGTTTCAGCTAATCCAATTTTGGCACTCTGGCTATGAGCTTGCAGTTCGGCAACTTGAAGATCAGGACGACGCATTACTAAGTTAGCATCAATCTGATTATCTACTTTGGGAATATGAGGTACTAAAGAGTACTTATCAGTACCATTTAAAGCTGCTTTCTTACCTACAGCATATCGCGAATCATATACTGCAATCTTTTTATCAATAGCATCAGAGCCTAACAACGTATCAACTTCTGAAGGCAATACCCCAAGTAATACCGCTAGTGCATTACGAGCTTGCAACATAGCAATTTTTAACGATGGTAGCGCCGCTTTTGTTGTGTATAACTGGTTTTTTGCTTGCTGAACATCAAGCTCGGTAACATTACCTGAGTCATATTGAACTTGGGTGATATGAACAACACGTTGTTGAATTTCAATATTACGTTTTGATAATAAAATACGTTCTTGAAAGGTACGATAATTTATATAGTTACGCGCAACTTCAGCGGTAATGGTTACAGCAATATCACGATATGAAGCAATTGATGCGTACATTAATGCTTCTGCAGATTCGATTCCTCGTGCATATTTACCCCAAACATCAAGCTCCCATCCCGCATCAAAGCTAAGAGCTGCATTATCAAATGACTTTTCGTTTTGGTAGGCCTTAGCAAGATTACCCGATACTTGCTGAACTTGTGGATATTGGAGACCTTGAGATATTCCAAGAGCCGCTCTTGCTTGAATAATACGTAATCCTGCCGCTTCAAGATCTAAATTTTGCTCAGCCGCCATCTCAACCAAATGATCCAGTGTTGGATCATTAAACTGCTGCCACCATAGTGCAACATCAGCTTGATCTTGTTGATCAACCGACTGCCATTGCGCTGGTATCGCTTTAGGCTGTAAAGACTCAAAGTTCGGGCCTAATACACTACAAGCGGTCAAGCTACATAGCGGCAAGATTGTCATGCAAGCTCGCAATGAATGTTTCAACACGTAGTCTCTTCCCTTTTAAAATCGTTTTTGACGTAAATGATCCCAGTCGATCGCAACATAAGCATCTTTACACTGGTTTATCGCTTCAAAAATATTGCGTTTCACACAGACGAAAATATAAAACTCTGCAATTTGTTGATGGCTGATCGATGTTAGATCTATTTGCTGAAAAAAATGCTCAAGTGACTTTTCACCTTTAGCATAATCAACTTGATACTGTTCAAAACCAGCTGTTAACAACTCTTTTCCTTTGCCACCCGCTAACGTTGTCGCCATCTCAGCCAAAGTGTCATCTGGATACTGACTGCGTGCTTTGTTTACTAGCGGGTTATTGTGCAAAGATTTCTCATACACATTTAAAATGGTCAGATGATTAACTAACTGTTCAGACGCGGCGGCAAAACCTATTAGTGATTCACTAGAAAGTGCAGGAAATAGCTTTAAATTAATTTTCGATGCCCATAACTTCAGCTTTGGTACCGTAAACTTAAGAACCTTAAGATGAAACTCTCGCTTTCTTCGTTGAAACTTATTGGGTTCTAAAGCAGAAAATGACATTAGGTAATGCTGAATATGACGATATAACCGCTCTCTCATAACCAAGAATAGGTGCTCAGGTTTAGATGAAAACGGGAAATAATGAGAAAAAATAATCATCAATACAACTTGATAAAACAGTACCATAACAGTCATGACGATTCCGAAATGGTAAAACATGGTGTTATCAATATTGAGAATAAACAGTCCCATTAAGAAGAAAATGGTGACCGGACCATTAAACAAGTAAAACGCAATAAAGGTATAAAGAAAAATAAAGACGCCAAGCTCTAACCCCAACGTTAAATTCGGCAGCACAAAAATATAAGCCGGGACAGCAAATAAAAAACCAAAGGTAAATAATACCAGTAGCATAACTGGGTGGACTGGCATAAAAGAAAGCAACGACATATAAATCGTTGAGAAAATCACAAAACTGTAACCACCAGGTGGATTTAAGTAGATCCAGATAAATGCAGCAACCCAATAAGTAACAAAAACCTTTATTGCCGTCTTAAAGTTTTCAGCATCCCACCAAATAAAGCGACTGGTGTTATTGATATTTGGCTTATCAAAGCTCACTCGCTCTGTTACTGAATCGATGCAAGTCACGACTTCGGTTAGCTTCGACAGCTTTTGATGTAAGCTCTTTAGAGAAAACCCTAAGGTTATTGCAGACCCCTTTTCAAAATGACCGGCATTTTTTAAAGCATCAACTTCAAAATCTACTTTTAGCTCTGATCCAATATAGTGACTTTGTTGTTCAGCCCATGCGTCATCTAGCTGAGAAAACAGTTGATTAATCTCTTCAACCGCATCTTGATAGTTGCCAATAAAGTCTTCACCATCAACATGTTGATCAAAACTGGATTGACCGACAGCAACCAACTGTTGAGTTATCTGCTTATAGTAATGTAGCGCCAAATCCCACTCGGTTTTATAGGCAGATACATCACTGCACTCTTTACTGATGAGGCTATATCGTTGATCAAGTTGCGATTGTGCTGTAAATAACGCTTTGATGAGTTCTGGAAGTGGATCGTCAAATTCATCTAACTGAGTCGGCGTTAAACTTTGACGATGAATAATACCGGCAAATACCGCTTGTTGTTTCTCTTTCAGATCAGCCGCTAATTGACGTAAATTTTGTTCTGTTTTGGTTGGAAAAAGAAACGTCCCGACTAAAGTGTATATAACAACACCGAAAACGGTCATATAAGCTCGATCGATACCATAAAGAAAGGCGCCTTCCGCATCCCCTCCATTTGACATCATTAGAGTCATGACACCCGTTAGCATAAATAACGTGGGATCTTTGGTATAAGCATTTCGAAAATAAAAGATAACGGAAACAATAACCGATACCGATAGCATATAAAGCCATTGTTCTTGAGCAAAAATACCAACCAAAGAAAGGCCAAGTACCGCTCCCACTACAGTACCAAGAACACGAAGCGAGCCTTTTGCTAGCGATTCTCTTTTACTTCCTGTAGAAGCTATCAGCATCACCGTGGTTGCAGCAGTAGAAGCTTGGGGCCACCCCATAGCCATGGGGATAAGATAAGCAAGGGTTAAGCTCAATCCGACTTTACAAGCAAACTTAAACTTGTCATTCATACAAAAGGGAAACAACCATTTTGATAATGAAAACAAAGTCGTCACTTTGCTGTTTGTGTTTGTTAACCCATCGCTTTGCGACATCCACTTTCCCCAATTTGCTGAATATATCAAGACAAGAGTAGTAAAAAGCGGGCAAATTAGCGGAATATTTTTACCTAATCTACTGATAAATTGGAAATAGGTAACATTTCAGATCTTTTAAAAACAATAGATACAACAAAGATATTAAAACAACTAAAAAAGTATCAACAACACCCTACAATAGAGGCGGACATGATATTAATCCATTGATTTAAAATGAATAATATAGTTTTAGCTAAATTAACAAAAAAGCCAAATAAGTTAAAATACAGGCAGAATTTAAAGGGGGATAATAAAAACTAAAAGTCAATATCGATTTATCACTGCAAAACAAAATATAAAGGGAGTAAATGGTTATTACTCCCTTGCAACAGTTTATGAGATCAGTGTGAATGGCGTTGTTTCTAAGGATTTAAACGCATTAGGGCCATAGCAAATAATCTTACCCCAGAAACCATACGGCTCTCATCAATATCAAAATCACCATTATGATGGCCTGCGGTCAGATCTGAGCCAATTAAGCAGTACACAGCTTTACCGCCATTGTGCTGTACTCGGTCAAATAAATAACCAACATCTTCACTTGCACCAAAATCCTTTTCACGGATGACATCACTGAAACCAGCATCCAAGCCAATGGATTCAATCAAGTTCACCATTTCAGTATCATTGTGTAAGCCAATTGCTTCACCTTGAGCCTGAATTTCTACGTTAACGCCATGAATATGCGCAGATCCCTGAGCAATTCTCTCAACTTGCTGATACATATAATTATTAATTTCGCGGTTCTCGCCTCGCGTTTCGCCTTTAAGTACAGCATTAGCCGGAATGACATTGCGCCCTTCTCCGGCCTTTAGCTGGCCCACATTAACACGCGTCATACCATCTCGGTGACGAGGAATGGCCAGCATTTGTGTCACTGATGTGCAAGCCGCCGCTAAAGCATTACAACCAGCATTAGGCTCAATACCCGCATGAGCAGGTTTACCTTTGAAATGTAAATCAAATTTGGAGCTGCATAAGAAATGCTTGGGATCGCAAACTAAGGTACCACTTGGAACATTCATTCCAACATGTGCAGCTAAGAAGTAATCCACATCGTCTAACCAGCCACTCTCAGCAATGGCTTTTCCTGCTCGACATCCTTCTTCCGCAGGTTGGAAAATAAATTTAATTTTGCCACATAACTGATCTTTATTAGCGGCAATTAATTCGGCTAACCCTAAACCGATAGCGGTGTGGGCATCATGACCACAAGCGTGCGCAATGCCCGGTGCTAAAGATGCAAAGCCTAAAAATCTTGGACGATGGGAATCATCCTGGCTTTCCATCACATCAACAGCATCAATATCGAAGCGGAAGGCAACCGTTGGGCCGTCACGGCCAGTATCAAGAACCGCACCTAAACCAGTGATACCATCCATTTGAGCCAAATACTTAGGGTCAGCCCCCCAAGTTAAGGCTCTTTTTTGCGCTTCAATAACACTTTCTTCATCGCGCCCCATTATGGCAGAACGCGCAATGATCTCATCGGCAAAAGCTAACTGATAACCGTGATGTTCCATATGAGCCGCAATTCGACAAGTGGTGAAAAACTCACACCATGCTGATTCGGGGTATCGGTGAAACTCTCTACGGTAATTCATTAAACGTTGAGATAAAGCCTGTTCATCATAGTTTTGAAAAAATGTCACTTGCGATTCCTACTGCTGTGCCTATGGTACGTAGCTAATAACCGGTAAGTTCCATAAAACCTTGCCCAGAGTGCGATCCTGTCACATGGATAGGTCCTTCCCAATATGGGAATACAAAAGGAAGCCACTGATCCTTTCGTAAAACATTTACCGTTAACTTAATATTTTGAGATGGTACATCAATTCTCCACTGTAAAGGAAATTTTTTACCATCAATTCGAGTGTAACTTAATGGAGTTAAACGAATTTGCGTATGATCAAGTTGAACAACTTTACCATTAGGCCAGCTTCTAGAACCAAAATAATAAGGTAAATCGTCTTTTTCACGCAGTTGAGACACCATAAGGGCGCTACCATCATTTAAGTGAATAGAAAACCAGTCCCAGCCAAGCTGATCTTTGGCGAGCATGCTGCTGCTCCATTCACGATCTAACCATGCTTCACCACTCACTTGATATTCTGCTCCATCAAGGGTGATTTTGCCGTCAACATCTAAAAATGGCGCACTAAAATAGCGAGAAGCCATATCAAGTTCAGGATGCTTTTTGCTATACCCCTGGTCACCTTGTAATACAATTGGACCATGCTGTGTCACTTTAAGAACCGCAGCCATTCCATCATCTGCAAATTCGACCATGCCCGGAAACGGTGTTTTACCAAGAGCTTTCCATGACCAATTATCAAGCCAAGCATGGTATGGCGTTGAGGTAACGCCAGCCTGACCTATGCCTCCACGAGCAAAACGTTCAGCATACCAAACCTTTGACTTACTAGTAATGACTGCATGAGCCATATACATTTGTGGTGTTTTCCAGCCCGTTTCTTTTTCTGTACTGGTTGCCATCCGAAAAAGTGTCCATTGAATTCCGAACTCTTTGCCTTCGGGTGATTTTACATTAGCAGTAAGGTACCACCATTCAGTTCGATACTCAGGATGAGCCCCATAGTCTCGTGGAAACTCAACAGGTTCACCTCGTACAACCGGTTCATATACATATTCATCAGAACGAGTTAACACTTCTGCCGTATTTGAACGTTCTGTTTTTTTATTGCAACCAACGAGAAGAGTTAGTGCCAAAGCTAAATAAATAATATGTGTAAATTGCTTTGTCATTAGAACGCCTCTCTTAACGACAAAATCGCGGATCGTTTAACTAAACGCCACACTGGCCATCCACCAGCAATCAACAAGACCACTAATGCCGATCCCAAGGTAAATAAATATTGAGTTGGGAAATAATGGATAGGCATGGTCCAACCGAAGGAGTATTTCAAAACAACATCAATCAGCAGCTGTGCCAAAATTAACCCCAGAGGTAGCGCCATTAAAGCAGTAAATAGACCAATTAATAATAATTGCCCCCCGCCAAGTACCGCTAACTCCAGCCCGGTCATCCCCATGCAGCGTAATAGAGCAAACTGACGTTGACGAGAGACTTCACCGGCAAGAGTGGCAAAGAAAAGTCCACACACAGCTATAAATAGCGTTAATGACCCTAATGTCGACGTGACAACAAAGGTCTGATCAAACACACGCATTGCTTGAGTCATTAAGTCAGAATTATTGCGAATGCGCTCTGGCTGTAGTCGGAAACGCTCGCCCAATTTAGCTAATAGAGCCTCGTCATTAGCGCCTGGATTCAAGTGAATAGCTAAACCAACTTGTCCTGAGTGCGGCCAATAACGGTGCCACTTATTGTATGAGATCAACAGCTGCCCATATGGATTACCATAGTCATAATAGATACCTACAATACGCCAGTTATCATTCATCGGTGTTGGTAGATCGACCATATCACCTATGTGCCAATTATTTTTAAGGGCCAGCGATTCGCTCACCATTACGGCACGTTGCGAATGTAAACTCTGCCAGTAATTTGGTTCGATATCTTTCACTGAAAGTGCCGTCATTTCACCCTCAGATTGACCAATACTCATCACTTGTAGTGTACCCGCATCGGTTGGCGTCTCTTTTTGCCAACGCCACCAAACGTCATTCACTTCAGGTTGATCTTCTAACCAACGGTACATTCTTGGTGCCATATTCATCGAAGGACGAATGTAAATATCTGCGGCAAGACGTTGTTCAAGCCAAGTGTGAGTCGTATGGCGGAAGCTTCCAACCATAGTTTCCATACCAATATTAGAGGCAAGTGCCAACATAAATGCCATTGCGGCAACGCCACGATAACTTAAACTTGAAGCCGCATCAGTAAAGAACCAACGCATTTTTACTGATGGAAATATCACACCTAAAATTTGGAACGACTTCCAGAGTAAATACGGCATTAACAACCCAGATGCGGTTAAAATTAATGCGATAAGAACAAAACCCGCAAATTGTCCATGAGGTAGTTGATAAATGCCAATTGCAACCAAGATAAAAATTAACGAAATGATTGATTGCCAAGCAAACTCACGGCCACTAAAACGAACTAGCGCCATATGAGTTGCTAACCGTACGGGTGGCGTTTTGATTAATCGAACCATCGGCCAACCACACGCGAGAATGCTACCACAACCGGCAATAATTAAGCTGGCAACGCCCCACTGCCAATGCCAACTCACAGCAAGATTAACGTTAGCACCATAGAGATCACTTAACGTTGCTGCAACCGAAGGCATTAATTGCTGTGCAAGGACCAACCCTAGCAGGTTACCGCCAATTAAACCTAAAATAATCCACAAAATTAATTCTATTGAGAGTGCTGCGGCTAGTTGTAGGCCGGTTACGCCTAACTGAGTTAATCGTCCAACTAATGGCTGGCGCTGAGTAAAAGAGAGAGACATCGCTTGATAGAAAATAAATAATCCAACCACAAACGATAACATTCCCATCGCAAACAAATTCAAATGAAACGCATTAGTTAGGGGTTCAAGTCTCGCACTTTGGTTACGTTGTAACGTTAAGCCAGGAGGTAATATCTGAGTTAAGCGCACTAATTGCTCATGGCTCATCTCACCACAAACAATAGATGTAAAGCCAGAACTTGGCTGGATATCTCTTAATCTTGCAATATCGGCAACTAACCGAGGACCGCCAGTTAACTCATCAGGTACTATTTCAACTGGACCAATTTTCTTGCCGCTATCTAATGTGATCATATCGCCTGATTTGACCCCCATATAACTAGCAAGCTGCTCTCCAGCAATAATAGGATATGGCGGTTTCATCAAGTCCAGCATATCGGCTCGCAGTGCTGCCATATTTTTCTCACTGCGAGTAAAAGCAGAGAACATAGCAACGGGATCGAGCCCGACGAGTTCAAAATCACGCCCCTGCTCTGTCACGATTCGATAGCTATCAAGCGGCGCACACGATTTAAGTCCCGCACGTCTTAATTGAATATAGAAACCTTGAGGAACTTTAAGACCTAACTGTGCTGTACGGATACGATAAGGATAAGGATTTGAAAATAGAAGTTCACCTTGTCGATAGCTTTCTCTCGCTTGTTGGTTAACCCCCATTACACCAACAAGAAGTGCAATTCCCAGCGTTAGACCAAGCCAGACCAGCATGATTTGAAATGGATGGCGCTTATAATGCCCCCATAACGCCTTAATGACGGGGCTTAACATGCAACTGTCCCCCTTGCAATCGGATACAGCCATGCATTTGAGAAGAGACTTGCTCACTGTGGGTAACAAGCAAAAGTGTACATTGCAGTTTTTGACATAAACCAGTTAACAGACGAATAACAGCGCCAGCATTACGCTCATCTAAACTGCCTGTTGGTTCATCTGCTAATAGAATTTGGGGTTCCATATACAAAGCACGTGCTATTGCAGCGCGCTGCTGCTGTCCACCGGAAACTTCTTCAGGAAAACGCTCTAACAGAGACATAAGATCAAGCGCTGATATAATTTGGCGCCATAAATCAGGGCTCTCTGGTAACCCCTTTAATTGGCGACAAAAACGAATATTGTCTGCAATAGTAATGGTCGGTAATAAATTAAACTGCTGGAAAACTAGGCCGATATTATTACGACGAAACAAAGCTCTTTGACGCTCAGAAATTGCATGAATAGGTGTGTCTCCGAGCCAGATCTCACCCGCGTCACATGAATCTAATCCTGCAATTAAATTTAGTAGCGTACTTTTACCAGAGCCGCTCTCTCCCATCAGAGCCAATTGCGCTCCGCGTTCAAGATTTAACTCTGCTCCTTGTAAAACAGAATGGTACTCACTGCCATCTTGGTAGCCTTTACAAAGCTGAGCCAGTCGTAACATTTATGCCCTCAAATCCAGTTAAGTCATTGCGTACAGCTCTTATCGTTCAATAAAGCTGTACATCTGTAAGTAAAATTTACCGCAAACCCACACAGACAGAAAGGAGTTTTCTGATCATGCACTCAAATAGAATGCAAACTGTTACACAATCAATACAAAATGGGCTGATTACCCACATAACGCTAACAAAACTGGTCAGTTATACAGCTTAAATACGTTGTTTTATTAAGCGGTTTGGTATTGTAAGATTATCCGAAATAGCCATTAATTTAAGTATATACCTAACCTAATGGCCTTAGGATTTATTTTATTAATGGCCGATTTTTTATCTCACTAAGCAACCAAGTTATTCATCCACTTTTTCGAACGTAAACGAATAGTTGATCCCACCCATTTCACAAGCTCCTCTAGCCCTAACAGAGCATAAATCCACTCTACTGGAATTTTGAAAACCAACGCACAAATGGCAACAACAGGAATACCAATAACCCACTGAGCAATAATATCTTGATAGAAACAGAATCGAATATCACCACCAGCACGTAAAATACCAACAATCATAGTCATTGGAATACTTTTGATGATTAATAATCCAGTATAAATGACAAAGAAATGCTCAGTTAATGCACGGGTTTCTGGTGTCAGCGCTGTAAATAGATTCAGAACCGGCTCTTTAATTAGCAGCATTAATATTGCCATCACCATACTACTAAGTAGGTTAAAACAGGAAACAGCCCATGCTTGGTGATAAGCTTCCTCCATTTTATTGGCACCCAACTGGTTTCCAATCATAACGGCTGCAGCATTTGAGCTACCAATTAAAAATGCAAGAGACAACGATTCTATCGGCGTCATCACGGATAATACCGCCAGCCCCTCTACCCCATATTGACCAATAATAGCGTGGTAAACAAAAATACCCGCAGACCAAGCTAAATGGTTAAATGTGGTCGGCAAAGAGAGGGTTAAAAAACGTTTTACATAAATCCATTCACAAGCAGCAATAATGGTACTTAGCCCAAAAGATAGTAGATGTTTGCGACGATATAAGTAGGCATATAAAAGACTAACTTCAACCACACCACTGATTACTGTCGCCCAAGCAGCACCAGCAATTCCCATCTCAGGAAATCCCCACTTACCGAAAATCAATAGCCAGTTCAACAGGATATTTAAGCTAATTCCGATTGCGCTAAAAAAGGTACTTACTCCAGGTTGGTGCATTGAGCGTAATCCGACAGCCATACTGATGCCAAAAGCCATTGGGAACATACTTAATGCTGTGATCTGTAAATACTGAGCACCTAAAGCCACTACTTCAGAATTATTGGTCGCAAGTGAAATTACGCTCTCCGGCGATAGAAAAAAAACACCTGCCGCTATTAGTGCCGTAATATTACTCATAAGCCAAGTTAAAGCCGTCGAACGTTTAACACCCTCGCTATTTCCTGCTCCCCAATATTGAGCAGTCAATAAAGCTCCCCCTGTGGTCACACCAAAGAGCATAATCGTTGCCACAAAAATAGCGCGTCCCGCAATGCCCATCGCAGCAACATCGGTCTGACCTAATTGGCCGAGCATTAAAATATCAACCAGACTACGACTTGAAAACATCATAGACTGAATGGAGATCGGCAAAGCGATGAGTAAAAGGCGACGTAAAAAGTCACCTTTAAATTGCTGCAATACGAGTGTGAACATTAACGCCCCAGATAAGATAATAATTCTAATTCGTCGATTCGACGGGGATATATACTCAAGTGACACCTTGATATAAACGCTCAGATTTTATACGCCCAATGTACAAACTCCAATCAAATTAACCTTATTTTTGCCGTTTTTTGTATTTAATACCAAACTGATAAATAAGGGATTTTTAAACTTTCATTTTATTCCCATAGCGAATTGTTAAATGGGTGAGATTACGATGGTTCGAACAATTTTAGTGGTAGGGGCTTCAGGTTATATTGGCAGCAATTTAGTACCGAAATTAGCCCAAAGAGGATATTCAGTTAAAGCGACAGGGCGCAACCTATCACTTTTAAAAAAGAAAGGTTGGAACAATCTAGACAACGTCTCACTGCATTATCTAGACCTTGACGAAAAGTCAGATCTGACCGAATTATTATCTGATGTAGATCTGGTTTTTTTTCTGGTTCACGGCATGACACACGGCCATGACTTTATTGACTATGAGATTGAAGCAGCACAACATTTCAGTGATGGATTAAAACAAAGCCAAGTAAAACACGTTATCTATTTAGGTGCATTACAAAGTAACAACAGTGATTCTAAACATTTAATTGCTCGAAAGGCGACAGGCGAGATATTAAGACAAAGTGAAAAACCAGTAACCGAACTGCGTGCTGGTATTATTATCGGACCAGGATCCGCAGCCTTTGAAGTAATGTGTGATTTTGTCTACCACCTACCTATTATGTTAACGCCTAAATGGGTGACTTCTCGCAATTCGCCTATCGCCTTATGTAACCTACTCCATTATCTTTTTGAACTGATCAATATGCCGCCCTCTTCACATCGTATTTGGGATGTATCAGGCCCAGAACAGATGAGCTATAAAGATCAAATGATCCGCTTAGGTAAGATCATCCATAAACCTATTCGAGTATTACCCATTCCATTTTTAAGTCCAACCTTAGCCGCTTACTGGTTAAGGTTTATTACTTCGGTTCCAACCAATATTGCCAAAGCGTTAATTGGTGGACTGAGATTTGACCTCCCAGCCGATGGGACACAGATTCAACAGGCTATACCACAAACATTATTGACCTATGAAGAAGCCGTTTCAATTGCCCTAAAAAAACAAGTAGAAGTTGTGGCAAACCCTATTTGGGGATTTGACCCAGATGCAATAGAACGTTGGCAAACCGGTTATGGTTATTATCCCAAACAAGCAGGATACACATTAAAAACAGATGCTTCACTCGATGCTTTATGGCAACAAATTCAAAGACTAGGAACTCCTGGAACGGAATATTTCTTTGCCAATTCTTTATGGCATTTACGCGAATGGATGGACAAAATAATTGGGGGTAACGCTTGTGAGCGCTATCGTCGAGACCCAGATACTTTACAGCTGGGCGATAGGATTGACTCATGGAAAGTTATAGCGCTAGAAGATAAACATTTTATTTCGCTCTTATTTGGTATGAAAGCACCAGGTCTTGGTCGACTTGAATTTACGATAAAAGATCATGGCGACTACCGCACTCTTGATATTAGAGCTTGGTGGCATCCTGCTGGTTTTAGTGGACTTTTATATTGGTTCGCCATGATGCCAGCTCACTTATTTATATTCAGGGGAATGACTCATGCGGTAGCTAAAAAAAGTAAGGCTCATATTAAAAAAGGAAAAATTGATACCCAATAATCAATTAAGACCGTTGTTATACAAATAACATACATAAATATACCTTTGATGCATATTTATTTAATGAGCAACCCAATTATAATTTCCCACACAAATACAACACTACGATTGTTTTATAAACAAGTATTTATCTAATAAAACTTAACAAACGTCTGACAGCCAATTATTTGACACACCCTATAATTGCTGGACTAAGCCGAGATTATAGATGAAGGTAAGAAATGAAAAAATGCTGCGAAAATAGTCAATATCAAAAAATCTCTCGCACTTTTTGGCAGAAGCTTTTTTATAAATCCATTTATCAATGCCAATTTTGTAACCATGTAGTTAAAATTAAATAATATGTCTAAAGATAAAAAGAAGTTAAGAAAAACGATCTCTTACTTAAATCAAAAACATCTTAAATTAGTTAGACAGAAGCATCTAAGAAAACTAAATAACGCATAGTTTTTCTATTTGATTAAACCCGACAAACTGGCCCATTATTGTCTTTGTCCCTCTTTTTCATAAATGTATTATATTGCTGATAGCAGGTTGAGAGAGTATCATCACTTTTTTATCGGTGATGCTCAATGAAACCAACAACATCTGAAGCAATGCAAAATATTATATCGCAGGTTAAAACTGAGTTACCTCTTTATGATGAGAGTACATTTACTTGTGGGCCTGAAAATAGTTGTATTGGCTGCCCTAAAAAACTGATGGAAATGCTTGAATCAGAAGTCTCTTACTGGGAACACGCTCTTGCTCGAGGGACAAAGCCTAACTTTGATGAGCTCTATCGATTTGGCAAAATGTGTAAGAATATCAAACGCGGATTAATTAGAAACAATCTTATTAAATCAGATAGTTAGATAATTCCAATAGATTGCCATCAGGATCTCTTATATACACGGAAGTTATACTCCCCATAGCCCCTGTCCGTTGGATTGGTCCTTGTAGAATAGGAATATTAAGTGAAGAGCAATGGGCACAAAAGTCAGCAATATCCACATCAACAATAAAGCATAGATCGGCACTACCAGACTGTACAGTAGCAGCTTTAGGTTCAAATTCTGAGCCTGTCTGATGCAAATTAATTTTTTGATTTCCGAACTCTAAGGCAACACGCCCTTCAGCAAAATGAATAACCTTCATCCCTAAAACGACCTGGTAAAACCTTAAAGTTCTATCTATATTTTCAACAGTTAAAACAAGGTGATCAAGCCGTAATACTTTCATAAATAAATCCTTTTACTCAAAAAATCAGGAATTAGTTCTTAAAATTTTTCGCAATAAAACTATCTAATTTATTCGCAAAATTTTGTCTATCTGCCTGACTAAGCGGTGCGGGACCTCCTGTTTGAATACCACTACTTCTTAGCGTTTCCATAAAATCTCGCATTTGAAGTCTCTGCTTAATCGTTTCTTTTGTATACATCTCCCCTCTTGGATTCAATGCATGACCATTTTTTGTAATAACTTCATCTGCTAATGGGATATCAGCAGTAATCACCAAATCGCCTGCTTCTACTTGCTGGACAATGTAGTTATCTGCCACATCAAATCCCGCTTCTACTTGTATCGAACGAATATGTGCCGATGCAGGTACTCGAATAAATTGGTTTGCGACAAGAGTCACTTGCACACCGACACGATTAGCAACCCGGAAAAGGATCTCTTTTACAACGTTAGGACAAGCGTCCGCATCTACCCAAATTTTCATAATAATTCCTATAAAAACGACCCATCTTAAGTAAGTCGTTATGCCCAAGTAACTTTGAGATGCAAAATTCAGAATACTGACATTACAGCTTGTAAGTTACTTGGGTCTCTATTCTTTTCTGGTTAATGTTTATAGTATTTCGCCATTAAATCAACTTGTTTTTTAATGACATCAATAGGAATACGACTCCCATTGATAGGTTTTAAATGGTTATCAAGCGACTGGTAACCGCCGCCAGGATATGTCACTAACATAGCATCAGGCCCTACAATAGCGTAATTATAATAACTACCAGCGATAAACCAATCTCTAGGTTTTGGATCAAACAGATTATCTCCTACACTGTAATCACTGGTTGCCGTTGGGCTATGAAAGATCTCAGACATCAATGTCGGCATTATGTCATAGTGATTAGTTCGGTAGTTAATAACTTGACCATTATGCTCAGGTAAGTAAACATACAGTGGCACATGGATTTGTACATCACTGTAGTTGCTAGAGTGTCCCCAATAATTCTGTTTATTATCGTTGAATTCTTGTCCATGATCGGATGTGATCACAATAATAGTATTCTGTAAATCTATATGCTTTAAGACTTTTGCAATTAAGCCATCAATATAAAATAGCGCGTTTTTATAACGATTATGGTAAAGGTTTGCATCAAAAGCATTATTAAGTAGCATTCGATCTACCCGGTTCCAATAGGGCTTAAACTTATCACCATTTTCTGGAAACGCCTCACCATGAGCAGAGTCGTAAAATAGAAATCCAAAATATGGCTGGTCTGTTTTATGCTTTAAAAAATCAATAAAATCGTCAGTAATTTTTTCGTCCCGCTCAACAGGAGTTTCACCCGGGGTATGTAACCTCAGCGATTGAATATCTTTAAAAATTGTTCTTGCTAAGGGCGGACTACTTAAGGATGCAGAACCTAAAACTTTGGTTTGATATCCAGACGCTATGATCTTATTTATAAAAACAGGACTTTTTTGGCTTGCATAAAAAGAATCCCAATACGTTGGTGGTAAACTATAAAACAGGCTAAACATACCTGCCTGAGTAGAATTTCCGCCACTACGATGCTGTTTAAAATTATACGTTTTTTGTGAAAACTGATTGATATGAGGCATTACAGTCTTTGTGGCATCACTCTCACGCCATGCATCAATCATAATAAAGAGTACATTCGGTCTATTCTCCCCTTGACTAACTTTTACTGGATGTAACGGGTAGTTAAGATTTGTTGTCTGCAGAGAAGAAATTTGAACTCGATTTTTTTCAGCCTTATTTCGGTCTACAATACCATGATCGTAAATAAACTCACGAGCTGTAAGAGGATAATAAAGCGGCCAATTATTATTAAATTGACTAAACTCCATGCTATAGAGTGCATTACTATAGGCATGAATACCTTGGCTTAATAATAACGCAACCAACCAACTTATAATGAGAGTCCATTTTAACCTTGATTCTGATACACGTTTACTTAACCAGAAAACAAATCCTAGTCCAATTAAATAAAAACAATATAAGCCAATAAATAACAACCAAGACATCCATGATATATCAAACACCTCACTCCCTGCATTGAAGAACATCTTGATTAATAATGCATTAATATGAAATTTATATTGTTCGAAAACGACCAAGTCGATATTTAAAATAAGTAATAAAGCAGAAAAAACAATAGCGATAATGGCTTTAAAATAGTGTGTTGGTAGTATCGCTAGAGGTAATAATAATAAATTGAATGCGAGACAAATTAATCCAAACCAACCATATTGAGTGAAAATTAAATAACATTGCTGTAATAGTGAATAACTTTGCCCATTGTCGTTGTGTATAAATGATGAAAAGCCTAATGCAATAAAAACAGTTAGACATCCCCAAAATGCCACAAGCCAACGGCAATTTTTTAGGAAGCATTGAAACATTATTGTGTACCAAGTTTCGGTATATATGAGTTTAAAATTATAATGATTAATGATTGCGATAAAATAGCAAACACTGAGAAAGATTGTTTCAGAAAAGATACGGTATTTGATTCATATCTAATGATATTTAAGTCAATATTTAAAAATACACAAAAAAATGAGGCTAACAGTTAGCCTCATTTTTATTTGATTTATTTTAGCTAAAATTAACCTTCAAGGCCTTTCTTCGCAAGATATTCATCGTATGTACCATGGAAATCTTCTACACCATCTTTCGTAATTTCGATAATGCGAGTTGCGATAGAAGATACAAATTGACGGTCGTGAGAAACAAACATCAATGTACCTTTAAAGTGCTCAAGAGCTAAGTTAAGCGCTTCGATAGATTCCATATCCATGTGGTTAGTTGGTTCGTCCATTAATAGGATGTTTGGCTTTTGCATAATTAGCTTACCAAACAGCATACGACCCTGCTCACCACCAGATAGTACTTTTACTGATTTCTTAATATCATGTTGAGAGAACAGCATACGTCCAAGGATACCACGTACAACTTGCTCGTCGTCACCCTCTTTCTTCCACTGGCTCATCCAATCCATTAGGTTTAGATCTTCTTCAAAGTCAGCGCCATGGTCCTGAGCGTAGAAACCAATGTTGCTATTTTCAGACCACTTAACCATACCTTCCATTGGTTCCATTGCACCAGCAAGTGTATTTAGGAAAGTAGATTTACCGATACCGTTCTCACCGATAATAGCAATGCGCTCACCCACTTCAACCAACAGGCGAACACCATTGATTAAGATGTTATCACCATAACCTTGCTTTAGACCTTCAACTTCTAATGCGTTACGGAACAGCTCTTTCTCTTGCTCGAAACGGATAAATGGTGACTGACGGCTTGATGCTTTTACTTCATCTAGCTGAATCTTATCTAATTGCTTCTGACGAGATGTTGCCTGCTTTGCTTTTGATGCGTTAGCAGAGAAACGACTTACGAACGTTTGAAGCTCAGCCATTTGTGCTTTTTTCTTCGCATTGTCTGCAAGTAGACGTTCACGAGCAGACTCAGCCGCGATCATGTATTCGTCGTAATTACCTGGGAATAGACGCAGCTCACCGTAGTCTAAGTCCGCCATATGAGTACATACGCTGTTTAGGAAGTGACGGTCGTGCGAAATGATGATCATAGTACAGTTACGCTCAAGCAGAACCTGCTCAAGCCATGCAACAGTATGAATATCAAGGTTGTTGGTTGGTTCGTCCAGGAGCATAATTTCTGGGTTTGCAAATAGAACCTGAGCAAGAAGAACACGTACTTTCAGACCAGGAGCAACCGCGCTCATTAGACCAAAGTGTAGATCTTCTGGAATACCAAGACCTAATAGAAGTTCACCAGCACGCGCTTCCGCTGAATAGCCATCCATTTCAGCAAATTCAACTTCAAGATCAGCAACGCGCATACCGTCGTCTTCTGACATTTCAGGCATCGCATAAATACGATCACGCTCTTCTTTTACTTTCCATAGCTCTTTGTGACCCATGATTACGGTATCAACAACAGTGTACTCTTCAAAAGCAAACTGATCCTGGCCCAGTTTTGCCATACGCTCGTTTGGATCTTTTGAAACAGTACCTGATGATGGCTCTAGCTCACCGCCTAGGATTTTCATAAAAGTAGACTTACCACAGCCGTTCGCGCCGATAAGACCGTAACGGTTACCTTCACCAAACTTAACTGAGATATTTTCAAACAATGGCTTTTCGCCAAACTGCATTGTGATATTAGCCGTGCTTATGATAACAATACCCACCCAACCTAACTGGTTGAATTAAAATACAATAAAAAAGCTGACATATAGCCAGCTCAGAGAATTATGTGAATTATATCAAATTAATTCACTGCTCACATTAAATAACTTTTTAAAGTGATGAAATCTCATTAATATGCTTCTTTTTTATATGAAATAGATTCAGTAATGACAAGTAATCAACTAAAAGATAAACCAGTTAAGTATGCTAACTGGCTAACAGAAGCGAATTTTGATAACTGCAAGCTAAACCGTAAAGCTTACGGTGAGTTTCTCATAGATTACATCACATCAGAGAATGATGGATTCGTACTCAATCTAAACGGTCAATGGGGAGCAGGTAAAACAGAATTTTTGAAAAGAACATATACAGAGTTAATCAATAGGAATCACCCCACTATATATGTTGATGCTTGGGAATCGGATTTTTGTGATTCACCATTAACAGTTGTTACCAGTGAATTATTAAATCAGCTTGAATGTTTTGATAGTTCCATTATCAGTAAATCAGACAAGCTTAAAAGACTGTTCGGTAAACTCTTAAAAGGTTCGGTTATTGCTGGTGCAGGGATGGCGACCAAATATGCCTTAGACGAAGCATCCGTCGGCGTAGAAGCAGCAAAAACTCTCTTTGAAGAAGACCCTAAAGACTTCATGAATCATTTAAAAAGTGATTATTCCGATAAGGTTCAAGCCATTAAGGATATTAGAAATGCATTAGGCAATTTAGCAAATGAACTCAATGAAAAATTTGAATATAAGCTACCTATTGTGGTTCTTGTTGATGAACTCGACCGTTGCCGACCTAACTACGCAATCGAAATGCTAGAAGTAATAAAACACTTCTTCACAACTGAACACTTCGTCTTTGTTGTAGCAACTGATACTAATCAACTAACTAAATCGATTAAAGCTGTATATGGTGATGAATTTGATTCAAACCAGTATTTAAAAAGGTTTTTTAGTAGGAAGGCGCAACTAGCAGAACCCAATATCGAACTATATCTAGATGCAATTGGTGTTGAAGATAAGCTACGAGAGAAAGGATTAAGTACACTGACACCATACCCAACAGACTACAGTCCTTTCAATAAGACAACTAAATGGTTAAGTTACATTGCAAAGGGTTATAACTTAGATATAAGAAGTCTTGACCAACTGATAGTAAAGCTTGAAGCATGTGTAAAAACGTTTGCAATTAATTATAGTAAACAATCACACCTGTTAAATATTCCTGTACTCATAACAGCCTTAATTGAGCACGATAACAATTGTGATTCTTTCTATAAAAGAGAAGATTTTACTCACGTACCAACTGATTTGAAATCAACCTACAAGATTGTAAACTTCAACTCACATAATGGTACAAACTTACAAGAACTAATTGATATATCATTTAAAATACTAACACGAGCAACTGAGCAAGATAGGTACAACCGTACATACATTTGTTCATCATTCACTTACGATGACTTTGTTAGATTGAGAGATTCGTATCAATCTGAGTCTGTGATGTTGGATTTTTTAAGCTCGGCTTTAAATGTATTAGATGAAGAAGCTGACTCTAAATTACGTTGGAGTGATTATAAAAAGGTAATAGAACTTGCTGGTAATCTAGAGTGATATAAAAAAGACCCTACTAAGGTAAACTTAATAGGGTCTTTTAAAACATACAAATGCCATTAATTGTAAACATAATTTTAGCTAATGCTATAGGTTTCAGTAAGTTTCAACATCAAATCACGTTCAGCTTTAACGTTCTCTTCATGCTCTAATTCAACTTTAAATGCAGCTGCCATTGCATCATTATAGCACTCAAGAGCTTTTAAAGATGCAGCTTTCAATTCATTGTTAAAAGCCGCAATATCTGCTTTGTAATCAGCTTTAAAGTTGTCATAGATAGCACCATAAGCCTCTTCAAGGGAATCAGAAGGTCGTGTGAAGAGCAATACACGTGATGTGCTATTCGGGTTACGTTGGAGAACTAATCCCATATTATTGGTGGCGTATGTGACTGCTATAGCCATATCGTACTCAGTTTCACAGTGGAAATAGAAGGAGTAAGAACGTAAAAGCTCTTCATCACTGTAGTTTGTCACGATAGAACCACCTTCAACATACAAATTTAATGAGCTTCTCATGAATTCAACTTTGTATGTTTCAAAAGCTGCTTTGCAAGCCTTTTCACTATATTTACGAATTGCAGAAGTGATTGGGTAATCATCACCTTTGAAGTTAAAGGTGTTAAATTTCAAGCCTAGATATGGCTTGTTTTTCATCTTAAATGTATCAGTCATTATGTAGTTACCGTGTTGAAAATTGGGAGGGAAGCCTTTTTAATACGTGCTTAGGTATTTCTCTTTGCAGAGAGAGTTATCAACACTAACTGAAAATGGTGAATAATGTGTAAGCTGGTGGTTGTAGGTAAAGGGTAGTTACCCTTATGTTGTTGTAAGCTTAACTTTGGATGTAGTGCTGAAGGAATGATTTATTTTAATGCTATTGCATTTCTTTAACTTTAAAGAAACTGTAAAGTTACTATACAATAATTTAAAAGTAATTTAGAGATACTTTAAAGATACTTTATGAATAAGAGAAGGAAAAGAAAAGTTAAAGAAAAACCTAAAAAGTATTTAAAGGAAACTGTATAGGTATTGTATAAAGGCTATGTGATTATATTAACAATTTGTCAAGTACTTGTAAAGACCCAAAGGTGCTGTTTGAGTATATTTTGAGCGCAATTGACAAAACTTTTACATTTCTGATTGATATTTAAACAACCCTATAGGATTCTGTAAGAAGTTAATCACTCATCTATTGGTTTTCTTTGATTATAGTAAATGAAGAGAATAATTGACTGGTGATTCTATATCAGCCCCTATAACGCTCTTTAATCCACTCTAAGAATACCAAGACAAACCATGTTGCATTGTAGTCGTAGTAAGCTACAGCCCGTTAGATGGCTTTACAGAGATTTCTACATATACCCTCTTAGTGATTGGTAACTACCATAGAAGTGTTCCCTAAGAATATAGAAATATTAAACACCTCCATCTTAATCTCTTTGATTATAGCAAATGAAGAGCTACATAATAGGTGTTTTGATACCACCCCTATAACGCTCTATAAGCCATTCTAAGAAGACCAAGATAAATCATATCCAATCGTATTAATAGTTCGATACAGCCTGTTAGAGAGCATTACAGGGATTCCTACATATACCCTCTTAGTGATTGGTAACTACCATAGAAGTGTTCCCTAAGAATATAGAAATATTAAACAACCCTATAGGGTTCTGTAGATGGGTTAATCACTCATCTGATGGTTTTCTTTGATTATAGTAAATGAAGAGAATAATTGACTGGTGATTCTATAGCAGCCTCTAGACACTTAACTTAACACTATACAAACATTTGTAACACAACCGCAAAAACCAACCATAAGACTCAAGTATAGGTGAATCTACGCAAAATCTAATGAACAACCAAGGGATAAGCTATCGAGATTTCACGTAGAGTTATCTATATTTTAGCCAAATGCACATTACCATTATTATGTAAAATACCATACAGAATGCATCTTATAATTAAATCGATAAAAATCAACAAGTTAATTTATTTTGTTTTATGGATAACATTTTAAATAAGAAAAAGCTAACTCAGTAAATGCTGAATAGTTACCAACTCAAAAGTAGAAACTAGCACTATGTTAATAAATTGTATAAGTTAAGAGGAGGGAATCACCTAATAATAGCCTGTTATGAAAACAAGGGGTTTCTGGACTATTGCCTGAAAGCCCCTGTTATTTGCTATGAAGTAAGTTGTATCATGCGAGGTGATTGAGCTTAATCACTCTAGTATTGGTTTAGGGGCTGGCTTATCAGGTCTATCGACTGGGAGAGTGATTTCTCTTCCATTCTCAATTAATAGATATTCATCATTTTTACGAGTCCATTTATCATACTCTAAAACATATGAACCATCTTCACTCCGAACACTGCTACCTTCTGCCACCATATGGTATCCTGATTTTATGATAGATGATTGCAATTCCTCAAAGGCGTTTAAAGCTCGCTCTTTACATAACAAATAGTCAGTCATTGCCTCTTTATCATTCTTTGGTGGCTTATACAGTCCTTGTAGGATGTATTCATCGTAATCTGCGAGTATTGTATCAAGTTCAATAAATAGCCCCATAGCATCTTGTGCATGTGCTTCTGATGCAAGCTGTATAACAATAGCATCAACATCTTTTTTGTATTCTATATGCTTTGTAGTCCACTCTTTAAACCTAGCTTGATACCTTTTATAGAGAGGGTCACTATTCAGGTCTTCGAATGAAATACTATCTTCTTGTTTTTCCATTAGTGATTCAAATTTCTTAATGTTTAGTTCTGCCTCCCTTAACAGACCCTGAGCCTCAGTTTTTTTAATTTTCAACTCATTATGAATAGCGGTATAATCTATTTTCTCAAGTGTAGGCTTTAGCGTTTTTAATACGGCGTATTCTAATATTTGATACGGTAGTGTTTTAGAGTTATCACATAAGTCCTTTCGTTTATTACTGTTAGAACAAAGCATCGCATCTTTTGAGTGCCTGTTTTTTCTCATTGAATAGTTACTACCGCAACACCCACACTTAATAAGCCCACATAAGAACTTGCCTGATAAAGGTGTTCTACCAGTCTTACCGCTATTCTTTCTTCGGGTTGCTAATTCATCTTGGACTGCGTAAAACGTTGCTTTATCAACAGCAGCAGGATACACATCATCAATATCGCACCATGTACCAATTGCTGTCTTATTTTTTAACCACTTTTTAATTGTTGCTGGATTAGTAGTATCGAATTTATGAGGATACTTCTCCTTCAGTCTTGCTAATATTCGTCTTTCACCTAATCCATTTAGATACCAATTAAATATGTTTAACATGATAGCTCTATTATCATCGGTAACTGTGTCATAACGCTGTGTGACTGGGTTAAACGTTATCCACCATGCAGTCTTTCTTTTTACTCCTAGACCCTCTTCCGCTTCATTACGCTTCTTCTCCCATGCCTTCTCCATACGCACTTGAAGTAAACGTGAATACTCATAAGCTTGGTTGATTTTTGATAGGAGTAAATAAATGGTTCCGTTTGAGTTAGTTTCTGTGTTGTATTCTTGATTGTCTTGTACTGTTACGATTTTGACACCGCTTCTTAGAATCTTCCGAATAATGTCAAACATTTCATCGAAAATTAATCTGCCTAGCCTATCCATAGCCTCTATGACAATATAATCACCAGAAACTATGTGTCCATCTTCAATAGCCGTCAGTAACTTGCCAAAGCCGCCATTGAGGTGATGACCTTTATAGCCCGACAAACCTAAATCTTCGAACTTCATATCACTCTCTTCGACTTCAGGATGACTGTTAATCCAATCTCTGAACACCTTCTTCTGACGTTCTACAGTTGAGCCACCACTTTGCTGTGAAGACGAGAAACGTATGTACGAGATAGCTTTAGGTTTACTCATAATAACCCCCACTTAAACTAGGTTGACTTACAAAATTTAAGTTATCAACAAAGCTAACTACATGGTGATATTAGCTGTTGAAATCAATGTACTGTTCCAATATATGATGTTCGTTCAAACATGAAAAAAGCCGCGTTGTTATGCGACTTTTTCTCGAAATTGCTGACTACTATAACAAAAAATGCGACTTGAATCACTGAATATCTTATAGAGGGGACAGCAATCTATTCTTAAAATCAGAACAAATATGCAAAGCAAAATGCAAAACACTCATTACTGACTACACTATTAATAAGGATGTCGTAAATGGGATGTTTATTATGAAAACGCTGTATGCCATTACTTCGTCAGTTCTTTTATTCACAGGAACTGCTGTAGCACAACCCGTACCCTTTGATCTTAAAAATCAATTCATTATTCAGTTTGAATCATCTATTAGTCATGAGAAAAGACACGCTATCGCATTAGAAATTACCAATGCTAAAGGTCAAGTACATCATCACTACACACATGCTTTACAAGGAATGTCGATAACGTTACCTCCTCAGGCGTTAACCAAATTACAAGAACGATTTGGCGATACCATTATCCATATAGAGAAAAACCAGATAGTTAGCTTAGCTAAACCAGGTAATGGTAAGGGAGGCGGGAAAGATGATGGTGATAGTGGCGGTACGACACCAAGGGCTCCTGAAGTGATACCTTGGGGAGTAAGCCGCGTTGGTGGTCCTCAAATAGCTGAATATGGCACCGCATGGGTAATTGATACTGGTATTGATAGCAGGCACCCAGATCTTAATGTAGATAAAAATCGTGGGGCTAATTTCATTCGAGGTAAAAATACTACTGAAGATGGCAATGGTCATGGTACACATGTTGCCGGAACAATTGCCGCTAAAGCCGATGGTTACGATGTTGTCGGTGTAGCGGCTGGGGCAACCGTTATTCCTGTTCGCGTCCTTGATAATAACGGAAGTGGTACAATGGATGGCGTTGTTGCTGGCGTTGATCATGTATTTAAAAATGGTCGCTACGGTGATTGTGCAAATATGAGTCTTGGCGCTCAAGGTTTTTCATCCGCTCTAGATGCAGCAATTAAAGCTGCCGCAGATAAAGGCATTATATTTGCAGTTGCCGCAGGCAATGATGCATCCAATGCTGCGAATTACACTCCGGCAAGTACGACCCACCCTAATGTTTTTACCATTTCATCTGTAGGAAAATATGATAATTTTTCTTGGTTCTCCAATTACGGCTCAGTCGTTGAATACGCATTACCAGGTGAAAATATTTTATCAACTAAAACAGGAGGAGGCACAGTTGCATACAATGGTACTTCAATGGCAGCTCCTCACTTTTGTGGTTTAGCCATTATCGGTAATTATTATATCAATGCTTACGCAAACAACGATCCAGATGGCAGCCCAGATCCAATACCTAGTTTATAATCACAAGCGGGTTGATATCCCTATCAACCCATCTTTATCTTAATAGATTTTTGAATAATTTAGTGACACTTAGGTTATATGCTAACCATATTCTTCTAGCAAAATAAATTATTGTTAAAACCCACAAGAACTCAATAAGGCTCCAAATAAACATAATAATTAATTTTACTTTATTTAACTCATATGCATCCTATTGTACTTGGTTTTTGCACATAACGCTATGCCACATAAGCATATAATAACAACTTTGACAGACATCCCTTCAACCCAATCCAGATCCTTTACATGATTATTGAGTTCAATATCGTTGACGAAAAGTGTCATGTTAGCAGTAGGTGTTTGAGAAGCCTGATACTTTGTTGTACTTTCGACGATTTCAACTCGAATAAAGCCTTAAGATGTGACAGTTTCTTTGAGTTGTTGACGTTTAGCATAAAACGTTGAAGGGCTAAGACCATTGAGCTTACAAAATTCGAGTTTTGATAATGAACTCGATTCAGATTGCTCTATCAGGATTTTCCATTCTTAAAATCAGAACAGTTTGACACATAATATTTTGTAAACCTATATGCATATAATCATTGTGCATATCCATATGCTGTAGTAGCATCATACTAGCGTTAAACACTATTATTGAGAATATTATGTTAAAAAAAGTTAGTATTTATCTTTTATCTGCTAGTTGCTTATTTGTGCAAGTGGGTTGTGCACAACATGGTAACTCTCTTCAATTTGGTAGTAATGCTACCAACTCATCTGATTTAGCTGTTCAATCTGAAGATGAAGAACAGATCATAAAAGAAGCTACTATAGCTGGTACTGTTGGTGGTGTTGCTGTTTCTGCCCTGCTTATTAGTACCGTAGGTAAAGATTGGCCACCCGCGGTACAAGTCGCTGTCAGTATTGGCGGCACACTAGCGATAAATGCTATTGCTAGGTACATAGCAATGGACCAAGTATCAATGCTTAATGATGTAACATTAGAAAATGATAAAAAAGAAGCTTTACTAACTAAAGCTAAAAAAGTGAATGCCGATGTTGCAAAATTAAATTCAGAACTCAAATCCAGCATAACAAAATACAAAAAGAACAAAAAAGGTCTTAGTGCTAAATTAGCTGAAGCAAAAATTAGCCAAGAAAATGCAGAACAAGCTCTTAAAAATAGAAAGCAATTATTGAATATTCTTGTTAAAGGTTCTGAACAGTATAAACAATTTGAAAAAGAAGTTAAGGTTCTTGAAAAAGAAAATATAAAGTTAGCATCAACAATTAAACAACTTAGTAAATTAGATGTTGGTGCTGTGTAACATATCTAATAAAATTAGACTCCAATATCATCAAAATATATTGGAGTCAATTAATTTAGGCTCTATTTAAGACTCACATAACACCTAACGTTTCAGTATTCTCTTTTATACTATTCTGTAATTCAATCTTTCTTTTTTTCAATTTTTCAAGTTGCTTAATATACTCACGGCGAGCTAACTTCATATTATCAGATTTAACTCTTCGATTCCTATATTTAAGCTCTTGTATTTCTTTATCAATATTTGACACCTGAGACTTTAATAAATTTACTTTTTTTCTAATTGTAATTTTTCATTCACTTGTTTCTTTGATATATCATATTCTTTTACAAGATTAGATTCTATTATTGCTCGCCTTTGTTCTTGTGCATTCATAGCTTTATAGTAAGTACAACCATTCATCAAAAATAATGACATAAATACTATTAGAAACTTAGCCTTCTCATTATAATTCATCTTAATTTCTCATCTCAGGTTCATCTAATAAGTTATTGTAAAGTGAATCCACTTGTATATACTGGCCTTTTCGTACTTCATTAATATGCCTCTCTAATAAATCAAGTCCTTTTATTTGCTGATTGCTAACATTATTATCCTTCAACCAGCGAGTTAATTTATCTTTCACTTCTGGGAATAATGTATAATCAGTATCATCAACTATTTGAATGACATATCTACGGTACTCTCGAAGCATATTCTTTGCTTCTATTTCATTTACCTGCCAGATTTGTGGATTGCTTGAAACTTTACGTTTCTTCTCAATAATCTTTAAATTTCGCCATGCGCTGAATAAATTATAATCAGCAACTCGAGTTAAAGACTCTAATAGGCGTTGCTCAGCAACTATAATTCTCTTCTTATTTTTTTCAATTTCAAAGTTTGCAGTATTATCTCTTCGTTCAGCATCATTTACTTTTTGTTGTAAAATCAATAATTTTTGTTCTGATGCTTGTGCATTAACAAGTGCAACATCCTGATGATTAAATTTTTCTTTTAAGTTATTTAACTCATCCTGTAACCGTGTTATTTCCAAATCCTTACTATTAACGATGATATTAAATTTATTTTCTAATGAGCTGGTGTCGACAAGTTTAGATAGATCACTATTCTTAGCCTTCTCATCTTCTAATTTTTTCGATGTAAATATGAATTCATTATTTTTTTTCTCTAAATTCCCTTTCAAGACAATAAGTTTAGATTCAATGTTTGTAAGTTTTTCACGAAGGTCATGATTATCTTCAATCAAGCGTTCTCTTTCAATATTGCTATGGTGCAGTTGGTCAGTAATTGCTTGTTGTGACAAACTTGTTTTGCCTGCAGCAGCAGATTGAGTAACTCCACTATCACTACTTAAATATTCATTATAACCTTCATCTAACTCTGTTGGTGTATATCCCGCTTCACTAACCAACGAACTAAGAGCTAAACGAAAGCCAACTTTGTTTAAACGAAGAATATTACCATCTTGTGTATAACCATCATATTCAGTACGCATTGAAACTTTTAGATTTTCAGGATCAGTACTGTAATTACCCCCTCTAATAACTAAACCACCAAATCGAGCAAAAAGAAAATCTTGCCCAAAAATGCCATAAGTTAACTCTTCGACATTTCCTAACATATCATAAAGACCAAGAGGATTAGGTTTTATATACTGAGAGCCTACCTCTTTCACTCGATTACCAGATGAATCACGATCCCACTCATACCCATCAAGAGTTTCATTACCGTTTTCATCCACATAAGGGTAAGGTCGATCAAATACATCATGAGATACATTATTACCACCACGCGCTGCGTATGCCCACTCAACTTCAGTTGGTAAACGTATATAAGCAAAGGCATTACCATTTTTAGGTAGAGCATCTCGATCATTTTTCAAGACCCAAAGATTAAGAGCTTGAATAAAAGTTAAAATTTCAGCTGGAGTTTTACCTGTTTGCGGTAACTGCGAATTATTTTCTGGCTCAACTGTAAGCCCATTTTCACGTTGCCACCAGCGCATAACAACATTCCATTGCTGTTGTGATACTTCTGTTTGACCAAGATAATACAACCAATCATTTTCGCCATTGTGGTTTTTACCAATAAATGACCCACCTAAATTCGTTGTTGAAAGCCTTTCTTTGTAATTACTATCATCACCTTCTCGTGAACCTAATTTAACCCTCTTAGACGCAAAAATTTTGTTACCATCAATACCTAAGAAAACAGGTTGAAATTTAATTATGGCATCATCTGGTAACTTAAATGTTATCGTTTCTGAAGCTGCAAATAACTTTGGACTAATAATAAAAAAAACAAATAAAAATAAAGTCCTAAATGACTGACTATAATTACTCATGAATATACCTTTTTGAATCTATTCTGCTAACAAAAAGGCCAGCAGCTAACGAACTTATTCCACCAAGGGAGAGAATACTAGTAATGATAAATAATGTATCTTGAGGCTGTAATAGTGTCAGTGATTCAGTTTCTCCTAACAAGCCAATAAACCAATGAGCAGCCATTAGACCAAAGAGCCAATAACCTAAAAATGCAATTACTATTCCAGTAGAAATTAGAATCATACTTTTAATCAATGGGAAAAATATAATTGTACTTTTATTAATCCCTAGCATATTCAAATATGCTAAATCCTTTTTACGCCTTTGTACTGAAGCATAAACGGAACTACTTACAGCAAAAATAGTTGAAATTGCAGATATGAAAGCAATCAAGAAATATATTTTTTTCATATAATCTGATAACGTTCGTATTTTCTGAACTTCATACAGTTTTGAAACGGGTTCTTTCAGTGCATTTAAGTTTAACGTAATACCAATACTTTTAACAACTTTGACTAATGACTCAAGTTGATCAATTGATTCTGCATATGCTCTAAAATAACGTATTTGCTCTCTACTTCTTAAAACAAATTCATGCTGGTCATTATTATAATTTGCCCCTATACGTTTGGCTGAACGTAACAAACCTGAAAAATAGTGACTAGCAACAATTTTCCCAGGTGGGACATTGTCTGAGATCTCAAGTTTAACAGGCATAACAACGCTAGTATTTTTTAATCCTGTTTTTAAAATAACCTCTTGATTACCTGCAAATTTTTTATCTTCAGTAGAAATATATAATATCGGCTTAATACCTTTATGCCAGCTTGGTGATTCATTATCACTTAACATATATAGATCCCATTTTTTCAATGGCGAAATAGTTTGATTAAGTTCAAGCGATATACCTTTAACATAAGGAATTAATATTGGGTCATAACCATGATTCAATAAACTATTTTTTAAAACATCAATATCTTGTTCCGTTATTGTACTATTCACTGTTTGCCATAAAATCCAATTATTCTGATTACTTTTGAATGCTGTGTATTTTTTTGGCATAGTACTAAACGGTAATCGACCTGCTAACATTTGTCTAAATATACGGTCGTCGGTTTTTTTAGAAAAACCGGTAATCACACCATCATATTCTGGCGTAAAATCAACCTCCCTATTGGCTTTTAATCCTAGATTTACCGCAGAATACCCCTTACGCCAATGGTAAATATCATTAAAAATAGCCACAGGTAGATAAATTTTCAAATCTGGCATCAATTTAGAATTTAAAATACCGACAATTTTAAAATCTAACGGCACTTCTTCAGGATAATTCGAATTCGTAGTTCTTTTAAGTAACAAGGTTAAGCTGTCTCCTTGCTGCTTACCTAATTGTTTGGCTAGTGATTCAGAAATAACAACCCAATGAATACGATCACTAATATCTTTATGATCTGATTTCTTCACAAATGGATCTTCTTTAGAGCTAGGCACTACATTTACAGAATCAGGTAACCCTTTAACATTAAGCAGCAAATGAGATGTTTCTGAAGGAATAAACTCCGCCCCTACTTTTTTTATTTCCATTAAAAATTTACTAGGCACAGGAGTTTGCATCATAAACTTTGGTCTAACAAGACGACTAGCAGGATCACTAGCTAGCGTATCTAACATGTTACCAATAATCCCTTGCTGTAAACCGAGTAAAATAATGATAGGCGTAAATATTGCACCTAAAGAAAGAGCCATACAAAACGAAAGTATCCGTTCATGAGCAATGTCCCTAAAAGCTAGCCTTGTAATATATAGGTAATCTTTAAACATCAGTATTATTATCACCTAAATGAAGATCTTCATGAAGTGTTGAAATTGTTTCACCATTTATTTGTTGTACAGTAAAGCGATACACTCGATGAGCAAAATCTTTCACTAATGAATTATCATGACTCACAATAATTAAACTTGATCCTGAATTCTGAACTCGTGTCGTTAGATTTTCCATCAACCTAACTGCACTCAAACTATCCATTGCCGATGTGGGTTCATCCGCCAAAATAATTTCTGGTTGCTGAATTAAAGCTCGCGCGATAGCCCCTTTTTGTTTTTGTCCACCAGATAATTGCAAAGGCTTTTTATTAAGTAGTTTTTCTATTTCTAAACTCTCAACAATTTCATTAAAATTGGCTTGTTTTCCTTTTTTAAGCCTTGTCACTAATGAAATATTTTGTCGTAGTGTTAAAAACTCCAGTAGCCCCCCGCTCTGAAGAATATAAGCAATATTATTACGTCGAAGCTGATTAATAGCCTTTTCATTTAAAGACAAAACATCTTTGTGATCACCATCATCAGTATTAATAATAAATTGCTCGACCTTGTCTGGCTTACATAACATTGAAATCATATCGAGCATTGTTGACTTACCACTTCCATTGGAGCCAACAATAGCGACAATCTCTTTTTGGTGTAGTTCAAAACAAGGGATTTGGATCGTAATACAATGATCCAAATCCCCCAGTTTTTTTTCTACTCCAGTAAGCACTAATCTCTTACTTGGATTTGTCATAATTTATGGTAATTGATTCAACTCAAGCGCAACAACACGATCATTTTCACTTGTTCCAGTGCTTAATTTTTTCCAGACATCAGGATTACCCTGCTCTCGTTTAAGATCTTCGTAGTGGTGCAGTTTATTATCCATTGCACGAACAAAAGACTGAACACGATCCATACTTTGGAATTCTTCGCGTGTTGTCGCCATGATGTCACTGTCATAAGGAAGATTATTAATTCCTAATGGTGCAGAAAATGCATCACGGAAGTTCACCGCAGCAGGATCAACCATTGTAAATCGAGTATTAGCACTTACAAGATCAAAGAAATCCAACGTAGTTCCGCTATCACCGCGCATCGCCATTTCACCGATATTTTTCAGCTCACGAACACGTTGTTCTAACTCATCCAATTCCGCTTCATTCAATAAAATCATCGGTGCTAATGCTTCACGTCCAGGATTATTCATTACCTTATCGGCAGTCCAGCCCACAATACCGTCTTTAGGCATTGATGGATCAGCCAACATTAGTTTTGCCTGTTGGAAGAATAACTCCGTAGAAGATCCTTCTTTCGGTTGCATTGATTCTGCATTACCAGAAGCATAAGCATCGATAGTTGTTTTTGCACCTGCAAGTGTATCTGCTACTGATTTAGCAAAATATTTAAGAGATCCGCCATCAACCACTGATAAGTGTGGAATTTGGCGACTAGTCCCATAAGCACCCTCATACGTTGAAGATAACTGCTTATACTGTTTCTTAGCTTTACGAGCATGTCGCGCAGCCCCTTTAGATTCATCGATAAACAATGAATAAATAGGAATCGCACGAGTATGTGCTTTATCTCGCAATTCTTTCAACGTGAAATTATCTTCACGTCCAGGAGCATCTCCAATAAGAACAATAAGCTTGGCACTATTTTGTCGCCATTGTTTAGAGTCCAGAGCCCCATTTAGACCATTGAATACAGCTTCTGGAATATCATCGCCTTTAACCTGCTTCTGCTGCGTCTTAATACCATTCAGCAGATTGACAAAATCTGATGCATTAACAACGCCCTTAGACGTAAAATCATTTACAGTAAATGAAAACTGTTTAGATTTATCTTGATAACCGACAAAACCAAAGCGAACATCTTTTCCATTCAAATCTGTTACAAATTGCTTCATCACAGAAAGTAACTGATCAACGTAAGGCTTCATAGAGCTAGTCAAATCCATCACAAATACAATATCTGTAGGTACATTGCCTTGATTAGTTTTACTTGTAGCATTTCGTGTTTGCGCTGCAACTTCTAACAAACGGGTAAATTGCCCATCCATATATAAATCACCTGATTTTGGTTTATAAAAATCAAGTAATGGATACATAACAACTTGCTCTTGGTCTTTACCGACCATTGGTTCAATTGCTACAGCACCTGTCGAACTGTCTACTTTTCCTGTATTAGCATCAACATAGATTTTGTCTAACTCTTCATTTCTATAGTTTTTCTTTGCTTGTATCAAAGCAAGAACATCTTCAGGTGTTTTGAAGAAAACAGAAGGATCTCTATTTAGAGAGTTAGTGAATTTCATCACCAATGCGCGCTTCCATGGAATAACATCAGATTCAGAGATCCAACCAATCGTCTTTGGATCCCAATTTTGAGGTTTTTCCTTAGGAACATATGCATCAGTTACTTGATACCAACGCATACCATCTTTATTAACTTGTTTAACAACACCAAACGCTTCATATAGTGGAAGATTGTCTCTTACAACTTTTGCTGATTCACTCGGGTTCTCATATAACTTGGCATATTGCTTAGTTAATACCCTTGCCACATTCACTATTGACGGCTGCTCACCAATACCATTCCAAAACGTTGTTGTACCGTCTTCTAGAAGGATCTCTCTTTGAATGCCTGGAATATATATTGAACGATGCTTCTTCGAATAATCAAATCCAAATTTTTCCGCTAATTTTTTATCACCATTAGCCATCTGAGCAAATAAGGCTTTTCGATCCTGATTTTCTTCTTGAGCAAAAGCCTTTACTTCAGGAGAGCAATTATAGTTAATTTCAAGAAAACCATTTAATCTCTCACCTAAGCAAGAATTAGGTTGAATTAATAAGCTCTTTAACTCTTGTTGACGATTTTTAATTTTCGCACCTAATTCTGCAGCACTCAAATCAAAAGAACTATTTGCATACGAATTAAAAGCAGACATGCCTAAAAAACTAAACGCAATACATTTAGATAAAAACATTTTCTGTCTAGTCATATTATTTGTTATCCAACATAGGTGAAGTACTATCGATACTATCTATAACACTCCAAGGGCTCGAACTACCTAATAAATCAATAGTGACAGGTCCATTTGAACTATTTGAGTTAATGGTCATTGAACCATGAATATCATGTTCCACATGATTAGCAAATTTAACAGGGATATAAGCATGCTCATTAGGTGCCACTTCTAAACCCTCGTATTTTTTATCTATGCTAAATTTATCATCTGAAAACGTCACATCGTCCAATTTTAAGTTGTCTTCACCTTTGTTAGATATTTCAACTTTTATTGTCTCGCCAGGTAAAAACGATAAATTCGTTTTATTAACATTTAATAATGCATTACTACCACTTAAGAAAAAGCTGATAGCACCTACGACTACAACTAAGCCTACAATGGCGGCGCTAATCATTCCTAACGGCAATTTTTTCTGAGGAATAATCTCTTCTAAAACAGCACCACATTTTTCACCAAAAACAGTTTCTCCTGGACAAATGGCTTCACCATTATCATTAAATGTCACAGCTGATGCAGGTAATGTTTCATTACTTGTTGCGTGTTCACAGTCCCCATCAGGACCACCCGTATTTTTGCAACGATATAAAACTTCTTTAGTCATAATGATAATGGTCCTTATAGGTTTTCCTTTAATTCAGGGATAACACGATTTACTGCTTCTTCAATCGCAGCTTTAAATTTCCCATACTTCTCGTCTTCTTCGTTACGTTTAGCTAAAAGGAAAATCCACTTAAGGTAATTACCCATATTAACTTCTGCGCGCTCAATATCTTGTTTTTGGAATTGAAGTTTATTTAATAGGTCTTCAACTTTATTACCACTTTCACGAATAAAGTGCTCATGGTAGCTAATATATAGAGCCGCTAAATCTAAATTAATATCAACTTCATATTGCTCGCTAATACGTGACACTAACTCTTTGTGTGCATTTGTAAGCTTAAATCCTGTATCAATTCGATTTTCAATTGGGCTAAATTTATCCTCTCGAGTACCAAAGTACACAGGGTTATCTAATTCATCTGGTAACTGTACTAAACCCATAGCAGCAGCAACTAATACTGATGGAAGTTTCAACTCCAATTCTTCAGCACGACTTGGCAGCATCAGATCAGGAAATTGACTTGATTCGCTATGGCATTGATAGGCAAAGAACTTACCATCATTAGCGAGCAATGCTCTGTCGTAATGCGTTTTTAGTGCCGATGTCACTGATGCCTGACGAATAGGAAAATAGAAAGCAACAGTCATTGCACTAATTTCATTAGGACAGCGTTCTTCTGGGATCACTTTAACTACAATGTCACCATCGCTATTCGACAACATTCCTTTTGCACAGTTTTGTAATGCTTCACAGAAAGATTCCGGTACACTTTGACATGAAGGAAGCAGTAGTAAACGACGCTTTCTTGGTCCAGGTACTGGTACATTTGGACGTGGTTGACCACCATCAAATGCAACCATTGGGCTAGATTTCTTAATCCATCCCTGAATGATCTGTTCTAGTGCAGGGGTAACACCTTTATATTCATCATAAAGTTCTTTAACGATATTTCGGCCAAAGAATGCTTTAAAGTCAGGATGATTCTCAACAACACTTGCGTGGAAAACATCACTATACTGTAATGTCTCTTTTCGAATAGTACTTGGAAATTCACCACGAACAAGATGCGTATTATCATCAATAGTCATCAAGCTGTTATAAGCTTGAAACTCTTTTCTATCACCTCGAAGTTCTTTTAGCTTTTCCCAGATAGAATTGCTATTTATTTCCAGTAACGCTTTATTAGTTACAAAATACTGTTGAATAGATTCATTAATCTCATTCCAATTAACCCAATCTTCAATACCTGACTTTTTATCTTTTTCAATGTTTAGTTCGTTAGAGAGGTTGTCTCTTAAAGTCGTCATATTATGTTTAAACTGACCAACTTCTTTACGTAGCAAACGTAACGCATCTAACAATACAGCACAGAAATCTGAACCATATCGAGCTGCTCGCTCATAAGTGCGATTTGAGTAATAAACAACAGATTCCGCTTGATATTGTGAGAACAGACGAACTGCATTCCCACTTATGGCATAGCCAATTTTACCGATCTTTCTGATCTCATCATTGATAGCAGTCAGTTTCTTTTGTGACGCTTTTGCCATTTTATCGTAACCAGAACTACGCTTGGCAAATTCAGCAGCCTCACTTTCAACGCGTTCAACCATCATATCAACCATTTCAGGAAGATTATTAGTTGTATAATTATCAAGATTGCCTTCTAAACCATTGATCAACATTGCTTCAATATGTTTACGGATACGAGCAACACGTTTATTAATCTCGACATTATTGCTATGGTAACCAAAGTATCGTTCAACACCACCTTGATCGCCTAACACTCGGAATCCTTCATTCCAGTACGCTTCAGCATCACGATTGAATATCGTTACCCACTGCTGCATATCTTTATATGAATCCGATTTTTTGGTTTCGCGTTCTATTTCTTCAAGCTTTAATCGCCAATCCTGTTGATAGGCTGGGAAATTTGCTTCTTCTGAATATTTAGTATCACCAGCAGCTTTATCGAGCCATAGATCGCCTTTACTAATTTCAAAATACTTAGCATTTTCTCCGACAAATGTCTGTGCATTAAAGGCTAACGGAGCATCTGTGAATGATTGCACCCAGTTGTTATATAACAATTGAAGTGTGAACTGTAAACCTAATGAAGATGCTAATCGCTGGCGGATTTTTGTTTCTGGAATAGAGACACGATGGACACCGTAAGCACCATTTTTCATTGAGCGAACACCAGTAAAACCTTCATCTGTGGTTTCTGGATTATCTTCATTTGATAACGCTTGACGAATAGAGTTAGGCAAATCACCCAATTGACGTACAGATAATTGGAAAAGTAATTCAGCAGTACTATCAATTTGTTCAGGTAACGTCGCTCGAGTACCACGATCGGTAGTATCTGTTACTAAAAATAGTGACTTATAAGTCTGCTTCAAATCGTAATGATTTGTATCATTCGCTCCAGCATCAACTGGCTTAATCGATAAACGTTTTGCATGAGGCGGGTTTCTAATATCCCAAGGTTTATATAGAGAGCGATTAAATGCATTATACTCTTTCAGAGCTGCATATTGGTTTATATAAAAACGACCTGTATTCTTATCACCTACGTCAGCTACAGTTGTAAAAGCGTGGACATAAATATTAGATTTCCAAGTATTATTCTTACCTAAATAAGATTGTAATTGAGCAATAATATCTAGCATAGTGCCGCCACCAGTACCAGTTGCGATACTACCCGCAACGTGGATATCAACCACGTATTCACCACCGTTATCCGAAAGACGCTCAAGACGATTTGCAACGCCATTCATGATATTGTCAACATTGTCACCGCTAGCTAACGCTAAACGACCTAAGCGACGTAACTGGTTACAACCACAATCTGGTTCAAGGCCAACGGTAATATTGGTTAAAAAGTCTTTTTCATCTTCACGACGCAGCCACGGCGAAACACCAGTATAAAGATCCAAGTTTTGCGCAGTATTCATCACTGAAGCACTTTTAAGTAAAACTTGCTCACGCCCCATTAACGTAATATCTTCACCAAGGCTCACCCATTCGCCACGTTTTCCTTGGCCAGCTAAATCATCAGCATGAGAGTCAATACTCAAAGTTGCAATACGAGAGATATGCTCAACACCGATGTTTTCCTTAAATTCAAAAACATCTGGAATTTGTTTATCCTCTGAACCTCGAGTACGCCACTCTACATGTAATTTTTTCTTTAGCTCACGTACAACTTCGCAGCCAGTACCGCCGACACCAATTAATAATGTATTTTTCTGCGCCATTACAAATCCTTATATAACTTTATATGCTATTTCTTTATATTTTTTGTACTAAAAATTTTCTTTAATATTTCGTAAAGCTATCCACGAAATAAAACCAACAATTATGAGTTGAACTAACAACCAAATAGAGAAGAAAATAATTGAACCAATAATTTTTATTCTTCCTGACTGCTCTAATAGTTCTTTTGAAATCCTATCGCCAGCAATTTTATATACGTCTTCTACAAGATAACTTGACTGCCTTGTTGCGAAATGTTTTTTCATATCATATAAAATATCGGCTTCGGCCGTGCCAGACTTCGCAGTAAGAATCCAGCTTAAAAATGGCATTGTTTTGTTAAAGTTATTTTCAGCAGCAACAAGATAAGTATTTGTCGCAACTAATTGAGCTTTCTCAGAATTTGTAGGAATAGTATTACCACCTTGATCTGGGTGAGGATATCTACTAAAGTTTTCTAGTTGGTGTCCTTCGTTATTTTTTAATCCTGCCACATTTTCATAAGCGTCACGAAACGTCTTATCACGCCAATCAGAATTATTCATTAAGGCAACTTCCCAACCTTTTACAACTATTTTTACTACGGGGTCAGTAAACTGAAGTGAAAATAATAAAATAACCGTAATAAACGTTGTAAAAAATGAACACAATGATCCAATCGTAAATCCGATACCAAACTCATATTCATTATTTATATTTTTTACAATAATTCTAATTAACCAGACTACAAAAGTAGATATTAATACTGCAACAGGAATACAAAGGTAAATATATTTCCCTGTTGATTTCATTTCAATAACAAGCTGAAATAAAATCATTATAACATCAGTCAATAGTGAATTTGACTGAATCAATTTTTGTAGAAAAAACTGTTCCATATTATTTATTACCAAACGTAAACCAATTGATACATACTTATACTTTTCAATCAAGCAACTTAATTAAAACAACAATTATTTAACAAGAAGTGTTAATAAGAAACTCATTATATAAATGCAATTATTAGTGTTATTTTAATCAAAAAAACAAACCAACAAATAAAACAATGTATTATTAATGTGTGATTACTGCAAGATGAGCATATTAAAACATGCAGAATAATCTCTTAAACCCACAAGTATTCTTATTAAGAATTAATACTTAATGGTTATACATTTGGAAGTTAATATCAAGTTATTTATGCACATAAAGGCATAAAAAACAACTTTCATATCAATTAGTAAGCAATTTGCTTTAATTGCAAGCACCACAACTTCCCAACTGTATGATATACATTCGATTTAATACAATATATATCCAAGTGACTTCAATATGTAGGATTCAGAGCGTTGCGTTGACTTACCTGTATCTCACTGAACCTCGCATCTTGAGGTTCCTTGGGTATAAACGTTACTAATAGATACAAAAACGCCTTATTACTGATTTTATTATCAAAGTAATAAGGCGTTTTCTGTATTCAAACAAACTCAATATTTTTATAGGTCAATTATCGACGAGGTGGGCGGCTACCGCTACGTTGATTACCAACACGGCTATTGCTGCGACCTCGAGATGTACGCTCTTTGTATGCTGATGCCGCTTTTGCTTGAGAAGCTAGAATAGAATCAACGGTTAATTCCATTGGTTCACGAGGTACAATGCCATCAGCAAATGTACGCATTCGAGGCGGAATTTCACGCTCTTCAGCCGTTGGACGCGGCATACGTTTGAAACGAGAAAGGTAGAATGCCTCTAATTTCTCTCTCGCCCACTGTGTTTTTTTCAAGTATTTCACACTGCTAGCAATTGATGGTTTGGTATTGAAGCAGTTAAAGCGCATCGCAGTGTCTAAGATCTCCCAACCATAGTGTTCAACAAGCTCAGTTAGCATTTTCTCTAGGCTTAAACCATGAAGTGGATTGTTCTGTAATAGTCGTTGCTCTAGGGTTAATTCTTTTTCTTTCTTAGCAGGTTGAGCATTCTGTTGTTGTTCTTGCATTAGTATTCCTACCGGAGATTTACGTGTATCCCCTTAGTATAAAGGCTTTAATGCTAGAGGTATAAACAAATTAAAAGCTGAAGGTGCTGAAAGGTTATTGCGTAAAGTTATTCTGATGCAAAAAAGGTAACGCGTATTTGATGTTCAATGTAAGCTGCACACATTGCGCATGCAGCTTATTTTCTAATTATTTGACTGAAATAATTATTCGATTATTCCCAATCAAGAATAACTTTGCCTGATAAACCAGAGCGCATTGCATCAAAGCCTTGCTCAAAGTCATCAATCTTGTAGTGGTGAGTAATAATTGGTGTTAAATCTAGGCCAGATTGAATCAATGATGCCATCTTGTACCAAGTTTCGAACATTTCACGGCCGTAAATACCTTTAATTACAAGGCCTTTAAAGATCACTTGGTTCCAGTCAATTCCCATGTCTGATGGTGGAATACCCAATAATGCAATCTTACCGCCATGGTTCATACTTTGCAGCATACTATTAAATGCCGATGGATTACCTGACATTTCAAGACCGACATCAAAACCTTCAGTCATACCCAGTTCTGACATTACATCTTTTAAGTTCTCGTTAGCTACGTTTACAGCACGAGTAACACCCATTTTACGAGCAAGATCCAGACGGTATTCGTTCACATCAGTGATCACAACATGACGGGCACCAACGTGTTTTGCAACTGCTGCTGCCATAATGCCAATAGGGCCTGCACCTGTGATCAATACATCTTCACCCACAAGATCAAAGGATAGAGCGGTATGAACTGCGTTACCAAATGGGTCAAAAATAGAAGCAAGATCATCTGAAATACCTTCAGGGATCTTAAACGCATTGAACGCTGGAATCACAAGGTATTCAGCAAATGCCCCTTCGCGGTTTACACCTACACCAATCGTATTGCGGCATAGGTGAGTACGACCACCACGACAATTACGGCAGTGACCACAAGTGATATGACCTTCGCCAGAGACACGGTCGCCAACTTTAAAGCCGCGAACCTCTTGGCCCATATCGACAACTTCACCCACGTATTCATGACCCACAACCATAGGTACAGGAATGGTTTTTTGTGACCACTCATCCCAGTTGTAGATATGTACGTCAGTACCACAAATTGCTGTTTTCTTGATACGGATTAATAAGTCGTTGTGCCCCATTTCTGGTTTATCAACTTCTGTCATCCAAATACCTTGTTCTGGTTTTAGCTTAGAAAGCGCTTTAATTTTCATAATTAGATGATTCCCATATCTTTACCAACAGCAATAAATGCATCAATCGCTTGGTCTAATTGCTCACGGCTATGTGCTGCCGACATTTGTGTACGAATACGTGCTTGGCCTTTTGGCACAACAGGGAAAGAGAACCCTACAACATATATGCCTTTTGCTAGTGCACGCTCTGCAAATTCTGCAGCGACTTTCGCATCACCTAACATGATTGGAATGATGGCATGATCTGCACCTGCCATAGTAAAGCCCGCTTCAGTCATACGACGACGGAAGTGCTCTGCGTTATCCCATAAATGGCTACGAAGATCGCCACTTTCAGCAAGTAAATCAATTACACGATTAGAAGCAGCAACAATGGCAGGAGCCACTGAGTTAGAGAACAGATATGGACGAGAGCGCTGACGTAACCAGTCAATCACCTCTTTCTTACCTGCTGTATAACCGCCTGATGCGCCACCCATTGCTTTACCTAAAGTACCCGTAATGATATCAATGCGATCCATTACGTTGTGGTATTCATGAGTACCGCGACCGTTTTCACCCATAAAGCCAACTGCGTGAGAATCATCCACCATCACAAGAGCATTGTATTTATCCGCTAAATCGCAGATAGCTGGAAGATTAGCAACCACACCATCCATTGAGAATACGCCATCAGTTACAATCAGTTTATGACGCGCGCCAGCGTTATCGGCTGCGATTAACTGCTCTTCTAACTCTTGCATATTATTGTTTGAGTAGCGGAAGCGCATCGCTTTACATAAGCGTACACCATCAATAATAGATGCGTGGTTTAAGGCATCAGAAATAATTGCATCTTCAGCACCTAAAATGGTCTCAAACAGACCCGCGTTTGCATCAAAACATGAGCTATAAAGAATCGTATCTTCCATACCTAAAAAAGCAGAAAGTTTTTGCTCAAGTTCTTTGTGCGCATCTTGCGTACCACAAATAAAACGCACAGAAGCCATACCAAAACCGTGTTCATCCATGCCCTGTTTTGCAGCATTGATTAATTCTGGATGGTTAGCCAAACCTAAATAGTTGTTAGCACAAAAGTTCAGTACTTCTTCGCCAGTGTTGATAGATACTGCCGCTTTTTGTGCTGATGTAATAATACGCTCTGACTTATACAAACCTTCCATTTTTACATCGGCGATTTGTTGTTGGATCTGTTGGTAAAATGCTGAAGACATGACGTTCCCCATCGCTTTCTTTTGTAATAATTTAGTGACGATATTTAATGCTGAGCCTGTTTACCGAATAAAATGTTACACAGCTCACACTTTATTGTTTTTACAGCAAAAAATAGTCATTTAAACAGCAATAAATCATGCTGAATCCCTTTTCTCGGATTCTAATTCAAAGCTATTACAACTATTATCCCCTAGTATGGAAAATGATTATTGAACCTGAGGCACAAATCTGTGGAAACGAATAAACTCATTGCTCTTATGCCCGATTTAGCGGTTTTTATTATCGTTGTCGATGAAGGCAGTTATACCGCGGCGGCAAAAAAGTTAGGAGTTACCCCATCGGCACTGAGTAAGCAGGTTTCAAAGTTAGAAAAAGCCTTGTCGGTAAAATTACTCGAACGCACAACGCGAAAATTAGTGATGAGCGAATCAGGCAAGCGAATCTACGAACAATGTACAGCCATGATGAGTGCAGCCAAACAAGCGGTTGAGATCTCCAGTTCAGAGCACACTATTCCAGCGGGTACTGTAACTGTTGCTGCGCCCAAGGCGTTTATGAGTATTATGCTCCAGCCCTTAGTTACGCCATTTCTAAATTTATACCCAGATATTCAACTTAAAATTAAAGCCCGAGATGGCGATATTGATTTGCTAGCAGAAGAAATTGATATTGTGTTTCGCTTAACTGAGAAGCCTATTGAAGGTCAAGTGTTAAAGCAAGTAGGCAAAGTCAATCTAGTATTGTGTGCAAGCCCTGATTACATTGCTCGTAAAGGGCTCCCTCAACATCCTTTGGAGCTTAAACATCATGATTGTATCTATTTGGGAGAGACCAACACCGATCATATTTGGGAGTTTCATCAAGGTACCGAGAGACACAGCATTGCAGTTACGGGGCGTTATGCCGTTAACCATTCTCAGATGCGTTTAAAAGGCGTACAAGATGGCCTAGGGATCGGTATTTTTCCTGACTTTGTCATTAAAGAAGCACTAGCTGAAGGCAGTGTTATCGATGTATTACCAGAATGGACAATTCGAGGTAACTATCAAGGAGTCATCGCCCTGCAATACGCACAAACCAAATATATGCCCGCACGTGTACGAGTTTTTATTGATTATGTCACTCAACATTTGCCACTATAGATAGATAAAAATACGTTAAGGGCTGCGGCTATGGAAAAATATATTGGATTGATGTCTGGCACCAGCATGGATGGCGTTGATGCTGTGCTGGTTGAAATGGATGACAAACAGATCAAATTGCTAGGTCATCACGCCTTTCCGATGGGAAAAAACCTTAAACAATCTTTATTAGATATCTGTCTAGGTCAACCAACCAGCCTACAAATTATCGGAGAACTGGATCATCGCTTAGGCCACCTTTTTGCCGATGCCGTTCTTGCGTTACTGGATCACACTCAAACTCCAGCATCTGAGATCACGGCGATTGGTAGCCATGGACAGACTGTGTTTCACTCACCGCAGAGTCAATACGCTTTTACCATGCAAATTGGTGATGCCAATATTATTGCAGCTAAAACAGGCATTACCACCATTGCAGATTTTCGTCGCAAGGATATGGCTTTAGGTGGCCAAGGTGCTCCCCTTGTGCCGGCATTCCATCAACAACTGTTTAGCGTTCCTGATCTCACTCGAGTTATTTTAAATATTGGTGGTATCGCAAATATCACTGTTTTAGAGCCAACTTGCGCCGTTACAGGCTACGATACAGGTCCTGGTAATATGTTGATGGACGCATGGATTCAGCGTCATCTTGACCGTAGTTACGACAAAGATGCCACGTGGGCAAAAACAGGTACTGTCAATCAACCACTGCTCACCCGTTTAATGCAAGAACCATATTTGCAACTCTCTGCTCCTAAAAGTACGGGCCGAGAGTTATTTAATTTGCCATGGTTAGATATGCATTTATCGAAACTCGAAGCAATGAACTCGCAACCACTCTCTCCGCAAGATATACAGGCTACGCTTGCTGAATACACTGCTGTTACTATTGCAGATGAAGTACGCAAACACGGAAGCAGTACGACTACAAAAGAACTGTTCGTGTGTGGCGGCGGAGCTCATAATCCTTTGCTTATGGAAAGACTGGCAATGTTGCTTCCTGATTGGGATGTAATGACAACCGCAGATCGAGGCGTTGATATTGATAATATGGAGGCCATGGCATTTGCATGGTTAGCTTATCGTACCATGCATCATCAACCGGGCAATCTGCCAGAAGTGACGGGGGCTAAAGCACTCACTAGCTTAGGTGCAATTTATCCTGCTGACTGATCGCTAACAAAACCCTGTTATAGTTACAGAAAAGTCACGGAAACGGCTATGTCTAAATTACATTATGGTATTTGGGCATACAAACAAAATTTTAGAGGAACATGTGTTAAAAGCACTGATATTTGCCATGTTAGTACCTATTACCGCTTTTGCATCGAACGTAAATAATGTCGCATTGGTCTCAAGTTCAACCCAATTTGATGACTCTCAACTGCCACAAATACAACAAAACCTTGAACAAAAAGGTTATAGCGTATCGCTGCAATATTTGGATCAAGTCATTTCTGATTTTGGTTACGTTAATACAGACCAGAAACGCGCCAAAGATCTTATTCGCGCTCTAACCGATGACAACATCGATATTTTATGGTTTGTGCGTGGAGGTGGTGGTGCCCTTAATCTGCTACCGTATCTGGAACAACATAAAGACGAATTAAAATCAGCAAAGCCCAAAGTGCTTGTCGGTTTTAGTGATGTCACTGCTTTACATCATTTTGTCAACCAAGAATTAGGCTGGCCCTCTATTCATGGCGTGACTGCAGCAACCAATTTAGAGATGGGTGGTTTTAATCAAGAGCCACTGCCAAATATTAGCGAGTTGCTTAAAAATGGTGTGGAATATGATTACGTCCTTCCTCTTAATGACCTTGCCAAAACCGCAAAAGTCAATGGCACATTAGTAGGTGGTAATCACACATTAGTTGCTGCCACATTTGGTACAAAATACAGCTACGATTTTAAAAACAAAGTCTTGTTACTCGAAGATGTCGGCGTCTCTTTCCGTCAGCTCGATCGTTTATTACAACAGATCTTGTTTTTAAATCAGTTCGATGTCAACGCAGTTATTTTTGGTCAGTACTACCCTGCCGATCCAACCGATCCTGAACGATTAATGTATAAAACTGTGCTAGAACGTTTTGCACAACAGCTGAATAAACCTGTTTATTATTTCCCTTTTATTGGGCATGGAAAATATAACCGCCCTGTAATTTTAGGGCACAGTGTTGAGCTATCTTGTAAAGAAGAATATTGCAATTTAACGCAATAACGCATCTTCAAAAAGAGTCGAGGAGTCCAATTGGCGACTCGGCTCTCAATAACAAAGACTATTGATACATTAACTTACTATTTTCTCCTATACTTTCAGAAGATCTTCACAAGTAAGATAAGCCTGAAAATACGGAGAAATATAGTGTCACTCTGGATATTATTTCAACGCTGGGCCGTTAAACACTTTACCCAACTCACAGGGCGTAATCTGCTATTTGCCCTTGTCGGCTATATTCTTACTAGTTGGATACTCCTATTTATTGCAAATGAGATAGCATTAACTCATTCGATTACTGATTTTATCTATTATCTATTTGTTACCGCTTCAACCGTTGGCTATGGTGATTTATCTCCGACAACACCAGCTGGTAAATGGATTGTGGCACTATTTATTATTCCCGGAGGATTAGGATTATTTGCACTCACAATTGGAAGAGTAACAAGTAGTTTAATTCTTTACTGGCGTAGTGGCTTATTAGGAAGACGAGAGGTTAAATTGAAGAATCATATTTTAATCTTAGGCTGGAATGAAAAAAGAACTCTACATTTAATTAAGATGCTGCAATATGAAGAGAAAGGTTACCGTCCAATTGTTCTTTGTACTCGTTCCGAAATAGAAAACCCTTTACCTGGCGAAATTGAATTTGTTCGTATCAATCACTACACAAATATTGAAGAGATGAGAAGAACCAGTCTTGAACAAGCCAGTTGCATCATTATCGATAACCCTGAAGATGATATAACCTTCACGGCTGCACTAATCTGTGCCAATTACAACCCTAAAGCTCATATTCTCGTTTATTTTAATGACGACTCCCTAACACCTCTATTGAAGTTACACTGCCCTAATGCCGAGTGTATTCCTTCTGTCGATGTTGAGATGTTGGCAAAATCAGCCATTGATCCTGGATCCAGTAAGCTTCATCATGAATTATTAAGTACCCATGAAGGAATGACTCAATATTCCGTAAAATATCCCGTCGATAAAAAACCAACACAAGTCTCTGAGTTATTTTCACATCTTAAAATTGAACACGATGCCATACTGATAGCGATTGAAAATTCCAACGGCATTATTGTTAATCCGGCACTCAGTCAAGAAATTAGACCTGAAGATACCGTTTACTATATTGCAGATGAACGAATCCGAGATTTTCGCTGGCCATAAAAAAGGCCACTATCATCAATAGCAGCCTTTTAGAATCTATTTATGTAGAACGATCTTATTTGATACCCTGAGAGCGTAGGTATTTCTTCACTTTCTTCATCGCCATTTGACGCTTAAGAGGCGATAGATAATCAATAAATAGAATACCTTTTAAGTGATCAATTTCGTGCTGAAGTGCGATTGCTAAGAAATCATCACGCTCCATATTGATCTCATTACCATCACGATCTAACGCTGTAATCGCGATCTTTTCGAAACGCTCAACATCAGCATAGTAATCAGGTACAGATAGACAACCTTCTTGACCTACTACTGGATTTTCACCACGAACAATTTTTGGGTTGATGAAAACTTGAGGTTCATTACGCTCTTCAGACAGATCAATCACAATGATCGCTTCTTTACGACCTACTTGAGGTGCAGCTAAACCAATACCATTACCAGTTTCGTACATAGTTTGAAGCATATCATCAACAAGTGTCTGAATGTGCTCTGCTTTTACGTCTACAACATCTTCTGCCTGTACACGTAACTTTGGATTTGGTTCGGTTAAAATTTCTAAAACTGCCATCTTACTCTACTTTATTCAATGCGATATCACGCGCTTATGCGTAACTTATCAAATCTAGCCGATATTTGTTAGATCTGATTCTACCGATTTTAGTCTGATTCGCCAATCAGTTCTGACGATTATTGTAATAGTTTTGATTAGCATTTGATTCTGACTAGGCTAATAACAGGAGAGAAGCTTTACTATAGTGATGAAGCGAGGGCGTTTCGTAAAGCTATGAATAATGCTTGTTTAACAATGGGTTTAGGAAGGTAATCATTCATACCGGCTCGAAAACAGTTTTCTTTTTCTTCAGGTAATACATTGGCAGTTAGCGCAATGATTATCGGTTGTTCAATGGAAGACATATTCCTTATGGCTTGAGTAGCTTCAATTCCTCCCATTCGTGGCATTTGGCAATCCATTAAGACTAAATCAGCCCCATTTTTTTCAATATAACTGGTGACTTCAACCCCATCATTTACGATATGAATATTAGTTACCTTCATTGTTTTTAATAATGTTTCAATGAGCTTCTGATTCACCTTACTGTCTTCTGCAACCACAATATGTTTATGTTGGTAACTGCTGAGATCAAAATGATTACTCTCTGATATTGATGCTTTCATCAAAGAACTCGTGGTAGATTCAAGTACAAGATCGAAATAAAACTCAGAACCTTCTGTTTCATTACTAATGACATTTAGCTCACTATTAAGTAAAAAACATAGACGGCTAGAAATGGCTAAACCCAGGCCTGTTCCACCAAATTGTCGTGATATTGAGCCATCGGCCTGCTGATAAGCTTCAAAAATAGCACTTTGTTTTTCACTGCTGATGCCAATTCCAGTATCAATAACCCGAAAACGTAAACAATCTGTCTGACTATTATCATCCTGTATCTTTTCAACAACGAGTTCAATACTGCCTTCATGGGTAAACTTGATTGCATTGCCGAGTAAATTTAATAGTATCTGTCGTATTTTTCCTTCATCGCCAATATAGGTTGCATGAAGATCTTTATCAATACGACAAGCAAAGGTTAATTTTTTATTATTCGCTTGGATTAGGATAACCGAGCCTATTTCATCAATAAATTCAGATAGGTTAAATTTGTTATTGCTAACTTCAACATTACCATTTTCTAATCTTGAAAAATCTAGAATTTCGTTAATGATGGATAATAAACCAGATGCTGAATCTTTAATGTATTTGACATATTTTTTTGACTCATTATCAAGTTCCATCTCTTCTAAACATTGAGTAAAACCAACCACTCCATTCATCGGGGTTCTGATTTCATGACTCATATTTGCCATAAATTCAGATTTTACTTTTATTGCTTTATTCAACTCATGGGTTTTATTGATTAATGCTCTATTTACTTCTCGTAATTTTCTATCATTATGATAAATACATGAATCTGCTTTTTTTATTTCATTAGCAAGTAAATAAACTTCTTCTTCTGCATCTTTACACTCTCTGATATCTATGACATTTGAGCCCATATGGGGAAGATGCTCAATGATTGAATTTATAGGCTCTATAATTCTTTTCTTGAGATACAACATAATCATAAACAAGCATAGCAAGAATGGGGTAATAAGAAGCAAAACTTGGAAAAAAACGCCATCAAAAAACAGTGACATATCATATAAAACTGAATATTTTATTATCGGTTTTCCGTCATACAAAACTGCCGAATGAAACGCATAATTCCCTTTTAATATATCAGTTCTTATTGCCGCATGGTCTTTAGGTGTTAATGACATACTGTGGTAAGCATGGATGATTTTATTGTTAGAATCATAAAAATAGACAAGCAAATATTCTGGATAATTACTTAACATTCTATTCAGTTCAATCGAAGAATCAGTATTTGAATAAAGAATAGAGTCTACAATAAGAGGAGCGGAAGCATTCATTAAATGGTCGGTATATTTTTTAATCTTCTCAGTATTGAAATAGTGTGCTGTAGACATTGTTGCTATTGTGGAAATTGTTAATATAAATAACAATGATAAAAACATCTTCCAAAAGAGTCTTATAGAACGAAATTCCCTTTCTTTTTGCTTATTCTCATGAATAATAACTTTTATACCTAAGTTCCATTTAGCCATAATCTTACTACTTCTCTATGGGTAGATTATGATTAGACCAATCAATCCAAGAGCCATCATAATGCGCTACATCATAACCCGCATACTTAAGTATTAAAAAAGACAGTCCTGACGCAGTACCTTTATTACAATAAGTTATTATCTTTTTTGTTCTTGGTATATGAGATAAATTATCTTTTAAATACTCAATATTTTTTAGCCAATTAACACCATTAGGTAACTCAACAAAAAAATCTTTTAAATTAATAAAGAGCGCATTAGGGATACGGCCTTGTTTGTCTGTGACAGAGGTTTCTCCAATGTATTCTTCGTAACTTCTAGAGTCTAATAGACTATAGATATCTTGGTTATGAGAAGCAATTTTTACAATGATTTGATTAGCATAGATACTTGAATTGAGAATAGGAATATATTCAGAGTTTGATACATTAGTTCTAATTTTAGAGGTTGAGTATTGCTGTTTCCATAATGTCAATCCACCATTTATAATTTTAATATTTTTCACACCATATAACGCTAATACCCAGTAAAGTCTAGATGCATGAAATAGGCTACCATCATCATATAGAACAATCATTTTATCGTTCGTTATACCATGTTCTCTCAGTAAAAATTCAATATGTTTTTTATCTTTAACATAATAGCCATTATTCTTTTTTTCATAGGTTGACATAAAAGGAAAACTGATGGCTTGAGGGATATGTTCCGTATTATATTGTTCAACACTTCGAACATCATAAATTAAAAGACTATTAGGTTGTGAACTCAGCTTTGTCTGTAACTCTAAAGGGGTAATAACAAAGGTCTCATTCGCTAAAATTTTTTGTGTATAAAGCACAAGCATCGTTATTATAAAAAATAAGATGAACGTAAGTAGGCTATAACGACTGAGCATATATGATCCCCTTCCTAAGTATCATGATACTCAAATAACATCGAATAATTAATTTCAAGATGAATAGTTTGAGTATACAGTCATAACTAAGCAAATATTCAGCCAACAATTAATTATTAGATATCAACACACTATAGCTATTAACATTTTTATATAGACGCAATTTGCAAAAAACCCCTGAGATCGCTCCCAGAGGTTTTCAGTTGATACGAGTAGTTACCAGTCTGTTATGCTTTAGCTGATACTAACTCTTGATCGGTTTTCTTAACGAAAGCATAAGCGACACCAGTTAAAATTGTACCAGCGGCAATCGCAATCAAATAACCAAATACAGGTGTAATCGCATTCGGGATAAGTAGCACAAACAAGCCACCGTGTGGAGCCATCAATTTTGCACCAAATAACATGGATAACGCACCAGTTAATGCACCACCAGCCATACAACAAGGAATTACGCGCATCGGATCTTTAGCCGCAAATGGGATTGCACCTTCAGAGATAAAGCATAATCCAAGAACAAATGAGGCTTTACCCGCTTCTTGCTCGTTCTGGTTAAACTTACGTTTTGCAAGGAATGTCGATAAACCCATACCCATAGCTGGTACCATACCCGCTGCCATTACTGCTGCCATTGGCGCATAGGTTTGAGAGGCTAGTAGACCAACACCAAAAGTATAAGCAGCTTTGTTTACCGGACCACCGAGGTCAAAACACATCATACAGCCAAGAATAATACCAAGTAGAACTGCGTTTGCTGATCCCATGTTGTTAAGGAACTCAGTTAATCCTGTCATTGCAGCAGAAACTGGACCACCAACAACATAAATCATCACCAAGCCAGTAAACAAACTGGATACCAATGGAATGATTAAAATCGGCTTAAGTGCTTCCATTGATTGAGGCAGCTTAACATTATTAGCGAGGAATTTTGCACTGTAACCAGCAAGGAAACCGGCAACAATACCACCAAGGAAACCAGCGCCTGTTGAACTCGCCAACATACCACCAATTAAACCAGGAGCTAAACCCGGACGGTCAGCAATAGAAAATGCAATAAAGCCCGCAAGCACTGGCACCATTAGGGCAAATGCAGAGCCACCACCAATAGTCATTAGAGCTGCAGCTAACGTACCTTCTTGCTTAAAGGCTTCAATACCAAAAACAAACGATAGCGCAATAGAAAGACCACCAGCAACAACAAGAGGAAGCATGTGAGAAACACCCGTCATTAAGTGTTTATAAGCACCTGTTTTCTCTTCTTTAGTTTCAGCTGTTGAATTAGCTGCATCTTGTTGATATGTCGTTGCTGTTGCAAAAGCCTTAGCAAACTCTTCTTTTGTTTTCTTAAGTGCAGCTCCAGTGCTGGTTTTATAGAGTTTTTTACCAGCAAAACGAGATAAATCCACTTCAATATCAGCAGCAATAATCACAAGATCAGCGGCTGCAATTTCATCTGCTGTCAGTTGATTTTTCGCACCAACCGAACCACGAGTTTCAACCTTAATCTCGTAACCTTGACGCTGACCTTCCTCTTCTAGCGCTTCAGCAGCCATAAAGGTATGAGCCACTCCCGTTGGACATGCAGTAATGGCAACAATACGTTTTGTACCTGAAGCTGGTTGTTCCACAATACTTGGAGCAGTAACCTTGTCTAAAGTTTGTGCTTTGGCTACAGCTTGCTCTAAAAACGTCTTCGTATTTTCAAAACAATCTGCAATATCAGCAACATAAACTTTTTTACCAACAAAACGTTGTAAGTCTAATGTTTTACTTGTGGCAACAACAACACAGTCTGCTTGGTTAATCTCATCGACAGTTAATGTTTTGCCATCCACAACCGATGACTGACATTCAATGGCCGCTTCCCAACCCAATTCCGCCGTTGCTTTATCAAGTAAACCTGCAGCAATAATACTATTGGCAATTCCGCTTTGGCAGGCGGTAACAATCGCTATTTTCATAATCATCCCTCAACCTTTGCAAACTGTTGTAATTTGTACTTGTTGTTCAACTTGCTTAATAACATCATGATCTTCTGCACCAACCCCAACTTGGCTCACAGCTAATGCTGATAAGGCCGTTGCAAATCGAAGAGAAGTCTCTTTATTCCAACCATTAATATGACCCCAGCATAAACCAGCTACTAAGGTATCACCCGCACCAACAGTACTGACTACCTGCATTTTAGGAGGCTTAGAAGCGAGCCAACCCTCTTGGTTTAACCACAACACACCTTCTGCACCAAGAGAGATCACGACATTGCTAATCTTTTTCTGAGCAAGCGTCTCTGCAGCTTCAATAATTTGCTTTTGAGTCGTTAACTCTTTGCCTAAGAAATCACCTAACTCTTCATCATTTGGTTTAACCAACCAAGGCTGAGCATCTAATCCGGCTGCAAGAGCTGCTTTACTGCTATCAAAAAAGACCTGCTTACCTAATTGACCTAATTTTTCAACCCAACTAGCACAAAGTTCAGGGGAAATACCCTTTGGTAAACTTCCCGCGATTACGAACACATCATGACTTTCAGCCAACAAAAACAGAGTCTGTTCAAATCGTGCGATATCAGCATCGGTAACGTAAATTCCAGGGAAGTTTAAATCTGTAACCTGTCCAGAATTTTCTACTAACTTGACATTTATCCGTGTCGCACCAGGAACACGCACAAACTGATCATTAACGCCAAGTTCATTAAATAGTTGATTAAACGCTTCTTGATTGTCTTCACCCAGCAAGCCTGTAACCGTAACTTGAGCACCGAGATCAGACAGTACCTTAGCGACATTGACCCCTTTACCCGCAGGATGAAAATCCGAGCTATCAATTAGATTTACTGAACCGGTTTGAAGTGAAGCTAAACTACCCGTTAGATCCAGCGCAGGATTAAGTGTGACAGCAACAACCTTTTTTATTTGATTTGTCATTTATTTACCCTCACCTAAGCCATCTTCAATCGCTTTACCAATCGCCTGCAACGCTTTATCAGCATCATCACCTTGTGCTGTAAATTCCAAACGATGGCCACACTTCACCCCTAAGGTAATCACTTTCATTAAGCTTTTTGCGTTAGCCCCTTTCCCTTCACCATCCAGATTTACTACATGGATATTAGAGTTAAACTGCTTAGCCACATTCACTAACATTGCACTTGGACGAGCATGTAGACCGTGAGGGTTATGGATCGTAAAGACTTGAGACTCCCCTTCGATTAATGGCTCAGTTAAAAGCACCCGTACCTTATCTTCTGATGAAGCTAATAACTCTGCAATTTTCTGTTTGCTGATCAAATGAGCCAATAAATTAAGACTCGCAACGTGGGCCTGATTACACGCAGCAACCAAAAGCAGACCTTTAACTGGTTTACCCTCTTCTACAAATTCATTTTGCACCGTCACCCAAGCCAAAGTGGTTCGAGATACATCAACCGAAGTTCGAGCCAGCCATAAACCTTGACCTAAATATGTCGCCCCATGAGCAATAGCATCGGCAACACTTTTATTAGATGCGAACTGTCGATTTTTAATTAAACCACCCGCTACAGCAATTAATTGCACCAAGTCAGTCGCAGGGAAATTCAACTGCATCAAACTTGGATCAAACTCAACTTCAGTTTGTTGCTCACCATTAAGAATCGAAATAATTTCATCAGCACTTTGGCAATCTTTAAGCTGCTGCTCAACACCATCAGCCGATAGCACTTTGGTTAGTTGTTTTAAAATACCTAAATGCTCATCCGATTTAGCGGCAATACCGATCGCTAGGTAGACCGTTTTACCATCACCCCAATCAACCCCATGAGGGAAATGATGAACTTTAACGCCCGTTTGCTTAACAAGCTCTCTGGTATCGGTTGTCCCATGTGGAATTGCAATACCATTACCTAAAAATGTTGAGTTTTGAGCTTCGCGAGCCAGCATTCCTTCAACATAACCAGCTTCAACTAATCCAGCGTCAGTCAAGTCAGCTGCGATGGCTCGAATCGCGTCAGTTTTATTAGTCGCAGCTTTTTCTAATGCAATATCGTTATTTGTTAATGACAACATAGTGTGCTCCATAATTTTCATGCACTTTGTCTTGTAACCTCAGTATCTCACTCACAATTAATTGCGCTAGAGGCTAACATTGTAAAATACGCTGAATCGTTTCAGCTTTTAGTTCAATAAAAAGTTTCGGCAAAAAATCAAATAGATAGTCATAACCTTAATACGATTAATAAAAACTACATCTCATAAAGTACAAAATATAGATTTCATTTTCGTATTGATACTCTGCTGAAACCTTTCAGCTGACATGCTGAATGGTTTCAGCTATGATTGCAAATATTCTTTAAAGCCGAATAAATAAATTATGATCCTGCGCACAGTAAGCACAAAAAGAAGTGTTAGATGATGTGTTTAAGGTATCTATACAGTAAGAATTCGATTACATATACCCGATTAGCGCTATCCTAACGTAGTTTTTAGGTGCAAAGACTGCACATTACCGCTGTATTCAAATAACGTTATTTTAGTATTAGCTTATCCATAACCAATCTCATTCGGTTATATGGATGATAAAGACGTATTAAATAAAGGTAGATATGACTTTAGATGAAATTGCAAAACTGGCTGGTGTTTCACGCACAACGGCTAGCTATGTTATCAATGGCAAAGCCCAGAAATATCGCATTAGCGAAAAAACACAGCAAAAAGTGATGGCCGTTGTTGATGAGCATAATTTTCGTCCAGATCATGCCGCCTCTTCGTTACGTGCTGGATCCAGTCGATCTTTTGGCTTAATCATTCCCGATCTGGAAAACACCAGTTACGCTAAAATCGCTAAATTGCTTGAGCGTGATGCACGACGAGCAGGCTATCAATTAATTATTGCATGCTCAGATGATGATGGCGAAACCGAGATGAAAGTGGCAGAAAATCTCATTAGCCGCCGTATTGATGCTTTAATTGTGGCAACTGTTCTACCGCCCGATACACCTTTTTATCAACAGCTACAGCAGAAAAATGTTCCCATTATTGCCATTGACCGTCCTTTAACCGATGAGCATTTTGCGTCAGTTATCAGTGAAGATTTAATGGGTGCTTATGAACTCACAAAAGCTGTTATGGATAAAAGCATAAAAACGGTGGGATTGATTGGTGCAATGAAGGAGCTCGGAGTATCAAAAGAACGTGAACAAGGCTTTATCTCTGCCGCTCAGTTATACTCTGATGCCACAATAACACTGGCTTATGGTAAACAATTTAGCCGTACAGAAGGGAAAAAACTGGTCACAAATTGGGTAAATACAGATACAGTTCCTGAGGTGATTTTAGCAACTTCATACACACTCTTTGAAGGGGTACTGGATTGTTTACTACTCTACCCTGAACATTTTAAACACGTTAAGTTGGCGACATTCGGTGATAATCGTTTGCTAGATTTTTTACCGATAAAAGTACAATCATTGTCTCAGCAATTTGAGGTTATTGCAGAAACAGCCTTAGAGTTAGCGCTGAATGCATCGGCCAAACGATATCAAGCTGGGGTTGAGGTTGTACCCAGAAAGTTATTGCGACGGTAATAAGCCATGAAAACGACTTCTACTCTATACCTAGATGAAAAGTACCCAGATGAGAAGTCGTTAACCTAAAAAAAAACAATAGACCGATTTAAGTCCAGATATTCTCAATATTATTTTCTAGCAACCACCGGGAAAATTGCGGATATTCGTCTAACCCGCGGAAGAAAATCGCACACGGTTTATTAACCTTATCGGTTTGACTTCGAACCGATTCTAATAATTCATGTAAAGCTTCATTACGGCCATCAAAGCTATAGTGCAATTGTTTATTAGAGGCATCAAAACCAAGTGTCAGTTGATATAAGGACTTAATATCAACCACGTAGCCATCAAAATAGTGCAGCAGTTTATCAGCACAAAGCAAATTGGCAGGAAGAGAAGCCAGCAAATGAACCTTTAATCCGTTAACCCCTCGATATAAACCTTGTTCAGCAAGAATATCAATGGCAGTTGCAGACTCGCTGCTGGTTCGAATATATGGAATATACACATTAAGGCTGTTTGAGGTTGAGATCATAAAACGTTTGATCGCTTCACATTCAAGTTCAAACACAGATTTATAAGACTGAGATACGAAGCGGGAGACCCCTCTCATACCAAGATAAGGGTTTAACTCTTCGGGTTGTAATTGAGCTCCGATAAGATCTGAGTAACAGTGCAGGTCAGCATAAGAAAAACAAATATGTATAGCCACTTGTCCGTTATCCGATAACTCAACTAGCCTCTTCTGGACACATTCTAACCACCATTCTGCGGCATTTTCGTAATCGTAATTAACCGTTAACGCTTCATATTCATCATGAGTTAAACGATTAGGTTCTACTAGAGCTAACGGGTGAATCCCAAGTTTCAGATAAATATCATCAAAGAAAAACAAAATAGGATCAGCTGGCTTTTTTTCCTCGGAACGATGAACGGGACAAAAATGTGCTGGTGCGAAATTTTTATTATGATTAATCATTATGCATAACTACCTTGTAAAAATGCGAAATCCTAACTATCGCATTATGCTTAACTGGATTTTAGTAAATCACAATTTGCTTTATTTTTCATCAGCTATCCTTACATTTATCCATTCGGAACAAACTCGCATTTATAGCCCTGAACAATAATTGATAACTTTTCGCCTATAAATCGTTATAGTTCAGTTATTTTCAAACAAAAACCCAATACATATCACAAGTTTGGTTTATTCTCATGATGTTTTGGGCTATCTTACACGCGTCAAAACTAGATAATAGGCAAACATAATATGCCAATGAAAACAGATGAACTTCGCACCGTTAGTCTTGGAGTGATGCCAACTCCTGCTGAAATCGAAGCTGCTTCCCCTACAACTGATGAGATAGCCCTGCATGTTGCACGCTCTCGACAGCAAGTAGAAGCCATTTTATCTGGCCAAGATTCTCGCTTACTGGTGATTGTTGGACCTTGTTCAATTCATGATCCAGAGGCTGCGATTGATTATGCTAAACGCTTACATGCGTTACAAGAAAAGTACCGTGATCAACTTTTTATTGTTATGCGTACTTACTTTGAAAAACCACGAACTGTTGTTGGCTGGAAAGGTTTAGTTTCCGATCCCCACCTTGATGGCAGTTTGGATTTGGTAGCCGGACTTCATAAAGCTCGCAAACTGCTTGTTGATGTCAATGCGCTTGGTATGCCAACTGCAACCGAATTCCTTGATATGGTTACCGGTCAATACTTAGCAGATTTGATTACTTGGGGTGCCATTGGTGCTCGTACAACAGAGTCTCAGATCCATCGAGAAATGGCTTCTGGACTTTCTTGTCCTGTTGGTTTCAAAAATGGAACCGATGGTAATATTCAAATCGCCATTGATGCTATTCGCGCAACTCGTGCACCACATGTTTTTTGCTCACCAGACAAGCATGGACAAATGACCATTTACCGTACTTCTGGTAATCCATATGGCCATATCATTCTTCGTGGTGGTAAAGCGCCAAACTATGGCGAGCATGATGTAACGCTATCTTGTCAAACTCTGGCTCAATTTGACTTACCGCAGCGCTTGGTTATCGACTTTAGTCATGGTAATTGTCAAAAACAGCATAAACGTCAACTTGATGTCGCTGCAGATATCTGCCAACAAATACAATCAGGTAGCCGTGCTATTGCTGGTATTATGGCAGAGAGCTTTATTGTTGAAGGTAACCAAGCTGTAATAGCTGGCAAAGAAAATGATCTGCAATACGGTTGCTCGATTACAGACCCATGTCTAGGTTGGGACGATACTGCAACCATGATTGAGATGCTAGCAGATGCAGTTAAAGCGACACAAAACTAAAGCTTAAACTGATTATTCTAATACACTAGGGGCGATATCATTCGCTCCTTTTTATTTATCTTCTTCTATTTAAACATATCCACTTGCAAAATATCTAAGATCATTCTGAATCTCTTTCTAATCCGCAAATCTTTCTTATACTCACTTTTATCATTTAAAGTCACTTATGTGATAACACTTTACTGAACCTAGCATCTTGAAGTCACTTGAGTATAATATCTAAAGTATAAATAACCTTTCATAATAAATAGAGGCCAGACACATGCCATCTTTTGACATCATTTCTGAAGTCGATAACGTTGAAATCAAAAATGCAGTAGACAACTCAATTCGTGAACTTGACACTCGTTTTGATTTTCGTGGCGTAGAATCAAGCATCGAACTGAACAAAGAGACAGTGAAGATCAAATCTGAGTCTGAATTCCAAATCGATCAAATCGTAGCTATTTTGCGAAACAACCTAGCAAAACGTGGCGTTGATGCAAACTCTCTAGAGCGTAAAACTGTTAACTTCTCGGGAAAAACTGCGTCTCAAGATATCGAATTTAAACAAGGTATTGATCAAGCCACCGCGAAAAAATTAGTTAAAGCAGTTAAAGACTCAAAAATCAAAGTTCAAGTTTCAATCCAAGGTGATAAGCTTCGCGTGACAGGTAAGAAGCGTGATGATCTACAAGCAACTATGGCTTTGGTTCGTGAACAAGACCTAGGTCAACCATTCCAGTTTGATAATTTCCGTGACTAATATCAGGCTGTAAAATATATTAAATTCAAAAAAGAGAGTAAATTTACTCTCTTTTTTTTAAAATAATTTGACGTATAAACATTTTTTAGTAAAATTAAAAAAATATTAGAATACCTCTCACTCGATCTAGATCACACTTTTCTTAGTGACAATTAACACTCTAATTACATCAGATTGACTCTCTTATTTCTTCTCATCAAGTTGTTTGCCACATATGCATGATCTTTACGCAAACGAAACCTTAAATGCCATAAATCAATAGTTGTACCGTATACTTTCCCCTATACTGCGCCACCTTTCTACAAGGGTTTCATTATTTTTAATAAGGTTATTGATTAGAGCGATTCGCAGACATTAACGAACAATTTGATGCCAGCAAGGAAATGCTAACCAATGACACCGGAACCGTCACTTTTATTGGTCATACAATTTACGTCCTAAATTGCAAAACCAATACCATTTAAAATCAAATCTCGTCTGTTGCTCTTTTTATCGTGAATACGATACAAGGATTGAACCCTTTAGAGGCACTTTGATATCACAGGCCGTCAACATAGCCTATTTGATACCACACAATACCTATAAAGGAGATGTCCAGTATGGACACCGCAAACAATACGACACAGAATACATCATCAAACAGCAAAAAATTAGGCTGGAGCAAAAGCGATACCGTTTGGGTACTTGGTCTATACGGTACAGCTGTAGGTGCAGGCACACTATTCCTACCAATTAACGCTGGTGTGGGTGGTCTGATCCCTCTTATCGTAATGGCACTTCTAGCTCTGCCAATGACGTACTTTGCACACCGTGGTATGACTCGCTTTGTACTGTCTAGCTCTAACCCTGGTGCAGATATTACTGAAGTAGTTGAAGAACACTTTGGCGCTAAAATGGGTCAATTGATTACCATTCTGTACTTCTTCGCAATCTACCCTATTCTATTAGTTTACAGTGTGGCATTAACCAACACTGTAGAGAGCTTTATGCAGCACCAATTGCATATGACTCCACCAGCTCGTCCTATCCTAGCTCTTGTATTGATCTTAGGTTTAATGGCGATTGTACGTCTAGGTGAGCAATTGATTGTGAAAGCGATGAGTATCCTTGTATTCCCATTCGTTGCGGTTCTTATCATGCTGGCTCTTTACCTAGTTCCTTACTGGAATGGTGCAATTTTCGATCAAGTAATCCCTGCAGGCGACAGCATCAGCTCTATCTTTATGGCTGTATGGTTAATTCTTCCAGTAATGGTGTTCTCTTTTAACCACTCTCCTGTGATCTCATCTTTTGCAGTGGCAAAACAGAAAGAATATGGCAAAGATGCTGAAGTTCAGTGTTCACGTATTCTAGGCCGTGCACACGTTATGATGGTTGTAACTGTAATGTTCTTCGTATTCAGCTGTGTACTAAGCCTATCTCCAGCAGATCTAGCAGAAGCAAAAGCTCAGAACGTATCTATTCTGACCTATTTAGCAAACCACTTTGATACCCCTGTTATTGCATACGCAGCACCAATTGTTGCAATCATTGCAATCACTAAATCTTTCCTTGGCCACTATTTAGGTGCAGGTGAAGGTCTAAATGGTATTGTTACAAAAGCAGCGCGTAGCCGTGGTAAAACTATTAGCCCTAAAGCTCTAAATACATTTACCGCAGTATTTATGCTAGTAACAACTTGGGCCGTAGCAACAATCAACCCAAGTATTCTTGGTATGATTGAGAGCCTTGGTGGTCCTGTAATTGCGATGCTACTGTTTATCATGCCTATGTATGCCATTAAGAAAGTGCCAGCAATGCACAAGTATGCAGGTAAGCTAAGTAACGTATTTGTTACAGTGATTGGTCTAATCTCAATCTCTGCAATCTTCTACTCATTAGCGATGTAATCATTTCAACTCAAATGATTCGCTGAGAAACAAAATGAAGGCCGTTGATTATTCTGCGGCCTTTTTCTTTATAATGAACAGAGCACGTTATACTGAATGTTTGGCGATGCAGCCCGTCTTTCTAATCCTTTTGAAGAGCGCGTTATAACAGCATCTGACGTTAGCCAAAATGGTACCGATAAACCAACCTTATTAAGCGCTTCTGTTGAAGAAAGAACTGCAGCATATTCATCCACTGTCGCTATACTCGCTTGCCCCTGAATCCCCTGACAAATGGCTTTAGCATCTTGATAGGCAAAACGCCCAACTCGATTAGACATCGCCTCATTACTCTCTTTCTTAACTGGCACGATCAAATCATTAGTGCCAACTTTACCAATCCGATAACCAACATACTGCTGCGCAATCTTTTTACTAGTTTGATGAGCTTGAGATCTGGATTGAGCAATAAGGGCCGCAGCTTGAGATTGTGAAATAGAGTCACTATCAGAATTTGATGCTAAATATTTAACTAGTGTCTCTCGATATCCTTTTTGAGCTAATGCGCGCTTAACTTTTGCAATATCCTTTTGCTCTACAGGACCAACCATACTACGAAAACCATTTTGATAACTGTGAATCGATATTGCGTAAGGCAGAGATGACGTTAATGATTGCATCACTTGCATTGTTTTCATCAAGTTCTTCTTTTGATATTGAAACTGAACATAAGCTTTATTGTTGATGCTCTCTTTACGGTTAACCGAGAACTCACAGCTTGGCTCATACAAAGACACGTTTTTGATTTGTCGCTCAATACAAGCAAATGAACTGGTACTGCATAACCAAAGCACAGCAATAAGAAGTAAGCGACAAAAATAACGAAATGAGAAAAACAAAGTCATATCCAAATCAAAACAAATCATTTTGCTATTGAATCTAAATCAACTTTGTATATCGAGGGAAAAACAAAAGAAATGCGAAAGAAGACTCATAATAAAAAACCCAGAGTATTTTCGCTACTCTGGGTTTAGTGCTCAGAATTCTACATCTGTAAATCAGTACAGAGATTCTTCACCTTCTGGACGTGTTTTAAAACGGCGATGTAGCCACATATATTGACTTGGCGCTTCCATAATAGAGCGCTCAATCGCCTTATTTATATAAGCAGCGGCTGTATCGGGATCGTTATGTGGAAATTCGCTTAATTCAGGGAAGATCTTCAAAGTATATTGTCCACTGTCGGTATTACGAATCATCGCAAACGGAACAACCGCGCAATGAGAGGCATCAGCAAGTAAACTCGTACCTGTTGTTGTACACGCCTTTTCGACCGCAAATAAAGGTGCAAAAGTTGAACGACGACGACCATAATCATGATCTGGGGCGTACCACATCAACTCTCCATGGGCGAGCGCCTTGAGCATACCCTTAACATCTTTACGATCAATCATATATTTATTTGAACGTATACGGCCTTCAAACTGGAAATAATCAAAACATGGATTGTTATTAGGTCGATAAACGCCAACACCAGGAGTCTTCATACCAAATGCACGAGCACCCAATTCAAGGTTCATTGAATGGATTGCAATCAGTAAAACGCCTCGTCCTTCTGCTTGCAGTTTATGGATATGCTCTAATCCTTCAATTTGCACATGGCGCTCAACACGTAAATCAGGCCAAAACCAAGCCATTCCGGTCTCAAACAATGCTAAACCAGTATTATCAATGTTTTCTTGAATTAACTGTGCACGCTCTTGCTCAGACATTTCAGGAAAACACAGCTCTAGATTTCGCTCAATAGTATGGCGACGCTTTTTCATAAAATGCATGGCTAAACGGCCGATGCCTTGACCCATACGAAATTGAATAAAGTACGGGAGCCAACTGATAAGGTACATAAGTCCGACTAAAAATAATGTCGGCCAATATTTAGGATGTAAAAAAGCTTTACGAAATGTAGGGGCTGTAAATTTGCTCATAATCTGCAAAAAATTCCATCATTATTACTCTGTTACATCAGTAACATAATTGAATCTTTTATTTTATGGTGAGAAAGCATGATCTTGCAAGTGATGTTCAATATTAGCGTTTGTTTATACAGCAACCATTAAGAATTATACCAAATGGCCGTAAGAGGCTAGAGGTGGAGAGAATATAGGGGAAGAAGGTCCAAGCAAGCCATACTTTCTTGCTTGGACTTCAATTTATAGATACAAGAATTATAGATACAAAGAAGCTTCGTTTTCTGGACGTGTTTTAAATCGACGGTGCAACCACATATACTGGCTCGGTTCAGTCAATATTGATTGCTCAACAATTTTATTAACAAACTTTGCTCCTTCGACAGGGTTTTCTTTTGGAAATTGATCGATAAGAGGCTTGTGAATCGTTAATTTATATTGACCAGATTGATTTAATCGAACAATAGTAAAAGGAACAATCGCACAATCACTGTTATCAACTAACAAACTGGTTCCTGTTGTAGTACACGCATTCTCCACCGCAAACAGTGGCGCGAATGCTGAGCGTTTCATACCATAATCATGATCGGGCGCATACCAAACCCGAGCTCCACTGTTAAGTGAATCCAACATACAGCGAACATTTTTACGATCAATCAAACTTCGGTTAGAACGCGCTCGACCTTTATACTGAAAGTAATCAAAGCACGGATTATTATTTGGTCGATAAACCCCCATTCCAGACATCTGAATACCAAATGCGCGAGCACCTAACTCTAGATTCATCGAGTGAACAGCCAGCATAAGAGCCCCTTTCCCATCTCGCTCTAATTGCTCTAAATATTCCAATCCTTCGATATCGACATGGCGCTCAACTCTTAGATCGGGCCAGAACCAAGCCATTCCTGTTTCAAACAAAGCAAGTCCCGAGTTATCAATATTTTGTTTGATCAACTCTTCGCGTTCATTGGTATCCATATCAGGAAAACACAATTCTAAATTTCGACGAATCGTTTGGCGACGTTTAGGCATCAGTTTAATGGCAAAACGCCCTATCCACCGTCCCAAATGATATTGCATAAAATACGGAAGCCAGCTGAGACTGTACATCACAGCGACTAAGCACAATGTTCTCCAGTAACGAGGATGAAGAAGAGATAAAGAAAAAGATGGAGCGTTGTATTTTGTCATAACGCTAAAAGCCTATTATTTTTTTAATATTATCGTTGCGTAACACTTCGATAAAGTAGAGCGGCATTGTAGTGATAATAAGATGAAGATAGAAGCGACAATGATTAAAACATGGAAATATCACCCAAATTCATGAATAATTTCTTGAACATCTAAAAATACGATGGACTTTTAGACTTAATAGACACAGCCAAACGATAAAAACGCAACTAAATTGTAATACAATTAACAGTAAAATCAGGAAATTACATTGGAATTATTGAATATTCGTTTTTTAGGCAAAGATTTACGCTTGGAAGGCTCAATGGCTGGATGGCAACAACTATTTTGGGACAACACTTTAGTCTCTCAGATTGCCGCTTCTGCTGATAATACCCCACTTCACCACCAATTCGAACTTAGTAATGGTGAAGATACGATTCTGTGTGAATTAGCAATATCACTCTCATGGCAACCTTTTGCCCTTCACTATAATGCCACTGCTAACCAAGAAGTCATTGCCCAAGGACAGCGGACTGAAAAAGATATCGAGCAACAAGCCCCTGTTGAGGCCCCTAAAGCTGAGCGTAAATTTAGCCTAATCGGTTTAGTTTCTTTAGGTATGAAAGCGCTAAAAAGTGCCAAACTGATCAAAGTGATTCTCGCATCAGTTAGCTTAGCCGCCTACTCTTGGCTGTTTTCTCTCAAGTTTGCACTTGCCCTCATCGCTTGTCTTGTATTCCATGAATATGGTCATGTTCGAGCCATGAAGTACTTTGGAATGAAAACCAAAGGCATCTATTTGATTCCATTTTTAGGTGGACTGGCTCTAAGTGATGAGAAAATCAACACTCGCTGGCAAGATGTGGTGATATCTATTATGGGCCCTGTTTTTGGTCTAATAATGTCGATACTCTGTACCGCTTTATATTGGCTTACAGGAGAGATGTTCTTTGCAGGACTGGCTGTTTTTAATGCCCTTCTCAATCTCTTTAATTTACTGCCAATACTGCCTCTTGATGGTGGTCATATACTCAAAAGCATCAGCTTTTCAATGAACAGTAAAGTGGGTATCACTCTCTGTACTATTGCAGCCATCGCCGGGGTAATTATTAGTTATCAGCTTGGCCTAACCCTTTTGGGTTTCTTGCTTATTATGGGTTGTCTAGAGATTGGTTTTGAGTGGAAATACCGACACCATAGCCATCTTTTGCCATTAAATCGCTACGGTCAAATTTTTTCCGCCGTTTGGTATGTTGGCTTAGTCAGCGCATTGGTTAGCATTATTTGGTATTTTGCGGGTACTGGTGACGCACTATTAGGCCTACCACTACAGGTTCTTGGCACCTAATCATGACAGAGCAAATCCCACCTGCTTTTTTTAGGTTAGATAAGAGATAAATAAAAGCCTCAAGCTGGATAAATATCAGCTTGAGGCTTAAGTTTGTATAAAATTATTTTTTATTCTTTGCCATCATGGCTTTTAGATCAGCAAAAGGATTGAATGTCGCCACCTGGTGATCATCTTCCCCAGCTTTGATAACACTGCCCATACCATTATCAGCTTCTGTATATTTTTCATGCTCATGGTCATGACAGAATAGACACAGCAACTCCCAGTTACTGCCATCTTCAGGGTTATTGGTGTGGTCATGATCAACATGGTGAACCGTTAACTCTCGTAGATTCGAGTATACGAACTCACGGGAACAACGACCACAAACCCAAGGGTATATTTTCAGAGCTTTTTCACGGTATCCAGCTTCAAGGCGTTTATATTTAGCGCTAGAGCCTGTTACATCAGAAGACATTACCTTCATCCTAAATGTTCACAATAAAAACTTTGTGTATTGAACACCGCAACCTTTGTAAATTCAAGTGGCGAACCCCATCAATGTAATAGATTTATACCTAAGTCACTTTAGATTACCGTCAACTTGGCTGTATTTGCGAGATTTGATTGAGAGTTAAAATCGTCATACAAAATTATTGTCGATAAAACACTCACAAAGCCGTCATTGTACTAGGCTAACTTGTCATATCTATCATGGCATTTACCATAAAACTGGCGTATTTTTGCGTATAAAATAAACTAACATAACGATTCTCTTGGTTTTTGAGATAAAAATTCGATCTGGTTTAGGTGTATTACTGCATGATTATGTTAGTATTCTCCCCAAATTGTTCATAGTGAATCGACCTTTCACTGTTAAGAGTAAACGAATATGGCTTTTGATTTTTCTAAGATGACTGTTGATTTATCGGCAATACCAACCACATTTGATATGGTGCATGTTGGTCTTGGCGCTCTAGTGTTAATCCTTTTGGTTATGTACATTGCTAAAAAAGGCAAACCAGTAGAAGTTGAAAAAATTGTCGAGAAAGAAGTCGAAGTAGAGAAAATCGTTGAGGTTGAAAAACCGGTTGAGAAGATTATCGAAAAGATTGTTGAAAAACCGGTTGAGAAAATCGTTGAAGTCGAAAAAGTAGTAGAGAAGATTGTTGAAGTTGAAGTGGAACCAAAACTGAAAACTTCTACACCAGATTCAGCTCTACAACTGCTGTCTTTATTACAACAAGAAGCACGCTTTATTGATTTCATGCAAGAAGATCTAAAAGGCTTCAGTGATGCAGATATCGGTGCAGCAGCTCGTGTTGTACATGAGGGTGGACATAAAGTAATTAATGAATACTTTACTTTCGCTCCTGTTCGTTCTGAAGATGAAGAAACTCGCATTACATTGCCTCAAGGTTTCAACGCTTCAGAAGTACGCCTAACAGGTAATGTAGTAGGCGAAGCTCCATTTAATGGTACATTGATCCACCGCGGCTGGAAGGTAACTGAAGTTAAGCTTCCTAAACTTGCAGAAGGCCATGATGCTCATATCGTTGCAGCCGCTGAGGTAGAATTATAATGCAAGAAACACAAGAACATCGTTACAGTATTGGTATCGATTTAGGTACAACACACTGTGTCCTTTCTTACGTTGATTTAAACGACGAAGATGCCGCTGTAACTGTCATGCCAATTCCACAGCTAACCAACCCTGGTAATGTGGAAGAACGCAGCCAATTGCCATCATTTATGTATCAAGCACATGAGTCTGAATTGGCTCCTGGTGATACAGCTCTGCCTTGGAATGCTCAACCTAAGGCTATTGTGGGCGCAATGGCTCGTACATTAGGTAGCAAAACACCTATTCGTTTGATTTCGAGCGCTAAAAGTTGGCTTTGCCATGGTGGCGTAAACCGTCGTGATGCATTTTTGCCACTTAATAGCCCTGATGAAGTAGCGAAAGTTTCTCCTGTAGAAGCAACACAGAACTATTTAGAGCACCTTGCAGATGCTTGGAATAATGCTCATCCAGAAACACCTATTTTTGATCAGGACGTAACAATTACTGTTCCTGCATCTTTTGACCCAGCCGCTCGCGATCTAACTGCAGAAGCTGCTCGTAATGTTGGTTTTAAACATTTAACACTACTTGAAGAGCCTCAAGCTGCTGTTTACAGCTGGATCAAAAATAACGATGAAACCTGGCGCGACCAAGTGAGCGTTGGTGATATCGTATTAGTTGTGGATATCGGTGGTGGTACTACTGACCTTTCTTTAGTTGCAGTAACTGAAGATGACGGCAACTTAACCCTAAACCGTGTAGCTGTAGGCGATCACATCCTATTGGGTGGTGATAACATGGATTTAGCGCTGGCTTATCGTTTAAAGATGAAGCTAGCTCAAGAAGGTAAGCAACTTCAACCATGGCAGGTTCAGGCAATTACTCACGCTTGTCGCGATGCCAAAGAAGACCTTCTTAATGACAGTGAATTGAAATCCGTTCCAATCGTTGTTCCAAGCCGTGGCTCTAAACTTCTTGGTGGTACGCTACAAACTGAATTGACTCAAGAAGAAGTACAGCAAACTTTGGTTGAAGGTTTCTTCCCACAAACTGCGGTTGAAGAGATGCCAGTGCAAACAGCTCGTGGCGCTTTAACTCAAATGGGTCTGCCTTATGCGCAAGATGCCGCTGTTTCTCGTCATGTTGCTAGCTTCTTAAGTCGCCAAAGCCAAGCTGTTGAAGAGTTATTTGAGAAATACGAACAAGTACATGATGGCTTTATTCGTCCAACAGCGATTCTATTTAACGGTGGTGTTCTAAAATCATCACTACTTGCTGATCGTCTAATGTCAATCATTAACAGTTGGCTAACGACAGCAGGTTCTGAAGAAGCAAAACGTCTACAAGGTCTTGATCTGGATCTTGCCGTAGCTAGTGGTGCGTCTTACTACGGCTCTGTTCGTCGTGGTAAAGGTGTTCGTATTCGTGGTGGTATCGCAAGCAGCTACTATGTTGGTATCGAAAGCGCAATGCCTGCAATCCCAGGTATGGAGCCACCATTAGAAGCACTATGTGTTGCTCCTTTCGGTATGGAAGAAGGCTCTGAAGTTAATGTACCAAGCCAAGAGTTTGGTCTGATCATCGGTCAACCTGTTCACTTCAAGTTCTTTGGTTCTACTGTTCGTCGTGAAGATACAGCAGGTACACATCTTGATTGGTGGGAACCAGAAGAGATGGAAGAATTGCCAGAAATTCAGGTGACACTTCCTGTTACTGAAGGTCGCAGCGCAGGTGAAGTGGTTCCAGTTAAATTGGCATCACGAGTTACCGAATTAGGAACACTTTGCCTTGAGGCTATCTCAACAGAGAATGGTCAAAAATGGCAAGTTGAATTCGACGTTCGCGAAAGCTAATTAAGACTTACGGCGCATCATACGGTGCGCCGTTTTATTATCCTTTTTATACCCATACGGTGTTTGTATAAGCATATAGGTATATACCCTCTCCTACCATTAAACTGCTTCTTTTTCACCGTATCAGTACTACTGGAGTCACAATGTCTTCTTCCCCTCGCTATTTAGTCGGTATCGACTTAGGGACAACTCATACAGTGGTCGCGTATTCACCGGTTACGGATGATTTACAAACCAGTCCTACTAAAATTTTTGAAATTGACCAATTAATTGCTCCTGGCGAAGTCGCTCGTAAAGCCTTACTACCCTCATTTCGTTATCACCCAGCAAAAGGTGAAATGAATGAAAATGAACTGGTGCTGCCATGGAATCAACAACCAGTCTCTGGTGATATTCAATCAGTTATTATTGGTGAATTTGCACGAGAATTAGGCGCAAAGGTTGAAGGTCGACAAGTCGTTAGTGCTAAAAGTTGGTTATCTCATCCCAATGTTGACCGTAATGATGCAATTTTGCCTTGGTCATCAACCGCATCTAAATCCGATGTAGAAAAAGTCTCTCCTGTTATTGCCAGTGCCAGCTATTTAAACCATGTACGTCAAGCTTGGGATTATCATCATAAAGATGCACCACTAGCAGAGCAAGAAGTGGTCATTACGGTGCCTGCTTCGTTTGATGAATCTGCTCGCACTTTAACATTAGAGGCTGCAAAACTCGCAGGTCTGCCTAAAGTTTTACTACTTGAAGAACCACAAGCAGTTTGTTACGACTGGTATGCGCAAAATCGAGAACACGCCGATACATTACTTAAAGATTTACCCCTTCTTATGGTATGCGATGTAGGTGGTGGTACGACTGACTTAAGCTTGATCAAAGTGGGTTATAAAGACCAACAACTTACCCTAGATCGAATTGGAGTTGGTGATCATCTGATGCTTGGCGGTGATAACATCGACTTAGCACTAGCTCATGTCGCAGAGCAGCGTCTTCACGGTGAGAGTAAAAAACTGAGCCCAGCAGCACTATCTAAGCTTATCCAGCAAACGCGCCGAGTAAAAGAGCAATTACTTTCAGGCCAAGCCCCTGACTCAGCGAAAGTCACCCTACTTGGTAGCGGTTCTCGTCTGATTGGTGGCGCAAAGAGTATAGAACTAACTCGACAAGAAGTGCACGATATCGCTTTAGATGGATTTTTCCCTCTCACAAGCTACGATGATCAACCTAATCAGCGTCAAGCGGCGGTCGTTGAGTTTGGCCTGCCTTATGCTGCAGATCCTGCGATCAGCAAACATCTAGCGCAATTTATCGAGCTGCACTCTACTGTGTGTCGAAATGCTTTTGCTGAATACAACGAGCATGCAGAAACCCCAATTAACATTGCTGAAAATAAGCCAGCTATTCCAATGGCGGTACTGCTCAATGGTGGTGTATTTAATAGCCCGCTATTATCTGAACGCACGTTAACGCTATTTTCCAATTGGCGTGAAGATGCTATTACTGAATTAAAAAATCCCCATCCAGATCTAGCGGTTGCTCTTGGCGCAGTTGCTTATGCAAAAGCGCGTCATGGTGCTCAACTAAAAATCGGTGGTGGTTCAGCTCGCGCCTTCTTCTTAGTTATCGGTCAAAATAATGAGCATAAGCAAGGAATTTGTTTGTTACCCAAAGGGATTGAAGAAGGTACTGAAGTCGCGTTAAAACATCGTAAATTTGCGCTAACACTGGGCGAACCCGTTCGTTTTAATTTGGTTTCAACTACGGATGATAATACGGCTCAAGCTGGCGAGTTAATTGAACTTATTGGCGATAGTTTTATTACGTTACCGCCATTTATTGCCACTTTAGATAGCGATACCGACCGTTCAGAGCTTGCAGCTAATCAAAAGGATCGAGAAGAAGTCACCCTTGCCTGTCAGCTTACCGAGGTTGGCACCTTACAAATAGAGTGTGTCAGCATTAGCGATAGTAATAAACGATGGAAAGTTGAATTTGCGATTCGTAAGGATCTTGCACGATTAGATCGTCAAGATAGTCAGAGTACCTTAGCCGAAAGTGAACTACCGCCTCGTATGACAGATGCTGTCGATGCCATCAAAAAAGTCTACGGTGGCAGTAAAAATAGTGACAACAATGCGGTTAAAACACTACGTAACGATCTTGAGAAGATGTTAGGTAATCGCGACTCATGGGAAACACCGTGTTTACGTGAATTAGCTTCTGCTCTATTAGAAAGTCGTAAACGCCGTCGTCGCTCTGATTTACATGAACGTACTTGGCTTAAATTGGCTGGCTTTACTATGCGACCAGGCTTTGGCTACCCTGCTGATGACTTCAAAATGGAGCAAATCTGGAATATGTACCAACAAGGTATTCAGTTTGCTGATAACCCACAAACCTGGTGCGACTGGTGGACATTCTGGCGTCGAGTAGCTGGTGGTTTAAGCCAAGAGCAACAGTTGGTTATCTATCATGACATTGCGAAATACATCAATCCAGTAGCAACGCGCGATAGTAAGTTGGCGAAAGAACTACAAGAGCGCAGTTACGAAGAAATGGTGCGCTTAGCGGCTTCTCTTGAGCATTTGCCATTCCAAAATAAGTTACAGTTGATTGAGTGGCTATTTGGCCGTTTGCAAAAGCCTCAACATGCCCAAGCTCACTGGTGGGCTATTGGTCGAATTGCGACAAGAACACCATTCTATGGCCATATTCATAATTTATTATCGGCTGAACATATTGCCTACTGTTTACCAGAACTGATGGAGTTTGACTGGCGTAAAGAGAGTTATATTGGCTTTGCCGCAGTTATGATGACTCGTATGACAGGTGATCGAACTTTAGATGTTAATGATGAATTAAGACAACAGGTGATCGATAAGCTAAAAGCAAGTCGAGCACCAGAGAGCTGGATTCAGATGGTATCGGAAATTAAAGAACTTACCGAAGCAGAAACAAAACGTGTATTTGGTGATGCATTGCCAAGCGGATTAAGACTGATTGGTTAAGCGCTATTAATTAAAAAGATAAAATACCCAAATGACTTATTGTTATTTGGGTATTTTTATAATTATTCCTATAAAAATATAGTTATTTTATAATTAAAAACTTAATTTCTGATTATCAATATTAAAAAAGAAACCTATTTCATATAAATTTACAAATATTATTAATTCGGATTCTTTTTAAGCAATTTTTTACATGATTCTTACAATCAAAAGGAATCTATTCACCTTTCGTTAAGGTTAAGCTTGTTATTGTTTATTTCACAGCAATAGTTTACTTGATCTGTTGATTAAGTCTGAAGTAAATCATTGAGCTGTATCGGTTTAACGAATTCACTGCATTACGCGTGGTGATGCCCACAGAATCTGAACAGCCCCAAGCATTAGTGAGTATAGTCATGAACCATAGCCAATTCGAAGTGATTGCTAAACGAATTTTTAAATCAGAAAACCAACGTGTTGCCGTAGCTGCTGTTATATTTGATGGCCTTTCTAGCTATGAAGCGGAAAAACGATTTGAACTACCAAAAGGTACGTTATCTCGTAATGTTCGTAAATATAAGAATGAAGTTGCTTATATTGAATCGGTTGTTACAGCATAAAAAAGAGAGCATTTGCTCTCTTTTTTATAAATATTAAATAACTGAACGCTATTTATTGTTCAGTTATTTAATTCCGTAGACATTAACTTTACAGCATAACAAAATAAGCCAACTGTAATTATTAATACAGAGCCAAGTTCAATCGAACTAAAAATTGCTAATTCTTGCCAAGGATTTGTATCAAATAAAGCGGATACAGAAATATTATTCCAGTCACTCACAAATTGGCTAAAACCACTTAGCACATTTATTGTATACCCCAAAACTTTCACCATCACCGTTACGGCAAAAAGTATAATAAGGGGATGATTGGTTAGTTGAGAAAGCACTAATAATACGCAAGCAATAGGCAATAACCCAATGCTGACTACAATCATACGATTGATATAGCTCATGATATGCATGAACATCTCATGAAGATTTATCGAACTTGATTGTAATAAAGCATCGGAAAGCAATAGCTTAGCAACGATCATAAAACAAAAATCAGCAAAAACTAAAAGAACGACACTAATTGCAGGAATAACGATCAATCCAACCACAAGTTTTGCGCCTAATGTCTTCACATTTGAAACAGGCATCGAGCGCCAAAAATTCCAACTGCCCTCTTGCTTCTCCTTCAATAAGGTCTTTGGCATATAAGCAAAAAAACAAATTACAGCAACTAAACCACAAATTAGAGTGTTAATACTACCAATAACACCACCAAATCCCATCGATAGTTGAATGTTATCAAATTGCTCCCAGCCATTAATCTTAAAATTGAAAGAAACATCGTTACTATTGTATAAAATCAAAATAAAATTAAGCACTAGAAATAATGCTAAAAAGAGAGGTATTCGAAAAATAACCTTGTGCTCGATGAGCTCTTTACTCAACAGCGTAAAAAATTGTTTCATCGTTTAATCACCCTGTTGAATAGCTAGAAATATTTCAGACAAACTTGGCTTTGCCACATGCCCTAACGAACTCAATTCTGCGATATCACGATCTTTAAACAAAAAAGACCACTGACCTAATACTTTCTTACTATAAATTGGGTTAAGCATCAGCGCTTTATCTTTTGTATCTTCGCTAGTTGATAGAGCATTAAAACGGAGCTCTAAATCTTCTCTAGATTCAGATAACACAACTTTTCCCTGTTTTAATATAACAATGTCCGTCAATAGATGTTCAATCTCATCAATTTCATGACTTGCTATAATAAGACTTCTATTTCCTTTCTTGTACCAATCTAAAACATCAGTATAAAAGCGTTCACGATAAATAAGATCAAGTCCTAAAGTAGGCTCATCCAAAATTAGCACCTTAGCATCAATAGCCATAACCAAAGCAAGATGCAATTGAAGCTTCATACCTTTAGATAATCGTCCGATTTTAGCTTTTAACTCAATATCTGTATCTTTAAGGTACTGCATAGCTTGCACCTTATCAAAATGACTGTTCATACCAGATACATACTTGACTAATTGCTTTACCGTCATCCACATAGGAAGGCTATTACTATCAGATAAATAGGAAAGATTCGACATCACGCCAATATGATCACGAACAGGATCCAAGCCAAAAACTTTGATCGCCTCATGACTTGCTCTCAAACCTAATATGCATTCAATTAATGTCGACTTACCCGCGCCATTATGCCCTAAAAGACCTAGGACGCGCCCAGGGGATAATGTTAAAGACACGTTTGACAAAGCGCATTGTGAACCATAAGTTTTATTTAACTGATTAATTTCAATAAAAGGATGCGATAAATCCATCACACAAAACCTTGCACTTTTTTAAATGAAGAACGAGGTTATCACAGGTTATCTTTCTCGTAATACTTGAAAGTGTATTTTTATGATAAAAAGTACCAGACAAACAGTAGAAATAGATAAGATAGTTACATTAAGTATAGGCAGGGCTAGAGAATCGATAAACGACTGTGATTTGTGTTTATTTAATGAATAACCAACTGAAAACGGGTTTATACTCAAGTCACTTAACAACAGATAATAAAATCGAGTAAAATCAGTATGATTGAACTAAACATATTACTTCGTATTTATATCTAATAGATAACAAAAAATTACCTATATAAATAAATTAATATAAGTCATTCAATATCTATCGATATATTATTTAAGATAACTTGAGTATGTCAGACAAGTGCTGATTATTCTTCTTCAGCAGAGATTGTCTGGATTAAATCTTCAGGATGTACACCATCTTTTTCCATTAAAGCCAGAATCTCAATCATTCGAGCTTGACGAGCTTCTTCTTTAAACTCATGAAGAACAGAGATAAGATTGTTAATCTTCTGAAGTGGCATACGCTTAATCACGGCCTTTTGACGACCAGGAACTTCATCAGCAAAATCAATTAAAATTTGGCGGTAATCAGTACGAGCTTCTTTTACTTCACCTGTCGCACTAACATTTTTTAACATTGCACTCAGCGCTTTCTCCGCTGCAGCGAAATTGTCCATGAAATACCTCTGGAATCATAAACGCTCTCTAACCAAAGAAGGTTAAAGATATTCGTTCTTATAATCAGCATACAATTATGCTGTGATTATATCTAAATAAAGAATAAGTATTTAGGTGTCTCGTGAATGGAGACTATGCTCAATCCTATAGAAAGTTACCAAAGGCAAGCTTGCTATTACTGATAGTATAATCACAAATCAAGGTTTTGTGCAGTTATATTCTATAGGAATCGTAAATATACTCTGTGTTTTCACTGTTGTGAACAAAAATCTACGTAAAATTGTAACTAATGTGTAGGTTACATCATCATATTCTCTATAAAGATCACAATTATTGTTTTTATCCAATACCTATGGGGAGGTAAAAGAGCTAATGTTTGAGATAATCATTTGAATATATGTGGTCTTTTGACAATTTTTTTACGGTTCGGATAACTCTTAATCTTATGGATAAGATATAATCAATCTATTATCACTAACCTGTCATTACCTATGATTACTAATAAAAAAATAACTAGATTTTCTTTGCTCAGCTCTCTTTTGCTTACCCCCCTTTTAAGCCATGCATCAATTCCAACTCATGGTGATTTTACCGCAAAGCAAACCTGTGACGCTTTTCAATCATTTAGAAAGCAAAGCAATCCACAAAACGTTCAATTATCGGTTGGACAACGCTATGAAATAACAGCGATTAACAAAGAGGCTTTCGACTGGGTACAAATTAAAGTACCAGGCTCATCACCTCTCACTCGTTGGGTTAAAAGTAGCTGTGGCGAAAGCAATTTCCTAGGCCAAAGCAAACCGACAACAAAACCATCTACTCCCAATAATAACAAAGGAAGTGGAAGTTGTAGTACAGCAGGCAACTTTGATTCTTATGTATTAGCACTAACCTGGCAGCCAGGATTTTGTGAACACTTCTCTTATAAAGGGAAAAAGCCTGAATGTGATGCAATTAATAGTGGCAAATTGGCAAGTACCAACTTGACCCTTCATGGATTGTGGCCAAATAAAAAAAGTTGCGGTACAAACTATGGCTACTGTGATGATAGCAATAAGTTAGATCTATCACGTTCGACGATCAATAAAATAGCCCCGTGGATGCCAAACTTTTACTATCAGACCAAATTTGGTGAATATGAATGGCGTAAGCACGGCACTTGCCAAACTCAAAGTGCAGATCAGTATTTTATGACGGCAGTAGACCTTGTTAAGCAGGTGGATGCCTCAGAAATCGGCCAATATATCAAAGAGAACATTGGTCGCAACATCAAAGCAGATCAGTTTAAACAAATTCTGGTCGATAAAATGGGTAAAGAGGCGGTCAATCGTATTCGTCTATCGTGTACTAAAGGCAAGTACCTTAACGAGGTCCGTATTAATCTACCAGAACCTCTAGATATGACGGCATCTCTTGTATCTCAGATGGAAAAAGCGCCACGTACCAAATCATTTTACGGAAACTGTAAAAAAATCATTCATATTGAAGCCGCAGGTAAATAAACGGTTATTCTAATATGATGGAGATCAGAGCATCGACTCTGATCTCCTCGCTTAAAACTATAACCTAAGTCTAAGTTTTGTCTTTTTTCACTCTTTTTACTATCCATTCTCAATAAAATATGTAATACCATGCATAGTAATATGGCGCTCTACCCTGTATCGTTTTTTCTTAAACGTGAATGGATTTTCCGTTCTAAATCAATGATAGAGCGCTGAACCTCACTATATATAATAATAAAGAATAGGATCTTAATAATGAACAAGCTGCCTTTATGCCCAACCTGTGGGCAAAATGATGAATACCTAATTGATGATAACGGTTGTTTTACTTGTTTATGCGGACATAGTTTCTATATTGATGAAGCAGAATGGAAAACACAAATAACTACATCTAAGTTAAGTCCTACCCATGAAGTCCCTTATTATCATTAAATGAGAATGGTAGTATTTGCATATGAGCAAACTGCGCATACTACCATATTATTTTTGACCTTTTTTGACCCAACATTACCTAGTCCGTCTTGGCTCCCCTGCTAAAAACGCTCAAAAAAACAGCTTTTAAATAATTTTCTTTAATTTCCCACTATTTGATAATTCATTTATCTTCCTTAGATTAAATCCTTTTACATTTATCAATAAAATAATGATAACAACAGCACTTTCTGAGGTTAATGGATCTCCCCTTCTATTCTCATTTTTATCTATTTTGCACCAAAACAACGCATTAATAATTTATCGTTACTTTAAATTCTCATATAGCAAGAATAATTTGTTAAAAAATATGAGCTATTTTTTAAATATCAGACTTATATAAAACCCCATAATTTAGTTAATATTACGTTAAAAATTTGTTTATGAGTATTTGGACGCTGTTCACAATTGACAACTCTAACATATCCAATCAAAAACATAAGCAATTGAAATAAAACAATATAATTTATATGGGCATTTATCCTGTAAATCTATTACATGGAATTCATTCGAATTATGTGATATAGATCTAGTTGGATTTTCGAGATTTCATGCTACTTTGCATCCGCTAAATTTGGTTACACAGTCGATTCAATGTTTCTCGTATGTGAAATTTATCACCTAGATTGAACATACTTTAAGCAACCAGAAAATCTATTATACAGAGTCGACTACTCGAACAATCATGGAAAGAGACATTCATTGTTCACTCTTTTGCAGATGCTTCATGAGTCTAGTTACAGGAAAAATTTATGAGTGTTACTAACGAAACATGGATTACGTCATTAAATGACGGCTTAATGTCAATCATTGGCGTAATAAACGGCGTTCTATGGGGCCAACTACTTGTTTACTTACTGGTTGCAGTAGGTGTCTACTTCACTTTACGCTTAGGCTTCATCCAAATCCGTCAATTCCGTCATGCGATTGATGTCTTAAAAAGTGGCCGTGACTTAGAAAACGGCATCAGTTCTTATCAAGTATTCTGTACTTCAATGGCAGCTCGTGTCGGTACAGGTAATATGGCTGGTGTTGCCGTTGCTTTAACTGTTGGCGGTCCAGGTGCTATTTTCTGGATGTGGTTAATTGCACTATTTGGGATGGCAACAGCATTTATTGAATCAACCCTTGCCCAAGTTTACAAAGTTAAAGATGTTGATGGTCAATATCGTGGCGGCCCAGCTTATTATATGGAAAAGGGTCTAGGTCAACGCTGGATGGGAACACTATTCTCTATCTTCTTGATCATCGCTTTTGGCCTTGTTTTCAATGCCGTACAGGCAAACACAATTACTGATGCTCTAAATCACTCTTTTGGTGTTAATAAAACCATACTAGGTATCGTGATTGTTGCCTTCTCTGCTTTCTTTATCATGGGTGGTCTACGCCGAGTAGCGCAAGCGTCTACCAGCATTGTTCCTGTAATGGCAATTGGTTACTTGTTAATTGCTATTGTCATCGTTGCTATGAATATTTCTGAGCTTCCTGCTGTTTTAGCACTTATTGTGAAAAGTGCATTCGGCTGGCAAGAAGCAGCAGTTGGTGGCGTGGCGTACACCATTGCTCAAGCGATGCAAAGTGGTATTGCTCGTGGCTTGTTCTCTAACGAAGCAGGTATGGGTTCAGCGGCAAACGTAGCAGCAAGTGCAACACCAAACCCAAACCACCCTGCATCTCAAGGTTTTGTTCAAATGCTTGGTGTATTTACCGATACCATCATCATCTGTACGGCTTCTGCTGCAATGATTATGTTATCTGGTGTTATGGATCAGCCGGACCACGCAACAGGTATTAGTCTACTTCAGCAAGCACTAACTAATGAGCTTGGTGGCTGGACAACCTACTTTATGGTTGCTGCAATTATCTTATTCTGTTTCTCATCGATTATTGCAAACTACACCTACGCAGAAACAAACATTATGTTCCTAAACGGTAATACGAAGAAAGGCTTATTTGTTTTCCGTCTGTGTGTGTTAGCAATGGTGATGTTCGGTTCTGTAGCCTCTCTTCCTGTTGTTTGGAATCTAGCAGATGCCTCGATGGGACTGATGGCAATGACCAATATTATTGCTCTTGTATTCCTATCTAAGCTGGCAATCAAAGTAATCAAAGATTATGAACATCAGCTTAAGGCAGGTAAGATTCCGGAATTTGACCGAACTAAATTCCCTGAACTTGATGATCTTGATGGTGCATGGCATCCAGAAGAGATGAAATTAGAAGAAGCGCAGTTTAAGAACTAAACAACGCTTTGATCAAAAAAATCAGCATATCGAATGAACTGACCCCCAATAGTTGGACACCAATTATTGGGGGTCTTTTTATTTTCTAAAATCGGTTACTTTGCCATTTTTTCTGCAGTGATTTTTATTACTTCAACAACAACATCGCTAGCTGCTTGCAATGAATTCACAGGTAGATACTCGTATATTGAGTGGAAATTATGAGCACCGGTGAAAATATTTGGACAAGGCAATCCTTTTTGCGAAAGAACGGCACCATCATAACCGCCACGCATCGGAGTGACTTTCATCTCAATATTATTACGCTTATACGCTTCTTTAGCGATATCTACTGGGAAATGAGCTTCGCCTTCTAAGCTATTAGCAACATTTTCATAACGATCAGAAAGATCAATTTCGATCGCATTTTCACCCCATAACGTCTTACAACTATCCGCTAATTGCTGCAAAAACGTCATTCTTTGACGATATCCCTCTTTGGTAAAATCACGAATATCCATTTTTAGAACAGTTTTAGCACTATTACCTGACAGCTCTTTTACCCAATAATATCCTTCTCGACCCTCTGTATATTCTGGAGCCTCCCCTGGTGGCAACATTGCAATAAATTTATGCGCCATTAGTAAAGAGTTTTTAAGTTTTCCTTTCGCTGACATTGGGTGAGCCGATTGCCCGATAAATGTAACCTCAGCATTACCTGCATTCCAGTTTTCATAAACAAACTCACCAATACCACAGCAGTCTAAGGTATACCCAAAATCGGCGCCAAAAGAGTCTACATCAAAAGCTTTTGCTCCACGTAGACCTTGCTCTTCATCAGGAACAAACCCTACTTTAACTGGGCCATGTTCAATTTCTGGGTGATCTTGCAAATATTGAAGCGCATCTAAAATTGCCGCAATAGCCGCTTTATCGTCAGCACCCAATAAACTTGTACCATCTGTCACAATGATCTCTTGGTCTACATATTGTGCGATTTCAGGAAATTCTGAAGCTTTTAATATAATGTCTAATTCTGGATTTAAACAAATATCTCCGCCTTGGTAATTTACAATATGCGCATGGGTATCATTTTTTTGTTCAGCACTGGTATCTAAGTGGCCAAAAAATGAAACCGTTGGTATTTGTTTGGTCGTATTTGCGGGCAAAGTAGCGGTTAAGATTGCCGTTTCTCGTAGTTCAATGTCTTGTAAACCTAACTGCTCGAGTTCTTGTTTAACCCAAAGTGCAAGTTCCATCTGTCCAGGTGATGATGGCATGATCCCAGCGGCACCCTTCTCACGATCTGTAGTGGTATTAATGCGAGTGTAATTTAAAAAACGATCCACTATGTTCATTGTATTTTCCTAATTCTAATTTCAAATTCACAACTTTTTTAATGCTACTTTGCATTGTCAGGTTTTAAAGAAACTAAACTCTTCAAATAACCCTTCTATTCTTTGGAAACGATTTTCTTTTTCTTTATGAATCGAAAGCCCTTTTATCAATCCTTCGATAACAGCAAAGCCAGCCGTTCGGTTATTGAAAAAACCATTACCGGCACTTTCGACAACAAACTGAATGTCACTATAGGCTGCAAAAGGATTTACGGCCTGATCGGTCATGATAATGATTGAACCACCGTGTTGATGAAACCACTTAACAAGACGAACAGTCACGCTGGAATATCGATGATATGAGATCGCAAAAAGAATATCGTCTTTGCCAACATCCACCAATTGGTGAGGAAGTTTAGAAATATCTGCTTCAATAAGGATGACCTCACGCCGCAGATAGCGAGCCAACAAATAGAAGTATGTTGCTAGTGCTTCTGATGAGGCACTCCCCATTACATAGAGCTTACCTTTTGGTTGGCGCATTAACTCAAGAGCAGATTCAAACTGCTCATCGGTAATATTATGAAAGGTTTTATCTAAATTACTGAGCACTTCAGTATGATGCTGTGCTAATAAATTATTTTCACTAGAACCTAAATCGCCGTTATCCGTTTCATAACGTTCGATAGGTGTCGTTAATGTATGGGTAAGTTCAGCTGTCACCTGTTTTTTAAAATCGATAAAGCCAACAAAGCCCAAACGTTGCAAAAAACGCCCTAATGTTGCTTTGCCCACGCCAATCTGTTTACACAGTTCATCAATTTTCGCGAAAGGTAATACGCTATAATTCGCCATAAAATACTGAGAGATCCGCTGCTCAGCATCTGTCATGGATTGGAAGTGATTTATTGCGTCAATAAAATCCTGTTTATTCATGGTAGTGGTTTCCCAGAACTTATCCATTTTGGGAAATTTTTCCACTACACAATACAAACTACAAGAGAATCCCTTTTTCCCATCACCAAATTGTGATCATTAGACAAGATGCACAATGAAATGACGTCAATAAATTCAGAGACAAATTAAAATGGCCTACCAAAACATGATAGGCCTCGTTGATATTTAATTGAGATAGCCATGTGCTTGTTTCCAACTATCACTCATTTGTTCTAAAACACAGCTAGGTAGAGGACGATGAGCCTGAGCAGGTTTTGTTACTATGGTTCGATAACCTGCCGCTTTTAATCGCAAATCAAAGGATTTATCAATGGGCATTCCCGCTCGTGCGAGATCATAACGAAATACCCTTAATGAAAGGTACTCATGGGCTTCGAGTTCTCCACCATATGGGTATTTGAGAACCTTTGCATAAGCACTTTTTGCCAGTTCGAAGTTCACGCTAATCATATGCTTACCTCCAAGTCCAATAGGGCTACTGGTTATAATCACAGTATGATGTTATTTTCGAAAAAGCAAGGTGTTTCTCATTAAATATGTTCAAATCGATTTTATTTAGGGAAAATTTGTGAACTCAGTAAATTGACAAGTAAAATATTGCCTTTAGTTTCCTAATAGGAATATTTTTTACTTACTGTTATGATTAATATTATTATTTTGTTTGGAATCACTTCATGTTAACCACGCGATCTTGCATTAAGACTGTCTCCCTTTTATTGACTCTTTTATTATCGGCTTGCTCTAGCGAACCATATGTTGGTGAAATAGAAACAATGGAAGGTGTATACACTTGGGGGCATGAGGTTCATAGTTTTCAACCTTGTAATACAGATAAATACTACTGGGTCGAAGGACAAGAATCTGTTCTAAAACCATTGATAGAAGAAGCATCAAAACTTCAAGCAGAACAAGAAGAACCCTATCAACCTATCTATGTCAAAATTAAAGCAGAAATAGAGCCTCAGGTTACAACAGGATTTGCTGCCGATTATGATGGAGCAATCAAGATCTTAGCGGTGCAAGAGACACATGCATCGGTTCCTACGCAATGCAAAGCGCCATTGTAATATTTGAATAAAAATTCGTCACTATTAACCAAAATTAAGGGTAATTCTTCACTCTATTTAGAGCCTGAATTACACTAGCTTAGTTAAAGTTCAAAGGAATCCACATGCAAAAAATCAAGATAACACCAAATCCACATGTTGCAGCGATTTTTCAAGGTTGGTCTGAGGACTGGTCAAAAGAAGCAAAAGCAGAGCAAAAAGATTCGGCAAATCAATTTCATACTGTATACAAAATTGCTGGCGAGCTGTTCACAAAAGGTGGTGAACTGGATGCTAACGTTGTGTCTGCACTCTACAACGATTGTAAGCAAAAAGTCACAATGTCTAAAGCAATGGTTGATAAAGTAAAATCAGCCCTGGCCAACGATGAAGAAAAAGCCGAGCTATTGATTAAAAAGATCAACACAACAGCGCAAGATGCCGCTTATATTGTTAAAGAACTTGGCCAACAGATGCTTGAACAAGCTTAATATCTGATTGATAGGTCACCTCCTATAACACAGGTATACTTCTTTAATTTGAATATAGAAAAGCGAGCAAGAGATACTCTCCTGCTCGCTTTTTATTTTCTCTATCCAAACATCTTCAAAATACGAAGTTATTTGGATTTAAGCGGATTATAAACCAATAATCAAAGAAACCGCCGTTGATACAATAAGCGCACCAATCATTGGAATTGCAGTTCGTTTAACTAGCTCAAAAGGTGAAACTTCTGCCACACCAGCTACGGCAACAATCGCCCCGGTAATCGGAGACATTGAACGAGCAATACCCGACGCCAACTGCATAGGCATTAACATAATGATTGAGTTAATTCCTACTTTACCTGCAATTTCTGGCACCATTGCGGCAAAAGAGAAGAACGGTGCATTACCAGAGCCCATCAAAATAGCAGCAAAGGTAATAATAACAACCATCAGGATAATCATGATTGCTGGAGATAAAGAAGCATGAACCGCAGCATCAATTACTGTATCCAAAAGACCAATTACCTTCATACCATGAGCAAAGACTTGGCCGGCAATAACTAGAGTTACTACGCGAGCAAACTGACGACCCATGCTATCAAAGTAAACAATAATGTCATTAAAGACCGCTTTAGCTCCTTGACGGAATCCTTCACAAATCATCGCAACAGCAATCGATATAAACATGGCCGTCACTACATCGATCTTCACACTTTCGATCGCTAAAGGACTTAAAATCATGATTAGACCAAGCGGAATGATAGGTAAAAATGCGTACCATGATGGTGGGTTCGCCAATTCATCTTCAACTTGGATATCATTATTATCAGCTTGAACTAATCCTTTCTTATCAAACCACTGTTGCACAAAGAAATGCAATACAGCAATGGTAATCATGGTCGCAATAGCAACTGGCATTTGGTAATTAACAAAGTACTCAGTCACTGGCATATCTGCCGTTTTTGCTGCAAGATTTACATTACCTGATGCAGGACCTAAATCCAAACAGGCTGAAGTTGCAATAACCGCAACCGCCGACATCTTACTAACACCAAGACGAACCAGAATTGGATATAGCGTTACCATTAGCAGCAAACCAAGGCCAGAAGCACTTGGAATAAACACGTTTAAGATCTGACCCATGATATAACCCAGAGCCATCACGAAATACGGTGCTTTAAAATATCCTAATGGTTTTATAGCAATATTCACTAACGCTCGTGAAGCGCCAATATGATCCATATATTTAGCAAAACCACCCACAGCCATAATGATCAGACCTAGTGATCCAACGGTTTTTGCTGTTGTGTTTTTAATAAAAGTAAAAATATCTAGCCAGCTATTACCACTTGATGCCCCCTCAGGCAGTGGCGTGCCAATATTAAATATTATTGCGGCGGACATCATAACGATACCACCAATAAACAACGTCGTTTGGGGATTGAACTTCTTATAGATCAATGTGCCCACTAAAAAGATAACAATCAAACTAAATACGGTAATCACAATCAGTACTCCATGTAGTGATTAATCCAGCAAACAGTTGTCATATTAACCAATTAAAAAGAGATAACAGCCCTTAATAATAAGCACTATACATATCTATGAAGCCCATCAATAAATCAATAATGGGAAAAAACATTCCACTCTATGGGAAAAAACATCTTCCCAAATTAGTTGTAATAACTTACTTACAATTGATTATTTATTAATCTAGAGGATGGATTAAAAATGCTACTAACTTTTTAGGAGATGCAGCAAAAGCTCCTCAATATTGTGATGAATATCAAAGAGCTTTTGGGAGAAAGAAGGTTATTTAGTTTCTGATGTTGCAGATGAAACTGCTTTAGGTTGACCCGTCTTCACGGCTGTTTTTGTTGGTTGATCCATCTGCATCATGATATGTTGCTGCTCACCCATCATTTTCATCATGTTAGCTTGCATACTGTCCATATCACCCCATGAGTTTGCAAATGCGTTATTCATATCAATTTGCATTTTCTGCATCTTATTAAAGAATGCTTTAGCTTCTTTATTATTAGGCGCAGATTTTCCTTGGAACTGGGTAATTTCATAATGCATAGGACCGTATTGCGTTTGAACAACCCCTTTGGTTACCGTTTGCACACCATCGTCAGTTTTTGTTGTCTTCGTGGTTTGGTTACTTTTTGTTGCTACCGATTTAGTCGCATTTTGCATATCACTGTTTTTAACCCATCCAGTCTGACCATTTGATGGATCACCGACTTTAGACCAATCTTTATCGATGAAAATAGTCATTAAAGGAGCATCGCCATTTATTTTTTCAATGACTTTTGACTGAGCATTAGGTTGTGAATAAATGGTAATATTACCAACATCATTATTATTGGCAGCCCAAACTAAAGAACTTGCAACTAGAGCTGCAGCGCCTGCCAAAGTAAATACAACACCCTTTTTCATACGATCCTCCCGCATGGACTATTACTGATAAAAATTAGATTTAAACTTGGCTACAGAAGTCATACTTAAAAATCATAAGTCATGCCTTATCATCATCCAAGTTATTGAGTCTGACGAGAGGCAATATTGAAATCTTAGTTTAATCAGATTAGACCTATGAATATCGAATAAGGTATCGGCCTACTTTGATGATATGTCTAGAAATGTTCAGATGTACAATGATAGATCTTACCTAATAATACTTTTTCATAGCCAATTTGCAGTTGTTTAAGAGACTGTTCAATTTGAGTAAACGCAAAACTAAAACGCTCTTTAACATCAATAAGCCATACCACTTTTTGACCTTCTACAATACAACTCTTAACTTCTTTCACTTTTTCTTTTGCATCAAAATCAAAAATATTTAATTGATAATCAATAGCAGAATCCCCAATTAAATTATCTAGTGATTCAGGGATCTCTGATGAAAATAAAATAATATCAGCTTGCTGAAGTTGATGATAAGCATACAAAGAGAGTTTTTCTGGAATTAATGGATCGATTTCAATACAACTTAAAACCGAAAGTATTGAAATATCTTGATGATCAGCATCAACTAACTCAAAGTGTGAATTATCATTAACTGCGTTTGATAAAGAATAGGTTGTATCTACTAGTGCTTTCATAATTGTTATACCAAAATCCAAACAAAGCTAAGATATTAAATTTGTTCAGATATCTCTTTAATGAGGGGAGAAAATTCTCCCCTCTTATTTCTGTTTAACTATTTATTGTATTAATTTGCAGATTTCACATGCATATTTGCAACGTATTCATCTTCAACCCAATAAATACGCTCTGCCACTTGAGCTTCAGGATTAAGCTCAACGTTTCTAAGTACACGCTCTTTAAATTTATGGTAGCCTGCTCGGTCAATAAGATGTCCCATATGTAAATATACAGGCTTACCTTCAAGCATCTCTTTTTCAAATGCCAAAAGGTTTTCAATCACTTGATGAAGTACATCTTCTGTAACCCAGTTTAAAAACATCTTACCCGTACGAGGCGTTTTCTTTGAAGTACGTCCCCCTAATTTCACCATATAGAGTTGTTTTGGGTCACGTTGCCAAGCCAATGTTGGACAGGCTAATACGCATTCACCACAGCCAATACATTTGCTCTCTTCTTTTATTGCCTTCCCGTTTTTAAGAGATAAACATCCAACCGCATGGTGTTCACAAGCACGAACACATGCACCACAGCCAATACAACGTTCAGCATTAAAGTGCATTTTTGCCACACCTAGTACCCCAAAATCAGCCATATTGGCTTTAGCACAATCGTTAGGACAACCTGCTAATACAATCTTGAGATGATAAGGCTGAGGGTAAATATGATGCTCTAACCGTTGAGCAAGACCTGTGGTGTCCGTATTTGCTTTTTGACAAATTCGACTGCCCTGACAAGCCACAATGTTACGACCAGCAATACTTTTGTACCCAGCTTGAGTATCTTCAACATCAATACCACATTGCTCAACAGTAATCTCTTGCAAGAAAGGCTCTAAGGCTTTGTTCACCTTATCGATATCTTGATATTTTATTCCAGGCATTGCGAGCTTCTGACGAGTGGTTAAATGGATAATGCCATTACCAAACTCTTGAGCTATATATTGAGCTACCGATAATAAATGAGCAGGCATGATACCGCCCGGAATACGAACACTTATCATGCACTCGCCACGAACTTTAGACAGACGATAATCACCATTTGCTCGTGTCTTAATAATATCTACATCGAGATCCATCATCTAATCCTCAATCTACTAAATACTCAGCTTGGTCAAAACGAAATACGGGGCCATCAACACAGACATACTTATCACCAATTCGGCAATGTCCACATTTGCCCACAGCGCATGCCATCTTGCGTTCGTAGTCGACCCAAATTTGCTCTTTTTTAAGGCCTTTATTTAATAGCGCTTGAACTGCAAACTTGATCATAATTGGTGGGCCAACCACTATGGCTTGAGTATTCTCTAGTTGAGAAAGATCTAACTGTTCAAAGTAATCAGTAACTCGACCAATACAAAATTCATTATTCGCCTCCCCTTCATCCAATGTAGTGATTAGGTTGATATTCTCTCGCCATAGCGGCATACATTGACGATATAACACTGCATTTTGATTACGAAAGCCCAGAATCGCATCCATACCAGAAAGTAGTTTAGGTTGTTCACTAAAGTGCTGGATTAAACCTTTAACAGGAGCAACACCTGTACCACCAGCAATAACGATAAGATGTTTTCTGTTGTAATCATTAATAGGATATCCATTACCGTGAACCCCGCGCATCCAAACGCAATCACCGACATTGAGTTCAAACAGTTTATTGGTGACTTTACCTACTTTTCGGATCAGTAAATCAATATAGTCTTCACCGCAGTCAGAGACTGAAATAGGCGCTTCGCCATACATTGGCAGTGATACTTCAACAAATTGCCCTAAACGGGCCGGAAAATCTTTTTCGACTCGAAAGTTCCATTCTGTATCTGTATAACGGGTTATCTCTAAAATTTTGTACGCCTTTGGCAACAAGGTGTTGTTATGACGTCCGCAGTTACATTGGTAAGTTGAATCATGCTGACACATAGAAACTCCTATTGTTGCTCTGATTTAATCGCATTTTCTACAATATCAGTCATGCGATTAATAATTCGGGTAAAAGAGATATATTGAGGACAGCGATCGATACAACGACCACATCCCACACACATATGTTGAGTTCCTTGGCGAGCTTTATAATCATTCACTTTATGCAATGCTCTAAAACGTAATCTTTCGCCCGTTTTATCTCGAAAAGAGTGACCACCAGCAATGGCTGTAAAATCACCAACCATACAACTAGCATGTTGTCGACGACGCTCACCGTATGTAGGATTTTCATCATAAGCAAAGTCGAAAACACTGTAGCAACTACAGGTTGGACAAGAAGTTGTGCATCGACCACAGCCTATACAACGGCGATCATACTCAGCCCAACTGGGATCATTTTGTAATATTTGACGGATTTTCTGAGGATCAGAACAAACTTGCTCCGGTAAGCGAACTTTAATCTGATTTTCTTGCACAAACTTAGGTTCATATTCTCTATCTGATCCTAGCTCAGCAAAAAAAGGGATTAGTGCTTCATCTTTAACTTTAATTACTGCTCCCTCAGTACTGACACGTATAGCCGCCGCATAATTATCTGTTTCGTTTGTTCCCATCGATATACAAAAACAAGAATCAAAGCTGTGTTCACATTCAATTAATATCAGCTTAAGTTTATCTCGTAGAGTTTGATAATAGATATCTCGATTACCACCATTTTCTAAGAACATATAGTCAAGTCGTTCTAATGCATGAATATCGCAAGCACGAAGAAATACAATCGTTGGCTTGGCTGTATGCTCTGGTTCAATGATCATATCGCCATGAAAATGAAACAGGGTTTGAGTAATAGGAAAGATAATCTCTTTTGCGGAAAAATGTGACTTCTCATGCCACACAATCTCTGACGCAGAATGAATATTTTTGTAAATTAAGTTATCTGTATGTGCAAATCGACCACCAAAATGTTCATACGTTGGAGCCATTATTTGATATGAGCATTTAAGCTCCGATATCAATCGTTCCAACTCTGTATTATTTAAATACTTAGACATTACATCACACCTTCATAGTGAATATTGTTTTCTTTTTTTATTCCATACCAGTTTATTAATTCAGCAAGATTAACAACCTCTCCAACAATAATAATGGATGGACTTTTAATGGATACTTGGTAGAGTTTTTCTGATATTGTTTTAAGCGTTGCAATAATATGGTGATGCTGATTTGTCGTCCCCTGACTAACAATCGCAATCGGAGTATTAAAATCCATCCCATGATTTATTAAGCTTTGAGTAATCCATTCAACCTTATGTAAGCCCATATAAAAAATAAGAGTATGATCCAAATGAGTTAACGCATCCCACTCAATTTGGTAGCTATCATCCCCTCCATGAGCTGTAATCATAGTCACCCCACGCGATATTCCTCTGTGTGTTAAAGGAATCCCACTGTAAGCCCCGCAACCTATTGCAGCTGTAATTCCGGGAACGACATCGTATGAGATCCCTTGTCGTTCGAGTACTAACGCTTCTTCACTTCCTCGTCCGAAAATAAAAGGATCACCTCCTTTGAGACGACAAACAATATGACCTTGATTAGCAAGTGTTATTAATAGCTCGTTAATCTCACATTGCGATGTTGATACACAGTTATATTTTTTCCCAACTTTAATTAATTGAACCTCATTAGGGACTAATTGCAGTATTTCTCTTGATACCAAATTATCGTAAACAATAACCGTCGCATTTTTTATTATTTGCAAAGCCCTAATTGTCAATAAATCAGGATCTCCTGGACCAGCGCCAACTAAATGGACAAATCCTCTTTCTTTTCTGGAAAAAATAGACTTAACATTATGACTATTTGGGTTGATTGACATAACAAACGCTACCTAAGCACTAATCTTATATAAAGAGTAATGTCATTTTATTTAGATAACTATTCACTAATTACTTAATAGGTATTTAGGAAAATTTAACCGTTTTATTTAATTGACCTATATCAAACGAAATAAAGTAATCTTATCTCTATAATGAAAATTTATTATTTATATTTAGGAATAAGGCAATATTAATCGAAATGCATAACACCATGATAATTAGTGACACAAATCACAAAATAAACACCTTTTAAGACAATACTGAATAAAACCTGAATCAGTTAATTCCATTTCAGAATAATTTTTCATTTCCTAGTTATTTTTTGTGAGTGTAATCACAATTAAATGTAATATGAATTGGTAGGATTCGCATCACATTATTTCTATTAAGACCTTATATTCAGGATTTGCTATGACAAACAAAAATCGCAACCTCCTGACATGGATTAGTTTTTTATCATATGCGCTAACGGGCTCACTAATCATCGTCACAGGTATCGTGATGGGTGATATTGCTAAGTATTTCGACTTACCAATATCAAGCATGAGTAATACCTTCACCTTTTTAAATACTGGTATTTTAATTTCAATCTTCCTGAATGTTTGGTTGATGGAAATTGTTCCGCTTAAACGTCAGCTAATGTTTGGCTTTGGCCTAATGGTACTTGCCATTCTTGGTTTGATGTTTGGTCATAACCTTGCATTATTCTCTGGCTGTATGTTTGTACTCGGTGTCGTAAGTGGTATCACTATGTCTATCGGTACTTATTTGATCACCCATATTTATGAGGGTAAGCAACGCGGTTCTCGCCTACTCTTTACTGATTCATTCTTCAGTATGGCGGGTATGATTTTCCCTGTAATTTCAACTGCCGTACTTGCCCATCATCTTGAATGGTACTGGGTATACGCTGCAATTGGCGTGATCTATCTTGCTATCTTTATTCTAGCTCTAATTTCTACTTTCCCTGAGTTAGGTAAAAAAGAAGATGAACAACAAGCTGCTCCAGAGAAAGAAAAATGGGGTGTGGGCGTATTATTCTTATCCATTGCTGCACTTTGTTACATTCTAGGTCAACTTGGTTTTGTTTCTTGGATTCCAGAATACGCGACCAAACAGTTAGGAATGACAATCACGGATGCTGGTCAACTTGTAAGTTACTTCTGGGGAGCATATATGATCGGTATGTGGATCTTCAGTGTGCTGCTTAAGAAATTTGATCTTCAGCGTTTTGTGATGGTGCTTTCTGCCCTAGCGACTCTACTGATGTACTGGTTTAATACCGATACTGATGCGAAGACACTGCTTTACGTTATTTCTGCATTAGGCTTCTTTAGTAGTGCTATTTACACTTCAATTATTACTCTAGGTTCACAGCAGACAAAAGCGGCTTCTCCTAAGTTAGTTAACTTTATTCTACTGTGCGGTACCATTGGTACAATGTTAACTTTCGTTGTTACCAGCCCTATTGTTGAAAGCTTTGGCACTCACGCTGCACTGATGACAGCAAATGGATTATACGCTGTTGTATTCCTAATGTGTTTCCTTGTCGGTTTTGTGACTAAACACCGTATTCACGGACACGCAGACGCGGCTTAACTTTTACAGTTAGTTCCGTTAAAACAAAAAAGCCATCGCACTTAATTATGCGATGGCTTTTTGTTTATATGAACAAATAACTTTGAGTTAGATTTGCTCAATCGCTAATGGATTCGTTGTTGGCTTAGGTAACTTCATATCTCGCACTATCTGAAGTCCAGAATCAGAAATTCCACCTTCATAATTAGGCGCTATTGAATTTGGTGAAAAATACGCTTGGGAACCTGGATTCCAATCCTTAAAGAAATCACTAAGATCCCGTTGGGAAGCATAAGATGCACATACCATCAATTGATCACCTTTTGTTAAGCCCGATTGAGGTTGGCACCAATTAGTCTCACCAATTAATGTCATCTCATTGTCCAACTCATTACGAGTCAAGCGGTGCATTAACTTAAAGAGATCCCAACCTGATAAAGATGATTTTGCGTTATAGAACGCAGGAACATCTTTATCTAGATACCAATCTTGAATATTAAATTCAGATTGTGCCCATAACTTCAACTGAGCAAACATGACTAGACGCATACCCACATCGGCCTCAGCCCATGCATGTATTCGATTTTGCGCAACAAATTCTGGTGCAATACGAATGTCCTGCTCAACGCGCTTCATTTTTCCTTGATGCTTTTCTTGCATATAAAGAGCAAAAATATTATTAACCACTTCAGTTGCCCCTTCGACTGCAAAAGGCGCTTCTGCTGCATTATGACCAACTTCATGAGCTAATAACCAGCTAGTCAAAGGCTGCAAACCAATTTCTTGGCTATCTGTATTGAAGCTAGAGTTCATCACTGGGTAACCAGAATGTGCAGCACCAATTGAAATTGCAATATCATTCACAAAATGATGTTTATTATTAGGACGAGATGAATCGGTTGCTCGTTGATTTGAGCCGCCTTCACCATCTTGACCATCTCTAGCATAAAAATCATTTAGATCTTGAGAGAAAATATCCAACTCTTTAGCAAAACCAACCGCGCCATTAAGGTAGTTTTTTGCCTGTAGATTCTGACTTGGTGCTGTATAAATAAAACTCTGAGATTCAATTTCACCAATTGGTGCAGGTGAGTTTAGATCATTTACCCACTGATTATCCTTAAACCATGGCGCATTTACTGTGCCAGAGAAGTTTAATGTGACATGACCCGTTTCATTTCCTTGAACATATATCAGGCCACCATAAGGTGCTGTAATAGTCTCAGTTGTGCCCGGTTGTAAAGTAAATGTTTTAGTTATACGTGGTGGACGTTTTAGACCTAACTCATGTTTTTCTCGTCCAGTCAAATCATCTGCAAGTGCAACTATCACTGTAATGGGTTTAGTATTACCTGATGCTGCAATCGTCATTGGCTCCTGTGCTATTGCCCATTGACCTGTTGATTGACGGTTGCCTGCAAACCAAGCCGCAGTCTTATTACTTAAATCGACAGCCACACTTGTACCGCCACCGCTTGACCTAGCCTCCCCTGGATATTGACGAATATCAGCTTTAATATCTAGATCAAAATAACTGCGCCCCAGCATCAAACGTGTTAGTGGTTTCTCCATATAATTAAGAGGGTAGCTTGGATTCATCCAACCAGAATATTTCCCATTTCCGGCTTTATAAATCATATTATTATCTTCAAGACTTTTCTTTAGCGAATCACTACAGGTAGTTTGACCTGGTACTTTATCGCCATAACAGTTTAAGAATTCAGTAAATCGAGCAAATCCTAAATCGTCTTGGCTAACATCATTATCCACACGATAATCAATACTGTTCCATAACCATACTGACATATTTTGATATAATCGATTTAAATCAGTATTGCTTAGACGAACACCCTGTTTTGCTTTGGTCCGGAAGTACAGTTCATGCTGATATAAGCGTTCTATATTTGTGCCTAAGTCTGCCGCTTTAATCATAGAATTAGCAACAGCGTTACCTAAAGCAAGTTCAGTGTAACGTGGAACAAACATTGTACCTGTTACAGGAATATCACTACCTTGACGACGCTCCAAACAATTTACTTCATAATCATAACCACTATTTTTACAAACTTCATAACCATCAAAGTGACTTAAAATTTCGTTTTGCTTAGCTGTAATTTGTTCTTGCGTTAGATCTGGTGTTTCTTCAAAAAAAGCCGGTCGAGTAATTAACTCACCTTTATCATTTTTTTCTTGCCATGTAGCGACTTCTAATTTTGGCTTATCGTCCGGTTTATTATTCGCAATATAATCCCACACGACAGATCCATCAGGTGAAATAGTATATGGAAGCTTATATCCATCACCTGATTCGTTTTTAACGCTAGCATAACGCTCTAATACCCAAATCGGATTTGCTCTTAATGAACGAGGGCGGTCAGGATACCCCTGCTTTCCATTAGGAACGACTGAATGGCGAGTAACGGCAATACCAGCACTATCAAGTAAACGCCCCAACTCACCTGTATTCTCTTTATCTAGGGTTTCCATAATAAGAATGGAACCACCTAGTTCAACATAGCGAATAAGTGCGGTGATATCTTCTTGAGTGAGTTTAGGCTTAGTGAGATCTGCAGATAGTGGTACATCATAATGACCTTTAATATCAATATAATCGAACCCATTTAAGATCAAAATAGGCATTTCTCTAGGATTAATATCAAAGTTAGCAATCTGTACAGTTTCTACATTGAAGACTTTATTATCAATAATGTATTTAGCTGAATGACCCCTTGTCTGGCCACCTTTTTTAAAATAAACCGTGGAGATATTAGTACCAATTGTAATCGGCTCTGCTGATGTAGAATATTCAGCCGATAGTTCTTTAAATACATTATTAAAGAAATTCGCCATATCATGACTATCATTTGTCTTAGAACACACCCCTTGAGCATTTACACTGCCATCCCAACTATAACCATTAGGGCAAACTAATATACTATTATAGCGGGCATTACCCATCAGCATGACTTTACCAAGCCCAATTTTACCTAACGTAATAAACGGTAAATTAAAAGTTGCACGCTCATGACCTACGAGTTCAGGCTTAACAATGGATGGTGATTCAGTTATAAATGCTAAACCATGATTATCCCATGCTGCTTTATCCCCAAAGGAGATCCAGTAATTATTATCATTACGGGCCATCATGACAGGAAATGCTGAATTAGAGATATTTATCGCAGCTTGTCCCCTTGCATTACCCGTACTGCCATAAAAGTTGGTACTATCATGAAAGACATGGAACTTATGAACTGGTAACCATCCTTGATTGATTCCCCATAAATTTTTCACTTGATTTAAGACATGCTTGGCATCACCCGTTGATGCGTTCATGACTCGATCGCTACTACTGGTACTAACATTGTAAAAACGAGTTAAGTTATCCATGAGATTTAGCTCAATAGCCTGATCAACCTGATGAGCTAACCCTGATTCAAATTGCTGCTCAAACTCACCTTTTACTTCAACAATTTCAGTACCATTGTTAATTTTTGTCGACTCAGATAATGACAACTGAATAATATCGTTAATCACATTAGGATACTGAGAAAAAATATTTTTAACCGTAGGGGCTACTACAATATGGTCTGCTCCCGTTGAATATCGTTTGAGTAGACGTTCAATATTACGCCCCTGGGTTTCGGGAGCTAATTCTGTTAGATAAAATGAATTTTTATTTCCTCTCACCTCGCCAAGCTCAAACGTATCAATACCAAAGGAAACAGTATCCCCCCAGTTAAAACTGAATTTACCTGTACTGTCTGTAATACCGCGACTAGATAAACTGTAGTACTCAACACCTTGAACTGGCAGTCCATTAGAGTCAACAAGAACAGCTTCAGCTAAAATAGGCTGCTGTGGCTTATAGTGATAGTTATCTTCTGCATTAGCAGAAACAAAACCTGAATTTAAATCGTCTGATGCTCCAGGAGTTACTACTGGCTTAATATCAGGCTTATGAGTAGATGGCTGACTATCTGGTTGAATGTTCTCATCTGCTATTTGCTGTAACAATTGGGAAAATTCACTCGGAGCTAAACTTAAGTCACTATCACTCTCATAAAAAGTTTTAAACTTTAGTAAATTTAAGCTCTGTAATTCTAAGTTAATTGTTTTATCTGTTAATACAGCAAAACGATTAAATAATGTATTTAAATTATCTTTTATATTTGACTTTTGCTCATCAGACAATGAAGAAAAACGGTCTGAATCCATTAAGTCTAATGTCCTTTGATAGAGAACATCGCCTTGTTTTGACGGCGATAATCCAACATTAGAAAATGTAGCAAGCTCTATTTCAGCATAGGTACAAGAAATACTGCTACCAGCATCAAAGGTAAATCCATTAGCAGGCTTGTCGTTACATAAAATTGTAGGTCCAAAAATTTGGCTATTATTAAAGCTAAATAACCCATTAATAACGATTGGACTAGATGGTTCCAGAGGTATTAATGGTTTCTCTGGCTTAACAGGTATTGAAGGCTCTAGCGGTATAAGTGGTTGCTCCGGCTCAACTGGTATTGAAGGCTCTAGCGGTATAAGTGGTTGATCTGGCTCAACAGGTATTGATGGACTATTACTATCACCATTACAGCCCGTCAATAAAGCGGCAGTAATTGCAAGAGAAAGGAGTTTTAAATGCATAAATGACTGTTCTTATAATAAAATGTATTGTTCCCCTTTCTTATATTTCCAATTAATTAGGCAAGCAATTGTCAAATAATTCAATATATAGCTAGCGATAAAATATAGTCAAATTATTAAAAATTATACTTTAACCACAACGAATATATTCCATGTACAAATTCATCATCCGCCAATAGATTGACTAAAGCTCAATAAATTCAATAACTCACCGAGCTTAAATATTATCAACCATTAAACTTTCTTTTATCATCGATACGCTTTCTATGCCAAATAGAATAATGACGTAATCCTGCTGGACCATGAGCAATAATCACTGAGAGTAATAAAACAATGATATAAAGAGCAGGCTTATCTTGAGGTAAGATAGCAAATAATCCCAATAAGCCTAGTTTTACATAAGTTAATACGCCCTTAAGTTGGATCAACCATAATCGAGAACTGATGATTTCAAAGCCAACCATAATCACTCCCGTTACCATAGCTAAAACCCACCAATGTAACCATAACGATTTATCAACGCCATAAAAGACTCCACCACTCATTCCAGCAATACCAAGAATGTGTAGTGCACGAATAAACGTCTTACCTAAACGCTGGATCCAAAAGCGAGTTTCAGACATACCAAATTGACCTTTGTGATCGCCTTTAGGTGATTTTTTATTCAAGTGATGAGAGCTTTGTTTCATAGTTGATAAACTGAGTAATTAAGAGAGTGGCAAGGATAACGGATTCCCTCAATTTTTGAAACGCACTCTATAAATTGAATAGATAAAAAAAACCCGCTTCAATTTGAAACGGGGAGATACAAAGGAAATTAATGTGATGGTCACATTTAAATTTAGGAATTGCATTTCTGCACAAATGATTAAAACTTATAGAGAACGTCTTCGCTAATTAGTTCTCTTTAAATCCGTTATTAGAGGTTTTAATTATCAACTTGATACCCTGCTAAAAACAGATCAACACAAGCATCTAAATAATGATGAAGTTCTGTTTCAAGCTCTTGCGTCTCTTGACCTAAATAACGCCAATACACCGCTTTACCATGCCACATTAACAATAATTGCATTGCCGCCTGCTCAAGCGTCATGTTCTCAGGAATAGCAATAATTCCCTGCTGCTGTTTTAATTCAAGAAACTGAACTAACAAAATAACCGTTGCTTCTGGGCCTGCCGCCAAATACGTTTTAGCTAAATCAGGATGATTATCAATTTGACTGATGGCGGTACGAAACATAAGAACCGCTTCAGTACTGAGCAACATAGCTTGAAATCGATAGGCAAACTGACACAAAAATTCACGAATCGGTAATGAGTGATCTAGCGCGGTTTCAGTAAACTCAGCAGCAACACATTTAGCTCGTATACACGTATCAAACAAATCATCTTTCGTTTTGAAATGGCTATAAACTGTTTGTTTTGATACGCCAGCTTGTTCGGCAATTAAGTCCATTGAAGTCATATAACCCTGTGACATAAATAGCTCACTGGCCGCAGCCAAAATTTGTTCTCGCTTTCTTTGACTTCGAGGGGTTAACACTTTTTTCGTACTCATTCTCAGCGCCATTTTCCTAAAATTCTAATCAAGATCTAATTTTTACTTACTGTCACAATATTTAAAACAATCAAACTGGACAGTCTAGTTTTGTTGGATTAATTTTCAACTCAAGTAACACTTTCTTATATACTTCTTTTGCCACGTAAGGGATAACACCTACGATGTATTACCGTTTATATATTCATCTATGGCTCGTATGCAGCGTTATGTTACAAAATGTGGCATTCGCATCTGAACTAAAATCCCCTTTACTCATTAATGGCCTTCAACTAGAGCTTCAAACCAGTTACCAAATTCCACGAGAGTTTGTTGGATTCATTCAAGCAAAACAGCAAACAAGTTTAGGCTCGGAACTAAACGGTAAAGTAAAACGTATCTTAGTAGATGTAGGAAGAAATGTTACGGCAGGCACACCACTTCTCGAACTCGATACCGACCTGTTACAAACAGAAAAGCAGCAACTATTTGCCCAGCAGCAACAGTTTCAGGCGCAATTAGATCTTATTAATACTAATTTAGCTCGACAACAAACTTTACAAGCGAAAGGATTTAGCGCTGCGTCAGAAATTGACTCTCTTCAAAGCCAACGAAAAGCCTTGCTAGCCAATTTGAGTCAATTACATGCAACCTTAGCAGCCAACCGGTTAAAACTGACCAAATCCACAATTCGAGCGCCTTATAATGGCAAAATTAGTGAACGTTTTGTCTCTCAAGGTGATGTTATTAATATTGGAACACCCACTTTTACCTTGCTTGCAAATGATCTAACCGAGGCTCACATCGGGGTTCCTGCGAAATATATGACGCAGATTTTAAACCAACCTAGCTGGCAGATACGTATCAATAACAAGCTCTACCCGGCTCAATTATTAAACCCAGGAGCGAGTATTGACCTTAACTCTCGTACTGTCGAGCTTCGCTTTGCTCTTCAAGCGCCTCTTCTAACAGGAGAGTTAGCCTATCTAACATACCAAGATCACCAGCAACAAAATGGGTATTGGATCCCTCTTACTGCGTTAACAGAAGGGCTGCGTGGCGTCTGGACCGTTATGGCAATTGTGCCAAAGTCTGACAAAAATCATCAAATTTTAGAGCAGCGTACCGTCAAAGTGATTTTTGCTAATGGTACTGACGCCTATATTACAGGAGCGATTCACCCCCACGAGCAGATTGTAGCAGATGGTTTACATCGCGTTGTTGCAGGCCAAGAGGTTGAAACAGCATTGCAGCCAAAGGGTAAAAATAATGAATAAGATTCTGGCGAACAGCCGCTTATTAACCCTTTTTATTGCCATTATTATTGTGAGTGGAATCTCTGCACTAATGTCGTTACCAAGAGCAGAAGATCCCATTATTCGTAACCGTAATGCGACTATTACAACAGTACTGCCCGGAGCAACTACAGAGCGTGTGGAGTCTTTAGTCACAGAAAAAATTGAAAACCAGTTACGCCAACTCGACGAAATCGCACTTATAACTTCAACCTCTCGCCCCGGTATTTCGGTTGTAGGCATCGAACTACAAGATACAATCTTAGATTCAGAACCCGTTTGGTCATTGGTTCGAGATAAGTTAACCGACATCGAACCTCAACTGCCCGCAGGGACATTATCTCCGGAGTTAGATAGCGATCACAGTTATGCTTTTACCATGATCGTAGCCCTTAGTTGGGATCATGAAAGCGAAATCAACCTGGTCACACTTAGACGCTATGCAAAAGAACTTAGCCATCGTTTACGTAATTTATCTGGAACGGAGTTTGTGGATGAATATGGTTTAATTGACGAAGAAATATTAGTCTCTATCGACCCCACTATTGCCACTAGCCTCAAACGTTCAGCAGCAACCCTATCTGAGGCAATAGCTAACGCAGATGCAAAAAATGCAGCCGGTAGACTGATCAGCCCATCCGCTAACTTTACAATAGAAGTCTCCGATAGCTTAGATTCTCTAGATCGCGTTAAGCAGGTTCCTGTTCTGGTTGATTCCAATGGTCATGTCATTCGACTCAGAGATATTGCAACTGTCACCCATCAACCGTCTTACCCAATGGATGAAATCGCGTTAACTCAGAACCATAATAAGTTGCAACCCAACATAATAATTGCCGCTCGAATGCAACCTCAGTTAAGAGTCGATCAATGGAGTAAAAAAGCGCATCAAATTATCGAGCAATTTCAGCAACAATTACCACATAATATCAAAGCTAAAGTCCTCTTTGAGCAACAGGGTTATACCCAACAGCGACTATCAGAACTTATGGGTAATCTACTGCTCGGTTTTATTATTATTTTATTTGTATTACTACTTACTCTCGGTGCTCGTTCAGCTTTAATTGTCGCGCTGTCTCTACCATTAACCAGTTTATTAACCCTTGCGCTAATGAAATACACCAATATTCCTATTAACCAAATGTCGGTAACAGGTTTAATTGTTGCGTTAGGAATTATGGTCGATAATGCTATTGTGATGGTTGATACCATTGCTCATTATCGTCATTTAGGGGCGAAGAAAATAGAATCTGCTTATAAGGCTCTGCGCCATCTTTGGTTACCCCTGCTCGGCTCAACGTTAACTACCATTTTAGCCTTTATGCCGATCATTTTAATGCCAGGAGCTGCAGGAGAATTTGTTGGTGCTATCGCGCTCACCGTATCGTTTTCTCTTGCCGGTTCTTATCTTATTGCCCACACCATTGTCGCAGGCCTTGCCGGTCGATTCTTACCTAAAAAAGAACCCTCTTCTGCTTGGTACCATACCGGGATCACCTTACCTTCGCTGAGTTGCCGTTTTGAAAAAACATTGGTATGGAGTGTTAATCATCCACTCAAAACGGTTCTACTCAGTCTTCTGTTACCGTTATTAGGGTTTATAGGGGCATCACAACTGACTGAGCAATTTTTTCCACCATCGGATAGAGATATGTTTGAAATACAAGTGTATCTATCACCTCAAAGCAGTGTTTATCATACCCAAGAATTTGTTCAACAACTGGATAGTACATTGCATCAATACTCAGATATTGAACAAGTCCAGTGGGTGGTAGGAGGCAATGTACCTTCGTTTTACTACAATATGGTAGGAATGCAAAAAGGAGCGAACAATTTTGCTCAAGCCATGGTGACTGCATCTGACTTTAACGCGGCTAATCGCATGATTAAAACGTTGCAGCAACAATTACCTATCGATTATCCCCAAGCGCAAATATTGGTCAGAAAGCTGGAGCAAGGCCCCCCTTTCAATGCTCCAATCGAGCTTCGCGTCCAAGGAAACGATCTCAACCAACTTAAGCAAATTGGTGATCAATTACGCTTAATTTTAGCTAAACATCCAGCCATAACAGAGACTCGATCAACGTTGCAATTTGGATTGCCAAAAGTGGCCGTCTCGGTCAATGAAGAAGCCAGTCAGCTAAGTGGTTTATCTTTAACACAAGTTGCGAAACTGCTACAAGCAACCTTAATTGGACAAAATAATGGTAGCGTTATCCAAGGACAAGAAGAGATTCCAATTCGAGTTCGGGTTGCTGATAGCCAAAGAGAAAATCTCAGTCATTTAAATAATCTTTTGTTGCCAATAACCAATGAAAATCAATCTATTGGGTTACCATTATCCGCCATTGCCGATTTACAATTAGAGCCAAGCCTTGGTGCAATTACACGAAGAAATGGTAACCGAGTAAATACTATTGAAGGGTATTTAATTGCAGATGTATTGCCACAAACGGTTTTAAATCAGATAGAGCAGGAGTTAAACCAATACCAAAAAACATTACCTGTTGGTTATAAAATTGATATTGGAGGTGAATCTGCAGAACGAGATGAGTCAGTTAATAACCTTATGGCTAACCTATCCTTAGTTATTACCTTAATGATTATGGTGGTCGTCGTGTCATTTAACTCATTTAGACTCAGCATGATTATTTTTGCGGTTAGTGCTCTTGCAGCAGGTCTTGGCTTATTGTCAGTATGGGTTTTTCAATATCCATTTGGGTTTACCGTCATTATTGCCCTGCTCGGTTTGATCGGTTTAGCCATTAACGCCGCTATCGTCATTCTATCGGAATTTAAAGCCGACCCCGCAGCAAGAGAGGGAAATATGACAGCAGTAGTTTCAGGCACAATGAGTTGCACTCGCCACATCACCTCTACCACAATAACAACTGTAGGAGGCTTTCTTCCTCTGATACTGGCAGGAGGCGGATTTTGGCCACCGTTTGCCGTTGCGATTGCTGGAGGGACACTGCTCACCACCCTCTTATCATTTTATTTTGTCCCTGCTATGTACTGTATCTTAGTGAAGCATCGAAAACTTACGATTAACAACAAGGTTCTAAGTTAACCGTTGTTTTCGAGTACGAAATTCTCCTGGGGAGCAGCCAAGATGCTTTTTAAACACCCGGGAGAAGTACGACACATCCTTAAATCCGGTTGTCAGTGCAATAACTGCAATCTTTTCTTTGTCAGCACTAAGAAGACCACAAGCCATATCTAACCGTTTTTTAATAATATACTGTTTGAGGGTTACCCCCATAACACTGTGAAAGAGGCGTGAAAAGTAGGTTGGAGAATAGTGACAAGCAGCAGCTAGATCTTCTTCCCGCAAAGGTGAGCTAAGATTTTCATCAATAATCTTAAGAGCGGGTCGTAACGGCTCTTCTCTCTCACTGATATCTTGAGTTATTTCATCTTCTACATCATGAGTGTGCAACCGAGTAAAGCAAGACTCTAACTGCTGACGATTAGAACTCGCAGGTAGAATATCTTCACCTCCTGCTCTTAACACGTTTAATGCTAATTCAGAATCTAACTTATGGTATACCACAATCACTTTGGTAGATGGATAACGGTTACGTATCGCTTTTAATAACGTAAATCCATCAGAAGAAGAATCTTTGATCTCCAAAAATACCAATTCTTTACCCGTCATAGAAGCCAGTAACTCAAAAGGCGAAACATCTTTAAAATTGTGTAGCTGCCGTAAGTTTTCTTTTGCTTCACAGTGTTTATCGCTATGCGTACAGTTAACCCAAATCACATCGTCACCTATTTAAGTCTACCCATCTGCCATTGTGAGAATCCCATTACTTATGATTAAATAATTCCTTTTTAGCCTATAGATAATTTTGTGAGTGAATGTTTATTTTTGCCAATTCATTGAAGATCTTACTATTTGAATAGATAAAAGAGTCTCATCAATAAGACTTCAATTAAATCAATAAAATAAACAATATTCATAATATTTTATTGCATATATAAAGCGCCATTTTTATAGCAAAATATTATTTCAAAACTTACTTATCATAATTAATCGGTCTAAAAATTAGGCGTTTTATTATTTTTATTTTGTAAATTTTTACCAATTCAACCCATTTTTAATAGGAGAGAAATAAGTCTGTGAAGCTCATCAACCTCTAATTTCTTGATGATCCTATGATAAAAAATGAACGTTAAAATAACCTTATAATTCTCTTTCAACTCAAAATAGTATGAATCAAGTAAAGCCTGTAGTACTCACTCTTCTTTCAACCATATTGTTTTCATCTTTTGTTCAGGCTGAAGAAATACAAACGACAAAACCTGTTATAGCGGCCTACTACCCAGATTGGAAAGTTTATAATCCAAGAAAAAGTTACTCCGCTGGATCAATTCCTACCGAAAAATTAACTCATGTTATTTATGCTTTTTTAGGCGTTTGTGGACCTCACTCAGCTTCTCCGGCTAATATTCAAAAAATAATGGCTCAGCAATGCCGAGGAAAACCAACCGGAACGGCTGTTATTGTCGATAACTTTGCTGCATTACAAAAACAGCTCCCAGGCAAAACAGACTACAAAGTGAGATACAAAGGAAATTTTGGTCAATTAAGTGCGCTAGTTAAAGCAAATCCAGAGTTGGTTGTTTTACCCAGTTTTGGCGGCTGGACCCTATCAGAGCCTTTTCATACCGTTGTAATTAATCCAACCTATCGTAAGAACTTCGTTGTGAGCGCCATAGACTTACTAGAACGTTATCCATTTTTTGGTGGTATTCAACTTGATTGGGAATATCCCGGAGGAAATGGGTTATCAGGTAAAGGCAAAGATAATCTTGACCAAGAAAAAATAGGATTTACAGCCTTACTTAAAGAATTAGATCATGGTTTAGAAACTCTATCTCTGAAACATCATCGACAATACGAGCTTTCTGCGGCAGTGAGTGCAAGTAATAAGAATATTAACAATATTGACTGGCCACAAGTCGCTCAGTATTTAGATCACATATTCTTAATGAGTTATGATTTTCTCGGCGGTTGGGAAAATATCGTTGGCCACCATGCCAATTTATTTGCAACGAACAAAACCCCAAATCAGGTCTCAGTCGATCAGCAGGTCAATGCATTGTTACAGCGAGGTGTATCACATCAACAAATCATTGTCGGTGTTCCATTTTATGGCCGAGGTTGGCAACAAGTTGAGGATTTCACCCCAAATACACTAGAAGGATTGACGAGCCAAAGCGGCTTAAAAAAAGGATCAGACCTTGATGATCCAGGCTATTTCACCTATCAAGATATTGCCACTCATCTGCTCAATAATCCTAAACTTGGCTATCAGTACTATTATGATGAACAGGCTCAAGCCGCCGTACTTTATCATCCCACTAAAAAAGAATTTATTACTTTTGATGATCAACGTTCAATCAAAGCAAAAACTGATTATGTCAAACAAAATCGACTTGGTGGTATTTTCACTTGGGAGATTACTGCAGATAAAGATAATCAACTTATTGAGCTAATATCGACAGAATTAAATCGATAATACAGTATTTATTCTTACCACCGATATTTCCATTTATGAAAAAAGCGCTTTCCATGTTTGTAGCGCTTTTTTTATTCAAAAAATTTTTTTAAAAAATACCTCATTTTTTTGCTGACAATCACATTTTTATCCCCTAATATTGCTGCCGTAATTTGAGTTCCGATGAAGACAGCAGGAGAGCGGCGAGGACTTTCAAACTAATGAAAGCCATAAACGCCCGCCGAAGAAGTAAGCAACCGAGTCTATTTTTTTCATGAAAATACTCGTGTGTAAATCTTTCAGGCACCCTAGTTCCATTGAATAAGGGTATGGACTGTTGTTGGAGGAGCCTCTGGAGAGACTCGTTAAATCGAGCGCCGAAGGAGCAAGTTAAACAGCATAATCTGTTTAGTGAAACTCTCAGGCAAAAGGACAGAGGAGATAAGATCAACAGCCAGAATTTCTTTCTGTAACCAACTATTTCTGTTGTTTTTTATCTCTTCCTTTGATGTTTAAAGGAGGGATGATGAATCCGCTACACGACACAATTTTTAGTTTTTTAAAAGCATTTGATAACCTTGTTTGGGGTCCACCACTACTGATCTTATTGGTTGGTACGGGTATGTATCTTACTTTTCGCTTAGGATTTATCCAGATCCGCTATTTACCACTGGCTTTACGCTACGTATTCGGTGGTAAAAAAGATAAAGACGCCCAAGGCGAAGGTGATGTTTCCAGCTTTGCAGCCCTATGTACTGCCCTATCTGCCACCATTGGTACAGGTAATATTGTTGGCGTTGCAACCGCTATCAAATTAGGTGGTCCTGGCGCCCTGTTTTGGATGTGGCTTGCTGCTTTATTTGGTATGGCAACAAAATATGCTGAATGTCTATTGGCGGTAAAATACCGTGAACAAGATGCTAACGGCCAAATGCTAGGTGGCCCAATGTACTACCTAGATAAAGGTGTCGGTAGCAAATGGTTAGCAAAACTGTTTGCCCTTTTTGCCATTGGTGTTGCTTGTTTTGGTATTGGTACCTTTCCACAAGCAAATGCGATTGTAGAAGCGGCTCAAATTTCATTTTCAGTACCAAAAGAAATTACCGTTGTTATTTTAACTGTATTAGTTGCGATGGTAACGCTTGGTGGTATTCAATCTATTTCAAGCGTAGCAAGTAAAGTTGTTCCGCTTATGGCTGGCTTTTACATTATTGCTTGCCTAATTGTACTTGGTACTAACGTTTCTCATCTACCAGAAGCCGTTAGTCTAGTTATTGAGTCTGCATTTACAGGTCATGCCGCAACAGGTGGTTTCCTAGGTGCTGGTATTATGCTTGCGATTCAATCAGGTATTGCTCGTGGTGTATTTTCTAACGAATCAGGTTTAGGTAGCGCACCCATTGCAGCAGCTGCCGCCCAAACAGAATCGAGCGTTCGTCAAGGTCTTGTTTCAATGACAGGTACGTTCTTTGACACCATCATTATCTGTACGATGACAGGTTTAACTTTAGTGGTAACAGGTGCATGGCAAACTGATCTTGCAGGTGCAACCATGACTACCCATGCCTTCTCTATGGGTCTGAACTCTGACTACTACGGTCCATTAATGGTATCAATCGGTTTGATGTTCTTTGCATTTACCACTATTTTGGGCTGGAACTACTACGGCGAACGCTGTGTAGCTTACCTATTTGGTGTAAAAGCTATTCTGCCATATAAACTATTTTTCTTAGTCCTTATCGCAGCTGGTGCATTCATGAAGCTAGATATGATTTGGATTATTGCTGATATCGTTAACGGCCTTATGGCAATTCCAAACCTTATTGGTCTTGTATGTCTACGCCATGTCATTATTGCTGAAAGCCAAACATTCTTTGCCCAGTTAAAAGCAGAGCGTGAACAAGAAAAACAGCAAGCAGCACAAGCAATGTAAGTTATTTAGATAAAAGAAATGCCTCACTATTGTCTAGTATAGTGAGGCATTTTTGTATCTAAGCAATTGAAATAACTAGTCGAGATAATGAGTCAATTGCTGATAAAGATCAAAGTTACTGTCTTCCATCCAGCACTCCGTCATCATGCCATTTTCTAATTTAAACAACATCATCCCAGTCATATGGACAGCCTGATTTTTACCAGGAATACGTAACCAGCCACCATGGTATGTTGCATGACATTGGTAAGATGCCATCAATTTATTATCATCAGATAACATATGAGTTAATTGAAATTGTACGTTTTTAAAACGCTGATGCCACATGGCTAAAAAAGACAAATATTCTTGATGTGTGACCTGGTATTTGCGTCCACCAGCCATATGAAAGATAAACGGATCAGTTGCCATCTCTTGTAGTTGCGAGCTATTTACTTTAGCAAGCACTTCAAAAAACCACTGTTTGATCCATAACTCTTTATTCATAATAACCTCAGCCAGTTTTATTAAAATCATCTAATTGGCTTATTATTAGTTATAGATGATTATATTAATAAAACTAGCCTAACCAAAATCACGACCAAGATCTGTAATTAAAATCAGCTTTGACAGAAACCTTTCATTACATCAATAATTAGACCGCTTCATATTCACGAACATAGGCGATGTTAATATCAAGGGCTGCTGCTTGTTCATAAGATAACCAAGTATCTTTTAGCTCTTTAGCAATTTTGCACGCCGCTTCAGCATCACTAATGAGTAAACGTTCAGCAAACAGTTCACCTGCGTCTTGCTTCGCTCGAAATGATGCTAATGCCACAACGTCAACAAAATGTAGAGCATCAGATGCAGAAGCAAAGGTTAATCGGTTTAATTCAATCCCCATCGCCCATAACTTAAGTTTTGCAATCGACCCCCAATGACTGGAAACAACAGCTAAATGTAAATCTTTGCGAGCTTTTAGTTCAGAAAATAAATTATGTACCTTTGTTTTATCTTGATCAGAATAATTTCGTTCAATCAGTGCTTGGCGCAATAGCTGGTAATAAGTCTTCTCAACTTGACGATGTAATACAGAGCGGCTCTCTTTGATCTGATAACATTCAATAAAATGGTCAAGAGCGCTGGCGTCAGTGACATTTAGTTTGCATAATTCATCTGCCGTCACCTGAATATTGAGCTCTTGATTGATAGCCTTAATGTAGCACTCGCGATCAAATTGATCTTCATCGATCAATAAACCATCAATATCTAATATAAATAACTTCATGAATTACCTTCTTTGTTCAGTAGAACTTTTAATCAGTGTATTCTCAATAACTTAGCAATAAAATACTGTGATCTAGATAGCTCCCTAAACAATCAGACTTCAATTAATCATCGGCTTTGCGATCCTGTGACACTTTTTAAGTTCACTCCCCTTTAATTATGCACTCACGATGAAATAAGCTAATAATTAAAGAGCGGAATCGAATATAAAAATCCAAGTGGCATTAAATAACTTGGATACAAAAAGCAATGTCGTAATAAGGATGATTACAGATGAAGAAAGAACCAAACCGTAGGCAGTTTCTCAAACTGGGTTTAGGCAGTGTGATAGGTATGACAGTCGGTGGAAAAATTCTACTTCAACCCGTATCGGCAGAAGAAATTCCTCATGTCTCACCTGAAGATCCTCAAGCAAAAGCGCTTAAATATGTCGATAAATCTACTGTTGATGGGCAAATATGTGCCAACTGTGCCCTAATACAAGGAAAGGATGGAGATGAATGGCGTCCCTGTGCAATTTTCCCAGGTAAGTTAGTTAATACTAATGGATGGTGTTCTGCATATGCGCCCAAACCAGCATAACCGTTACTGTTACCTGTAATAAAAAAGAGAGCCTTTATTGCTCTCTTTTCTATATGAAATCTCTCAATAGCCCCAAAGTGCAAGATTCTGAGAGAATAAGTTAGACATTTCTATTTAAAGCAGTGATCGGCCCAACGAGCAAGACCCGACGTCACCGAACCAAAATAACTACCACTAACAATAGGAATATTTGGCAACTGCTGCTCAATACACTGACGTAAAATCGGTGAACGAGCGGTACCCCCGGTCATAAAGATAACATCAGGTTGGGTATCAGCTTGAGCCAGTGCCTCAACAACCAGTTCTCGCATCTTCTCTTTCGGAACATCAATTGCTTCAGCTAGCTGCTGTTGATTAATATCAATCTGGAACTGATCAGCTAAAATTTGCATATGAACTTGATAAGCTTGCTGCTCAGACAAAGCAATTTTTGCCTCTTCTGCTCGTCGCACAAGTTGATAGCCTAAAGTTTCATGATAAACATGGATGAGACGTTGTAACTTTTCAGGCTCTTGAGCATCTCGGCGCAATTGATCCAGAGCTCGTAAATTAGCGTTAGAATAAAATTCCGTTTGAGCGGCTACGTTATTGATCGCAATCGGATTCCAAAATTGGCTTAATGGCATCTCGATTCCTCGCAAGGTCTTTGAACCATAACCAAACTGAGGCATGAGTTGTTTAAACGCCAAATAGATATCTAGATCGTTTCCACCAATTCGTTGTCCACTGTGGGCCAATAAACTTGCGCTACGGTCTGCTTGCTGACGCCATGTTGGCCCCATTTGGATAAGTGAACAGTCAGTAGTACCACCACCAATATCAACTACCAATACCATTTTATCTTCGGTTAGTGAGCTTTCATATTCTAGACCTGCGGCAACAGGCTCAAATTGAAATTCAACCTCTTTAAACCCTGCGCGTTTTGCAGCTTGAAGTAATATTTTTTCAGCTTGAAGGTTAGCACTCTCACCACCCGTTCCTTGGAAGTTTACCGGGCGACCAATAACCGTATTCACAATATCTTGTTGCATTGATAGCTCTGCCTGCAACTTAATATTTTTCATCATGGCACAAACAAGATCTTCAAAGAAACTGATCTGCACATCACGCAGGCCATTCGCTCCTAAAAACGACTTAGGTGATTTAACGTAATAGGTCTCTTCAGGATCGGCTAAATAGCTATCTAATGCCGCTTGACCAAACAGTAAGTCACCCTGCTCTACTATAATGTCTTCTTCACGATTAAACGCAACGGCGCGACGTAATACTTGCTCACCCACTGAATCTAACGGCTTAACCCCCATAAAACGATAGAGATACTCAGAGACAGCTTCACGGGTTGGCGCAGCTAATGTAGAAGGTATATAAGGATTATCTTGTTCTAACGGTAGTAGTTTCGGTTGACCATTTTCCATTACCGCTACAGAACAATTCGCTGTTCCGTAATCGAATCCAATAAACATAGCTATAAGCTCCGCCATTAATAAAAGCGGCGGATTGTAACGGATTTCAGCCCAAATAGAGAGAGCAATTGTGTAATTTGTGATTGATATTTAATGTATTGATAAGAATCAGGAACCATTACTTAAGATAGTGCTCTAAAATGACTACAGTTTTCTTAAAAACCAAGGTACATTGTGCCCACTTTGTAACGGCTATACCTAAGCTGACATTTATCAAAAGTTTAGGTATATCCATTAGCAGAAAGACAATATTATGAAATTAATCCTTCGTTCTTTTTTCAGTTTCCTATTTCTAGCGCTCGCACTGACAGGTTGTTCTGACTCAAACACACCTAAAGATGGCGATCAATACATGACTATTGCTAAACCAATCAGTGATATGCAAGGTGTCTATGAAGTATTTTCTTTATCTTGTGGCCACTGCCGTAGTATGGAAACCATGCTGCCTGAAATTAAAAAACTGGCTGGTGTTAAAGATATCCGCAGTGTACATGTAACGTTTAATGAAAGTGCTCAACTGGCTGCTTTTGTCTACTACGCGGCAGCGATTCAATCTCCAAATGGTGAACCAAGTGATAAGTTGACTGAACAATTGTTTGCTTATACTCAAGATACACCAAAAGATACCCCTATGGACAAGCGCAAAGAGATGCTAAACAACCTGTTTGCACAGTACAAAATGAACAGTCCATACCAATTAACTCAAACACAGCAAGAAGAAGTGTTTAGTAAAATGGATCAAGCACAGAAAATCATTGAGGCGGCTAATATCACATCGGTTCCAACCTTTATCGTAAATGGTAAATACCTAGTCAATACGCCTGCACACAAGAACTTACAAGATTTAGCAAACACCATTAAGTACCTAGAAGCTAAATAATCAATCCCGTTCTATCCAAATCTATCAAAGCCCTGCACTCACTATGCGGGGCTTTTTCTTGTAATAAGAATATACAGTTCGACACAAACTCTCATAACAAATTCGTTTCTTATTTCTTTGTCTTTTTTGAGACTGATTGTAACTATGTCTAAATGTATCAATCCAAGATTAACCAATTGATTATTCATGTTTTATATTGATTGCGAAATGTAACTTCACATTCATAATACTTGATGACGTTTGACTAATATTACAGACATTTTATCGCTTTAATGAGTCCACAAAACAAACACAAGCAGTGAAAACACAATTTTAAGGACTCATACAATGATGAAAAAAATTCTTGCACTTAGTATCAGTGCTGCATGCATAGCCACTTCAGCTCAAGCCGCTACTGTCTATCAAGATGGTGATAGCAAAGTCACCATTGGCGGACGCTTAGCAGTAAAAGCGCAATACACTGAAAGCACTAAAGATACGAGCAGTACAACAGAACTTGAAAATGCCAGTTCTCGAATTAACTTCGGCTTTGAACATCGAATGACGCAAAACTGGCTGGCAGGGGCGAAAGCGGAATGGGGATATGATGCACTTTCTAGCGGAAAACAAGAATTCTCTAACCGTTTAGGTAACCTCTATTTCGCAAATCAAGATGCAGGCCTTATTACTGTGGGTAAACAGTGGTCAACTTATTACGATATTACTGGTTGGACTGATGTATTTTGGATTTATGGCGGTGAGGCGTCAGGAACCTACGATGGTCGAGATGGTCACGGTGGTTCTGGTACAGGTCGTGCGGATGATGCCATTTCTTATCGTAACTCTTTTAACGGCTTAAACGTCGCTGCACAGTACCAATTTGAAGATGGTTCATCAGAAGGTGAGCGTCGTTATGGTTTGCAGGGTGCTCTATCTTATGATCTTGGTTTAGGGCTTAGCTTTGGTGGTGCCTATAACCTCACAAAATACCACCAGCAATCCGATGATAAAACATGGACTCTTGGCGCAAAATACAATTCAGATATGTTCTACTTGGCGGGGCAATACGGCCAATATCGTAACCATACCGATATTAACGGTAACCTGACTGACGTAGCGAAAAAAGCCTATGGTTATGAACTGGTTGCAGCTTATTTAGCAGAAGGTGGTTTATACCAAGTTTATGGTGGTTATAACCATTTGGCTGACGATAACTCTTCTGCGCGTTATTCATATGGCTTGGTTGGAGCGGCATGGACTCCTGGGAATATGGTCTTTTCAGCCGAATATAAGTTAGGCGTCACAAATAAAGATCAAAATGGGGCCAATAACGGCGCAGATCAAGTCGCCCTTTTAGCTCGCTACAACTTCTAAACTTACCGACTTCTTTTTTATCCTAAACTCCTGTTCATTGTTGATTGAGGCGAAAGTCACATCTCTTTGGCACCTACTTGCTAGGTGCCCTTTTTTTATTTTGATCATTGAGTTTAGCTCTTTTTTCCCGTCATACCATTTTTGTTCACTGTTTTTATACATTCAGCACAAAAGCAATTATTTGCGTTGAGCTTGATTATTTATTTATCCCTTTAGTGGCTACATTTATTAGGTGAAGATATGCATCTTAATCCCTATTTGGACAGTGCATGCGGTACTTCACAGGACAATAGACACAAAAAAGGAATTCTAAATGAATATTAAATTCATCACATTAGCAGTGGCATCCAGTATCGCATTTCCTGTATCGGCAGCAACAGTATATAAGGACAGCAACACAGATTTTGAAATTGGTGGACGAGTAGAAGGACGAGCTAACTTCTCTGATGCCAATAAAACCTCATCAAACAGTAGTACATATGAAGATATGTCTCGCGTTCGTCTTAATGTGCAAGGCAAACAAGAATATAACCAAGATATTTCATTTGTAGGTCGTTACGAGTTTGAATTAACAGAGCAAACCGATCCTGCCTCTGATGACGAAGTTGATATTAATACTCGTCATATGTATGTCGGAGCAGAAACCAGTATGGGTAACCTGTACTACGGTCACCAAAACAATGCTGTTACTTATTTAACAGATTGGACTGATATGGCAGAAACCTACAGTGGTTATACCAATGAATACACTGTTGCTTCTGCCGACCGAGCTAAAAATGTCATTCGTTATGCCATCACTACCCCAGAAGGAATTACGTTCCAAGCCGATGGAAACTTTAACTCAGACTCTCAAAGTGACGGTTATGGCGTAGCTCTGGCCTATGAAGTAAATAACCTAGGTGTAGGTGTAGGTTATTCAGCTAGCGATCAAACTTACAGTTGGAAAGCCGATCCGAATTTAAAGCATGATTCAGACACATACTATCTAACAGCAAAATACAGTTTTGAAGGTTTCTATGGTGCTGCGCTTTATCAGGGCGGTAAGATTGCCGATTCTGACTTCTACGCCATAGATGCTTTCGCCAGTTACACCTTTGGCGACAATATGGTCGATATATCCTATAACAAATATTCTGCAGATGATTACGTTATATTAGACATAGAATTTATCGCTATTGAATATGCCCGCTATATGGGAAATTTTGCAGCTTATGCAAGCTATAAGTTTAATTTAGTCGATGTTGCATCAGGTTATACATCTGTGGATTACATTGGCGACAACACCGACGACGAACTGATGCTAGGTGTCCGTTATAGCTTCTAATCCAACCAAATAAGATCCAACAATACCAGTCAAATTCCCCTATGATTTGACTGGTATTTTATTTAGCTTTCCTTATGTTCATTCCTGTTAAGAATAATTTAATCCACTATTTTTACACTCAAACCATCACTATAGATGAGATTAGTTCTCAACACGTTTATCGCTGTTTTATACAAACTAAGAACTTTTACCATCCTGTTTACCATAAACCCTCAGCTAGACTTATTGAAGGATAAGGGATTAGTCACATTGTCAAGACTTGAAGATCATAGTTTAGAGTGGTTTGATCAAACGCGTTGCCAATACAGGATCGATAAGATCACAGTTCATCAAAATATCTCAATGCGTTACTTAATTTGGATAATTTGAACACTACACTATGGCACGTCAATCTCTTAACTTCGTTGTATTATCAACGTATTCAAAGGTGTTATCTTATGGCGAAAAGCTCCCTTGCAGCGGATACAACTGCCAAGCAAACTATCCCATTCCAGCCAACTTCTATTGAAATTTGGGACAGTAAATATCGACTGAAATCCAAGTATGGCGATGCGATTGATCTCACCTTAGACGACACTTTCAAACGGGTAGCGAAAGCCCTATCTGCCCTTGAGAAACCCAAGCTACAACAACATTGGTATCAAGAATTTCTGTGGGCGCTTCGCAACGGTGCAATCCCCGCAGGCCGAATTACTTCTAATGCAGGAGCTTTTGAGCATAAACCCGCAACATCAACCATTAATTGCACAGTATCTGGGATCATCGAAGATTCCATGGATGATATTTTAGCTAAGGTGCATGAAGCAGGGCTTACACTGAAAGCGGGCTGTGGTATTGGTTATGATTTTTCGACCTTACGTCCACGAGGGGCTTTTGTCTCAGGTGCCGGTGCATACACATCGGGCCCACTTTCCTTTATGGATATCTACGACAAAATGTGTTTTACCGTCTCATCTGCAGGCGGTCGTCGTGGTGCACAAATGGGAACCATGGATGTTCGACACCCAGATATTATTGAATTTATTCGAGCTAAGCGTGAAGATGGACGATTGCGTCAATTCAATCTTTCACTACTGATTACCGAAGAATTTATTGAAGCGGTTAAACAAGACCTCCCATGGCAGTTAATCTTCCCAATGACCGCGAAAGAAATCGCACAAGATGGCATTGACGTTGATAATGATGAAACCATGGTTTGGGCAGACTGGCCAACAACGACTGATCTGATTGAAAATGATTTAGGCCAAGTAGCTTGTAAGATTTACCGCACTCTACCTGCTCGTAATTTGTGGAATATCATTATGACGTCCACTTACGATTATGCAGAGCCGGGCTTTATTTTGATCGATAAAGTCAATCAAATGAACAATAACTGGTTCTGTGAAGACATTCGAGCGACCAACCCTTGTGGTGAACAACCTCTTCCTCCATATGGTGCTTGCTTACTAGGCTCGGTTAATCTGACCAAATTTGTTCGTTATCCTTTTACCGAACAAGCTGAATTTGACTGGAAAGAGTTTCGTAAAGTGGTGGCCATTTTCACTCGTATGCTCGATAACGTTGTTGAAATCAATCATCTCCCATTAGAAAAACAGCGTTATGAAATTGAAAATAAACGTCGTCATGGCATGGGTTTTCTCGGTCTGGGTTCAACATTAACAATGCTAAGACACCAATATGGTAGTGCGGCATCTGTTGCTTTTACCGAACAAGTTGCTCTTGAATTAGCAGTAGTGGGTTGGCAACAAGCTCTTGAACTGGCAAAAGAAAAAGGTTCCGCACCTATTATGGATCAAGAGTTTGAAGTAACCGCAAAAATGTTACGCCAACGCCCAGAAATGCGTGATGATGGATATGAGTTAGGTGATAAAGTTAAAGGCCGAATTCTGCATGCCAAGTACAGTCGTTACATGCAGCAATTAGCAGAAGTTGAACCTGAGCTAGTTACTCAATTAATGGAAACTGGCGCTCGCTTTACTCACCATAGTTCCATCGCTCCAACGGGTACCATTTCGCTTTCTCTTGCCAATAATGCGAGCAATGGTATTGAGCCAAGCTTTGCTCATCACTACACCCGAAATGTTATCGTGGCAGGAAAGAAAACCAAAGAAAGTGTTGATGTCTATAGCTATGAATTACTAGCTTATCGAGAACTCATCAACGATAAAGCGATGCCATACAGTACCGAGCCTGACGCCATGTTACCGGACTATTTCATCACAGCTGACGATATTACGCCAAGTCAACATGTGGAAGTTCAAGCAGCGGCACAACGCTGGATAGACTCTTCAATCTCGAAAACTGCCAATGTTCCAACAAACTTTGCTTTTGAAAGCTTTAAAGATATCTATATGGACGCCTATGACAAGGGGCTAAAAGGCTGTACGACATTTCGTTTTAACCCAGAAGTATTCCAAGGCGTTTTGGTTAAAGAGAAAGACCTCGAAAATACGACTTATGTCTTTACGCTGGCCGATGGTTCTACCTTTGAAGCAAAAGGCAATGAACAGATTGAGTACGACGGTGAAATCCATACCGCAGCCAATTTATACGATGCATTAAAAGAAGGTTACTACGGTAAGTTCTAGTCAGCACTCCGATTCTAGGTACAAAATTATGGTTAGAAAAATTGAACAAAATATTGTGGGTTTTAAAGTCAAAAACCACGTTGAAGAAACACCAATTCAAGAAGAGACCGCACCTTTAGAGCAGATGCATGAGTCTATGCCTCGCCCTGAGAAATTAGTTGGTGCAACTTATAAGCTTAAAACACCAGAGCATATTTCAGAGCACTCTCTGTTTATCACAATTAATGATGTCGTCCTTAATGAGGGAACCGAGCACGAAATACGTCGCCCATTTGAGGTATTTATTAATTCTAAAAGCTTAGAACATTATCAATGGATTGTGGCGTTAACCCGTATTATGTCGGCTGTTTTTCGCAAAGGTGGTGACTGTACGTTTTTAGTCGAAGAGTTGCGCTCTGTCTTTGATCCTCGGGGTGGCTATTGGAATCAGGGCAAGTATGTTCCATCTTTGATTGCTGAAATTGGCAATATCATTGAAATGCATTTGATTGAAATCGGCATGATCAATAAGCCTGAGTTAGATCAACATCAACAAGCATTTATTGATGCAAAAAAAACAGAGCTGAGCGGTAACTCAGTCAGTAACGAGCAAGAACAAACTGATAGCAATTTTCCACCAAGTGCAACCCTTTGTTATAAGTGTCATGCCAAAGCTGTGGTCGTTAAAGATGGCTGCCAAACCTGCCTTAACTGTGGTGACTCAAAGTGCGGTTAATGATCTAATCTTGTACGCTGTAGCTTAAATTACTTCTAGCCCATCAATTCTGGTGGGCTTTTTTGTATCGACCATTTATTTGTAACAAATTGCAAACAAGAGACCTACATCACACACACATACTCATAAGCGTTACAGTTGCTTTTTCAACTCAGTGCACACTTTGTAAAAATGAGACTTAACCCACGAATTTATTTGGCGTATTTATAGGTGTATGTTTGCGTAACACTGTTTGGGCAAGAGAGCCAATGACGGCATTTTGGATCAATACAGAACCAGATAGAAAAATAAACAATAACAACAAACTCTATCCGCTAGGTAGAACTACTCCCTAACCACTCCTTTCGTACCATTGCGAAATCAGTTCTTACTGAGTCCCCCTACCCCCAAACTCAGCGTTACCTAGGGTCGGCAATTATGCTGGTACCACTAAATGGATTTTATGGAAAATTAGGAGGCTCTTTATGAGTGACATTGCGCTCTCTATCAGCATACTTGCGCTGGTAGCAGTGCTGGGACTATGGATGGGTAACTGGCGGATCCGTGGTGTTGGTTTAGGTATTGGTGGCGTATTATTTGGTGGGATCATTGTTGGTCATTATACCGATGCTTGGGGTATTGCTCTTGATGCCCATACGTTGCACTTTATCCAAGAGTTTGGCTTGATCTTATTTGTTTATACCATAGGTATTCAGGTCGGCCCTGGCTTTTTTGCTTCTCTACGTAGCTCCGGCTTAAAACTAAATGGTTTTGCCGCTCTCATCGTTGTTATTGGCTGTTTAGTCGCGATTTTACTTCATCAATTCTTTGATGTGCCCCTTCCAGTTATTTTAGGTGTCTATTCAGGAGCGGTAACTAATACCCCATCATTAGGTGCCGGACAGCAGATCTTGTCTGAGTTAGGTGCAAATGAATCCATGCTCGATTTAACGGGTATGGGCTATGCGGTTGCTTATCCTTTTGGTATCTGCGGTATTTTGCTAACTATGTGGCTGGTACGCTTACTGTTTAAAGTCAATGTTGACCATGAAGCTGATGAATACGATAGCAATAATGGTAAGAAAACAGAGAGCCTTCACACCATCAATGTTGCGGTGAAAAACCCAAATCTTAATGGACTTACTTTAAGCCAAGTTCCAGCTCTTACTGAAGGATCAATTGTCTGCTCCCGTCTTAAAAGAGGCAGCCAACTCTATATTCCAAAACCTAACACACGCATAGAAACCAACGATTTATTACACCTTGTCGGTAATCCTAAAGCGCTGGATAAAGCCCGCTTAGTGATTGGTGAAGAAGTCGATACATCACTTTCAACCCGAGGTACAGATCTTCGAGTCCAGCGTTTAGTGGTTACCAATGAAATTGTATTGGGTAAAAAAATCCGCGATCTGGAATTAAAGGAGAAATACGATGTTGTGGTTTCTCGCTTAAACCGAGCTGGCGTTGAACTTGTACCAACGAGCCAAACATCATTACAGTTTGGTGATATTTTAAATCTGGTCGGACGCCAAGAAGCCATAGAAGCCGTAAGTGGACTGGTGGGTAATGCGCATCAAAAGTTACAACAAGTGCAAATGCTGCCTGTCTTTATCGGCATTGGTTTAGGGGTATTACTCGGTTCTATCCCACTCTATCTACCCGGTTTTCCAGCAGCAATCAAACTTGGTTTAGCCGGAGGTCCCCTCATTGTTGCTCTTATTTTGGCTCGAATCGGTAGCATAGGTAAGCTGTACTGGTTTATGCCACCCAGTGCGAACTTAGCGTTACGTGAAATTGGTATTGTTCTTTTCTTAGCGGTGGTGGGATTAAAATCAGGCGGAGGCTTTGTTGATACTTTAGTCAATGGTGATGGCTTAAGTTGGATGGGCTACGGGATTCTTATTACCTTCTTACCTCTAATGATTACGGCAATAGTTGCTCGAATGTTTGGTGGACTTAATTACTTAACCATTTGCGGTATGCTAGCAGGTTCCATGACCGATCCACCCGCGTTAGCTTTTGCAAATGGACTTCACCCAACCAGTGGAGCTGCAGCATTGTCTTACGCCACGGTTTACCCTCTTGTTATGTGTTTACGCATAATATCCCCACAGTTACTCGCTCTGCTTCTTTGGGCGATGTAACCATTGCAAGCCACCACACTTCCTCATTTGGGTGGCTTGCTTTTTTATTCTATTCAATCAATCTTACATTCTTGCCTTAAATATGTGATCTAAATCATGCTATTATTTGTAGGATGATTAAAACAGGCCAGTTCAATCCCGATGACTGGTTGTCCACATAAGTCTAACTTCCATGAACTACTACGAACGCTTTGCTATCCGATATTATCGCTTTTTGTATATTTTACGGGTATTTGTGACCTTCAGTCTCATTTTGTCTATTACCCGAATTTTTGATATCCCTTATGGTACCTGGGCCCTTATTACTGCGGTCACTGTTATGGGTTCTATGCCATTTATTGGTGGCGTGTTATCAAAAGCAAAACAACGTATATGGGGAACCATGCTTGGCGCACTGCTGGGTTTATCACTCTATTTGATCCCAGTGCAATTTAGCTGGATGCATCACTTTATGTTTCTCGCGTTTATCTTAGCGGCAATGTATTACACGCAAGAAAAATACTCTTACGCCGCTTTAGTAACCGCGATCACAATTGCGATTGTAGCTGGTGGTGGACCTGAAGATTTTCATGCTGCGATGTGGCGCACTATAAACGTACTATGGGCAGGTATGACCGCTCTTATTTGCAGTTTGTATGTTTTCCCTTCCCGCGCAACAAACCATTTTTTAGATTTGGTTAGCCAATTTATGGATCAAAGCAGTCAGTATTATCATCAGCACAACCAAGAATTATCGATGAGCACATTTAACCCAATCAGTACCACAGATCTGGCTAAACTTATCGATCAACAACAAGCTCTGCTTCCCCATGCATTAAAAGAGTCGGGGCCAAATAAACAAGTTATTACTAACGCTTTACTGATTGAAAAACGTATTTATACCATGCTAGAAACATTGGTCAGTACACGTTGGGATACGCAATCGGGACAAGAAAAAATCAGTGATATGCCAGGATTAACTCAGGCCAAAGAACAACTCGCACGACGCTTTGAACGACTTAGCCGACAAGTTATCGATAAAAATGTCACGCCCATTCACAAAGATGAAATCAAGCTGTTGCACTTATTACCAAATCGAGAGCACCACGAGCAAGATGACACCAGTGATATCAGTTATTTTGGTTATCTTTGGTTAAACCGAGAGTTGGCAAGACAGTTTTCCAAACTCACACATACACTGGCAAAACTGTTTCAATATCATGATGAGATTCAATAAATAACAAAGCCCCAGATTATCTCGGTAAACTGGGGCTCTTTTATGAGTCGTATTTATTCTTTATGGCTGAGCAATACTAGTACTTCAGCATGATCGGTATGAGGGAACATATCAAACCACTGCACTTTCTCAAGCTCGTATCCCTCTAAGCGTTGAATATCAATTGCTAAAGTCTCAGGGTTACAACTTGAATAGATAATATGCTTTGGTGCAAAGTGACTTAATTGTTGACACAGTTGCTCACCAATACCACGACGAGGTGGATTTACCAGCACCAACTCAGGCGCAGTATCGTGTTCCATCGAAAATCCCGTCGAATCAAGAGCGGCAAAATCCAGATTTGTAATCCCCATTGCCTGTGCCGAACGTTGAGCACTGGCAATCGCTTCTGGTTCAATCTCGATACCCGTAACATCAGTTTCAGGGCTTACACAATGCAATGCAAAACCACCAACACCGCAGAATAGATCCCACATAGCGCTTGGTTTTATCTCACGAACCCACTGACGAGCAGTTGCATATAATTTTGCAGCAACATCTGGATTGGTCTGAAAAAAGCTTTTTGGTCGTATAACCAGAGGAACGTCATTAAGCTGTTCATCAAGATGCTGTGCTTGAGTTAAAAAGATCTCTTCATCACCTTCTAACCGAGCCATATGTACAGGCTGGATATTTACCGATACGACTTTAATGGCCGGAAAAGCTGTCATCAAGCGTTCAAGATTCGCTTCAATTCGAGGCATAGCATTATGACTGCGCAGCACAAAACGAACCATAAACTCACCCGCTTTATGGCTACGAGTTAGCAAAATAAACTTAAGCTCGCCTTTTTTCTTATTCACATTGTACGGAGGGATCCCAGATGTACGAATCCATTGCTCCAGTGCTGCCAATAAATCTTGCATATCTTGCGGATAAAGAGGACATGCTCGTAAGCTGATCGGTTTATTGTCTTCATCAACAACCGCCACCGCACCAAGACATGGTTCATGAGCTGCCCCCAATACGACCATTTTGGCTTTATTGCGATAGCCTTGAGTCGCACTTCGCACTGGTTCTAACCAATGTTGAGGCTGACAAGGTGCTAATAGTGAACGCAAACCTTGATCTTTTTTCTCAATTTGCTGGTCATAACTCAATGAAGAGAGAGGACAAGAACGACATAAATTTGAAGCAGACAGTGAACAATGCATAAGGCGAGAATCAATCAAATAACAACAATAACGATAATATGTCAGGACATGAATCGTTGATTTAGATAAAGGTGCGCTATGTTATCACAAACCTAGCGCTATTCCATAAAGAGCAAGCAATCTTGGCCCTGATGTACAATTCTCTTAATGGGGGTCTGAAACACACGATGCAGTAAAGATTCGGTCATAACTTGCTTTGGTGCACCTTTCGCTACACAAGATCCGTTTTTAAGAACTAAAACAGTATCAGCCTCACGCAGCGTACGATTTAGATCGTGGTTAGCTACAACAACCGCAATGCCTTGATCAGCCACTTGGCGTAAAATACGATATAACGCTGCTTCTTGTCCCACATCCAGAGCCGCTGCGGGCTCATCTAAAAGCAATAATTTCGCATCTGGATTAATTCGAGAATCGACTTGAAGCAGTGCCGTTGCAATTCTAACGCGCTGCCATTCACCTCCTGATAAAGACTGAATATTACGGGTCAGCTTATCGGAGATATTCAGCCTGTTTGCTATTTCATCAACGGCGGCATTCACCTGTTTATCACCAAGATCGGCAAACATCGCAATAGTTAAGCTCATATATTGGTAGACCCGCATAGCAAACGCAGGCTTATCTTGTTGAGTTAAATAACTGCGAATATGAGCTAAAGAAGTTAAATCTAATTGAGCTACTGAGCATTCATCTAGGAATACATCACCCTGTCCAATTTCTAGCCCTGACAATAACGACATTACGGTACTTTTTCCGCTGCCGTTAGGACCGATTAAATGGACAATCTCCCCTCCTTTAATGGAAAAAGACATGGGTAGTAGCCTAGGCGGTAGTGCTAAATTTTTCGCATGAAGTAGCATCATTTTGTCTCCGCCTGTGACAGTAACATCCAAATAAATATCGGCGCGCCTAACGTTGTGGTTACCACTCCAACAGGCAAATCGGCGGCGGGTAATACAATGCGCGATAAAGTATCAGCAAACGCCAATAACAACCCACCACACAGAGCAGAAAGCGGCACTAAGAAACGGTTATCTGTCCCTAAGGCCAAACGTAAGATATGTGGGATCACCAAACCAACAAAGCCAATAACCCCGCCTAAAGCAACCGAGATCCCAACTAGCAATGAAATCGCCAGAATCAATTTCCAGCGCAGCTTAGTAATATCCAATCCCAACTGTTTGGCTTGTAATTCACCCAACATAAGAATGTCGAGCTGGCGACCTTGGGTACATAGCCAAGCAATCATTGGCAATAATAGCACCAGCAGTATCAATTGCTGCCAACTCACTCCCGCAACACTTCCCATTAACCAATACATCAATTGGCGCATAGAAAGATCATCACTGAAATAGAACGACCATGTCACCACCGCACCCGATAAAATGCCTAGAGCTACACCTATGAGTAATAAGCGAGTTGTTGTCACTTTCCTTTGTCGAGAAAGCATGACTAAGATAAACGTAAACAGCAACGCACCCACCATTGCGGTCAACATAGAAATCCATGGCGAAGGTACAACGGGTAAAACAAACATTAGTACCACTAAAGCCAAACTTGCTCCCCCAGAGATACCTAATACGCCGGGTTCAGCTAAAGGGTTCGCTAGCAATACTTGAAGTACCGCACCACTAACAGCTAATGCGGCTCCAATCGATATTGCAGCAATTAAGCGCGGAAGACGAAGCTCTAACAGTAACTGTTTCGCTAAATCACTCTCTGGCGACCATGGAGTAATCCAAATTTCCCCTACCGCGAGAGAAAAGAGACAAATAAGAAGTAACAAAATGCCCGCTCCGATGAAGGCCCATCGCCAGCGTGCATTTTGCTTTTGAATTAGATGATTAAGTTGCATGATGTTGATATCTCAAATAAGAGCTACAACAATAACCGCTCTCATTATAAATAGAAAGTATCATGCATCTTAATATTCGGTGATTAGAGGATTTCTTCGATGCTTGTTGGTTTTACTAGCAATACTGCGCGTTGACCAATAGCAACATCTGGGTTTGGAAACACAATCGCTTCGCCACCTTGCTCGATATAAAATTGAGTTTCTCCGTCACCACCAATGTGCTCACCTTCATCAAAGAAAGTAAAATTAGGAACATCTGTTGGAAATAAAAAGAAGAAATCGGAACTTTGCTTTATGAGCGTTCGATTCACACGATAAACAGGCGTTTTATTACTATCCCACTTGGTTTCAACTAATTGAGGCTCTGATACTAACAATCGCATTGCCCGATCAAAATCATCTAGCTGAGTTAAATCATTTCTACCAAGTGGTGCAACTTGACCAAGTTCAATCGTTAAAGCCTGCGCCCCAAAATATTCTGCGCTGTGCCAACTGAATGTTGATGATGGTCGATTTGATAATAAAACCGCATCCAAGTTTGCTTGTTGAATAAACGAGAATAGAGAAGCACTACGAGTCGGCTTATCTGTAAATGGGCTCAAAGCAAAACGGTAATGTTGAGATTTTCGGATTGCACAGTGCAGATCTAAATGCCAACGTTCAGGCGCAACAGCCGTTGAACGACCATAAAAGTTAGAGACAATATCTTGCAGATTATTGGCAATATCACACTCTAGATTTCTTGGTTCGTTTTTCACTTGAAATAAGCGGTTAAGGTTCTCTTCAATAAATCGAGTTTGATTATTGATGGCAGTTGGATGAGCAATCATCACCAATAAACGATGCGATAACTCCAATCGTCCAGCCATAATATCGCGGACTAAACGGTCTAATAATTCAATTGGAGATGTTTCATTACCATGAATGCCCGATGATAAAATAATATCTTTAGTTTGAGCGGGTAATTGTGGTGGATTAAACTCCAAAATACCACGATCTAAAGAACGGCATAAGATACCAGATGGTAAAGTCCACTCTTCTTGAGTAAACGGTAAGGACATATCACAAGTCGCGGCTAACCACTGACCTCTTTGAACCCAATCTGTATATGTCATGATACTTTCTCCCATTTACAATTGTGCTGACTTATTATTTTTATACCCGAAGACATCAAGACATTTTTTAGTGAACAATCTTCGTAATGATGCCTCAGTAATGACTTAGGTATGGTTAAAACACCATACGTGACGAAAGTGTTAATTCCTATTATTTTATGTTCTAACTGTGTCACAGAGCAGAACATAGATAATAAAAAACCCAAGTAGAACAACTTAATCTACTTGGGCTTTGCTTTCGTTATTGAAAAACTACTTGAAATTACTTTTTAACTTCTAGCTTTTCTACACGAGCTTTTAGTTTTTGACCAGGACGGAATGTTACAACGCGACGAGCTGTAATCGGAATATCTTCCCCGGTTTTAGGATTACGACCAGGTCTCTCGTTTTTGTCTCGCAAATCAAAGTTACCAAAACCTGATAATTTAACTTGCTCACCATTTTCTAGAGCCTTACGAACTTCTTCAAAGAAGACTTCCACCGTATCCTTGGCGTCCCGTTTGCTTAATCCAACATTCTCAAACAGGTTCTCAGCCAAATCGGCTTTTGTGAGCGCCATAGATAACTCCCTCAAGACTATGTTGAATGAACACGTTATACCCTAATGCTATTATTGTGCATTTAAGCTACACAAAGTAACCGGGTAAAACACGACGAATCTTTATTGTTAATTCGAGTGTGATACATCATAGAATCAATACGCATCGGGACGACATTGATTCACTCGAGCTTAACTCAAAGACAAGTTTAAGCCAACTTGCTGATTTCCGCCAACTTTTTTACGTTAGCTAACTGTCAAATCATTGATATTTTCGCTTTATCCCTTAGGGTATACATAAGCAAACAAAGGCATAAAAGACACCATTTATAGATTATTAATCTAAAATAACCACAATATATAGATTAATTATCCAATATAATAGCAATAATCAATAAGTTAATCTTAGATAAAAAAATTTAAAAAAAACCAGAGATAGCTCAAAAAAAAAGCAGTCCGATGGACTGCTTTATGAAAACAAAGACTTAAACAGAACTTTGTATAAGAATAAATCGTTGGCTAACCCCAACGCTTTATCTATATATTAATCGCGAAGCGAAGCACCAAATTGCTCTGAAAGAACGGCTACGATACTTTCTACAGCGCCAGAAATATCAGCTTCTTCTAATGTGCGCTCAGCAGATTGAAGTGTCAATGCAATTGCAAGGCTCTTCTTACCTTCTTCAACGCCTTTACCGCGGTATACGTCAAATAGGTTCACATCTTTTAGTAGCTCGCCACCGTTTGCACGACATGCTTCAACAACTGCACCAGCAGATACAGCGTCATCCACTACTACTGCGATATCACGACGGTTCGCAGGGAACTTAGAAATAGCAACCGCTTCAGGAAGCATACGAGTATTGATAGCATCCCACTCGATTTCAAACATGACAGTACGACCGTTTAGACCAAACTTGCGCTCAAGCTCTGGGTGAACTGTACCGATGAAACCAACTTCTTTGCCATCAACAACGATTGCTGCTGTTTGACCTGGGTGTAGTGCTGGGTGCTTAGCAGGTATAAAGCTAAATGCCGCTTCGTTTGCTGTTAGCTCAAGTACTGCTTCTAGATCACCTTTAAGATCGAAGAAATCAACGGTGTTAGTTGCAATATCCCAGTGCTCTTCACTGCGAGTACCAGCAATAATACCAGCAAGCATCATCTCTTGACGCATACCGTTTTCTGCTGACTCTTCAGGAATAAAGCGAAGACCTGATTCAAATAAACGCACGCGTGGTTGCTGACGTTTCTGGTTAAATACAACCGTATTTAGTAGACCAGTCCATAGACTTACACGCATTGCTGACATTTCCGCTGAAATTGGGAAAGGCAGAATCAATGGTTCAATTTCGGGTGCAATCAGTTTTTGCTGCTGTGGTTCAACAAAGCTATAAGTAATCGCTTCGTGGTAGCCACGGTCAACTAGAAGATCACGTACACGCTTAAGCGGCAGATTTGCTTCTTTGTGCGTATTCATGCTTAGCGCAGCAACAGGAGATTGGTTTGGAATATTGTTGTAACCGTAGATACGACCAACTTCTTCCACCAAATCTTCTTCGATTGCAAGGTCAAAACGCCATGCAGGAGCAACTGCTTTCCAGCCTGCGTCTGTTGTTTCAACATCACAACCAAGACGAGTTAGGATCTCAACTACTTCTTCAGAAGCAATCTCATGACCTAATAGCGCATCAAGTTTTGTGCGACGTAGCTCAATTGTTTTTGCTTTTGGTAGATCAGCTTCAGATTCAGCTTCTACGATAGGCGCTACTTCACCACCACAAATCTCAGCTAGAAGTGCTGTTGCGCGCTCCATTGCTTTGATTTGAAGCGTTGCGTCAACACCACGCTCAAAACGGTGAGAAGAATCAGTGTGTAGACCATAGCTACGAGCACGACCGCGGATCGCGTCAGGTGCAAAGAATGCACACTCAAGCAACACATCTTTTGTTTCAGCTGTTACGCCAGATTGCTCACCACCGAAGATACCTGCAATTGCAAGTGCTTTAGCTTGGTCTGCAATCACTAAAGTATCGCTATTAAGCTCTGCTTCAGTGCCGTCTAGAAGAGTCAGTTTTTCGCCCTGCTCTGCCATACGAACAACGATGCCACCGTCGATCTTAGCAAGATCGAATGCATGCATTGGCTGACCTAGCTCAAGCATCACATAGTTAGTCACATCAACAACTGGATCGATTGAACGAATACCACAGCGACGTAGTTTTTCTTGCATCCATAATGGCGTTGCTGCTGCAACATTAACATTACGAACAACACGACCTAGGTAACGAGGACATGCAGCTGGTGCTTTAACATCGATAGCAATGGTATCAGCAGCAGTTGGCTCAACAACGTTAAACTCAGGAGCTGTTACTTCAGCACGGTTTAGAACACCAACTTCACGAGCTAGACCAGCAATGCTTAGACAGTCAGAACGGTTAGCCGTTAGGTCTACATCGATAGTCACATCGTTAAGTGCTAGGTATTCACGGAAATCCATACCAAGAACAACGTCTTCTGGTAGTTCCATGATGCCGTTAGATTCAACATCAATACCTAGCTCAGAGAATGAACATAGCATACCGTGAGATGGCTGGCCGCGTAGCTTCGCTTTCTTGATTTTGAAATCACCAGGAAGTACAGCACCTACTGTAGCAACAGCTACTTTTAGGCCTTGACGACAGTTTGGCGCACCACAAACGATATCAAGCAGTTCTTCTGCACCGATATCAACTTTAGTAACGCGAAGTTTGTCAGCATCTGGGTGCTGACCACATTCAACAACGTGACCAATTTTAACGCCAGTGAATACACCAGCCACAGGATCAACGCTATCTACTTCCAAACCAGCCATTGTGATTTGGTGAGCTAGCTCTTCGCTGTTTACTGCAGGATTAACCCACTCACGTAGCCAAGATTCAGAAAATTTCATAGTTTCTAGCCCCTAATGCTTACTTGAACTGTTTAAGAAAACGAAGATCGTTCTCAAAGAATGCACGTAGATCGTTAACACCGTAACGAAGCATAGTTAGACGCTCAACGCCCATACCAAATGCAAAGCCTGAGTATTTTTCAGGATCGATGTTTACAGAACGAAGTACATTAGGGTGAACCATGCCACAACCTAGAACTTCTAACCATTTGCCATTCTTACCTTTTACGTCAACTTCAGCTGAAGGCTCAGTAAATGGGAAGTAAGAAGGACGGAAACGGATTTCTAGATCTTCTTCGAAGAAGTTACATAGGAAATCGTGAATGATGCCTTTTAGCTGAGCAAAGTTCACGTTTTCGTCTACCAACATACCTTCAACCTGATGGAACATTGGAGTATGAGTTTGGTCGTAGTCGTTACGGTATACACGGCCAGGAGCAATAAAGCGTAGTGGTGGCTGATTTTGCTCCATAGTACGGATCTGAACACCAGATGTGTGCGTACGAAGCATCAATTCTGGGTTAAAGAAGAATGTATCGTGGTCCGTACGTGCAGGGTGATCTTCTGCAATGTTTAGCGCATCGAAGTTGTGGAATGCATCTTCAATCTCAGGGCCAGCTTCTGTTGTAAAGCCTAGCTCACCAAAGAAGCTCTCAATACGTTCGATAGTACGAGTTACAGGGTGAATACCACCATTCTCGATACGACGACCTGGTAGTGAAACGTCGATAGTTTCTGCTGCAAGTTTCGCTTCAAGCTCTGCACGTTGAAGAGCATCTTTGCGCTCAACAAGCAGAGTTTGAACAACTTGCTTAGCTTTGTTAATTTCCTGACCTGCAGTACGACGTTCTTCAGGTGGTAGCTTACCTAGGCTTTGAAGCTGAAGGGTTAGCTCGCCTTTTTTACCTAAAAACTGTACGCGGACTTCGTCCAGAGCGACTAATGAATCAGCCTGCTCAATAGCTGCCGTTGCGTTGGCAATAATCTCGTCTAGATGTTGCATCGTTTCCTCATCCACCTATTCGTGGCGTCCATTAGGGAGATATAAAAATCGCATAACGATACATAGTAATGAAAGCTGAGTCTAAATCCAAATTGAATCGTACTAAAACCGCAGATTTGAACGAAAAAAAAACGCTTTTAACCCATAAGATCCCAGACCCAAATTAAATTTTGTGAACTTTGAATGAGGCCGAACCTTTTACTACTCATTTTTTACCATTCAATTTTGCACTTTTTTCTATTTTCAAATGCGGCATTTAGCGGTAAATTACCCACTTGCTTGAATTTGGGAGTTAGTAAAATGCAAAACAAAGATGTCGCAGCATTAATTAAAATGAGTACATTTGCTGCAGTGTTATGCGCAATCTTATTGGTTATGGGTAACGTAGGTTTAACCTCTTCACTACCAGTTTTTGTGATGAACCACGTTAATATTATCCATGTAGGTTTCTACCTAGCCTTTAATGCAATGTTTATTGGCTTGCTTGGTCTGATGGTATTTAACCGCCAAAAAGCTGTTCGTAAACAAGCGATGCAAAAAGCAACCGCATAATTTACGATATCAGCCATAAATGATTTTATAAGCCCTACTTTTCGCTCAACGTAGGGCTTTTTAGTACCTGTCGCTACTTAAATTAAATTTCGTTTTTTAGGTGTGGGTGTGACATTTTTCTAGGCAGAAGAATGATAGAACAATGCGAATCTGATTAAAAAAGTATCTTGAAGCCTAAAATGCTTTGTATAGCGTCTGACACTAAACGAAAAGATTAATTTTTCTCTTAGCATAAGATGCTTTAACCTGCTCGAACCATGACTTGATAACTCGAGTTGTTTCAACATCACTTCGACATGGCATTAAAGTTCCTCTAGGCTGAGGTAAGAACTTATCTTCAATAGCCCAATCCAAGACTCTGATAGGTCTTCTATTTTCAATCCAACCAGTTTCAGTTCCATCGTCATTGACTTCGTACCAACCACCAATGACTTGAACTAAGGCAATTAGTTTTGCTCCATTTTTGATAGCAACAACGTCATTAACTTTAATAGTATCTCTAAAAGCTGCGATCGTACTTTCACCGGCCTCCCAATTACCTAACCCTATAATCTTCTGGTGTTCGAGAATAGAGAATACATGATCTTCACCATAAGATTTATCGTCTGGATGCATCTGCATATGCCAATATGTTATTTCTTTCATAAATATCCCTATGTTGTAGTTTGTACAATTACACTTAATACCCATTTAAATGGTGAGCAACGCAAAATGATGTTTCCACACACTACCAAAATCAACTCATGGTAAAAATATCACGCGTTGCTAATCCGTCTTAAAGCATTTGTTATATGATTATTCGACTTCTTTAAATACTGTGACTCTTTTTAAGCGTTCATCTTGTATATCAATAAAGTCATCAGCTAATCTATGCTCTAGCAATTGATTTACATAATATGGAGGTTCATTTCGGAGGAGCTGATCCAGATTTTGTTCACCTTGAACACCATCAGCAGTAACCTGCAAAAGTCCATTTGATAGTGCATAGGATAGTGCCCGTGTGGGTAAGTCGAAACCTCCATGACCTTGGCAGCAAAAAATACAATGCATTGGTTTTAAATCTTTGATAATTTGGGATAGACGAGTTTCATTGTTCGCTTGGTATGCTTTTACTTTTTTAGCGCTCAGCAGAGCAGTTCCATAGTGACGAACTGATGTTTTGTATGTTTGGCACTTCCAAGGAGTATCATATTTCTTAGGATCCCAATTGGTATACATACAATAAGCAGGGATCATATTGCTTTTAACAGCATCTTGAACAAGTAAATCTACTTGCTGCCCATTATTGTTTTTGTGATGCAAATGTTCGTATTTATCAGTATCCAATTTAAGCACTTTTGCTTGAATGCGCATCCCAAGCCACTTTCCACTAGCTCCTGTAAACCACCATTCCCAATCAGCACCATTAAGTGCTTCTTTATGTCGAGTAAAACTCTCGACGACCAACTTAGTGCCGCCTAATTTTTTTATATTCAATATTAGAAAGTCAGTTATCGACTCTTCTCCAAGCTGAAAACCTAGTTTTCTAACTTCTCTCAACTTGTTCCATGTCCAACTTGAATTTTTAATTAAAATATCATCAATTTGCATCGTAATTCTCTATCTAACCACATAACAGCTTCTTAATAAGCATTCTTACCATCATGCAAAAGAATGCACCTAAGACCATGTAATCATAATCAATTTAGTTCATAAATATAATGAACTTGGTTGTATTATTTTGTTTTAAAAAATTTATTTGAAATATAGAAAGTAAGAAATGTATTTAATCGGTCTTATTAAGTACAAATTGAATATTAAATCGTTTAATTTTCATTCAATTATGATTTTGATTCTGTTTTTAATAAGAAAGATTTCTTTTTAAAAACAGAACTCAAGCGATAAAATCACCACGTTTCATTATAGCTGTTGATATATACAGTAAATAAAACTAATCCAAAATCACGTTAATACGATATGAATGAGTATTTGATCTAACATGTTTTGGACAATTTTAACTAGCCATGGAATGTCATTTCTGAGTTAGAGTTGTTACTCTAACTCAGATCTGCTTGATTAGATTAAGTAGGGAAAAGCTAAGAACGGCTTTGTTTTCGTAGATTTTCTACAATTGACATAAAATCCAAATTTGCTGTTTTTTCCGTCCATCTCTCCCAAAATTTTACAGTCTCACTTAACGGTTTCTCTTTTGGTGGAGTAATTTTGATTCTACTAGGTAGGAGTACTGAATCCCCTACGACTAAAGCTTCACCAACATCCATGATAGGCAAGATATCCAGCAGGCTATCAAGGCTATCAGGAAGTAATTTCTTCACTGTCGATTGGTCTTCTGCATTAGTAAGACGCAAAGAAATTACGTTATTACATTGGCTCAAAATAGTGGTGCTAACATCTGACGGTCGCTGACTCACAATAAAGAGCGCTACACCATATTTACGCCCTTCTTTCGCGATTTTTTCAAATGACTCAATAGCTCTTTTTTCAATTGGGTTCTTACCATCTTTTTTCGGCAAATATAAGTGTGCTTCATCGCATACCATCGCTATCGGATGTCTACTCTCATGATTTGTCCAAAACTGAATTTGGTAGATGAGTCTACCCACCAATCCAACCATTACAGGTAGTATATCGGATGGTACTTCAGAGAAATCGATCACTTTAATTTGCTCTTTCTCGTTTTCAAAATTCATTAGTTTGGAAACTAACAGACCTAAAGCATCATAACCATTTTCTGAGGGTGGTGCTTGGAATAGGAAACCGTATCTACGGTCATCTAACTTGCCTTGAATTCTCGCCAATAATCTATCAAATGCACCATTGAAAGGGCCTTTCTTCTCAGTTCTAGAGCCTTGAACCATCTCTTCATTTAAGTATTTAAGAGCTTTGACAACACCTTCAATTTCGTAAGGGATGGGGCTATCCAAAGTAAACGCTTCTAGGACATCTTTCTTATTTAGACTTTTCAAGGTTGCTGTTTTGGCTTCAAGAACAGCCTCTTGAAACTTAGATACCTGATTTTGGGCACTAAAGCTGGAGCTATCTATAAATAGTGACTGCATCTCTTCTGTATTTAATAACCAATAAGGTAAATATAGAAGTTCGTCATTGCTAGTACCCAGTTCTTCTGGGCCAGGTATTCTAAGTTGTTTCGCATAGGTCAAGCTCTTATATTCACCATGCAGGTCAAAAACAATTAGATTTGATGACGGTAGCTTTGCCGCACGTTCAAGAATCGACGCAACAGTCCAAGACTTACCTGAACCAGTGCTGCCAACTAATGCAGCATGGCGCTGGAAGAATTTATTACCATCCAAAAATGCCTGAGCATTTTCATCAATCACATAAGTACCTAAATCTAAGCTATGAGCTGTATCGGAAGCTGATACAAGAATGTTCATAAACGCTTCTAGTTCATTACCCACCAAAACAAAAGCCTTTGCGTCAATGTCAGGAACTTGCATTAAAGAGCGAGTAAAAACTGGCGTATCCTCAAGTGCGTTCCATTTCACTGAGCCTACCAAGGATACTTTTACTGTGTTAATCACATCCTCTATGGCTCCTTCCAGCTCTAACTCTTCATTACTATCAACTAACTCTGCACTAGACACGGATACTGACTTCGTTACTTTTTCAACAATAGCTACCAACCATGTTTCCACACCAGAGAATACTTCAAGGCAAACGAGTTGACCGACTTTCGCCTTTCTTAGGTCTTCATCAGACTTGACATGGATAGAGACCTTTCGTGTATCAACATCCCTTACCGTCCCAATAAGAGATGTATTTGAATCAAAGTTAAAAATAGCCATCTTACTAACGTCCCATTATTTCATTCGCAAAGTGGTCAAAGCGCCACAACTCTTTATCTTCGAGGTATAGCCATTCATCAAACTGGTTGTTATAGATTCGAGTAGAGTTATCCTTTTCTGATTTGCAAACTAACCAAGTATTCTTGGCCTTAAGAAGCAATTTTTCTATTCTTGGATTGGAATCACGGGTGATAATTAATCCGTCTGATTGCTCTTTTGTCAGCTTATCTGTTATCGCATTATTGACAAGCTGAGTATCGTTAAACCCAAAACCTAAGAATAGAAACCTTTTATGAGCACGAACTGCATCATCGTATTCACCAAGTAAAACGTCTCGGTAGTCATGAAGCTTTTCATGCTTAGATGTACCAGGTGTTATTAGTAATCTTTCATAACCGCTAGGTGGTTGTTGCCACAGGTCACATTCAACAACTTCTCTGTCTTTGCAAAAAACGTTTAATGAGCCATGTACCTTATACAATTTCACATGATTTAGGAGACGAGTGACAGACTGTTTTTTTCTACCTACTTGTACCGACTCTGGATAAGTCATTTGACGCTGAGATTGCTTCCAATTTAGCGACTTTATTGCCCCCCCAAAAAAACCTGTTGTGTAAGGAACTTTACTAGTAGACATGGCAATTTCTGCTAAAAGATCATAATTCGGGGTGGCCATGTGGAGGGTAGGATTGCTCTGTGGGAGTTTTTTAACTAGGCGAGATATAATTTCATTCGCTGTCCAGTTACAGGCATCTGATAATATTTTTCCTACATTATTATCCTGTACTGAGGCAACAATCGTAGCAGTCTCATTTACCACGTAATTAAGCAGAGTTGAATCCGAAATATTATTCATTGATGCTTCAAAATCAGAGCTACCTTCAAGTAACGTTAGGACTCTATCCCACTCTCCAAGCTGTTACGCATTTAAATCATACTTAGGAATAACATTTTTTAAGTGCTGTTCAAGAGCAGGCATACCAAAGCCAAGATCTACTGCGCATGATGTACCTGTAGCAAACATAATGAATGGAATTTCATCGAAGAACTTCTGTAGCGCCTGATAAGCGATTTCTTGGGTAAGATTTTGTTTCACCTAGTTTTAAACTCGACATGGAATCATTTATGCAATAACTATCACGTCCAGCTTAAAAGTTCCATGGTATTCATCATGTTATCAAATAAATTAAGCCTTCAATTAAGTTACCTCTGACATTTACGATAACATTAGCTTTGCTTATGGGAAGCCAGCCTATTAATTTGAAGTGAGGTTATAGCCGTCACACACAATGGGGCAAAAATAAGTTTGCTAACATCACCTTATTCAACCTCTATCGGTTAAAGAAACAACAAACCATATAACAACAGAGCTTTCTTTAAGTTCATCCACATAAACTTAACTATTAACGTGTTAGGTATAGGGAACAGTTTGTCTCCCACCTATACATCTTGATACATAATCGTGACAGAGTTTTTATTCTCTTAAGTTATAGAATAGAGCTTATTAATTCATTATAAATAAGCCATGTCATCTCTTCATTCTTCTACTTATAAACAGCTTTGTATTTTGTCACAAAATCTCCATGCAGATAGCACTGGATTTAAAAAAGTACGCCAAGATGTACGTTTTAAATTCTGGGGATTAATGCACCAAAAAACCATAAAGAATCTGCTTCAAACGTTTGATAATGAAACACTATCACCTGTTTTATCAATTCACCCTAAAATCATAAAAAAGCCATTTAAATCCTATATCTGCGCAAAATGGAACACTCAGCGTCGAGTGAGTTCGGTTCAACAACATTTCCAGTTTCTACAACATAATTTCCATGCCGATGCACTCCCAGCAATTTTTACAGCTGAGGGCTATCAACTTGCTGAAGTGACTGATCAAGAAGAAAATATTTATCGTCTGTTTATCAATCGAGGACAGCAGCGAGAAGGTTCTTTAGGATTATCGTTACTGGATAGCGAAGGGAATCGAGTTTACGCAACCACCGTAAACTTTGAAACAACACCCTATCGAACTATGTATATTGGCGTTATTCAGGGACCTAATGAAGGCATCGAGAATCGTCAGCAAGTCATTAAGAGCCTCACTAAGAGTTGTCATGGATTACGCCCTAAAGCTTTGATTTTAGAGTTTGCTTTAATGCTTGCCCGATGTCTTAAAGTTACTCATATATATGGTATTAGTAATCAAGGTCATATTTATAAGTCATGGCGTTATATCGGTCGAAAACGCAGTAGTATTGTTACTTTTGATTACGATGCTTATTGGCAGGAATATGGAGCAATTCAAATTGATAAGAGCTTTTATCTTGTTCCAACTCAGCCAGAACGAAAAGACCTGAGTCAATTAAATCGTAATAAGAGAAAGCTCTATACCAAACGTTATGCTTGGTTAGATGAATTAGAGCAAAGCTTTTGCCAGAACTTAACCCCTCTCAAAAAGTAATTATTCTATTTATTGAGATAATAACTAAATACTATCCACTATGATTCCACCAGCTTAAAATCAATTTGGATATATAGAAGGTATAAAAAAGGTCAGCATTTTCGCTGACCTTTTGTTATTTAACTTATTAATTTAAGAACGATAAACCCTTAGGTTATGCCGGATCTAAATCAAGTAATGTTTGAACCTTATCTTGACTCTTAGGTTCATTACCAAAGCCACGTAAACCAACAACATGCACGTGCTCGCGATCTTTGAAGATCTTACGAACCAGCTTGTAGGTTGTACCCTTCTCTGGACTGATATTTTCAGGTGCCGCGATCAATAACTGCATATCAAGACGCTCACACAGTTCAAACAAGGTCGCAATAGACTTACCATCCAATCGCGCGGCCTCATCCAAGAACAGTAGTCGGCAAGGAATAATATCCTTACCACGTAAACGACGAGACTCTTCTTCCCAGCTTTGAACAACCATCAATAGAATTGCCTGACCCGTACCAATGGCTTCACCCGTTGATAGCGCACCAGATTCTGCTTGTAGCCAACCATCTGTACCACGGTTAACCTCAATGCTAAGCTCAAGGTAGTTACGGTAATCAAGTAGCTCTTCACCTAATGTTTGAGGTGAACGCTGACCTGTATCGATATGCGGGTTTAAACGCTGGAACAGTTTTGCCATTGCTTCTGAGAACGACAAACGCTGATTTCCAAACAGATCATTGTGTTGATCTTTTTGCTCACATAGACCCGCAAGAAGTGCTTCGTGTGTTTCACGTACTTTCACATTCAAGCGAACGCCATTAACCTGACCAAAGTAAATATTCTGTAGGCCTTGGTTTAGCATACGAATACGATTTTGTTCACGTTGAATCGTCTTGCGAATAATATTAGCAACAGAGTCCGAACTAATTGCTAGACGCTGTTCACGGGCTGTTAACTCCTCGGTTAAACGCGCCAGTTCCACTTCCATCTCTTCAATCGCTTCAACCGGATCATCGGTACGAATAATATCGTGACGAATGCGCTCACGCAGATGTTGATAAACCGCGATATAGAATAGAACTTTACGCTCTGGACGAGAAACATCTTCTGACGCTCGCAGTGCATCTCGCAACTCTTCATTATCAGAAACAGCAAGGCGTAGTGCACCTAACGCTTTATCGGATAGTGAACGCAGCTCATCAGCAGACATATAAGCCATTTCACGACGATGCAAACGGCGTTGAACATCACTTTCACGCGCTAGACGTAGAACAGAACACCATCCTGCTTTTGCTTGAACGACTAACTTACGTACGTCTTGATAATCTTTACCAACTTTGCGTAAACGCTTCGCTAAAGACTTCATTTCAAGTTCAATCGAGGTGATGGATTTCTCAAGCTGACTGCGACGGTTACGAGAACTGTGTAGTCGTTCATTAAGCTCATCACGGCGAATACGTGCACGTTCTTCAGCTTCCACATCCGCACGAACACCTAACTCATGCAGTTCACGTTCAAACTCTTGCACGGTTTCCAGTTTCGCTTGATGCGAACTCTTTAATGATGCCAATAGTTGATTATATTGGTTCATCTGAGAACGCGTCTGTTTTAAGCTTTCGCGGTTACGGTTACGCTCTTTTTCAGCAGCAGCAAGCTTCAGTTTTAGCTGTTCATTTAGCTCAGAGCTCTTGTTAAGAAGATCAACAGAATCGGCATAGCTAAAGTAGTGACGACGTTCAGCTAAATCTGCAATAGCAAAGATCAATACTTTTAGATCTTGTAACTTCTGATCGGCTTGAGCATAACTGGCTTGAAGTGCATCAAACTGCTCAGGGTCAACATCTAATGCCGAGACTAGATTTTCCAGCTCAGCTAAAGATTTGCCATGACGCTCTAGATAGATAAAGGCTTCATCCATCTGAGAAAGTTGCTGCTCAACCTCTGCAAAACGAGGCTTAATCGTGTCGTCTTCTAATAAATTAGCCACAGGGGACAATTTACCGAGTAACGCTAAACCTTCTCGAGCAGCTGCCAATTGTGAACGCTGTTGCTGCTCTTGAGCTTGAGAATCTGCAAGTTGACGTGTAGCTTGATTACGTTGCTCACGCGCAGATTTTAACTCAACTTCAGGATCCGGTAAGAATGCAACCGCCATATGTGTTGCAACAAAGCTATTGAAGCTCTGGTACAAACGCTGAAGTTTTTGTGAATCAAATGACGCTTTAGCATGATCTTCAACAACCTGATCACGCTCTTCACGTAGTGTCTCTAAACGCTGCTCACGCGCCGCTCGACCAAATAATGGTACTTTAGGGAAACGTGAATAACGCAATTGACGATCGTTAAGATGAACACAAACAGCATCTTCTAACTCATCAACATCAAAGCCACTATCGTCAAAGGCATCTGCATCACCTTCAATGATATAAAGATCATCTGGACAGTCATCAAGAGCAATCAGCTTATCTTTAATACCTTGTAGATCTGGAACAACAATCGCGTGACGAGCCGGACCGTACATCGCACTGAAATATGGCGCATCATCAATAGTGATATCGTCATAGATTTCAGACAGCATAGTACCGCCTAACGTATCTGCAAGTGCACGTAAACGTGAATCATCGCTACCGCCAGGCTGGGCTAAACGCTCAATATCGTTATCAAGTTGCTGTTTACGTGCAGCCAGTTGATCACGGTTGCTGCTTGCTGTGCGCTCTGACTCTAGCGTTTTTTGCATCGCTTCCATAACAGCCTGACTGCTATCAAGTTCTGCTTCTGACTGCTCTGCAAGTCTTTCTAATGCATCAGATGCGGCAATCCATGCAGGAGCCTTCGCTTCTAATTCGGTAATTTTTGCCGACAACTGCTGTTCTTGATGGCGCAATTCATTACGTTGCTCAACCAATGCAGCTTGATCTTGCTCTAGACTCTCAAGTGTCGCTTCATGACGCTCTTGTTCTTGAGCCAGCGCCATTTCACCATCAAGCACAACCATGAATTTCTTCTGGTAAGCCTGAGCTTGTTCTGTCGCTTGCTGTTGATTACGAACACTACGTTCAAGATCGCGATATTGTGATTTTAGCTGTTCGCCACGTTCCACTACTGAGCGCAACTCACGGGCTTTTGCTAACAATTCACGGGCTTTAACACCGGCATTAGTTCGCTCAACTGCACCAGCAATCGTGGTAACAATCGCCAAACCTTTATCAAACTGTTGTGCTGCCGCAGAGGACATATCCAGTTTATGTTTAAGTGCTAGTAATGCTGTTGTCTGCTTATCTTGTTCTTGCGTTAGTTGTTGCAGGTATGGTGGTGCTTGATCAGGTAATAATTGATGATCACCTGATAAATCACGCGCTTTCTCTAACGCCTGAATCGCTTGTTGATATTGCAAAGCTCGAGTTTGCTGCATATCAAGAGCTTGTTGATAATCTGCAAGCTGAGTTTTTAAGCTATCAACTTCTTCTTCTGTTAGCTGAGCTTGTTCTTCTGCCATAGCAAGTTGTTCAGCGGCTTCTTCCACCACCATAACTTGCTCTTCAAGACGCTCATTTAGCTCTTCTAAATCTTCACGGTAACGTTCAATTTTCTCTTGTTGACGAACCGCTGTTTGCACTAACTGCAAATGATCCGATGCCGCTTGATAATCTTGCTCAAGAGCTTGCTCATTATCGCTCAACTCACCCAACTCTGAGCTCATATTGTTCAGTGTTGTCTGTTGATCGATTAGCGTTTGACGAGAACCCATCATTTCACGACGAAGGTTTAATGTGGTTTCTAATTTTTTCTGACGCTCATTAGCATGGCGCATATAATCAGCTGCAACATAATTGGTTGCTTCTGTGATCAAATGCTTAAATAAATCACGGTCGCTTTGAGTGATCTTAATTGCTTCAAGTGTCATGCGGTTTTCACGCAATGCTGCTTCCATATCTTGGAACGCTTTCTTAACACCTGAGTTATGAGGCAACAGATAATCACGCAATGAACGAGTGATCGCACTTGAAATACCACCATATAATGATGCTTCAATTAAGCGATAGAACTTAGAGCGATCTTGGCTATTGCGCAGTTTCTTAGGTAGAACACCCAATTCAAACATCTGCGCATGATAGTCAGTTACTGAGTTAAATGTTTTAAACTGAACACCTTCAAACTCAGCCACTTTGTCTTTCACTTCATTGATCTGGCGAACACGTGCTTGGTTCTCAGAAACCGTTTCAATCAAGACTTCAGTTGGTTTGATATGTGATGGTAAGCCTTGAATTAAGAACGGCTTAATATCAACTTTCTTATCACGTCCAGCAACTTGCTGTAGCTTAACGGCAAAGATCAAACGTTGATTTTTTGAGTTTACGACATCCAATGCCGAATAACAGGCACCTGGCTTTAACTTACCGTGTAAACCTTTATCGCGAGAGGCTGTTGCACTGCCCGCTTCGGTTGTATTTCGGAAATGAAGTAAACTTTGATCGGGGATCAAAGAGGTAATAAAGGCCGCCATAGTCGTAGACTTACCCGCACCATTACCACCAGAAAGTGTTGTCACCAAATTATCGATATCAAAAGTACGCGCAAAGAAGCCGTTCCAGTTGACCATGGTGAGCGATTTGTACTTACCGCGTTCCATTAAATGTTACTCTCCTGCTCCTCAGTCGACATATCGAGTTGCTGCTGACCGCTATCAGCCTCATCTGTCATATCTTGATCATCCAGTAAACTTGACTGGCTTGGCTCTTGTTGATGGACAACCGCTTCACCATCACGAATTAGACGTAATTGCGCTTCACGGATATCATCACCAGTACGTACATCAGCACCAAAACGGAATACCGCTTCACTGATACGGAACTTGCCGTTTTCGCCAATAGGAATCAACATACCGATACGACGTAGTCGACGAAGAGATGTTTTTACTTTGTCGTACAGTTTTTCACGATCAAGATCAGAACCTGTTGCGCGGTTTGTTACCAGCTTCATTAGCTTTTGTTCATCAGCCAATGAGACTAACTCATCAAACAGCTCTTGGTTCGTAAAAATACCTTCGTGAGCTAAGCGCTCTGGGCTCAGATACAAGAAACACAGTACTTTACCCACCAACATATCAATTTCAGATAAAACTGAACGACCAATCAATGATGTTGAACGTGGACGTAGATATAAGAACCCTTCCGGTGCACGGACAAGTTCAGCATTATATCGCTTATAGAACATTGAAAGTTCTGTTTCAAACTCAATAAGATATGCGTGATTATCCAGATCTTCACTTGAAATATGTCGACCAGAGCGAAGCGCATTATCTAGTGCAGGGAAAAGTGGGTTAGCAATTGCTTTTGCCAACTTTTCAGGCATAAATTCTTCAATATTTGTTGATGACATTGGCTTGTACCTTGGCTCCGTAGTCATTAATGGCTTCCCAATCTGGCTGAATGGCATTGAAATCATCTTCTGAATAACCCATTCGTACCGCCTGATCGATAACAATGCGTGCAAGATCAAAATGATAAGCTAGCGGATGCTGTGTTAAGTAGTCTTTAAGTAACGCACTTAAATTAATTGGCGCACCCGTTGCTTTGTGCGCACTGAGCATTTCAGCAACACGATCAGCTAATTCATCATTAACCAGATCCAGTTCTTCAAACTCTAACTCACCAGGGACAATACCTGTGACTTCATCATCACGCAGTATCAAAGCCTCATCTCGCATATCGACTAGGCGATCTGCATCGGCGTAAGTAAGTAGCCATGGATTATCAAAATAGTCAGTCACAGATTGGCGTAGGCGTTGACTAAAGGCACGGTTTTTATCCATATCAATCGCGGTACGAATAAATTTGTGCACATGACGGTCATAGCCAATCCAGAGATCAATCGCTTGCTGACCCCAGCTAATAATTCGATCCAGTTTCATTTGTAGGATAAAAATCATCCCATCAACAAAATCCAGTTCTTCACGACCCTGAGTCGATTCTTGAATAATTAACAATTGAGTCTGGAGCTGATCTCCCGCCGCTTGCAACGTATCTTGAAGTTCACGAAGCGTTTCTGATGTCTCATCAAGTAACGTTTCACAACTTGAAATTGCCGCACGCCAGTCTTTATTCAATAGCTCAGCAATATCGAGTTTCACTTGCTGCTGATGCTCATCCATGGTGCGCTGATTTAAATCAATACGGTCAAAAATTTCAGCAACTGAGAATTTCAACACGGCATAGACATTTTGACGCCAATGTTTGATATCACCATCTTCTTGGGCTGATTTTGCTGCTTTATTAATTTCATCAGCAACCATGGCTAACTGAATAGACAGTTTCAAGGTCGAATATTCACGCTGACGAACATAATAATCAGTAATACCCAATGCCAATGGACTTAAGCGATATATGCTTGCCCCATCGGTGATTTCACTGGTAAAGCGCGAAATTAAACGCTGACGCACCAGCTCATTTATGGCGTTATTGGCACGAAAGGCTAGAGTTTCTTTGGTTTGTCCAAATAGATCACTAACTATGCGGAATGCATCGATCAGTTCTCCTTCCCCTAGTTCTTCATCGAAGCGATCACCGCTTAAGACAGCAATCGCCAACAAGAACGCCAGCCGCTCAGTTGGGAGGTTAATCGCAAATTCATTTTGCTTAACCCAATGCACCAACTCAGGAACGGTCTGGGTAACTTCACTCATCCGTTGTCCTTATTGCTGTTATGCTTCCACTAAATCGTTATCGCTAGGCTTACGCGCATAGACATGTATATAACGACCTAGAGATAAATACGGTTCTTGACGACACAGTTTCTGTTCCATATCAAGAACTTGTTCAAATGTATAATCACCTAAACGATGCTTTTGCATATAATCATGGAAAGTACGGACACCCGTTTTCCCCATAATTTCCAAACCAGCATCTTCAAGGCATTGATAAACTTCCTCTGGTCTGATCCCTTTTTGTGGCTGAAGCTTAAATCGCTTACGATGCGGCATACCTTCTTCGATATGCGTTAAATTGCCACAGATAAGGTTCTTAAACAGTAACCCGTGGTAGTTATAAAACATGACTGAAATGACACCGCCAGGCTTGATTTGTTCCAATAAACCGCTCAAAGCGCTAATTGGATCAACTAACCACTCCATTACTGCATGAAAAAGAATCAGATCAACAGGTTGCTCTATAAATTGTCCAACCTCTTGTACTGGACAATGAACTAAACGATATTGCTCAAGCAAACCATTTTTAGCAATTTCTTGCTCGGCTAAATTCAGCATTTCGCTAGAAAGATCACATAAAGTAACATGATGACCTAACTCGGCGATGCGCTGCGACAACTGACCTAAACCACCTCCAGCATCCAACACTTGTAGTGGCGTTTCGCTCTTAAGCTCTGCTAAGATCTGTTCAATATCCTGCCAAACGACGGTTTGTCGAATTTCGCCTTTGGCAGTCCCATATATATTTTTCGCAAATTTTTGCGCTAAATCATCAAAATTTCGGTCTTTGATCACGTCTGCTTTACGTTATGATAGCGATTATAAAAAATGTCTTTTATTTTCTCACAAGCGCTCAAGGAATAAAGGCTTGTGATGCTATTTAAAGCTCAATTGCTGAATTTTCGGACTACTCTTTCATGTTTGAACTCAAAAAATTGCTTTCCACACTATTAATGCCACTACCAGCCCTACTTATAATCGGCTTTATTGGCTTATATCTACTTTGGTTTACCCGTCGTAAGGGGCTCGCTGGAGGATTTATTACTGCGTCACTGTTAGGAATTTTACTGCTCTCCTTTCAGCCAATCTCCACCAGTTTACTGCGTCCCTTAGAGAAGCAGAATCCTCCCTTTATACCGCATTCTACGCCAGTTAACTACGTTATGGTGTTAGGTGCAGGTCATGTTATTGACAATGCGTTTCCTATTACTTCGCAATTATCACGTGCTGCATTAATGCGTTTAGTTGAAGGTATTCGTATTTATCGTATGTATCCTGGCTCAAAACTCATTTTATCGGGTTATGGCGGCGGTTCAGATATTAGTCATGCTCGTATGATGGCAAAAGTTGCCTTAGCATTAGATGTTAATAAAGCGGACATATTACTACTCGAAACGGCCAAGGATACGTGGGAAGAGGCGTTTCAAGCAGCCTCTGTTGTCGGTGATAAGAATCTGGTGTTAGTAACATCAGCTAGCCATATGTCACGCGCCTTATACGAATTCCATCAAGCCGGGTTAAACCCAATCCCAGCACCAACAAACTTTTTGGCCAGTAATAAAATTGAGCAGCCTTGGGTTCGCTATGCACCAAGCTCTAAATATTTAGAACAGTCGGAACGATACTGGCATGAACGAATGGGACAAATTTGGCAGCGTCTTCGTGATGCCTTAGTTCAAGAGCACGTTGAAAAACCACAATCCGCTGTATCTGATGTTCACGATCTCGAACAAGACAGCAAAACCGCTCAATAATTAAGCGCCCACCTCAGCAAAACTGATGTTGCAATAATGTAAAGCCAATATGCGTATTTTCCATATTGGCTTTTTTATAATTACTACTTTTTCTGTTTTGAGAAAGACAAAGAGAAATATTTTCTTCCCACCTCTTTTTAATAACTTTTAGATATATGGAATAGCTTTTTCTTATATCTAAAAGTATTAAAAAGACTACCGTTTTTTGTGATCCCCCTCTTATGATGCATACAAATTACAGAGAAAATTCCCACTCAGAATCAAGATAATCGCCAACATTTCTGAAGTAGGATGCCTAAATTCAGACACAAAATACTAAGGTCGGCACTATGATCTATCCCATCGTAAACTTAATTATTTTTGCGCTTCTCATTGCGCTGCTATACCAACAACAACGAGCTGAAAAAACACTGTCTCGTCGTGTATTTATCAGTTTAGGTTTGGGTGTTATCTTCGGTGCTTGTTTACAATTTGTTTACGGTAGCGGTTCAGAAGCGATTAACCAAACCCTTAACTACGTTAATATTGTGGGTGCAGGCTACGTTAGCTTACTAAAAATGATCATTATGCCACTCATCATGGTTTCGATTATTGGCGCTATCATCAAAGTGAAAGACTCAGGCTCTCTGGGTAAAATTTCAGGTCTTTCGATTGGTATTTTGTTAGCAACAACAGCAGCATCAGCATTAATCGGTATTTTAGTTACTCATTTATTTGGTTTATCTGCTGATAGTATTGTTCAAGGTGCTCGTGAGATCGCTCGTGGTGAAGCTCTACAGACACGTCTAACATCTGTTGAAAGCTTATCTTTTGCTGATATGGTGATCTCTTTCTTCCCGAGTAATCCATTTGCTGATTTAGCAGGTGCTCGTCCAACATCAACTATCGCCGTTGTTATTTTCTCAGCCTTTATCGGCGTTGCTGGTTTAACGGTTATCCGTACTCAACCAGAACTGGGTGCAAGTTTTGAGAAATTTATTCATGTTGCACAAGAAGTAGTTCGTGCTCTAGTTCGTATGGTTCTGAACTTAACGCCATATGGTGTTTTGGCTCTTATGAGTAAAGTTGTTGCAGGCTCTAACTATCACGATATCTTAAACTTAATTAGCTTTGTTGCTGCATCTTATGTGGGATTAGCGTTAATTTTGGTTATGCACCTCGTCTTGGTTAGCTCTGTTGGTGTAAACCCAATTCGTTATATTAAGAAGATACTTCCTGTACTAACATTTGCTTTCACATCTCGTTCTAGCGCAGGAACCATTCCTCTAAATATTGAGACGCAAGTAAAACAATTGGGCAATAGTGATGGTGTAGCAAACTTTTCAGCATCGTTTGGTGCAACAATGGGCCAAAATGGTTGTGCGGGCCTTTACCCTGCAATGTTAGCGGTAATGATTGCACCTACAGTAGGTATTAATCCTCTCGACCCTAGCTTTATGCTAACGCTTATTGCCGTAGTCACCGTGAGTTCATTTGGTATTGCAGGTGTTGGTGGTGGTGCAACATTTGCAGCTCTGATTGTATTATCAACACTTAATATGCCTGTTGCCTTAGCTGGTCTATTAATTTCAATTGAGCCTTTAATTGATATGGGACGTACCGCAATTAATGTAAGTGGCTCAATGACAGCAGGAACAATTACCTCTCGATTATTAGGTCAATATGATGAGAAGGTATTTCAACAAGATGAAGAGACTGATACGTCGCCAACCCATCTAGCATAACAATCACACCAGATTAATAAATCAAACCGCTATATCCACTTATAGCGGTTTTTTTATAATTTGAGATCATTGATTACTAAAATTGAGTAATACAAAATAAACACATAAATCAAACTTAACGAATACAAACATCATCTGATTTCTATGTTTTTTATATCAATATTGAGAATCATGATTAAGTAAATATTAAATTCGCTTACAAATAGAGCAAGAAACCTTATTTATCAACAAATTAGTTACAATTTAATTTTGTGATTTAGATCGCATAAAGTCAGCTCAAACAAGTTCATCTTAAATAGCACATACCATAGAGAATAAATAAGAGATGGTGAGTAAAATGACTATTAAAATTACAGCACGTAACTTTGAACTTCCTGATTATCTTGAAGAGCATATTCACAAAGCATTTATGAAGCTTGATAAATTTAGTATTAATTTTCATAGCAAAGATGTTTTCATGAAACTTGAACCAGAAAAGAACTTTCATGTTGAAATTGCTACTCGTTCAAATCTAGGTCAAATTGATGCATCAGCTGATAGTAAAGAATTAATTGAAGCATTAAATGAAGCATTTGCTCGTCTTGAACGTCAGCTAATTAAAAATAAAGAGAAGCCTATGTCTCATATGGCAGATCATGCTGAAAAACAAAAAGCAAAACTGATTGCTGATGAGTTAGAACAAGAAGCCGTAGCAGATAAGTAATTTTCTGATTTATTGTTGGAAATAAATCTGTCGCAGTCAAAAAAACCGAGTGAAATTAATAATCTCACTCGGTTTTTTATTGTTCTAAATAATTAAACTGTTAGCTAATTAATGCACGAACTTTTTCTAAATCTTCAGGCGTATCAACTCCTGCTGGCGGAGCATCAATTGCGACATCAACATGAATTTTTTCGCCATACCAAAGAACACGTAACTGCTCTAATGCTTCAATTTGTTCTAAAGCAGTTGGCTGCCAATTAATATAGGTATTAATAAAGCCTGCACGATATGCGTAAATACCAATATGACGCAGTAAATTATGATGAATCTGAGCTGGTTGTTGAGCGAAGTGATCACGATCCCAAGGAATGGAAGCGCGACTAAAGTACATCGCATAACCGTCTTTATCCGTTACGACTTTCACAGCATTTGGATTAAAGACTTCATCTTCATGATCAATTTCAACCGCTAACGTCGCCATTGGTGCATTTTTATGAGCCAAATTATCAGCAACTTGGCGAATGATCGTATCAGGAATTAACGGCTCATCACCTTGAACATTAACGACAATATGATCATCAGCTAAGTTGTATTTCTCGACCACTTCAGCTAAACGCTCTGTACCTGACTGATGATCGCTACGGGTCATACACACTTCACCACCAAAGGCTTGAACAGCATCAAAAACACGCTGATCATCTGTTGCCACAATCACTTTATCAGCCCCTGACTTACAAGCTTGCTCGTAAACCCACTGAACCATCGGCTTACCACCAATATCAGCTAAAGGTTTACCAGGTAAGCGAGTAGACTGGTATCGCGCTGGAATAATAACCGTGAACGACATATTAATTCACCTCTTCAGGGCTTAATGTGCGAGCTTCTGGTTCAAGTAATACCGGAATTCCATCACTAATGGGATACGCTAAGCGATCAAATTTACAAACCAGTTCATTCTTATCTTTATCGTAGTTCAGTTTTCCGTTACAAACTGGACAAGCTACAATTTCAAGCAGACGGTGATCCATACTTTTCCTTTACCTCAATGATCTGATTAATAATGGCTGTCGCATGTTCCGAATCAATCTCGGCATCTACAGGCAGATACCACCAATTGTCTCGAGCAAATCCGTGGCATTTCACCGCGTCTTTTTCAGTCATTACTAGGTGCTGCCCGTGTTGGGCAAGTTGTACTAATTCATCTTCAACCATGGCTTGATGATCGGCAAATGGTTGGCACTTAATTGGGGTGACCCCCAACGCAGATAATGTATTAAAAAATCGTGGTGGATGACCAATTCCAGCCATTGCAACCACGTCAGACAATTGCGAAACATCACATCGCAATCCTGTCTTCATATTGATTAATGGCGCCGGCTTTAAGCTCATAGCAGCTTCGTTAGCCTGAGGCTTGCCACCATTACAAATTAAGAAATCGACTTCATTAAGACGCGAACACGGTTCACGAAGCGGACCTAAAGGGATCAGTTGTTCATTACCAAATCGACGTTGGCCATCAATAACAACCAATTCGAGATCACGCTCTAACGCATAGTGCTGTAGACCGTCATCCGTAATAATGATATCAACACCTTGTTCTATCAATAGTTTTACTGCTTCAGCTCTTTTGGGCGCAACTGCAACAGGCGCTTGAGTTCGACGCTGAATCAAAACAGGCTCATCACCTACAATCGATGCAGGAGTATCACTGTTTACCAGATAAGGATAATACGGTGCTTTACCTCCGTAACCTCGTGATACAACGCCTGGTTTGTAACCGCGAGCTTGTAGTTGTTCCACCAGCCAAACCACTACTGGCGTTTTACCATTACCACCTGCGGTAATATTACCGACAACCACAACAGGTACTGGAGCTCGATAAGCTTGTTTTTTACCCGAGCGGTACTCTTCCCTGCGTTTTTTTGCTATGTAGCCAAACAGCTTACTTAACGGGAAGAAAATAGGCCAAGTTACCCCATAAAGAAACAGCATCCCCCCTTTAGGAGGATGCTGAAACCAAAGCTTTTCAATTAAGTTTGCCATTACTCACCAAATTGAATGCGATGAAGTTGAGCGTAAGCACCATCAAGAGCAATGAGCTCATCATGAGTACCGCGTTCAATAATTTCACCTTCATCAACCACTAAGATCTGATCTGCTTTCTCGATAGTTGATAATCGGTGGGCAATAACTAATGCGGTACGATCTTTTTGCAATTCATCCAATGCCGCTTGAATAGCACGCTCTGATTCCGTATCAAGGGCTGATGTCGCCTCATCAAGAATAAGAATTGGAGCATTGCGTAATAATGCACGAGCAATGGCAATACGTTGACGTTGACCGCCAGATAGGCTAACGCCATTTTCACCGATAACCGTATCTAACCCATTATCCATATCTTTAACAAAGTCCATGGCATGGGCAAGAGTTGCTGCTCGTTCAATATCTTCTCGGCTGTACTTATCACCGCTTGCATAAGCGATGTTATTGGCAATCGTATCATTAAACAGATGCACATTTTGAGATACAACGGCTACATGTTCACGTAAATTAAACAGTTCGTAATCACAAATATTAATACCGTCTAATTGAATTTCGCCACTATCAATATCGTAAAAACGCGTCATTAAGTTAGCAATGGTACTCTTACCAGAACCAGAACGACCAACCAGTGCGATAGTCTTACCGGCGGGAAGCTCAAAACTCACATTGCGCAGTGCTGGTGTATCTTTTGTTGGATAAGTAAAGGTCACATTGTTAACTGAAACATCACCGCGAACAGTATCAACTTGATATGTTCCGTTATCTTTCTCAGTTTCTAAATCCATAAGTTCAAACAGCGTATGACAAGCCGCCATACCACGTTGGAACTGAGAGGTCACGTTAGTCAGTGCTTTTAGCGGTCGCATCAAACCAAACATAGCACCAAATACCACAGCAAAAGTACCTGGGGTTAATTCGGCACGTAATGACTCTGAGTTTGCAAGTACTAAAACAACAACAAGAGCTAACGAAGCAATAAGCTGAATAACTGGGTTCGCAATCGCTTGAGCAGAAACCAATTTCATTGTTTGGCGACGCATCAAGTTACTCACCTGATCAAAACGCTGCTTCTCTACTTCTTGACCACCATAACTCAGTACAACTTTGTGGCCTTTAAGCATTTGTTCTGCTGAAGAGGTAACCGATCCCATTGCATCTTGCATATTGCGAGAAATTTTACGGAAACGCTTCGAAACAATACGAATACTGATCGCAACCACAGGTGCAATAACCAAAAGAATGGCGGAAAGCTGCCAACTGTTCCAGAACATTAGCGCCATCAAACCAATAATCGAGGCACCTTCACGCACCATGCTAACCAAAGCGCTACTGGTGGCGGAAGCAACTTGTTCTGAGTCGTACGTAATACGAGACAACAACGCACCGGAAGCTTCTTGATCGAAGAAAGAAACAGGCATCTTCATAAAATGATTAAACAAACGACGACGTAAGTTCATCACAACGTTACCCGATACCCAAGATAAGCAGTACGTAGAGATAAAACCACTTAAGCCACGTACGATCATTAAACCAATAAGATAAATTGGCATCATGGTAAGAAAATCGGTGTCAAGCTTATCAAATCCACCAAAGCTCTCATCAAGAAGAGGTTTGATCATTGATAACATAAGAGTGTCGCCTAGCGCATTAATAATTAAGGCAACAACAGCTACTGTTAATCCAAGCTTATAAACACTGATGTATGGCCACAGTCGTTTATACGTATCGACAGTAGATTTCTCTGTAATATTTGTCATGGAAACCCATATTTCAATAAGACAATTACCTCTATTCTACCCTCTAAATGACTGTATAACAAAATGTGTTCTTCTCTATCAGAGAGATATAGGTAGGATAGGTCAATGTCTAGACAATCTAGGTTTAAAACTCGGGTTACCAGCTATTTATCTCGTTGCCAGCGAAACCACTCGGTCGCCACATCCTGACGGTAACGCTGTAACTTAATTTGATTATCCACAAACTGAACACTAATTTGCCCTTCATTTGCGGTTGTTAGCCAAACAATATTTCGTTGCTCATACCGTTCTTTAATGTGTTGAGAAGGTAACCGCCAAGGGTTATAGAGATTTATTGAGGTCAATGCGTAAGAGGGTTGTAATTTATCTAACCAAGTATGGGTTGATGAGGTCGCACTACCATGATGCGGAACAACAAGTACTTCCGTTGTTAGTTGAGGGTAAGCTTTAGCCAAAAGTAATTCCACCACATCGTCAATATCACCAGTTAGTAATATTTGAGTTTGACTGAGTTTTCGTCCAGATTCTCGAATACTAATCACACAAGAATAGGGGTTAGATGCGTAATCCCTGATAACTGGCGGCCATAGGACTTCAAATTTTAATCCTTGCCACAACCAACTTTCGCCTTGTTTACAAACAGAAAAACCAGACCGCTTATCACTGGAGCGGCGCTTAACAGGATTAAAATCTGCAACAATATGATCGGTTCCTCCTGCATGATCATTATCACTATGGCTAATAATAAAACCATCCAATTGCCCTATCCCCTTTTTTGCTAATACAGGGGCAATCACTCTTCGAGCAATACTGCTGTCTTTCCACTGGCTTCCTGTATCGTATAACCACGCTTGTTGATTTTTTTCGATTAATATCGCAAGTCCATGCCCAACATCCAACATATGAATTTTCCACCCCATAGCCGGTGAACGATTATTCAAATTCCAATAAAAAAGACATAAAAGAACAAAAATTGATATGTGCCCACCGATAAATTGGCGAAGAGGTAAAAGGTACAAACTTATCCCCCACACAATAGCGCCACATAAAATCCAATAGGTATTCTCTGAAAATAACCACCATCCACCTTTGGCCCATGATGCTATATAAAGAACAGGCAACAGCGACCAATCAGCAAGTTGCCATATCAGTAGAGAAGCTGGCAACCACCATGATGTTAATATAGCCAAAAACAGTAGAGGAACCGTTACCATACTCACCCATGGGACTGCGATGAAATTGATAATAGGTGCCCAAATAGACATACCACCAAACCAGTGCCACTGTAGCGGTAGCATAAAGATAAGTAACACAAATTGCAGTTTTACTAATTCCACTGCATTAGATTTAGCTTTATGACTAAACTTCGAGTGACGAGCCGTTTTTTGCGATGATAACGATTTACCTGAAAATACTCTGGAGGCAAACAAAATCCAAACAGCCGAGAAAGAGAGCCAAAAGCCTGAGGCGTAACTCGATAACGGATTCCACACTAAACATAACGTTAATGTCACTAAAAAAATCTGCCAACTAAGCCACGTTCGCCTTGCACACAGCAGCCCCCCAGCAATCAAACACATCAATAAAGCTCTTTGAGTTGGTAAGGAGAAACCGGCGAGCCAGGCATAAGCAAGAGCAAAACTAAAACCGCAAGTTAAAGGTAGCCATAGAAATTTCTGCTGTTGTGGCAGAAGTGAACGAAGAAACCATCCAATCCCCCATCCCCACAACATAGCGAGCCCTATATGTAACCCAGAGATGGCCATCAAATGAGCTAAACCACTATCACGCAATATCAACCAGTCATCTGCCGTTAATCCATTTCGATAACCAAAAGTCAGAGCGTATAGATAAGCATGATGCTTTAGGTCTACCAGATAGGATGAAATATAATCGAAGAACTGCTGACGATAAGTAACTGAAGAATCTAGCATCATGGGGAGATTGTCGGCTTGATAAATTACTCGGCCTTTACGGGTAATCCCCTTACCTACGGCGTGTACTTCACTATCAAAACCGGCTTCATTTAGCATGCCATAAGGGCGGGAAAACTGAACGGGAATCTGCCATATTTGCCCTTGTTTTACCCAAGTTGATTGATCCCAACTAAGCTTAAAGGTAGAGGGTAAAACGTAAGATGATAGCGTATTTATTATTGGGGAGACCTCTATAGAATCTGACGAAATGTTACGATTTATCAGCGAATTTACTCTAACTTCTATGGTATGATGACTGCGTTTTTGTGGAATACTTTCTAGCTCATTCATATACTGATGAGCATATAAAAGCGCCCATGATGCACTTAATGTAAACCATAGTAGCCAATAATAACGAAAGATAAGCGCAATACTCGTTGTTACGAAGGACACCAAAATAAGCCACTGCATATTGGGTAAGACATCCCATATATGTAGCGACAAAATACCAAACACGACGGCAGTACAAAATAAAAACATCGGTCGTGACTTAAGACAAGAAAGAGCCAGAATGCCTAGACAAATTATCAAACGTTATTTGCCTAACCACGAGACAATTAAACGCCAAAAAGCCCTGCGCATATTTGGTAATGTCTTGTATAACCCTAATTTGTGGTGTTTGAATCGCCGTTCGGCATCGGGAGCTTTTGCTGTTGGCTTGTTTATGGCTTTTGTTCCATTGCCAAGTCAGATGATTATGGCGGCAGGATTGGCTATTTTGTTTGGTGTAAATTTGCCTCTTTCCGTTGCTTTGGTTTGGGTCAGTAACCCAATCACTATGCCTGTTTTGTTTTATGGAGCCTATAAAATTGGGGCTTGGGTGATGAATACCCCCCATTTGCCTTTTCATTTTGAATTGTCTTGGGAGTTTTTGCTTCACCAAATGAGTCAAATCGGACCTCCATTTCTACTGGGGTGTTTCATCTGCAGCGTAACATGCGCACTGCTCGGTTATTTTGGTATTCGAGGGCTATGGCGCTATTCGGTTGTTAGAAGCTGGAATAAACGTAAATTTCGTTTATCTACACTGACTAAGAAGAGTACTTACATCCCCAAATAAACTTAAACCTATCAAACACGCATAAAAAAACCTCGCAAGAGATAGTGCGAGGTTAAGATAGATAGGTTAACAATGAATAAAAGACGAGCTAAGTTGTGAATTACAACAAATTACTGTTCACCATCTTTCAAAGCCTTTCTCTACTCATTTGAATTGAATCTCACTTAGCAGTCGTCTTCCGTTAGAATACGAGATGTTCCATCTAAGTTTTTGAACTCATATTGCAGCCCAACATCTAACAGTTTTGCAATACCGGGAACTTGGCAAAATGAGTTCACAAATTCATTTCTTTCTCTCTCCAACCGCATATCTGCAAACGTCATGACTACGCGAGGGCCTTTTGCATAAACATCTTTAATAACCATTCCCTGCTGCGCTAAGTAAGGTAATTCTTGGCGAATAAGCTCAGCCCTCTGTTGTGCCAAGTTATTGAGATTTATTGATGGCTCCGAGCTACAACCAGTTAGAGCGAAAGCAACCAGACTCATAAATACCAAGGACTTTTTCATTCCACCTTCCAACCTGTTTATCAATATCATTAAAACCAGTGTACCTTTTATGAACCAATTTGAAATCATAAAGTTATGCAGTACGATAAAAATATGACCTTGCACGCTATGTCCGCAAATCTGTATTTATCTGGTATACAAACCTTACATTTCAAATTTAACGCTGTATTATTATTGTTAACCAAGACAAAAAACTTTACCGTTAATGTCATCATCTATAATACAAAACAGCTTAATAAATTAGAGGTTTATATGGAAAGTCCAATGCACTCAATGCTCTCTAAAGGATGGAAATGGTTCTTTATTGTTGGCATTCTAATTAGCATCGCGGGTTTATGTGCGATCAGTTTACCCGTTGTTGCTGGTGTAACAATTACCACAATCATCGGTGCAACCTTCTTATTTAGTGGTCTAGTTCAGGCTTACCATACCTTCAGTATTAAACAGTGGAACGTTAAACTTTGGTACGTTCTAGCTGCAGTTCTTTATATCGTTGGTGGTCTATTTATCTTATTCAAGCCATTAGCAGGATTGGTTACTATCACAATGTTGATGGTTGTGACCATGATCTTCAACGGTGGTACTCGTGTAGTATTTGGTTTAACAAACCGTGCCCTACCAGGTGGTAAGTGGATTGTTCTTAGCGGTATTATTTCAACTGCTATTGGTATTTATTTCTTTACCTTGCTTGATGATCCTCAGTTCTCTCTTTCTCTACTAGGTATCTTTATTGGTGTTTCATTACTATTTGAAGGCTTTAGCTTTATTTTCCTAGGCTCACAACTGAAAAAACAAGCAAATAAAATCCAGTAGTTGTTTAAATATCAAAGGGAGCTTCTAATGCTCCCTTACTTCGCCATAACCTCAGCTATCGCTCTACCTAACATTACCTTATGACAACCCTAATACATAAAGAGCATAATCAATTTCAGATTCAATGATTTTTTCTCTATCCAGCCTGAAATCTAAGGTTTTTATACTTAATAGGCTATCTTCGTTATTTTTGCTGATATAGCCTTTGCATATCAAATCTATTAGCAATAAAATGTTCGGAGTCGGTAGATTACTCATATTGAGTCGTTAAATTGTGTAGATTTACTTCATTTCTCTTCATTACTTGTTCGCTGTTACTGTCTTCAGTTACGGTCGAGCTTGGTCAGCCTAAAAATATAGGTTTGTACCGCTATGAAGTAAGTCTGAATTCAAATATTCACAATGATGATAAAGTACAATATGTGCCAAATTCTCGGTTTGTTCGTAATGAATCAAAACCAGATATAGAGCCATCAACCGACAATCCAGATAGAGTTTCCTCTTTTGATTTGGTTCGAAATTACTTTGAGCATAAGATTTTTGTCGCCAAACTTGCTCAACAACGCGTAATTAGCCATATCAACCCTCCATTTGTGCTTAATGGCTGGCGAATCAGTAATTTACAATTTCGATTTGGCCACAGCCGTAGAGAGCCATTCGTTTCATAAGCTTGTTGTTTTTAAATTTATAACTCTAATTTTAAGGAAACTTTGATGCTAGATTCATTTCTATCCATATTCACAGCACTGTGGCATCAAGATTTTGTTGCGCTAAAAAATCCAGAAAGTGTCTTAATGATCTATTTCTGCGTTACATTCGTCATTTGGCTTGAAAGTGCATTTTTACCAGCTGCTCCTCTTCCGTGTGACAGCATTGTTATACTTTCAGGCACATTAGGTGCGATGGGTATTATTGACTATAAAGTAATATTTATTTTACTAGTAGCTGCGTCTGCAACTGGTAGCTGGCTAGCTTACCTACAAGGACGTTGGTTAGATCATCTACCTAAAGTTCAGCGTTGGGTTAAGATGGTTCCACCACACCGGATGCAAACTGTTGATAGCTTATTGATGCGACATGGTTTAGTAGCATTATTTGTAGCTCGTTTTATCCCTGTTGTACGCCCATTACTACCACTTATGATGGGTCTGCGAGTTAAGAGCAAAACGCATTTTTATCGCTTCACATGGGTAAGTGCAACCGCGTGGGTTGGTCTACTGACTGGTTTTGGTTATTCATTGAAATTCTTACCAGAAAAAGTAGCTCATGTGGTTACGATTATTTTGATGGTTGCCCCTTTGATTACTTTAGCGGTTGCCGTTTGCAGTGTATTAGCAGGTTGGTTATTACGCAGAAAAAAACGTAATGCAGAAATGAATCAAACTCAAGTAGAACAATCTATTAAGTAATATTTAACAGGTTGTATATATTAAGGCTGCTTCGGTAGCCTTTTTCTTTTAATAGAACTAACAGAGCCGAGTCTAAAGGTAAATTTTAGTTAGAAAGATGAGCTCTTCAAAGTTGAATTCGAACCTAAAGACTTGGAGTATTTTGAAGTATCTATTTTAGCCCATCTCAACCATCAAGCCATTATCTTATCCGTAATTACCCTCTATTTATTGAACCAGTAAAATAGCTCTCCTCGTTTTGGTTTCTGATACAAAAAAACCCGCCTTGCGGCGGGTTTAATATAGGATTCGAATAACTTCAAATTAGAAGTAGAAACGAGTACCGAATACGATGTTAGTTAGGCTATCTTTAGCTTTGTCGCCAGAGAAGTCGATATCGTCAGTTGCGATGTTGTAGTTCGCTTCAGCTGTTAGAGCAACGTTAGGGTTGATGAAGTATTTAACACCAGCCGCTAGTTTGATGTTAAGAGCCCAAGAGTCACCGTCTTTACCAAAGTTTTCGTCGTGTATACCTTTGTCTTCGCTGTAGCTCAGGCCAGCAAGCTCAGTTGCTGCACCAACGTAAGGAACCCAGTTAGTAGAGTTAACGAAGTTGTACTCAGTGAACACACCTACTTTACCACTAAATTGATCATTCTCATCTTTAGCACGGATAGAAGCAGTACCACCCACTTCCCAGTTATCTTTAACGAAAGTACCGTAAGAACCATTTAGGTTTAGATCCCAACCGCTACCTAGTTTCGCGTTACCCTGGATACCTAGTTCCTGAGTACCAGCTGGTAGTTGAACTGCTGCTTGAGCTGCAACTGGAGCAATAACTGCTAGAGCCACTAGAAGGCTTAGTGCATTCTTTTTCATTGTAATTCCTAAATTCCATTATATAAGTAGAGACAAGCCAATAAGCTACCCATTATGGATAGCACAAGACATTCTATAATTCATAATATATTTGTCTTTTGCTTCACTTGTCTGAAATTCGGAGCGTAAATTAGCACGACTTTTCGCTGTTGTGAACCCTTCCCTGTTCAGTTTTTGTTCAAATGAACAACATTCATAATTTATTTTATAAAAAGACACCTAAATGATGAATTTAAGAAATTTCTGACATTTACGTGACATTAATTAATTTACAACACGATATACGCTGAATAAAACAGCATAGTATTTGCAATATGTAACATCTGAAATTACTTTATTTTTTATTATGGCTGGCAAATAAAATAACTGTTTAAAGCAGCAGCTAATTTTCACAAATTTTGCAGATATTTTATGTAAAAAAGACACTTTTTATTAGAGGGAGCTACTCACTTGGTTAAATCGAATAGGTTTATCAAAAATAAATAACAAAAAAAGCTCCCATCTAATGAGAGCTTTAATAAATTCTATAACATCCGTTTTTCAACTGGTACTATTTAGCACTCAATACTTGAGCAGGATGTAATCGACTGGCTCGCCTTGCTGGATACCACGTTGCAACTAAACTAAGCAAAATAGCCGTTATCGAAACCAAAATGACATCATGGATAGATAGCTGCGTCGGCAAGAAATCAACAAAGTAGATATCACCAGAAAGAAAACGATGACCAACTAGTTTTTCAATGACTTTGACAATAGCCGTTAAGTTTATCGCCAAAAGTGACCCGACAACCGCCCCAATTAAGCTACCCACTACACCCGACATTAGTCCATGCCAAACAAAAATCGATTTAATGAGACGATCTTGCGCCCCCATGGTACGTAAAATCGCAATATCAGCAGAACGATCTTTAACAGCCATCATCAAAGTCGATACAATATTAAAACAGGCCACACCAATTACCAGCACCATCACTAGGTACATAATAGTGCGAACCATCTGAATATCTCGGTATAGATAACCAAATTTCTGAGTCCAGCTTTTCAAATACACATAAACAGGCAGCGTATACCCTACCTCTTTTACAATGTGCTGTGCATTTAAAACATCGGTCACATTCAAAGAGATACCCGATACGCCATCTCCCATATCCAAATACTGCTGAGCATCTTGTAACGGTACAATCGCCAAGGTGTGATCTATTTGACCACCAAGTGCTAAAATTCCTGCAACTTGGAGACGAATACGATGGGGAGCTTTAAGTTTTGCATCAGGATCCGCGCTTGGAATCATGGCCGTTAGCCAATCGCCTCGTTTCACCTTCAGTTTATTAGCAATACCTTGACCAATGATGATCTCTTTATGCCCAGCTTTAAAATTCGACCAAGCATTATCAAGAACAAACTTAGGCAGAGCACTAACCTTAGTTTCATCTTTTGGATCAACACCTCGTATTCCAACCGCCTTAAGTTTTGCCCCTTTTTCTAACAAAGCAGTGAACTGCACATAAGGCGCAGCACCTGTCACTAACGGGCTCTGTTCAACGCGTTTAATAATAGGTTGCCAATCTTGTAATGGTGGCTTAACTGCTTCTAATTCACCATGAGGAATGACCGCAAGAACTCGATTTTGTAACTCTCGTTCAAAACCATTCATCGCCGATAAACCAAGAATAATCACGGCAACACCAACCGCAATACCAATGGTTGATGACATTGAAATAAACGATACCATCCGATTTCGTTTCTTCGCTCGGCTAAATCGGCTACCTATATAGAGAGATAAAGGTCGAAACATTACACCGCCTCAACTTGTGTTAACACACCATCTTTCATATGCATACAACGGTCAAGTTTGCTTGCCAACTCTTTGTCATGCGTCACGACCAAGAAAGCTGTTCCCGACTCTTGATTGAGTTTACGCATCAAATCATAAATCTCGACTGCAGTTTTATGATCTAAGTTACCCGTTGGCTCATCGGCCAAAACAATAGCCGGTTTATTCACCAATGCTCTTGCAATAGCAACACGTTGACGTTCACCACCACTGAGTTCCGATGGACGATGTTCTAAACGGTGTTTAAGGCCCACTAATTCTAACATGTCATGAGCACACTGACGGGCCTCAGCAACACTCACCCCACCAATCAACAATGGCATTGCCACATTTTCTGTTGCAGTAAAATCGGATAATAAGTGATGAAATTGATACACAAAGCCAATCTGTTTATTACGTAATTTAGCTTGTTTATTCGCACTTAATGAATCTAACCGAGTCCCTTTAAAGAAGACTTCACCATCGGTTGGCTCATCCAATGCCCCTAAAATATGCAATAGGGTACTTTTGCCTGAACCTGAAGAGCCAACAATAGCGACTAACTCACTGTCTTCAATTGAAAATTCAACTTCTTTTAATACTTCAGTCTCAAGCTGAGCCTCTTGATACACCTTACGCAGGTGATGACAATGTAATAATGAATTATTCATAACGTAGTGCCTCAGCAGGACGAACAGATGCAGCTCGGTATGATGGGAATACCGTTGCAAGTAAACTTAATAAAATAGCGCCAATTATAACAATGATGATCTGAACAGGCTCAATAACAACAGGTAAAGAGCCACCAATGGCTGAAAGACGAACGCCAATTATCGACATCACCGTATTTAAATTAACAGAGAGTAATGTACCTAGAATGCCGCCAAATACAGCACCAATTACCCCACTACTCGATCCTTGAACCATAAAAATGGCGAGGATCTGATGGTTAGTCATACCCTGGGTTTTTAAAATCGCAACCTCAGACTGTTTCTCCATCACCACCATAATCAGCGCAGAGATAATATTAAATGCGGCAACGCCGATGATAAGACCCAGCATTAATCCCATCATATTCTTTTCCATTTTAACCGCTTGGAATAACTCGCCACGTTGAGCTCGCCAATCGGTCCATTGCCAATGGTTAGGTAAAGGTTGCTGTTCTAATTCAGTGACAACAAAAGGATCATCAAGATACAGACGCCAACCACTCATTTGATCCGATTTAAAGTGCAATAAACGACCTGCATCCTGAATATTGGTATACACCAGCTCTTCATCAACGTTTGAGCCCGTATCATAAACCCCCACCACGGTAAATTTACGCTGGCTTGGAATTCGACCTAAAGGAGTATATTGACTGACACTCGTAACCATTAATCGGATTTGATCGCCTACTCTAACCCCTAATTGAACAGCTAACGCTTGACCAATAACAACATTAAAACTATTAGGTGTTAATTTATCGAGAGCGCCAAGAACCATATGATCGGCGATAACTTCATATTTATTAGGATCAATACCCAACATGGTCCCCGCCGAAATCGACTGAGCACTCTGAATGACGACCTCACCTCGGGTAATTGGAACAACCTTAGTCACGTGATCCATTTGAGTCAGTACGGCTGGAGCGCTATCACTCTCAAGCATACGACCACTCGCATCGGTAATTACAGCCTGTGGTAATACCCCTAAAATACGGCTTTTCAGTTGATCTTCAAAACCATTCATCACTGATAAAACAGTAACAAGAGCCATAACACCAATAGTAATACCGGCAGTAGACATATAGGAGACGAAACGACTAAAGCGATCGCCTGAGCGACCTCTTAAATAGCGTAACCCTATAAAAAAAGAGACTGGATGAAACATAACCTAGTGAAATCACTCCCTTAAATGAATAGCTCTAGAATACCTGTTCGAGTTATGGAATACCATGCAAAGAGGTAAAACTAATGTAAAAACAGGAACTAATTACCCCCCAACTTGGGTTCTAGACTTGCGGCTTGCATAAGCCTAGGCAATAATCCTTAATTAGACTTGAATCTGAGTTATTAGTTTAAAGGCATAAAATGAATCAGGATGAGTATTTTTCCGTACATTATGATTTAAAAATTAATGTATACCCTCTTGAGGACGGGGTAACCTTGCCCGACCATCAAACCTTTGTGAAGGAAATTCCTCCACTGTTTCGTGTTGCCAGTGAGTGCTCAGAACAAGAAGAGCAAGCAGAACGGTTACTAAAAGGTATTTCACAAGATGAAAATGCCGCGATTGTCCAATACCTATTCGCGCAAAACAGCAAAATTAACCTACTGCTCTCTTACGTTTTATCGCAACAAGATGATGCCAAACACCGTTTTTATACAACGTCATTTGGTGCAAGCAAATTAAACTATATTGCAACCCAACCGCTTGCAGTAAACCAATATGTTCAAACCACACTCTTCTTAGACTACCCACCAGCAGCTATCTACAGTTATGCCCAAGTCAGCCGCTGTGAACTTTTAGCAAATAATCAATTTGAGGTTGAATTACGCTATGTTCGCCTCCAAGAAGAAGATAAAGATTTACTGATTCGAGCTGCGTTACATCAACAGCAAAAACTACTACGTCAACGTGCTCAACAACGCTCAAATACGATAAAAGAATGATGAAACAAAATACAATACTCTCAATTCCTCTTCCGAAAAAAGCGGGAGAAAGTAGCTATGTTGGCAACCTATCTGGTGCAGCACTTGCATTATCGATTGCTGAATTAGCGGCTAACCATAACGGTCCCATACTTGCTGTGGTGCCAGATAGCCAAACAGCAGTCAGACTACAACCAGAGATTAGTCAGTTTACCCATACTGATGTCACTATCTTTCCTGATTGGGAAACGCTGCCTTATGACAACTTTTCCCCCCATCAAGATATCATCTCGGATCGCTTAGCTCGACTATATCAACTGCCAACGCAAGAGTCTGGGGTACTGCTCGTACCCATTAGTACGCTGCTGCAACGATTAACGCCGCGAGAATACCTCCACCAGCATGCTCTCATCGTCAAAAAAGGTGATCGCCTCTCCTTAGAGAAATTACGCCTACAGTTAGAAGCATCCGGGTATCGCCATGTGGATCAAGTTATTGAGCATGGTGAATACGCTAGTCGAGGCTCTCTACTCGATCTATATCCAATGGGTAGTAATCACCCTTATCGTATTGATTTTTTTGATGATGAAGTAGATTCCATTCGTGAGTTCGATCCTGAAAATCAACGTTCTACGGGTGAAATTGAGCATATTAATTTACTGCCAGCTCATGAATTTCCAACCGATGATCTAGCGGTAGAAAGCTTCCGTGTACGTTGGCGTGAACGTTTTGAGGCACGCCGAGAACCTGAGTCGATTTATCAACAAGTCAGTAAAAAAACATGGCCTGCGGGTATCGAATACTGGCAACCTCTATTTTTTGATCATACCGAAAGCTTGTTTGATTATTTACCCCAACAAACATTGCTTGTGACATTAGGTGAGCTTGAGCCTGCCGTTGATCAATTCTTAGCCGATGCTAATTATCGCTACGATCAACGCCGAGTCGATCCACTCCGCCCGCTTCTTGAGCCTAAAGAGCTCTGGTTAACCAAAGATGAGATGCACATTGGCTTTAAACAGTTGCCAAGAGTGCGCATTCAGCAAGAGAGTGTCGATATTGATAAAGCGGATCGCTTCAATCCAGCCCTGACCAAACTGCCAGAGTTAACGATTAATCATCAGCTAAAAGAACCATTAGCAGAACTGCGCCGCTTTACTGAACAGTTTACAGGTAAAGTCATTTTTTCTGTTGCCTCTGAAGGTCGTCGAGAAGCATTACTCGATCTTCTGGCTCGAATCAAATTACGACCAATGGTCTGTGCCAACTTAACAGAAGCAGTTGAAAGCCCATCAAATTACACCATGGTTATTGGTGCTGCTGAAAATGGCTTTTTACTGAGCGCCCCTCATGTTGCCTTTATCTGTGAAAGTGATCTTCTTGGTGAGCGTGTTGCTCAGCGTCGTCGTCGAGAAGAAAAACGAACAACCGTTAACGCAGATACCATCATTCGTAACTTAGCAGAATTGCAAATTGACCAACCCGTTGTTCATATTGAGCACGGTATCGGTCGTTATAAAGGCTTGCAAACGCTAGAAGCTGGCGGTATTACAACCGAATACGTAACGTTAGAGTACCAAAACGGTGCCAAACTATATGTGCCCGTTGCCTCTCTTCATTTAATCAGTCGCTATTCTGGCGGAGCCGAAGAAACAGCACCAATACACAAATTAGGCGGTGAAGCATGGGCCAAAGCGCGTAAGAAGGCTGCAGAAAAAGTACGAGATGTTGCAGCAGAATTGTTGGATGTCTATGCCAAGCGTGAACTTAAACCTGGCTTTAAATTTAAGCTCGATCGTGAAGCCTATGCCGATTTCTGTACAGGCTTCCCATTTGAAGAAACCCATGACCAAGCACTGGCAATTAATATGGTGTTGTCTGATATGTGTCAAACAAAGGTCATGGATCGTTTAGTCTGTGGTGATGTTGGCTTTGGTAAAACCGAAGTCGCGATGCGAGCTGCATTTGTTACTGTTGATAACAACAAACAAGTTACAGTCCTCGTACCAACAACACTGTTGGCCCAGCAGCACTTCGAAAACTTCCGAGACCGCTTTGCTAATACGCCAATTCGAGTTGAAGTTCTCTCTCGCTTTAAAACAGCGAAAGAACAAAAACAGATTTTAGCCGATGTTGAAGAAGGCAAGATTGATATCTTAATCGGTACTCATAAACTGCTTAATAGCACCGTTAAATACCATGATTTGGGTCTATTAATTGTAGATGAAGAGCACCGCTTTGGTGTCCGTCAAAAAGAGAAGATCAAAGCTATTCGAGCTAACGTTGATATTCTAACACTGACTGCTACACCGATTCCTCGAACTCTCAATATGGCTATGAGTGGGATGCGTGATCTTTCAATCATTGCCACCCCGCCTGCTCGCCGATTAGCTATCAAGACCTTTGTTCGAGAGAAAGATGACGCCATCGTTCGTGAAGCAATTTTACGTGAAATTAATCGTGGTGGTCAGGTTTACTTCCTACATAACGAAGTCGATACCATTGAAAAAACCGTAGAAGATATCAGTAAGCTAGTACCTGAAGCTCGAATCACTTTTGCTCACGGCCAAATGCGCGAACGAGAACTTGAGCGCATTATGAGTGATTTTTACCATCAACGATTTAACGTGTTAGTTTGTACAACCATCATTGAAACAGGGATTGATGTTCCAACCGCTAACACCATTATTATGGATCGTGCTGATAACTTAGGTTTGGCTCAATTACACCAGTTACGAGGCCGTGTTGGCCGCTCTCACCATCAGGCTTATGCTTACTTACTCACACCTCATCCTAAGCGTATGACAAAAGATGCCGTGAAACGTTTAGAAGCCATTGCCTCACTTGAAGATTTAGGTGCAGGATTTACTTTGGCAACTCACGATCTAGAAATTCGTGGTGCAGGTGAATTATTAGGCGATGAACAAAGCGGACAAATTCAATCCGTTGGCTTTACGCTGTTTATGGAAATGCTAGAGCAAGCCGTTGATGCATTAAAAGAAGGTAAAGAGCCTTCTCTTGATGATCTGCTTAAAGAGCAAACAGAAGTTGAGTTGAGAATGCCTGCTCTTCTACCTGATGATTTTATGCCCGACATCAATACGCGCTTGTCCATGTACAAACGTATTGCCAGCGCAAAAGATCAAACCGAACTTGATGAAATTCGAGTTGAGCTGATCGACCGCTTTGGTCTATTACCAGAAGCGACCAAAAACTTATTAGCATTAAATCAAATTAAGTTGAAAGCCGCTAAAATTGGGATTCGCAAAATTGAAGCGGGCGAAAAAGGTGGGTACTTCGAATTTAGCCAAGATGCCAATATTAACCCTGCAATTTTGGTTAACTTACTGCAAACCCAGCCACAATATTATCGAATGGAAGGACCGACAAAGCTTAAGATCTTCTTAACCGACAATGATCGTCAAAAACGTATCAAGTTTGTTAATGATCTTGTCGATCAACTATCTCAAGCTGCCTAGTCAATCGTAAAGGCCATCGAACAACTTCGGTGGCTTTTATGTTGTTCTTCCTTCGTTATACTTTATTTTAATGCAGACTCTTAATTTCTATCTTGCCTCATTAGTGGACAACAAGATGACTCAACATTTTACCCTTGAAACCGAACGTCTCTATCTCCGACCATTTAAAGATGTTGATCTGTTTCCTTTTCTACAAGCGCTTTATGATTCCATGGCCGAGCTATCACCCTGGTTAGAGTGGTGTGACTACAATTTCACCCAAGATGATGCCAAAGAGTGGATTGCGAATAGTTCTGTTGCTTGGCAAACCAATACTGGCTATGAATTTGCCGTATTTGATAAACGCAGCGACGAACTCTTAGGGGCTGTGGCACTCACCTGTTTACAGCCATTATTTAATTCCGCCAACTTAGGCTATTGGATCCATTCTAGCTATCATCATCAAGGAATTGCTAAAGAAGCATGCCAAGCAATCATCCATTTTGGTTTTGAAGATTTATCTCTTACTCGTCTTGAGATTGTCACTCATATGGACAATATCCCAAGCCAACAGACCGCACTGGCGTGTGGAGCTCAATTTGAAGCGATCTCGCGAAATCGTGTGTTAGTTAACGATATTCCAAATCCAGGTTATGTCTACTCTATCATTCCACAAGATGTTGAATAAGAGTGTGGTAACATAACTCCCTATTAATTTGTGTGTCTTTTAGTAAGGAAACCTCAGTGTCTAAAATGGTTCTTGCAATTCTACTTGCCGTTCTGGTTGCATTTTTTCTGTATCGTTCATACACCAATAAACAACTGGCAGCGGAGAATATTAAACAAGGTGAAGCATTCTTAGCGGAAAACAAAACAAAACCTGGCGTAATTACAACAGAGTCAGGTTTGCAATATTTAGTGCTACAACCAGGTACTGGCACTGTGCATCCGAAGCCAACGGACACCGTTACTGTGCATTACCATGGTACTTTGATCGATGGAACAGTATTTGATAGCTCTGTTGACCGTGGCGAGAAAATTTCATTCCCGTTAAACCGAGTGATTAAAGGATGGACTGAAGGTTTGCAATATATGGTTGAAGGCGAAAAAGTACGTTTATTCATCCCTGCAAATTTAGCCTATGGTAATAACAGCGCTGGTATTATCAAACCAGGTTCAACGCTAATTTTTGACGTAGAGTTGTTTAAAATTAACTAATTAACCCAACTCGACCAGCTGCTTTTTTGTATGAGTTCACAACTTTTAGAATTAAGCAGCTAATTTTTAAGTAAACAGCAATCTAATCAATACAATTGAGATATATGCCTAAGTCACTTTAATGTGCGAAATTCTATAAATAAGACTTAGGTATGCAGCCATTTTAAAGGACTATTATGAAGTGCTTATCTCACCAATCTCTTATTCTTTTCTCTGTTGGGTTATTAATAACAACTCAAATAAAAGCGTCTTCTTCCTTAGAGCAAGATCCAAACTTATATCGCCATTATTATGCTGCTCATGAAATCCAAACTTATCAATCAGACACTAAGCAATGGTCAACTGAGCAAGCATCTGACTGCCTAAGCCTAACTCAAGGCCCCAATCATACTGTTCAGTTTTCATTAGTATTATTTGCTACTAATTCCCACGTTTGCGCAATGGAAGGATCGGGCATTTGGGTTGGCGATACCATACGCTACCTTCCAACCCCAGAAGTAAGAGAAGAAGCACCTAATTGCGAATTAGAAATTAATGTCACTCAAGATGATATTTCACTTAGTGATATTGGAGGTGCTTGCCGTGAGTTTTATTGTGGTATCAAGGCCAATATTGACCAAGCTCGCTTCATACGCACTCACACAACAGAACAAGAATGTCGTTTAGTCAGTGATTAATAACTGCCCAATGTTGGTGTTATCATAATTTCCACACTATCACGGTATTCCCCTGCTCGTTGTTGGGTAACTGATGGAACTTCCACTTCAATTGGTATTTTTATGCCATCTGGTTGCAACCGATAGCCCTGCTTACTCGATACCTGATGTAAATTCATTACCTTAGAGTTGATCAATAACTGATACGGTATATCCCATTTACTTTGCCCCGAATGATGTCGGAGATTACCTTTGTTTAGCGAAGAAACTTCAACAAAAAAATCTTCGGTGGATTGTATGTACAAATTAGGAGCATTTGTACGAATACCAGATTGTGTTAAGTCTCCTAAGTCCCAACGATAATATTGTCCCGTTATACCGTATAAACTCAGCTTCATTGTATTTACCACAGCAACTTGCAGTGTTAACTCTTCTTTATCATAGTACTGGTTTAATTCATGTGGATTTGCCGTTAAGGTAAACTTTAGCCTCCCTTGATATTGTCCAGAGGCGACGACTTGATCGGCTGGATAGCGGATAGAAAACTGAGTTGATATCCGTTCATTTTCACCCGAGAAATCTACAATGACTTTTGAACTATCTTGACGAACTTGATTGTGTTTGAACTCTAAATCAAATTCTAACCGTTTATTGTCATGATTTATTAAAGCCCATGGAAATACAGCAGGTTCAATAACCAAAAACAGAGGGCATGAACGCTGATCGCCCCCCTCAATAATTAATGAATATTGTTGCGTTAGCCCATTAACGTGTTGACCGAAAACTTGATACTGATCCCCACCACTAGAATACGTTATCGCTCTAAGCTGGGCATTACAGTCAGCCATCGTAAATGATGAAAATAAACATAGTATTATAATAAGAGTATTTCTAAGACAGAGGTTCATAGTCCCTCCCCACTTAATTTTGTTTATTTAAACTGATCGTGCCAAGGTTTATTAGCAACGGGCTATTTTCTTTGATGTGTAAATCGTAATACAAATTATGTTTAGCAAAACGAATACTGTAATGTCCTTCTCGTAACCCAGAGATAGCAAACTTACCATTGCGATTTGTGAAAAATTCAATGGGAACATACTGGGTATTATTACGTAAAGTTGCCGAACCAACAGCAAGACTTAAAGGCTGTTTATTGGGATTCTCAAAAGCCCCCATTACCGTAATAACATCATCACTACCTATAGTAAGCGCATAACCAGAGCCATTTTCAGGATACAAAGCAAAAGATCCTTCACCTAAAGAGTATCCAGGGGGGAGATCTTCAACATCATAATTAATCTGCTGCTCACTGTACGCGACAAGATCGGGTATCAACATATTGCCAAAATTATCACTATTGGCCCTTGCTGTATCATCATTAGGCTGGATTTCAATATAGTGTTCTTTGAGGTTGGCATGTGACTTTATAATGGCAAAGCTTTCATTAACCGGCCTACCAACCGCCCATTGGCCATCAGCAAACGCAACACTTGTGGCTAATTCAACTCGTGAAACATGACTTCGATCGGTATCAGATAAGTCAACATAGCGGGTTGTATGATCGGCATTAAACTCAAATCGATTACCGGTATAATAGAATCCAGCATCAATAGCAGCATCCGTATCTTTGCTATTTTCGACACCAATAAATGTTGAGATCCCTCCCGTATTTCCCAAGTTCTTCTGATACGACAACTCACTTTGCGCTTGCTGATTATAGCTGTTGTAACTCGATATCCAGCGGCCTGTATATCCTAGCGGCCAACTGACAATGGCCTGAAGTGACAGATCATCATCAGTTCGCTTTTCATATTGATAAGTAGCCGTCACATTCCATGTAGCGGCTGTTGAAAATAATGGTGCTGATAATCCAGAACTGATAGACCAGCGATAATCATTATCATAAGAATAGCTATAGACCCCAGATAATGATCCTCTTAAGGTCGAGGTAATATTACTGTCAAAGTACAGAGTAACGGCATGTTGATCCGATTGTAGCGTCGAAAAATCCGACGTGCCATTTGACTCATATGTATCAGCATCAGATGTGACGTCATTGATTCCTACAAAATTAGGAGAAAAATACTCATATTTAATACTCAATGAAGGATTAAATTGATCCCTAGCTGGAAACTCAGCATCAAAGCCAATACTTGCCGCCCAACCACTATGATAATAGTCATGATCACTGTATGCGACATTCGTTTCAAATGTACCAATTGACGTTGCAACTAATGTTCGCTGACCTAATTGCTGAATATCTGTTTTTTTATTTGAGTCTCGGGAGATTAACCATTGCCCATTGACCCCTAAAGTCAACCAAGGGTTTAAGCCATATTCATAAAACCCACTGATAACCCGGCGTTGATTTTCATATTCCATACCTTGATTTGATAAGTTACCAGGAACACCAAAGCCTAAACTGTATTCAAATTCCCCTTCTTTTAATAAATCACGTCCAGTCGCGATATTAAAGTTCAAGGTCTCACTATTGCCATAATTATCACTGATAACAAGCTCAACATTATTATTGCCAGCAGCCAGCGGAATATCTTGCAAATTATAAGAACCAGGGGCTAAGGTAAGTCGATTCACAATAATACCATCGACTTTCACATCTACATTAGAGGTTCTTTGTAAAGTAAAACGCTGACTGGCTGTTGGACGAACGTTTCGAGTTGGAATATCTGAATAATCACGGCTAATCGATAACCCGATAATATCAGTGCTATCTTGGAACCCCACGCTAGGCTGATAAAAATCGCCAAGAGTAATTCGAGTTGCAGAATCAGAAAAATCTCGACTTAATCGAGTACCTATGCGCTTAAATTGCCAATTGCCACTATCTTCGTCATCTAAAGTAAACTCTGAAGTTAAAAAGTTCTTCTTCCAGCGAACGCCCGTTTCAAATTGATAATACTGAGTAATATTTGAATCGGATGCCTGCTGATTTTCATATTCATCATGTACCAAAGCAGCTCTTGAATTCAGATAACCACTTAATTTTGCATCCGCCTGATATTTCCTATTTGGTTGCTTCATGATTGCTGATAATGCATGCTCTTTTTGCTGAGCTTCTTGCATCGTTAACTGCATTTCAAATAATTCAGGATTAAATACCAGCTCAACACCTTGACGTTTAAAGTCATCAGGAGTCAATCTACCTTGCTTACTCTCACCCTTTAGCTGATTGATAATATCGCTACTGAGAGATTGTGATAACAATTCAAGGGTCTGTTTACTGTCCAACGAGATAGAATCATCGGTATCGATAGTAATTAATACCGAACCTAATGCATGACCATTCATGGTTAATAGTGTCTGTAACTCCAGCGGTTGTGATGTAGGGTTAAATTTTGCGGCCCCAGCAGGAAGAACCAACAGGCAAAGGAGAATATATATACTAATCAGTATTCGCATAACTAATCGTCCTTGATAAGTTCTATTGAGCGTACTTTTCTTCCTGATGTATCAATAAAAAGTGATTTCTTTTGTTGTGGGTATAAAAATAATGAGTTTGGTGATATTTGGCTAGAAGTAACGGTAAACGCCTTACCTTGCAGATCAATTAACGACATCTGATAATCTTCTAGTCTTGCGTATTTATTACCACTATTAATAATTTCAGCATTTAATCCGGTTGAGGTATTTTCTACACTCACAACATTGACCGAATCAAGTAAATTATTTGATGTAATATGAACAACAGCATTGTATCGGATTCGAATCTGAATCCCAGCCTCAGTATCTTTAGCGGTTGGGTGCTGTATAAAAGAGACAAAATAACTCTGAGATGATTGCAAAACAGAATTATCACTCCAAACTAACATCACATTCTGTCTTTTTCCTGGTTCAATAAGAAAAGCAGGAGGAAACACTTGTAGTTTATGATTAATATCATTCTTATCTTGATCAATATTGGAAGAAATCACCTCGATAGCAACTCGTTGATTAGAGTCATTATAGAGAGAAATCATCTTATTTCTCTGAGATTCTGATAGATTCCACTCTTGAACCATTGGAGATATTTCTAGACCAAGCACATAAGATGAAAAAAGAGCAAAAAATAATAAAAACATTTTCATTATATGCATCCTTATTTTCATCAATATTTATTGTGCCACAGTTTTAATCTCTATAGCTTTGGGCTTATTTTGAAATTCATTTTTCTTAGGTATGGTTATAATCAAATTTGACTTTGGTAGAACGATATTACTATCCGATAATTTCGCGACACTTTGTTTATTAAGATTGTGTTGTTTTCCTTTTGAATCGATAACCTTCCAAGTCGTCTCACTTAATCGAGCATATTTATTACCACTATTTGTCAGTTTCATTTGCCATAATTGGCCTTGAGACTGTATATCTGAAACGGCTAACTTACTTTGACTATTCTTAGGAGCCACATTCACTAAAGTATTAATATGAACAGATAGACCTAGCTGTCCTTTCTCTTGTTCAGATAGTTGAATTGGCACTTGACGAAACGAAATGCGATAAGCTTTTGATTGGACAATACTTGGATCACCAACGTATTTCACCATCACTGATTGTGAACGACCTGGCTGGATAACCGCAGTCACTGGAACAGCTAAAAACTCGTCATCAGCAGGGACTAAGGTTTCTGTTCCTTGAGCATCAATCTTCAACTCAAAAGGAATGACTTCTATTGTAAGCGGCTTTTTATCAACATTATCTACCCTCATCACCAGCTGCGAGTCACTTCCAATAGGAGCTAACTCACTAACCATAGGCTGTACTTTAAAAGCATAAGCATATTGGCTCATACCAATAAGTATCATAAAAGCAATGTTAATTATCTTTGATATCCTATCCATACTTATCCCTTAAAATAGGTGCAGTATACAAGTCTCCTGTTACTGCACCTTTTCGATGATTATTGTGCGGTAATTGCTACAGTTAATGTGTCAGAATAACCACCAGACCATGGCGCCGATTGAGTTGTCGTTAGATCAATTTGGCCGGCAATTCCAGCAGCTAAACTCGTTGAGCCTGATAGAGAGTATGTTTCAGTGTAATTATTGGTATTAAAGCCACCTGGTGCATTAAACGTATTCACATTACTACCAATAGTAAGAACGGCTTCATATGATAATGCATGATCTTCAGCATCATCAGACTCTAAGCCCCCTTCTGCGCTGATCATGGTCACAGTAGCTCCATCATAATCATTACATTGGAATGTTAGACCAGATACTGAACCAGTTTTTTGATCTGTTGATACATCACCAAAATCAACTATAGCGCTGGTTAATCCTCTTATTTCACAAACAGGTGCTACATGACCATTTAGTTTCACATCACCCGCTTGTGCCATACCAGCAGAAAATAAAGTTGTCATTGCAATTACACTTAAGCTAAACTTTTTCATTGTAAACTCCGTTTCATTCCATGTGTTTCGGTTTTTTCCGGCCTGTTGCAGCAGGCCGATTTCATTTATGTCACAATTATTTCCATGACACGTAAGCTCTTTAATATTTAAAGAACCTATTTCTAAAATTGTATTTAAAAATAGGCACTCATTTCATTTAAAACTATTTGGATACACATCTATAAATAAAGTATCTTCATAATTTCCCGCCCATAACATAGGTCTTAATAAAGCAATATTAACGCTACCTTGTTGCTTTAAATTAATATCACCACCAAATTCTATATGAACCTTGTTTTGTATTTTATGACTTGTCATATTCAAATAATTCACTCCAGCCATATCAATTCCTAACTGATAGGGAACCACTTCATTATGATATTCTTTGTGTCTAATTCCACCAAAGTCAGACTGAACAGACATACTCAAAGGACTATTACAGTTTACTTCAAAATTAATCAATCGAGGTTTTCCATATGAGAGTTCAACTGTCTGATTATCTTGAAATTTCATTGTGCACACTTCAGGAATTACACCAACTAAATCCAATGTCAATTTAGTTGGAGACGCACTAGAAACCGTTGATAAAAAAAATAGAGATAGCCAGAAATATCGCATCACAATAAGCCAATATCATTCAGATGCTATTAATCTAGTCCCTTACTAAAATAAAAAAGTATGAATACAAGTAGTATTTATTATCTATAAATTTAGAAAAGTATTAGATTTAATCTATACTCAATTTATCTTTTATCACTATAATATTTTCGTTTGGATAAAATCATATAAGGATAATCTATGAGTCAAAAAAATTTAATATATTATTGATTGGCTTAAAAACCATGAATACCGAGTTAATCATTAATCAAATTAACAACAATAGACTCAATGATATTTCATTTAGGAATATATCCAATTTTAATTATGATTTTAAAACGTCATCTTACGATCTTATTATCATTGATCATCATGCAATTTCAATAAACAAAAATATTAATGAGTTACTGGAATCCAAAGACTCTGAAACGCCCATCCTAATTTTCAATATCGATACAGATATTACAACAGACACCCTACTATCTTGGCCTAAAGTCAAAGGAATACTGTCAAAGGATTCGCCGATAGAACATTTGATAAAAAGTATCGCTGTTGTGATAGAGCATGGATTATGGCTACCAAGACAGACTCTAGAGCAAATGCTTGATTACTATCGAAATTATAAACCGAGCAATGATACACGGTTATTACCAACTCAACCTTTATTGACGCGGCGAGAAAAGCAAATTCTAGGCTTATTAACAGAAGGAAAAACCAATATAGAAATTGCTGAAACATTATTTGTTGCAGAAACAACCGTTAAGTCTCATATATATAACCTGTATAAAAAAATAGATGTCAAATGCCGAAAAGAGGCTATTTTCAAAGTTAAGCAGCTTCGACCTGAAAGTATGTGATAGCAAAAAGCCACGCAAACATGACTCTGCGTGGCTTAAAAATTTTAGGACTTTAAAGGACTTAGTGTAATTTTAGATTTGGTCGTAATACGCGGTTAATTCGACTGACTAACATCATAAGACCCGTTTTAAATACCCCATGTAGCGCCATTTGGTGCATTCGATACAGCGAGATATAAACGACACGAGCAATGCGTCCTTCTACCATCATTGAGCCCTTAGTTAAATTCCCCATCAAACTACCGACCGTAGAGAAACGGCTAAGTGAAACAAGAGAGCCATGATCTTTGTAAACATAAGGCTTAAGGGTGCGATCATTTAACTTAGCAACAATATTAGAGAAACAACGACTTGCCATTTGGTGTGCCGCTTGAGCGCGAGGAGGAACAAATGAGCCATCTTCTTGTTGGCAGGATGCAAGATCACCAATAACAAAAATATCGTCATCACGCGTTGTTTGTAGCGTTGGTTTTACCACAAGTTGGTTGATTCGGTTGGTTTCTAGCCCTGCGATATCTTTCATAAAGTCAGGCACTTTAATACCAGCAGCCCACACCATAATTTGCGCAGGAATATGCTCACCATCTTTGGTTGTTAACCCCGTTTCATCAGCTTTAGTCACCATAGTCGCAGTACGAACATGTACTCCTAATTTAGTCAACTCACTGTGTGCTGCTTGTGAAATTCGAGGAGGAAGAGCAGGAAGAATTCGCTCACCCGCTTCCACCAAATTCACATTTAGACGGGAGCTATCTAAATCACCAAAACCATAATTCTGCAGCTCTTTTACCGCGTTATGAAGCTCAGCAGATAATTCAACACCCGTTGCACCAGCACCAACAATCGCAATATCCACTGTTTGCTGATCTTTGTTTGCGTGTAGCTTTAAGAACTGGTTATTCATTTGTGTTCTGAAACGATGCGCCTGCTCTGGGCTATCGAGGAAAATACAGTTTTCTCGTACACCAGGAGTATTAAAATCGTTCGAAATCGAACCAATTGCTAGCACCAAAATATCGTATTCGAGTTCACGCTCAGGCATTAACAGTTCATTTTGCTTATTATACAACGCAGCTAATGTGATCTTCTTAGCTTCGCGATCAACAGCCTGTAAGCTACCCATTTGGAAATCAAAAGAGTGATTTTTAGCGTGTGCACGGTAGCTGATTGCATCAACTCCTGCGTCCATAGAACCAGTAGCAACTTCGTGCAAAAGAGGTTTCCATAGATGGCTTGCTTTTCTATCTACAAGTGTGATCTGGGCACGACGCTTACGGCCTAAAGTTCGACCTAACTTGGTCGCAAGCTCTAAACCACCAGCGCCACCACCAACAACGATAATTCGTGTCATATCTTCCTCTTATTTTGTATCTTAATTTGGTTTAATTTTTATGCTTTGACTGACTTATACTTGGCTATATACCTTATTGAACAACCATCTGGTAAAGATAAGCAGCAAATGCCTGTTCAATCGAGTACTGTAAACGGTGTAGGGACATTAGACAGACGGATCGGTGATCCGTCTGGGGATGTAGGAGGTAATGATGGATTATGCTTGTTTAAACGCTTTTATTGTTTGTAGATGCTGTGAGATCTTTTTAAATTTATGACTTTGTGTCTCATCCCAGACTATTTCATAGTAATCGTCTAGGGCATCTTTTGTTTGCTGATTATCTAATACTTCGTCGTTAGTTGAAAGTATACAAATGCATTTACCTGAATTTTTTTTACGAAAATCTGTAACACATTTTGTCGCAATATCAGCATATTCCTCTGGCCTATCTATTCTTCCTTCCATATTCTCTTGAGGGTTAAGGTTTGGGTTGAACATTACCTGCTTGATGCCGCACAAAAAGCCAATACGTTCAGACCAAAAAGCGCCCAGCCCCACCCCACAAATTAGAGGATTTTCATCATCCGACTGTTCAATGAGTTTATGTACTTCTTTAAGAAGATGCTGCATATCATGCTTGGGATGTAACGTACTATAACTAACAAAGCGTACATCAGGGTCGATAAACTGCAGTTGTAAGACCTTTTCATGATTACCAGGACTTGTTGAATCAAAGCCGTGTAAATAAATAATCATTGTTTCCCCTTTCGCTTTAGTATCATCCTAAGATTTTAATCTATCAGGTTTTAACCACATTGAAAGAGTTACATACAAAACTATGACGTTGTTGGCAAAATAAAAGCAACATGACTTTAATCTTACTCAAACTTAAGTATCGTCAGCCAATCTTAACCTCTGAATGAGTTCTTGTTGTAATGCTAACGCAGCATTAAGGTACTCACTGTCTTGCCACTGTTCATATCCAATGTAATACCACAAAATGGCTAGCCACATTCCCCAAGGCAGATATGTGTTCACCTGAGTTAAAATAACGTTGAACTCACTTTTTGTGAGCTGGCAATATTGAGTAACAGCCCTTTCAATCGACATATCATTGGCCAAAATCGTTAAGGCTAAATCTAATAAAGCATCCCCTGCTGCGGCATACTCCCAATCGATAACCTTTAGTCGTGACCCCTTTCTAATTAAGTTATAACGTCCTAAATCACAATGACAACATGCCAATTGTTTAGACTCTGGGATTACGGAATGGGCAAACCAAGAATGCAGTTGTAATAAACGGTGAGAATGAAGCTCTACAGGGATCTGATCCCAGTAATATTGACAACGCTGCTTAAGATCAAGTGTTGTTTGCGGGAGAGGTTGCTGATGAATCTGAACCAGCAGTTCAAGGATCTCACTATCTGAGGTCTCTTTACCCGCTTCTTTTCCTTCTAACCATTCTACGAGTAGACCTTGGTTATTACAGTAAATAGGTAATGGAGCAAGAGATGCGCTTAGCTGCTGAAGAGTCAAAAACTCCTGCTGACGATCGACTGAAAAAGCTTGGCTGATTGCTGATACGGGGCGCCAAACAGCAGTGAGTAATCGACCTTGATAATATCCGGTCAGCTTCCAACAACGGTTAGTTAAACCACCAGATAACGGTATTGCCGATGTAATCTGAAAATTAGGGATAATGTCAGCATCAAAACCATTAATAAACTGCTTATTTGCCACAATAATAGAACCTCATTACCCCTATTTTTACCACTTGAGTTTACCAGCCTTGTGGGTTTGTATTTGGTGCATCAGCCTTATCAGACCATTCAATCAGGCCTGACTTTAAATCCATCAAACGCATTGTCATACGGTAAAATGGCATTGATTGTCCATCTACTTGTTTGTTGGTATTTGACACATTTCCATACAGCATATATTGAGCACCGACCATGTTACCAAACTGAATTGCTGTACTTTGGTTTACAAGTTGATCATCACTGCTAAAGTTCAGTTGCTGGCGCACTTCTTTAACACGAGAGCTATCAACAGAAGCAAATTTACCTGAATCGTCTACCGTCTCTTTTACGGTATTTAACAATTGCTTACTATTTACATGGCTCGTTGTTTTATTCTGCATCGAACTAACAAAAAGCACAGGCTCTGCGCCCGAAGTGATTTTTTTAACCGCCGCAGATGCCAACATATTTTCAGTCAGGTTTTCTGCCACCTCATTTAAATCTGTTTTCTGCTGTGGTGGTTGAGGCTTAGGCTGAGGATTTACTGGCGTTGTTGTATCAGGCTTAGGTTGAGGCTTCGCAGGTACATTCGTTTCAGGCTTATTCCAAACATCAGAAATATTGCCATAATCAACTTGCTGAGCACAGCCACCCAATAGCAATGCAGACATACCTACAGCTGCGACAAGATGTTTTTTCATTGAGCTACCTTTAATTGTTATCATTTAAAACGCATTAGCTTGATATAAAACCACAAGCCTTTGAATCATAAAGAAGATTTATGGGTTTAACTGACGAATGCCAATTCGATATTGAATAGCATCGGCTGATGGTGCCGTACCAGCAATCGTTGCTACTTTACCCGCATTAACAGTCAAAGCTTGCCAAGCTAAACTGTCATTCAGTTCTAACCCTTGCTGATTATACCAATAAAATTGATATTCTAATTTCAGCGTCATGTTAGTTAAGTTCTTAACTGGCACAACAATATGCATAACGCCGTTAGAGATGTCTTGTTTCTGTCCATCTACAGACAAACTACTGGCTAAAAATGGATCGCTAATTACCAAATGATTATCACTAGATGCCAACGACAACCCAGTTTGAGAACCAGAACATGCTGATAAAAATAAAGAACAAAGCAATAAGAGAGTCGCTCTCACCTTTAACCTCACATCAAATAACATCCATATACCCATACGCTGTGCAGATTAAAGGCACTTGGGTATAACAAAACTGGTCAAAAAAGCATTAACCAGTTTTTATTAGCGTATTAAGCTTTAGCTTAGCCTAACAACATTGGACCTAATGGACGACCACCAAGTAAGTGCATGTGAATATGATACACTTCCTGACCACCATGAGGATTACAATTCACAATCAGGCGATAACCGTCTTCAGCAATACCTTCTTGCTCAGCGATTTTACGCGCAACCGTAAACATACGGCCCATCATAATTTCATCTTCAACTTGAACCTGATTAACCGTTGGGATCAGTTTATTTGGAATGATCAATACGTGACTTGGCGCACGAGGGTTAATATCACGAAATGCTGTTACTAGTTCATCTTGATAAACGATATCTGCTGGGATTTCGCGACGGATAATCTTACTAAAAATAGTTTCTTCTACCATGACACACTCCATATCATAATTGGATTTTTAAAAAGTATGCGCTACTCAAGATTATAGAGCAATAAAGAACGGTGTTTTAAACTCTTTTATCACCTATTTAGTTAATCTTTAGACTATTTTTTGTCGTATGGCTCTAACTTTTCCTCTTTACCCCTCTAATCAGCGTAAGTTCTGATTAAGACATTAGATATTTTCCCGATATATAACCATGGTTTTATAAATGCAGGGAAATTATGAAAACGCATCGCCTTCCATCCGTTATTCATCGTATGTATTTCAGTTTCGCGGTGATGGTGGCCTTATTGATATTCACCGTGATCTTACTGCTTAGTGGCAGCAATAAAATACACAGTCAGCTCAATACGCTTGCGGCAGATGCTTTACCTTTGGTATCAGCCTCCAACCACACCAGTGTATCTTTATTGGCAGCAGATAAAGTCTTTAAGGATTTTCTGACAAGCCAAGATATCTCTGCTATGTCCCAATACCAACATAATTTTAAGCAAGCAGAACAAGATTATTTACATGCTCAGCAGCAGTTAGCCGATATCATTATTCGCCACCCAGATTTAGCGTCCAACATGGAACAACTATTCCAATTACAACAGAGCTATTTCCAAGAGGCTGAAATAGCAATGAACAACTATCGAACTCAATTACTGGCACAGACCGAGCGCCAGCAATCAACTCGTCGTTTTCAGCGCCTACATGCTAAGTTAAATAGTGGAATCAAAGATGAAGTAGCGAAACAGCAAAATTTCTCGGTAAAAATGCTGGCAAAAAATTATTTTGAGAAGCTGTCCGAGACAGAAACCGTTACCTCTGATGCTCTTGCCAGTGAAAATATTGCTGCAATTGATCAAGCAGTGAAAGCGAATCGAAAAAGTGTGAATCACCTTGGTTTTGCCTATCGAGGTATTACAACGCAGCTTCCTGATCTGAAACCTATCTTTGATAAAGACGTTGAACAATATATCCAAGATATTGGCCGTTCTGGAGGCGTTTTAGATCAGCATTTTGAATACATTACGGCCAAAGATCGTCTCTACACTAATATTGCTACTTTGGCTCAACAAATTGATCAAGCCATGGCATTGCTTCTGCAGTTTGATCAAAAAGCCTCGCATTTAATGAACCAATCTATCTCTAATGCAGATACGGTTTATCAGCAAGGCCTTTACCGTGCATTACTGTTAGGAACTGTTGTTATACTGTTTGCGATCTTTATTGGCTGGCGTTTAGCCCACAGTGTTCGTCAACCACTAAGAGCAACACTTAATACTTTACAAGCCCTAGCTGATGGCAATATGACACAACGAATTCCCAACAGTAAATATCATGAATTCAATCAATTAAGTCAGTTTGTAAATACGGTTGCGAATAATCTTCAAGATATTTTAGGTAAAATCAATGAAGCATCAGATAGCTTAACGAACGTATCGATACAAAATCATCATTTAACTGAGCAAGCCCAACAAAAACTCAATGAACAGCGTCAGCAAACAGCATCTGTTGCAACCGCTATGACGGAAATGGAGCAATCCGTTGCTGAAGTGACAATGAGTGCCCAACATACCCAGCAAAAAGTACATGATGTTGAAAACGCTTCAATAACTGGACGCGATGTGATGAGTCAGAATATTCATAGCGCCCATGAACTCTCTGCTCGCTTAGATGAATCGGTGCAAGCCGTACAACAACTAAAATCAATGAGCAATAATATTGGCTCTATTTTAGATGTCATTCGTAATATTGCCGATCAAACCAACTTATTAGCATTGAATGCTGCCATTGAAGCCGCACGAGCAGGAGAACAAGGTCGAGGATTTGCGGTTGTAGCAGATGAAGTCAGAGTTCTAGCCAAGCGAACAACTGAATCAACCACTGAAATAGAAACTATGATTCACTCTCTACAACAAAGCTCAAATCAGGCAACCACTATGATGCAAGCGTGTGTCTCTGAGATGAACAATAATATTGAGCAAGCTTCTGATGCCAATAGTGCGATGGAAGAGATTCAAGCATTAGTTATTGAAATTAGCCAAATGAGTAGCCAAATTGCTCAAGCCGCTGAAGAGCAACGCTGCACTACCAGTGATATTGCGCGAAACTTAGAAGATATTAGCTTAATTGCCGACTCAAACAGCCAAGCAATGACAGATATTTCGTTATCAAGCCATCAATTAGAGAGCTTAGCCCAAACCCAACAACAACTGGTGACTCGCTTTACCCTCTAAACGCCCAGTAAAAACCATTTAGCAGCAAACGATTGCGTTAATATTCAACAAATGCACTCTTTGCTGCTTGTTTCGTCTTTACAATCGATATTTGAACTCTTAGAATCGGGCAAATTTTTTGAAGGGAAACAGACATGACTACGATAACAATTACCCGTCCAGATGATTGGCATGTACATTTACGTGATGGTAATGTACTTCCAGATACAGTCCGAGATATCAGTCGATATATGGGCCGAGCGATTGTAATGCCAAACCTCATTCCTCCTGTTATCGATACCGAATCTGCCCTTTCCTACCGTGACCGCATTTTGGCAAATCACCCAACGCCAACCTTCTCTCCTTTAATGACCATTTATCTTACCGACAATACGACTGCCGATGAGATCTACAAAGCAAAAGAGTCTGGTCATATTTACGCAGCAAAATTATATCCTGCTGGTGCCACAACCAACTCGGATTCAGGTGTCACTTCTATTGATAAAGTGCGCCCCGCGATTGAAGCGATGCAAGAGGTCGGAATGCCTCTACTCATCCATGGTGAGGTCACTCATAATCACATTGATATTTTTGATCGAGAGAAAACATTTTTAGAGACAGTATTAGGCCCTATTGTTGATGCATTCCCTACACTAAAAATTGTGCTCGAACATATTACAACCAAAGAAGCCGTTGAATTTGTGTTAAATGCGGGCAGTAATGTTGGTGCGACCATTACCGCTCACCATCTCCTATTTAACCGTAATCACATGCTTGTGGGTGGTATTCGTCCTCATTTCTACTGCTTGCCAATCTTAAAACGTAATAGTCACCAAGAAGCACTTATCGCCGCAGCAACCAGTGGAAATCCTAAGTTCTTCTTAGGTACAGATACCGCACCACATGCTAAAGGACGCAAAGAAGCGGCTTGTGGCTGTGCAGGTTCTTACACCGCTCATGCTGCAATTGAGTTGTATGCTGAAGTATTTGAGCAAGCAAATGCCCTTGATAAGCTAGAAGCCTTTGCAAGTTTTAATGGTGCAGACTTTTATGGCTTACCACGCAATAGTGACACCATTACATTAACCAAAGAGAGTTGGCCAGTGCCAGAAGAGATGTCTTTTGGTAACGATGTGGTTGTGCCAATCCGAGCCGGTGAAATGATGGGTTGGAAAGTGCTTTAATCACCACTTCACCTATCTAGCTTATTGATAAGACATAAATACATAGAATAAGAAAAGCGCCTTGGTATCACTATCAAGGCGCTTTTTTCAATAACGTTTCACTCTGTTTTAGCTAAAACTTAAACCATGATTAAGCCGTTTGCTCGCTCGGTAATCGAACATGATGGAACATGCGATATAACACAGGGACAACCACTAATGTCAGTATGGTTGCAAAGCCTAAACCAAACATGATGGTTACTGCCATAGGTTTAAAGAACACATCGGGTAGCAATGGGATCATACCTAAGATAGTGGTAATGGCCGCCATACAAACTGGACGAACACGACTTACCGCTGCATCAACAATGGCCTGGTATTTCTCCTTACCGCTTGAGATTTCAAGTTCAATTTGGTCTAGCAGTACAATACCATTTTTCACCAACATACCGGATAGACTTAAGAAACCAAGTAGCGCCATAAAACCAAACGGTGTATTAAGTAACAAAAGACCTAATGTCACCCCTATCACAGCAAGAGGTACCGTTGCCCAGACAATTAACGCTTCTTTTACCTTGTTAAACAGCAAAATGGTAATAAGGAACATACAGAGGTAACCCATCGGCATAGTTTGGAACAGTGACGCTTTAGCATCTGCCGAAGACTCATATTCTCCCCCCCATTCCAGTGCATAACCGGCAGGAAACTCAATTGATTCAATTTTGGACTGCATACGAGCTTGCACAGAGGCCGCCGTTTCATCACCTAATGGATCAGGGTCTGCCATAACAGTTAATACGCGCTTACGATCTTTACGAACAACTAAAGGATCTTCCCAACGAACATTAACGCCAAGGATCACCTGCTGAAGAGGAATAAATCCTTGAATTGCCGGGCTCCAAATTTTAATCCCTTCAATCGTACTAACATCAACGCGCTCTTCTTCTGGCAAACGAGCCACAATCGGCATCAAATTAGTACCATCACGATATAAACCTACCGCCATACCAGAGAAAGCCATTTGGAACAGATCGTCCACGTCTTGCTTTGTGATACCGTAACGACGAGCTTGGCTCTCATTAAAGATTGGCTCAATAACTTTGGTGCGTTCACGCCAATCATGTCGAATATTAAATGCGCCAGGATCAGCATTCATGATATCAACAACTTGCTTACCTAACCCACGCAATACCGTTGGATCGGGACCGACAAGGCGAGCTTCAATTTTTGACCCAGATGATGGACCAAGCATTACCTGCTTAAGTTTATATTCGAGTTTAGGGTGGTCTTTATCCAGTACGGCACTAAATTTACGCATTACAGGAATCACATCATCAAAACTTTTCACCCGAACGATTAATTCACCATAAGCGGCATAGCTCTTTTCTGGGGTATAGGTCAGCATGAAACGTTGCGAGCCTTTACCCGCGCTGGAACTTACATACTCAACCCCTTGCTCTTTCTCAACCACTTTTTCAAGCTGTTCCAATGTCTGGTTAGTTGCACGAATATCTGTACCTTCTGGTAACCAGATATCGACCATAAACATCGGTGTGGTTGAGGCCGGGAAAAACGACTGCTTCAATAGTGTAAAGCCATATAAGCTTGCACCTAGCATTAGTACGAGAGTAATCACCGTTAACCAAGCGCGGCGCATACAAAACTCTAGGAATGCTCGATACCAGACAAAAATCTTACCTGCATAAGGATCAACTTCTTCAGCATTAGGATCTTGCTTTACATTCTTAAAGAAAAGATCAGCAAAAAACGGCGTTAATGAGATCGCAGTAAACCAACTCAACATTAAGGAGATCAGAAGCACAGTAAAGAGTGTTCGACAATACTCACCTGTCGAGTCTTGCGATAAACCAATTGGAGCAAAAGCCATAACCGCAATCATGGTTGCACCAAGTAGAGGCCATTTGGTTTGGGTAACAATGTCAGAGGCAGCCTGCATTCGAGTCCGGCCTTTTTGCATCCCGATCAAAATACCTTCTACCACCACAATGGCATTATCCACCAGCATACCGAGTGCGATAACTAAGGCGCCAAGAGAAATTCGTTGTAAATCGATTGCAAGCCACTTCATGAAGACAAAGGTGCCTAATACGGTTAACAGCAAAATTAAACCGATTAAAAGCCCTGAACGTAACCCCATAAAGAACAGCAGCACAATAATAACAATGGCAACCGATTCACCTAAGCTAAGTACAAACCCACTAACCGACTTATCAACTTCCGTTGGCTGGCTATATACGGTATCAATATCAATACCTACAGGTTGTTGCTCTTTTAACTCGGCAAGACGTTGCTCAACCTTTTTCCCAACTTCGACAACGTTAACGCCAGAAACAAAGGAGATCCCCACATTAAGAGCTTGCTTACCGTTAAAGCTGATTAAGTTATCAGGAATTTCTTTAAACCCACGTTTGATCTCTGCTACATCTCGCAGATAAATCAACCCTTCGGCGCCTTTTTCAGTGATGATCAAATTGCCAAGTTCGTTTACATCCTTAAACTCACCGGTTGGATGAACTCGAATATACTCATCCCCGATACGAACAGCCCCTGCGCTCGATACCAAGTTCTGGGTAGCTAATGTGTTGTAAATCGTCTGCGGTGAAATACCTAAATTACTTAAGCGACGCATCGAGATCTCAATAAAGACCTGCTCTTGCTGAGTACCTGTTACCGATACTTTTCCAACGCCATCGACAAGTTCAACCTCTCGTCGTAGATAATCAACGTAATCACTGAGCTCTTTATAAGTGTAACCATCACCAGTAATGGCCAGCAAAATACCGTAAACATCACCAAAATCATCAATAACTTTTGGTTCACTCACACCGGGTGGCAAAGTGGGTTTTAAATCATTAACTTTACGACGAAGTTCATCCCATATTTGGGGTAAATCATCAGGACCATAATTATTTTTCATGGTCACCGTTATCTGAGATAGTCCACGACTGGAAATCGAATTAACTTCATCAACATAACTGAGCTGCTGAATTGCTTTTTCTATGGGATATGTGACCTCTTCTTCGACTTGCATCGGTGTTGCGCCAGCATAAGAGGTCACAATCATCGCATCTTTAATGGTAAAAGCAGGATCTTCCAAACGCCCTAAGCCAAAGAAAGACATGGTTCCGCCAATCAGGAAGATCAGCGCAACCATCCAGCTCACCACTTTATTGCGAATAAAATAAGCGGCAATATCTTGCTTCATTATTCAGCCTCCTTATTTTCGTTATTCACAATCCGAACCTTATCGCCATCTCGCAAACGGTTCCCGCCAGCAACAACAATTTTTTCGTTGGGTTTAACACCAGATACCAACCGAACCCCTTGAGGCACTACCTTATCTGTTACGACGACTCGCTTTTCTACTGTGTTTTCATTTGATACAACCCAAACGTATTTTTGCGCCATATCTAAACTATCCCCATCTTCATTAAACACAGCAGATAGAGGAACAACGGGTTCACCTTGGCGGTACACATTAAGTTTTTGCGCGTCAGCTTTCACTTCAACAGCCATACCATCAAGAATGAATTTATCTTTTGGCATCGGCATAGTTAATGTCACCAGAAAGGCGCCTGATTCAGGATCAGGTTCGGTAGTAAACTCTTTTAAACTGGCTTTATATTCTGAACCATCAGGCAAAATTATTCGTGCATCAGGTTTTGCGTCATTAATTTCTAACGCGCTGTTTTGTGAATAAATCATATCGGGTGCTTGCAGATCGATATCAACCATTTTGGTACTGTGAATATTCATTACCTGCTGCCCGATCTGCACACTCTCAAACTGTTCAACGGGCACACGGGAAATAACCCCATCAAAAGGTGCTCTTAACTGCGTAAAAGAGAGATTTAGCTTGGCAATATCTAAATTTGCTTTAGCAATACTACGTTGCGCTTTTAATTCATCAAATTGCGACTGCGCTAAATAGCCCTTTGCCACCAGCTTGGCTGAACGTTGATATTGGCTATTAATCACATTATATTTCGCCTGCTTATCATCAACCTCAATCTTGAAATCTGTTGGCTCAAGCGTGGCAAGTAACTGCCCTTTTTTTACGAAATCACTAGGGCGAACCAGTATACGAGCGACCTCGCCAGAAATACGAAACGACAAGCTGGATTTATCAGCAGCGGCAGCAACAGCAGGAAAGGTAAGTTGTGGTGCTTGCTCTGTTAAACTAACTGTTGCAATAGAGACAGGTCGAATTTGCGAACGCTCTTCAACACTGGTTTTTTCACATCCTTGCAAGCCTAATGCGAGTAAAATCCCACAAGCGATGGCGGTATATTTTTTCATTTTATAAACCTCGCTCTTTAATCCATGGGCGTACTTTTTGCCCCTCTTGCAACTCTTTCACACCCGATGTTGCAATTTGGTCCCCATCATTTAAGCCAGATATAATGTGTTGCTGCTCATCCAGTTGAACTTTAACTTTATGAGCCAAACCTTGTTCATCAATATGCCAGACATAAACCTCATCGCCCTCAATCATAAGAGCTCGTTTAGGCACAGATCCAGACTCACCTTTTGGAATGGCAAGGCGAACCTGTCCTGACATTCCCGGCAAAATATTTTTCCCTTCTGGGCGATCCATATATAACGTCACTTTATAACTGGATGTTTTGGGATCTGACTCTGTATCAATTTCTTTAAATTTGGCCTGATAGGTTTGGTCTTTAATGGTATCAAATGTCACTGTTGGCGTGATGTCATCAGTAGTCGACTGAAAGCGGGTTAGCAGATGATCTGGGAGCTGAAAAGTCACATTGATAAGGCCTGCACTTTGAATATGCATAACAGGTTGTTTTGCCCCCACATATTCATAATTTTCAATCAATGATAAAGAGACATTGCCATTGTAAGGCGCTTTCAACGTTGCATAAGCTAAATTAGCTTTGGCCTTATCTAGCGTAGCCTTTGCTTGTTTTAAGGCAGATTTAGAAGCATCAAAATCCAGCTCTGAAACCACATTGGTTTTACGAAGCTGAGCATTTCGATCAAATTGGACTTTTTCGAGCTGATAATTGGCTTGCGCCTGACGGACTTGCAGAGATAACTCATCAACATTTAACTGAGCTAACTTCTGTCCTCGTTTTACGACATCACCTGGATGAGCAAAAACATGCTGTAACTGTCCTGGTACACGAAACGCTAATACTGCTTTATCTCCCGCAGCAACAGTAGCTGGAAATGTTCGAAAACTTTGATTGTCCCCGATAGATACTGATAATAATTTGACTGGGCGCGATTCTGGCTCAGGAATTTCCTTTGCCTTTTCACCACATCCGGCTAACACCATACATGACAGTAAGGTGACCGACATTCGATGCCCCATAAACACTCTCCAATCCCTATGATTTGTCTTTCCTTGTTTAGTTGTAGTATCGAAAACAGATAAATGACAAACATAATCCATTTAAAACCCACACAATCAACAATATACACCATTATTGATCACAAAAAACAAACAAATCACATAAATATAAGACAACACAAATAAAATCGGAGGTTATCAATCACAAAATGGGAAAGCGATAGCAGATGAAAGTTATTCAGGGCTAATCAGAAAATAGGTTGTTATGAAGGGAAAGTTTCATGATTTTTTATCAATAAAAAACTCAAAACTCATAAAAACAGGATTTTATATTTATATAACCTTCTGTTTAAAAATAAAAAAGGAGCCTAGAAGCTCCTTTTGTTTACTATAAATCAATTTTCATTATGAGTTTTGCATTTCTGCAATTTTGATCCGCCATGTATCGGGACCGGTTTGGTGCGCATTGACACCTTCTGAGTCTACAGCAACAGTGACTGGCATATCTTCAACCTCAAACTCGTAGATAGCTTCCATACCCAGCTCTTCAAATGCAACAACACGAGCTTTCTTAATCGCTTTTGCAACCAAATAAGCCGCACCACCTACAGCCATTAAATAGACGGCTTTATGTTGTTTAATTGATTCGATAGCCGCTGGACCACGTTCGGCTTTACCGATCATACCCATAAGACCCGTTTCACCTAACATCATATCCGTGAATTTATCCATACGAGTTGATGTTGTTGGACCTGCTGGACCGACAACTTCATCACCTACCGCATCAACTGGACCAACGTAGTAGATAAAACGCCCGTTAAAGTCGACACCATCAGGTAAGCCTTCCCCTTTCGCAAGCATATCCTGAATACGTTTATGAGCCGCATCTCGACCGGTTAGAATCTTACCGGAAAGAAGAATGGTTTCGCCCGATTTCCACTGCAACACATCTTCTTTAGTTACAGAATCAAGGTTAACGCGACGAACTGAGTCTCCAACTTCCCAAGTCACTTCAGGCCAATCTTCTAACTTAGGTGGCGTTAATTCTGCAGGGCCTGTTCCATCTAATGTGAAATGTACATGTCGAGTGGCTGCACAGTTAGGGATCATACAGACAGGTTTTGATGCTGCATGTGTTGGAGCAGATTTAATTTTCACATCAAGAACTGTGGTTAAACCACCAAGGCCCTGAGCGCCAATACCTAAGCGATTGACACGCTCATAGATATCTAAACGGAGTTCTTCTTCTGCATTTTGGGCTCCGCGTTCTTTTAGCTCATGAATATCGATGGCTTCCATTAACGATTCTTTAGCCAATACTGCTGCTTTTTCTGCTGTGCCGCCAACGCCAATACCGATCATGCCAGGAGGACACCAACCCGCTCCCATTAGAGGAACCGTTTTTTCAACCCAATCAGCAATATCATCTGATGGATTTAGCATGACCATTTTGGTTTTATTTTCAGAACCGCCGCCTTTAGCTGCAATTTGAATATCAACTTTATCACCAGCAACCATGTCAATATGCACCACAGCTGGAGCATTATCTCGAGTATTTTTACGGCTACCTGCAGGATCGGCAACGACAGAAGCACGAAGAGGATTTAATGGATTGGTATAAGCTTGACGTACCCCTTCATCAATCATCTCTTGCACAGTTAAATCGCTGTCCCACTGAACATTCATACCAATTTTAACAAAGCAAGTTACAATGCCAGTATCTTGGCAAATAGGTCGATGTCCCTCTGCCGACATACGAGAGTTAATCAGAATTTGGGCAATAGCATCTTTCGCTGCTTGGCTCTGTTCTCTGTGGTACGCTTTTTCTAAAGCTTGCACAAAATCAAGTGGATGGTAGTAAGAGATGTACTGTAATGCATCAGCGACACTGCTAATTACATCCTCTTTACGGATGACGGTCATAATTGCCTCTTTTGATTATTATCATTCCATGGCGCCCCGACTTTCTTCCATTGTAGGGTATTGTGTTTTTAATCTCGTCCTTGGGCGTCGAACTCGGGCTATGATACTCTTACAACAAATTTTGCGCTATTTCCTAATCAAACCCCTGTCACAAAAAAGAAAATGATTTGTAAATCTCATCCCCAATTAGTGGTTCAAGCAATTGATTATCACAAAAATGTAACACAGTCTTGGTTCGAACCTCTAGCGGGTCAACCGTGGGCTATGATATTACGCTCTGCAGCAGACGATCATCCAGATAATCGTTTTGATATTTTAGTTGCAGATCCTTTAGCCACTTTACAGACACAAAATGACACAACTTGTATTAAGTTTTCAAATGGCGACGAAAAAGTCACCACTGACGATCCTTTTACAGTTTTAGAGCAACTAAAACAGCAACTAACCCCTGATATTAAAGGAATTCCAGATATTCCATTTGTTGGTGGTGCCGTCGGTTATTTCAGTTATGACTTGGGTCGACAGGTTGAGTCTATTCCGTCCATTGCTCAGCATGATATCCATCAACCGGATATGGCTGTTGGTATCTATGATTGGGCATTAATTGCCGATCACAAAGAACAAAAAGCCTTCTTGATTTCCCCTCGAGATAGTCAACGATTTGAGTGGCTAGAACAGCAAAGAAATCAAGCGCAATTGCAGCACAATAAAAACAAGCCACAACATTCTGATGATTTTGTGTTAACAACTGACTGGTCATCCAACATGACCAAAGAGGTTTATTGCAACAAATTTAACAAAGTCCGCGAATACATCTTATCGGGAGATTGTTATCAAATTAACTTAGCACAACGCTTCTCAGCACAATATCAAGGTGATGAGTGGCAAGCCTATTGTCATTTAGAGCAAAAAAACGGTGCCCCTTTCTCCAGTTTTATTCGTACAGAGTCAGGTGCCATTATTTCTGTATCACCAGAGCGTTTTCTTCAGTTAAAACAAAAAGCAATAGAAACTAAGCCGATTAAAGGTACTCGACCTCGCCATCACGATGTTATGCAAGATAAAGCGCTGGCTGTTGAGTTACAGCAATCGACAAAAGATCAGGCTGAAAATGTCATGATTGTCGATCTGCTTCGTAATGATATTGGCCGAGTCGCCAAACCTGGGTCGGTAGAAGTGCCTCATCTCTTTGCCGTAGAGAGTTTTCCTGCGGTTCATCACCTTGTAAGCACAGTGACAGGTACTTTGGATGATCAATATCAGGCAACCGATCTTCTGCGAGCCTGTTTTCCTGGAGGCTCAATTACTGGCGCGCCAAAAGTTCGAGCAATGGAGATTATTGAAGAGCTAGAACCTCACCGCCGTAGTGTCTATTGTGGCAGTATTGGTTATATCAGTCGCTGTGGGAATATGGATACAAGTATTACTATCCGAACATTAGTTGCTGAAAATAATACTATTTATGCTTGGGCTGGTGGTGGTTTAGTACTTGATAGCCAAGCAGACAGTGAATATCAAGAAACTTTAGATAAATTAGGTAAGATATTACCAACACTTCCTCGTCAACCATGATTCGATTTCTAGCATCACAGTAACGGTTAGTACACTGTGATGCTTAGTTTTTTAGGACAGTACAATGAATGAAAACCATCTACTCAATAAACTGGTTCTAACCCCTCTTATACAAGATTATAATGCTTCTCATCGAGCACGAATATCTCAACATCTCCCACCTAATTACCAATTCAAACAAGCCGCTGTTCTTATTCCTTTAGTGAAACGCCCCCAAGGTTGGCAAGTCATTCTTACTCAGCGAGCCCACCACCTAAAACATCATCCCGGTCAAATTGCCTTTCCTGGTGGACGATTTGAGCCTGAAGACGGCGATCTGATGACAACAGCCTTAAGAGAGACAAAAGAAGAAACGGGGATTGATTGCACAAAAGGACAAATTTTAGGTCGGTTACCAGCATTAGAAACAGTAAGTGGTTACCGAGTAACCCCCTTTTTTTCAACAGTAATGGAAAACTATCAAGTCAAAATTGATCCTAATGAGGTCGCCGAAATTTTTGAGGTTCCTATCAAGTTTTTACTCAATCCAGTGAATATTAAAAGTCAAAAATCACTCATTAAAGGCGAATATCATACAATTTATGCAATCCCATTCAGCCACTATTCAATTTGGGGAGCAACAGCACAAATGATTAAATTATTATCAGATCAGATTTGGGATTAGATTTTATTATCAAAATAATTAGTTTTTTTAATACCAGACACTAATTAAGTGTGATCGAGATCGCTTTTATTTGTATTGCAAAACAAGTCAGTTACAGAACGAGATCTTTATCAATGTTTTCGTGCCACAAAAAGAGAAAATGCGCACCGTTCCTATTCCGTTCCGTACAAAACTTTTGGATATATACATTATGCAAACCACTTCTACCACCGCAGCAACTGGTACTGCAAAAGCTAGATGGACTTACAAAGATTTTACTTGGGCACTTTCTCTTTTCGGTACTGCCGTTGGTGCTGGTGTTCTGTTTCTTCCAATTAAAGCGGGTGCTGGCGGTTTCTGGCCACTTGTTGCTCTTGCGCTACTTGCACTGCCAATGACTTGGTTTGCACACAAAGGTCTTGCACGTTTCGTTCTTTCTGCAAAAAATCCTGACGCAGATATCACCGATACTGTTGAAGAACATTTCGGTAAAACAGGTGCTAACATCATCACCTTCGCATACTTCTTTGCAATCTACCCTATCGTACTGATTTACGGTGTTGGTATCACAAACACAGTAGACTCTTTCATGGTTCACCAGCTAGGCATGGATTCAATGCCACGTTGGCTACTATCTGGTCTTCTTATTTCAGCAATGACCGCTGGTGTAGTATTTGGTAAAGAACTAATGCTGAAAGCAACTTCTGCAATGGTTTACCCTCTAGTTGCTATTCTACTGATTCTTTCTATCTACCTAATTCCTGATTGGAACACTTCAATGATGTCTGTTGCACCAGACTGGTCTGCAATGCCTGCTGTTGTTTGGCTTGCTATTCCAATCATCGTGTTCTCATTTAACCACAGCCCAATTATCAGCCAGTTCTCTAAAGAACAGCGTCGTGTATACGGTGAAGATGCAGTGAAGAAAACTGACATGATCACTGGTGGCGCGGCAATGATGCTAATGGGCTTTGTAATGTTCTTCGTATTCTCTGTAGTACTTTCTATGACTCCAGAGCAGCTAGCAACAGCAAAAGCAGAAAACATCTCTGTTCTTTCTTACCTAGCAAACGTACACGAATCTCCATACATCTCTCTACTGGGTCCTCTAGTTGCATTCGCTGCAATTACTTCAAGCTACTTTGGTCACTTCCTAGGTGCTCACGAAGGTCTAGTTGGTCTTGTTAAATCTCGCTCTGATATGTCTATCGGCAAGATTGAGAAAATCTCTCTAGTGTTCATCGTGGTAACAACTTGGATCGTTGCAATCATCAACCCAAGTATCCTAGGTATGATTGAAACAATGGGTGCACCAATGATTGCTGCAATCCTATTCTTGATGCCAGTATTTGCAATGTACAAGGTTCCAGCAATGGCGAAGTACAAAACATCATCAGCTGCACGTATTTTCACAGCTCTTTGTGGTATTGCGTCAATTACTTCTGTAATCTACGGTGCACTATAAAATCAGCATAAAAATATAATGCTGAACGTGAGAAACTTATCAGCAGAAATGTGTAGTAACGCATAGTCTTATAAGACAAATCACGTACAATAGACGATAATTTAAGAGCAGGGATGAACTAAAAATCATCTACTGCTCTTTGCTTTTTACTACTCGCCAAGGAAGGGGCGAGATTGAGAAAAACTAAACAGTCTTGGCCGGAGGCAAGATCGCTTCCCCCGACTGAGGTAATCAACATGATCAGTGTTTTTGATATCTATAAAATTGGTGTGGGTCCTTCCAGTTCGCACACTGTAGGCCCAATGAAAGCTGGTAAAGAATTCATCGACGATCTTCGTGCGATGGGTAAATTACGTGACATCACTAAGATTACTGTAGATGTATATGGCTCTCTATCTCTAACAGGTAAAGGCCACCATACTGATATCGCAATTATTATGGGTCTTGCTGGTAACAGCCCAGAACACGTTGACATCGATAGCATCCCTGGCTTTATTGCTCGCGTTGAAGAAACAGAGCGTCTTCCTGTAGGTATGCATTGTCATACGGTTGAATTCCCTCGTGATGGTGGTATGAACTTCCACACAACTAACCTTCCTCTTCACGAAAATGGCATGACGATTCGTGCTTGGATTGGTGAAGAAGAAGCTTATACTAAAACATACTACTCTATCGGTGGTGGTTTTATTGTAGATGAAGAAAACTTTGGTAAAGAGCAGTCATCAACTGTTCAAGTACCTTACATGTACACCACTGCTGAAGAACTATTAGCTCAATGTAAAGAAAGCGGTTTATCTATCAGCTCTCTTGTGATGGCTAACGAGCGCGCAATGAATGCTGAAGATGAAATCAGCACTTACTTCGCTAACATCTGGCGTACTATGCGTGAATGTATGGAACGTGGTATGACTGAAGAAGGTATTCTTCCTGGTCCTCTACGTGTACCTCGCCGTGCAGCCGCTCTTCGCCAGCAACTAATCACAACAGAAAAACTAAGCAATGACCCAATGACAGTTGTTGACTGGGTTAATATGTTTGCATTTGCTGTTAACGAAGAAAACGCAGCGGGTGGTCGTGTTGTTACTGCACCAACAAACGGCGCATGTGGCATCATTCCTGCGGTACTGGCTTACTACGATAAGTTTATCCAATCAGTAGGCCCTAAAGAGTACACTCGTTACTTCGCAGCTTCTGGTGCAGTTGGTGGTCTATACAAGCGTAATGCTTCTATCTCTGGTGCTGAAGTAGGTTGTCAGGGTGAAGTTGGTGTAGCTTGTTCTATGGCTGCTGCCGGCCTTGCTGAGCTTATGGGTGGAAGCCCTGAGCAAGTATGTATGGCTGCTGAAATTGCAATGGAGCACAACCTAGGTCTAACTTGTGATCCTGTTGCAGGCCAGGTACAGGTTCCATGTATCGAACGTAATGGTATTGCAGCGGTTAAAGCTATCAACGCATGTCGAATGGCTCTACGTCGTTCATCAGACCCTCGTGTATCTCTAGATAAAGTTATTGAAACTATGCTAGAGACGGGTAAAGACATGAATGCAAAATACCGTGAAACGTCTCAAGGCGGTCTAGCAATCAAAGTGATCTGCTAACAGCAAAGGCACATTTCTAGTTATGTCTAAGCCACACTTTGAGTGTGGCTTTTTTATATCTTCAATTTAGACACAACAGCATTTCCACATCTCTTCCACTTGAATGTAAGCTAATATCTAAATTATTAAAAATATTCTAAGAATTTAGCATATACCATGCATTTTTAGTTGTTAATTTGAACTTTTTTATCGTATTTGATCTCTTTTTATTCCAAAAAAAAGTCCGAAAGCAATAAATAACTCTTATGTAATTCAGAAAAACAAGCAAATTATTATAAATGAATTGATATAGGTATAGATTTTTAAACATTCACTCGAATTATACTATTCAAACAAATCGTTTAGTCCTATACTCGCACTCACGGCTTAAGACTTATCTTATATACCCAAGTTTTTTTGTAGCTTGGAATAAACAATTAATTTAGGTATATCAGAAAGAAGCTTCTCAAGGATGATATTTGATTGGTGCTGTGTTCATGAATATCAACAGCAACCTCATGGAGGACTAATATTTATAACAACAAGATCGAGTTTCGGTATGAAATATAAACGTATATTGTCACAAAGCCATATCGTCCTAAAAGAATTCTATGTTGATCATCATTTGATCGTAAACTTAAAAAATGGTGATGGCGATGTTTGTATCAACGGACAATCAGTTACAATTAGCAGCAACGCAACGTTAGTAATTCCTAAGTTTAGCCACATCTCATGCACAATTAATCAAAAAGACTGTCATAAAAATATTGAGTTACAACTATTAATGGTAGGTGAAGAAACCATTGCTCAATCATTTAAATATATGGCATCACTAAAGCAACCAAATACACCAACAGCAAACTGCATGCCGGTTTATCATCTCAATGAAACTCCAGATGTTGTTGAGCAAAATTTCCAACTATTTCAACAATCCTTACCTGCTGTTGCTGATACTAGACTTGAAAAAACGTTTTTAACCCAATCGCTTTTCTTCATTTTGTTAGCGCTTAACGAAGCTGGTATTGATGTATTTAATGTTTATCGATTCAACTATGATGAGCCAAAAGAACGAACCATTGCTCGCTTAATTACTCAAGATCCACAGCGTAAGTGGAGTGTTGATGATATGGCAAAAGCCCTATTTACAACTCAATCAACACTACGTCGCCATTTAGCAAAAGAAGGTGTTTCATTTAGTCAATTACTGCTTGATGTGCGTATGGGACTAGCATTGAATTATCTGACTTTCTCAAACTATTCAATCTCACAAATTGGCCATCGTTCTGGCTTTGGTAGTGCGGCTTACTTCTGTGATGCGTTTAAACGTAAATACGGTATTACACCATCACAGTTTAGAGCGACTTCTCGTGAACATAACGACATGTCTGCGCTTCATCAGCTAACTCCAAAAGCTGAAATGACGATTGACGTCGTTTAAGACCATGGCTTGTATCCAGAATGATCTTTGAGATAAACCTACCAACATATAACGTTGTTGGTAGGTTTTTTCTATTTGGTTTTTAAGTTATTTACCATTTTTTGACTAATCGCAGTTATCTCTTGTAGCTCTTTTTCTGTCAGTCCATCCATCATTTTCTTTTTTATCGACTCATCAACAACTCTAATTTTCTTAATAAGATCTTCACCTTCCTGCGTTAAAACTAGAAATTGACTGCGACGGTCCTGACTGTTTGATCGCTTTTCAACTAAGCTCTGCGCAATCAAGGTATTCACCAATCGTGTGATTTGAGCTTTATCCCTTGTCAACATAAGAGCTATATCATTTGCAGTACAATGAGGCGATTTTTTATTAATGATTTTAAGAACTCGCACATGCATAGGAGCAACCTCTAGCTCCAAGGCTTCAACCTGTTCATACACATGACGTTTTATTGTGTGAACTAGGGTAAACAAGCTATCTGTAAAATCAGTCTGTTCCATAAAGCATCACTCCTCTCTATTAAATTTAGTTGACAATATCAACAAATAAAATTAAGTTGATATTATCAACTAACAACAATAATAACTCAAGCTCGAGGAGATAAAGATGGAAACATCAAAAATTAAAGGCCATCAATACCGAATTACCGTAGAAGAAGTAAATCCAACCAATCAAGAAGTATTAAATCAACTAACTTTTGAATTAAATGATCGAGAAGACATGCTTCATATTGTGGAGAATGTTAAAAATCACAGTGGATTAGAAGATGATGATGCGGTAAGAGCTGGGGTGGCAATACGACTACTAGGTCCAGTACTCATGAAAAATCGTAAGGATTCTTTATTTGTTGATTTCTTTCCTCACTTTAAGACCTTTATGCAAAAAATAAAAAGCACGATTAAGGCAAATAAATCCGCCTTGTAAATGACTATGTCTCAATACAAAAAAGTTTCAAATACAAAAAAACCTCGCGTTAGTGCGAGGTTTTTTTGTTCTAACTATCTATTAAGCAGCAGCTTTTAGTGTTTCTTCTTTTTTAAGCTCGCCAACAGGAAGGATAGTACGGCCGTATTCAGCGTTAAGTACCTGTGCCATTGCGAAGTAGATAGCACTTGCGCCACAGAAGATGCCTTCAAGACCTGCAATAGTACCAATCAATGCGCTACCAGTGAAATCACGCGCTGCAAGTAGGAAGAACAGAATAGTAAGAGAACCAAATACTACTTGCTTTGCTCGTGGGTAACGAAGAGAACCAATAAACATAAAGGCAGTAAATACACCCCAAAGGCCTAGGTACCAACCCATGAAATGAGCAGGACTTGCCGCAAAGCCCATCTTAGGCATTACAATCAGGCCAACAAGAGTTAACCAGAATAGGCCGTAAGATGTAAATGCTGTTGTACCAAATGTGTCACCGCGCTTGAAGCACATCATGCCAACAAGAACTTGACCAAGACCACCGTAAAAAATACCCATAGCCAGAATCATTGAATCTAGAGGGAAAAAGCCCGCGTTATGGATATTCAAAAGAATTGTTGTCATACCAAAGCCCATTAGGCCTAGTGGTGCTGGATTAGCTAGTTTTGTTGACATTTAGGTCCCCTGCAGGAGTAAATCAATAAAAATAATAAAAAATCAAAAAATGGTGCATCCAAAAATGCGGGGCGAATTCTAAAGGATGCGATCGTTGAGATCAATGTAAAAATGACGTAAAAACGTTCATATCTGCAAAAAATTTCATTTTATTGATTTTTTGTAAAGCAATTTAATGCAGCCATCTATAAATAAGTGTTACAACTTATATCCTAAGTAATAGGTAGAAAATAATAATCGATACAAAAAATCGTTAATATTCAAAATATTAGATAAGATACCGACACATTAACTATGTTCAGTAAACGTTACTTTAGTCATATCGAGTATGTTTTCTGTCATAACTTGAAAAAAGTGCTTTTCCTATAAAACTAATTTAATAACGCGAAATCATCATACAAAACTCATAAAAAAAGCAGCTTCACACTGCTTTTTATTTAAGATTCCAATTTAACAATAATTATTCTTTATTGCGTTTCAACCATTGGCTTATCTTGTTCAATAGGGTCATCATTCGTGTCCAAATGACAACTACAGGATTGGCAAATATGCTCCAAAATACTCTCTAATCTCTCTTGACTTAGTGGTATTGGATTCCCCTTTATTGAGTTTGACAGTAAGGCGTCTTTAGCTACCTCATCAAACATGGTCGCACATAATCCATATTGACCAACCAAAGGGATCTCTAACCGAGTCAAAATGCTCTTGACCCAATCAATCCCCTCTTCTATTTCGGCACATGGCTTGATCGTCAAGATCTCGGCAAGTTTCTTATAACGACCTAATATATCTTTTCTGTTTTGCTCTTTTGCAATGGCAACATTTTCTTCCATAACATAAGGTGCTAAACGAGCCGTGATGACACCATGGGGAGCATTTAATCTACCACCCAGAGCTGCAGCAAGGCCGTGAGCAGCCCCTAGTTTGGCGTTAGTCAGAGCCATTCCCCCCAGCATAGAGGCAAAAGCCATATCAGAACGAGCTTCTGGATCATCTTGCTCACAGGCCGGAATAATAGCGGTTGCAATACGTCTTAGCCCTTCCTCACAAATCATGTCAGTTAATGCATTGGGCTCACCGCAAACATATGCCTCCATTAAATGGGTGAACGCATCCATCCCACAACATGCGGTTAATTGTGGCGACATACCATAGGTTAACGTCGGATCCACAATCGCTAAATCAGGCAACATCTCCGGACTACGCAAACTGACTTTGATATTCTCTTGAGCCGATTTTAACACCGCATTACGTGTTACTTCAGAGCCCGTCCCTGCTGTTGTTGGTATCGCAATAAAAGGAATAGGTTTACTCTGCAAAGGTAAATTTCTACCAACAACTTCGGCGTAATCATAAACACTGCCTTGGTTGGGTATTAATGCAGCAAGAGCTTTTCCGGTATCAAGCACACTACCACCACCAATTGCAATCACCATATCAGGTCGAAACTGCCTAGCCATTGCCGCCATCTCTTCAACCATCGCAATCAATGGTTCACCAAGCACTGAAACTTGCTGAAAGCGCATCGATTGTTGCTGAAAATATTCAATTAAGGGTTGAGCTCGGGAACTGTCTTGGCCTGTTACCAATAACACACTGTAACCAAATTGATTTAAAGAGCTCAGTGATTCAACCAGGGCGTGTTCACCAAATACTATCCTTGTTGATGTCATAAATTGAAACATAGGCACTCCATAACCATTAATACTACGCTCTAGAATTCATGACTTTACACATGCTATTTTTGATTTTGCACAAAATAATAGCGCTCTTTTTTATTACATCGTTATTAACCCAAGCGAGTTCACATTTTAAGCAACTAACACGATTCTAGGTTTTACCCTTATTAACAATCCATCTAACCATATGAAATAAAAGCGGTGATATTTTCATCGTTTTTATCTCTCATCGAAAAACTCTATTAAAATAAGCGATAAATCCCTCTTTCTCATTACAAAATCCCGCGTTATAGTGATGCTAATCAAATTGCTTAATACGTTATTGACTATTTTCTAATTTAAGCTGTTTGAACATAACATTATTGCAGGAGAGATATTATGTTCGTTGTTATTTTTGGTCGCCCTGGTTGTCCATACTGTGTTCGTGCTAAAGAGCTTGCTGAAAAACTGAAAGAACAGCGCGATGACTTCAACTTCCGTTATGTTGATATCCAAGCTGAAGGCATTAGCAAAGCAGATCTAGAAAAAACAGTTGGCAAACCAGTAGAAACTGTTCCTCAGATCTTCATCGACCAAGAACATATTGGTGGCTGCACTGAATTTGAAGCTTACGCTAAAGAAAACCTAGGTCTATTTAACGAATAACAAATAAGCATTAGAAAAATTTATGCTAACCATAAAAAGGATGAGTTAAGACTCGTCCTTTTTTTATAAATATTAACAGCAAATGAACAGTATTTTTAACGTACGCAAAACGCTATAACTTATTACCCTGATTAGATTTCTTCTCTAAGTGTCAGATAATTCTAAAAGTTACTATTTTTAGATTAATTTGTTCTTATTTGCTCTATATCCGCTAATGAAAATCCGTTAGAATTTTACAGATTGCTTCAGCTTATAAACTCTTTAGTTTGTCAGCTGATTTTTTGTATGGCTCGTCTAACTCCGGAAACTGTGTCGTGAACATTGATGTGGCAGCACTCCTCCACCAAAACAATATCCTTTTACTCTTTGTCGTTCTTGCCGTCGGTTTAGCGTTTGCCAAAGTTCGTATTGCAAATATGCAACTTGGTAACTCTATTGGCGTTTTATTAACCGCTCTTGTTTTTGGTAATGCTGGTTTTACCTTTAACGCAGATGCCCTCAATATTGGCTTTATGCTGTTTATTTATTGTGTCGGTATCGAAGCAGGTCCAAACTTTTTTGGTATTTTCTTTCGCGATGGAAAACACTACCTTTTACTTGCTCTCGTCGTTCTATTATCTGCAATTGGTATAACTATGACTATGGCCCACTACTTAGATATGAATCTAGGATTGGCCACAGGTCTAATGGCAGGCTCACTAACCGCCACGCCAGTCTTAGTGGGTGCGAAAGATGCGTTAAATAGCGGGCTTTCTGATATTACCGATCCAAACATGATCAAAAACTTAGTCGAAAGCTTAAGTGTTGGTTATGCCATGTCTTATTTGGTGGGGTTAGTCAGTCTAATTCTACTTGCTAAATTAATGCCTAAGTTACAAAAGCAAGATCTAGCCGAATCATCTCAGCAGATCGCACGTGAACGGGGTATTGGTGAAGTTTCACAACGTAAAGTGTATCTACCGATTATTCGAGCATACCGTGTCGGACCTGAACTCATTAATTGGATTGATGGCCGCAACCTTCGTGAACTGGGTATTTACCGTCAAACAGGCTGTTATATTGAGCGAGTACGACGTAATGGTATTTTAGCAAACCCTGATGGCGATGCGATTTTACAAGAAGGTGATGAAATAGCGTTAGTTGGTTATCCTGATAGTCATGCGCGTCTGGATCCCAGTTTCCGTAATGGCAAAGAGGTATTTGACCGCGACCTACTCGACCTTCGTATTGTAGAAGAAGAAATCGTAGTAAAAAATGACAGTATTGCAGGTAAGCGCCTTTCTGAATTAAATCTTTCTGAGTATGGCTGTTTTCTAAACCGAGTCGTGCGAGCGCAGATTGAAATGCCAATGGACCATAATATCTTATTAAATAAAGGGGATATTCTTCAGGTCAGCGGTGAAAAGAGCCGAGTTCATGGTCTTGCTGAGCGTATTGGTTTTATCTCAGTCCACAGTCAAATAGCTGACCTATTAGCGTTTTGCTGCTTCTTTATTCTAGGGCTATTGCTGGGCCTTATCACCATGACATTTGGCCATGTCGCCTTTGGGCTTGGTAGCGCGGCAGGTCTATTAGTAGCTGGTATTACTTTGGGCTTCCTGCGAGCAAACCACCCTACTTTCGGTTATGTCCCTCAAGGGGCGTTAAATATGACCAAAGATCTCGGCTTAATGGTCTTTATGGTGGGTATTGGTTTAAGTGCAGGTAGTAATCTATTTGAATCTATCACTCAAATTGGTCCAACTGTCTTTGTCACCAGTTTGATGGTGAGTGTGATTCCTGTTGTTCTGGCTTACCTATTTGGTGCCTATGTACTTCGTATGAACCGCGCTTTGTTATTTGGTGCCATCATTGGTGCCCGTACTTGTGCTCCTGCCATGGATATGATCAACGAACACGCACGCAGTACTATTCCTGCATTGGGTTACGCGGGTACTTATGCAATTGCTAACGTACTTCTTACCATAGCAGGTACTTTAATCATCATCTTAAAGTAATCCTCTCTTAGTTGGTGGGCTGACTTATTGATTGTTCATGAGTCAGCCCATATTCAGTCGCTCCCACCTACAATCATCACACTTATCTGCCACTAAACCGTTCAGTCATTTGATCCGCCATCACTTTTTAGCAGGTCAAACTCGCCAGATAAGTATTGATTCTATATAGTAATATTTATTCTATTAATGAAAAAAGCGATGACCAGTCGCTGCAGTGGGTATCCTAATTATGCGTATTCTTATCGTCGAAGATGATCCAATCCTAAGCCATCATCTAAAATCACAACTTAGCGAGCTAGGAAACCAAGTTCAATGTGCAGATACGGCAGAAGAAGGTCTGTTCTTTGCACAAAATTATCCAAATGATATCGCCATTGTTGATCTTGGTTTACCCGATCGCGATGGATTAAGCCTTATTAAAGATATGCGAAGCAAAGACTTACGCTTACCCATTCTTATTCTAACCGCGCGCTCTAACTGGCAAGATAAAGTCACTGGGCTTGAAGCTGGTGCCGATGATTATTTGGTTAAACCTTTCCAAAAAGAAGAATTAGTCGCTCGTTTAAGTGCACTCGTTCGTCGTAGTGCAGGCTTTGTAAAACCAGAAATGACTGCTGGCGATATTCGTGTCGATCTACTCGCAAAACAAGTATTCATCAACGAAGAAGTGTTAGAACTGACCGCATTTGAGTATGATTTACTCGAATATTTAATGCGCCATAGCCGACAGGTTGTTTCTAAACAGCGCCTGCTTGATGTTCTTTATGAAGATCAAGAAGGTGACCCAAATACAATTGAAGTTATGATCAGCCGCTTACGAAAGAAATTCACTAAGACAGGCCAAGAAAACCCAATCTCCACTATTCGTGGTCAAGGGTATATCTTTGAATTACAAGCACAGTAACCATTTCAAATGAAGCCCTTAATTCCTCCTCGTTTACGCCGCCGAGTTCTTGTAACTTCGGTGGCTATCATCGTTCTGATTACTTCTGCCCTTGCAGGTGTCATCAATCAACTTTACTCACAAAGTTATATGGCATCCTACTCATCAGAGCTGGTTGCTCAATTACCTATGGTGGTTGCTCAGCTTAACCGTGCAGGGTTAATCAAAGATGTTGATAAATGGATAAGCTCTGTTGATCCATCAAAAACTGATTATATCTCTGTTGTTTGTAATCAAAATGACGATACAGTTTGGCTCTCAAATCCAGAAAAACTGCATAACTTAACCAATATATGTACTCATATTCCCGATGAAATTAATACGCCAACCTTAGTCAAATTTCCTAATCATGACAGTTATATTGCCTATAACCTCAGTCGTGACAAAGAAAATGGTCAGGTATTTCAGTTAGTTGTTTTGCGTTCAGGACAAAATTACGAAGCCTCGCTTAGTCAATTGCACAAACGAACGACATTCTATTTAGGTCTATTTGTGCTAATTGCGATTACATTCTTAATTGCCGCTTTTCATTGGAGTTTCCAACCACTGCGAAAATTAGCCAACCAACTTAATGAGATGTCAGAAGCAGAGCGCAATCAGCTCGACAGTGATTATCCAATGGAGTTACAGGAGATCACAAAAGCACTAAATCGGTTAATTCTATTAAGTAATGACCAAAAAGGCCGCTATCGCCACGCTATGGATGATTTGGCACACAGTTTAAAAACTCGCCTAGCCGCAACAAATGCCCTACTGGATGACAAAGAGTTATCACGAGCTGAACTGAATCACCGTATTATGGAACAAATCAGCCAAATGGATGACTTAGTTCAATATCAGCTAAAGCGTGCAATGATGGGACAACAAGGTCTACAGCGCAGTAAAACAGAGCTCAAGCCAGCAGTGGAAACCTTTGGTCGAATGCTAAGTAAAATTTATAGCGATAAAAGTGTTAAGCTTCGCTGTAATTTTCCCGATAAACAGCTGGTGCCAATCAATAAAGATGATCTTATGGAGTTGCTTGGCAATTTACTCGAAAATGCCTATCGTTTTTGTATTAGCGAAGTCGCTATATCGGTAATTGAAAAATCAAACCTATGTGTTATCCGTATTGAAGATGACGGGCCCGGGGTCAAGCCTGAGATGAGAGAAGCTATTTTTCAGCGTGGAGTGCGGGCAGATCAACTAAACCCCGGACAAGGGATTGGATTATCAGTTTGCCATGAAATTGTAAGCAGTTACCAAGGCACGATCCATGTTGAATCGTCTCAATTAGAAGGTGCCGCTTTTATTATCAAAATTCCAAAACAAGCCTAATTAAGATAATAAAAAATGCCATACTATCAATCTAGTATGGCATTTTTCTATCAGCAGATAATCAGTTTAGCGATTAAATGTCTTGAACATCAAACTCAACAAATGGATTAACATCTGCATCGTAATCAACAGTTTCTAAACCAAAACCAAACAGTTTTAAGAACTCATCTTTATACTGTTGGTAGTCTGTCACATCACGTAGATTTTCGTTAGTCACATTTGGCCATAGTTCACGACAATGCTTTTGAATATCTTCACGAAGTTCTAGGTCATCAAGACGTAGACGATTCTTATCATCCACTTCAGGTGCAGTACCATCTGCTTTGTATAGGCGTTGAGTAAACATACGAAGGATCTGTTCCATACAGCCTTCATGTACACCCTCTTCACGCATCTTCTTAAATACCATTGCAATATACAGTGGCATTACTGGAATCGCAGAGCTTGCTTGAGTCACAACACTCTTAAGTACTGCTACATTTGCAGAACCGCCGATAGTCTCTAGCTTAGTATTAAGCTCAGATGCTGCGCGGTCTAAGTCCATCTTCGCTTGACCTAACGCACCATGCCAGTAGATAGGCCAAGTAATTTCAGTACCAATATAGCTATAAGCAACCGTTTTACAACCTTGAGCAAGTACACCAGCATCTGCAAGAGCATTGATCCAAAGTTCCCAATCTTGGCCACCCATTACCGTTACTGTATCTTGAACTTCTTGCTCAGTAGCAGGCTCAACACAAGCTTCAAATAATGTGTCTTTGTTGGTGTCAACCGCTGTTGCACGATACTCTTCACCCATAGGCTTAAGCGTAGAACGGATCATTTCGCCAGTTTCTGGTAATTTACGAACTGGAGATGCCAGAGAATAAACCACCATATCCACCTGACCCAAGTCTTGCTTGATCAGATCAATCGTCTTTTGTTTTGCTTCGTTTGAGAATGCATCACCATTTAAGCTCTTTGAGTAAAGACCTTCTTCTTTAGCAAACTTATCGAAAGCAGCAGAGTTATACCAACCTGCAGTGCCTGGCTTTTTCTCAGTGCCTGGCTTTTCAAAGAAAACACCGATAGTTGCCGCACCACCACCAAATGCTGCAGCAATACGTGATGATAGGCCGTAACCACTAGAAGAGCCGATAACCAATACACGTTTTGGTGCATTTGCAATTGGGCCCTGTGCTTTAGTGTAAGCAATTTGCTCTTTTACGTTCTCTTCACAACCCACTGGATGTGTTGTTGTACAGATAAATCCACGAATTTTAGGTTTGATGATCATGTTCAACTTCCCTTATTTAGTTGGGAGTAGGATAAAAGGTAAATGACAAATTCGCATTAATTTTATGATGATTTTATGGAAAAAGTGCAGTGGTTGGAGGTGTTATCGCTAAATTTGGTCAAAAAAAGTGCCACGTTTTTCTACGTGGCACATGGGAGACACCAGGTTTATTATCATGACAGAGTAAAACTCTTAAGCAGCCCTTCCTGGTTGCAGACCACCTGATTTAAATTCCGCTGGGTGAAAGTGATCAACTTGAATTGCTTTCTTTCTCAGTTGCTCTGCATTGTCAATTTTATCCCGTTCTTGTTCTGTGATGATCCCCTCATCCAGTGCAATTTGTAGCTTATCAGATAGCGAAGCTTTGCGTGGGATCGCACCAGAACGTATTGCTTTTGCAAGCTTTTTCTCTATTCCTTTGACCTCATACAAGGCCACAAAAGCACGCTCTAATAAACCAACAGCATCATCTTCTTTTTGTCCGATATAGCAAAGATGAGTAAGTCGCTCACGATGGGCTCCTGGTTTCATTAATAGTTTCGCTATCTCAATACTTAATTCATCTTTTGGCGCCGCGTAATGAATACCAAGAGGGAAAGTTAATGTACGCAATAAGCCGCCAACGCCTTTAACCGGGAAGTTAGCAAAAGCTTGATCAAAAGCGACACCACACTGATGTAAACAATATGTCACCCCATAATGCACAAACGGTAAATCCTCTTTTTGTCGTCCTTCATCTTCATAGCGCTTTAATACAGCCGAAGCTAAATAAAGATGACTTAATACATCCCCTAAGCGAGCAGAGACGAGCTCTCGACGTTTTAGCTCACCACCTAAGCTTAACATCGCAAAATCAGCTGATACTGCTAATGCCTTACTCATACGAGCAAGTTGACGATAATAAGTTGCCGTTTCGCCACTAACCGGAGCAGAGTTAAAACGAGAGCGGCTAAAGGCATTCAATAGCGATTTAGCAACGTTTTTAACCGCAAACCCAATATGGCTAGATAGCAGATGATCGAACTCTTTTGCTCCTGCTTTATCGTCAGGATTAGCAGCAGCATCCATCTCTTGCAGAACATAAGGATGACAGCGAGTTGCACCTTGCCCAAAAATCATCAAATTACGGGTGAGAATATTGGCTCCCTCCACAGTTATTGCAACAGGGATACCAAAATAGTGATGACCAATATAGTTCATTGGCCCTAATTGAATTGCACGACCAGCATGAATATCCATTGAGTCATTTAAAATAACCCGCGCCAGTTCGGTCATATGATATTTGGCAATGGCTGTTACTATACCTGGCTTCTGTCCACTATCGAGTGCCGTTGTGGTCAGAGTACGGGCAGATTCTAATAGATAGGTTAAACCACCAATGCGCCCCATTGCTTGAGCAACACCTTCAAAATTACCAATCGAAGTCCCAAACTGCTTACGCACATAAGAGTATGCTCCCGTGGTTCGAGCGGTAAGATGTCCAATTGCAGTGCCTAAAGCTGGAAGAGAAATACCTCGTCCCGCAGACAGACATTCCACCAGCATTCGCCAGCCCTTACCCGCATACTCTTGGCCTCCAATGAGCCAATCCATCGGGATAAAAACATCATTGCCTCGAGTCGGACCATTCATAAAAGCCATACCTAATGGATTATGACGTTCACCAATTTCGACCCCATCATGCTCAACAGGGATCAGAGCACAAGTGATACCCAGTTCTTCTTGATCACCAATTAAGTTGTCAGGGTCAAATAACTTAAACGCGAGTCCTAATACCGTTGCCACGGGAGCTAAAGTAATATAACGCTTATTCCAGCTTAACTTAATCCCGAGCACTTGCTTTCCATTAAAATCGCCGTAGCACACTTCACCACGATCAGGAATGCTTCCAGCATCTGAGCCAGCTTCAGGGCCTGTTAACGCAAAGCAAGGTATTTCATCACCATGAGCTAATCGAGGTAGCCAATACTCTTTTTGCTCTTTTGTGCCGTAATGAGACAATAGCTCACCAGGCCCTAATGAGTTAGGAACCATCACCGATACCGCAGCACTTAAACTTCGTGTGGCAATCTTAGTAACAATGGTCGAATTTGCGTAGGCGGAAAAATCAAGACCACCATATTTTTTACTGATAATTAGGGAGAAAAATTTCTCTTTACGTAAAAAATTCCAGACTTCGGCTGGTAAGTCTTTATCATGTTGAACAATCTGATAGTCATCGAGCATATCGAGTAACGTTTCAAGTTGATTATCAATAAAGGCTTGCTCATCAGAAGACAGTTCAGGTTTAGGATAATCCAGTAGCGTATCCCAATTTGGAGAACCACTGAATAACTCACCATCCCACCATACACTTCCCGCTTCCATAGCCTCTTTTTCTGTATCAGATAACGGCGGTAAAACCTTTTTAAACGTTTTAAATGCAGGATCACTTATATAGCGTTGACGCCATTTTGATAACGTACTCATAATTCAGGTCCTTTTGTCTTATACCAACTCCGTTAACTGATAAAAAGCTGGTATCACGCTTCACATTTAGGGTATTTCATTCTCTTCGCTATGATCTTGTGTCATATATTGCGTATTGCGAACTTACTCACCAACTCGTCGATGAAGATGAATCAGTTCATGTTCTATTGGTGCCGAGACTCCCGCGGCAAGGTAAGGTATTAGACGATCGAGTAAATGTTCAATATCGACTTTACTTGCAAAATCATTATCAGCGATCTCACACAGCGCCTTGCTTGAGGCCATAGTGAACACGGATGCGCCTAAGGTAAAATGCAAACGCCAGAATAAACTTTCAGGATCTAAAGACGGATTAGCTCGGCAAATAGCCGTTGTAAATAGTGACAATTCTTTTTGGTAACGATTTACAATAAACCAGCGTAAATGACCCTGAACATCGGTATAACCACGTCCAATTAATGACATAAATAATGTGGTGCCATTAGGCCGTAATTGGTTGAGTTGAAGCAATGGTGTTTGAATGGTTCTAAATACCTCTACCATCGAAAACTCATCTCGATTAAGCAGAGCTTCAAACTCTGTTTTTACTAGCGGCATAAAGCATTCAAGATAGCGACCTAATACCGCTCGAATTAGATTTTTCTTATCTCCAAAATGGTAATTTACCGACGCCAGATTCACATTCGCTTTACTGGTAATCGTTCGCAACGAAGTTTCATTAAATCCGTGTTCTGCAAATAGCCATTCTGCGGCATCTAAAATACGGCTCTTAGTATTTCCTTTATCAGTCATATTTAGTCACCTGTATTAAACAACTGTTTAAACTTTACAATACAAACATTTCATTAACAAGTTAATTTAATTTGATCAACAATTACAATACGATAGGCAGTCTGTTTATAGGGTTATTAAAATGGATAAAAAAGAAATGATGAAGGTTTTATCTTGTTGCAGGAAAAAATATCTTAGGAGTATTGAAGAATGCGGGAACTAAGCAAGGTTATGTCGGTCTTAATTAATACCACTGCTTATTCTTTTAAAGAATTTTTTGGAATTAAATTTCAAGACCCGATTCAGGACATACTGAATCGGGTTATTTTTTGCTTATGATTAAACAATCAAGCGACGTAATACATTGGTTAATAATTGGATTCTCGGCTCAATAGAGTCAATAAGTAGATATTCCTTATCACTGTGGAATCCTGCCCCCATTGGACCAAAGCCATCAAGAGTCGGTGTACCAACGGCAGCGGTAAAGTTACCATCAGAGCCGCCACCCGCATCTTCCCAGCCATAAGTTAATGCTAATTTATCGGCTTCTTCACTCACCATGGTGATTAAAGCTTCAGTATCTGCCGAAGGTTGCATTGATGGTTTAAATGTGACGCGATTAACAACAACAGACGCTCCAGATTCAAATGGATTTTTTGCCATCTGTTGTAACTTAGCATTAATTGCTTCAGCTTCTTCTGTGTCCCAAAAGCGCAGATCAACTGTGGCTTTTGCATAATCTGGAACCACATTCACCGCCATACCACCTTCAATGATTCCCACATTCATCGTAGTGCCAGTCTCAAGGTTTACCATATCTTTTATCGCTAAAGACCAGTGGCTAAGCTCATAAATGGCAGACACGCCTTCAGCTAAAGCCGAACCAGCATGAGATGCTACACCATGAAACTCAATTTCATATTTCGCATTACCTTTACGAGAACGAATCAAATTGCCACTTGGGCGAGCGGCCTCACACACGAGTACTTGGCGGCTCTTACGGGCTAATGTTTCTAACCATTGACGAGAATAAATAGAACCAATTTCTTCATCACAATTTAAAGCAATAACAACAGCAAATCGATCCAACTCATCCAGAGTTAGCCCTTGTAAAGCATACCAAGCGCTCAAAATGCCAGATTTCATATCCGTAGCGCCAGGCCCATAAATTTTTTCATTATCAAAACTCATCGGTCTTTTAGCTACTGTCCCCTCAGGAAAAACAGTATCCATGTGACCGCTGAGCATAACATCATACTCCGTTGCATCAGGCTTATTCGTGATTTCCAAACACGGTCCAGCATTAGGATCTAACTGATGTCGAATTACCGTAAAACCAATTTGTTCAAACATTGGAGTCACGATATCTGCAATTTTGCTAATCCCTGCGGGTGTATGACTACCACAATCAACATTAACCAAACACTCTAGCTGAGAGATGTATGTTGATAAGTCAAAAAGTGTTGCCATCTGTTATTCCTTTTTTTTACAAGAGTCTGAAATCAAAACCACTGTGCCCAGATACCCTTATTAATGCTCTGATCTGAGTCAGTTTATGACAAGATTTGATAAAAAATGAAAAAAACAAAGTAGAATTACCCTACAAGTCAAAACGATATGTTCAGCCCTAATTCAGCATTAAAAGCTTTTGAGATCGAACGTAGGTAGTAACAAAATTGACCATTGAAAAAAAATTTCGCTTTTTTTTGATTTTTAGTGAACCTTTAGCAATACCATGAGTCTTAATTTATGTAATTCAGATTAATGGAAAGAAGAAAAGCTCTGTATTTCCGTTAATTTAGATGCTACTGCTGCAAAACTCCTAATTGTGTTTTATGGAATATTCTTACCCACTGGTGCTACATCAGTGGGATTTTTTTATCTATCGAAAACAATTAAAAACACCGTTTCTTTTGTCATTTTCATTTCAACATATTTTTTTTGATTTTTTTTAAGATTCATGGGAACTAACTTAAAACTACTGAGTCTTATATTATAAGTTCGGAATGATAATAAAAGATTGTTAATCATAACCTTAGCTTATCTTTTATTATCATTGTGAAACCACTGCTGCTACAACTCCTAAGTTGTGTTTATGGAACATTTTTTGCCCACTAATTTTTTTAGTGGGCTTTTTTTGCAAAAAATACAGAGAAAACTATAACTTATCTTGCAAAAAACCAGTTTATGAAAAAAATTAAACTTTTTTGGAACTATTACCAAACCCCATAGTCTGAATAAGTAAGAATTGAGATTAATAGTCACGTTTCGCTGGCCGCCAAATTAGGCTATTAGTTTAAATCCACTGCTGCTACAAACTCCTAATTGTGTTTATGGAATGTTTACGCGCTGAGAAGCTATTTTCTCAGCGCTTTTTTTTGCTCCTAAATCAGAGTTCTGGAGCTAAAGAAATCAAATCAGAATGCACTAACGTCAGATCTAATGCTTTGAGCGTCATTGAGGCATCAATCCATTTTCCATTTTCATGGCTATCTTGTGACAGACTAAAGTCAGGCAATGGCAACGAGGCCAGTTCTGCCATCTTAGTGTAATAACTCGCTCGACTTGGATGAGAATTTGCGGCTAAGTGTAATATTGGACTTATTGGCTGCTTTGCAATAATGCGGCTAATGGCTGCAATACAATCGGTTAAATGAATCAAATTGACTGGATCAGCCCCCTTTTCAATGCCCTTACGACCTGATAAAAATTTCACCGGATGGCGGTTAGGGCCAATTAATCCAGATAAGCGCAAAATGGTCGAACGATCGGGCCAAGTATCCAATAATTGTTGCTCTATCTCTAAATGCGCTTTTCCTGACTCAGTCTGAGGCCTTGGTTCCGTTGATTCTGTAACACGACCTTTTGTATCACCATAAACTGCAGTTGTACTAATAAAGAGAATTCTTTTACAGCCATGATATTCCGCTGCTGTCATTAACGTTTTTATATTATGAATATGTGATTGCTTATCACTACTGCGTAATTTTGGTGGAACATTAATGACCAAAACATCTGTAGCAAAAAATGCCCTTTTATCTTTATCCTCACAAAAATAAGGGTAATCACTATTATCATCTAGTGGCACGGATATTTCGCAGCAATTAATTCCTTGTTGTCGAATTTTATTTACGCCATCTCGTGACGTTTTACTGCCAAACACTTCATAACCTAAACCTAATAAATGAAGTGCTAATGGCTCTCCTAACCAGCCGCAGCCACAAATACTCACTTTCATATCATTACCTATTGATTTTATTAATTTATATATCGACCAGCTCGATAGATTATGTCTATATTTTTCCTCTCAATATCAACAAAAGATATTACTCTGTATTTTTATCTTTATTATTTCGACCTGTAAATTAATTCCGTTACATTGAAAATAAGCAACAACTTTCAGCGTTCTATAACCAATACTTAGTAAGTTTTACTCATAAATACTTACCAAAATGAAAGGAAAAATAAGATCTTGGTCAAACTATAATAATAAAGAAAAGTAATTGTCTGATATTTACTAGGAGCAGCTCGAATAATAGTAGTATAGTTTCAGTATTGATATCGTAATTACATTATTACGAAATGAAATTCAGCAACGAAGCGCGGTAATCACTATGAATACCCTTGAAAAAATACAAAATAATTTAGAAAACTTTAGCAAATCAGAACGAAAAGTTGCTGAAGTGATCATAGCATCGCCACAAACAGCTATTCACTCAAGCATTGCAACATTAGCCAAGCTAGCGGATGTCAGTGAGCCGACAGTGAACCGTTTCTGTCGTCGTCTTGATACAAAAGGCTTCCCCGATTTTAAGCTACATCTTGCACAGAGCCTAGCGAATGGCACTCCTTATGTTAATCGTAATGTTGAAGAAAATGATGGACCAGATGCCTACACATCGAAAATCTTTGAATCAACCATGGCATGCCTTGATGTTGCAAAAAACTCACTTGACCCACAACAAGTGAATCGAGCCGTAGATCTATTAACCCAAGCAAAGAAAATTTCATTCTTTGGACTTGGAGCTTCTGCAGCAGTTGCCCATGATGCACAAAATAAGTTTTTCCGCTTTAACATCCCTATTGTGTGTTTTGACGATATTGTTATGCAACGTATGAGCGTGATCAACTGCAGCGATGGTGATGTTGTGGTTGTAATATCACACACTGGACGAACTAAAAATCTGGTGGAGATTGCTCGTATGGCCCGTGAAAATGGAGCCACTGTTATTGGGATTACAGAGAAAGATTCACCATTAGAACGCGAGTGTTCGCTATCTATTTGCCCTGATGTACCGGAAGATACTGATATCTATATGCCGATGGCCAGTCGTGTTGTTCAAATGACCATTATTGATGTGTTAGCAACAGGCTTTACCTTACGTCGTGGTGCGGGTTTTCGAGATAACCTCAAGCGAGTAAAAGAGTCACTTAAAGATTCCCGGTTTTCTAAAGAGCCCCATTTTTAAGTCTCCAATTTATCCACCAAAGAATCGTCTTAAGAGCTGGGTTTAGAGAAAATCGCCGCGCTTATAAACAGATGCTTAATTAAGGCATCTGTTTTTTTATGTCTAATTTAAACCTCATAAAAAATACTAAAATAACATACCAAGCAATAAAATAAATACCATTTAAAGCAAGATAATATTGAAGCTAACTATTCCACTCTATATACCAATACCTAAGCATCACCATTAGTGATAACTTACTTATTTACAATGATTTTTTTATTCTTGAAATATTAATTAACCATTTTGATTGACCAAGAATAACTTTTACTTTTCCTATCTTGTAGTAAACTTTTACCTACGTTTGAAGCCGATATATTTTGGCTTAAAAATCGTTCTGTAGATAAAAATGGAGTTTCAAATGGCTGATAAGCTAAGACGTACAAAAATCGTAACAACACTTGGCCCTGCAACAGACCGTGATAATAATCTTGAGAAAATTATCGCAGCAGGTGCAAACGTTGTTCGAATGAATTTCTCTCACGGTACTCCAGAAGATCATATCGAGCGTACCAAGACTGTACGCGCAATTGCAGCTAAGTTAGGCAAACACGTTGCTATCTTAGGCGACCTTCAAGGCCCTAAAATTCGTGTATCTACATTTAAAGATGGCAAAATCCAACTCGCTATCGGTGATAAGTTCACTCTAGATAGCGACTTACCAAAAGGTGAAGGTAACCAACATGCGGTTGGCCTTGACTATAAAGAATTACCTAAAGATGTTGAAACTGGCGATATCTTACTTCTTGATGATGGTCGCGTTCAGCTTCAAGTAGAATCAGTAGAAGGCAATAAAGTAAACACAGTTGTTACTGTTGCTGGTCCTTTATCAAACAATAAAGGTATCAACAAAAAAGGTGGTGGCTTATCTGCCGCTGCACTGACTGAAAAAGATAAAGCAGATATCTTAACGGCTGCAAAAATGGGTGTTGATTACCTAGCAGTCTCTTTCCCTCGTAATGGCGAAGATATGAAATATGCTCGTCGTCTTGCCGAGGATGCAGGTCTACAGGCTAAATTAGTTGCAAAAGTAGAACGTGCAGAAGCCGTTGCAACCACTGAAGCCATGGATGATATCATTATGGCGTCAGATGCAGTAATGGTTGCTCGTGGTGACCTAGGTGTTGAAATCGGTGATCCAGAGCTTGTTGGTGTACAGAAGAAACTTATCCGTCGTGCTCGTAGCTTTAACCGTGTCGTGATTACTGCAACACAAATGATGGAATCAATGATCACAAGCCCAATGCCTACCCGAGCTGAAGTGATGGACGTTGCCAATGCGGTACTTGATGGTACAGATGCGGTTATGTTATCTGCTGAAACCGCAGCTGGTAGCTTCCCTGTAGAAACCGTAACAGCAATGGCAAGTGTGTGTATTGGTGCAGAAAAAGAGCCAAGCATTAACGTATCTAACCACCGTATGGCTCGTACTTTCGCCTCTCCTGAAGAGACCATTGCAATGTCTACCATGTATGCAGCGAACCACATGGAAGGCGTTAAAGCGATGATTGCAATGACAGAATCAGGTCGTACAGCACTGATGATGTCTCGTATTTCTTCTGGTCTGCCTATCTTTGCGATGTCTCGTAACGAAGATACACTAAATCGTGCAGCACTATATCGTGGTGTAACTCCGGTATTCTTTAATCGTGACAGTGATGCAGGTCTTGATGCGGCTAAACATGCAATGAATGTATTGAAAGAAGCCGGTCACCTTGTTTCTGGTGATCTTGTTATTATCACTCAAGGCGATGTGATGGATATCGTTGGTTCAACCAATAACATGCGTATCCTAACGGTAGAATAATCGTCTTTTACATTTCGATTGATTACCGATTAATGATAAAGGTTGAGTTTAATACTCAACCTTTTTTATTTGGCTTTTTGATTTAGCTTTTTTGTTTAGCCTAGTTATCAAGAAACACCATAAACTCAAAATGGATTCCATTTGATAGGCTCTCGCCAATTAGGATTAATTTTAGCCGTCAGAATATGGTCGCGCCATTGACCATTAATTAATAAATAATCCTTGGCCTCTCCTTCTTTTTCAAATCCGACCGAATAGAGGACATTGGCACTTTTCTCATTATGGGGCATATAAACGGCAATAATTCGATGAAAATGCTTCTCTTCAAACAACCAATTAATTGTTGCTTGCAACGCCCGCCGCATAATCCCTTTACCTTGGTATTCGCTATCTAACGAGTATCCAACATGGCAGGCGTAAAAAGGTGATTTAACAACGTTACTGAAATTGATCACTGCCAATACTTGATTACTATGACGCGGGGTAACAGTAAAGTAATAGGCCATTTCATGACGGTGTAAAATTGCAATTTGTTCTAGTCGCTTCTCCCATCCTGCCACAGTAAAGAAGTTTTCTTCACGAGTTGGTTCCCAAGGTTGGAGATGAGATCGGTTTTTTTGATAATAAATTGCAATATTTTCCGCATCTTTGCAGGTCACAAGACGAATCTTGAGTTCATCCACAACAATTGTGGAAGAACGGTTTATAATTGAATGAAACATTCAAACCTCAATACGCTGAGTAAGTTCTTGGTGCTTAGGTCGTAAACTAACCACAAACAGTGAGTCACGATGTTCTTCGATTTTATTGAAACAGAGTTAGGAAAAATACTCTTATTGGCTGATTATCAAGGCCTACGACAGTTAACGGTGTGTCATCCGGGGTATCGTCCCAATGAAAGCTGGCAATATAACCCTAACTTCATGCGACCTTATACATTACAACTGAAAGAGTATCTGGCTGGTAAACGAGAAAAATTCACTTTCACTATTGCACCTCAAGGCACTCAATTTCAACAAAAAATATGGGCTGCTATTGTTAATACCCCATACGGCCAAACCACAACATACCACCAAATTGCAGAAAAAATTGGAATCCCTTCAGCAACTCAAGCAATTGGTATCGCTAAAAATGTTAACCCTATCCCGATAGTAATTCCCTGTCATCGCATCATAAATACTGAACACTGCCACTGTGGTTATCGCTATGGTTGTGATGTGGTTGATAAATTACTTGCACTTGAAAGCCATAAACTAAAACTGGTCGAGGAAGCCTAGCGTCTAGCTTTGACAAAAATCCACCGATATAAAAAGAGATAGCTTCAAACTATCTCTTTTTTACGTCGATATAACCACTTAACAATCATTAAATTGTGTAGATTACTTCGCTTTCGTTAAATCGTACTCTCGCAGTTTATTTGCAATCGCAGTATGTGACACCCCTAAGCGAGTCGCCAGTTTTCGAGTAGATGGATACGTTTTGTAGAGGTTTGCTAAAATGCCTGACTCATAACGTTTCATAATTTCATCCAGAGACCCTTCAAGTGTCTCATCACTGATAATACTGCTACTCACTTCATTTTCAGGTAAGTGAATATCTTCTATCTGCAGTACATCTGATTCAACTTGAGTCATCGCTCTAAATAAGATATTACGCAGTTGTCGAATATTTCCAGGCCATGCATATTGGGTTAAACAGTGAGACACTTCATCGGAAATAGACGGCTTAGTTTGCTGTAGTTCTTTAGCAAATTGAGAGAGAAAGAGTTCAGAAAGAGGAAGAATATCAGCCACACGCTCACGAAGTGGTGGCACCACCAGCGCTAATACATTCAGACGATAATAGAGATCTTCTCTAAATTGCCCAGCAGCTACTAATTCATGAAGACGTTTTTGGGTAGAACATATCACCCGCACATTCACTTTTATCTCTTTCTCTTCCCCGACTCGACGGAAAGTTCCATCTTGTAGAAAGCGCAAAAGTTTCACTTGTAAATGAGGCGACATTTCACCAATTTCATATAAGAAAACAGTGCCGCCTTCTGCTTGTTCAAAGATGCCTTTTTTGCTTGGCTCACCAATTGTTGCCACTTCACCAAATAATTCAGTTTCCGCTGCATTATCTGGCATAGAAACACAATTAACGACCATAAATGGTTTATCTCGACGCAAAGAACGTTGATGACAAGCACGCGCCAACATCTCTTTACCTGTCCCTGTTTCCCCTTGAATCAGCAACGGTGCATCCAACAGTGCCAATTTTTTCGCCTGTGCGACTAAATGTTTAAAGCGAGAAGAGTGACCGATAAGATGTTCAAAGCCTTGATTCCCACTGATTTTACGCATCGCAATAGGCATCTTAGCTTCTGATAAAGACTTTAGCAGAATAACTGCACTAGCAAGAACTTCATCTTCATTATCATCTGCCACATATACAGGCATGATATCCATAACATAATCAATACCAGAAATGACAACCATCTCACTTCGGCGTTTTGCCTGCTCTTTTTCAAGCCACTGATGAAAATTGAAACCGAGCAAATGATGAATTGACTCACCAAGCATAACCTGCTGTTCTTTCCCCATTAGCACTTCAGCTGCATGGTTAGAAAGATCGACTTTACCTTGGAGATTAATAGAAAAGAATGGATCAGGAAGCGTTTGAAGTAACGCAGACAATTCCTTATGTTCACGCTCACTTGGCATAAACTGAATACGACGAACATCGGTAACGCCATCCAGTTGACGAATCTGAGACATCAACTGACTAAACGACTCAAATGCCACCTCTGGGCAGTTCAGATAAATAATACCAATACGGTCGATTTCAATACCGCGAAGATCAATTTGCTGTGCGGTTAAAATATCAAGCAATTCTCGAGTAATGCCGACACGATCTTCACAAAAGACCTGTAGCCTCATACTTGTCGCCTTCTTAGATAAAGCCTATTCGCGCCACTACACTATAATAAAATTTGATAAATTATAGCAACTTAGAGGCCGTGATAATCTTAATGTCAACATTTCGTGACAAGTATGCAGTGTGCTATTAAGGCTATGTTGAGTCAAGATAGAAATCTTAGTTGTCTGTTTAACTGATGATGTTAACAGCACTATCTTGTTAATATATACGATATCTCTTTATTCAAGATCTTGTAACAGTTCTAAAATGATACGATGAAGCCACTGTGTTAATGCACTGTTTCTATTTTTTTTATGGTAATACGAGTAGAGCATTTGCAATTTTTGCTCTTCAGGTAAATCCACCTCAATAGTTCGTAGACCTTTATATCGGCTGATAGGAAAAATATGACTGGTAGGGAAATACATATCTGTTTGTAAAACGACATCAACTAGCGCAGACGGTATCTCGGAACGAAATCCAATTTTGGTCTGAAAACCTAAGCTATCCATTACATCAGCAGCATGACTTCGATGGGTGTTCCACCCTGGAATAATCAATGACGCAATCTCATAGTCCACCAAATCTTGCGGTTTTACGGTATCTTTTTTTATTGGGTGCTCATCACGCACGGCAATAACGCCATGGACCGTCCGTAATTCTCGACTTTGCACCTCTTTAGTGACGTTTGAAAAACTGTAGTTAACACCAAAATGCAGTTCTCCTTTAGCAATATCATCAATTGAGTTCATTGACCAATTCACAATTTGCAAATCAATATTGGGGGCTTGGTCTCTTACTTTGGTAAATAACCGTCCTGCTATGGCACATAATACTTGCGGCGCTAACGCAATTTTAATCGTACGCTCTATCAGTTCTGGATGAAATTCTTGTGATGCATTGAGAGTGATGGATAAACCATCTAGATGTGGTGTGAGTTGAGCAATCAATTCTTCAGCAAAAGGCGTTGCCTGTAACCCATTTAATGATTTAACAAACAACTCATCATTAAAGTGATTACGCAGCCGTTGCAAAGCATGACTGATAGCAGGCTGTGTAACAAAAAGACGTTCAGCCGCTTTACGTGTGTTTAACTCCTGCGATAAAACCAGAAAGGTACGCAGTAAGTTCAGATCTAAAGTAAAAAACAAATCCTTTGTCATCATCACTCCATAATTTCTATAACCTATTTATTTGTAACATCATTTGGAGCATAAGCAAATTATAAAAAAGAAAGCCTACCGCAATGGATAGGCTTAACGACTAAATTTATGGCAAAGATAGTTTAGTGATCTTTCTTTTTGGTCAGTTGAGCAATTAAATCATGACGAATTTCACTCAGCTTGGGTTGTTCACCCGGCAGCCAAGGTAAGGGACGCATTAAGGTAATGGCTTTCAATCCTAATCGTCCTGTTAATAGTCCAATACCAACCCCTTGTGCCACTCGTGTTGACATCCGTCCAGCCAGATCCATTGATAACACCTCAGTACCAATATCGGTAGCAATTTCTGATGCCCCTGCAAATGCCATATTAGCCAGTACTAACTTCACTAATCGGATACGGGACCAATAGCCAAGCTCGACCCCATAAACATTAGATACTTGTTCAATCAATCGGAAATTACGCCACGCCACTAACAACATATCAGCAATAGCCAATGGACTTAACGCGACCATCACAGCAGCTTCGCTTGAATAACGTGCGACTAATTGACGCGCCATTTTATCTTGTTGACTCACAACCATTTTATCGTATAGCGCCATCACCTCACGATCATTATGAGTCGCAGCTAATGAATGAATCCAACGGTCATATCCTGTATTTTCAGTAGAGATCTGACTCTGCTTAGCCAATTTGGTACAAAACGCTTTACCGTTACCAATACCGTCAGCATTTAATAATTCTTGTGCTTGATCTCGTTCAGTCTGACGATGCTTTAAACGACGCAGATTCAGTAATTCTCGACCTAATGCGGTAATACCCATGGTTGCAATACCAGCAACTAACACACTCCAACCTAGGGATAACCAATCAGCACTCTGATAAGCAGTAACAACATAATCAACCGATTGCCAGCCAACCATAGCGGCACCAGCTAGTAACAATCCTTTAAAGAAACCACCACGACGCTTTGGCTTTGAAGCTAAAATCTGATCCAGTTCTTGCTCAATTTCCGTATTATCAGCTTGTTTAGGTAAAAACTTTTTGTCTTCATCAAAACTGATTTGCGATGTCAGTTCTTTTTCCTGTTCTGTTTGAATATCAGGAGACGACTCATCAAATAAGATTTTGCTCTTATATTGTTCACTCATTACAATTTATCTCCCAATAAAAACTCTAATGCTTTATCCATTCGTATATGGGGTAAAGGCTCATCACTCTGCTGTTCTAGCGGTCTGAAATTCATAAACTCAAACCCATTGTTTTGCCAAAAGCTCTCATTAGGTAAACGTTTAGGCACCTCTCCTGGAAATAAAGTTTGGGGCTGTTCATCCATACTTACACCTCGTAACGCAGGAACTTGCTGGCCATGATGATTCACAAAACCGGGCTCTGTCGCTTGAATAGATGCCAAACTAACGCAATCCATTTCAATGCCTTCAAACGATGCGGTATGCCAAGCCTCATTTACCAACTGTTGTAATAAATTGACCAAATTAGGATGCTGTTCAGGTGTCACATGATCCGCCTTGGTTGCTGCAAATAGCACTTTATCAATTCGTGGCGCAAACATACGGCGCAATAAAGAGCTGCGACCATACTTAAAGCTCTGCATCAATTGATCAATCGCTTGACGCATATCATTGAACGATTCAGGTCCTGCATTGAGCGGTTGTAAACAGTCAACCAAAATAATCTGACGATCAAATTTCGAAAAGTGCTCTTTATAAAAACCTTTTACGATATGTTGTTGATAATATTTATAACGCTGTTTTAGCATAGCAAAGTTACTGTGCTCATCAGCCTCTTGTAACTGTTGCTCGGTATATTTATTGGTCCAGATCATTGGGAAAAATTGCAAAACAGGCGCCCCGGCCAATTCACCAGGAAGAACAAAACGCCCAGGTTGAACCCAATGCAGCCCACCTTCATCTTTACATGCATAAAGATACTGGGTGAAAGCTTGACTAATTTTTTCTAATAACGCTTCATCAACAGGAGCAAATGGATCAAATTCATCCCCTAACGCCATCCACTCTTGAGCAAGTTCTAAACGCTTACCTTTCAACACAAGAGCTTGCTGCTTAGACCAAGTCATAAAATCCATATCAAGCAGCGGCAAATCCAGTAACCACTCACCAGGATAATCAACGATATCTAAATAGAGCGTAGCGGTATCTTGTAGATATTTTAACGCTCCTTTTTGTGGCCGGTAACGCAAGGCTAAACGAATTTGGCTAACATCACGGGTCGGCTCTGGCCAAGCAGGAGGCGTTGATAAAATAGATGCCATACCTTCATCGTAGCCAAACTTAGGAATGTGCATATCCAATTGAGGTACTCGTTTTGCACCAAGTAAGTGCCCTTCGCGTACCGGAGTAAATAACGGTAAACGGGGATTAGTGCTTACATGCAGTAATTGGTTAACCAGCGATGTAATAAAAGCAGTTTTACCAGCACGAGATAGTCCCGTAACGGCCAAACGTACATGGCGATCTAAGCCACGATTAACCCATTTATTAAATTCATTACCTAATCGGTTCATACCTGTATCGTCCTATTTTTATTGTCGTTCTCAGGTGCGAGTAGAAAAACTGGAAATAAAAAGTGCTACCGCCCTTTGGAACAGCCACAGATACTCTCTAGCCTTTACCTTGTCTAACTGTAACAAAGGACAAATTAACCCTAGATGAATTTCTTATTTATCTAAATGATGTCTTAGATTTTTTATTAATAAAAACAGCAAAGCAGGCCTAATATAGCCTGCTTTTATTATCATTAGATCGTTGACTTATTACAGCTTACGAATTTCACGCTCAACGTCAAAGGCTGGTGATGTAACATAAGCTTCCATTGTACGTAATTTGCGTTCCATGGTGCTCAATTCCAGCTCTACATTTTGCAAAATCTGACCAGGAGGATGACCCGCCTGCCATGGCTTTTGCTTAATATTATGTTCTTTAAACGTTTCTTGTTGATCTGTTCGCTCTTGTGGCATCTTATCTAACATTAACCATGCGGCAATGTATGCAATCGTGGCAAAAAAACCTACCCCCAATAAAAAGGCCGAAACAGCTAAAATTCGGACTAGCCATGTTTCCATTCCAAAATATTCGGCAAGACCTGCACAGACCCCACCAAGCTTGCCGTTGACCGGATCTCGATATAAGGTTTTATGCATTATTTTTGTCTCCATTGTGGTGCTTCTGCATCTAAGATTCGCTCAAGCGTCACAATTCGCTCTTGCATCTGTTCTGCGCGGGCAACCAATTTCTGTAGTTTTTCTTGCTCTTCGCCCGATAGGCCCTCACCTAAACGACGCTTACTACGATAATGAAGAATCAACCATAGCGGAGCGACAAAAATACAGAAAACCACCAGCGGTACAGCTAAAAAACCCATAGACATTCGTTACTCTCCTTCTCGCGCAGAATCAATTAATTTAGAGTTATCAGTGAGATCGTAATCAATCACTTATTCTTTATCTTTGATGCTGGCTTTTAAACGTTCTAATTCTTTTTCGATTTCATCTTGTGCCTGAAGTTCAGCAAATTCAGACTCTAATGATTTACCTCGACCTAAGCTGTAGCTATCGGCCTGCGCTTCCATTTCATCAACTCGACGCTCATATTGCTCAAACTTAGCCAAAGCTTCATCCACTTTGCCCGTATCCAGTTGACGACGAACATCGCGGCGTGTGCCCGCTGTTTTATGGCGAACCACAAGTGCTTGCTGACGAGCACGAGTCTCTTGCAGTTTACGTTCTAGTTCTGCAACTTCAGTACTTAATTTTTCAATACTCTCTTCAACTAATTTATACTCTTCATTAAGAGTTAGTGCGACATCTGCCAATTTCTGTTTTTCAATCAGGGCAGCACGAGCTAAATCTTCACGGCCTTTTTGCAGTGCTAAACTGGCTTTTTGTTGCCATTCTGTTGTTTGAGCTTCAATCGTATTAATTCGGCGTTGAAGCTCTTTTTTATCTGCAAGTGCACGCGCAGATGAAGTACGAACTTCAACCAATGTATCTTCCATCTCTTGAATGATAAGACGGATCATTTTTTGTGGATCTTCAGCTTTGTCTAATAGTGAATTGACGTTTGCGTTAACAATATCTGCGAAACGAGAAAAAATACCCATAATTGAACTCCTTAAAGTAATCATTAGATAGCGATGTGTTTGTCTAATGAAACTGACTACATTCACCCAAAGTGATTGGTCGTTATGATTAACCGTTAATGGTTTACTTACAGGTTATATAACAAAGAGTGTGCCAACTTTTTATTTATTAAAAATCATAAAGTTATCATTGTACAGTAAAATAACAACTGCTACAGTTTAGTTAATTAGACCAACTATTGGTGAAATTAACCATGCAAAAATCAGAAAATATTATTGGTGAATCTGAGTCATTTCTCTCAGCATTAGATCAAGCATCTCGTTTGGCATCTGTAAATCGCCCCGTCCTTATTTTAGGTGAACGAGGAACAGGTAAGGAACTGATTGCTAAGCGTATACACTATTTATCGAAACGATGGGATCAACCTCTCGTTACTTTAAACTGTGCAGCATTAAGTGATGGTGTCATAGACTCTGAGCTGTTTGGCCATGAAGCGGGATCTTTTACTGGGGCGAAAGGATTACATAAAGGGCGCTTTGAACGAGCAGAACAAGGCACACTCTTTTTAGATGAACTGGCAACAGCCCCTCCTAGCGTACAAGAAAAACTGTTACGTGTGATTGAATATGGCGAATATGAACGTGTTGGTGGCAGTAAAACCTATCAATCCAATGTGCGATTAATCTGTGCCACCAATGAGAACCTACCTAAGCTCGCTCACGATGGAAAATTTCGGGCCGATTTACTGGATCGCCTCGCATTTGATGTTATTCACCTGCCACCACTACGTGAGCGGTTAGATGATATTCTACCATTAGCCGAGCACTATGCGGTTCGTATGTGCCGAGAAATGGGATTTGGTTACTTTGCAGGCTTTACCCTTCAAGCAAAAAAGAGACTGTTGCAGTACTCATGGCCCGGTAATGTACGAGAGCTTAAAAATGCCGTGGAACGTTCCGTCTTTCGCAATGGGTTAGAAGATGAAGCGGTAGATAACATTATCTTAGACCCTTTTACCCCCCCATGGCATAACACGACAACAAGCATACCCGCAGAGGTTGAGAATCAAAGCTCAACATTACCCCAACTGCCTTTAGATTTACGTCAATGGCAACAAGAGCAAGAAAAAGAGCTGATTGAACAAGCATTAGAGCACGCCAAACATAATCAACGCAAAGCGGCTGAATTACTGAACCTGAGTTATCATCAATTGCGGGGGCTTTTACGGAAATATCAGCTAGTTGGCAATAGTGACGAATAGCGCATTTTTTACTATTGGCCTGTCTTTAGTGGTTAGAATCTGCGCATAATTCATAGATAAATGTCAGAATGACTGAGGATAACTTGGTGGTTACCATGGAAAATGATAGATTTGACGACTTGATTTCATTTTACGCCTTTTCTTTATGAGCGCTTATACACGTCTTTTACTCGCTTGTGCGGGGTTATTAAGCTTGTTTGGCTGTTCTGAACCAACAAAAGAGAACACAATCCGCGACACTGGATTTATCTATTGTGGACAGGACACACCAACCACTCTCAATCCGCAATTGGCGGACGGTGGCCTCACGGTTGATTCTCTCGGAGCTCAAATCTTCGATCGTCTCTTAACCTTAGACCCTGTGAGTCATCATACTCAATCAGAACTTGCTAAAAGCTGGAAAGTGAGTGATGACGGGTTGGTCTATACCTTTACTTTACGTAAAAATATCCCTTTTCAGACAACGCCTTGGTTTACACCATCTCGCCCTTTAAATGCTGAAGATGTTGTATTTAGTTTTGAGCGTATTATCGACCCAAACAACCCTTTCCATAACGTTTCTGGTGGTCGTTACCCTTGGTTTGAAAGCAATGGGTTTAATAAATTAATTAAGTCGATCACGGTTGTTAATCCAAATACAGTACGCTTTACTCTTAACCGTCCTGATAACGCTTTTCTCTCAAATCTAGCGACCAGTTATGCGGTTGTCTATTCGAAAGAGTACGCCGAACAATTATTAAAGTCTGGGCAATTAAATAAATTGGACCTAAAACCAATCGGTACTGGCCCGTTTTATCTGTCGCAGTATCAGCCTAATGATTTTATTCGCCTAAAACGTAATGATGCTTATTGGCGTGGCAAGCCAGCAATGGAACAAGTCGTCTTTGATATCTCATCTAGAGGTACTGGAACACTGGCGAAGTTATTAAGCCAAGAGTGCGATGTATTATCTTCTCCGGTAGCAAGCCAATTGCCTGTAATTTCTAACGATAAGAATTTTAACCTTACCGCGCAAACAGGTATGAATGTCGCGTTCCTTGCTTTTAATACAGAGAAAAAACCGCTAAATAATTTAAAAGTTCGTGAAGCGATTAGTATGGCTATCAACCGTGAGGCACTATTAAACTCGGTCTATTACGGTACTGCGACTAACGCAAAAAGCTTACTTCCACCTATGTCTTGGGCTTATAACCATGACAGTGTCGTACCAAGCTATAATCCAAAAGAAGCTAAAGCACTGTTAAAACAAGCAGGATATAACCACAACCTGACATTAACGATGTGGGTACCTCTTGAACCTCGACCATACAATCCAAGTCCTCGCAAAACTGCTGAGTTGATTCAAGCGAACTTGAAATCGGTCGGAGTAAACCTTGTGTTGGACTATCAAGAGCAAGTTGATCGCACCTCTTTAAGCAATATCAATAAATTCGATTTAATTCTGTCGGGTTGGATTGCTGATAATGGCGACCCTGATAACTTTTTGCGCCCATTACTATCGTGTGATGCAAAAGAGGCTCAACTGAATATTGCTAACTGGTGTAACTTACAGTTTGATAACCTACTTGAGTTGGCATTACGAACCAACCAACAGTCTCAGCGCTTAAACTATTATTATTTAGCGCAAGATATTTTGGATAAAGATCTGCCCATTCTACCGCTTGCCCATGGCGTGTATTTCCAGGCAAATAATAAATCCCTATCTGGTGTGCAAATGAGTCCATTTGGTACTCGTTCGTTCGCCGACGTACATCGTAGCGAGTAACTTATGTTTATCTACACCATTCGTAGACTTAACTTGTTTATTATTACCCTGATGATTCTCACTATCATCGGCTATAGTATTCTTCGTCTCGATACCAATACTATGTGGAGCCAACAGCCCTTTTTTAGCGGTTGGTTTATATACCTCAAAAACCTTGCTGCTGGCAATTTAGGTATTGATATTAATGGTATCCCGGTTGCAGATGAGATCTTGGCGGTATTTCCAGCCACATTAGAGCTCTGCTTTTTTGCCTTTTTACTCTCTCTTATTATTGGTATTCCACTCGGTACCATTGCTGGTGTACGCCGCGGGCATTTTGTTGATACAGTCATTTCCTCAATTACCTTGGTGGGCTACTCCATTCCACTATTTTGGTTCGCCATGCTGTTGATCTTGCTGTTTGCTCTTCATCTTGGCTGGTTGCCTGTTTCAGGTCGTTATAGTCTGCTTTATGAGATCCATCCAGTAACAGGCTTTGCACTTATTGATATCATGCTCTCTAATGAGCCATATAAAGCTCACGCGATGTTAGATGCCATAAAACACCTTATTTTGCCAACATTGGTATTGGCAATGGCACCGATGACAGAAGTCATTCGTCTTACCCGAGCGTCAGTATCGGAAGTAATGAAACAGAACTTTATTAAAGTTGCACAAACCAAAGGCTTATCGACATTTGAAATCGTACGTCGCCATGGTATGCGTAATGCAATTCCTCCTATTATCCCCAAACTTGGCATGCAGTTCTCAACCATGATGACCTTTGCCATGTTAACGGAATCCATCTTTAACTGGCCAGGAATTGGACGCTGGCTACTTGATGCTATTGCGGCACAAAATTATATTGCGATTCAAGCAGGTGTTATTACAGTGGCAAGCTTTATCTTATTGGCGAACATCCTCTCTGATTTGATCGGGGCATTTGTAAACCCATTAGTAAGGAAAGAGTGGTATGCCATCAAATAATGTCTATTTAGAAGAAGTCATCCCAACCCAATGGGAACGAACATGGCAGCATTTTCGAGCAAACTCACTAGCAATGTTTGGACTTTGGTGTTTACTTTTCCTATTGCTGGTCACTTGTACTGCTCACTGGTTAGCCCCTTATTCTCCAATTCAGCAAGTTGGGGAACTGTTAATGCCACCATCATGGGATAACTCAGGACATGTTGAGTTCTTCTTCGGTACCGATGATCTAGGTCGAGACATCTTATCTCGTCTACTTATTGGTACGCAGTTAACCTTTGGTTATGCGCTATTAATCGCTCTAGCAGCCAGCGTGATTGGTTTTGCTATTGGTGTGTTGGCAGGTATGACAAAAGGACTAAAATCCAGCATCTTAAACCATATTTTAGATACTGTACTGTCGATACCTTCATTACTATTGGCAATTATCATGGTCGCTTATATGGGGCCTGGTGAAGCTCATGTTTTATTAGCGGTATGGCTAGCCTTAATCCCTCGTTTTATCCGGGCGATCTATACCGCTGTTCATACTGAAATGGAAAAAGATTACATTATTGCAGCTCGTTTAGATGGGGCAAATAATATGTATCTTCTCTACAACTCCGTATTACCAAATATTCTTACTGTCATTACTACAGAAATGACCCGAGCTATCTCTATTGCTATTTTAGATATCGCAGCATTAGGCTTTTTAGGTCTAGGTGCTCAACCTCCAATGCCAGAATGGGGAGCCATGCTTGGTGATTCGGTTGATCTTATCTATCTAGCACCATGGACAGTAACACTTCCAGGCTTATCCATTATGTTTAGTGTTTTGGTTATTAACCTTGTCGGTGATGGTCTTCGCCAAGCTCTGAATGCGGGGATAGACTAATGCCATTACTTGATATTCGTAACTTAACAATTGAAATTGATACCCCACAGGGCCGAGTAAAAGCGGTTGATCGTATGAGTATGACGATCAACGAAAGCGAGATTCGAGGTTTAGTGGGAGAATCGGGTTCAGGAAAAAGTTTAGTTGCCAAAGCCATTGCCGGTGTAGCTAAAGATAACTGGCACATTACAGCAGATCGCATGCGCTTAGGCGATATTGATTTACTTGCACTGTCATCGCGTGAACGTCGTAAAATCGTTGGTCGCGAAATGGCCATGATTTTCCAAGAAGCATCATCTTGTCTGGATCCATCTGAACGCGTTGGAGCTCAGTTAGAAGAAGCTATCCCCTCTTCTGCATTTTCCGGTCATCTTTGGCAACGATTTCATTGGCGTCAAAAACAGGCCATTGCCCTATTGCACAAAGTGGGTATTAAAGATCACAAACGTGTAATGCGCAGTTACTCCTATGAGCTAACAGATGGGGAATGTCAAAAAGTAATGATTGCGATGGCTATTGCTAACCGCCCTCGTTTATTGATTGCAGACGAACCGACTAATGACTTAGATTCGATTACCCAAGCGCAAATATTCCGCTTACTCAGCCGAATGAATCAGCTTGGTAACACCACCATTTTGCTGATCAGTCATGACTTAACCACGGTGACTCAATGGGCAGACCGCATTACCGTAATGTACTGTGGTCAATCAGTTGAGTCAGGTAGTCGCCAAGATTTACTTGAAACACCGCATCATCCCTACACAGAAGCGCTATTACGCGCCATGCCTGACTTTAGTGATGGTATTTGTCATAAGAGTAAGCTAGAAACACTACCAGGCTCTATACCACCACTTCAGCACTTACCTATTGGTTGTCGTTTGGGCCCCCGTTGCCCTCACGCCCAGCGTAAATGTGTGGAAGTACCCGAGCGCCGTAAAGTGAAGTCGCACAAATACAGTTGTCACTTCCCACTCAATATGGAGAAAGATAAATCATGAGTGCGTTACTTGAAGTGGTCAAACTTAAAAAAGACTACCAATATCGCTCAGGACTGTTTCGCCGTCGTACCATTGAGGCGGTAAAGCCTGTTAGTTTTTCTCTTGAAGCTGGTGAAACAATCGCTCTACTGGGTGAGAATGGCTCAGGTAAATCGACTCTCGCGAAAATGCTCGCCGGGGTTGTGGAGCCAACAAGTGGTCTTATTAAAGTCAATGGAGAGCCCCTTGTTAGTGGCGACTACGAAACTCGTTGTAAACTGATTCGTATGATCTTCCAAGATCCAAATACCGCACTTAATCCACGCATTCAGCTCGGCAGGATCTTAGAGGGGCCTCTCAAACGTAATACCAATATGACACCTCAAGAGCGCGAAAACCGAGTATTACAGACATTACGTCGTGTTGGCTTATTACCTGAGCACGCCTATTTCTATCCTCAAATGCTTGCTACAGGTCAAAAGCAGCGTGTATCTCTCGCAAGAGCTTTAATCCTTCAACCTTGTATCATTGTTGCAGATGAGGCTCTAAATGGTCTTGATATGTCAATGCGCTCACAGATGATAAACCTTCTACTAGAGCTACAAGAAGAGATGGGGTTATCGTATGTTTATGTATCCCAACACATGGGCGTCATTAAACACTTCAGTGATAAAATCATGGTAATGCAAGATGGTGAAGTGGTTGAGAAAGGAAGAACTAAAGAAGTCTTTGAGGACCCTAAGCACCCTCTAACTCAGAAGTTAATCGAAAGCCACTTTAGTGCTCCAACACAAGATCGTACGACCCGTATTAGCAAAGCGACGCCTAAAATTAAGTGTTAATCGACATTTAACCCAGTTAGGAAAAATCCACGGTCCTAATACAGAAAACGCCCTGTTTAATGCAGGGCGTTATCGTTTGCTTAGTTCAGTAAAATAAAAGCAGTCTTATTTTACACCAGCAAGAGTCGCGTTAATGTCAGCCAGAACCTGAGCTGGATTTTCCGCTTGTGTAATAGGACGACCAATAACCAAATAATCTGAACCTGCGGCAATCGCTTCAACTGGCGTCATAACTCGACGCTGATCCCCGGCAGCACTTCCCGCTGGACGAATACCTGGAGTAACTAACTTAAACTCTTGGCCTAAGTTACTTTTTAATAAAGACGCCTCTTGAGCGGAACAAACCACACCATCTAGACCGCTATTTTTAGTCAGCGTAGCCAAATTCATAACCTGCTCTTGTGGTGAACGGCTAATACCAATACCTGCTAAGTCACTGCTTTCCATACTGGTTAGTACAGTAACACCAATTAGCAGCGGACGATCTTTTCCATATGGTTCAAGGATTTCGCGTGAGGCTGTCATCATTCTCTCACCACCACTTGCATGAACGTTTACCATCCATACGCCAAGTTCGGCTGCAGCTTTCACTGCTTTTGAGCACGTATTTGGAATATCGTGGAATTTTAAATCTAGGAATACAGAATGGCCCCGATCATGCAGTTTACGCACAAAATCAGGGCCATAAAAAGTAAACATCTCTTTACCAACTTTCAACCGACAGCTTCCTGGTTCAATTCGGTCAACAAAAGCCAGAGCATCATTTTGATTATCATAGTCTAAGGCGACAATAACTTTTGGATCCATTAATTGTGTATCTAGCATTTGGGCTCCTGCTTTATCTAGAGATGTATCAAAATTCGGGCGCGATTTTACAGGAAAATTGAAACTTTGCTAGATAAATTGGTTTAAGGGCAGAAAAATAGAAGACTAAAGAGGAAAATAGAAAAGATATAGGACTAACAGATAAAATAACAGTGATGATCTCTTTCGAAACCATCACTGTTATTTTTTACAATATGTTAGTCAGGATTTGACTGTTAAAGCGTCTATTCGCCATCTAAACCACGAATAGGTTTGACTGAACCCCAACTCTTACAAGATGGACATTGCCAGTAAAGAGAATGAGCAGCAAAGCCACACTGACGACAGCGATAATGAGGCTTCATTTTAAGTTGTTCACCAACTAGATGACGCAAGCTAGTTAAACTCTCTTTCGCTCGCCCCTCTTCTGCGTCATCTAAATGATAATCCATGAGTTGATAAAAACCACGCATAGTTGGATTTTTCTGCAACTGACGAGTCATAAAGGTCTGCGCCATAACAGGGCCTTCGCGGTGCGCAATTTCATCAGCGAGCATCAACTCAGCGGTCGCGCCAACTTTACGTTCAACACATAGTTGTAAATATTTAAGCCACGTAGACTCACTGTTAGTAGCTTGATAGCACTCAAGTAGCAAAGGTAGTGCTTCACCGACAAAATCAATATCTTGATCTATGACTTTTTCTAAATACTTGATTGCTTGTTTGTATTCATGATTTTGGATATGAATTCGAGCCATCATTAATGACGCTCGTACACACTGTTTATCAACCGATAACGCTTTTTTGATATCTTGAATTGCTTTATCTGGATTTTGGGCACCTAACTCAATCATGGCTAATTCACACCAATAGTGAGCGATATCATGCTTGAGCTTTGCCTCCCCCATCTTGACTAATTGAGTGGCCATATCAATGGCTTTTTCCCACTCTCTAGTACGTTGATAAATGTCGAGTAATTGTTGAAGTGCACTTTTTCGATAATCAGGCTCATCAAGTAATTGACCAAAAATCTTTTCTGCTCGGTCAAAAAGGCCTGCGACCATATAGTCTTTAGCCAACTGCTGCAGCGAAAGGTTACGCTGTTCTATAGTTAAATTAGGACGGGCAATAAGATTCTGGTGAATTTTAATTGCCCGCTCTACCTCACCTCGGCTTCGGAAGAGATTTCCTAAAGCAAGGTGAGTATCAATGGTTTCACTATCAACCTGGAGCAGTTCGATAAAAATATCAACTGCTTTATCAGACTCATCAGATAACAGCATGTTCAAACCTGCCACATATTGTCGTGACATGTGGTTTGACTGCTCCTGTCGATCGTTACTAGCGCTTCTATTACCCATATACCAGCCATAAGCAGCTGCAATTGGAAGTAACAGAAACAATAGTTCAAGCATTAAAACTTATTCCTTTACAGGCTCTGCACGTAACTGGTCTAGCTCTTTTTGCTGCTTTGCAACTTTCTTAGTTAGACGATTTTTAGTGAAACGTGCTTTAAGATATAGGATGCCGCAGATAATCCAGCCAATAGCAAAGCCAGCACCAAAAGCGATACCCAATAGAGTAGATAGCTGAAACTCACCTTGAGCAATCAGGTAATCAAAGTTCACAAGCACTTGGTTTTGCGCACCAAGAGCAAGGGTGATAAGAAAGCAGGCAACTAGCACTATCGCTGTAAAAATTTTCATCAAAAACCTCTCACTCCTTAAAGAAAGTTAATTATACCAAGCGTTGTAGGGAAAAAACCAAGTTTTTATGTGGTTTGGCTCTCTTCTATCAAAGACTTGGGCTCTACTGCCTCGATTATGCAGGATTTTAACTCATCAGACCATAAACAACAGATATAAAAAAACGGCATACTAGTTAGTATGCCGTTTTTTTGTTCGAATCTCGTGGATTACGCTACTTGTGCATTCACACGGTCACGTAATTCTTTACCTGGCTTGAAATGAGGTACGTACTTGCCGTCTAACTCAACTTTATCACCAGTTTTAGGGTTACGACCCACACGAGGAGCACGGAAATGCAGTGAGAAGCTACCAAAGCCACGGATCTCAATACGCTCGCCCTGTTCCAGAGTAGTCGCCATTTGCTCAAGGATTTCCTTGATCGCATCTTCTACTTGTTTAGCAGAAAGATGTGTTTGTTGACTGCATAGTCTTTCAATAAGTTCAGACTTTGTCATAAACACTCCGTTTTTAGTATGTTTCTCAATAGTATAACCGCTTAGAGGGAAAAAGCTAATTAAATCAACCTCTCCCTCTAATGCTCAATTATTCGCCTTTAGCAGCTTTGAAAGCGTCAGCCATAGCGTTACCGAATGCAGCATCATCTTGCTTGTTCAGTGCAGCCATTGCTTCTTGCTCTTCAGCAACGTCTTTAGCGCGTACAGATAGGTTGATTACGCGGTTCTTACGGTCAACGCCAGTGAATTTAGCTTCAACTGAATCGCCAACAGAAAGAACTAGAGTAGCGTCTTCAACGCGATCTACAGATGCTTCAGAAGCGCGTAGGTAACCTTCAACGCCTTCAGCTAGCTCAACAGTTGCGCCTTTAGCGTCAACAGCTGTAACAGTACCGTTAACTAGAGCACCTTTCTTAGTAGCAGCAACAAAACCGTTGAATGGGTCTTCTTCGATTTGCTTGATACCTAGAGAGATACGCTCACGCTCAGCGTCTACTGCTAGAACTACTGCAGAGATTTCGTCGCCTTTCTTGAAGTCACGAACCGCTTCTTCACCTGCAACATTCCAAGAAATGTCAGATAGGTGAACTAGACCGTCGATGCCGCCTTCTAGACCGATGAAGATACCGAAGTCAGTGATAGACTTGATCTTACCAGTTACTTTGTCGCCCTTAGCTTGCATTTCTGCAAATGACTGCCATGGGTTAGCTTTACACTGCTTAAGACCTAGGCTGATACGACGACGCTCTTCGTCGATATCAAGAACCATAACTTCAACTTCGTCACCCACGTTAACAACTTTAGATGGGTGGATGTTCTTGTTAGTCCAATCCATTTCAGAAACGTGAACTAGACCTTCAACGCCTTCTTCGATTTCTACGAAGCAGCCGTAATCAGTTAGGTTAGTTACGCGACCAGTTAGCTTAGTGCCTTCTGGGTAACGCTTAGCGATAGCAACCCATGGATCTTCGCCTAGCTGCTTAAGACCTAGTGATACGCGAGTACGGTCACGATCGAACTTAAGAACTTTAACGTTGATTTCGTCGCCAACATTAACGATTTCAGAAGGATGCTTAACACGCTTCCAAGCCATGTCAGTGATGTGTAGTAGACCGTCAACACCACCAAGGTCAACGAATGCACCGTAGTCAGTAAGGTTCTTAACGATACCTTTAACTTCCATGCCTTCTTGTAGAGAAGCAAGAAGCTCATCACGCTCAACGCTGTTTTCTGATTCGATAACTGCGCGACGAGATACAACTACGTTGTTACGCTTCTGATCTAGCTTGATTACTTTGAATTCTAGCTCTTTGTTTTCTAGGTGAGCAGTGTCACGTACTGGACGAACGTCAACTAGAGAACCTGGTAGGAATGCGCGGATGCCGTTAAGTTCTACAGTGAAACCACCCTTAACTTTACCGTTGATGATACCAACAACAGTTTCAGCATCTTCGTAAGCTTTTTCAAGCTGGATCCATGCTTCGTGACGCTTAGCTTTTTCACGAGAAAGCTGAGTCTCACCGAAACCGTCTTCGATCGCGTCGATAGCTACGTCTACTTCAGAACCAACTTCGATTTCAAGTTCGCCAGCAGCGTTCTTGAATTGCTCAGCAGGGATAGAAGACTCAGACTTAAGACCTGCGTCAACTAGAACGTAACCGTTTTCGATAGCTACTACAGTACCTTTAACGATTTGACCTGGGCGAGTTTCAAGCTCTTTTAGAGACTCTTCAAACAATGAAGCAAAAGATTCAGTCATTTAATTTAATCTTCAATTAAAAACAACCATGGGTATCCTACCGCATGGGGTTGATCATAAAGCCAGTTTTCATCCATGAAACCAGCACCGTACGCTAGCGAAATGCTAACGGACATAAATTCATTTATTGTAGCTTAGATTCAGCAAAAGCTACGACTTGAGCAAGCACTTCTTCAATCGTCAATTCAGTTGAATCGATAGTCAAAGCGTCTTCAGCAGGACGTAATGGCGCAACAGCTCGATTGCGGTCACGGTAATCACGTTCTTGGATCTCGCTCAAAAGACTGTCAAAGTTAACATCTAATCCTTTCTTTTGCAACTGATTCATACGGCGATTTGCACGTTCTTCAGCACTTGCATCTAAAAAGATTTTAACTTCAGCAGAAGGGAAAACCACAGTTCCCATGTCACGACCATCAGCAACAAGACCTGGTGCTTCGCTAAATGCGCGTTGGCGGCGTAATAGAGCCTCTCGAACACGTGGTAGCGCGGCGACTTTTGATGCGGTATTGCCGACTTTTTCTGTACGAAGGGTATTAGAAACATCTTCACCTTCAAGAATAACCTTAACTAACTCGCCTTCTGCTACAAATTGAACATCCAAGTTCGCAGCCAACGGTACTAAAGCATCTTCAGATTCAAGATCGACATCATGATGAATTGCAGCAAGCGCAAGCACACGATAAATAGCACCAGAATCAAGTAAATTCCAGCCCAGTTTTTCTGCCAAAAGCATACATAGCGTACCTTTACCAGCACCGCTAGGACCATCAACAGTAATGACTGGAGCGTGAGTAGACATAGGTTTTCTCCGAAATTCTTTACAATTAAATGGGCAGAAGTGAGATAGAACACAACCACCTTTAATCGGAGGCGTATTATACGGAAAAAAATTCAAGATTTATATGCGATTGCAAAAAAGATTTTACTTAGATTGTTCATTAATGGAGCGATAGTTTTACAGGTGAGATGTTTAGACTCTAAAAAGCCAACACTGCTCATTATTATCAGAGAATAATTAAAGCAGTGTTGGTAAATTATACCGTGTTTAGTATGACCAATCCTAGACGGTACAATTTCTTTTCTATCGGCTTAATTGCTCTAATTTTGTAAAGTAATCAGGAAATGTTTTTGATGTACATTTCGGATCGTTAATCGTGACTGCAGTATCGCTTAATGCCACCAGCGAAAAGCACATCGCCATTCGGTGATCATCGTAAGTATCAATCGCCGCATGCTTCAACTGAGTAGGCGGTGTAATAGTAATATAATCATCCCCTTCCTCAACCTCTGCCCCCAACTTGCGCAATTCGGTTGCCATTGCATGCAATCGATCGGTTTCTTTTACTCGCCAATTATAGACATTTCTAATTGATGTTGTGCCAGGAGCAAATAAGGCGGCAGTCGCTATAGTCATCGCAGCATCAGGAATATGATTAAAGTCCATATCAATTGCATTTAGCTGACGGTGGCGAGCAATAATATAATCCTCTCCCCATTCAATTTCAGCTCCCATAGCTTCAAGTGCATCAGCAAATTGAATATCACCTTGAATACTGTTTTTACCGATTCCAGTAACTTTCACCTCACCGCCTTTTATTGCACCTGCGGCCAGAAAATATGAGGCAGACGAAGCGTCACCTTCTACTAGAAATGCACCTGGTGATTGATAAACTTGACCGGCTGGAACGATAAATTTTTGATAGTTTTGGTTTTCAACCTGAACCCCAAACTGAGCCATGATATTCAATGTAATATCAATATAAGGCTTAGAGACTAAATCGCCTTTGATTAAAATTGTGGTATCACTTTTTGCCAGCGGTGCAGCCATCAAAAATGCGGTTAAAAATTGGCTAGAAATTGAGCCATCAATAGAAACTTCACCGCCATCTAACCCCGTTCCTTTAATCTTCAGTGGCGGGTAATGTTCATTTTCAAGATAAGTAATATCAGCCCCAGCACTGCGCAAAGCATCAACTAGATGACCAATTGGGCGCTCTTTCATACGAGGTTCACCCGTAAGCTCAAACTCCCCTAGCCCTAAACAGAGTGCAGCGGCTAATGGTCTCATCGCTGTACCAGCATTGCCCAAATATAAACAGGTAAAATCTTTGACTGAAAATGGCTGGCCAAGACCTTCAACTGTACATTCGGTTTTATCAGCCGATAGTTGATATTGAACCCCAAGTTGCTGTAATGCATTTAACATATGACGAATATCATCACTGTCTAATAGATTGGTTAAGCGCGTCGTTCCCTGCGCTAAAGCTGCGAGTAATAAAGCTCGATTTGATACACTTTTCGAACCTGGTAAATTGACTTCACCATTAATAAGGTTGATTGGTTGTAATGTAAGGCTTTCCATGAATCCCTGTCTTCTCTCTATTTAATGCATTTTAGCAGAGTAACCAATATTGTGATTGTGATCTAGTACGTACTCCAAATAGAGTTGGGTATGAGTATAATAACGCTAAAAATCAAAGAGAGAAGATAACATGTCATCACGCACACCCATGGTTGGAATAGGGGTGATAATCCAAAATAGTGAAGGGAAAATTCTTATTGGAAAACGAAAAAATAGTCATGCGCCCTACTTCTCTATTCCTGGCGGACATTTAGAGATTGGAGAAACATTTGAAGCATGTGCTTGTCGTGAGGTACTTGAAGAAACGGGACTGAAGATAGAAAACCCAACGGTAATTGCGGTAACCAATAATCTTGAAACATTTCATGAATCAGGCAAACATTTTATTAGCGTTGCCATGTTAGCAACCGATTTTTCAGGCGAACTCTCATTACGAGAACCTGATAAATGTGAAGGGTGGCAATGGATTAAACCAGAGCAAATACCCGAGCCTCAATTTGACGCCAGTCGACAGTCCATTGCATGTTTTCTACAGCAGCAGTTTTATCTCAAACCACCGCACCAAGGCTGAAATTCATACTTTAAAAACCACTTGTACATAGGCAGAGAATAATATCATTTTCTGCCTATGTAAGTAGTTGTAGCTGCAAATAATATGAATATGGTAAGGAATTATTTCACATCAATACGATTAACAGTCAGTGTATCATTATTAAAGACACCAATCGCCTGAACATACATGCCATTCGCTAATTTTTTACTGTCGGTTATAGTATTAGCTTGATACACCACTTTCGTTGTTCCTAACATAAAGCTGCTATCAGTTAAGTCTGAGACTTTCCCTTCCACCTCGGAATTAGGCATATTATTTACAGGAGATACGCTAGTCACAACCCATTTATTATTATCTAAGTGTGCTGAGACAAGAACCCACCCTAAATCACCGCCACCATTTTTATAATCTAAGCTAAACACTTCAGGATCAGTAATAGTAACTTTGGTGCCATTCATGACTAATTGATTATCATTATTCAATACAGCTAGGCCAGAAAATGCTGGATCAAGTTTAATATCAGTAACATTGTTACCTTGAATGGTAAGTGAAACATTCATGCCTTTATGCACTGAATCGAGATTGAAATCTTGACCTTCATAGTCAACATTGGCTTGCTCGGTATTATAGGTTTTTCCATCTAGAGTTAACGTATATTCGCCTGCAGAAGCTGCTGTCAACACACCAGATGCATGAGTAATGGGCTGAGGAGCAGATTTGGTTTGTTCTGGCGCGGGCGCTTTATCACCACATGCACTAAGAAGTAAGCTCAGTGCCACCGCTAATGTTAACTTTTTCATAGCAACCTTCTAGAAATACAGTAAGTTCGTGTTTTCATAGTATAAAACGTGATCTTAACTCTCTGCTATTAAAAACACATTAATTTATAGGACAAATCATACCACAAAAGACACTCTAGAGTTTACTTTTTAGAAAAAGCCCGCACTCCAGTAGAAGTGCGGGCTCTCTTTAATTAAAACAAATAAGCTTAAATAGCACTTGTTTTAACTTATCATTTATACATCATACGTTGTTGATGCAGTGTTACCGCCAGTACCTGTCCAGTTAGTATGGAAGAACTGACCGCGAGGCTGATCAATACGCTCATAAGTGTGCGCACCGAAGTAGTCGCGTTGAGCCTGAATCATGTTCGCTGGCAGATCGGCTGTTGTATAACTATCAAGGAAAGTTAGGCCTGAAGTCATCGTTGGCATTGGTAGACCAACTTCTAGCGATTTCGCTGCAACTTTACGCCATGCTGCCATGCTACTTTGTAGAATATCTTTAAAGTAAGGATCTGAACCTAGGAATTTGATTTCTGGATTCGCATCATAAGCATCACGGATATTACCTAAGAACGCACTGCGGATAATACAGCCACCACGCCACATTAATGCCACGTTACCGTAATTTAGATCCCAGTTAAACTCTTCAGACGCTTCACGAATTAGCATAAAGCCTTGTGCATAAGAGATGATCTTAGATGCAAGCAGAGCCTGACGTAATGCGTCAACCCACTCTTTCTTATCACCTTCAATTGGCGTGATTGTTTTACCAAATAGCGCTTGTGCTTCAACACGTTGGTCTTTCATTGATGACACACAACGAGCAAAAACAGATTCAGTGATCAGTGTTAGAGGAATACCCAAATCAAGAGCATTAATACCCGTCCACTTACCGGTACCTTTTTGTCCTGCTGTATCTAAGATTTTCTCAACTAATGGCTGACCATCAGTATCTTTATAACCTAGAATTTCAGCTGTAATTTCAACTAGGTAACTATCAAGTTCGGTCTTATTCCACTCTTGGAAAATCGCTTGCATTTCATCATGAGATAAACCAAGACCAGACTTCATAAAGTGATACGCTTCGCTAATAAGCTGCATATCACCATATTCGATACCGTTGTGAACCATTTTAACAAAGTGGCCAGCGCCGTCTTTACCGACCCAATCACAACACGCTTCACCCGCTTCTGTTTTCGCAGAAATCGCCTGGAAAATTGGTTTAATTGCCGGCCATGCAGCTTCTGAACCACCTGGCATAATCGAAGGTCCAAAACGAGCCCCTTCTTCACCACCAGAAACACCAGAGCCTACATACAAAATGCCTTTTTCTTTTAGCTCAGCAACTCGACGGTTCGTATCTGGGTAGTTAGAGTTACCACCATCAATGATAATATCGCCCTTATCCAATAGCGGTACAAGTTGCTCAATAAAAGCATCGACAACACTACCTGCACGAACCATAAGCATGATTTTGCGCGGAGATTCTAGTTTTGATACAAGATCTTCTAAAGATGTCGCACCGATAATATTTGTACCTTTCGCAGGACCTTCTAGGAACTCTTCTACTTTTGATACAGTACGGTTGTAAGCAACAACTTTAAAACCATGATCATTCATGTTTAGGATAAGGTTTTGGCCCATTACTGCTAAGCCAATTACACCGATATCACCTTTCATATTTTTCTCCTTACGCCAACAGCTGTGCGGCTGCTGAATCTAAAAACCATTCTGTTTGACCAAATTGAGTCTGAATTTTTGCTGCTGGATACGGAAGTTCATCCGCAAAATGCTCACTAATTTCTTTTAGAATCTTAGCCTTACCTTCACCTAATACAAGGTAAGTAATTCGATCGGCATTTTCCAGCAAACGTGCTGTCTTTGAGATACGCTTTTGTCCTGATTCAGGATGCGTTGCAATAACAGCTAAATGTTGATCATTAAAATCTGTTTGGTGTGGAAACAGCGATGCAGTATGACCATCGGCTCCCATTCCCAATAATATCCAATCAAAAGCAGGTAACCCGTGCTTATGAGGAATTACTTTATCCATTTCATTTGCAAAACGAACCACTTCTTGTTCTGGGTCAGCTTCACCTAAAATTCGATGAATATTCTCACTCGGTAACGCAACATGCTTAAACAATAGCTCATTTGCTTCACCGAAATTACTTTCAGGATCTGTCGGTTCAACACAACGTTCATCACCCCACCAAAAATGCAGATTTTGCCAATTAATACTGGTTGCAAATGGTGCTTGAGCTAACGTTTTAAAAAGTAGCTTAGGTGTTGAGCCTCCAGATAGAGAAATATGAATAGGACGTCCTTGTTGACTCATTTCTCTCATCGTTTCAGCCAGTGAGTTCACTACCTGATCGGGAGTTTCAAATACGCGATAGTTCATCATGATCATAGCTCGCAGTAATCAGTATTAGTTAGGTTTTTACATGGGAAGCGCCATTCTCGACCATCATTACTCAGTAGCTCATCAGCTTCTTTAGGTCCCCATGTACCCGCCGCGTAACCAAATAAGTGTTCTGGATGTTCTTTATAATCAAGAATTGGCTGAACAAACTGCCAACAAGCACGAACGGCATCAGTGCGGGCAAATAACGTTGCATCCCCTTTCATACAATCAAGTAATAGGCGCTCATAGGCCGTTAACATATTACTCTCTTGCATGTCTTGGTAATGGAAATCCATCGATACTTCTTTAGCTTCAAAACCTGCACCAGGCTTTTTCAAACCAAAACTCATTAGAATACCTTCATCAGGTTGAATTCGAATGATTAACTTGTTTTCAGGAGCGGTTGTGCCAAAGACTGGATGTGGTGTCTTCTTAAAATGAATCACAACTTCAGTTACACGAGTTGGTAGTCGTTTACCGGTACGAACATAGAATGGAACGCCATTCCAGCGCCAGTTATCGATAAACATCTTCAAACCAACATAGGTTTCGGTACGAGAATCGTCTGCTACGCCATGTTCATCACGGTAACCTGGCAGATGCTTACCACGTACTTGTGACTCGGTATATTGTCCTAACACCAAATTGTTATTCAGATCAGCGTCACTCAATGGTTTAAAGCTTTGCATTACTTTAACCACTTCGTCACGAATAGAGTCTGCGTTAATTGCTGCTGGTGATTCCATCGTGGCCATTGCTAGCACTTGAAGCAAATGGTTCTGGAACATATCACGAACAGCACCAGATCCATCGTAGTATCCACCACGATCTTCAACCCCTAACGATTCTGCGGCTGTAATCTCAACAAAATCGATAAAGTTGCGATTCCAAAGCGGCTCGAACATGCCATTGGCAAAACGGAATACCAGTAGATTTTGAACCGTTTCTTTACCTAGATAATGGTCGATACGGTAAATTTGATGCTCTTTAAAACAGGCGTGAATTTGTTCATCTAGCGCATTGGCTGAAGCAAGATCATAGCCAAATGGTTTTTCTACAATCAAATTCTTCCAGCCATTAGATTCGTCATTTAATCCGTGAGCGGCTAAACACTCAGGAATCACCCCATAAAGGCTAGGTGGTGTTGCTAGATAGTAGACCGTATTACCACCAGTATGATGAGCATCTTCTAATACAGACAGACGATCCTTTAGCAGTGAATAATTCTCTTTATCGGACGTATTTACTGCCTGGTAATAAAGGTGCTGACAGAACTTCTCTAATGTTGCTTGTTCGGTTTTTTCATTTTCGATTAGAGATTTCTTGAGTTTGGTACGGAATTCGTCATCACTGTAGGCTGTACGACTAACACCAAGAATAGCGAAATCTTCAGGAAGAAGACCATTTGCGTACAAGTGATAAAACGCAGGAATTAACTTGCGATGAGTTAAGTCTCCTGATGCGCCAAAAATGACGATTGTGTTGTTTTCTGGTTTAGCCATGTAATGTTCCCACTTACATCAGATCATTAAGATCTGGGATAGCCATCAATTGTAATAATCACAATCAGTGTAATGCTATTTAGGTTCTTTAAAACATCAACTTAGTACAATGCTAAGTGTTTTATATGGTGAGAATAATAGCATTTCTCACTATAACTTATATTTGATAATACCTATCGAATTGATAGTCTATACCGTTATTCACACCACAAAAACCCATGATTTGTGGTGTTTTTGTAGCATTTTATTTCACTATATTAGAAACCTGTTATTGAATAAATTGAACTCCGACCTGTTATATCGAACATTTAACCAACAATTTATTCAACATTAACTAGAGAATGTACAAATCCCACACAGACTTCGAGGCTTATTCTGACAAAAAGATATAAAAAAAGTGAAATGACAACCAACCATTTCACTCTCTTATTTCACCGAAAAATATCAACATTGCACAGATAATCTAACAGATTAAGCTCTAATCTTTATTTTTTGCATAATAGGCCATTTTGTCTTGATACATTGCTTCATCGGCAACGTGGAACATTGTGCTAACACAAGTAGAATCTGAGCAACTATAACCAACAGCAAAACTCACTTTAATTGTCTGGTTATCTTCCGTTGTGATCACATGCTTATTACGTTCACAATGAAGTCGCTCAGTTAACTTATCACAAGCAGCAACACTGCCGTCTTCAAGTAAGATTGCATATTCATCCCCACCAAGTCGATACACTTTATCGGTATTTCGACAAGCAGAAACCAGTATATTGCCCACTGCAATCAACAGTGCATCGCCCATCTTATGCCCATGGAGATCATTCGCCTGTTTGAGACCGTTAACATCAATAATGCATAAACCAAAATGACGCTCAGGATACCGCTTTAACCGTTTTGTATATGCTTCAAAATCAATGTCAAACGCTTTACGGTTAGCCAATTCAGTTAAAGAATCCGTAATCGCTATTCGCTTTAATTCTTGATTTAGAATTTTACCTTCAAGAGTCGATGCTAATTGATTAGCAAAAATCGAAATCACTTCAAAGTCATCAATTTGTAAATCTGATGCCTGCATGATCAAAAGACCTAAGCTTTTATTATCGCTATCGAGTAAATTGAAACCATGATAGAGCTGATTACTTCGGTAATTAAAATAATCTTGATCCGTTTGCAACAATTCCAATTGTTCAAGTTTGTGAAGCGGTAGATCCTCATAGCTCCAATCTTTATGATCATATTGAAACTTTAAAGCCCACTCTGCGTCTGGATATAACTCTTTTAATTGCTGTATCACGACATCACGAAAGTCATCTGTCTGCACCTTACTAAAAAAGGCAATAAGAGACTGCATCATTTCACGACGTCGCTCTTCTCGTTTTAGCGAAGTCGATAATGCCTCTGTTTTTTCTTGAACTTTTTTCTCTAGCTTACCGTTAAAATTGCTTAGCTGCACATTCGCCACTTCTTGCGCTTTCATCGCATTGGTTAATGCTTGGTTCGTTACTGCTAAATTTTTAACTTGGGCCTGAATAGTTGAAGACATTTCTTGAATTAAGTTATCAACCGAGTAGAACTCCATAAAACGAAGATTACGTTTAGGAACACTGTAGTTGCCACGGGAATACTCTCGAACAATACGCATTAAAGCCGCTAATGGTTGAGAGACCCAACGGTAAGTCATACCAGCGCCGAATAAACCTAATGCAATGGCAATTAAGCTTAAAATTGTGAAAATCTTTAATGACTGAGTGAATTGATCGCCTTTGTACTCACGGTCCATGTACACAATTAATTCATAATTTAAAGCATCAGCAACATATTCATTATCGAGCACAATTTTTCTTTGTAACGACATCGACGGCGCATTATGTTCATTTTCGCCAGCGGTAAATAAAATAGAATCTATCGTACTTCGATTTAACTCAACCCACTCGCCGTTAGAAAGGTAAGGCTTTATCATTTTGCCTAAACTTTCCATTGGAATCACAACAACCAAATAACCTAGAGGATCTTTTTTCAAGCCTTCAGTCAATGTCGATTGATAGACAGGAACAACAACAACAACGCCACGCTCAGATGGGTTAAGTTTATTAGGCATCAGCTTTTCATCGTAATAATTGAAAATCCATTGATCCCCTTTTAAATTTTTAGAGAGTCGCGTCTGTTTTAGTAAGTGCGTTTGAATATTTTTAAGCGACTCGATACCACTAATACCATTATAGTTTTCGACTTCATCCCAATCTTTATCCAAAAGATAAGCCGACTTTACAAGTGGTGCGTTATCAACTAAAGATTCTAATGTTGCAAATACATGGCTTGAGAGAAAAAAGTTATCAATACCTTGAACTAGCAATCGATCTCGAGACAATACATCGAGGCTAGTTGACAATACATAAAAACGATAATTTATCTCTTGGCCAATCGTATTAGAGAGACGTTTTAGCTGCTCGGTCTGATAATTTTTTTCTACATCAATTTGCTGCTTCAACAACAAGCCACCAATCATTGCTGCCGGAACAACAGCAATAACCAGCATTAACAGACCTAACGAATATCTTAATCTTAACTTCATTGTTGTTTTTCTAAGCGTTGTAATTGCCCACTAGCAACCCTTTGCATATAGTCAGCGGTATTTTCTGCTGATTCACCATCTGCAAATCGATAAAAACCCTTTCCCATTGCTTGCCAAACAATAGCCATCAATACATTCGATGGCATTACTTTAGCCAAAGAAAGTTGCTCTAATATGATTTTATTATCGCCTATTGCGGTCTTCTTTAGTTGCAAAAATAGCGAATTTGAAACAGGCAATAAATGGTACTTATCATAGACCCACTTCTGGTTTGCTTTTCTTTGTACAAACTCGATAAAGCGCTTCAATTGATTTTGTACAAGCACTGAGCGTTGATCAAATTCAGGCATAGCAAGGACAAAAGTACTTTTTAAACCATACATTTTGTGACCATTAAGGCTTGGTAACATAGCCAAACCCACGTTATCACCCATTTCTTTTTTAATATCATCATATGCCCAATCACCATTAATAGCATAGGCCGACTTTCCCTGAATAAATCCAAGCTGGGCACAATGATAACCACAATGACCATCTATAATGCCGTCTGCTGCTAATAAATGATAATACTTAAGAGCATTCACCATACCTAACGAGTCCAAACTGATTTTATCGTTCTTTATTGGCCAGCCATCAGATGCGAGAAGAAATGGCATAAAGAAATACATATCATTGTAATTCCAGCCTATTGGCATAATTTGCTTAGATACAAAATCTTTTTTCTGCTGGAGCAGTTCTGACCAAGATGTGATCGGTGTTTTAACCATATTCTTATTATAATAGAGTAATAAATGGTTACCTTGAATGATCGGTACGCCTCGATATTTACCATTGACTCTCGCCGTTTCACCAACCGCGGGTTCAAAATCAGTATGAATCCAGCCTTTTGGAACCGGAGATAACTTCATCTGCTTATATAAACCTAGAAAGTCAGATGGAACTAATATCAGATCGGGTAAACCACCATATTGAGCACCTAATAGCAGTTCTGCTTTAATTTTTTGCGGATCAAACTGAACAACAGAAACTTGAATTCCCGTTTCTTTTTCAAAACGAGAAACTAGACCATCAATATAAGCAGTTGATTGATGAGAGTGCCACAGCGTAATTCTTGCATTTGCTATGCATGGAATCAGCATTAATAGCAAAATTAAGCAACGAAACACAACCAAAGATACTCTCCTAAAATAAACTGCAATTAGATATAATACCGTAAAGCAAATCAGAGATAAATGAATGCTGTTCAATCATCATCAAAGGTCAATCTGTGTGGATACTTTTTACAAAGATCTCTTACATTTGTTTATAAAGTAGCAGTTATTTCTGTTTGATTTTGTATAATTGCTGTCGACTTCACAGATTTCAATCATGAGTGAAACTTTTGTTCTTTACTTACATCTTAATTACAACAGTTTACGCATCTACTTATTACTAAATAAAGTTTCTAATGTTAAAAATCTCTTATACAAAACTACCCATAGCAATTATTGCATTGCTTTTAACAACAGCTTGCGCATCAACTCAAGCGACAACAGCAAAAACGACTCAATCTGGGCATACAACGATCTCTGCACACCAAAAGAAAGAACAAGATATGGTGAAGTTTGCACGTCGTTACATTGGTACTAAGTATGTTTGGGGAGGTACGACACCAAAGGGATTTGATTGTTCTGGATATATCCAATATGTCTATAAACATTTTGGTATTAAAATTCCTAGAACTACAGCCGCTTACCCGGAACTGTATGCGAAGAGAGTTCCCTTGAGTAAAGCGCAAGTGGGTGATCTGATCGTATTTACAGGAACCAATCCAAAAATTCGGAAACCAGGTCATGCGGGAATTATTACTGAAGTTGGGAAAGGGAAACTAAAATTTGTCCATAGTTCATCATCTCGTAAGCATTTTGGCGTAACCGAAACGAATTACTATAAAAGTGGATATCCAAAACGTTACCTAACCGTGGTACGCATGTAATCTATTCGGCCCCAATCGATATTATGGTGATATCTATTGGGGCTGTATCATTCATTAATAGAATCTAGCACTCGTCTTCTAAGTCTTTCGCAATCGCACACGCTTGCAATAAATTTAATAAACCATGAGTTTTCAACCACTCGAGTTGCTCAGCATTTTTAACTAAAAAACGCCCACTATAGTTCATCCCATTCGCAAAAATATCTTCAATACAATTACGACTTCGCGGAATGACTAGCATCCAATGACGAGTTAATAAGATATTGTAAGGCTTACATTTATTATTATTTTCTTCCGATCCAAACAGCTTCATTTCACGCATTGCAGCTAAATAAGAGATATAAAGCTTTTCGCTACTAGGGCGATGATAACGATATAGACGGTGCTCAAAAGGTAATCTTTCGGATAAAATCAACGCCTCTAATGGCACTTCTGACTGAACTAACTGCATGTGTCTATGAGCTTGACTTGCGCCAGCTACAGGGCCGCCATTATAGAAACCCAATACATTGTCAGATTCAAAACCTCTTAACCAAGCGGCAAAGTCTTCTAATTCTAACGGTGATTCTTGCGAAATAAATTGCTTTGAACAGATCAGTAGATGAGGTGTGATCACTGGAAATTTATTTAATAAGCAAACATGCTCTTCACCAGCCTCAGCAACAAACATATCTTGTTCATAAGGTAAGAAAGGGTTGAAATCGGCTGTTTGCTTAGGTGTGAATTTTCGCTGAGCGCTATTTTTAGCAACAATATGACCTAAATAGGTAATGCCATTTTGTTCAATTGCCACGGCTTCTGTTGCTATAGGATACAAGCTCCCATTTGCTTTAGCCTGCTCAATCACTTGCTCAGCCTGTTCCCAAAACATTTATCTCGAACCTTATTTAACTAATCACGAAAGATTTTATCATCCCATGCTGGCCTAAATTACCTATAGCCAGTTCATAAAATTTAGATTGCATATTTATCTAAACATTTAAGTACACACCTATCACCCTGATCTATTGTAAAGTTAAGTTTACAATGAATGTGGATTTGGCAAGATTGAAATCAACCCACTATATAGCTGTTTTCTAGTAAAATTTGTATTATCCAACTCAAGTAAAGAGGAAGTTAACTGCGATCCCTGTTCGTACTCCAAAGGTCAACTTTCTCTTGTAGTATCCTTTTTGGTCATTGAGATGCTACAAAAAAGGGGCCATTAGAGCGGTCACTCTATAGCCCCTTAATCATTTTATCCTAAGTTAGATAATCTGGGCGCCAATCAAAAAGCAGCCAAATACTAAACTTAGCATCATCGCAATTTGCCCACCACCTGCGGTATAACACATCGCAAGTTCTTTATGATTGTCCTGCTCTAACGCTTCAACTTTGCGTAATCTTATCGTCATTGCCATCGGAACAAAAATCGCAAGAAAGACTAAGATAAGACCTGCATATCCAAGAACCGCAAGGAAATGATTTGCAGCAAAAAGAGCACCAATTAAAGGCAAGATAAATGTCACAACATACGTAACAGCACGATTTTGCTTTAGAGCATCTCGATTTTGGTCAAATAACGCCATAGCAACTCCTAAGAAAGAAGTTAACAAAGCCAAACCCGTGAAAGTAGATAGAATTGCGTTAATACCTGAGAATTTTGGACTTAAAGCTGCAATCAACTCAGAAACATTAGCAAATTTAACTAATTGTTCTGCCGAGAGATTACCAACTACTGCGTACAACCAGAGTAAGTAACAAACCAGCGGTATAGCAGAGCCAACAATAACCATATTACGTAGCTGTTTATGGGATGCGTCACTGTTATAAGTCACTAAAGAAGGGATTACCACCATAAAACCAAAGCTAGTGAATAGCACTGAACTGGTTTTAATTAAGGCAACTTTATCACTGCTAGTTGCATCCACTAAATGTTCAAAGGTGATACTCGGTACTAAAGAAAAGAGTGTTAGCGCTAACATGACCACCATGATAGCGAACAGTACCCGATTTAACTTATCAATAACAGCCGTACCCGCAGCAACAATCAAACCAGCAATTACCGTAAATGCAACTTGGCTTTGAACCATAGTAAGCTCAATATTTACACTCGCGGCTAACTTTTTAACAAGGTCGCCAGAGCCAATAATATAAGCCATTAATAAGCAAACCAATAAGGCATATAAAAGGCCATTTGTGATGATTTGACCACCCTTGCCTAATGTTTTTCGCGCAATGGTATTCATACCAAGTCCGCCACCGGCCTTAATGCTCGCCTCTAGTAATAATAAAGCAGCATACGTGGTACCTAACCAGATGATGAGCATCAATACCGATCCCCACGCTAGGCCAAACTGTGCTAATACCATCGGAATAGCCAGCATTCCAGCACCTAATGCTGTTCCAGCAATAATTAACGAACTACCTAAAAGTTTAAGATTCATGGAGTTACCCTTAAATTTGCTCAATAGTAGGACAGATCTCTACTGAGTAAAAAACGCTAAAATTAAATTAATATGAGTGAATTTTTTCTTTTTTTAAAAATAAGTTATTAAAAATAAAGAAAAAACTTATATGCGTTAGGATAGAAACGAATAAATCGAGAAGAGGTAAAAAAGGCAGGACGAGACTTGACTTGCTGAGAGTGAGATGAAATAGCGGATAGAACCCTACCCGGTGATGCAACTATGGCATCGATTATGGTTGCTGAACAGTGACAGTTCATAAAATCGTACTCCTAAAACGATATACCCACTATGGGTTGCTAGCAACATCCCCATATTGCTAACGTTATGTTCCGGTCAGAACATTTTGGTCTTTATGAAAATTAACAGCTTAAGATAAAAACTCAATTATCATTTTTGGAATCTTTGATCTATGTAATGATAAATAAATATTAAACACCTATTTAACACTTATTCATTACACCTCGCACCTTCCATTATTAACTCGGTTCTTTCTCCAAGGCGACTAGAGTTAATCTATTAAAAGCAGTCGGTTTAACTGCAATCAAACTACCATCACCAAACTGAATCCCATCAAAGTACTGGCTGCCCCACTTTACTTTTTTAAATCGGGCATATCGCGCTTTAGCATATACTTCTTCTAATGCATTCACGGCTCCATGAGTTTTGGCCTGACTTTCAATAGCTGGGCTTAATAATTTTTCCGCAATAGTCATCTACGCATCCATTCCTTAAAGCAGTTCGATGATGAGTATTCCTTTTTATCAAATACTCATCACGATGCAATAGTTAATCATCACTTTTTAATTCTCTGACTCACAACAATGCCAACAATCATTGCTATCACAAACAACAATAACGTTGGATTTAGGCTAGAGATCGAGGTTAATGCAGGACCTGGGCACACGCCAGATAACCCCCAACCAATACCAAAAAGCATAGCGCCAATTACTAGAGGTCGATCAATAGACTTTAACTGTGATAACGAAAATTTTTCTGCCAAAACTGGTTTCTGACGGGGTTTAACCAGAAAATAATAACCAGGAGCAAAAACCAGCAGTGCCCCTCCCATCACAAAAACTAAACTAGGGTCCCAATCACCTGCAATATTTAAAAAACCTATCACTTTAGCAGGATCAACCATCTGGGAAATCATCATACCCGCACCAAAAAGTAACCCGGAACTTAAAGCAACGAGATAACCTAAGATACTCTTTAATTGATTCGTCATTTTACTTTCCTACTTTCTAGTGTGTTAGATAAACGGTAATCACAGCGGTAGCCATAAAAATCATTGTCGCCACCATCGAACGAACCGATAACCGCCCTATTCCACAAATACCGTGCCCACTGGTACAACCATTACCTGTATTAGTACCAAGTCCAACGAGAAAGCCGGCAATAATCACAACCCACCACTGAGACATTGGGTAAGATTCAGGAAGTGAGAAACCGAGATTGGAAAAGAGATAGCCGCTTACGCCCATACCTACAATAAATAACCCACGCCAGAATGTGTCTTTCTGCTGCGGCTTTAAAACACCGGCCAAAATACCGCTAATTCCTGCGATTTTGCCGTTAAGTAGTAATAATAATAACGCTGAAACGCCAAGCAGCATTCCACCCATTAACGCATCCCAAGGTATCAACATTGTCTGACTCTCCCAAGCAATCTTATATTAGACATTACTAAGAAACAAAAAATAAGGCAACACTAAATTAGCTTTTACTAAAATACTGTTTGCACGTATACTGCGTATAAAACAGCCTAGCAGTTCAAAGTCACATCGTCGTAAATCGATGATAATTGACTCTTGATGCCCAAATAATCTCAAGGTGCAAGGTTACTCGGGTATAAAACAAATCAGATATGAGGTGGATATGACTAAAATTGTGATTATTGGTGGTGTTGCAGGAGGCGCTTCAGCCGCGGCAAGAGCAAGACGTTTAAGTGAAGATGCTGAAATCATTGTTTTTGAACGAGGCCAGTATATCTCTTTTGCTAACTGTGGATTGCCTTATCATATTGGCGGTGATATCCCACAACGTCAAAATCTACTTTTGCAAACACCAGAGAGCTTTTTGGCCCGATTTAATGTCGATGTGCGGGTAATGAACGAAGTAACGCAGATTGATCGCCAAGCCAAATGCATTACCGTAAAAAATCTTATTGATGGTACCAGTTACCAAGAAAGCTACGACTTTTTACTATTAAGCCCTGGCGCATCTCCGATCATTCCTCCTATTGAAGGTATTGATAACCCTCTGACTCACTCTTTGCGTAATATTCCAGACATGGATCGTATCCTCGCTACTCTAGATAATCATAAACCGACTCATGCCACTGTTGTTGGTGGTGGGTTTATTGGTCTAGAAATGGTAGAAGCATTTCACCAACGAGGCATAGCCACAACGCTTCTTGAAATGGCACCCCAAGTAATGACCCCAGTCGATCCTGAAATGGCAGGTTTTGTGCACCAAGAGATTAGAGATAAAGGGATAGACTTACGCTTAAATACGGCATTAAGTGCGATTCAATATCATGAGAAAACCCAATCTCTTACCTTATCTTTAAGTAATGGCGAAAATTTAGAAACAGGTATTGTCATTATGGCAATTGGAGTTCGCCCCGATATTGAATTAGCTAAACAAGCGGGTCTAAAAATTGGGGAATTAGGCGGAATATGGGTCGATGAGACTTTGCAAACCAGTGATCCGAGTATCTTTGCTGTGGGCGATGCGGTTGAAGAAAAAGACTTTGTCACAGGAAAACAATGTTTAGTACCTTTAGCTGGTCCTGCCAACCGTCAAGGTCGAATGGCGGCGGATAATATGCTTGGTCGTAGGGAACATTATCAAGGCACTCAAGGTACAGCGATCTGTAAAGTATTTGATTTGGCTGTTGCTTCAACAGGAAAAAACGAAAAACAGTTACAGCAACAAGGTATGGCTTACCAAAAGGTGTATGTTCATACCGCTAGCCATGCAAGCTACTATCCAGGAGCTGAAACCGTATCATTAAAACTGCTGTTTGAAACCACATCGGGTAAAATTTTAGGTGCTCAAGCTGTTGGTAAAGATGGAGTTGATAAGCGTATAGATATCCTTGCCGTTGCTCAACGTGCTGGTATGACAGTAGAACAGTTACAACATGTAGAACTGACCTATGCCCCTCCGTATGGCAGTGCCAAAGATGTCATAAACCAAGCCGCTTTTGTAGCTAGTAATATAATAAAGGGCGATGCAACTCCAATTCACTATAATGAACTTGAGCAACTAACCGAAAATCAGATACTGCTTGATGTTCGTAACCCTGGAGAGCTCAAAAATATGGGCTTTATTAAAGGTGCGATAAATATCCCTCTAGATCAATTACGTCATCGCATGAATGAGTTACCTAAAGAGAAAGAGATCATTATTTATTGTGCTGTAGGATTACGTGGAAATGTGGCCTATCGACAATTGGTCAACAATGGGTATAAAGCGCGTAACTTAATGGGTGGTTATCGAACTTGGAAGTTTGCTCAAATGTAAAACTTTTCGTGATCATAAAACAAAACCATTAAAAAAAACGCTGGAGAGAGTAAACCTCCAGCGTTTTTTATTGGCTCAATATAGTTTTTAAACCGACAAAATACCGTCTTTATTGTTATCGTTATTTTTCGGATCAGGTCCAAAGCGATTTGAGCCAGCTTGTCCATCTTGAACAAAGAAGTAAATCAATACAATGGCACCAATTAAAGGAATGATACCAATAAGCATCCACCAACCACTTTTATCTAAATCGTGTAAACGGCGTACGCCAACAGCAATACTAGGAATCAAAATAAGCAGAGAGTAAATGGAGCTGATCATGCCGGTGCCCTGGGCCGTCACTTCTGTTTTGAAAACCAAATCAGCAATACTGAGCACAATCGCAATAATGGTGTTAAACAGAAAAAAGTACCAGTACTCTTTACGACGAGCGCGTCCTTTGAAACCAAAATAATTACGTAAAACCTTTAGATACCACTGCATATTCGTTTCCTATTTATCCTTTATGAACGTTTAATTCGTACCACTTTCATGATTTCCATGTCAAAGCCCGCCACTTTAATACTATCTGCATAGTAGGTCATATTGACTCTATCGCCAGTTAAACTGCGATATTTTTTCTTACGACGAAATTGAAATGGCGCACTGCAGTTTTCAATCATCAAAGTATGCAAAACCCAATCACCATCTTCTCGCTGAGTATGAGATATCACTGCGACATTATCGCTATGAATCAGATCATGATGTTTATCTAATAACTTGTCTATTGGTGATTTCATACGGTTGAGCCTGCACCATGGTCATATTTTGTGGCTGAAATAGTCTTAATCCTAGCACTTTCAGTCTGTTGACCCAAGAATAGCAGAAACAAAAACAGAGCGCCTTTATTAGGGCACTCTGTTTATAATCGCTATCACATTGTAGAACCTAAAACTTAGGTATTACATAGGAAGGAAGATACCAGCCAGTGTTGCACTCATTAGGTTTGCCAATGTTGCCGCAAAGATGGCTTTCATACCTAAGCGTGCAATGTCAGGACGACGCTGAGGAACGATACCGCCTAAACCCCCCATTAACATAGCAATAGATGTTAGGTTAGCAAAACCACATAGAGCGAAAGTAACAATAGCTTGAGAATGTTCGCTTAGCTTAGCGATTGTTTCAGGCTTCATAAGCTCAGCGAAAGCAACAAATTCATTCACGGCAATTTTTGTACCGATTAAACTCGCAGCTGTTGTTGCTTCAGACCATGGCACACCAATTAACCATGCAACAGGAGCAAATAAGTAACCAAAGATCATCTGTAGACTAAAATCATGGATACCAATTAGATTACCTAAGTGACCAAGGCCACCATTGATAAGAGCAATCAAACTGATCACAGCTAATAAGCTAGCACCTACCGCCATCGCAATCTGTAGACCACTTAGCGCACCACGTGAAGCAGCATCAACTAAGTTTACTGGTGCATCTTCTTCGCCATCATCTTCCTCATCCATCGTCATAACGGTATCTGTTTGAGGAACAATCAACTTAGCCATCATCAGGCCAGCAGGTGCCGACATAAAGCTTGCAGCAATAAGATATTTAAGTTGTACACCAAGACCAGCGTAGCCCACCATAGTGCCACCAGCAACCGATGCTAAACCACCTACCATCACAGCAAATAACTCTGAATGTGTCATTTTTGCTAAGAATGGACGAACAACTAATGGCGCTTCAACAGAACCAACAAAAATATTTGCCGTTGCTGACATAGATTCTGTACGAGTTGTACCTAGAATTTTTTGTAATAAACCACCAATACCACGAATGATCCAACCCATTACACCTAGGTAATAAAGAACTGAAATCAACGCAGAGAAGAAAACAATCGTAGGCAAAACGTTAACTGCGAACACAAAGCCAAGTTTAAACTTCGCCAATTCGCCAAAAAGGAATTCACTACCTACTTTGCCATAATCAATGATGCCAGAAACAGCACCTGATACTGTATTAAGCACATCACGACCAATTGGGACGTACAAAATAAAACCAGCAAAAATAACTTGAATAGTAAAAGCGCCTAAAACAGTACGCCAATTAACAGCACGGCGGTTTTCTGAAAAGAAATAACCTACCGCAAAAATAGTGATAATGCCTAAGATGCTGACCAAATAATGCATGGTCATTCTCCATTGTTGTGTGTGGTAAACGATTGCGGCAGGATTGTAGCGATCTAAAAAAATGTGACAAGCATCAAATTGTTATGCAACACAACATGTAATTAACAATTAACGGGGGTTTTGAGCGCATATCGTACAAAGCAAACGAAAAAAGCCAGATTATTTCTAATAAGGAATACTATTGTTGCTATATATGACAATTAAAACGATAGTTAAACGTTTAAACAACCGTTTGCGCAAACGGATGCTGTTTTCTTAATCATAAATTAGACTAAGTTTTATCAAGACTGACTCTGTCTGATTTAAACAAAAAAACCACAGTGGATACAATCAATCCTCTGTGGTTCTTTTTCATTCTAAACTCTACTCTTCTTAAGTCAGTCTCGTACTAAAGAATACCTTGGTCCCAATATGGTGGATTACCGATGTGCTGACGAACAAAATCGATAAACACTTGGACTTTTATGGGTAAAAACTTATGTCGGGGATATACCGCGTATAAGGGCATGTACTGATTCAAGTCCCAATCAGGTAATAATCGAATCAGCTTACCTTGCCGAAGTTCATCTTTCAGTAAATAGGTGGCGAGATAACCTATCCCATTCCCTGTTAACGTTGCATCACGAATAGCATCAGCAGAGTCCACACGATAGTTACCCGATACTTTGATCTGTAAAGCCTCATCATCTTTTTTAAAGCTCCAGACATTATCTTTTCGTTCCCGACTAAAATACGTAATGCAGTTATGCTCTTTCAGATCCCTCGGATGATACGGCACACCATGAAGTGCTAAATATTCAGGACTCGCGGCAAGAACAAAGTGACAATCGACTAAATGCCTTGCAACAAAGCCTTCTGGTGGTGAATCCATCATCCCAATCCATAAATCAAGCTGCTCTGCAATAATATCAACCCGGTGATCAAATAGACTCATTTCCAATTTAAGTTGCGGATATTGAGCATGAAATTCAGCAATATAAGGCGCTAAATGATTACTAGCAAAAGATTGGGCAACACCAACCTTGAGGGTTCCTTGTAAAGTATCGCAATCTGATAACAATTCACTTTCAGCTTCATTAATCTCAGCAACGATATTAGCGCAATGGGCGGCAAATGCTTTCCCAGCTTCCGTTAAAGCAAACGAGCGAGTTGTACGCTGCACCAATTGCACCCCTAGCCTCTCTTCAAGTAACTGAATCTGTTTACTCACTTGAGTACGAGATATATCGAGCAACTGAGCGGCCTTAGTAAAGCTCTGCTGCTTAGTTAGAGCATTAAACACCACCATTTGCTGAGCTTTTTTAAGCATGAAACCTCTCAAACAAAAAAAGACCTATCAAATCATCGATAGGTCTTTCAAATTCTAACGTTTAGTTTCGGTATACCGTGATACCAACCTAATCAATTATCAGCATTATAACTTAAAGAAGGATAATTGCTGCTTTTGTTGCTCAGCCAATTTAGACAACTCATGACTTGCACTAGCGCTTTGGCTAATTCCAGTCACATTCTGATTAACAATCTCAGACATATTATTCACGTTACGATTAATATCTTGTGTTACTTGAGATTGCTGTTCAGCAGCGGTTGCAACCTGAGTATTAATATCACTGATATGGATAACCGACTCAGTAATACCTACTAAAGCATCATTAGCCTGTTGCGCTAACACTTGGTTACGCTCTAACATTTCAAGGCTAGCTTGCATGCTGTCATTTGCATGGCCTGATTGCGTTTGAAGCTCTTCAATAATAGATTGGATCTCTTGTGTCGAATCTTGAGTACGAGCCGCTAGCATACGTACTTCGTCAGCCACAACTGCAAAACCGCGACCAGATTCACCAGCACGAGCGGCTTCAATTGCTGCGTTAAGTGCTAGTAAGTTCGTTTGCTCAGAGATACCACGAATTACTTCAATTACTTTACTGATCTGCTCAGACTGCTCTTTAAGTTGCGTTACAACCCCAGCTGCTTCATTTAATGTGTTCGACATTTGCTGACTGGCAGTATTACTTTCTTCAAAGATATCCAGTCCCGCTTTTGCTAGCTCATCAGTTTGCTTCGCGGTTGAATCTGCTGTAGTTGCATTATCACTTACGTTATCAGCCGTACTAGATAGTTCATTTACAGCAGAAGCTACTTGATCGATTTCATTTTGTTCTAATTGAGCATTAGCTTCAGACTGGCTCATTACAGCTGCCAGCTCCGTTGCTGCAGATGCAACATCTTCACTGATGCGAATCATTGAATCAACAGTTGAGTAAAGCTGTTCCACGGTACGATTAACATCAGAACTCAATTGAGCGATCTCATTATTACCATCATCATGAGCACGTACAGCCAAGTTACCTTGTGCAACATCCCGCATCACTTCTTGCAACTTGGTAATTGGATTCACAATTAAACCAGACAGCCACCATGCAACCGCAATTGATGCAATAAATACCACAAGAATGGCAATTGTTGCTGTATTCATTAACGACTGGCTTTTTGCGTTACTATCTGCCAATTGCTTGGTCGCAAATTCGTTTACATGGTGAGAAAGATTATTGATAGCTTGCACCATGCTATTACCAATTTCACGATATTGACTCAAGAATTGAGCGAACTCTTGTTCTGTCACTTCTTGGCGATCTCGGCGGTCTAAAATTGAAACTGCGCGATTAGAAAAATCAATATAGCCACGAATCGCTGTATTCACCGTTTGAACATCGCTGCGAAACTCAGGCACATTTTCGATTACACGAAGATCTTGTGCGATCTCCTTTGCTGCAGCATTTAATTCATCACGAAATGAATTACGACGAGAAGAATCATAAATCGCATATACCGCACTAATTCGTAATGGGTACACCTGATCATCAATCTTCGCAATGGTGTCTTTATAACTAACTAATGAATTAGTATTAGATGAAATAACTTGCTGTTCATCCTGTAGATTTGATTTCGTAATAAAGAGTGACACAAAAAGTACGGTTGCAAGTAATAAAACCGGCAACAAAATTTGGTAACGAATTGATAAGTTTTTGAGTGATAGTTGCATTAACGCCCCGCAAAGCTCTAATCGCATCCGTGCAATAAATATTGGATATAAGGTCTAATAATAGGCCGGAATATACCTTCACCCATCAAAATTGTCTATAAACCATTAAATTTCAATACCATAAAATCAAGATCGTCAAAATAACATCACACCAAAGTCAAAAATAAATCTCTTTTAATAGGCGGTACCTTATATCATTAGCCTTGCGATGACCTTCCGATCACATAGCATATTTTTTACTCCCTCATTCCTATTCAAATAATAATAGAGGTGTAATCGTCATATAGGTTTCAAACTTCTGAAACATGATTGTCATATTTCTCTCCTAATCTTTGCCTTGTTCATTCAATACCCCCTATCGGCAATAAAGCCAAACATAAAGGATTAGGAAATGATGAAAACAAAGCTTATCGGTGCAATCGCTCTAGCTGGTGCAATGGCGGTATCCACTTCTGCAGCAGCTAACGAAACGATCTCTGTTGTCGGTTCAAGCTCTGTGTCACCACTCATGGAAGTTTTTGGTGAGACATATTCCAAAGCAAATAACGTAACCGTAGAAGTACAAGGTCCTGGTTCTTCTGCTGGTATTCGAGTCGCTCACGATGGCTCAGCAGACTTTGGTATGTCATCTCGTAGCTTAAAAACAGAAGAAGAAGGCCCATCAATTAAAGAAGTCGTTATTGCTCGTGACGGTATCGCAGTAGTGGTTAACCCGAAAAACCCCGTGACTAATTTAACAAAAGAACAAGTATCTGAAATATATAAAGGTGATATCACCAACTGGAAACAAGTGGGTGGTAGCGATCAACCAATCGTAGTAGCAACTCGCGATACCGCATCAGGTACACGAGGTGCATTTGAAGACATCATGAGTCTAAAAAAGAAAATAAATGGAATTAAAGTTTCTGCTATCTCTCAACGAGCTCAAGTTGCTAGCGGTAACGGTCAGCTAAAAACAACCGTTGCCAACAACCCATTTGCTATCGGCTATATCTCTCTGGGTTCGGTGGATAACACGGTTAAGCCTCTATCAATTGACGGACACCAGCCATCAGTCGCAGCCATTAAATCAGGCGATTACAGTGTTCAGCGTCCATTTATCGTGGTTTACAAAGATGGCCGCCCATCTTCTCAAGCACTGGAATTTTTATCATGGATGACATCTGCAGACGCACAAAAAATCGTTGCAGACAAAGGCTTTATCTCAGTTAACTAATAAAAAATTTATGTGCTTAACGATAATTAAAAATGGTTAAGCACATCCCTCACTAAGCAGCTATTGTTTAGTGTATGGAGTTTATGTATGACCATCGCAAATAATATTGAAAACACGGCCACCACTATGACGGTACTAAAACCTAAAAAGAGTGTCGATTGGCGTGAATTATTTTTTAAGAATTTATTCTTACTTAGTGCTGCCATCGGCATTTTATCATTAGTTACAATCGGCTATTTTATTTTTCGTGAAGGCTTTGCAGCTTTCGCCCACTCAGGCGTAACAGGCATTGTATTTGGCCAAGATTGGCTTCCACCTGCCCTGTATGGCATTGCGCCAATGATTGTTGCCTCATTAGCATCGACGTTTGGTGCTGTTTTAATTGGGGTGCCTATTGCCCTACTTACTGCAGTATTTATCGCTGAGGTTGCACCAAAGCCAGTTGCTAATATTGTCCGCCCAATGATTGAACTGTTAGCGGGTATTCCTTCCGTTGTTTACGGTTTCTTTGGTTTAGTGATTATCGTACCAATGATTCAGGATCTGTTTAATGTTCCTGCTGGCAATAGTATTTTGGCCGGTATCATTGTTCTCGCGATTATGATTTTGCCAACGGTAATTGCAGTATCAGAAACATCTATTCGCGCAGTTCCTCGTACCTATAAAGAAGGCTCATTAGCTCTTGGGGCTTCTCATATGTTTACCATTTTCCGTTTACTTATCCCTGCCGCTCGTTCAGGAATTATGACGGGGGTTATTTTAGGTATTGCACGTGCACTTGGTGAAACCATGGCCATCATCATGGTAATGGGTAACTCACCAGCCATGCCCCGTGGTGTTTTAGATTCAGCACGAACCTTAACCGCCAATATTGCTATTGAAATGTCTTACGCTACAGGTATTCATGCGAGCGCCCTTTACGCGACAGGTATTGTTCTTCTGGTCTTCATTATGATTCTAAATGCCAGCTTACTGTATTTAAACGCTAAAGGTGCGAGGTAATTATTATGTCTTTAGTCTTCGCTAATCAAAAAAATCAACGAATAAAAGATATTATTGCACAAGGTGTTATCTGGTTATCCGCCTCTATTACCGTTGGTTTTTTACTTTGGGTTGTTTGGTACATCTTAAGTAATGGTTTGTCCCATGTGAACTGGTCTTTTATCACCAGCGACTACACCACGCTGGGTGAAGAGTCTGGGATATGGCCAATGATCGTATCGACAATATATATGGTTATTGCGTCCATTGCCGTTGCTGCTCCACTTGGCATTATGACCGCTATCTATCTAACCGAATATGCCAAAGTAGGAAGTCGTTTAGTCAAAGTAATTCGTTTTTGTACAGAGTCACTTGCCGGTATTCCATCTATCATTTACGGCCTGTTTGGTATGACATTCTTCGTTGTAGTACTGGGTTTTGGATACTCAATTCTAGCAGGCGCACTAACACTGAGTATTTTAATTCTGCCCGTGATTATTCGTACTACCGAAGAAGCATTGATGGCAGTACCTCAGACTTATCGAGAAGGCTCATACGGATTAGGAGCTTCAAAAATCTACACTATCTGGCGTCTTATTTTGCCTAGTGCAATGCCCGGTATTGTTACCTCAATTATTTTAAGTGTTGGACGTGTTATTGGCGAATCAGCTCCGGTATTTCTAACCGCAGGTATGGTTGCTCGTATTCCAGAAAGTGCTTTCGATTCGGGCCGTACCTTAACCGTTCACCTATATAAATTAACTCAAGAACTGTATACGGTTCATGAATGGAATCAGGCTTATGCGACAGCCACCATTCTTATTGTTGTGGTCTTAATCATTAATTTGATCACCAAACTGATTGCTCGTCGCTTCAATACTGCAACGTATTAACCTGATTTTAGGAAACCGAATAATGAACAAATTTAATATTGAAAATCTAAATCTTTTTTATGGTCAAAACCACGCTTTAAAAAATATCAATTTGCCTATTCCTAATCGTCAGGTTACAGCGCTTATCGGCCCCTCAGGCTGTGGTAAATCAACTTTACTACGCTGTCTAAACCGGATGAATGATCTAATTGAAGGGGTAAAAATCAATGGTAGCTTGACGATGGAAGATCAGGATATCTACGGCAATATTGATGTTGCTCAGCTGCGAATCAAAGTGGGCATGGTATTCCAAAAGCCTAACCCATTTCCAATGAGTATTTATGAGAACGTCGCTTACGGTCTTCGTGCCCAAGGCATTAAAGATAAAAAAGTGTTAGATGAAATCGTTGAGCAATCTCTTCGTGGAGCCGCTCTTTGGGATGAAGTTAAAGATCGTCTTAAATCTCATGCCTTTGGTTTATCAGGCGGTCAGCAACAACGTTTATGTATCGCTCGTACCATTGCAATGAAACCCGAAGTGATTTTGATGGATGAACCCACATCTGCACTCGACCCTATTGCAACAAAGAAAATTGAAGATTTGATGGAATCTCTAAAGAAAGAGTTCACCATCGTTATCGTAACCCACTCAATGCAACAAGCTCGTCGTATCTCAGATAGAACAGCTTTCTTTCTTATGGGTGAACTGGTTGAACATGATGATACGCAAGTGATCTTTAATCAACCACAAGATGATCGTACTCGTGGCTATGTGAATGGTGATTTTGGTTAATATGAATTTCTTATAATAAAAGCGATGGTATATTTGCCCCTTCCTAGTGAGGGGCTTTTTTTATCTAGACATATAAGACATCTAATTCATATCAACGCTCTAATTCTACATTTCGAAGTCGCTGAACAATAAACAAAGATTACATTTCTATCCTATTCTTACCTAATTTCTTAGCCATATATAACTTTTCATCGACTAACTTGTAAACATCGCTACCATTTACAGACAATCCTAACCCCATGCTTACCGTCACTTGTAAATGTTCATCAGGCCATTTGATATTTTGTATAAATTGGCGAACCCTATCCATCTCACTTTTAACAAATAGAGGGTCATGGTGACGAATTACAATAGCAAACTCTTCACCACCAATTCTGAATATTTGAGCTACTTTGGGCAAAATAAAATCTATTTTTTGAGATATTTCTTGTAAAACAAGATCACCAAAATCATGACCATAATGGTCATTAATCTGTTTAAAGTTATCAATATCAAACAGTGCTAAATAATAAGGTCTATTCCCTATCTCTTTTAGCGTATTATTATACTTTTTCCGATTGCCAATTAATGTTAAACCATCTAGTACATTTTCACGCTGCAGATGTACTAGTTTAAACAAAGCAAATGTTAATAAGAAAACTAAGCCCAACAAGACATAAGTTAACCACTCAAACCGTTTAATGTACAAGTCATTGTTATTTTTCAATGATTTGTTATTAATATTTGATGCTGCATTAGAGAATAACAACTTATAACTTATCCCAGCACGCTTCTCCATTTCAGCTTCATATGTCTGACGTAACTGATAATAATCATCATAATTTTCTTTTCTGTAATAATATTCTAACAACCCCTTATAAAGCATTTTAACATAGCGAGTATTAGTCGCTGCTGTATAACGATTTAATAACTCGGGTAAATCAATGTGCTGTTCTATATGATTATCATTTTTTAATAACCATTGCAGCTCAACGCTTTTTACCGCAATATCTTTATCTACTAAGAAATTATGATCATCGTTTTTAAGTAAATTTTTAGCTTGTTTAATTAATTGATACGATTCATCTTTAAATCCAAGGTTCATGGCTATTTCTGATTTTAAAGCCAATATGTAAATCAAATAATCATCCCATTCATTATAAGGCATTTTAGGTTTGTTTTTTATTAGATCATTTAGTGTTAACGATGCTTTATAATATTCGCCGTTAGCTATTTTATTTTCAGCTAAAATTAAAAGACTTCTTATTTTTAATCTCTGCCATTTCTCACTATGTCCCATGTGAGATGATAATAGATTTCGTAATAACCGATTCGACGTTGAGTAACCCTCAAAATAGCTGATAATACTGGCTAAATTAACTGTTCCTACAGCGATTAAATAAGGATCACCCTCTTCTTTGGCTAAAGCTAAATATTCAATCGAAGGTTGGATCATTCCATATAGGTCTTGTGATAAAAACCTTAGGGTACTGATCTTTCTTAATAAATAAAGTTGGGCAGGTTTATTATCACTTAAAGCATCTTTAACCTGAGTTAAGATAGTCACTCCAATCTTAGCGCCCTGCGGGGTATGTAATATAGGACGAATACTCTCTGCAATCTCTTGATATTCATAAGGATAATTTGATACTGGCAAAGCTAAGAAGGCGTTGATCACTTCACACTCATCAGTGACGCATTTAAATTTAAAATCTAATACGGATTGTTCATCTTTATTATTAACAACATCAATAAGAGAAACAGGTGATTTTTTTACATCAATGTTAATTTTAATTACGTATGTAGTCACACTTATGATCATTATAAAAATGATCACTTTTATAAATTTAGATGTCATTATTACTTTATTTATTATTAACCCTAGTATCTATGGGGATGATAATCCTACCTCTAAGCATATGCAAAACAATTATTATTGACCAAACTTTACATTACAACCAAAATCAATTCTTAGTAAGAATAAGTTAGTCAATAAAGTGCCAATTAAGCATCTCATTTAGTTTATCATCAATTTCATATTAAATACTTTACTAAAACCATAGAAATTCCTGACCAAATCATGACATTACATAACTAAAGTCAATATACGCTCAAGATAAGTCATCACTAATGGAAATGTACGAGCATGAAAGCATTCAATAAAGATCTAAAACAAGAGTTTATCGCCTGGTTAAATTTTATTGCTTACCTCCCATGTAGAAGCCGTTTGATTGGTTGCCTAACCAGCCATCCAATCGATGAAAACTTAATTGTCCAGTCTCCTATTTTTAATAAAACGCCATTAATCGCTATTCATCAAAAAGAGGGTCAGCCACACGATGTGAACATACTGGCAGCTTCAGCTTGTGATGTACTTATTTGTAATCCAAATCACTATGCCTTCCTCTGTGAAATACTGGCCCAGCAAAATAAGTCTAAGACGATAATATTAACCCACGAAAATTGGCTTCCAGATTGGTGCTGGATTTTCCACCAACATCGATTTTTATGCCGTCAAGACTTAGTAGCGTAAATAACTCCGAAAGTAATACTTATATAGCATCAACCAAGATAAAAAACATTCATAAAAACTGCCGCATCTTGTAGAAATTTCGCTATAATCCAGCCACTTTATTCAGTGATGGATAAGGCTATATCCACGAACCGAACCAGACCCGACTTCAGGAGTGATTTTACGCATGCGTGCACTGGTTTTATTAATGCTGTTTGTGTCAACGTTGACCTTTGCACAAAACAGTGACCCAGAATTAGATAAGTTAAATCAATTAAATACAGAGATTACAGAACTCCAAAAAGAGTCTGTAACCATGACAGGAACATCTCAGGATGTGGTTCGCTTACAACTGCTCAATAAAAATGAGCAAATGCGTGATGTATTAAGCGGGCTTGTTGCAAATCATACCGAAGAAGATAAAGACAAGATTGTTGGACAAGTTCGTCAACAAATCCAATTTATTGGAACAGCAACAACCTATCTCAATAAAAAAATTAAAGATGATGAGAAGAAACTAGATAAAGCAAGTAATGAAGAGAAATTACTTGCTCAAAAAAATCTAGATGAAGCTCGTCGTTTTTCAGTTCGCCTACTGGGAGAACAATGGCAAAACTACCAGTGGATGAAGACTCTGGGTCTGCCTCAACCTAAATCAGAACAACGCTTGATGTCTGAGGTTGAGCATCAACTTGAGTTTATGTCTGCCGCGCTTAATTTTAACAGCCAACAAGAAGAACTGTTGGGTAAACAGCTAAAATCAGCGGCAGAAAGCGAAAAAGCATCTGTACAAATTATGCATATCCTTGCTCAACGTAAAGTGGCAAGTGATACTCAAAGTCTTACTTATCTTGCTGGTGTTGCTGATAAGATGGGTATTGATACTTCTGAATATAAACAGCAGCTATTTGAAACAACAGGTAACGTTACTAACGATCTCCTAAACACCAAAGTTATTTGGTCGATTGTTTCATCTTGGACTCATGAGCTTGGCAGTTGGGTCTTTGCTAATGCACCTCAAATGCTGTTTAAGATTCTGATTTTTGTTTTAATCATTTTCTTAGCTCGTATGCTGAAAAATTTAACTCGTAAAATGGTTAAACGCGCAGTGACATCACCAAACTTAAAGATGTCACAGCTAATGCAAGAATTCTTTATCTCGATGTCAGGTAAAGGTGTGTTCTGTATCGGCTTATTGATTGCATTATCACAAATCGGTCTTGACTTAACCCCTATCCTAACCGGTTTCGGTGTGGCGGGTGTGATCATCGGTTTTGCCTTACAGGATACTCTATCTAACTTTGCCTCAGGTATGATGCTGCTTATCTATCGTCCGTTTGATGTGGGTGATTTTGTAGAAGCTGGTAGCGTATCAGGTAAAGTAAGCCATATGAGCTTAGTTAATACCACCATCAAAACCTTTGATAACCAAATCATTATTGTGCCAAACAGTAAGATTTGGGGCGATATCATCAAAAACGTTACCCATGAACGTGTTCGCCGTGTCGATATGATTTTTGGCATTAGCTACAGCGATGATATTGAATTAACAGAAAAAGTATTACATGAAATTGTTGAGTCTCACGAAAGCGTATTACGTTCTCCAGAACCAACCATTAAATTACATACTTTAAATAGTTCTTCTGTCGACTTTATTGTCCGCCCTTGGGTGAAGACCGAAGATTATTGGGATGTTTATTGGGATATTACCCGAGAAGTGAAAATGCGCTTTGACCGTGAAGGTATCTCTATCCCATTCCCTCAACAAGATGTGCATTTACATATGGTTGAGAAAAAAGATGAAGCCAATGTGGTAAGTAAACAAGCTTAATCTACATTAGCGTAACAATAAAAAGGTAGGCTTAAACGTCTGCCTTTTTGTTTATTTGACCGCATAAAAAACCACCAGCAAGTCTGTTTTTTAGATCTTCACATCACAAATTGTATCTGAATATTCCGAAGCTCTTTATATTAATGATGATTCAGATTACATTTATCGACACTATGCTAACAATAGTAACCTAATTTACGAGTATTCTTTTAGGTACTCAAATGACTTGAGTATAATAGTTGGCATGACTGAATTAGAAGAAGTTGAAGTGTATTTATGTGGTGATCTTGTTGATCGACTCATCACTTCATCTTTCGATTGCAACGAGCAACAATAGGGATATTCGCTATTCTCGCTCGATACGCAACATAATAAAATATCAGGACTAGATAATGAAAAAGCGTTTACTTACAGTATTGGCACTTCCTATGATGTTAGCAGCATGTGCGAGCAACAACGTAAATACACCAGCAAAACCTGCAACTGCGGCAGAGTTAACGGGTCAAACTTGGGTTCTAACAGAAGTTGATAACCAAGTTCTAAATATGGCAGAACCTGATGTAGCACCAACTCTTGAGCTATCAAAAGATCTAGGTGCAAGCGGTCACTCTGGCTGTAACCGTTACTTTGGTCAAGCTGAACTAAAAGACGGCCAACTACGCATTGAGAAAATGGGTATGACAATGATGGCATGTCCAGAGCCAGCGATGCTTGTTGAAGGTACTATTACAGAAGCACTAAGCAACTGGAGCACAGCTAAAGTTGCTGGTGATACTCTGACTCTTCAGTCACCAAAACACAAATTAACTTTTACTCGCAAAGCGGAAAACCAAGACGCTGAGTAATTTTTTGCCGTCTACCTGCAAGCTGTAAAAGCGAGTAAGCATAGAGAGAGCAGAAAAATAGAGTAAAAAATAACAAACCGAGTAGCCACCGAATCAATGATTAGGTTTACCTACTCGGTTTTTGTTTGTTATACGGTAAGCAATGTTATGTGGTATGCAACATTGTTTGGTGATTTCGCAGTCGTAATTCTTTGGCAGCATCAACTAACACTTCAAGGGCGGCCTCACACTCCTGCCAGTTTCGTGTTTTTAAACCACAGTCAGGATTTACCCATAATTTTTGTGGTTCAATCCATCGCTCCGCTTTGGTTAACAGATCAATAATTGCTTGTTTACTGGGAATATTGGGGGAATGAATATCATACACTCCCGGTCCAATATCATTTGGGTAATTAAACGCTTCAAAAGCACCCAGCAATGCCATATCAGAGCGAGAAGTTTCAATCGTAATCACATCGGCATCAAGATCCGCCACAGCAGAAATAATATGATTAAACTCGCTGTAACACATATGTGTATGAATCTGAGTCTCTGGCTTAGCACTACCTGCAGCTACCTTAAATGCATTCACCGCCCAAGTTAAATACGCTTCCCACTGTGATTCTTTTAACGGTAACCCTTCGCGTAGAGCAGGCTCATCAATCTGGATAATCGCAATACCCTGCTGTTGCAAATCGTCTACTTCATCTCGTAAAGCCAATGCAATTTGATTTGCAATCTCTTGTTTTGAAATATCTTCTCTTGGGAAAGTCCAAGCTAAAATCGTTACCGGCCCGGTAAGCATGCCTTTCACGGGTTTATCAGTAAGAGACTGAGTATAACTCGCCCACTCTAACGTAATCGGCTGAGAACGATAAATATCAGACACCACAATCGCAGGCTTCACACAACGCGAACCATAACTTTGAACCCATCCAAACTGAGTAGAGACAAAACCAGCCAAATGTTCAGCAAAATACTCGACCATATCATTACGCTCTGCTTCGCCATGAACCAGCACATCTAAACCGAGACGTTCTTGTCTTGCTATTGCATCTCTTATCTGTGCTTTCATTGCCGCATCGTAACTTGTTTTATCCAGGCGACCCGCTTTAAAGTCTCGACGTTGAGTGCGGATCTCACCGGTTTGAGGAAAAGAACCTATGGTCGTTGTCGGATACAGCGGCAGTTGTAATTTATTCTGTTGCAATACTTTTCGTTGGCTAAAACTCACAGTTCGCGAACTATTAGAAAAATCAGTGTTATTCACTCGCTGTTGTACTTCACTATTATTGACTTTAGTATTTTTCTGGCGCGAGTGAATCACTTCGCTGTATGTTCTGCACTGTACTTCAGCTTCGTCTTCTCCATCCAGAGCTCTTGCCAGTAAAGATAGTTCATGACATTTTTCATGAGCAAAGGCAAACCACTGTTTTACCTCAGGATTAAGTTTACTCTCTTGTGATAACTCAATTGGACTATGCAGCAGAGAACAAGAACTGGCTAACCACAAGCGTTCTCCTAGCAAGGCTTTAATCGGGGCTAACACTTCCAACCAAGATGCTAAATCTGCCCGCCAAACATTTCTGCCATTAATCACACCAGCAGAGAGCACCCAATGATTTGGAATTGCATTAGCAACCTGACTCAATTGACTCGGCGAACTGACCGCATCGATATGAATTCCATCAACATTCAATTCGACTATTTTATCTAACTGCGAGGTAACATCATCAAAGTAAGTGGCCAGCAACAATTTACTGTAACCATGAAGCATCTGATAAGTTAACTTAAATGAATGAATCCAATTGGTAGGTAACTCTAACGACAGTATTGGCTCATCAATTTGAACCCACTCAACCCCCAACGCTTTTAATTTACTCAGAATATGTTGATACGCAGCAATAAGCCTTGGCAGTAATGAAAGACGGTCAAAATTAGGATCCTCATCTTTTTCTGTTCCTAGCCAAAGATAAGACAGCGGCCCTAATAAAACGGGCTTTACTTGATGCCCCGCAGCTTGAGCTTGAGCCACTTCTTCAAATAGTTGTGGCCAACTCACAGTAAAACGATCATCTGCACTAAATTCGGGCACAATATAGTGATAATTTGTATTAAACCACTTGGTCATATCACCCGCAGCACAGCCACAACCGGTTGCCGTTTTACCACGAGCAATACCAAATAACGTATCTAAGGTAGGAAAACAGTGTTGGTGGCGCTTTGGTATGTGACCAAGCAAAAGACTGGTTCCAAGTACATGATCATACCAAGCAAAATCACCAACAGTCGCAAAGTCTAATCCCGTTTGCTGTTGCAGTTGCCAGTTCTCAATTCGAATTTTACTGCCAACATCCAGCAATTCAGATTGAGATATCTCTTGGCGCCAATATTTCTCTAGCGCAAACTTCAACTCACGTTTTTTACCAATACGCGGAAATCCTAAAATATGCGTTTTTGTTTTGTTTATTGTCATCGTGCAATCCCTTTACGTTATTCCATTACGTTCTGATTAGCCTTTACCTTGCGGGAAGCAAGAAGTGATAACAATCACAAAGAATTGAAGTAGATTATGAAATTTACTCAACTTACTAACATTGACATTATAGACGTCTAGATGTTTACAGCTCCATAGTTACACGTTACAGTGAATATCTAATGACTCATAAAATAACAAGGATCGTTGTTGTATGATTGAACTCAAACACCTCAAAACCCTAACAACATTACGAGAAACTGGCTCATTGAGTGCCACTGCAAATACACTGTGTCTCACTCAATCGGCTCTATCTCATCAAATCAAAGATCTTGAATTAAGACTCGGTTGCCAACTTTTTTTACGAAAAACTCGCCCAGTGAAATTTACGCAAGAGGGCCACTGCTTATTAACTTTAGCCGATGAGATCATCCCAAAAATCTTTCAAGCAGAAACGGATATCTCAGATCTACAGCAAAGTAATTCGGGTCGTTTACATATGGCTATTGAGTGCCATTCATGTTTTCAATGGCTCATGCCGGCTTTAAAAGAATATCAGCGCCATTGGTCAAATGTCGGCCTCGATTTTTCTTCTGGCTTTAGTTTTGAACCCATATCAGCATTGGCATCAGGCGAGTTAGATCTTGTGATCACATCTGATATTCAAACTCGCAGCGATATTCACTACGAGCCACTCTTTGATTTTGAAATGCGATTAATTGTTGCGAATCACTCACCTCTTGCCAAACTAACGTCGATAACACCGCAAGATCTGCAATCTCAAACCATAATCAGTTATCCAGTGCAGAAAAAGCGCCTTGATCTCGTTAAACATTTTCTACAGCCTGCCCACATCGAGCCACGGCAATGGAAACAAGCAGATAATACTTTAATGTTGATTCAAATGGTTTCAGCAAACTTAGGAGTTGCCGCTCTACCAAACTGGGCTGTAGATGATTTTGCCAAGCAAGGATTGATTAACAGTAAACCGTTAGAGCAAGGACTATGGCGACGTTTATTTGCCGCAGTAAGAGAAGCAGATAAGAAAAAGCCTTATTTACAAGCCTTCTTTGCTACCGCTAAAGAACAGTGTCAGCACCATTTAGCCGATATAAAAACAACCTCAATACACAAATAGCCTAGGCTCGTATATTGAGGTTGCGGTTTACCAATGTGATGATATTGCGAATAACACTTTTAGCGAAATTGATTGGTAAGAGGATCGTATTGATACCCCATTTGTGCCATTTTTTCTGTTAATTCATCTTGATCAAGCTCATAACGGCTAACAAGCTCATCCATACTGCAACATTCTAAACGCAGTCTTTCATTAACAATACCGATAACAATGTTACCATCCATACCTAGTAAGTTATTGATCTCCATATAACCTCCAACCCTAAAATAGGTAACCACCTTATTAAGAATAGTCGCTATAACAATAAAGAGACCAAAAAAAGCCTCACCGATATCACAAATCGACAAGGCTCAATGTTTACAGAACTTGGGCGCTAAGTTTTAACGCTAAAAATCAATAAAATAAATTAAGCTGAACGGCACCAGAAAGAATCAAAAGAGCAAGAGCTACCAACAACTGCCACTTATTCACCGTTTTATGTAGCAGAATATGACCAACCCATACTAAAAGACCAGCTACCAGCAATACCAATGCAGCAATAAATGATCCCGTTAATTGGCTTATTTGTTGCTCACTCAATGTCATCATATGGGCACATAAGCACAAAACAGCCAAGATACCACTCACAAAACCCGCAAAAGGCAGAATCTTATGAAAAGCTTGTAATCGAGTACGCGCTTGTGTCAACAATAAGTGACCGACTAAAGCACCAAATAGCACAATAGAAACAAGACTTAATCCAGTTTGCGCTAATGTCATTGATGGAAGAAGTAAAAGCCAACAAAAAGCGGCAAGAACATCGGCACCATAAAGGGCTTTAATTGGTCCCGCATCACGTGTTTTACCGGTTTTTACTTTTACTGTAAAAAAAGCTAACGCTAAAAAAGGAAGAACAGCAAAAGGTTGAGCAATCGTTGCAATAATCCAACCAAGCAGCAATACCGGAAGGGTTTTATGTACTCGTCCACGTTGTCCAGGACAAATTTCCCCTTTGGTTAAAACAAGAGAAAATACCAGTTGTGCACCTAGCAGTGCAGGAATAAGAAATGTTAGGTAACCCGTTGCCATAATAATAGAATCTAAACAGAGAATGGCACAAAGTATACTCAATAACAGAAGAAACTAAAAATATCGAATCTTGTCCTATCCTTAATATACCCAAGTAACATCAAGTAGCTGAGTATACAACGTAAACAACGAGGATCAGTCATGAAAAAATGGGCTTTATTAACAACCGCAATTATTTTAGGTGTAGGAAGTCTTTATGTTGGGGCGAAAAACAACGAGTCAGAACCCTTAACTCAGTTAGTTAAGCATCCTCAACATTGGCAAGTCATGGTGCCAGATACTCAATCAACCATTCACTTAGATGCAATAGAGAAATTGCAGCAACAACCTTATCTTGTTGGTCATTACCAAGGAGAAGATGAAGGAGATAACAGCACTATTTATCTAGACACCAATCAGATTAAACAAAGCAATAATTACCTAGCCTCAACCTTTATCGTGACCAATTCAGGTAGCGGATCTTTCTATTATTTAGCTTTATTTAAAGAAAATGCCAACAAACTCAATAATGTTGCAAATGTGTTTATTGGCGATCGAATTGCCGTTGAAAAGATCAATATACTTAAAACCGATCCTGTCACGATCCAGATCGATTACAAAACCCACGGCGAAAACACGCCTTATGCCCTACCTGCTGATGTTGCCAAATCTCAAGTTTATGTTTTAGATAACAATCAACTGGTGCTCAAAAAATAACGGTACTAATTTCTTTTCCCCTTAACGCCTTATATACCCAAGTCTATTCAGACAACATCATTTAGCGAGAATCACTTGGGTATATCCGCTATTTCTTACTTGATGATGCCTTATCTTCATTTAGTGGATACCAACGCAAATTGCCATTCGATTCATAATCAAAGGCTTCTTTACAGATCATATAATGCTTACCCACCTGCAGAATTGAACCAAGAGAGAACGATTTCCCATCGTAATAGCAAACTCGCTGTCCTAATAAGCCATCATTAACCACAACCACAGGTTTTACTGGTGTTGAGTAGGTCGCAGCCGATACAACGCCAGAACAAAGCAGAGCAAACAGTCCAATTAACTTCTTATTCATATAGTGACTCCTTACAGCGAACTATCTATGCCTATGATGAATAAAGAATATACAGTTTCAAATTAAAATAAACAGCATTCGCGATAAAAGTAATACGCTCAAGTTCAAAGTTTTTGCGTTTTCGTTCATTAAATAATGTTCGTTCGCGCATTTTGAGGTGCCGATCAAATAATACCCCCATAAAAAATGGCATATTTAGCCACAAGAAAGGAATCCATGCGGTTCTGTGTGAGCAAAAAAACAACAATAAGCGAAAACGAACATGACTAGTTGGTTTGAAACAGACGTCGTAATTATTGGTGGTGGCGCAACAGGTACAGGCATTATGCGTGACTGTGCACTACGTGGCATCAACTGCATACTTATCGAAAAGGATGATCTCGCCTCTGGTACAACCGGTCGAAATCACGGCCTACTTCATTCTGGTGCTCGCTATGCGGTAACAGACAGTGAATCTGCTCGTGAGTGTATTGTCGAAAACCGAATCCTGAAAAAAATAGCCCGTCACTGTGTTGAAGATACACAAGGCCTCTTTATCTCTTTGCCTGATGATGATCTCGATTTCCAAAAACAATTTATTACATCGTGTCAGCAAGCCGATATTGACGTAGAACAATTAACCCCTCAAGAAGCCCTACGTCTTGAGCCAAACTGTAACCCTAACCTAATTGGTGCAGTCAAAGTTCCAGATGGCACCTTAGATCCATTCCGATTAGCAGCGTCAAACGTAATTGATGCGGTTGAGCATGGTGCTCGATTATTTAACCACACTATGGTAACTAGCCTCATTCGTGATGGACAAACGGTAAAAGGAGTTAATTGCCTAAATTTAAAAACAGGCGAACACTTTGAGATACGTGCACAACAGGTAGTCAATGCCGCAGGGATCTGGGGCCAACAAATTTGTGAGTATGCCGATCTTAATATCAAAATGTTCCCTGCCAAAGGATCTCTGTTGATCCTGGATTACCGTATTAACAATTTGGTGATCAACCGCTGTCGTAAACCATCCGATGCCGATATTTTGGTGCCAGGTGATACCATCTCTCTTATTGGTACCACTTCTGAACGTATTGATTATGACAAAATTGATGATCTTCATGTCACCAGTAAAGAGATTGATATCTTACTTGAAGAAGGCACTAAACTTGCGCCAATTATGGCCAATACCCGCGTCCTTCGAGCCTATGCCGGTGTTCGTCCACTTGTTGCCGTAGATGGCGATACCAGCGGTCGAAACATCAGTCGAGGTATTGTTCTTCTTGATCACCATGAACGCGATGGTATGGACGGATTTATCACCATTACCGGCGGTAAGCTTATGACTTATCGTATGATGGCAGAATGGACGACCGATCTTGTTGCGAAAAAACTGGGCAATACGATGCCTTGTATTACCCACGAGAAACCGCTTCCTGGTTCTGAGCAGGCATCAGATAACATTAAACATACCGCAAGCCTTGCTAAACCCGTCTACCAATCAGCGTATTACCGTCATGGTGAACGCGCAGCAAAATTCCTCAAAGAAGAGAAGAAAAGCCAAGCGGTTATCTGTGAATGTGAAATGGTGACCAGTGGCGAAGTGGAATACGCAATCAAAGAGCTAGATGTTCATAACCTGGTTGATCTACGTCGTCGAACTCGGGTTGGTATGGGTCCTTGTCAGGGCGAGTTATGCTCTTACCGTGCCGCAGGTCTTTTTGCCGAATATGGCGATGCAACAGGTACCCAAGCAAGTCAATTATTACAACATTTCTTAGAAGAGCGCTGGAAAGGGATCAAACCTGTTTTCTGGGGTGATGCCCTACGCGAAGGCGAATTTACCTATTGGATTTATGAAGGCTTATTTGGTGTTAGCGATATCCCACAAACCGATGAACAAAGCCCACAACCACAGCAATACACAGACGAGGCCGCATTATGAAATTTGATACTTTAGTAATTGGCGGCGGCGTTGCTGGATTAAGTGGTGCGATTCGTTGTGCTGAAGCTGGCTTAAAAACCGCCGTTGTTGCAGCAGGCCAAAGTGCCCTTCACTTTTCATCAGGATCAATTGATTTACTTAGCCGTTTACCCGATGGTCAATTAGTTGAAAAACCGTTTGATGCCTTTACTGAACTGGCACAGCAAAGCCCAAATCATCCCTACAGTAAACTGGGTTCAGATGTTGTGAAACGTGCTCTTGAGTGGTATCAACACACCATGGCAAAACGTGGTATTGAACTTAGCCATCAAGCAGATTTCACCAACCACTTACGTTTAACGCCAATGGGAACATTTCGTGCAACTTGGTTATCACAACAAACTGTACACCCCTTCCCTCTGCACAATTTGAGTAAAGGTATTCAGCGCCTTGCTTTAGTGACCATGGATGGATTCCGTGATTTTCAACCAGAATTGGCGGCAGATAATCTTCGCAAACTGCCTCAATTTAACCATGTTGAGATCATAACCGCCGCAGTTGAACTACCCGATTTTGCCAAAATGCAGCGTAATCCTTGTGAATTTCGTTCCATCGATATTGGCCGAGTACTCAAAGATGAAGCTAAATTAAAGGTCTTTGCTGATGATATGAAAATTCGAGTTGGTCGCGCAGATCTTGTTGTGGTTCCTGCTGTGTTTGGCAATGGCGATGGCGCAAAAGTGATTAAGCGTCTAGAGGAGCTAACAGGCTACAACATTTGTGAACTACCAACCATGCCGCCATCATTATTGGGTATTCGTATAGAAGAAGCGATGAAGGCCTATTTCAAATCATTAGGTGGTTTGATCTTAGTAGGTGATGAAGTTAAGCAAGGCGTCTTCGAACACGGCCGTTTAAAACATATTTTTACTCGTAACCATTGGGATATGCCTCTTCAAGCAGAGCACTACCTAATTGCAACGGGCAGTTTCTTCAGTAAAGGAATGACCGCTCATAGAACGCATATCGAAGAGCCTATTTTCAACTTAGATATGGCAGAAAACTCGCACCGCGATCACTGGTATCAAAAACAGTTTTTTGCCAAGCAAGCACATCCATTTATGGCCATTGGTATTGAATCTAATACCCAGTTACAACCAAGTATTCAAGGTCAAACGATAGAAAACCTCTATTGTGCCGGAGCACTTATGGCCCATTATGATCCGGTATTCCAAGGCTGTGGCAGTGGCGTAGCCATCAGTACCGGTTTTTATGTCGCAGAACAAATTATCAAGCAACACCAGCAAACAGAGCAACAAGTAGAAGGGGCAACAGCATGAGCCTACTAAAAGACACCAGTTTCGACCAATGTATTAAATGTACAGTATGTACCGTCTACTGCCCTGTTGCTAAAGCCAATCCTCAATATCCGGGCCCAAAACAGTGTGGACCTGATGGCGAACGCTTACGTATTAAAAGCCCTGATTTTTATGATGAAACCCTAAAGTTATGTACCAACTGCAAGCGCTGTGAAACCGCCTGCCCATCGGGTGTGAAAATTGGTGATCTGATTGCTTCAGCTCGTGATCAGCATGCCAAAATGGATCTGAACATTAAAACAATTCGTGATTTTGTCTTAAGTCACACCGATTTAATGGGTACTGTTGCAACACCTTTTGCGCCGGTTATTAATGCAGTAACAGGATCAAAACCGGTCAAAACCATCATGCATAAAACCATTGGTGTACATGACCATAAAAGCTTACCGAAATACTCTCACGGTACTTTCCGTGGCTGGTATAAAAAACACGGTCAAGAGCAGCAAAACTTTACTCGTCACGTACACTATTTCCACGGTTGCTATGTAAATTATAACAACCCAGACCAAGGTAAAGATTTTGTCAAAGTGATGAATGCAATGGGATTAGGCGTCCAGTTGATGGGTAAAGAGAAATGCTGCGGCGTACCTCTAATTGCTAATGGATTCTTTGATAAAGCGAAGAAAAACGCTCGTCTTAATGTTAAAAACTTTGAACAAGCCATTGAGCAGTATGATTCAACTATCGTCTCAACCTCTTCCACTTGTGCCTTTACATTACGCGAAGAATATCCTCATGTATTAAAGGTTGATAACAGCAAAGTAGCCAACAAAATTGAGTATGTGACGAAGTTTTTATTGAAAGAGTTCATGAACGGCAATATGCCAAAAATGAAGCCAATTAATAAAAAAGTGGTTTATCACACGCCATGTCACCTTGAGCGTATGGGTGGAACCTTATACACCATCGAACTGCTTAAAATGATCCCTGGGCTAGAACTTCAAGTGCTTGATAGTCAATGCTGTGGTCTTGCCGGAACTTACGGCTTTAAGACTGAAAACTACGACACTTCAATGAAGATAGGTCACGACTTATTTGAACAAATCAAAGCTGCGGATGCCGATTTTGCAATTACCGATTGTGAAACATGTAAGTGGCAAATTGAAGAGAACACACAGCTAGAAACCATCCATCCGATCTCTTTATTAGCGATGGCTTTAGCTGATTAATTTATTAAGCTTATAACAATAATTAACACTTCCTCTATTATTGATCTTAACGCAGCACTTCCCCCCGATTAGTGCTGCGTTTTTTTATTTCGCAGTAGCAACCGATTGATTAACTTGGGAAGTATGAGAGCGATGTAACCACCAGCAAATAACATAAGCCAATAAATATAAAACTGAGCCACCAGTAACAACACCAAGCCATGCACCGTGTTGCCAGCAATAAATTAAGAAAAATCCACCTAAGCTGCCACCAACATAATAGTGAACTAAATACAGTGCAGTTGCCGTTGCTTTGGCGTCGGTCGCCTTATGACTAACCCAAGCATAAGCCAATGAGTGCGTTAAAAATGCGCCGGAGCTGATCAATAGCAAGGCAATTAACATTGCATAGATAGAATCAATCAGTGCAACCCACATACCCAGCATACTGATAGTAATACCGAGTGCCATACCCGAAATAGAACCAAATTTTTCAGCCCAGCGACCACTTAAACGTGCTGTTACCGTACCTGTTAAATAACAGAGAAAAATCATTGAAGCGTAACTTACGGGTAAATTATAAGGTGGAGCAACCAGACGGAACCCCATCACGGAATAGAGGTTAACAAATAGAGCAAAGTTAATTCCGCCAAGAATCATAGCGAACCACAATTTAGGTTGGCGTAGATGGAAAATAGCCGCTTGCGTATGCTGTTTTAATTGACCTTTTTTGGCGACAAAATGCTGTTGCTGTGGCAGTAAATAATTTACTAATAACGCGCCAAATAAGCTAAATATTGCCATACCAATCACGGCAGCATGCCAACCGAAATGCTCAGTCATAAAGCCACCGTATAAACGACCAGAAATACCCCCTAGTGAGTTAGCACTGATATAACTTCCGACAGCAAGCATCAAAGCAGTTGGCGTAAACTCTTCTGCCATATAAGCCACCGCAACCGCAGCAAATCCCGCAAGTGCCGCGCCCATTAAAGCCCGAGCAATTGTCAGCCAAAAGAGATTGCAGGCAAACACCATCGCAACCCCAATAACTGGCAATAAAAAGAGACTTATCATCATCACTTTTCGGCGACCAATGATTTCAGATCCCACCGCCCAAGGAACAAGCGTAATAGCTAACATGAGCGTTCCTCCGGCAAGTAACCAGTTTATTTGTGTTTCGCTCACTGCAAAATGCTGCGCCATTACCGGAAGCATGGGCTGAAAAAGGTAGAGGTTACAAAACACAAGAAAAGAGCCAAATGCCAAGGCAAAGCTCGCTCGTCGGTATACGGGAGTATTTTTCTCAATCATCGCATATAGCCTATTAAAGAAATGATATCTGCGATAAAAGTAGCAATTTACTCTCGATAGTTAAAATATATAATAACTATAACTTCTATAAACAAAGATTATAGCCAATGGATACTCGACTGCTCACCTATTTCCATGCTCTTGCTGAAGCGGGTAATTTTACCAAAGCCGCAGAAAAGCTTCATATTGCTCAACCCGCACTCAGCGTTGCGATTAAGAAATTAGAACAGCAGCTTGAACTCGACTTATTTCATCGTAACGAGCGAAAAATTACTCTAACTCATGAAGGTGAAGTGTTACTGCAACACGCAAAGATCATTCTTCAGCAGTTAAAAGATGCCAATATTGCCATGGCAGAGCTACGAGGATTAGAAAAAGGAGAAGTTCGTTTAGGTGTACCGAGTATGCTGGGATCTTACTTTTTCCCTCAAATCTTAATGGGGTTTAAAAGCCGTTATCCAAACTTAAAGTTGACCATGGTCGAGGCTGGTACTCAATCAATTCGAAAAATGTTGGTAGATGGTGAACTCGATCTTGGGGTTATTATCAATGAAAATGTGCCCGACTCTCTTAATGTTGAACATCTACTCACTTCACAAATGGTGGCCGTTGTTAGCCCAGAGCACCCTTTCGCTCGACAGAAGCAGGTTAATTTTGATGATTTTTTTCAACAAGAGATGGTGATGTTTAAAACCGGATATTTCCACCGTGAATTTATTGATCGAGTATGTAGCGACTATCAACTTGAGCCAAAGATCTCATTTGAGACCAATTTATTACCGATGATCTTAAACATCGTTCGTCATGATTTTGCTGTATCGGCCTTACTAGAGCTTGTAACAGAGCATGAATCTGGAGTGACTGCGGTACCTTTTGCTACACCGGTTTATCTTGATATCGCAATGGCTTGGCGTAAAACAGGCTATCTTTCACTCGCCGAAAGAACTTTTATGGACTTTGTTAAACAACATTGTCAAAAATAAGAATTAATTTCATTTACATCACAATACGTTAGCAGTCATAAGCAACAATTTTATTATCTTGTTAGTTTTTTATAACAATTGGCGAGAATAATAACCTTAATTTTATATTTACAGCTCATTTTTGAAGTCTTTTCATGTCTGTAGCACTAATTTAACATCACAAAATAATTTCTGTCTCAGATCATAACTTTTGCAGATAGGTATCGTTACAGGCAATTTTTTTCGCTACATTGCCCAATACATAATTTGTAAAATTTTTGCATTATTGGTTCACAATATTGCTTTTTTTGTTTGTAACAGTGGTTTAAATGAGGACATTCCCATGTTGGAATTATTGATTGGTCTGGCAATCACCATTGCCGTAGGCTATTTCATTGTGAAGGGATACAAAGCAGCTGGTGTGCTATTAACTGCCGGTATTTCACTGCTTATTATTGCAGGTATATTAGGTCACACTATCCTACCAGCAAAGGTAACATCAACAGGTAATCTATTTACCGATTCTCTTGAGTATGTGAAATACATGCTTCAATACCGTGGGGGCGGCCTAGGCTTACAGATCATGTTGCTATGTGGTTTTGCAAGCTATATGACTCACATTGGTGCCAACAACGTCGTTGTAAAACAATTTTCTAAACCACTGTCGTTTATCAAATCACCTTACATCTTATTAGTTGCGGCATACATTGTTGCCTGTCTAATGTCTCTTGCGGTAAGTTCTGCAACAGGTCTTGGTGTGCTATTAATGGCGACCCTATTCCCAATGATGACAGCAATGGGTATTTCTCGCCCTGCGGCGGCAGCTGTGTGTGCTTCACCAGCGGCAATCATTTTATCGCCAACATCTGGTGACGTTGTCGTTGCAGCTGAAAAATCGGGTCTACCTCTGCATGTATTTGCGGTAGAAACCGTTCTTCCTGTCTCTATCTGTGCCATCATCGTTATGGCAGTAGCTGCATTTTTCTGGAACAAGTATCTGGATAAGAAAAACAACACCCCAATGGAGAAAGTAGACATTTCTCATATGGAAGTGAAGGCACCAAGCTACTACGCTATCTTACCTTTCCTACCAATCATCGGTGTTTTTGTTTTCAACGGTGAAACTATCCCTGGCTTAAAACTAGATATCTACACTATCGTTGTTTTATCCATCACCATCGGTGCTTTAGTCGATTATGCGACAAACCGTTTAGATGGAAAGCTAACTTTAGAAAATCTTGAATCGTGCTACGGCGGTATGGGTGATGCGTTTAAAGGCGTGGTAATGCTATTAGTTGCCGCAGGTGTGTTTGCTCAAGGTCTAATGTCAGTCGGTGCTATCGATAACCTACTGCATCTTGCAGACGAAGCGGGCGCTGGCGGTGTTGCTCTAATGCTACTTCTAACAGCATTAACAGTTGCAGCAGCAATTGCAACCGGTTCAGGTAATGCACCATTCTACGCGTTTGTAGAGCTTGCACCACAGCTAGCAGGTAAGCTAGGTCTAAGCCCTGCCTTCCTAATTATCCCAATGCTACAAGCGTCTAACTTAGGTCGTACTATTTCACCAGTATCTGGTGTTATCGTTGCAACATCAGGTATGGCACAAATCAGCCCATTTGATGTGGTTAAGCGTACTGTTGTTCCGGTTATCGCAGGTCTAATTACTGTTATCGTCGGTACTATGGTTCTGGTACCTATGTACGCTTAAGTTTTAGTTTAAAACCAAAGCAAATCATTAACCCCATGGTGTTTCGCATCATGGGGTTTTGTTTATCTGAAAATACAAAAAGATACATCCAATAATTTGAAAAGGTAAATGCTAGGATAACGTTCGAATAATAGATAAACAGAGATCGAGTAATCGGATAGGCAAGTAGATAATAGACATATAGAAAAAAAGCCACCCAGAACAAACTGGATGGCTTAATTTGGCTCCTCCTGCTGGACTTGAACCAGCGACATACGGATTAACAGTCCGCCGTTCTACCGACTGAACTAAGGAGGAATAATAATGGTGGTGGGGGAAGGATTCGAACCTTCGAAGGCAGTGCCGGCAGATTTACAGTCTGCTCCCTTTGGCCACTCGGGAACCCCACCAAATTTTTGGCTAAAGCTCGGTAAAACCCAACTTTAAAATAAGTGGCGGAGAGATAGGGATTTGAACCCTAGATACGCTACAAACGTATGCCGGTTTTCAAGACCGGTGCTTTCAACCACTCAGCCATCTCTCCGCAAGTGCGATGAATAATATAGAAGAGCTGACCTGTTGTAAAGTATCTTTTTATTTAACTGCGCATCATATAACCAGTTAAACCAATAATTTAGCTATTTTTATCACACGATAAGAAACTGATTGATTTGCGATCGGACTATTGATGATGATTCAAACAAACCCTGCGTTTATTATTGGCAGGGTTTTATGCTTGAAACTAAAAATAGCGTTTATCTATTTGGGTTATTGGGTTAATACCAAAGCTCGTGCCACCTTGTAGCTATCAACAAAAGAAGAAATTGGCAAAAACTCAAAAGCACTGTGAAAATTATGTGCTCCGGTAAAGAAGTTTGGCGTAAACAACCCTTTGACAGATAACGCCGACCCATCGGTACCGCCTCGCATTGCAATTGTTTTAGCAGGAATATCTAACTGCTCAAGCACCAGATACAAACGCGTTAAAGCTTGGGTATTCTCCCCCATCGCTTGAGCAATATTGCTATACACATCTTGAATATCCAACTCAATCACTGCCTTAGGGTGTTTGATCTGCAAAAAATCGACCAACGACATAAGGTAAGATTTACGCTGCTCATAGTTCATTAAATCAAAATCACGAATAGCAACCATCGCAGATGCACTATTTTGATTACCCATAATATCTGTAACCCAAAAGTACCCTTCTCGTTCAGCGGTTTGCTCAGGCTTACCCATATCATTAAGCAGGGAGATAAAATCAGCCACAACTAAGTTAGGGTTCACTAAAACATTCTTCGCACTCATAGGGTGAGCGGTGATCCCATCAACCGTAAGTTTTGCACTACCAGCATTAAAGGTCTCATAAATAACCTCCCCCCGTTCACAACAATCTATGGTGTAACATAAATCAACCGGGAACAGGGCCAAATCTAACTGTTTCGCGCCACGTAAACCAATTTCCTCATCGGGAACAAAAGCAAAATAGATATCACCATGCACTGCTGTTTGTTGAGAAAGCTCTTGGGCTAGCGTCATCAAAATTGCAATTGCAGACTTATTATCCGCCCCCAAAACACTGGTACCATCAGAAAAAAGAATATCTTGCTGACGGTACTTCGCCAACTCTGGGTGAGAAGCTTCACTGATATGGATACCTAGAGCTTCATTGAGACAAAGTGGCTCACCTGCGTAATGTAGAACTTGCGGCTTAATCTCAGCACTTAGCCCCACATCAACCGTATCTAAATGTGCGACAAAACCTATCTTAGGTAACGATGCTTCTCCCGGTATTCGAGCAATCAAAATACTATTAGGTAATAATTCAGCATCGTGATACCCCATATCTATAAGCTCAGACTGAAGCAATATCGCTAACTCGCGCTGTCCTTCTGATGATGGAACGGCTAAATTACTGGCATCAGATTGGCTACTCACTGCCACATAGCGAGTGAAATTATTGATTAATGTTTGTTGAATATTCATTTGTCCCACCCACTTATCCATAGGTATAACCGCTATTAAAGCCAAGAGGAATGTCCAGTCCCCAGAATAGATACAGCATGGCCGTTAAGGTAACCAATAAACCAATTGAATACGGCACCATCATCGACACTAAGGTTCCGATCCCCGATTGACTAGAATAACGCTGCATATAAGAAATAATTAGAGGATAAAACGCAAACATTGGCGTGCTGACGTTTACGGCACTGTCTGAAATACGAAATGCCGCTTGTGTTAGCTCTGGTGATAAGCCCACAGCCATCAACATAGGCACTAATACTGGCGCTAAAATGGCCCATTTAGAAGAAGCAGAGGTAATGATCAGGTTTAGACAAGCGGTTAGCAAAATCACACCTAGAATCGTCACTTGACCCGGTAAGTTGATGGCTTTTAATGCTTCGGCCCCTGATAGAGCAATTAAACTGCCAATGTTTGATTTACCAAAGCAATATAAGAATTGAGCACAAAAGAAAGCAAAAACAATAAAAGAAATCAGTGATGCAGTAATATTCTCCATTGATTTAGTGACATCTTTAGCACTTTGAAAACGCTGACTCACAAAACCATAAACCAAGCCAGGTAAAGCAAAAAAGACCAATAGCAGAGGAACAATCACTTGCATTGCAGGAGCTTGAGGACTGGTTAATGACCCATCAGGTGCTCTAAATAGTGAGTTTTCAGGCACCATCAAGGCAACCACCACCGCCACTAAAGCCAACATTGAATAGTTAGCTACCTTAAATGCTTTTGTCTCTTTAGCCGTTAATGTTTCGCTACTTTCATCTTGTTGAGCAACATCAATCGGCATCGATTTTTTTAATCTTGGCTCTACAATTTTATCGGTCACATACCAACAACAACCGATCACGGCAAAAGTTGATGCAAACGAATAAAAGAAATTACACAGCACGTTCACCGAATAAGTTGGATCTAACACCCTAGCCCCAGTTTCAGTAAAGCCAGCAAGGATAGGATCAATAATCGATGGAGTGTAAGATGCGGTAAAACCACCAGCAAGGCCAGCAAACCCAGCCGCAATACCCGCTAAAGGATGTTTACCTGTTTTATAAAAGATATAAGCAGATACTGGCATTAGAATGACATAAGCCGAATCAGAAGCTACGTGGGCTAAAATGCCAATAAAAATAACCGAAGGAGTCACCACCGATAAAGGAACAAAAGAAAGCAGCTTTTTCAGTGCAGTAGAGATATAGCCAGAGCCTTCAGCAATACCTATGCCTAACGTAGCAACAATAACGATACCCAGAGGAGGAAAATTAACAAAGTTTTTCACCATTGAAGTAAAAAGAGCCATCAGCTCAGAAGAAGTAAAAAGATTAATCACTTCAATCGGTTGCTTTGTTAAGGGGTGAATATAATCAAAGGTAAACCAAGACAAAACAGCAGAAAGTCCAATACACAACAGGGTTGCCATAAAAAACAACATTGTTATGTCGGGAATTTTATTGCCTATCGCCTCTATATTATCAAGCCAACTTCGCTTACTCGGTTTTAAAACATCAACATCCATTGTCATAGCGCTATCCTAATTAATTGCAGAGATAGCTTCATTATCTTTTTAGTTCAAAAATAGACAATGCAAAATAGAGTGACTAAAACACCAGAATTCTGTTTATTTTTCGAACCGTTTCAACAAGAAAGATACAACTAAAAAACATTATACAAGGTGGGAATATTCACAGAATACCGAGCATTTGATAGTGGAATGGTATTATGCTAATGATTTTATATGAAGACAGATAGAAAAAAAGCCACCCAGAACAAACTGGATGGCTTAATTTGGCTCCTCCTGCTGGACTTGAACCAGCGACATACGGATTAACAGTCCGCCGTTCTACCGACTGAACTAAGGAGGAATAATAATGGTGGTGGGGGAAGGATTCGAACCTTCGAAGGCAGTGCCGGCAGATTTACAGTCTGCTCCCTTTGGCCACTCGGGAACCCCACCCAAATTATTAATGGTGCCGACTACCGGAGTCGAACTGGTGACCTACTGATTACAAGTCAGTTGCTCTACCTACTGAGCTAAGTCGGCACATATCTTTTACTTAAGCTCGGAAAATCCAAACTTAAAGAATAAATGGCGGAGGGATAGGGATTTGAACCCTAGATACGCTACAAACGTATGCCGGTTTTCAAGACCGGTGCTTTCAACCACTCAGCCATCCCTCCGCAGATGCAGCGAATAATATAGAACTGTTTTTACCTTGTAAACCCCAAAAATAACCGTTTGAGCAACAAATACTCTAGTTTTGAGGAACTGATCTAAAATAAGGCAAAAATAGCTGATATTTCTTTTACTTATCAGTAACCGCTAGCAATTTATAGGCAATTACATAGAGCTGCTCTTGGTCTGGATAAATCTCTTTGATCAGATCCTTTAGATTTTGCAGTTCCATAAACTCTTGTTGAGCATGAAATTCATTAATTTCCTCAAACAAAATAGGTTCAACCGACTCAATTTCGATTTCACAAAACTTTTTATTGGTTTCTAAGGTAAAGACCTCAACTTGACTACCAGGTAGATAGTAACTTTCAGATTCATCGCGAATCGTAATGGTTTTATTGCCAGAAACAATCAATGGCGCTAACCATTCAAAGAACGTAATTTTAGTTGGAACCTGGGACATGCTTTTAACCCTTAGTCATACACTCTCCTTCGATATACAGCGAATAGCAAAAAAGCACAATAGAGAGATGTCACAATTTACAGTTATAGTCGAAACGTTACATTTTATCTTTCTATACCAATATCTAATTTAGAGTAACTAAGTATCTAAATCCTCCCTTTATTGATAAGTAGAATCTCGCTCCATGAAGTTACTTGAGTATATAATCGACAGCTCAACTCATTAAAGGATTAACCATGGACAGCAAGCAGCGTATGCACTCTCAGCAAGTGTATTTTTGTGATGATAGCGAACTCGTTAAAGAGCAACTCATTTGTTTAGAACGACTGTACGACTTTAATCACTCACGTCCATCACACATCGAGCAACGACAAGCTTTAATGAAAGAGATGTTTGCCTCTGTCGGTAAAGATTGTTATATCGAACCGCCATTACACGCTAACTGGGGTAAACATACTCATTTGGGCGACAGTGTTTATGCTAATTTCAATCTGACATTGGTTGATGATACTCATATTTATATCGGTAACCATGTGATGATCGGCCCAAATGTCACTATTGCCACCGCAGGCCACCCTATTACACCAGAACTACGTAAACAGGTTTCTCAGTTTAATATTCCGGTGCATATTAAAGATAATGTCTGGTTGGGTGCTCATTGTGTTGTCTTACCTGGGGTCACTATTGGTGAAAACAGTGTCATCGGTGCTGGCAGTATTGTGACGAAAGACATTCCAGCTAATGTTGTTGCGGTTGGAAACCCTTGTAAAGTATTGCGCCCAATTAATGAGCGCGACCGTGAATTTTATTATCAAAACCGACGCTTTGATGATGAAGTATTGGCTGCAATTTAATTAATCGCCAAGCATCGACTGTTCTAGCTGCTGCTTAAGCTTAGTTAACTGCTCATAGGCAGCTGGATCGCCTTGGTAAAAATCATAGGGTTTATCGTGTAACGCACAAACAGTACCAACAACCTGATCACCATAAAAAAGTGGAAAACCTAGATACGTTCCTAAACCAAACTTCACCCAATCTTCATTACCTTGCCACTGAGGATCGATACTTGCGTCCATAACCAATAACTCTTGTTGCGTATTAACGACTTGTTCGCAATAAAGCTTATGACAACCGGCTTGTACACTTTTGGGACCTCGGTCTCCTGCTTTATAAACAGGCTGATCATTGGCAAATATCACTTCCATTGTCTCGGGATGTGATTGCATCACTAAAATCGAGTGAATCCCAGATTGTTGAGCAAGCAAGTTAAGAGTTTTGACCCAACGTAATTGATCTTCTTGTAATTTAGTAAACACCATTTTCTCGTCCTTTTTTCGGTATTGTTGTATCAGACCTCAAAGAGAAAAAATAACTTTCACGATTTGAAATATTTTTTTGAAAGATACGGTCAACTAATTTATGACTTTCTAATATTAAATATCGTCATGATAAAGGACTGGATATGGCTACAATTAGATAACCCTTTAATATTATTTTTCTCAATTATCTTTATTTCATATATTTGGGAAGATGCTGCACTATTTTTAGCTGCTGGGTTATATCTTCAAGATGAACTATCTTTTTCAACTGCTTATTTATCGATATTTATTGGTTTAATGAGCGGGGATTACTGTGTTTATTTACTGGGACGAGCCGCAAAGCATCATCGTAGTTTATATCGTTATATTTCAAGTAAACCATATTGGCAGAAAATACAATCGTTGTGCTCAACTAAAAGCTATCAAACTATTTTCATTGCACGTTGTTTACCAGGATTTAGAACAATTACTTATATGGTATTAGGTTATATTCAACTACCACATAATCTTATGATTAAAGGATTAATTTTTAGTGGAGCAATTTGGATTAGCGCGATATTCGCATTAGCTTATATTTTTAAACAATTAGTACTTGACCACCCTAACCTTGCCACACTTCTACTTGGCATATTCTTACTTATCACCCTGAGTTTAATTTATTTATTAAAAAAACCATTAGAGAAAAAACGGCCTTATAATGAAAATATTATTCAAAAACAAATCAATCTCTTGGTTTGAGTTCTTACCTTCATGGGTGATGTATTTACCCGTTGCAGTCTATTGCCTTTATCTCTCCATTCGTTATAAACATTGGGCACTACCTTTGATTGCAAACCCAGGTATTGCGCTTAGTGGTATGGTTGGTGAAGAAAAATCAGCCGTTTTTAAGCAACTTGGTACAAAAGGAAAAGCCAAGGTAGAACCTTATATTGTCTGTATTAAGCAAATAGATTCGAAGTTGGACCATTATTTAGCCCAACTAGAAAGTGCCCATTTATCTTTTCCTGTGGTCGCGAAACCCGATATTGGTTGTCGAGGTGCAGGTGTTAAGTTAATTGATTCACCAGAACAATTACACGCATATATAAATAACTATCCGAATCATCAACAATTTTTACTGCAAAAGAAAGTCGATTGGCCTCATGAAGCAGGTATTTTCTATGTCCGTTTTCCAAACCATGAGTCAGGTTTTATTCTTTCGATTACCTTGAAAATATTACCCAAAATTATCGGAGATGGGATCAATTCTATTCAACAACTGATAGAACAAGATCCGCGAGCACAACATCTAACCCACCTTTATTTTCCTACCTTATCACAACGCTTACCGGAGATTTTACCTAAAGGCGAGATTCTGGAACTGGTTTTTACCGGTAATCATTGTCGAGGGGCCATATTCAAAGACGGCAATCAATTTATTACCGATCAATTAAATTCAGCAATGAATGAAATTTTATTGGATATGGACGGTTTCTATTATGGCAGGCTCGATATTAAATTTAAGGATTTAGACAGTCTGCAAAAAGGAGAAAACTTTTCCATCTTAGAAATAAATGGAGCAAGTAGTGAAGCTGCTCATATTTGGGATAGTAATGGAACCTTCTTCTCTGCCATAAAAGTGCTTTGTCAGCAGTATAAAATTTTATATCAGATTGGTGATTTACACAGAAGAAATGGGTATCCACTTCCCTCGTTAAAACATTTATTAATTGCATGGAAAAAAGAAAGGGCCTTAGTTCAGGATTACCAACAACTGTATTAATTAAAAGGAATAACCATGAAAAAACTATTACTTATCTTTAGCTTATTGTTTTCTTTTTCTAGCTATGCGGCAGATCCAATCTATACCAAAATTTTCAGTAGTAAAGCTGTCGATGGTTACGATGTTGTTTCGTATTTTACTGAGGGCAAACCCACTAAAGGCGATCAGCAATTTCATACAGAATATCAAGGAGCAACATGGTTATTTAGTTCCAAAGAGAATCTAGCATTATTTAAACAAGATCCAATCAAATACGCACCTCAATATGGTGGTTATTGTGCATGGGCAGTTGGCGCGGATAATTCTCTTGCTCCGGGCAATCCTAAGTATTGGAAAATCGTTGATGGAAAGCTCTATCTTAACTACGACAAAAGCGTGCAAGAAACTTGGCTTACTGATGTACCCGGATTTATCACCAAAGCTAACCACAACTGGCCTGCATTGATTAAGTAACGGAAGGTATCAGATGACAGAGCTTCAACCTTTTTCTTTACCTAAAAAAACACCGCTGGGTCTTTTTGAACGATCAATGGAACATTTAACAGGGTTATCTCAACTTCAAGCGCTTTATGAGCAACGCCCTCAAGCATTATCTTCGGCTGAATTCTTACGCTATACCTTGCGTAGCCTGAATGTTCGTAGTCGCTATTTACGTAAAGACTTTGCGCAACTACCAAAAACGGGCCCTGTCGTTATTGTTGCTAACCATCCTCTAGGGGGATTAGAAGGTGTCATTCTAGCCTCTCTTATTTTGGCTCATCGACCGGATCTTAAACTCTTTGCCAATGAACTTTTGTATTCTATCCCTGAATTGCGCGATATCTTTATTCCTGTCGATGTCTTTTCAACAACCAAAGCAAAAATGACCAACAGCAATGCGTTAAATGAAGGTCGAGAGCATCTCAAAAATGGAGGGGTATTATTAGTATTTCCTGCAGGAGCTGTTTCGACACAACAAGCAGATAATATTATTGATGACCTACCATGGCGACACAGTGCAGCCAAATTGGCAATAGAAACGGGCGCAATCGTCTGTCCTGTTTATATTCAAGGACAAAACAGCCGAGCTTTCTATCGTGCAAAAAAGATTCATTCACTATTAGGTACCTGTATGTTAGGCCGTGAGCTGCTCAATAAGTCAGGTACTTGTTTAGGCGTGGCTGTTGGTGATTTGGTTAAGCCAGCAACCCTATATCACTATAAAACCATACCGCAAGTAACAGCTTACTTACGTATGCTCACATACAGTTTAGAACAATCAATAAAACCGAGACCTGAAACATTAGCGAACACTTACTCAAACACTATCTCTTTGCCTATCGATTCACGTAAACTGCTTGTTGATATTGAACATTTACCAGAAGAAGCCAAACTGATCAGTCAGGGCGGAATGAGTGCTTATATTGCCAATGTACAACAAATACCTAACCTGATTTTAGAAATTGGTCGATTGCGAGAAAGTGTTTTTCGTGCTGTTGGCGAAGGTACAGGACAAAGTATTGATACGGATCAGTTCGATAAAACCTATCTCCATCTTTTTGTCTGGGATCATAAAGACAATAAGTTAGTAGGGGCTTACCGTTTAGGCTTAGTTGATAAAATCTTGCATCAAGGGAATCTTGCCGCACTTTATACATACAGTTTATTTCGCTACGACAATACTCTATTAAAACAATTTGGCCCAAGTATTGAGTTAGGGCGCTCTATTATTGCGAAAAAATACCAACGCTCACCCACCGCTTTAGCTTTATTATGGCGGGGAATCTGTACGTTTATTAGTAGAAACCCTAAATACACCCATTTGTTTGGCCCTGTCACCATCAGTAATCGTTACTCTAAGGTTAGCCAACAAATGATGGGTGAAGTGTTAAGTCGAGAGTTTGGCGATACCGCTTTAAGTCGATGTGTTCAGCCAAGAAGTCCGTTTCAATCTCAACATTACACATGGTTTAATGACTCTATCCATAATTTAAAACAACTCGACCATTTTATTTCGCAACAAGAAAATGAAGCTTCTGGTATTCCAGTGTTATTACGGCAATACCTAAATATTGGCGGCAAAGTGATTGCCTTTAATGTGGATCACGATTTTCAAGATGCTCTGGATGGATTACTAGTGGTAGATCTGCGAGATGTGAGTCAGCGTCAACTGGCTAAATATATGGGAACTCATGCTGCCACTTCTTATCTTTCTTATCATAAAGCACATAATGATACCTATAACAGATAAAATGAGAGCAATTTATCGTTTTTAATCATCAATCATCGTATGCTAGTTATATTATTTCTTTACCATGGAAGGCATACGATGATCTCATCGACAGAAATTTACTACTGTCCTTGCTGCAAGCACGATACGCCACATATCGTTGTATTAGTTCGCAAAGAAAGCCCCTTTAAAAATGATAAGCATCAAAAGCGTAAAGAGTTTCTTTCAGGCTTGCTGCAAGGTATGTTGTTTGGTGCTTTTATGTCTTCGATGGATCAATTTTCTCGCCATATCATTTGTAGTGAATGTGGGAGAAAGTTTATTGAAGATTAATGTGCGTTATATAAATACCAGTCTAACGTATTATTAGGCTGGTATTTATCGAACTATTTATTCTTCAAACGTAATATCTTTTTTACTAAGCGAGAGTAGCGGCGCAATACATTTAGTAAACTCCTTTAATTGATGCTGTGGGATCTCCCCTACTTCCTGACTACTTCCATCAGTCATACTAAAGTTATCAACCTTTACCTGACCTTTATTCACATCCAAATTGATCTCAAGACGATAACTATCACTTGGTAATTTACTCGCACATTGGGTAATTGATTCCATTTTTACACCCGTTGTATGGGCATGACTGATCACTGGAGCGAATAAAAATAATAGAGCGAGATATTGTTTCATTTTGAATCCCTTTTTATAAAAAATACATGTTTACTTGGTATGTCAGCAGTACCGCTTGGACTCAATGTATGCCATTCACACAACACTTTGCAATAATTATTTATTGTTTTTCGATAATTTTTTGCCGAAAAATATAATGGTAAATTGATCAGAATGCGTTAATTTTAAATAATTCAAAGGATTAAGATGAGCGAGTGATATGTGTGTATTAGTGCTTTTTCTTTTGGCTGGTAAGAAGTGTTATTGGCTTGAATTTATATATTTTGAGGAACGGTGAGTAATTTGGTATTTATCAGTTGTAGTGGGGAAATTTGGTATGTTTTATAAAATTTGAAGGTGGAAATCGACTTATAATCTAAGCACACTTCTGCCCCATTATGCGTTAGACCTTTTACTCATTCATATTGTGTTAACGTGGTTTTGGATTAGTTTTATTATCTGTATATATGAACAGTTATAATGAAATATGGTGATTTTATCGCTTGAGTTCCGTTTTTAATAAGAAATATTTCTTGTTAAAAACAGAAGTAAAATCATAACCAAGTGAAAATTAAACGATTTAATATTTCAGTTTGTATTTAATAAGACTGATTAAATACATTTCTTACTTATCACATCCTCTCATTGAGCGTCAGGCGTGAAAAATTGTTATCAACTTCATGATATATAAAGATTATATCTAGTATGATAAAGGTTTTTTATGCGTGTATTTTTGCGCGAAAGTAAGAATGCTTATTAATATACTGTTAGCCCTAAAGGAGAATTAAATGAATTTGGCAAAAGTAGCTGGTAATTTTATTAGAAGAAGTGGTAGTGATGTCAGTGTATATGGCGATGAAACTTTAGACGGTTCTCCTCTGCTTACTGAACGTGCTTTAAAGAACTCGAAAAAAGGGACGGGTCAGGTAGTGTTCCAATTTCTAGAGCCTCAAAATATTGAGATTGGACACATTATTGTTCAGACAGGAGCTAGAGACCGCTGGGAAGTTACAGAGGTAGAGGATGTTTTAGTTCAAGGCACTTTTTCACATTTCGCTGCTTATGTAGAAAAGTTGGGTGTAAAGAAACCTGAAACTAATAGTAGCTCTGTGCAGAATATTACATATAACGTAAGTGGTCCTAATGCTCGTGTTAATAATCATTCCGTCGACAACTCAACAAATATGAGTGTTCAGGCAAATACCGATCTTGAATCTCTATTTGCACAACTAAGAGAGGAAATTCGGTCACAAAATGTTGAACCTAGTGTCATCAATGAAGCTCTTGAGGTTGTAGATGTAATTGAGGTTCAATCTAAGCAAGCAAAACCTAACAAAACCATTCTAGGCTCGATGCTAAATGGTCTCACAAGCTTACTTCCGCATGCGGGTAGTCTAGCTAGTATCGGTTCAATGATATTAGCGGCTACATCAGGCTAGGGCTAACAAAGCATTTAAGAGTGATTCCCAACGCTTGGCATTTTTCATTCCATCGTTGGGTTTTGTGTTTACGGTGGTATGGTTGGGTTTCGTGGTAGCGTTGCTCACACCTTAATGCGGCGTTAGCTAGTAAGGGAGAATATGAAATACTTTGGTATATTTGCAACAGTAATTTATATCACTTTTGTAAGTTGGCTGTTAAGAGACAAATTATTAGAATTAGATAGCTTACCTCTAAATGAAATAGGAGATTTTTGTGCTGGTGTGTTCGGCCCAATTACATTTTTTTGGATGATTCTTGGGTTTATCATGCAAACACAAGAACTTAAGCACAGTACAAGATCATTGGAACTTCAAGCTGAAGAGCTATCTAGATCTGTAGAGCAACAAAAAGAAATGGTTCGGTTGGCGAAAGATCAAGTTGACAGAGAGATGCAACAAGCTGCAAATTTAAGAGAGAAGCAGTTGAGAGCAGCACAAATTAGGATTGAGTTTTTAGGTAACTCTGGTTTCGGAAATTGTGGTGGGGAAGTAGAGTATAGCTTTCAACTCCGTAATTCAGGTTCTAGTGTAACATCAGTTTCTATAAGAACTTTAGATAGCTCTAGTTACAGTATTTCGCCAACTGGTTTATATTCGTGGGATTCTGGTGTAACAAGTAACTTTAAGTTGAAATTTGTAAATACAGGGCAGTTTCCTCGTTCAGCCAAGTTTGAAATAGAATATACAGACGCTTTACACGAGAAATCAAAAAAAATATTCATTATCACTGCTGATAAATGTGGGAACCACGCTTTGGCTATTCGTGAAATTACTAGCTAACAAATAAGGATATGTGTCGCGAAGCCGACACCTATCCAAAGTGTTGGACAAGCCCAAGCCTCCTTATATAAGTAAATATTGGAAATATCATCAAAGCTGATGACGAGTATTACCCTTACTTTTACTAATAGTAGTTAGCCTAAATAGAGCAAATAATCTAAGCGGTTTCTGTCCAAAAACGTTTCAAACCTAACACTTATCTTTTGTGATAACCAAACAACCATATCAAACCACAGCTATCACGATATGGGTATTTTTATAAACTTACACCTTCATTAAGGGACGATATCAGAACATTACTCATCTTAATGACAACTCAAGTCTCCAACCCACTCTCAACCATTTCCCAAGAGAAATTGATGTTTTACAGCGCAAACGTGGTAAAATCCCTCCCCTTTTTATAAAGATCAAATTCAACAGCTAGGGTTGCACTACACTAAAAGGCAAATGTGAGCTTGCCAACGTGACCTGAGCTTGTGGCAACGACCACACTAACGACAAGAAAGTAACTGTAAGCAAATGAATTTAACCAAGATTAACGAATACCCAAAATACTGGGCAGAGTGTTATGGTACGGCACCTTTCCTACCAACAACTCGTAAAGAAATGGACGAGCTTGGCTGGGATAGCTGCGATATTATCATTGTTACTGGTGATGCTTATGTCGATCACCCAAGCTTTGGTATGGCTATAATTGGTCGTCTGCTTGAGTCTCAAGGCTTCCGTGTCGGTATTATTCCGCAGCCAAAATGGGACAACAAAGACGCCTTTATGGAGCTGGGTAAACCCAACCTATTCTTTGGTGTAACGGCTGGTAACATGGACTCCATGATCAACCGCTATACTGCCGACCGTAAATTACGTCACGATGATGCTTATACCCCTAACAATGAAGGTGGTAAGCGTCCTGACCGTGCTGTATTGGTCTACTCTCAACGCTGCCGTGAAGCTTATAAAGAAGCACCTATTGTATTAGGTGGTATCGAAGCAAGTTTACGCCGTTTAGCTCACTACGATTATTGGTCAGACAAAGTTCGTCGCTCAGTACTGATGGATGCTAAGGCCGATATTCTGCTGTTTGGTAATGCTGAACGTGCTCTTGTTGAAGTAGCGCACCGCATTGCAAACGGCGAAAACGTCAAAGAGATGATCAATATTCCGGGCACTGCGGTAATGCTTAAAGAGCTACCAGAAGGCTTTAGCGAAATTGACTCTAGTCGTATTGAAAAACCAGGCCGCCCAATGGTGATGCCAAATCCATATGCGACAGAAGAGACGTGTGCCAATAACAAAGCAGAACAACAAGAGACTCCAGCTCAAGTTGTTACTGTGCAGCCATCTCGTCACGATTCAAAGCATACTGCGGTTCGTCTGCCTTCGTACGAAAAGCTACAAAATGACCGTATTTTATATGCGCACGCAAGCCGTGTAATGCATTTAGAGACGAACCCATATTCAGGCCGTGCATTAATTCAAAAACACGCAGACCGTGAGCTATGGGTAAACCGCTCCCCTACACCATTAACGACTGAAGAGATGGATTTTGTGTTTGGCCTGCCTTACGCACGTATTCCTCATCCTCGTTATGGCAAAGCAAAAATTCCTGCGTATGACATGATTAAAACCTCAGTCAATATCATGCGTGGTTGCTTTGGCGGTTGTTCATTCTGTTCGATTACCGAGCACGAAGGTCGTATCATTCAAAACCGCTCAAAAGAGTCAATCTTAAATGAGCTAGAAGAGATCCGAGATAAAGTACCGGGCTTTACAGGTACCATTTCAGACTTAGGTGGTCCAACCGCGAACATGTACCGCTTAGGCTGTTCTGATCCTAGGGCAGAAGCGAACTGTCGTCGTCCATCGTGTATCTTCCCTGAGATCTGTAAGAAGCTAAATACCGACCATAAACATACTATCGATCTTTATCGTCAGGCTCGTAACCTAAAAGGCATTAAGAAGATCTTAATTGCTTCTGGTGTTCGTTATGACCTTGCGGTGGAATCTCCAGAATATGTACGCGAATTAGTCACTCATCACGTTGGCGGTTACTTAAAGATTGCCCCAGAGCACACCGAGAAAGGTACGCTTGATCTGATGATGAAGCCAGGCATGGGTACTTACTATCGCTTTAAAGAGATGTTTGAGAAATACAGTAAAGAAGCAGGGAAAAAGCAGTACCTGATCCCTTACTTTATCTCAGCACACCCCGGCTCAACCGATGACGATATGTTAAACCTTGCGCTGTGGCTAAAAGAAAATAACTTTGAATGCGATCAGGTTCAGAACTTCTACCCATCGCCAATGTGTAACGCTACAACCATGTATCACTCAGAGACCAACCCTCTGAAAAAAGTGAAATATAAAGGCCGAGATGATCTGTTTGTTGCCAAAGGTGAACGTCAGCGTCGTCTACATAAAGCCCTGCTTCGTTATCATGATCCAGCCAACTGGGCCCTGATCCGTCAGGCTTTGGTGAGCATGGGTAAGAAGCACTTAATTGGTAACCGACCTGGTTGTCTAGTTCCACCAGAAGGTGCTGAAGAGAGCGTAACAACCTTGGCTCAAAAACGTGGTTCTGGTCGACATGCAGCGAAACGTTTTGCCACCAAACACCCTAATCAGCCAGATATTCGCAAAGATGGTAAACGCGGAAATGGCGGTAATGGTGCTAACAACGGCAACGGCAACGGCAACGGCAACGGCAACAATAACCGCTCAGGTCAATGGGATAACCAAAACCGTAATGGCCGCCCAAATAATGGTAATAATAAGCCAGCGGGTAATCGCAACGGTAATAAACCAGCTCAAGGCCAAGGCCGTAATAAACCTGCTGGACAAAAACCGACCAGCAAATTTAGCGGTAAGCCAAAAAACAAACGATAGTATAAAACTCGTTACATAAATAAATTTATAGCGCTGAACAATTTCTTTTGTCAGCGCTATTTTTTTACATAACCTTTAAGCTTTTTGCTCAATTTTCAGTAGAATAGCGATAACGCCAATCGATCCATGGGTTTATTAAAAAGGATTACTCACTCTATGGTAAAACGTACGTTATTACTGCTTTCTTTTGCGCCTTTGGCCATGCCAACTTATGCCGCTGACGAGCTATCTGCTTTTGATTCTTGCTTATTAGATGCGGTAAAAAACCAAAGTGGCAAACTGACTGTTGATGCAATAAGAAAGCGTTGCCAAGAGAGTATCGAGCAAACACCAGCACCAACAAATATTGTTAGTAACCGTATTGAAAATGAGCGAAATACGGCATTTAACCCTTTTGTGATCACCCCTCACCGGATGAACTATATTCTTCCAGTAACTTATACCGATCATATTAATAAAGGTGCGTATGATAAAACCGATTGGGCTGGGCATCTAAAAAATACCGAAGCAAAATTCCAGATTAGCTTTAAAGTCCCACTCAACTACGATGATATGTTTATTGATGGTGACGGTTTATTTTTCGCATTCACAATGAAATCTTACTGGCAGGTTTATGCTGGAGACATATCGCGCCCATTTAGAGAAACCAACTATCGTCCTGAGTTGTTCTATTTTGCTCCGACACCTTGGCAACCGCTAGGTGGTAAAACATGGATGACATTCGGTATTGAGCATCAATCTAATGGCCGAAGCCAAGTTCTGTCTCGTAGTTGGAACCGCATCTATACCAACTTCATTTATGAAAAAGACAACTTCGCTCTGTCATTCCAACCTTGGTATCGCTTACCAGAAGATGATAAACGTTACCCAGGCGATCCTGAAGGTGATGATAACCCAGATATTGCTGATTACATGGGGCATTTTGAACTGACAACAGTCTATAAATGGGATGATTATGAATTTAGCTTTTTGGGACGACAGAATTTTAGTACCCACAAAGGCTATGGCGAATTTGGTGTGACATTCCCACTATGGGGGCGTTTACGTGGCTACGCTCAATATACGACGGGTTATGGCGATAGCATGATTGATTACAATATTAACCAAAATCGTATTGGTTTAGGTGTGGCTTTAACCGATTTATTGTAACAGTTCCATAGTCATAAGAGTGACAACGCCAAGGGTTAAAATACTCACAAGACCAATAACAACTTTTTTCTGTCCATTTGCATCAAGGTACTTAATTGCAAAAATGGCCAAACCAATGAGCATTATAATTACGACGGCTTTAAACATACATCCCTCCTGGAAATTCTGTTTATATTCCTAAGTATATACCGAAGTGATGTTAAGAGGCAGGATTCAGAGCACGATTCGGGATGATAGTTTCATCACAGTAAAACAGCCGTAATAAGGCCAAATCGTAGAAATAACGCAAAATAGCGCCAAACCGTGGCGCTATTTCTATTTAAGTTGGCAATACTGAGCGATTATTGCTCAAACATTTTAATATCTTTTAGCTGAGGGATCAGTTGTTGTAGCTGATTCTCTTCTTTAGCAAGCCCTTCAACTGAAGTACAAAGCTGGTTTGACTGAGCTGCCATTTCTTTACTGTGCTTTTGTACTTGCTCTGAAATATTGGTTTTTAACTCACTAAATTTGCTTTGCATTTCAGTTAAGTTAATTTCACCATTTTTCATTTCATTAGAGAGTGCAGCAAATAACCCGGCCATAGACTCAACACTCAATTGCTTCATCGCTTGTTCAAACTCGGTTTGCCACTGAGTATCCATGTTTTCAAACGTATTCGCTGGCATCACAAACTCGCCCTTCTCATTATAGAATTTGGCTTTTGCTTGTTCACCATACTGCTTAATCAGGGTCTGAACTTTCGCAAATGATTCCTCAGAACCTAACGATTTAGACACTTGATCCATCACATCAGATGCGAGCGCCATTCCAGTATCGGCCATACCAGCCATTTGAGGGAGAAACTCTTGAACCCCATTACTGTAGGCGGCAACTGCTTGCTGCTGCATCGCATTTAAATCTAATTTTTTGCCATCAATAAATACGTTGTTATTTTCATCTATGACAAGCTTAGGTTTACCCGCCTCATAAACAGAGACTTTCCCGTCGTTTACATGAATATCGTTAGGAACAGAAACAGGACAACTTTGCGCCCATACAGAACTTGAAGAGAGAAGAAGTCCTGCTAATACCACTTTTTTCATTACTATCTCTTATTGTTGTATTTTATGAATATTCAGCAATTAGACAGTGTTTTTCTGGTTTAATTCAACTCAAAATTGCATCGAATCTGATATGCTTTTATATAGAACCGACTAAACCAACTCAATAAAAAAGAGGTAATAATGAAATTTACTACGTTATTATTTAGCTCACTAGTACTGATAACATCTTTTGCTGCATCTGCCGATATTAAGATTTCTGGTGACGGTTTTGAGTTTAGCAAAGACTGCATAAAATTAAATTCCGATAATATCTCGATCAAATCCGATGATTGTTACGATCATCCCGGCAATAAAGATAAAAATCACTCCAATCGCAGTATTCATGGTGATGATAACCCAGGCAAAGGCCACGACAAAGATCATCATAAACCAGAGAAAGAGCCTAGAGGAAAGAATAAATAATATAACTTAGCCTAACAGGTTGATTTCTTGCTTTCTTTTATTCAACATGTCGCAATGGTTTTAAAAATTAGGTGATTGGGTGGAAAAGGTCGCAATCTTTGTCGATGTACAAAATATTTATTACACAGTAAGAGAGAAATATCACTGTAACTTCGACTATAACGCTTTTTGGGCTGAAGTCTCCCAAGACCGTGAAATTGTAGCTGCATATGCATACGCCATTCATAAAGGTGACGAGAAGCAACGTCAGTTCCAGAATATTCTGCGTGGCATCGGTTTTGATGTGAAATTAAAGCCGTTTATTCAACGCAGTGATGGCTCCGCAAAAGGCGACTGGGATGTGGGCATTACTCTTGATGTGATTGAACATGCACCCGATGTTGATAGAATCATTTTACTGTCTGGTGATGGTGATTTCGATCTGCTGGTCGATAAAGTACAAGGCAAGTACCAAACCAAAGTTGAAATATACGGTGTTCCGGGATTGACCGCAGCCTCTTTAATTAATAGTGCTGATTTCTTCCGAGAGATAGAACAGACCTTACTACTTGGCCGTTAATTTTCGCAAACAACAGCCAATTAGGTATAAACAGCATGAAAAATGCCGATCCACTGAGTGAATCGGCATTTTTTATATTCATATATCTAAGTGCAAGCTTATACCGTATTAGTTAGCTTCAACCGCTTGATGGTGTTGGTAAACTCGACGCATTTTAGTGATTGCGCCCCAAACCATTTTCACAGGAACTAACGCAAAGTATAGAGAAGCAATAATAACCATTGCCGGGTCGGCGTAAACTGCATAATCACCATACTGAGTCATCGACAAGATCTGTGCAACAACGAATCCCATCAATACAGCCGCACTGATCACCGTATCCATCACCCACTGCTTAGATTCTGCTTCAACTAAGGCAGATTTTGTTTTCTTGTGTGCTTTTGCTAAATGCCAGTATGTTAAGTAACAACCGATCACGTTAACCACACCAAACACAACAGCAATACCTTCGTTAACATGACGACCACCAGCTAAAATAGCATCAATCGCAGAAACAAATGAAAGCAAACACATTACCATAATCACACTACCTTTCAGTGCAATAACGGCTGGCTCTAACATGGCAACTTTCAATGAATTTCCTGAAACCTTAGGGCTTCGGATATACATAGATGCTGCAAGAGAAATAAGTGTAAGCGTTAAGCTGACTAAAGAATAAGCGCCATCGAATACGATAACTAATGATCCCATCCACAAGCCAAGGCCAATCCCCATTAAGGCGAAAATTAATGAAGAAACAGTGGATATTTGTAATAAGCGACGCTCATGATAAACATGACACGACATAAAACACCTCAATGACAATTTTTTCGTCGTTGTTATTAGTTTTTATTGAACACAAGTCATACTATCCCCTATTCTAACAATAAGATAATCACTGAGCGTCGTAAATCTCGTCGCTAACGGTAAAATAACGCTAATATTTGTATGGTTTATAAACAACCCTTCAATCGCGTTATCATTTATGGAATACAGCGCATATGAAAATGAGCCAAATAGAGATGTTTATCTATGCGGTAAATACAGGTTCTATCGCAGAAGCGGCAAGAAAATTAGAAAAGAGCCGAACCACGGTAAGTGCAGCTCTAAGTGCTCTTGAAGATGACCTCGGCGTACAATTATTAACCCGTAGTGGCAACCGCATTACTCCCACTGAAATGGGGCAAGCCATTGTTAATGACTGTGAGCGTATTACTCTCATCGCTAATGATATTATTGCCAAATGTGAGCAACATAGAGATGGCGTAGAGTCTATGCTACGTATCGTGCGTGATGACTCTTTACCCGAAGAGTTATGGCGTGACTTGATCCGGCAAATGAACACACTTTTCCCTAAAACCAGTATCTCAATTTACATTTCACCAACCCCAGAAATTGTAAATATGGTCGAAGAAAATCTGGTTGATGTTGCGTATGGTTTATTGCCCTCACATCAAGATAGTCCAAGATTGTATTATTCCGATCTTGGCCAAATTCGAATGATGTCGGTTGCCCATGCCGATCACCCATTATGTAAATTGCAAAAAGTGACCAGCGGCGACTTAGAACGCTTTAAAGAAGTGGTTATTGCCTATATAGATGATGATGGATTACGAGCGGCAGCCTCACATTCCAGTAACTATTTGGGCTTAACCTTCTATGAGCACTTACGAGATGCCGTTTTAGATAAAGCCGGTTGGTCTTATGTTCCTGCTCTTTTGATTAAAGATTATCTTCGCCAAGGTACATTAAAGATGCTTAAACACAATCGTGCGATGAACTGGCAGTCTTATGGTGAAATAGTTGAAAGTGAATCTCGCCGTGGAGCTGTTGTGCAATGGTTATCAAATCAAATCGCAAACTATCTTCTTGATGTTTCTGACTAACCTTCTCGTATTTTCACTGCAAGAAATGCAATAAATTTTAAGTGAATAGTCACTTTCTCTAAAACACTCACCATTTATTGCATTTCTATCTAACAAACATCACCTCTACCAGATAACCATTCCTAGATAATCATCTATCAAAGATTTAATAACGTTGTTAAATCAATAACTAACCGTCATTATTTTGGCTAAAACTAGAAACTAAGACTAAGCTAGAAGAACACGATTGTGCTTACTTAATGATTCTGAATTTTGTTTTATTAAAATAAATCAGGCTCATTTCTAAGTAAAAAATCATAAAAGATGTGATGTAGATCTAGTTTGAACAGCGTTTTTAATTCAACATATATGCAAATTCAATCCATCACATTTTGTAGCCGACCCAATAAGAGAGCAAACCATGGTGTTGTGTATCACGATACAAAACGCCCATCTATCAAAAGAAAGTTGACGTCTCACGGATACAAAAATAAGGAAAGTTAATCATGTTAAAGAAGCTAACGGCCGAGTTTATCGGTACATTTTGGCTAGTTCTAGGCGGTTGTGGTAGTGCGGTTCTTGCAGCAGCATTTCCTGATGTAGGTATTGGCCTATTAGGTGTTGCATTAGCATTTGGTCTAACTGTTGTAACTATGGCTTATGCAATTGGTCATATTTCTGGTTGTCACTTAAACCCAGCCGTTACTGTTGGCCTATGGACTGGCGGTCGTTTCCCAGCAGCTGAAGTTGTACCTTATATCCTGTCGCAAGTACTAGGTGCTATCGCGGCAGCATATACACTGTACTTTATCGCAAGCGGTCAGCCTGGCTATGATCTTGCTGTAAATGGCCTTGCTGCTAATGGTTACGGTGCGCATTCACCAGGTCACTATGATTTGGCTTCTGGCTTTGTTATCGAAGTTATCATGAGCTTTATGTTCCTATTTGTGATTTTAGGTGTGACACACAAGCTAGCGTCACCACAAATGGCAGGTCTTGCTATCGGTCTAGCGCTAACACTTATCCACCTAATTAGCATCCCAGTAACTAATACATCTGTAAACCCTGCGCGTAGTACCGGTCCTGCTCTTGTTGTTGGTGATTGGGCTATTTCTCAGCTATGGCTATTCTGGGTTGCTCCTCTTATTGGTGCAGTTCTTGCGGGTATTGTTTACCGCTGGTTATGTCCAAACCAAGACTAACCTCTTAGGCTCTAGCCATAACTAAAAAAACGAGCGCTTAATCTTAAGCGCTCGTTTTGTTTTTACTGGTTTTATTTTATCTATTATAAATACCGTTATCTTAGCGGTGCTTTAACTGAGAAAGAATAGCTTGAATAGGATGCTTAAACTGAATCTTTTCAAATCGTTTTACTTGGCTTCGACATGAATATCCCGTTGCCAAACAACGATCAGTATCTAGCTTTTCGATATTAGGTTGCCAACTTAGCTGATAAACCTGCTTCGAGATCTCCAATTTATCTTGTTCATGACCAAACGTCCCTGCCATACCGCAACATCCAACCGCTACTGATTCTAATCGTAAACCAAAATGAGCAAAGATTGTCCCCCACTCTTTTTCTGCATTTGGTAGCTTAGTTTTTTCCGTACAATGAGCAAATAGATACCAAAGTTGATTATCGATTAGCGTTGGTTTTTCTTGACGCTCAGCTAAAATCGTCAGTAACCATTCATGAGCCAATTTAACCTCAAAATCACCACGATTTTCTGCCAAAATTTCTTTATATTCATCGCGATAGCATAAAACTAAAGCAGGATCGACCCCAACCATAGGAATATTTAGTTGCGCCAGTTGATTAAGAAACTCAGCCGTATTGGCCGCAGTTTGGCTAAATTGACGCAAAAAGCCTTTAATATGTTGTGCCTTACCATTGGGTTTAAAGGGCACTAACATAGGTTTTTTACCTAATTTCGCAATAAGTTCAACGAAGTCATACACCACGCCAGCTTCATAAAAACTGGTGAACGGGTCTTGCACAATGAGCACGTAATTTTGTCGCTCAGTCTCAGAGAGAGCTTGGAGCCAAGTTAAATCAAAGTGGGTTGCATGATGTCCATCTAAACGCTCCGCTAATGTTGGTACCGATAAAAGCGGCGTATCAATATAACCTAATGCTTTGGCAGTAAGCTTTTTCGACCAATTTGGCTTAATAAATCCATTCACTAAGCTCGGTGCTTTTGCCATAACAGGTAACATCGTTTCGATATGGGCCACCAAATAATCTTTGGCTGGACGCTGATAACGACTGTAGTAAATATGCATAAAGCGAGAGCGGAAGCTAGGAACATCCACTTTGATGGGGCATTGGCTAGCACACGCTTTACAAGCCAAACAGCCATTCATCGCTTCCATCACTTCATGAGAGAAATCATACTGATGACGTTGAGAGCCAAAGCTGTTTTTCCAGCGTTCAATGATCGCTTTTACTGATGGCTTTTGGCTTAGTAGCTCTTGTTCTAACTGCTCGGCAGAAATACCGTTTGCAGCCAATTGTCGCAACCATTCACGAACAAGCCCTGCCCGCCCTTTAGGTGAATGACGACGGTCGGAACTAACTTTCATCGAAGGACACATTGGCGAGCTGGTGTCATAATTAAAACAGAGCCCATTACCGTTACATTCCATCGCTTGTTTAAAGCTATCACGCGTGGTTATTGGAATTTGGCGATCAAACGTTCCCCTTTTTAGGCCATCAACTTGAACCAGTGGCTCATTACAACCCAAAGGAGTACAAATCTTCCCTGGGTTCATACGATTATCAGGGTCAAATGCCGCTTTAATGGTGCGTAACTGGGTAAATAATTCCGCACCAAAAAACTCAGGGCCATATTGAGAGCGAAATCCTTTACCATGCTCTCCCCACATTAAGCCACCGTATTTCGCCACCAGCGCTACAACGTGATCTGATAGCTGCTTCATTAATAGCTCTTGAGCTGGATCGCACATATCTAAGGCTGGCCGAACGTGCAGTACCCCGGCATCAACGTGGCCAAACATGCCATATTGCAATTGATGGCTATCGAGCAGTTGACGAAACTCGGCAATAAAATCGGCCAGATGCTCTGGTGGAACACAGGTATCTTCAGCAAAAGCAATTGGCTTACGGCTTCCTTTCGTGGCACCAAGTAGACCTACCGCTTTTTTACGCATCGTATAAATACGGTTGATACTGGCCAGATCATCACAAATTTGATAACCAATAATACCGGCTTGGTTGTCGGCTATCAGTTGATCGAGCTTTTGGCATAATAACTGAACTTGCTGACCATTTTCTTGCTCATCAGCACTGGCATACTCCACCATATTAATACCAAGCAGCTCTTTATTTGGCACATCCGTTAAAAGATCGCTCACGGTCGTCCAAACAATATCTTGCTTTGCCAGATTTAATACAGTGGAATCAATGGTCTCAACCGAGAGAGCATTGGCTTCAACCATCATAGGAGCATGGCGTAGTGCGGCATCAAAACTGTCGTATTTAATATTCACCAACGTCCGTGCTTTTGGTATTGGTGTGATATTTAATTTCGCTTCAGCAATAAAAGCCAAAGAGCCTTCAGCACCGCACAATAAACGGGTTAAATCAAACTGACTCAGATCGTCGTTATAAACGTGTTTTAAATCGTAACCAGTTAAAAAACGATTCAACGGTGGAAATTTTTCCACAATAGCAGAGCGGTACTGAGCACAAATCTCAGCAGTAACCTGTAACCCTTGCTGAGCAAAAGAGAGCTCTGCTTCTACAGGCTCTTCACGTTCTTGAATCGATGGTGACTGATAGTTTGGTGGCGATTGCGGCGCAGTTTCCAGTATTGAACCATCAGCAAATACCGCCGTTACCCCCAATACATGATCTGATGTCTTTCCGTATTTTAGTGAACCTTGACCTGAAGCATCGGTATTAATCATTCCACCTATGGTTGCACGATTACTGGTCGATAGATCTGGAGAGAAAAAGTAGCCCAAAGGACGCAGTGCATCATTGAGCTGATCTTTGATCACTCCGGTTTGCACTCTGACATACTGTTGATCAATATTGATCTCTAATATCTGATTTAGATGGCGTGAGAGATCCACCACGATCCCTGAGGTGAGCGACTGTCCATTGGTTCCCGTACCACCACCGCGCGGAGAAAATCGAATTGCTTGAAAATGGGGAGCGGCAGCCGCTTGTCCCAATAAAGACAGATCTTGAAGTGATTTAGGAAACACAACCGCTTGAGGCAATTGCTGATAAATACTGTTATCGGTTGAAACCGTTAATCGACTGGCATAAGAGGTTTCCACATCACCTGAAAACCCCATATTTTCTAATTGTGTTAGATAGGCTAGAACAGTAGGCTCTAGCGCTTCTTGCTGTGATAGTGCAGGTAACATTGCTCTCCTTGTACCAGTTACACTCGCATCCTGCGAAACTGGTTCCCTCTTTTGTCGTTAAGTTATTTCACTTTACCTCACAATGAGAGAGAAACAAACAAAGGGACTGAAGTTTATTGATTGCTCTGTATCTTCTCAATTTGCTTGCTGTACATGAGCCGATGATGAACATGTATGACGATAAAACCATGAACTGCAACCTAAAATCCACGTAATTAGAACCACAATAGTGATGCTTCTAATAGCGAGTACAATAAGAGAAACATTGGATAAATTAATCAACATATAGCCTGAATATAAAATCATACTACACCCAATTAAAAGGCAAGTAATTAAGCCTAGTAGATAGCGTAGATTCAAACGTTGGTACTGACGAGGTACATAATCATTGATTAAAAATATCGCAAGAACGCAACTAAAGAGATAAATATGATCAGGAGCTTGGGTTGTTCCTGCTATCAAGCCAAAAGCCACTGTGACATTAAGCCAGAACCATTTATTGGTCATACATCGAGTTAAGTTATGTTTATCTAAGTTAATCCATAGCGTAAAACCGGCAATCATAACGGAGCCAATAACCAAACTTGCCACAGTATCGCTGATAAAATGCACGCCGTACCATACTCTTGCGACAGCTTGGCTCAATGAAAATAGAACCACAGTACTAATGATTCCCACCCGCCATCGTGTTAATTGGGCCGACGGGTTATGGACCTTAATATAACGATAAACTTGAATCCCAATAAAGCTCCAAAGAACCAAAGCCATTAATGTGTGCCCACTAGGAAAGCCATAACCGGATGCAGCAACTTTCTGTAAGGCTGGGATAATATAAAAAGGTCGAGGTGACGCAATCGTTAATTTAATAATCGATGCCACCATAGTGACACTGAGCATCACGGTACTTAAGCGTAAAAAGCTTACTGGGCCAAAGGCAATTAAACATCCGAACAATACCGTAAAGATAAAACCATACTCTCCTGGTAAATTCGTTACTGTCATCCAAGAGCTAAAGATGGTCTGTTGCCATGATGATAATCCATCCACCCAGTGTTGAAACGTGAGCATTTGGGATAATTCCCATCGGTGGAGCGGATTAACCTCTTGACTTAAATTGTGATAATAAGTCACCGCGCTGTTTGGGGTTTGTTGTAACCATTTTTTAAGTAATGCAATATCATCAGGATAGCGATAATTTTTACCATCAACTTTAAATGGGTTAATCAAATAGACTTGTTTAACCTCTTTACCAAAATGAGCTGATGACCAGGATGCGACAGCAGTAAAACCACTTTTTGTTTTAAATTCGGTTACAGGAATCGGATCATTGGCAACACACGCATAGATTGCAGCTCGGCCTCGATATTGTAGAAACTTATCAACATGAACATGTAGCCCAGTTTCTTCTAGCGCTTCTTGAATAGCCGTTTGTGGTGCATTATAACCACTGTCAATGTATCCGCCTGGTAAAGCCAATTTTTCCGTAATGACCTCAGAAATCATAACAACTTTATTATCGTGGCGAATAATACAAACGGCTCCCACTATTCCTTCTGGTAAGGCTGAAGTTGTGGGAGATGCCCAAACAGAGCTCACCGAACCAAACATAAGACCAAAGAGAACAAAAAATAGGAAAAGTATCCGCTGACCAAAAGTGTTGCGCACAATAACAAGCCTTTATGACAAAAAGATCAATATACCCAGAACAATCCAACCTATATGGATCATCTGGGCATATCATACTTAGGAAAATCCTAATAGATAGCATTCTAGTCTCAGAACGTCATCAACATCAGAAATTAAGACATTTATTACTCAATTCCCCCCATTAAGGTGTATTTGGTTTCCATATATTCATCAATACCTTGGCGAGCACCTTCTCGACCTAATCCTGATTCTTTGATCCCACCAAATGGCGCTACTTCAGTCGAAATTAAGCCTTCATTAACCCCAACCATGCCATACTCTAGCGCTTCACTCATGGTAAAAGCGCGACTTAATGACTGAGTATAAACATAAGCAGCAAGTCCAGAATCGGTATTATTTGCACGAGTAATCACCTCTTCTTCTGAGTCAAAGACAAACGCAGAAGCCAGTGGGCCAAATGTTTCCTCTTGTGCCACTAACATATCATCATGTAAATCACGAATAATTGCCGGGGCAACAAAACAGTTTCCTGACGATTGAAGTGAACCCGTTACCAGAGATGCTCCTTTACTGATGGCGTCTTGAATATGACGTTCAACCTTCTCTGCTGCTGCACGATTAATTAGAGGGCCAATTGTAACCCCATCATCCAATCCATTTCCCATCTTAAGCTGTTCAACTTTTGCTTCTAGCTTAGATAAAAACAGATCGTAAATACCACGCTGAATATAAAGGCGATTAGCACACACGCAGGTTTGTCCTGCATTGCGATACTTAGCAATCATGTAACCGTCAATGGCTTTATCAAGATCTGCATCATCAAAAACAATAAATGGTGCATTGCCGCCAAGCTCAAGTGACACTTTCTTTACTGTATTTGACGCTTGTTGCATCAATAACTTACCAACTGGTGTTGAACCTGTGAATGAGATTTTCTTTACTAATTTATGAGAGGTTAATACCCCGCCAATAGCCACGGCATCACCTGTAATTACGCTAAAAAGCCCATCAGGAATACCCGCTTGTTGGGCCAATTGAGCGAAAGCAAGTGCCGTAAATGGAGTATCTGGAGCAGGCTTTAATACGACCGCACATCCAGCAGCAAAAGCAGGCGCACACTTTCGAGTGATCATGGCGGCAGGAAAGTTCCAAGGCGTGATCGCACCAACAACGCCAATGGCCTGATGAGAAACTAAAATACGTGCATCACTTTTATGACTTGGTACTATTTCACCATAAGTGCGCTTTGCCTCTTCTGCGTACCATTCGATAAAACTGGCTGCATACTGAATTTCACCTTTTGCCTCAGCCAACGGCTTTCCTTGCTCTAGCGTTAAAATCTGCGCAAGCTCATCAATATTGCTTAAAACTAATTCATACCAACGGCGTAAAATTTGACTACGCTCTTTTGCTAAGGTTTGCTTCCACTTTAAGTGAGTACTGTGAGCCATTTCTACAGCTTGTTCAGTTTCAGCACTGCCACAAAACGGAACAGAGCCAATAATCTCACCAGTAGCTGGATTGTTAATATCTGACAGACGTCCATCATTAGCACTGCGCCACTCACCAGCAATAATGGTTTGTTTCTGTACTAATAGATTGAGCAATTGACTCATAAAATACCCTCGGAAACTTCAAACTGTTTTATCATACAATTATACCAATAAAGGATATAAAAAAACTGCAAAGCTTTATCTGAAGATCAGTTAATTGTATTAAGACTCATCGACTACAAGAATAGATGACTGGCATCGTATTGTTAGGTATTTTTCAGCAAGAGAGGATATCAATAAAAGAGGAAAGGGTTTGATTAGAAGTTCAAAAATAAAGGCTGGAGTAATTTAGAATAGACATACAAAAATGTCTTAAAGCACACCAGGAAAAGCTTAACCCCTAAATATTCTTAGGGGTAAGAGAACTCATTTCGGACGGTGACCTTGAGTATATGTGCCGTTAGATTTAAACCACAGCACCTGCTCTTGTTTACGACCAATCAACATTGGACCATCATCAAAAAAGAGAAAGTTCTTCCAGTTACGTTTAAAAACGCTCCATTTGGTTTCAATAACGTTATATTTTTCATAACAGAAGAAAACGGTCGTATTATCTTCCCATTCAATAGAATCTAATAAACCGTCAGGAAGAATATTTTCATCTTCGTCCCACGCAGTCTGCCAATCCTTTGCCTCAGACCAGATATTTTTATCAAACGCCCAATCGCCTTGCTCAAAATGATCCGCATCGGCACTTTGTGAACTGATAAATTCACGCCAGATTTGTGCAGAGCGAGCTTGTGTTAACGGCTTAATTTGAGCTAAATCCGTCTCCGCTACGGGCATCGATGCGTGGGTAAAAATCCACTTGCGCGAGTAATTGTCAAGTTCGATATAATTCATTCGTTGTCCTACTACTTTATTGACAGCAAAATGTACCGTACTCAGGCAATAGATACCAGTACCAAGTGGACTTTACAGCGATTATTTAGTTACTTGCTTAGATCCCACATATTACTGACCCAACCACCAGCATGTTCATCATAGTGGTTACCATTAAACATGGGAGGAGCTTTCTCTGGTTTGGCTTGATTAAGAAGGTGAGAGATGTGAGTTGCCATAGGATCACCACTTTCCAGTAGTTGATGTCTCTGTGCGACTTCTTTGATGATTTGTAGGCGATATGATGACTTCATTTTTTTCATAACCCAATCCTCCTTCTCTGTTATTCAATTACATTGAGCAATACCCTTGAAATCAGTAGAGCCAAATAACAATAGAACTTGTTTAAAAAATCGTCAAATCACATTCATCATACTGAAATATCAGCATGATATTTGCCATATAGTTATTTCTTGATAAAACAATGAGATAACGTATCAGCTGATACATTATCGTCAGATAAGAAAACCAGAGGTTAAATAACAAGCTGATATATAAACTATATTTACAATAATTATTTTTATGAATTTTTCATGACAAAATCATAGATATTAATAAATAGTGATTAAATATCTTAATTTTGAGTTTTTTACATCAACAAATTAATTGAAAATAAGTAGAATGCATTCCTTAACTAAAATAAAAGGGATGGCTTGCCTTAACCCAGTTTCCCGAACAAACGAAAACAGACTACGATATGTATAATCTCGCAACAAATTTAGAACGTAACGCGAAATTTCGCCCTCACAATACAGCACTGATTCTTCAGGACGATAAAATCACCTATCAAGAACTCAACATCATGGTGAATAAGGTCGCTAATCACCTAACAAAGATTGGTATCAAGCCTGATGATAAAATTGCGCTTTCTTGTCCAAATATTCCAGCATTTGTTGTTAACTATTATGCGATCCAAAAAGTAGGTGCTGTTGCTGTTCCATTAAATATTCAGCTAAAAGGTACAGAGGTTGCGTACCACCTTAGCGATTCGGATGCTGTTGCGTTTATTTGTTTTCAAGGTAATGATGCTCTACCTACTGGAGAGTATGGTTATGAAGGTTTTGAGCAAACTTCAACTTGCCAACATTTTATCTTGATCGAAAGTGATAATACTGTCTGTGAAGAAAGTGATGCCGTTCACTCTTACAACCAATGGCTAAGCTCAGATAATGGCTGTTTCGATGCGGTATATCGCAAAGCAGAAGATACTTGCGTGATTCTTTACACGTCCGGAACAACGGGACATGCAAAAGGCGCGGAACTTAGCCAAAGTAATATGCTCTGTAATGCTCAGGCTTGCCAAGCGCTTACCAATCAGAAAGGCACTGATGTTAGCATTGCAGTACTTCCTTTATTTCACACCTTTGGTCAGTCTTTAATCTTAAACACGACTATTTTAACCGGCAGTGCTTTGGTTCTGATCCCTCGCTTTGTACCAAAAACAGTGATGCAACAAATGTATCAACACAAAGTGACGCATTTTGCAGGTGTACCCACCATGTATATTGGTCTACTTGCTTTTGCTGAAAAGCATGGTGCGGAATATCTCGATGAAATTGCCAAAAATATGAAAGTGGCGATTTCTGGTGGTGCTTCGATGCCGGTTGAGATCATTCGTCGTTTTGAAGAAAAGTTAAATGTACCCGTTATCGAAGGTTATGGCCTGTCAGAATCGTCTCCTGTTGCCGCTTTTAACCTACTGGAATATGAACGTAAACCAGGCAGTATTGGACAACCACTGCCCGGCGTTACCATGAAAGCAGTCGATAAAGATGGTAACGAAGTAGCGCAAGGCCAAGAAGGTGAATTATTAATCCGCGGTCATAACGTTATGAAGGGCTATTATAAAAAGCCAGAAGAAACGGCTAAAACTGTGGTTGATGGTTGGCTACACACAGGTGATATTGTTCGTTTTGACGAAGAGGGTTATGTCTACGTTGTTGATCGCCTAAAAGAAGTGATTATTCGCGGTGGCTACAATATTTACCCACGTGATATTGAAGAAACCTTTATGACCCACCCTGCGGTACATCAAATTGCGGTTATTGGTATTCCTCATAAATCTTTTGGTGAAGAGGCTAAGGCCTTTATTATGCTCAAAGAAGACGCTCAGGTTAGCGAAAAAGAGCTTATTAACTGGGGTAAAGAGCGTTTAGCTGATTACAAATACCCTCGTCATATCGAGTTGGTTACCAGTTATCCGATGACAGCAACCGGAAAAATCTTAAAACGCCTATTAAAATAATGCGTATTAAAGCGGTTTTAATCTCTTAGAGCTACGGCAATATAAGCGGAGGAAATAAGATTTTCTCCGCTTTTCTTTTTCTTGTCCGTGATCTTCCCCCTCGCTATACCCAATTTTAAGTTGCACTTACATAGCCTGACTGCTAACTTTTTATAAAAATAATGTAGGATTGTGTATGAAGTTAGCCTTTTATTTTTTAGTTAGTTTATCTCTTTTATCTTCGGTAGCTCATGCATCTTCGGGTATACAAAGCACATCTGCTATTATGCCTTTTAGTCAATATCACCAATGCGATAAAAGGCTCAACTATGATGTTTATTTTCACGGCCAACGCATCGGTAACTACAATCGACATATTCAATGGCAAGATGCTTTTAAGGCAACCGTAACCACTACGGGAAAAGCGAATGTTTTATTAACTAAATCAACATTAAATATGACATCTCATCTCTATTGGTCTGATAAAAAGCAACAATTTGTTAGCCAAGGTTATGAGCGTAAAATTAAAGGCCTACTATCTGGCAAGGTTACTGCGCAATTTCTTCGTGATGGTGAACAATCCAAATTGGTTGTCGATAAAACTCAATTACAGTTTGCAAGCAAAGACCTAACTCCAATTTTAGATGGTGATGCAATTGGAGCACAAATGCGTTACTTGCTCCTAAAAGGTGAGAAAAGCTTTGAGTTTAACTTTCAAGATACCGATGAAGTTAATCATTACTACTTTATCGTGAAAGGCGAAGAGATGATTAATACTCGATTTGGTAAGCTAAAAGCCATTCGAGTAGAGCAGACTCGTAAAAAAGATCGAAAGCTTGTGTTATGGTTTGCACCCTCTATTGATTATCAATTAGTCAGAGCAACCTATCACAGAAAACTCCTCGACCTTGAAGCGGTTCTCGTCAGTAAAAATTTCAGCTGTCACTAACGGGCGTCCCTTCCCTAACAGGTTTATTTAGCAACAGCTTTACCGCCAATAATTTTAAATGCAGGGGTTCCTCTCACTAAAGTATCGCGTGCAAAAATTGCATCGCAATAAGGGCAAGTGCACGGCGTTTTCGTATGATCTTCAACAATGCGTTCCTTGAAACACTTTACCAAAGCGCCTTTTCCACCTTTTCGATATTTAAACAAGACCCCTCGACAGCGGTTACAGATCACTTCCACCGTTCTAGAGGGACCTTTTTTATTAGGTTTTGCCATGCAATATCCTATCGAGTAAAAATATTCACTGGATCATAGCGAGATATCATCATAATTTCATCGTACATAAGCATAACGAAAGTCATTTACTGCAATATTGACGTAATAATAACAACCTAAGTAAAAAAACATCATATTATTATGTACATTACCATTATTATCACTATCATTATGGCAATGTAATTACACAGCCGAATTGACTCTTATATAGGAATAATCATGAAAAAGCTTCTTGTTCTTTTAGGTGCTGTTGCACTGCTATCTGCATGTTCACCAAAAGTGGGTAGCGAAGAGTGGTGTACTCAGCTAAAAGAAAAGCCAAAAGGCGACTGGACAGCCAATGAAGTGGGTGAATTTGCTAAAAGCTGTATTATTCGCTTTGATGATCAATCAGAGAAATAATCTTAAAAAGAGCCTTGTGGCTCTTTTTTTATACCTGCAATATCTTCGTAACGTCTTATGACATAATCAGATTCGGTAGATCTATTTTGTCCAGATGAAAAAAAAGCTCATCATCTGATGAGCTTTCTTATAGATGGTGCCCCGGGCCGGACTTGAACCGGCACAGCGCGAACGCCGAGGGATTTTAAATCCCTTGTGTCTACCAATTCCACCACCAGGGCACGCAATTCTTTATTGCGATGGAGACACCATCTTCAGTATCGCTTTCGCCATACTTACAAAATTTGGAGCGACACACGAGGTTCGAACTCGTGACCTCAACCTTGGCAAGGTTGCGCTCTACCAACTGAGCTAGTGTCGCATAATGGAGGCGCGTCCCGGAGTCGAACCGAGGTCCACGGATTTGCAATCCGCTGCATAGCCACTCTGCCAACGCGCCATCTTGTTGACCACTCTCTGTGGTACGGGTTGCATTCTACGGAATTATCAGATTGAGTCAATACTATTTTTTATCAAAACAAACCAACAGAACAAAAAAGAATCAAATAGATAACAAAGAAATCAATCCTGCTAATAAATTAAAAATTTCATTCTTTTAACAACGAATCTGATTTGAAACTTAATGATTAATTGCAGAGAATAAGCACACTAATTCACAATCTATTTAGGTAAGCTTTGTGTCTTATTGTAAGTTACCCACCCTATTCTTTATTGCTCTATACGCTTTAGTTGGGTGTAATGACCATCATCAACACACAAAAATTAACTTAGCAATTAATTATTTCTCTCAAGCTCCTGAGTCCATTTTGGCGAAAGTAAATATCTTAGGGCAGCAAGAGCGATTGGTTGCCAACTGGTTATCTCAAAATTTATATGAGGCAAGAGAGACATCGGAGTATCAACATAGCCATTTTATATCGCTCTACTCCAATCAAAGTCAGCGCCAAGGAACATCAATCTCAGCACTCGCATTAGTTGATGTTCTATTACTAAAACCAGAGTCTATTGATGAACATCAATTTGCGATCCCTAAAGGTAAACCGATACTAGCAACCACCATGAATCTTGCTCCTTTCCGCCATGATGGACTTAATCTCTTTGGCATTGATGGAGACAAAAACCGAGTATTTACCAAATATTACGATAAAGATCTGGTTGGCTTTATTTCATTGAATAACTCAAACTACGATCCAACAACTTCCGTCACCAAAAATGACATTGTGCGACTAAAAGAAACGGTTCACGAGTTAGAACAAAATCATATAAATAAAGTCATTCTAGTGAGTCAGTTTGACATGAAAACAACTCAGGCCATTATTGCAAAAGCCCAATTAACAAATATAGATGTCGTATTGACTCAGGAAGCCCCCAAAAAAGCAGTACTTGATGGTGGCACTTGCTATGCCTCATTCTCTAACCATTTTGATCAACTGGATCGATTGCAATTACAGTTTTCACAACAAGGTGCGATCACCATCTGCTCGTTTTAGTCATTAGACAACACAGATCTCATCGCAGAAATAGGAACTAATGCATAGGGATATGCACTGATCGCTTTCATCATCTCTCGTCCCAAACTTAACCGGTACTCAATCATCTCACCTTTGACAAAACCCGCAATATAGCCTGCAATAAATCCATTCGAAATACGCTTTGTTAATCCAACAGAACGATAAAAATACAGCCGAGATTGCGAGCTTTTCATGAGTTGTCTCATTCGTTCTGATATAACCAGCTTAGCCGAAGATGAAACAATAATTTCAGAACACCCTGATCGCATCAGATGGTACATACCTTCTCCTATCGTACGCCAACGTTTATGTTCATTTTCATATAAGACGAAGGCAAGATCAGCATAAGAAAGTATCTTAAGCACCCAATATTGCGACTGTTTTACTGTCCAGAAATAATGGCCACAATAACAATTAAAAATACACTTTCCACCTTGATGCTTTAATGCTTCAAGCAAAGTAACTAAGATGATCTTTGACTTATCATCTAATCGAGATACAGCAAAAGCCGATAAGTACAAAACATCAATCTGTTTGAGTTCAATAGCTCTTTCAAGCTTAGTTATCGAATAGGAAAAGAGGGTTGAAAATGCCGTATTATCTTGCCAATGGTGCTCTATAATTTGATTTCTAGCCTGATATTCAGGGTAGTAGAAATGTGGAAATTGCGCATTGCGCTGTTCAGTTAATTCTAATGATATGCCTTCATCGAGGCAAACTTGCTTCCATGCTTGAGTAAAGGGATCTAATCCAACAGCGGTAGCAAAATCTATATTGAACTGTTTAGAACGCCCTAAACGAGCTAGATAAACTGCGATATGAAAATCATCACCACCTATGGTCTGACAAATAGGATAATGACTTAATTCGACATAGCATTCACCCAATACAGCTATTCTCATCTCTCTTGCCTTTTCACCGCCTTTAATATTAAGCGTAATTCATTGTGGCCACAGCACCGCATTAGAAAAGTTTGGATTTCGTCAATTTCTAGTTAAATATTCCATTAGCCTACAATGTATGCTGCAAAATGATACAATTGTATCTATGAATCAATAAATTAAATCGAGACTCGGTATGGAAGTCGAACAAATAGAAATATTGAATTTTATTAATCAACAGCCCCCTTTCGATCTCTTACCTGAAGAAAAACAACAAGAAATCGCGGTTGAAATTGAGATTGCTTATTATCGTTCGGGCACTACGATTCTCAACATTGGTGACCAAATTCATGACCTGTATTTATTGCGTAGCGGTGCGGTAGAAATTTATCGCCGCAACGGAGAATTATACGATCGACTTGAAGAAGGTGATGTCTTTGGTCAAGTCGGGTTACTAATGAATAACCGAGTTCGTATGCCAGCTAAAGCGCTAGAAGATACTCTGCTCTACTGCATTCCAGAACCTATATTTAGTGCACTTTGCGATGAATTTGATAATTTTTCTGAATTTTTTGAGGTTAGAGATACTGCTCGACTTCGTAATACAGTATCAACTCAGCAAGATGAAAATGATTTAACCACATCAAAAATCAAAACCTTGTTAACCCGAGAAGCCGTTATTATCGAAAATCACTGTACGATTCAATACGCTGCTCAAACGATGGCAGATGAGAGTATTTCCTCTCTGTTAATCAGTGATCCTGAAATCAATCCAGAAGATGACGAGTTAGATCCTATTGTTGGTATTATTACAGATAGAGATCTTTGTACGCGAGTGCTCGCCCAAGGGCTTGATGTAAATCTTCCAGTTAAAGACGTGATGTCGACCAATTTAATCACTCTTGATCATAATGCTTATGTTTTTGAAGCTATGTTAACCATGCTTCGTTGTAACGTGCACCATTTACCAGTTATGCGAAACCAAAAAGCGCTTGGTGTGCTGAGCATGTCTGATATTGTTCGTTATGAATCACAAAATAGTTTGCTTTTAGTCAGTTCAATCTATCAACAACAGACCGTGGAAGAGCTAGTCGCCATTTCTAAACAGGTTAAAGACTGCTTTGTTCGTATGGTGAACGAAGATGCAAACTCACATATGATAGGGAGCGCGATGGCTGAAATAGGTCGAAGCTTTAAGCAACGACTTTTAGAATTAGCTGAAGAACAACTTGGCCATCCACCAATTCCATATTGTTTTCTTGCGTTAGGCTCAATGGCTCGTGATGAACAATTAATGGTAACCGATCAAGATAATGCCATTATTTTAGATAACAGTTATGATCCTGAAAAACACGGCCAATATTTTGCCGATCTTGCTCAATTTGTTTGTGATGGCCTAGCAGCTTGTGGCTATAGCTATTGTGAGGGAGAAATTATGGCAATTAACCCTGAGTGGCGAAAAACACGTCGTGAATGGGAACTCTGCTTTGCCGATTGGATTGATAACCCTAAACCACAAGCACTCCTTAACAGCTCCATATTTTTTGATTTAGACGGGGTATGGGGGCGCACTAAATGGGCTAAACAGCTCAATGGTTTTATTGTTAAAAAAGCGCGTAATAATCAGCGATTCTTAGCTTGCCTTGCCAGAAACGCTTTAAATAGAACGCCACCGTTAGGCTTTTTTAAAGATTTTGTGATGGAAAAAAATGGGCAGCATAATAATTCCATCAATTTGAAACGCCGCGGAACCGCCCCGCTTGCGGATTTAATCCGAGTACACGCTCTTGCTGCTGGCTCTCGTTCTCAAAACTCACTAGAGCGACTTGATGATGTTATCGAAGCGGGTATTTTGCCGCCAGGACGTGGGCCCGATCTACGAGATGCCATGGAATATATCTCTTTAGTTCGTATTCGACATCAAGCGCTCGATATTGAAGCAGGGATAGAACCCGATAACAGTATTGAACCAGAAAATATGTCAGATTTTGAGCGTCGAAACCTCAAAGATGCATTCCAAATTTTAAGTAAAGCGCAAAACTTCTTAAAGTTTCGTTATCAGCCAACTCGAAAATAAGGAGCTAAAAATGCAAGAAATAGCGCACTTTATTCGAGGTGGACAAGCGCCAAACTGGCAACAACGCTATCAAGAGCGATTATCTAAAACTCAAGATCTTCGTCTACGTCATTTTTATCAAACTGGAATGATTGACGGTAATACACCGCTAAAAGACGTACCATTTGTTGCGCTGGATTTTGAAACAACCGGGCTTAACTCCAAAACAGACGATATTGTTTCAATTGGTTTGATCCCTTTTACAATCCAACGTATTTATAGCAAACAAGCTCAACATTGGGTGGTGAAGCCTAAACGCCCTCTTGCTGAAGAGTCTGTGGTTATTCATGGGATTACCCACTCAGATATTCAAGCAGCACCCGACCTGAAACGGATTCTCGATCAGGTCTTAGATGCGTTAGCAGGAAAAGTAGTAGTGGTGCATTATAAAACCATTGAGCGCCAATTTATGGATGCAGCATTACAGCTAAGAATCGGCGAAGGTATTGAGTTTCCTGTGGTTGATACTTTAGCGTTAGAGTATGAAATTGAGCGGCAAAAACACAGTGGATTTTGGAATCGATTACGCGGAAGAAGACCTGGCTCGGTTCGTCTTAACAAATGCCGTGAACGTTATGGTTTACCAACCTATCAGCCTCACCATGCTCTTACCGATGCAATTGCTACCGCAGAGTTACTGCAGGCCCAAATAGCTTATCACTTCACTCCTGAGACCCCTATCTGTCAAATATGGGAATAATAAAAAGGCGCAGTTGGATTTTTGAACCCACTGCGCCTAATTCTTTATTTACCGATATTCAACTTAACGAAAACGTTCTGTTCTAAAGCCCATCAGCAAACTTACACACATCAAAAATAGAATAAATGTAAACGGTAAGGCTGTTGATATTGTACCGGCTTGAAGTGCTTGAATAGCCTGCGTACCACCAACCCACAATAGTGCAATCGCAATCGCACCTTCAATGGCAGCCCAGAAAATACGTTGAGGTACTGGGTTATCCACTTTACCACCAGCGGTAATACTATCGATTACAAGCGAACCGGAGTCTGAAGACGTGATAAAGAATACCAATACAAGCAGAACCGAAATAATCGATAAGATTGAACCAAATGGCAATGCGTCATACATCTGGAACATCGCAAGTGGAACTTCTTTCAGACCATTTGCACCCAAGGTACCAATATGATCAATAACCTGATGAATTGCTTGACCACCAAATGCTGACATCCAAATCGTTGTTACTACTGTTGGAACAATCAAAACAGCGATTAAGAATTCACGAACTGTACGGCCTTTTGATACGCGAGCAATAAATGAACCTACAAATGGAGACCATGAAATCCACCATGCCCAATAGACAACAGTCCAGTCATGTAACCAAGCTTCATCAGGACGATCATATGGATTGCTTAGTGGAATAAAGTTCTTCACATAACCCATAATGGTTTTTGGTAGTGTATCGGCAAAAGCACCAAAACCCACCAAAATAACGAAAACTAACAGCACAATAGCAACAAGCATGTTGATATTACTAAGTAGTTTTACGCCAGAATCAATACCTTGAGATACCGAGTAAATCGCAATCAGTGTAACAACAACAATAATGGATATTTGCAGCGTTAAACCATCAGAGATACCAAATACATGGTGCATACCGCTGGCCGCTTGTTGAGCACCTAATCCTAACGATGTTGCTAAACCAAACAATGTCGCTAATACCGCCAAGATATCAATGATGTGTCCAGCCCAACCCCAAGTACGATCACCTAGCAGTGGATAAAAGACCGAGCGAATCGATAATGGCAAACCTTTATTGTAGGCAAAAAATGCCATCGCTAAGGCAACAACACCATAAATAGCCCATGGATGCAGTCCCCAATGGTACATGGTCGCACCCATTGCAACTTCAACCGCTTGCGGGGTATCAGGTGTCACACCTAATGGTGTACCTGCCCAGCCAGTGTAATAAGCAACAGGCTCTGCAACACTCCAGAACATTAAGCCGATACCCATACCTGCGGCAAACAGCATGGCTAACCAAGACATGGTTGAGTGCTCAGCTTCTGCGTCTTGACCACCTAATCGAATTCGGCCATAAGGTGATACAATTAAAGCCACACAAAATAAAACAAAAATGTTACCTGCCCAGATAAAGAGAGAATCAAATTGATTGATTATGGCAGACTTAACACCACTAAGTGTTGCATTTGCTGTAGCAGGATCGCTAACTAGAATAGCGATTAAAAAGAGGATGATTAGACCAGCACTAATACCAAATACGGCGTTATGAACATCAAAACCCCATTTTTGGATATTATCCTGACCAATTGTATAGTCCGTATTTTCAATACTATATTTATCGTGTTTTCTCATTATTTATTATGCCTTATATTCGGCATACCTATTTATTTAGCCCTATAAACATTTTCTTACCATTTATATATAACCATTTGTTTTACTGTGATGTCAACAGGAATAATCCTGCTCAAGCATTTCATAACCTGATGAATATGCGTTAAAAGTGTGCATTTTCAGTGCATAATAGCAAGGGAATCGCTCAAGCAAAATCATTCGCCCTCTAAACATTTCAAGCTAATAACAATACATAAGTGGTCATCATCATTTCATAGCGACAAAAAAATTGGCATAAAAAAACCCATACTCCCTAAAGTATGGGTTCAATCTCATGAAAGGCAAATAATACCAATCTATTGCTTGCAAAATGCCTTAAAGCTCAAAGTCATCAAACTCGTCAGTATCTACCTGACGCTCTAAAAAGGCGACAAGATCATCATGTCCACCAATATACTTGCCATCAAGAATAATTTGAGGGACCGTTCGTACCGTTACGTTGGCAACTTGCTCGATAAATTCAATCATCTCTTCTTTGGCCAAATCCTGACCTAAAACCAATGTTGTGTATTCTGTACCACGCCCATCTAAAATGGCTTTTGCTTTCACGCAATATGGACAATTTGGCTGAGTAATAACTAGATTTGAAAATTGAGCCAGTTGCTCTTGAGTCAGAGATGTCATGGAAGATCCACCTAGAGATAATAAATCAAAGGTAGAAGATAAAAGAAACGGTAAAGTGAGTAAATTACAATCTCAATACTAATATCATAAAAGAACTGAAAATAAAGTTATCATATTGATTATAAACAACTAATATTTATTGGTATCTTTGTTGAAACTTTATGCAATATGGAAGATAGTAAAGCTACTACACCATAAAATGTCATATAACTGAAACATTTCTTCTCTAGCATGACGAAAATTTTATACCAAGAAAATATTTAATATGGAGAACTCAATACCAATGCCGCTAACTCCTTATAATCACTATAATAAAGGTGAATTAACTCAACTTCTTGATATTGCAAGAGAAGCGATTCGGGGGCATTTATTTGATGATCCTAGTGGCATTCCTGAACTAGAACTCTACACAAAAAAAATGCGCCTGCCAGCAGCTTGTTTCGTTACATTAGAAGTTGCAGGACAGCTACAAGGAAGTATTGGCACAACTCGTCCAACCTTACCTCTTGTACTGGAAATTCATAATAAAGCGATTTCAAGTGCTTATGAAGATCGTCGTTTTATGCCATTAGCAGAAGAGCAGCTTGATACTTTAACCATTGAAGTTTCAGTATTATCACAGTTAGAACCGCTTAAATTTGAAGACGAAGCCGCATTGGTTGAGTACTTGTCTCAACATCAAATCGGAGTACAGCTAACTTTTGAACATAAACAAGCCGTTATGTTACCCCAAGCTTGGTGTCACTACACCACTCCAAGTAAATTTATTCAGATGTTAAAACTTAAGGCTGGGCTGGCTATGAATTTTTGGCATCCTGATATTGTGATTGAGATTTTTACCGTAGATTCACTGAAAGAAAAGTATAACTCCATTAGAGGTCAATATTTTTAACCGATATAACCATTTGATGTATATTGATTTATTTTAAACCAGCAACATTCAGAAGTTTTCAGTTATCAATAAAAGTAAATCTTTGCATAATGTTTACTCAGCCGATTCATTACATAGGATTCACACACATGAGAAAAATCTTTGCACTTACAGCCGCGGCCCTTCTTGCCCTTGTTACATTAACAGGATGTCAATCTACAGGTGGAAAAAATGTAGGTGAAGGCGAATGGGCTAAATTGGCAGAAAAAACAGTTAACTTCAAATCAGAAACAGATACTGTTACGCCAAACCCAATGTTTGTAAATCGCAGCTTTTCTCATGTAAAACTAACTTGTACTCAAGGCACAGTGGATATTAAGGATATCACGGTAAATTATACGGATGGTTCAAGCCAAAAGCTGGATACACTTGGGATATTAACTAAAGGTTCATCAACTCGCGCAATGAAGCTAAATGATGATACTAAAAAAGTAAAAAACATTGAGATGCAATACAGCAGCCTAGGTAATCAAACACTGAACCTTGCTGGTGTGACGAAAAAAGCCAAAGTTGAAGTCCTGGGTAAGCGTAGTGTAACAACAAATCAATAAGTGATTAAAAACGACGTTACTTAAGCAACCGCACTATAAAAAAGCAAATACGCCATATTGTATTTGCTTTTTTTACTATAACGACAGCACTGTAGTCTAATAATAAAACGCTTTTTTACTTTACTGGCCAGTAACTTTATTTCGATATCGTCACATCCACCCATACCAATCTGTGGTCAGTGTATGCAGTCAAAGTCTCTTTACCATTGTAGTTTGTTATCCACGCTCGCTTTGGATCTTTTTTATCTGGCCAAAAAACGCCACTGTTTTGTATATGACAGTGAGTAGAAGGTAAAACATAATCGAGCCGTAATCCCGATACGTGAGTCCAAATATCTGGCTTGCCATTACGCTTTTGGTAGGCCCGCTTGTATTTCCCCCCCAAACTTGCCGGTACTTTCGCACCTGTTGCGACACTTTTTTCAATTAAAGGATGATTAAGGAGAGTGTTAATTCCAGCTCTAATCCCATCACCATCTATAGGATCTGCATTGAGATCCCCCATAATTACAAAAGGCTGCTGCAAATTTATGCCAGAAGTTCGCCCTTGATCGGATACCAAATAATCAGCACCATCGATGATATCGACCAACAATCGCAGTTCATCATGATTACGTTTAGCATTACGGCGCTCTTCACCATCAAAAACAGGAGGCGTTGGGTGACAACAAAGAATATTGATAATTTGTTCATCATATTCAATGGGTACACAGACATGGTTTTTTGATGACAACGGCAGTACGGCTTGAGCTTGTGGTGAGTAATACTGGGTTGGTAATAAAGCGTTCGGCATCTGTTGCCAGAGCAGCGTCTGCCAAGACTGAATGTCATCGATTTTTATAGGATATTTCGATAGTAAGACAAAACTATAATGTCCATGAAACAATCCAAATCCTAACCCATCTTCAGGAAGCGAAATAATCCCGTCGTTATTTAAATCAACTGGACTTAATTTTCCAGTATTAGATGACGGGCAATAGGAATACGGGTAGTGAATTGGTGACACATCATATTGAGAACGGTTGAGATAATGACGGCAAAAATTTTGCAGAGCGCCGTTATCTCCCCCTTCACCTAAATGGTCAAATTCACACAAGAGTAATACATCAGGACGCACACTTTGTATGGTTGCTGCAATTTTCTTAAAACGCAAAGAATCTAAAGTGGCAGTCTGCTCTAAAATAGCTGTCTCAGAATCCGCAGACATTGCCACATTAAAAGAAGCAAATCGAATCATAACTGTTTATTGAATATTATTTTAGTGGCAGTTTATTCAACTAATTGGCTTATTGCCACCTGCATCTGTTGCGCATTCGACATTGCCCGATTTTTCACATCAAATCGAGGTTCAAAAACCGATTTAAAACATTCTCGCTCAATACCATTATTCTGTTTTAACCATTGGCCTACTTCTAACAATAGAAAAGAGGGTCTCATATGAGCTGCTTGGTACAGTCGACCGAGCCAAAATAGATCCCATTGGCTTCCACACAGGACCACTTCATAATGACCCAAGACCTGATTTAAGTGTTGACAAACATCTCCAACATTTAATCCTTTGGTTATTAGTTCTTGTCTTGAACGATGGTGGAGTTGTTGTTCAGCAAAATCATCCCAATAACTCCATTGCGTTGCTGATGAAAGAGGATTAATCAGCAAGCTATATCCCTCAGCGTCAGGCAATGCGTACCCTACTTCGATTGGATATGATTGGTCAGAAAGACCAGATGCTTCAAAATTTAGAATTGCCCACATATAGCACACTCCCTGATGCATACGTACATTTCATACAATCCGATGACATCCTTTCATCGAAATTAAAATAAAAACAAATCCCAAAATTATACTTGCTTGGTTCTTATTTCTTAACTGTAGCTGTTTTTTACCCATTCTGTAGATTTAAAATGTAACAAATAACCGTTTTGCTCCTTTTTTAGTACTCATCAATTATTTATTACACTTTTAACCCATTCCTAAACTACCAGAAACGCCACCATAAATATGTGACAAAGGACTTAAATATTTCTTATGACGTTCTTAATAAGCACTTTGTTATACCAATAAAACAACCCAAGAAACAAAACCAGTAATATTCATCAAACTAAGTAATCAACAAATTGAAAATACTTCCAGTACTTGGACTCAGCTACCTTTAGTATTAGGATACTCAGCATTATCTGTTAATTTGAGATCAATTATGACACCTATTATTGGCTTTGCTGGCTACAGTGGCTCAGGGAAAACCACGCTATTAGAGCAAGTTATTCCACTACTAAAACAAAAACTGAGGGTGGGCTTACTCAAGCACAGTCATCACGATATTGATCCAGATAAACCCGGAAAAGATAGCTATCGCTTACGTCATGCTGGTTGTAGTCAAACACTGCTTGCAACAAAAGCACGTAATATTCTCTATTTTGAATATCCAGAGCAAGAACAAAAAGATCCTGTTCTAGCAGAATGTTTACAGCAACTAGATCATAGTAAGTTAGACATTGTGTTAATTGAAGGTTTTCGAGAAGAAGAGTTTCCTAAAATAGAGATTCATCGTCCCAATTACGGTAAACCCCTCTTATATCCTAACGATCCTAACATTATTGCCTTTGCGACAGATGATGAAACAGGTCTTGAAAAGGAGCTACCTCGTCTTGATATCAATAATCCATCAGAAGTCGCCAGATTTATTTTAGACTGGTTACAACAACAATAAGAGAGATGGTATGCACTATTGCCCACAATGCGGCTCGCCATCATTAGAGCGAGTTAGCTACAAAGAATTTATTTGTCAGCAGTGTCAATTTACTTATTTTCATAATGCAGCAGCGGCAGTTATGGTTGCCATTGTGGTTAATGACGAAGTATTAGTTGCAATTCGAGGTCGAGCCCCAAAAAAAGGTATGTATGATCTTCCTGGCGGATTTGTTGACCCAAATGAAAGCTTAGAACAAGCAGCCGTGCGTGAGATTAAAGAGGAGCTGGGGTTATCAATTCATTCGCTAACGTATGTTCACTCTTACAGCAATACTTACCAATATAAAACAGTAGAGTACAAAACCTGTGACTGTTTCTTTATCGTCAAGCTAAATCAAAAGCCTACCGTTATCGCTCAGGATGATGTGGCCGAAGTTCAATGGGTCAATATTCATAATATCGATATCACACAGTTTGCTTTTATATCAACTCAACAAGCCATTGAACATCTAAAAAAACAGGCTCACTCCCGACAAGAAATGGTGAATCAAGCCCAACGTTTAGGTGGTTATTAATCAGTTAAGCTCATTGCCTCAGGTTAATTAACACCAATAAAAATAGCCCCGATATTGACTATCTGGGGCTATTTTTATCTCACAAATGATTTTAATTCTCTGATGGTGTGTGTGGCGAGAAAATCATTACACCTAAATGCCCATTAGAGTTATATGACAACGTTAGTCGCCCTGCAAAAAAAGTGAATTGGTTTACATGGGCCAACTGTTCCAGATAACGTTTATCGGCATCTTGCTGCTCAGCGGTACACTCAGTAGTGTTCATAGTCGAATAATCAGCGGCTAAATTAATAAATCCTGGTCGTAAGGAATCACGAACGGCGATACTGTAACTGTGGCAGGCAGTTTTACCAATTAAGTGCTCATCTTGATAACGTAAAGTAATATTAGTCTTAGCGGAGACAGGCTCACCATATTGCCAACTATCCAATTTCCAACCACTATTATCTAACAGGTTTAACGTTAATCTCTGAACGGTTTCTTGGCTTTTCTCTTCTACTAGCTGATGATTTTTCAATTGCCATATTCGTTTAACCACATTACCTGGACAGCACATTGCATCTGTTGGGCTGGGTTCAATGGCCGTCATAATGATTTTGCCATTCTCAATGTGAAGATCTTTGACTCGTACCCGATCACCAACAAATTGAGTCGCAATATTAATAGGTTGGCCTAACCGATTTTCCATTACCGCAAGATATAAGTATTGTCCTGTGCCACCGGGGCTAAAGTCTAACATCACAACAGCATCATCTTGTTGATCAGCCGTTAAGTCTCCCTTAGCGATAATATCTGGTACAAAAATAACTTGAGGCATAATACTGCCTCCAGGTTGATAAGGTTCGCCGACCCAAATACCATTTTGCAGACGAAACGATGCTTCAATGCCATCGATGCCGTGATAAATCGTATTTTTTAAAGCAAAGAGTGAAAATGCTTGCGTTTTGGGTACGGCTAAACTGGAGCCATCTTTTGATAATGCTGCTGCCATCTGATATTTGCATGTCGAGCTATGCTCATTTTGCAAACAATCCATGAGTGATGGTGTTGCCATTACAGATGTACTCGCTATAAAAGCTGTCCCCGTCATTATTGCTCGAAGACACTTCATACCCACTCCTTCACAATCATAATTACTTATAAAATAGGTATTACCTAAAAACTAATGATATGACTTCATCAATCAAAACTAAGTTCATTTTATTTTGTGATGATCTCCATGCTCCTTCTTTGCTACCTAACTAAAGCGAAGCACAACCGTCACTCGCATCTTCTACCAGTATCAGTATAATGTCATACAAACATAACAATAATTTTCAACTAAGCATACGCCTCAGTTATCTATGCTTGAGTATCTGATGCTTGAATAACTGAAAGGCACATAGGTTTATCAATGCGCGTGAGCAACACTTATTTTCCTCTACTAGGACTGGTTCTCTCCTATTCAGCTTCAGCAGCCACATTTGCTGAATATCAACAAATACAGCAACAATCACCTAATCAAGTTCAAATTATCGATTGTCGAGACAGTAACTTTTATAACGGTTGGCCACAAAACACCATGAAATCTGGAGGCCATGTTCCGGGAGCAATCAGTTTAGATGCAAATTGGTTAAATCAAACCTCACCACATGCACTGTCTAACTTGGTGATGAGCAAGAGCATCTCAAACAAAAAACAAACATTTTTATATTGTGGTGAAAAAAAAGCTCAATCTTTAGCTCATGCATTAAAGTCTCAAGGTATTAATAATATTAAAATTATCACTCAGCCTATCGACCAATATCACGGTAAGCTAAGTGCTCTTCCTCGATTCCAGCATCTTGTACCAGCATGGTGGTTAAATGATTTAATCAAAGGTAAAGATCCACTATATGCTCCTAAAAATGGCTATAAAGTTGTTGAAGTTGCTTGGGGCCCACCAGCAAAATACTTACTGGCTCATATTCCAGGTGCTTACTACCTTAATACCAATGATATTGAATCAGAGCCTTGGTGGAACCGAGTATCACCTAAGCAGCTAAAACAGGTGATTAATGATCTTGGTTTACGCTATGACACTACGGTGATTTTATATGGTCGCGATAATACTGCCGCGGCTCGTGCTGCAAATATCCTGATGTATGCGGGAGTTAAAGATGTTCGTCTACTCAATGGTGGGTGGCAATCTTGGGTCGATGCAGGGTATTGCAGTGAGCCAATGCTAAATGAAAACCACGATAAGGTTGATTTTGGTAAGCCAATTCCAGCAAATCCAAACTACATTATTGATGTTCCACAAGCTAAGGCGTTGTTAAAACAGCCAAAGGATCAACAATCATTAGTTAGTATTCGTAGTTGGGCCGAATATACCGGTGAAACCAGCGGCTATAGCTATATCAAACCAAAAGGCCGAATCCCGGGTTCTAAATGGGGCCATGCTGGTAGTGACCCATATCATTTGGAAGATCTTCGTAACCCTGATGGTACAATGCGCAGTCCAAATGAAATCGCCCAATTATGGCAACAGTGGGATATTAAACCCAACCAAGATGTTGCTTTTTATTGTGGTACAGGATGGCGAGCATCTGAAGCTTTCTTTGATGCCTATTTAATGGGATGGAAAAATATTAGCGTATTTGATGGTGGCTGGTATCAATGGAGTGGTGATAAATCAAACCCAACAGCTGATGGTAATATTAAGCCACCTAAGCAGTAATCTAAATTAAAAATAAGCCACATATAGAGTCTTTAGCAGCTCTCTATGTGGCTTTTTCGTTTTATCGTTGTCTTAGTAATTTAACGTCAACGACTCGCCAACAACTCTATGGCACACCATGACCTTTAGATGCAACCCAAATTCGGTACCATTGCTCACGGGTTAATTGAATTTTCTGAGAAGCCAATGCTGACCGCACTCGCTCTATCTTTCCAGAACCAATGATAGCCAACGGTTTTGATGGCAATTGACGAACCCAAGCATAAATTACCTGATCTACACTTTCTGCACCCACTTCTTGAGCAATCGCAAGCAACTCCGCACGTAAACGGACAGCTTGTTCGGTTTGACCGTTAAACAGCTCACCACCAGCAAGACAAGACCAAGCCATTGGACGAATACGTAACTGTTGTAATAGATCCAGCGTACCATCATCGACCACACCAAAATTCATTGGATTAATTTCAACTTGGTTGGTAACTAATTGAAAATCTAATCGTGATTGCAGCAAAGAAAATTGACTTGGCGTGAAATTAGAGACCCCAAAGTGGAGGACTTTGCCTTGATCTTTTAATGATGAAAAAGCGTGAGCAACCTCATCAGCATCCATCAATGCATCTGGGCGATGAATCAACAACATATCGATATAATCTGTCTGTAAATTCCGTAATGACGCTTCTACAGAAGAAGTAATATGCTCAAAACTGGTATCGTAATGATTTATTTTTCTACTTGGATAATGTTCAGAGCACAGTTTAATATCACATTTAGTGATGATTTCGAGCTGAGAACGAAGTGACGGAGATCGATGTAAAGCTTCTCCAAATAGTGCTTCACAACGATAATCACCATAAATATCGGCATGATCAACGGAAGAGATTCCTAACTCCAAATGCTGATTGATAAAAGCAATTCGCTCTTCAACTGACATGTTCCACGACGCTAATCGCCAATACCCCTGAATGAACTCAGAAAGAAGTGGTCCATTTGGTGCACATTTTTCCTTACTTATCATGCAATATCATCCAATCTATGTACAAGGTTAGTGAACTCATACTAGAACTAACTGAGTTCACATGCAATGACACTAAATCTGATGAATTAGTCATTTTTTTGACACACCTATGACACCAATTTGATGCTTTCGATTAAGCTAATCATCTTCGTCATATTCATTGAGTTTTTTATGAGTGCTATTTTTCCGATCCCTGCTATTTCAATAAGTTCTCCTACTCATAAAATATCTAAAACTCAAAAATATCATAAGAAAACTAATGACCGTACTTCCCATGTAATTACTTGCAGCCCTCATTACACTGCTTATAACAAGTTAGGTGCATATATAGAACGATATAATATCGAGTCAAAACTAGATATTAGGGTTTAACCACCTACTATTTCCATTGATATTGGTATCAATATCACAATTCACCATTTCTATCCGTCATAATTTAGAATTTTATACTACGGTTATGGCAATAAACCACTAGCGATTTAAACTATGAGAACAATTTACACTCTTCTTCTATTATATTTATTTTCGGCTAGTAGCTTTGCGTATGCTCCAATTGATCAAAAAGAAAATATTCTTACATCCGAAGAAATTACTTGGCTCAATAATCAAGATGAAATCAAGTATGGTATTTTAAACCATGACTGGCCACCTTATTACATTCATAAAAAAGATGGTACTGTCGAAGGTATATATATTGATTATGCCAATGATATAAATCATTTTTTAGAAATTAGAAAAAAATCAAAATTTATTCCTTATTCTTCTATAAAGGAACTAGAGCGTGCTTTAGTCAATAATGAAATTGATGCAGTTGTGGGATTATCACCTACCCTTCGCCGTAATAAAATTATGTGGTTTACCCATTCTTTATACCAAGAAAGCCTAGGTATAATTATCAAAAACTCCATTATTGGGTTTGATGCTGATGCGATTGCCAACTTAAAATGGGGATGTGTAGCATCATCTAGTTACTGTGATGTTTTGATCACGGCTGGTGGCCAACATTTACAACAAACGAAGAATTTAACCGAAGCCATCACTTTATTTAAACAAGGAAAAATAGACGCTATTTTATCTGATTATGTTGTCCTATCTCAGCAAGAAGATGATATAAATAATGCTAGAATCATCAGTGCTGATTGGCTAAGAGCTTCAACACATAATATTGCAATACAAAAAAACAATGTCTATCTACGTGATATCTTTAATAAGGTTATCGAATTTACACCACAAGGCTCTGAAAGTAGAATTAAAGATGAAATAAAAAGCCAAACAAATAACATAAAAGCTGAAAACAAACTGACTAAAGTTATTCTTAGTAACCCAGAGATAAAACAAACAGCCTTTAGTTATACTCTACCAGGAAACTTAGTCCCATTTAGTGCTTTAAATACAAACAAAGGATTTACCCACGATTTACTGAGTCTCATATCTATGGAAACCGGATTAAGATTTAATTACTTAAAAACGAATGACTCAGTAGATTATAAAAAATTATTAACAGATCATAAAATTGATTTTTTACCGATTGCTAATGTTAATGATATAGATGCAGAACAGTTTCTTATAACAGAACCATATACAACATTAAAATATGCTGTAATAACAACGAAAAATAGACCTGAACTTTCAAAGCTTTCAGAACTTGCTAAGTTTAAAGTTGGAATGATAAAAAGCGAAAAATATTTCATTAATACCAATAACGCACAAGGGGATATTAAAAGCTATCCAAATTATAAAAACCTTATTGATGAGCTTCTTCAAGGAAAGGTTGATTATGTCGTCGTTGTATACAGTTCATTTATGGCCCATTTAAAACAACGTTATGGTATTAATGATTTTCGAGTTGCTTATATTGGTAATGATCTTGTTTTTCCAATTAGCATGGCGATACATAAAGAGAATCAAACATTAGCTCAAGTATTAAATCTTGCTCTTAAATCCGTTCCAGAAGAAGATATCAGCCAGTTAAGAAAAAAATACCAGCCATCTGTTATTTTAAAGGGATTTGACGAAAGTAAAGTTATTTTATGGACGTCTATTTCTATGTTTGTTGTCGCAGCGGTGATTGCTTTATTTTTGTTTTGGAGTAATCAATTAAAAAAAGAAGTAAAACGCCGAGAAAAAGCTGAAAAAAAAGCTGTCCAGCAATTAGACCTACTTAATGAGATTATTGAGTCAATTCCTTCTATGTTATTGATGCAAGATACCAATAATCAGCGCGTTTTTTGGAATAATAACTATAAAGAGACATTCTCTCAGTTCTGGAACCACAATAGCATGCAGCCAAGTTGGGAGGAGTACGATAAGTCAACCACTGAGAATGCAACTGTCCTCAAAACTGGAATGGATATCAACAACACTTCAAAAAGTAATTTACGCCAAACTATATTGCCAGATGGCACCACTGTTGATCTTATTTACACTAAAAAACTTATCAAAGATCGTGATAATAACAAACTAGGTGTCATGACGGTTCTTACCGATGTAAGCGATCTGATTCGTGCACAAGAAAAAGCAGAGCAAGCAATGCAAGCTCGTACTCACTTTTTAGCAACAATGAGCCACGAATTACGCACACCGATTGCAAGTATGATTGGTTTAATCGATATACTCGAAGAGAAAAATACATCTCAAGAGCAGAATGGTTATATAAACAATCTAAAATCATCTACTAATCATCTGCTATATCTTGTTAATGATATTTTGGACTTTTCACAAATAGAAGCAGGACAACTAAAACTCGATTATCAACCTTGTCGCTGGCTAAATGAAATTGGTCTATCTCTCACAAACTTTGCCCAAGAAGCTCAGCATAAGGGGGTGAAGTTTAACTTATTTTGGCAACCGACTAGAATCACGACCCTAACGATTGATTCTATTCGCGTAAATCAAGTGATTAATAATTTACTCAGTAATGCGGTTAAATTTACAGAAGCAGGCTCTATTTCCGTTTATATTGAGTTAACTCAACACTCGCTTCTGGTTAAAGTTATTGATACTGGCATTGGTATCCACGAAGAAAATATCAAGCGACTCTTCTCACCTTTTGAACAAGCAGAAACAACGATAAGTCGTACCTATGGGGGGACGGGTCTTGGCCTTAGTATTTGCAAGCAGCTGGTTGAAATGATGAAGGGTAAAATTGAGCTTCACAGCCAATTAAACAAAGGGACAACGGTGAGCTTTAAGGTGCCATATAGCCAAGGAGATATTGAGCCAATTGCGCAGAATGGCCCTATTTACTTAGAAAAAGCCAATCCCACAATCGAACAATGGTTAAAAATATGGGATATCAATTACCGTATTGCAACCAATAAAATAGACTTTCCTCTGTTGCAAATTGATGCCGCATATAGTGCTCAACATCCTTACAATATACCAACCGATCCTCTATTTCCTGGGCAATTGCGAGAGCTAATTGAAAGAATAAACAATAATGACGATACAATATCGACGAACCATAAGACTCAATATCCACATTTACTAGGCCGCATTCTTGTTGCTGAAGATCATCAAATTAATCAGATAATACTCAACAATATGCTGACTCAATTTGGTATAGAGGCCGACTTTGCTAATGACGGAGAAGAGGCATTAAATTTATGGCAACAAAACCACTACGATCTATTATTAACAGACTGTCATATGCCAAATATGGATGGTTATGAGCTAGCGAGTCAAATTCGACAAGGGTCCATCAATTCTCACGTTCCAATTATCGGTATCACGGCAGATTGCTCAAGCCAAAGTACGACAAGAGGGTCTCTGATGGGGATGAATCATGTCATGTTTAAGCCCTATGGCATTGATGAACTTTATGCTCAGTTAACTCAATATCTTTCAGTAAGCTTAAACCATACCGCTTCATTAGAGCAGATAAAATCACCTGAAAACATCTCAGTGAAACCACAATGGCTTTCCGCATTTTCAGAACATGAACCAATAAATGATATTGCTCAAGTTTTTGTTTTATCAATGAAAGATGATATAGAAGCACTTACTTTAGCCATTAATCAGGGTAATTCAGAGCAAATCAGGCGAATAGCTCATAGAGTAAAAGGCGCTCTTAGCTTAGTGAAGTTAGAGCACTTGGCAAATATGGCTGCAAATTTACAAGCATCAGCAGAAGCCGAAACGGATTTTAGTCTTATTACACAGCAAGCCACTGCCCTACAAAAAGAAATTACCGCTGAAATTGAGACAACATCAAACTGGTTATCAACTTATGACTGAAATAAAAAGCACGCAATGCCAAACCTCTACTCTACCAATGGATAAAAAAATCTTGGTACTAGAAGATCATGCATTTCAACGCTGGTTTCTAGTCAATAGTATCAAACAGCTAGGGTATCAATCGGTTTTAGAAGCCGCTTCTGGGCAAGAAGCTTTAGCTATTTGTCAGCAACAATCCATTGATATTATTTTATGCGATCTCGAACTGCCCGATATGGATGGTATCGAAGTATTACGAAAACTGTCAGAACAAAAGAAAGCACTTTCCATTATTCTTTGTAGCGCAGTAGATGAGAGTGTACTTTGTACTGTCAGTAAAATGGTCGAGGCATCTAACCTTATACTGTTAGGCCAAGCAACAAAACCGATAGAGAAAGAGCATCTATCACAACTGCTTAATAAAAGTGTCTGTTTTTCGTGTGCTTCTAATCAACAAAACCCAGGTTTTCAACCATCGCTGATAGATATTCAAAAAGCGCTAGAAAATAAAGAATTTAGCGTCCATTATCAACCTAAGGTGTGTCTAGATAATGGTCAATGGACAGGGATAGAAGCCTTTATCCGTTGGCCCCACCCTGTTTATGGCATGATAGCACCTAATCGTTTTATTCCGATTGCCGAACAGGACGATATTATCAATGCCTTGTTCCTTTATATTGCAGACCAAGCCATTACCGATTTAGCTAACTTACATCAGCAAGGATGGCAGGGAACCGTTGCAATTAACCTTGCTGCTAAAAACTTAGTCCACTTTGAAACTATGCAAGCAATGGTGAACTTGGTCGCTGATTCAGAAGTAAGTTCCAAGGACATAGTCTTAGAGTTAACTGAGCGTCAAGCTCTACCCGCTCAAGCTGAACGCTCTTTAGAGGCGATGGCTCGTCTCAATATGAAAGGATTTAAACTATCGCTTGATGATTTTGGTACCGGTTTTTCATCACTACAGCAGCTCGACTATTTTCCCTTTAGTGAAGTAAAACTCGATCGCTCTTTTGTTGATAACTGCCAAAGCAGTATTTTTAATCAAACCGTGATTGAATTTTGTATGACGCTAGCAAAACGACTGAATTTGAATGTGGTCTTTGAAGGTATTGAAGATCTTGAAACACTCAATTTCTTGCGAACGTTTCAATATGGTAGTGCTCAGGGCTTCTTTATTGCCAAGCCAATGCCATACGAACAGTTACTCGAATGGCATCAACAGTGGCAATTACAAAACCCAATACAAGATATATAAAATCTGTTCCCCAAGTGACCTATGTTCAACCTAAAAGTCACTTGGATATAGCTTTATCGTTTCACACACAGACTAGAGCGTACAGGTTGCTTTTCTATCTCTACCAAAACTTTAGCTGAGTTAGCACTGTAAGCTTTGTTAAGTGATGATACGCCTAACTTATGCTTTAGATAGTTTGTATAATCATTAAACTTATATTGGCTATATGCTTTAGGATACATACGGCTACAGCTATTATACCAATCAACATAATGTTCAAAGAACAACGTTGCCTGTTGCTCTGTCATTTTAGACATCATAATGGCCATATCTTTTGATAGCTGAAAGTGCTGATAATCGATAGGCGAATTCCAAAAACCGCCCCAATATAAAAAACCATTACGAGCAAAAATATCAACCACAGTTTCAGCCATCCCTTGGCGATCTGGTTTACCATAGCGATATATTTCACGATTGGCGTATTTTGTTCCTTCTACCGGACTGTATTTCGCTTGTCCTGTACGAGGAAATGTGACGAACGGATTTTGAACTGGATTTAAATCAATTGCAGCACCATAGGCGTGTAGGGATAGACTACTCGTTCCCTCTACCGGTCGGTAATTAAAAGCCGAGGTATTATTAGCGATCATCGATTTTGTATCATCACCACGATATTTTTCAATCGGCTCTGCTTTATGAATAGGAAACCCTTGCTGATACAGTTCATCAAAGATTTTACCTACATAAGGAGCAACCGCATCCATCACAATGATCTTTCCATTCGAATGCTTATGTCCAGAAAAGTCCCGATAATTAAATGTGACTTGCTTTAGACGCTGGCATGAAACAGGCGCCGAAGGAGACATCACTCCAACATTTTTCATTGCCAGGCACTGTTCATTCGTAATCGCCGTCACTGTTGCGGCTGAAACATTACCGGTAAAGCAAGCAACTCCAACGATAACGCCCAGCGAAATATAGTGTTTATTCATCATCCCTTTCTCTTATATATAGCTAAGTCACTTTAAAATACGCAGCTTGTGACAATCACCTGATTAACAGACAACAAAAAGACGCGACAGTGCGCGCCTCTCTTTAAATAAAACAGTACCGACAAATTAAAAGCTGATTGGCTTACGTCCTGTTGTACTATCAGGTTTACCGCCAGCCGCTTTATTGGCTGATTTTTTCGTTACTGAACGGTTACCCGCCGACTTTGATTTATGATTTGCTGGTTTTTTCTTCTCAGCTGGCTTTGACGCTTTTTTCGCGTTTGGTTTTATATCTGTAATGTTTTTTTCAACAGGCTCTTGAACGGGTTGATCACATAATACAACGTAAAACTCGCCATTAAACTCAATTACATCACCATCGTACATTTTGCAGCGCTTACGTTGCTCAATTTCACCATTTACAGCAACATAACCTTCAGAAATAGCGTATTTAGCTTCACCACCACCACTCACTAAGTTGGCAATCTTTAATACTTTATACAACTCAATCGGCTGTGCTGAAACAACTATCTCAAGCGCTTCAACTTCAATTTCTTCACACATGGTTTTACTTCCACAAAAATAATCGTTAATTCTACCTGAACTCAGGCTAAAAAAGGAAAAAATGGCTAACTCAAACAAAAAAGCATAAAGGTTCTTTTTTTATAACTCTTTTTCATTAATATTTATCAAACATTCGCAATAAAAAAACACCAACAAAAAAATTACATCTTTAATACAAAGCTAGCTAACACATCTGACAATCCTCGTCTAATCTTGCTAAATGTGGCAATTTTTTGAGCGGTTATTCGTCAGGAGGCAAAAAAGCCGGAGCAAAAGCAAGCGAATAATCATTTAATTTCTCACACCTATGTTCTGTTATACATAAGTAGTGCTATACTCTGCACCCTGACATGTGACAGTAATTGTTTATTAGAGAAAAACAATGACAGATTTATCTAAATACAGAAACATTGGTATTTTCGCGCACGTTGATGCGGGTAAAACCACTACTACTGAGCGTATCCTTAAGCTTACTGGTAAAATCCATAAGATCGGTGACACTCACGATGGCTCTACTACTACTGACTTCATGGAGCAGGAAGCTGAGCGTGGTATCACAATCCAGTCAGCAGCAGTAAGCTGTTTCTGGAACGATCACCGTCTAAACGTTATCGATACTCCAGGACACGTTGACTTTACAGTTGAAGTATACCGTTCTCTTAAAGTTCTTGATGGCGGTATCGGTGTATTCTGTGGTTCTGGCGGTGTTGAACCTCAGTCAGAAACTAACTGGCGTTACGCTAACGAATCAGAAGTATCTCGTCTGATCTTCGTTAACAAACTGGACCGTATGGGTGCAGACTTCTACAACGTTGTTGACCAAGTTAAGAACGTTCTAGGCGCAACTCCACTAGTTATGACTCTACCAATCGGCCGCGAAGAAGACTTCGTAGGTGTTGTAGACGTTCTAACTCGTCAAGCGTATGTATGGGATGACACTGGTCTTCCAGAAAACTACGAAATCAAAGAAATCCCTGCGGATATGGTTGATGACGTAGAAGCTTACCGTGAAGAGCTAGTTGAAACTGCTGTTGAGCAAGACGACGATCTAATGGAAGCTTACATGGAAGGTAACGAGCCTTCTATCGAAGAGCTTAAGCGTTGTATCCGTAAGGGTACTCGTGACCTAGCATTCTTCCCTACTTTCTGTGGTTCTGCATACAAGAACAAAGGTATCCAGCTTGTTCTTGACGCTGTTGTAGATTACCTACCAGCTCCAGACGAAGTTGACCCACAGCCTCTAACTGATCCAGAAACTGGTGAAGAGACTGGCGAAGTAGCTACAGTATCTGCAGACGAGCCATTCCGCGCGCTTGCATTTAAGATCATGGACGACCGTTTCGGCGCCCTAACTTTCGTACGTATCTACTCTGGTAAGCTAAACAAGGGTGACACTATCCTTAACTCAGCTACTGGTAAGACTGAGCGTATCGGCCGTATGGTTGAGATGCAAGCAGACGAGCGTAACGAACTAACTTCAGCTCAAGCTGGTGACATCATCGCTATCGTTGGTATGAAGAACGTTCAGACTGGTCACACTCTATGTGATCCTAAGCACGAATGTACTCTAGAACCAATGATCTTCCCAGTACCAGTAATCTCTATCGCTGTAACTCCTAAGGACAAAGGCGGTTCTGAGAAGATGGGTATTGCTATCGGTAAGATGGTTGCAGAAGATCCATCATTCCAGGTAGAAACTGACGAAGAAACTGGTGAAACTATCCTTAAAGGTATGGGTGAACTTCACCTAGACATTAAGGTAGATATCCTTAAGCGTACATACGGCGTTGACCTAATCGTTGGTCAGCCACAGGTTGCTTACCGTGAAACTATCACTACTCCAATTGAAGATAGCTACACTCATAAGAAGCAGTCTGGTGGTTCTGGTCAGTTCGGTAAGATCGACTACCGCATCAAGCCAGGTGAGCAAGGTTCAGGCTTCAAGTTCTCTTCAACCGTTATCGGTGGTAACGTTCCTAAAGAATTCTGGCCTGCAGTAGAGAAAGGCTTCGAGTCAATGATGCAAACTGGTCCTCTAGCAGGCTTCCCAGTTCTTGACGTTGAAGTTGAGCTATTCGACGGTGGCTTCCACGCAGTTGACTCATCTGCAATCGCATTTGAAATCGCGGCGAAAGGCGCATTCCGTCAGTCTATGCCTAAAGCTGGCCCTCAGCTTCTTGAGCCAATCATGCACGTTGACGTGTTCACTCCAGAAGACCACGTTGGTGACGTAATCGGTGACCTTAACCGTCGTCGCGGTATGATCAAAGATCAGCAAGCTGGTACTACTGGCGTACGTATCAAGGGTGATGTACCTCTATCAGAAATGTTTGGTTACATCGGTACTCTACGTACTATGACTTCTGGTCGTGGTCAGTTCTCTATGGAGTTCGCACACTACGCACCATGTCCTGCAAACGTTGCTGAAAAAGTAATCGCTGAGCAGAAAGAGAAAAACGCTAAGAAATAATTTTTAATTATTCTTGCTAATCTCTTAACCCCGAAGGTTCGCCTTCGGGGTTATTTTTTATCGGTATACAATCAATAGAAAATTATAAGCTCATAATTTTCTTAAACTCTTCCTCTGAATATTTCTTCTCTGTACTCTTGGTTAAATCTGTCATCATCTTATAGCGCATCTGTTTTGCCATAGAGTAAGTCTGTTGTAATTGGCTATATGAATAGTCAGAAGCCATGTCCAAAGCGGCTTGTGGATCCATTTTGTATGTTTGCTGTAACACATTATCAAGTGCGCTCACTTGCTTATATAGCTTTGTCTCTTTGTCTTGCCATAATTGATGCAGCGCAGGCAGGTATTTATTGGTATTAGTTGATGCTAATGCAGTTAAACTACGGAACTGCCAATAAGCCGAATCATCACTATAAGTGTCGGTTCCTACCGTATAAGGCTGAGGATAAGAGTGTAAACTGCTATAAAGTGGCACCAGAACCGATTCAGCTAACACGCCATAACTTTGCCAAATCAGTCCTTGAAATGGTTTGGGCATATCAGGACGAAGCGCAATAATATGAGATTCTAACTGCCTATCAACTCGAATTGGTCTTTCCCCTTTTTGTTCCAATTCGGTTCCGGCATACGTTGAACTCAACACTTTATCTATCTGTGCCACCGTGATTTTTTGGTCTGGTTTTAAAAAGAGTGGATATTGCTGTTGGCGAGTTTTCTGCTTGAAAGATGGCGTCAACATTTCCTGTCCTAGCCACTCACGATCGGTATTATATACATCACCGATTACGCCAAATGCTTTAGCAAAGTTAAATGATTTTGGATCAGGATTATCTAGCAGTTTATGTTGCGTCACAAATTCTACGAGTGTTGGAGAGTGGAGAACATCAGGTGAATTCAGATCAACACCATGGATGCGTAGACCATTTGCCATCATAGCGTAACTATCATCAGGAACTTTTACCGCTATCCATTGATGACCAGAACCAACTTCAAATAACCAGGCCTCATTAACATCCGCCAGATATAAGCTATTGCCCTCTCCTGCGCCATATTTCTCAATATATTGACCTAAGAGTTCTACTCCTTGCTTGGCTGTTTTTACTTGAGGCAAAATTAGCGTAGGGATATTAGCTTCAATCACTCCCTGCTTGACCAATGGATCCGCTGCCTGCGCTTTTTCATTCACCTCAGCACTGGTTGTGGCCGATATTGCAACGTTATATTCGTTAATACCGCGCTCTTCATAATACCGGCCGTCAGGATTCATTGTGGCAGCATCCCAATCAGGAATCGCAGAATAAGCATAAAATGAGGGTGGCATTGGAACAACCAATCCATTGCCTAACTGCCAGTCACCTGCTTGATTAGTCTGTGCCGGACGATAAGCAAGATGCTTATTCCAATTATTTACACCGAAATCCTCATTACGAGCAATCATAATACTGCCATCAGCAGAAGCCTGTTTACCGACTAAAATACCGGTACAAGCACTCGCAGATAAACTCACCGAGGCAAAAATTGCAGCACTAAGTACTGTTATCGTAAATTTCTGATTCATTATCTATCCTTGTTTATCAAAGTGACTGTTAACTGTTAGAGGCTACATTCAGCACAATATAACGATGAAACATCAACTAAGCCTATAGAGAATCAGATTTCATGTTGCGGATGGGATCACGTTACAGCGATATTTCAGGAAGAAAAAAAGGCTACCTCAAGAGATAACCTTTAATCATAAATAAATTACTTATCAATAAACGTCGTCTGCAATATCGCAATCGACTGATTAAATATCTGGTTCAAAGTATCGGCATCGAGATCATCGATACAACCCCCCTTGCCACCTTTTTCAAATGCTAAACAGATTTCAAATAACTTCATTAACCCCATGGTACCTGCAGCACCTTTTAGGGTATGGGCTAATTTAGCGATGTTATTCATATCTTGTTGTTCGATGGCAAGATTGAGTTTGTCTAAAGTCTCTCTAGAAGATTGAGCAAACAATTCAATCAACTTTTTCACCTGAGCCTCGCCCAGTACTTGTAAATCAGATCCAAGCACCGACTCTTTTAATAAAGGAAATTCATCTTGTTCCATCGTATCCTCAATAGATTGGTCATCACCCGCGCCTTTTTCAATCACCACGCGTTTGGTTCCTTTTAAAATACTGTTTAGCGTATCAATTAACTGTCTCTCAACGATCGGTTTTGGTAAAAATCCGGCAAAACCAGCAGCAAGATAGATTTCAACTTCTTCACGAAATACATGAGCAGAAAAAGCGACCATAGGCGTTGGTTCTTCCCAAGATTCGTGATTGGTCTCTTCTATACGACGTAACCGATGCAACAACTTCACGCCATCAGTATCTGGTAAATTAATATCAAGTAGAGCAATATCAAATCGCTGTTGACTGTAGATTTCTTCCGCTTGAGCTCCAGTCTCAGCAACCACCACACTGTGACCCAGTCGGTTCAAATATCCTTCAGCGACCATACTGTTGACGGGGTTATCCTCAACAAGCAATACATGCGCTGACGGTACGTTAGCAACCGTCGCTTCAGTTCGAAGAGAAATTTCTCCTTGCTCTAATGGCAATGCAAACCAGAAACAGCTGCCTTTACCTACTTCAGAATCAAGGCCGATTTCCCCTTCCATTGCAGCAATAATATGCTGGCTAATCGCTAATCCGAGTCCAGTACCACCAATGGTTTTTCGCCCCTCAGAAGCTTGTTGGAAAGCTGTAAACAGCAAATCTTGCTCATCTGCTGAAATGCCAATCCCGGTATCTTTAACAGAGAACAACAATTCACCTGGCATATCAGGGTGGGCACGCACATCAATGATCACCGAACCTGTATCAGTAAATTTAATGGCATTTCCGACTAAGTTAACCAATACCTGACGGATACGGGTCTCATCGCCAACCCAAATATCTGGCAAAGAGGTTTGAATACTTTGTTGAAGAGAAATACCTTTAGCTATCGCCCTACCATCTAGCATGTTATAGACATCAGAAATCAGTTCTCGTAATGAGAAATCAGCTTGTCGAATATCTAAATGGCCCGCCTCAATTTTAGAGTAATCCAAAATATCATTAAGAATATCAAGTAAGGTTTCGCCACTTCGATTAATCACATCCACATAACGGGATTGTTGATTAGTCAGTTGGGTATCTGCAAGCAGTGATACTGTCCCCAATACACCGTTCATTGGAGTTCGTATTTCATGACTCATCGTTGCTAAAAATGCCGATTTAGCTCTATTGGCTTTTTCTGCTTCAGCTCGTGCTTTTTCATGATTTTTAACTTCGTCATTCAGACGTGCATTTGTTTTTTCCAACTCACTCGTGCGTTTTGCAACTAAACGCTCAAGGCTAAGCTTATGCTGTTGTAGCTCTAGGCGAATTTTCCCTTCTTCTTGTGCCAAACGATGACGCTCATAAGCCGTGTCTCTTGCAACCAGAATTGCTCGCCCCATTTGGGCAAGTTCATCATCACCTTTAATCGGTAACTGAATCTCAAGATCGCCTCGCGCAATAGAGTGAAGAGCTTTGCTATAGTCATTAATTCTGCGGATAACCCGAGCATAGACATAGCGCCACATAATAAGTACAAGCGCTAGCATACCAATTGCAGAAATCACAATTAAGCTGGTTCTGGCAACGGTTAATGTTTTATCAACCATGGTTACCGCTTTTTGCGTACCATCATTAGCGGCTCGAATAATTTCATCAACCGTAGTATTGAGTTGCTGGAATAAAACGAGATTTTGTTGATCCAATCGTTCTACATCTTGCTTAGCATAAACCAGCTGCTCCATCGTCCCAAACAGTAATCCGCCTTTGTTAAGCTCTTTCATTAAGTCCATTAATTGTGCTGAACGGCTTGGATCCTCAACCGATTTCACGCGTTGACTCATAATAGTGGTTGCATTTATAAAGCGAGCTTTTAGCTTCATAAGCGTCTTTATATCAACAATTCGATTGGAATCATCTAACATATTGACGACTTGAAGTGAGAGAAAACGTAACTCAAAAAGGCGCTCAGAAAGATCCATATCGACTTCAACTAAGCTGTCTAATGCTTTGTAAACGGCAGGTTTATTATTATCCGCTACTAAGTCATAGATTCGAGATACGTTAGCAACAGCAATGGTATTTGCGTTGGAGACCTGAGATTGTGATAACTCATCAATTTGTTGTGTTGCAGAAGTCATTTCATGGACATAGCTGTTCACTTGATCTTGAAGATCAATTTGGCGACCAACTAACAGTCCAAGAAGAGCAAGGTTATCAACAATACGTTTAACATCCCCTTCTAGTTGCTCCATGAGTTTTGGATCAAAAGAAAATTGCTCTAACGTACGTAAGCTTTTGTTCAAACCTTCAATATGCACTGTTAAGGCTCGTCCTTGGCGTATACGTTCTTCTTCACTTTTTGATTTGGCAAGAACTTGCGCATTAAAAATAATACGAGTACTAAGGTCGGAGAGTTGACGAGCTTCAGCAAGTGCAGGCACTGCCGAGTTAATAACAGTACGCTCTGTTTTGGCGACGAGAGAGAATCCCGCAACACCTATCATTACAGCAATAAGAGTTAAAGCCGCCATGGTAGAGAAAGCAAGAAAAAGCTTGCTACCAATACCATTACGAGTAAACATCATACTAAATTCTCTTTATAATAAACAGTTTGCATACTTATTCGGGTATATCTGCTTTATCTAGAAATCCTTTCTAAACTACTATTTAACCTTGCGAAATAAAACGGTACTATTTTGCCAGCGTTAGCAATTCATATCCTTAATAAAGTTGGTCAAAATGCGCTTTTTTTGTCTATTAGCTTTACTTTTAACCATTCAGCCGGCTCTTGCGCGTTCGGTATATTCATTTACCCCTCCATTTGCAGCTAAACATCAGGTTGAAGAGGTAAATATTCAACCACTTGATTCAGTCTCTAAACCATGGAAGATTTGTGCAGTTTACCCTCATTTGAAAGATTCATATTGGTTATCGATCAATTATGGCATGGTTAAGCAAGCAAAAAAGCTTGGTGTTGATTTAGTTGTCTATGAAGCTGGCGGCTATCCAAACTTAAATAAGCAAACCGCGCAACTAAAGCGTTGTCATGAATGGGGAGCTGATGCCATCATCCTTGGTACTGTAGATAGCCAAGGTTATAACGGTAAATTAACCTCACTGATTGGTAATACTCCTGTCTTTGTTATGACAAATGATATTGATATGACAGACCCTGATATCAAAAAACACGTTAAGGCTCGTGTTGGGGTCGATTGGTATTATATGGGACAAAAAGCAGGTGAGTTCTTAGCAAAACGCCACCCTAAAGGCAGTGGCGAAGTTAAAGTTGCTTGGCTGCCAGGGCCTCAGCGTCGAGGAGGTACAAAGCCTGTCACTCGAGGTTTTATGGATGCCATTAAAAATAGTGATGTCCATGTTGTGACAACACAATGGGCTGACAATAGCAAAGAATTACAACGCAACTTAATTCAACAACTGTTTGTATACCATCCTGACATAAGTTATATCGTAGGTGGCGCCGTTGCCTCTGAAGTTGCGATTAGTGAACTTCGTGCAAATCATAAAACTAATAACATAAAAATTGTATCGACTTATTTAAGTCATGGTGTTTATCGTGGACTACGCCGTAATAAAATTTTATTCTCACCTTCCGATAAGATGGTTGAACAAGCCCAACTATCGCTAGATCAAGCGGTTAGATACCTTGAACATAAACCACTACTAAAAGACATTTCACCTCAAATAGAGTCATTAACACCTAATCACTTACCCACAACAGTGATTAAAGAATCTCTATCACCGGCTGAATTTCGTCCAGTTTTTGAAGTGCTCAATAATGAAATAAAGCATTAATCGTGATTTTTGTTTGAGAAAATAACTTTTATTTCGCGTATTATTCTTATAACCAATAGTAGTAATGTAAAACAGGATGAATACCATTACTGCACTTTCGTAATTTGGAGACACCAATGCAGTCAACAACGCGCACTATGACGGTACGCAAAAATATTGCACTTGTCGCCCATGATAACTGTAAGCAAGACCTTTTAGATTGGGTTCAAACGCATAAAGAAAAACTTATGCATCACAATCTGTCTGCGACTGGTACAACTGGTCATATGCTTAGAGATAAAACGGGGTTAGACATTCATTGCATGATTAGCGGCCCAATGGGTGGAGATCAACAACTAGGGGCACGTATTACAGAAGGAAGTATCGATATGATGATTTTCTTCTGGGATCCACTGAATGCTGTTCCTCATGACCCGGATGTAAAAGCGCTTCTTCGAATTTCAGCGGTGTGGAATATCCCCGTTGCCACTAACATCAGTAGTGCCGACTTTATGATTTCCTCACCGCTATTAGAACAAGAGATTGATGTTCGAATCCCCGACTATCAAGCTTATTTAGACGAACGTCTAAACTAACTGGTGTGAAAAAACCTCGCGAGCAAGCGAGGTTTTTTTATGCATAAAATTGCCAACATTTGACCATTACTTAAAGCAATTTAGAAAAAAATAACAAGTACACCGCCAGGTTTTTCTTAACCTTTTCTCAGAGATAAATCCCCACATCCAGCTTCTTAAAATCACTTGGGTATATACTAAGAAGGATTACAAAACAAAAATAAAAGGAAGTAGCATGCAATCATGGAGCTTATCTCAGCCTAATGGCCTTTCATCGTTAATCAATACGAACCTACCACCACCAATAACAAAAGATAATGAAGTTCAGATTAAAGTACATGCAGTTGGCTTAAACCCTATCGACTATAAACTTACCGATTGGGGCTACGCAACGTGGAATTACCCTCAAATTATAGGGTTAGATATCGCAGGTGTTATTGAACAAGTAGGTAAAGAGATCTCTACATTTAAAGTTGGAGATCGAGTCTTTGGCTTTTTAGATCCTCGCCAAGCAGGTGGTTTTGCTGAATATGTCAGTTGTAAACCCGACGCTTTGAGTCATATCCCCCCTCATGTTTTATACTCCGATGCCGCAGCATTACCTTGTGCAGGTTTCACCGCTTGGATAGCCCTTAAAGATAAACTCAGGCTCCCTCCTAAAAGTATTATTGCGATTACAGGTGCTGGCGGAGGTGTGGGTGGATTCGCAGTGCAGTTGGCTAAAATAATGGGATTAACGGTTTATGCCATTGCAGAGACTCATCATCATCAACGGTTATTGGGCTATGGTGCAGATGCGGCGATAGATCCAAATGATAATGTTGGCTTAAAAATTCTTGAGTTAACAGAAGCAAGGCTGCTTGATGCGGTCATTGACTGTGTCTCATCGAAAACCGCCAGTATCATGAGCGCATTGATTCGTTATAATGGGCAATTGGTCATGATTGCAGATCAATTCCAACAAATTCCAATTTTAGCAACAACCAAAGCGATCAGTATTCATGAGGTTGCTCTACATGGTACATACGCCCATGGAACCCTTGAACATATTCAACATCTATCAATGGTTGGAGAACAATTAATGACTTTGCTGGAAAATCATCAACTCAATCCGATGATTGATAAGATATTTCCTTTTTCTGAACTTCCTCAGGGCCTAAATTATCTACAGCAAAATCATCATCAAGGTAAAGTTGTAGTAAGCCTTATTGATGACCTCAAATAAAAAAACAGCCCCAGCGATGTTAATGCTGGGGCTGTTACCTTATTAATCAAGAAAAGACTAACGACCAATCCGCTTGATCTTATTATCTACCGGATATTTATCTTCAATTAGCTCATTGATAAATGGCGATACATTCATTGGGTTAGCACAAACATAAACATGCTTTTTCGCTCGAGTTAACGCAACGTAGAATAAGCGGCGCTCTTCTGCATCAGCATAGGTTTCTGCGCGAGATTGCAAAATTGAAGCAAGACCCGTTTCACGATCTAACGTTGGGAAAATGCCTTTATTAACATCAACAATGAAGACATATTGCGCTTCTTGACCTTTACTTGCGTGACAAGTCATATATTGCAGATTCAGCTGTGGCCACTGCTCTTGCCAAGCTTCTAACTTAGCAGGACGCTGCTTATTGTTACGGCCAAGGATCAATACATTAGTTTGTTTGCCTTCATAACGTTTTGCCAATTGCCCCAATTCTTGCAAAATAAAGTCTTGTGCTAGTAGCGTCACCGCTTTTTTCTTCTGCTTCTTAAAGCTTGTTAGCTCTTTCTTTACCTGCATTGGGTTTTGCTGCACAAACACATTCGCTACGTCACCAATCATATTGTTAAAACGATAAGTGGTTGAGAGCTGTGTGATATGTGTCGCTCCAAAACGTTCTTCAAAGTCTGTCGTCAAGTTTACATCAGAACCTGCAAAACGATAGATTGCCTGCCAATCATCTCCAACAGCAAAAAGGGTTGGTGCTGCTTTATCACTATTTGGCTGAGGCTGACACAGAGCTTCAATCAGGCTTAAGCGAAGAGGTGATATATCTTGGTACTCATCGACCATAACAAAACGCCAAGGAGAGATAAATTTACCTTCCTTAACATACTGCGTCGCAACTTTAATCATGCTATTGAAATCAATCTGCTTTTTCACTTTTAAGTGTTGTTGATAAGCTTCATAGCATGGCCATAATAGTTCAAGCTCACTCTTCATTCGCGGACGCATAGCCGGGTTGCTACTATCTTGGATGTCGTTTAGCAGTTGCTCTTTGGTTGCTCCGCGCTGTCCAAGTAACTCAATATGGCGCCAAATCCAATTGATCGTTTGTTCATTTTCAGCTTGTTGTTCCATGGAGTTTTCTTTGCTAAACCCAGGAATACGCCATTGAGTTAAGTGTCGCTGCCAACGTTTAGCGGATGCGGCTTTACCCCACTGCTCCATCAACATACGAGCAATCCACGCGGAACGAGCTTTATCATCCAAAGCAATTGGCGATACATTAGGACGCTCATGTTCAACTTGGCGAATGATTTCAGTACCCAGACTGTGGAACGTTGCCACTTTGACACGGTCGCTAACTTTTGCCCGCATCCGAGCATTCATCTCTTCAGATGCCATACGACCAAAAGCTAACATCAAGATCTCTTCAGGCAGAGCTTTCTGACTTGCAATCAGATAGCCTGCACGCGCTACAAGCACACTGGTTTTACCTGAGCCCGCACCTGCCAGCACAAGGTTATGATCTTGGTTAATAAGAACGGCTTCGCGCTGTGATGGATTTAAAGGTGATGACTCAAAAGAATCAAACCAAGATCCCCATTTATTCGACTCTTTCTCAATCCATTTCTTATTATGCTCATCCACCCACGCGTCATTATCACCTAACCAAGGCAAAATATGTTCGAACGCTTTCGGGCGAAAAGAAGCAGCAAGTTCTGGAGTTAATTCACTATGTTCGAGCGATGAGGTTAAGAGCTGATATAAATCGTCATGCTCTGAATCGCGTAAATACCCTTTTTGTCCTGTAAAGGCATGAATTCGTTTCAACATTTCAGGTAAGGCTGCATCAAGTTTTGCAACGCGTGCATGGGCCCAATTTTGATATGTTTGAACTAAGTCTTGAGCAAAAGGTTTACACTCTCGCCAAGGCAAGCCATGAACAGTCCAACAATATTTCTGATCAGATGAAGTCAGCTCTAATGTTCCCCACATCACGCCTCGATGCACATCAATAGAGCCATCCCAATCATCAAATGAGATTTCATCAGTTTCAGTCTGGCTTTCAAGTACTAATCGATTGTCCTGCAACTCGATACTGTAGTAATCGCCCTGAACTAGCCATTGTGCTAGTCGGCTGGCACTTAATTGCATTGTTTCACCAATTTCCATTTTTTACTTCGACAGGATCTCAACCTATCAAAGCCATATTCTTTATCGATATAAGTTCAAGATACCCAAATAACGTATTTCTGCGTCACATGATCTTGTGAAATGACTTAGGTTAACCCTAGATTACCAACAACTCTCATTATCCCATAGAGGTGGTAGATCGTTTGATTAAAATTCCTGCGAGAAAGTTCCCTTAATTCAAATCATTGTCGGATATAACGGAAGTTTGATATGTTTTAACACAGTTTTTATATCAAAATTGTGCTTTAGCTTTATTCTAACGGCAAGGTCGCCATTTTTTATCAGAAGATTGTTAATCTCTATGCAAACTCGTCACTTACATTTTACTCTCAGACGTTATTGGGCCAACGATCGGATCAATTACTGTATCCGTGTACTCATCGCCATGATCGGAGTGGTGTTTCCCTGTTGGTATCTCAACGCCACCAGCGAAGTTACCCCTTTAATTTTAGGTATTATAGCTGCCGCGCTTGCCGAAACAGACGATAATCTAACTGGTCGACTCAAAGCCCTTGCAACCACGCTTATATGTTTCCTAGTGGCTTCAGTTTCTATTGAAGTTCTCTTTGACTACCCCATTTTATTTGCTCTGGGCCTATTTAGTTCTACCTTTGGTTTTATTATGTTAGGGGCCATGGGACCGCGTTATGCCAGCATTGCCTTTGCCTCTTTGCTGCTGGCGGTTTATACCATGCTAGGAGCCGATTCCAGTGTCAACTTGTGGTACCAGCCTATGCTGTTGCTCGGAGGGGCATTTTGGTATGGTTTACTGTCGTTAACGTGGCACATTTTGTGGCCTAACCAACCCGTTCAACAAAACTTAGCTCATGTTTTTTCTCAACTTGCGACTTATCTAGATAGTAAAAGCCAACTATTTGAACCTATTGCCGATCTTCAACCGCAGCCATTACGCCTTGACGCTGCTCATAACAACGCAAAAGTAGTTGCCGCACTCAATGGAGCTAAAGCTACTCTCTTACATCGCGCACGCAGAGGACAACCGCACACTACAGGCGATCGTTTTCTTAAAATTTACTTTATGGCGCAAGATATTCATGAACGAGTCAGCTCTTCTCATTATCGTTATCAAGACTTGGCTGCGACGTTTCAACGTAGTGATGTATTGTTTCGTTTTCAACGTTTGCTACGAGCACAAGCAATGGCCTGTCGCGATATTGCAAAAGCTCTCGCAATAGGGAAACCTTATCAACATCTAGAAATTACCGAAAAAACATTAGATGAACTCCGAGAGTCTATCAACTATCTAAAAGCACAAAACAACCCTCAGTGGCGACTGCTTTTAACACAGTTAGACTATCTTTTTAGTAACTTAGCGACTGTAGAACGCCAGTTAGCCAATATCAGCAACCCAGATGCTACGGTAACTGATGAAACAGAGTTGGCTGATAATGAGGCCCATAGTATTCCTGATTTATGGCGTCGAATTACCAGTCAACTCAATCCCCAATCTCTGCTATTTCGTCACGCACTTCGCATGGCAATTGCACTAACAGTCGGGTATGGCTGCATTCAATTTCTCCATTTAGAACGGGGGTATTGGATTTTACTGACCACCCTCTTTGTCTGTCAGCCTAACTACAGTGCAACGAGACAGAAGCTGGTTCAACGAGTTATTGGTACTCTTGGTGGCTTACTAGCAGGGATCCCACTACTTTATCTCTTTCCCGGCCAAGAAGGTCAACTGGTACTGATGATTTTGGCGGGTGTATTGTTCTTTGCTTTTCGTATGGTGCGATACGATTTGGCTACCGCTTTTATCACTCTACTGGTGCTCTTTTGCTTTAACCAGTTAGGAGAAGGCTTTGCTGTTATCTTACCCCGTTTGGGCGATACGTTACTGGGATGCTTCTTAGCAGTAATTGCGGTTTCTTATATTTTGCCAGACTGGGAATCACATCGATTGCATAAAGTCATGGCCAACTCAATTAACGCCAATCGTGAATATCTAGGACAAATCATTGCACAATATCGCCTTGGTAAACGAGACTGCCTAAACTATCGAGTCGCTCGTCGTAATGCTCATAATACAGATGCGCAATTAAGCACCGCTATCAGCAATATGTTGGCAGAACCTGGTCGATATCGAATGGCAACCAATGAAAGCTTTCGATTTTTAACCTTAAATCATGCCATGCTGAGTTACATTTCGGCGCTTGGTGCTCATAGAACTCAACTGGAAGATAATGAAACTTATCATTTGGTATCTCAAGCTTATCGCTCTATTAATGAACATTTGGAATCTCTGACATTGCAGTTAGAGCAAAATAAACCGATGGCGATGCCAGAAACGGATTCAGCTCTAGAACAAAGCCTTAGCCAGTGGCGAGATGATGATTGCGAGTCAACAAAAATGGTTTTACAGCAATTACACTTAATTCAGCGTATGTTGCCGGAACTGCACTCATTAACAAACAAACTTACTGTTCGTACTAATATATCTAAGTAACAAAAAAGACTGTATTTAAATAAAAAAAGAGCCCGCATACGGTTTAAGTTATGCGGGCTCTTTAGTGAGATGAAGAGAATAAATATCGACTGTCCCTCTCTATCTATTCTCTACTTTTCTTTACTTAGTTGCAGTTTGTGCTGCTTGCTCTGAATCTTTTGCATGTAACTGAAGATATTTAAGTAGCACGCGTTCTTCATTCTTATTTAAGATAAAGTACTGACGCATTGAATTTAGGCTACCAATCCACTCATTTGCAGTAAGATGAGATGGTTTAGGTGCTGCGTGACACTGACTACAGCTATCTTGGTACATATTCTCAGCATAAGTCCATAGCGGTTTAAGTGTTGCGATCATACCTTTTTGAGCGATCCATGCGGTCACTTCAACATGATCCCATTTAGCACCATCTTTTGCTGTTTCAGTAGCAATAACCTTCTGAGTTTTCTGAAGTTCAGGCTCAAGAGCGGCAACAACAATCTTCTTACCCATCTCTTGCATCAACATATTCGCCGTTGGACCTTGTTGTGCCCAACCAGAAATTTGAATTTGCAGTTCATCGCCTTGACGATCAAGTACTTTCACTTCAGATGCAGGGAACAATTGACCTTGTGCTGAACTTGAACCTTTAGCTGCAAATAATTGCTTAGAAGTAATCGCATACAAGTTATTAGCACGAGGTGCGGTTTCTGCACTTGCACTTAACTGTGTAAACTCAGCTTGGAAACCATTCTTCATATGAGGAAGTTGGTGCACGATACCTTTGTGGCACTCGATACAGTTCATATCTTTTGCGGCTGCTGGAGTCATTGCAGCGGCTGCAGCTGGTGACTGTTTCGCGTGATCCATCGCAGAATAAGCGTGACATGATTTACAAGGTGCAGAATTAGTTGCTTTCATCATTTTCCACACATCTTCTGCCATGCGTAGACGATTTGCTTCAAATTTAGCTGGGGTATCAATATCTTTACTAACAAATTCGCTGTAAATATCACCTAAACCACCCATTTTTGCTTTCATAAAGTCAATTGGATTATTTTCAGGAATATGACAGTCACGACATTCAGCTCGTACACCATAAGCATTTTTATAGTGAAGTGAGGTTTTATATTCGATGTAGTTCTGCTTCATAGAGTGACATGAAGTACAAAACTCATTGGTTGATGTAAATTCAATTGTTTCGTGGAAAGTAAATACACCTGCAAGTGTTATTAAAATAAAAACAATCGCAATCGCTAATACCGAATAGCGACTACTTGGTTTAGTTAAAAAATGCCAAAACTTCTTCATCGGAAATCCAAAAAATGAGAGGGACAATATTTAAAGGAACTCAGAGCTATCTAAAATAATAAATTGATACTTATATTTAGACTGCTATTTAGCACTAAAAACCCTAAAAATAGTGTCGATAAAAAATTTTGGCTCAAACTAACATTCTTATATTAATGAGACAAATGCATTTATTAACATATATACATATTCAGTTCATATGCAAAAATATAGCTTCAATATCAATTCAAATAATTTAGAAAATAGCTCACATTAATACCGTAAGATATACCAAATTATCATTAATTATGAAAAAGATCTTTTCATATTTGCAACCCCGATAATGATTATCACTTATGATCAATATTTTTAATTAACTGTTTTTATTGAATAATTTATAATACAAATAGATTTTACTTTAAAACCTCAAGCAAAAAAAAACAATCATTTAACATTACCTATTCATTACAATAATATTCATAGTCATTTCTCGCTTAAATATTCTTGTATTATTGAATGGTTATTTATTAGCAAGTTATTATTTTTGAGAAATTACATTGCAAATAGCATCTGTAGTGGAAGCATATTTCAGTGTAGCCTAATGCAAATTTCATCTTTATAACGATATTAATTTAAGCGTTGATTTTTTGGACTAAAACTTCAAATATCTAGTTCATTTATTTGGTTTGTTTTCATTTAACGCTTGCTTATCTATTTAGGTATACGCCATGTCATTATCACGTCGTAATTTCCTAAAGGGATCGGTAGCCACGGCCATTGCTGCTAATGGTCTAACCCTTTTCCCTGCTGGCAAAATTTTCGCATCAGACACACAAGTTATTCCATCTGCAACTCACTACGGTCCATTTAACGCTGTTGTTAAAAATGGCAAATTAATTGGTGTTCAGCCAGTTAATGATATTGACCCATTCCCAACTGAGATGCTAACTAAGGGTATTATCAGTCGTACCTTCGACGATACTCGTATCAAATACCCTATGGTGCGTAAATCATTAGTGGAAGATCCATTAGGCGATCACAACCCACATTTACGTGGTAAAGAACCATTTGTACGTGTTAGCTGGGATACAGCAATTGCCCTAACCTCTTACTGTATTGCGCGCACTATCGAAAAACATGGTAACGAAGCGGTATTTAGCTCATCTTACGGTGGTTGGTCTCACGCAGGTCTAAACCGTCCTCAAACTTTACAAGGCCGTTTCTTCAACCTAATTGGTGGTCAAAGCTCATGTGCTGGTGACTACTCTGCTGGTGCATCTGGCGTTATTCTTCCTCACGTTATCGGTGATATGGAAGTTTATTCTCCACAAACAGCTTGGAAAGTTATCGAAGAAAATACGGAACTTGTTCTGTTTGTTGGTTGTGACCCATGGAAAACAAACCGTATTGAATTCCGTGTTGCGGATCACTCAATGCAAAAACACTGGGAAGCGTTCAAGGAAAAAGGCGTTAAGTTTATTTCCATCAACCCACAGAAGACCCAGACAGATAAAGCGCTTGGCAGTGATATGATCAACATCCGTCCAAATACGGATACTGCGTTATTCTCTGCAATGTCTTACTACTTAGTTAAGAATAACAAGCATGACCAAGCTTATATTGATAAGTACACGGTAGGTTTTGATAAGTACCTTGATTACTTAAACGGCACAACCGACGGTACAGAAAAAACACCAGAATGGGCAGCTGAAATTACGGGTATTCCAGCAGAACAAATCACCGCTCTTGCTGATCTTTGTATGTCTAAGCGTACTCAGATTGCTGCAGGTTGGGCACTACAACGTGCAGACCACGGTGAAATGATCCACTGGGCAATTATCAACTTTGCTTCAATCATGGGTAAAATTGGTAAACCAGGTCAAGGTGCAGGCTTTAGTTTCCACTACGGTAACGGCGGTACAGCTCAATCTGGTAAACGTATGCCAATTGGTCTATCGCAAGGTCGTAACCCTGTGACGAAGATTTGTCCAGTAGTTATGATCTCAGATATGCTAAATAACCCAGGCAAAGCTTACACTCGTGATGGTGCAAACCTAACACTACCAAATGCCAAACTTATCTATAATGCGGGTAACAACTTACTGTCTCACCAGCAAGATACTAATGAACTAATTCAAGCTCTAAATAACAATATTGATACGGTTATTTGTCAGGATGCTTGGTGGTGTGCTTCTGCAAAATACGCAGATATCGTATTACCAGCAACGACAACTCTTGAGCGTGATGACATCACTTCTGGTGGTACTTACAGCAACAACAAGATCTACGCAATGCGTAAAGTGATCGAACCTGTTGGTGAAAGCTTAGACGATTACGAGATCTTCTCTCGTCTTGCCTTTATGTTTAACGTTCATGATAAATATACTGAAGGTAAAACATACTTCCAGCACATTAAGTCATCTTATGAAGCATCAGACGCAACAGAAGATTTCGATACTTTCTGGAAAAATGGTGTGACTCACCTATCAACACCAGAAGAAGCGAACAACTGGACACGTCATGGTGATTTCTATAAAGATCCTGAAGCGCATCCTCTTCATACTAAGTCTGGTAAGATCGAACTATTCTGTGAAACCGTGGCCTCTTTCAAAGCTGAAGGCTGTCCTGGTATGCCACAGTGGATCCCACCATTTGAATGGCTAGGTAATGCAAAAGAAGGCCAAGTACACGTACTAAGTCCACACCCATGGATGCGTCTACACTCACAAATGGCAAATGCTGATGTAAATAGCTACGAATCAGTTCAAGGTCGTCAGATGGTTCTGATGAACAAAGAAGATGCGGCAGCTCACGGCATTAAAGATGGTGATCTTGTTGAAGTTTATAATGAGCGTGGTGCATTAATCGGTGGTGCTAAACTGACTGATGAAGCAATGCGTGGTGTTATTTACATTCACGAAGGTGCATGGCTACAGCTAGATAGCAAAGGTCGTTGTAACTCAGGCTCTATCAACATGCTAACATCAAGTAAGCCATGTAGTGGTCTAAGTGATGCAACCAGTGCAAACACCTGTTTAGCATACTTTAAGAAGTGTACCGATCCAGAATCACCAAACGAAGCGTACCAACCACCTAAGATTGTTAAGACTGAAGCACAAGTTGATCTATGGGCACTACAACTAGGTAAACGCATTAAAGCGGTTGCTGCAGCTGAAGGTCCTGAGCAATCTCCTGGTGAGAAGATGTACTACAGCAGTTGTACTCTATGTCACGCGGCACCGCACCCAAGCGACTTTACCTACAAGCAGTGGAAAGGTATTACTAACAGTATGTTCCCTCGTGCAGGCTTAAATGAGAAAGATCGTAAGCTTGTCTTAGATTTCTTAAAAGAGCATGCAAAGAAAGGTTAAGTTCACCGTTCATTGATTCGTTTGGTTAAATGCCAAAGATAAACAAAGGAGTTCTTCGGAGCTCCTTTTTTGATCTTATGCAGTATTAACAACCTAAAAAAATAGCAGCCCAATCAAGGCTGCTATTTTAATAAGAATGTCTTTAATGGTACTTGGATTACTGGATGAGATTAGAACTTTTGTACCATCGCTTGATGCGGAATATTTGCTTCCATAAATTCATCACCAACAGGTGAAAATCCCAGTTTACGGTAGAAATCAATGGCATGAGTCTGAGCACCTAAATCGACCTCGGGATACCCTTGCTGCTTGGCAAACTCAACCAACGTTGAGACTACTTTTGCACCAAGGCCTCGACCACGAGCCGCTTTTATTATTGCGATACGTCCAATATGACCATCAGATAGAATACGCCCAGTCCCCAATGCAACACCATCTTCCACAACAAGAACATGTGCAGCTTGATCGTCTAAACCATCAAATTCAATTTCAGGATCAATACATTGTTCTTTGATAAAGACGTCATCACGAACTTGGCGAATTAACTCACTGTATTGATGGTCAAATGCCACCATTTTAATTTCTAACATGATTTCCCTGTGTGCTTCTTGCTCTGATAAATATCAACCAATGAATAAGGCTTGTACAATAAAATTATCCAGTTACAAACCTTTCTTATATTGATGATGAATTGTCCCGATAATACCTGACTCTAACTGCTCTTGAGCTGTCATATCACCTTGAATATAACGACTAAACAGATTGACTAAAGTTGGCTTATCCAGATTCACCTGTGTTTCTGTTTTAATATCACGTAAATCAATCATAAAGCGAGTAAATTTATCAGGAAAATCAGTGACCGCAGATAAATTCATATAGTTCTGCTGACTATAAAGCGCATTGTGTGTACCCCGTTGCTTATCGAGTACAAATGAAGCCTCTTTTAAGCTTAAAATAGAGGCTGATTTATCACATTTACGTAAGCACTTATTATCGAATCGCTTTTTCTTACATCCCACTGTTTGATGGAACAGACACTGGCGGCTCATTAACATCATCAATGGGTGATAAATGCTGTAATACAATTCGAAATTCTCAGGACACACCATAGGGTTAATCTGCTTACGATTGATCTCGTTGGAGATAAACGCACCTTTGGCTTTAAACTCATCAGCAATACATTGAAGACTGAATGAGTTGGTAATATTAAGATAAGGTCCTGCGATCCAATCAATTTCATGCTGATAGGCAACATAAGCAATACCGTTATTGTTCGTCACCAATTGCTGAGGTTTGACTCGTTCAATAAACTCAACGGCAGCTTGGTAATTTTCACCAATTAAAATAGCTGGGAACCATGGAATCAAATGAGGATTTTGTTCAAACAGTGCCACCAGCGTTTCCAATTCCATCGAAAGCCCCTCTGGCATTGCATAATACAGCGCAACTTCATCACCATGACCCAGAGTCACATCTTTTGGTTCTGAGATCAGTACAGCCAGTTTAGGCGCTATTCCCGTAGGCTTACGATGATTAACCATATTACGCGGCTTAGGTGGCTCTATCGGTGCAACAATGGCAACATTACCATTTAAACGGTAACCCATTTGATCTTTTAGCTGAGCTAGTTCCGCAAATGGTACCGACAGTGCTTCATTTAAACCTTTCGTATTAAATTCAACAATCTCAAACTCCCCTTCATTGGCTAAACTCTGGAATCGTTTTTCCAACATATCATGGGTCAAAGTTTGCTTATTTGAGGCTCGAAGTACAGAGTCTGAGCACAGAACAAAATGATGATTTGGTGTCGTCACCGAGATCGATAATGGCTCACCTTCTTGCCCCGTTAGTACGATTGTCAGAGGTAATGAGCTAACATCCATATTGGCAGTTACTTGCTCAACGGTTTGAATAATCTCTGTTTTATCATCATAGAGTTTCTGCTTTACACCGTTGACCGCTTCTGGCGTTGTGCACTGATATACTTTAGTAAAATGCGTCACAGCATTATCACGAGGGTTATCAATAAACATATTCTTATTGATATCGCCTTGCAGATAAGAGTTAGAAAAATCACGGTTAAATACGGTATACAGTGATTTAGTATCAGTAAGCAGTGGTTGCTGATTCAGATAACGATCAATTTGCTGTCGCCACTGATCGACTACTGTATAAACATAGTGAGATTTCTTAATGCGTCCTTCTACTTTTAGTGAGTACACGCCAGCATCCGCTAGCTCTGCCATATTAGAAAACGCTGAGTTGTCTTTTAAGTTTAAAGGAAAATCTTTACCCGCAGCTGTTGTTTGGTACTGATCACGACACGGCTGACTACAACGCCCACGGTTACCTGAATTACCATTTTTCACCGAACTGATATAACACAATCCAGAGAAACCGATACAGTAAGAGCCATGAACAAACACTTCCATAAGTACATCATGTTGATGACCAAACTGAGCCAAGTGTTTAATCTCACTAATATTTAATTCGCGAGATAGGTTCACTCGGCTAGCTTGAAGCTGCTTTAAAAACAGGATTTGACCATCATTATGCGTATTGATTTGCGTGGAGGCATGAACATCTAATGTAGGGAAATGTTCTTTGATGATCGAGAACAAGCCTAAATCTTGTAGGATTACACCATCAACCTTGGTATTAACCAGTTTGTTTAGTAAACGAATAACCGCAGGAATTTCGCTGTCTAACACCACAATATTTAGGGTTAGAAAGATCTTACAATGATTCTTATGAGCCAAACGAATGATGCCGCTTAGCACATCAAAGGTGAGATTGGTGGCTCGGTTACGGGCATTAAAACTATCTAAGCCACAATAAATTGCATCAGCTCCTGCAGCAATCGCAGCTTTAATGGAGTCTAAATCACCACCAGGCGCTAATAATTCAAATTTATTCTGCATTACAATCTCACCACATTTTCTTTGTTATGTTTTCGGATGCGCTATTCTACGCAGGATACGATGCTCAGTCCAATTACGTGAGAGTCATCACACTTCCTATACCATTTACGCTGCCATAATTTAAATACCAACCTTTGTCTTGTTTGTAAGCCAAGGGATTCTCATTAAACCAAGCCCCTGCAACAAACAAGGGGACAAATATAAATTTATGGTATTTATCAAAATTATTAGTTGCCAAAACATACTGTTTGCGCATTAATAACGACAGTTACTTTATAAATCATACAAAAAGATCGAAGAGGCCTGATTTATGACTCAAACTCACGAACTGACTCAACAAGAAAAAGATGCTATCGAAGAGCTGGCAATTAATCGCGTAAATTACATGAATAGCGATCAGGTATTAGTTGAAGCTATCGACCAGAAAGTACATAACATGGAAGAACATCTAAAAGCATATTTTCATGAACGCTTCCATTTCCACCACACTAAAGCACAACAAAACTGATATCCCAGCCTTTAGCTCCTTATTGCTAAAGGCTTTTTTATAAAAAATAATAAAATAAGAAGAGAAGTAATGATGAGTTGGTTACACGGTTTTTACCGCTATATAAAACACTACTTTCCAAATGTTGGCTTGCGCCATTTACACACAACACTCGCGACTTTGATTATCTTACAAATACTCAATAGTAATTTAATCCACATGACTCATGATGGCGTTTTAAAAGAAGGTCCCTTTGCAACGCTTTTCTTGTGGTTCCATATCTGTATTGGCCTATTAGCGGTCTTTGCCACCATCGGTATGATCATATTCATGCTAACAAAGCAATCTTTTCGCCAATTTTTCCCCTACCTCTTTGGCGATAATGAAGTTTTAAAAGACGATATCAAACAGTTAATGAAAGGTAAGCTTCCAGAGCCTAGAGAAAAAGGACTGGGTAACATCATCCAGGGCTTGGGTATTGGTGCTCTTATTCTAATTGAAGCCGCTGCTCTTATTTGGTTAGCTCTTTGGGTTAGTCATTCACCGTACGCTAATGAATTCCGTGAATTACATAAAACGTTCACAGGCTTAATTGAAGTGTATCTGGTTGGACATGGTGGTATGGCATTACTTCACTTTATTGTTGAACGTAAACGCTTTATGACTAATGACTAATGACTAAGTAACAGGCTATATACCCAATCCAACTTCAAATATAAATGTTGGATTGGGTTTCTAACATGATTAACTGTCACTAAAGACCTGTTGATTAAACATTGCCGTTAGCAAATCAGCACTGCTTGCACTTCCCGTTAAGCCTAAATCTGCCGCTTGGATATTTTCTAATTCAATCTGTTGGGACTGACCATTTGTTGCAGAAACATCCATTACCACTTCTCCATTACTGGCATCGGCAACCACATTTGCTAATAGATCATCTAATGTCACCCCATCTCCATTTGGATCATCTAAAATATCAGCGATATCTATGCTATCTACACCTAATTCAAAATCGGTAACAGTGTCGATAAAGCCAGATAGATCAGCCAACTGCCAGTCGAAAGCGTCATCTCCCTCACCACCAGTTAAAATGTCATTTCCTAAACCACCACGGAGCACATCATTGCCAGCCCCAGCCTGTAAAATATCATTTTGATCACTGCCAACTAAGGTCTTATCTCCACTACCATCCACAACTAAATTACCATCAACAGCTGTCGAGGCACTGGCATCAATAGTGGGATCACTCGTTGGTTGTAAATAAACATCAAGTGTTAAATTATCAATCGATTGTTCTGTTTCACCATTAACACTCGATTGAGCACTAATCATCAATTGAGATGAACCTTGAGGTAAATCTTTAACATGTAATTGATCTAATTGACTGGCTGGAACTTCTATTACATCCATCGAAATTGGCGTTCCGATAGGACTTCCTTGGCTATTAACGATTGACGCCCCATTTAGCCCTGAGACTAAAACACTTAATTCATCAGGTACTGGATTTGCAACTGCTGCCATAATACCTAGCAAAGGAATCAAAACCCCAACAGAGCTTTGAATAACGGCGGTTTGTGGTGTAGTAAAAGAGATGGTTGGAATATCAGGCTTAGCTTGAATAGTAACAGGAATGGTTTTGGTATCGGTTTCGCTACTGACTCCAGTATTACCTTGGTCATCAACAAAAACCGTAATGGTATCCGAGCCAAAATAATCTGTATCTGCAGTATATTCAACTTGAGCCAATGCTTGATTAAGTGCGGTTAACTCTCCTTCTAGCTGTATACCACCTGATAGTTGAGTAATGGTTACACCACTTGATGCCGGAACAAATAATGCCCCATGATCGGCTCGTAGCGTCATGATAAGAGCACCACTGCCAGCATCAATATCATCCACACTGAGCCCAACAACTTGGGTCGAGATATCTTCATCAACCGTTAATGTCGAAGGAACAGTCAATACCGGAGGGTCATTAATCGGGGTGATGGTAATTGGAATGGTATCGGTATCACTCAATGGGCCAGGATCCCCCAAATTACCATTATCATTGGTCGTCATCACCAAAGCATCATTACCAAAGTAGTGGTTATCGGGGGTGTACTGCACACCACCTACCTGACTAAATAGCAGATTAATATCAGTTAACGAACCTGATAGTGTTACCTTCGTACTATCGTTACCAACAACACTGACTCCTGCTTGAGATGCTAAAGAGATAATACCTTGGGAAACAGTGAGCTGAACCGTCATTAACCCACTGCCTGAATCAGGGTCAGAAATACTCAACCCCGTTATCGATAATGCAGCATTTTCATCGGTCGTTAATGCCGTAGGATAATGATTAACAGGAGGATCATTTATGGGTTTAACTTCAATTTGAAAACTATCAATATCCTCTAACGGTCCGGGATCCCCTGTATTACCATTATCATTGGTGGTCATTGTAATGGTATCCAGTCCATTAAAATCAAGATCACCTTGATAATTAATACCTTGAGTCAAAGCGGCATTAATCGCATCCAATGAACCTTCTATTGTGATGCTTGCGGAACCGTCTCCTGTTACTGAAACCCCAGAGCTGTCCACAACCGAAATCGTTCCTGACTGTGCAGACAAAGTCACCCTCATATTGCCTGTTCCTTCATTAGCATCAACATCACTAATTCTTAGGCTGTTAATAAGCAATGGGGTATCTTCATTTACACTAAGTTGAGAGCTCGGTACTGTGTTTATTGGTGCATCATTTTCAGGGGTAATATGCAATGTGATAGGTTGGTTAATAGCCAGAGCATCAACGGCTGGGATTCCATTATCTACTGCTCGAATATTAAAATCTAAAACAATCTCACCATTAGCATCAACTGGATTAAAGACGAGATCATCCAGATCACTGCCCGCAACGGTAATAACCCAAGAACCATCACTTTGTTTTACCGCACTGCCATTATTTGGCGCATCAAATGTACTGGAGTCAGGCACATTGGTCACTACGATCAATAGCGTTTCTGGTGGGTTTTCGATCACACTACCAACAGGTGGAACCACACTGTCACTATCATCTCTTGCCTGTAATTTTAAGGATATATCAATAGGACTGTTCTCTTTCCCTTGATATTCAGTGGTAATATCTGAATCGACTCGGTCTGCAATGGGCTCTACATTGATATTAAGTTGAGTACTTTGCTCTTTAACATCTGGCAATAAATCTTCTTTGGTATAAACCGTTAAATTAATATCAAGCGTTCCGCTAAAATCTTTTGGTGGAACCAGCGACACACCAGCCAATGAGCCCGATTGTTGATCTGCAGGAATGGCAACAGACCACTCCCCACCACCTAAATTTTGAGCAGGTGCAGTTAGTGTAAAACCATCTGGGATATCAGTTAATTTGACCGAAACAATCGTCTCAGAACCATCGATATCCTCCATAGAAAAGCCAATACTGCCTAAGGAAATACCGTTAGTTTGATCTTCATTACCTGAGATCACTGCTTGGTCACCAGTAAAGATCACCTGATCATTAACGGGAATAATATCAAAACTTACCGTTGCGTTTACCGTACCGATATCTTGCTCTGTTGGTGGCGATGTTAGTGTGTAGTCAACGTTATCTTCAATGGTTGCGGCAACACTGATATCAACAGAGCCACTGTAATCCTGATGAGGCTTAAATAAGATGTCACCAAAACCGGCTGACGGTACAGTAATGGTTTGAACTTCACTTAGATTACCGCTGCCATCATCTTGTAAGAAGGCCCCTTTAGTGATATCAACGGAGAGCACCGCTTGAGTCATGGTTTCCAAACCTTCGGTCGTACTGGTGCTAATATCTGCAAGAGAAGAGCTTAAATCAAGTTGAATAATCCCGTCTTCATAAGCTTGATTTGGAATAATAACTTCTGGTTTTCCAGTTTCATCTGTTGGAAATTTATCGCTGTCCAAACCTTGAGTTTCCACAACCCCAATGTCTAAACTTGGTGCTCCTGCAGGAGGAACATCGACAATCGGAGCTATTCTCACCGTCACAGGCAAATCTTTTAGCTCTGTATCACCGCTGTTTTTATCTGTTGTTACAATACGAGCATTAAACTGAAAATCACCTGCATAATCTTCAGGTAACTTAAATGTGATTAAGCTAAGGTCAACTGTACCAATGGTGCCATTATCAAGCACATCTGCTGAAAAAACATATTCATCTTTTACGAAGTCAAACTTCATACCTGAAACAATTGTGCCCGCGGGTAAATCACTCCCAACAATAACTATCGACAGCACATCATTAGCCTGATCGTGATCGTTTGCTCCAATAACTAAATAGTCATCTAACTGATCACCCAAATTAACTGTTTTGTCCTCATCTCCTGTGATAACAAAATCGATAGGATCAGTGCTGATATCTCCTGCCATATCTGGAGAAGTGGAAGTATTCGGTGAGAAATCGAGAGTAATGGTGTCATTGAAAACCACTAAGTTACTCACATCGCCTTCACCATTGTCACCTAAATCCTGTACTTCAGCCCAAATCGTAACATCAACAATTTTATCAAAACCATTTGGAGCAATAATTTTGAGATTACTTAATTCAGAAGCGGTTACTGTCCAATCACCTTTACCATCATTAGTTCCACCAATAACCACAAAGTCATCATTTATTGGCGTGCCATCGGTGGCTGTATCAGGAAAATCAATCACAACCTCATAAATAACCTCATGACTTTGATTTTCAATAACAGTTGAATCAAGCGCTTTAGAAAAACTTAATTGACCTTGAGACTGAGCTCCTGTGGAAAGGTCAATGACCCCATCTGTTGTACTGGTAATATTAGTAATAACCGTTCCATTATCCGTAACTTGTAGCTCACCATCTGGTTCAACGACAGCTTGGATATCAACGGTTAATGTTCCCGTTATCTCTTTTGTTGCAGTAGGCTCACCATCATTGTCCGTTTGTTCTATGGTTAGTACCGAATGAAACGTTACGTCTCTATCTGAATTATCAGGAGCCCGAATTTGAAGCAAACTGCCCGACTGCAGAGCATTCACTTGCAAAGGCGTTAATGTGACAGCCCCACTCACTAAAGATAATGGTGAACCATCGATTAATAACTGATAGTCACTTGGAACATCTTTAAATTGAATACCAACAATATGTTCTTGGCTATCAACAAATCCTTGCGCAGTTCCAGGCTTCCAATTGACCGTATTATTTTGATCCTCAAAAGCATGGCCTGAGGTGGTAATAGAGTAATCCCCCGCATCAATTACAGGGGCAATATTAATCAAAATATCGCGCTCAAAGGTTTTTACATCACCGTCATCCTCGGTTACAACTACGCGAGCTTTTAGTGGTATGTCTTCTGTGCTGTGTTGGGGGGGAACCACTTCTATATTGGCAAGCGAAGCAATAGAAACCTCATACATTGGATTGCCATGACTATCGACACCTGCATAAACAAGGGAAGTGCTATCACCTGTTTTATCTCGCAGAGTAACCCCGACAGGAATATCATAAATCACCATACTGAGTGATTCAGAATGATCAATTGGCTGACGTAAAGGTATTTCACCTGTTATTACGTCAAAATCGAGCGTTGCTGTCGTGTCTTCTAAAATAAGCGTTTCGATTCCTTTATCTGGCGTATTATCAATAAATGCCCATTCCCCAATATCCAGAACGCCATTACCGTTAGGATCGATATCGATGACCACATTGGGAATATCTGATACGCCTTTCAAGGCAACTTCGATTGGTTTAGCAGGAGTAATAAATATATCTTGCGCTGGATTTAAGAGACCCGAAGGATCGGTTAACGTGGCGTGATCTTTAACGACACCTTGCACGGTAAAAGAAAAATCTAAATTACTCTCAGGTGTAGGTTTTAGAAATGCATTTCCTAATTCACTATAGAGAATTTCATAAACTCCAGAGCCTGGTGTTAACTCTGTAACCTCGACGCCATTTAGTAATAATTCTCCATCAATAGGAAGATCAGAAAAACGTAAATATAACGTCTCGGAACCGTCAGTATCTACGGTATTGGCTAAAGTAATATGGCCAGATAACGCTATCAGCTCATCTTCTAACGATTCAACCCGAGTTACTTTTAATGTTGTGGCATCGGCAATCGGTTCTACGTTAATTACAATCTCTTTTACAATAGAGTCTGCGGTGCGCTGGCCAGAAACATAAACGTGTTTTTCTTTACTTTCGGCCACAACTTCAAGCTTAATATCACCACTAAATTGGTCATTAGGATTTACAGTCACTGAATGAATATGCTTTGCCGCAATTTTATATTGGTTATTTCCTAAATCTGAAATCCCCGTACCTTCCAGCACACCATTAATATTGCCATTACTATCAGGCACCAGAGTAATAATATAAGAAAGTGTCTCGGACCCATCCGTGTCATTTAAATTGGCTTTTAGCTGCAGGGCAACATTAGCATCATCTTCAGCAACCGTGTAATGCGTTATTGTCTGAGCATCATCCCATGTAGGTACATCAGCAATACCTTCTACTGTGATAGTAAAACTGGCAGTTTGTGTTGGGTGATCTTGGGCGGCTCCGGATGTTGTTCCCACAGTGATCGCAATATCATAGTTCAGATCACCATTAATCGTTGAGAAATCAGCATTCGGGATAAAACTAACACCCACTAACTGATAATTCACACCATCACTACTGATAAAAGCTGAAGGTGGTACAACATATGACAGACCATCAGAGCTCAGTGCTAATGGCGATCCATTGTAATAAAAGATGCCATGAACGGTCGCGGGTATGGGTATGGGTATGAGAGCAGTATCAATAAACTCGCCACGATCATCATCACCAATACTAATTTGTACATTAATAGGCTCACCAATAGCAGGATTAAGTAAGCTTTCATCAGGATCAGGGTGACGCCCCTCATCTTCATAGGCAATGACAGGGCTGGTCACAATCACAACCGGGTCTTGGTCGCTAATATTTAAGGTAATATTACGTAATTCTGTATCACCATCGCCATCGGTTACTCGATACTGCACAACATGTGTTAGAACCTCATCAATATGCTTGATATGGGGCTCGGGTTCAAAAGAAACTTCTCCTGTAGCTTGAATGGCTAAAGAGCCAAGTAACTGCCCCGTATCATCATGAATATCGAAATAATTAATACCAGGGCTTGTTAATGCATGCTCTTGATTAAGATCGATGATAGCAACCACTTTTGCGCCATCAGCCCCTTCGCCAGCAACAGAAAGTACATCTTGTTGATTCGTTGCGCTGTCTCCTTCTGTGATAGAAAAACTAATATTTTCTCCATTTGGCAAATCATCAACGATAGTAACAGGTAAGGTAACATGTGCACTAAGATCGTTATCCGCATCAACGGCTTGTACAGGTAACCGAACCGTTAACTCATCAGCCCCTTGCAGTGGGTGATCAATTGCACCTAACAAGGTAAATTGATAGTGGCCAAGTGTTGAAAGCGAAACGGTAAAGATAACCCGGCCACCTGCTACTCCCTGATATTGACCACTGCCCAAATCTTGCAATAAAACGGGCTCTCCTTGGCTTTTAATATGGGTATTATCAGAAGAAAACTGTTTAGTATCAAAGAGGTAATTAATAACAGCATCACTTCCTTCTTTTACCGCTACTATACCGCTAGCTGTTTGTTCTGGTTGATTTGGCGTTGACCCTTGGTGATTAGCTCCCCCGCTATCAATATCACTTTCTTCCACTTTAAGAGGTTCTGTTGAAATAATCTGCGGGAAAACACCATCATTAATTGTGACTGAAACAGGAATGGCATTGGTCAACCAATCTTGATCGGTATCTTGAATTTGTAATTGCAGATCAATCACTATCTGCTCACCATTAACACTCACAAATCCAGAACTATCTGCGGTTTGATTATGATTTAGGGGCTGATATTGTCTAACTGTTACCGATACATCGGCATCCAATCCATTTGCACTATTGGTGGCCGTTAGTACTAACTCAAGATAGGTCTCAGTTCCTAGCGAACCAATAAGGGTCGATGTGGCAGCATCATAGTGATAGCTTAATGTTTGCCCATTTGACGTTACATCATTGGTCAGTTCATTAAGTAAACTGGCAAGCTGACTTGATGCTATCGTTATTGAGTTTGGCTCCAACCGATCAATACCCGCACTTACCGTTAACTGAGCAGTATCAAAAACGGGATAACCATCTATGCTTCCTCTTATTTCACTCAGGCTACCTTCCGTAATATCCAGACTTTGATCTCCTGTAACAGAGCCATCAGAATCAGTACCATCAGAAATAATAATTTGTAACAAACCATCGGTAACAGTGACATCATCATCCTTGTCAGTAGCAATAACGGCTAGGCTCAACTCTGTCGTATCAGAGGTATTTGTTTGGTCTAACGGTTGAGTTTGCACAATTTGGTAACTGCCATCAGTTTGTACCGTAACCGTCAATACAGTAATAGAGGGATTATCTTTTCTTACTAAAGTCAGTTGGTTATCCACCACTTGATACTGAGTAGAGTAGCCATGACTGGTTAACCCATCTAAACTTGGTTGCTTGGTGGAAAAAACCAAAGATGCAATAACATCACTACCGATATTTAGACCAATCGCACCATCAGCAGTGCCTACTTCCACTAAAGTTGTGCCAGGATCCGTTGTAAATTGAGGTATATCACCATCATCAATGCGAACAGTAATATCTAAAGGGTGTGACAGTGGATCACCATCGGTATCAAACAATTGCAGAGGCATGTCGAACGCGATTTCAGTACCATTTGCCGTTACATAACTACCGCTATAAGGAAGATGATCAAGCGGAAGATGTTGCTCTAAATGATATAGGACTTGAACATTACTGTTGTCTTGCGTTGGTGTAATGGTTAGGGCAAATACCAATTGACTCGTACTGACCGCGTTAGCCTGCCATGTCATCTCTCCCGTGGCACTATCTTGAGTAAAGGTTACCGATAAGGCATCCCCTTGGGAGGTGAGTTGTTCTAATTCTTGGATGATCTGGTTTTTCAAATTGGCATCAATGGCTAATGAACTGGCAACTAAGTCATCATCGGTTGCCAATAACACCCACTTTTTCTCTATTTGCACTGGGTATTGTTGTGTTGACGGACCAATTTCAGGTGGAACCAAATCACCTTCAACAACCATCATATCGCCCGTTGTCCCGTCAGGGTTTTCTCCATCGGTAATTTCTAACGATAAGGTGGACGCTTTACTTCTATCGCCATCAAAATCGATCACATCAACCGCTAAATCGATGTGAATTTTATTGCTACCAGCAGGCTCATCCAACGGTAAATACTGTTTGATGACATAACGTCCATCATCAGCGATCTCTAACGACAATACCGGGGTTGTGGTACCTAAAAGAACCAATGTCATTTGATTGGGATGACTGGCATCGAACAGTACTTCGGTTGCTTGGCCGTTACTGGTTAATCCTGCAAACGCGTTTTGAGGATCGTTAAATTCAACCGTTTTTATCTGATCGCTATTGGTATTAACGGTCAATTGCCCTGTAATTTCTTGAACTTGAGGGTTTTGTGGATCGTAACTTTCTGTCCAAGCAATATTGCGCCCCACAATACTCGGTGGCTCACCATCTTGTAAAATAACCTGCGCGGTTGCGGGTACATCAAGAAAATCATCATCACTATCGTGGCACTGAACAGGAATGTCTATGGTGATAGCATCATCGGTGACTTGAACATATTGACCTCCAGCATACACATTAGGATCGTGATCCAGCGGCAAATGTTGTTCGGCAGCGACCGTTAGTTCTACTCCCAATCCGCCACCAGAAGTATTCACTGCGGTTGGCGTTAGCGTAACGGTTAATACTGTTTGATTTTGACTATCAACTCCGGTTAATAACACACTGTATGGAGATGGTGTACTGCTTACCGTAAAGGTTAGAGCTAAACCTGAGGCGGTTAATTGCTCCAACTCAGCCACCAATAATGCTACCTGCCCACTATCGATGACGACGCTATCTGGCACCAAATCATCATTTAACGCGGGGATTGTTACCGAACCTTGACCTTGTGTTGGGTAGGTCATTGGATCGAGGTCGCCCTCTTGATTAACGGCTTGAGCAATCAACCCTTGTCCATCAGGATTGATACCATCCAATATTCCTATCAATAAATGACCGACATTACTGGTGTCATCGTCTTTATCTGTCACCGTCACATCCAGTGATAACTCGGTTAGGTTGGTCGTTGGGTCTTGATCTATAGGATGATACTGAGTCAGACTGTAACTGCCATCAATGGCTAAAGTCACATCAAAGACGGTTTGCTCCGCCGAGGTTGCTGTCGCGGGAATATAGACGGTCAGGACATTGCCCGATACTCTAAAATCGGTTTGGTGACCGTTACTGGTAAGCCCTTGTAAACTGGCTTGATCTAGCAAGAAGTTAGCATGGTCTATTTTATCACTGCCAACAATAACATTAATTTGCCCGGTTACGGTTTGAGTCGCAAGTGTTTCAGTAATAAGAGTCTGAGCACCATCTTGCAGCACAGGATCATTTCCGTCCAAGATATCGATAACTAACTCACCGATATTGCTTTGGTCATTATCTTTATCTGTCGCCTGAACCTGTAAACTAAGCGAGATCAGGTCTGTGGCAGTTGGCTGATTTAGAGGCAAGAACTGATCGACTTGATAGGTACCAGCCTTATCTATGGTCACTGTCAGCACATTAGCATCACTACCAACTACCTTAAGTGCTAACTCATTATCTGTAACGGTAAAATACGTCGCCTCACCATTGCTTAATAAGCCTTGTAAGCTTGGTTGATCAGATAGAAAAATTAATTTCGCAATCTCATCACTGCCGATATTCAGTCCAGCAGAGCCTGTTGTTGAACCAATTTCCGTTAACTGAGCACCACCGCCAGGAGCAAAATGGGGAATATCACCATCATCAATGCGAACGGTAATATCTAAAGGGTGTGCCAGCGGATCACCATCGGTATCAAACAATTGCAGAGGCATATCGAACGCGATTTCAGTACCATTTGCCGTTACATAACTACCGCTATAAGGAAGATGATCAAGCGGAAGATGTTGCTCTAAATGATATAGAACTTGAACATTGCTGTTGTCTTGCGTTGGTGTAATGGTTAGGGCAAATACCAATTGACTCGTACTGACAGCGTTAGCCTGCCATGTCATCTCTCCCGTGGCACTATCTTGGATAAAGGTTACCGATAAGGCATCCCCTTGGGAGGTGAGTTGTTCTAATTCTTGGATGATCTGGTTTTTCAAACTGGCATCAATGGCTAATGAACTGGCAACTAAGTCATCATCGGTTGCCAACAACACCCACTTTTTCTCTATTTGCACTGGGTATTGTTGTGTTGACGGACCAATTTCAGGTGGTACCAAATCACCTTCAACAACCATCATATCGCCCGTTGTCCCGTCAGGATTTTCTCCATCGGTAATTTCTAACGATAAGGTGGACGCTTTACTTCTATCGCCATCAAAATCGATCACATCAACCGCTAAATCGATGTGAATTTTATTGCTACCTGCAGGCTCATCCAACGGTAAATACTGTTTGATGATATAACGTCCATCATCAGCGATTTCTAACGACAATACCGGGGTTGTAGTACCTAAAAGAACCAATGTCATTTGATTGGGATGACTGGCATCGAACAGTACTTCGGTTGCTTGGCCGTTACTGCTTAATCCTGCAAACGCGTTTTGAGGGTCATTAAATTCAACCGTTTTTATCTGATCACTATTGGTATTAACGGTCAATTGCCCTGTAATTTCTTGAACTTGAGGGTTTTGTGGATCGTAACTTTCTGTCCAAGCAATATTGCGCCCCACAATACTCGGTGGCTCACCATCTTGTAAAATAACCTGCGCGGTTGCGGGTACATCAAGAAAATCATCATCACTATCGTGGCACTGAACAGGAATGTCTATGGTGATGACATCATCGGTAACTTGAACATATTGGCCTCCGGCATACACATTAGGATCGTGATCCAGCGGCAAATGTTGTTCGGCAGCGACCGTTAGTTCTACTCCCAATCCGCCACCAGAAGTATTCACTGCGGTTGGAGTTAGCGTAACGGTTAATACTGTTTGATTTTGACTATCAACTCCGGTTAATAACACACTGTATGGAGATGGTGTACTGCTTACCGTAAAGGTTAGAGCTAAACCTGAGGCGGTTAATTGCTCCAACTCAGCCACCAATAATGCTACCTGCCCACTATCGATGACGACGCTATCTGGCACCAAATCATCATTTAACGCGGGGATTGTTACCGAACCTTGACCCTGTGTTGGGTAGGTCATTGGATCGAGGTCGCCCTCTTGATTAACGGCTTGAGCAATCAACCCTTGTCCATCAGGATTGATACCATCCAATATTCCTATCAATAAATGACCGACATTACTGGTGTCATCGTCTTTATCTGTCACTGTCACATCCAGTGATAACTCGGTTAGGTTGGTCGTTGGGTCTTGATCTATAGGATGATACTGAGTCAGGCTGTAACTACCATCAATGGCTAAAGTCACATCAAAGACGGTTTGCTCAGCCGTGGTTGCCGTTGCGGGAATATAGACGGTCAGGACATTACCCGAGACTCTAAAATCAGTTTGGTGACCATTACTGGTAAGCCCTTGTAAACTGGCTTGATCTAGCAAGAAGTTAGCATGGTCTATTTTATCACTGCCAACAATAACATTGATTTGCCCGGTTACAGTTTGAGTCGCAAGTGTTTCAGTAATAAGAGTCTGAGCACCATCTTGCAACACAGGATCATTTCCGTCCAAGATATCGATAACTAACTCACCGATATTGCTTTGGTCATCATCAAAGTCTGTCGCTTGTACCGATAAAATAAGTTGCTCAAGGTTCGTATCTGTAGGCTGATTAAGAGGAAGATACTGGTTAACGGTATAACGTCCATCAAGATCAATTTCTACAGTAAGAACGATTTGCTGACTCCCCTCTACTTTCAATGAAAGCTTATTTGCCACAACCTCATAATAGGTAGGAAGACTATTACTTAATAATCCATCTAAGCTACTCTGCTGCGGTAAGAAATCCAGCGTCTTTAATGTATCACTACCAAGATCTATGGCCAGAGAGCCATCCCCTCGAACTGGTTGGGTACTGTTATCTAAAGGATCGGTGATTGATATACTTGATGATGCTGCAAGTTGTGGTGCCATACCATCTTGTATGGTGACATCAAGCTGCGCCGGTTTTTGTAATACATCACCGTCTGTCGTGGTTGCTTGTAGTGACAACGAAAAATTCAGTAACTCACCATTCATAGTCAGGTGCTGAGTGCCTAACCCTGCTGGCAATTCATCAATTGGGATATTCTGCTCAATCGATACATTCACCGTGATATTTAAGATATCGCTCTGACTTGGAGTTAAAACTAACTTTAATGCTGGCTGCCCAGTTTCAAGCAGACCTGTCAGTGTCAGTTGTCCGGATGATAATTCAACAACAGAAAACTGCAGTGATTGTCCTGCACTGGTTAGTAAATTAAGCTCATCCAGTAATAAATTAAGATCAGATTCAACAAAATGAAGGGTATTAGCAAGTAAGCGGTCAAAACCGGCATCTATAACAAAAGAGGATTGATTTGAAACGGGATATTGCTCTGCCACTACTGCGCTATCGAGATCCCCCTCAGTTAAAATAATATCTCCAGTATTACCGCCAGGAGGAGCATTACTGTCTTCAATAATAACGGTTATTGTGCCGATATTACTGTTATCACCGTCGAAGTCCGTAACAAAATAGTTCAGGGGTAAGATAAGATCAGCTAACGTTTCTGATTGATCCACAGGAAAATAGGATGTCACCACATAATCACCTGAGGTTTGTAACTCAACCGTCAGTATTAAGGTATCGGGATGATCAACATAACTTAGTGCCACTCGGTTACCTTCCACTTGATATTGAGTGGCGAGCCCTTCACTGGTAATCCCAACTAAGCTTGGTTGTAACTCTGAAAATGCAATTGAAGCAATATTATCACTGCCAATATCAATTTGAGTAACCCCTGAGACACTATGAGCCGTTAAACTTTCCTCGATTCTAACCGTGCTATCGCTTGAAACATTAGGCAATACACCATCATTGATAATCCCTTCTATGGTTAGACTATTAAGCGGCGCATTGTTGCCAACATCATATATTTCAATATCAAATAAAATTCTTAGCTGTTGATCTGTAATTGAAATAAACGAAGAATCTATCTTATCTCGATGATCTATCGGCATTTGTTGATTAATGGTCAACGTAACATTAGCATCGATACCATTATTGGCTTGTGAGGCAGATAAAACAAAGCGAATCACTTCATTTCCATCAACTGTACCCACCAGCGATTGAAAATCAGTATCATAGCTAAATATTACTTTTTGTTGGCTCGATGTGATTGTTTGATTGAGTAAATTCAGTAATTGTCCCCGACTTTCTGGCGCAAATTGAACCGATTCAGGGTTTAAAGGGAGAGAACCCGCGTCAACCAAGAGTATGGTCGATGCTGTAATGGGGTACGTTTTAGGTTCCAGATCACCTTCAGTTAATTCAATAGCACCAGACTCACCGCCTTCAGATGGAAAGTAAACCTCTGGATCATCATCAAAAGCCTGAGCTTGGGGTTGATAGTACGTTTCAAAACCCGCTTCAGCTAATAGTTGGTCATTATCATATTGAATTTCAACATCACCTGTATTGGCGGCGTGTTCACTGATATTTACACTAGAGTCGCTACCTGCATCTGGTGGCGTAAAAGCTTGAGTAGGATCTTTACCTTCTAAAACTAAATTAAAAAACTTTTGAATATCTAAATTGATTTTAGGTGCTTCGTTAAGGGCCTCATTTTCAATCAAGACATCAAAAGGCAACGTAAAACCAATTCCTGTTAAATCAACAAAAAGGTTAGGAGAGTTTGACTGAGCGATAATCGCCGCAACGCTATGAGGCTCAATCACATAAAAGTCATGACCTACAAGGACACTAATATTCGCATTATCAGCAGTAATAACAACTTCACCTGGGTAAAGTATTTGCCCATCAATAACAGGTTCTAGTTTCCCTCGCCCATCATAACTGTATGCATTTCCATTTACACCCACAACAATAATGGGCTCATCAACCTCAACCCTAAACATATCAACCCCGGTTATATCAATAATGATTCACGATAAAGTTAACAAACATGCAACATATCAAGTATGGGTCATAGGATTTTTCAAAACCAAACAAAATTGATACAAATCAAAAATAACAAGTTAACACCAGCAAAACATTGAACTAATTAAATATCTAAAAAAAAGATAATCTTTGGCTTACTCCCATAGATTTCGGTAAAATTTGCTTTTAATTAATTCATGTAGAAAAGAAGATAATGATCGACTTTGCTGTACTTCCCGTCTATCTCACCGCGGTAATTGCCCTATTATTAATTCCAGGTCCAGACATGCTGCTAATAACATCATCCAGTTTAAGCTATGGTCGTAAGGTGGGCGTATTTGCAAGTTTAGGTAACGCGACTTCTGGAATTATCCTAACTTTATTAGCGTCAATGGGTGTTTCTGCATTAATTGCAATGAACCCAATGGCATTAGAAGCTTTACGAATTTTAGGGGGTGCATACTTATTAAAGATGGGATGGGACTGCATTAGAACACAACATGTCGATGGCCCTGAACATCTACAAAAAACAAAAAGTATGGCATCAACTCTCTATCGCCGTGCTGTGATCAGTAATCTACTTAACCCTAAGGCTCTACTTTTCTTTGTTCTCTTTTTGCCTCAGTTTGTTTCCACGCACATTAAAGCGTCTTCTGGCGAACAGATGCTAGTACTTGGCTTACTCTTAAATGTTTTAGGATTACTGTTTAACTTATTTCTCGTATCTATGGTTGGTAGCGTGGGTAAATCTCTACTTAAAAGTGAAAAATTCCGCACTAATCAACATAAATTTATGGGTATTATTTTCTTTATTCTGGCAATTTGGTTACTGGCCTCACAAGTTGCAGCCCCTGCGGTTAACGCATAATTTCCCCCTCTCCTCCCTACCTTTGGGAGGAGTTATTTCCTCTATCTGGTCAAACCTGATTGAATTTGACAAAGAACAAACACAGCCCAATAAATCATCATATAAATTAATGCTATAACCTCATTCATTGAGATACGCTATTAACACATTAATCAATATTTACATTCTTTTACGCTAAAACCTGACTATAGGGCTTGAATCTAGCGATATAAAGCCACATATATAAAGGATATGTTTTTCTGTTTTTTATTTTCATATCAAATAGATAAACATTTAATCATACAGACTGAATAAATAGATGGTTCATCCTAGCAAATCTGAATTTTTTTGCTAACAATCAACTAACTGTAATGGGTCAATTATTTATTTAGGTTTGTAGTTCGTGCGACATTTTTCACTTTTTTCACCCTTTTAATGCGCACATAACGATACAACCTGTAATAAATGCAGGGAAAGCATTAAGGATTTATATGATAACTCACGTTGGCATTATCGATCAGGATCCAGTAAGACTGATCACCCCCCTTCTTGATCACGGTGTACCCGCAGACAAGATGATTTTTATTGGTATTGAAAACCAGTATGAGCAATACGAACGTCTCGCTTCCATTCTAACTCCACGCAATATTAAGGTTGAGTTTTTTGAAGTGCCTGATGTCATCAATATTGCAGCAATTCGCAGTCGGTTAGAAGAATTAGCGGCACGATTAAAAGATACCAGCGGTGAGATTTGGTTTAATGCCAGTTGTGGTCTTCGCCATCGATTACTGTCTGCTTATGAAGTGTTCCGTACCTTCCATTGGCCCATCTATGTTATCGAGCCTTACAGTGATGAAATGTGCTGGCTCTACCCTTCCGATAGAGAACAACAACAAGTTGAAGACCGTATCCAACTAACAGATTACCTAACTATTTTTGGTGCGCGTAGTGAGCTGCCAGAGCACAATATTCCTGACTCTTTAAACGAGCAATTATGGGAGTTGGGTCAACGTTGGGCAAGTTCCGCACTCGAGTTAGGCCCAGGTCTTGCGACACTAAACTACCTAGCAACAACATGTCGTAAAGAACAAAAATTGGATGTTGAGCTAAGCGAAAAACAGCAAGGCTATAAAGAGTTAGGTACATTAATTGCTGACCTTGAAGAAACCGGAATGGCTCATTACCATGAAGGTATTCTGACCTTTAAACACGAAGAAGCTCGCCGCTTTGCTAATGGCGAATGGCTAGAGAACTTAGTGCACCTAACTGTTCGAGCTATTCAAAATGAACTGCCAACTATCCAAGATCATTCGTTAGGCGTTCAGGTTTATCGTAAAATTGGTGATCGCGAAGTTCGCAATGAACTGGATGTGGCAACGATTGTTAATAACAAACTACACATTATTGAATGTAAAACAAAAGGCATGCGTGAAGACGGTGATGATACGCTTTATAAGCTAGAATCCCTTCGAGATTTATTAGGTGGTCTACAAGCTCGTGCCATGTTGGTAAGTTTCCGTCCACTGCGTCATCATGACCTAGTTCGTGCTCAAGATTTGGGACTTGCCATTATTGGTCCTGATCAACTAGGCGATTTACAAACCCATTTGTATGAATGGCTAAAAGGTGCCGGTGGCCAAGCGCATAATATTGCGTAATAAAGAAATCAAAAACGGGAGAGTCTAACTTTCCCGTTTTTTATTACTGACAACAAAAAGCCGATGTTATAGCTACTCATTAAAAGCGTATAACATCGGCTTTATTAGTATTTGATAATGCTCTGATAGCGATTATTCAGCTAGCATGCGACGTGCAGCATCAACAACAACTTTAATTGATTTAGCTTCAGTCTCTTTTAAAGTTGCGTGATCTGGGATCTCTTTTTGAGTACGGTTAATAATTACACCCGCAACACAACCCGCGCGTAGACCTGAACTTGCACACATAGTTAATAGTGTTGCAGATTCCATCTCAAAGTTCAGAACACCCATTTCTTGCCACTCTTTCATTGAGCCTTGGAAACGGCGAACAACACGACCAGTGAATGTGTCATAGCGCTCTTGACCTGGGTAGAAAGTATCGCTTGATGCAGTAACACCAGTATGAACGGTTAAACCTTCATCATCACAAGCATTCTTCATTGCAGTTGCCACATCAAAGTCAGCAACAGCTGGGAATTCCATTGGTGCAAAGTGTAGACTTGCGCCATCTAAACGAACAGAACCAATAGTAACGATCATATCGCCGACGTTGATATTAGGCTGAATAGCACCAGTTGTACCAACACGTAAGAATGTACGAACACCTAATTGTGCAAGTTCTTCCACTGCAATCGATGTTGATGGACCACCGATACCTGTAGAACAAACAACAACAGATTTACCATCTAATTTTGCACGGTAAACAGTGTATTCACGAGAGCTAGCAAGAAACTCAGGCTCATCCATAAGATTAGCAATTTTTTCAACACGAGCTGGATCGCCTGGAATGATAGCAAGCGTTGCGCCATTAAGATCAGCTTGATTCACGCCTAGGTGGAAAACTTTGTTGTCAGACATAATCTTATCCTTTTTTGTCTTGCCGCTCTGAGGTAGGTACAGAAATTATCGGCTCATGAATTATGATAATTTTCGACAGTGTTTAGTCACAAATAATTATGAGTATAAGCACTCTCGAAACTTGTAAAAAGCAGAAAAAAGATACACTTTACTTGGCATCTTTCCTCTCAAGAACATGTCATAACCATAGCTGATAGATTCAGAGAATTAAGTGATAAAAATCACATATAACGAAACATTTTTATTTTCAGATTTCAACTTTTAGTGATTTAAATCACGCTTTAACGTTTGCTTTTGTCGTGTATCACAAAATTAAGTCATATCAAGTGACAACCAATTCAGCTCTTTTTAGACAAAAACTTGTTCATTTCAGTCAAATGAGCACTCATTATTTTAAGCCGTAAAAATCTCTAGAGACAAAAAAGCGGTACCTTTCGATACCGCTTTTAGTTAATGGCTAAACCATCATACTTTTGATTTAAATTTTAATAGCCTTAATGCATTTAATGTAACTAATGCTGTAGCGCCACTATCTGCTAAGACCGCGACCCAAAGACCGGTAAATCCAAGTAAGGTCGTTACCAAAAACAGAGCTTTTAAACCAAGTGCCAATGTAATGTTTTGACGAATATTGGCCAGTGTTGCACGAGAAAGCTCAATCATAACGGGCAGTTCAGCCACTCGGTTATGAGTCAAAGCGGCTTCAGCTGTTTCAAGAGCAACATCAGTACCGCCCCCCATCGCAATACCAATTGAAGCTGTTTTCATTGCTGGAGCATCATTGATGCCATCACCAACCATTGCAACATGGGCTTTTTCTGTCGCTTTACGAACCTCTGTTACTTTGTCTTCAGGCAATAAGCTGGCTCTAAAGTCCATATTACCTAACTCACTGGCAATTGCTTGAGCCGCCCTTGAGTTATCACCGGTTAGCATTAAAGAGCGAACGCCGAGTTTTTCAAGCTTTCGTACCGCATCAATAGCATCTTTTCGTAAATTATCTCGCCAAGCAATAAGTCCTACCGCATGACCATTACGAACAGCAACCACTAATGTCTTTCCTTGTGATTCTAATGCAAGAGCCTGTTCTTTCTGATTGTCTGAAAGTTGAATGTCTTGTGGCAGACGATCTGCGGCACAAAGCATAAAATGATCGCCTTCTGTCACCCCTTGGATGCCTCGACCAACAATGGCTTGACGCTCATCAGCTTCAGACAGGGGTAAAGAGCGTTCTTTTGCTAAATTAACAACCGCCATAGCCAGTGGATGTAATGATCCCATCTCAACAGCTGCTGCTTGGCGTAGTAATTTATCATCGTCGCCATCCCAACTAACGGCATCAGTCACAACAGGTTTACCCTCTGTTAGAGTGCCTGTTTTATCAAAAGCGACCACTTCAACATGACCCAATTGCTCTAATGCTGCTCCACCTTTAATTAGCGCACCATGACGAGCAGCAGCAGCTAAACCCGAGGTAATAGCGGCAGGCGTTGAAATAACCAATGCACAAGGACAAGCAATAAGAAGTAGCGTTAAACCTTTATAGATCCATGTATCCCATACCCCACCAAAAAATAGCGGTGGTACAACAATCACTAACGCAGCAAGACCAATCATCGCAGGGGTATACCAACGACTGAATTTATCTAAGAAGCGTTCTAACGGAGCCTTACGAGCCTCGGCATCTTCAATAAGATGAAGAATACGATCAATGGCATTTTCACCTTGCGCCGAGATGATGGTCAAACGCACGACTTTATCCACCACCATACAACCAGCCATCACTTTCTCGCCCAGTTGACGCTCAACAGGAACAGATTCCCCTGTTAATGCACTTTCATCAAAACTAACAGAAGATGTTAAAATTTGACCGTCGGCAGGTAAGCGTGAACCAGGAGCGACTTCGATGATATCACCCGGTTTTAATTCACTGGCTGGCACTTTTTTCTGCTCACCATTAGGTAAAATAACCGTAGCCTCTTCTGGCACCAATGCCATTAATGCTTGAACTCCACTACGAGCGCGAGACGCGGCATAACCTTCGAGTTGCTCACCAATTAAAAACAGCAAAATAACCATCGCAGCTTCAGCTGTATCACCTAAATAGAGCGCACCAATAGCAGCCACACTCATCAAGGTTTCAATCGAGAAAGGAGAACCCGATTTAGCTAATTTAATGGCTTTAATCGCGACAGGATATAGACCAACAAGCGTTGTTAAAGTAAACGCAGCAAGACCAATAGAGTGAGAAAATTGATTAATGATTGCCGAAATCAACATTAGTCCAGCAATAATCAAAACAGCAAGATGCTGCTGCCAAAAAGGCTGTTTTACTTCAGAGCTTTTTTGGTTAGCAGAAAGTAAAGTAAAACCTGTCTGTAATGATTTCTGTTCGATCAACGACTTGATGGTTGCCGCATCACCACTATGACTTTTGGTATTTACAATTAACTTCTCAGTTGCAAACATCACCTTCGCGGTTTCAACTGGCTCTAAAGAAGTGATGGCTTTTTCAAGTTTAGCTGCACAGCTAGGACAATCCATCCCATCAACTTTCCAGCTCAATGTTAAGCCATGAGAATTGTGTGCCAGTTGATCTGCTAATTGTTGTTCTTGCTCTTTTGACATAGCAGGAGTTGCTGAGCAGCATTGAGAGCCGTGGTCATGATGGTCATGGTCAGCATGATGATGAGATGGCTCTATATGAGAAGAGGATTGCCGGCCATCACCGCCAGAATCATCTCCCGATTCAGCCTCTGATGAACAAGCATTAGAGACTGAACAGCAGCTAGAAGCGGAGCTCTGACAACAAGTATCCAAACTTGCATGTTCAACTTGAACCGTTGCCTTTGTCGTACCAACCGGTTTAACGGCATGAATATGAGGTTTTTTGTTATTACATTGCGCACACATGATCATTCTCCTTTTGTGTACTCAACCCACTATGGGCTTTTAAATTCTGTAATAACTATAAACCTTGGAGTTAAGTCCAAGGTCAATATAAAAATTGCTTATACCCAAGTAAATTCGCCATCTTGACGGTTACTTGGGTATATCTTGAACAAATAAAGCAGCACAGGAATTAGCGCAGACGTCGATACACAACCGAATTATCTAAAATCTCATTCCACGGCTGATAATCTAACCCCATATCAAAAATGTATTCTGTAATTAAAGTGCGGGCAGAGGTCAATAATTGTTCCGCTTTCCATGGTTTCTCAAAATAACTTTCAATTCGAGCTAGATTAATTGCTTCGATGGTATCTTGGTGTGTAGCCTGCCCTGTTAACAACACTTTCTTAGTATGAACAAAACGGGCATCTTGCGAGATTTCAGTGAGTAGTTCGACTCCTGTTTTTCCTGGCATAACATGATCTGAAATCACCAAAGCAATAAATTCACCCTCAGCATCAAGATCATCCATAAGTTCTAATGCTTCATCTGCCGACTCACAATCTTCAACATTAAAAAAATCATTCAGCGGTGCGAGATCTTTTAACACCGCACTGAGCACTTCTCGTTGATCATCAACACAGATAATATTGAGTTTTTCCATAACCATCCCTTACGCTATTGGTAATTTAATCCTAAATTTTGTCCGTTCAGTATCACTTTTTAAGGCTACTGTTCCGCCATAACTGTCGACAATACGTTGTACAATCGAAAGTCCCAGTCCGAGTCCAAACGATAACCCGCCTTTCTTAGTGGTGAAATTAGGCTGAAAAATCTTACGCCGAGTAGCCTCATCTATCATCGGGCCATTGTTGCTGATCGTAATGAGTAACCGATTTTTTGAATGACGAGTGATAATTTCAATTGTTGGCTCTTCTGTATTTTCTAGCGCATCACATGCATTCTTGATGATATTGACCCAGACTTGAACCAGTTCGGTTGTACTGGCCGTAATCGTTGGTAGCGTTGCTGAATGAGTCACAACATTAACACGGCGCAAATTACTCTGTAGCAGAGCCAGTGATTTATGAATTGTGTCATTAACATCTACGTCGGTCTGCCGATCTTGATCGCTGCCGCCTAATTGCTTAACCGAACGCACAATACTCGCAGCATGTTTTGCCGCAATTTTCATATCATGCAGATCACGTCCGATATCCCAATACTGCAAAGCCATATCCAAATCATTGAGCCAATCTGGGGTAATATCACCATTAGGCACCGCTCTGGCTAATAACTTAGCTTGCTCACGCGATAACGATGGATATTGTGCTATCAGCGCTTTGCTACGAACACGAACATCAGCCGAACCTGATTGCTGCCCAGATTCTATCCCCTGTTCAATAAAAGCAATGGCTTGAGGACGCTGAACTTCAAGTTGCTGACATAAAGCTTGTTGCAGACTTTCCGTTTTACTGCTTAATACACCCACAGCATTATTGAGCTCATGAGCAATGCCTGCGGCTAACTGACCTAATGTCGTTAACTGCTCAGAGGCATACAGTTTTTGCAGTGCTTTTTCCTTCTCGATCGCTTGTAAACCGGTAAGCATCTGCCTTTGAGCTAACTCATGAACCATCACAGGCATAAATTGCTCCACCAGCGAGCCATACAGTTCGGGTTCAACCGCTTTTGTTGATGCATCAATCCAAGCAATTTCACTGTCTTTTTCAGCAATAACTGTTGTGGAAGCCATTAGCGTCTGAGCAAAAAAGCTGTGCACCCCAAAAAACATACCTTGTTCAACTCGAAATACTTTTGCCGTAAGCCCTGTTGCCTCATTAAGCAGATAACCCGATAGTTCGCCTCTTTTTACCCAATATAGGCGATCGTTATAACCATTTTGCTGTAGCACTTGAGTGCCCGTACTCACCGCTTGAGTACGAGCTGACTCACGGAAATACACATCAATGATTCTCTGTAACGCTTTAGGTTGATGCATATATTTCCTTATTTAACATCAAATATGATCGATAAGATGGAGCAACCAAATCATCGCAAAACTTAGGATGACACCAACCACACCAATGACCACACCCACTCGAGCCATTTGATTGCTTTCAACATGACCGGTTGCATGAGCAAGCGCATTAGGAGGTGTACTAATAGGAAGCGACATACCAAGAGATGCCGCAAAGGTAACCACTAAAATCAGCGTAATTTCGCCCCCTAGCGGCACTAATGAAGTCATCGATGTACCCAAGGCAGCCATAATCGGCATCAGCAAGTTTGCCGTCGCGGTATGAGACATAAAGTTCGCCATAAGAAGACACAATACAGCAGAACCAATTAGCACAACGTATGGCGAATAATCATCAAATGGAATGCTATGAACCATCAATCGCGCTAAACCAGTCTGATCAAGAGCTAGACCTAAAGCGATACCACCGGAGACTAACCATAAGACATCCCATGAAATCTTTTTTAGATCTTCTTTATTGATAATTCCAGTAAGCGAAAAAATAGCAACCGGGATTAAGGCAACAGTATAAGAGTTCATGCCATGTGTTGAACCCATAAGCCAGAGCAAAATGGTTAGACCAAAGGTGATGTAAACCGTAATGGCTTTAGGTGTTTTTAAGAATTTACCTTTAATAGCAAGCTCAATCTTTTGTTGATCGGCAGGATACAGTGCATTTAATAGCACCCACGCGAACATCAATAAAATAAAGACAAACGGCACACCAAAGAACATCCACTCACCAAAAGTGATCATATTCTCGGCGCTCAGATATTTTAATGCGATAGCGTTAGGTGGAGTACCAATCGGCGTACCAATACCTCCAATATTTGCCGCAACAGGAATACACAGTGCAAAGGCGATCTTCCCAGGATCTTTAGCACCAAATAAAGCGATAACAGGAGCTAAAATCGATAACATCATTGCGGTGGTTGCGGTGTTAGACATAAACATCGAAAAAATAGCAGTGATGAGCATCAAACCAAGCATGACATATTTAGGTTGTGTACCAAAAGGCTTTAATAGCACTCGTGCCAAGTTAACATCAAGACGATATTTTGTGGCAGCCATAGCAAGAAAGAATCCGCCTAAAAACAGCATAATAATAGGGCTTGCAAAGGTTGCCATAATATCGCTGTAATTCAGTAACTCGCCAAAATGGGGCTCTCCTGCACCTTGCTGGAAGAGGAAAAAGCCTTTATTTGAGAGTAAAAGCAGTTCAAGAACAATGATCACAACAGATGTGGCATAAATAGGAATAGGTTCAAGAACCCAACAAAGCGCAGCCAGTAAGAAAATAGCTATCACTCGTTGCTGAATAACAGTCAGCCCCTCAACTGGAAATGCCTCTGCAGGAAGTAATACAACTAATAGAGGAATGAGGATCGGCACGATATACTTAATGTATTGACGCATAACAACTTAGTCCCTTAAATAACAAATCTTTTGATAGCGCAATAGACCGAGAATCAGCTCAGTCGATACGTATCTTATGGCAATCCTTGCCTCTGCCACTTTTATATCTAATTGGCACATCTAAAAATGAACAAATTGGATATCAAAGTCACGCTGTTACATTTAGCCCAGCTCTATTTTGGAGAGCTATGACAATGTTTTCCCCGAGTTAGATCAATAATTCGACGAAATATGAAAAACTTTTTTAGAAGAATGGGTTATTAAAGGCGAGAAACAGAAAAAAAGCGCCCACAAGGAGCGCAAGAAAGAGAGATTACGATCAGAACAACGAGTTTAAAGTGGATGTTTAAAACAATTACCAATTTGTGTGCTGATGGCATTGAGTACATCTCGGCGTGTAATAACACCGATCAAACGCCCATCTTCCACAACAGGATAAATTTTTGGCTTTTGGCCTGACATTACATCAGCTAATTCAATAATCGAATCATTGGGAGAAACCGTTAATACGTCGGCATGCATACACTCTTCAACAGTATGTGTATCTTGACAGTGATAACCAACCTTAAGCAGTTTATGAAGCATATCTTGCTCAGAAAGAAAGCCGACAACATGCTTAAATTCGTCTATAACTGGACCACCAATTTGCTTTGACGTTAGCATCTTATCAAGAGCAATCGATAGCGACATCTCTTTGCTAAACGTCACAGGGCGAACATTCATATAGTCTTTCACTTTGAGTGATTCCATATAACCCCCACAATATAATTGCATCTTCCACTTTGCAGAGTGATATCGTGTTTTATGCTAATACCCTGCCCCATTTCTTTTAATTGTTAGTCAAAAAATTAAAAAATACGAAAAAAATCGATAAAAAAACCCAACAAAATCGAAATTCTATTGGGTTTTATGATAGTAATTCTCTGTATTACATAAATGGAATCAACAGCATAGAAAGTGGTAATTTAGCACCAGAGGCTAACACTAAGTGATCACCCTCCACCTTCATGGAAAGATCATAAGTATTCTCTTTTTGCTCTATAACGCCCATTTTCTTAAGTGCTTTAATTTGCTGTGCCACAGCAGGGTTATTATCAACTAACGCTTTTGGTGCCACTAAACTTAGATCACCCGTTAACTGCTTCGTAATCGCGGCAATATTTTGAGATGAATTTTTAAGGCCAGGAGCTACGATTAATTTCATATGGCTATTAATGTCGCCTTGCTCTGTCTTAACACTTAAATCTTCTAAATTAAATATCACACCCTGCTCAACAAGCACATCAAGTGCATGTGCGGCAGCATCAACATCTTGCTGAGAAAGTTGACCATCAGCTGGATTTGTCATCGTACTCAGTTCAGTAATCGCTTGATAATTTAAGTTTTCAAACGCCATTTTGAAATTAAAATTAGTGAACTTCTGTCCATCTAAAGTCACAAACTGGCCAACAGAAACGGCATTAGTATTTGTTACTTGCTCAGTTGCTTCCGTTGGTTTGCCTGCATTTTTAGGCTGACTCAATACATTACTCATCGTAACTTTAATGTCACTCGCTTGAATATGTTGAGTATCTTCAGCAGTAGCTAACTTAATAGCTGCTAAATCAAAGAATTGTGAACCGATCCAAAATTGATCAACAAATTGACCATCACCACCACCTTTCAAGCCAGACAATGCCATGGTTTCCTTAGCAACCGTTGTAACATCAAACTGTGGTAGCTGATATTGGAAATTCCCTTTACCATTCACATCCATATCACCCGAAAGCACAAAAGCTTTTGAGTCTACTTTCTCACCAAGTTCACTTTGATAATGAATTGGATTCACTGTAAACGTAAACTCGGTATTACCATTTAATGCTGTTTCTGTTTCTAGTGTTACCGGCTGTACACCTTTACCCCAAATCGCATCTGCTTTTTTTCGTTCAATATCAGTTAACTGAACAGTGCTATCAGAAGTTATATGGAAAAAGCCATGCTTAATATGATGATCTAAAGTCCAAGAAGTTGGTAAACCATCATCTTCAAACAATGATTTATATTCGTCTTTAACTACGATTTTGGAAATAACATTAGAAGAGAGATAGCCACGATCATACTTTTCATTGGTAATAGTAAGGTAAGGGCTTTTATTTTTCGCAATAGAGTCTAAATAAATTCGCTCACCAATTTGACCGGTGATAAATGGCCAACACAGTACGATAGAAACAGCACCTGCACCGGCAAAAGCTTTCTTCCACATATTCAATCCTAGTTACGTGAATGTTTTAATTGTGCTCAGTGTATTACAACTTACGCTCACACCCAACCCAATTGAACAGACCACAAAAAGAATCCCTACCTTTGCAAGCTAAATCGCAAACTGAAATGAACAATTAATATACACTTGAAATTATTACGAAGATAATGAGAGCTGAAAATGAATAGCTTTGTAATTTTGTGCTTAGATGATGACCCTACCGTAGTCCAGCAGCTTCAGCAGGACTTAAACGGATTTTCCCATTTATTTGATATTCTCACCGCACAAACCATTGCAGAGGCTTATCAGATTCTGGTTCAAGTAGCGCAAAACAATCAAACTGTTGCTATGGTGCTGTGTGATAACGACTTAGGCGATGATAGCGGCATTGATTTTCTGATTCAGCTCCACCAGCACCCCATTACTGAGCAAGCGAGGACGGTTCTTCTAAATGATAAGGCTCAGCTTGATGATATTATGCAAGCAGTCAATGAAGGGCGATTAAACTACTGCTTGACCAAACCTTGGCAATCTCAAGAACTGCTCCCCATGGTTGCCAAAGAACTAACCAGTTATGTATTAAAACATCCAGAAGTTGATTGGTTACTTTACAGCCAAGTTTTAGAGCATCGTCGAATATTAAAAGCGCATATTGATAGGCAAATGTCTCGTTTTCGTTCTCGGTTTATTCAAACAACGGAAGAGGTTAATGATGAACGACTGGCTCAACAGGTTTCTAGTGCCTTAAACCAATTTTTTGCCCAAAACGATGAAACCAAGGCTCGTCGTACTTATAGTCCAGGTCATATCTTAACAACGGAAGGCCAACCTAATACTTTTCTTTGGTTTATTTCTCAAGGGGAAGTCGCGCTCTATAAAAAAGACGAGAAAAATAAGCAGCATGAAGTTGTTCGAGTCGGAGCTGGGCATTTAGTCGGCGGTATGTCGTTTATGACGGGGGAAGTCTCTTTTTCTACCGGAATTACACAAACCGTCACTGATGTAATTAAACTTGATCAGCAACTTTTTACTCAAGTGATGAACTCTCAAAATGAGTTGCTCCCGCTTTTTACCAACCTGTTATTACGTAACTTCAACCGCCGCTTACAGGGCAGCATCCAAACAGAAATGAAGCTACAACAGACCTTGCAATCGTTAGATGACGCTTATCATCAACTCATAGATAAAGAAAAGATGGCGATGCTTGGTCAACTTGTTGCGGGAGTTGCCCACGAACTGAATAATCCTGTGTCTGCGATATTACGAGGCAGTGATACCCTCAAAGAGACCATTATTAAACTAACCGATAGCCAGTTGAGCTTAGAGAATCAACAACGCGGCAATATAATTTTGCAACAAGCCATGCACTCTCGTCCGTTATCGACCTCTGATGCGCGAGCAAAAGCGAAAGAGCTGCAAAGCCAATTGGGTGATCGCCAGTTAGCTCGAAAAGCCGTACAAATGGGATTAGATAGCTCTGAATTCTTAACCGATTGGCTACTTAGTCAGAAGAAAGATTTACCCCAAGTTATGGCTGAATGGGATAACTACTATCAAATGGGTAATTTTCTGCGCTCTATTAATGTGTGTGCCCAACGTATCGCCGATCTCGTCAAAAGCCTCAAAAGTTATGCTCGTCAAGATGATGAAAGCCAGCATATGGCCAATATTCACGAAGGGATCGAAGACACATTAATCATTTTTGACAACAAATTAAAACGTAACACAGTAATAAAAAATTACGCCAATTTGCCGGAGATCTGCTGCCAACCTATTACTTTACAACAAGTGTGGACTAATCTTATTGCCAATGCATTGGATGCTATTGAGCAACCAGGAGAAATTATCATTACCACCCAATATTCCACAATTTTGGATAATGCGATTGATATCATCTTCCAAGATAATGGCAAAGGTATTCCAGCTGAGTTGCAACGAAAAATATTCGAACTGAACTACACCACAAAACGTGAAGGTAATTTTGGTCTAGGGATCGGCTTATCTGTTTGCCAACAAATCGTCAATCAACACCAAGGCCGTATTAGCGTCGAATCTAAATCAGGCAGCTACACCAAAATGATTGTTACCCTTCCTATTTCGCTACCGTTTAATCAGCAGGAGGCTGTATGAACAAATATCTTATTTTATGTGTTGATGATGAACGCGAAGTGCTTGACAGTGTCTGCCATGATCTCAGTGAACTGGAAGAATATTTTGTTATTGAAGCCGCAGAATCAGTAGCAGAAGCCCGTGATGTCTTAGCCGATACGATAACCGATGAGATCCCCCTCGCCTTAATTTTGTGCGATCACATCATGCCAAACGAAACCGGCATTGATTTTTTGATTGAATTAAAACAACAGCAAGAAACCGCTTTATCTCGTAAAGTTTTATTGACAGGACAAGCTGGATTAGATGAAACCGTACAGGCTGTAAATAACGCTAGCCTCGATTACTTTATTGCCAAGCCATGGAGTGGTGAAGCTCTAAAGCAAATAGTAACTGATCAATTAACTACTTATATCATTGAAAACGAATCAGATTTAATGCCTTGGGCTCGAATATTGGATACAGCGAGAATCATGCAGGCGATCAGTGATAATCGACTCTCACTTTCCGACTGTTAATTTATCATACAAAACTTTCATCACTTGCAAAAAAGTGATATGGTCATCACAGAAAATAACCCAGTAGATTGGTCGGATATCTTACGTCTTGCGAACTATCATTAAAGAATAAATCCAAGAATATACCGACATAATTTAGGTAAAATTTTAGGTGGTAACGATGAAAGTAGCTGTATTTAGTACAAAAAATTATGACCAAAAATCGTTTGAGCATATAAACAAACACTACCATCATGAACTGACCTATTACGACTTTCGCTTAACTCGACATACCGCAAAAATGGCCCATGGTTTTGATGCGGTATGTGCCTTTGTTAATGACGACCTTAATCACCACGTTATTGCGCAATTAGCACAATATGGCGTTAAAATTATCGCAATGCGTTGTGCGGGATTTGATAAAGTCGATTTAGAGGCAGCTAAAGTCTTTGGGATTCAAGTGGTTCGTGTTCCAGCTTATTCTCCTGAAGCTGTCGCAGAACACACACTAGGACTTATGTTGAGTCTAAACCGTCGCATTCATCGAGCGTATCAACGTACTCGTGATGCTAACTTCTCTCTCGAGGGTTTAACCGGGTTCAACTTCCATGGTAAAACAGTTGGTGTGATTGGTACCGGTAAAATTGGTATTGCGACCATGAGAATCTTAAAAGGTCTTGGCATGAATATTCTTGCTTTTGATCCTTTTGAAAACCCTGCCGCCATTGAACTTGGTGCCAAATACACCACTCTCGATGATATCTATCAACAAGCGGATGTGATTACTTTGCACTGCCCAATGACACCTGAAAATCATCATATGCTAAATGAAGAATCATTTAATAAAATGAAAGATGGCGTGATGATTATCAACACAAGTCGTGGTGGTCTACTCAACTCAGTAGATGCCATTGAAGCGCTCAAACACCGCAAAATTGGTTCTCTTGGCGTTGACGTGTATGAGAACGAGCAAGATCTGTTCTTCCAAGATAAATCTAATGATGTTATTCAAGATGATGTGTTCCGTCGCTTATCTTCATGTCATAACGTTCTATTCACTGGCCACCAAGCCTTTTTGACCGAAGAAGCTTTAGCGAATATTGCAGACACAACGCTTAATAACTTAAAACTATTTAAAGAACAAAAATCATCTGGCAATGAGTTAGTTGAACTTTAAATTAAGCCATATGAAATCTCAGGCTGATGAGTCATCATTATCAGCCTGAGCAATTTCACTCATGAGCCAAGATTGAAATGCTTGTATACGAGCTGAATCTTTTACGTCTTGTCGACAAACAACATAATAATGCTGAGGCGAGAAAACAGACATATCAAAAGGCGTAACTAATCGGTTCTCCTTTAGCTGCTCAGAGATAAACGACCGTCGCCCCATTGCAACACCGATACCTCTTTCAGCGGCTTGTAATGCTAAATCTGCACGATCAAAAGTACAGCCATTATCAGGCAGTTCTACCCCAAAACGCTTAGCCCAGTATTGCCATTCATCATTACGCCCTGCACGAGCCCAAGGCGCCGCATCATGTAACAGTAAGCATGAAATTAAATTCTCAGGATGATGATATAAATTATGCTCAACCGCGTATTCATGGTTACATACAGGTAGCATAGTTTCATCCATGAGTTTTATAGCATGTAGGCCAGCATATTTACCGTGGCCAAAATAGATCGCACAGTCAAAACTTTCAGTCTGAAAATCAACTAAGTCATTACGAGTGCGCAAATGTACCCTCACACTAGGATATTTATCTAAGAAACCTTTTAGCCGAGGCACGAGCCAACGCTGAGCAAAGGTCGGAGGCACAGAAACATTAAGCTCACCACTTAATTCTGAACTTTTAAGATCTCGGATCTCAAGGGCGATATCACCAAAATTATGAGCGAGAACCTCTTTTAGATGCTGCCCTTCTGGAGTTAACGTTAATTTTCGTGGTTGACGGATAAACAGCTTAACACCCAAAATTTCCTCTAAGTTCTTAATTTTATGACTAACAGCACTTTGAGTAAGGCATAACGTTTCCGCGGCCCGAGTAAAACTCATCTGATCGGCTGCAATCAAAAAACAATGTAACCCAGAAAGGACCGAGCCCGAAAGCTTTGGCAACTGCATAAATTATCTCATCAATTTGGCTTTGTTTAAAAAAGAGTAACAAAAAAGCCACTCAAAATCAGTGGCTTTACATAACCTTTAAAAAGAAAGCTTAAAATGTTGGTTAGTTATTTAATGCTTTTAGTAGTACTGATTTTTGCTCATCTTTTAGTAATGTCCAGTGGCATCCATCGACAGCGCCAGCAAAAATCCATAATAATTTTACATCAACACCACTACCATGAGAGCGACGAACTTTTCGATATACTTCAACAGCCCCCAATGACATAAAGCTCTTTACATCTGGAATCCCAGCTTTTTTCACCATGCGTTCTAAGGTTAAACGCATGTTCGGTAGATCACGAAGTCGACGACTGTCTTCAGAAAATTTAATGTTGCGTTCTGCACATGCATATTGAATTGATTTATTGACTAAATCACGGCATTTAGGCTCATTATCAAGATAAATAGTCGTAATATCATAATAATTAACAATGGCTGTTGTGCTACGTTTTACATGCTTGAATCTTCCGCAGTTTAAGCCGATCAATTCGTCATCCAGCGTTTCTCCACCTCGTAAAAAAATTCGACCGTTATTGATAATGGCATACATAGCACCATCAACAAAAACACCGGTTCCACCGAACATCGAACGTTTCTCAAAAGGACCGAAGTCATTCAAATAATTAAGAAATTCATCCTTGATATTCCTCACAACAGCCTCCTAGTAATCAATATTCTTCTCTCAAATAAATCTAAAATACACACTATTGTGCGTCAACAGATTGACAATAATCCATCTGTTTTATAAAGGCTACATATGAAATCAAGAACATTATAAATTTGAGAATACAGGCATATTATTCATCGCAAATAAAGCAAAAAGTGACAAAAAGAGACCATAACATTTGAGCACAATCTCTCAATTTTCATCCAAGTGTTAAAAAAATCTTTGCATTTTCAGCAGTTACGTGTCATCACATTTTTAACAAAAGTTCTCTTTTGCATGACTCTATGTGTCAAAAATCTGAACGCACTCACAGATGTTTTTTATAAATCATGTTGAAACTAATAATTTTTTGTAAAAGTGGCTTTTACTATAATTCCTATTAACAATACCGCAACAAGATAAGTCATGATTTCAATTTTCCACCCTACAAACATCGTTTAATTGACTTAGATATAAGAAACTTTGAACTTAACAACGGCATCCAAGGTTAAAATACGTATAATGCCTTCATCAAAAGCCACTATATAGAAAGAATGTCGCACTTATCATTTTTTTGGTTAAACCCAGAACATAATAAATTAATAAAAGGAATTGAGTCTGAGTTTTGTAATCTCGTCAAAACATCAATTCAAAATAACCAACTTACCTTGCCTCAAATACCAACTGTATTAACTCGATTACAACAAGCATGTTTACTTAAAGATATTACGGTAAGGGAAGTAGCAAATATTGTTATCGATGATCCAGCATTGACCGCTAAAATTATTCGTACTTCAAATGCGGTTTTGTTTAATCGCCGAAATATTGTATGTAATGATCTTTCTACGGCAATTTCCCGATTAGGGATCATTCGAGTTAGAGATATTGCCACAGTACAAGCCATTGAAACATTAAAGTTTTCATACAAACAGCACGAACAATGTAATAAAGTTCTACAGCATAGTGCTCATCGTTCACGCCAATTAGCAGGCACAATGGCTCTAATTTGTTATTCAATCAATCAGCATCCAGATAGCGCAGAACCTCTTCTACCTGAGAAAGCATTATTAACAGGCCTACTAGCTGATATTGGTTTATTCAGTTTACTTTCTGAGTACCAACGTTATTTAACGAATGGAAATTATTTAGAATTAGATGCAGCTTTATTTATTTTTCAAGAATGCTGTAGTGATATTAGCCCTATTATTTTAAAGCATTGGGGTTTTGATAATGATTACCAAGAAGTCGCATCAAATAGAAAGTTATACTCTAATGACAATATTAGCTATTTGGATATTGCACGAATGGCTAACCATCTTCTTTTGATGAAAAATAATGATGATGCTATTCATGATCATTACATTGAATTAGATCTTCTTGGCGCTGAAGTTATGTACGAGTTATCACAACTTGAGCTTTCAGAGCTTAATAAACAGGTCCATGACATTATCAAGCGTTGTGGTATTTAATCCACAATTAGCCTATTGCCAAATATATTACCGATATTTATCCCGCTCAACACCGCGTTGCTGACTCATCTAAGTAAGAGTTGCAGCAACGCTTTCAATTCTGTATTCAAAAGCAACATCAGTATCAATATTTTGGTGTAAAAATCTTTACAAAAAATAATCACCTGATTTACCTCTTTTGATTGACCTCTGATTATAACTATTGATAAGCTCCTTTCCAATGACAGCTTGTGACATAAGTCATTATTATAAAAGCAATTTATACCAAAAATGAATTAAATAAACCCCAAAAATACCAGAGAGGTTACTATGTTTTCAGGGATGCTATTTATCTTTTTGCCTCTTATTATCGGCTATCTAATCCCAATAAAAAATGCATCCTTACTAAATCATGTTAATGTCCTAACCAGTCGACTGGTTCTAGTTATCCTTGCACTGATGGGGTTAAGTCTTGCTAACCTAGATAACCTCAGCCAAAACCTAGAGCAGATTCTTCTTTATGCGGGTACATTCTTTATTGCGATCAGCTTGTGTAACCTTGTAGCCCTCCCTTTTCTGGATATCCGTTGGAATTTAGCGACAGAAAAAAAACAGAAATCCATGCCGCTAGTGAAAATGCTATTTGAATCTTTTCAGCTGATTTTTGTTGTGGGCGGTGGATTAATCGTTGGGTTACTTATCAATATGGATCTCTCTTGGGTGGATAAGGCCAGTGAAATCATACTGTTTATTTTATTATTTTTTATTGGCATCCAACTTCGAAACAGTGGCATGACGCTACGCCAAATTTTATTAAATAAAAAAGGTATGATCTTAGCCTCTGTCATTCTAACAACATCCCTTTTAGGTGGTGTGATTGCAGCACTTATTCTTGATATCCCTATCAAAAATGGATTGGCTATGGCATCAGGATTTGGCTGGTACTCTCTTGCGGGTATTTTAATGGGCGATGGTTTAGGGCCTATATATGGTGGCGCCGCTTTTTTAAATGAACTGATGCGTGAGTTAGTGGCGCTAACTTTAATCCCTATGATTATTAATCAAAGACCGGCAATGGCTATCGGTTATGCTGGTGCAACAGCTATGGATTTCACTTTACCTGTCATTCAAAATTGTGGTGGGATCCGCTGTGTACCTATCGCTATAGTCAGTGGCTTTATTCTGAGTATGTTAGTACCCGTCCTTATGCTTTTCTTCATTTCTTTATAAAACCGACAATAACAAAAAAACCTCAGCGTTATTTAGCCGAGGTTTTTGAAGTTACTTGGGTATAACCAAATAGTTTCCAAGGTGAAATTATTTGGGCATTGGTCTAGTTATTTTTTACCAAATAAGCCTGCAGCCATATTCAGCAAGCCAGAAACACCACCTACGGCGTTTAGTAACTCACCGGCAATTTCACCCGCAGGACTTGCATTATCAACCATCGCAGGCAAAGCTTCACTTAAACCCGTTTTAGCATCTTGCTCTGATAGGTTTAACTCATTAGCAAAATCAGATAGCTGAGAGCCAGAGAAGATATTAGCAATATCATCAGCAGAAATGGCATTGTTCTCACCATTACCTAACCAGCTCTGCAGAACATTCGCTAAACCTGCACCATTAATGGATGATAATAGCTGTTCAAAGTTAACACCTTGACCATTTTCATCGCCGCCAAGCAAACGAGACAGTGCAGATACAATTGAGCCCTGATTTAAACCATCTGTATTGGCTTGTGACTGGCTAAACAACTGCGCACCAATTTCTAAGATTTTTGTAATATCCATAAATATCCTCGTTTACCTTATTTTAACTAACTGACCTATCGATTCATTATGCCTGACTAATACGAAGTTTTTGTCCAGGGAAAATCAAATCTGGATTCTGAATAACTTCTTTGTTTTCTTCAAAAATTTGCTCGTATTTCGCACCGTTACCTAGTGTTTTTTCTGCAATTTTCCACAAGCTATCGCCATCTTCAACAATGTAATAAGTCACATTTGCCGTTTCTTCAGGTGCAGAAATATTATCAACAACGCTCTCAATACCTTGAGCATTGCCCGCCATCAGAATCGCTTTTTCACGTGCTGCTGCCGAATCAGCAGAGCCTGACAGCGTAGCGACTCCATTTTCAACATTAACCTGAAGATCATTTACACCTGGATTATTCTCTTCAATATGCTGAGTAATTTTGGCAGGTGCTTCATCTTCATTAGAAAATAGTTTCTTACCAATATCGCGAGCAAAATCTAATAAACCCATTTTTCTTCCTTATTTGCATTTTTATAATATTTGGATAACTGCAACAGAATCGTGACACGACCACTAAAAGATAGTGTTCAGAGATAAGAGTTCAACTCTTACTTATGGAAATAAAATCGCATTGAATAAAAACATAACCATAAGCGCCACGGCATCAGCACAAGTATAGTAAAGAGTTTAAAAAACGCACTCACATGAAATGTCAATCCAATGTAAAATATAAAACGCTGTTTAAATAAAAATGAGTGTTTGTCGGAAAAGCAGTCAATTTCTAATTTTTAGAATAAAAAAAGAGGCCTCAATGAGACCTCTTTACATTACCATAGGGGTTATGGTGTGAGATTAGTGGCTACGAATCCACTCATCCATATCTGATTTCAAGTTATCTGACTTAGTACCGAAGATTGCTTGAACACCGCTACCAGCAACAACAACACCTGCTGCACCTAGTTTCTTCAATCGGTCTTGATCTACTTTATTGACATCAGCAACTGATACACGTAGACGAGTAATACAAGCGTCTAAGTTAGTAATATTGTCTTTACCACCAAATGCTGTTACTAGCTCTTGTGCCATTTCAGATTCAGAACCTGCAACCGCAGCTGAAGCATCTTCATCTTCACGACCAGGAGTCTTAAGGTCTAGTTTAGTAATCACTACACGGAACACTACATAGTAGATGATTGCGTAGATGATACCCATTACAGGGAATAACCATAGCTTCTGAGAGTTCGCTGATAGAACAACAAAGTCAATGAAACCGTGAGAGAATGAAGTACCGTGAACCATACCTAGTAAGTTCGTTAACACATAAGCAGAACCTGCAAGGAATGCGTGGATAACGTATAGGATAGGAGCTACGAACATGAATGAGAATTCGATTGGTTCAGTAATACCTGTTAGGAACGAAGTTAGCGCAGCAGAGATCATGATACCGCCCACTTTCGCCTTGTTTTCAGGCTTAGCACAATGCCAAATAGCGATTGCAGCAGCAGGTAGACCAAACATCTTGAACATGTAACCGCCAGCTAGCTGGCCAAAACCGTTACCAGCAAGACGAGTTGCTTCATTTGCTTCTAAGTAACAAGTTAAGATACCAGTACGAGCTTCACCTGCTGCGTTCACACAGCTACCCGCTTCGAAGAAGAAAGGTACGTTCCAAACATGGTGTAGACCAAATGGGATTAGAGAACGTTCGATAATACCGTAGATACCAAATGCTACGGTTGGGTTCTGATGTGCTGCCCAATCAGAGAATGCTGCGATACCTGCACCTACTGGCTGCCATACAACAGATAGAACAAGAGCAAGAGCAATCGCACAGAAACCAGTCATGATCGGTACGAAACGCTTACCAGCAAAGAAGCCTAGGTAATCAGGAAGCTGAATACGGAAGAACTTATTAAATGCCCATGCAGCGATACCACCAGTTAGGATACCACCTAACACACCAGTATCGATTTTATCTACGCCCATCACCTGCGCCATAACACCTAGTGTTGCAGCCATGATGCCGTAACCTACGATTGCAGCAAGACCTGCTACACCGTCATTGTTAGTAAAGCCAAGCGCCACACCTACTGCAAATAGTAGAGGCATTTGACCAAACACAGAACCACCTGCCTGTGCCATAACTTGAGAAACGATATCTGGTAGCCAGCTAAAGTTAGCGGCACCAACACCAAGTAGAATACCAGCTACCGGCAAAACCGATACAGGCAACATAAGTGCCTTACCGACTTTCTGCAGGCTAGCAAAAAGGTTTTTAAACATACTGAAGCTCCTGAGTGAGATGCTTTTATTGTTAGTGTGTAAAACGAAGCGACATACCCCCGTAGTCATAATGCTTCATTTCGTGTTTATGTTTTTTTCAGCATATATGTAAGATGCGGAGCAAAATATAACTTGGGGTGAAAGATAAAAGCTATCGAAAGCAAAACTATAGTTTCAAAATATCGTTTCGATCACAGAGGTTCTAATAACAACTCACGAGCATCAGATGTGTAATCAATTGATTTAAAATAAAAAAACAACAATAAAAACTATGGTAGTTCTTTTGCAATCCTTTTCTTTATTGCAACCTTTGTTACTTTATGTAACGAAGCAAGATTGGTTTAAATTAGACTAATTTTAATAAGTTACTGATAACAAAAAATCTAGAACATTATAACCTATTGATTTTTAAATATTATTAATATTCACACTAAAAAATAAGTTTCATATTCAACATTTAGAATAGAAATGCGACATTAAATACCAGCTAGACATATATCAGCATAGTTAAACATTTTTCCGCATAAAAAAAGCCACAGTATAAACTGTGGCTTTAATCGTCTTCTTGAATTATTTAACGCGAGACAACGGTCGTATGGTTTTTCTTGTCGTGCCATGGTAAGTGGCTAAAAGCAAGAAACTGTGCGCCACTATAAAGCGCATATAACCCCAATGTCGCAACACATAAATAAATCTTATTAAACTCTCGTTTTAGGTATCGCTCTTTGGTTAAAGTTTTTCCATCAGTTGAAACGACTTTAACACTGAGTAGGTATCGAGATAAGGATGTTCCAAGTAAACGGAAACATAACCATTGATATCCCATATAAATACCAATAAATAGCATCATAATACCAATAATTAACGCAAGTAATGTTGGCAAAGCCATCGCGTCATTAAGCGATATTTTCGCGCCGGTCCCTTTAGAGATATAAGCGATAATTCCTAAGTACAAATCTTGTGCAACCATGACAAACATTTGCACAATCGACAAGTCGATCAGAAATGTACCTATTCGCTTATATTTCAGCGCGAAATTCATTACTTACCTAACTTAGAGTTAATCTGAGCTTTATAACCTGCGGCTTGTGCACCGTAGATAGCCTGAATACCAGTACCACCAACTTTCACTAAACCTTTAGCGCCAAGCTCTTGAGTCCAGTACTGGTTATCTTTAACAAGATCGCCATTCTTAACGGTAATACGTAGACGAGTGATACAAGCATCAACATCTTCAATATTATCTTTACCACCTAATGCTTCAATCATCAGATCAATTTGATCATCGTCTGAACCAGCAGCGCCTGCAGCTTTAGATGCTTGGTAATCTTTCTTACGAACAACCGCAACTGCACTACCCTTACGACCAGGAGTTTTGATGTCGTACTTCAAGATAAACCAACGGAATAGGAAGAAATATAGCGGACCATAGATTACACCCAGTAGAGGAATGTAATACCAGTGGTTATCAGTACCCGTTAGGCCTGGAAGCATACCAAATAGTGCGAAGTCGATAAAACCACCACTAAATGTCATACCCACTTTCACGTGTAACAAGTCCATAATCATAAATGATAGACCTGCTAGAGGTACGTGAATGAAGTAGTAAAGTGGAGCTGATAAGAATAGGAAAGTAAACTCAATTGGCTCTGTAATACCGGTTAAGAACGCAGTAAGGGCAACAGAGAACAGTAGACCACCAACTTCTTTTTTGTTTTCTTTATCAGCTACAGTGTACATCGCGTACGCAGCCGCAGGTAGACCAAACATCATGAATGGGAACTTACCGCTCATAAAGTTAGTTGATGAGAAGTGAGAGTAATCACCATTGGCTAAAGAGCCAAAGAAGATGTTCTGAGTACCTTTATAAACATGACCTGCAATCTCAGCTGTGCCACCAATTTCTGTCTGCCATAGTGGTAGATAGAATACATGGTGAAGGCCGACAGGAATAAGAGCACGCTCAATAATACCGAAGATGAAAGACGCAATATAACCGTGACCTGAGGCAGTCATTTCACCTAGCATTGCACCAATTGTACCAAAACCTGCACCGATGAATGGCCAGATAAATACAAGTGCAATACCGTAAAATAGTGCAGAGAAGGCACTTACGATAGGTACGAAACGTGCGCCACCAAAGAAGCCTAGGAATTCAGGAAGCTTAATATCGTGGTATTTGTTATGTAAAACAACAGTGATACCACCAGCAATCAGGCCACCAAACACGCCCATACTTAGTGTATTGTGGATGCCTAACACATCAGCAAGCACACCCGTATAATGACTGCCCATCAATACAACAGTGTTATCTGTTGTATCAACCATACCTGCTACTGATAATGTTTTTGCAATCGCAACGTTCATTACCAAATATGCAATAGTTGCAGCCAACGCAGCCGCGCCTTTTTCTGCACGAGCAAAACCAATTGCAATTGCAAGAGCAAACATTAGAGGTAAGTTAGCAAATACAATACCACCAGCGGCGGTCATGATTTGTAAGAAACTGTTTAAAACGGTACCGTCTTGCAAAATACCAATATTGTACGCTTCGATCATACTTTGGTTAGTAAAACTACCACCAATACCTAGCATGATACCTGCTGCTGGTAGTAAGGCTATCGGAAGCATTACTGCTTGCGATAGTTTACTAAAGAAGGCTTTCATGAATTGTGTCTCCTCAACATCAACTTTGAAGTGATCTTAAATATTAAAAATAGCATCCCGCTCTATATAAATTTTACGATTATGCGATTACGCTTTAATAAACTAAAAATTATGAATTTCGTATTTATATCTACTAATTTACCAAACCAATAGTTAATAAAACTCGTCATAATCACTCAGACATACGCAAAATAAAGCATAAAATCAGCTTTTTGCTTTCATTCCATCATTGGATACTGTATTGGCCTGAGGAATCCTGAGTGTGAATATAGCTTGATGACAATCACAATTTCCACGAAAAAGATAAACAACACAATTAAAATGTAAACCTGATCACACTTATGAAATTTATCAAACATCTAAGTATTCTATTCCATAAACTAATTTCGGATTACATCGCCATTAATTTTTATTGACACCTTTACCGGGCGATTAAATAACCAACACAAAGAGTATTTTGCACCCTAATAATATGAAGAATTATATTTCATATATAAAAAAGGAGGAGTTTCAGACTCCTCCTTTTATTAAATCATTTTCTTATTTTCGCTTCGCAAATGAGAATAAGTTAAAGAAATTATTTGTTGTGATTTCTTCAACCTCTTCCACCGAAACACCTTTAAGTAAAGCAATATATTGAGCGACTTCACGAACATAAGCTGGCTGATTCTCTTTACCTCGGAATGGCACTGGAGCTAAGAATGGAGAATCGGTTTCAACCAAAAGACGCTCTAACGGCAACTGCGCTACTACGTTTTTCAAATCGCTTGATTTATTGAACGTAACAATGCCTGAAATTGAGATATAAAAACCTAACTCAATAGCAGCCTGAGCAAATTCTAAATTTTCAGTGAAGCAATGGATCACACCACCACATTTTTGTGCGCCCTCTTCTCGCAATATACGCAGCGTATCTTCTCGAGCCATTCGGGTATGAATAATAAGAGGCTTGTTCAATTCCACAGCTAGACGTACTTGCATACGAAATGCTTCTTGCTGTTTTTCTGCTAACTCTGGCTGGTAAAAATAATCTAACCCTGTCTCACCAATAGCAATAACACGATCATAACTGGCAAAAGCTTTTAGTTGCTCGTAATCAAACCCTTCTTCGATATCAAGAGGATGAACACCACATGATGCAAAAACATTATCATACGGTTCGATCAATTCCATCATGGTTGGAAACCCTTGTAGAGTACAACCAATCGATAGAAAATATTCAACGCCACGTTCCTTGGCTTTCGTTAGTACATCATCAATCCCGGTGTGTAGTTCGCCATAGTTCAATTTATCTAAATGGCAATGTGAATCGACTAACACAATACTTTCCTCATAACTAATGAACGTGGAACCTTACAGCTTCAGAGCTCATTTTCTTTAAATTAACGTACTCATTAAGTAAAAATACCAGCGAATTTTGCTTAATTAAGTATAAAACCAGTCAACCATTCAACAACCAGCAACTCGATATTCAACCCACTATGACGTTCGAGCTTGCGATGTAGTTCATTCAGTTTTTGGATTTGATTTATCACTAAGTGAATCGGTAACACAGCAGCAACCTGGTGAACCAGAGCCAAAGATTCATTATGGACAAAACCTGATTGAACACCTTGCTGGACTTTTAAACAATCGACTAAAAAATAGCTCAACCATTTCAAACTTGCGATACCATCTTGCGTACAGAGCGCAGCAAGATCGTAAATCCCAATATGAGGAGGTTGAACAAAAGCAGTGAAGGTTTTAATCAAATTAACATGACGGATATCCATGCCATTTTCGACAAAATTTAAAGAGGCTATCGGTGCGCCATTATTTAAATTCACAGCTTCAGTTGAAATGGACTGCATTAACTGATTTTCAACCCAACGTTGAGTATCTTTACTATTTGGCGTAGGCAATCGCCATTTGTTACAACGACTCACAATCGTCGGTAACAGATTATCTAATGACCGAGCGGTAAGAATAAACTGGCAACCAGCAGGAGGCTCTTCTAGTGTTTTCAAAATAGCATTAGCACCAGCTTCTCCCATTGCATCGGCTTCTTCAATAAGGATTACACGTTGACCGCCAAGCTGTGAGGTCTCAACTGCCCAACGATTAGACTGCCGAACCGCATCAACGCCTATTTGCTTACCTTCTTGTTCCGGCTTAATCACATGAAAATCAGGATGGTTACCCGCAGCAAACAGCTTACAACTGTGACACACACCACAGGCTTGATGATCATTATTCTGGCACAGAACAGTTTGGGCAAGTTCACGAACTAAGACGTCTTGCCCACTACCTTTAGCAGCAAGCAATAAAATAGCGTGGTGGAAACGCTTTTGCTGTAACAGTTGCTGCCAATTTTGCCATACACTCTGTTGCCATGGGTAAATCATTTACTGCTGCTCCAACCATTGTGTCAAAGCGCTAGAGATATCCGCCGTTACCGCTTCTAAAGACTGACTAGCGTCAATAATAACTGTATTCGGGTCTTGCTCTGACAACTCAAGAAAACGCGCTCGAGCACGATGGAAAAAGTCGATATTCATTTGTTCAATACGATCAAGTGCTCCGCGTCCACGAGCTCGCTGTAAACCAAGCGCAGGATCAATATCCATATATATTGTGAAATCAGGACGAAAATCACCAAGTACGGTATTACGCAGATTCATCATTAACTGCTGATCAAAACCACGGCCTCCACCTTGATATGCTTGAGAAGACATATCATGACGATCACCAACAACCCAGCGTCCCTGTGCTAAAGCAGGTTTTATCACATTATCGACTAACTGAATGCGAGCGGCATAAAGCAGTAGTAGTTCAGCCATATCGGTTAACGGCTCATCTGGATGCCCTTCTTTAACTAATGCGCGCATCTGCTCAGCAAGTGGTGTACCACCAGGCTCACGAGTTGCCACAGGATCATGAATGCCATGTTCAGCAAGTACATTAATTACTTGTGATATTGCTGTGCTTTTACCAGCCCCTTCAAGGCCTTCAATTACGATAAATTTTCCGTTCATTTGTTTCTTAATGTTCTTAAATACTGACGCACAGCACGATTATGCTCTGCCAATGTTTTTGAAAATGTATGTCCACCTTTGCCATTAGCAACAAAGTACAAGTATTTCGTTTGTGCTGGGTGTACCGCGGCTAAGATAGATGCTTTACTTGGCATCGCGATAGGAGTTGGCGGTAGACCGAAAATAACGTAGGTATTGTATGGTGTTGGCGTTGTTAAGTCGCGTTTCCGAATATTGCCATCGTATTTATCACCCATGCCATAAATAACCGTAGGATCTGTCTGCAATCGCATCCCCTTCTCTAGACGATTAGTAAACACAGACGAAACAACATCACGCTCAGAGTCAACAGCAGTCTCTTTTTCGATGATCGACGCCATGATTAATACATCATAAGGAGTTTTTAGTGGCAGATCCTTTTCTCGACCTTGCCATGCATTTTCTAATACTGATTCCAGCTTATTGTGAGCTCGTTTAAGAATATCCAGATCACTCATACCAGCCGTATAATTATACGTTTCTGGAAGCATATAGCCTTCTAGCTTATTGGTGTCGATATTCAGCGCCTTTGCAATTTCAGCTTCAGACAGACCAACGGTTTTATGCTGCATTTCAGGTGCTTGCTGCAGTTCTTTTAGCCATTCACTAAAACGCTCGCCTTCAACAAGAGTAATCGAGAATTGATGCTCTTTGCCAGAACCGATTAATGTCAGTAACTGCTGTAATGTCATTTTCGGTTCAACTAGGTAACTACCGGCTTTTAATTGCAGTAATTCAGGCTCTACATGGCCAATCCAGCGATACCATTGCGAAGCGGGAATGATAACCTGCTTCTCAAGTTGATTTAACAAACTGCGAAAGCTTGTACCGGGTTTAACAGTAATTAACTCTTTCTGTTCTGTTGTTACTGGTTGAGATAGAGATGCCATCACTTCCTGATAAGCAAAAACAACGCCCCCTGCTGCTATTACGCCCAAGAGCACTATCACAATCATTAATTTTTTTAGCACGCTGTTAACCCCTTTATAAGCGCATTTAATAGCTGACGTTGATGAAATGTCTGATTTTCAATTTGATTAATCGGTACTAACGACATTAACGCATTAGTAATAAAGACTTCTTCTGCCCCCATAATTTCCTCAATAGGAGCATCAATAAATTCTAGCTGATAAGGCAACGTCTGTATTAACTCAATTACTTTTCGTCTCATTACTCCATGAACACCAGCAAATTTAAGTGTTGGAGTAAAAACTTTGCAACCCTTTCGCCAAAAGATATTCGCGACACTGGTCTCTGTAATATTGCCATTAAGATCAAGAACAAGGCCATCTAGCCAGTGGTTATTTTCAATTTCTTGTTTTAATAAGACTTGTTCTAATCGATTAAGGTGTTTCCAACCAGCAAGCATGGGGGCAAGACCTAAACGCTGGGAACACACACCTAAACAAATCCCTTGCTGTTGCCATTGAGAATAATGTTCGGGCCATGCAAAGGTTGTAATAATCACTTGTGTTTGAGAGCAATCTTGGCCGCTATAACCACGACCACCAGAGCCTCTAGAGATCAGTATCTTAATACCACCTTTCTCTTTGAATTTCTGAGCTAGTACGAACACCTCTTGGGTAATATGTTGCCAATTTGGCGCGCTTATCGCGAAGTAAGCCAAGGTATCTTGTAACCGCTGGAGATGAAAGTCCCACAACTGAGGCTGGCCATCTATCACCAAAATTGTTGTAAAGCAGCCATCACCATATTGTGTTGCTCGATCGCTTATCGATAAAGAATGCTGCTGTTGACCGTTAACCCAAGCCAAATTCAATCCTTAGAAACCACTTCTCAGATAAAAAAACAGCCCGGTACTAATACCGAGCTGACTTATCATATCAGGTTAATTGCTTTATTTCTTGCGGTGATAAGCTAAGAAATCGTCAATTAATCCGATTCAATTAGATTTTCTTAAACAGAAGCGAACCGTTAGTACCACCGAAACCAAATGAGTTACATAGAGCATACTCAAGGTTTACATCACGAGCAGTACCAGGTACGTAGTCTAGGTCACAACCTTCGCCTGGATTATCAAGGTTAATTGTTGGTGGAACAACCTGATCAACTAGAGTTAGAGCTGTGATGATTGCTTCAACAGAGCCCGCTGCACCTAGTAGGTGGCCGGTCATAGATTTGGTTGAAGAAACCATTACTTTATCAGCAGCACTACCCATAGCGCGTTTGATGCCTAGAGTTTCAGCAACATCACCAGCGGGTGTTGATGTACCGTGTGCATTGATATAGCCAAGTTGATCAGCATTAATACCAGCATCACGTAGACATGCTTCCATAGCAAGCGCACCGCCTGAACCGTCAGCACTTGGAGAAGTCATGTGATAAGCATCGCCACTCATACCAAAGCCGACGATTTCTGCATAAATTTTAGCGCCACGTGCTTTTGCGTGTTCGTACTCTTCCAGTACCATCACACCTGCACCATCACCTAGAACAAAACCATCACGGTCTTTATCCCATGGGCGAGAAGCTGCTTGAGGATCATCATTACGAGTTGATAGCGCTTTAGCTGCTGCAAAGCCACCCATGCCTAATGGTGTTGATGCTTTTTCTGCACCACCAGCAACCATAGCGTCTGCATCACCGTATGCGATCATACGTGCCGCATGGCCAATGTTATGAAGGCCTGTTGTACACGCGGTAGAGATTGCGATGTTTGGACCACGAAGACCATACATGATAGACATGTGACCCGCAATCATATTAACAATAGTTGATGGAACGAAAAATGGGCTGATCTTACGAGGGCCTTTTTCCATCAGAGCTTGATGACCAGCTTCAATTAAGCCAAGACCACCAATGCCAGAACCGATAGCAACACCGATGCGCGCTGCATTTTCATCTGTAACTTCAATGCCAGAATCTTTCAATGCTTGCACGCCAGCTGCGATACCGTATTGGATAAATAGATCCATTTTACGAGCATCTTTTTTCGACATGTAATCTTCGCAATTGAAGTCTTTTACCATGCCTGCAAATTGTGTAGCAAAACCTGTTACATCAAAATGCTCGATAGTGCTAATGCCGCTAGTACCTGATAGAAGTGCTTTCCATGAATCTTCAACAGTATTACCAACCGGTGTTAGCATGCCCATGCCAGTTACAACAACACGACGCTTTGACACGATTAATATCTCCGGAATTGAGGGGTAAAAATAAGGTAGAAAAGAAATCAGGCGGCCATGAGGACCGCCTGGAAGTGTTCTGAATTACTCAGCAGCGCTATTAACGTAGTCGATAGCAGCTTGAACTGTAGTAATCTTCTCAGCTTCTTCGTCTGGGATCTCTGTGTCGAATTCTTCTTCAAGAGCCATAACTAGTTCAACTGTGTCTAGAGAGTCAGCGCCTAGATCGTCAACAAAAGATGATTCGTTCTTAACTTCAGACTCGTCAACGCCTAGTTGCTCAACGATGATTTTTTTTACGCGTTCTTCGATGTTGCTCATACTAATATATTTCCTTAACAAGAATTCGCTAATGCGATTTGTTGTAGTTTATTCATTACTACAAAAGTTGCAACACTCATTGTTGCTGGTCAAACCACGATTTTCAATGAAAAACCACTTAATTGGACCTTTTTCGCCGAGAATTGCATCTTTTGTGCTTAAATCATGTACATGCCGCCGTTTACGTGCAAAGTTTCGCCCGTAATATAAGCAGCATCATCAGAGGCTAAAAATGCAACAGCTGCTGCAATTTCACGCGGATCACCTAAACGACCTGCTGGAACATTCGCTAATGTTGCAGCGCGTTGATCATCATTTAGTGCGCGAGTCATATCCGTTTCAATGAAACCAGGAGCGACAGCGTTTACAGTAATACCACGAGAAGCAACTTCACGAGCCATTGACTTAGTAAAGCCTAATAGACCTGCTTTTGCTGCTGCATAGTTAGTTTGACCTGCGTTGCCCATTGTACCAACAACAGAGCCAATACTGATAATACGACCATTACGCTTCTTCATCATCGCACGCAAAACTGCTTTTGATAGACGGAAGATAGACGTTAGGTTGGTATCCATGATGTCTTGCCACTCGTCATCTTTCATACGCATTAGCAAGTTATCACGCGTAATACCCGCGTTGTTCACTAGGATATCAACATCACCAAAAGTCTCTTTGATTTGCTTCAATACTGCTTCAATTGACTCAGGAGACGTAACATTTAATGCCATACCTTGACCTTTATCACCAAGGTATGCACTGATCGCTTCAGCGCCACTTTCTGAGGTTGCCGTACCAATAACGGTTGCGCCACGCTCAACAAGAATTTCTGCGATTGCACGGCCGATACCACGGCTAGCACCTGTTACTAGAGCAATTTTTCCTTCAAGGCTCATCAGTAGTCCTCTTTCAGATCTCAGATTACTTAGCTAGAGCTGCGTCTAATGATGCAATATCATTAACAGCAGAACCGCCAAGTGAACGATTAATACGTTTAGTTAGGCCAGTCAGTACTTTACCTGGACCCATTTCAAGTAATTCTTCAATACCTTCTGCTGCCATACGCTCAACAGACTCAGTCCAACGAACTGGACCATAAAGTTGTTTTACAAGCGCAAGTTTGATTGCAGCAGGATCAGTTTCAGTTGCAACATCAGCATTATTGATCACTGGGATCGTTGGAGTATTGAATGTCATATTTTCAAGAGCTACTGCTAGTTTGTCAGCAGCAGGCTTCATTAGTTCACAATGAGATGGAACTGAAACTGGTAGAAGTAGTGCTCGTTTAGCACCGGCTTCTTTACACAAAGCATTTGCTCTATCAACGGCTTCTTTGTTACCCGCGATAACAACTTGACCTGGAGAGTTAAAGTTTACAGGCGAACATACCTGGTCTTCTGCCGCATCAGCACACGCTTTTGCAATAGCATCATTATCTAGACCAATAATTGCAGACATCGCACCAACACCTGCAGGCACTGCTTCTTGCATTAATTGACCACGTAGTTCAACTAACTTAACTGCTTCTTTAAAATCAATAACGCCCGCGCATACAAGTGCAGAGTACTCACCTAAGCTATGGCCAGCAAGAACAGTTGGTTGCTCACCACCCTTCTCTTGCCATACACGCCAAATTGCAACAGAAGCGGTTAATAATGCCGGCTGAGTACGATGCGTTTGATTAAGATCTTCAGCAGGACCATTTTGAACTAGAGCCCATAGGTCGTAACCTAGAACTTCAGATGCTTCGGCAAATGTCGCTTGAACAATTGGAAACTGCTCAGCCAGTTCAGCAAGCATACCTACAGCTTGAGAACCTTGACCTGGAAAAACAATCGCGAACTTAGACATTCGAGAATCCTTATTGATTTAACTGCCTGTTACTTCATCGTAAAATAAGCAGCTTGAAATATTATCTACTGTGCCAACTGATTAAAATCAAGGTTAAAAAGCGGCACAGCATCCATGAATTTAGCAACCAGTTAAAACTTAACCAGTGCAGAGCCCCAGGTAAAACCACCACCAAAGGCTTCGAGTAATAACGTCTGACCACGTTGGATACGACCATCACGAACAGCTTCATCCAATGCAGTTGGCACTGTTGCAGCTGAAGTATTACCGTGGCGATCTAATGTCACAACAACTTGGTCTAAAGACATAGATAATTTCTTCGCTGTGGCTGAAATAATACGTAAATTAGCCTGATGAGGAACTAACCAATCTAGCTCAGATTTATCCATATTATTTGCAGCAAGAGTATCTTTAACTAAGTTTGATAACTGAGTTACCGCAACTTTAAATACTTCATTACCAGCCATATATAGCCAGTTATCATCGCTAAAATCTTCACCATGCTCAGGAATACCAAGACTTAGCAGGCCACCAAAATGACCATCAGCATGGATATGAGTCGATAAAATACCCGGCTCTTCACTTGCACCAACAACAACCGCACCTGCAGCATCACCAAATAAGATGATTGTTGAACGATCAGTTGGATCACATTTATGCGACAATGCATCAGCACCAATTACCAACACATTTTTCGCCATGCCGGTTTTAATGTGTTGATCGGCAATGCTCAGTGCATACATAAAGCCAGAACATGCCGCAGACAAATCAAATGCTGGGCAGCCTTTAATATCGAGCATTCCCTGAACCTGACATGCAGCAGAAGGGAAAGAGTGGCTCGCACTGGATGTTGCCATGATAATAAGATCGATATCTTCTTTGGCAATACCGGCCATATCAATTGCATTTAATGATGCTTGATATCCCATCACTGCGACGGTTTCTTCGGTGTTAGCGATACGACGCTCACGAATACCAGTACGCGCAACAATCCACTCGTCATTCGTTTCTACCATTTGCTCTAAGTCAGCGTTAGTACGAACTTGAGCTGGCAGGTAACTGCCTGTACCTAAAATTTTGCTATACATGAAGACTAATAGTGCCTCTCGAGTAAGACTTCTTCCAAACGGTTACTGATTTTTGTTGGTATTTGTCGTTCAACCTCGTACACCGCTTCACTGATTGCGTTGGTAAATGCGGTTATATCTGCACTTCCATGGCTTTTTACTACAATACCACGCAATCCTAACAGACTTGCCCCGTTATACTGGTCGGGGTTCAACTGCTTGAGGCTGTCAAATAGGTCACTAAACAACCATTTGGCAAGAATTTGTTTAAACTTACTGGTTCCTACGGCTTGGCGAATCCGGTCAATAAAGAGATGAGCCACCCCTTCACTGGTTTTTAGACTAACGTTTCCGACAAAGCCATCACAGACGATAACATCAGCTAATCCAGAATAAAGCTTATCGCCTTCTATATAGCCAATGTAGTCAATATCATCACACTGACTTAACATTTCAGCACAACGTTTGACTAAATCATTGCCTTTGATTTCTTCTTCACCAATATTAAGTAAAGCGACGCGAGGTTTACCAGATAACCACTGCTCTGCTAAAACGGCTCCCATTACCGCAAACTGGAATAATGTGTCGGAATCACATGAAACATTTGCCCCTAGATCAAGAATCCAAGTTTTAGTGGCTGCAGCAGTTGGAATAGCAGAAACTAAAGCGGGACGATCGATGCCAGGTAATTGTTTGAGGATATATCGAGACAGTGCCATTAGTGCACCAGTATTGCCGGCACTGACACAAGCGTCAGCGTTACCTTCAGAGACAGCTTCAAGAGCCATTCTCATAGAAGAACCATGGCTTCGGCGTAATGCTTGAGAAGGTCGAGCATCATTTGCAATAGCGCTATTGCTATGCACAATGGTAATTCGAGGATGGTTGAGTTGGTTTAGGAGAGTCAGCTGTGTAGTGATCGCACTCTGATCACCGAATAAGGTTACTTTGAGCTCCGGGAAGTGCAACAGTGCCTGCACAACGGCAGGCACTGTTACTTGAGGACCGAAATCCCCGCCCATTGCATCGAGTGCAACGGTTAGACCCATAAAGGTTCAACCTTACTTGTTGATAACCTTACGGCCACGGTAGAAACCGTCAGCAGTCATGTGGTGACGTAGGTGAGTTTCACCACTTACAGCGTCTACAGATAGTGCTGCAGTTGTTAGTGCATCGTGAGAACGACGCATACCACGTGCTGCGCGTGATTTCTTGCTCTTTTGTACGGCCATTAACCCTACTCCTGTTAAATTTTCACTTCTTAAGATTTTTCAATACTGCAAACGGATTCGGACGCTCATCAGCAACGGGGATCTCACCAAAAGACATGTTCGCTGAACCAACATTACAGTTAGCATCATCGTGCATAGCAACTTGAGGTAATTCTAGAATCATCTCATCTTCGATAAGTTCAACTAGGTTGATCTCGCCATTTTCGTCGACTTGAGCCGGCTCATAGGCTTCCGGTAGCTCGTCTTCCGCATTCATATTGCGAACTGGACTATAACAGAATTCAACACTGATTGTGTGCTGAAATTCTTCCTGACATCGCTGACAGGTCAACATCACTTCAACTTCTGCACTTCCGCGCATAAAAGGAATACGACGTTGGTCCAAATCAAAAGACAAGGTGACGTTTGCATCACTTATTACGCCATCAGTGGATTCAGCTAAACGCTTCAGATTTCCGATAGTGATGATGCCATCATAATCGAGTTTTTTCTGAGCTGCGCGAACTGGATCGACCTTCAGCGGCAATTTTACCTTTTGCATAGGGCGCGAATATTAGCCTTATAGTCTGTTTGAGTCAAAGGAAATGTGTCCGAATTAACAGCTTTTAGTCAATAATCGTACTGATCAAAAGCTCAAACTCGCTATGACAACATAATCCATCGCAAAATTAAATTAATTGTTAACGAGTCATGCACTTGGTTAGAAAAAAACCAGATTAGAAAGACCCATCACTGCCAATTTAAAATCGAGGCAAAAATACACCTCATCACTTCGGAGTTCAATCAGAAACTGCTTTAAAGATTCTCTTTATCTCAAAGTCAAAACTTAGGTACACTCCCTCACCATTGATACTCAGACAACATTACGTTCTAGTAAGGATTGTTATGCCTCAACCGTTACTTTTAGCTTCGACCTCAACTTATCGCCAAGCTTTACTCAAAAAATTTGGTTACCCCTTTGAAGTAGCCAGTCCAAATATTGATGAAACAGCTCAAGAGAACGAAACTGCACAACAATTGGTATTGCGCCTAGCTCAAGAAAAAGCAAAAGCATGCGCAAAAGATTATCCCACACACCTTATTATAGGCTCAGATCAGGTCTGTGTTATTGATGGGAAAATCATTGGCAAGCCTTTAACCGAAGAAAAAGCGTGTCAACAACTCAAACAAGCAAGTGGACAAACTATTACCTTTTACACCGGCCTTGCTTTATATAATGCTCAATCGGGAGAGTGCCACAGTCTTTGTGAACCTTTCCACGTACATTTTCGAGAACTCACCGAGCAGGAAATCCAACATTATGTTCGTCGGGAGCAGCCGCTATATTGTGCGGGAAGTTTTATGTGCGAAGGATTAGGTATTGCTCTTTTTGAGCGCTTAGAAGGACGAGACCCAAATACGTTAGTAGGCCTACCCTTGATTGCTCTACGTGAACTGCTGGCAAAAGAGGGAATCGATATCCTTACCAGTCAATCACGATAAAAAGACAAAAGGAGTATCCTAATGGTACTCCTTTTATTGATGTGCTGATTATCGAGAAAAAATCGAATTAATGGACGATTAAGACATCGTGCGTAATTTTTCTAAGCAGCGTTCTAATTTAGGTTCCATTGGTGCATTAATTTCCATCGCCTCATCCGTACTTGGATGAGTAAATTGGATATTTGCAGCATGTAAAAATAGGCGATTTAATCCTGTTTTCTTGGTATAAGCATCAAAACGTGGATCACCATAGCGATCATCCCAAGCAATTGGGTGACCAGTATATTGGCAGTGAACACGAATCTGATGCGTACGGCCAGTTACAGGGCTTGCTTGAACTAGAGTTGCCTGATGGAAGCGTTCTAAAACTTTGAATCGAGTATCTGACGGTTTACCATTTGGATTAACTCGGACAATGCTATTCACTTCATTTTTCAGTAGCGGTGCAGTTACCTTTTTGCACGACGCTTTCCACTCTCCCATCACAAGAGCAAAATAATACTTCTGAACCGTTTTATTACGGAACTGCTCTTGTAAACGGCGTAATGCTGAACGCTTCTTAGCAACCAATAAAATACCAGAAGTATCTCGGTCAATACGGTGCACTAGCTCTAAGAAGCGAGCATCTGGACGTAATGCACGAAGCGCTTCAATTGCACCGAACTTCAAGCCACTACCACCATGTACCGCTGTACCCGATGGCTTATTTAATACCAATAAATGATCATCTTCATAAATAATGCATGACTCAAGTTCAGCCACTTTATTTAGATTGGTACTGATCGGTGCTTGATCCTCTTTTTCAGGAATCGAAACAGGAGGAACACGAACCAGATCACCATCTTGCAACTTATATTCAGGTTTGATGCGTTTTTTGTTTACTCGCACCTCACCTTTGCGCAAAATGCGGTAGATCATACTTTTAGGTACGTTTTTAAGCCTAGCACGCAAGAAATTATCTATGCGCTGTCCGGCAAAGTCATCGCTAATTTCGATGAATTGTACTTTAGGTTTAACTTCTGTCATGAGTGTGATTATAAGCCTAATGAAGCAATGCAGCTCTGCCAGTATCGGCAAAGTTATGAACACGATTAATGGAAGGGAGTGTACCACTTTTCTTACTTTGATGAGATGTTTTCGCAGAAAATGATTGGCTAAATGGTCATCATTGAAAGTTCATTGGCTCAATAACGCAAATAATCCAGATTGCCGCTCTAGTGGCTCCCTGCTATTATTGCGTACTGTAGTAGGATAACAAGCCTACTTTTATAACAAGATGAATAAAATATCATCACAATAATTATTTTTTACACAACTCTAGCGAAAACCGCTGCATATGGCATAAGACGGAAACGTTTCGCGGAGTAACTTTTAGTGTCCGATTACAGATTTTTTTGGTGTGACAGATACGACCGCTTTGTCGGTGATGCCAGCTACAATTTAGAGACTTAACCGTCTGCAAGTAGTTGGTTTAAATAGTGTAGCCAGAGAGCACTCCTGTTTTTCCAACCGTGAGGTTGTACCCGTATATCAGTCTTGGAGTCCGGCACCACCATAAAAAACTGTCATTCGCTCGCTAAGATAATGACAATTAACGAGTAAATATAAATGAAAAGAATGTTGATTAACGCAACTCAGAAGGAAGAGTTGCGCGTCGCATTAGTTGACGGTCAGAAGCTATTTGATCTTGATATCGAAAGCCCTGGTCATGAATCTAAGAAAGCAAACATCTATAAAGGCCGCATCACACGCATCGAACCAAGCCTGGAAGCAGCGTTCGTTGACTATGGTGCAGAGCGTCATGGTTTTCTACCTCTAAAAGAAATCGCGAAAGAGTACTTCCCACAAGATTATTCTTACCAAGGTCGTCCAAACATTAAGGAAGTCCTAAAAGAAGGTCAGGAAGTTATCGTTCAAGTCGATAAAGAAGAGCGCGGTAACAAAGGTGCAGCCTTAACTACATTCATCTCTCTTGCTGGTAGCTACTTAGTTCTTATGCCAAACAATCCTCGTGCAGGCGGTATTTCTCGTCGAATCGAAGGTGAAGAGCGTACGCAACTAAAAGCGGCATTAAGCACATTAGAACTGCCTCACGGTATGGGTCTAATTGTACGTACCGCAGGTGTTGGTAAATCAGCTGAAGAGTTAGAGTGGGATTTAAATGTTCTGTTAAATCACTGGAGTGCAGTAAAAGAAGCGGCTGACGCTCAACCTGCCCCATTCTTAATTCACCAAGAAAGTAATGTGATTGCTCGTGCAATTCGTGACTATCTACGTCGAGATATCGGCGAAATCTTAATCGACAGTCCAAAGATTTTTGAACGCGCTCGCGATCATATCAAATTGGTTCGTCCAGATTTTATCTCTCGTGTTAAACGTTACGAAGGCGAAGTTCCACTATTTAGCCACTACCAAATTGAAAGCCAGATTGAATCAGCGTTCCAGCGCGAAGTTCGTCTACCTTCTGGTGGCTCTATCGTAATTGACCCAACAGAAGCATTAACCTCTATCGATATCAACTCTGCACGCGCAACAAAAGGCGGAGATATCGAAGAAACAGCATTACAAACTAACCTTGAAGCGGCAGATGAAATTGCTCGTCAATTACGTCTTCGTGACCTTGGTGGCCTAGTTGTTATCGACTTTATCGATATGACTCCGGTTCGCCATCAGCGTGAAGTAGAAAACCGTTTACGCGAAGCTGTTCGTATGGACCGCGCACGTGTACAAATTGGTCGAATTTCTCGTTTTGGTCTATTGGAGATGTCACGTCAGCGCCTAAGCCCATCCCTAGCAGAAGCAAGTCATCATGTATGTCCTCGCTGTACAGGTACGGGTGTTGTTCGTGATAACGAATCACTGTCTCTATCTATTCTTCGCTTAATTGAAGAAGAAGCATTAAAAGATAACAGCTCACAAGTATTAGCTATTGTGCCTGTTGCTATTGCATCTTACTTATTAAACGAAAAACGTCGTTCAGTTCAACACATTGAAAAATATCACGATGTTCGTGTCATTATCGTACCGAACTCAGATATGGAAACACCACATTTTGAAGTTTCTCGTGTGCGTGAAGGTGAAGAACAAGAAGCACTGTCATACCGCATTCCAAAATTACTTGCAGCACAGCGTGAAGCAGAGACTCAAGAACCTGCACAGCCTGAGCGCGTAATTAAGAAGCGTGAAGAACCTGTACTTCAAGGTTTTACTGCACCAAAAGAGCCTGCGCCAATCGCTAAGCCAGCCGCTTCTAAACCAGCAGTGCAACAACCAAGTATTTTCAACCGTATTTTCTCTGCCATTGCAAACTTCTTCTCAAGCCATATGAGCAAGAAAGAAGAAGAGCAACAACCTCAAGAAAATACGAACAATCGTCGCAATAATAACCGTCGCAACGATCGTAATGACAATCGCCGTAACGATAATCGTCGCAATGACAACCGTCGTAACGATAACCGCCGCAATAATCGTCAACAAGATTCAGAGCAGCGCGACAATCGTAACAACGAACGTCAAGAAAAAGACAACACTCGTAACAATGAGCAACGCCAGAACAATCGTCGTCGTAATAACGAACGCAATAATGACCGTAATAACGACAAAGCGACTAAACAAGACCAGCGTCAACAGCAGCAAGCTGAAAAGCCTCAAAAAACGCAGCAGCAGCGTCAACGAGACGAAGAGAAAGAGCTAAAGCGCCAAGCTCGTAAAGAAGAGATCCAAGCGCAGAAGCAACAACGTCGTCAAGAGATGCAAAAAGAGAAAGCTGAAAAGCAAAATCTTGAAGCTCAGCGTGAGAATGAAGAAAAAACAGCAAAAGTAAAACAACGCCGTCAACGTCGTCAGCTACAGAAGAAAGTTCGTATTGATGACCAACAAGATGTTGTTGAAGCTATTGAAGTATCATCAACTGCAACAGCAGAAGCGAAACCATCACCACTAATGGAGATGGGTACCGCAATGGCTAAAGCAGCTCAAGATGAAGTTAAGACTCAAGCTGTTGATATGCCAACGGCACCAGAGATGGAAGAAGCGGAAGATCAAGAGGATGCACCTCAACGTCGTAACCGTCGCTCTCCTCGTCATTTGCGTGCAAGTGGTCAACGCCGCCGTCGCATGCGTGATACTCGAGTTGAAAAACCTGAGCACGTAACACACGAAGATGTGAAGATGGTGCCAATCGATATGATGGCAACAGATTCTGTTGATGCTCTAAACGACATTGAAAATACGGTATCTATCGTTGAGAAACCAAAATCAATTCAACGTCGTCCAGCAACAGGCGTAGCATCTCCTGAAATGGCAATGGGCAAAGTATGGCCTCGTCATACTAAACCTGCGGTTGCTGCTGCAGAAGTGATTGAAGAAACGGTTGTCGAGCCTGAGCTAGACTTAGCGCAAGCTGAAGCTGCAATGGATAACGTGCTAACTCCTGCAATTATTGAGACACAACAGATTGCGGAAGTAGAAACGGTTGAGGCTGTAGCACTAACAGGTGTAGCAATGCCGGAACTTGCTATGGGTAAAGTATTCCCTATGCGCGCGGTAGAAGAGACACAACCAGTCGTATCTCTTACTGAAGAAGTAGTAGCTGAGGCTCCAGTTTTAGAACAAACTGAAGAGGTTATTGTTGAAGCAGCTCCTGTTGTTGAAGAAAAAGAAGAAGCGGTTATTGAGACCACGATTTCTCTTGCGCCAACAAAAGTGAAAGCAACAATGGCAACAAATCCTCGTGGCTTCCATGCGACTGCACCAATGGCAAAAGCTCCTGCTCCTGTATCAATGGGTCACGCAGAAACTGTTGCTGTTGCACCAACACGCGATCTTGCAACTAGCCGTCCTGCAGGCAGTCAAGTTGCAACAAACCGCGCAAGTGCACCAATGACAAAGCCAAACTTTAACTAAGTTAGAGTCTACGCCAATACAAAAACCACACTCATTTGGGTGTGGTTTTTTTATGCCCATACCCCACCAATGATTGCTCTCCCCTTTAACATTTCTAAATTTTCATCCTTAGGTTTAAATTTCCCACTAAACTAAGAAAAACAAAACCAACCTTTGTATAAAATAAGTTTAGTCACTTATAACTATGGAAAACATTAACAACAGTTAAGTATTTCCTGAATAAAAGTTGAACTAAATCACATATTTCTATAGTATCTAGCGCTTTATATGTGCATAAATCAATCGGACTAGAGCAAAACTTAATAAAATGTTTGAATTCCCATCTTTTTCGCGTCAATCCGTCAAAAATGACATCTTATCAGGGCTTACTGTCGCGTTAGCACTGATCCCTGAAGCCGTAGCCTTTGCCTTTGTTGCTGGCGTAGACCCTATGGTTGGTCTATACGCAGCTTTCATTGTCGGTCTAGTTACTGCAATCCTTGGCGGTCGTCCAGGCATGATTTCAGGCGCTACTGGTGCAATGGCCGTTGTCATGGTAAGTCTTGTTGCTGATCACGGCATCCAATACCTTTTTGCTGCCATCATGCTTGCTGGTGTATTCCAAATTTTGGCGGGGGTATTCAAACTGGGGAAATTTATCCGAATGGTGCCACACCCAGTAATGATAGGCTTTGTAAACGGCCTAGCGATTGTCATTTTCTTAGCTCAGTTAGGACAATTTAAAGTCACCAATGCCGCAGGTCAGCTAGAGTGGATGCAAGGGACACAGCTCTACATTATGTTAGGTTTAGTCGCTTTAACGATGGCAATCATCTACTTCTTACCAAAACTTACCAAAGCTGTGCCCTCTTCTCTTGTTGCCATTTTAACCGTTACGGCTTTGGTTCATGTTGTCGGTCTAGACTCTCGCACTGTTATTGATTTTGTCCGCTCAATGAGTGGCAATCCAAATGCAACTCTAGCAGGTTCACTACCCACTTTCGCCCTACCCGAAGTTGGCTTTAACCTAGAAACATTACGCATTATTCTTCCATATTCATTGATCCTTGCAGCTGTAGGACTTATTGAGTCACTGCTAACGCTTACCGTTATTGATGAAATGACAGGAACTCGCGGACATGGTAATCGCGAATGTATGGGACAAGGTGTTGCCAATATCACCTGTTCTGTATTCGGTGCCATGGGTGGTTGTGCCATGATTGGCCAGTCAATGATCAACATTAACTCGGGTGGTCGTGGTCGCTTATCGGGTATTACCGGCGCAGTAGGACTGATGCTTTTTGTTCTCTTTGGCGCGCCTCTAATTGAAATGATCCCAGTAGCAGCCCTAGTTGGTGTTATGTTTATGGTGGTTATTGGCACATTTGAGTGGGCAAGCTTTAAGATGATGCGTAAAGTACCAAAGCACGACTTCTTTACCATTATTCTTGTAACATGCGTCACCATTGCAGCCGATCTTGCCGTTGCCGTATTAGTGGGTGTGATCTACTCCGCTCTAGTCTTTGCTTGGAATCATGCAAAACGTATTTATGCCTCGACTCATATTGATGAGAACGGTGCAAAAATTTATCGTGTTAACGGACCTTTATTCTTTGGCTCTACAGCTCACTTCCTAGAGCTATTTGATGCGAAAAATGATCCAAATAACATCATCATAGATTTTGCTCAATCACGAGTTGCTGACCACTCTGCCATTGAAGCTATCGACACCATTGCTGAACGCTATGCAAATCAAGGTAAGACTCTGCATATTAAACACTTAAGCCCTGAGTGCCGCTCTTTACTTAAAAAAGCTGGTAACCTTGTGGAAGTGAATATGCTAGAAGATCCAACCTACAAAGTAGCAACCGATACGTTAGGTTAATCTTGATACTCAGCCCGTAGTTACCTGTGATTACGGGCTTTTTCTATCAACAACATTGCTTTATCTTCCCAACTCAAGCAGTATTTCCTATTCAATATTCTGATTGATACAGGAAAACCATCCATGTTTAGTATTAGTGCACCCGATCGCTCTCATATCGAACAAATCCAACATAAAATTAATAATAAAACCAAACCACTTGGTGCATTAGGTCAATTAGAAACATTAGCCTGCCAGATTGCTCTTATTCAGCAGAGCGAGCAACTCACCATTACTCAGCCCCACCTTGTTATCTTTGCGGGTGATCATGGCATCACTAAACATGGGGTCAGTATTGCACCCAGTGATGTAACAGGACAAATGGTTGCAAATTTCCTTGCAGGGGGAGCAGCTATTAACTGTTTTTGTCGTAGTAATAATATGGATATCTCGGTTGTCGATGCTGGAATTAAACATGAACCAGAGACTCACCCCCACCTGATAAAACAACGATTAGGGGCCGGTACTCATGATTTTACAGCAACGCAAGCAATGAGCCGTACACTTGTCCTTGAAGGAATAAAACTCGGGGCCTCAGTCTGTGAGACACTTTACCAGCAAGGAACAAATTGCATCGGTTTTGGTGAAATGGGAATTGGTAACACGAGCAGTGCCAGTGCCATTATGGCTTTAGCACTCAACCTTTCAGCACAAGAGTGTGTCGGCTCAGGTACCGGTATTAACTCAGAACAATTGGCAAAAAAAACCGCATTAATTGAACAAGCTATCACTCTTCATAAAGATCACTGTCATGATGCGTTTGATATTTTAGCCGCTGTTGGTGGTTTTGAGATTGTGCAAATGGTAGGCGCCATACTACAAGCGGCACAAAATAAAATGATCGTATTAGTTGATGGATTTATCGCAACGGCCGCCGCCCTTATGGCGTGTCAAATACACTCGGATTGTCGTCAGTACTTAGTTTTTTGCCACCAATCACAAGAGCAAGGACATCAAAAAATGCTGACTCACTTAGCAGCCTCTCCTCTGCTTCATTTAGATCTTCGTCTTGGTGAAGGTACAGGTGCAGCGCTTGCTCTGCCATTACTCCATGCTGCATGTGCGTTTTATAACGATATGGCCAGCTTTGATGATGCTGGAATCACTGTGTAGCCTGGAGAATTGTGATGAAATTTCCGTTTAATCGAGAGCAAATACGATATCAGTGGCAATTATTTCTGATTGCCCTGAGTTTTTTTACTCGAATTCCTGTTCCTCAAAATACACCATTTACTGAACAGAGATTAAATCAAGCTAACCGTTATTTTGGCCTAGTTGGTTGTATTGTCGGCTTGCTATCCGCTTTAAGTTATCTGGTGTTTGCCGCCATTTTACCGGTATCGATTGCGATTGGCTTTGCCATGATAACCAGTATGCTGATAACAGGAGCTTTTCATGAAGATGGTCTAGCCGATGTTTTTGATGGTTTTGGTGGTGGTTGGACGGTTGAAAAAAAACTGTCCATTATGAAAGACTCCCGGGTGGGTACCTATGGATTATGCTCACTTATTATGATGCTTGGCTTAAAATGGCTAACCCTCACCTATCTTGCCCAAGACAATGTATGGCTACCAGCTTATGCCCTATTTGTGATGCATGGTGTAAGCCGCGTGGTGGCCGCTTCACTCATCTTCTCTTACCCCTATGTTCGAGCCGATCAAACCAGTAAAGTAAAACCACTGGCAAAACAGCAAAGCCCTTTTGAACTGTGGGTTTTAATCGGTACGGGTTTAGTGCTAGTGTCTATCTTTCCAATCTCTTTAGCTATTTCACTGATTGCGGCTATGGTTATTGTTCGCTTCGCTGCTGGTGCTTGGTTTCAACAACAGCTTGGAGGCTATACCGGTGACTGTTTAGGGGCTTGCCAACAGATCGCCGAATTGATTGGATACTGTGTAATTTTAGCGTTCTACCACCATATTTTAGGGTAATGTTATGACATCAAACAGCGACAAAAACCAACGATATAAAGATCGCCAGCAGAAAGTCAAACAACACATTGATGCCAAAGTAGAAGCGGCTCAACAAGAGAAAGGTCTATTGCTCATCATCACGGGTAATGGCAAAGGTAAATCAACCTCAGGGTTTGGTACTGTTGCTCGAGCTGTCGGACACGGCTATCGCTGCGGAGTTGGTCAATTTATCAAAGGAACTTGGGATTGCGGAGAGCGTAATTTACTAGAGCAACATGGTGTCACGTTTGCTGTCATGGCAACAGGCTTTACATGGGAGACCCAAAATAAAGAAGCTGACACCCTAGCCGCTCAACAAACTTGGCAAGCGTGTAAGAAAATGCTCGCAGATCCGAGTTATGATGTCGTGTTACTCGATGAACTCACCTATATGATTACTTATCATTATATTGACCTTGATGAGTTGATCGAAGCTCTCAATAATCGTCCTCCAATGCAATCGGTTATTATTACAGGCCGAGGCGCTCACCGCTCTCTTATCGAATTAGCCGATACCGTATCGGAAGTTCGCAACATCAAACACGCTTTTGAAAATGGAATCAAGGCGCGACAAGGTGTTGATTGGTAATCATTGCATAACTGTAAGGGGGCGTAAATTTGCCCTCTTCAGTTATTGGGTCTTTGCAAAAAACTCTTTATAATTCCGAGCAAGAATATCCCCCAAGACCATTAAAACACTCAGTGTGTATTAAGAGGTTATAACACAAAGGGGAAGTGAAAGCCTTGCTTAGGAGATATCATGCCTTCACATTTACCAAAAGGGTTCAGCTCCCGATTTCTTAAGATTTTTCATATCTTAGAAGCAATTTTATTGGTTGCAATTACGCTCTCAACCGTAGTTGCCATGGTCAATGAATTTATTCATGTCATTGTAAATAAACAAATTTTACTAACTGACATCCTATTAATGTTTATCTATCTAGAAGTATTGGCCATGGTTCAACAGTTTGTTGCCAATGGTAAAATACCAGTGCGCTATCCTATTTATATTGCGATTATGGCTATTGCTCGCTATATCACTCTTGGTATGAAAGAGCTAAACGGTGAATTTATTGTTTGGTTATCACTCTCTGCATTTATCCTAGCCGCAGCAACCCTAATTATTCGCGCCGGTCACCATTACTGGCCGTATAAAGAAGATGATTCACACGAATAAATAAAAAGGGAGCTCACCAAGAGCTCCCTTTCTCTATTAATAAGCCACGTCTAACCGAGCTTTACTTTTCTGTGTAGCCTTACATTGGCACTACAACTTGCGCAAGTAAATAGCCAATCACACATGCACCAACTACCCCAATAAGACCAGGTGCCATAAAGCTGTGGTTAAAATACCATTTACCAATCTTAGTAGTACCTGTCACATCAAAGTTAACGGTTGCAATATCTGATGGATAATTTGGAATAAAGAAATAGCCATAAGTTGCTGGCATTAGACCAATCAAAAGTGCAGGATTTAGTCCCATAGCCAAACCGACAGGTAGCATCATACGAGCCGTTGCCGCTTGCGAGTTTACCACTACAGAGACAATAAATAGCGCTAATGCAAATGTCCAAGGGTAGTTTTGAACCATCTCGGTAATACCCGATTTAAATGATGGCATCGCATACTGGAAATAGGTATCACTCATCCAAGCAATACCAAAAATAGCGATTGCAGCAACCATACCCGACTTAAAGACAACGCCTTCTGGAACTTTCTGCACGTTAGTACGAGTAACCAATAAAATTAAACCACCAAATGCCAACATCATCATCTGAATGACAAGAGACATTGAAATCGGTTTCGCATCACCAATGGTGCGAATTTCAGGCACCATCGCAATAATCACAATAGAAATCAGCGCCAAAATAAACAACATAACAGCATGCATTGCCGATTTTGGTAACGCTTCATTTAATGAGGTCGATGTTGTATTTTTAATAGTCTCAGCCCAAATAGGATCTTTTAAGCGTGCTTGATATTCAGGGTCATCAGCAAGCTCTTTACCACGACGAAGGCTATATAAAGAAAGTAGAATCGTACCTAAAAGAGTCGAAGGTACAGTAACCATCAAAATGGTTAGAAGGTGAATACTTTCATTTAAGCCCGATAGTTGTGCTAAGTAGTACACCACCGCTGCTGAAATTGGGCTCGCGGTAATGGCTAACTGAGAAGCTACCGAAGATGCAGCCATTGGGCGCTCAGGACGAATACCATTTTTTAGGGCAACATCGCCAATAATAGGCATGATTGAATATACAGCATGACCTGTACCTAACATAAATGTCATGGTGTAAGTCACCAATGGGCCCAATATTGTCACTCGTTTAGGATTGCTGCGTAGAATTCTTTCAGCTACTTGAAGCATGTATTTTAAGCCACCAGCTGCTTCAAGAATCGAAGCACACGTCACAACGGCTAAGATAATCAGCATAACGGTGATCGGTGGTGATGTCGGAGGCATACGGAAAATAAACACTTCCACAATTAAGCCTAAACCAGATACAACACCTAACCCTATGCCGCCAAAACGACTGCCTGCATACAGCACAAGCAACAGGAATAAAAACTCCAAGTACAGCATGATCGCTATCTCCCTATATCGAAATCAATAAATAACCTTAAATAAACTAGGGATAGCTTGCTCCTGCCATTATGCAAACCTATTGATAAATATCAATTTGTTACAATAAAAGTATTTTTATAAATAGTTATGTGAAGAATCGCAGACATTTTCCAGTAGCGCGAAACAAATACGCTACAAATTAAAAACAGCAACAAAACTCACTGATGTTTTTTAAACAACAAAATAAAGGGAGAATAACGTGCTATAACATAAACGCCACAAAACCCCATCCTCCCCCTTATTCTTAACAAATGTCAAAACAAGGGCTATGTCTCACTACTTTTTCATTGGGATCTGTTAACGTCATTAAAGATTATCCCATGTTCATGTTGTGTTCGTATCTCATACTGATCGACTACACTGGATAAGTACCACACCAAAGTAACAGTTATGTGGGAACATGATATCAATTACTGATAAGGATGAAGTAATGCCAACAAAAGTCTCTGAGTACATGACCGCTAAAGTGATTTCCGCAACGGCAGATACCGGATTAAGAGAAGCGTTCTTTTTAATGAAGGATGAAGATATCCGCCATTTACCTATTATTGATAATCAAGGCGATCTGATTGGAATCATCAGTGATAGAGAGTTGCGTCGACCTAACTGGGTTGATGAATCCCCGGATATTGGCCATGAATATCAACTCAGTGATGACCTTAATGTTGGAGATGTCATGATCAAAGATGTGATATCTGTCCGTACTTACGACACATTAACCAAAGCAATTAGTATTATTCTTGAACACAATGTTGGTGCAGCACCTGTGCTCAATAAAGCCGGAGAGTTAGTTGGAATGCTCTCTGCTATCGATTTACTGCAAGCTTTCCAAGATACTCTAGAGAGCCAACGCTCAAATAAAAAGAAGAAAAGTGCCGCTTAATCACTCGTAGTTTAAGATCTACCTCATAATAAAAAACCGCAAGTTACCTTAAGTAGTAACTTGCGGTTTTCTTATTTAGTACACTTGTTTGCCCACTAAACAAAAACTAGACGGGCTTAATTTGAAGCAGAGGTTTGTTCTTCAACTTCAGGGGCCTCAGTCTGCTCTGCACCATCAAGACGCTTTTTCTTACTCGGCTCTGCTGTTGCTATCCATGCTGCGCAAAATAGCGTTAATCGAGCAAAAAAGTAGAAAAATGCCATCAAACCAATAATAGAACCAAATGCAGCGCCCGATGGAGATTGAGCCAACTTAGGTAGCATAAATGTCATCGCAAACTTGATGCCTTCAAATCCGATTGCTGCCATTAACGTACCAAGAATCAAAGCCTTTCGCTCTAGCTTTTTCTTAGGCAACATCCAATAAATCCACAAGAACATCAGATAGTTTGCGCTAATGGAAATAGTTAATGCAATCGTTGTTAAAACCGGCCTTAACCAAGTAACATCATTTAATCCTAATGCATTTACAATACTTGCTTGAGCAGAGCCTGCAATCGATGTTAAGGCTACTGTGAAAATAAGTGCAGCCACCAATCCGGTTAAGGCAATAAAATCTTTACCATACTGTAATAGAATATGATCTTTATCTTCTGGTTTCCGTTCCCATACATCACGTGTTTGTGCCCGAACGGCTTCTCGAAGGTTGCCCATCCAACTAATACCCGAGTAGAGAGCAATCGCAAGACCACTTAACCCCACCGTTGTACGCTGGTTCACCGCTGTATTAACTGTGTTTTTCAGGGTCTGAGCCAAACTTGGGTCTGTTACTCCATTTACAATTTTATCGATAATATCTGTTAGCAAATCGGCATTAGAAGCAAGAATAAAACCGGCAGCCGCAAATAACACCATCAAAATCGGGATCAAAGATAAAAAGGAAAAATAGGTGATAGCGGCACCAAACTGACTACCAAGTCGATCATTAAAGCGATCGGCAGCTCGAATGAAGTGAGCAATCGGTGGTAAGGCTTTGATTTTTTCTAATAACCACATTGCTGCTGCTGTGATTTTCTGAACAACTGTGCTACTCGTCTTTTCTGATACTTCGTTAGTCATAATGCTCAAAATTGTCTGAATAAACTGAAATTTAAGCGCCATAAAAATGGCTTGTTATAGCTATTGTATCGATAATGCAGGGTTTTGCTTATAGTTTTGATGAAAAAACTGACTTTTTTTACCTTCACCTTACATAACTGCGTCCAAACTAACAAAAACAATAAAGGCTCATTCATCTACTGAATGAGCCTTTATTTCTTAGTTACTTAATTAAATAACCCTTTCAACAATTGATCCGCTGCATTTTTCAGATCTTCGTTCTTTCCTTCACCACCAAAGATCTTCTCAAGGCCTCGATTGATCTCTTTTTCCGCTTTCTGTTTTAACGTATTGTTCTTAAGCAGCAGCTGTTTGAGATCTAAACGGTATTCAGGTTTATCCCAATTGCCTTTAATCTCAATCGGCACAACTAATTGTCCATTGGCTTGTTTATGATCCGAAATTAAGGCATTCACCGTAAAATCAATCTGCTCAGACACAAGATTCGTATTACCTGACCCCGATACATTAAACAAAGGCGAATGAGCCGCTAAATTGCTGGTACTTGCTACCCCATTTTTAATCGTAATCGCGGCAGATAATGATGAAAAATCTGTTTTCTTCTCGGCGCTAGCTCCGTCGATAGCTTTGCCTTTAAGCTTAGCTTTCGCTTCTCTGATCATCTCAGGTAAATTCACACCATATAGTGCACCATTATTGATACTGGCAGTCACTGAACCATATACATGCTGACGAATACTTTGCTCAGACAAGCCTTGACCCGATAGACTCACATCCAAATTTGCCGTACCCGCTAACGAATCATTATCGGCAAGTGCTTTTAATAATGGTTGAATTTGAACGCCTTTAATACGAGGACTAAAACGATACTTTGCTCGTTGTGGATTTGCATCAACCATTGCTGTCGCATCAACCGTACCTCCGTATAGTTTCGCATGTAGCTGTTTTAAATTAAGCACGCCATTTAAAATACTCATCTGCATTTTTACATCAGAAATATTCACATTAGCGACATGTAATTTATCAACCGCCAACTGACCATTGAGATCAAAGCTCTTCAATGCTGATAAATTAGGTTCTGTTACTTTGGTTTGAGAGACCGAACCTTTGGCAACATCAGAAGCTTGAGATGATTTAGATTCTGTTTGCGCAATAGTTGCATTTTGCTTTGATGACATACCCAGCCATTTATCCACATTAATATCTGGACTGTGTAAATCAAATTGAAGTTTCGGCTTGGTACTGGCTTGATAAGATAACTGACCTGTTGCGGTTACCTCATCAGCTACTAATTTAATATTTGATAATGAAGCTAATTTTTCTGCAACAAGGTATTGTGCATCACCATTCAGTGCAATCTTCATTTCAGGACGAGGTAGCATTGCACCACTTAAATCGGCAGTTAAAGCAATCTGTTCAAACTCAGCCTTAGTCAACGCTTTATCTAGGTTAAGACGTAGAGCACCTTGGCTTGCAAACTTTAGATTCGGTATGCTGCCCTGTGTTTGATACTTAATTGTTGCCCATTGACCAAAATCAAAATGGTCAAGACTTAAACTTAACTGAGGAATATGGAAGGTTTTACTTTCTGCACTTGCTGTAAAATCCACATCTTTTAGAGCTATGTGTTTATAATTTGACGATAAATTGAATGAGGTTTTACCTTTAGCACTAAAGCCAATTCCATTCGTATTACCATCTAAATCAAAATTCATCGCGCTCCATTGACCGGGAATAAAACGATCTAAGTTTAAATTTAAATTCGTGAGAAGTGTGGCACTGTCTGTCTGGTCATTATTAATGGTCGCACTGGCATTTGTCACCTCAATGCCAGCAAGAGAGATGGCCCAAGGCTGTTCAGATTTGGTTGCTGGATCATTTTGCGTCTTGGTTGATTTTTCAGAATGAGCACTCGACTCACTTGGTGACTGGCTAGCTTCACCTAAACCATCGAGGTTACTTACTCCATCTTTGCGAGTCTCAATAAAAATATGAGCCCCATTTAAGATAACCTTACCAATCTCTAATTGATGAGAAAATAGCGGCATAACCGATACTGACAACTCAGCATCTGTAAATTTCATCAAATCAGGTTCCGTAAACCCATTTGGATTACGAAATGCCGTTTTACCTACAGTTAACCCTAAAGTAGGGAAAAATCGCCAACTGATATCACCATCGATAACTAAATCTCGTCCAGTCGCTTTTTTCACTTGTTCACTGATCAGTGGTTTAAATTGATTTGGGTTAACGAGCGTCAAAAGTGCCCCGATACCCAACGCAATGATCAACAGTAATGCGACCACAACGTAAAAGAATTTTTTCATCGGATTCCCTATAGATTTTCTTAAATAGTTATTCCTAACACGTTACGCTACCCCAAGTTACTTTATTTAGCCAAAACAGATGCCTTGTAACTTGAATAACCACGTTAAAGATAAGCCTAGCCAATAGCTTTGAGACCATAATAACCAATGGAAGTTTAAAGCGGTAGCAAAGAAAAAGGGCAACCTTTATGGCTGCCCTTTCCTGATTCAGTTAATTAGCAATTATGCTTCTTTATCGTCTTCATTGATACGACTTGCAACAGCACCTTGCTGATTCTTATACTTTGCGTCTGCACGCTTATTATAAGGTTTTTCAGCAGGACCTGATAATGTCTCAAAGCTTAATGCGCCAATTGGCATGTGAGGACGTAAAGCTAATGGCAAACGACCACTGTTATAGAACTCAAGAACAATACGACCAGACCAACCTGGATCAATTCGATGAGCGGTAACATGAACCATTAAGCCAAGACGAGCCAACGACGAACGGCCATCTAGCCAACCCACAATATTAGCAGGTAACGTCACCGATTCATGGGTAACAGCAAGCGCCAATTGTCCTGGGTGAAGGAAAAAAGCTTCATCTTCAGCGACTTCAATTTCATCACTCATCACTTTATCAAGTTGAGCAGAAACTTCTTCTTTTCGACCAGAAAGATCGATATATGGTGCACCGTGATCATTGAAGATACGGAATTTATTACCAAGAGAAACATCAACAGTCAAACCACTGATGCAGTCATCTGACGGGCGTGGTTCGATGCTGATCTTGCCTTCATCGAGATATTTTTTAATATCTTTATCACAGAGTCTCATGAGAGTTTTCTCCAGAAAAAGCAAAACTTAAACATAAACAGCCCTGTTCAATTTAAGTCAGCAACAGATCAATTTATAAAAATAAGGCTGACTCAATGGCCAGCCTCAAGAAAAATATAATCTTACGATTTCAGTAATTTGGCAATATGCGCTTTTAAGACATCAATCGCAATTCGGTTCTTACCGCCGCGAGGAACGATAATATCGGCATACTGCTTAGATGGCTCAATAAATTGCATGAACATTGGACGTACTGTTTTTTGATACTGAACTAAAACAGATTCCATTGTGCGACCACGCTCTGCTACATCACGCTGAAGACGGCGTAATAAACAGATATCTAGCGGCGTATCCATAAAGACACTAGCGTGCATTAGGTTACGTAAACGAGGGTCAGTTAGAAGCAGAATACCTTCTAAAATGATCACTTTCTTTGGTGTCATTGTTGAGGTTTCTGTCATACGAGTATGTTCGCTGTAGCTATACTGAGGTACTTCAACTGACTTACCTTCCATAAGCATTTGTAGATGATCACATAGCAGATCGTGATCCAATGCATTTGGATGGTCATAGTTAGTCTTAACGCGCTCTTCCATGCTTAGGTGACTTTGATCGTTGTAGTAACAATCTTCCGTAATGACACCGATCTGATGATCGCCAACTTTTTCTTTTAATTCATTGTAAACAGTACTGGCAATCAAACTTTTACCGGATGCAGAAGCACCTGCAATACCGATAATAACGCATTGGTGTGAGTTTTCAGACATATCAGAAAGCACCTGTTGATACGAGGAGAGTAAATAACGATAAATAAACCGCACGATTATAAGCAGTTGGCCCAATAGATGCCAGTAAAAATCTGGCATCTGGCACGTTTGCTTGATTTCTATTCAAGATAAAGCGATTTATGCCTTACATTGTGCGAATAGTAATCTGCTCTGCAATAGGCTTACCTTCCCAGTATAGGCGACTTGCTACCTGTCCTGCGAGTTCAATATAGGCTTGAGCATGTTCAGATTCAGGATGAGCGGCAACCGTTGGCTTACCATTATCGATATCTTCTCGGATCTGAATATGCAGTGGTAACTGTGCTAGCAATGGTACCGAATAGCTTTGAGCCATTTTCTCTGCACAACCGGTTCCAAAGATCGCCTCATGGTGACCACAATTGCTACAGATGTGATAACTCATGTTCTCAACGATACCCAGTACAGGTACATCGACTTTGTTAAACATGCTGACACCTTTAATCGCATCAGCCAAAGCCAAATCTTGAGGGGTTGTAACCACTACCGCACCGTTTACCGGAATTTGCTGAGCTAGAGTAAGTTGAATATCACCCGTACCCGGTGGCATATCAATAACAAGATAGTCTAAATCAGGCCACCAAGTTTCATTAATAATCTGCGCTAATGCTTTTGACGCCATTGGACCACGCCAAATAGTTGCACTTTCAGCAGGGACTAAATACCCCACCGAGTTTGTGTACAAACCACAGGACTCAACAGGTAGCATCATTTTACCATCTGGAGATTGAGGCTTTTCATTGACAGTACCAAGCATCATAGGAACTGAAGGACCATAAATATCAGCATCTAATAAGCCAACTTTAGCCCCTTGTTGCTGCAAGCCTAATGCAAGGTTTACCGATGTGGTTGATTTACCAACACCACCTTTGGCTGAACTCACTACAACAATATTTTTGATACCTTTTAATGGCGCCTTTTCACCTGCAGCAAGGGGAGCTACTCGGCTTTTAACCTCAAATTCCACCGCTACATTTAATTGTGATTTTTCTTGTGCAAGCCAAGCATTTAATTGTTCTATCAAGGTTGCTGCTGCAAAAGGAAGTGTAATCGAGACAGTCCCCTGAGCCGAAACTGAAACCACATTAGGAATATCGGCCCACTCAGGATGTAACCAAGGGTGCTCGAATTGATTTAACCAACGGCAAACATCACTGACGCTTTCAAAACGTGTGATCTTTTCATTATTCATCTTCTATGCGCTCCGTTCGATGTTCATTCCTTTAACGCTGTTTTATTAAGCAATAAATAGAGAAAAATGAACATTATAGGGTAAGGCATGATTGCCTTTTCTTGGCCATACTATCACTAAAGTCAATAGTTCGCCTGATTTCCACTCTTTTGATATGAATTCTCTTATCTCTGCTAGGCAATAGCCCCGCCATCGGGTACTATTTGAGGCTACGTTTTTTACCCATCATGAGCGAAATAAGTAATTATGGCTGCAAATCCAAGAAAAATTCTGGTGACCTGCGCCCTACCGTACGCTAACGGTTCTATCCACCTTGGTCACATGCTAGAACATGTGCAAGCGGATATTTGGGTGCGCTACCAGCGCCTTCGCGGCAACGAAGTTCATTTCATTTGTGCAGATGACGCACACGGCACTCCAATCATGCTTAAGGCCCAGCAGATGGGTATGGAACCTGAGCAGATGATCGCTGAAGTGAGCAAAGAACACCAAGCGGACTTTGCTGGCTTTGATATCGATTTCAGTAACTACCACAGCACCCATTCACCGGAGAACCGTGAACTGGCTTCTTTTGTTTATAACCAGCTTAAGCAGCAAGGTTACATCACAAGCCGCACTATCTCTCAACTGTTCGATCCTGAAAAAGAGATGTTCCTACCGGATCGTTTCGTTAAGGGTACTTGTCCTAAGTGTGGCGCTGAAGATCAATACGGCGACAACTGTGACAACTGTGGTGAAACATACAGCCCAACGGATTTAATCAATCCAAAATCGGCAGTATCTGGCGCAACACCAGTAATGAAAGATTCAGAGCACTTCTTCTTTGACCTGCCTCAGTTCGAGAGCATGCTAAAAGAGTGGACTAAATCAGGTGCGCTACAAGACGAAACTGCAAATAAAATGCAAGAGTGGTTCGAGTCTGGTCTGCAACAGTGGGATATTTCTCGTGATGCACCATACTTCGGCTTTGAAATTCCTGGTGAAACTGGCAAATACTTCTACGTATGGCTAGATGCACCAATTGGTTACATGGGCTCATTTAAGAATCTATGTGACAAGCGTGACGATCTAGACTTTGACGAGTTCTGGAATAAAGACAGTTCAACTGAGCTATACCACTTCATCGGTAAAGATATCGTTTACTTCCACAGCCTATTCTGGCCTGCAATGCTAGATGGTGCTGGTTTCCGTAAGCCAAATAATGTCTTTGTACATGGTTACGTAACAGTAAACGGCGCGAAAATGTCTAAGTCAAAAGGTACCTTCATTAAAGCAGGAACTTACCTACAGCACTTAGACCCTGAATGTCTACGTTACTACTACGCTGCAAAACTAAACAGCCGTATTGACGATCTAGATCTAAACCTAGAAGACTTTACTCAACGCGTAAACAGCGATGTTGTAAACAAGATCGTTAACCTAGCTTCTCGTAATGCAGGTTTTATCGCTAAACGTTTCGACGGCAAGCTTGCTGAGCGTTGTGCTGAGCCTGAACTGTATGCAGAATTTGTCGCTGCAGCTGATCGCATTGGCGCACTGTACGAATCTCGTGAATACGGTCGTGCTATTCGTGAAATTACGGCTCTTGCAGACAAAGCAAACCAATATGTAGATGAAAAAGCACCTTGGGTTGTAGCAAAAGAAGAAGGTAAAGACCTAGAGCTACAAGAAATCTGTTCTATGGGTATTAACCTATTCCGCGTGCTAATGGCTTATCTAAAACCAGTTATGCCAAAACTTGCAGAGCGTACAGAAGCATTCCTAAATGAAACACTAACTTGGGAAGGTATCGCTCAGCCATTAACAGCTCATGAAGTAACTAAGTTTAAAGCGCTGTTTAACCGTATTGATCCAAAGAATGTGGAAGCGATGATCGAAACATCTAAAGCCGATGCAGCAGCTGAAATGGCAGCAAAAGAGCAAGCAGAAGCAGCACAGCAGACCGAGCTAAGCAAAGAGCCAATCGAACCTGAAATTGAGTTTGATGACTTTGCAAAAATCGATCTACGTATTGCGAAGATTATCTCTTGTGAATCAGTGCCAAAGGCTGACAAACTGCTTAAGTTCCAACTTGATATTGGCGGTGAAACTCGTCAAGTATTCTCTGGTATTAAAGCGGCTTACAACCCAGAAGACCTTGTAGGTAAGCTAACAGTTGTTGTTGCTAACCTTAAGCCTCGTAAGATGAAGTTCGGCATGTCTGAAGGTATGATTCTTGCTGCGGGCCCTGGTGGTAAAGATCTTTGGATTCTAGAACCACACGAAGGTGCACAACCTGGTATGCGCGTAATGTAAGCTCACATTATGTGATTAATTATAAATGCCAGCATTTGTTGCTGGCATTTTTATATCGACAAATATTGTATTTAAACAAGACTTATCCCCTTATATTTCATTCACTTATAGCATACAGTGTTAATTGTATGTTGAATCTTGATCCAGCTCCGCACTCAACTCTCAATTATGCATCAAGCGCCTTAATGTGATTAATAAATAGCGATCTTGCTCATAACTAAAATTTATAAAAATCCTTTATATTGCACACCATTAACGGGCAACGGAACGCTGCTACGAAAAACTAAAATGCAGCAAGATGCACCAAAAGAATACATATCCCCCTTTCTTTTGAATCAATGTTAAGGATTAACTATGACCTTTAGCGTAATTATAAACCTCGCCATATTTCTTGGTCTTATCGCCTTTCTGTATCACATGCAGGCAAAACATTATACTTTCACTAAACGAGTCTTTGCCGGTTTAGGTTTGGGTATTGGCTTTGGTGCTGCACTGCAAATATTCTATGGTTCAGGTTCGGAAGTAATTAAAACGTCGATTGAATATTTCGATATCGTTGGTGTCGGTTATGTTCGGCTACTGCAAATGATCATCATACCTTTGGTAATGGTGTCGATTATCTCAGCCATACTAAAGCTTAATGGCGGCACCTCTTTAGGTAAAATCAGCGGATTAACCATTGGTGTATTAATTTTTACCACCATGATTGCAGCTCTTGTTGGTATCTTAATGTCGAACCTATTTGGCTTAACGGCCGAAGGTCTTACTGCTGGTGCGGCTGAAATGGCCCGAGCGAAAAACTTAGAAACGACATTAAGTAATGTTGAAGCTATGTCATTTGCTAAATTAATGATTGAGTTTATACCGGCAAACCCATTCTTAGATATGACAGGTGCACGTCGAACATCAACCATTGCAGTGGTCATTTTCTCTATCTTTATTGGATTATCAGCCACCGGTATTGCCCGTAAAAAACCTGAAATCTTTGCTCAATTTGAAAGCTTCATCAAAGTTGCACAAGCTATTGTAATGCGAATGGTAACGCTAGTATTACGTCTGACACCATTTGGTGTGCTTGCGCTAATGACCAAGGTAATCTCAGGTTCTAATTACGCTGATATTATTAACTTAGCTAACTTTGTGATCGCATCTTATGCTGCACTTATCTTAATGTTTGTCATTCATTTAGCATTAGTGGCACTTGTTGGTATTAATCCTATCCGTCACTTGAAAAAAATCATGCCAGTACTTGCCTTTGCTTTTACCTCGCGCACCAGTGCAGGCTCGATTCCAATGAACGTGCAAACACAAGAAAAATGTTTGGGTATCCCAAGCGGTATTGCAAATTTTGCAGCCTCTTTTGGTTCCACTATCGGTCAAAATGGCTGTGCGGGTATCTACCCAGCCATGCTTGCAATTATGATTGCACCTACTGTTGGCATTAACCCTATGGACTTTGGTTTCATCTGTACCTTAATTGCCATTATTACTGTCAGTTCATTTGGTGTTGCAGGTATCGGAGGCGGAGCAACTTTTGCCGCATTGATCGTTCTCTCTGCAATGGATATGCCTGTTGCTCTAGCGGGCCTACTGATCTCCATCGAACCGCTGATTGATATGGGTCGTACAGCTCTGAACGTTTCAGGCTCAATCACGGCAGGAACAATTACCAGTAAATTGATGGGCCAAACAGATATGAACGTCTTTAACAGCGATGAAGTTGTTAACCTTGACGGTGAAGAGAGCGCAGCTTAACTATAATTTACTACTTATTAAGGAGGTGAACGTATCACCTCCTTTGTTATAGCAAGGAATCACAATGAAAATCATAATTATTGGTGGCGAAGCGGCTGGTATGAGTGCTGCAGCAAAAGCAAAACGTATTGAGCCTAATGCTGAAATTGTCGTCTATGAAGCATCAAAAGTGATCTCATTTGGCGCGTGCGGCCTGCCTTATTTCATTGGCGGTGAATTTGATAATGCAGAATATATGGCTGAATTTACCCCAGAGCAATTTGCCACCAAAGGCATCACAGTCTTAACAGAGCATCGAGTTCTCTCTATTGATGATAAGAGCCAACAGCTGACTGTTGAGCACTGCGGCGAAACATTCACAACGAACTATGATCGCCTTATGATTGCCACAGGAGCGAAAGAGATCTTGCCACCAATTGCAGGACTCGATAAACAAGGCGTTTATTCTCTACGAAAAATGCAAGATGGCTTAACCATAAAACAGGCTCTAGCCTCACCTACATGTCAGCACGTGACCGTTATTGGTTCTGGATTTATCGGACTTGAAGTCGTTGAAGCTCTGATTAATCAAGGTAAAGATGTTCGCCTTATTGAACGAGCAGAACGACTTATCCCAGATGCTTTTGAACCTGAAATTAGCCAGCTCTTGTATCACGAACTAGAGCAAGCTGGCGTCAATATTCACCTTAATGAATCAGTTGAGGCCGTTGTTGGAGACCACCAGGTTACCAGCATTAAAACTGACCAAGATATTTACCCAACCGATATGGTGATTTGCTGTACCGGTGTCAAACCTAATACCGAATTTTTACATAATACACGGCTAGAACGACTTTCTAATGGTGCGATTATTATCGATCAGCAAGGCAAAACATCCGTAGAAAATATTTGGGCAGCCGGTGATTGCGCCACAATTTGGCATGCTCAACTGCAACAGCCTGTCTATGTTCCCCTTGCTACAGGTGCCAATAAAATGGGTCGCTTAGTGGGAGAGAACTTAGCAGGAAAATCCCTACAATTTGAAGGTACCCTTGTAACCAGTTGTGTGAAAGTTTTAGGCTTAGAAGCAGGTCGAACTGGTTTGTCAGAAGCGCAAGCTCAAGCCGAAAATATTGACTATCGCTCAGTTTTTATTAGTGATAAGTGCCATACAAACTATTGCCACGGTCAATCCCCTCTTCATATTAAGCTAATATATCAAGCTCAAGATAAAAAAATCATTGGAGCCCAAATGATCGGCAATAAAGGTGCAGTCCATCGTATTGATGCATTAGCCGTTGCTATCACTTTAGGAGCGACAACGGACCAACTAGGTATGATGGATTTTGCTTATGCTCCACCATTCTCTCGTACTTGGGATATCATGAACGTAGCAGGCAATGTTGCCAAGTAAATACAATCATTCACTGGGCTCAATAGCCCAGTGAATATTTATTCAATCAAAGTCATTTTATAAACTGTAAAAAATATCCAACCTAACTATTTTCTCAAAACCATTCCTTGTAAGCATTTGTTAACCATTAACCTTTCCTCTACATTTCGCTATCAATATGAGCAAAAGAATAATTTTCAGCCAATTTTCATAGCTTGAGAATTACGCAATTATTCTACTATTCAACAGATTGATATGCCGATAGACTCGAAAAAACCGAAGAAATTACTCGAAAAAACATAAACCGAGTAAATAACGGAGGGTTTTATTGCCACAAATGTTAACAAACAGTAAAAAATATCGCTTATTGAACACTATTTCCATTTTAAAAATGTGATCTAACCGAGATCTTGCATTTTAATTTTATTTTTTACTTCGCTTTAACACCTGTTCTACTGCTACCCTGCGTAGCACCTCTGGTAAATGAATTACAGAGTGAATAATTATAAGGAGCATTCAATTAATGAAAGCAGAGAAGAAAAAAATGTCCCTAACCGGCCGAGTCATTCTTGGTATGGTATTAGGTATTTTGACAGGGTTTATTATTCGCAGTCTTTTTGCTGATGTCGCCTTTATCCACGACTACATCGTTAACGGTCTATTTGATGTAGGTGGAAAAATCTTTATTGCCAGCTTAAAGATGCTCGTTGTTCCACTGGTCTTTGTCTCTCTTGTTTGCGGAACCAGTTCGCTTAAAGACATTACAACGCTTGGACGTCTTGGTGGTAAAACTCTAGCCTTCTATATTGCAACAACGGCTATTGCTATCACCTTAGCACTCACCATGGGTACGCTGTTCAAACCAGGCGCAGGTGCGGATCTGACTGCAGCAACATCATTTAGCGCCAAAGAAGCGCCATCTTTGGGTGATGTTATCATTGGTATGTTCCCAACCAACCCTATTAGCTCAATGGCTCAAGGCAATACGTTACAGATCATTGTATTTGCGATTTTATTTGGTATTGCCATTAGTGCGGCAGGAAAACCAGGCGAACGTTTAGCGGCAGTATTTTCAGATCTCAATGAAGTCATCATGAAATTGGTCGCTCTATTGATGAACATTGCGCCATTTGGTGTGTTCTTCCTAATGGCAAAATTGTTCACAGGATTAGGCCTTGATGCCATCTTCAACTTATTAGGTTACTTCCTAGTCCTAACAGCTACACTACTTATCCACGGCCTAGTGACATATTCGGTGATGCTAAAATCCTTTACCGGACTTAGCCCGAAGACCTTCTTTAAGAAGATGGAAGATGCCATTATGTTTGCCTTCTCAACTGCATCTTCTAACGCAACCATTCCTGTTACGATGGAAACAGCAACCAAACGTATGGGCGTAAACAATAAGATCGCTTCGTTTACCGTACCGCTTGGTGCAACCATTAATATGGATGGTACTGCTATCATGCAAGGTGTTGCGACGGCATTTATCGCTCAGGCTTTTAATATTGATTTAACCATGAGCGATTATCTTGCAGTTATTATGACGGCAACATTAGCTTCGATTGGTACTGCTGGCGTTCCTGGTGTGGGTCTTATTATGCTAGCCATGGTTCTTAACCAAGTAGGCCTACCTGTTGAAGGTATCGCTCTGATTATGGGTGTAGACCGCTTGCTTGATATGATTCGTACTGCAGTAAATATTACAGGCGATACGGTTGTGACCTGTATTGTGGCAAAATCTGAAGGTGAATTAGATTTAGATCGCTTCCACGATCCTCTAGCTGGTGAAGAAGATGAAACGGTTTCTTTTCACGGTCGCGAGCAGCAAGCCAGTTAAATAGATAAATAACAAGTAAGACAGGTTAAGGCGACTTAGTTGGGGCTAAGTCGCCTTTTCTTTTATGATGAAGATAAAATATTAATGTTCTGTAGTAGTGCAACCTTGCACCTTAGCAGCGCAAACTTATTTACATCAATATTTAACGAATTGATAAATAACAAAAAAATATTGGTATTTTCTTTGCTGCTTTTTCTTCTAAGCAAATAGGGAGAGAGCTTCATGGTATTATCAATCATCATAATTCTATTCATATTCACAGTCTGTTGTGGGTATGTTATCTATCGTTACAACCGAGAATCTCAAGACCTACAGCAGCAATTTAATCAGATTATCGGATTACGACAGCTAATCTTCTTACTGCGATTTCACCGTAGAGAGAGTCATAACCGCTTACTAAAGCCGACCGAAAAACAACTCAATATTGAACAATCTTTACCTGAAAGTATTGCAATTCAAAGCTTACTTTTATCTCTACTTGGTCAAGCAGAGCACCAACACCGCCCAATGTTTCGTTTACTTAAGCAAAGAACCCTACCCATTTTAGAAGAGTGGCCTCACTATAGTATCGCCCGTAATCAAGCCGTTCATGGTAAAGCTATCCGCCATGTTTTCTATTTGATCGATGATTTAGTCACTCAGGCACTATTATCTGCCGATCAAGAAGAAGTGTTTAAACAGTATCAACTGGCATGGCCAATGATTTTAAATGCGTTAGATAGCCTTGCTCGCTTTCGCTGCGATATTGAGTTAACCAGCAAGCCCAAACAGCACTATTATCAAAGTTTACAAATACAGCTCAAAGTGATTGAACGTCGATTAAAGCAAGTCTCTTTGATTCAACAGCATCAACTACCAAATATTGCGTTCGATGATCTTGAGTACAAATTCAATCAACTCAAACACAGTGATAAACAGCCGATAGATGCGCAACAATCGCTGTATTTTTTATCTCAACAGATCTCAGATTTTATCTTTACCCTATTTGATTTAATGCTAAAAGACATTGCCCTATCAATTGATGTTCGGATGCCCGATATTGCGCCACAGCAACAGCCAAATATACTCACCCTTCAATCGAATAAACCATAAAAAAACCCAGCACAATGGCTGGGTTTTGTATGTACTTAATCGAGAAGATTAACCACCGATGTATTCAGCACCGTTCATGTACTTACGAAGTACTTCAGGGATACGAATACGGCCGTCAGCTTCTTGGTTGTTCTCAAGAATAGCAACCATAGTACGGCCTACAGCAAGACCTGAACCGTTTAGTGTATGAACAAGCTCTGGCTTCTTCTCGCCTTTACGACGGAAACGAGCCTGCATACGACGAGCTTGGAAATCCCACATGTTAGAACATGAAGAAATTTCACGGTAAGTTTCTTGCGCAGGAACCCAAACTTCTAGGTCGTAAGTTTTGCACGAACCAAAGCCCATATCGCCAGTACACAGTACAACTTTACGGTATGGTAGCTCTAGAAGCTGAAGCACTTTCTCAGCATGACCTGTTAGTTCTTCAAGTGCAGCCATTGAATCTTCAGGTTTGGTGATCTGAACAAGCTCAACTTTGTCGAACTGGTGCATACGGATAAGACCGCGAGTATCACGACCGTAAGAACCAGCTTCTGAACGGAAACAAGGAGTATGCGCAGTCATCTTCACAGGAAGATCAGCTTCCTCAGAGATAGTGTCACGCATCAGGTTAGTTACAGGCACTTCTGCAGTAGGAATTAGAGAAAGAGTACGAGGCTCTTCATCATTCACTTTTTCAGTTAGTGGCTGAGTATGGAAAAGATCAGCACCAAACTTAGGTAGCTGGCCTGTACCAAATAGGCTGTCTGCGTTTACTAGGTATGGTACGTACATTTCTGTATAACCATGTTCTTCAGTGTGAAGATCTAGCATAAATTGTGCAATTGCACGGTGTAGACGAGCGAACTGGCCCTTCATTACGATAAAACGAGCACCTGTGATCTTAACTGCGCTAGCAAAATCAAGACCGTCACTCATTTCACCAAGATCAACGTGATCTTTAACTTCAAAGTCATAAGTCTTTGGCTCACCCCAACGAGAAATTTCTACGTTGTCGTTTTCGTCTTTACCAACAGGTACTGACTCATCTGGGATGTTTGGTACAGTTTGCGTAATTGCATCTAACTCTGCTTGTAGCGCAGCAAGTGCTTTTTTCGCTTCGTCTAGCTCTGAACCAAGGTTACCAACTTCAGCAAGGATACGCTCTGCTTCTTCGTGATCGCCTTTTGCTTTAGCCTGACCAATCGACTTCGATCGCGCATTACGCTGAGCCTGAAGTTCTTCAGTTTTAACTTGAAGGGACTTACGTTGCTCTTCTAGTTGGCGTAAATTTTCTACGTCTAGTTTAAAACCACGACGCGCGAGTTTTTCAGCTGTATCGTCCAGCTCAGTTCGAAGTAATTTAGAATCTAGCATGCTAATCCTGTGCTCTTTATATTCTGAGTATGCACATCATTCCGACAGTTCTTGTCAAAATGTTCTGGTCTCAATCTGGACAAATAACGATTAAGATTTACTCAAGGTTACTTATCCAGATTGTTCTAATGTTATTCATCTTCAGTAGTACTAAAGACTATCCCTAAACGATACCCAAAAAGCCTTAGTTTTGGTAGCGCTTTAATGGGCTTTTTGCATCTAAACTGGCAAGATAATCCAACTTTTCCGCAATTTTGGTCTCAAGACCGCGATTTGAAGGGTAATAGTAACGAGTATGTTGCATTTCTGGTGGAAAGTAACACTCACCGGCAGCGTATGCTCCAGGTTCATCATGTGCGTATCGATATTCTGCCCCATACCCCAACTCTTTCATTAATTTGGTTGGCGCATTTCGCAAATGAACAGGAACCTCATAGTCAGGGCTATTAAGTGCATCTGCTTTAGCTTGATTAAACGCAACGTAGACAGCATTACTTTTGGCCGCACATGCTAAATAGACAATCGCTTGAGCAATAGCACGTTCGCCCTCATAAGCACCCACTCGAGTAAAGCAATCCCATGCAGATACCGCCACTTGCATCGCCCTTGGGTCTGCATTACCAATATCTTCAGAAGCAATAGCCAGTAAGCGCCTTGCTACATACAGCGGATCACAACCTGCTTGTAGCATTCGAGCAAACCAATATAAGGCACCATCTGGATTTGAACCACGAATCGACTTATGTACTGCCGAAATCATGTCGTACCACATATCGCCTTTATTATCGAAACGAGCAATCTTCTCACCTGCAACTTCGGCTAATAAAGGTAGCGTGATCTGCTTGATCCCCTTGCTATCCTCTTCTGCCATATCGATAAGCTGCTCAAGATAGTTGAGAGACATTCGAGCATCGCCACACACTAAATCGGCTAACCGCTCTTTGACATCGTCGACAAAATTCAGATTGGTATCGCTCACCCCACGCTCTTTATCATTAAGAGCTTGATCCAAAACTTCTAGAATTTCTTCTTTTTCCAGCGATTTCAGCTTATAAACGCGGGCGCGAGACAACAAAGCGTTATTAAGTTCAAACGAAGGGTTTTCGGTTGTCGCACCAATAAAGGTGACAGTTCCATCTTCAATGTGCGGTAGAAAAGCATCTTGCTGACTTTTATTAAAACGATGAACCTCATCAACAAATAAAATGGTACGCCGACCCGCCATTTTATTATCACGAGCTTTATCAATAGCAGCTCGAATATCTTTAACACCAGATGTTACCGCAGATACACGCTCTACTTCAGCATTAGCATAATTAGCCGCAACTTCGGCAAGAGTGGTTTTCCCCGTACCTGGCGGCCCCCATAAAATCATTGAATGCAGATGCCCAGCTTCAAGTGCTCGACGCAGTGGTTTCCCTTCTCCTAAAATGTGCTTTTGCCCAATGTACTCTTGTACTGTACGCGGACGCATTCTGGCCGCTAAGGGACGAAAATCTGAAGAGAAATCTAGGCTGAAGTTATTCAAAATAACCACTCCCATATAACAGAAAAAGGTGGCACTTACGCCACCCTAGAAAATATTGGTCACTTAGCGCTCGGCCAAGTTTCGTATGACTACCGCTATATAACCATTAATTACGCTGGTCGTCTACTTCAACCCCTTTCGGTGGTACAAACGTAAAGAGCTTCGCTGCAGGTGTTGCGGTTTTAAAATCGTTAAACGTAAATGAGCTCTTTTGTCCATCTTGCTCAACCACAGTAAAATTACGGACTTGACCATTCTTATTTACTGTCAGAACAAATTTACCCATCGATGAAGTTTTATCTTTAGGCGTTAAGGTAAAAGTATCTGCTGTTTGATGGACATTATATTGTGACCAATCACTAGCACTATTACGTGTTAATAAAACAAATGGCGTCTGTTCAGTGGCATTTTTTAACCACATTGCCGTTACTTGCTCAACAAATGGATTGTAATACCAAACCGTTTTACCATCAGAGACTAACAAATTCTCGTCCGGCTTTTGGGTATCCCAACGAAATAGATTTGGACGCTTAACCGCAACAGTACCACTACCATTAACTAAGGTTTCACCATCTGGGCTCACAACTTTTTGCTGAAAATCAGCCGTAAATGCGTTTACCTTATCCAAACGAGCACTGAGATCTTGCTGTGCATCAGCCCATACGTTTGATGCAAACAACAAAGGGGCAACTAACAAGCCCAATACTGCTTTTTTCATTCTTTTCCCTCTTTCAACAAGATCTGTCATACCAATAAAAACTATTGCCGTTGGTATAGCAGTAATTAAATAATTGCCGCCACCTAATCATATAGGATGGCGGCAATTTCATTGTTTACTCACAACAAAAAATTAATGCTGTGGTACAGGCGGTGGAGCCAATACTTCACGATTACCATTATGACCAGGAGCACTCACAATACCGTGAGCTTCTAATTGCTCAACAATACGTGCGGCTCGGTTATAACCAATTTTAAAGCGGCGCTGAACACCAGATACTGAGCCTCGACGAGTTTCAGCAACAAATGCTGCTACTTCGTCAAACAACTGGTCAAGATCATCATCACCACCAGTACCTGTCTCACCAGGAAGTAGACCTTCAGCACCCTGATCGGATTTTAAAATACCATCAATATATTGAGGCTTACCACGAGCTTTCCAATCATTCACTACGTTATGAACGTCATCATCAGATGCAAATGCACCATGCACACGAATAGTATGGCTTTGACCCGGCGGTAAATACAGCATATCACCCATACCTAATAGTGACTCGGCACCACCTTGATCAAGAATGGTTCGAGAGTCTGTCTTAGTCGATACAGTAAAGGCCATACGAGTTGGAATGTTAGCTTTGATAAGGCCGGTAATTACATCCACAGATGGACGCTGAGTAGCAAGCACTAAGTGAATACCAGCAGCACGGGCCTTTTGAGCTAATCGCGCAATCAGTTCTTCTACTTTCTTACCGACCACCATCATAAGATCGGCAAATTCATCAACGATAACCACAATACTTGGCATTTTTTCAAGTAATGGTGGGTACTCATCCATACTGTCGCCTGGACGCCATAATGGATCATGAATTGGGTGTCCAGCTGCGGCAGCTTCTTCTAGCTTAGCGTTGTAACCGGCAAGATTACGAACACCACACGCAGCCATCAATTTATAACGGCGTTCCATTTCACCCACACACCAACGAAGCGCATTACCGGCGTCTTTCATATCGGTAACCACTTCAGTTAAGAGATGAGGAATACCTTCATAGATAGACAATTCAAGCATTTTCGGGTCGATCATAATGAAACGACAATCTTCTGGCTTACACTTATACAGCAAGCTTAAGATCATAACGTTCACACCAACCGATTTACCCGAACCTGTTGTACCAGCAACGAGCAAGTGAGGCATTTTACTTAAATCAGCAACAACGGCTTCACCAGAGATATCATTACCAAGAACAATAGGTAGTGCGCCATGTTTGTTCTGGAATTTCTCACTGCTAATCACTTCAGAAAGATAAACGGTTTCACGACTCTTGTTTGGTAACTCAAGACCGATATAAGGTTTACCTGGAATAACTTCAACCACGCGAACGGCCGTTGCTGACAGGGCACGAGCTAAGTCTTTTGCAAGGCCTGAGATACGGCTAACTTTTACACCTGGTGCAAGGTCAAGCTCATAACGAGTAATAACAGGACCTGGGTAGACCCCTTTTACTTGCGCCTTGATTTTATAATCGGCCAGTTTTGATTCCACCAGACGAGCAATACGCATAAGCTCTTCTTCTGACGCAGGTTCGACAGTTTGACGAGCAGGTTGCAGTAAATCAACGGTTGGCATTGGTGTTGTTGGTGTCGGTAAGTCCGGTTCTTTTTGCATTAAAAACGGATTATCTAACCCAGCAAGATGAGCTTGTTCTTTTTGCGCATCACGAATACGTTTCAAAAAGGCTTCTTCATCACTTAGCTCTGTTGTAGCGACATCGTCAACAGCTTCAGCGGCCAACTCGGCCCGATCTAACTCAGATAAACCATCCTGCGCACCAATTTCAGGAGTAGAAATAAACTCTTGAGTCGGTTCAAATGTTGTCGCGGGTTGAGGGCGAGATTCTGCCGGCTGAGGTACAGTTTCATACCCTTGAGATGCCGCAGCATAAGCGTTTGATGTCGGTGTTGCTGCTGACTCAGATGCTACAGAATCTATCGTTTGCTGTGTCTCTTCATCAACATAAACCGTAAAATCTTCATCGCGTTCCAGTTCACGCTCTAATTCAGCTACCGTGAGCCCTTTTGCTTGTGATGTTGATGTGATCGGAGCACTCGCAGGTAACTCTGTCGTATCATCATACTCACTCATCAATGGCGCAGCTTGAGGCGCAACCATTGCTTGAACGTCGGGCTGCTGAGTCATATTAGCGGCTACAGCAGGAGCGACAACCGTAGACACTTCAGGTTGTGAAGGGGCTGGTTGGACGTGCTGAGGTACCATTTCTTGCTGAGCCTGAGCCTGAGCCTGAGCCTGAGCCTGAGCCTGAGCCTGAGCCTGAGCCTGAGCCTGAGCCTGAGCCTGAGCCTGAGCCTGAGCCTGAGCCTGAGCCTGAGCCTGAGCCTGAGCCTGAGCCTGAGCCTGAGCCTGAGCCTGAGCCTGAGCCTGAGCAGCATTAAAATCGCTCTGCGGCGCTGTTGCAACACTTGGAGTAGCCACTTGTTGGACAGCTGGAGTCGTTGATGGCTGTTGCGCATGAGTTACCGTAGAAGCAACTGTTGCAGCTGTAACAACTGGAGCTATAACAGATTCTTGCTGAACAACTGATTGAGCTTGCTGAGAAGTAGGCGCTACATTTTGACGTTGAGGCATAACAATCGTCGGTGTAGATTCAGGAGCCCAAGTTGGTTCTTGACGAGCAATACTTTCTTTATCGTCATCCAGATCTAATGTTGGTTCTGAATAGCTAGCAAGTAATGCATCATCCGCATCAAGATCATCATCAATATCTGCTAATACTTGAGCGTATGGCATGTCTACTTCGGCCGGTATTTCAGTAGCAAAAGCTCGAATACGTTCCGATTTATCTGGGCGAATTTTGTTTAAAATCCAAGTCAAAGAACCAATAGTCTTCTCACCGATAGTATCAACAATACTTACCCATGAAATACCCGTAAATAGAGTAAAACCGATGGCCCATAAGAACATCATAACTAATGTTGTTCCCAAGACATTAAGCATAGGTAACGTAATATTAGACACAACGTCACCCACTACCCCACCAGAAGAGAAGTACCAAATATCGTCAAAGTTTAAATCAGCCAGGGCACAGCTGGTCATAAGCAGAATGATCAAACCAAGCAAGCGTGTGCCATACACCATGTAGTCGGCCGACATTTTCTTTGCTCGGCGGCGGAACAATAGCCAAGAAAATAAAACTAAAACAACAGGAAAGACATAAGCCAACGAGCCAAACGTAAAGAAAAACGTATCGGCAACCATGGCACCTAATGTACCCGCAGCATTTTGGACAGGTTCTTGCCATGCCGTTTGTGACCAAGATGGGTCTGCAGGATTAAAACTGATTAAAGCCACCATAATATAAATGGCAACTAAAATGCTTATAATTAAAAAGCTCTCAATAATGCGCTGTACACCTGAAAGTCGCATTTGACGTAGCTTTTTTCCTTTTACCTTCCTCAAGAAAAACTCCGGTGTCTCTAACTAACCAATCACGCAATTCCTTCGTGCTGATCAAAGCAGATGGATATTACTTTATATTCTTATTCAACTTCTGGTTGCCCAGCCCATACCCATTTCTATCAAATAATAGCGAAAACAATAGTGTTCGACATTATACAGAAATGGGCACAAGAAACGTCGCCTTAGTGTAGACGTCTGTTACAAAAAAAGATTCATCATTATGTCAATTCATCGGTTTATCTGTCGATTAAACCAGCATCTTTATGATTTTTGAATTCACTGATGAAATATACAGTATAGAAAGGAAAGCGCCAACTATCCAAATTGCAATCTGGTGCAAGTTCAAACAATTAAGCAGAGATAAGAGAAAAGCGGTTGATGGCAGACAAAAATAGCAGGCAAAATATGAGCGACTATCTAGCCGCTCATATTACGAGAATCTAAATTCAATCAATTAACGCGTTTTAATTACCAAGTTATTTGATTGCTTCACTTCTTCCATTACAACATATGTACGAGTGTCATTTACGCCAGGAAGACGAAGTAGTGTCTCACCCAGTAATTTACGATAAGCAGACATATCTGATACACGTGTTTTTAATAGGTAGTCAAAATCACCCGATACAAGATGACATTCTTGAATATCTTCTAACTCTTGTACCGACTTATTAAACTGCTCGAACACATCAGGAGCACCACGGTTTAGTGTTATCTCAACAAAAACAAGTAGAGACGCATCTAAATACTGAGGGTTAAGTAATGCAGTGTAGCCACTAATATAGCCTTGACGTTCTAGACGACGAACACGCTCAAGACAGGGAGTTGGGGAAAGACCTACACGTTTTGATAACTCAACGTTAGAGATACGACCATCTTTCTGTAACTCGTTTAAGATATTGCGGTCAATACGATCCAATTCCTTGGACGGTTTTTTCTTGGTATCTACCATTGTTTTATTCCACCTTTTTACTTCCTTGCAAAAATATACAACATCTTTACCTAATTTAGAATCAAATCCTGAAAAATACCAATTTTCATTATAAAAAATCTCATATTCAGCATTTATATAGTCATCCATTCCATTTTATAAGTACTGCTACTCTTTGCGTTACTTATTTTTGGATAAACCATTATCTTCATTCAAGTTAGGAATGCAGTGTCAACCTAGCATAATACACTAAACATTACGGGTATAATTTCGACTGCTAAAGAAGTTTTTACCAGATCAGAGAGTAATATTAAAGCAAAATAACAAAAACAGAGGTGAATTTAGTCAGTAAATTTTAAAATTAACTAGATGATTATGTTATATAAAAGTCTTTTAGATATAGCAATCGTCACATTAGGTTACTCAATTCTCCATCAATAGCTGCGTTTTCATACGCCGTACCATATCTCTAAACTGATTTTTCATTTATTAGTTTGAAATAGGATGAAAAAATTATTAACACATTTAAATTCAGTTAATTAGCCCACGGTAATCCCCTGTTAAGATCATGGCTATTACAGCGATAGTTTATAACCTACCTGCATTCGTACGCTTTCTCTTTCTTTACTTCTTTAATTTACCTACAATCAAGCACTAATAATAAATACTCTCATTCAGCCTGGAGAAGTCATGAGTAACGTAAGACATTGTAATCTACTCATTCTTGGTTCTGGTCCTGCTGGTTACACTGCCGCTGTTTACGCTGCACGTGCAAACCTAAAACCAGTTATGATCACTGGTATGCAGCAAGGTGGCCAGCTAACAACCACAACAGAAATTGAAAACTGGCCAGGTGATGCAGGTGACTTAACCGGTCCAGCTCTAATGGATCGCATGAAAGAGCATGCTGAAAAATTTGAGACCGAGATCATTTTCGACCACATCCATTCAACTGACTTTTCTCAGCGTCCATTCCGATTAAATGGTGACATGGGTGAATATACTTGTGATGCTCTAATTATTTGTACTGGAGCATCAGCTAAATACATTGGTCTTGAATCAGAAGAAGCATTCAAAGGTAAAGGTGTATCTGCTTGTGCTACCTGTGATGGTTTCTTCTATCGTAACCAAAAAGTAGCGGTTGTGGGTGGCGGTAATACCGCAGTTGAAGAAGCGCTTTATCTGTCGAATATTGCTTCAGAAGTTCACCTTATTCATCGTCGTGATACCTTCCGCTCAGAAAAAATTCTTATCGACCGCCTGATGGATAAAGTAGAGAGCGGTAATATTATTCTTCACACCGATCGCACTTTAGATGAAGTTCTTGGCGATCAAATGGGTGTAACAGGTGTTCGCCTTAAAGATACCCAATCAGACAATACTGAAGAACTGGATGTTATGGGTGTCTTTATTGCAATCGGCCACCAGCCAAATACCGCTATTTTTGCCGATCAGCTTGCCATGGAAAACGGCTACATTAAGGTACAATCTGGCCTTACCGGTAATGCAACTCAAACCAGTGTAGAAGGCATTTTTGCTGCCGGTGATGTAATGGATCATATTTACCGTCAAGCAATTACCTCAGCAGGTACTGGCTGTATGGCCGCACTTGATGCTGAACGTTATCTTGATGCCTTAGCTCAAAAATAATCAATAACAGACCGCTGCCTTTTAGGTGGCGGTTTGCTTTTCTTTCTTATATTTAGAAGTCTTTTACTTCTAACATAAGGCTTACTTACTAGGAAACAGTCTCTTTAAGTAGTCCTTGTGTTTTGCTTTTTAACATTGAAACCATTCTATGGATAAACAATTACAACGTGATTTAACCAAGTGGTTGAAATCTCAAAGTAAACTTGCAAAGCGCTGGTTAATGCTAAGCGTTGGCTTGGGGTTTGTCTCTGGGCTATTGCTCATTGGACAAGCCGCCTTACTGGCCAGTATTCTCCATCAATTGATTATCGAACATGTCGATAAGCATCAGCTTATTAGCCAATTTATCGGTCTTGCTGTGGTGATTGGTTTACGAGCACTATGCAGTTGGGGACGGGAGATTTGTGGCTACCGCTGCGGTGAACAAATTCGCTTGCATATACGTCAACTGATCATTCAGCGACTGCAAAATTTAGGGCCTGCATATATCAAAGGTAAGCCAGCAGGAACTTGGGCAAGTTTAGTCTTGGAACAAGTTGAAGAGATGCAAGATTTCTTCGCTCGATACATTCCTCAGATGTCTATTGCTGTGTTGGTTCCATTTATTATTCTAGTTGCTGTTTTCCCTATGAACTGGGCGGCTGGTTTAATATTTTTAGGTACAGCACCTTTAGTTCCACTGTTTATGGCTTTAGTAGGCTTAGGGGCAGCCGATGCTAACCGTCGTAACTTTAAAGCGCTACAACGTCTTTCTGGGCATTTTTATGATCGCCTTAAAGGACTCCAAACCATTCGCCTATTTAATCGCGCAGAAGCCGAGGCTGAAAATTTAGATGTTGCCTCTCAAATCCTACGTAAACGTACAATGGAAGTTTTACGTTTAGCTTTCTTATCTTCTGCCGTACTTGAATTCTTTTCTGCTATTTCAGTCGCTATTGTCGCGGTTTACTTTGGTTTTGCTTTCATTGGTGAACTTAACTTTGGTAATTATGGGGCTCCAATCACCTTATTTACCGGCCTATTTGTACTGGTTTTGGCACCGGAGTTCTATCAACCATTACGCGACCTTGGTACGTTTTATCATGCAAAAGCACAGGCTATTGGCGCAGCAGAATCTATTGTTGAATTTCTAAACCTTGAAGCAGATGAGATGAATCAAGGCAGTGAGAACCTTCCTTCTCCAGAAGCGATCACTATCGAAGCTCGTGATTTAGAAGTTCTTAGCCCTGAAGGACAAGTTCTCGCAGGGCCAATCAGCTTTACCATTAACCAACAAGAACATGTCGCCTTAATTGGCCCAAGTGGCGCGGGAAAAACCAGCTTACTTAATGCTCTGTTGGGTTTCTTGCCTTATCGCGGTCAATTAACCATTAATGGTATTGAGCTTAAAGCATTAGATCAGCAACAGTGGCGTCAAACCATCAGTTGGGTTGGACAAAATCCTTTGTTATTTCATGGTTCAATCCGAGATAACATCGCACTTGGCAATCCACTCGCTACAGATGCCAATATCGCTCAAGTAGCAAAAGAAGCGTATGCCGATGAGTTTATCTCTCGTCTAGAGCACGGCTATCAACATCATGTCGGAGATCGTTCTGGCGGTTTATCTGTTGGTCAAGCTCAACGTATTGCTGTGGCTCGCGCTATGTTGCAAAACGGAGCTTTCTGGTTGCTCGATGAGCCAACGGCTAGCCTTGATGCCAATAGTGAACACTTAGTGCTACAAAGTCTTACTCGTGCCATTAATAAGCAGACAACGTTAATGGTCAGCCACCGCTTAGATCAGCTGCATTCCATGGATCGAGTCTTAGTGATGGAGCACGGTAAATTGGTTCAAAATGGCGCATTTGATGAGATTAAACATCAAGGCTTACTGGCCGAAATGCTTGCCTACAGTAAACAGATTAATCAAGGGGATCTCGATGCGTGATTTAATCCCTTATCTAAAGATGTACCGTAAACATTGGTTTGGATTAACATTAGGAATGATCCTCGGTTTAGCGACCATACTTGCGGCGATCAGCTTATTGACACTTTCTGGATGGTTCATTGCTGCATCAGCGGTTGCAGGCTTAACCATTGCACGCGAAACATTCAACTATATGTTACCCGGTGCTGGTGTTCGTGGATTTTCTATGGCGCGAACCGCAGGCCGCTGGGGAGAGCGTGTTGTTAGCCATAATGCGACGTTTAAGCTATTGGCTGATTTACGTATTTTCTTCTTCCGAAAACTAACGCCGTTAATACCGGGTCGTCAAACTAACTTACGCGATGCCGACTTACTTAACCGCTTAGTTGCCGATGTTGATGCAATGGATCACGTCTATTTACGATTAGTCAGTCCATTGATCGTTGGTGTACTAAGCCTAGTTGCAGTAACGGTATTTTTATCTTGGTTTGATCTCACTATTGGTCTGACATTAGGTGCGATTTTATTGGCTCTTATGTTGCTGTTGCCTGTTATTTTTTATCGCTTAGGTAAACGTAACGGTGAAGCACTAACATATTCAAAGGCAAACTATCGCATCACCCTACTTGATTGGATTCAAGGCCAAGCTGAACTGCTGTTGTTTAATGCTGAAGAGCGTTACCGTGTCCAAGCCGAATCAGAACAACAAAGCTTATTAACCGCTCAGCGTAAGATGGCAAACCTAACAGGTGTTGCCAATGCGATCTTGATGGCAGCCACGGGTTGGACGCTAGTTCTAATCACCTGGATTGCAGCAGATGGTGTTGGTGGCAATCCACCAGATCCTTTTGTGGCAATGGTGGCCTTTGCTACGATGGCAAGTTTTGAGCTAATGATGCCTGTTGCTGGCGCATTTCAATACTTAGGTCAAACGCTCACTTCGGCACGTCGCCTTAATGAAATCATTGAAGCGAAACCAGATACGCCGTTTGACCCAAATGGTTATCAAGCCAAGGCACAAGGTAACATTACAATCGAAAATATTAGCTACACCTATTATGGTAGTGAGCAGCCTGTTTTAAAGCAGGTTAATCTTAGCCTGAAACAGGGTGAGAAACTGGCTATTTTGGGTCGAACTGGGTGTGGTAAATCCACTTTGCTACAGCTACTTACACGTAACTGGGATCCACAACAAGGGCAAATATCTCTAGATGGTATCCCATTACCGCAATGGCAAGAAGGTGCGCTTCGTAGTGCTATGACCGTTGTTAGCCAACGCGTCGATGTGTTTAATGGCTCGCTGCGCGAAAACTTACTGCTAGCAAAGCCACAAGCCTCTGATGCTGAATGTGTGCAGGCACTTGAACAAGTTGGGTTAACTACGCTACTGGATGGCCAAGGTCTCGATACGTGGCTTGGTGAAGGTGGTCGTCAAATATCAGGTGGTGAACGTCGCCGTTTGGGTATTGCTCGCGCCCTGTTACATGATGCGCCAATCCTTCTTATGGATGAACCAACTGAAGGTCTAGACCGTAAAACTGAGCAACAGATTCTTGAGCTATTGCTTGAACATGCTAAAGACAAGACAGTCATCTTTATTACTCATAGACTTATTGGTCTTGATGAGATGGACCAGATTTGTCTTATGGATGATGGACGTATTATTGAGCATGGTAAGCATCAACAATTACTGGCTCAGAAAGGGCGTTACGCAGAGTTATGTCAACGTCTGTAGTGCTCAAAGAATAAGTACGCCATAACAACAAACGCCAAGAGTTCTATCTTGGCGTTTTTTATTATATTAAATTTTTTGATATACCTAACTGACGATAAGATACTAGGTTCTAGGTTCTAGGTTCTAGGTTCTAGGTTCTAGGTTCAGCCATGTTAACTTAGGTATATAATTATGCCACTTTCATCGCGCCACATAGACACATTATGACTATCTACTTACCACAACTTTCACCATGGGATACAGCCTTCCCCAATCCAAACGATGCTTTTGATGAGCCTAATGGTTTACTTGCTATGGGCGGTGATCTCAGCCCAGAACGTTTAATGGAAGCTTATCGTAATGGTATATTTCCGTGGTACTCTCTTGATGAACCGATTCTCTGGTGGAGCCCTAATCCTCGGGCTGGGTTCAACCCTGCAACATTTCTACCAAGCAAAAGTTTGCGTAAATTTCAGCGGAAAACGAATTATACAGTAACCATAAACCAAGCTTGTCATCAGGTCATAGAGCAATGTGCCAATTGTCGCGGTCTGGAGCAAACTTGGATCACTCCTGAAATGATTTCAGCTTATCAGAGGCTACATGATTTAGGCTATTGCCACTCCGTTGAAGTTTGGCTCAACAATCAATTAGTAGGCGGATTTTATGGTATTGCAATAGGAACCATCTTCTGTGGTGAATCCATGTTCTCTCTTGCAGATAATGCGTCAAAAATAGCGCTATGGCAGTTCTGTCGTCACTTTTATGCAAGCGGTGGGACCAGTATTGATTGTCAAATGATGAACCTTCACCTCGCTTCATTAGGGGCTGAAATCGTAACCCGAAACGAATTTCTTCTACAATTATCTACAGAGCGAGAAAAATCGATATCGAGCCACTGCTATCAACCTCAACAACTGGCCATCTATACAAGTTAATTTATGAACTCAATGTCTTTACAAATTGGTTTAACGCCAGAGTCTCAATGTAATTATTTACCCGATCAGCAAGAGCAAGTTGGGGTTGTTATGGAACAGCCGTGGCACTCTCCACTTGGCTATCAAGTACTGATTGCATCTGGGTATAGACGTAGCGGCCGTGCCATTTACAAACCTATGTGTAGGGCTTGTTCGGCATGCACTCCCCTTCGTATTGATTGTGCTCATTTTACTCCGACTAAAAGCCAGAAACGGCAACAAAACCAGATGAGACAACTGCACTGGAAGTTCAAGGCTTCTCTGGATAATAATTGGTTTGAACTGTACGAAAAATATATCAATAATCGACATAGTGATGGATCAATGTATCCAGCTAATAAAGAACAGTTTTTCGACTTTTGTACGGCGCCATGGATGGATACTTGGTTTCTCCATGTCTATGAAAATAATAAATTAATCGCCATTGCTGTAACCGATGTGTTTGAAGATTCTTTAAGTGCGGTATACAGTTTTTTTGAACCAGAACACGCTTGGTCGTTAGGCACTTTATGTGTCTTATTTCAAATTGAATTCTGCCGCCAATCAAACCGTCCATGGCTCTACCCTGGCTATCAAATTGATGCATGCAAAGCAATGAATTATAAAATCCGTTTTAAGCCTCACCAAAAATTAATTGATGGGTATTGGCAAGATTGATTGCTTAAAAGACCAACAATTTTAGAAGCGGCATAAGGTTTCTTGGCTAAATTGGCGATAAATTGCGTTTTAATCGACAACAAAAGCTGACAAAGACCATAACCAAGGGTAAAATTACGCCCTAAATTTACATTTAAACAAATTCGAGGCATCAACCAGCCCGATCAGATGAATGGCTGGTAGCCTATAAGAGGATTCAATGGCAAAAGAAGACGTAATTGAAATGCAAGGTACTGTACTTGATACACTACCTAACACTATGTTCCGTGTTGAGCTAGAAAATGGTCACGTAGTGACAGCTCACATCTCTGGTAAAATGCGTAAAAACTACATCCGTATCCTTACTGGCGACAAAGTAACTGTGGAACTGACTCCTTACGACCTAACTAAAGGCCGCATCGTCTTCCGCGCACGTTAATCTTTTCGTCAAGATTATAGATGCAAGAAACCCAGCATTACGCTGGGTTTTATTTTTTCTACGGATAAAAAAACCGCAGAGCCAAGGCCCCACGGTTACTTTTATACTTATAGAGTCATACTGAACAATGACTTAATGCGCCGCTTCCATCTCACTGCTGAATTGGAAATCTAACTGATCATTAATCAGATCAACACGCACCGAACCACCATTAACCAGCTCACCAAATAGTAACTCATTGGCTAACGGTTTCTTCAAGCTGTCTTGGATAACACGCGCCATTGGACGTGCGCCCATTGCCTTATCATAGCCTTTATCAGCCATCCATTCACGAGCCCGATCGGTTACTTCCATTGATACACCACGAGCATCTAACTGTGCTTGCAGCTCAACAATGAACTTATCAACCACTTGTGAAATAACTTCTTTCTCAAGATGATTGAACCAGATGATGCCGTCTAAACGATTTCGGAATTCTGGCGTAAAGACACGTTTGATTTCTGCCATTGCATCATAACTGTGATCTTGCTGAATCAGACCAATCGACTTACGGGTTGTTTCAGTAACCCCAGCGTTCGTTGTCATCACCAAGATAACATTACGGAAATCAGCTTTACGGCCATTGTTATCCGTTAACGTACCGTTATCCATCACCTGAAGTAACAGGTTAAATACATCTGGATGTGCTTTTTCAATCTCATCAAGCAGTACAACCGAATGAGGATTTTTAATGACAGCATCGGTTAATAAGCCACCTTGGTCATAACCAACATAGCCAGGAGGCGCACCAATCAAACGGCTGACGGTATGACGCTCCATATACTCAGACATATCAAAACGCAGTAAATCAATACCTAAAGTACGGGCAAGTTGAACTGTTACTTCCGTTTTACCCACACCCGTAGGGCCTGCAAATAGGAAAGAGCCAACAGGCTTATTATCAGCGCCTAACCCTGCACGGCTTAGTTTGATGGCTTCAGTCAATACATCAATTGCATCATCTTGACCAAATACCAGCATCTTAAGCTTACTATCAAGGCTTTGCAGTACATCACGATCACTTGATGAAACCGATTTTTCAGGAATTCGAGCCATTTTTGCAATCATAGCTTCAATATCACTGACATTGATGGTTTTCTTACGACGACTAGCAGGTGCTAAACGACAACGAGCTCCCGCTTCATCAATAACATCAATCGCCTTATCAGGTAAGTGGCGTTCATTAATGTATTTAGCCGATAATTCAACAGCTGCACGAATCGCTTTATTAGTAAAACGAACCTCATGGTGCGCTTCGTATTTTGGTTTCAAGCCCATCAAGATCTTAGTGGTATCATCAATAGATGGCTCCACCACATCAATCTTTTGGAAACGACGAGACAGTGCACGCTCTTTCTCAAAAATATTGCTGTACTCTTGATACGTGGTTGATCCCATACAGCGAAGCTTACCACTACTTAAGAGCGGTTTGATTAAGTTCGCCGCATCAACCTGACCACCCGATGCCGCACCCGCACCAATAATGGTATGGATTTCATCAATAAACATTATCGCGTGATCTTCTTTTTCTAACTGCTTCAAGATCCCCTTAAAGCGTTTTTCAAAATCACCGCGATATTTTGTTCCGGCAAGCAACGAACCAATATCTAACGAGTAAATCACACAGTCTTTAATTACATCGGGAACTTGGCCTTCAACAATACGCCAAGCTAAACCTTCTGCAATCGCCGTTTTACCTACGCCAGCTTCACCCACCAGCAATGGATTATTCTTACGACGACGACATAACACTTGAATCGTACGCTCAAGCTCTTGGTCTCGACCAATTAGAGGATCAATCCCCCCCGCTTTCGCCAGATTGTTCAGGTTGGTTGCAAAGTTTTCTAACTTATCTTCAGAGCTTTGCTCAATTCGCGTTTCATCTTGATTTGCAGATTCAGACGGTGAATTGTCATTAACACTATCTTTGACTGTACCGTGAGAAATAAAATTCACGACATCGAGACGAGTGATATCACTTTTCTTCAATAGATAAGCGGCATGAGATTCTTGTTCGCTAAAAATAGCAACCAAGACATTCGCACCTGTTACTTCATTTCGACCCGATGATTGCACATGGAAAACCGCACGCTGCAATACTCGCTGAAAACTTAACGTTGGCTGAGTTTCTCGCCCTGTATCATCTTCAGGAATTAATGGCGTCGTTTGATCGATAAACGAATGCAGCTCTTTACGCAATTGGTCTAGATCAGCGCGACACGCTAACAGAGCCTCTTGAGCAGCGGCATTATCAATAAGAGCTAATAGCAAATGTTCAACCGTCATAAATTCATGACGCTTTTCTCTTGCTCGGGCAAACGCACCGTTCAAGCTTGCTTCAAGTTCTTTGTTTAGCATAAGGCACCTCCCCTAAAAACCACTTCCCTGATGGGTTGGAAAATTTAAGCTTTTTCCATCGTACACAGTAGTGGATGTTCATGCTCACAAGCATACATCATAACTTGTGCCACTTTGGTCTCTGCTACTTCTGCTGTGAAGGTCCCACAAATCGCTTTTCCTTCATAATGAACGGTAAGCATTAACTGCGTGGCTTTCTCCAGATCCATGGAGAAAAACTTTTGTAACACTTCTATCACAAAATCCATCGGTGTGTAATCATCATTGTTTAAAATTACTTTATACATCGATGGCGGTTTAATTTGGACCTCTTCTTCCTCAAGGACATCTGAGTCAGGAGTTATCCATTCGTATAGCTTGCTCATAATTTCAATCTTAGTTCATTAGCCCGAAAGCTGACCATATCTTGAAAGATAAAAAGGTTTTACCAAAATGTTACATTCTAGGCTTGACTGTCTAGCTCGTTTTACTAAAGTGTAACCTGTAGTAGATATAAACTGCATTATAACCGCATTGGTATGCAATACTTAATCTAAGCAATAATGAGGTTTGTTACTTATTTGTGATATTGCTTGTATTCGCTGATGTGAAGTGGAACTTAAATGCAAGAAGGATGTAAAGCATGGCTATAGGTACAGTAAAATGGTTCAATAATGCCAAAGGATTTGGCTTTATCTGCCCAGAAGATGGTGATGGTGATATTTTTGCTCACTACTCTACCATTCAGATGGACGGCTACCGTACACTCAAAGCAGGACAGCAAGTCAATTATGAAGTACAAACTGGTCCTAAAGGGTTCCATGCTAGAGAAATCACTCCCATCGAAAGTAACGATGCAAAATAAGTTCTTTCATCAGAATTAAAGGTGGGATAACCCGCCTTTTTTATTGTCTGAACACCCTATTCAATGAATGATTGCTGCATAATTAACAATTCACCCAATGTTCTATACAGGTTTTACACTTTGTCAAAGAACTCAGCAAGTTAAAGCCGTTAGTATTGATCTGTCTTAAATGAGTTACCCCATTTTTACTGCTTGATCTATCATAGATCAACTCATAGTAAGAACAAATTCTCTTGCTCCATATTGACCTATTTTGAGAGTAAGCGCACGCCTAGCTTCTCCATTTGTATAAATTACGATCACAAATCCACAAAATAGAGAAATTAATGTGGTATAGCCGTTATACCCATTATTACCAATGCCAGTGAACAGAAACAAAAAGGCCCAGCGCAATGCCGGGCCAAGAGATATCTTGATAAAACGAATTACATTTGCTCAATCATATCATCAGCAAACTCAGAACATTTACGAAGTGTTGCACCTTCCATTAAACGTTCAAAATCATAAGTCACCGTTTTATTACGAATAGCCGCTTCCATTGAGCTAATGATAAGATCAGCAGCTTCTATCCAGCCTAAGTGACGAAGCATCATTTCAGCAGACAAAATTAATGAGCCTGGGTTTACTTTATCTTGGCCCGCATATTTAGGTGCTGTGCCGTGTGTTGCTTCAAATAGAGCCACACCATCACCAATATTCGCTCCCGGAGCAATACCGATACCACCAACTTGAGCAGCAAGAGCATCTGAGATGTAATCACCATTTAAGTTCATTGTTGCAATCACATCATATTCAGCAGGACGTAATAAAATTTGCTGTAAGAACGCATCAGCAATGCAATCTTTTACTACGATCTCTTTACCCGTATTAGGATTTTTCAGTGTCATCCATGGGCCACCATCAAGAAGTTGAGCACCAAATTCATCGGCAGCCACTTCGTAGCCCCAATCCTTAAATGCCCCTTCGGTAAACTTCATGATGTTACCTTTATGAACAATAGTCAGAGAGTCACGATCGTTATCGATAGTATATTGGAGGGCTGCACGCACTAAACGTTTAGTGCCTTCTTCTGAGATAGGCTTAATCCCGATTCCACACTCTTGAGGGAAACGAATTTTTGTTACACCCAGCTCTTTTTGCAGAAAGTTGATCACTTGCTCAGCTTCTACTGTGCCTGCTTGGTACTCAACGCCAGCATAAATATCTTCTGAGTTTTCACGGTAAATCACCATGTCCGTTAGTTCTGGATGTTTAACTGGACTTGGAACACCATCAAAATAGCGCACAGGACGTGCACAAATATACAAATCAAGCTCTTGACGCAGGGCCACGTTTAAAGAGCGAATACCACCACCAACAGGAGTTGTTAATGGCCCTTTAATTGCAACTTTGTATTCACGAATAAAATCGAGAGTCTCTTGAGGTAACCATGCGTCTTCCCCATAAACATGCGTCGATTTTTCCCCTGTATAAATTTCCATCCATGCAATTTTACGATCACCGCCGTACGCTTTTTGTACTGCGGCATCAACAACTTTGATCATCGCAGGGCTTACATCAACCCCAATGCCATCACCTTCAATATAGGGAATGATTGGGGTGTTAGGAACCACCAGCTTACCGTCTGAATCGAGTGTGATTTTTTGGCCATCAACTGGGACTACGACTTTACTATCCATTTAGATCTCCTAACTTCCATTTGTTATCTTTTTGTAAGATGCGTGAAAATCATACGCGAAATTTTATCAATAAGCCAATCAAGAAAATTTAGCGTATAATAAAGGCGTTTAATTCATTCACCCCTGAAATCACCTGTTATTTATGAAGCCAAATACTCCATTTCGTCAACCTCGTCGTGGTAATAATGAGCGCCGAGCATCAAGAAAAATTAATAAACCAAAACGTCCACGCGGCCCACAAAAGATCATTTTATTTAACAAACCATTTAATGTTCTTACTCAATTTTCTGGTGAACCAGGGGATGTCACACTGGCTGATTTCATCCCTGTAAAAGATGTCTATCCTGCAGGTCGTCTAGATAAAGATAGTGAAGGACTATTGGTTTTAACGAACGATGGCATTCTTCAAGCTCGGCTTACGCAACCAAAATCCAAACAACCAAAAACATACTGGGTTCAAGTTGAAGGGGCACCATCAGAGGAATCACTCCAAGCGCTGCGCAAAGGTGTTGAATTAAAAGATGGCATGACACTACCTGCGGGAGTTGAAGTTATGTCTGAACCTAACATTTGGCCTCGAAATCCACCAATACGTGAACGAAAAAACATTCCAACTACATGGCTTGCCATTACGCTAAAAGAAGGCCGTAATCGACAAGTTCGACGTATGACAGCTCACATTGGTCACCCTACGTTGCGCCTTATTCGATATAAAATGGCAGATTGGACCGTTGATGATTTAGAGCCTGGTCAATGGCGAGAAATTACGCTAGAAACATCGCCGCAATAAGCAAAGCCTAAAGACTGAGATAGCGATCAAATGCGATGATCGCTATTGTTCCTCCCATATCGCTCTTCTCACATCAATAAAAACCACTATACACACCAAATTTTTTCTACTATCATCACAACGCAAACGATTGCGCAACAATGAAAACTGCCGTTTCGTCTAGTGAAAAAGAGAACATAGAATAATTAAAGTGTGATTTCGCTCTCGATCTGTTTCAGTCGATAGCTTTCTGTTAGAATTACGCTCTTAACACTAAATTAGCGACTGAAGAGAAAAATGTCAGATAACAGCACGAAAAAAGTCATTGTCGGTATGTCCGGCGGCGTTGATTCATCGGTATCGGCTTACCTACTCCTTCAACAGGGTTATCAAGTTGAAGGTTTATTTATGAAGAACTGGGAAGAAGACGATAACGAAGAATACTGCTCTGCTGCAGCTGATCTTGCCGATGCTCAAGCTGTATGTGACAAACTTGGTATTCCTCTGCACACAATTAACTTTGCCGCTGAATACTGGGATAACGTTTTCGAATACTTCCTAGCTGAATACAAAGCAGGTCGTACGCCAAACCCAGATATTCTATGTAACAAGGAAATCAAGTTTAAAGCATTCCTTGAATTCGCAGATGAGGTTCTAGAAGCCGATTACATTGCTATGGGTCACTACACGCGTCGTACTTTCCCACAAGCAGGCGAAAAACCTCAGATGCTGCGAGGCCTTGATAACAATAAAGATCAAAGCTACTTCTTATATACTCTTAGCCACGAACAAATTGCTCGTAGTCTATTCCCTGTCGGTGAACTGGAAAAACCAGAAGTTCGTCGTATTGCTGAAGAGCAAGGATTAGTAACAGCTAAGAAGAAAGATTCAACAGGTATCTGCTTTATCGGTGAGCGTAAGTTTACAGAATTCTTAGGTAAATACCTTCCAGCTCAACCAGGTAACATTGTTACTGCTGATGAAGGTACGGTAATTGGCGAACACCAAGGTTTGATGTACCACACTTTAGGTCAACGTAAAGGCCTACACATTGGTGGTCAAAAAGGTGGAAATGGCCACGAAGACCCATGGTACGTAGTAGATAAAGACGTAAAACGTAATGAATTGGTTGTTGCTCAAGGTCATGACCATCCACGTCTTAAGTCAAACGGTTTGATTGCATCACAATTACACTGGGTTGACCGTGAACCAATTCGTCAACCTGTGACTTGCACAGTGAAGACGCGCTACCGTCAACAAGATATCCCATGTACCATTATCCCTATTGATGATGAAAATATTAAAGTGATTTTTGATGAGCCTCAGATTGCGGTTACTCCAGGCCAGTCAGCTGTATTCTATAACGGCGAAGTGTGCATGGGCGGCGGCATCATCGAAGAGCGCATCTAGTAGGAGATGTCACAAGTGGCTAACACCTTATATGACCGAACTATTGCATTTGCAGGGATTTGCCAAGCGGTAAAATTAGTCCAACAGGTAGCTCAAACGGGTCGCTGCGATAACGAAATGTTAACGGCAACGCTAGAAAGCATCTTAGTTACCGACCCTGCAAATACGTTAGCGGTATATCACAGCGATGAAGCGAATCTTCGCATTGGCTTAGAAGCTTTGGTTAAAGATATTGATAACACCTCATCGGGCAATGAACTAACTCGCTACTTAGTGGGTGTGATGGCACTAGAGCGTAAACTCTCTGGCCGTCGAGACAGTATGGCTCAATTGGGTGATCGTATTGATCTTCTTAAACGCCAAACGGAACATTTTGAATTACTTGAAGAGCAAATGCTGAGCAATATTGCGAGTGTGTATTTAGATATTATCAGTCCTCTTGGGCCTCGAATCCAAGTCTCTGGTACTCCTGCACAACTGCAAATTCCTCAAGTTCAGCATAAGGTGCGCGCCCTATTACTCGCAGCCATTCGCAGTGCTGTACTATGGCGACAAGTAGGAGGTAAACGCCGCCATCTGATCTTTGGTCGTAAACAGATGGTTGAGCAAGCAAAAATCCTTCTCGCTCGCTGCTAAACACTTTTAGTCGCTCATTCTTTTTGAGCGACTTTTTATTTGTACTATGAGTTTAACCCTTACTAATCAGGAGAGACCCAATATGGAACTGTCAGCATTGACTGCTGTTTCCCCAGTAGATGGCCGCTACGGAAGTAAAACAAGCGTATTACGCAGCATTTTCAGTGAATTTGGTCTGCTAAAATACCGCACCATTGTTGAAATCCGTTGGTTACAAAAATTGGCTGCTACTGACGCTATTGTGGAAGTTCCTGCATTCAGCGCAGAAGCGAACGCATATCTTGATCGTATTGCGGCTGAATTTAGCGAAGAAGATGCACTACGCATTAAAGAAATTGAACGTACAACAAACCACGATGTTAAAGCGGTTGAGTACTTCTTAAAAGAAAAAGTAGCGCAAGTTCCTGAACTGCACGCTGTTAATGAATTCATTCACTTTGCTTGTACTTCTGAAGACATCAACAACCTTTCTCACGCACTGATGCTAACTGAAGCTCGTGAAAAAGTGATGCTACCTGAAGTTCGTAATGTTATTGATGCTATCAAAGACCTTGCAAACCAATTCCGTCACGTACCTATGCTTACTCGTACTCACGGTCAGCCAGCTTCTCCATCAACAATGGGTAAAGAAATGGCAAACGTGGCGTACCGTATGGAGCGTCAATTTAAGCAAATTGCTAATGTTGAGATCCTAGGTAAGATTAACGGTGCTATCGGTAACTATAATGCTCACCTATCCGCTTATCCTGAAATTGACTGGCACCAGTACAGCGAAGAGTTTGTTACCTCTCTTGGCGTAACTTGGAATCCATACACAACTCAGATCGAACCACACGATTACATTGCTGAATTGTTTGATGCATTTGCTCGTTTCAATACTATCTTGCTGGACTTTGACCGTGACGTATGGGGCTATATCGCTCTGGGTCACTTCAAACAAAAAACAGTTGTAGGCGAAATTGGCTCATCAACAATGCCTCACAAAGTTAACCCTATTGACTTTGAAAACTCTGAAGGCAACCTTGGTCTTGCAAATGCCATCTTTGCTCACCTAGCACAAAAGCTACCTGTCTCTCGTTGGCAGCGTGACCTAACTGACTCAACAGTATTACGTAACCTAGGTGTTGGCTGTGGCTATGCAATTATTGCTTACACATCAACATTAAAAGGTATCAGCAAGCTAGAAGTTAACCAAGCAGCATTAGAAGCTGAGTTGGATCGTAACTGGGAAGTGCTAGCAGAACCAATCCAAACGGTAATGCGCCGCTACGGCATCGAAAAACCGTACGAAAAACTAAAAGAACTGACTCGTGGTAAACGTGTTGATAGTGAAGGTATGCGTACTTTCATTGATGGCCTAGAACTACCAGAAGAAGAGAAAGTTCGTCTAAAAGCGATGACTCCTGCAACCTATATTGGTGCAGCTGTTGAGCTAACTGATAAACTGTAAATTATTTCTGCAGTAAAATCCTCTTTAAGCGAGTCAATTTGGCTCGCTTTTTTTGTTTCAATTTTCCGTAAACATCAGAACCACCTTCTCCTCTCCATCTCACCAAAAAGAAATTTTTAAAAATAAAACAATTTAAATCAATAGCCTATCTTAAACATGCATTTTTGGTGCAACTTTGTAATTGACGATTTTATTTTTGAGAGTAAACTTGCATTCAGAATACATGTTTAAGTAATTTTATTAGAGAACCAAAGGATACGACCATGGCTATTCAAGTTAAAAATAATATTCAATGGGTAGGTCAACGCGACTGGGAAGTGCGTGATTTTCATGGTACGGAATACAAAACAACCAAAGGTACAAGTTATAATAGCTATCTAATTCGTGAAGAAAAAACAGTACTTATTGATACTGTTGATCACAAATTTAGTCATGCTTTCCTACAAAACTTAGAACAAGAAATTGATCTAAATGAAATCGACTATGTTGTTATTAACCACGCAGAAGAAGATCATGCGGGGGCGTTATCAGCATTAATGGCTCGAATTCCTGGTACTCCAATTTACTGTACCGCTAATGCTATTGACTCGATTGTTGGTCATCACCATCATCCTGAATGGAACTTTAATGTAGTAAAAACAGGTGATAGCCTTGATATCGGTAACGGCAAATCTCTTGTTTTTGTTGAAACTCCAATGCTGCATTGGCCTGATAGCATGATGACATACATGACTGGCGATGCTGTGCTATTTAGTAATGATGCTTTTGGCCAACATTACTGTGATGAACGCCTATTTAACGATGAAGTCGATCAAACTGAATTAATGGAGCAGTGCTTACGTTATTACGCCAATATCCTAACGCCATTTAGCCCTCTTGTTACGGCTAAAATCCATGAAGTACTCGGCTTTAATCTGCCTGTCTCTATGGTAGCAACCTCTCACGGTGTTATTTGGCGTGAAAACCCAACTCAGATTATTGAGCAATACCTTACTTGGGCAAACGAATACAAAGAAGACAAAATCACGATTTTCTATGACTCCATGTCGAATAATACTCGAATGATGGCAGATGCTATCGCTCAAGGTATTACTGAAACTGATCCAAATGTGAGCGTGAAAATCTTTAATGTTGCTCGCCACGATAAAAATGAAATTCTAGCTCATGTCTTTGGTTCCAAGGGTATTCTTGTTGGTTCTTCTACTATGAACAATGTCATGATGCCAAAAGTTGCAGGTATGCTAGAAGAGATTACCGGCCTACGCTTTAAAGGTAAAAAAGCGGGCGCCTTTGGTAGTTATGGTTGGAACGGTGGTGCAGTTGATCGCATTCATGCTCGTTTAACTGACGCTGGATTCTTTACTACAGTCGGCCTTAAAACAAAATGGCGTCCAGATGGTAAAGCAATCGAAGAGTGTCGTGAACATGGTCGCACAATTGCTCGTGAATGGGCCCTCGCACCTCTTACAGTAAAAACAAAACCAAGCGCAGCACCTGTAACGCCTGCGAAATCAGCACCATTAAATATTCAGCAAGCCACAGCGCCAAGTACTGAATCAAAAATGCAGTGTAGTCCTCAAAAAATTGGCCAGAAAATGCTTTGTACTGTATGCCAATGGGTATATGACCCTGAAATTGGTGAGCCTAACCAAGAGGTGGCACCAGGTACAGCATGGGAAGATGTTCCAGATAGCTTTCTTTGCCCAGAATGTGGCATTGGTAAAGACGTATTTGAACCAATTAATGACTAAATTCTGGCCGAAGAAGGAATAAGTATGTCACACCCTATTATTGTTATTGGTAGCGGTTTTGCCGCTTACCAATGGGTAAAATCTTTTCGTAAGTTAGATCAAGATACTGAAATTACCATTATTACTGCAGATAATGGTGACGATTATTCAAAACCGGATCTTAGTCATGTCTTTTCTCGACAACAACGCGCTACAGATTTGATAAAGCAATCTGCAACTGAATTTGCTCAAGTTAATGGTGTAAAGTTAATCACTAACACCTATGTTACGGCGATTGATCCACAAGCGAAAACAGTCTCAATCGATGATCAGGTTTTAACTTATTCAAATCTAATTTTAGCAACAGGCTCACGAGCATTTGTTCCTCCGTTTGCAGGCAATGCAACAGATGAGATCATTACTCTAAATAGTTTACAAGAGTTTGAACAAGCCCAAGAGCGATTAATAACAGCCAAACGAATCACGGTTCTAGGTGCAGGTTTAATCGGTACTGAAATTGCTATGGATCTTGCAAGTAGTCATAAGCAGGTTACATTATGTGATAAAGCGGCATCGATTCTTCCTGCCATGCTACCGCCATTTTTAGGCTCAGAAGTACAACATACGATGGCGTTAAATGGTGTCGATTTTAAGTTAAATCGTGGAATTTCAGCTATTAATCGACATCATCAAGAAATGCTAGTTGAACTAGATAATGGCGAAGTAATCAGTTCCGATGTTGTTATTGCCGCAATGGGGCTAAGATCAAATACGCAATTGGCACAACAAGCCGGACTAATGGTTAATCATGGTATTGTTGTTAACCAATATATGCAGACATCAGATGCAAATATTTATGCTCTCGGTGATTGTGCAGAGCTTTATGGCAGAGTGAGAGCATTTATTCAACCAACCATGTTGGCTGCCATGGCATTAGCAAAAACATTAGCAGGTACGGCAACACCCGTTCGTTTACCCGCCAGTTTAGTTAAAGCTAAAACACCTTGGATTCCACTAAATTTAGCAGGAAAAACGGTAGGCTCAGAGCTAACATGGGAAATACAGCGAAACAGTGATGGTTATGTTGCAAAAGCATTTCATATTGAAACATCAGAGTTGTCTGGCTTTATTGTTTCTCATGATCAAGCAAAGGCTGCATTCCCTCTGTTGAGGCTGCTTCCTGGCGAAGTTGCATAGCTATAGCTTAATTTAAATTCATTGCTTACATTTCTTTTTTTGGGGAAGATGGACTCTTCCCCTTTTTTATCTCTATCAAATTACGCCTAGTGTATGAAGAAATTTCATCCCCATTGGTGTCAATAACCATATAAAAATCGCACTATTTGCAACAATAGCCATCCATAAGATCAGCTTAAACGGTTGTTTTTGTGATTTATGACGTAGTGTCTGTTGAGCAACAAGAGCCCCAGGCCAACCGCAAGCAAGCTCCATTATATGAAGTGTTTTCTCAGGTATTCGCCACTCTCCACGCACTGCTGCACGTTTGTCTTTCCAATAAAATAAGAAAGTAACTAGAGACATCACACAATAAATAACAAATAAAAATAGCGGTATTTTAAAAAAGAAAACGCTACATAAAACAAAAATTAAAAAGCCAAGTGCCAAAATTACCATCTAGCTATCCTAAACTGCCTATCAAAATCATTCTAATTATTGGTAACTTAACACGATATAAGCTTAAAATTGCCAGCATTTGGTTAAAAATATCTATAACAACTCAACTCATTTTTAATTTCTCATTTACCCCCTCTTTTAATCATTATCTTGTCAGCACATCCCCCCCACCTTACTGAACCTAGCACCTTGAAGTGACTTAGGTATATAATCACGCCAATTTATACCAATATGAAAGACAGCCTTATGTACCAACTGACATTTTCATTCGAAGAGTTTTTAGAAAAATACTGGCAGAAACAACCTGTTATCATTAAAGGTGGCTTCAAAGATTTTGTTGATCCTATCTCTGCCGATGAGCTAGCAGGATTAGCGATGGAAGAAGATATCGACTCTCGCTACGTTGCAAGAGATGGTGACGAATGGGACGTACAACACGGTCCGCTATCTTTTGATAATATGCCAGAAAATAACTGGTCTTTCTTAGTCCAATCAGTGAACTACTGGCACGAAGGTGCGGCTCGTTTAGTTACCCCATTTCGTCAATTACCAGGGTGGCTGCTTGATGACTTAATGATCAGTTACTCGACTCCAGGTGGCGGTGTTGGTCCACATATTGATCAATATGATGTATTTATTACTCAAGGTTCAGGCAAACGTCGTTGGCGTGTAGGCCCTAAAAAAGACGATTATGAAGAAGAATTTCGTCACCCGGCCTTACGTCAAATTAAATCCTTTGAACCTATTATTGATGAAGTAATTGAAGCTGGTGATATTTTATATATTCCACCAGGTTTTCCCCACGATGGCGATACTATTGAAACTGCAATGAGTTTCTCTGTGGGTTTCCGCTCTCCCAAAAAACAAGAATTATTAAGTAGCTTTGCCGATCATATTATTGCGAATGATATTGGTGATGTGCATTATCATAATCCAAATTTACCTGCTCGAAATAATCATGGCGCAATATTAGCAAGTGAACATCAAGATCTTGAAAATATGATGCGCAGCTTACTTGATCATCCAGAATTAATGAAACGTTGGATGGGTGAATATCTCAGTCAGAATAGACATGAATTAGATTTGGTTGCTTGTGACCCTGAATATACTACTGAAGAGCTACAACAACAGTTGTTTAATGGTGAAACATTAGCTCGCTTAGGTGGCTTACGAGCTTTCTACCATGCAGATGAAACACATATCATTTTTATCAATGGTGAAACGTTTGAACTACCAGACTCATTAGATAAAACAGGATTTTTCCTTGCTGATATTGAATCGTTTACCGCGCAAGACCTTGGCGAATACGCGACAAATACTGACTTTATGTCGCTACTCACAACCCTTGTGAATTTAGGCTATTGGTACTTTAAAGACTAATAAGCTTTACTGGGGTGTTAAACACAACACCCCAACATAATCTCTTTATAACCAATCAGTTAAACATAAAAAACACTAAATAATACTAAAATTAAACCAATATAATTGCTTTATCATAATGCAAATAAAACAAAATATTACATGGCCTAAATACGTATTTCTCAAAAGTCTTTAGAATGGATCTTAAGTATTTTTTGCTATAGTCGACAGCGTTTTTCATAAATAGTAAATACGAGTACGTTATGGCTAAAGTACATAAACTGACATTTTTGAATGTAGCAATCCTAATAACGATCTGTATCTCAATCTTTATCGAACTATTAGATATTAATCACCAGGGTTTGTCATTAGCAGTCTATGCCATATTAGCTGTAAACCTGCTAACAAGCCTATTCTTATACTACAAACTAACACCAACCTCTATTTTATTAAAATATCAATTACTTAATGCCGTAAAGAAAAATGAATTATTACCTTACTATCAACCTATTATTGACAGTAAAAATAATACAATTTGTGGCTATGAAGTACTTATTCGCTGGAAAAAAACGGATAATAAGATCATTGAACCTTTAGATTTTATTCCAGAATCAGAACAGAACGGGTTAATCACTCCAATAACTTTTCAATTGATTAGTCAAGTTGCAAAAGATATCAAATCACTACAAGAGTTAAATCAAGGTTTTTCAATTAACCGTTATTTTAGTATTAATGTCAGTGCAACAACTTTAGAAGATGATGAACTCGTTCGATATATCAAAGCCGTATTAGAAGAATATAATATTCCGGGCCAATACTTTGCATTAGAACTCACCGAAAGAACACCAATTAAAAATTTAGAAAACGCCTCAAGAGTGTGCCAAGCATTAAATGCTATTGGAATAAAAATAAAAATTGATGATATAGGTATGGGCTACAATGATGTTACGATTCTTCAAAAATTGTGCGCAACTACCATTAAAGTTGATAAATCCTTTATCGATAAAATAGATAAAGTTGAACAGAAAAACCTTTTAGAATGCCTTGTCATTTTTGCCGATAGAGCCGAAGTAGAAATTATTGCCGAAGGTATTGAAGATAAATCTCAAGCAGAAACCTTAAATTCAATTGGTATTCACTATCATCAAGGATTTCTGTACGGCAAACCACAACCAATAACTAATATCTGTATGGGTTAAACTACTGATGTCAGAAAACAAACACTTACTTGCAAATGCACACAATCATAGTGAAAGCTTTCTTTCAATAAAAAACCAGACATGGCATAAGTTATTGATAATTAGCATTAATTCACTAGCAGTCATTGGTCTTATAGCATTTAATCTTTATCACCAAATTGAATCAAATAAGGCTTATATCGATTCGAATCTTAAACTTGTCAAGTCAAGCCTAATGACATTAGCTTATCGTAATGACCGCTATGCACAGACAGTCACAAACACAGTAAAAGAAACATCTATAATGTCTCAACCAGGCTTAGTTTCTATTTATACTTATCCATCAATGAAAGAATTTGGTTTTAATCGAGGTATTAATCCTGATAACTTATTGAATGGTAGTTTAGTTGGCTCAGGAATACCAACTGAAGATATTTATCATGATACAAACTTATTTCAAATTTTAGATGATTTATGGGCAGAGCAACATCGCCGTAGTATTATGTATAACTACTACTATATATCACATAAAAATAAATATTTTTATTTGTCATCAAAGTATTCCATCCGGGAATTCAATATGACTAAAGATTTTTTTACTACTGATTTTTATTCAGAACAAAAATTGAAGCTAAAAAAAGATACAACCTTAAGAAAGGGATTCTTTTTTACTCATCCTTATCGAGACTTCTTTACTAATGATATGGTAATATCGATAAAATCACCTGTTTTTATGACAGATAACTCTATCATGGGTGATGCTGGTGTTGATATTCCTGTTAAATCTTTAATGAATGCAATAACTCTACCGAGAGATTTTAAACAATACCTCAATATTTATTTGTATGATAAAGGTGAAAATACAGCAATTTCTCTTAATAATGGTGACCGTAGCTACTTACCATGGATTACAATGTCACAAAAAATTAATGATGATTTATCTATTAATGCTGATATATCAGGTCTTTATATTCTATATTTATCTATTCAGGATATATCTCTCATCCTAATTTTGCTTATCATACTAAACTATATGTATAGTTTATTAAAAAAGCATAAAGCTCAAAAGCATGAATATAAAATAGAAGCATATACTGATTCATTAACAGGCTTATATAATCGTAGAATTATAAAAAGCTCCGTTATGCCATTATTACAAGAAACTAAGAATACCCATTCTCCTGTTTCTTTTATTATTATCGATGCTAATGATTTTAAATTAATTAATGATCAATATGGTCATGATGTCGGAGATCTCGCCTTAAAACACATCGCGACTCAAATTTTTAATCTTAGTCGTAATAGTGATATTTGCATTCGATTAGGTGGAGATGAATTCTGTATCGTTTTACCAAATACAACTATCGGTCAAGCCTATATGCTTTAAGTCGTAGATTAGAGTGTTCTGTATTTAAAGAGGATTTTCATCCAGAAAAGATTAAAGCTACAATTACAACTAGTTGCGTCCAATTTGAAGAAAATGAAACATTGGAAGAAGTAATAGCAAGAGCAGATAAAATCTTATATAACAATAAATTACATAAGAAAGAGCGACTTGAAAAATTAAAAGAGCAACTGCTTTAAGTATAGCGACTCTTGTGATTTTCTATTTTTCACTTTTAAACGAATGAGCCCTGTATACAGTAGTTACAGGGCTCATTTCGTTTAATTAGACATTAATGCAAGCAACGGCATGAAAGTCTGAACCTTGTAGTTCGGGCTTAAGTCTTGAGCACTCTTCTGTAGCTTTCGGACATCGAGTTCTAAATACACAACCTGATGGCGGATTCATCGGTGAAGGCAAATCCCCTTCTAGTAACTCGATGTGTTTATTTCGTTCCAATTCAGGATCAGGAATGGGGACGGCAGACATTAACGCTTTGGTGTATGGATGTTTAGGGTCAGCAAAGAGCGCTTCCCCCTCTCCCATTTCTACCGCATTACCTAAATACATCACTAAAACACGGTCAGAAATATGCTTTACCACCGACAAATCATGAGCAATAAAAATTAAGCTCAGACCCATCTCTTGTTGCAGTGATTTTAAAAGATTCACAACTTGAGCTTGAATTGATACATCAAGTGCCGACACGGGTTCATCACAAATGATCATTTTAGGCTTAAGAATTAATGCTCGCGCTATACCAATACGCTGACACTGACCGCCAGAAAACTCATGTGGATAACGGTTAATTACATTAGGAAGTAATCCAACCTTGGCCATCATCTCTTTAACCTGCTGCTTTACTTCATCTTTTGACAGCTCTGGATAAAAGGTTTTGAGCGGCTCTGCAATAATTTCCCCCACCGTCATTCTTGGGTTTAATGATGCAAGCGGATCTTGGAAAATCATTTGAATTTCTTTACGCTTTAAACGCAACTCTTTAGCAGATAATGCCGTTAAATCTTGCCCGAGCCAAACGACCTTACCCTCTGTAGCTTCAACAAGACCAATAATGGCACGAGCAAAGGTTGATTTACCACAGCCCGATTCCCCCACAACGCCTAAGGTTTCGCCTTCAAAGATACGAATGCTGACCCCATCAACCGCTTTTAATTGAGTCGGCTTAGACCAAGGCCATGATGATTTTGCCGCAATACTAAAATGAACCTTTAATTCATCAATATCTAACAATACTTTTTTTTCTGCTAGCATGATGCCACCTCCATTTCAGCAAAACATGCACGTAAACGACCATCTGCAAAAGGGGTCAATATAGGTGCTTCTTGATGACAACGAGCAGACACTCGATGACAACGCTCTTGGTATGGGCAGCCGACAGGTAAATTTAATAAGTTTGGCGGATTACCAGGAATGGTTGGCAGCATTTCCCCTTCAGTATCAAGACGAGGAATCGCTTTCAGTAGCCCTTCTGTATATGGATGGCCCGGTTGATAGAAAATCTCATTGATCTTACCGTATTCCATGGTACGCCCAGCATACATCACAAGGACCTTGTCACAACTTCCGGCAACAACCCCCAAATCATGAGTGATCATAATAATCGAGGTGTTAAAATCTTGTTTAAGATCATTCAATAACTCCATAATTTGAGCTTGAACTGTCACATCAAGAGCGGTTGTTGGCTCATCGGCAATGAGTAGTTTTGGTCGACATAATAGCGCCATGGCAATCATAACTCGTTGACGCATACCACCAGAAAACTCATGAGGATACATGGTTATACGGTTACGCGCTTCGGGAATTTTTACTGCATCAAGCATACGAACCGACTCTTCGAAAGCTTGCTGTTTTGACATTCCCTTATGCAACATTAAGACTTCCATCAGCTGCTCGCTAACCTTCATATAAGGATTTAAGGAAGTCATTGGGTCTTGGAAAATCATCGCAATTTGTTCTGCTCTGATTTTGTTAAGCTCGCGCTCGGGCAAATTTAAAATATTACGACCTTCAAATTCTGCTCGGCCACTGATTTTACCGTTTTTTGCCAATAGACCCATAATAGCGAAAACAGTCTGACTTTTTCCTGAGCCTGATTCACCAACGATGCCTAATGTTTCGCCCTGATTTAGAGAAAAGTTAAGATCATTAACCGCCGTTACGATGCCATCTTGAGTCGTAAACTCAACGCGTAAATCTTTTACATCTAATAAACTCATATTACATCCTTTTACTGAAGTTGATGCTAACTCATTGTTATTGTGTAAATAGCACCAAGATCATTTATTATCCCTAACGATCTTTTGGATCCAACGCATCGCGCAAACCATCACCGACATAGTTAAAACAGAAGAGTGTTACCACCATGAAGGCTGCAGGATAGAGAAGCTGCCAAATGGCCACTTCCATTGTCTGAGACCCTTCTTGTAGCAAAGCCCCCCAACTGGTCATAGGTTCTTGCACCCCAAGGCCTAAGAAACTTAGAAATGACTCAGTTAATATCATCGATGGAACTAACAACGTTGAATAAACTGCAACGATTCCCAGTACATTAGGAACGATATGACGAGTAATAATGCCCCATTTACTCACACCACTAACGTATGCGGCTTCAATAAATTCTTTATTTCGTAATGACAGTGTTTGCCCTCGAACAATACGCGCCATATCAAGCCATGAAATTGCTCCAATCGCGATGAAAATCAACATGATATTACGACCAAAGAAGGTCACGAGCACAATGACAAAGAACATAAACGGAATCGAATATAGTATTTCCAAGATACGCATCATTACTCGGTCAGTTTTACCACCGATAAAACCAGATGTTGCGCCATATAAGGTTCCAAGTAAGACGGCAACAAAAGCACCTAAGATACCGACCATCAGTGAAATTCGACCGCCGACTAACGTTCGAGTGTACAGATCGCGACCTAGGCTATCGGTACCAAAATAGTGGCCTTCAACTCCAAATGATGGCGCTGCATGCAAAGCATACCAATCAGTATCATCAAAAGCATATTGACTGAACATCGGGCCAAAAGAGACCCAAAGAGTAATAACACACAGAATAACTAGAGAAACCATTGCAGCTTTATTGCGCATAAAACGGATTCGAGCATCCTGCCATAAACTGCGACCTTCCACTTCCAGTTGATCCGAAAACTTTTCTAAGGCCTCTACATTATCTTTTTTTACCAGCATCATAATCAGGCTCCTTAGTAACGAATCTTTGGATCGATATAGGCTAAAACAATATCGACAATGGTGTTAAATACGATAGTTAATGTACCGATCAAAATTGTCACACCAAGTACTAAGGAATAATCACGGTTAAACGCGGCATTAACAAATAGCTTTCCAATTCCAGGTAAACCGAAAATGGTTTCAATCACGACCGAACCGGTAATTATGCCGACAAATGCAGGACCCATATAAGAAACAACAGGTAATAGCGCAGGTTTGAGTGCATGTTTAATAATGATATAGGGATAACTTAATCCTTTCGCTCGAGCCGTTCGGATAAAGTTACTATTCAGTGTTTCAATCATGCTACCGCGGGTAATACGAGCAAAGGTTGCCACATAAAGTAGGGCCATACCAAACATCGGCAAAATCATATATTGCCACGAACCATCATTCCAACCACCAGCAGGCAACCATCCCATTGAGATAGAAAAAATGTAAATCAATACAGGGGCAAGAATAAACGATGGCATAACCACCCCTGCCATCGCGGTCGACATAATGAGATAATCAACCCATGTGTTGTGTTTAAGTGCCGCAATGGTCCCAACGGTTACTCCCATCACAACCGCAAAAATAAAGGCCGCAATACCAATCTTTGCTGAAACGGGAAAGGCATCAGCAACCAATTCATTCACCGTAAAGTCTTTATATTTAAAAGAGGGTCCAAAATCGCCTTGAACAATATTGCCTAAATACGTGGTGTATTGTTCAAAAACAGGTTTATCTAACCCATATTTTGCTTCGATATTCGCCATAACTTCCGGAGGTAAAGGTCGATCTGACGAAAAAGGGTTTCCCGGTGCGAATCGCATCAAAAAAAAAGAGATAGTAATTAATACAAGTAAGGTCGGTATGGCCTCAAAAATCCGTTTTGCAATGAACTTAATCATAAACTCAGCCGCTTCAATGTTGTGTTAAAACTCGCTGCCCCATCCTGAGGCAGCGTTATCGTTATAATATTTTTAGGTCGCTATTATTTTGCGATGATATAAAGATCTTTGGAGTAGATATTATCTTCAGGGTTCTTCATCGGATAACCACCTACCTTTGGATTCACCAATCGCGCATTAACATAGTGGTAAATAGGCATAATTGGCATGTCGGTCGCTAATAGACTTTCTGCATTTTTATAAGCTTGAGCTCGACTCTCAATCGAGGCAGCAGCTAATGCATCATCAAGTGCTTTGTCGTACGCTTTGCTGGTGTACTTTGGATAGTTCTGAGAGTGACCATCTCGCATAATCGCTAAGAATGTTGAAGCTTCATTATAATCACCACACCATCCAGCACGCGAAACATCAAAGTTACCTTGGCGCTTACTGTCTAAGTAACTCTTCCACTCTTGGTTTTCAAGATTTGCGGTAACCCCCAATGATTTCTTCCACATCGAGGCAATAGCAACGGCAATCTTCTTATGGTTTTCAGAGGTGTTATACAGCAGATCAAAGGTTAAAGGTTTATCGCCATATCCGGCTTCTTTAAGCAATTCTTTCGCTTTAGCAATACGTTCTTTTTGCGATAAGCTCGAATAATCAGGCAGGTCTACTTCAATGCCGTTAGTGGCAAGAGGGGTAAAGTTGTAAGCAGGAGTTTCACCTTTACCAACAATAAACTTAGCAATGACATCGCGATCAATCGCATAAGACAGCGCTTTACGCACTCGTACATCATCAAATGGTTTACGTGCTGTATTAAATTCATAGTAGTATGAACATAAATATGGCGTTACCTTAACAGCGTCTGGATGCTCTTTTACTAAACGCTTAAAGTGCTCGTTTGGCACCTCATAGGTAAGATCGATTTCACCAGCCAAGAAACGATTCATTGCCGCTACTTGGTTTTCAATCGGCAAGTATGTAACTTTGTTAATGATTGTCTCTTTATTGTCCCAATAGTTTTCATTACGAACAAGTTCGATACGCTCATTGACAACCCATTTATCCAGTTTATAAGCACCGTTAGAGACATAGTTATCAACCGAAGTCCATTTATCACCGTGTGCAGCAACGGTCTTAGCATGAACAGGTTTCATTGAAGTATGCACTAACATTGCCGGGAAATAAGGAACGGCTTTGTCGAGTGTCACTTTTAAAGTGTGAGGGTCAACGGCTTCAACACCCAATGAATCAGGCGCAGCTTTGCCATTAATGATCGCTTCTGCATTATGCATAGTCGTCATTGATAAATACGAAGCATAAGGGGATGCTGTTTTTGGATCGGCAAGACGACGCCAAGTATAGACAAAGTCTTCAGCCGTTACTGGATCACCATTTGACCATTTAGCATCTTGACGAAGATGGAAAGTCCATACTTTATTATCGCTACTCTCCCAAGACGAAGCAGCTCCAGGAACTAGGTTGCCTTTATCATCTTGGTTAATCAGTCCTTCTAAAAGATCTCGGATAATATTTGATTCTGGTACTCCAGAGACTTTCTGCGGATCAAGCGACTCTACTTCTGAGCCATTATTACGCACTAACTCTTGTGAGTCAGCCAATTTAACACCTTCAGGTACTTGCGCTGCTACAACAGAAAAACTACCAGCAGAAACAGCCAAACCTGCGCTCATCCATAGAGCCTGAGTGATTTTATTTTTATACATGCATTTACTCCAAATACATCCTTACGTCCATGATGTTCTTCAGTTGATAGGTCTCGACTCCTACGTTATTGGTCTCTATTTCATCCTCAATAAAGCCAATCAAACCGAAGAATTGCCTATGACATTAACAGGCATTGAAGCAATTAGCCACATTTCCATTACAAAAAGCAGCATTATTCTTAATAAGTGGTAATAATTCAGTAAAAAAAACCAAGCAATTTATAGCCCGTAGACATTTCTTTTAAAAAAGCCAACCAAAAAAGTAAATTCCGCCAAAAAAACTAAATCAAAAGGCATTATTGAATAAAAAACACACAATTATGCATGTAAATAGATAAATTAACTTAAACCATACAATTAATACTGGTTACTGTTAACAATCCATGGCTACTCCTCTATTTCTATATAGATCAATCTATTCATTTTTCAGACAAAATAAAAACGCCCCCACAAACACTTATTTGCAGAGGCGCTTTTGCTACAAAGTCGAATTATTTATTTTCACTATCTAGATTAATTAACTGTTTATCTTCACTTACCGCCTGATCTCGGCGCTCTAACAGTAACTGCTCTTCATCTTGATGATCGTCGCCTATGCCGAGGTCTGACATCATTTGGCGCATTTGTTTATTCGATACACGCTTATGTTTCATTACACACTCCGCTGTCAAATTCACAATCCAACCTATATCTAGGCTCACTAATAACTATGGCACACCAAATCGATTATCGCTAACAAGTTATTAACATCCAATAATACTAACAGAGCTTATCGATAGTGGCTTCAACTGAAATAACAAAATCGAATAACAAATTATGCTATTAGATTAAATTATCCCAAGGACTAAAATTTGAACTTGTTAGCACTCTAAGTTAATTATTCGATCTATTATTTTCATATTGCGAGAATCACTACGTTACGTGGGTTTAGCAATATATATCGCGTTATTACAACTAAAATAGAGAATAACAATGAGACCAGCAGGGTGTATCTCCCGACCAAGTCCTTCTTTTCGTGGACGTCATGGTTATGTACCACCGTCACGAAAACTTAAAGGCGAAGTAAAAGAGCAACAGGTAAAAGAACTGACAAAATAGTGAGACCTTCATCTCTAACAAAAAAATAGCCCCAGTGACATCTTATCTGGGGCTATTTCTTAAGGTAAATACTCAATTTAGTGTTAATGAACAGGAATTTTAGCAATCCACAGTTCATGTTGGTCTCGTACATACTCTCCCTGCTCTACCAATCCTTTTAAGTAAGCTAATCGATGATGACCTTCTAATAAATTAAATGGGGCTTTTAGTATCTTGCCGTTAGAAGCATAAAGGTCACGCTCAAAATCCAAAACGATTGGAGCTACGGGCCAAGTACCTCGCTCAGTCATATTCTGGACCAGCCAACTTCTTTGAAACATAACATTTGTCATTCGTTGTGATAATCGATCTATCACATCCTGACTAGGTGTCTGTACCTTCGCTAAAATATCTTCGGTACTCCAAGTTTCTTTCGTAAACACCATACCGCGAAAATCAAGCCATCCCCAGTTATACATGACCCCTTTCCAATGACGGTACAACCATTGTTCTAATACGTCATCAGGAAAATTTGGTAGCGTCATATGGGCTCGCTGCTTCCAATGATCCAGTGATTCACAATGACGTTCACCAAAACCATCAGGTCCAATTTCATAAAGTAAGCGATCGCTCCTGATCATAATATCACTCCCTTTTTCATTTGAACTCATAGCGCATTCCAAAATAAATAAACAATCACAATAGCTGCTTATTTATGCTTACAAAAAACATAGCACAGCCAATGAAAAAACAAAACATGAAAGATTATTCATGAATTATTCGTTATTCATTCATCCGTAAAATCGAGATGTTATTTAATCACTAAACAACGAGGGTTCCATAGTATGTTCTATTTAATAAAATAGAAAAGAGGATTCCAAAACGAATAACTATTCTTTTAGCTCTAACAAAGCTAATGTGAATAGTTTTTCGAGGAATTTATCATCATGACAAAAAAAGGAGCCTTTATAGCTCCTTTTTAATCCAATAAGTTATTTGATTTACTTATTGTGCCAGCGATCCGCTGCTGAGGTATCTGATTCTCGAGCATCAACCCACCGATTCTCTTCAGGGGTTTGCTCTTTTTTCCAAAATGGGGCTCGTGTCTTAAGATAATCCATAATGAACTCACACGCTTCAAATGAAGCTCCACGATGAGCACTTGAAACACCAACAAACACAATTTGATCGCCCAAATCAAGATCACCAACTCGGTGAATGACTCGAACTTGTAATAACGGCCAGCGGGCACGAGCTTGTTCAACAATCTCACTTAGCGCTTTTTCCGTCATACCAGGATAATGTTCTAAAGATAGACCAGTAACACTATCGCCTTGGTTAAAGTCGCGAACTTTTCCAATAAAAGTCACCACTGCACCAGCTTCTGTTCCTTGAGCTAATTTTTCATATTCATCAGCAACAGAGAAGTCTTCAAACTGAACCGAAATCATCGTTATCCTCCTGTTACAGGTGGAAAGAAAGCAACTTCATCGCCATCTTTAATCTCTGTATCGAGAGGACAAATTGTCTGGTTAACCGCGACTAATAACTTACCTGACTCTAATGCCAACTGCCATTTATCGCCACGAAGAGTCAATTGCTGACGTAATTCTTCTGCGGTATTAACGCTTGCTTCAACATCTATTTGAGACTGACCAACCAGCTCTTTTACTTGAGCAAAAAATAAAACTGTAATCATGCTTCTGCCTTAAAATGACCTGATTTTCCACCTGTTTTCTCAAGCAGACGAACCTGAGTGATAACCATATCTTTTTGTACGGCTTTACACATGTCATAAATAGTCAAGGCAGCAACAGATGCTGCAGTTAATGCTTCCATCTCTACGCCAGTTTTTCCAGCAAGCTTACAACATGATTCTATACGAACTTTGTTTTCGGCTTCAATAGCTTCAAGCTGAACTTCCACTTTTGAAAGTAAAAGGGGATGACAAAGAGGAATTAGATCCCAAGTACGTTTTGCCGCTTGAATACCCGCAATACGCGCAGTAGCAAACACATCGCCTTTATGATGTTGGCCTGAAATGATCAAAGCCAATGTTTCTGGAGCCATATGAACAAAGGCTTCAGCACGAGCTTCGCGAACTGTATCCGCTTTATTCGAAACATCAACCATATTGGCTTCACCAGAAGCGTTAATATGTGTGAATTGAGTCATTCTGAAAATTTCCTTTCTTTAAGGATGCGCAGAAACCCATCGATTAGAATACCCATGGGCTCAAATAAAATGTCTATCCGCCAATTGAGGCTAGATGAGGGGTCATGCCGGTTTTGCCTTCATCAAGAAAATGACCAACGGCTTTATTTTGTAATCCGGCTTGAATACGACTAATTAGCTCACCTTGTTGCTCATCTTGTTGGAGAAGATCACGCAGATCGACACCTTCTTCACCAAATAAACACAAGTGCAACTTACCCTTCGCAGAAACACGTAAACGGTTACAGCTTTGGCAAAAATTCTTTTCATACGGCATGATCAAACCAATCTCACCCATATAATCTGGATGACAGAACACTTGTGCTGGACCATCATTTTCACTTTTTACTTTGAGCAACCAACCATTTGCAATCAGATGATTACGAATACTCACCCCAGAAACATGGTGGTTAGTAAATAAGTTGTCCATTTCACCAGTCTGCATCAATTCAATAAATCGCAATTGAATAGGACGAGTTTTGATCCACTCAAGGAATTTAGGCAATTCTTGAGAGTTAAGATCACGCAACAAAACGGTATTAATTTTTACTTGTTCAAAGCCAGCATCGAAAGCGGCATCAATACCCTGCATAACTTGGTGAAACATATTCTCACCAGTAATTTGGTGGAACATTTTAGGATCAAGACTATCAACACTGACATTGATATTAGTAAGACCTGCATCTCGCCATGATTGAACATGCTTCGCCATGCGATAACCATTGGTTGTCATCGCAACTTTCTCAATACCTGGTTGAGAAGCGACAGTATGAATAATATCGGTAAAGTCACGGCGTAAGCTAGGCTCTCCGCCAGTAATACGAACCTTGCTAGTGCCACATTCAGCAAACGCAGACGTGACCCGACGGATTTCATCTATAGTCAGAAAAGAAGGTTTTTTCTCTTCTGGTTTATAGCCATCAGGCAAACAGTATGTACATTTAAAGTTACACACATCGGTAACAGAAAGTCGCAAGTAATAAAACTTACGATGGAAACTATCTTCAAATTGTTTCGCCACGGAACACCTTTCCAAATACGGGAGGCTAATCCATTTCTAGATCAACCCTGGTGACAAACCTCGTCACTGGCTTTATTACCTATCGTACAACTTAACTATTGCGACTTAGCAAATAAAGCTCGGAGCTATGGCTGTTATGCAAAGCAACTCATTCCATGAATCCTGAATTGCACAACGGCATTTATCTATTAAACATATCAGAGATTCAATCAGTGTCGATGATACTCTGCAAAAAATTATGCTGTATTCTACCTTTCAGGCGAAATAGCGACAATACTACTAAGGGATTTAATGAATAATTTGCCAATAAAAGAGAGGTCGTTATGTCAAATATTGTTGAATCAGCCACTCTAGATGATATTGCGTTGTATTTACAGCGAGAAGATGGCATTCCGCCCCAACAAGCTAAGCACGCAGCGCTAGAAGTGATCGCAGGTTTTAAAGACATGCAAGCAAAAGGACTCATCAAAGGATGGTATTTTAATGAACTGGGACAGCTTGAGTTGCTGCCTTCAGATAGCGCATTAAATTGGATTGCAAATCAAAAATAATTAATCTTGCGGTATCAAAATAAGAATAATCTATTATTTATCAAAAAGTTAAAACCAAAACAATTCGGCATCCGTTTTGCTTTTCCCAAGTTAATGAGAATAATGCAAAACGGAGCTTTTATGAGCCAACATATTCCCCTACTTCTGCAAAAAAGGCACATTTTACCGACAGGTCGCATGTTTATTCGCATTTTACCTGGCGTTCAAACAGAGACATTAAAAGCCTCTTTAGAAGATTGCTGCGAGCTGGGTATTTGTATGTATGAAAATACTGATAAAGATCAGCGTTTTTATCATATAGCAACTCGCGTTCATGTGGATGATTTCGATCTTGCCATTTATGACAATTCACTCACTATCAATATTTCTGGTATCGATAACGGCTTTATCAATGAAATAAGACAAGACCACGAAGGTGTTATCTGGGGAGATTATTCATCCATTCCTAAATGGCAAGAGATGAAAACACAACAAACACATAAATTACTGGCTGAGCGTCTAGAAATTATGTATCGAAGCCACCCTGAACTGGCTCAACAACATCAAGAAAAACAATTTGATAATCTAACCTGGTTATGTCAAAGATGGTTAGAAATACTGCCTCTTCCAACCAGCGAAAAACAATTATTAATGAATAGACCCAACTGCCTTGATACTTGTGATTATTTAATGAGTATGATGTTAGAGCCCCATTAAAGCCGGCTTTGATAACAACAACACCCATTTGCTTACACAATAAGCAAGAAGTTGCACTCAACGTGATATTACAGACACTTCACACGGTTTTGACTGTTTAAATAAATAAACTCTGATAAACTATTTTGAACACTATTCTTAAGTATAATTACACTGTAAATCATGGTTAATACGAATACATCAAATAAAAAAATCGTTGCCATTGGTGGTGGTCATGGCTTGGGGCGTATCCTTTCATCACTGTCTGACTATGGTTCTCAGGTCACAGGGATTGTTGCAACAACAGATAATGGAGGCTCAACAGGACGGATCCGCGCTTGCCAAGGGGGCATTGCTTGGGGTGATACCCGAAATTGCATCAATCAGCTAATTACTGAACCTTCTGTCGGCTCAATGATCTTTGAATATCGATTTCGCGGTAATGGCGAATTGAATGGTCACAATTTAGGTAATTTAATGTTAACCGCATTAGATAACCTCAGTGTTCGGCCATTAGATGCCATTAATTTGATTCGCGATATGTTGAAAGTATCGACTCACATTATTCCAATGTCTGAATATCCTGCCGATCTTGCAGCAATGACGCCTTCTGGTGAAATCATTTGTGGCGAAACCAGCGTTGATGAACTTATTGAAGTCCCTCAGCGTCTTTATGTAGATCCTGCAGTACCTGCGACCAAAGAGGCCGTTGTCGCCATTGAGCAAGCCGATTTAATTTTACTCGGCCCGGGCAGTTTCTTAACCAGTGTTATGCCATCATTACTGTTAAAAGAAATTGCTCAAGCTCTAAAACATACATCGGCTCGATTAGTTTTTATCACTAACCTAGATAAAGAGAATGGTCCAGCAGGACAGATGGATCTTGCTACTATGCTGCACTGGTGTGAACGTTCAATTGGAGGCAGAAGAATCGATATTATTCTTTCGGATAAATATTACGATGAGTTGGAATCTAGTTATCATCAGCATGTCTCCGATCTTGCCGCCAACAACCATGTATGGCGACATGATCGTAATAAATTAAAGCATGCTATTGAGCAACTCCTCATTGCTTGACATTAATTTATACTCTTGAGCAACACCTTGGACCATTTGGCGTAATTCCGGTAGATGGTCCATAATCCAAGAATCTTGTCCCTGTCGAACGCGAGATTCGCACTCTTGAGCAAGCAGAGCTAAATCGTCAGCGCCAAAACTTGCCGCACTGCTTTTAATTGAGTGACTAATTTCACCAATATCACTAACAGAGGGCTCGGCCAATAATTTAACCAGATATTGCTCTAGCTCATCACTAAATACATTAAATAAGAGTGAGACGGTATCTTCCCCTACTTCATCAGCAAGACGTTTTACTGTTTCAACGTTAACCTTAATTGTCATCGACTCAATCTCCTATTTGCTTGCCGCATCTTGCCAAGCTTGTAATTTTCTATAAATCGTAGAAGGACTAACCTCAAGAAGTCCTGCAGCGCGAGGGATATTCCCGTCACACGCATCAATGGCTTTTTGGATGGCCCGTTTTTCTACAATCCACAGCGGCTCAATTTTATTGTTATGTACCGACTCATTACTGTTATCGGCAAGAGAATATGTACTTTGTTCCAAACTATGATTGGAAACAGAATGAACAGTGTCTGCAATATTCGCGCCAATATCTTGATTTAGTGGTGGTGGTAACATTTCAGTGGTCACCACCTCTCCTGAGTGTAAAACCACAATATTACGAATCACATTTTGCAACTCTCGAATATTTCCAGGCCAGTTATATTTTTGAAAATACTCAACAACTTCAGGAGCAAAGCGGGTGAAATCTTTTCCTTCTTCAACCGAGGTCATTCCTAACAGCGCATGCGCAATTTCAATTACATCGCTTCCCCGTTCCCGTAATGGGGGTAGATTAATAGGAATAACATGCAATCGATAATAGAGATCTTCTCTAAAACGCCCCTCTTGAACTTCTACCCAAGGGTTACGGTTAGTTGCACAAACAAAACGAATATCAACAGTATTTGTTTTAGACGATCCTACTTTTTGATAGGTGCCACTTTGGATAAAACGCAGTAACTTACTTTGCAAATCCAAATCCATTTCGCACAACTCATCAAGAAAAAGGGTTCCATTATCAGCGAGTTCAACAGCACCTTGTCTTTCTGAAGAAGCCCCTGTAAATGCCCCTTTAACATGACCAAACAACTCACTTTCGATGAGCTCTTTTGGAATCGCAGCACAATTAAGGGCAACAAAAGGCTTATCATGGCGAGGACTTGCTGCATGAATGGCCTCAGCGCAAACCTCCTTACCCGTACCACTTTCTCCAGTAATAAATACTGTTGCTTTACTAGATGCGGCCGATTCAATAACTCGATATACCGCCTGCATCGCCAAGCTATTACCGATAAAGCCCTGATATTGCGCACCACTTTGCTTGGATTTAGGCTCAGCATTTGATTTGTGTTCTTGCTTTAATACGTTATTAACCGTAATTCGTAATCGATCAGCTTCACATGGTTTAATCAAAAAATCTTGAGCTCCATGACGCATAGCTTCTACAGCAACATCAATCGAACCATGAGCTGTCATAATAACGACAGCGAGATCCGGATGTAGCTCTCTAACAGCCGCAAGAACTTCAATCCCTGTCATATCTGGTAGACGTAGATCCAGCAGAATTAAGTCAGGAACAATATCATGAATAAAGCTCAGCGCTTCTTTACCCGTCCCGACTATATTGACATTTAAGCCTAACGGATTGAGGTAAGATTTATACAAAGCAGCAACAGATGCAGTGTCTTCAACCATTAGAACTTGTTTTTGTCGTGATTTGCTCTCCATTGCTCCCTCCAAAAATCAATCTAATTAAAATTAAGTTTAATCAATAAGAAAGATTATGTTCAAAAGATTCTCATTTTTTATAATCTTCTCATATTGAATTGCAAAACGCTTTGCAAAATGCAATAAAACAGGTGTAACAATGCAAATTTTGACCACAACAAAGTGACAAAGATAAGAATATAGGGATAAATAAGTACAACTGGAAAAGTTGGCACGGTCTCTGCTTTATATAAAGTAACTCTTACTTAAGAGTTAACCTAGCCAACTGACGTTGTTTGTGGAATCTATTCACTAAACAATGACGCCAACCGAACTTATTTCTCGGTTGGCTTTTTTTTATCTAATTTCTAGCTATTAGTGATAAATTGTTCACGAAGTGTGTGAATCTTATCTCTCAACTCGGCTGCTTTTTCAAATTCCAAATTTTGTGCAAAATCGTACATCTGTTTTTCAAGGTGTAGAATTTCACTTTCAAGCTGCTGCGGAGACATCGCCGAATACGTTCCTTTTTTCTCAGCAACTTTATGTAATTGAGCAGCTCGATTATGAGCTTTGGCCTTTGGACTACTTGAACCTAGCTCAAGAATATCAGCCACTTTCTTATTCAGTTTTTGAGGGGTAATACCATGTTGCTCATTATAGAGCTTCTGTTTATCCCGACGGCGTTCAGTCTCAGTTATAGCTCTTTCCATTGAGCCTGTAATCTTATCTCCATATAAGATAGCTTTACCTTCTAAGTTACGAGCTGCACGGCCAATCGTCTGGATAAGAGAGCGCTCTGAACGTAAGAAACCTTCTTTATCTGCATCTAAAATAGCGACCAACGAGACTTCTGGCATGTCTAAGCCTTCTCTAAGTAAGTTAATCCCCACTAACACATCAAACTCGCCCAAACGTAAATCACGAATGATCTCAACACGTTCAACCGTATCAATATCAGAGTGAAGATAGCGGACTCGAACGCCATGCTCAGCTAAATATTCGGTTAAATCTTCTGCCATTCGCTTAGTCAAGGTGGTGACTAGAACGCGTTCATCTTTCTCAGCTCGAATACGAATTTCAGACAAGAGATCATCGACTTGAGTTGCTACAGGACGAACTTCAATTTCAGGATCTAACAATCCAGTCGGTCTTACAACCTGTTCTGCAATTTCGCCATCAGACTTTTCAATTTCATACTTACCTGGCGTTGCTGAAACATAGATTGTTTGGGGTGCAAGAGATTCAAACTCTTCAAATTTTAACGGTCGGTTATCCAAAGCAGAAGGCAGACGGAAACCATACTCCACTAAATTTTCTTTACGCGAACGATCCCCTCGAAACATAGCTCCAATTTGCGAAACCGTAACGTGAGACTCGTCAATGATCAGTAAACCATCAGCAGGAAGGTAATCAAACAAAGTTGGAGGCGGCTCTCCCTCACTACGACCACTTAAATAACGTGAGTAGTTTTCAATACCTGAACAGAACCCTAGCTCATTCATCATTTCCACATCAAACTGAGTTCGTTGAGTAATACGTTGCTCCTCAACTAACTTATTACCATCCATAAATTGCTTACGGCGAGATTCTAACTCAACCTTAATACCTTCTATGGCTTCTAGAATTTTCTCACGAGGGGTTACATAGTGCGTTTTTGGATAAACGGTATAACGAGGAAGATCTTGCTGGATCACACCGCCAGTTAAGGGATCAAACAATGAAATACGATCAACTTCATCATCAAATAGCTCTATCCGCACCGCTTCTTTTTCTGATTCAGCCGGGAAAATATCAATTACTTCACCACGAACTCGAAATGTGCCTCGCTCAAAAGCCATATCATTTCGTGTATATTGCAATTCAGCTAAACGGCGTAAAATATCGCGCTGATCCAACATATCACCACGGCGCACATGCAACATCATTTTAAGATAAGAGTCAGGATCACCCAGACCATAGATAGCAGACACCGAAGCAATAATAATAACGTCTCGTCGTTCCATTAACGCTTTAGTGGCAGAAAGTCGCATCTGTTCGATATGAGCATTTACTGAAGCATCTTTTTCAATAAAAGTGTCGGTGGTTGGAACGTATGCTTCAGGTTGATAATAATCGTAATAAGAAACGAAATACTCAACAGCGTTATTAGGAAAGAACTCTTTCATCTCACCATAAAGTTGAGCTGCTAAGGTTTTATTGGGAGCAAGAAGTAATGTTGGACGCTTAGCCTCAGCTATCACATTCGCAATCGTAAACGTCTTTCCTGACCCTGTTACACCAAGTAACGTCTGGTGAGCGAGGCCCGCATCTAAGCCTTCAAGTAACTGCTTAATGGCTGTGGGTTGGTCTCCTGATGGAGAAAATTCAGACGCTATCGAGAATACATCATTCATTACAACGATACCTAAACTAAGATGAGTACCTTCATTTTGTAACGAATCATAAGAATGTCAATCTCGAAAAACTAAGATATAAAAATCTAACTATTACAAAGACTCTACGAGCCTTAATCTGTAAAGATATATGAAACATTTAATAAAAGCCTACAAAAATAATGTAGGCTTTATTATTAATTTAACAATAAACTATTATTTAATTAAACGAATCATTACTGCATTACTATTGTAGTTATCAGCATGACAAACTTCATCACCTTCAAAACGAACTTTTACTTTCTTATTATTTAGTAATGCTTTTTCAGCAAGGGATTGAAACTGCATAATATGAGAAGATGTATTAAACTCTAGATTACCATCAATTTCAGCATTACCACGAACGGAACGAGGAATTTCACCATCAAATACTGGTTGGTCTTGCGTTACACCTAAGCGTTTCCATGCAACCCATCCCTCTGATTCATTTTCTAATAGAACCATCACACCGTTATGTTCTGCTTGCACAGCTGCAATATTTACAGGCCCACAGTCTTGCCAATCACCAACATCTGAATGAACTCGATCATTTGCAAATGATGGTGATGCCATGACACAAAGTAGTGTTGCAAGGTATAGCTTTTTCATAAGGTCTCCATGATATATCTAGCCAACTATTAATTTAATTATAGAAAATCAAGTTAATTAACTGATTCGCAAATATCATTAAACACTACAGTTAATATGTAAAATACCCACTAGAAATAGTTATAAAGAATTAATAGATAAAAATTATAATTAATACAGTAGTATTAAGGTATAAATATAAAAATAATAAATATCACATATACTAAACCAAATATAATTATATTAAATTTAATAATTTTAATTCTAATTCAATAAAATAAATTGACAATATAATTAATAACTCTAAATGATATTTAGAATTACAATTTAAATTATTAATAGAAAAATCGAATATATAGATATCTAACTATATATTTACATTAGAAAATTAAATTTATTTTATTAAAAATTTTTAAACCCAGTAGACTAACAAACTTATCCACAGAATCTGTGGATAACACTGATGCAATCCAAATAAAAAACATAAAAATCAAATAGATAAATCAAAGTCAACTACTTTTAATAATAAAAAATTCATAATTTATATAATCGAGGAAACTTATAACAGACCATGCTCAACAAGCATTCAAACAGAAAGAAAACCAACCATAATTCAAGTGAGTGATTCTAGAAACTGATATACCTTAGTCGCTTTAAAGTAAGGGGAGGATAAGTATCTGGCTTGTAAGTAAAGCAATGAATTAGAAGGAACACTCCCTAACCGCTAATGATTAGGGAGAGAACATAAATTAGCAGCTGTGCGACATTAAGAATTGAATATCTTGACCTTGTTCATAATACACAGGTTCATTATCATAACTAAACAGTTTAAGTTTCTTACCATTTGCAGCATGATAGCTCAATTTACCATCAAGTAAATGCAACCAAGTGCCTTCAGGAATACCGATAACTGGCTCGTGTTGGTTAATTTCCAGGAACTCTTGAATACGCTCATCTCGCGTTTCACCCATATGACCTTCAACACTCGCTTCTAGATAATGAGGGTTGATCTGGAATGGGACAAAGTTTAGTGAAGAGAGCACAGCGGCTGTCACAATTGGCATATCATTAGTGGTTCGAATTGTTGGACAGCAAATATTGGTTCCTGCACTCCAACCAATATATGGCTTACCATCAAGTAATACCGCTTTACGTAAAGGACCTACAAGCCCCAAATCATGTAATGTTTTGTTTAAAATCCAAGTGTTTCCACCACTGACTAAGATACCATCAGCCTCTTCAATGGCCTTCACTGGATCTTGAGCTTGATGTAAACCAATCACTTCGCAATCAAGGCCAAAGCTATTAAAACTTTCTTGAACAGCAGCTACACGATCATCGTGACTGGAACGAATCACCGCGTATGGGATAAGTACTAATTTTTTTGCCCCGGTACGTTTGATTTGTTCAATAACTGCAGATTGAGCAAATTCCATAATGTTTGTATTGCCAGCAATTTTGCCGTTACTTAACAATAAAATATCCATCTATAATTCCCATTTCGCTGCGGTAATTTCACTATATGCTCAACAACATATAGCCATAACGTAAACCATCATCATGATATTTTGAGAAATTACTGCATCTTAGGTCACAAATTTTTACCTCTCGCTTTTTTATCAGATATTTTGACTGAATTTTCTGCAATCACCTTCTATAAACTGCTCTTAAAAGTAGCCTTACCCAAGAAAATATCGTTAACAATTTATCATTGTTGTTTGAATTATGTAAAAAACAGACAAAATAAGCGTAAGGATATGAGCAAATGACTCTGAATCATAAAAAACCCTACCCGAGAGGAGTTGTTATAACGGCCACAAAATCAGATAATATTCAGATCTTGATTTTAATATGTGTATAAGCCGGTATGACTGAATACCTTTTATTACTCGTGGGTACTGTGTTAGTTAACAACTTTGTACTCGTAAAATTCTTAGGGTTATGTCCATTTATGGGCGTATCTAAGAAGTTAGAAACAGCAATCGGTATGGGGTTAGCGACAACATTTGTACTAACTCTTGCTTCAGTGTGTGCATATTTAGTGGAAACCTATCTACTAGAACCATTAGGTTTAGAATACCTCCGAACACTAAGCTTTATTTTAGTGATTGCGGTAGTGGTTCAGTTCACTGAAATGGTGGTACACAAAACTAGCCCTACTCTCTATCGTCTGCTTGGCATTTTCTTACCATTAATTACGACAAACTGTGCCGTTCTTGGCGTTGCATTACTTAATGTAAATGAACACCACAACTTCATTGAGTCTGTTATTTATGGTTTTGGTGCCGCAGTTGGCTTCTCTCTTGTGCTGGTTCTGTTTGCTTCTATGCGTGAACGTATTGCCGCGGCTGATGTTCCTATGCCTTTCAAGGGGGCATCAATTGCTATGATTACCGCAGGCTTGATGTCTCTTGCCTTTATGGGCTTTACCGGATTGGTGAAATTGTAAGATGAGTGGAATTTTAATTGCCGTTATCGCTATTGCTATTCTTGCTGCCATCTTCGGCCTCATATTGGGCTTTGCTTCTATCCGCTTTAAAGTAGAAGCCGATCCCATCGTAGAACAAATTGATGCGATTTTACCGCAAACACAATGCGGTCAATGTGGCTATCCAGGTTGCCGTCCATACGCAGAAGCCGTAGCTAATGGTGACGCTATTAATAAGTGTACTCCTGGTGGTCAAGCAACCGTTGAAAAACTGGCTGACTTAATGGGAGTTGAAGCTGATGCTCCTGCACAAGAGGAAGAGCCTCTAAAATCAGTTGCTTTTATTCATGAAGATATGTGTATCGGCTGTACTAAGTGCATTCAAGCCTGTCCTGTTGACGCTATCGTAGGTGGAACTAAAGCTATTCATACTGTTATTAAAGATGAGTGTACAGGCTGTAAACTTTGTGTCGCACCTTGTCCTACTGACTGTATTGAGATGATTACCGTTGAAGAAACACCAGATACGTGGAAATGGAACTTAAATCAGATCCCTGTGGTGAATATTCCCGTCGAATCCGAGGCAGACAAGGCTAACTGATCATGCAATCAATTATCGAACAAATAAAACATGGCAAGCTTTGGGATTTTCATGGTGGTATCCATCCAGCAGAAAATAAAGCGCAATCAAGCCAAGCTCCAATCGCCTTTGCTGGTATTCCCCACGAGATTGTTCTGCCATTAAAACAGCATATTGGTACAAAGGGCGATATCATCGTCAATGTTGGTGATTATGTCTATAAAGGCCAACCACTCACACAAGGCGATATCGCAATGTGTGTGCCAATTCATGCTTCAACTTCAGGCACAATTACTGCCATTGAAGAGCGCACAACAGCACACCCTTCAGGTCTGAGTAATCTCTGTATTGTAATCAAACCTGATGGTAAAGATTCGTGGTTTGATTTACACCCTATTGCGGATTATGAATTAGAAAACAGTGAAGATCTGATAAATATCATTCGCTTAAATGGTATTGCAGGTTTAGGTGGCGCAGGCTTCCCTACCGCTCGTAAGTTACAAGGTGGTTTAGGCCAAGTTGATATTCTAATTATTAATGCGGCCGAATGTGAGCCTTATATTACCGCAGATGATCGCTTGATGCAGGATTATGCGGAAGAGGTTATCGAAGGCGTTCGAATTCTCCGTCATATTGTTAAACCACAATTAACCATTATCGGAATTGAAGATAATAAACCTGACGCGATCAAAGCGCTCGAACAACACGTTCATGATGGCGATAATATTCTTATTCGTGTTGTCCCAACTAAATATCCATCAGGCAGCTCTAAACAATTAGTTAAAATTTTAACTGGTCGCGAAGTACCTTCTGGTTCTCGTTCAACATCTGTTGGCGTTATTATGCAGAATATCGGTACAGCCTTTGCTATTAAGCGCGCGATTGTCAATGGAGAACCCTTGATTGAACGTGTAGTCACACTCACTGGCGATGCTTTTAGTCAACGTGGTAACTATTTTACCCGCTTAGGTACCCCTGTCTCCTATTTACTTGATACTTATGGTTATAAAGCAGATAAGAAATATCCTCGTGTCATTATTGGTGGTTCTTTAATGGGCTTTACATTGCCCCACCCTGAAGTGCCAATAACTAAAATCACGAACTGTATTTTAACTCCTAGCCGTAAAGAACTGCCACTTCATACTCATGAAATGGCATGTATTCGCTGCTCATCATGTTCCGATGTTTGCCCTTCATCATTGCTACCACAACAATTGCAGTGGTACGCAAAAGATAAAGACTACGACAAGTGTGAAGAGTACAACCTATCTGATTGTATTGAATGTGGTGCTTGTGCTTATGTCTGTCCTAGTGAGATCCCTCTAGTTCAATATTATCGCCAAGCAAAAGCTGAGATTTGGGCTCGAAAACAAGACGAAATCAATGCAGAGCGTGCACGCCAACGTTTTGAAGCCAAACAAGCTCGAATGGAACGAGATAAAGCAGAACGGGAAAATCGCTTTAAGAAAGCAGCGGACGATCGCCGCCAAGAGATGGCATCAACCGGTGGTAATGATGCAGTAGCCGCAGCTATAGCTCGAGTTAAAGCGAAACAAGCGGCTAAGAGTGAGGCTAATGAACCTAAACCAGCAGTCGCTGCAGCAATTGCTCGAGCAAAAGCGAAGCAAACGGCATCAGCACAAGCAGGAAACGAGACTCCTGATAATAGTGAAATGGCAAAACTTCGTGAAGAACGAAAACGTCAGGCAAGAGAACGTAAAGCTGCGCAGGCTGAAAATAAACAGACAGACGCTTCCACTGTAGATGAGAAACAATCTGCGGTTGCCGCTGCTGTGGCTCGCGCTAAAGCTCGAAAAGCAGCTCAGCAACAGGCGCAAAATGAGAAAACCGAAGTAGATACTCACGCAACTAGTACTGAAAGCGATCCGAAAAAAGCCGCGATTGCCGCTGCTGTGGCTCGCGCTAAAGCTCGAAAAGCCGCTCAGCAACAGGCGCAAAATGAGAAAACCGAAGTAGATACTCACGCAACTAGTACTGAAAGCGATCCGAAAAAAGCCGCGGTTGCCGCTGCTGTAGCTCGCGCTAAAGCTCGAAAAGCCGCCCAGCAACAGACGCAAAATGAGAATACTGAAGTAGATACTCACGCAACTAGTACTGAAAGCGATCCGAAAAAAGCCGCGGTTGCCGCTGCTGTGGCTCGCGCTAAAGCTCGGAAAGCAGCTCAGCAACAGGCACAAAATGAGAATACTGAAGTAGATACTCACGCAACTAGTACTGAAAGCGATCCGAAAAAAGCCGCGGTTGCCGCTGCTGTAGCTCGCGCTAAAGCTCGAAAAGCCGCTCAGCAACAGGCGCAAAATGAGAATACTGAAGTAGATACTCACGCAGCTAGTACTGAAGGCGATCCGAAAAAAGCCGCGGTTGCCGCTGCTGTAGCTCGCGCTAAAGCTCGAAAAGCCGCTCAGCAACAGGCGCAAAATGAGAAAACTGAAGTAGATACTCACGCAACTAGTACTGAAAGCGATCCGAAAAAAGCCGCGGTTGCCGCGGCTGTGGCTCGCGCTAAAGCTCGTAAAGCTGCTCAACAAGCAGCAAAAGAACAACAAAATGAGGAATGTTAGCCGTGTTTAATATTGCTAGCTCACCACACGCGCATAGTCGAAAAAGCACAAGTGCTATCATGCGAACCGTGATTCTTTGTGCTGCTTTTGGTATTGCGGCACAAACCTACTTCTTTGGTATCGGAACGCTCATTCAAGTACTGCTGGCCTCAACGGTTTCTGTACTTGCTGAAGCTTGTGTACTCAAATTTCGTAAGCGCCCTATTGTTCCTTACCTAAGAGATAATTCGGCACTACTTACGGGCGTATTAATTGGTATTTCGATTCCACCACTTGCACCATGGTGGTTAACGGTTATTGGGGTAATTTTTGCTATTGTCATCGCTAAGCATCTTTATGGCGGTTTAGGTCAAAACCTATTTAACCCAGCCATGGTTGCTTATGTGGTACTGCTAATTTCGTTCCCAGTACAAATGACGACTTGGTTGCCGCCCTCATCTCTGAGTGCGAATCCGACCTCAATGCTAGATAGTATCATGGCCATCTTTACTGGCTTTACACAAGATGGTTACAGTGTTCAACAACTTCGTCTATCAATCGATGGCGTGACGATGGCAACACCTCTTGATACTTTTAAAACTTCACTCACAACAGGTATGCATGCTGTCGATATTATGGCTAAACCTGTTTATGACTCTTTTGCAGGTATTGGTTGGGAGTGGGTAAACCTTGGATTCTTATTAGGTGGTCTTATTCTACTTAAGATGCGAATAATTCAATGGTATATCCCGGTTAGCATGCTGCTAGGTCTTTTTATTGCAAGTAGCATTGGCTATGTGGTTGATCCAGCCCAACATGCTTCACCACTGATTCATATGTTCTCTGGTGCAACCATGTTAGGAGCCTTCTTTATTGCGACTGACCCTATCACAGCATCAACAACAGTCAAAGGCCGCTTAATTTTTGGTGCATTCATTGGTGTTATGACATACCTCATTCGAACTCATGGTGGTTTCCCTGATGGTGTCGCATTCAGTGTACTACTCGCAAATATGTGTGTTCCTCTGATCGACTATTACACTCGACCTCGTACATACGGCCACACTCGATAGGAAGTAATATGTTTCAAGCAATGAAGAAAAATGGTGGCATCTTGGCACTCTTTGCCCTGCTTGCTACAGGTTTAGTGGCCATTACTCACCTTCTCACTGAAGGGCGTATCGCTAAACAACAAGAAATCGAACTCATGGATATCTTGAACCAAGTTGTTCCAGCCCAAAGCCATGATAATGTTCTTTATAAAAGCTGTACTTTGGTCAAAGATTTGCCTCGATTAGGTACGAATGATTCAGAGCCTGCTTATATTGCAACTAAGGATGGGAAACCTGTGGGTATTGCTATCCAAGCGATCGCACCTGATGGTTATAGTGGCGCAATTAAACTGATTGTAGGTTTAAATATGGATGGCGTCGTTACAGGTGTCCGTGTTCTACAACAAAATGAAACACCTGGATTAGGCGATAAAATTGAAACGTCAGTCAGTAACTGGATCTACAGTTTTAACGGCAAAAAAGTAAAAGGTGAAAATGACCCTGCTTGGCACGTTCGTAAAGATGGTGGCGAGTTTGATCAGTTTACAGGAGCAACCATCACCCCACGAGCTGTGGTTAAATCGGTAAAGAATGTGTCGCTGTTTTGGGATCAAAATAAAGACAAGATCCTTAACCAGCCACTAAATTGTTCAGGAGAGTAATAATGTCAACGAATACTGAACTGATGAAAAATGGTCTATGGTATAACAACCCAACTGTTGTTCAACTGCTGGGGTTGTGTCCATTATTAGCCGTTTCTGCAACCGTAACTAACGCGCTAGGTTTAGGTCTAGCAACCACTATGGTATTAGTCGGATCCAACCTTATTGTCTCTTTGATTCGTAACGTGGTTCCCTCCGAGATCCGTATTCCTGTCTTTGTGATGATCATTGCCGCATTAGTAACATGTGTTCAGCTTCTTATGAATGCTTATACTTATGGATTATATAAATCATTAGGTATTTTCATCGCTCTTATCGTTACCAACTGTATCATTATTGGTCGTGCAGAATCTTTTGCATCCAAAAATAAGCCTCTACCTGCAGTACTCGATGGCCTGTGGATGGGTTTAGGTATGACATCTGCTCTTGTCATTCTGGGTGCCATGCGAGAATTGCTCAGTAAAGGTACATTATTTGATGGCGCAGATCGTCTACTGGGCAGTTGGGCATCATCGCTACGAATTGAAGTGTTTCACTACGACAATGGCTTTTTACTTGCGATGCTACCACCAGGGGCTTTCTTTGGTGTTGGCCTAATGATCGCACTGAAGAATGTCATAGATAAAAAGCAGCAAGATAAGAAACATGCGGTAGAGCAACAAGCTAAAACCGTATCAACATCAGAATAAAGATAAAGGTGTCGCATTATGGCTAATAATAACCCGTAATAGCGACACCATCATTTCGCTTGGAAGCAAAGTCATGAATAATCAAAAGAGAGTTCAAATTCTCGAGCGTCTTCGCGCTGAAAATCCACATCCACAAACCGAACTTAACTGGTCAACACCTTTCGAGTTACTCATTGCCGTATTGCTCTCGGCACAAGCAACTGATGTGAGTGTCAATAAAGCAACCGATAAGCTTTATCCTATTGCTAATACTCCGCAAGCTATCTTTGATTTGGGTGTTGACGGCCTAAAAACCTACATTAAGACTATTGGGCTCTTTAATACGAAAGCTGAGAATGTGATAAAAACATGTCGCATTTTATTAGACAAACACAATGGTGAAGTACCCGAAGATCGCCAAGCTTTAGAGGCACTTCCAGGTGTTGGGCGAAAAACAGCTAACGTTGTCCTTAATACCGCTTTCGGTTGGCCAACAATTGCCGTTGATACGCATATTTTTCGAGTTTGTAATCGGACAAAGTTTGCCGAAGGTAAAAATGTTGATCAGGTAGAACAAAAACTCTTAAAAGTGGTGCCGGCCGAATTTAAAGTAGATGTCCACCACTGGCTGATTCTCCACGGCCGTTACACTTGTATCGCCCGTAAGCCTCGCTGTGGTAGTTGCATTATCGAAGATCTTTGTGAGTATAAAGAGAAAGTTTATCCCGATGAAGGTAAATAACCCTTGATACCCAAAGCGTTTCAATGCTAGACAATATCCCCCAACATTTAAGCCCTTATTTATAAATCAAAAAGTAAGGGCTTTTTTACAAACTGCGTCCTAAAGAGATCACGACTCGGCGATTTAGATTACGGCCAATAGGTGTAGTGTTATCGGCAATTTCTCGTCTCTCACCAAAGGCTTGTACTTTAATTCGATCTGGTGGTAATCCTAAAGAAATAAAGTATTCATGAAGCTTATTCGCACGACGTTCAGACAAGTCTTGGTTCTCATTTTTGGTCCCAAAAGAGTCGGTATATGTTGCCACCAGCACTAAATCAACATCTTTTGCAGCACGGACAAAATCAGCAATTTGCATCAATCGCTTTTGTGATAGCTCATTCAGTTCTTCGCTATCATTATCATAGTGCAAAATAGTGAAAGATATATCATCAAAGCTATAAGGAAGGAGTTGATTCAAACACTGATTAAACTCTTGATAAGGCTTTTGAAATGCAACAGCAGATAAGCCGACATCGATATAACGATTACTATGATACCAATCTCGATAACTGAAAGTAGGATTTCGTCCTCGCTCCAATTCAGATAGCATAGTCCATGCTGTTTTTCCGCCAACATAACCATTAAATTGCTTAAAGAATTTCAGCTTTAACATTCGCTGAGCAGCATCGCCAGGCATCCAACGAGCAGGCATTGAAACCAAATTTACATTTGCAGTCTGTCCTGTCGAACGATATAAATCGATCTCAAAATCCAGATTGATTTTTTTCCCCGCTTTAGAGACAAATTGCGCCAAGCCATAACCTGGAATTTGATGTACCAACTGGCATTCAAGCTGGGTCTTGGTTTTTAACTGCCACTGAGACTGGGACGGTTTAGCCAAATACTGGGTTACGGCAAAACTTGGTAATGGTAAAAATAAGCCGCAGCATAAGAGACAACGACTTATTATTGTTAACTGTTTTTGATACCAAGTCATAACGTTCACTGTATTTATTTACCGAGATTCCCTACTCTTATCGGCCAAACAAATAAGAACTTTAATGATTAATATACACTCATACTGACTATTGATTTCATGTCGCCAATTCGCATCTTAGAGTAGTTTGGGTATAATTAACGATCCATTTATCTACATAAATTGTGTCATGAGCCAAAATAACGAATTCAATAGCCTTAAAAGCCGCTTTCGTGGGTATTTCCCTGTTGTTATCGATGTTGAAACAGCAGGTTTTAATGCTCAAACCGATGCCTTATTAGAGATTTGTGCTGTCACACTAAAAATGGATGACGATGGCTGGCTACATCCAGCAACCACGATCCATTTTCATGTAACGCCATTTGAAGGGGCTATTCTGCATAAAGAAGCGCTTGAATTTAATGGTATCCGTGACCCTTTTAGTCCTCTTCGCGGCGCTGTCTCTGAAGAAACAGCGTTAAAAGAAATCTTTAAACAAATTCGTAAAGAGCAGAAAAATGCTGACTGTTCTCGTGCCATCATGGTTGCACATAATGCGAATTTCGATCACAGCTTTGTGATGGCTGCCGCAGAACGGGCAAAATTAAAACGCAATCCGTTTCATCCATTTGCCACTTTTGATACCGCAGCGTTAAGTGGCTTAGCTCTAGGTCAAACCGTATTAGCGAAAGCATGCCAGACCGCGAATATTCCTTTTGACAATAAAGAGGCTCATTCAGCATTATATGACACAGAACGTACTGCTGAACTATTTTGCAAGATTGTTAACAAATGGAAAGCATTGGGCGGTTGGCCTCTTGTTGATGATGAAACAGAAGAAAATCAAAACGATTAAAACATCAACAATTTAGAATCTAATTCTATTTCTAAAGCTCGAATTTATCGGGCTTTTTTTTCGTCAAAATATTAGAAAACTCCCATCAAACACACGTTTTAAACATGAAAACGAATAAAGCTTGTGCGAATAACATGAGCTTTATCAATATAAGGTTACAACAAGTTAACATTCCCTCTCGCAATACTTATACTAGGTAGATTAGGCAGATAACAAAAATTCTGGCTAAAAAAAACAATAATGATCTCTTCATGGAAGATCCAAACAAGAAGCTAAATAAATATAAGAGAGGCAGTTTCATGTCTATAAAAAAACGCTATATCAGCTTAGCGATTGCCAGTTTATTATCATCGCAATCCTATGCCGCAGGTTTTCAGGTATCAGAGCATTCGGCATCAGGATTAGGACGCGCATTTGCTGGTGAAGCCGCTATCGCTGACGATGCTTCAGTTATTGGCCGAAACCCAGCTGCCATGACCCACTTTAAGCAAGCTGAATTTTCTGGCGCACTCAGTGTTATTAATCCTTCGATTGATATTTATGACCATACTTGGGATCAAGGCGCAGAAGATGTTGCTCCTATCGCTTTTGTCCCTGCCGGTTATTATGTTCATCCAGTGAATGATCAACTCGCTGTAGGCTTAGCCATGTTCTCAAACTATGGTGTAACAACGGACTACCCAACTAACTTTAATGCAGGCTCGCTAGCGGGAAAAACTTCTCTTCTCACTGTTAATCTAAACCCTAGTATTGCCTATAAACTCACTCCGCAATTAAGTATTGGTGGTGGTGTTAGCCTTGTTTATGGTAAAGCGGAACTCAACCGCCATCTAGGTAGTTTATCTATCGCCGTTCCAGGTTCTAATCCAAGTGATAAGACAATTAGTATGGAAGGTGATACATGGGCTTGGGGTTGGAACATCGGAGCTTTCTACGAGCTTAATGAGAATAACCGTTTTGGCCTAAGCTATCGTTCTCAAGTAGATTTAGATTTTGACGGTGATTTCACCGATTATCTAGGTGTCATTACAGGTAAACCTAATAATACCATTACCGGTAGCTTATCTGTTCCACTTCCAGCTATAGCTGAATTCTCAGGCTTCCATCAACTAAATAAACAGTGGGCTCTTCATTACAGCTTACAATGGACTCAGTACAGTAAATTTAAAGAATTGCGTGCAACCAGTTCTGAATGTAAACCTGGCTATAATGGCCAATCTGGCGTCTGTTTATTAAAAGAAGAAGACTACGATGATACATATCGTTGGGCAATTGGTACAACTTATACACTAAATCCATTATGGACTTTACGTGCAGGCTTTGCTTTTGATGAGCAGGCAGGCAAACCAACACTGAGTATTCCTGATACTGATCGCTACTGGTACTCAGCGGGAGCGACTTACCACTACAATCAACATCTATCATTTGATGCTGGTTTCTCATTTATTTACAGCTCTGAAGCAACATTTACCGAAGATAGCAGTACTTTCACGTCTAAAGGTAAAGCTTACCTTGCTGCCGTTCAAGCTAACTATAAGTTCTAAGTAAATTAATGAGGAATACTACAATGAAAAAACACTATTTAGCTTTAATTATCGCAGCAAGCTTAGGACTGACAGCGTGTGGTGGTGACAGTAAAACCACAGGAACACCAACAGTAAATCCAGATATTGCTGATAGCTTAAAAGCTGAAACCAAAGTTAATTTTGATATTATATCTAACCCAACGGCACCTATCATTGTCATGCCAACTTATCTGGCAATGGATCAACAAGATGGGACCTTAAGTGTTGAAAGTAGCGCAGTCGATCCCACTAACTTAGGAGATCCTCTCGTTGCTATGGGCGAAACCGACGGTTGGAGTACCAGTCAACCAATTCAAATTAACTTTACTGGTAACCCACTTGACCCAACAACGGGCAATAACAGCTTCCATCTTATCAAATCAGGCGATCCAACCAATCAAGCCGATACAACACAACCAACAGAGCTGGTTGCAGGTGTTGATTATCAAGTAATGATTTCAGGTGATACTTTAACTGCAATCTTACTTAAACCGTTAGATCCAGCAAGCAACTATATGTTTGCAGTTACTAACGATCTGCTTGATAGTAAAGGTAATCCCGTAGGTATGAGTAACTCTTATGCCGCAATAAAAGCAACAACACCACCTCCATCAAGTGCCTTGCTGCCAGCACAAGCGATTACTCATGCCACTGAAAATGAATTTGCTCAAGTTGGTGTTGATAAATCTAAGATCATATTTTCATCATGGTTTACAACTGCATCGGTTGGTGATGTGTTGTTTGCAGCAAAATCAGCTACCGCTCTTGCAATACAAAATGGTGCTGAGAATGTTTGGAAAGGTACTGCAAAAGCAGAAGATATCACGCCATCACAGCTTAGCTCTCTGTTTAAAATAGATTTACCAACTGACGCTGGAAAAACTGTTGAGGGTAAAGGTGAAATTTATAAAGGTAATATAACCCTACCTTACTATCTTGATATTCGTCCGGATCATTTTTTAACCACACCTTGGCAAAGTGGTATGCCAAGCTTGGCTAAAATCCAATATGTACTGACTCATGGTAGCGATGCTGATAAACAGGCCGTTCAACAACAATTAAATGATCTTGGTGTCGATCCTCAAGATTTGGCAGTTGTTGGAACCGATCCAAAAGCACAAGTTCGTGTGTTAAGCGCCTTAACAGGAGCAAAAATAACACTGGCTGACGGAAAACAACTGGATCCACAACGAATCATTACTCGTTACAGCCCAGTACCAGAGCTTAAATCTGTGCAAACATTTGAGTATACTCTGGTACTACCAACCAAAGCGGAATGCCAACAACCGCTCACAAATGCAGTTACTATTTATCAACACGGTGTAACAAACAGCAAAGATACGCAGATAAAAACCACTCTTGCAGATCAGTTAATTGGTGACCAATGTCGAGCTATTTTTGCCATCAATCACCCTCTGCATGGCGATCGTGGTGTTGCTGGTCAAAACGCAGCAACAAATCCATCCATGTATCTAAACCTTGCATCCCTAACCGTTGCTCGCGACAACTTGCGCCAAAGTGTGACGGATGTGATAAACCTTAGAGCATCCATTGGTAAAATCTTTGCTCAAATGGCCCAAGCTCCAGAGTCCATTGCAAGTTTAGGGGTGTTAAACCGATTAAACCCTACTGTAGGCGTTAATTTTGTTGGTCACTCATTAGGGGCGATTACTGGTGTTGATGTAGCTAATATTGCAAACCGCTCTATTGGCAATGAAGTTGCAGATCAAACTTTCTTTAATATCGATGCCGTGGCTCTTGCAAACCCAGGTGCTGAAATTCCTTATCTACTACTGAACTCACAAGAATTTAGTTCTCTGATCAAAGGCAGCATTGTTGCAAGTGTCGATAAACAGTTTGCTGCGCAATGTGGTAACACTAATTTAGGCGTTTGCTATGCGGTGTATCAAAATAAACTCATCAATGACGGGACTCCAGAATCACTAGCAACACTACAAGCACTTTATGCTTCATTTAATCAGTTTGCCTTTGCGGCACAGACGGTAATGGATACAGTTGACCCAATCAATCACTCTGCGTTTGTGCCTAAAGAGCTGCCGGTTTACTTAGCACAGGTGAAAAATGATCAGGTTATCCCTAACTACACACCGTTAGGACAAACGGTAGCAAGCACAGATATCCCAGTACCATACTCACCATTTACAGGCACTACTCCACTATTAAAAACATTGGCACTCACTCCAACCACAGTACCCATTAAGGACACGGTTGTAAGAAATGCCGCTCTATTTAATGCAGGAGGCCACTCTTCACTTCTAAACCCTACTCCAAGTGGAGCAGTTACTGCAGAAATGCAATCAGAGGTACATTCCTTTATCAGCAGCAATGGTAAAGAACTCACTATCAGCAATCACTCTGTTCTAGATAGTCAACCATAAAGAGCTCTAGATAAAGCATCAAACAAAAAGGCTAGCACTCGCTAGCCTTTGTTTTATCCCAATATCAAACAATAACCGAGATATTATAGATCTTCGGTATGCTCAGACAGATACTTCGCTACCCCTTCAGGAGATGCGTTCATACCTTCTTTACCCTTCTCCCATTGAGCTGGGCACACTTCACCATGTTTTTCATGGAATTGAAGTGCATCCACCATACGTAGCATTTCATCAATGTTACGACCAAGAGGCAGGTCATTGATTACCTGATGACGTACCATACCTTCTTTATCGATCAAGAAAGAACCGCGGAACGCCACACCCGCTTCTGGATGCTCAACATCATAAGCTTGGCAAATTTCATGTTTAGTATCAGCAACTAACGGGTACTGAACCGGGCCAATACCACCATCTTCTACTGCTGTATTGCGCCAAGCGTTATGAGAAAATTGAGAGTCGATCGATACGCCAATAACTTCAACGCCTTTTTCTTTAAAATCGTTATAACGCTTATCAAAAGCAATAAGTTCGGATGGACAAACAAAAGTGAAATCGAGTGGATAGAAGAACACAACCGCAGGTTTACCCTGAATATGTTGAGCAAGATTAAAACTATCAACGATTTCGCCATTGCCTAAAACAGCAGCAGCGGTAAAGTCAGGGGCAGGACGACCTACTAAAACACCCATAGTTAACTCCATTAACTGAATTGATAATATTTACAACTAACTTATTGTTATAAAAAACAATACCACTTCAAAATAGTACAAAGAAATCACGATTACAAATAAACAAAGTCAATAAAACTCAGTTCAAAACATAATTTTTCCTCGACATCAGAAAAAATTTAAGCAAACTGGATTCATTGGCTGCATTTTGACTGCCATAAAATAAAAAATACCGTGATTATTGCCGCAATTTGGCATAGTCAATCGGGTATATATCACAAATGACCCAACACAACGGATGGATCGAATACTTATGAACCCAGTAGTTATTGCGGTCTGCGTCATGCTGGTGCTTGCATTATTGCGAGTCAATGTCGTAGTAGCGCTTACATTCAGTGCCATTGTGGGAGGCCTGATTGGCGGCTTGTCCCTCACTGATGCGGTTACTGCTTTCCAAAATGGACTTGGTGGCGGTGCAACAACAGCACTTAGTTATGCCATGCTTGGTACTTTTGCTGTTGCTATTTCACATTCTGGCATTACCGATGTTCTTGCGCAAAAAGTTATCAAACGTATCAGTGGTCATGAAAATGCCGCTGCTGCTACCGGAGTAAAATACAGCGTTTTAACCATTTTGCTTCTTTTAGCCATTTCTTCGCAGAATGCTATTCCAGTGCATATCGCCTTTATTCCAATTGTTATCCCGCCGCTACTACATGTATTTGCGAAACTAAAATTGGATCGCCGCTTAATTGCTTGTGTATTAACGTTTGGCTTAGTGACTCCATATATGGTGCTGCCAATCGGCTTTGGTGGTATTTTCCTAAATAATATTCTGCTAAAAAACCTGCACGATAACGGCCTTGATGTGGCAGCAAACCAAGTGCCTATCGCGATGCTACTTCCAGCTATGGGTATGGTCACCGGTTTACTGATTGCGGTCTTTTTCAGTTACCGCAAACCTCGTGAATACTCTGAGGCCAAAATTTTAGCCAATGAGCCAGAACATAAAACGATCAATATGAAGCACGTTTATGTTGCTATAGCCGCTATTTTGGCTGCACTTGGCGCACAAATTTACAGCTCATCAATGATTATTGGTGGTCTAGTTGGCTTTATGGTCTTTACGGTAACCGGCGTAATTAAATACAAAGAGACCCATGATGTGTTCACTAAAGGTGTACATATGATGGCTATGATTGGCTTTATTATGATTGCCGCAGCAGGCTTTGCTTCTGTAATGAAAGCAACCGGAGGTGTGGAAAGCCTAGTAAACTCACTGGAAGCGATTATTGGTAATAACAAGCCGTTGGCATCTCTACTTATGCTTGTTGTTGGCTTACTGGTCACTATGGGAATTGGTTCTTCATTTTCTACAATTCCAATTCTAGCAACCATTTATGTGCCTTTATGCTTGTCTTTTGGGTTCTCTCCAATGGCAACAATTGCAATCGTAGGTACTGCTGCCGCTCTTGGTGATGCAGGCTCTCCGGCCTCTGATTCCACATTAGGCCCAACATCAGGTCTTAATGCTGATGGTCAACACGAGCATATTTGGGAAACCGTAGTGCCAACCTTTATTCACTACAATCTACCACTGATTGCTGCTGGCTGGATTGCTTCGATGATCCTATAATCATCAAAAAATCCATCCATTTACCCTTTCTAAACCGCACCATTTTTGTTGCGGTTTTTTATTACCCCCTCTCTTGCTGGAAGCATTATTTAAGCGCATGATGATAAAAATAGTGCGTCATAAAGGGTTATTGAACGTATGAAAGAGTACCAGCCGATTGCTTGTCAACGTTACGATTACATTGAAATTGCTTGTATGCATCACTATCAACTCACGGTTGAATTACTCGATGGGACGGTTATACAAGGGCAGGCAATCGATACAAAAATAGAGAATAAACAAGAATTTTTATTACTTGATGTGCTATCAAAAAAAGAAGATTCCATCATACAAGTACGCTTGGATCACATCCATCAATTAACAGTGACAACACCTAACCCTCAGTTTACTCATGTCACTATTGTGGAAAAGAATGGGTAAAGAAAGCACGCTTAAAAAGAGTGAATACTGCTAAGTTCTATCTTATCCCCAATAAAAAATGCCGCTAAACAACAAAGCTTAGCGGCATCGATTCTTCTAGCAAGATGCTACTTATTCTGCATCACGACGAGCAGCAGCTTCTTTAATTAATGGCTGAAGTTCGCCTTTTTGGAACATCTCAATGATGATGTCACAACCACCGATTAATTCACCTTCAACCCATAGTTGAGGGAATGTAGGCCATTGCGCATAAATTGGTAGCTCAGCACGAATGTCTGGGTTTTGCAGAATATCTACGTAAGCGAATTTCTCACCGCATGACATTAGAGCTTGTGCCGCTTGAGATGAAAAACCACAGCTTGGTAGCTTAGGTGAACCTTTCATGTATAGCAGGATTGAGTTTTCTGCGATTTGCTGCTTAATTTTGTCGATGGTTTCCATAGCTTCCTCTTACGACGTTTATTTCTTTTTAAACATCCATTCTACTTGCTATTTAGATAGAAAAAAACGCTTATTATTTTTATGGTTTTTATTTAAGCGATCTCTATCTATTTAAAGCCTCACTACAGACAACATTGTACGAAGCATTATGCTCAATGCATCATACTAATTTAAAGAAATTTGTTCTCACCTCTTTTAATAAAGAAAAAACTTGCTAAAATAAAAACATCGATTACAGTCAGGTTGTTATCAACATAAGGAACTGAGAAAGAGTTGCTTATTTGGTGAAATAGTACTACAAGTAGTGAGGTCATCTGGCTGAATACTTGGATGGACAAAAACCTGAGTGTTGTATCTATCTAAATATCGATACCCTATTTCGTTATTGGTGTATCTCGTTGTTTAAATAGATATCGCAAGTCAGTATCAAAAGAATAACGTGAGCCTTGATGCTCATGTACAGCAATGTCCGAGGGACTACCCTCTTATAAAATGGAGAATTGAGCAATGGCATTCGAACTACCAGCTCTACCGTACGCTAAAGACGCACTAGAACCACACATCTCAGCAGAAACTCTTGAGTATCACTACGGTAAGCACCACAACACTTACGTGGTTAAGTTAAACGGTCTAGTTGAAGGCACTGACCTTGCTGACAAATCTCTAGAAGAGATCATCAAATCTTCAGCTGGTGGCGTATTCAACAACGCAGCTCAAGTATGGAACCACACTTTCTACTGGCACTGTCTAAGCCCTAATGCTGGCGGTGAACCAACAGGTGAAGTTGCTGAAGCAATCAACAAAGCATTTGGCTCTTTCGAAGCATTTAAAGCTCAGTTTACAGATTCTGCAGTTAATAACTTTGGTTCTGGCTGGACTTGGCTAGTTAAAAATACAGATGGCACACTAGCTATCATGAACACGTCAAATGCGGGTTGTCCAATCGTAGAAGAAGGTATCACACCACTTCTTACTGTTGATGTTTGGGAACACGCGTACTACATCGACTACCGTAACCTACGTCCAACATACATGGATGCGTTCTGGGCACTAGTTAACTGGGATTTCGTTGCTAAAAACCTAGCAGCATAATTACCCGATACTGCCGAGTAATGAGTTGAAATAATTAGCTCAAATGAAAAAGTAACGCCAGAGTTTATGCTCTGGCGTTTTTTGTTTCATTGACTAATACTACTATTTGGCATTGATAACTCTAGTATCATAAGCCATTGGCTAGGCCTTTTTGACTAAGCTTTTTTAAAACTAAGCTTTCTCAGCCAAGATAATTCGCAACGTACGACGAAGTGGTTCGGCAGCGCCCCATAACAACTGATCTCCCACAGTGAATGCATTTAAAAAATCATCCCCCATGGCAAGCTTGCGCAAACGGCCAACAGGAACAGACAGTGTACCCGTCACTTTTGCTGGGCTTAATTCTTGAACGGTAGCCTCACGCTCATTTGGTATGACTTTAACCCAGTCATTATGAGAAGCAATAATTTGCTCAATTTCATCCAACGGTACATTCTGCTTTAATTTGATGGTAAGAGCTTGGCTATGACAGCGCATTGCACCGATACGAACACATGTACCATCAATTGGAATAGGATTATTATCCAGACCTAAAATCTTATTGGTCTCAACCGAGCCTTTCCACTCTTCTTTGCTCTGTCCGTTATCTCGCTTAACATCAATCCAAGGAATCAAAGATCCAGCTAGAGGCGCACCAAACTCTTGGGTTGGGAAATTATTAGAGCGCAATGTTTCTGCAACTTTACGGTCAATATCTAAAATAGACGAAGCAGGATTGGCTAACTCACTAAGAACGGAATCATTCACAACTCCCATTTGAGTAATGAGCTCTCGCATATTTTTTGCACCTGCACCTGATGCCGCTTGGTACGTTTGTGATGTCATCCACTCAACAAGGCCTGCTTGATATAAACCACCAACAGCCATCAGCATTAAGCTAACAGTACAGTTACCACCAACAAAGGTATTAGTGCCAGAATTAATTCCTTGCTTAATCTGTTCAAAGTTCACAGGATCTAAACTGATAATTGAATCAGATTGCATTCGAAGCGTAGAAGCTGCATCAATCCAATACCCTTTCCACCCAGCTTGGCGCAATGCTGGATATACTTTTTCAGTGTAGCTACCACCTTGGCAAGTAATAATCGCATCAAGCTGTTTTAAACTGTCTATATTGAAAGCATCTTGTAGAAGTCCAGCCTCTTTGCCCAAATTGGGAGCGGGAATACCCACTTGTGAAGTCGAATAGAAAACCGGCTCAATATGAGCAAAATCGCCTTCTTCAACCATACGTTGCATTAGCACAGATCCCACCATGCCACGCCAACCCACTAAACCTACTTTCATCATTCTTTTGGCTCTCCCTGCTTTTTACACAAATATTGTCCATCTATAGAGATTTAATAGAAGAAAAACAAGAATTTTTTTATTAACATTAACCAGTAGTGCAACACAGTAGCACATCAATTACACCAAAAAACACAATTTTAATTAACATTTCTCTTTTTAATGCCTTGTGTGACAAATACACAAGTTACGTGCTATAGCAAAATATTTACAACCAAAAACAGCCAAAAAACCACATCAAACCATTAAATTTAACATACTAGATCAAGGTAATTACTTAAGTAATGTTCTCTTAAACAAATAGTGAATTTTGAAAAATAACTTTGACCCTGTTAATCTCCCCTGCCGCTCAAATGTAGCGGATATATTTTTCTTTACTACCCTGTATGGTTTTACTCTCTAAAAATGGGTTCCTATTCAGGATTTGTAACAGAAAAGAACCTTTATATAAAAAGTATAAATGACCAATAAAAAAGCCATTTATGCCGATAATTTAGCCATTAAGTTTGGCTTTTATAAGCAATTTGATCGCGGAGCAGATTAAGCTCACAGAAAGTGACACTCTTTATTTCATGAACAGTTTCATTTGATACAGTAGCGCCACATTAAGAATTGCTCACACTTTTTTACATAATCGATTTATTTTTGATTAGACACACTTTGGGACATCTCCCTTGTAAACAGGTTTGAAGAACAAGGTAATACGCATGGATAAAAAACAAGTAAGGCTACCATCACTGTTACAAGTGACCATTGCTCTGGGTATCTTCCTAGCGCTAGCATTTTCTTTTACTGCAAAATTAAACCTGCCGATTCAGCTCGCTCTTTATATCGGTTGGTTTGTCATCATGGCGCTAGGCTTAAAGCTAGGTCATGACTACAAATCATTAGAAAAAGCAGCAACAAAAGGTATCTCAAATGGTTTAGGGGCCGTACTTATTCTACTAGCTGTAGGTGCACTTGTAGGCACTTGGATTGCTGGTGGTATCGTTCCAACCATTATCTACTACGGCTTAAAAGCAATTCACCCGTCAATTTTCCTATTAGCGACTATGATTATCTGTTCGCTAACCGCATTGGCAACCGGCACATCTTGGGGTGCTGCTGGTACAGCTGGTATTGCAATGATGGGGATTGGTCAAGGCTTAGGTATTCCACCAGCGATGACTGCAGGTGCTGTTCTTTCAGGTTGTTACTTTGGCGATAAGATGTCTCCACTGTCTGACTCTGTTATTCTGGCCTCTTCTATGTCCAATGTTGAAATCGTTGAACACATTAAAGGCATGCTACCTATTGCGCTTATCAGTTACATTATTACCGGTGTTTTATTTACCTTAGTGGGCTATCACTACTCAGGTAATGTTGATATGTCACAAGTACAATCTGTTATTGAAGCAATGGATAAGCAATTTGTTATTACCCCATTGTCCTTTGTTCCTGTAGTGATCGTTCTTGTACTGCTTGCGATGCGTTTACCATCTTTCCCTGTGATCTCCTTAGGCTCACTATTGGGTATCGTATGGGCAATCATGGTGCAAGATATGGATCCATTGGCAGCATTCAATACCGCTTGGGCCCCATTCTCTATCCAGTCAGGTGTTGAGTTTATTGATTCGATTCTAAACCGCGGTGGTATGGAATCTATGCTAGGCTCAGTCGCGGTTATCGTATTTGGTCTTGGCTTTGGTGGTTTGCTTGATAAAGTGGGCGTACTGCAAACTATCGCTCATTTGTTTGAGAAACGTGTTAACTCAGCAGGTAGCCTATCCGTATCAACCATTGCAACCGCATTTTTAGGTAATGTATTTGGCTCTGCTATGTATGTGTCTCTAATTCTTACCCCAAAAATCTGTGCGAAAAACTACGACCGCTTAGGCTATCAACGTAAGAACCTATCTCGTAACGCTGAATTTGGTGGCACACTAACTTCAGGTATGGTGCCGTGGAGTGATAACGGTATCTACATGGCGAGTATTTTAGGTGTTGCAACCTTTTCGTACGCACCATTTATGTGGTTAAGCTTTGTTTGTATCATTGTGACCATTGTCTCATCATATATGGGCTGGTTTGTTGATCGCTGTCCACCAGCCTCAGCAGAGCAACTAGCAAAAGACGATGAAGAAGAAATGCTAGCGGTTGAAAAGCTAACTTCTTAATGAGGGCGAGCTGATATCCCAATATAGAAAGAGCACTCCTGTGAGTGCTCTTTTTTTATCTGGAATTTACTTTTCCCATCATATGACTTATTACGTAATCCATCCTCTAACCGTAACACTCCACATTTTAATTTATTCTAAATTGAAATAATTTACTGCTAGGTATCCGCAGTATCATTGCCCCCTCTCTTGAACGGGAAAAAACAATTCCTCAACAGTTAGTAAATCAGCCTATAACAAATGAATAAGCTATTGATTTTTAACAACTAAAATCAAGGGGATAAAATCGGTCAAATATTTAATTTTTTATTCAAATATGAACAATAAAGAAAGATCTGGTTCACAAATAAAAATATAAATTCCATTTTTGCCATCTTCAAGTAGCACATTTTGACCCCAGTCAATTTTTTCCCGCCATTTTTAATGACAATGCATTTATTTCCCAAAGCCGATAAAACTTTCCATCTCTGGCTGTTAACAACATTTCATATGGCATCGGCACCGTTTTTACTATTTTATTTTTTGATTCCCAAGGGGTTATTCCTATGAGCAATACCACGGAGCAAGGACGCAAAGTGACGATTGGCAGCTACATTGCCCTCGCCTTTGCTGTGATTTTCTTTTCTGGCTTTATGCAATCAAACCAATGGTACGGTGTATTTGACTTCACCACGCTAAATGGTTCTTTCGGCAGTGTTGTTTACTCAGTAAATGAAACCGCTGATGGTATTCAAACAGCCACAACTTCACTGCGTGGTAAAGGTGGTAGCGGTGCTCGTGATGGCTTCCTATTCGCCCTAACGCTTATCCCTACCGTAATGTTTGCTCTTGGTATGATTAACGTTCTAGAGCACTACGGTGCATTGGATGCTGCTCGTAAACTGCTTACACCACTGCTTCGTCCTCTAATGGGAATCCCAGGTAACTCAGGTCTGGCTCTTATCGCCTCGCTTCAAAGTACCGATGCAGGTGCTGCAATGACGCGTCAGCTTAAAGATGAAGGTCACCTAACCAAACGTGAAACCGATGTCTTTACTATGTTCCAGTTCTCAGCCGGTGCGACTATCGTAAACTTCTTCTCTTCAGGTGCTGTGCTATTTACTCTGACTTACGCCTCTGGTGAGTTAGCCGTAACCTCTTCGATTGGCCTAGCGGTTGCCGTTATGTTTGTGTTTAAGTTTGTTGGTGCCAACCTTTTCCGCATCTACCTAAACATCACAGAAGGCAAAGAAGATAAATCAGACAGCAACACACCAGCACCAAAAGAGGAGACTGCATAATGACTACTGCTAAAAAACCTATGGTTACCGACATTTTTGTTGAAGGTGCAAAAAAAGGCTGGGTTATCGCAACAACCTCAACAGTGCCAAACGTTCTTATGGCCTTCGTTATTATCAAAGCGCTACAAATTACCGGAGCTCTTGATGCAATGGGCGCAATTTTCTCACCTGTAATGGCAATTTTCGGCCTACCAGGTGAAGCTGCCGCTGTTCTTATCGGTGCCTGGATGTCGATGGGTGGTGCTGTAGGTGTGGTTATTACCCTATTTGACCAAGGGATCCTCAACGGTCAACACATTGCTATCTTGGCTCCTGCTATCTACCTAATGGGCTCTCAGGTGCAGTACATGGGTCGAATCATGGGTCCAATTGGAACAGAAGGTCGCTATATTCCAGTGATGATTGCAATCTCTGTTCTAAACGCCTTTGCTGCCATGTTTGTAATGAACATTCTGGTTTAAAACCAAGCTTTCCCCCTTGCAGGCTATAGCAGCAAATATAGCCTGCTCATTGGTTCACAATTTCTGATTTAATGGAGCTTTCAATGAGCTTTTCTCTTGAACAATATTTAGAAGAACTACGCCCTCTTATCAATGTTGATTGCGGTACATTAACGAAAGAAGGTATTGAAGTCATTGCCAATCAAATGGCAGAGAAATACCAAACCCTTGGTTGGAACGTAAAACGTGTAGATTGTGGTGCCGCAGGTACAGGTTTGGAAGTTCGTAACAAGCCAGAAGCCGATCACATTGATGTAATGCTTATAGGTCACATGGATACTGTTTTCCCTGTTGGTACAGCAGCAGCGCGTCCAATGACTACAGATGCAGAAAAAGCGTATGGTCCTGGTGTTTCTGATATGAAATCTGGCCTACTTAATATTGTTTACGCTATTCGTACTTTAGATCCAACAGTGCTAGAGAAACTGTCTATCTGTGTGTGTATGAACCCAGATGAAGAGATTGGTTCTTTGCATTCAGAGACGTGGCTAAAAAGTGTTGCCGCCTCTGCAAAACATGTTTTGGTTGCTGAAGCCGCTCGCGCTGATGGATCACTGGTTAAAGCCCGTAAAGGTATGGCGCGCTACCGTTTAACGTTCAATGGTAAAGCCGCACACGCAGGTAATGAGCCAGAAAAAGGCCGCAGTGCGATTACTGAAATGGCAAACTGGATTTTAGCGATCAACCAGCTAACAAACTTTGAAACAGGTACTACCTTCAACGTAGGTATCGTAAAAGGCGGTGCTGGTGCGAACATCGTGCCTGACCTTGCTGAAGCGGTTGTTGATGTCCGTTTCTGGGATAACGAAGAATACGCACAAGCTGATAGCCATATTCGCGCTTTAGCGGATACACCATTTGTTGATGGCGTTAGCATTACTTTAGATCGTGAAGCGCACAAACCGTCAATGGTGCCATCAACTCAAACAGAAGCTCTTATGACATTGGTTGAGCAATCAGGTCAGGAAGAAGGCATTAATATTACATGGCAAGCTGTTGGTGGTGGCTCAGACGCTAACCTAACAGCAGTTCTTGGTATCCCAACTCTGGATGGCCTAGGCCCAATTGGTGCAGGCTTCCACAGCGCTGATGAGTACCTAGTTTTAGATTCTATCGAACCACGTATTCGCCTACTACAGAATGTTCTTGGTAAGATTGCCAAGCAGTAATGAGTATTAACAAATACTGATTAATATGTCATAAAAAAAGCGAGTTGGTACACAGTGTCAGCTCGTTTTTCTTTATCTAGCCAATGACTTTCCTCTCCCTCATTGCTATCAAAAACAGCACTTCTACTACTAAAAGATTAAATTGCAGATAAAATACCACTTTAATTTCTCGAAATTGATCGGGATCAATGTGTTTGACCATACAGTGTCGTTATCCTTAACGAATATTAATATGCATTATAAATACAAGTTAAGGAATGCAAGCAATGTCGAACCTAGCAATGTTCTGCCATCAGTGCTCAATGGCACAAACAGGTGGTTGTGGTAGTACCGGAAAAACTCAAGGTACTTGTGGTAAAGATGAAAACCTATCTCGCTTACAAGATATTATGATCTTCGGTCTAAAAGGACTGTCTGCTTACCGTACTCATGCCAATGATCTGGGTGCAAATACAAAATCTGTCGATGATGTAATTGCAGAGACTCTGTACTTTACCCTAACTAATGTTAACTTCAGCTTTGACCAACACATTGCTCAGTTAATGAAAATTGGTGGTGCAGGTAGCGAAATGATGTCTATCTTAGGTGAAGCGCATCATGCTCGTCTAGGTGTGCCAACGCCGGTTTGTGTGCCACAAAACCAAGCCGAAGGTAAAGGTATTCTGGTGACAGGTCATGATCTGGATCTACTAGAACGTCTACTTATCGCAACCGAAGGTACTGGCATTAATGTGTACACGCACTCAGAGATGCTACCCGCTCACGGTTACCCAGAACTGCGTAAATACAGCCATTTAAAAGGTAACGTAGGTAAAGCTTGGTTCGATCAAAAGCAACTTTTCCAAAAGTGGAATGGCACCATTATTGTAACGACAAACTGTATTGTCCCACCAACAGGTCGTGCTGATTATGCAGATCGCCTTTATAGCTACGGTATTGTCGGTATTGACGGATGTCGTGAACTTGCTGACGACTTTGCGCCATTGATCGAGCATACCTTAAGTTTGCCTGATATTGATGGTTTTGAGAGCACTGAAACCTTAATGACAGGTCACAACTACAAGACCATTTTAGGTTTAGCTCCGCAGATTTTAGAAGCAGTTAACGCAGGTAAAATCAAGCAGTTCTTTGTTGTTGCAGGCTGTGACAAACCAGGTAAACCGAATGATTACTTCCGCGAATTAGCGCTTTCAATTCCAGAAGATTGCATTATTTTAACGTCATCATGCGGCAAGTTCCGCTTTAATGACCACGACTTTGGTGTTGTTCCAGGAACTGAAATTCCACGTTATCTCGACCTTGGCCAGTGTAATGACAGTTATGGTGCAGTCATGATTGCTCTTGCTTTAAGTGATGCTATGGGTGTACCTGTAAATGAACTGCCTGTGAATATTGTGCTGTCTTGGATGGAACAAAAAGCAGTATTGATTCTGTTGGCTCTGTTTAACTTAGGTATTCAAAATATCTACCTAGGTCCAAACCCACCAGAATTTGTTAATGAAGCTATTTTTGAGTTTTTACAACAGAACTTCAATCTTCATCTAACCGGTGATGCGAAAACAGATCTGGCAACCATGCTAAACGGCCAAATCGAGACCGCGGCAGTTTAATCGCGCTAATCATCAATCTAGTCTGAATCTAGATCATAAATAGGCGGTATGACTCAATACTGCCTAATCGACTCAAACGGTTCAATCTAATCAACAGGGTTAAATCGTTTGAGCCATATCCTTTTTTCTCTTCAACAGTGCATGTTCGCTGGGGTTGATTATGTCTATACAAATCCAACAACACACCTCTACTCAATATCACACCATGGACGGAAATGAAGCGGTTGCTCATGTGGCTTACCGCTGTAATGAAGTGATTGGGATCTATCCAATTACCCCATCTTCACCAATGTCGGAACAGTGTGAAGTATGGGAAAGCCAAGGAAAAACCAATCTTTGGGGGCAAGTACCCACCGTTATTGAAATGCAGTCTGAAGCTGGCGCAGCAGGTGCCGTTCATGGCGCATTGATGGCAGGCTCACTTGCGACAACGTTTACTTCATCACAAGGGTTATTACTTAAAATTCCTAACATGTACAAAATTGCAGGTGAGCTAACACCTTTTGTTATGCATGTTGCTGCCCGAACCCTTGCTACTCATGCCCTTTCGATCTTTGGCGATCACTCTGATGTGATGGCCGTTCGACAAACTGGCTTTGCTATGTTGAGCTCAGAGTCGGTACAACAAGCGCACGACTTTGCCCTAATTAGCCAAGCCGCTACCTTGAAAAGTCGAATTCCTTTTGTCCACTTTTTTGATGGTTTCCGCACCTCTCACGAGATCAATAAGATCGTAACAATTGATGATGCGATCATCGACCAAATGATTGATCAACAAGATGTCGATGCGTTCCACCAGCGAGGATTGACTCCTGATAATCCAACCATTCGAGGAACAGCACAAAATCCTGACACCTTTTTCCAAGCGCGAGAAGCCAGTAATCTCTTTTATGATGCGTGCCCTAATATTGTGGCAGATACCATGGCTCAATTTGCTCAATTAACGGGCCGCAATTACAAACTGTTTGATTATTACGGTCATCCAGATGCGACAGATATTACCGTTGTGATGGGATCGGCAAATGCTACCTTGACCCAAGCGGTTGATGAACTGCTAGCTCTTGGAAAAAAAGTCGGCGTGATTTCCGTCCACCTTTATCGCCCATTCTCTCTTGAACATTTTGTCGATGTATTACCACAAAGTGTTACGCGTATTGCGGTATTAGATCGAACAAAAGAGCCTGGAGCAATTGGTGATCCGCTTTATCTTGATGTGGTCGCAACCTTACAACAAGCCTTGCAACAACAAAAAATCGCACAAATGCCGATGATTGTGGGTGGTCGTTACGGCTTATCATCTAAAGAATTTACCCCAAATCATGCCAAAGGGATTTATCAAGCTCTTGCAGAAAATCAGCTTATACCATCCTTTACCATCGGTATTTGTGATGATGTGACTCATCGTTCTATTTCCTATCCAAGCCAAGCAATTTCAGAACCCAAGACACGTATTCGTGCTCTATTTTATGGTTTAGGCTCAGATGGAACCGTTAGTGCTAATAAAAATACTTTAAAGATTATTGGTGAAAATACAGAGTTACATTCTCAAGGCTACTTTGTCTACGATTCAAAAAAATCTGGCGGAGTAACGATTTCGCACCTGCGTTTTGATCACCAGCCGATTGAAGCACCGTATTTAATTGATCAAGCTGAATTTATTGCCTGCCATCAGTTCGAATTTATTCAGAAGTTGGATATGGTTGAACAGGCGGCACATGGGGCAACAGTGCTGATCAATAGCCCTTATGATAATGAACAGATTTGGGATCATCTCCCACAAGAAGTTCAACAGATCATCATAGAACGACAACTTAAACTTTATGTAATTAATGCCGTCACTATTGCACGTCAAGCGGGATTGAATAATCGTCTTAATACGATAATGCAAACCGCCTTTTTTACCCTTAGCCAATTGATGCCTGTTAATGACGCCATTGAACACCTTAAACAAGCAATAGAAAAGAGCTACAGCAAACGAGGTCCAAGTATTGTTGCAGCTAACCATAATGCGGTTGATGCAACTTTAGCGAACTTACAGCAGGTATGCATTCCAGATCAGGTAACCAGTACGACAACGCGTCCAGCGATTGTCTCTAAGCATGCCCCCGATTTAGTTCAAAAAGTAACAGCCGTCATGTTGGCAGGTAAAGGGGATCAATTGCCAGTTAGCGCATTTCCTGTCGATGGACATTGGCCGACCGCAACCAGTCAATGGGAAAAACGTAATATTGCCCATGAAATTCCAGTATGGGAGCAAGACCTCTGTACTCAATGTAATATCTGTACCTTAGTGTGCCCTCACTCTGCCATTCGCGCTAAAGCGGTGGATAAAGCGGAACTGATTAACGCACCTTGTGATTTTAAAACAGTTGATTACAAACAGCGTGACTTCAAAGGTAAGCAATACACATTACAAGTCTCCCCTCAAGATTGTACTGGTTGTAATCTCTGCACCACAGCATGTCCAGCCGTTGACCCCAACAACAGCGAACGCAAAGCCATTAATATGATGGCAAAAGCAGAAGTATTAGCAGCACAAACAGAAAATTATGAGTTCTTCAATCAGCTACCAGAGCTTGAGCGTATTGATATTAAACGTATTGATGCCCGTAGCAGTCAGTTATTGCAGCCTCTATTTGAATATTCTGGTGCTTGTTCTGGTTGTGGAGAAACCTCTTATATCAAGCTGCTAACCCAACTCTTTGGCGATCGAATGCTAATAGCAAACGCAACTGGCTGTTCATCCATCTATGGCGGTAACTTACCGACAACCCCATATACCACGGATGGACATGGCCGAGGACCTGCATGGGCAAACTCTCTATTTGAAGATAATGCTGAATTTGGTCTGGGTATGCGTCTTGCGGTTAACAGTCGCCGAGAGCATGCGCTTTACCTCCTAGAACAAGCCAAAGACATGTTACCAACCGATTTGGTCGATGCTTTACAAACCAACGCCATGTTAGGTGATGAAAACTCAGTTGTTCGTCAGCGTGAACATATTGCCGATCTCCGCTCTCGTCTTGATTACTCACATCAAGCCTTAATTGAATGTGCTGATGATTTAGTCGCGAAAAGCACTTGGATTGTCGGCGGAGATGGCTGGGCTTATGACATTGGTTTTGGCGGATTAGAGCATGTTCTTGCCACCAACAACAATGTCAATGTCTTGGTGATGGACACTCAAGGCTATTCCAACACGGGTGGTCAGCAATCCAAAGCAACCCCAACAGGAGCGGTGGCCAAATTTGCCACAAATGGTAAAAGCGCAAACAGTAAAGATATCGCAATTAATATCATGATGCTGGGTAATGTGTATGTCGCCAAAATTGCACTTGGCGCCAATATGAACCAGGCACTTAAAGCGATCCAAGAAGCAGAAGCCTATCCTGGTCCTTCTTTAGTTATTGCTTACTCACCTTGTATTACTCATGGCTTTGATATGTCTCAAGGGGTAACCCATCAACAGTTAATGGTAGAAACAGGGTTGTGGCCACTATTTCGTTTTGACCCTCGTCGCTGTGATAAAGGACGAGCCGCGCTACAACTCGATAGCAAAGCACCAAAACGAGATGTGAGTGAACTGATCGATAGAGAGAGCCGCTTTACCCAAATTAAGCGTAAAAATCCTGCGCAATATGAAGCAAACCTAGAACAACTTCGTCAACAGGTGAGTCATAAGCACACCTTGTTACAGCAACTATTAGAGTGGAAATAAGGACACAATATATGAATATCGGTATTTTCTTTGGTAGTGATTCAGGTCAAACAGAAGCAGTTGCAAACCTTATTGCCAATAAACTCAACCTAACCGCACAAGATATCCAAGATTGTGATGACACCAGTTTTGATGACTATGACCTACTGATTCTAGGTACACCTACTGTTAACTATGGCGAAATGCAGCCCGATTGGGATTACTTTGTTCCCACACTAGAAGATATGGATTTAGCGGGTAAGAAAGTTGCACTATTTGGTCTAGGCGATCAAGTGGATTATCCTGACAGTTTCCAAGATGCCATGGGCGATTTAGCCGAATTGATTGAGCAAGCAGGCGGTGAGCTAGTTGGCTTTACCTCAACTGAAAGCTATCAGTTCAATGATTCTCGCGCCCAACGCGGTGAACAGTTTGTTGGGTTAGCCATTGATGCCGATCGCCAATCAGAGCTTACAGAAGCGCGTATTGATGCATGGTTGAAGCAATTACAACTAGTATAAACAATTAAAAAGGTCGGTATAAAGCCAATTCAGATTACCGACACTTTAAATACACAAAAGGCCACCTGGTTTAATAATCATTAAATCTAGGTAGCCTTTGTGCCTTTCTGAATCTTAAACAAAATAACTCAGTAAAAAATGTCTAATAAAACGCGCTAAGTTATTTTGGCTGTTTCGTTGCGGCCGTCGCATAAATGCGAACCACGACTACAATCGATTTTATAACGAACAGCACGTAGCGGATGACGCCACAGAAAACGTGGATATGACCATTTGATCACATGCAGCATCTGCAACCTTTTAGCTGGTTGATAGCAGGGACTAATACACTGCGCACAACTTGGCTTTTCACCTCCTAACCGGCATCCAGCAACTCGGTTTTCTACATACTCGATAAGACTTTCACATTCAGGACAAACAATTGCCCCGCGATGCAACGTTTTACAATATAGGCGAATCATCGCTTTCACTGTGTTCAGTTCACGTTGCGAACGAACTGAATGATTATTGAGAACTATCATAGTGCGGGCTATTATCCGCCGCTTAAGCTTAAAAAACTTGATTAAAGTCAATTTTCACCAATCGATATAGCTTTGTGCTCTAAATAACCAACACTACCCAATGAAAACACCAGTCAAAATAAATTAAAGCGGCAATAACAGATTAAAAACCCAATTTTATATCCAACATACAATTTTACGCCTATTTTCAAGTTAACTTTGAAGATATAACTCCAACTTAGTGGCAAATAAACGATACAAAAAAAGCCACTTGGTGTTAAACCAAATGGCTTCAATAAGTTAGAGCAGAAAGAAAAGCTTAGTTGTCGTTATTTAGACGTCGATTTAGCTGATCTTTTAAGTTTGGAGGCGTACCTTTAATCGTTAAAGTATCGGTTTCTGGATCGTAGAAAATACGCTCACCCAGTAACATCGCATCAAAGTTAATGGTTAAACCACCGCCAGAACCAACAAACTTGGTTAATTTACGCATCGAAGTACGATCAGCTGGGAAGCTCTCTTCTAGCTCATAACCTTGTTGTGAAGTAAACGAGTAGAAATCAGTTCCTTCATCTGTTGTTGGTAGCTCACCAGAAAGTTCTTTAATCGTGACCTCATCGCCCGATTGGAGTTGACCATTACAATAGTCATAAACTTGTTTACGATATTGCTGCTTCTCTTCTTTATCTAAGCGAGAATCGTTACAAAAATCTTCTACCGCTTGCATTAAGACTTGGTTTTGTTCTTTAACATCTAAACCAACTTCAGCTTGCATAAAGTCTAAAAAGAAATCGGCAATCTTACGTCCGACACGACCTTTAATAAACGTTAAGTAACGCTTAGATTCAGGGTCACTTGCTAAAGCAGAGAGGTCAATACGTGCCACAATATCCATCTTGCTCACATCAAGATAATCGGTCGAGCTAATATCTAGTTGCTCTGTAACTTTCATACTGTGAACAGTCGGTAGAAGACCAATAAACAGATATTCTGTAGCCAATGATTGATATTGCGTCATCACCAAAGTACCCGCTTCAGCAAATGGGTATTTGATTAATTCGTTTTTAAGACGCTCAGCAGATTGGTTAGAAAATGTAAGAAAGTCCATCTCACCATTGCGATACTGTTTCAGCCAATGGGAAAATTCACTATCATCAGCAAAATGAGCAAAACCTTTTGCCCCTTTGCTACTGTATACACGGTGTAATTCTGCAACAAAATCTTGAGTTGCAGGAGTATCATCAAGTGCTTGATCTCTAAGGTGAACAACCAATTCATCTTGATCATTTTTCGCTAATTGATGCAGGATAACGTTAGAAAGAGTTAGGCTCATAATGCAAAAGATTTTCAGTAATACCGAACTCTAGGGTATCATAAGTCGTTTTCTTTCACATTAAACAAGACACACTATGCCAATTACTTCAAAATACAGCACTAAACAAGTTGAAAAAATCATCGATGAAGTATTCGATGTACTTGAAAAAAATCAGGTATCACCAGAGCTTGCTCTTATGATCGTTGGTGATGTTGCAACAAACGTTATCAATTCAAATGTTCCAGCGGGCCAACGCCAAGCCATCGCTGAAAAGTTTGCACTTGCTTTGCAATCAACAATTAAGAAAGACTAATTCACGTTGTGATAACAACGTCTGAAGACTGAGAAGAACTGACATTTATGGTCACCAGTGGAACACAATACAAAGACAAAGTCTCACAGCTAATTAGCTGGGGGCACTGGTTCAGCTTTTTTAATATTATCGCGGCAATGCTACTTGGTACCCGCTATATTATTCATTCTGAATGGCCAGAAACCATTTTGGGTCAACTTTACCTAGTATTAAGCTGGGTTGGTCACTTTGGTTTTCTTGTTTTTGCTATTTATATTCTGATCTTATTTCCAGCAAGCTTTATTATCCCTTCTCAGCGGGTAATGCGCTTTTTTGGAGTATTGATCGCAACAGTAGGCTTTACGGCTTTATTGTTGGATACGCACGCCTATCAAACCGTTGATCTCCACTTAAGTCCTTTAGTTTGGGATTTACTACTTAGTGGTGAAAAAACCGATTTAAATACCAGTTGGCAGTATCTATTTGTCGTTGTTCCAGTCTTCTTCTTATTTGAACTTGTTCTATCTGAAACAATCTGGCGAAAACTACGCAAACTCAGCCGAAAACGTGTTGGTGGTCCTATTGCACTGATTTTTGGCCTAAGCTTTTTATCAAGCCACCTGCTCTATATTTGGGCTGATGCTAATTTGTACCATCCCATCACAATGCAGCGTTCGAATTTCCCACTTTCTTACCCTATGACAGCAAAAAGCTTCATGGAGAAACATGGCTTACTCGACCGCCAAGAGTATAAAAAACGTCAAGAGAAACAAGGCGTTGATGAAAGCGACCAAATTCGTTATCCAATAGAAAAGCTTAACTATAGCGATCAGGGTACGAATCAAAATATTCTATTTATCATGATCGATGGCTTACGCAGCGACATGGTAAATGCAGAAACGATGCCTTACTTGTCTCGTTTTGCGCAAAATAATCTAGATTACACTAACCACTACAGCACAGGTAACAATAACCGTAATGGTATCTTCGGCTTATTTTATGGCCTACCAGGTAGCTACAGTAACAGTATGCAATTAGCGAAAAAACAACCAATTTTGCTAAATACTCTCGCTGATCGCGGTTATGATTTTGGCCTATTTAGTGGCGATGATTTCAATTCACCGATCTACCAAGACTTGCTCTTTACGCCACAAGAAATCGATGCAAGTACGACAGCCAAAGAACGCTCAGAAAAGCCGAGTGATCATCTTGCTATTACAGAATGGGATCAGTGGCTAACAAAAGAAACAGATAAGCCATGGTTTAGCTATATTGAACTGACTGCCGTACAAGATTTTGAAGAAGGTGGTAGCTATGTTGCGAAATTTAGTCCATCTATTGGTAGTAAACTTAAGCATAACCAAAATGTAGATTCCACATTACTATTGCGTAACAGCTATCGTAATGCAGCGTTTCATGTTGATCAGCTGCTTGAAAAGATTCTAACTCAGCTCAAAGAGAAAGAGTTGCTCAATAATACCATCGTTATTATCACTGCTAACCATGGTACTGAGTTTAATGAAACAGGTAGTAATACTTGGGGAGCAGATACTAACTTCAGCCAGTATCAGATCAAAGTACCTTTGATCATACATTGGCCTGAACATAGTGCTCAGCAGATATCCCGTATTACGAGTCATTTAGATATCGTACCAACTATTATGGAGTCGGTACTGCATGTTGCTTCAACACCAAGTAATTACAGTAGCGGAGTAAGCTTATTTGAAAGTGACCCAAGTCGACGCTGGGTACTTGCTGGTGATGATAAGAATATCGTTGTAGTTCGACAAAATAATACAACAGTGGTAGATAAATACGGCAATTATCGGGTATATGACCCTAACTATCAGCTAAAAGAAGAAGGCAAACCTAAGCTTTCTACCCTAATGCAAGTAATGCATGAGCTAAAACGCTTCTACCAGCCAAATAACAATTAATCTACATATCAAGGCAGCAATCATCCTATTGCTGCCTTGATTAATAATAGCTTACATCATCATCGTCACACTGTTCAAAACCATCATTCCAACCTTGCGCATAGCGTAATTTTCGATACATTCTTTCAGGATCTTGGCGATATCCATCATGATATGTCTGGCCATTTGTCCTTTGACTGTGACAACCATCTTGATATCCATCTAAATAATGGCGAGTGAATCCCAAATTGGATAACTGCTCATGGCGCGTTGTGGTGCATCCAGTCAAAATTAAGCATGTCATTACAATCAATCTTTTCATGGTATTGCTTCCTGCTACTACCATTTATCTAAGCGAAATCAGTACTTAACCATCATCTTTATCGCACTTTCTAATTTCATATCTATGCATGAATTTCTAAGTGGATGAGAGCACTATCACAACCTGATAAATATGTAATAAATTTCACATCAGAAAGCTATCATTAAGCGATTTTTGTGCCAAGAATATGGGTTTAAGGTCTTGATTAGTTTTATAGTTAGTACAATCTGGAGTTATAAAATTAAAGAATATGGAACATCTTGAAACTTTTTATGCCGAGATCATTAAGCAATGGGGACATGCTCACAGTCTTCGCACTTTATGTGAATTAACTTGCCGAAACTTAGAACAAAGTTTTGGTGTTTTGGCATGTGAGTTAGTGGTGTCATATAAAAACAGTTGGACTTCCTTAGTTGTTATGGATGAAACTGGCATCCACTATCATTTTCCACCACAAGATCTCCAAAATGATGGTGCAATCCCCTTCTACAGAATAAACAAATCACTTCGCCAAAATACGCCTTTACGCCATGTTCAAAATAACGAATTGTATATTTCTTTACCGTTAGAACGTCGCTCTCGTATCATTGGTTGCTTTATTATGAAGTTTGATTTAACAAAGTCACCTGATCTAGAAGCCACGTATTTTGCTCCTCTTGCTGCACTACTATCGGCCGAGGTTCATGCCAGTTTTGTCAGTGAAAGTATGATTGATGAACTTTGGGGGAGAAGAACTGCCGAACGAGAGTTACAAATTACGCAAGATGAGCAAAAAGAGCTGATGGAGCAACTTCAAGCGCTTCATGATCTCTCTTATATGTTATGGCGAGCAGAAAGTATGGATGCCATGCTATTTACTGCTGTTGAACAATCAAAAAAACTGCTTCATATTGATCGACTGGCTATTTTTCTCTTCGATGATAATTACCGTATGCATGGTACTTATGGTTCAGATTTACATGGAAATACTGTCGATGAACACTATTTTGAATCAGAAATACCAGACCTATGGTTTGCCAGTCATACATTAGCAAAACGTGAATACACTGCAATTCAAGCCCATACAGAGTTATATCACGATCTTAAGCAGGTCGGTTATGGTTGGAGTGGCTATATCGCACTTTGGGATGATGACGCCCCTGTGGGCTGGATAGCTTGTGACAATCTGGTTACAGGTAAGCCTCTTCGCCAATATCATAATCATATTTTTCAACAACTTGGTTTTATTATTTCGCAACATATCGTCAGACGCCAAGCAGAAGAAGAGTTAATGAAACTCAACAAAGAGCTTGAACAACGGGTGCATGAAAGAACCACTGAATTAGAACAAGTAAATCAGCAGCTCGAAAAAATGTCACGTCAAGATCCATTGACTCAAGTTGCCAACCGTCGTGTTTTTGATAACACATTTGATGAAGAGTGGCGACGAGCTGAACGCCATCAATTACCTATTTCCTTATTGATTATTGATGTTGACCATTTCAAGCATTATAACGACTGCTTTGGTCATGCGGCAGGTGATGCATGTCTTCGTAAAATCGCCAAAACATTAAACTCAGTAGAAAGAAGAGCCGGTGCTCTATTTGCCCGTTATGGCGGTGAAGAATTTGTGTTGTTATTACCAGGACAAGAACTGTCAGCTGCCACTTATACAGCAAAACGCATCATTAATGAAATTCATCAATTAGCATTACCCACAACCAGCAGGAGAACGACAGAGCTCCGTGATATGAAAGACGTAGTTACCGTGAGTGTTGGGGTTCATTGCCAGATCCCTCATGCAGCTACATCGATGGAAGAATTTTTCCGCCAAACAGATATCGCCCTCTACGAAGCTAAATCAAGAGGACGAGACCAGTACTTTGTTATTTAACACTGAAAGAAAAAACCTCAACTAACTTGAAACCTTTCTCTTTACTTTGAAGTTCGGCGTGTTGTACGTTTTTTTGTTGTGCCACTTTTACTGGTTTGTGCTCCTGATTTACGTTGATAGCTACGCTTTTTACCAAACCCTTTTTTGGGCTCAGGCGAAGTTAACGAACGTAAGCTCTCTGGCACCTCGCAGGTTTTGACTTTCTCCATAAGCTGAGTCACTTGAGTGGTCAATGCTGCCATAAAGGGCTGATAAGCATAGTTTCTCTCTGCCATATCTTGTAACTGGTGCTCCCAATGAGCCGTCATATCTGGATACGTTGACTCATCAGGTAGAGCATAAATTAACCCTCTACCGGCATCAGTTGCATGAATAGCCTTACCCTGTCGATGTAATAACTGCCTTTTAAACAAAATATCCAAAATGCCTGCTCGAGTTGCTTCAGTTCCTAACCCATCAGTATCACGTAAAATTTTCTTTAATGAGGCATCAGAAACAAAACGAGCAATTCCCGTCATCGCTTGCAGTAATGTCGCTTCGGTAAACGCTTTAGGTGGCTCTGTCATCTTGTCTTTTATTTCCCCATCACGACAAGTTAAAACGGTGCCTTTATCCAACGGCGGAACTTTATCTGCTAACCCAGCATCATCGCTGTCTGTGGCATCATCGCGTCCTAACAAAGTTCGCCATCCACCAGACATTAACTGACGCCCTTTGGCAATAAAGTGGCCATTGGCAATATCAAACACCAGCTTAGCTTCTGCATAAATAGCCGCAGGGTAAAACTGCATCAAATATTGTCGAGCAATCAATTGATAAATCTTCTCCTCATAACCGTTTAAGCTTTGAGGATTCACAGATTTTGGGGTCGGAATAATCGCATGGTGAGCATCAACTTTTTTATCATTCCACGCTTTTGATTTTAAGCTCAGATTAGCTTGTGCAACGCCATTCGCTAATGCAGGGCTCGTTGTCCCTATCGCTTGGCTGACGCTGTTGGCTTGCTTGTAGTGTTCTAATGGTAAGTAACGACAATCAGAACGGGGATAAGTGATCGCTTTATGTTTTTCATATAAAGATTGGCAGGTTGATAACACGTCTGCCGCACTCATGTTGTAACGTCTTGCCGCATCAATTTGAAGCGCTGACAATGAATACGGTAACGGCGGCGCTTGTTTGGTTTCTTTACGCTCAGATTCTATTACCGTTGCCGGTTGGCCCTTAATGCGTTTCACCACATTTTCGCACAGAGGACGACTCAGTATTCGACCATCTTCATCTTGATATGGCTCACAAGCTTTACTTGGTTGCCACTTAGCTCGAATCTCTTGTTCTTGATAAGGGATCAGAGCAAATACCTCAAAAAAAGGTTTAGGGATAAAATTTGCAATCTCATCATCTCGTCGCGTCACTAAGCCTAAAACAGGTGTTTGTACCCGCCCTACCGACAATACGCCACGATAGCCACCTTTCTGCCCCAATAGCGTATACGCACGAGTCATGTTCATACCATAGAGCCAATCAGCACGAGAGCGCGCTAAGGCCGATACAGATAATGGAATAAACTCTTTATTACTCCGCATAGACGCCAGCGCTTTTTTAACTGCGGCGGGGTTTAAATCAGAAATAAGCAGACGTTGTGCCGCATTTTTTTTACTTTGTGAAACCTTAACATAGTCAATCACTTCATCGACTAACAGCTGCCCTTCACGATCTGGGTCGCCAGCGTGGACAATCTCAGTAGCACTTTTGGCTAATTTCTTGATCACGGCAAGCTGTTGTTTTGCCGCCTTGCGAGGAATTAACTGCCATTTTTCAGGGACTATGGGTAAATCAGCCAGATTCCATTTTTTGTAACGTTCATCGTAAGCATCAGGTTCTACTTGCTCTAGTAAATGACCAATACACCAAGTCACAATATCGCCATTTCCGACCTCAATATAGCCATTATTATTTTTATGAGGCTTAGGTAAAACCGTAGCAATTGCGCGACCTAAACTGGGTTTTTCTGCGATATATAAACGTGACATAAGATAATGAGAGCTAAACTAATATTTGTGTACTGTAGCGAAATATCTAAATGAGAGCAATAAAAACACTGGATGAAAACACAGTACATTCAACACAAGAACTTGCAGCTTGTTACCGATAGGCGTAAGGTATCGCGAAAATTGTATTAGAAACCCTTTTTCATATGACAAGAATCACGACAGTAGGCGTTATTACATTAGTGGCAGCAGTCAGTGCCGCCGCTATTTATAAAGCCAAGGTGCGCAACGATCATCAAGTGGATCTCGCACCTTCACCTATCATGATGGAACAGATTCTCAATAACAAACCCAACTTTGCCGTTATTGATAGTGAAGCTGATAAGAAAAAAGCCTTTTTCCAGTACCTCACCCCAGATATCGTTAGAGAGAACAACGCGATTCTTAAAGATCGTGAGAATTTATTAGCTCTAATGAAAAAACCAGAGAAGATGACTGAGAAAAATGCTTTTCTGATCCGACTATCCAATCATTATGCATGGCCAATGCCAGCTCATGATGAAAAGACATCGGAGCCAATTTCACAACAATGGTTAACCGGGTTACTCGATCGGGTTGATGTTTTACCCGTGCCATTGGTATTGAGCCAGGCCGCTATTGAATCAGGTTGGGGAACATCTCGCTTTGCTGTTGAGGGTGATAACTACTTTGGTCTGTGGTGTTACAGCCCAGGTTGTGGCCTTGCACCATTAGAAGAGAAAGACAGTAAAAATTATCATGAAGTGGCTCGATTTAATTCATTGCAACACGCGGTTGATGCCTATTTCTTAAATATGAATACCAACCCAGAATTCCAACCGCTACGCGACAAACGAGCACAACTTCGAGCAAAAGGCCAGCCATTAACAGCAACAGCTCTAGCACCAGAACTGATTCATTACTCACAAATTGGCCAGCGCTATATCGAAGAAATTAATACGATATTACACCAAGATGGGCATTTTATGTTGGTTCCTGAAGTGCCGAAAAAAGAGCCTACGCCATAAAATAACCCTTGAAAACAAAAAGACCTTGTTACTCATACCAATAAAAATGAGTAACAAGGTCTTTAATATTTCAGCTGTAAACGCAGCGACGATTACTTAGCTTGCGCTTCTAACCACTCTTTCACGGTTTGGTAATCACCACGGAACACAATACGCTCCGCTTTTTTCTCTAATTGATAGGTATACATTGGGTCGTAGTACTGCTCAAGTAGCGGTTGTAACCATGCATAGTGTCCATCAACAGAACCCGTTGCTCGCATCTGAGCCACAGCTTGTTTTTGTGCTTCAACCAGTTGTTCATAGCGCTCATGACCAAGGCGACGATGAATTCCCATCATGCTATGTGATAAGTATTCAGAGAATTCAAACCATCCTTCTTCTTCGCCATGTAATGCGACAAAATCACGTTGCATGCGAATGACATAATCATCCATCAAGCGCTCTAAACGGACATCCATAGGATCTTGGACCACCGCAACTTTCGCTTGTTTCATCTGTTCGTGCAGTGAAACAGGAAGATTTACTGAACCAATATGACGACCTTCATCTTCATACACAAAACTGGTCATGCCGCGATCTAACTTCTTGAACATCTGCACTGCAAGATTGTTCTCAAACGCAATTTGAGTATGTTGCTCTGTAGCAAAACGACCAAATGATGAACCTCGATGATGAGCGGCACCTTCAAGATCAATACCATTTGCCAGCTCATTAACCATAATCGTTTTACCGCTACCTGTATTACCACCAACAATCAACATTGGCATTTCAGCCACTTGATCAATAGTGTCAATCAGAAAACGGCGCAACGCTTTGTAACCACCAACAACATAAGGGTAATCAATTCCAGCTTCTTTTAACCAACGTTGTGTGATTTGCGAACGTTGACCACCGCGAAAACAGTATAGATAACCATTTGGATTTGCTTTACAAAATGCTTTCCATTGAGCAACACGCTGCGCTTTAACATCACCACAAACTAATTCATGACCTAATGCAATTGCAGCGTCTTGTCCTTGCTCTTTATAACAAGTCCCTACCGCTTCTCGCTCACTGTTTGTCATTAATGGAAGATTGGTTGACATCGGGAATGCCCCTTGTTCAAACTCAATCGGAGCTCGCATATCCATTAACGGTACATCATTGACAAATAGTTGACGAAAATCTTCACAGTTTGGACGTGACATTAGCAAACCTCAATCAGTGCAGAGCCATCTTGCTCAAACAGTTCACCAATCGCTTGAAGCTCAATATTATGATGTTTTGCGATTTCCGCAATTTCATCTTCAGAGCCAGGAGCAACCGCTAGTAGTAAACCACCCGATGTTTGAGGATCGCAAAGTAGCGCTTTTTGCTCTGCTGTCATTGGTGCAATTTTATCGCCATAGCTTGCGAAATTACGCTCAGTACCACCAGGAACACAGCCTTGCTCGATATAGTCAAATACACCAGGAAGATGAGGTACTTGATCAAACCATACTTTTGCTTTTACGCCACTGCCTTCACAGATCTCACTTAAGTGACCAAGCAGACCAAAACCGGTGACGTCAGTTAGCGCTTTCACACCAGCAACATCAGCAAAATCAGCACCTGGTTTATTCAGCTTACACATCCAGTCACGAGCCAGACCTTTATGCTCTTCTGCTAACTTAGACTTTTTCTCAGCTGTGGTTAATACGCCAATACCAAGAGGTTTGGTTAAGAACAATTTACAACCTGCTTCAGCCTTGTCATTACGCTTAATGCGATCGGTATCAACAATACCTGTTACAGCTAAACCAAAAATAGGCTCTGGAGCATCGATTGAGTGACCACCAGCAAGAGAGATGCCAGCATCACGGCAAACTGCACGGCCACCTTCAATCACTTTTTGTGCAATTTCAGGGGCAAGAACATTGACAGGCCAACCCAAGATTGCAATTGCCATAATCGGCTTGCCACCCATCGCATAGATATCGCTGATTGCGTTCGTTGCCGCGATACGACCAAAATCATATGGGTCATCAACAATTGGCATAAAGAAGTCAGTCGTACTGATCACTGCAGTACCGTTACCAAGATCGTAAACGGCTGCGTCATCTTTGCTTTCATTGCCAACAAGTAGATTTGGATCAGCAAATGGGGCAATTTGAGTACGAAGGATGGTATCAAGTACCTGAGGAGAAATTTTACAACCACATCCAGCACCATGGCTGTATTGGGTTAGGCGAACATTTTCCATGCAGCGCTCCAGATAAATTTTACAGAGCGGAAGATTCTACTCCTGCCAACAAGATCTGTCACCTTTACATGGGAATCAAGTAAGTTGAATAGTTTGATAAATCTCAAAGAGAGATAAATTACGCAGCAAAAATAATAAAACCGCCAATTTTCAGGACAAATTTACCCGAAAATTGGCGATAAGACTCTCTTCGATAGACGTTATAGGTATTCAACAAACTTAGCTAAGTCTTGTTCATGCACTTTGGCTTCTCGGCATGAGGGGGTACCTAGATACAAAAAGCCCACGATCATATCTTCACCTTGAACACCTAATGCTTCACGCACCACTGGATGATAAGCCCAAGAGCCAGTACGCCAAAAACCAGAAAAACCTTGCGCCACTGCCGCCATTTGCATCGCTTGCGTAGCACACCCGGCAGACAGATGCTGTTCAAAGACTGGCACTTTATGATCCGTGGTAACTTTTGCTACCACAGTAATCACCATTGGAGCTCTAAATGGTGCATTTGATGCTTTTTCAATGACAAAATCGTCTAATTCATCGGCCTTGGCAGCAGAAACCAAAATATCCGCCAATTTTTGCAAACCATCACCTTGAGAGACAATAAAGCGCCATGGAGTTAAACCGCCATGATCAGGGGCGCGCAAACCCGCTCGAAGAATATTCTCCAACGCCTCACCAGATGGTGCTGGTTCAGCCAAGCGTGGCAACGAACGACGATTTAAAAGTAGTGTTAGCGCATCCATAACAACCTCGAATGAAAATGATTCTATTTATCTTGCTTAAGATATCACAAGCTCACTAAGATGCACTACAACTTAGCCGCTAACTCAACCCCTTGGCGAATCACACGTTTAGCATCAACCTCGCCAGCATGATCAGCCCCTCCTATCACATGCACATTCACCCCAAGCTCCTGCAAAGGTTGAACTAAACCATCGACAGAGCGCTGCCCGGCACAAATAATAATATTATCGACAGCTAAAATTCGTTGCTGGCCCTCAACGGTAATATGCAAACCTTGATCATCAATAAGGTCATAACTAACACCACCTAATAGCTCAACCCCGCGCTTTTCTAATGTCCGACGATGAATCCAGCCCGTTGTTCGCCCAGGGCCTTTGCCTACCTTGCCCTTTTTCCGCTGCATTAACCAAACTTGGCGCTGACTGACATAATCATCATAAGGAAATAAACCACCTGGGTGCTCAATACTCTGCTCAATGCCCCAATCTTTTAACCATGCTTCTAAGGTTTGATTTTCTGGCTCAGTTAAAAACGTGGCAACATCGACCCCAATACCACCGGCACCAATCACCGCAACTCTTTGCCCAACAGAGACCTTATCTCGAATAAAACTTTGATAATCAATCACACTCGAATGATCAATTCCAGGGATAGGAGGTATTCGAGGCTGTACTCCTGTTGCAATAATCACTTCGTCATACGCTTTTAATCCATCTAGAGTGGCTTCCTGACCCAGTTTTACCTTCACGCCCATTTGTTCTAATCGACGAGAAAAATACCGAATGGTTTCTTTAAACTCTTCTTTACCAGGGATCTGCATAGCAAGATTAAATTGCCCACCAACAAACTCATTTTTCTCAAGTAAATCGACAGAAAATCCCCTCTCAGCCAAAGCGATCGCACATGCCATACCAGCGGGACCAGCCCCAACAATGGCGACATTTCGCTTTTTCTCTGTTGGCGATAAGATTAATTCAGTCTCATAACACGCTTGAGGATTCACTAAGCAGCTGGCGCGTTTCCCCGCAAACACATGGTCAAGACATGCTTGATTACAGGCAATACAGGTATTGATATCTTCAGCGTGGTTTTGCTCGGCTTTATTAACGAAGTCAGGATCGGCAAGAAAAGGTCTAGCCATAGACACCATATCAGCTTGACCGTGACTGAGAATATTTTCAGCCACTTGTGGTGTATTAATTCGGTTACAAGTCACCAGTGGAATCGAAACATGCTGTTTGAGTTTTTCGGTGACCCAAGCAAAAGCAGCACGAGGAACTTGAGTTGCAATAGTGGGAATTCGCGCTTCATGCCAACCAATCCCCGTATTAATAATTGTCACGCCAGCTTGCTCTAAAGCTTGAGCTAACTCGATAACTTCTTGATGGGTGCTGCCTTGTTCAACCAAATCCAACATCGACAGACGAAAAATAATAATAAAATCAGAGCCAACCCGCTCTCTTACTGCTTTCACTAACTCGATAGGAAAACGAATACGGTTAGTAAATTCGCCCCCCCAACTATCATAACGAGTATTGGAACGCGCACAAATAAACTGATTAATGAGATACCCTTCAGATCCCATCAATTCGACACCATCATAACCAGCTTCTCGTGCCAACTCCGAGCTCTTGGCAAAAGCATCAATGGTTTTCAGAATCTGACGCTCACTCATTTTTGAAGGAGTAAATTTAGAAATAGGCGCTCGAATAGCCGATGCACTTTGCGCAAAAGGATGCATTGCATAACGTCCAGCATGCAATAATTGAAGCGCAATCTTACCGCCATTTTCATGTACTGCATCGGTTATTGTCTTATGAGCACGAGCCGCCCGAGCAGAACTAAACTCGGCACTTAATGGGTGTAATCGGCCTCGAAAATTAGGAGAAAACCCTCCTGTAACAATTAATCCTACTCCCCCCTTAGCGCGAGCAGCATAAAAAGCAGCCAATTTTTTAAATCCATCATGAGCCTCTTCCAGCCCGGTGTGCATTGAGCCCATTAAGACTCTGTTTTTTAGTACCGTAAAACCAAGATCCAACGGTGCTAATAGATGAGGGTATGCTTTATCGTCCATGGCTTCCGCTTCTCTTTATAGTATTGGTCTGACCAGTGTAGACCAAAATAAGAACAATTTTCAAACATTTATTTACATTTAAGAAACATTTTAAAGTAATCTATGAAGAGAGACTTATATCGAGCTCACAACTTAGCAAGTGTTCAATCAAACCATCAATAAATTGCAATTGATTTGTAATACTTAAAAAAACTGTAATTCGCTAGGGAGTAAGTTAGGATATAACAAAATATTAGAGTAATAGAGTTAACATCAGTATTGGGATCATTCATGAAAACCATCTTCAAAGGAATTGGTCGAGTTTGTAAAGCGATATGGAATCTTCTGAGCTTTACTCGTCAGCTTGTTCTAAACCTGATCTTTTTAATTCTGGTTGGCGCACTATTTTTTGCGTTTTACCAAGGTGATAAAGACACAGAGACACAACCACAACCTGGCGCTCTTGTTCTTGACTTATCAGGCCCTATTGTGGAGCAAAAAGATCCGGTCAATCCGATCGATAGCTTATTAAGCGAAGCGATGGGTAAAGAGCCACAACAAGAAAATGTTCTGTTTGATATTGTTGAAGCGATTCGTGCAGCTTCCGGTGATAACGACATTAAAGGGTTAGTGCTGAACCTGCAAAATATGCCAGAAACCAGCCTCACTAAACTTCGTTACATCGCAAAAGCCATCACAGACTTTAAACAATCAGGCAAACCGGTTTATGCATACGGCGATAACTTTTCTCAAAGCCAATATTATCTAGCCAGTTATGCAGATAAAGTCTTTATGTCTCCAGATGGGGCAATTCTCTTAACCGGTTATGGTAGCTATACCTTGTACTATAAGAGCCTTCTTGAGAAGTTAGACGTCACAACTCATGTCTTCCGAGTGGGTACTTATAAATCAGCAATTGAGCCTTATATTCGTGACAACATGTCGGATGCAGCAAAAGAAGCAAACACAGCATGGCTTAACCAGTTATGGCAAGCTTATACCAGTGATGTCGCTAAAAACCGTAATATTGATGCCGCTGAGCTCACACCAAAACTGCCTGACTTTATTGCTGCATTAAAATCAGTTGATGGTGATTTTGCCAAATTGAGCGTTAAACTGGGATTAGTCGATAGCTTAATGACTCATCCTGAAATGACACAGGAATTTGAAAAAACATTTGGTACTGACCAAGACCATAACTTTAATCAAATTAGTTACTACGATTACTTAGCAAGTTTGACCGACATTAACGTACCGTCGAAGAACAAAATTGCCGTAGTAATCGCAAGTGGCGCAATCATTGATGGTCCTCAACGTCCGGGAACCACAGGCGGTGATACAACCGCAGAATTATTACGAGAAGCTCGATTTGATAACAATGTAAAAGCAGTAATTCTTCGCGTAGATAGCCCAGGAGGCAGCGCATTTGCTTCAGAGTTAATTCGAAATGAAGTAGACGCATTACAAAAAGCTGGAAAACCTGTTGTGGTCTCTATGTCGAGTGTCGCCGCTTCTGGTGGTTATTGGATCTCATCAAGTGCCGATAAAATCATTGCCAACCCAACCACAATTACAGGTTCTATTGGTATCTTTGCCGTGATGACGACATTTGAAAAAGGCCTCAATAAGCTAGGTATTTATAATGATGGTGTGGGTACAACACCGTTTGCTGGTGTTGGTGTGACTCGCGCGCTACCTCAAGGCGTTGGAGAGATCTTCCAATTAGGGGTTGATCACGGTTACCAACGCTTTATCGGTCTGGTTAGCAAATACCGTCATATGTCACTGGCTCAAGTGGATAAGATTGCTCAAGGTCGAGTTTGGACTGGTGCCGATGCGAAGCGCTTAGGGCTCGTTGATGAGTTAGGTGATTTTGACACAGCAATCAGTGCAGCAGTTGATCTTGCTAAGATCAATGACTACCAAATTGAATGGATGCAACAACCATTAAGCCCAATGGAAATGTTCTTGCAGCAATTTACGACTGAAGCAAAGACACAGCTATTGACCATGGTTTTGGGTGATATGCCAAAAGCGATTACTCCAGTTACTGAAAAAATCAGTGCCGATCTAACCTCGTTAGCAAACTTTAACGATCCAAAAGGTCAATATGCGTTCTGCTTAAACTGCGGTACTTTCAATTAATGATGTTTTATCCCTAAGTAACTTCAAAGTGTTAGCTTAATTTAGAACCACACTTAGGAAAGACCACATCACCAAGAACCCAGCATTATGTCTGGGTTCTTTCGCTTCATATCAAAGATAAATATCGTATTTGAACACAAATCCAGCGTTGTCATCTTCGATCACATTTCCCATCTTCTATTGAGCTAGCGCAAACAACTTCCCTCGCATCTTCATTCTGTTTCAGTATAATGCGCCCATCTAATCTCAATAATTCTGTACACGATAATGGAAAGAAAACATATCTACATTGCTTACACTGGTGGCACCATCGGCATGCAAAAGTCAGATCACGGCTATATCCCTGTGGCTGGTTTTATGGAAAAACAGCTTGCCAGCATGCCAGAATTCCATCGTGCAGAAATGCCAGAATTTACGATTCATGAATACGCGCCATTGATCGATTCATCGGATATGACGCCTTCTGATTGGCAACGCATTGCTGACGATATCAAAGCAAATTATGACAAGTATGACGGTTTTGTCATTCTTCACGGTACCGATACCATGGCGTATACGGCATCAGCTCTGTCATTTATGTTTGAGAATCTAGATAAGCCCGTTATTGTTACAGGCTCTCAAATTCCTCTTGCTGAACTACGCTCTGATGGCCAAAGTAACTTGCTCAATGCACTGCATATTGCGGCAAACTATCCAATTAATGAAGTTACAGTATTCTTTAATAACAAGTTAATTCGAGGTAACCGCAGTACCAAAGCTCACGCAGACGGTTTTGGAGCGTTTATTTCTCCTAACCTACCGCCACTACTAGAAGCTGGTATTAATATTTCTGTTAGTAACATTGCAGAGATCAATAAAAAACCGGAAGGCCCATTTAAAGTACATAATATTATTCCCCAACCTATCGGTGTAATTACTATGTATCCTGGGATCTCGCCAGAGGTGATCAGAAACACACTGCGCCAACCAGTTAATGCGATGATTTTATTAACTTTTGGTGTTGGTAATGCGCCACAGAACCCAGAGCTTCTAGAGCAACTAAAAGAAGCCAGCGATCGCGGTGTCATTGTTATGAACTTAACCCAATGTTTATCGGGTAAAGTGAATATGGGAGGATACGCAACGGGCTGTGCTCTTGCCGATGCAGGCGTACTCAGTGGTTATGATATGACTCCTGAAGCCGCTCTTGCTAAATTACATTTCTTACTTAGCCAAGATCTTCCAGTCGAAAGTATACGAACCTTAATGCAACAAGATCTACGTGGTGAGTTAACACACTAATTGACCGATTAGCGATTTCAACATTGAGCCGAGTCAACACACTCGGCTTTTTTCTACCAGCAATATAACCTCATTATCACTCAAGCTTCGCTCTGAAAATCTCTTTAGAGTTATCTAATCCCTTTATCTCTTGCTGAAAGTCAGTTTTGGTTTTTATTTTAAGTTCGCCACCTTGGGCAACTGTCATATGTTGAGCTTCTTGATTAAATCGAGATTGATAAATCATCATAGCCTGCATTGCATTGGATCGTTGCTCATCGGTGAGTTGAACCCCATTTGCCCACTTACCAATTTCAACTGCACGGCTAAGTTGCTCATAAACATCAGGGGTCATGGCATCCAGTAAACTGTCCATATTCATATTCTAGTCGTTCTCTATTGTGATCCTTATTTCAGCCTATCCCACCTTCATAAAAGATCAATGTTCACCACCTAAACTGCCACTTAACTCACAACTCTGGTATCAAGATCTAAAAAAATTTGTTTTACATCAATCACTATTAGGCATAAATAAAAAATAACGGCATAGTGTTACTGATTACCTTATAAATATGTTTTGTTCTATGCGCTTCTCGACTGATCGTTATTCACTCTATCAAATTACCGCTGTTTGTTTATGCATTCTTCCGCTACAAGGCTGTTTTGAACGCCATAAAACAACCGATCGACTCTGTCAGGAAAAGCCGCAACTCTGTCACGATCTCAATATTGATGATGGACAGTGTCGGATCCAGCGAACCAATCTTATTTGGCAGCGAAATCGCGTATTATCAGTGCCTAATGATCTTGAACGCCTACAAGAACTCAAAGATCTAAAGAAATATCAGCTTTGTTTAGAGTTTGCAGCTCAAATAGAGCCAATTGATATGAAAGAGCGGAAAACATATCGTATTGATAAATTGCACCAAAGTTACCAATCAGAACAAAAACTTATGGAACAGCTCTTAAACTCTTATGATCCTAATGTTCTTTACTATCGCTGGACCCAAGGAAGCCAAGATGCGCTAGAGCAATTTTTAAAACAAGAAGACAGTGAACAGGTTAAAACCGCAACCCTGCAATTTGGCTATGCTGCGTACTATTCACAGCAGAAAAATTCAAACAAAGCCAAACAACACTTACTTGCAGCACTGAGCTATTTAGAGCCAAACGAAACCATTCAACCACAACTGATTCAAGGCTTAGCCACTTACGCATTTCAAGAAAATGATCTGATTCAAGCTTATATTTGGACCCAAACAGGACAACAACTTAAATTATTTGATGTGTCTGATCAGCGAATGGAACAGCACTTCTCTTTTAGCTCTAAGGAAATATCAACATTAGATAAAGTTGTAGATAAAGTTGTTAATAGCTTATTAGCTGGAAACTTTGAACCTGCATTATTGATAGTGCCTACGTTTAAAAATACATAGACACTTTTTTTGAATATTTACGTGATTTTTTTAATTACCAATACAAATAAAAATAGTTAGAGCACTAACCATTTTTATTCATCAGATTGAGTATTGAATTTTAAGGAAACCGAATTAACACAGTAGCGCTCACCCGTTGTATTAGGTCCATCAGGAAATACATGGCCTAAGTGACTATCACAACTGGCACATCGAATTTCAATCCGCTGCATTCCATGGCTAAAATCGTCTAAATAGCGAATTGCTTGAGCATCAACGGGAGCGTCAAAGCTCGGCCACCCACAACCAGAGTCGTACTTATTTACCGACGAAAACAGTGGGCTACGGCAGCATGTACAAAAATAGATACCGCTTTCTCTATTATGAAGAAGTGCCCCACTAAAAGGCGCTTCGGTACCTCGTTCTCGACAAACTCGATATTCTTCATCACTGAGAATTGTTTTCCATTCAGCCTGACTTTTATTGTTCATATAGTAACCTTCTGTATGACCATTTCTTATTAAGCAGTAAATAAAGTTGGCATTTCATCATTATGTAGCACATACTTTCTGCTCGAAGGATTTTTCTTAGTGTCAAACACAGTTTACTGTTTTTGATCTTGATATTAAAAGATAGCAACGGTTGCGATGGATATTTACACAATATTTGTATAAATTAACGTCGTTGTAGTAGGAATGTAAAAAAAATCCGAATATTTTTTTGACCTCAAGCAATTTAAATTGTTTTTTTGCTTGCAGGCTCACGAATGATTCTGTAATTTTACTACCAGTTATCTTTCATTAGAAATTAAGTTGTGGAGCAACTGTAATGACAATTAAAGTAGGTATTAACGGTTTCGGCCGTATCGGTCGTTTTGTTTTCCGTGCAGCGCAAGAGCGCAACGACATTGAAGTTGTTGGTATCAACGACCTTATCGATGTTGAGTACATGGCATACATGCTTAAGTACGATTCAACTCACGGCCGTTTCAACGGTACTGTTGAAGTTGAAGGCGGTAACCTAATCGTTAACGGCAAAACTGTACGTGTAACTGCAGAGCGTAACCCTGCTGACCTTAAGTGGGATGCTATCAACGTTGACGTAGTAGCTGAAGCAACTGGTCTATTCCTAACTGACGAGACTGCACGTAAGCACATCGAAGCTGGTGCGAAGAAAGTTGTTCTTACTGGTCCATCTAAAGACGCAACTCCAATGTTCGTTATGGGTGTAAACCACGAGACTTACGCTGGTCAAGACATCGTTTCTAACGCTTCTTGTACTACTAACTGTCTAGCACCTATCGCTAAAGTTCTTAACGATAACTTCGGCATCGAATCTGGTCTTATGACTACAGTTCACGCAACTACAGCAACTCAAAAAACTGTAGATGGTCCTTCTGCTAAAGACTGGCGTGGTGGTCGTGGTGCTTCTCAGAACATCATCCCATCATCAACTGGTGCTGCTAAAGCTGTAGGCGTTGTACTTCCAGAAGTAAACGGCAAACTAACTGGTATGGCTTTCCGCGTACCAACTGCTAACGTTTCTGTAGTTGACCTAACTGTTAACCTTAAGAACGGTGCTTCTTACGAAACTATCTGTAAAGCAATGAAAGAAGCTTCAGAAGGTTCTCTAAAAGGTATCCTAGGTTACACTGAAGATGCAGTAGTTTCTACTGACTTCAACGGTGACACTCGTACTTCTATCTTCGACGCAGCTGCAGGTATCGCACTATCTGACAACTTCGTTAAAGTTGTATCTTGGTACGATAACGAAATCGGTTACTCAAACAAAGTTCTAGACCTAATCGCTCACATCTCTAAGTAATTTGTGAAGTCATTAGACTAGAGTTAAGGCGACGCTTCGGTGTCGCCTTTTTTGTATGTAAGTTTTAGGTTTAACATTTTAACTGTGGCTAATAACCCAAAACCATCAAGTTTGATGACAAATCATGTAAGAGACTAACGAGAAAACAAGAACGCTTCCTTCACATATTTAACAAATAAATCTTAATATTAAGATATAATTTTCAACACAAAATAAGTAACTATTGTATTGATGCTTTGCTACGAAAGAGTCCATTTTTATTCAATCTAAGGTCTTGAAGAGATAAACATAAATCCAATATTTGTTTATTAGGGAATAAACCAATGAATCTGCGAAATTTACCTATTATCAATGCCCTATCAGATGCTGTAACCATCTGCGATTATCAAGGCATTCATATTGTACGAATTAACCATCCGATGGTAGAAGCTGGTATCTCACTGCATGGCGGTCACCTAATTTGGTTTAAACCTGCCGCTGAAAAAGATGTTATTTGGCTAAGCGAAAAAGCAGAGTTTGATCCAGCAAAAGCAATTCGTGGTGGTATTCCAGTTTGTTGGCCTTGGTTTGGCAAAGCAGGCACACCTTCTCATGGTTTTGCTCGTAATAGCCAGTGGACGTTAGAGCAACACCGCGAAAATGATCAGGGTGTTATCGTTAGCTTAACTCTAGAAGACAGCGAACAAACTCAAGCGATTTGGCCTCATAAATTCCATAACCGTTTGATCTTTGAAATGGGACGAGAACTAAAAGTTCACCTAACTACCACAAATACAGACAATCAAACTTGGTCATACGGTGGCGCGCTTCATACCTATTTTGATATTGCGAATATTAAGCAAATTGCAATTACTGGTATGGGGGAAGAATATCAAGATAGCACTCAAGATGGCGCTATCTGCCATGGTGACAGTGAACTAACCTTCCAAGCAGAAACTGACCGCGTTTACACACAACCAAATAACATCATTACCATTGATGATAAAGCTAACCAACGCCAGATTAACGTTGAAAACCAAGGTCATAATGCTGCTGTAATTTGGAACCCTTGGCAAGAATTGTCTATCAGTATGGGCGATATGGCTGACGATAGCTATGAGACCATGGTCTGTGTTGAATCCACGATTCATGGACAAGGTGTAACCCTAGAGCCTAATCAAGCACATACCCTAAGTACGATCATCTCTGTTGTAAAATAATTACCTCAGAAAAGAGTAAGCCCCTAAGAATATTTATTATTTTTAGGGGCTTATTATCACTAACTGAACCATATTAATATTCATAGTCTTAAGCCGACATAGTCGATAGCGGTTCAATAAGAACCCATCCATTACCATCTGGATCTGAAAAGGTCGCAAACCGCCCTCCCATAATCGTTATAATTTCTGATAATGCAACGCCTCGTTGACTCAGTTCTTTATGAGTAGACAATAAATCATCCGTTTGCACCACCAACCCTTGCACAGAACCAGCTGCCATGCCACCAAAAGGGGGAACCAAACTGATTGTGGTTTCAGCACCTTTAGGCGCTAATTGAACCCAGCGTTTATGTACGTTAGATTGATGATCTCGAATTAATTCAAACCCAAGAGCATCACGATAAAAAGCCAAAGCAATACTCTGATCAGTAACAGGTATTGAGACAGTATCTACTCGAGAAATGGCCATTACACTCTCCTTGCACATTCAATATCGCGCCAATAAAAATGCGTAATTACCTAATTAGCTTAAGACACTTAATGTGATTTTTCTCACAAAATAAGGCCAGTCTCAAATTTGATTAAGCAAAATAATCTGTGATGAAATTAAGCCATTTTCTATTTATCTGAATTGTGATGATAAAATCACCGCAGTTTACATTCTTATAACCCCATATTTTTACCTTCCATTAATATGACTTAAATTTTTTTGTTTTCAGCTCTATGACAAAAAAATAAAAAAACATGATCTATCTATTAAAACTATAAAACACAGAGAGATAATGCTAGAAAATAACCAAGTAATTTAGCAAATCATCCATTTTAATACTTATTACTGTAATTTTTGACCATTTATCTAATAACAAAAAAATTAAAATTATCTACACTAAAAAGTACCTACATTTTTTTAACAATCAACTTGCATAAGGCATTTTTTAAGAGGATAGTAGGTTTGTGTATAAATTTTGCACAACTGTAAATGTCACAAAGAGATACGAACAATGAATTAAACGATCTTTCACTTAGTAAATCACATTGATCCGAACAGTTTAGGCTTAGAGATAAAGGATGAAATAACTATCGACTTCGCACTTATTCATTGATCAATGAAACGATTCAGGGGGCAGCCATGAGTATTTTTGACCACTATCGTCAGCGCTATGAAGAAGCCAAGGATGAAGAACTGTCATTGCAAGAATTTCTTGATGTTTGTCGAGAAGATAGAAGTGCCTATGTGAACGCAGCTGAGCGCCTACTAATGGCAATTGGTGAGCCAGAAATGATTGATACGGCACAAGATCCACGCTTAAGCCGACTTTTTTCAAACCGAGTTATTGCTCGATATAAGACATTTGAAGAATTTTACGGCATGGAAGAAGCCATTGAGCAAATAGTCTCTTATCTTAAACATGCCGCACAGGGGCTTGAAGAGCGTAAACAAATTCTTTACTTACTAGGCCCTGTTGGTGGTGGTAAGTCATCACTTGCAGAGAAACTCAAAAGCCTAATGCAGAAAGTACCCATTTATATTTTGACGGCAAATGGCGAACGAAGCCCAGTTAATGATCACCCTTTTTGTTTATTTGATAAAAATGAAGATGGTGATTTGCTAAAAAATGAATACGGTATTCCTAAGCGTTATCTTAACTCCATTATGTCACCATGGGCAGCCAAGCGCCTGCACGAGTTTGGTGGTGATATTACTAAGTTCAAAGTAGTAAAAGTCCGCCCATCGATTCTTGATCAAGTCGGGGTGGCAAAAACAGAACCTGGAGATGAAAATAACCAAGATATTTCATCACTGGTTGGTAAAGTTGATATCCGTCAGCTTGAACATTTCTCACAAGATGATCCTGATGCGTACAGCTACTGTGGCGCACTGTGTAAGGCAAATCAGGGCTTAATGGAATTTGTTGAGATGTTTAAAGCACCTCTTAAAGTTCTACACCCTTTACTTACAGCGACCCAGGAAGGTAACTATAACGGTACTGAAGGACTCTCCGCCCTACCGTTTGATGGGATGATCCTCGCTCACTCAAACGAATCCGAGTGGCAATCTTTCCGTAATAACAAAACTAATGAGGCTTTCCTAGACCGAGTCTATATTGTTAAAGTTCCTTACTGTTTACGTATTTCGGAAGAGATGAAGATTTACGAAAAATTACTGCAAAACAGTCAGCTATCAACGGCGCCGTGCTCACCAAGCACCTTAGATATTCTCGCACGATTCTCTGTTCTCTCTCGCTTAAAAGAGCCTGAGAACTCAAGTGTTTATTCAAAGATGCGCGTCTACGATGGTGAAACGTTAAAAGATACCGATCCAAAAGCAAAGTCGTATCAAGAGTATCGTGACTATGCTGGGGTTGATGAAGGAATGAATGGCCTATCCACACGATTTGCCTTCAAGATTTTATCCCGTGTCTTTAACTTTGATCACTCAGAAGTTGCAGCAAACCCAGTACACCTCTTCTACGTACTTGAACAGCAAATTGAACGAGAGCAGTTCCCGCAAGATTTGGCAGATAAATATCTGGAGCATTTAAAAGGGTATCTCATTCCGAAATATGTTGAATTTATCGGTAAAGAGATTCAAACCGCTTATCTTGAGTCGTACTCAGAGTATGGTCAGAATATTTTTGACCGCTATGTCAGTTATGCCGATTTCTGGATTCAAGATCAGGAGTATCGAGATCCTGAAACAGGCCAGCTATTTGACCGTGCAGCTCTTAATAACGAACTGGAAAAAATCGAAAAACCAGCGGGCATTAGCAATCCAAAAGACTTCCGAAATGAAATTGTGAACTTTGTGCTTCGTGCACGAGCCAATCATTCAGGAAAGAATCCAAACTGGACCAGCTATGAGAAGCTCCGTACTGTGATTGAGAAGAAAATGTTCTCAAATACAGAAGAGTTACTACCGGTTATTTCGTTTAATGCGAAAACCTCATCAGAAGAGCAGAAAAAACACGATGATTTTGTCGCTCGTATGATGGAAAAAGGCTATACCCGCAAACAAGTCCGCCTCTTATCTGAATGGTATTTACGAGTTCGTAAGTCTTCATAAGTAACAGCAGATAGGTAGATGGTTTTCAGGATGAAATAAGGGGGAAGCTTATGGCGCATTTTATTGACCGCCGATTAAACGGTAAGAATAAAAGCACCGTCAATCGACAACGCTTTCTACGTCGTCACAAGCAACAGATAAAAGAGTCTATTGCAGACGCGGTAAATAAGCGCTCGATTACTGATGTCGATAGTGGTGAAGATATTAGTATCCCATCACGTGATATTAGTGAACCAAGCTTTCACCAAGGACGTGGTGGACAACGTGATGTTGTCCACCCAGGTAACGACCAATTTATCCCTGGCGATCGTATCGATCGCCCTCAGGGAGGCGCTGGGCAAGGTGGCTCAGGCGAAGGGCAAGCCAGTCCAGATGGTGAAGGACAAGACGAATTTGTATTCCAGATCTCCAAAGACGAATATCTTGATCTGCTTTTTGAAGATCTCGAACTACCAAATTTAGAAAAAAACCAAATGAACCAAATCGTAGAATGGAAAACATTCCGTTCTGGCTACAAGTCACAAGGTGTTCCATCTAATATCGCCATTGTAAAATCTTTACAGAACTCACTGGCTCGTCGAACCGCAATGAGTGCAGGAAAACGACGTCAGCTGCGAGAATTAGAACAAGCACTGGATCTTCTATTTACAACAGAACCTGCTCAGCCATTAGAAGAGGCTCGAATCAAAGAAGAGATAGAAGTGCTGCGTAAAAAAATTCGTAGCGTACCTTTTATTGATACGTTTGATTTACGTTACAAAAACTATGAACGTCGACCTCAACCGTCCAGTCAAGCTGTTATGTTTTGCTTGATGGATGTATCAGGTTCAATGGATCAGGCAACCAAAGATATCGCTAAACGTTTTTATATTTTGCTCTACCTATTTTTAAATCGAACCTATAAAAACGTTGATGTTGTATTTATTCGTCACCACACCCAAGCAAAAGAAGTCGACGAACATGAATTTTTCTACTCACAAGAAACGGGTGGCACCATAGTCTCAAGTGCATTACGTTTGATGGATGAAATTGTCAAAAAACGTTACTCACCGGATGAATGGAATATTTATGCGGCACAAGCTTCAGATGGTGATAACTGGGCAGATGACTCTCCAGGATGTCGAGAGCTGCTTAATAAAGAAATTTTGCCCGTAACTCGATATTACTCATACATTGAAATTACTCGTCGTGCACATCAAACCTTGTGGCGCGAGTATGAAGCACTACAAGCAAGTCACGACAACTTTACGATGCAAAACATTCGTGGTGTTGATGATATCTTCCCTGTCTTCCGAGAACTTTTCAAAAAACAGGTAAGTTAATGACAAATACCAATCTTGCAAAATAGATTGGTATTACCAATACACCCAAACACATGGATGTCACTTTACGTTAAGGGGAATGTATTATGGCCACCAGCACTAAATCAAAAATGCTCAGTGATGGACCAGACTGGACTTTCAATCTGCTTGAGCAATACCATCAAGAAATTAAACGTATCGCTAAGCACTACCGGTTAGATACTTACCCTAACCAAATTGAAGTTATTACAGCCGAACAAATGATGGATGCTTATTCCAGCATCGGTATGCCCATCAACTATCACCACTGGTCTTTCGGTAAACGATTTATTGAAACCGAGCGTGGTTATAAGCATGGTCAAATGGGGCTTGCTTATGAGATTGTTATTAACTCAGACCCTTGTATTGCTTATTTAATGGAAGAGAACACCATTACGATGCAGGCTCTTGTTATGGCGCATGCTTGTTACGGCCACAACTCATTCTTTAAAGGTAACTACCTATTTAAAACCTGGACCGATGCCAGCTCCATTATTGACTACCTCCTTTTTGCTCGTAACTATATTACCGATTGCGAAGAAAAGTATGGCGTAGATGAGGTCGAAAAACTGCTCGATTCCTGTCATGCCTTGATGAATTATGGAGTTGACCGTTATAAACGCCCACAAAAAATCTCTTTAGTTGAAGAAACGGCTAGACAGAAAGCACGAGAAGATTATTTACAGACCCAAGTTAACGCTTTATGGCGAACCATTCCCGTCCATAAAGAGCAGGAGCAAGAAAAACCTAAAGAGCGTTTTCCATCAGAACCGCAAGAAAACATATTGTATTTTATTGAAAAACACGCACCGCTATTAGAACCATGGCAACGAGAAGTTGTGCGTATTGTGCGAAAGGTCAGTCAGTACTTTTACCCTCAAAAACAGACCCAAGTGATGAACGAAGGCTGGGCTACCTTTTGGCACTACACCATTATGAATCACTTATATGATGAAGGACTGGTTTCTGAGCGCTTTATCATGGAGTTCCTTCACAGCCATACCAATGTTGTCGCACAGCCAAGCTATAACAGCCCCTATTACAATGGTATTAACCCTTATGCTTTAGGGTTCGCCATGTTCCAAGATATTCGCCGTATTTGTGAAAACCCAACGGAAGAGGATAAATATTGGTTCCCTGATATTGCAGGTTCTAATTGGTTGGACACAGTCCATTTTGCGATGGAAAACTTTAAAGATGAGAGTTTCATTAGCCAGTTCTTATCGCCGAAAGTGATGCGAGATTTTAAGCTGTTTGCTGTTGATGATAATGACCGTCATAACTATGTTGAGATCAGTGCTATTCACAATGAAGAAGGCTATCGTATGATTCGAGAAAAGCTCTCTTCACAATATAACCTTAGCAATAATGAACCCAATATTCAGGTTTGGAATGTCGATCTTCGAGGTGATCGTTCACTCACCTTACGCTACATTCCGCACAACCGAATTCCACTGGCTGATTCACACAAAGAAGTCATTAAACATCTACATCGTATTTGGGGGTTTGACGTTATCTTAGAGCAAGAAGAGCCCGATGGCCGCGCAAAGATCTTAGAAACCTGTCCTCCTAAAACCAACTACAATACGGAAATATAAACTGCACGCAAAAGAAAAGGGAGAGCTTAATATAGGCTCTCCCTTTACTTATTTAATCTGTAGCTCCAACGAACAAATCGTTATTACTGCTCTTCTTCGTGCATATAGCGCATGATCTCGTCTCGGTGCATAAACCAAATTGCACCACTATCGCGACCATAGGTACGAATACGCTCAGCAACTAATTCAGGCTGCTGATTATCACAATATGCCTGCATATCACGATAGTAACTTAACGCCAACTGGCACGCTTCTGGCTTCATAAAGTAGTAGCCACCAACACGAGTGTAGATTTTGCGAAGGCCATTAATGGTCAGAACATATAAGGTATTGTTTGAACACTTCGCCATGCCTTGGAACATGCGGTAGTCATAAAAGTTAAATGCACGAGCGCGACAAATTGCTTCACACAGTTCAGGATCATCCTTACCGTATTTATCGACAATTTTCTTCACTTCTTGTAGCAACTCAACTTTGTCTTCGTTCTCTTCAATAAATTCCGCAAAGCTCTCTGCTGCAAGCAATTTCTCACATGACTCGATCACATGCTGAATTAACTTGCTTGACTCTTCTGCATTACCTTTAACGGCATAACGCATAAAAATGCTACTGATATCAGTACGAGCTGCCAGTAGATCCGTTAATACTCGTTGTACATCCTGTCCATCTAGAGTAATCAGCGTATCTAAAATATTAAGACCCGACGTATCCATATAATTATTTACGCGGGTTGGCTTACCGTGCTGAATGGTCAACCACCCATCACGAGCAAGACGCTGCAATACTTCACGTAAAGTCGTACGAGTTACACCAATCAATTCAGAAAGCTCTCGCTCCGCAGGTAAGATAGATCCCTGAGGAAAGTGATTATTCCAGATGCTTTCGATAATATATTTTTCTGCAAATGTTGCTGGGCTATCTGCCTTTATAACCATTTAACTATTATCCAATTTGCTTCTTGCTTATATTTATATTGACTCATCATACCACTAGTTTTGCCATATCCCCAAACTACTTCCATTATCCTTTTTGTCGCAATTGGCCAAGATGAATATCTACAAAATGTAAACTATAAAGCATAATATTTGCGCAACTAATAACGCAAATTAGTGAACTTAGTTTGATGTTACGCAACATTCCCTTACACTTTTGCCGTTATATTAATCAGCTGAGTGTCTGGCACATTATTGCTCCCATTTTTGTGATGTAATTTTAAGAAAAGAATTAAGTTCAAGTTATTCTCTTGACTGATCTAGATCAAAAGGTAGAGTAACAGGACATGAACTTTGGGAGTGAAATGGATGTGACTGCCTGCTTTAAGTTAAACACCATATTTACCGCTTAATTCAAGTAATAACCTTACTATTGAAGCAGTTAAAGCATCACAACTTATGGTTTTTAGCTTAAAGGTCTCAATAATTCATCGTTACCTACTATTGCATGGAGCAATGTAAGTAACTCGGCCTATTGATTACTTAAGGTACTGCAGCCAGTTCTCTGTATTAACACATAATTATAAGAGACCGATTACATGGCTATATCTCTAGGGAACGCCTTTATCAAAAATTTCCTCGGTAAGGCGCCCGATTGGTACAAAGTTGCAATTATTGCATTTTTAATTATTAACCCTATTGTTTTCTTCCTTGTTGATCCTTTTGTTGCTGGTTGGCTTTTGGTAGTTGAATTTATCTTCACCTTAGCCATGGCACTGAAGTGTTACCCGCTCCAACCCGGTGGCTTACTGGCTATTGAAGCCGTTGCGATTGGGATGACTAGCCCCGAGCAAGTAAAACACGAATTGGTTGCCAATATTGAAGTTCTACTGCTACTTGTATTTATGGTGGCAGGTATCTACTTCATGAAGCAGCTGCTACTGTTTATCTTCACCAAGATCTTAATTGGCATTCGATCTAAAGTCTTACTGTCATTAGCATTTTGTGTCATGGCTGCATTTCTTTCCGCTTTCTTAGATGCTTTAACTGTTATTGCGGTTGTTATTAGCGTAACAGTTGGTTTTTACAGCATCTATCACAAGGTAGCTTCCGAACAAGATCCAAATAGCCAGCATGACCACACCTCAGATGAAAATGTGCAGGAAGTAAGTCGTGATGACCTAGAAAACTACCGTGCTTTTTTACGCAGCTTATTAATGCATGCTGGTATTGGTACCGCTTTAGGTGGTGTAACAACCATGGTTGGTGAGCCACAGAACTTGATTATTGCCGATCAAGCTGGCTGGCAGTTTGGTGAGTTTATTATCCGCATGGCTCCAGTGACAGTGCCTGTATTTATCTGTGGTCTACTCACCTGTATTTTGGTCGAAAAGTTCCACTTGTTTGGATATGGCGCTCGGTTACCTGAAAATGTACGTAAGATCTTAGTTGATTTCGATAATGAAGAACGTAAAAGTCGCACTAACCTCGATTATGCCAAGCTAATTATCCAAGTTGTAATTGCGGTATGGTTAATTGTAGGTTTGGCTCTGCACCTTGCAGCAGTAGGCTTAATTGGTCTTACCGTGATTATTCTGGCGACATCATTTACGGGGATCACTGAAGAGCATGCACTGGGTAAAGCGTTTGAAGAAGCACTACCTTTTACAGCGTTATTAGCGGTATTTTTCTCTATCGTCGCCGTTATTATCGACCAGCATCTGTTTGCGCCTATTATTCAATGGGTACTGAGTATGGAAGGCAGCACTCAGCTCACCATGTTCTATGTCGCAAATGGTATTTTGTCGATGGTATCAGATAACGTCTTTGTTGGTACGGTATACATCAACGAAGTTAAAGCGGCTCTGCTTGATGGTGTCATTACTCGCGATCAATTCGACATGCTAGCCGTAGCAATCAATACCGGAACGAACCTACCATCGGTTGCAACACCAAATGGTCAAGCGGCATTCTTGTTCGCTCTAACTTCGGCAATTGCACCACTAATTCGTCTTTCTTACGGTCGTATGGTCTATATGGCACTGCCGTATACAATTGTACTGACATTAGTAGGTCTTGCAGGTATTGAGTTACTTCTTGTACCAATGACCCATTGGTTCGAAGCCATTGGCTGGTTAACCGCTCCTGCAGCAGAAGCCATTCAAGCTGTTGTCCCTGCGGCTCATTAAGAAGCAAGAGTTTTAGACTAGGTAACAAAATATCATAAGGCCAGTTTACTTATTTCTGGCCTTATGATTGAATCTTTGCCAATTTCAAAGGTCATAGATAAATAGTTACCTAAGAGCAAAAACCTAGTAGCTTCAATTAATTAGTTATATATGATTACCCAACCAATGATGCTCTACCTAAACAGGAAGCATTGGTGTTCCAATACCAGAGAATGACATAATGCAACTGATGCAATTTTTTAACGCCTATTCAAAAAGCCGTAAAGCTTGGCTGACCCTATTGTTCTGTATCATCTTTTTTGAAGGCTGCGCCCTATTTTTTGAACATATCATGGGACTTGCACCTTGCGTTATGTGTATTTATGAACGTGTAGCAATGATGGGGATTGTCGTTGCAGCTCTAATTGGTTTAATTGCGCCACAATACCCTTATTTCCGCTGGTTAGGTTTAGCTGGATGGGCATACAGTGCGTTTCGAGGATTTGAGTTAGCTCAAGAGCATGTTGGTTATCAGTTTAATCCATCACCATTTGCAACCTGTGACCTCTTCGTAAAATTTCCAGATTGGGCACCTCTAAACCATTGGGCTCCTTGGATGTTTGAAGCTTATGGCGATTGCTCAAAAGTAGTGTGGAGTTTCTTAGGCCAATCAATGCCACAATGGCTAGTGATCATCTTTGCTGCGAACCTGCTGGCATGTGCTGTGATGATTTTGGCGCAGTTTTTTAATAAGAAAGCTTAAATAGAGCCAATAAAATAAGTACATAACCCAAAAAAGCGAAGTTTAACCATAACTTCGCTTTTTTGTTTTCTACAGTGATTACTTACCGCAACACTGCTTGAATTTTTTGCCACTACCACATGGACACGCGTCATTACGGCCGACATTTTTAAATGGATTAACCGCTTGTGCTCCCGCTCCAATTTGTAGCTCGTCACCGGCCATCATCACTTCAGTTAGCATCAAAGAGAGTTGCTGGCATAAAGTCTCAAGCTCTGGCATCGCATCAATGCCAGCTTCTTGCATCTGAGCACGAGTCTCTTCTTCATCAACTAATAGCATTAAAGTTGTGAGTAAAGCAGATAGCATACGCATAGTGCCATCATTAATCGGTTGTTCTGCCCAGTTTGGTTCAATGTGTTGCCAAACCGCCAGAAAACCTTGAGCAAACTGTGCTAAATTTGCACGGTTCTCTTTAGCCCATACTAACGTTGGATCTAGCTGATATTCGCCAGCTTTAACGGTCCGATATTGCAATTCAAAGTGATTAAGAATAAGCGTTTTATCATCATCACTAAGGGCTACATCACTCCCAAGCAGTTCTGGTAACCAAACTTCTGGCTCCATTGGTTTGGGGTTTGAATTAGCAGCAAACAGTGCACCTTCAATAAATGTTGCTGACATGCCCTGCCAATGGTCAGGAAGTTTGATTAAATCGGTCATTACTTATCTCAATTAAAATGAGTAAAAAAAAATAATTATACCCAATGGTCGAGAAGATGCGAACCCGAGAAAAATCCAACCACAAACATCAACATTAAAACAGAGGTGACAAGCTTACTCTCAACCTCTAAAATCACGCCCCTTACTGTGAATTCATCCTTTATTAAGAGTTAGCTAACCCATGCGCGTAATTTTAGGTCCGATGGAAGGAGTGCTCGACCATTTAATGCGAGAGATCTTGACCGATATTAATGACTATGATCTCTGTGTTACTGAATTTGTTCGAGTAGTTGATCGCCTTTTTCCTAACAGTGTCTTCTATCGTCTTTGCCCTGAATTACACAATGGGGGAAAAACTCGTGCAGGAACCCCAGTTCGCGTGCAAATCTTAGGACAAGATCCAAATTGGATGGCAGAAAATGGCCGTCGTGCTGTAGAACTTGGCTCCCCAGGTGTCGATATTAACTTTGGTTGTCCAGCTAAACTGGTAAACAAAAGTAAAGGTGGCGCGGTACTACTTAAAGAACCAGAGCTCATCCACCAAATCGTGAAATCTGTTCGTCAGGCTGTTGATCCCACCAAACCTGTTACAGCAAAGATTCGTCTTGGCTGGGACGACCCTAATCACTGCTTTGAGATTGCCGATGCCATTGCTCAAGCTGGCGCAGATGAAATTACCGTTCATGGTCGAACTAAAGAAGATGGCTATCGGGCAGAAGAGATTAAGTGGGATTACATTCATCAATTACAACAACACAGTCCTATCTCAATTGTTGCCAATGGTGAAGTGTGGAACTATCAAGACGGCCAACAGTGTATCGCCACTACTGGCACCCAATCTTTGATGGTTTGTCGCGGCGCAATTAACCTGCCAAATTTAGGTAATGTCGTAAAATATAACGCTGACCATATGCCATGGACCGAAGTGTTAGACCTATTGCTGCACTACTCTACGTTTGAAATTAAAGGCGATAAGGGTTTGTACTACCCTAATCGAATCAAGCAATGGTTTGCCTATTTACGTCATGAATATCCTCAAGCAAAAGCACTTTTTGCCGATGTTCGTTGTCATAATAAAGCTCAACCTATTGTTGATATTCTAACTCAAGCTCGCGCTGCGCTTTAAGTCAAACACGCTGCTAGCTCTTTTCAAATAACAGATCACATACAGGGTCTTATTATGGCCCTGTTGATCTAAGTTTAGTCACTCTCTTTTTCAATGCTCCCTGCTCACTCCAAACCACTTTTGTCTGCGCTTTGTAAAATTTTTCCCTAACAGCTATTATTTGCCGCCATTTTTTTGTCACAGCCAGATCGATTGGTTTATCCTAGACTAAAAATTAAATAAATAATCAAAGGTAACAGTATGCGTTGGCGCGATTCCAAACAAAGTGACAATATCGAAGACAGACGAGGCCAAGAACCCGCTCAAGCAGGTATGGGTGGCGCGGGCCTTATCCGTTTGATTCCATTTCTGATCCGAACCAAAGTCGGTCGTATTATTTTATTAGTCGGTGCTGCATTTTTCGCTGTTCAACATTTTACCGGCGGCTCATTATCTAGCTCACAAAGTCCATCCAAAGCAAGCTCTCACGTTGCTAACGATGAAAATAAGCAATTTGTCGCAGCCGTTCTTGGTACGACAGAAACTGTTTGGAAAAATCATTTAGGTAATCGTTATCAAGAGCCAACTTTAGTTCTGTACAACAAAGTCACTCGTACAGGTTGCGGCGTAGGGCAAGCACAAACAGGCCCATTTTACTGCCCAGCAGATCAAAAGATTTACCTTGATCTTAGCTTTATGAAAGAACTAAAACAGCTTGGTGCACCTGGAGATTTTGCCTTTGCTTATGTGATTGCTCATGAAGTCGGTCACCATGTTCAAAATCTATTGGGTACCAGTACCAAAGTACACCAACTTCAGCAACGTAGCAGTAAAGTTGAAGCCAATAAACTGAGTGTTATGTTAGAGCTACAAGCTGACTGTTACGCTGGTGTTTGGGGACACGATGTAAACAAACAGATGAACATGCTAGAGCCTGGTGATATCGAAGAAGGCATTAAAGCTGCCGATGCCGTTGGTGATGACCGCTTACAGCAAATGGCAGGCCAAGCCGTGCAGCCAGATGCATTTACCCATGGTTCTTCAGCTCAACGTATTGCATGGTTTAAAAAAGGCTTTGAATCAGGTGATCCTCGCGTTTGTGATACCTTTAGCTCAGTACAATAGTACATATCATTGGTAACCCAATAGGCTCAGTAAGGTCATCTCTTATTGAGCCTTAATCGTATTTCTACCGGCGATTTCTCTCCCAGTCCCAAAGCTCTATAGTGCAACCAGTTGCTTTAGCACAAGCAGATCGTCTAAAACGCATCACACCATAAATGTCTCAATAACTTCATCAAGATCCCATTCTCAGTAAAAATAACTTTGTGATCTGAGTATCTTTTTGTATATAGCCTCAAAATTTTTCGGAATATCGATTCAAGAAGGATCTTATGGTAAGAAAACTGATTGCTGCTATGCTGTGCTGCTACTCAACATTAAGTTACAGTGGCTTTGATGTGGTTACGCTAGGTGCTAAAGGAGGCATCCAAGATGGTAACCTAACCGCCTTTATGCTCAAATCTAACAGTGATGATAACTACATTACTTTAGATGCAGGAAGCTTAGTGAATGGATTAAGAGCTGCGGTACAAAAAGAAGCTTTTAACGACCTTACTGTACCTCCTACTTGCGATTATAACGAAGTCGGTTATCTGCTTAATAAAAAAATCAAAGGCTACTTTATCAGTCACGGTCATCTTGATCATATTGCAGGCCTTATTATTTCATCGCCCGATGACAGTTCTAAAACTATCTATGCTCTACCATCGGTTCACCAAACAATTAGCCAGCACTATTTTAACTGGAAAGCTTGGCCTAACTTTACCAATCAAGGCGAGGGTTACAAACTTAATAAGTATGTACTTACCCCATTATCAACCTCAGGCTGGCAGCAAGTTAAAGGAACAGAGCTAAAAGTAAAGACCTTTCCCCTAAGTCATTCTGGTATTGAGTCTAGTGCTTTTTTATTTGAAAACTCAGCCAAAGAAGCGGTGATTTATCTGGGTGATACTGGGCCTGATAGTGTTGAAAACAGCCAGTCATTAGATACTATTTGGAAGCAATTAGCCCCTTATATCAATGCAAGGCAGCTAAGAGGGATCTTTATTGAGTCATCATTTAGTAATAGCACGCCAGATAAAGCTCTATTTGGTCACTTAACTCCTAACTGGATACTGACCGAACTCAATAAATTGGCATCATACACAGATAATCCCCAAGCAATGGTTGGGTTAAATGTTGTGATTACACATATAAAATACAGTTTAAAACAAGGCCCAGATCCTAAGTTTGTTATTCAACGAGAGCTTAATGAAAACAATCCATTAGGTATTAATTTTATCTTCACAGAGCAAGGGGATCGCATCAAGCTCTAACTTAAAGACAAGTCAAAGATAAATCTGTGTTGATGGTAAGTAGATACTTCAAAAAGAGAGTGTCTACTTACTATTATTCTATACTCCAATCCCCTGACTTATCTCCAAGCATCATGTTTTGAATAAATCATGCTTTTAATAATGGATAAGTAAAAAACAGTAAGTGAATCAGATTAAAGCCAAAATGTACGGCAATAGCTAACGTCAGCTTTTTACTCCAATAATAGCTCAGGCCATACAATCCACCTGCCAGTGTCGCGACTATAACCAGCATTACCCCACCAGCAATGTGTGCAATACCAAACAATAAGCTCGCAAAAATTATTGCCCATACAATAGGCAATTTACGCGCTAACTGGGTTTGAATATAGCCTCGAAATAACACTTCTTCTGCAACACAAGTAAAGAGTAAGTTATTAAAGATAAACCAGCCGATCCAGCTCGGTACGGTAAAGTCAGGTTTTACAATCCCTACTCCCATCGCAACCAATGGCAGGACAACTAAGCCAACGCCAATACCCAGCCATTGTTTGGCCGTTAATTGCCACACAAAGGGTTTATCTCCCATCATATTAGGTAATAACAAAAGCAACCCAAACACAATCATGGGTTTATCTAAATTGAAATATAGAGTAAAAGGCACACTATCAGGGCTAGTGATGACCTTCTCTAATACCAATAGATTATGAAACCCAGGTAGAGCGTGAATCGTTAACGCAATAGCCCACCCCAGCACAAAAATATGCCCCGCAATGTACCAATAACCCCGACTAAACTTCTGAGTCATATAAGCAACGGCTAAACCTATTATGACCACGAATACACCAATTGGAGTCAGCACTCCAACCCATAACGCGGAGATTAGAGTCAATCCAAGCGGCAAGGACCACCATGGCTTAGACGATGATATCGCGGTCACAATCGACACCGCGAGTAGTAGCCAAACAATAAGTTCGGGAGTTGATGGAAAGACAAACATACAGGAAAGATTCTTATCCGTAAGAAAATGAAGAACTTATTATATGGGGAATAATGATATTAAGAGAAATGCTATTAGGTAATATTTTGCGGCTCTTGATGACAAAAACAGACAAAAAAGCTCGCGTAAGAGATTAGGGAGCAAAACCGAATTAGGTAATGACTCATTAAAACCGGTAAATTGGACTATTATCCCAAAGCACTACTTGTGATTTTCTTTGTCTTGTAAATACTCAGCATACTTTTTAGAAATTAATTGAGGCATATGAAGCCCGGTTTTACGAACCAAATACCAATCTAGCGCAGCTAAAATAATTAAGCCTATTATCGTTCCCATTTAAAAATTCTCCTTAACCGTTAAATCATCACGATACCAAACCATTGGTAAAATTTATAAAGCATTCATATTTATGGTTTTGATAAAAAAGCAACTCAATATAAGTATAAACACACAAACAGAAGATACAAAAAAGCTCGCGTAGTAGCGAGCTTTTAATAAGAGCGAGTGAAGTATTAATTACGATGAGGATGATTCAAGATGTGGTCTTCCCAATCGATCACATCAATTTCATACACAAATTGATCGCGTACTGATTCGCCAGCATCATGCATTGCATCTTTAGAGCCAGTCAATAATGGGTGCCATTCAGGTAGAGATTTACCTTCAGCCAATAGACGATAAGCACAAGTTTCAGGTAACCAAACAAACTCATCAATACGTTCACGAGTTAGTTTCAAACACTCTTCACCCGATTCGAAGCGGTTTGCGTAATCTTTACAAGAGCATGTTTTATTATCAAGCAGACTACAACCTACATTGGTGTAATAAATAGCATCAGTATCATCATCAATCAGTTTATGTAGGCAGCATTTACCACAACCATCACAAAGTGACTCCCACTCTTGCTCTGTCATCTCTGTTAAGTTTTTTTCTTGCCAAAACTGCGTCATGATAGCTACACCAATTTTATTCGATCATTCAATTAAAGAATGCGGTTTATATCGATCCATCAAGCAAAGTGCAAGATCATCCTACCTATTAATATCACTATAGGTTAGAAATAAGAGGCATTCTTAATTATCATTCGGCGAATTATTATTGATACAGAATTTTGACCCAACAACAAATGAGTGGTAACTTTCGCTCCCCTTGTGAAGCAGAGTCATCGGACTTATCGCTTATAAGTTGAGTTAATTAAATATAAAGAGGTAAAAAATGGAATGCAGACTAGGCTGTGGAGCATGTTGTATTGCGCCAAGTATTTCATCACCGATCCCAGGAATGCCACAAGGTAAACCTGCGGGTGTGCGCTGTATTCAACTAAACGAACAAAACCTCTGTAAACTCTTTGGCAAGCCAGAAAGACCAGAGGTTTGTCATCAATTTAAAGCATGCAGTGATGTTTGTGGTACAAGTAATGAAATTGCCCTACAAACTATTACTGAATTAGAAAATATCACCGTGAGCTAAACTCGCAAGAGATAATTCCTTACTCCGACACCTTGCCGGTTAAAATGCGTAAAGCCGCTTTTGCATGCTCAACCGCTTGATGGCCGGCATAAGTTAAGTAGCCTCCATCTTCTTGAGTTACCAAGCCTTTTGCATAAAGACGTTTAGCAGCCTCAACCATCTCTGGTGTTGCATTACTGTGAACCTTGATCCCCTCAAGATTTGAGTGCATTGGAAATTTAACCAGAAGATTCATTTCATTAACGATATCAGCGGTATATGGCATAGTCACCTCGTTACAAATGCTCCGCGAGCGGAATTAACTTATCTGTGTTCATACTAACCCTAGCAAAGAATAAAAATAGGTGTAGAGATCATGTTCTTGCAATCTTTACTTAGATAAGCGAGATCTAGCTCAAACAAATGAAATATCACGCATTTTATCTCATTTTAAACTGCATAAATTTTCAACAAAAAAAAGCCGCGTCAACATAAGATTAACGCGGCTTTCTTAATAACTAGGTATATATGACTTAAGCTTAAGCTTGAATACCTACAATTAACCAAGGTGCATTTGGCGTACGAAGATCACGCTCTAGGTGCCACACATCGGTAATATCTTCCTCAACACCTTCATGGCTATCTTTATAGCGACCAGAGAACTGGATACTTAACTGAGCCATGTTCGCATCGTAATCTGCACGTACGACTTCAGCATCGACATACATCACTTCAGTATGTTGCTCACCATTGAGTTTCGCACGCTCAGCCATTAGATCGTTAAGTAACGCAGGAGAAACATATTCACGAATCTTAGCTAGATCGTTTTTATTCCATGCTTCCTGAATCGTACGATAATGTTCACGAGAACCGTTCAAGAATGCATTTAAGTTGAAGTTTGGCGGTAAATTAAATGGTACATCACTGTCTGGAGAGAAACCTGTTGTAGCACCACTTGCCGCTTGACGATACTGAGCTTGTTGTTGATTGCGCTGTTGAGGAGAATTCCCTGCATACGCTTCACGATGACCCATTGGCGTACCTTTGTTTGCTCTCATGCCTTTTAGTAGCTTGAAGATAACAAATGCAATCACACCAATGATCAAAATGTCCATAAAGTTGATGCCATCAAAAGCACCACCAAAGAATGCAGCAATCAAACCACCAGCGAGTAAGCCACCTAATAAGCCCCCCATCAGACCTTTCTTACCTGATTGAGTATTGGTTGCTTTCTTTCCAATCGTATCGGTTTGCTGTGGTTTTTGCTGCTGTTTCATAGGCGCGGTCTTATAGCTTTTGCCAAAAGACTTACCGCCACCAAATTTCTTTGCTTCTACATGCGGAGCAGCAAACGACACCGCAATAATAAGAGCAAATAGGGTAAAGAAACGTTTCATAATGATATCCAATACCTTTTTCGATTGTGATTAACTCTTTTCTATTAAGGATAACTTATTAGAAATATGAGTAATTCTTTGCATCCTAGCGACATATAACAGAAAGTCAATGTAACTACAGAATGAAATTGTTACCAATAATTATCGCTGCTTATCAAAATTCTTGCAATTTTCATCAATCCGTCTCTTTTTCGCGATTTAACCGTATGAAATCGTAAAATTCACTATTAATCGAACGGTTGAACAATTAAAATTAGGAGGTAAACACAAAAAAGAACTCAATTATTTTTTGATAAAAATGCGTTGAGTATAGATTCGGTTGGCAGAAATCGATCTTTAGGGCACTAAAGATTAACTTTATAGTCAAAGTGAGTGTATGTTCGAAATTTTTTTCCGTTTAATTGGAAAAAAGGAATAACAAACCAGATAAATCATACCAAAAAGGAATGATTACCTGTGGTGATATTGACCCTAGTAGGCAATTAAACTTAAAATATCGAACGACATTCTATATCCCTGACGATCAGAGATAACAACACAACGAATAACAATAATTACAACATAATAGAATCTTTTACTTAAGAGTAGTATTCAATGGCAAGAAGAAACGACCACACTCGTGAAGAGTTGGTAAATATGACTTTGGAGCAGGTTAAGAATTTTCTTAACGAACATCCACACCATGAACTTAGCTTACGTAAAGTAGCGGCAATGATCGGCTATGTTCCTAGTACGTTAGTAAATGTTTTTGGTAATTACAATTTATTGTTACTGCATGCTGTTGCTCAGACACTAGACGAAATGTCGAAGGAAGCTGAAGCTAGTATGAAAGAAGCAACCTCAGCAGAAGATGCGCTTCGCAGACTGGCATATTGTTACTTAGAGTTTGCAACTCAGCATCCTTATCGTTGGCAGTTGATTTTCCAACATACGATGAATGGTGAAGATCTACCTGAATGGCAATCTGAGCGTATTGATAATATGACAGGTATGCTAGAAGCATTAATCCGTCAGATCACACCAAATAAATCAGAAGATGAAATTCTTGAAGCTAGCCGTGTTCTTTGGGCTGGTGTTCACGGTATTACACTACTAACGGTTGATGACAAGCTATTTACCTCAACACCTGTTGATGGCAAAGCGCTTATTGATAACCTGCTGAACACTTACTTAAACGCTTGGCATAGCTAAACGGACATTTATCTATGGCACTATCGCCCCACTCTAGCCTTTTGAGAAAACAACGTTTTCTACCATACTTTTTAACTCAGGCGCTTGGGGCATTTAATGATAATGTCTACAAGAATGTTCTATTAATATTAATCGCCTTTGCCGCACCCGGTGCTTTACCTTTTAGTAGCGATCTCGCTATTAATATCGCGGCAGGGCTTTTTATTCTCCCCTTTTTTCTGTTTTCAGCATCTGCGGGTGTTTTATCAGATATCTATGATAAAGCACAGATTATGCGAATCGTAAAATTTGCTGAAATCATCATCATGGCGTGTGCAGCCATCGCTTTTATCACCCAAAGCTATCTTATCTTGCTTTTCTTACTCTTTTTGATGGGAACACAATCAGCCTTCTTTGGCCCGGCTAAATACGCTTTGTTGCCACAACATCTAAAAAAAGAAGAGCTAATTGCAGGTAATGCTTTAGTTGAAATGGGCACTTTCTTAGCCATACTACTAGGAACACTCTTTGCTGGTGTTATCGCAGACAGTTCACAACATGCCCACCTTTTTGCCGGTATTTCAGTGGTCACTTTCGCCATTTTAGGTTATCTAACCTCAAGAAAGATCCCTGAAGCAAAACCGAGTCTTCATGGTGTTCAATTTCAATGGCGCCCTATTGAGCAAACAAAAACGACACTGGCTATCGCTAAAAAAGACAAAACCATCTTCCAATGTGTTATGGGGATCAGTTGGTTTTGGTTTTTAGGAGCTTGCTATTTAACACAATTTCCCAACTTTACCCGAGAGAGCTTAGGTGGTAGTGCAGCTTCAGTTTCATTATTACTGGCCCTGTTTTCTATTGGTATCGCTATTGGGTCCATGCTTTGTAATAAATTGTCTCATCAGCGAGTAGAACCCGGTATTGTGACATTAGGTTGTATTGGCATGACACTCTTTGGGGCTGATTTGTACTTTGCAACACCCAATATTGCCCCTGTTACCCAATCTGTTTTTGACTTTTTAACTCAACCAGAGCTTATTCGCGTTTTTGTCTCTTTGGTGATGTTGGGCGTTTCTGGTGGTCTTTTTATTGTGCCTCTTTACGCCTTAATGCAAGAACGTTCTCCTGAAGATGAGCGAGCACAAATCGTTGCCGCTAATAATATTTGGAATGCCATTTTTATGGTATTTAGCTCATTGGCAGCAATCATCTTTATCTCAGTTTTGAAGCTCTCTATTCCTGAGTTTTTCTTGGTTCTTGCAGTAATGAACGCGTTGGTGGTGATCTATATTTACCGACAAGCTCCTGATTTCTTCTGGCGTTTTATTGTCTGGTTAGTCAGCCATACTATGTATCGCGTTCGTCATAAGAATGTAGAAAATATCCCTCAACAGGGTGCGGCACTGTTGGTGTGTAACCATGTAACCTATATGGATGCCCTATTGCTGGCAGGCGCTTGCCCAAGACCGATACGCTTTTTAATGGATATTCGCCTATACAAATTACCGATGATCAACGCCTTTTGCCGTGCTTGTAAGGTGATCCCTGTCGATAGCCAAGATCGCCGTTCTATTCAAAAAGCGTTTAATCAAATTGATACGCTATTAAAAGCTGGCGATATTGTCTGCCTATTTCCTGAGGGGCAATTAACTTATGACGGTGAAATTGGTCCTTTTATGCGCGGGGTAGAGGTCATAACGAAACGCAATAAAGTGCCGATTATTCCAATGGCACTCCAAGGTTTATGGGGCAGCTTCTTTAGTCGAGAACGAGGACGAGCAGTACTAAAACGCCCAAAACGGTTCTGGTCGAAAATCAATATTATAGTAGGTGACCCGATTTACCCGCCCGAGGTTTCAAAAGAAGAGTTACGCGCTCAAGTCATTGAGCTTCGCGGCTCTGAAAGATGATCGATACGATTTAATAAGAAAGCCCTCACTTCATTAACTGAATGTGAGGGCTTATTTATTGTTAAGCCATTTTAATAATGAGTTCTAAAAACTGTAATGGCTTACCCAATCGGCAAGTTGTTTACGAGAAATCTTAATGCCTGATTCCATAAAAATTTCAGGCAATGCCACATAATGAATTGGTCGTTTAAAGCTGGTCACATGTTCTGCCATGTAGCTTTGTAACTGAGCAACTAACCCATCATCAAGAGCATGGCTGGTGACCAAAATAGCAACAGGACGTTGACCAAACTCATCATCCGCTATCGGTAAGATAAAGGCCTGATGAACACTTGGATGAGCTAATAGAACCTTTTCGATATCTTCTGGCTGCACATTTTCACCTCCAGAAATAAACATATTATCGACTCGACCTTGAATAAATAACTCATCATTGTGCCAAATACCAAGATCTTTAGTGGCAAACCACTCTGGCTCTAATTCATTATTTCCCACCACAGGAAAAATGGTTTTATTACGATAATACCCAAGGCATAAAGCTTTACCTTTAACAAGTATCTCGCCATCACGCAGAAACAGCTCTCGATTTGGTAAAACTTGTCCAACACCAGCGCTGTCGTCAGCCAATTTTGCGGTTACCGTTGAGCCCATTTCTGTCATGCCATAACCACACCAGCACTCAATGCCAAGACTCGTTGCTTGTTGGGTTAAAGTGACCGGAATAATGGCCCCCCCTAACAAAACACGCTTTAATTGTGCAGTACGCTGATTTTGGCTTAGATAATCCAAATAACGTTGTAATTGCGTTGGTACTAATGATGCGTGAGTAACAGAATCTAGTGCCTCATTTAAAGGTTGTTTATCATTGATAGCTAAACAAGCCCCTTGAGATAACCAACGCCAAATGATAGCCATTCCAGAAATATGAAATAGCGGCAGAGATAAAAGCCAAGTATCAGCTGCTGAATAACCAAATCGAGCCAGTAAACCCGATGCATTAGCAAGATGAGATTCAGGTGAGTGTACCGCAGCTTTTGGCGTTCCGGTTGATCCCGATGTTAGAGTCAAGGTTACCGCTCGATGCGCTTGCCACATCACTGGAATCATCTGCTGGGTTTGAGCCAATTCAAGAGTTAATGTCTGGCCTGATAATCCCGTAATATCGTAATCTACAGACCAGATAAAATCATGTTGCAACTGAGCTAACTGGGTTGAAACTTCAGCTTTCGTCAGCTTAGGGTTTAATCCGACATAGCGAGCCCCTACACGCCAAATAGCCAACAGCATCCATAATGTCTGTTCACTATTAGGTGCAATAACAGCAACCAACTGATCTCGCTTAACCCCTTGAGCTAATAAGCTTTGAGCATAAAGATCAATATAGTGTGAGACTTGAGACCAAGTCATATTAGCTTGTTGCTGATCGCCACCTAACCGAAGTGCAATATCATCGCTACGTTCTGTCGCCCAATATTGCCAAGGCCAAGTCACGAAATCATGATTTATTTCTGGCATATAATCTCTAACTCCGATAATGCCTTTACAGGTAAGTTCGATTCTGGCCACGGGGTTTCTAACTGCTCAGCAAACAGCTGCATGGTATCTAGCCCTGGAATTACGCCCGGTGTTAACCATTGTGCCACACGTGCTAATTGATTCAGACCTAAGCTTGATTCTAAGCTCGAACTGATCACTGCGGTTAAGCCCTGTTGATGCGCTTGCTCAACCAGCTGACGGCACTTATCGATCGAACCCACTAATGTCGGCTTAATAATAATAGCAGCAACACCTGGCTCCGCTTTAACTTCAAAACCGTCATCACGTACGGTTTCATCCCAAGCGATATTAATACCAGTCTCTTGCGCAAAAGCCAAACTATCTGCTGGATTGCGACATGGCTCTTCTAAAAAGGCAATGCCGGCACGAAGTTCAGGTTTGACGTATTTAGCAAACTGTTGTGCTTTTAATGGTGTCCATTGACGGTTTGCATCCAATCGCAACTTAAGCTCAGGGATCGACTCCAAAAACATATTCGCCACAATGCCATCACGCACAGCTTCATATAAGCCTACTTTAATTTTCGCAACTTTATCACCAGACATTTGGTTTAAGCGTACCACCAAATCATCTGGATCACCTGAACATAGTGGAGCAACTTGATAGTTACCTTCGACTGGCAGTACTTGAGATAATTCCAACTGAGCCATGCTAAAACCAAAAGCAACAGATGGCGACACCGCATTTAAATCCATATCACCTGTTTCAACCCATTGCTCGATCAATGCCTCAGCTTGCTGCTGTGCTTGTTCTAGTGTCTCATGACTGAATTCAGGAAGAGGCGCAATCTCACCGAAACCACAGCGATCACCCTCTTTAAGTTCAACAATAAAACCATCTCGGGTAACCAATCGTTGATTACGTAAAATGACGCCAGAATCCATAGGCAGTTGGTATTGATATAACTTAGCGCTTCGCATGATCGATAGCCTTTTATGTCAGTTGTCGTAGTAAAATCATCGTATTAATGCACTACGACACAGATTGAATGAATGTCCTTATTTGTGCTGCAAATGCGTGTGGCGCTTCTACATGCACATTGTGACCCGCTTGCTCAACGATGGTGTAATCAAGGTCAAGTTGGGTTGCGAGTTCACAGAATTTTTGATCTTTTTTGCCACAAATATACAGCATAGGTGTCGTCACTTGCGGTAAAACGGCCGTAAGTTGAGGCTGCTTTGCTAAAGATGTTGCCAGCAGCATACGTGCTACACCAGAACCTGAATTATGACTGCGTTTAACTATAAGACTTTGTCTTTGGTCATAATTTAAAGAAGAAAAAACACTTTGCTGATACCAGTCAGCTAAAACTTGCGGTAATGGCTCAGAGTCAAATCGTCTAGCCCAGTGAGTATCATTATTCCATCGAGCAGCTTGCAATTCAGGCTCAATCCCAGGGTTGCCCCCCTCAATAACCACACCGAGCAAAGCACCTAACAATGATGATTGTGAAGTCTGCGAGGTAGCGTTTGGGGTTAACAGAGGCTGACACACCGTATGCATTGCTAAACGCCCACCCATTGAATAACCGATCAAAATATAACGTTCTATATTTCGAGCAGCCAGTGTCTCCAAAATGGCTTGAGTCACCTGCTCAAATGAGGTTGGAATGGCCTCAACACTAAAACCATGACCGGGCAGATCCAACGTAATACAGGGATAGTCATGGCTTAGCTCATCAATTACATGTCGCCAATCCCGTCCATTTCCCAGTAATCCGTGTAGGAAAACAAGTGTTGGACAGGATAAGTCTGATTGTGATTGTTTAGGCAAAAAGATCTCAGAATAAAGACGCATTTTTTACCTTTGCAAATAAGGCCTTTAGCATATCACCCGCTTCACCAGATGGTGTTACCACTTCAATCACAGTCGTTTGGCTGGTTGCTTGATGGGCCTCTTGTGGGGTGATTTTAGAGAGTCCGTCACGAACAGCACAGGCTAACTCCTCGATAGATGAAGGACACTGATAGTTCAGACCAAACATCGCAGCGGCATGAGCAAAGGAAAGTCCGTGAGGCATACGATAGAAATCATCTTTTTGCTGGTCGGGAACGGGCAGTAAATCAAAAATTCCGCCGCCGTTATTATTCGTGACAATCACAACCATTGGCTGCTGCGCTTGAGTCAATAATGCTAATGAATTGAGATCATACAGCAGAGAAGTATCACCAATTAAGCAGACCATCGGGGTTTGACGCGCTTTCTGTACTCCAGCGGCTGTAGCAATCAAACCATCAATGCCAGAAGCACCACGATTGGCAAATGTTGCAGTCTCAGGCAGAGTCCCTACCATATCCAGCAAACGAACAATTAAGCTATTGCCTAAAAACAGTTCAGTACCCGTTGGTAGCCAATGACGGAGATGAGTAGCTAAAGCAAGCTCGGAGAGTTCGGTAGTCTCGGAGGCCACCAGCCGCGCAGTATTGCTTGCCGCAGTTTGTAACGATAACGCCCAATCTGCTTGAGGTGATGATTGCACCATTTGCTTAGCATCTTGTGCCCATTGACCACAATCGGTTTGAATACGTTGGGCTGATAAATGCCACTGATCTAATCGCCCAGCAAGGGGATCCAACAACCAATAAGCTTGCCATGGCTGTTGACCAATCCATTGCAGCAGACGTTTAGAGACAATTCGGCCGCCAAATTGCAGTAGAACTTGAGCTTGTGATAAGGCATCTAATGCAGCCGGGTTTTGCATCCAAATATCAAATCCTGCCCATTCACTGCTACCGCCAGCTTGCGGATCCACCAAAATAGGCCAACCAAGTGTCGTCGCAAGAGCTTTAATTGAAGTCAGTTCATTGGGTAATACACGCCCTACTACAATCACCCCTTTTTTCGAGATAAATTGCGACCACTCTGTCTGAGATTGAACAAAATCAGCATGGATAGAACTTAAGTGCTGACAATAGGCCAACTCATGATTTTGCCAATGGGCAACAGGTGATAAATATTCGGTGAAATCGAAGTCTTGTCCATAAAGCGGTTCTGGATAATGACAATTAAAATGCACTGTACCACCGCGCTGGGCTTGCTGTTGCATTAAGTCATCAATCGCCGCCAATAACCAACTTGGTGAGATATCTAAGGTTGGTGATGGAATATCAATAAATGCGGTTGCATGGCTAGAGAAGATCCCGTGTTGACGGATAGCCTGATTAGCACCACATTGAATCAATTCAGCGGGACGGTCAGAAGTTAACATAACCAGCTTTTCACCCGTTAGACCCGATTCTGCGACTGCTGGCAGCAAGTTTGCAACCGCCGTTCCCGATGTAACCACAACGGCAACCGGCTTTTGACTCGCTTTTGCAATACCTAAGGCCATAAATCCTAAACCACGTTCATCAAAGTGAGTATGAATCGTTAATTTAGGGTTATTTGAAGCGGCTAAAGTTAAAGGTGTAGAACGAGACCCTGGCGCGATACAGATATGTTCAACGCCAAGACGCGTTAACTCTTCCAACATAAGGCTCGCCCAAAGTTTATTGAGCGAGGCACGGTAGGAGTTTGAGTTAGTTAAGACAGTGGATGTTACGCCGTTTGCTGCCATTTTTCATTTTGCTCCCAAGTCTCTAACTGCATCATTGAAGCCTTTTTTGCTTCAATATCCGATGGTAGAGACTCAAATAAACTGCAAAGAGTTGAGGTTTTACGATTAAGTTCTTTCCATTCACTACTTGGATCTGAGCCTGGAACAATACCTGCGCCCGCAAACAGATGCAGTTCTTCACCTGCAATCAAGGCACTGCGAATTGCAACACAAAACTCGCTATGCTGACGACTTAAATACCCAACTGCGCCACTATACCAACCACGAGAAAACGGTTCGTGTTCAGAAATAAATTCCATCGCCTTTTCTCGAGGAAGTCCCGCAATAGCAGCTGTTGGCTGTAGATTATGGAGTAATTCTGTATTGAAAACTTGAGGGTTAAGCTCTGCTTCAATATGACGTTTGATATGCTGTACCTTACGAAGACGTACTAACTCTGGTTGATGAGCAACATGAAGAGAGTGGCTACACGAATTAAGACGGCTTACAATATCATCGACAACAAGCTGATTTTCATAGCCATTTTTGTTGTCATTCATCAACCAACTGGCTAACTCATCATCTTCACGAGCGGTTTTACCTCGACCTATAGTACCGGCTAAAGCCTCTGTTTGTAGCGCATGATCGTGGCGCTGAAATAGGCGCTCTGGCGTTGAACCAATAAAGCAGTGCTGTGCATCAAGCGCCATCATAAAATGAAAACTGTTGCTGTTATTAGCTCGGCTCGCTTTCATCATCTGCGCAGGAGTTACGGGGGTATCCAGTTGTAACGTCGTGCGTCGAGCCAATACAACTTTCTCAAAAACTTTATGAGAAATCGCATCTAACGCTTGGCCTATCATAGATGCCCAACCCGAAAAGTCCGGAGCATAGGTACGATTGACAATACGGCTTGAGATTTCATCAACCACAACAGATGAAAAGCGTAATTTCGCCAAGCCATCTAGCACTTTTTGGTAATCGTCCCCTAAATTAATCGCAACTGACCATGTTTGGCCGTGGCGCATAATCTCAAGTTGGGGCAGAAAGAAAAAAGCCGATAAACAGCGTCGATTACGATCAGTACGACCATCAAAAGAGCGACCGCCCCAGACTCGTTGATCGTCATGAATCACTTTTTCTGCCGCTAATGGGTCAGTAAAGGTTTTTACTTGACCTAAAGCGACAACCTCTTCTTGGCCATCACGAGATTGCCAATAAAATTTAGGAAATACAGGTTGGTTTTCCATCCAATCAATCAGTTCTGCTTGGATAGGCAAATCTAACTGCACCATTACACGATGAGTTGTTTGCTTGGCTTGTTGGATTTTAGCAATTAAATGCTCAACAGCTTGTTGTAACGCAGTCAAGGTAACCTCACTCAGCTCACATTGCACCAATAACGGCTCATCCCTGGCTGATCATTGCTCAAACATCATTAATCGATGCTATCTTTATTTTTTATAAATACCCATTTGAATAAAACTGAAATCATCAAAGTCTACAATTTATTCAAATTGATATAGTGATAGTCATAATTTTCAGGCAAATAAGTAAAATAAAGCAAAATATTACTTAATCATTCACCATTTTTTAAGAATTGGTAATTTTACATCATCAAAACCATAATGACTAATGAAGTGAGTATCTTGTTTTTAAGCTCATTTTGGCACATCTTCCCAACCCATTAATAAAACACTAGTTTATTACACCTAATTGAGAACCTTATCACGAAATATAATTCTGTTTGACGTCATTTTTACTAACAAGGTATTCCTCTTAGTTTGTTTTTTAGTGTAATGTGTCGAATATCATCTTTTCTTAGCAGGAATACACAAATGCAAAATTTCGGGATGTCTTCCAAACTGAATAACGTTTGTTACGACATACGAGGTCCCGTTCTAAAGCATGCCAAACGCATGGAAGAAGAAGGGCAAAAAATCATTAAACTCAACATTGGAAATCCTGCGCCATTTGGTTTTGACGCACCGGATGAAATTCTTGTTGATGTGATTCGTAATTTACCGACCTCACAAGGGTACTGTGATTCAAAAGGGATCTACCCTGCCCGTAAAGCAATTGTGCAGCACTACCAAAAACGTGGCATGCTCGACCTTGATGTTGAAGATGTCTACATTGGTAACGGTGTTTCTGAATTGATCGTTATGGCGATGCAAGCTCTACTTGATCATCAAGATGAAATTCTCGTCCCTTCACCGGATTATCCATTATGGACCGCTGCCGTTTCCTTATCTGGGGGCACACCAGTTCATTATATCTGTGATGAGGAATCCGATTGGTATCCTGACTTGGATGATATTAAGAAGAAAATTACCCCACAAACTAAGGGTATCGTCTTAATTAACCCAAACAACCCAACCGGTGCCGTATATAGCCGAGACTTTTTACTAGAAGTTGTTGAGATTGCTCGCCAGCATAATTTGATCATTTTTGCCGATGAGATCTACGATAAGATCTTATATGACGGTGCACAACATACTTCGATTGCGCCTCTGGCCGAAGATGTTTTCTGCATTACCTTTAACGGACTATCAAAGTCTTATCGTGTATGTGGTTTTCGTGCCGGTTGGATGGTGCTATCTGGTCCTCGACAAAAAGCCAAAGGTTACATTGAAGGCTTAGATATGCTGGCATCTATGCGTTTATGTGCCAACGTACCAATGCAACATGCGATTCAAACAGCGCTGGGTGGCTATCAAAGTATTAATGAGTTAATTCTACCGGGTGGCCGTCTACTTGAGCAGCGCAATAAAGCCTATGAGTTACTCACTCAGATCCCTGGTGTGTCGTGTGTAAAACCGAAAGGTGCGTTATACATGTTCCCGAAATTGGATCAAAAGAAATTTAATATTGTGGATGACCAGAGAATGGCTCTGGATTTCCTTCAACAAGAAAAAGTATTAGTGGTTCATGGCACAGGTTTTAACTGGAAGCAGCCAGATCACTTCCGAATTGTGACCCTACCACGTGTTGATGACCTAGAAATTGCGATAGGTCGCCTAGAACGCTTCTTAAGTGGTTACCGTCAATAAATTAAAGATATATCTTAAGCCTCAGTTCATACTGGGGCTTTTTTCTATTAGGATAGATGTTATATCCCCAGTGACTTGGGTATAACCGTTGCAGTAACAAGGAAGCCTCATGAAACAAAGTCACTTTTTTGCCCATCTAGCGAGAATGAAATTAATTCAACGCTGGCCCTTAATGCGCTGCGTATCTAGCGAAAATATTTCAGAGCACAGTCTCCAGGTCGCTTTTGTTGCTCATGCGCTTGCTTTAATCAAAAACCGAAAATTCAACGGAACAACCAACCCTGAAAAAATAGCACTTTTAGGTCTATTTCATGATTGTAGTGAAGTGCTGACAGGTGATATGCCAACCCCCATCAAATACTACAACCCAGCCATTGCCGAAGAGTATAAAAAAATAGAATTAGCGGCAGAGCAAAAGCTACTCTCCATGCTACCGGAAGAGTTTCACCAAGATTACGCACCGCTATTAGATAGCCACTGTATCGACCCAGATGACTACCATATAGTTAAACAGGCGGATTCTTTGTGTGCTTATTTAAAATGTTTAGAAGAACTTAATGCCGGAAACCACGAATTTGCCCAAGCGAAGAAGCGTTTGGAAGAGACACTAGCTGCACGCGAAACCCCTGAAATGCGTTATTTTCTAGAGACCTTTGCTCAGAGCTTTACTTTAACGTTAGATGAGATCAGTTAATGACTAGCGAGTTTGATTTAAGTGAACTATGGCAAGAGCGCTACAGTAACGAACAAAAAATGCGACGCAATGATCACCGCTCAGCTTTTCAACGAGATCGTGCCCGTATCTTACACTCTGCCGCATTTCGCCGGCTTCAGGCCAAAACCCAAGTCCACAGCACTGGGTTAGATGATTTCTACCGAACTCGTTTAACTCACTCCCTAGAAGTATCACAAATTGGTACGGGAATCGTGGCACAACTTAAGCTAAAACAACCAAATTTTCGCGCCTTACTGCCGTCAACTAGCTTAATGGAAAGTTTGTGCCTAGCTCATGATATTGGTCACCCTCCCTTTGGTCATGGTGGTGAAGTCGCGCTTAACTATATGATGCACAAACATGGTGGTTTTGAAGGTAATGCTCAAACCTTTCGTATTGTTACTCATTTAGAGCCTTATACTGAAAATTTAGGGATGAATCTGGCTCGACGCACTTTGTTAGGATTAATTAAATACCCCGCATTACTTAGTCAAACTCAACCACTTGTTTTTCCACCTGAAGTACCGAACTTTCGCCGTATGAAAGCCAGTGAATGGCATCCGGCAAAAGGGATCTATGATGATGATAAAGCCACCTTTGATTGGGTACTCGCTCTGCTCAGTGATAATGACCGCAGTCTGTTTAATCAGATGCGCTGTAGTCGAATTGATGATATCACTCCACTGAAGACTCGTTTTAAATCTCTTGATTGCTCTATTATGGAATTGGCTGATGATATTGCTTACGGGGTCCACGATTTAGAAGATGCTATTGTTATGGGTATTGTTACCCGAGAACAGTGGCAAGAAGCGGTAGCCAGTAAACTCGCTGAATGTGGCGATCCTTGGATTGAAGAGCAAATATCTAAAATCAGTGATCAAATGTTTGGCTCTCATCATGAGCGAAAAGATGCGATTGGCGCACTCGTTAACGCACTTTTGACCTCAATTAATATCGCCCCTAGCATTCAAGACGGAATCCATCGCTTTGATGAACCACTACTGCAATGGAACGCTTATCTATCTGATACCATGGAACTGGTTCTTAATACGCTAAAACAATTTGTCAGCATCTACGTGGTGAAAAAACCAGAGATCCAACTGTTTGAATACAAAGGCCAGCAGCTGGTGATGGAACTGTTTGAAGTCTTTGCCTCAGATCCTGAGCGTTTACTGCCAGAAGAGACTCGTCAACGATGGTTTGAAGCATGCACGAACGAAAGTAATCCGATGCGTGTTATTGCAGATTACATTTCTGGAATGACAGATGGGTATACGCAAAGGTTATATGAGAGATTACTTGGGTAGCGAGAAGCGAGAAGCGAGAAGCGAGAAATTTAACCATAGAGCAATAGAGTGTTAAAGCCCTTTCTTAACACTCTCATCATCTCGATGCTTGGATTTTATTTACCTTTCATCGCCATAATTTCGCTCAAATACGCCTTCTGGCATCTGCTTTATCTGAAAATCAATCATACGTTCAAAGGTTTCAAGTAGTGGGATATAGCGCGACTGGGGTGGTTCCATTGCAGACAGCGCTAAAAATCCCGCTTCAACCGTTGAAACCCCATTTTCTTTGGGAGACTTACGAATTCGATAATTTCCGTTATCAGCATTATCGAGCATCACTGCGGGTAACTGCTGCAAGTTTGATGAAAGTTGCCACATTTTAAATGCTTTCTTCCAAGTACCATCAAGCAAAATTAATGTTTGAATAGCGCTAGCATCGGCGGACTGTGCTACCTGAGAAATAGGTAATGCGCCTTCTCCGGGATAAATCACATAAGCTTGACGACCAGGATCAGCCAGTAACTGATTAAGTTCTTGATGATCAGAAAAATCTTCGCCTACAAATAAGCGACTATTAGGTAATGATAATGTCAGTATACGAGCGGTACCAATTGCACGCTTAGTTTCACTTGGATGTTGTAATATCCACAGTTCAGTTTTAGCATCAATAGTTTGAATCCAGTGGCAAATACAGGCTTTAATTGCCTTTCCACACTGCTTACAGTATCGGCTCATGAGGTTATCTTGTCTATTCGTACGTATTTGTTGTTAGCCATTATTATTGGTGTTATCGCCCAATTTCCAAGCCTTGCACCATATCTTAATTGGGATCGAAACGCCATTTTAGATGGCGAGGTCTGGCGGATCGTAACAGGAAATATCACTCATACCAATTGGCCTCACTTAATCATGAACTCAATTGGTTTTATTATCATCACTTTTATTTTCCGCCGACATTTCCAACCTAAAATCTACACCTTAGTTATTTTCGCCCTGAGTATAGCCATTGGTATTGGGTTATTCGCAACTTCTATTCTGTGGTACGCAGGATTCTCGGGGGTACTTCACGGATTATTTGCTTGGGGAGCAGTTAAAGATATCCAAAGTAAAAATAAAGAAGGATATCTTTTATTACTGGCACTTGCGGCCAAGGTTGGTTGGGATTGCTTTAGTGGCGGTTCAGCAGAATCAGCATCACTTATCGGGGCCCATGTTGCCGTTCAAGCTCACTTAATTGGCGCAATTACGGGCACCTTTATTGGTCTTAGCTCTTATATACAAAAAAATGAAAACTCATATTGAGAATAATTCTCAAAAAGTTCTTGCATCAAACATTAAAAGTAGTATTGTTTATACATGTTTTAAAGAACAGCCTGAGAGAGGTTCCTATGAGTCACCTACGTATTCCTGCAGATTGGACAGTTCAGCGCTCTACCCCATTCTTTACTAAAGATAATGTACCAGCAGCACTGTTAACTCATCATAATACTGCAGAAGGTGTTTTTGGACAGCTTTGTGTTATGGAAGGACAAGTTACCTATTACGGTTTTGCAGATGAAAATGCAACAGAACCAGAGGTTAAAGTGGTGATCAATGCAGGTCAATTCGCTACTAGCCCTCCACAATATTGGCACCGTATTGAAATGTCTGATGATGCGCAATTCAATATTAATTTCTGGTCAAATAAAGATAAGAAAAATCAACCACTGTTCTCGGCAAAAAAATAAATAGTCCATAATACAAAAGTACCAATCTGATTAATGGGCAGATTGGTACTAGCAAATTAGCTAACTAATAACTAAAAACATATCCTACAGTTCAATGCGATCGCGGTTTTTTTCTACGGTAGAGGGACCAATACCTTTTACCTTAGCAAGATCATCTGCGGTCGCAAATTTACCATTCTGCTTACGATATTGGATAATATTTTCAGCCTTATCTGGACCAATTCCAACCAGTAATTTATCCAACTCTTCTGCATTTGCTTTATTAATATTGACAACAATTTCAATATCTTCGTACTTATCTTTCGCTGCATAAGCTAACGGGGTAAGTAGCATTGCTAATGCCATTACTACAGCAACAAATCCTTGTTTCATATCTCTACCTTCTCTTCTCTATTCTCTTGTTAAGAAAAAATTAATACACAACATACCGTGTACGAGCAGTGTAGAAAAAGAGCCTTATTATTTTGTAGGTTATAGGCCCCAAAACAAAACGGGCTGCACAATGGCAGCCCGTTGATAGATCTATCAATTTCAATTAATTGGTAGATTGTTCCAATACTGGAGTTGAGATATCAGCGGTTTCACGAAGTGTTTGAATCGTTGTCGCCATATCTTGTTGTGCGTTCATCTGCTCAACTTGCTGAGTAAATTGAGGATCTGCCGCTTCTTTAGCAACATCTTGATCAATTACTTTATCAAGCTGAACAATTAGCACGTTACCTTTTGCATCACGAGTCACACCGTAAGTTGCTTTGCCAGCTTGAGGCTTAGCAAGACGGAATGCTACTTGAGATACTTGGTAATCAGGACCTGAACGAGTGATTGTTTGCTCACCAGAGAAACTATAACCTTCTTTGGTTAGTTGCTCTGACTTACCATCACGTAACTGTGCAACTAGCTCATCGGCTTTCTTCTGAGCTTGTTGCTCACCATCGCGTTGAGCCAATAGTGATTTCACTTTAGCTTCAACATCTTTAAATGGTAGAACTGTTTCATCACGAGCATCATCAACGCGAACGACAACAACGTGTTCTGGACCAACTTCAATCGCATCAGAGTTCATACCATCTTCACGAACTTCAGGGCTTTGTAGCGCCTGTAGAACTTTAGGATTGTTCAACACACCCGGTGCTGTTTGCTCTGAGAAGAAGTCTGTTGAGTGAACTTTTGCTTTAACTGCTTCAGCTGCTTCATCTAATGAATCTGGTGATTCAAATGCTGTTTCAGCTAGCTTAGTTTGCATCGCATAAAATTCATCGCCAGCTTTTTGCGATTTGATATCAGCGATAATTTCAGCTTTCACATCAGCAAATGGTTTTGCTTTTGCCAGTTCAATACCATCTAGAAGGATGATGTGGTAGCCAAAAGATGACTTCACAACACCAGATAGATCGCCCGGTTTAGCAAGAGCAAATGCCGCATCTTCAAATGCCGGGTCCATCACGCCTTTTTCAAACCACTCTAGCTTACCGCCATCTTTAGCGCTGAATTTGTCATCAGAATCTTTCTTTGCAAGCTCAGCGAAATTAGCACCATCTTTAAGTTGAGCTAAAATTGCTTCAGCCTTCTCTTTTGATGCAGCTGAGTCACCTGTAATTAAAATGTGGCTCACTTGACGTTTTTCAGGCGTACTGAATTTGTCTTTGTGTTCATTGTAATACGCTTGTGCATCAGCATCAGAAACTTCAATAGAATCTTTTAGCTTATCGCCTGTAATCTCAACGTAAGACACTTTAACTTGAGCTGGACGAGTAAATTGCTGTGGATTTTGCTCATAGAATGCTTTTTCTTGCTCTTCTGTAATAGAAGCTTCTGCTTTCTTAGTAAAATCAGCAAGGTTCAAGGTCAGAGTACGAATAACACGCTCTTGAGACTCAAGCATACGAAGTTCATTCACCTCGCCACTTAGAGCAAAATCACTGCCTTCGATAGCACCAAGGAACTGCTGACGAAGAAGATCGGTACGTAGAGATTCAGCAAATTGCTCAGGTGTGATACCAGAGCGACGAAGCAATAGATTGTACTGCTCGTTATTAAACTTACCGTCAACTTTAAACTCTGGCATCGCAAAAATCGCATCACGAATTTGCTGGTCACTAACACGTAGACCTAATTCATGAGCTCGTTTTTGGATCAGAACATCGTTGATCATACGCTCAAGAACACTACGGCGGAACTGCTGCACATATTGAGGATTACCCAATAGATTTGAGAAGTTTTCACCAAGCTGTGCTTGCATACGATTACGTTCGTTTTGATACGCTTGCTCAAACTCACGTTGACTGATTTCTTGTCCATCGACTTTTGCTGCAACTTGCTCGTTATTACTTGCTAAGTAGCTGCCTACGCCTGCAAAGACAAAAGATAAAATAATTAGGCTAAGAATAATCTTAAACCAAATGCTATTGGCGCCGTCGCGCAATCGCTCCATCATAACTCGCCGTATCCCCTACTATATCGAGTTGGCTATCAACCAGGTAGATTTACGTTTACTGGTATTTTTTTAGCTAAACCCATGTAAAAAGTGTTCATCCCTAAGTCATTATTAATCAAATTTTAGGCCAATAAATCGAAGGATACTATTTACAACGGTAAATCTACTCAATACCAATCGGGATAACGAAATAAATGTCACTATCTCTTTATGCTAATTGGTATAACCAGCTGTTTTAATATTAAAAAAGCGCACCATGATGATGCGCTCATTAAAATAAGAGTATAAACGCTCTTGCTCGATTATTGAAGATTCTCAACAAGTGGAATCATCATAATGAGCTCAAGGTATTAGTTTACAGAATCTTTAAGCGCTTTACCTGCTTTAAAGCCAGGTACTTTTGCTGCTGCGATTTGAATCTCAGCACCAGTTTGTGGGTTACGGCCAGTACGAGCTGCACGTTCACGCACAGAGAAAGTACCAAAGCCAACAAGCGCTACTTGATCACCTGATTTTAAAGTATCAGATACAGCTTCAATAAATGCGTCTAAAGCGCGACCAGCTGATGCTTTTGAAATGTCTGCGTTTTCTGCGATTTTATCTACTAATTGAGTTTTGTTCACAGTTTCATCCCCTTAATGAACAAGTCCTACAAGTCACATCCTTTTCTAAACGTCACTGTATTGTAGGTAAAAAACAAATTAATCTTTTATGATTCGAAACCAGTTCAGCACCGCGCTGTTATTGGATCCACTTATAGCGGCACAAAAAAACGCTGACAAGGATTTTATTCTTGAAAGCGTTCTTTCTTTACTTAACTTTGCTACGCATCACTGTTTTGCGCACGAACAAGTTCGATGCCTTCAGGATGATTTTGCAATGCAATTGTCAGAACTTCATCAATCCAGCGTACAGGTCGTACATCTAAATCAGCAATAACATTCGCTGGGATTTCTTCAAGATCGCGTTCGTTCTCTTTTGGAATCAGAACGGTCTTAATTCCACCACGGTGTGCAGCCAGCAGTTTCTCTTTTAAACCACCAATTGGCAGTACTTCACCACGCAGGGTAATTTCACCTGTCATAGCAACGTCAGCACGAACAGGATTACCCGTTAGGCTAGAAACCAATGCTGTACACATCGCAATACCCGCACTTGGGCCATCTTTTGGTGTTGCACCTTCAGGAACGTGAACATGGATATCACGTTTTTCATAGAAGTCAGAAGCAATACCAAGTCGCTCAGATCGAGTACGAACCACTGTCATTGCAGCTTGAATCGACTCTTGCATCACATCGCCCAAGGAACCAGTGTAGGTTAACTTTCCTTTACCTGGCATGGATTCAGTTTCAATAGTTAGTAAATCACCACCCACTTCAGTCCAAGCTAGGCCAACAACTTGACCTACACGGTTACTCTCGTCTGCTTTACCGTAATCAAAGCGTTGAACACCTAGATAGTCTTTTAGATTATCTTGGCTAATAGACACAGTCTTCACATCTTTGTTCAATAAAATTTCTTTTACTGCTTTACGGCATAATTTTGAAATTTCACGCTCAAGACCACGAACGCCCGCTTCACGAGTGTAGTAACGAATAATACCAATTAACGCAGAATCATCGACATCAACTTCACCAGGTTTTAAACCATTTCGTTTGATCTGTTTATCAAGTAAATGGCGCTTAGCGATGTTTAGTTTCTCGTCTTCGGTGTAGCCGGATAAACGAATAACTTCCATACGATCAAGCAAAGGGCCTGGGATATTCATTGAGTTAGACGTTGCAACGAACATAACATCCGATAGATCGTAATCCACTTCTAGATAGTGATCGTTAAAGGCGTTATTTTGCTCAGGGTCTAATACTTCAAGCAATGCTGATGCCGGATCGCCACGCATATCTGAAGACATTTTATCGATCTCATCAAGCAAGAATAGTGGATTTTTCACTCCTACTTTTGCCATTTTCTGGATCAATTTACCCGGCATAGAACCGATATAAGTACGGCGGTGACCTCGAATTTCAGCTTCATCGCGTACACCACCTAGAGCCATTCGTACATACTTACGACCCGTAGCCGCTGCAATCGATTGACCTAGAGATGTCTTACCAACACCAGGAGGACCTACAAGACATAAAATCGGGCCTTTTAGCTTATTCACCCGGCTTTGAACGGCTAAATACTCAAGAATTCGTTCTTTAACACGCTCTAAGCCATAGTGATCTGAATTTAAGATCTCTTCTGCTTTTGCAAGGTCTTTCTTCACTTTTGAACGCTTATGCCAAGGTACATTAAGCATCCAATCAATGTAGCCACGAACCACTGTTGCTTCAGCAGACATCGGCGACATCATTTTTAACTTTTGTAGTTCTTGCTCTGTTTTTTCTTTCGCTTCTGCCGGCATTTTAGATTCATCAATCTTAGCCTTCAGAGCTTCAAATTCATCTGGAGCATCATCAAGATCACCCAATTCTTTTTGGATAGCCTTCATCTGCTCATTTAGGTAGTACTCGCGCTGGCTCTTTTCCATCTGCTTTTTAACGCGACCACGAATGCGTTTTTCAACTTGTAGCAGATCGATTTCCGATTCCATCATTGCCATTAAGAACTCAAGACGTTCTGTAATATCAACAATTTCAAGTACTTTTTGTTTATCAGCCAACTTAAGTGGCATATGAGCGGCAATGGTATCAGCTAAACGAGCCGCTTCATCAATACCATTTAGCGATGTTAGAACTTCTGGTGGAATTTTTTTATTAAGTTTAACAAAGCCATCAAACTGATTAATTGCAGTACGAACCAGTACTTCTTGCTCGCGCTCATCCATTTCAGGTGTAACGAGATACTCCGCTTCTGCAACGAAGAAATCATCATCCATCAGATGCTCTACTTTGGCACGCTGCTGACCTTCAACTAACACTTTCACAGTGCCGTCAGGAAGTTTCAGTAACTGCAAAATAGTGGCGACTGTACCCACATCGTACAAATCACTAATCGAAGGTTCATCCGTGGCAGCTTCTTTCTGTGCCACCAACAGAATCTGTTTATTGTTATCCATCGCTGCTTCAAGACAACGAATAGACTTCTCCCGACCCACGAACAATGGAATAACCATATGCGGGTATACCACTACATCTCGCAGTGGTAGAACCGGGATCTCAAGGCGCTCAGAACGCTCCAGGTTCATATTCTTCTCTCTTTCGTCCGATACGAATCCAATTTAAGTATCTAAACTTATCCCAATCAAATCAATTCACTGGTTGGGATAACAAAAACTTAAAATGACTGAAAATCTTTTCTCTAATGAGTATATGGGGGTAAGTTGGCAAGATTCAACGGAATAAATCATAGAAAATAAAAAAGGAGGCTGATGCCTCCTTTTTTTGTTCCAAACGAACAGTAATTAACCAACTATTCAGCACCAGCTGCTTGGTTTTCTGTGTTTTCATAAATCAGTAGAGGCTCAGATTCACCTTTAATCACTGATTCATCAATCACAACTTTGCTAACGCCTTTGGTTGATGGCAGTTCGTACATGGTATCAAGTAGTACCGCTTCAACGATTGAACGAAGACCACGAGCACCTGTTTTACGTTCCATTGCCTTACGAGCAATAGCAACTAGGGCGTCATCGCGGAACTCAAGCTCAGCACCTTCAAGCTCAAAAAGCGCACCATACTGTTTAGTTAGGGCATTTTTAGGCTCACGAAGAATTTGAACAAGCGCATCTTCATCCAGCTCAGTTAATGTTGCAGTAACAGGTAGACGACCGATAAACTCTGGAATTAGACCAAATTTCACCAAATCTTCTGGTTCAACCTGCAAGAACAGATCAGTTAGAGTACGTGATTCATCTTTAGAACGAACCTCAGCACCAAAACCGATACCAGTACTTGTTGCAACACGCTGCTCAATTACCTTATCAAGGCCTGCGAATGCACCACCACAAATAAATAGAATCTTAGAAGTATCAACTTGTAAGAACTCTTGCTGTGGATGCTTACGACCACCTTGAGGCGGAACAGAAGCGACTGTGCCTTCAATCAGTTTTAGCAGAGCTTGCTGAACACCTTCACCAGACACATCACGTGTGATTGATGGGTTATCAGACTTACGAGAAATCTTATCGATCTCATCGATATAAACAATACCACGCTCAGCTTTTGCTACGTCATAATCACACTTCTGCAGCAATTTCTGAATGATGTTCTCTACGTCTTCACCAACATAACCCGCTTCAGTTAGCGTTGTTGCATCGGCCATAGTAAATGGAACATCCAACATGCGCGCTAGAGTTTCGGCTAGAAGTGTCTTACCACTACCGGTAGGACCGATCAGTAAGATATTACTTTTACCTAGCTCAACACCATCACTGTTAGTATCGCCATTACGAAGACGCTTGTAGTGGTTGTATACGGCTACCGCAAGTACCTTTTTCGCATGATCTTGACCGATTACATAATCATCAAGATTGTGGCGAATCTCCTGCGGAGTCGGCAATTCACTGCCATCGCGTTTAGGCAAAACTTCCTTGATTTCTTCGCGAATGATGTCGTTACAAAGATCGACACACTCGTCACAGATATACACAGAAGGGCCTGCAATTAGCTTGCGAACTTCATGCTGACTTTTACCGCAGAAAGAGCAATACAGTAGTTTACTACTACCACTCTCTTTTCGCTTATCTGTCATTCGCTAACCTCTTAATCGGGAATAATCCCTATTTACCTTGTTTTGAGTGTACAACATTCCAACTTCATTTGCGCTGCAAAATACATATTTCCTTTACAACGCACAGCCAGAATTAGCTACGGTGACTCAAAACGGCATCCACTAAACCATACTCAACCGCTTGGTCTGCAGACATGAAGTTATCACGATCTGTATCACGCTCGATCACTTCTAGAGGTTGACCTGTGTGCTCTGCAAGTAGGTTGTTTAGTTTCTGCTTGATAGTAAGAATTTCTTGCGCATGGATTTGAATATCCGATGCTTGACCTTGGAAGCCGCCCAATGGTTGGTGAATCATCACGCGAGAGTTAGGTAGACAGTAACGTTTACCTTTAGCACCACCAGCGAGTAAGAAGGCACCCATAGAACACGCTTGGCCCATACATACAGTGCTCACATTTGGCTTAATAAACTGCATGGTGTCATAAATAGACATACCCGCTGTTACGCTACCGCCTGGTGAATTGATGTATAGGTAGATGTCTTTATCTGGGTTTTCAGATTCTAAGAATAGCAACTGGGCAACAACTAAGTTTGCCATATGATCTTCTACCTGACCGGTAAGGAAAATCACACGCTCTTTTAGTAGTCGGGAGTAGATGTCGTAAGAACGCTCACCACGTGAAGTCTGCTCGACCACCATAGGAACCAGCGCATCTAAGATTGGCGACATGGCATTTTTTTCTTGGTAGCTCATACTTTATTATCCCTAAAATAAATGGTCCGAATGAAATGACTCATACGGACCATTGTTAGCAGAAGATTCGCAGTAAAGTCAAATCTCTACAATAAATTCAGCGAATTAAGCCGCAGGATTCATTAGATCGTTGAAGCCAACTTCTTTATCAGAAACCTGAGCTTTAGCAACGATTGCGTCGATTGCTTGTTCTTCTAGAGCAATGTTACGCATGTTGTTCATTAGCTGCTCGTTACCTTCGTAGTAAGCAACAACTTCTGTTGGATCTTCGTATGCAGAAGCCATTTCAGCAATGATAGCTTTAACACGCTCTTCATCAGCTTTTAGCTCTTCAGACTTGATCACTTCGCCAAGAAGAAGACCAACAACTACGCGACGCTTAGCTTGCTCTTCAAATAGTTCACGTGGAAGCTCTGGCATGTTCTGTGCGTTGCCGCCAAAACGTTGTGCAGCTTGCTGACGTAGAACATTGATTTCTTGATCGATAAGAGCTGCAGGAACTGCGATATCGTTTTGCTCGATAAGACCGTTGATTGCTTGCTCTTTGATGCGACCTTTAACCGCTTGCTTAAGTTCGCGTTCCATGTTCTTACGAACTTCAGCTTTAAGTGCATCTACAGAACCGTTTTCGATACCAAACTTAGCAACGAACTCTTCAGTTAGTTCTGGAAGCTCTTGAGCTTCAACTTTAGATAGTTTGATAGCAAATACTGCAGCTTTACCTTTTAGGTTTTCAGCGTGGTATTCTTCTGGGAAAGTTACTTCGATGTTGAACTCTTCACCCGCTTTCTTACCAACGATACCGTCTTCAAAACCAGGGATCATACGACCTTGACCCATAGCTAGAGCGAAACCTTCAGCTTTGCCGCCGTCAAATGCTTCACCGTCGATAGTACCTTCGAAATCGATAGTTACGCGGCTGTCAGCTACAGCTGGAGCATCAACTTCAGTCCAAGTAGCTTGCTGCTTACGTAGAGTTTCGATCATGTTATCAACGTCAGCTTCAGTTACTTCAACAACTGGCTTCTCAACAACAACTTTATCTAGACCTTGAAGAGCGATTTCAGGGAATACTTCAAAAGTTGCTTTGAATACTAGATCCTGACCTTCAGCCATTTCTACTGGAGTGAAAGTAGGAGCGCCTGCTGGGTTGATCTGCTCTTTAACGATAGCTTCGATAAAGTGACGCTGCATTACTTCGCCTAGGATGTCTTGACGAACAGATGCGCCAAACATTTTAGCAACCATCTTAAGTGGTGCTTTACCTGGACGGAAACCATCGAAACGACGATTCTTAGCGATTTTCTTAAGCTCTGCAGTTACTGCATCTTCAATGTTAGCTGCAGGAACTGTGATAGTTAGTTGGCGTTCTAGACCTTCAGTGGTTTCAACGGTAACTTGCATTTTATTTAACCTCAAACTTACTCAGTATTCTGAGTGATGTTGCCGATCAGTCAATCACTGATGGTGGCATCCTTTTCGTGTTACGGTTTTAAACCATAACGCCTTAATTCTGATTAACCTCTTACCTAACCCTCTACAACGAGATATCGTAGAAAACCATAGGTAAGAAATTAAAGCGCGTCATTATAACGGCAGAGTGACAAACAGTCGAGAACCGCCCTAAGACACAAATAGTTCTTAAACTGTTTTACAAAATAGGGGCATTTACGGGCATTTCAACCCTTAACTATAAAAAAAGTGGCTTTTTTAACACTCTAGAGACATTAAGAGCTGGAAAAACGAACAAGTTAACAATTTAATCAGCAATTAAGGAATATTACGAAGATCAGATCGCTTGACTGAAAAAGCCAAATTTAAATAAATAGAATAAAAATTTTTTATTTAAAATGAAAAATAGATCACAAAACAGGGAATTTGAAACAGAAAATGTAGAACAGAAAAGAAGAGGAAATGGCACGCCCTGCAGGATTCGAACCTGCGACCACATCCTTAGAAGGGACGTGCTCTATCCAGCTGAGCTAAGGGCGCATCATTGTGTAACATTACGTTACGGATTTGGATTATACGTTGCCGACTTATAAGGTCAATATTTTTTTCTTTTTTTGCTTTCAAGCGGTTAAAGTTCCAACAAAAAAAGAAAAAATCATTCTTCTACTTAATATGTAGCCCCAATTAGATACTTTCCAGCCCCAACGCAAACGATTGCGTTATAGATCTTAATCACAGAATCTGCGACAATGCTTTTATCTACTTATAACCAATCGGTATTTATCGAAAGGAACATCATGACGGCTCAAATTATTGACGGGAAATTAATTTCTCAAACAGTTCGACAGGAAGTTGCCGCAAGAGTAGCAGCACGAACCCAAGCAGGGCTACGCGCTCCTGGCCTTGCGGTAATTTTAGTTGGTCAAGATCCTGCATCACAGGTTTATGTAAATAGTAAACGTAAGGCGTGTGAAGAAGTTGGCTTTGTCTCAAAATCATTTGATTTGCCAATCACAACAACTGAGTCTGAGTTACTCAATTTAATCGCTGAATTAAATAACGACCCAATAATCGACGGGATTTTAGTTCAACTGCCGCTACCAGCAGGTATTGATACCACGACTATCTTAGAATCAATTGTTCCAGATAAAGATGTTGATGGTTTCCACCCTTATAACGTTGGTCGCTTAAGCCAGCGTATTCCAAAACTGCGTTCTTGCACTCCTAAAGGGATTATTACCCTACTTGAGCGTTATAATATTCCAGTACGCGGCAAACATGCCGTTATCGTTGGGGCTTCAAATATTGTTGGTCGCCCAATGACATTTGAACTACTCCTTGCTGGAGCGACAACCACTACTTGTCACCGTTTTACTCAAGACTTAGAAGGTCATGTACGTCAAGCAGATATATTGGTTGTTGCCGTAGGTAAACCAAACTTTATTCCGGGCGAGTGGATTAAAGAGGGAGCGACGGTAATTGATGTGGGCATTAACCGTTTAGATACGGGAAAATTGTGCGGTGATGTGGAATTTGATGTTGCTAAAACTCGTGCCAAATACATTACACCTGTACCAGGAGGTGTGGGTCCGATGACTGTTGCTACCTTGATTGAAAATACTCTACTGGCGTGTGAACAGTATCATTCTAATGAGTAGCGAGTAGCGAGTAGCGAGTAGCGAGTAGCGAGTAGCGAGTAGCGAGTAGCGAGTAGCGAGTAGCGAGTAGCGAGTAGCGAGTAGCGAGTAGCGAGTAGCGAGTAGCGAGTAGCGAGTAGCGAGTAGCGAGTAGCGAGTAGCGAGTAGCGAAATTGTCAACATACTTAGTTTGATGTCAATGTATTTTCCTACTCGCTGTACTCAAATTGGAAAACTTGGAATTTTACTTTAGCGAGATTGAGAATCTAACACCCTACTCCTAGCTTTTTATTCCAATTTTTCTTTAACGAGCTAACTTTAAAGTCCTTTAACTACATCTTGTAGATACGCTTTAAAGTCTTCGCCAAGATCTGAGTGGCGTAAGCCGTATTCAACAAATGCAGCCATATAACCTAGCTTATTACCACAGTCATGGCTCTTACCAGACATATGGAACGCATCAACCTCTTGCTGCTTCATCAGCATATCAATGGCATCAGTTAGCTGAATTTCACCACCTGCACCCACTGGCGTTTTCTCAAGTAGAGACCAAATTTCAGCCGGAAGCACGTAACGGCCTACAATAGCAAGGTTTGAAGGCGCTTCTTCCACTGGCGGTTTTTCAACCACTTTTGTCATTGGTGAACTTTCACCTGCACCTAACTCCACACCACCGATATCAGCAACACCATAGCTTGATACATCGTTCATAGGAACAGGCTCAACCATTACCTGACTGACTTTAGTCTCATTAAAGCGTTGAACCATTTTAGCTAGATTATCAGTTTCTAGGTTACTTGCAGCGTCATCCAAAATAACATCAGGAAGCACAACCGCAAAAGGAGCATCACCAACTAGTGGTTGTGCACACAAAATAGCATGACCTAAGCCTTTTGCTTGTCCTTGACGAACATGCATAATCGTGACGTCAGGAGGACAAATAGCTTGAACTTCTGCCAATAACTGACGTTTAACACGCTGCTCTAATGTGGCTTCTAGCTCAAATGATGTATCAAAATGGTTCTCAATCGAGTTCTTTGATGAATGTGTTACAAGCACAATCTCTTTAATACCCGCAGCAACACATTCATTCACAACATATTGAATTAGCGGCTTATCAACAATAGGCAACATCTCTTTTGGAATGGCTTTTGTTGCAGGTAGCATGCGAGTGCCTAAGCCAGCAACTGGTATAACGGCTTTACGTACTGAATTGTTCATTGATTATCCATTCATATAATAATTAGAAATAAATACCCATTTTTATGAGCTGATTTCTATACTAGCAAAAGAGCCCTATTCTTTTTGTTAGCGTTTAATCAAATCTTTATTATCAACACTCACAGTCACGGCACGTCCAAGTAAATTGATCAACATAAAAGAACGCTTCTCACCATCAGCTTCCTGATAAATGGCATCAATCCCTTTAAATTGACCCTGCGACAAGGTTAATGAATCACCAGGTTTAGGTAACTCGCATAACGCTTCTTTGTGTTCGTCGCAGTCTTCATTCATCATTAATTGATAAATGAGTTCTTGTTGTACTAATTGAGGTGTTGATCCCCGACGAATAAAATCTGCTACACCTCGAGTTGAACGGATCGAGGTATAACTCACTTGTTCTGGATCAAAATAAACAAACACATAGCTTGGAAATAATGGTTCTAAAACTTCCTGCTTTTTGCCTCGAACAATTTTATCGATGCGAACTTGTGGGTAGTAACACTCAACCCCTTGACGATCAAGATTGATCACTGCTCGCTCTTGTTCACTTCGCTTGCAATAAAGTAAATACCAACCTTTCATCATGAGCCCATCAACTATTAATGTATCTCTAAAATTATACCGATCCCTTACTAAGTTACCATCCTCGATCTCACATCTCCTATTAGATGCTGGAATATTATCCATTCTTAACCAAAGAGAATAAGGGAAAATAACTCAGGTTAAAAATGTAACATCCATTAAAAAATCAATTTTACAGAATAAAACACTAAAGAAATTCAAAAAATAATAACAAACAACCATAGATTTAGTCATTAATAGATTATTTAGAAAAAACACTTAGAGATATAGCAAATTAAAAACAAGCTTAAAAAAACCACAAAACATTATATTTCATACAGTTATAATGTTTTTCATTTGTTCTGAATTTGTTAAAACTTGCGGTATATTGCTTTGTGCTTTATAAAGCTAGCAGCATTAGCAAACACACAAATAATTAAAATACAGAGAATCATCATGAGCAATCAAAGTAGTGGCACTTTTATGGGCCACCCAAAAGGCTTGTTCCTCCTGTTTAGTACAGAGCTTTGGGAACGTTTCTCCTACTACGCCATGCGCGCAATATTGGTTTTATATTTGACAGATAAAACCATTAATGGCGGCTTAGGCTGGTCGACTCAAGACGCATTACAGCTATACGGAACATACACAGGTCTTGTCTATTTCACGCCTCTTATTGGTGGTTGGATTGCCGACAACATTTTAGGCCAACGCCGTTCTATCATCATTGGTGGTATCTTAATGGCAATTGGTCAATTCACTTTGGCCCTACCACACAGTATGGTTGACCCTCATGCCGTGACATTCTTTTATATCGGTTTAGGATTCTTAGTTGTTGGTAACGGTCTATTTAAGCCAAATATCTCAACTATGGTTGGTGACCTATATAAAGAAGGTGATCATCGCCGTGACGGTGCATTCACTATCTTCTACATGGGGATCAACATCGGTTCTCTACTTGCAGGTGTTATTGCAGGTACTGCTTCTACAGTATATGGCTGGAAAGCGGGCTTCCTATGTGCTGGTATCGGTATGACAATGAGCCTTATTATTCAGCTCCTATTTGCAGAGCGTCTATTAGGTAATATCGGTAAAGTTCCAGCGGCGCATCGTGCAGCGGCAATGAACAAGAGCGGTAAGCAAGAGCCTCTAACAAAAGTAGAGCGCGATCGCCTAAAAGTTATCTTAGTGATGTGTACCTTTGTAATCGTATTCTGGGCAGGCTTTGAACAAGCGGGCGGTCTTATGAATATTTACTCTCAAGAGTACACAAACCGTATGATTGGTAGTTTTGAAGTACCTGCGGCATGGTTCCAGTCACTAAACCCATTCTTCATTATTATCTGTGCCCCTATCTTGGCGTCAATTTGGGTGAAAATGGGTAAAAATGAACCAGCATCACCAGTGAAATTTGCATTAGCAATGTTCTCTCTTGCGCTAGGTTTTGCTTGTATGATCGGTGCAGCATTAGAGCAAGGTGGCGATCTAACAGTTAAAACTTCTATGATGTGGTTAGTTGGCGCATATTTCTTCCATACTATTGGTGAACTATGCCTATCTCCTATCGGTCTATCACTAGTGACAAAATTAGCGCCTCTGCGTCTAGCTTCTCTTATGATGGGTGCTTGGTTTGGAGCTAATGCCATTGCGAACTATGTCGCTGGTATTGTCGGTTCTCGTCTAGGTGAAACAGGCCCATTGGCTATTTTCTCTGGTATTGCGATTACGGCAATCGTGGCAGGTGTTTTACTGCTTCTTCTATCAAATAAACTGATTGATTGGATGCATGGCGCTGAAGGTCATAAGACGGAAGAAGAAGTTGAAGTGAAAACAGCAAACGCTTAATCCCTTCATCTTCAAGTAAAAAAGGCGATCATTAGATCGCCTTTTTTATAAGTCAATGTGTTGGGATGTGCTGCAAAGTAATACTAAAATTAGCACAATCAATTTCACTCAAAGACAATCTAGCTCCTGAAGGTGCAATTTTCAGCTTAAAACCTTGATTAAAAAAGGCTTTCTGTCCTAACCATGCTTGCCCTGAAATAGTATGATTTTCTTCACTGGTTTGAACACTTCCGCCAATTCCAGCAGGCATTAAATTCAGTTGATGGTTTACTACATCAAACAGACCAAAAATACACTTAATATTAGAGGTATAACGAGAGTTTTTTATATGTTTTTCAATTTCTTGTAGTAGTTCAATAATATGGCTTTCATGTACTCGTTGTTGACGTAAATAGTCATTGAAAAAAGCGCGTATAAGCAGAGCTGTCGCCGTACCATGGCTTGGACACGAACTACAATCTATAACATAAAAAGCCAATCGACCATCCATTAGCCAAGTATAGTCTAAAAGCACAGGTGCCTTATCAGTGGTTTGCAGTACGTAGTAGTTTAATTGCCAACTGCCACAACTGGATTTTACTTCAGGCATCAATCCCGTTAATAACTCTCTGGCTGCAATAGGATCGTTATCCAACTCCTCAAAATGCCACGCAAGCTCTTCATCGATCGTATCGTTACGTTGCGGCCAAGTGGTAGAAGCATCACCAGCATTACCTTGTTGGATATCAGCAGCTTTAAATACTGTCATCATGGCAGACTTTAGCACCATAAAATTGTCTAAAGGCTTTACCAAATAATCTTTAACCCCTAATCGTAGCGCTGTTGCAACATCTGCCATTGCCCCCGTTCCCGATACCACAATGATAGGCAGCATAGGGTATTGAACTACGGCTTCTTCAACAAACTCCATTCCCGACATTATCGGCATCGATAAATCACACAACATCAAATCAGGAATCGCGTTTTGTAGCGCTTTTAGTCCCTGTAACCCATCCTCGGCATACCGAACAGAACAACCTTGATGCTGGAGAAAAGCTGAAACCATATTGCGAAAAATAGGATCATCTTCCACAATCAGAATGTCTTTTCCTTCAAGCAATGACATGTACTTCTACTTCCAACTCTAGATAAAAAAAAGATGAATATAATAAATCACAATTATCATGCTGATTTATTAGGCATCTATATAGGTATAAGCATAGTGGAAAATGCTTTTAATATGATTTTTATTTGTTAAAAGCGTTTAATAGTTGCTAAATTTGCTAACAGGTTCAAAATATATTTCCTTAAAAGCCAAACAAAATTGGAAATAATGGCGATTTATTAGACTTTTTGTCTTTTTTAGCAAAACTTTTATTTTTTTGGGATATATTTGACCCGTTTTGTTATACAATTCCCCATTATCAGTTTTCAGTATTGACGTTTATATGAAACTTGACGATCTAAACTTATTCCGCATGGTTGTGGAAAATGGCAGTTATACCGCTGCCTCACGCAAAACCCAGGTGCCAGTTGCCACACTGACGCGTCGAATTCAAGCACTGGAAGAATGCCTGAACATTCGTCTATTGAATCGTCACGCCCGTAAGCTTTCACTTACTGAAGCAGGTCATAAGTTTTATGATGACTGTGCTCCTTTATTGCAACAGTTGGTTGATACTACTGAGCATATCAGTGAAGAGTGTAAAGGTGCCGCTGGTAAACTTCGCATTGCAGCGCCAAGTAACGTTACGAAAGTGATGTTACAACCTATGCTAAACCAATTTATGGTCGAGCATCCGGCAATTAGCATTCAACTTTATATGAGCAACGAACCCGATCAACTCGATCCAACTGATTGGGATGTTATCTTCCGCGTTGGTCCTCAACGTGACTCAACACTGATCGCTCGTCGTATCAATGAAGTAAAAGATATTCTGGTTGCAAGTCCTGAGTACTTAAAGAAAAACCCAGCACCGAAGCACGCTCAAGATCTGCACGAGCACTCATTGCTTAAAGGTAACCCTCTGCTGCGCTGGCGTTTAACTAATCACAATGGCGAAACAGTTACAATTACTGAGCGTGGTCGTTTTGAAGCGAGTGAATTAAATGTCGTTCGCCGAGCTTGTTGTGCTGGCCTTGGTATCACTTTGATGCCGGATGTAATGTTAGAAAACTACATCGAATCAGGTGAAGTTGTTCGTATTCTAGAGAACTGGTCTGCAAACCCTCGTGATGTGTATCTGATTTATAACCACCGTGATTATCAACCAGAGAAACTACGTCTGTTTATCGACTTTGCAAGTCATTACTTTGATTTGTAAAGACGAGTAGCGAGTAGCGAGTAGCGAGTAGCGAGTAGCGAAAGTTTTGGCATATTTATTTTTATGTCAATATACACTTACTACTCGCTTTATCTTGAAACTCGCCCACCCGAAATCTCTAAATCTCTTAATCTCTTAATCTCTTAATCTCTTAATCTCTTAATCTCTTAATCTCTTAATCTCGTCACCGATTCTTCCCTAATTTCCTTGCGCTTCATCACAAATCTAACTACACCTTAATATAAGCATCTCCATTCGTATTTACCTTTTTAATAGGGATTCTGCTTATGATTTGGGAACATGTCGTGGGTTTTTATCGTAACCCAATCCAAGAGTGGCATAGAGTAGATAAACATCATCAAACCATCCTTGTCAGCTTAGTACATATTGCTATTTTTGCTTTAATGCCCCCTGTAATGGCTTATTTATCAAGTGTCTATATTGGATGGGATGTTGGAATTGGCGAGCCTATATATTTAACCGCAACTAGCGCTTTAAATATGTCTTTGGCAATGTATTGCGCATTGATTATGGGGGTTATCGCCCTCGCCTATTTGACCTATTGGATGAGCCATACTTTTGGTTCCAATCCAACTTACGCCCAAGCCCTTGAGTTAGCAGCGTATACTACAACCCCTATTTTTATGGCCAGCTTTGCGGCATTGATTCCACATGTTTGGTTTTTGATGTTAGTTGGGTTATGTGCCGTTGCTTACTCGGTGTACCTACTTTACATCGGCGTCCCAATTTTGATGCACATCCCTAAAGAGCAAGGCTTTATTTACGCCAGTTCTATAGTAACGTCAGGTCTTGTGCTTTTGGTGAGTATTATTGCGAGTTCGGTGATTTTATGGAGTTATGGAATGGGGCCGGTGTTTGAGCATTAAGCGAGTAGCGAGTAGCGAGTAGCGAGTAGCGAGTAGCGAGTAGCGAGTAGCGAGTAGCGAGTAGCGAGTAGCGAGTAGCGAGTAGCGAGTAGCGAGTAGCGAGTAGCGAAATTCTTAGACATATTCATTTTTATGTCAATACATTCATTCTACCCGCTTTTTCTCGAAACTCGCAATCTATTAGTCTCGTAATCTTCGAAACTACCCTTCGTTATACAACTCAAGGTTAGCGAGATCTTGCAGCTTCTCTTGCTTACGTTTTGCCGTTTCAGAACGAAGTGCTTCAAGATGTTCAAGGTATGCTAAATCGACATCCCCTGTCACATAGTTACCATCAAAAACAGAAGTCTCAAACAGTTTGATATCTGGATTACCTTGCGCGACTGCATCAACAAGATCGCTCAGATCTTGGAAGATCAGACCATCGGCTCCGATCATTTTGCAAATTTCATCCACATCACGACCATGAGCAATCAACTCATGAGCAGATGGCATATCAATACCATACACATTTGGGAAGCGAACTTCAGGAGCCGCTGATGCGAGATAAACCTTACGAGCCCCAGCTTCACGAGCCATTTCTATAATCTGCTCAGAAGTGGTACCTCGTACAATAGAATCATCCACCAGCAATACACTTTTATCTTTAAACTCAGAGTTAATTGCATTGAGTTTACGACGCACAGATTTACGGCGCATTTGTTGTCCAGGCATGATAAAAGTACGACCAACATAGCGGTTTTTAACAAAGCCTTGGCGATACGGTTTGTCCAATGTACGGGCAATTTCTAATGCTGAATCACACGATGTTTCCGGAATAGGAATCACAACATCGATATCAATATCGTCCCATTCACGTTTGATTTTTTCGCCAAGTTTTGTCCCCATTAATACACGGGCTGCATAAACAGAGACTTTATCAATAAACGAATCTGGACGAGCAAAATAAACAAACTCAAACACACATGGGTTTAATGCTGGATTTTCAGCGCACTGCTGAGTAAACAGCTCTCGTTTATCAAACGTAATGTAGATTGCCTCACCAGGGGCGACATCGCGCATAAAGGTAAAACCTACCGCATCTAACGCAACGGATTCTGATGCCACCATATATTCGGTAATGCCATTAATTTCGCGTTGGCCGATACACAAAGGACGAATGCCATTTGGATCACGAAAAGCAATCAGACCATGGCCAATCACCATAGCCACAACGGCGTAAGCACCTTTAACCGTGCGATGAACATTACTTACTGCGGTAAAGATGTCATTTGGTGTTAATGGATAAGAGGTAGCATTTTCCAATTCATAGGCAAGAACATTAAGAAGAATTTCAGAATCGGAGTTGGTATTGACGTGACGTTTAGCTTGTTCAAACAAAGAGGCGGTAATGGCATCGGCGTTAGTTAAATTGCCGTTATGAGCTAAAGAGATACCATAGGGAGAGTTAACATAAAATGGCTGAGCTTCTGAAGCGTTAGAACTACCAGCAGTTGGATAGCGTACATGGCCAATTCCGACCGTTCCTTGTAAGCGCTGCATGTGCTTAACTTGGAACACATCTCGTACTAAACCATTAGCCTTCCTCAGACGGAAACGATTGCTTTCTAAGGTAACAATACCAGCTGCATCTTGGCCACGGTGCTGTAACACAGTTAGCGCATCATAAATAGACTGGTTTACAGGAGTTTCCCCCACGATTCCGACAATACCACACATTTTGTTTAAATTCCTCGTCGTGCATTAAATATCAAGGACTTACACTTAAGCCCTTGATATGAACTAACATCATTTGATATTAGGTAAAAAGCTCGAAGTTTCCTTGAGGTATGAGAAGAACCATTCAATCACAACGCCAAACTGAGGGATCAACTGAGATTGTTTCCACCACTCAGAGCTCGAAAAGCTGGTAAAGGCGTCAAGAAAGAAGAGAACCGCTGACACAATCAGCACGCCTCGAATACCACCAAAGACAATCCCTAACACCCTATCTGTGCCAGACAGCCCAGTTTTCTGAACAAGCTGCCCAATCACATAGTTTACTATTGCCCCCACAATGAGAGTGGCAATAAATAATGCGGCAATCGCACTACCATTTCGCAATATCGTATCGTGAATATTAGTGAAATGACTCGCTAACTGTGGATAGAAGTGACTCGCCACAAAAAACGCGCCAAACCAGATCACTAACGACAGTGCTTCTTTAACAAAACCACGGACTAAACTTATCAGAGCCGATAAGCCAATCACGCCAATAATTACATAATCAATCCAGATCATTTTTGATACTTTTCGTCTTGTTGATGCGTATTCTAACAGAAAAAATGAGAACGCAAACGTTTTCCTAAGGATTTAGTGGGTTAAATTTGAACACTCGACCTTTTAATCCCGTAATCTTTTGTAACTGTCCAATTTGCCCTGTCAGCTTATCTTTTGACGTTTCAGGACCAACAATAACTCGAACATATTGACCAGATTTTGGATTTTTTGGCGACAAGTGAGCTTGATAACCAACCGCTTGAAGTTTTTCAACTAAGGCTTGAGCATTAGAAACATTACTAAACACGCCTAACTGAATCGCCCATGAACCACTGGTTGTTGTTGCCGGTTTTTCTGGCTTAGGCTGCGGTTTCACAACAGGCTTTGGCTCAGGTTTGGGCTTGGGTTGTGGTTTTGGCTCAGGCTTCACTACAGGTTTTGGCTCGGGTTTAGGTTGAGGCTTAACCGCAACAACTGGAGTCGTTTCCGTAGCGCTTAAATCTGCATTTTGCTTATGCTCAGATTGCGAATGATCTATTGTCACCTCAGCCGGATCTTCAGGCAACGCGACTTGCTCCTCCGTAGGATCTGGAACTGTCGTATACTTTTCATCTTCGCCTGCTTTTGGCTGCAACGGTATACTAGCGAACTCTTCTTTATAATGCTCTTTCTGCCCATCAAAAATATCAGGCAGAACAACAACCCCTACGGAGACTAAAATTACGGTTCCGATCAGGCGATTTTGAAACTTACTCGCCACGTACACTCCTATTTATCAACGCAACGGGGCTCAAATCAATCGAGCCCCAAACTTTAATTTTTTAAGTAATCTGATATCTGCCCTACAGTGTAAAACGAGCCAAATACGATTACCATCTCATCAACCTCAACTTGTGTAAGAGCTTGGTTAAATGCTTCTATTGGCTTATTAAACATCTGACAAGGCGCATTAAGGTGAGCCACAATTTCATCGGCTTTAGCAGCACGAGGGCCTTCTAATGATGCAGGATACCAACAATCGACCACATCTTGCATTTCAGCGATAGTTGAAGCAATGTCTTTGTCATGCAGCATAGCAACAACCGCATGAACTTTATTTATCCCTTCTCGCTGCTTTAGCTTAGTCAACTGATTAGCAAAATAATTCGCTGAATGTGGGTTATGAGCGACATCCATGATAATGAGCGGTTGCTCTTGTACTCGCTCCATACGTCCAGGCAAAGATGCAGCCTTTAGACCTGCGACAATATGTTCATCAGTAATCTTTAATTCAGAAGCACCTAGAGCCATCAAAGCGGTTGCAGCATTTGGCAAAGGCAACGATGGAATTGGCAGATCGACTAAATCAAACGCCCCACTGTGCCAGCTCCAAGTTTGAGCCTCTTCATCAACTTTATAATCGAATTGATAACCCACTTGAAACAGCTCAGCACCAATATCATCAGCATGAGCAGCAACAGTTGCCGGTGGATGCGGTTGTCCACAAATAGCCGGTTTATTGGTTCGGAAAATCCCCGCTTTCTCATAACCAATCACATTAATGTCATCGCCGAGCCAATCAACATGATCGATAGCTAAACTGGTAATAACCGTTACATCGTGATCCACAATATTCGTTGCATCCAATCGGCCACCTAATCCCACTTCAAGTACAACCACATCCACCAGATGCTGTTTAAATAATGTAAGAGCCGATAAGGTACCAAATTCAAATAGACTTAAACTGATCTCACCACGCTGCTGCTCAACAGAAGCAAATGCTTGGCTATGTTCACTATCATCGAGCTCTTTACCGTTAATTCGCACACGTTCATTGTAACGAATCAAATGGGGAGAGCTGTAAACACCAACTGAATAACCTGCTTGCATCAGAATGGATTCCAACATGGCACAAGTAGAACCTTTACCGTTGGTACCTGCTACCGTAATAACCGTGGGAGCGGGTTTAGTGAGTTTTGATTTTTGTGCTACGGCTTGGACGCGATCTAGCCCTAAATCGATGGCACTGGTATGAAGTTGTTCAAGGTAAGTCAACCAAGTGGCAAGTGGCGCCATGGCTGATGGAGCAGTCAATCCTGACATGAAAGTATCAATCACTTGTAAGTACTAAATATGGGTTAATTTAGCATAAGTGGGGGTGTGGGGCGAGTGGCGAGTGGCGAGTGGCGAGTGGCGAGTGGCGAGTGGCGAGTGGCGAGTGGCGAGTGGCGAGTGGCGAGTGGCGAGTGGCGAGTGGCGAAATTTTGGGATATATTCATTTTATGTCAATACATTCTTTCTACCCACTCACTTTTACGTGTTACGAGAATCTCAAAATAAAGATTCTCATAACACGCCACAAGATAATTATTCTTGCTCATCTTCCTTAATAACCGCCTCTTCTTCAGCAGTTAATTCAGGTTGATGGTTCTGCGAATCAAGGGCAGGCTGATTTGTCAGTTTTGCTACTAGACCAGCCACACGCTCACGCATTTCACGACGATCAACGATCATATCAATTGCGCCGTGCTCAAGCAGAAATTCACTGCGTTGGAAACCTTCAGGCAGCTTTTCACGTACCGTTTGCTCAATAACACGCTGACCTGCAAAACCAATTAGTGCCTTAGGTTCACCAATATTGATATCACCTAGCATAGCCAAAGAAGCCGATACGCCACCCATGGTTGGATCTGTTAGAACCGAAATGAACGGCAAACCTTTTGCAGATAAACGCTCAAGTGCTGCGCTGGTTTTCGCCATTTGCATTAGAGACATTAACGCCTCTTGCATGCGGGCACCGCCACTTGCAGAGAAACAAATTAGCGCACAGTTATTGGCAATAGCTTCATCCACCGCACGTACAAATTTAGCGCCTACAACCGAACCCATTGAACCGCCCATAAAAGAGAATTCAAATGCACTCGCAACAATCGGCAAATTGTGAACCGTACCTTTCATAACAATCAGAGCGTCTTTCTCACCACTGCTCTTTTGGGCAGCAGATAGACGATCCTTGTATTTTTTTGAATCACGGAATTTTAGCTTATCCATAGGCTCAAGTTCAGCGGCGATCTCAACTTGACCTTCTGCATCTAAAAATGTTTCTAGACGACGACGCGCTTTCATACGCATATGGTGGTTACATTTAGGACATACTTCTAGGTTACGCTCTAGATCCGCGTGATACAGTACTTGCTCACAAGAAGTACATTTCGTCCAGACGCCTTCAGGAATTGAAGCTTTGCGTGATGTAACTATGTTGCTTTTCGTTAGAATTTTTTCAAGCCAGCTCATGAATGACCTTTTCTCTGGTTTCCCCCGCTCATCCAAGCCGGAGAGATAAATTACGCATTTATTGGAGTTAGATTAAAACATAAAGTTGCAGCTGTGTAGATAAAAAACTGGTATTACCTTCGCAAGGCAAAGAAACAAGGAAGAGCGGGAAAAAAGGGGAAGGGCTAAAAGATCAGGAAAATAAAGTACTGGATTTTAGCCAGTAAAGTTGGTTCCAGCTCTTCCTAGTCCCTTTTTTTCCCGCTCTTTCCCATTTACCTTCTTTTCCGGCTCTCTCTATTGCCCTCTTTCCCTTTTCTTCCCGCACTTCCTAAAACCGTCTGTTTCTGCTCTTCCCTATTTCCCCGCTCTTCCCTATTTCCCCGCTCTTCCCTATTTACCTTCTTTTCCCTATTTACCTTCTTTGCCTGTCCATCCTTGTTCCTAACTATTTCAATCTGCTAAGAATAAAGGTCCCAGCGGCACTCGAGGTAAATTAAATTCTTGCGGGTAATCAACATCAACCAAATAGAGACCTTCAGCTTTGGCAGTCGCTCCCGCTAATGTGCGATCTTTTTGCTCCAACAACCACTTAATCCATTCAGGTTTTTCTTCGCCTCGACCAACTTTAATTAAGCTACCCGTGATATTTCGTACCATATGGTGAACAAAGGCATTTGCTTTAATATCAATGATGACATAGTTACCTTGGCGCGAAACATTCAGATGCATCAAATTACGCCATGGGCTACGGGATTGACAATGTACCGCACGAAAAGAGGTAAAGTCATTTTCACCAAGCAGGTATTGTCCAGCTTCATGCATTTTTTTCTCATCGAGATCACCGTGATAGTGACTCACCCCCGAGCTTAAAATGGCAGGACGTAAAGCGTGATTATAAATAACATAACGATAACGACGAGCAGTAGCGGTAAAACGAGCATGGAAATCATCACTAACTTCTGCCGCCCAACGCACAGCAATATCACTAGGTAGATGTGCATTAACACCCATGGTCCAAGCTGCCATTTTGCGATTTACATTGACATCAAAATGCACAACTTGCCCAGTGCCATGAACGCCTGCATCAGTACGACCAGCACAAAATACATCCACTGGTTCATTGGCAATTTTAGCCAAGGCTTTTTCTAAACGTTCTTGAACACTATCTACTTCGCGTTGACGCTGCCAACCGAAATATTTAGCACCATCGTACTCGATACCTAACGCAATACGCATAATGACACTTACACTCTTTTCTAACAAATATGGGCGAAATCTTCGCTTAATGGGGGGGATTATAGGGGAATTGAAGATTAGGGGCTAGAGGGGGTTTAGGCCCTTATCTAGAAGCTAAGGGCCTATTTCAGTCAAACTAAGACACAGTGTCTTTGATTTTAATAATCATAAGTTACTTATCAATACAAACACCACTGGAACAATCTGGTAGATCAGCCCAGAACAGAACATCTTTTTCTTTAACAATACCCAACGTTAGCATCACTTGTACTAATGGTGATTTAAGAGCCTCTTCACGATCAGTAATAGTGTCAGATGAAGTAAATACAATAAAATTAACTTTATCGGCAGGAATTGTGAAGTACAGAGAGCTCGCAATACCAGCTACTGTATCAGGCAACATATCCGTCATCATCAAGACCTCAAATGAAATCTTGGCTGGAATATTGATCATATCAGGGAAGCTTCCAAGAATGATGTCGTTAATAACGCCACCAGCAGGATGCCCCTTGAAAAATAGATCGTAGTCTTCACCTAAATAATAAGGACTAGTTTCATTGATCGCATTATTAATCACATTTACTTGTTGCTGAGCATAATACTCTTTCGTTTCCCCCCCAGCCCAAGTTGTTGTGCCGGTAAAAATAAAGTTTGGTAATGGTGATTGTGAATATTGTTGTTGCAATTGCTCTTTATCAAAACCCACAATATCTAAAAATAGTGTTTGCTGAGAATCAGATAATTTAGCAAATTCATCCCATGGCATTTGCTTTGCGGCAGGACCTAAATAATTACGAAAATCATGTAGGTTCGCTTCAACATCAAGGTAGTCTTTGCGCAAAAAGTAATAATCAGTGTCATATAATTTATGCCAATTATAACGATTTCCCATCCACTTTGGTGCATCAGGAGATGTTCCTGCTAAATAATCAGCAAGAAGAGTTACCTCATTTTCTAATGCTTCTACCTTATTTGGTGTATCTTTCCATTGATATAAATTCACATATTCAGCAGAACCATCATCATATAAACTGATATGAGAAATCTTTATATTCTCGTTATTATATAAAGGTTGAATTATAGGTGCTAAATTATTTAAAGCATGGGTTGTATTTGTATAGATCTCTATATTTAAGCGATTTTTACTCTGAGCATACTCACCAATCGCTGCCACCATTTCTGGTGAGGTATTATTGCCTTTTAATGGATAAGTATGAATGTTTAACTTACTGGCATTATTAGCATCTACCGTTACACGCCCCCAAGAAACAAAACGTTGATTACTTGGGTATTCGTCTTTTGCTTGAATAATATGGACAAGTTGTTGTAGCGATGGTAAGGATGCATGATCGACATACACTTCTAGTGTAGGTGCAACAACAGTTAATGTTGTATTTGTGATGTACCTCTGATCGCCTGTAATACCTTTAAAAGTAAAACAATACTTTTCATCTTGCTTTAATTCTGGAGCCACAAAATTAAAAGAGATCGCTTGCTTGTCACTTTCACTCAAGATAGGTGTGCCACATGTTTGCTCCCAAGAATGAGATAAGAAAGAGCTAGGAGCATCAACAGGTGTCAGTTGGTAAGTTTCTGTTTCTACTACATCTGCAGAATTAGAGCTTACCGTTTCTTTCAAGCTGTCATTGTCACTATTACACGCTGAAAGTATAAAAATAGATAGAACTGTCAGTATTTTCTTCATATTAAGCACATTCACATAAAAAACTCTTAGTAGTATATTGCCTCATCTATTTAAGATGATGTTTACATTTGCTTTTTGTGAGATATGTCTCATTTGATTTCAGGTTCAATACCAACATAAAAATATCAATTGAAAATTATTATTTACAAACTGTCATACCAATAAGTAAAAAATAATGAAGCTCATTAAAAGCGCATACTATGCCACACCAGCCTTATGATGACATAGCACGCTTTAAGAGACTCAATCGTTTACGCCTTAAAACAGAACATTTGAAAAATTAGTTATTCAACAACTTCTCAGCTTCTGCTTTCACAGCCCCATCCGCTTTTGCCGTTACCTCTTCAAGTAATTCAATCGCCCCTTCCTTATCATTCATTTCAAGATAAGCTTTGGCGAGATCCAATTTACTTGCTAGCTCAGCATGGTCATCCACGTCGGTATGAGCAATATTGGTTAACACGTCAGGAAATTCATCTAAGCCCACATCCAATTTTAAGGGTTGAGCATCTAACTCTTGAGCTAAGGCACTACCATCACCTTGTGTTTCTTTCATTAACTCATCAATGCTAATAAAAGAGTGCGGCTTAGGGTCCTGTGCAACAGAAATTAATTCACTGCCGGCCTCAGGTAAAGTTAGCTCTTCTGCTTGTTGAAAAGCTTTATACGCCCCTTTTTCCCGAACAGGTTCTAATTCATGTTCAATCGACTCAATAACAGAATCAATATCATCTTTAGCTAGACTTGGCTGCTGGCTCCAATCTTCATTTTCTAAGCTAGGGTCTTGAGAGACTTGGTGCCATAACGCTTGCTCATCAGAATCAAGATCGTCATCATCTTGAGTATCGTTATGTACATGAGCTAATAAGCCATCACGTTCAGCATCTGCTAACCCTAAATCGGGATCGGTCAGTAATGCCGCCATGTCCAATCCGGCGGATTCAACAAGCTCATGATCAAATTCTGATGGTAGCGGTTGTGCTGAGTTTGCTACATCGTCATCTTGAATCGGATGTGGAGGGCGCTGAGTCGAAAAGCCCTTTTCGCGCTCGTATTGCTCTAATTCATACTGCTCTTCAAATGAGGCCTGTAGCGCTTCATCTTCATTAAACTCAGGCAATGAGGCCGGATCATAATGGGCAAAGTCGTAATCTTTTTTCTTATGCTCATCAAATGCTGACGGTTCAGATGAAGGCTCAGATGAAGCATCGGTCATTGAAGGCTCGGAGATACTCTCTTTAGTTATCTCTTCACTAGATGCCAACTCTTGAGGTGGTATCTCTTTAGATTCAGAGAGCTTAGTGTCAATTGAGTCAAGTAACTCAGGAGCCTGCTGATAACGCTCCGAGGCTTCAACCGCTTCTTGTAATTGACGAACAACATTATCCAGTGCTCGTTGTTGATCTTCGTCTGACAGCGCTAGTTCTTCATCAAGTAAGCTTTCTGCTTCAGGATCATTTAGCGCGCTTTGCTCATCAAACTCAGGCAGATCATCAAGCTCAAACGCTTCAATATGTGATTCTGACTGCGCTTTTGTCTCCGGCATTGCATGACTATTAGGCTCTCTCTCATCAAGTTCATCTAACGCTGCCTGCTCATCAAAAATAGGAAATTCATCGATAGCTTGCGCTAAACTTTGCTTTTCTTCCGCTTCTTGACGATCAAGTTCGCGCTCTAACTCTTCAACCGTTAAAGGCTTAGCTTCTGGTGCCAAATAATCGTGCGGTGATGATTCCAGAGCCTCATCCACTAAGGTATGTTGCTCTAATTCTTGGTCTAGAAATTGATCTAAAATATCATCAATATCTTCTTCAGCGACTTGAGTCTGTAACGGCTCAATCTCCTGAGACTGTTCTACTGTTGCATTGATTGCCTCAGTTGGCTTTTCACCCCAGTCATCCACTAGCTCATCAAGTAGAGCCGTACTGTTTTCTTCGAGATCTAACGGTTGTTCTAAAACAATCTCATCGTCCTCATCGGGGATCAACTCATCAAGCAGTTGAACAGAATTTTCATCCAAATCGATATCGAGATCCGCACCTAAAAGATCGTCTTCGTCTGTTATGAGTTCATCCAGTAATTGAGTGCTGCTCTCTGAGATGGCGGTCTCAACTTCAGGTACTGTTTGTGATTCTGCACTAAGATTCGATGTAGGATTAGCACTCTCTGCAGCCAACTCTTCGCTGCTGATATCCAACTCGTCTATTGGTTTTTGAACTGAATCTTCAACAGTCGGTGATGTAAACAGTTCTTGCTCTAATTGTGGTTCTAAAGAAGCCTTCTCATTAGATACAACATCAGATGCTGGTTCAGAAGTTACGGGGTCTGCTAGTTGGCTATCAATATCAACCAGCAGATCATCTAACATGGATTGATCAAGAAGCTCTTGTTCTGATTTTGGCTCTAACGGTTCAAAGCTTTCATCAAGACCTTCGGATAAATCAAAGTCATCGCTATCAATATCAACTTTTTCTTGCTGTAACGAACGTTCCCATTGAGCAGCCAAATCTTCATCAGAATGAGACGTATCCATTTGATCAATAGCACGCTCCATCTCTTCTAGACCAAGTGCCGCTTCTTCACCATTAACGGAAACCGATTTAGACGACATATCCACATCGAAATCATCATTAAGGTCAAAATCATCCAAAAAGAAATTCGGCTCAGGTGCTGGATCAGATTGTGATGTTTCAGATTCAGATGGCTTTGACTCAGATAGCTTTGCTTCCGATAGCTCCGATTCAGATAGCCCTGTCTTTTCACTCTGTTTTAAATCACGATCTAAACTTTGCTCTAGCTTGTCATTACCATCAGCAAACAGATCGTCGTCAAATAGAAGATCATCTAATTCGTCTAGCTTATCTTCAGAGTCCAAATTAGGTTCAGAAGATGACGCATCATCAATAAGCGGTAGTTGCGAATTCTTTTCCGCTTGTTCTTCTTGCTCTTCTTTTTTGCCGCGTCGATATAAGAAGAACGCCAATAAGCCCGCTAACAATCCGCCAGGGATCAAACCAGCGGCAATCAAAGCAGTAGGATTATCAGCTAATTGATTGAGCCAAGAGGTTTTATTTTCTTCTGGTACTGCTTGTTCTTGTTGGCGCTGTTGACGGATAAAATTAATCACTTCATTGCGAAATTCATCATCATCGCCCACTTGTTCGCGCAAAGATGCCATCTCTTGTTGCATCTCAGCCAAACGAACTTTCAGCATATGATTACTTTCAATCAGCTGAGTCAGTTGTTCATCAGAGGCATTAACAGGATTGGAAACATCTTGTGGTAATGATGCTGCTACATTAGCACTTACAGCTTGTGGTTTAGGCGGAATCGCACCATCACGTTGCACCGAGGCCGTATTAGATTGATTCGATACCGTATTAGCTCCAGTGTTATCGTCCCCTGTTACCGAAGATGTCACCTGGGCAGGAGCAGGCGTAATAGCTTTAGGCTGCTCAGTATTTACCTTAGTTGCAGAAGATTGTTCCGTAATCGGTTCACCAGCATCGACCGCCATTGGCCCTAATACGGTCGCAGTAGCAACAGTTGCAAGCGCTGCTTTGGTTGCGGTATTGGTCGATGGAGAGACTTTATTGGCCGGTACTGTAGGTTTTGCCGGAATTGTAAAATGGTCAGCACTTTCAACAGTCGTCGATGTTGATTTTGCAGGATTTACAGCTGGCTTAGTTTGCAGTTTGGGTTGCGCTTTTGTTTGCGTGCGGGTTTGAGATGCAGGCGCAGCGTGTTTCACAGGGGCTTTTTTTACCACTGTTTTTTTAGCGCTTGGCTTGCTAGTCGCCGTTTTTTTATTTTTAGAGGCGTAAGGTTCACGTAATTTATCTTGTTCAAGCACGCGCCTAACAAGCTGAGTGTCTTCGCGCTTAACTTGAGCAAGCGTTGGCATCACTAAGTAACTGCCAGGTATCAATCCATGAATATTGTTATTTTCAAACGCTTGGGGGTTGATATGTTTAATGGCACCAATCACCTGATACACAGAAACTGAATTATTTGGTCGATGGCGCGAAGCAATTGACCATAACGTTTCCTTTGCGCTTGTTGGCCCATAACGGCGCACATTGGTATACGGTTTATTAGGTGTTTTCACATAATCGAACGATGACGATCGCATCTGTTCGCTGTGTTGTACCCACGCATTAGGATCTTCGTTTTCTGGACCAACGATACGTACAGTATTCGCGTATGCTGGTGCAATACCACCAAATGCGGTAGCTAATGCAACGGGAAGTAAAATTCGTTTAAGTGCTTGCGATAATTCGGACACTGCCTGCTATCCTCTCTGGCAGAGATTGACGACGACTAGTTCCATTCTAACAGCCCTTAAGTCATTGTTGTCATTATTTTGTTTTATTTTGTCGGCAGGAAGGGGAAAAACTTTAGGGGCTAGGGGCTAGGGGCTAGGGGCTAGGGGCTAGGGGCTAGGGGCTAGGGGCTAGGGGCTAGGGGCTAGGGGCTAGGGGCTAGGGGCTAGGGGCTAGGGGCTAGGGGCTAGGGGCTAGGGGCTAGGGGCTAGGGGCTAGGGGCTAGGGGCTAGGGGCTAGGGGCTAGGGGCTAGGGGCTAGGGGCTAGGGGCTAGGGGCTAGGGGCTAGAAATTTTGATTCCATATCTAATAGTGTCAAGCTCTTTGCTCTTGATCTTCCTAAAAACCTTCTTTTCCCGCTCTTGCCCTTATTCCTATTACCTTCTTTTCCCGCTCTTCCCTACCCCCCTATTTTACAACTTAAATATAATCAGAAATCAACTTCTCAGCGATCTGAACTGCGTTAGTTGCCGCACCTTTACGTACGTTATCAGCTACAACCCACATGTTTAAACCACAAGGGTGACTGATGTCTTCACGAACACGGGCAACCATCACATGGTCTTTACCTGTAGCGTCGCTCACTTGAGTTGGGTACTCTGCACCGTGGAACAGTTCAATACCTTCGGCGTTTTCAAGTAGCTGTAGCGCTTCTTCAATATTAACTGGCTGTGCAGTTTCAACGTGAACCGCTTCAGCATGACCATAAAAAACAGGTACACGCACACAAGTTGGATTCACACGGATATTTGGATCACAGAAAATTTTCTGCGTTTCCCACACCATTTTCATCTCTTCTTTGGTGTAACCATTATCCATAAACTGATCGATATGAGGTAGACAGTTAAATGCAATCTGCTTTGGATAAGCGTTAGTTTCAACCGGTAGACCGTTTAACAGTTTAGCCGTTTGACCTGCTAATTCATCCACGCCTTTTTTACCAGAACCGGATACCGATTGGTATGTTGCCACGTTAATACGTTCAATACCGTATGCATCATGGATAGGCTTAAGTGCCACCAGCATTTGAATTGTTGAACAGTTTGGATTAGCAATAATATTGCGGTTACGGTACTCAGCAATGGCTTCTGGGTTCACTTCTGGAATAACCAAAGGAACATCGTAGTCGTAGCGGAAACGTGATGTGTTATCAATAACAATAACACCTTCATCAGCTGCGATAGGAGCCCAACGCTCAGACGCTTCGGCACCTGCTGAGAATAGCGCAATCTGTACCTGACTCCAGTCGAAATCTTCAACGTCAGTGACACGTGCTGACTTACCCTTAAAGCGAAGTACTTTACCTGCACTGCGATCAGACGCTAGCAAGTATAGGTTACGAACTGGGAACTGACGCTCCTCAAGTACTTCAACCATAGCTTCACCTACCGCACCAGTCGCACCTAGTATCGCGATATCAAATTCCTGACTCATGAGTTTCCTCTACAACAGTAAAACCTAATTTAGCCAGAGACTCTACCGCAAAAGCAGCCTCGCCCGCCACTGTAATCGCACTATATTCACGGCGATCCCAGTAATTTTTTCTCATTTGGTCAAAAGCTGACGCCATTTGTGAAGAATCATCCCCTGTTTTAAACATCTCAAAGCGGAATATTCCATCATCTTTACGCACATCGTAAATGAGCTGAGTTAAATTAAACAAACTCGCCTCATCCCACATACGACTTAACTGAACATAAGGGATAGGAGCAACAGGCAACAACTCTTTAGCATCGGCATATAACGGTGAGCCTATAAACTGGCAAAAAGCATTAAAGACCATGGTTGTACCACGAGCTTTACCTTCTAAACCGTAGCCAGCAATATGGGGAGTAGCAAAAGCCAACAGCGGCAAGAGTTCCAGATCAACCAAAGGCTCTTGTTCAAATACATCTAGTACTGCAGTCAGCGTTTTTTCCCCTTGCTGAGAGTCAATCAGAGCTTGCTTCAATGCTTGATTATCTACTACAGGACCACGCGCAGCATTAATCAAAATAGCGTTATTCTGCATCTTAGCCAAAAATGCCGAATCAACTAAATGATGGGTTGGATACAAACCGGTTCGGGTAATTGGCGTATGTAACGTAACGACATCACATTGCGCTAAAATCTCATCGACGGTATGAAACTGACGCGGATCGCCTTGCTCTTGCTTTAAAGGATCATTAAGTAAATAGCGAATACCTAGCGCATCTAAACATTGCGCCAGATACGTTCCGACGTTTCCCGCGCCAATAATACCAACTGTTTTATCAAAGATGGAAAAGCCGTGTTGCTGCCCTAAAACCATGAGACTACTGATAACGTATTCAGCGACCCCAACTTTGTTACAACCTGGAGCGGCGGTAAAAGTAATGCCTTTTTCTGCCAACAGCGTTTGATCAACATGATCATCCCCTGCTGTTGCGGTGCCGACAAATTTAAGCTTATTGGCTTGAGTGAGCAGTTCACGATTTACTTTGGTGACCGAACGGATCATTAACGCGTCAATATCAACCAGATCGGCAGGCGTTAAGCTACGACCCGGTTTTGCAATCACTTCGCCTAACTGACTAAATAACTCGTGCGCATACGGCATGTTTTCATCGATGAGTATTTTCAATGTGATGTCCTTTATTGTTGTCATCTCCTATCAGTGAGTACGACGAACGAGATAGGAGATCTCATAAAACGCGTTGTTATATTGAAAATAATCTCACATCTTACGCACTTTGTTGGAGATCCCGGATAGCTCGTTCCTCACTTCCGGGATGACAGAATTCCTAAAACTTAATCCGCTCCAAACAAATCACGGGTATAAACCTTATCAGCAACGTCTGCCAACTCTTGTGCCATACGGTTTGACACAATCACATCCGACATTGCTTTAAACGTATCTAAATCTCGAATCACTTTAGAGTTAAAGAAATCGTCTTCTTTTAATACTGGCTCATAAACCACAACTTCAATGCCTTTCGCCTTAATTCGCTTCATGATGCCTTGAATGCTAGATGCGCGGAAATTATCAGAACCAGACTTCATGATTAAGCGATACACACCTACCACTTTTGGTTGCTTGGCAATAATAGAGTCGGCAATAAAATCTTTACGAGTGGTATTGGCATCAACAATTGCACCAATAATATTATTCGGTACATCACAATAGTTGGCACGAAGCTGCTTGGTATCTTTTGGCAAACAGTAACCGCCATAGCCAAACGATGGGTTGTTATAGTGATTACCAATACGAGGGTCTAAACCCACACCTTCAATGATTTGGCGAGCATCTAAACCATTGGTTGCCGCATAGGTATCTAGCTCATTAAAGTAAGCAACACGCATCGCAAGATAGGTATTTGAGAACAGCTTTACCGCTTCTGCTTCGGTGGAGTTGGTAAAGAGCATTGGGATATCGTCTTTGATTGCCCCTTCTGCAAGCAAATGCGCAAACACTTGAGCTCGCTCACTCTGCTCACCAACAATAATACGAGATGGGTACAAGTTATCGTATAGCGCACGACCTTCACGTAAAAACTCAGGAGAGAAAATTAGGTTCTCGCAACCCAATTCTTGTTTAATGCGTTGTGTGTACCCTACTGGGATGGTTGATTTGATAACCATTGTTGCCGTAGGATTTTTCACCATCACATCTTTAATAACCGCCTCTACAGAACCAGTATTGAAGTAGTTCGTCGCTGTATCATAGTCGGTTGGTGTCGCGATAATAACAAAATCTGCGCCATCGTAAGCAGTTTCAGAGTCGGTTGTTGCCACTAAATTAAGAGGTTTTTCACGAAGATACTGCTCAATTTCAGCATCAACAATGGGAGATAATTTGTTATTAATTAAATCCACTTTTTCTTGAATGATATCTAAAGCAACCACTTGGTGATTTTGTGCCAATAACACGGCATTTGACAGACCAACATAGCCTGTACCTACAACAGTAATCTTCATTACACAACCTCAATAGTTTTTATATCAGAGCATGTTAGCTCTAATTGATAGGGTTAGTTTAGAGGAAAAGTAGCGCTCATTCCATAGGTGGTCTACTGTCACCTGCTATAGTGAGTAAAACGAACGAGATTGGAGATCATAGATCATATAGATCCCGGATAGCTCGTTCCTCTCTTCCGGGATGACAATGACGATTCGGATACAAAAAAGCCCGATCAAAAACTGATCGGGCAAATCCAGGAAATCGTGGGTTCCAAAATGTAGAAAAAATGCAGCAAACACTTTACTATTTCGGTAAAACTCACGTCGCGTCTGTTTTTGACACTGGCTTAGAGGATACTCAGATGTCTTTGGCTAGCCTCTTTGTACGCTTCTTTGCCAGTGTCGTCCTGGGAAAATTTGAATTTCGAGGTTTCGAGGTTTCGAGGTTTCGAGGTTTCGAGGTTTCGAGGTTTCGAGGTTTCGAGGTTTCGAGGTTTCGAGGTTTCGAGGTTTCGAGGTTTCGAGGTTTCGAGGTTTCGAGGTTTCGAGGTTTCGAGGTACTAAAGTTTGATCCCGTTCTATATGGTGTCAAGCTTTTTGCTCTTGATCTTCCTTATTTTCCCTCTCTTCCCTTTTCTCCCACCATCATTTTCCAAAGCCAATATTTCAATGACTCGTTAACTCGACTTCTCGACCACTCGAAACTATCAATTACCCTTCAAACTTCTTAATAACTAGCGTTGCGTTTGTACCGCCGAAGCCAAAGCTGTTTGACATAACCGTCTTCAACTCTTGCTCACGCATTTCAGTTACGATATCTAAACCTTGTGCTGCTTCATCTAGATTTTCGATGTTAATGCTTGGTGCAACAAAGTTGTTATCTAGCATTAGCGTTGAGTAAATTGCTTCGTGAACACCTGCCGCACCCAGTGCGTGACCTGTCATCGCTTTTGTTGCTGAAATAGCAGGACAGTTCTCACTAAATAGCTCTTGGATAGCACCTAGCTCTTTTACATCACCAACTGGAGTTGAAGTACCGTGAGTATTGATGTAATCCACTGGCGCATCAAGATCTTGCATTGCCATCTTCATACAACGAACCGCACCTTCACCTGATGGCGCTACCATGTCGTAACCGTCAGATGTTGCACCATAACCTACAACTTCACCGTAGATTTTCGCGCCACGAGCAAGAGCGTGTTCAAGTTCTTCAATAACAACCATACCGCCGCCACCAGAGATAACAAAACCGTCACGGTCTGCATCGTAAGTACGTGAAGCTTTTGATGGGTCATCATTATATTTAGTTGATAGAGCGCCCATTGCATCGAACATCATAGTCAAAGACCAATCTAGCTCTTCACCGCCACCAGCAAATACCACATCTTGTTTGCCAAGTTGAATCAGTTCTACTGCGTGACCGATACAGTGTGCCGAAGTTGCACATGCAGAACTCATGGTGTAGTTCACGCCACGGATCTTAAATGGCGTTGCTAAACATGCAGATACGGTAGAAGACATAGTACGAGGAACCATATAAGGACCTACACGCTTAACGCCTTTCTCACGCAGAATATCAACGGCAGCAACTTGGTTCATTGATGATGCGCCACCAGAACCGGCAACAAGGCCCGTACGCTCATTAGAAACTTGATCTTCAGTAAGGCCTGAATCAGCAATCGCCTGCTCCATAGATAGGAATGCATACGCGGCAGCATTACCCATGAAACGCATTTGTTTACGGTCGATGTGCTCAGCTGGGTTAATCTTTAGATCACCCCAAACTTGAGAACGAAGCTTCATCTCAGCAAATTGCTCAGAAAAGTTAATACCAGATTTGCCAGCTTTTAGGGACTCCAATACCTCTTCAACATTGTTACCAATACTAGAGATAATACCCATGCCTGTAATAACGGCTCGTTTCATGTTCAATTCCTACTGAATAACTGTTGATACACCAAAGTGTCTTGAAATAGATAATAACGACTTTACCACCAAAAAGTGGTCAGCTTTCCTAAAAATCCAGTACAATCTTGACAATTGTTACATTCTCGTCGATTTGTTCGCCACTTTTACGCCAACAAATTGCACAAATTCAGCAACGAGGTTCACTCTTTGTCTACTCAAGATACTAATCAGCACCCGGCTAAAATCGAAAATGCGGTACTGGATTGGAATGAATTAGGTACGCCTGTCTCCAACGATTTTGATGATGTCTATTTTTCTAATGCTAACGGTTTAGAAGAAACTCGCTATGTTTTTTTACAACAAAATGGCTTACCCGATCGTTGGAACGATTTTTCTCGCCGCCGTTTTGTCGTTGCTGAAACTGGCTTTGGTACGGGCCTTAACTTTCTTGCACTTTGGCAGCAGTTCAAAGCATTTCGCGCAGAAAACCCTGATGCCACAGTCAAAGAGCTGCATTTTATCAGTTTTGAAAAATTCCCAGTAACCTTAGAAGACTTAAAAAAAGCACATCTATCATGGCCTGAGTTAAGCGATCTTGCACAGCAACTTCACGCCCATTACCCACCTGCAGTAGCTGACTGTCACCGCATTATTTTAGAAGATGGTTTAATCACCCTAGATCTCTGGTTTGGTGATATCCAAGATTGTATGCCACAAGTGTGGACTGGCGATGAAGGAATTGTTGATGCTTGGTTCTTAGATGGGTTTGCACCAAGTAAGAATCTGGCAATGTGGAATCTGGATGTCTATAAAGGTATGCGTAACCTAGCGCGTTCAGGTTGTACGTTAGCGACCTTTACCGCAGCAGGCTTTGTGCGTCGAGAGCTTATTGAAGCTGGCTTTGAGATGAAAAAAGCCAAAGGATTTGGTCATAAACGGGAGATGCTAACTGGCACGATTGGTGAACGTTCAGCGCCAAGTAACACCAAACCTTGGTATCACATCAGCGCAAGAGCAGAAAACGATACCGCGCAGACCTTGAATGATATTGCCATTATTGGTGGTGGCGTAGCATCGGCTACAACAGCGCTTAGTCTCGTACGCCGAGGACAAACCGTTACCCTATACTGTAAAGATGAAAAACCAGCGCAAGGGGCTTCGGGCAATAAACAAGGTGCGGTCTACCCTCTGCTTAACGGTAATCATAATGCGCTCTCTCGCTTCTTTGCTCCTGCTTTTGTCTTTGCTCGTCAATTTGTTGAACAAACGGCGCAAAACAGCCAATTTGATCATGATTGGTGTGGTGTTGTGCAGTTGGCATTTGGGGAGAAGATGGGAGAAGAAGGGAATATAGGAAGAGAAGGAAAAGAAGGTAAAAAAGGAGGAGAAGGAAAAGCGGGAACGGAAGGTAAAGAAGGGGAAGGGAAAGAGGGAGAAGATACGAGTTTACTAGTTTCGAGTGACGAGTCTATAGAGCGTCAAGAAGAGGGAATAAAGGGAAGAGAAAAAAGTGCTGAAATGCGAAATAAGCAGCGTATTAAGCTTGATAAAATGCTGGCTGGCGGTTTTCCTAATGAATTGATTTGCGCGCTAGACCATCAACAAACTCATGAAGTAACTGGCGTTGAAACCGGCTTTGATGGGGTAAATTATCCACTCGGTGGCTGGCTTTGCCCTAAAGAGTTAACGCGAGCTTTAATTGAACAGGCGCAAGCAACGGGCCTTCTTACTCTTCATACTCAAAGTGAAGTGTGCAAGTTACAGCAAGAGAGTGATCAACGCTGGCAATTACAATTTAGCGATGGGCAGAGCAAACAGCATGCTTGTGTTGTGATTGCCAATGGTCATCGTTTTACTGACTTTGAACAAACAGCAAAAATTCCAGCTTATTCGGTACGTGGACAAGTAAGCCATATTCCAACTAATGAGCAGCTTGGCAAACTCAAAACCGTACTTTGTTATGATGGCTATTTAACACCTGAAAATCCGCATAGCCACACTCATTGTATTGGTGCCAGCTACGATCGTAACAGTGTAGATTTAGCCTTTAGCGAACAAAACCAGCATGATAACAAGCAACGTTTGATCGACAGCTTACCACAAGCTGAGTGGGCAAAATCGGTTGATGTTAGTGATAACCAAGCACGAGTTGGTGTGCGCTGCGCGACTCGTGATCACCTACCATTTATGGGAAATGTCTGTCGCTATGATGAGCTGTTAACTCAGTATGAAAACCTAAAAGAGATGCAAGCAAGTGCCGACAAGGTTCCTGTGTATAACAATTTGTTTGCTTTAATTGGTTTGGGTTCTCGCGGTTTAAGCTCAGCCCCGCTAGTAGGCGAAATGATGGCTTCGCAAATTTGTGGCGATCCGCTACCAATGCCATTATCGGTTCTTGAAGCGCTGCATCCGGGAAGAATGTGGGTGAGGAAGTTGGTTAAGGGGAGGAAGTTTGAGACCATACAGCCCCCTTGTTGAGATCCCGGATAGCTCGTTCCTCTCTTCCGGGATGACAAAGGTGCAAGTCATCCCCTACAGTGAGTGCAACGAACGCGATAGGAGATCTCATTTAGCGTATAATAAAAATGAAGATTTCTGGGACTCTACAGCCCTTTTTTGAGATCCCGGATAGCTCGTTCCTCTCTTCCGGGATGACAAAGGTACTGTCATCCCCTACAGAGAGTGAAACGAACGAGATAGGGGATCTCTTAAAGTATGTTGGAAAATGCATACTGATATCAATTTACGGTGTGCGGTAAAAGATCCCGGATAGCTCGTTCCTCGCTTCCAGGATGACAAAGGTGCTGTCATCTCCTACAGTGATTGAAACGAACGAGATAGGAGATCTCATTTAGCGTATAATAAAAATGAAGATTTCTATGACTCTATAGCCCTTGTTGAGATCCCGGATAGCTCGTTCCTCTCTTCCGGGATGACAAAGGTACTGTCATCCCCTACAGTAAGTGCAACGAACGAGATAGGGGATCTCATTTAGCGTGTGGTAAAAATGAAGATTTCTGGGACTCTACAGCCCTTGTTGAGCTCCTGGATAGCTCGTCCCTCACTTCCGGGATGACAAAGGTACTGTCATCTCCTACAGTAAGTGCAACGAACGAGATAGGAGATCTCATTTAGCGTGTAGTAAAGATGAAGATTTCTGGGACTCTACAGCCCTTTTTTGAGATCCCGGATAGTTCGTTCCTCTCTTCCAGGATGACACTCTATGCTCGGATGATGTAACACTTCATACATCATCATACAAATCAACCCAGTAACGATTAAAGCCAGTAATTAACTCATTCTTCCAGCTTCTTCGCCATTTCTTCAACTGCTTTTCTCTCTTAATGGCACTCGAAATATCATCAAAAACTTCATAATACACTAACTTTTCAACATTATACCTATCAGTAAACCCACTCGTAACATGTTGTTTATGTTGCCATACCCGTTCTTTCAATCGACTAGTGACACCCACATAAAGAACTGAATTACTTGTAGATGTCAAAATATAAACCGCGAACACGAATTATTCTCCCCCTCCCCCCATATCCACCCCACACACCACTTCTATTTCTGGATATAAGGTCATCAACTTATCAGCAAGGGCTCGTTGGGCTGCTTCTTCACCGTGGATCACATGAATACGTTTTGGTTTGTGTTCAATACCATCCACAAAAGCTAATAGGTCCTGTTGCGCGGCATGGGCAGAATAACCCGACATCTGATGAATGCAGGCATTGACTTCAACACTCTTTTTGTCGATAGAAACCTCAAGTGCTCCATCTAGTAGCTCTCGTCCTAATGTACCTTCTGCTTGATACCCAGCAAAAATGACATCGGTTCTGCTATCAGGTAACAGTGCTTTGAGATAATTCATGATTCGCCCGCCAGTACACATACCGCTTGCGGCAACAACAATGGCTGGCTCACCGCTTTTTTGCAGACGATTAATCAGTGCAAGGTGATCGCTATGATCTTCAATGGTAATACATTGGGAAAAAGATAACGGATGACGACCATGATAGACCTTGTCTTTAGCTTCTTTGGCCCACAAGTGTTGGAACTGTTGGTATTGTTCGGTAATTTTTTGCGCTAGTGGGGAATCAAGAATAACAGGAAGGGATTGCCAATTAATGGGGATCGGCTCTTTTAAGCCACAACGATAAATCGTATCCGCAATAATGTTTTCAATATCAAACAGCAGCTCTTGCGTTCGTCCCACACTAAAGGCTGGGATTAAAATCACACCACCATCGAGCAGGGAACGGTGAATGATATCAAACAGATGCAGAGCTCGCTCTTTTACACCGTGAGTGGGTTTATAGCCATAGGTACTCTCGAGCACTAGAATATCAGCTTGGCAAGGCGATTGCGGGTCGACCAACAATGGCGTATTGGTTGGGCCAAGATCGCCGCTAAATACCACCACTTGTCGATTGGGTAATTTAATCTCAATAAAGGCTGAACCTAAGATGTGGCCAGCAGGAGAAAAACGAATGGATACCGAATCAAACGATGCTAACCGTTGCTGAATCCAACAGTGATATGGCACAGGTTTGATCTGCTTTTCTATTCGCTCAATAAACTTCTGGCACTGTTTTTTATTAAGTCCAAGTTGCAGCTTTAAGCTATCTTCCAACATTAAGGGCAATAAGGCGGCAGATGCCTCGGTGGTAAAAATAGGCCCGGTAAACCCTTTAGCTAATAACCATGGAATGCGACCAATATGATCGATATGGCAATGGGTGATCAACAGCGCTTCAACGGTTGAGATATCAAACTCAATATCTAAGTTAGGGCGTGATTCTCGACCTTGAAATAAGCCACAGTCAATCAATAAGCTCGAAGTAAACCCATCTTGCTCTATCTGCAGTTGATGGCAAGAACCTGTAACGCCGTCCTTTGCTCCATGATGGATGATGTCTATTTTGTCCATATTTATCAATGTTCTTAACCTAAGCCCTTCCCTAACCAATGCGCATAGTGGCATAAGTATAGTTTGCTGCAATATCCTAAACAGAGTGCTCGGTGGTATTCACAGAATATCGGCTGATAAATAAGTTAGTTACGGTTGTGATGGTGAGGTGGGTCGAAGAAATGGGGGAGAATTGGGGGTTAGGGAAAAGAAGGAGAAGAAGGAAGAGAAGGGGAATTAGGGATTGGGGAAGAGAAGGAATAAAGGGAAAAGAAGGGGAATTAGGAATTGGGGAAGATAAGGAGGAGAAAAAAGAAAAAATGGAAGCTATGGTAAGGGAAAGAGGTGATAAAGAAAATAAGGAGAATGGGGAAACTGGTTTGTGGTGGTGCGAAAGTTTTTTTGGAGACACTTTGATTTATTACTTTTTGATTAATGTAATTTGAGTCGTTCTTTGTGATGACAAACGTATTTGAATCTACTCTCGCCTTCTCATCCCGTCTATTTTCGCTAGCCTCTTTGAGAAATCCCTTAATAGAGGCAATAACGATCAAATGAAACAACCACTTTTTATTCTTGATGCAGACCATGGTGGGATCATCAATGGTCAGTATCAAACTGCGGGAAAGCGCTCTCCTATTTGGGATGATGGCAGTCAATTATTTGAAGGGGAATTTAATCGCTCTGTCGTGGCGGGTATCAGTCAGCAGCTAACTCAGCGCAATATTAAACATCACATATTAGTACCAGAGCAGCGTGATATTCATTTGCGGGATCGTGTCCGTCGAGCGAACCGCCTTGCTAAACATTACTTACGTTATCAATGTATTTTGATCTCGGTTCATGCTAATGCTGGCGGTGGAAGTGGGTTTGAAGTCTTTACTTCTAAGGGGAAGACGCGCAGCGATGATATTGCCGATCACTTTGCTCTGTCATTTAAAGATGTATTTCCTAATAAACCGTTACGTGCGGATTTACGAGATGGGGATTATGACAAAGATCGTAGCTTTTATATTCTCAGATACACGTCTATGCCTGCGATATTAACGGAAAATTTCTTTATGGATAATGAGCAAGAGTGCAAAGAAATCTTGATGACATCAACTGGGCGGGAGATGGTGGTTAAATATCATGTGGAGGGTATCAGTAGGATTCTAGGGGCTTAGATCTTGGCTCCTGCTCTTGCATTTCCCTCTCTACCTTCCCTTCCTTCTTTTCCTTATTTTCCCTATTTCACTCCTCCCGTTCTTTTTTAAACCTCAAACTTAGGACCTTCTTTCATGAACAAACACTACATCACCATCCATGGACGTTCAAACAAACCGCCTGCTCATATTTTAGAAGATAGCTGGCTACGAGCGATTAACGATGGCAGAAAACACGTTAACCAACCTCTTATCAATAAATCGCAGTTTTCAATGGCTTATTATGCTGATGTGTTTTATCAACAGCCGCTGTATTTTGATCCTGAGCCTTATCTTCCTTCTCTTCCTAAGCCCTCCCCCCTAGAACCTTCTTTTCCTTCTCTTCCCTTTCTTCCTTATCTACCTGATATACCTAGCAATCACTCCCCTATTCCACTAGCAGTCGATGAAGATCATTTGTCGGAGATGATGGAGCAAAGTAAGTGGCGTTTGGATAATCATTTCTTTGAGCCATTATTGTCTGAATTTGGTGTTTACCGAGCGCTTAATTATCTCTCTAAGCCGTTATTGCGTTATTGGTTAACGGATGTGTACCGTTATTTTCATAACCCGACTTTTGCTTTAGAAATCGAAAAGCCTTTAATAAGATTACTCCAAGAATATCGCCATCACAGTATTACTCTTATCAGTCATTCATTGGGGACGGTGATTGCTTATAACGTATTACAGAAGCTTGCAGCACAGCGAACGACGCAAGATATCACCATTGATAAGTGGATTACTTTAGGCTCGCCATTGGGTTTGGCTTCGGTGAAAGCGCAACTTAAGCGAAATCTACAAGGTTCGTTGGCAGTTCCTGAGAATGTATTAGCTTGGCACAATTACAGTGATAAACGGGATATTGTTTGTATTGATGGGGATTTGGCGGATGATTTTGCGAAGAATAATTCAGGAGTGAGTGTGCAGGATTTTCAGGTTGTGAATGCGTATCCGGGAAATCCGCATAAGAGTTATGGGTATTTAAGAGTAGCGAGTAGCGAGTAGCGAGTAGCGAGTAGCGAGTAGCGAGTAGCGAGTAGCGAGTAGCGAGTAGCGAGTAGCGAGTAGCGAGTAGCGAGTAGCGAGTAGCGAGTAGCGAGTAGCGAGTAGCGAGTAGCGAGTAGCGAGTAGCGAAATTCTTGGACATATTCATTTTTATGTCAATACATTATTTCTCGAAACTCGCCCTCGCGAAAACTCGAAATCTAGTCACTCGCTGACTAATTACTCGCCTTCAAATACGCTTTAAAATCTTCACCAAGATCTTTATGACGCATACCGTATTCCACGAACGCTTTTAGGTAGCCTAGCTTATCGCCACAGTCGTGAGACTTACCGCTCATATGGAAAGCTTCAACGGTCTCTTCTGCCATTAGCATATCAATAGCATCGGTTAGCTGAATTTCATCACCAGCACCAGGAGGGGTAATCGCAAGCTTATCCCAAATTTTATGAGATAGAACATAACGACCAACAACGGCTAGGTTTGATGGCGCATCTTTAACCGCAGGCTTTTCAACCATGCGCGTCATTGGGCAAGACTCACCAGCTACAAGCTCAGTACCGTTGCAATCTACTACGCCGTATTTAGATACATCGCTCATTGGCACAGGTTCTACCATAATCTGGCTTGCCCCTGTCTCTTCATAGCGCTGTAGCATAGCTGCTAGGTTTTCTTTGCTTTGATCGGCGGTGTATTCATCCAAAATCACATCAGGCAGTACTACAGCAAATGGCGCATCACCCACAAGCGGTTTAGCACACAATACTGCGTGACCTAAACCTTTAGCATGACCTTGACGCACGTGCATCACAGTCACATCTTTTGGACAGATATTTTGCACTTCATCAAGAAGCTGACGTTTAACACGCGCTTCAAGGGTGGCTTCTAGCTCAAATGAAGTATCAAAATGGTTTTCAATCGCGTTTTTAGATGAGTGAGTAACTAGCACAATTTCTTTGATGCCTGCGTTTACACACTCGTTAACGATAAATTGAATTAGCGGCTTATCTACCAAAGGAAGCATTTCTTTTGGGATAGCTTTAGTTGCAGGCAGCATACGGGTGCCAAGGCCTGCTACTGGGATAACGGCTTTTTTAATATGAGTTTTCATGAAAATTAATCGGCTCCGAATAAATCGCGAGTATAGACTTTATTTGCAACATCTAATAATTCTTCTGCCATGCGATTAGATACAATCACATCGCAAGTTTGTTTAAACTCACTCAAGTCATCAATAACCAAGGAGTGGAAGAACTCTTTTTCTTTTAGGACTGGCTCATAAACAACAACTTCAATGCCTTTAGCCTTAATGCGCTTCATTATACCTTGAATGCTAGAAGCTCGGAAGTTATCAGATCCTGACTTCATAATAAGACGGTAAATACCTACGCGCTTAGGGTTTTTAGCAATAATGGAGTCTGCAATAAAATCTTTACGAGTTGTATTTGCATCAACAATGGCACCAATGATGTTATTAGGTACATCTCGATAGTTGGCACGAAGTTGCTTCGTATCTTTTGGCAAACAGTAACCACCATAACCAAATGATGGATTATTGTAATGATTACCAATACGCGGGTCTAAACCAACGCCTTCGATAATTTGACGAGCATCTAAACCATTAGTTGCAGCATAAGTATCAAGCTCATTAAAATACGCTACACGCATCGCTAAATAAGTATTAGAGAATAACTTAACCGCTTCAGCTTCTGTTGAGTCTGTAAATAAAACAGGAATATCTTGTTTAATTGCACCTTCAACTAATAGGTTAGCAAATACTTCTGCGCGTTTACTACGCTCACCTACAATAATGCGAGATGGATATAAGTTATCGTACAGTGCACGGCCTTCACGTAAGAACTCAGGAGAGAAAATAATATTTTCGCAACCAAATTGATCTTTAATCTGCTTAGTATAACCAACAGGAATCGTAGATTTAATTATCATTACTGCATTAGGATTAATTGCCATAACATCTTTAATAACAGCTTCTACTGATGAAGTATTAAAATAGTTATTTTCAGTATCGTAATCTGTTGGAGTAGCAATAACCACATACTCAGCATCTTTATACGCTAACTCTTTATCTAAAGTTGCAGTAAAGTTTAACTCTTTATTTTGAAGAAAATCTTCAATTTCCTTATCCACTATTGGAGAGATTTTATCATTAAGTAATTTTACTTTTTCTTCGATAATATCTACGGCAATAACCTCATGATGCTGTGCTAAAAGCATAGCATTTGACAGGCCAACATAGCCTGTACCTGCAATAGCGATTTTCATTTAAATACTATCCTTAATGAAATTAACTATTTCATCTTTAACAAAAAAAGGAGTTTTAACAAAAGGTACTGGTACAAAATCATAAGCTTTAGATATTATGTCTGCTGTTGATTTAAAATCAGATAGTAATAATGCATGATGATTATCAGTCATATATGTAGAGATATCAGATTGATGCTTGTCTACACGTTCCATATTAGGCACAACTATAATTTTTTTATTTAATTCTAATAATCGATATATTGATCCAGCACCCGCATGAGTAATAATTAAATCAGCATCATTATAAAATTCATCAATGTTTGATGAAAATTCAAAATAATCTGCATTTTTAGGTTTATACTTTCCTTGAGCAATTTGGAATACAAAATTAAAACCATCCAATTTAATTATTATATCATCAACATTCTTTATAAGTTCATCGAATGATGTAGTACCAACTGTAACAAAAACGTTCATAACATACCTGAATATATTGCATTTGGATAGATATCTTTTAATGATTCATTTTGAATGTAAAATCTATCGGACAAATAATACATACATTTACCTGTCAAAGACTTAGTTGTGAACCTTGACCATGTCTCTATATGAATGACTTTTATGCCAAAAGTTTTAAAAAACAGTGCTGTTAATATCGATATACCAGGTCCAGTAGAAATAATACATTTAATATTATTTTCTTTTTTTATTTTAAACAGAGTTTTTAAAATTTTAATTGGACCTAAATTTGTCAATAATTGAAAATGGCTATCTTTCTCTCTTAACTCACCACAAACATAGTGTCGACTAGACCATTCTGGTTGTACTTTAAGATCTGAGATAGTTACTATATCAAAATCACCTAAGTCATCTAATAATATTTTGGCAAGACGATTTGCCTGAGCATTGTGCCCACCAATACCAAAACTAAATAAAACAGCTTTATTTGAATACATTGATTAATATCTCTTGAACTTTACTGCGAGCATATAACCTTTTCACAAGATCAATATTATGCTCTCTCTTATAGTAATCATAATCAGGTACTAAATCTAATTTTTGACAAATAGAATCAGAACTAAAAGAATCCATTAAATTAATATCAAAACCATTTGATTGTAGTTCCTGAAATGCTGGTATTTTTGAAAGAATAACAGAAACGCCACACGCTAAGGCTTCAATTGGAACTAACCCTAAACTTTCACTTTCTGAAGGATAAATTAAACAATCAATACTTCTATACCATTTAGCCAATTCACTTTGAGACTTTGCCTTTTTAAACTTAACTCTATTTTCAATGTTTAAATTTTTTGATAAATTTTCAAGATTTGAAAGCTCAGGTCCTTCACCAATAATATCTAAAGTAAAATATTCAGTTTTAGCCAATGCCTCTAATACTAAGTGTACATTCTTCGAACTAACTAACCTTCCAGCATAACCTAATTTATATTCAAATTTTTCTTTAGTGGGAGATGGATAGAATATATTACAGTCTACACCACCGGAGGGATAAACGACTACATCACTATTTAACGTAAAGTTAGCATTTATAAAAGTTTTATATGCTTGTGATGGAACAATAACTTTATATGCTCTTTTTAAAATTAATTTCGATAAAAAAACTTTATTCTAAAAAATGTAGATGATGTCCCATCTAATTTCTTAATATCACCACCATGGACATGTATTACAATCCTCGTCCTTTTATAAAAAAAACTATATATCAATAGAGGAATTGATACATGAGATACATAGTGTGCATATACATAATTATAATTACCGAGAAATAATTTACTCAATGTTAAAATATAAAACTTTAAATAATTATTTAATTTATCAAATACATTCTTACTTTTCTTATTAATTACAACTCGATCAATTGTTAATGAATTATCGATTAAAACTGATTCGCAATTTTTCACAAATGTACCTAGAAAAGGAAACTCAGCACTAGGATACATATTAGATATAAGTAGTATAGTCATTTACTTTTTTGTATAATTTAAGTATTTTGGATGAAAATTAGTTATTAATCTACCGAAGAAATTAATATATGGAATAAATAATGGATATGTAGATGGAGAATAAAAACCTTCTGATTTTAATTCACGCTCAAATTTAGGAGTAGACATCCATATTTTTTGAAAGGTTTTATATGTTAATGTATCCTTTGCGTTTTGCTGAACCAAAATACTGAAGATATATCTAGATGCAAAAACAGGTACAATAGTTTTAAAAATACTATTCATACAAAGACTTGCTGTTGTTATATAGCGCAGGCCTCTCCCATATAAAAATTCAAAATAAGTTACCTTTTGTAATTCATCCAACTCATAAATATTTTCAATAACTTTATGAAAATCATTAACAACTAGAGTTCTTAGTTTCTCATCTACTTTACAGTACCTTGCTTCGAGTAGTTTTTCAGCAGTTAAATTGCCAGTAGTAAACGTTGGAAATAGTTTTAATAACTCACCTTTTTTACCACTATGCGTCATATAAACACCTCGTTGTAAGACGTCTCCTAAATAACCATCGAGAGCAATATACTGATCAGCTGAATTGAAGTTAACATATTTATAATTTTCATAAAATTGAGAATTATAATTTTTTACACTACCATCGAAAAGATAACTACACATTTTTTCTGTTGATTCAGATATGATATTATCTTTAAAACCAAAGGATAAATGATTTACATTCTTTTTATGAGCTAGTTTTTTTCCATTAATAACATCAAGAGACGTCTCTTGACCCCAAGTATATGTATATTTAGTATTCGATTCCATAAAAATAAGACGAGAATCAAACCCAGCAGATAACGCTGTAGACAATGAATTATTAGGGAAACAACTTATCAACTTATTTGTTAACTCAACGATATCACATACCGACTTACCATCATCATTTATTTTAAACCCAATATTATTATATGTAATTATACCATTATTAATTTCAAATAAATCTCCAGGTATAATTTTAAAAACATCGTCATACTTAGTATGATTATAAAACATATGACCTTGCTGTTCTAATATATTAGAATAATCATAATTGATCATATTAGAGGAAAAGTCTCTAGTAGATGGTGAAATTCTCATAACACCTTGATTAAGCGAATAATAATGAGGTGTTAATCCAAATGGATCTGAAAAGATCACTGCTTGCTTATGATCATAATAACCTGCAATAAAAACACCAGCAACTAGGCTATCCACTATATCTTTAATATTATTATTTTCTAAATCAGCAAATAGTTTTTCAATATTATTTAATTCATAGTCTGAATTTATAAACCATCCAGCAACAAACAGTAACTTATTATCTTTTTCATATAATGGTGTTTTGTTCTCCCATAACTTATGATCAACAAACATTTCAACGCTATTATCTAAAAATGAAAACTTTATACGAGATTTAGATTTCAATAATTCAACTTCTGAAAAATAGGGACATTCAACATTAAAATAGATGTGACTCATTTGATCATAAACCTTCTTATATAATGGTTAACGATAAGCATTCTAAACAAGTATCCGATAATTATACTAACGCAAAGAATAATAATAGCAAGTAATCCGGACCTGATACTTGAAGTGTCTAATATAAAATATATTGAGCTAAAAAGGACAAAGACTATAGCATTTATGATTAAAGAAAGCCTTTCCATACCAATCATATTTATCATAGTTGTCTCAGGAATTGATAGCTGACCTATATATATAAACAACGCTATTGCTATAGTTAAAAATAACACATGCCATAATAACATATCATTTACAACAAAGACGATATAAGCATATACAAGCAATGTTGAAATAAACATTATAATTGAAGTCTTAATCCTAAAAGATTTTATATACCAATAATATTGTTTTATATTTTTTTCAATTAATGCATCTTTAATCTCTTTTATTTTAAAATTAAATATAGCTCTCGGAAAGACAGATACTATACCAACAACAGAAACAATCAATGATATGATTTTAGTAATTTCATTAGACGCTAGATTATTTGACATGATAGGAAGAAAAAAAGAATCCCAGATGAAATTAAATTTGAATATCCAATAATAGCAGATTCTTTATTTGAGATTAGTTCAAAATTTGATGATTCCTCATTTAAGATGAACTTAAATATTAATCCTACTAGGATGTATACATACGATATTATAATAAAATTAAAATCAAATATAAATATAGTTGATACAATCCCGATAAATAAAGAGCCTTCATATAAACATCCGATCATAAATTTCTTTCTTAGAATTAATTCATTTCGAAAAATCTGATTTAGGCCAATCCCTAACGATAACAGTATTACAGATATTAAACCCCAATTAACTTCCTTATCAAATATAAATATAAATATGAATATAAATGGCAATGATATTATCATAGATTTTATTGATAATATTAGCAGTTGAATTATAGATAATTGCGATTCGTTTTTTATAATTAATATCGAATATCCAGCAGATCCAATCATTGATATAATGATAGCGAAAGAATATAACGAAGAAAAATCAGCGAATTGTAAGTTAGTGTATAGATGAGATAATATAAAGAAAACTATAACTCTACTTGCGCCAGGTGCAACTACAAATATTAATGAATACAATTTATCTAGTTTCATATTTTTTAGGTACTATATAATAAATTATTGAACTTATAAAAAACCCAAATATAACAACTAACGTGAATTTAAAAACAATAAAAACATATAAATCCAATCCCTCTCTTGTCATAAAGAAAATAAATGGGATAGACATATATCCAATTACCTTTAAAATTAAAACTTTACTTAATGTAAATATATCAATAAATTTTAAAAATAAGGCGCCCATTATATAAACAAGAAAATATCCATAGCGTCCAAACATAACCATACTTGAACCTAACATGGTAGGAGCCATATTTAAATTTCCACTTAACCCCAATATATGTGTTGTAAAGTAATAAGAATTATTCATAATTACAATCGGTTTATCTGGCCATAGGAAACGAGGAATAAAACCAGAAAATTGATTAATAAACAAATTAAAACCTTGAATTATCGGGTTATAATCTGTCATGTAGTAGTTCACAGCTATCGATTGAAAATCAAGAGGTGAAAATGAATCTGCAGTATATGATAAAATTAAAGCAACTATATCATTAGTGTCAAAATTAGCTAATGACAATGAATATCTAGCAAAAACTAACATATTCATAACTATTATAACAAGTACACCTAAGAATAGCATTCGTGTCACTTTTAACTTACCATTTTGATAAGCAATAAATGTTATAGCGACTAAACCTGCAGCTAAAATATTTCTTGAACCTCCAACAATAAAAAAATACATTAGACCACATATAATTGCAGATATATATGCTTGTTTTATATTGTTCTTTAATGAAAGAAGTATTATTGCGGGAATAAAAGCAAACATCGCCATTAAATAAAATCCACTTCCTGAATTTTCAGTAAGACGATTAGCATAATCACCGCCAAAGGTGATTCCATTTTTAGAGATATAACCAAAGCACCCTAAAGCAAATAAAATATAAAACATCATCAGTAGTATTTGATATTTTAATATAGATAGAGACAATTCATTTGATTTTTTATCTCTATCGATTTTTATAAAAGAAACAACCAGAAAATATGAAATAAAACCGACTAAAGAATAAATTAACCCTATATGGTAGATTGTTTCTGAAACTTTAGGATATACTTCACTTATCTCCCCTCTTAATAAATATAATGGATAACCAAGAAAATGTGATATATATATGAATATACCACCAATTCCACAACCAGAAAAACCTACATTTCTTAATAAGAAAGTAAGAATTAATGTTGCACAAGCAACGATTGCAAGAGACTCTATAATAATCAAAAAAGACCTATTATGTTAAGTATAGTATTTAAATGTTCATATCATGCTGTTTAATATAATCATTTGTTGACTTCTTTAGCCAAACCGTTATACGCCAAATATAACTAATCGCTATAAAATAAACAGCAAACAAAGCTAAGAAGGCAATAAACATGGTTGACTCAGCCACACCACTTAAATCAGCCCAAATGCCTATACCAGCGCAAATACTTGCCATAAAGCAAATAATAAATAAGGTCATTAGTGGCGATAAACCAATACGCTGACAAATATGATGTAAATGTTCACGATCGGGTTTAAATGGTGAATGGCCTTTACGAATACGACGCACCATAATGGTTGCCATATCCATTAGTGGAATCGCAATCAACCATAGAGCGGTAACAGGTTTAAACGCAATTACTTCTGGTTCTTGAGTACCACGGATCAGCATCCATACTACAGAAAAACCAATAAACATGCTGCCAGCATCACCCATGAACACTTTAAAACGGCGACCCAGAGGGAAACCTAAGTTGAGCATAATATAAGGAATCAAAGCAGTAACAATTAACAAGCAAACTGTCGCTAAATAACTGTTGCCGCTAATGTAGAATACAGTACCAAGAGCGGTAAAGGTTACAGATGCTAAACCACCGAGTAGACCATCAATACCATCGACCATATTAAAGGCATTAATCGCACCGATAACGGCAATAATAGTAATAATACTACCAGCGATCTCACCAAGAGCTATAGTTTCACTGCCCATCAAATAACCAAAGTTATGTAGGCTATGCTGACCGATTAAGATCATAGCAAGAGAAATACCCGCTTGAACCACTAAACGAATTTTGAAGCTGATATCAAAATAATCATCTAACGCACCCAAAACAATTAAGATTGCAGCACAAGAAAGGTACAGTTGCAGACTTGGTGCCATTGGAAGGTAAAGAGTAAAGCCTACCAATAAGGATAAATAAACTGATATGCCCCCTACTAGAGGGATAACACCTTGATGTAGCTTGCGAGCATTCGGCTTATCCACCAAACCAATTTTTTTCGCCACTTTGCGCATAATAAATAATGTGACGAAAGACATTATAAACACAAATAAATAAGCATTATTCATATAGTAGCCAACATATAAATTAAGTTTCGAGTTTCGAGTTTCGAGTTTCGAGTTTCGAGTTTCGAGTTTCGAGTTTCGAGTTTCGAGTTTCGAGTTTCGAGTTTCGAGTTTCGAGTTTCGAGTTTCGAGTTTCGAGTTTCGAGTAGGATTAAATAATTTAAAAGAAGATAGTCAAGAGAATTAAATAACTATTGATATAACCTATTTTTTAATTTTAAGCTTGATTCGTTATTTAGATACAAAAATGCTACTTACAAAGTTAGACTCTATAAGTAGCAATATAATCAATTGTGAGTACCAGAAATATATATATCTGCACTCGTAATCGCGAAACCCGCTAAGTTATGTCTTACTTCTTATCGCTCTCATACGCATAGTTATAATAACCATAACCGTATTGACCGTAATAACCGCTTGCTTTGCGAACCACTGCATTAAGAATAAAGCCTTTAATCTCAATACCATTTTGTTCAAAGCGCTGCTTAGTTACTTCAATCTCTTTAATTGCGTTCTGACCAAAGCGTCCAACAAGCAATGTTGTACCCGCATGAGCACCAACAATTGCCGCATCGGTTACTGCCAGAATTGGTGGAGTATCAACCACAACCATATCGTAATTAGCCGATGCCCAGTCTAATAACTCTTTCATGCGAGGATGCATAAGAAGCTCTGATGGGTTTGGTGGAACATCGCCACGACCAATATAATCTAGGTTTTCAACACCCGGTTGCTTGATGATTTCATTAATATTTTTCTGACCGCAAAGGAAATCAGATAGGCCCGGCTTGTGCGATACCGACATCTGACGTTCCATTCGGCCCTTACGCATATCGGCATCGATAACCAGTACACGTTGACCCGCTTTCGCGATTACGGCAGCCATATTAGCAGAGACAAAGGACTTACCAATGCCTGGACTTGGACCCGAAATCATTAAAATATTGTTCTTCGCTTCCATCATAGCAAAGTGCAAACTGGTACGAAGACTACGCAGAGCTTCAACAGAAAGATCGGCAGGGTTAGATACTGCTAATAAGGTATCTTGAATTGTTAGTTGCTTTTTACTCTTCTGCTTTTTCTCTAATTCCATCTGCCAATCAGACATAGGAATCGAAGCGTAAACAGGAAGACCAATCGCTTCAATCTCATCAGGATTTTCAACCCCTTTATGGAATGCTGCACGTAAAAGCGCAATACCAACTGCTAACATACCGCCAAGCAATGTCGCTAATACGACGATAAGCGATTTCTTCGGTTTAACGGCAATGCTTGCTGCTTGCGCTTTATCTAGAATACGAACGTTACCAACAGTACTAGCTTTAACAATGCTTAGCTCTTGTACTTTATTAAGTAGCTGCACATAAATTTGCTGGTTTACTTCCACATCACGCATTAAGCGCAGAATTTCACGTTGCGTCTTCGGTAGCTTCTCAACACGCTTACTTAAACGTGCTTTCTCTGCCAATAATGTTTTACGTTTATCAAGCAGTGAAATATAAGCCGGGTGCTCTTTAGTAAAGCGTTGTGAAATATCACTCTCTTTAAACGTTAGTTCGTTAAGTTGAGCTTCCACACCAACCATAGTATCTAGTGCCGCTTTGGCTTCTAGGTTTAAGTCCACCGATTCATTGGCTTGACGGTAACGGTTTAACTTATCTTCTGCTGCCATTAATTGAGATTTGATATCTGGCAGATGCTGTTTTAAGAACGCTAAACTGTTTTCCGCTTCAGCAGAGTTACGCTCTACGTTCTGAAGAAAATAGTTTTGGCTAATATCATTTAAGATAGCTGTAATATCTGCTTTATTAGGGCCGGTTAGGGATAGCTGAAGAATACCCGTTTGCTTGCCACGTTCAGAAACGGCAAGATTACGCTGTAGATTCTGAATCGCATCCAAACGGCTAATTTTGCTTACTGTAAAGCTATCGCCATTTTGTGCATTTAAGTCAGTTACAAACAGACGGTAATCACCTTGTTCAGCTAACTCACCCACTTTGCCCTTTAGTACTTCTTTACCTTCGCTATCGGTTAAGGTGTAAGTACCTTGTTTGGCATCATCAACAGTAAGCGTAAATGATTTTGGCTCAACATAATCTGGTACGATAAAGCGAGAGATATGAGCCGCAATTGATTCGCCTTGTAAACGCGCAAGACCTGCACCAATCACAGGCATGTAATCTGGCGTCACTACCGTAGTTAAATTTAATTTATCAACGGTTTTACCTAGTACCATGCGAGATTTGATGATCTCAATTTCTGTAGTCGCGGTAGAGTCAGATGAAAACATCTCTGACATTTCGCCACCTAACATGGCAGACATACCCGAGCTTTTGGATTCAACTTGAATTAAAGCATCGGTTTTATAGATTGGTGTCGCCAGCATCGCATAAGCAATACCAATAACCGCAAAAATGAAGGTAATTAAAATGATATTCCAGCGGTTATCGACCAAAATACCAAACAGTTTCCCCAGATCGATTTCATCTGAGGCTTGGCTCGTGGGATTATTTGTAGCGCTCATAAGGGTCCGTAATAATAGAGATATCGTGTCGAGTTATCGAGTTATCGAGTTATCGAGTTATCGAGTTATCGAGTTATCGAGTTATCGAGTTATCGAGTATCGAGAAACGAATAACAAATATCGAGTGTCAAGTATCGAGATTATGTTATGTGCTGAGAACGGTAACGGATATAACCACCAATCATTTTACTAATATCATGCAGTTCAGTAATAAGTTTATTGGCCGTTTTTTCTTCTATATATAAAAGATCACGAGCAAGCATTACTTGAGTCAGTAATTCTCCACATGATCCCTTAGCTATATATAAAAATTTCACATTATCTTTAGCTGTTTTACGTTCAGCACCTTCAGCAATATTTGATGGAATAGAAATAGCTGATCGTGAAATCTGATCTTTAAGTGCGAAATTATTAAAGTGCTTAACTAAATTACAAGTCGTTAAAGCAACCTGATAACTACGCTGCCATACCTCCAATTTCATATATTGCATATCTTCTCCCTAAGATAACGCCTAATCTCGTAACTTGTAATCTTACAATCTCGTATTCTCGTATTCTCGTATTCTCGAAAACTAAATTAATTTAACTTCTTCGCCCAAGCTTCTGCCGCTTGATCAATCAAGGTATATGCATGATCAAAAGCTTCTTTGCTTAAACGATAAGGATCGGGAATGTCCTGCTGACCAATCCATTGACCAAATAGCATGGTTTTACCACGAGCTTCTGGAGCAATATTGATTACCGCTTCTATATGACCCTTTTCCATCACTAAAATAAGATCATAATCGCGAGCAAGCTCGCTAGTTAACTGCTGAGCTTGATGGTCTTCTAATGAGTAACCATGTTCTTCGGCTACCGCTGCCGCCATTTTGTCAGCAGGTTTACCAGAAAGACCACTTTTAGCCGTACCGACACCAGCAGAGCGTACGGTTTTGTTCGGTATTTTAGTTTGTAAGATGCGTTCACCAGTTGGCGAACGACAAATGTTGCCGACACAGACAACGAGAATGTTATTAAACATAAGAATACATTTAGGTAGTGAAATTGATACTAGGTGCTAGGTGCTAGGTGCTAGGTGCTAAAGTTTGAGCCGATACAATCAGGTGCTAAGGTTTTGCTCTTGCTCTTCCTAAAAACCTTCTTTTCCTGCTCTTCCCTCTCTGCCTTCCTAGCCCTTTCTTTCTATCTTACAACGCCCTTAAATCCGTAAAGCGGTTCACACCTTCCGTCAGATCATTGAAACCTGAAATAGTAGGTAGTAACTGACGAACAACACGGTTCCAACGAGCAATTGGTGCGGCGGTTACATACACCACATCGTATGGTTCTAATTCGAATTCAGTACCAATCACTAATGCTGCGGCATCTTTAATATTAAGTTGGTAAATGTTAGCAATTGACTCATCTTGATTCATATTGCCTTTGCTATCGCGATTAGCACGAATAACAAATACCCCAGTTGCATCAGCTTCAAGTTCATTAATGCCACCAACTGAGCTTAATGCTTCGGTTAGGCTCATACCAGCACGATCAATTTTCAATAACTGAGGCTTGTTCACTTCACCCATCACAAACACTTTTTGTGCATCATTGCGAGGAACGTGAATGATATCGCCATCTTGCATTAAGCGGTTTTGAGTTAAATCACCACGTTGCATTAATGCGTACAGAGAAACAGTTTGGTCTTTACCATCGCGAGTAATAGTGACATGACGCCAATCTGCATCTTCAGCTAAGCCGCCAGCTTTATTGACCGCATCTAATAGAGTTAGAGGAATATTAGAGATAGGTTGTTGGCCTGGATTTTTAACTTCACCAGTAACGTAAGCTTTTTGAGAGCGGAACGCAGCAACGTTAACATCAACTTGAGGGCTTTCAATGTAAGCAGCTAAACGGCGGGCAATTTCACTGCGCACTTCCATAACGGTTTTGCCTACTACTTTTACCGAGCCAATGTATGGGTAAAAGATAGTACCATCAGCCTGAACCCAATTACCCGCTTCAGAAGCACTACGGTAAGAGCCAGCAGGAATGGTCAGTTCAGGATGATCCCAAATAGTAATATTTAAGATATCACCAGGACCTATACGATATTCATAACCTGCAATTTTAGCATCTAACGCAGGATTATTTTGAGCATTCACTTTTTTCTGACGAAATTTTGCCACATTATCCGCATACAGAGGATAAACATTCACTAAGTCAGAAATATCTGTTTGCTGAGTGGCTGAAGTATTAATCACTTTTTTGCCATCTACACTCAAATTTGAGCCAGGCATAGTACAACCTACCAGCATGGTCGAAGCCAATGCAGTAATGAGTAGTTTTTTTGAAAATTCCATGTTGTCGATTCGAGATGAGTAGATAGATGAAAGCGTGAAAAACGAAGAGACACGCAACTAGGTGCATTTGGAATTTAGATACGCTACCGCCCAGAGGTTAGATAGCGCCCCCAATGCTAGAAATGTTGGCAGGCGAAACATCCGTATTGATGTGGACAGTTCCTTTGCCATAAATTGTCACTCAGTCATCATGTCCATTTGTATAGTTAACCATTCCAATAGGTTAGCTGGATCACAATCACTATAAAAATTTTGCAGGCATTCTACTTAATTCCTAAATAAAAATAAATAAAATTCTACGCTCAACTATTCATATATATTTAGATATAAATGATCGACAACTTATTGTTTTTATAAAAGCACTTCGTTGTATGAATAAAAACGGATTATGCATAACAGCCCTTACATCAGTTTTTGAGATCAAGGTCACAATATCAGTTTTTATATTTATCACAGCATAGAATTTCATATCCTGATTCGAACAATATTTCGTATAGTACAAATATGTGTAACTCACTAAGAGAGTTGATTTTCTGCTCTCTTTTTCCTATTTAGTAAAGGATATATCATGAAAAAAACAGCTATCGTTGCTATTGCTGCACTATTTGCTTCATCTGCATTCGCTGCAACTGAAACTGCGGGTACAGCAGCAGGTACAGCAGGTGCAACAACTGCAGCCGCTGGTGCAACAACTGCAGTTGTAGTAGGTGCAGCAACAGCAGTAGCCGCAATCGCAGCCGCTTCTTCTGATTCAAATGACACTATCTCAAACACAACAGTAACTGCTAACAAGTAATTATTGTGGTATTTGCATAACTATTATTGTTTTTTACTCAGGCAATAATAGAATCTTTAACCGCACTCTCGCTAAGAAGTGCGGTTATTTTGTTTTATCGATTAATTTTTCTGGCAATTTGGATGCTTATGAACGTTAACAAATTGGTTCTGCCTGTTGCACTACTGCTATTAAGTGGATGTAGTCAACGCGCAAATGATGCCAACGATACTGTAAAGCTGGCAATGTTTGGCACCCCAGATGTGGTAAAAACAGCCCAAGAAATTAAACAATTACCTTATGCCAGCACCTATGTTCGCATTGGTGATCATAGCCAAATTTTTATGGTTCTTGCATTAGCAGAAACCAAATATCTTCCCGCTTCACGCCAACTAACAACGAATATTGCTAATCCATTACAATTAAAATGGATGTCGAGCGACAACGGTATGTTGGTGACAGAAAATGGCCGCATTGTAAAAACGCTAAACTTACAAGATGGCAATCTACTCTCTAGTGACAGTAAACAAACTGATCCTCTGCTATTGGGCTTGCAAAAATCCACGACGCCACTCACTTGGCAACGGACTATTAGTTGGCAACCAGGCTATCATATGGGGTATCACCTATCTTCAACTTTTCATAATGATGGCATACAGTTAGTTGATATTAATGGCCAACAAGTGAAAGCATTGCAGTTTTCAGAAACGGTTAAAGTCAAAGAGCTAGATCGCAGCTATCAAAATACTTTTTGGTTAGACCCGATTAATGGCAAGGTCATCAAAAGTCAGCAATATCCAGCTCCTGGCATGCCTCTTATCACCATGACCATTTTAAAACCTTTTGCGTAACTTAAGAGAGTCAATAATGAATATCACCAAAAACCCTCTATCTTCGTTATGCAAAATAGCCGTTCTTGTTGCGCTAATTACATCAAACAATGTATTGGCAAAGACAGAAATTAGCCCCGCCGATAATCCATCACAACAAGCGGCCCTTGCAGTTGAACTGCTCACCAGTAACAGTAATACCCCCATCACTTTGAGCTATTCTTCACCAGTAAGATTAGATCACGTTATTCATGATGGTTGGCAGCAATTTACCATTCAGCATCCCAATCAGATGCCTTACTGGTTAGGTAGTGATTTGGTTGAATTGCGTTCGCCAAAAAATAAAACTTATACATTGTCGCTGCTCAATACTCTGGCGCTTGATCAAGACAACCCTTATGCATTACGTCAAAGTGCAAAACATTTAAGTGCTTGGCTAAATCAAAATGTGGTACATCGCCGTTTATGGCAGAACCTTGATTATGACTTTGTTCGTTTAAACATTGCCAATAATCCACAGTTACAGGGAGCTTATCAGCTTGTACTGCCAACAACACCGAATAAGGTATTGGTTGTAGGAGCCGTTGACACTCCAACAGAAGTGATGTGGCAACCGCGAATCTCAGCGGCTGAACTGCTGACTCAGGTGAATGTGATTGATGAACACAACCGTAGCCAAATAACAGTAATTCAACCAGATGGTCAAATAGAGACCCACTCTATCGCATATTGGAACCAAAACCATAAAGATATCGCCCCGGGTGCAACTCTCTATGTTCACTATGAGCAAGCCTTTAATCTCCATCGCGAACTCAACCAATTTGTAATTCAATTGCTACAAAATAGGACGCTGTAATGACACTCTCTTCCCGCTTAACTGCTGGCTCTATGATGCGTCCGGCTTTTGCTTTATCCACCATTACAGTGGCATTGCTATCTAGCTTTACCGCCCAAGCTGATAATTTTAGTTATCCAGAACTGAAACACTCACAAAGTGACTTCGGTGGTGTAGGTCTATTACAGATGCCTACTTCGCGTATGAATCCTGAAGGTGAGTTTACCTTTGGTACTACCTATAACGACGATTACCATCACTACTGGGTATCACTTCAGCTATTTCCTTGGCTTGAAACCACCATTCGCTATACCCAAGTACAAGATATGCTCTACAGCGGCGATGAAGCTTTTAGTGGTAACACCAAATATACCGATAAAGGGATCGACTTTAAGCTTCGTCTATTAAATGAAAGTTATTGGTTGCCTGAAGTCTCGGTTGGTGTTCGCGATTTTGGTGGTACAGGTCTATTTGATGGTGAGTTTATTGCGGCTAACAAACAATTTGGTCCATTAGATTTCACATTAGGTATGGGTTGGGGCTACATAGGTCAGCGTGGCAATATCACCAACCCATTTTGTAAGGTCAGTGATTCGTTCTGTCAGCGCCCTTCTGACTATAAAGGTAATGGTGGCAGTTTTGATACAGGTCGTTGGTTTAAAGGCCCAGCCTCTATTTATGGCGGTGTGGAATACCAAACCCCATTTGCACCACTACGCCTAAAACTGGAATACGATGGCAACGACTATAGCCAAGATTTCCCAGTTACTCGTGGTGGCAAGTCTATGACACAAGCAACACCGTGGAACTTTGGCGCACATTATCAGTTAACCGATTGGGCTGATGCAAAGCTAAGTTATGAACGCGGTAATACGCTAACACTGGGCTTGAGTTTAAATACCAACTTTAATGATCTTAAAGCTAGCTGGTTAGACGAACCGGAACCAAAAGCCAATACAAGTCAAAATCCAAAGCAATTAACCAAAGAAGAGTGGAATACATTAGCTCAACAGATCGAATCGGTATCTGGTTATCAAGATCCAGCGATTTATCAGTCTGATTCGGTTATTACGGTTGTTGCGGAGCAGAAAAAATACCGCAACCGTGATGAAGCACACCAACGTATCACAACCTTGCTAGCAAATTCTGCCCCTACTGTGGATGAATACCGAATTATTGAGACCAAAAATCGTCAGCCCGTGATTGAACATATCTACGAGCGCGATGATGTCGTTACCGTTGCCAACAATTTAGATATTCATAAAGACGTTGCCGATATTACTCAAGTGGCTACACCAGGAAAAGTGGTTGGTAAGTCTGTGGCCGATAGCCAAGATAACTGGGATTTCGGTTTATCACCAGTTTTACAACAATCTTTTGGCGCATCAGAAGGCTTCTATCTATTTAATATCGGGGTTAATGCCTCTGCTAACTACTGGTTTAATGACAACCTTCAATTAGGTGGCTCGGTTTACGTTAATATTTACGATACTTATGACAAGTTTAAATATGAAACGCCACCAGATGGTACCGATAACATTCGTGTTCGAACTTTAATTCGTCAGTATGTTAATGATAATCCCGTGTATGCAAATAACTTGCAGCTGACTTGGATGGATAAATTTGCCAATAACTGGTACGCCCAAGCTTATGGTGGTTATCTAGAAATGATGTATGGCGGCGTTGGCGGTGAGGTGTTATATCGCCCTATGAATTCAAACTGGGCATTTGGTGCTGATCTTAACTACGTAAAACAGCGCGATCCTAATTCACAATTTGGTTTCTATACCAAAGAAGTTCAGTACGATGAACACTTAGGCCGCAATTACCGAGTTCAGACAGGTACTGCAGTCGGTAATATCACTGCTTATTACCAGCCTCAGTGGCAATGGTTAGAAAACACCCTATTTAAAGTCAGTGCAGGTCGTTATCTGGCGGAAGATGTCGGTGTGACCATTGATTTCTCGAAGCAATTTGATAGCGGTATTATCGCCGGTGCATTTGCAACCATTACAGATATGTCAACCGAAGAGTATGGTGAAGGCAGTTATACCAAAGGTTTCTATATTTCGATTCCGTTTGATTTAATGACCGTTCGACCAAGCACAGAGCGTGCGAGTATTTCTTGGATGCCTCTAACTCGTGATGGTGGTCAAATGCTAAATCGTAAATACTCACTTTATGGTTTAACCGATGCACGCTCACCATGGTATGAACGAGCACCATTAAATTAATCATAATTTGTGCTGTATTTATGTCATAGCATTACTGAAAGAGTCGCTGATTGTACTCGGGGAGAGCCTAGATATATAACGTTATATATAAGTCTCGATTATCGATTGCGACTCTATCGTATACTAAACACTTTGTTATTTTATTACTAATAACATACCAAATAAGTATACAGTATATCTATTCAGATTTTTACGAGTAGATATATGCTAAACTATCGGTTTATTGAAAGTTTTCGGTAAAAAAACACAATATAATTGCGTCAATTACTCATAATCATGTATCATTGACACAATTGTGCGAGCTGTTGAAAGTTATAAGCACAATATAATAACAGTTCTATTACACACTTAGGAATATGGACAAATTACAATGAAAAAGAGCTTAATGATTCTTCCTCTTGCTCTGCTAGTTTCAGCAGCAGCAAACGCAGCAACTGATAACCCATTCTACGCTGGTGCTCGCATCGGTAACGCTATCTACGATACAGACCACAAAGGTCCAAACGTTGATGATGCAAACCTAGCTGGCGGTGCTTTCCTTGGTTACCAAATTGCTCCTTGGTTCGCAGTAGAAGCAGGTTACACTCACCTAGGTTCAACTACAATCAAAGGTACTGATGCTAAGTTCCGTACTCAAGGCGCTGACATCGTAGGTAAATACTCTTACGCTATCAACGACAAGATCGACGTATTCGGTAAGCTAGGTGCTTACTACTACGACGTTCACACTAAGAACCTAGCGGACGCTAAAGAGCACGGTTGGGCTGGTACTGCAGGCGTTGGTGCTGAGTACTACCTAACTAACAACCTATCAACTGCTGTTGAATACCAATACTACAACGATGTAGCTGGTGCAGACATCCACTTCGCTGGTGTTTCTCTAGCTTACCACTGGGGCGCTCCAGCACCAGTAGTTGCAGAACCTGTATACGTTGATCAAGTATCTGTTGAAACTCTAGAAGAGCTAAAACTGGCTGTTCCTTTCGCATTCGACAGCACTGAACTATCTGCTGGCGACCGTTCTAAACTAGCTCCTTTCGAGCAACGTCTACAAGCACAAGATGCAGCTCAAATCTACGTTGTTGGTTACACTGACAGCCGTGGTTCTGAAGCTTACAACCAGAAGCTATCTGTTAAGCGTGCTGACGCTGTAGCTGAAGCTCTACGTAGCGTAATGAACGTTGACGGTTCTCGCATCATCGCTGAAGGCCGTGGCGAATCAAACCCTGTAGCATCTAACGATACTGCAGAAGGTCGCGCTCAAAACCGTCGTGTAGAGATCATCTCTCCATCAATCGACGTTGAAACTGTAACTCAAGTAGAGCAAGCTGCTGAGTAATAACAGTTTGTTCTTAGGTACTAGGTACTAGGTACTAGGTACTAAAAGAATAATCGATAGAAGCAGTCAGGCTAATAGTCTGGCTGCTTTTTTTATGGGATTGAATCAGAGAAGCGAGTGGCGAGTGGCGAGTGGCGAGTGGCGAGTGGCGAGTGGCGAGTGGCGAGTGGCGAGTGGCGAGAAATCTTAATTAAATATTTATATCGTTCAAGTGCTTTGTTGTTGCTTCTTATAACTCAAAATTTCAGTTTCTATTTTTTCCTCGATATTCGTAACTCAAGTTCTCGTTAAGTCATTTAAATACCACAATACTGTCTTCCTTAGTCCACTCTCGAAGCTTTCTTTAGGAACCCAACCTAATTCAGCTTGAATCTTTGTTGCATCAATCGCATAGCGAATATCGTGACCTGATCGATCTGAAATATGCGTAATAAGATCTTTAAAAGAAGTAATATTTTCTGGCTTATTAGGCACAAGATCGTCTAGCAAAGAACAGATTACTTTAACTACTTCAATATTCGTTTTTTCACAATGACCACCAATATTATAAGTTTCTCCTACCCGACCTTTAATTAGAACGCGATAAAGGGCATCGACATGATCTTCAACATACAACCAATCACGGATCTGTAAACCATCACCATAAATTGGTAGAAGATCTCCCGATAAGGCATTTGCTATCATACAAGGTATTAGTTTTTCTTGATGCTGATAAGGGCCATAATTATTTGAGCAATTGGTAATAAGAATGGGTAAACCATAAGTACGGGACCAAGCACGCAACAAATGATCGCTTGCTGCTTTTGATGCAGAATAAGGACTTGATGGACGATAAGGAGAAAATTCTGTAAACGCTGATTCGTTGTAACTTAAATCACCATAAACTTCATCAGTTGAAATATGATGAAACCGAAACTGTTTTTGCAAATCTTTGCCAAGGGAGTTCCAATATGCTCGTGCAGATTCTAACAATTGGTAAGTACCAATAATATTGGTGGCTATAAAATCATCAGAACTATCAATTGAGCGATCTACATGACTCTCAGCTACAAAATGCATGATCGCATTAGGTTGATATTTATCGAAAATCCTGTCTAAGGCTTTCTTGTCACAAATATCGACTTGCTTAAAAATATACCGTGTATTAGTAACTACATTTGTTAATGCTGATAAATTTGCAGCGTAAGTCAACTTATCAATGTTGATCACTGTATGATAAGTATTCGAGATCAAGTATCGAATCATAGCTGAACCAATAAAACCCGCTCCCCCCGTAATTAAAATATTCACAATGTCATCACTATAAGCCCAAAGTCATGTACTAATTTTATCTATAATCTAGAAAATTAGCGACTTTAGGATATAAAAAAACCGCTATCAAATGACAGCGGTTTTATGTATGGCTACAGCAGAAACATCATTTTGCACCAAAACCTGTCAGCATAGTGCGGATTGTTTTAAATACGATATTAATATCTAACCAGAAAGATAAGTTCTTAATATAGTATAAGTCATAAGCAAGCTTTTCGGTTGTTGACTCTGTATCATCAGTATAGCCTTGAACAACTTGGGCCCAGCCAGTAATGCCAGGTTTTACCATATGACGATAGCCATAAAATGGGATTTCTTGCTCAAACTGTTTTACAAAACTGTCTTGCTCTGGTCGCGGTCCAATTAATGACATATCACCTTTCAGCACATTGAAAAACTGAGGTAATTCATCAATGCGAACTTTACGAATGACCTTACCCACTTTTGTAACACGAGCCTGCTCTTGTGTTGCAAATTTGTCTTCAGCATCTGCAGCTTTAACTGTCATGCTGCGGAACTTGTAGATACGGAAAACCTTACCACCTTGGCCAACTCGTTCTTGAATAAACATTGCCGGACCTGGATTTTCAAGTTTAATCAATAACGCAGTAATCGCCATAATAGGCAATGTAACCGGGAAAGATAAGATGATAATTAAAGATTCCCAAATTCGCTTGAAGGTCATATATAACGGATTTGGTAATAGAGTACCAATAGCATTTTCAGATAAATGACGCGTTTGTACTTTACCTTCTAACATCTCTTTGATGCTATCAGCATGGAAAACTGAAATATTTGCCAAACTACAGTCTGCAATAAACTTCTCAGATTCAGCTGTCAGATTTTTATGTAAATCGACGACCAAGCTGCCTTTAACATTGGCAATACTATATGGTTGAGATAATTCATTGAAATGAATTTTTGGGTTATGTTTTAATTCTGAAGCATCAAAATTAGGTAAAGCTGATAATGTTAAATATTGGCTGTCTTGTCGAATAAGCGCAGTAACATAAAACCAAACGAACGAAATTATGCTTGCATTGATCAGAGCACTACGTGAATAATCAATACGAGTCATGAAAACAAGAGCCATCGTTAGGATAAAAACCGTTACCACTACAGGTAAAATATAGTATTTACGCTCAACCAATAGGTATGAGGTGATTTTGGGTAACACAGCTGCAATCACTAAGTAACATGCCACAGACAGCCATAACGTATTGACCACTGTATCTGGCATGCTTTTGTAGCCATAACCAGCAAAGATATAAGTCAAGCATGTAACCAACACTAGACCTATGCTATGACAGATGTATGAATTATAAATTAGTTTTTTCATTTGATTGCTATAGAGTCTGAACCGAATTTATTATGCTAACAAGCATCTAACCTATTGTAAATAATTACAAAAACTTATAGTTATAATTACTTACTCTTTTTTACACCCAAGTATGCATAATTAATAAAATAATATAAGCTATCTTTGAATGTTAATTTCTCTATCTCTCGATATAAACGCCACTGATATTTTGCGGCTGTAAATTTGTTTGATGAGACACTATTGGATTGCACTGCAAGATAATCAGCAAGAACATCATCCATTCCCCATGCATAATCCACTTTTTTTAATATTTTCAACCACAATCCTAAATCTTGACGCTTAGAAATATTAGGCATATAAACCTTACCTAGCTTCTCAGTATCATAAATAGCAGTTAAACATCCAATGCGATTACTCTTAAGCATGTCTTTATAAGTTACTTTTGTTATCGGTTTATAAGCACCTAAAAAGTTGCCTTCAGAGTCCATTCGATTATATGCCGTGTAAGAGAGCTCAACCTCATTCACTTGCATAAAAGCAATTTGTTTTTCAAGTTTATTTTGGTGCCATGTATCATCACTATCTAGAAACGCAATATAACGTCCTTGAGCATTTTCAATAGCAATATTACGAGCTATCGCAGGTCCTGCGTTCCAACTGCGTTCAACTAACTTTATTCTTGAATCTTTCTCTGAGAAAGCTCGAATAATCTCACAAGAGTTATCAGAAGAATTATCATCAACAATAATCATCTCCCAATCATTAAACGATTGAGATATAACAGAATTAATTGTTTCTTCAATGGTATTTGCACAGTTATATGAAGGTGTTATAACTGAAACTAAAGGCTTACAACTCATTACTTTTCTCAACAATTTTCAATGTCTTATTATAGTCTAGTGTTTAAATTGTTCATAAAAAAGATCTAAACACATTACCCCAAGCTTTATTTTTCATAATAATTTTTGCTTTCTTAATTAAAAAAGCCAGATAATAGACATGTCCCTTTAGACCACCTGTTGCAGCTTTAAACATTTCTAACTTTGCTTTCAACTTGTTAGGCGTTGAATAAAAATCTTGCCCAGATGAAATTAATGGGTGATATGTACAAACTGTTCGTGACTTTAACACCTTTTGTCCAGCTAGAAGTAAATTACATGTAAATATATACTCTTCACCGGATGGAAAATCAGTACCGAGTCCAAATTTTTCATTAAAACGAAGGTTACTACATAATCTACGGTTAATGATCATATCAATTGAAGAGACATTGGCGGCAGATACATCATTTAGAACTTGATATTTTTCACCTGGAAGAAATTCTACATCTTCATGATGATGTGAAACAACATACATACCATGGTCTGGATATGTTTCAACAAGATGATTGAAATGAGAATTCGCCCGATCATGAATTAAAACGTCATCATCCATAATCCATACATAATCAGCTTTTGCATGCTCCAGCGCTAGGTTTCTACTTTTTGATAACCCCTTCTCATAGGATGCTACATATCGAACATTAGAAGGAAGTTTAGAAGTCAAGTTTGAATAATCTTGACCATTAGTAATTTGATGGACCACAAGATAATCGTAATCATCACGAAAGGTAATATTGTAAATACCATCATTTAATGTAGATACCGCAATTTCTAGGTTGTGCATTTCACTACTCTTTTAGATTGATTGTCATCACTTAGACCTAAAACCGCTAAAATAAAGAACAATAAACTTAAAGCACCTTCTATTTGAGCTAAGGCAACAAAAGATAACAACATTACTAATAATAATTTTCTATAGCCTGAGTTAATAGCCAAAGATAAATACCCAAGTAACAATAGTGTACCGCCAATTATTCCTCTTTGGAAAAATTTAATAAAAATCGGAGTAGAATCAGCATTAAACTCAGCATTAGGGCCAAATCCAAACAGCGCATTAATTAAACTCCCATTCTTAACAGCATCTAGGTAAAAGCTAAATGCACCAGATCTATTATTACCAACGAATCCTCTATCCGGATCATAAGATAAACGATAGAGAATCAATTCATATAATTGGTTAAATAAAAGGAGAAAAATCATAGTACATAAACATAATAATAATATATTTCTCGTTTTAAACCAATTAAACGTCAATATAATAAGAATTACTAATATTATGTAGAAAAGTGCTGAAAATGATAACATTCCAGATATTAAAAATATAGATATCCTTAATATTGATACTCGTCTTTCTTTTTCTATTTTAAAGAAAACATACTCAATGCACAAAAGAAATATCAAATATAATCCAAATGTACCTGGTTCCCAAAATACACTTGCAAAACGAGTAAAACCGAAAGGCAAATGAATCCATGACGGATAATATGCTATCCCATACAAACTAGCATAACCTAATTTTTTGGCGTGGTCTGGAGCAACAACTAATCCAGTCGGATCAATAATATTTAAATAATTACAAATATAAGCTACAAGACCCAAAAAGCAAATAATTGCAATTACATTAAGATACCACTTAACTGTTAATAATATATTTTTTTGGACAGTACTAAAATAGCTATTAAAGAGAGTAATAAATGAATATCCGTTGGATATATAACATCACCGATAGATATAGAGTCATTCAATTTTGATATATTTATTACACATAAAGATAATGTGAAAAATATAACTGCATATTTTCTCTCATTTGACAAACATAAAACCTTCTTATAATTATCTAAAATAATAAGAAAGTTACACACATTCGCCAACAACAAAGCATATGGTATTAAACTATAAATAGACAATATCATAAACTTTGTCGATAAAAGTAAAGAGATAAGTAATAAAATACTATTTAACATTTTTTAAAACTTTTAAGACAAAGTACATCAATTGTATTATTGTATCCAATTTAACCTTTTTATTGAAAATAACATTTCTCATAAAATAGCATCTATTTTTATTGTAAAGATAATAATTAATCAAATTATCTTTATCTAGTACTTTATTGTTAAGAACATGATATTCTAAAGCTCTAACCATAGATAATTTTTGTTGATACTCATTTTTTCTTGATATACTCGAAGATAAAATACGATAATTCAACAATATATCTTTCAAATTTATCAATTTATATTTTTTACTTAACCGTAACCAAAGCTCATAATCTTCTGCATGAATATAGTCTTTATCGTAATAAAGATCTTCCCCTACAAGTTTTTTATTAATCATTACAGAAGGATGACAAAATGGAGAACCAAAGACCTTAATTGCATCATTAATTATATATTTGTCTGAAAGAATTCTTTTTCCAATTATATTCCCATTTTCATCAATATAATTATAGCTTGTTCCAACAACTGCAACATCAGGATTACTATTAAGATAAGATAATTGTATCTCAAATCTTTTAGGTTCACATACATCATCAGCATCTATTCTAGCTATTATATTATATTTAGATTCACGAACACCTTCATTTAAAGTGTAAATCAATCCTCTATTATCACGAGAAATAATTCTAATTCGATTATCAACATTAGCATAGCCATATAATATTTTAAGACTTGAATCAGTAGAGCCATCATCTATACATATCAGTTCAAAATCACTAATTGTTTGATTTAAGATACTATCAATCGTTTTATTCAGATATAACTCTGCATTATAAACAGGAAGAATTACACTAATCATAATATATTAGCCTTGTTAGTCACATATTTCTTAGCAAGATATAAGCAAGGAAATAAAAATAGAAGTTGTACAAATGATGCAAAATAAAATAAGTTATCACCCATATTAAAATGATAGCATACAACAATCACAATAGGTGTTAATAAGTAATTAACAATAGTGATTTTATATAATGGTTCATCCTGATATGTTCGCAAATAAATAAGAATAAACTCATGACATAGTATAATAAATCTTAATACAATCACGGACATTAGAATATAATTATTTAAAAATCGAGTTTCTAATTCACCACCATACCAATTTAGCGCGACATAAAATATGGCAGTAATTACAATAAAACCACAGCAACCTAATAAAACAGAGTCTTTTAATATATCAATTGTTTGATCAATCTTTTTTTCACAAATCAATCTTGTCATATTCGATCTCTTTGTCTGTAAAAAAGAAATCATTGCGATAGCAATTGCTCCAATTACTGCATTTGTTGCCCCATATTGTCCAGCATAATTACTTCCGACAAATTTAAAGAAATATATTGAATAAAAGTTCCAATAAAAGTACCCCGCAATCCAAACTAATGATAACTTATATTGAAATTTAAATAATTTCTTCCCACATGCCTTGACTGTTATAAATGGTATACTAATAAAAGATATATATATATGTTTATAATTAGTATTTAGTAAAGAAAATACAACTAAAAATAATCCGATCTGACCAAATGCTAAAGCATATAACCCCGCTCCCATAAATAAAGATAGAAGTAAAAATACAGCATATGCAACTCCAGATAACAATTTAACAAAATATACTTTCTCTGGGTTTACTTTACCTTCCTCTATGATTAAACATATATTATTGAATATATTCATACAAATGAATAATGAATATAACAGCCATGGATATAACCATTGTGATGTATTAAGTGAACTAAAAACCCATAACGAATAAATAAGCATAGCGAAAAACAAAAAGAAAGCTGTAGTCATAAAAAATACAGCTCCTAGTTTCACATAACTTTGAAAATGCTTTTTTTCACTAATTCCTGATAATGTTTGAACAAGAGCGGTACTTACACCAAGTTCAAAAACCCATTGTATTGCGGCAATCGAAATAAATGTATAATAAATACCCTGCTCATCTAATGATAATTTAGTTGTAATTAATAGAATTGATAAGGGTCCAACTAACAACCTTAAAAACAAAGAAATAATTGAATATATTGCAGACCTATGTTTTTTTAAAATATCCAATGTAATTCCTACTTACTATTTCTTTCGAAAGATAACGAAAGTGCTACCAAAAACAAACCCCAAGAAAATTCCAAGGATAACAATCAACGATCGTTTAGGAGCCTCACGATTAACTGGCTCTGATGGTTTTTTATTATATTTAATTAGCTCTAGGTTATTATTTGTAATCTTTATTTTCTTTAATAAATCAAGAGCATTTAGCATTAATTTTAAATTAGGATCAAAAACAGCATAATTTTTAATATTGCCAAGTACTTTTTCTTGCTCTGTTAGACCGCTTATACCAATATCAATAGGAAACATCTGATTATTAGAATTCAGTTCACTAATTGGCTTTCGAACATCTGCAGCTTTAGCAATCATAAGTGCATATTGAGTTTTTTCCTTTTCCAAATTAATCTTATTGACAACATTATTTTTTGCTAATTCTATCTTTGAATTATAATCAACAGTATAATTAGTTATAATAGATTTTATTGTATGCGTTATTTCTTGATTACTAATTCCTTGAATATAAGAAATATAATCCGTAAGTAGTTTATAACTATCTTTACTTGTATTTGCTAAAAATGATAGCTTATATTGTTGTTTGGCATTATCAATTTTTTTGACATTTATATATTTAGTCCATTCTTCAATATTTTTTTGTGTACGTTCAATTTTATCTTTAATAAAAATATTTTTAACTAAATTGTTACTTTCAATAAAACTTACTTTATTATCATAAGAATCAAATTCGTTAATAAATAAGTTCAAAGCATGTGAAGGTGATAACATTTTTTCCAATTCAGGATCTTTCTCATCTCCTAACACAGCAGCAAGATTAGAAACCTCTATTCTAACAGGAGAAAATGTTTGATAATTTGTTTCTGTTATGTAAGCTGTTGAGCTCCACCATTGTTTTGCATAAAATGAGTATATTAAAGCAACAAGTGTCAAAATAATCGTTGTTATTGCGATCTCTTTTTTTCCTGACCATATTAGGTTCAAGACTTCTCTTAAATCACCACCATCTGAAACATTCACATCACGATAAGAATTAGAATTCATATGTTATATAACCTTTTCCTACGCTACCGCCCTTGGGATCTGCTATAAACCCACAAAGCAAATTGTTAAACTGTTAAATTTTATTACTTAGTTCTACTTTGTAACTTATTCCAAAAATTACAAATCAATTGATAATCTGATGGATTCAGTTCAGATTTAGCACTTTCAATACTGCTAGAAATTTTAATTAATATATCATTTACCGAGGTTAAGCCATGCGACTCACACTCAGCCGCTGCAAGCGAGATATGCCCACGAAGATAGCCACCAGCAAACAACTCATCATCAGTTGCGGTATCGATAGAATCATCAATATATTGTAACAACTTTTCTTCAAACTCTTGAATAGTCATTAATTCTTTTCCTAAACTTATCTATGCATACGCTTCTAGGCGCTTTGGCTCTGGAAAATCTACCAACGTCAAAGGTGCAACGTTGTAAAACTCTCGAAAGATATCTGATAGTATTTTAGCGCGCTCTGGCATGCCATGCTGTAAGTAAGCATCCACTTGTTCACGCACTTTTAAGGTGAATGCTACTCTATCAGGCTCAAAACGTCCGCTTAAGTTGTCGCAGCTTACTTGAAAGGGAAAACCGCAACTTGCTGATAGAATCCACTCAACGGCCTGAGGTTTAACTTCTACTTTTTCAAATTCCGCTTGAATCTGCTCAGTACGCCCATCCGGTTCATACCAATAACCATAATCTTCAAGTAAGCGTCGCTCAGGGCCTGCAATACACCAATGTGCTAGTTCATGCATTGCTGATGCGAAATAGCCACGAGCAAAAATAATTTGGTGATGTTCTCTCTCTTCATTGGCAGGAAGATAGATGGGTTCGTCACCACCAAGTAGTAATTCAGTGTTGAGACTGTTTAAAAAAGTTTGATTAAAAAGTCTAATCAAATCATGGTAATCGTGCTGCATGTTACAACTTTACTTATATCTTTTTATTCGTTTAATCGATGGATTATACAGATATTTTACTTATCTATCGACATATCAACATGTAAGTATGTGCTATAGATGTCAAAAATACGTCAAGAGCCTCTTCTCTAGATTTTGCCTAAAACTAATATCTGCTCTAGCTTTTCCCTTTTTTCCTAAAAACCCCCTTCTCATCTTCTCACTATCTCGTCCTCTCACTATCTCGTCCTCTCGCATCCCCAATATTTCACCTAAACCGAATCTCTGCTCTAGCTTTTCCCTTTTTTCCTAAAAACCGCTTTTCCCTCGCTCTTTATCACCCATGAATCAAATTCATGCATAAAGCCTAACTATTTCATTAGATGTCGATTTTCTTCACAAATAGAATAAAAGCAGGACTTAAAACTAACCTTGGTGTTAACTCAACTCATGCTTTTATCAATTTTGTACATCATCGGTATTACAGCAGAAGCCATGACAGGTGCTATTGCTGCGGGTAAGCGTAACATGGACTGGTTTGGTGTTATGTTAGTAGCCAGTGCTACAGCGATTGGCGGTGGCTCTGTGCGTGATATTTTACTTGGCCACTACCCTTTAGGTTGGGTTGCACATCCTCAATATTTAGTCATCACCTGTTTGGCCGGCTTATTAACAACCGTAATGGCAAAATGGGTCGTTCGTTTTCATAAACTGTTTATTATTTTAGATGCTATCGGTTTGATAGTGTTTAGCATTATCGGTTGCCGTGTGGCGATGAATATGGGATTACCTGCGATTATTTGTGTGGTCGCTGCGGTTGTAACCGGTGTTTTTGGCGGGATGCTGCGTGATTTGATTTGTCGTCGCCAACCAATGGTCCTTCACAAAGAGCTTTACGCTTCGGTTTCTCTTATTGCTGGCGTTATCTATTGGGCAATGCTGCATTTTGGTATTGATCAAGATTTAACGATCATTGTTACCTTGGTTGTCGGTTTCACCATGCGTATGGCTGCGGTTCAGTATAGTTGGTCTCTTCCTGTATTTAGTTTTGAGGATGAGAGTGAGCGAGTAGCGAGTAGCGAGTAGCGAGTAGCGAGTAGCGAGTAGCGAGTAGCGAGTAGCGAGTAGCGAGTAGCGAGATTTTCGACATACTTAGTTTGATGTCAATATATTCTTTCTCGAAACTCGCCAACCCGAAATCTCTTAATCTCGTAATCTCGTAAGCTAGTTAATCTCCGGCGTCTCCGTCACTACTCCAAAGTTCTGTGCTCGATGACGCAGTAGATGATCCATCAAAGTAATGGCTAACATCGCCTCGGCAATCGGTACTGCTCGAATACCTACACAAGGATCATGACGACCTTTGGTGATCACCTCAGCGCTTTCGCCTTGTTTCGTGATTGTCTCACCCGGTACGGTAATGCTTGAGGTCGGTTTAAGGGCAATGTGCGCCACAATATCTTGACCGGAAGAAATTCCCCCTAAAACACCGCCAGCATGATTGGTCTTAAACCCTTGAGGTGTCATCTCATCGCGGTGTTCACTACCACGCTGTTCAACCACATCAAAACCATCACCAATTTCAACCCCTTTTACTGCGTTGATGCTCATTAATGAGTGAGCAATATCTGCATCTAAACGGTCAAAAACAGGCTCACCTAACCCCACAGGTACGTTTTTTGCCACTACAGTAAGCTTGGCTCCAATGGAATCGCCTTCTTTTTTCAATTGGCGGATCAGCTCATCAAAAGCGTCTACTTTATCGACATCAGGACAGAAAAAAGCATTTTGCTCAATTTGCTGCCAATCAACTTTATCAATTGAGACATCCCCCATTTGTGAGAGATAAGCACGTACTTCAATACCATGCACCTGTTTTAAGTATTTCTTTGCTACTGCTCCTGCTGCAACACGCATTGCAGTTTCACGCGCAGAAGAACGACCGCCACCACGATAATCGCGAATGCCATACTTTTGATGATAGGTGTAATCGGCATGGCCTGGTCGAAATAGGTCTTGAATATTTGAATAGTCTTTAGAGCGCTGGTCGGTATTTTCGATCAATAAACCAATTGAAGTTCCTGTGGTTTTGCCCTCAAACACACCTGAGAGAATTTTAACTTCATCAGCTTCACGACGCTGGGTGGTATATTTTGATGTTCCCGGACGACGACGATCTAGGTCATGCTGCATATCAGATTCGGTGAGTTCTAAGCCTGGAGGACAGCCATCAATGATACATCCAAGTGCAACTCCATGACTTTCACCGAAGGTGGTGACTCGAAAAACTTGTCCAATTGTATTGCCTGCCATGACTTCCCCTGTAATTGTCGTCTGCTTTCTGCATTTTTGATTTGGTCGTTATCTATAGTGCAAAGATGAAGGGGAAAAGGCAAGGGGGTTTTAGGGAGGAGAAGGAAGAAAAGGAAAAGGAAAAGAAGGAAGAGAAGGAAGAGAAGGAAGAGAAGGAAGAGAAGGAAGAGAAGGAAGAGAAGGAAGAGAAGGAAGAGAATAACAGCTTAATGGATCCTGTAAATAAAGACCTTGTAAATAATTCTGTGTAACTGCCTGTCTTTCCCCTGCTTCTCCCCAAATCCCTTTTTTCCTGCTCTTTCCCTTCCCTAAATCCCTTTTTTACCGCTCTTCCCCTTCTCTTCCCCCATTAAATCATTATGCAGCAGCTAACTCACGCTCAGCTTTTGCTTTACGGTATTTCTTAAGAGAGACCGCAACCAATGCTGTTACAACTGCGCCAGTTGCCATACAGATTAGAGCAAGAACAGGTTTGTTCATCGCACCTAATAGAGCAACCACTGGACCACCGTGTGCTACGCTGTTGGTGATACCGAATGAGAATGCCATAACCGCAGCAACCATACTACCGATAACGTTCGCAGGAATAACAGATAGAGGATCTTGCGCGGCAAATGGGATAGCACCTTCAGAGATACCAACAAGACCCATAGCACCTGCTGCTTTACCCGCTTCAATTTCAGAATCTTCAAAGATATTTAGCTTACGACCAATAACGGTTGCGATACCCATACCCAAAGGAGCAACTGGAATTGCACATGCCATTGCACCCATAAATTGCGTTTGACCACTTGCAATCATACCAACAGAGAATAGGAACGCGACCTTGTTAAATGGACCACCCATATCAAAGCCAGCCATACCACCAAGAACGATGCCCAGTAGCACAACGTTACCAGTACTCATCTCAGTTAGCATTGCGTTCATGTTATCCATCAAGCTCGCAATTGGCGCACCAATAACAAAGATAAATAGACCAGCAATAAACAGAGTACCCGTAATTGGGGCAATCAAAATAGGCACTAACGGCTGTACCATTTTGTGATAATTACGCGTTGCGACCCAGCGAACAAAGTAACCGACCAACAGACCAGCAACAATGGCACCGATAAAGCCCGTACCAGCACTTGCATCGTAAAATGAACCCGTGTTTGCAATCCAACCACCGATAAAACCAGGAGCTAACGCAGGACGATCACCAATGGCAAATGCGATATAACCTGCCAGAATTGGAATCATCAACTGGAAGGCTACCACACCCACATCCAGTACTTTCTGCCACATACTACCTGCTGGGATCTGCATACCAGCATCGGTTGGTTGACCACCAATAGCCAGAGAAAGCGCGATCAACAGACCACCGGTTACCACAAATGGGATCATGTGAGATACGCCATTCATCAAGTAACGATAAAGATTTGAGCGTGTTTGTGCGACTTTACTCTCGCTTGAATCTGATGTGTCATCACCATCAGCTTCAAACGGTTTTGCAACTAATGCTTGTTGAATAACACCTTTACCATCTTTGATTGGCGCTTTAACACCAGTTTTAATCAGCTTTTTACCAGCAAAACGAGCCATATCAACTTGTTTATCACAGCTAACAACAATCGCTTCTGCACGGGCAATTTCTTCGGCTGTTGGTGAGTTTTTCACCCCGATGGAACCGTTAGTTTCCACTTTTACTTCGTAGCCTAACTCAGCACCTGCTTTTTCTAGCGCTTCAGCCGCCAAATAAGTGTGAGCAACGCCGGCAGGACAACCTGTCACACCAATGATTAAGCCTTTATTTTGCTCAACGGCAACCACTTCTTTTTTATCAGCTAATAGAAGATTTAGTGCTTCTTCAGGTGTATTTGCCGCTAAGAAAGCATCAATAAAACCGTCTTCAATCAATTTAGAAGAAAGCTCAGCTAATACTTCAATGTGGTGATTTGCGCCACCATCAGGAGAGGCGATCATGAAAAAGAGTTTTGATGGCAAACCGTCTTCTGCACCGTACTCAATACCTTGGCGACTCACACCAATGGCAACTGCAGGCGATGCTACTGCGGCACTTTTTGCGTGAGGCAGTGCAACCCCTTCTTCAAAGCCGGTATTACCTAACTCTTCGCGAGCATAGATATCGGCAATAAATTGTTCTTTGTCTGCCACTTTACCTTGTTGAGTCAGCATCTCTGCCATCTCAGCAAAAACTTGATCTTTAGTGGTCGCTTGTAGGTCGAGATTTATCAGTTTCTCGTTGATTAAGGTGGTTATCATATCCAATCCCCTGTTATTTTTGTCCGCTATTGCGCTTGGGAATATTGTCGGATTTTATCAACGGAATAAGTAGTGCAGAAAAGAGGCTTTAACTGGAAATTTGTATCACACTAACTCTTGTGTGATCCATTTCTCATTGCAAGCTCGATAAGTAACACAAAGCATATTATTCACATAAACCACTATAAATCATATAGATAAAAACAAAACACAGCTTATACAGACTCTTTTATCAATAGTGCATTTATCATTCAATTATTTTCATGCTATAGAAAAAAGGCTCTAAAGATACAAGAGAATAGAGGTTTTGAGTGATGGGGGTCACGGATTTGGGGAAGAGGAGAAGGAAGAGAAGGAAGAGAAGGAAAATAGTAGCAGCTTAATGGCCCCTGTAAATAATTCTGTGTATCTGCCCTTCTTTCCCCAAATCTTTCCCAACTCCTTTTTTCCCCGCTCTTTCTCTGCTCCTCCCCAACTCCCTTTTTTTCCTGCTTTTCCCTGCACCTCCCCAACTCCCTTTTTTCCCGCTCTTTCTCTGCTCTTCCCCAAATCCCTTTTTTTCCCGCTCTTTCCCTGCTCTTCCCCAACTCCCTTGTTCCCCGCTCTTTCCCTGCACCTCCCCAACTCCCTTTTTTCCCCGCTCTTTCTCTGCTCTTCCCCAACTCCCTTTTTTCCCGCTCTTTCCCTGCTCCTCCCCAACTCCCTTTTTTCCCGCTCTTTCTCTGCTCTTCCCCAAATCCCTTTTTTCCCGCTCTTTCCCTGCTCTTCCCCAGCTCTTCCTAAAACGCAATACCCATACCAACCCCATTATCATAATGATCATAATCAGAGATCGATAAACCATACCCGCTTTCAACTAGCATATATCCACGTAAGCGCTTATAGATGGGGAAGTTCCATGTTAGTTTTTCATAGCTACGCGAGAAACCACTTTCAAGCGCATTACGTACTGTGAAAGTTAATGAGTGTTCTTTAGTTGGCATCCAATTTAGACTAATGCGGCCATTACCAAGATAATTTTCAATATTGGGATTGTAATCTCGCCCACCCATATCCAAACGCAGCCAAGGTTTTACGCTTAATGTAAATTGATCATTTTTAAAACTTACATCGGCAAAAGCACGGTTCCAGCTTCGCTCATCATTACCACCACGACCATTAGATTGATGAACAAAACCAAACGTTGTACCCGCATATTGCCAGTCAGATGTTTCGGCTAATTTGGCAGGAAAACTCCAAAATAGAGACGGTTCATACTCGTTATCTTGGAAATAAGCAGAAGAGACATAAGCTTGCCAATTAGAGCGCTGAGTATAAGCAATATACATAGCGTCATTATCAGTCAGTAAGTTTGAAAACATCTTATATTTCAAGCTTATCTGAAAGTTGACCTTGGTATTACTAAAATGATCACCACCTGGAATCTCTGGCGAATATTCAGACTTATTAGGGTTTGAAGTGTAGTAAACAGGAAGGATAAAGTTGTCTTTGTACTGCTCTAACAGTAGTGAATTATTACTGCTGTAATCTAAAGGGTTATTGACAGGAGAAGCGAGTTCATCGGCGTGAGCATGAGACATGTAACAGACAGCTGCCAGTAACATTCCACTGGTCATTAGAACATTTCTATTCATAGTATTTTAGCACTATTGGTATAAATTTAGGTTAGATATTGTGCTAATTATTACTCATAGGAATGATTTTGGCGAATATATTTATAAATCGAGTAGCGAGTAGCGAGTAGCGAGTAGCGAGAAATTATATCCCTTCTTCTCAGCCTCACTACTCGTACATTGTTATATCTAGCTGTTATATCAACGCTAGAATAATAAAACCTTAGTTATATGCTCGGGCAAAAACACCATTACAGCTTGCTTGATACGCTTGCGCATAAGCTGGAACAAACAGAGATTCACCTTTGTTGATAGTCATTGTTTGACCATTAGCATGAGTTACAGTTAGTGGCGCATCAACCGCGAATAAGATTTCTGCACTACTCACAGAAATATCAGTACCTGTTGCTTGCTTATAAACACTGAACTTAAAATCAGGCACAGGAATTGGGTAATGCAGACCACCTTCAGCTTCATTAGCCGCAAGTAGTAATGAATCAAATGGCATAGTACGGAAAATGGTATTTGCCACTAATTCTGGTACATCCATATATTTAGGTGTTAAACCAGCACGTAGCACATTGTCTGAGTTTGCCATGATTTCAAGGCCAGTACCTTTGATGTAAGCATGCGGAGTACACGCATCAAGGAACATAGCTTCACCAGGGTTGAGTGTTAATACATTCAACATCAGCGGGGCAAATAGACCGATATCACCTGGATATTGCTCAGAAAGATCCACTAACAAGGCAAAAAATTCATCGTCTTGGTGCTGCTTGCTGTAAGCGATAAGAGCTTCTACTGCTTGCTCTTTTTGCTCACCATCAAGCGATAACATCTCAGTGAAAAATTGCTCAAGACCCGCTTCTGTTTGATTAGTTTCAAACTGACTCACTAATGAGTGTAACTCAGCAATATCAAGTTGCTTAAAGTTAGCTACAATGTCTGTAATTTCGCGGAAACCATTCATTGCTTGGTACGGCGTTAACGCAAACACTAACTCTGGCTTATGGTTAGGATCTTTGTAGTTACGATTTGCCGCATTACGAGCTATACCCATCTCTTCTTCTTTTGCAAAACCCATTTCGGCTTGTGCTTTATTTGGGTGTACTTGAATTGATAGTGCTTTTTCAGCCGCTAACACCTTAAATAGATACGGTAACTCACCAAACTGAGCTTGGGTTGTTGCACCTAAAATGGCGTCTGGATTTGTAGCAATAAAATCAGATAAACGTGTGTCTTGACCATTTACTTCAATCTGTGAGCAGCCATTGGCATGCGCTCCCATCCAAATTTCAGCTTGAGGTTTATTTTCTGGATTTTCGATACCAAAAAGCTGGTTAACTGAAGTCACACTTCCCCATGCATAATCTTGGATTACATTATGCATTTTAAAAAATACAGTGTTGGTAGAGTTCGTCATTGTTCTATGCCTTATTGTTCTTAATAGCGATGACCGCTAAGCAATTTCACTGCAGAGTTTTTAACATGACTGCAAGGTGAAGATCATCCTTTAATTGTGAAAATCATCAAATTGCAAAGAAGCGTGAAAGCCATCACTGGAGATTTAAGGCTTAAATAGTAAAAAACATCCCTTTTGTTTTAGGGGTAATACTCGATATCGAAGACATCACGCAGATCAATACTTCAATAGATAATGTAGAAGACATTCTAGTTGTCTAGATTAGACTCTTATAATGTTTTATATCTTGTAAACATACTTAAATTATTAAAGGTAACTATAGCATCTAATAACCAGATGCTATAGCTATGATTAAGAGTTTCTATAAATTATCTATATTTATCGCAGGATCATTTTTGTATTCATCCAATTTAACACGATAATGACTTATTTCTTTATCACTTTCATTTGAAAATAAATCATATCGATTTGATATTTTTTCATTATTAATACCAAGCCAACTAGCTAAACCATCGGTAAAAAAAGCACCTGATTTCGATACATTATACTCATCATGTTGATAGTCATCACTAGACATTTTTATTAATGGTACGTCAAAATGATACTTACTAACTTTATTATTATTAAATAATATTTGTCCATCAACTAATCGATGGCTTAATCCATGATCTGAAAAATATATCATTGAAAATGTATCATTTTTATTTTTCTGATACTCATCTTCCAGCATAGAATAAACTTGAGATAAAAAGTCATCAGTCTTTGCAATACTATTAACATAGCATGATAAATACTTATACTTTTTATCTTTCACGGTAATAATTTTATCAAAATCCGTTATTCGATCACAAGCAGATGGGTGTGACCCATATAAATGAATGACAATTAATTTCTTCTTAATTTTATTAGATATTGTTGTTTTTATTTCTGGAAGCAATGCATAATCGCTTGTATTACTCGAATTATATGCTCCTAATTTTAAAAAATAACGATTGTCACTTTGCTTAGCAATTGCAGTAACAGGTGTATCATAAGTTCCGGTATATCCCTGATTTGATAACCAATATGTCTTATATCCTGCTGATTTGGCCAAATCGATAATATTATAATTATACTCTGGCGTCCATTTGTTAATATTACCTTGAGTTAGCATCAACCGCAAAGATGCAACAGTATTTGTACCTGCTGACTCTAAGCCATTGATAACAACACCGTTTACTTTGCTTAAAAAAGGTGTATTATTAATCGGATAACCATAAACCCCCATATAATCTCGTCGAACACTTTCACCAATAACTAATACGTAAGTATTATATTTTGATTTATCATTTAGGGTAGATTCCCCCAAGCATTATGGACTTTATATTCATTTAATTTCTTTAACTCACTAACAACATCTGTTGTAGATGAATATACTTTTTTTATAAAGTAGAATGGCGACTGATTATAAGTAATAACTAATATTGAAATAATAATAAATGTTTTATTCTTTAAATAATTAATATTATACTTTTTAGATAAGTATCTAAAAATACATAATGATATTGGTATTAAAATCGCATAAAACCAATTTACTATCGGTATTTGAGATATAAATTCATTTGCTTCAACCACATCTGTAGAAAAGACAGATGCTATATATTTATAACTAATTTCTCCAAATGTTAGACCTATTGGAGCATATATGAAAAACAATAAAACAAAAGGAATCACAATAAAAAAGAAAGATTTTCTTGAAGAGCTAAGAAATACTAAAAAAATAGTCATAATAATAATATTTTTATTATTAATATTAGCTCCACTTCCTTTATACATGAGATATGAACACAAAAAAATAAATATCAATGGTGCCAATACTTTTATAGATTTTTTAATAAAGTTCTTAAGATATTCAAGCATAATTTAATATAAAAGTTGATACATATAGCTTTTATTATACACCTGCATATGAAACTACTCCAGTGGTAATATTCGTATAGTTAAAAATGTCTTTTCCACTTATTGGTAATTAACATATAAAAACAAAAAAGAAATAATTTACTAATAATTTTAAATCATAATTATTACTATCCCCTATACTCCGAAGGCGTTCTACCCGTTTTAGTTTTAAACACCCGACAAAAATAATTCACATCTTGAAAGCCACAGCGCGTCGCAACTTCGGTTAGGCGAAAAGGGTATTTTTTTAACATAAATTTGGCTCGTTCAATCCGCACCCAACTGATGTAATCGGCCAAGCGCATATGGCCCTGTTGACGAAAAATACGCGAGAGATGATTGGGAGATACATTAAAGCGATTGGCGATGGTTTCTCGCGTAATAGGACGATGAAAGTTCTCTTGAATATAAATACAGATCCCTTGATAGAGATCTTCAACCCGATTTTTACTGTCGCTATGGATAGGCGCTTTTAGCATCTGCTGACTGTAACTGAGTAAAGCCAATAACAGATGCTCATCCATTGGAGCTTGAACCGGCTCTTTAGCCAACATATTCAGAGCTTGCAACATAGGATCAATCGCATGGCCTGTCCAAGCATGAATAGAATGCTTTTGGACATCATAAAACTTAGGTGTGTCTTTAAGTTTACTGACTAGACTAAATCCTAACTGACGCTTACCAAATAAAAGGCTGAGCACAGAGCATTCGGTATCCCAGTTCGGTTTGTTCCAGCAGTTAGGCGGAATATAAAGCGCATCGCCGGCCATCAATTTAACTTGATGTATGCCGTGCTCACCATCATCAAGCTCATTGACATACTCCCCTTTTAGCACCAACTCCAAGCGGGGAAAATTTACCTGATAACTAAACTGTGGCGGTGTATTTAAATCACTGGCAAACCAGATACGGTTAAAACTCTCACGTTCAGTTAAAATAGAATCAATAACATTGTGAAACGTTGTATTCATGTTCTTGTGCTCATCCCCTCAACAATCATAGCCCTAAACTCAACAGTATCTGTCACACTCAACAGCCCTTGGCAATAAGTACTCTCTAATAGCGATTTAGAAAATTGAGCAAAAGGCATAATCATCTCTCGTATAGCGGGTTTAGGCAGAGCTAATGCAATAATAAGTGAGACCGGACCTCGGGGGCTGTGCCAATCAATGGGCAAATTAGAAAGATACACAGCAAGACTTGGTTGCTCAATCTGTTCATTCATAATATGAGGCAAGGCAATATGATGATTCATCACTGTTGCTGAAATCTGCTCTCGATTTTGAAACGCTTGAGTTATCGCTGGTGGGCCCATTTGCCTATTATCCAATGCGATTGTCTGCGCCAGAGTTTCTAGCACTGCCGTTTTGGTTGGCGGGTGGGTATTAAAATTGGCTTTGATCATCTGATTATCATCAAAATGTAACCAATCACAATATTGTTGACGTTTGTCTTCAACAATATCGAACGCTTGCTCTGTGGTTCTCTGTTTGGCAAAAAACGGATGCTGATATTCAGCAAGAAAGTTAAGTACGACTCGATGAGCCAATTCGGCATCTAATCCTTCAATATGAAATAAACAGAGATCTTGAGGTTTAGTTGCAAGAGCCAATACGCGGAGAGGTTGATCTATATTGGCGCTCTTATGGAGGGTAACGTTCACTAAACTCATGGATGAACGAAAATAATCAGCCAGTTTTTTTAGACGATTAAGTTGATAAAGAGGCAATCCCCCTTCACCACAATAAAATAAGATGTGTTGAGAGATCGCCACAAGAAATCCTTTAGACCCGATTACGCACAGAGCTCAAGGCAACGTTCAAGAACGGCTTTAGCATCAACTAATACTTCTTCGATGGTCACACAATGAATTTTGCTGCCAGTAAAACGAGCGCGATGCTCAACTTCAATATCCGAAGCAATTAATACCACATCGGCACGGGCGATATCTTGTAGAGAGAGTTGATTTTCAATCCCCATCGCTCCTTGCGTTTCAACTTGAATTTGAATTCCCATCGCATGGGCTGTCTTATTAAGAGCATCCGCAGCCATGTAAGTGTGGGCAATACCAGTTGGGCACGCGGTTACAGCAACAATTTTCATTTCACTGATTCCATTGTTATTTTTGCCTGATGGTAGCAGGAATGATGGCGAGTGGCGAGACGTTCTCTTATCTCACAATACTCAACAAAACTAATACAAACCAATTGAATATAATCCTCACGGGTATAAACTTTGCGACTCACACATTAAATTCCATATAAGAATACAGAATGAACAAAACACTACTTTCAATTGGCTCTTTTATTACTCTTTTTTCAATCCCCACTCTGGCACAAACCGCTGATGTTAATTTAACCCCTTTTGCCCTTAATACGGATGGTCACCCTCATTATTACGCTTATCTAGCCGCGGGAACTTATGCGCCTAAGTTAAAACATATGGGTAATAGTTTTACTAAGGAAGATAAAAAGCCTGATTTTTCATTAGGTATGGGAATGGATATTAACCCTTACCTTGCAATGGAAGGTTTTTATCGCTACGCATCTACCGATTACTTTTCTGGCTTAGTTAAATTATCAGGCAATGAAATCGGTTTCTCGGTATTACCTTCCACAGGTGAAATTGCTAACACTGGCTTGAAATTATATGCCCGTTTATCAGCTAGTGTTTTAATGTCGGAGCTTAAAATATTAGGACATAATGAAGATAAAACAGATGTTGCTCTAGGTGCTGGAGCGGGTATTCAATGGAATCTTAATCATCAATTTATGCTTCGAGCAGAATACTTATATACCCAGTTTGATCATAATTTCGGTAACGATATTAAAGGTGATAACTTTGATGGTTTCCAATTCTCTGCTGGATACCGTTTTTAATCCAAAATAAGTGCTAGACCTTATCAAACATGCCGTAGAGTCACAAATTGACTCTACGGCATGTTATTTGAGATATCCTTATCTCCCTTCTTTCCCCTATCTACCTTCTTTTCCCTTTCTCCCTCTTTTCCCCTATCTTCCCTCTTTTCCCTACTCGTCCTAAACTAATCCAGATTACCTTGGCTCATTCGACCTAAATACTCTTGTTCCAACTCTTTCTCTAGCTGTGCTTCCACATAACCTGGTGATTTTGTTTTCGCTGACAGTAAACGGTACATAGCTGGTATCACAAGCAGCGTTACCAAAGTCGCAAAAGCCATACCAAAGAACACCACAGTACCAACAGCGATTCGACTTTCAGAGCCAGCGCCAGTCGATAAAATCAGAGGTAGTGCACCAAATAAAGTTGTAAAGGCCGTCATTAAAATTGGACGTAAACGTCGAACCGATGCATCAATAATGGCTTGTTCAAATTCGGTGCCTTTATCACGAAGTTGGTTAGCAAACTCAACAATCAGAATACCGTTTTTCGTCACCATACCGATCAACATGATCATACCAATTTGACTATAGATATTAAGCCCTTGCCCCATAATCCAAAGTCCGGCTAAACCACCAAAGATCCCCATTGGTACCGTGAGCATCACCACTAATGGGTTAACAAAGCTTTCAAACTGTGCCGCCAATACCAAGTAGGCCACCAGCAAAGCCAAACCAAATACCATCATGATACTGCTTTGGTTTTCACGAAAATCTTTTGACTCACCCGCGTAATCAATGGTGATATCTTTTGGTAATAACTCAATCGACTGCTGATCAAGAAAATCTAACGCTTCACCTAAAGTATAACCTTCAGAAAGATTGGCTTTTAACGTGATCGATTTCTGCTTCTGGTTATGGCTCAGCTTTTGTGCAGAAGCCACTTCTTCTACTTTTGCTACCGTATCTAGTGTGACCAATTGGCCATTTTTCGCCCTTAAATAGATCTGACTGAGATCGGCAGAACTGTTAAAGCTATTTTCGTCACCACGTAAATAAACATCGTACTCTTCACCGCGTTCGACAAATGTCGTTTCGCTGCGACCTCCTAACATCACCTCCAATGTTTTGGCAATCTCAGCAACTGGAATACCTAACTCAGCGGCACGTTGACGATCAATGTTAACCACCAGCTCGGGAGTCGTCTCAGCATAATCAAGATCCACACCTTCCATCATAGGGCTATCTTCCGCTAGAGTTTGCAACTGCTGGGCCCACTGGAATAACTCGGTGTAGTCAGAACCACCTAAGACAAATTGTACTGGTTCTGACGAGCCACCGCGGAAACCGGGCATCATAGGACGCACCATTACATCTGGGATCCCAGCTAACGCTTTACTGATCATACCAAGAGCTTGTTGCGCAGAAACCGTACGGTCGTTCCAATCTTCTAGCTGCATAATCACAAAACCAGTCTGATCGCCTGCTCGACCACCAAAAGCTGGAGATTGAATACTGACTGACTTAAGCACGCCTTGACCCAGCATCGGCAATAGACGACGTTCAACTTCATCCATATTGCCAATCATACGGTTATAACTGGTGCCTTCCGCTCCTTTAACAAAAGCAAACAGTACGCCTCGGTCTTCTTGCGGTGCCAACTGTGCTGGAATGACTTTCATCAACCCAACTGATGCCAACACACAAGCGATCACGACAATTGGCGCCATAAAACGTTTTTTCACCGCAACAGTCACAATGGCGCGATAGCCTCGTTCTAACTTATCAAATTGACGATTGATCCATTGATTAAAACGAGTCGGTTTAACATTGGCTTTTAATAGTTTTGCCCCCATGACTGGCGTTAAGGTTAATGCTATCAATGAAGAGAAGATCACCGACATTGCCAACAAAACAGAAAACTCGGTAAACAGTCGCCCTACCATGCCTTCCATAAATGAGATCGGTAAAAACACCATCACCAAAACCGCCGTGGTTGCGACAACCGCAAAGCCGACTTCTCGCGTACCTTTATAAGCGGCGAGTAACGGCGATTCACCACGCTGTAAATGGTGAAATATATTTTCGACCACCACAATGGCATCATCGACCACCAAACCAATGGCAAGAATCAGAGCCATCAAGGTTAATAGGTTGATAGAAAAACCGAAAAAGTAAGCGGCAATAAAAGCAGAAACCAGAGAAACCGGTACCGTAATTGCTGGAATTAGTGTGGCACGAGCTTGACCAATAAAGATGTACAACACCAACACAACTAATGCCCCTGTGACAAAGAGCGTGCTGTAAACTTCACCAATAGAGCGTTCAATAAAGACAGTAGCATCATAATCAAGAGTCAACTGCGTCCCTTGCGGTAGAAACTTCTGCATGCGCTCCACTTCCATGCGCACATCTTTAGCAACATTAAGTGGGTTAGCATCTGACATAGTCACAATCCCTAAGCTGAGATTGACCACACCATTGCTTTTAAAAGTCGAGTTTTCATTTTCAGCACCAACGGCCACATCGGCAATATCTTTTAAATAGACAGGAGTACCATCGGCTGCGGTTCGAACCACTAAATACTTAAAATCATCGGCATTACGATACAGACGAGCCGTGCGTACCGACATAACCGTTTGATCGTTACGAACTTCACCACCGGGTAACTCTACGTTTTCATCTTTTAGGGCATTCACAATATCTTGAGTGGTGACGCCACGCCCTGCCATCAGTTCTGGTTTGAGCTTAACATACATCACTTTATACAGGCCGCCCGACAAACTGACGGAGCTCACGCCATTGATCAAACTAAAACGATCTTCAAGTACACGTTGGGCATAATCGGTAAGTTGAGTTCGATCCATCTCCGATGAGGATAGATTGATATAAAGCGCAGGTTCACCTGAACCATTATCTTTTGACACAATAGGATCGTTAGCATCATCGGGCAGACGACGTTGAGCACGCGCAACCGCATCACGCACATCACTTACCCCTTCGGTAAGATCCCAATCCATATCAAATTCAATGGTAATTCGTGACATACCATTTCGAGTGATCGACGTTATATTATCGATCCCGCTGATCCCAGACAGTTCATCTTCAATCGGTGTGGTAACTTGGCTTTCCATGACCGTTGCCGATGTCCCCTCATAAGTTGTCATTACGGTAACAACAGGGCTTTCAATATCTGGCATTTCACGAACAGCAAGTTTAGAAAAAGAGACAACACCAAATACGCAGAGCAAAAGGCTGAGCACCACAGCAACAACAGGGCGCTTTACCGAAACATCCGATAACCACATTAGCTTGTTACTCCAGAACTTAGGGCTTTACTTGAGGGGTTAATCACAGCGCCACTACTATTATGTGCAGTAAGATCTTTTACTTTCATGCCATCTCGCATGTTCACTAAACCTTGCACAACAATCTTTTCGCCAATATTGACACCCGATTTGATCACCACTTCATTATCAACACGAGCGCCAAGTTCAACTTGAGTACGATGGGCTATATTGTTTTCATCTACCACATAGACATAACGTTTAGTACCCGAATATTCTAAAGCTTGAACTGGGATCAGAGCTTCTTTATGTGGCATAAAGCCCATGTCAGCGGCTAATAACATGCCTGGTTTTAGTGCGTTATCACTATTATTAAAAGTGACTCGTACTTTGACATTCAAAGAGTCTGCTTGAACACGAGAATCTATAGTTTGAACGGTGCCAGAAAAAGTGCGATCAGGCCACGCTTGGCTTTTCGCATTTACTTTCATTCCTGGCTGTAGTGATGCCAAGTACTGCTCAGGCACTTGAATGTCTAATCGCATCGAAGACAGATCATCAAAAGAAAACAGTTCACCGCCCATCGGCACCATATGACCAATACTGAAATCGTACAGACCCACAGTGCCATTAAATGGTGCTCGAATAGAGAGATCAGAGAGATGGGCTTTCGCTGCTTGCAATCGAGCCTCAGCGATATTGACACTAGCAGTTTGTGCTTCAAGCTCTGTTTGGGTAATCGCACCACGAGAGATCAGGCGTTTAAAATCGTTTAGTTTACGGCTTTCATCATTACGATACGCTAAAGCCTCGTTATAAGCGGCACGAGCTTTATCATCTTCTAACTGCAGTAAAAGAGCGCCTTTTTGTACCCGGGTATTAGGCTTAACTTCAATACTTTTAACCTTTGCCGCCACTTCGGATGCGATAGTAACTGCCTGTTCTGCCTGTAATTTGCCAATAAGAGAAAGAGATTGGGCAATAGAATGCGAGCCGACAGTACCAGTTGTTACTGAAATCACTCGGCTAGATGGTGCTGGCTTATGCGCCGCATGGGATGTACCTTGAAAATAGAAGTAACCGCCTGCTAATGCTGCTGATACGATTACCGCAACTGCCATTTTTTTCATTATTTTTAGAACCATCAGTAAAAATCTAACGCAATGATAACGGATGCGTTTGTAAGGTTATTCACTAAAAGGAGTAAAGAAATGTAAATTTAGGTGCTAGGGCTAAAATTTTGATCCCATATTTTCTGCTGCCAAGCTTTTGCCCTTGATCTTCCTAGAACCTAGATCCTGCTGTTCCTAGTTACCCTTCTTTTCCTGCTCTTCCCCCTCTATTCCCCTTCTCTTCCCTCTTTTCCCCGTTTCTCTTTCTTTTCCTGCTCCTCCTTGAACCTATTTACTACCACCCTCTATTCCTACTTTCCCTAGAGCCTTCCTTTCCCTCTCTTCCAGCTCTTCCTTCTTCTTTTCCTGCTCTTCCCTATTTTCCCCTGCTTCCCCTTCTCCTCCTTCTTTTCCCCGCCATCCCCCATTCTCCGCTCCTTTCTCTCCCTATATGCCGAAAAATACAGCAAGCACACAATATTTCTAATAAAAAGGGTTTACAGCTCTGAAATGTTTGTTATTATCCGCCCCGCACTTAACGAGTGTGGCTACGTAAGTAAGCAATCCCAGTGGTGGGGTTCCCGAGTGGCCAAAGGGAGCAGACTGTAAATCTGCCGGCTCCGCCTTCGAAGGTTCGAATCCTTCCCCCACCACCATCTCTTTTGAAAATAGGTTTAGTTGATAAACGTGTTTTCTGGCTAATAAGCCAAACAATTTGTTTTATTCGTTATTACGAGTATTGCGAACCCCGTGGTGGGGTTCCCGAGTGGCCAAAGGGAGCAGACTGTAAATCTGCCGGCTCCGCCTTCGAAGGTTCGAATCCTTCCCCCACCACCATCTCTTTTGAAAATAGGTTTAGTTAGTAAACGTGTTTTCTGGCTAATAAGCCAAACAATTTGTTTTATTCGTTATTACGAGTATTGCGAACCCCGTGGTGGGGTTCCCGAGTGGCCAAAGGGAGCAGACTGTAAATCTGCCGGCTCCGCCTTCGAAGGTTCGAATCCTTCCCCCACCACCATCTCTTTTGAAAATAGGTTTAGTTGATAAACGTGTTTTCTGGCTAATAAGCCAAACAATTTGTTTTATTCGTTATTACGAGTATTGCGAACCCCGTGGTGGGGTTCCCGAGTGGCCAAAGGGAGCAGACTGTAAATCTGCCGGCTCCGCCTTCGAAGGTTCGAATCCTTCCCCCACCACCATCTCTTTTGAAAATAGGTTTAGTTAGTAAACGTGTTTTCTGGCTAATAAGCCAAACAATTTGTTTTATTCGTTATTACGAGTATTGCGAACCCCGTGGTGGGGTTCCCGAGTGGCCAAAGGGAGCAGACTGTAAATCTGCCGGCTCCGCCTTCGAAGGTTCGAATCCTTCCCCCACCACCATCTCTTTTGAAAATAGGTTTAGTTGATAAACGTGTTTTCTGGCTAATAAGCCAAACAATTTGTTTTATTCGTTATTACGAGTATTGCGAACCCCGTGGTGGGGTTCCCGAGTGGCCAAAGGGAGCAGACTGTAAATCTGCCGGCTCCGCCTTCGAAGGTTCGAATCCTTCCCCCACCACCATCCTATTTAAGCCAGTTGCTTTTTTGCAGCTGGCTTTTTTCATATCTTATGTTTGTAAACCAATTTGTTTGAAATCAATTCGATAGAATAAATAAATTCGACTAATATTACCTTAGTTGTATATGGATAATATAAAAGTAGTTAGGTGTTAGGATGACGCTGGATAGATCAAAACTAAAAATCTTACTGATTGATGATCAATCCTCTTCGGCATTGATGCTAAAAAGTCTCTTTATCAAACTGGGATTCAGTCTAGTTGATATCGCAAGTAGCGCCGAAGATGCCATCTATTTGGCTCGCCATAATAAATATGAATTATTGTGTGTAGATTATCACCTTAATCATAAAATCAGCGGTGTTGATTTAGTCTCACTACTTAAAAAGAAGCATTACCTCTCTCCTGCTTGTAGCCTTCTATTTATTTCTGGCGATAATTCCAGCGAAACCATCCTAACCGCGATGACGCTTAATCCAGATGGCTTCTTAGTTAAACCTCTCTCTTTAAATATTCTTGAACAAAAATTGAGTGTCTTACTTAAAGAGAAACAACAACGCCAACCCATTTTTGATGCACTAATACAGCACAATAACGAATTAGCCATTCAACGTTGCAAAGAACAAATGCTGAAATATGGCTTTAGTAATAAGTTAAATATTCTCTTATTGGATCTTCTGGTGAGTCAACAACTGTGGAGTTCAGTTGAAATTATTTTAGAGCATCTTAAACATAGCCAACAACATCAGCTCATTATTTATAAAGCCAAACTTGCTCTATACCATAACGAAATAGACCAAGCAGAAACTCTACTGACCCAATTAATAGAAAAAGTTCCCTTGTATGGTGAAGCGTATGATCTATTGATTGAAATCTACTGCCAACAAGAACAGTGGCAATCAGCATTAATCTGGGCACAAAAAGTCCTTAAGTTAACACCCGCAGTATCAGCGCGTGCACTAGTTGTGGCCGATCTTGCGATTAAAACTCAAGATTTTCCTCTTTATTGGCAAACGGGAAAAACCTTAGTCCATTACCTGCCTGTTTGGGGGCATGAGTGGCTAGCTATTGTTAAGCGTTATTCTGATCTTTTTGAAGCCCATTTCTTTACCACACCAAATCGTCACCAAGCACTACAGCATAAAATTGTAATGAAAGCACTGTTTCTTCTGGCAAGCAATCGTCTACCAGACGGACAAACGCCACTCTTACGAGCACTAGGCAATATTTTATTGGTACGATTAGAAATTGAGGTTCAGACCAAATTAAAAGGGAAAAGACGTTTACTGGTGGGGTTAGGGGCTTATCTCAACCAAATGGATAAACTACCTGATGAGATTATTCTCGATATGCTGCCTCTACTATTGCTCTTTGGAGAAAACTACCTCTATCAAGCCATCATAGAAAAACTCAGTCTATTAGATAAAGAAAAGACTACAGAACTTAAATCAGCAATGGATGCGTTTGCTTATTTAGAACAACAATTACAGAGTGCCCGTGAGCTTCAACTTTCCCAACCTCAGCAAGCACTCTTGGTTTATCATAAATTATTAGAGCAGTATCCTGTTGCTACAGAAGTGCATTTAGGCCATTTGGAGTGCTTATATCAACTTGGCTATTTTAATAACCACTATGCGGTAACCAGTAGTATTAAGGCAATTAGTGCTATGCCGCTACCAACTGTACTTCATACAAGACGTGAACATGTTCTCAATCAGTTTAATTTGATCGCGCCAGAATTTGAGTACGAGTCAGACCCTCTCCAAGATCATAAATCGTATGTAGCAATTCCCCAGTTAGAGCAAAACTAAACCAATAAAAAACCTCCAGTCGTCACTACCACATTACGACTGGAGGTTTAATAATATTGAGACTTACTCGATCAAATCGACTGGGGACTCTTACTTAGCTAAAACCCACTCACAATAAAAGCTGCAACACCTTTAATCATAACGGGTTACTCAAGCAATCGAATTAACGAATAAAACGATTGTAGATAAATAGCAATACAAATGCGCCAAGAGTTGCTGTCACAATACTTGGGATGTTAACACCTGTTGCATTACCTAAACCGATAAATGAACCTAACCAACCACCAGCAAAGGCACCAGCAATACCTAGACCCATAGTTGCAATCCAGCCGCCACCGTCTTGACCTGGCATTAACCACTTAGCTAGAGCACCAGCAATAAGACCTAGAATGATCCATGAAATAATACCCATCTTAACTTCTCTCCATATCTTTATTTACACTGATTTGCTTTATTTCTTGGCCCTGTGATTCTGTATAATTTACAGAACATAAAAGAGCTAACTCCCAACAAAGAGACATCGAAATATAAGCTTGTGTCGTTATTTATAAGTCTAGCTTAGTGGCGGAATTCTGACAGGGCAAGAGAACTGGATTGTTTTTTATGTAGTTTTATTTAGACAGATAAATAGCATAAGGGAAAATCAGCCAAAAATAAACGTAAGACACTGTTTTAACTTATGTTTAATTTCATTTAAAACACCGTTGAATAAATCTAAAATTCACAATATAAAACACTGAGCAATTAAATTTCGCTTAAAAATAAAACGTTGCTCATAATTTTCCTCATCTCTTTATCACCTAAGAATACTGGGGTTTAATCCCATTCGTTCTGTGTTAGCATGAAACAAAATCAGAACAACAATGGATAACATAATGAAAGTTATTTCGTTTAACATTAACGGTCTTCGTGCTCGCCTTCACCAACTGCAAGCTCTAATCGAAAAGCATCAACCTGATGTGATTGGTTTACAAGAAATTAAAGTCCATGATGAAGCCTTTCCTCTCGCTGACGTTGAAGCGATGGGCTACAAAGTTTATCACCACGGCCAAAAAGCACACTACGGGGTTGCACTGCTTTGTAAACAAGAGCCTATCGAAGTAAAAAAAGGCTTTCCAACCGATGATGACGATGCCCAACGTCGAATGATCATGGCGACATTTGAGCAGGAAAATGGCAAGAAAATCACCATTATGAACGGATACTTCCCTCAAGGTGATAACATCAATCACGAAACCAAGTTCCCTGCCAAAGAAAAATTCTATGCCGATCTCATGACTTATCTCAATACGTATCACAACAATGACGAAGAGTTGATCGTTATGGGTGATATTAATATTAGCCCGATTGATCTTGATATCGGTATTGGTGATAACAATGCCAAACGTTGGTTAAAAACCGGTAAATGTTCATTCCAACCTATTGAGCGTCAATGGCTAAAAACGTTACTGGATTGGGGTTTTATCGATACCTTCCGCCAACTGCACCCTGCTGTTGATGATCAATACTCTTGGTTTGATTACCGTTCAAAAGGCTTTGATGATAACCGTGGCCTGCGTATCGATGTAATTTTAGCGACACCATCTCTTGCTGAGCGCTGTATTGAATCTGGCATTGACTACGAATTAAGAGGCATTGAAAAACCGTCTGATCATGCGCCAATTTGGTCAACGTTTAATTAATACCGCATTACTCTTACATACCGATAAAGCCCTCTTGCGATACGATAAAGCCCTCTTGCGATAAAAGACGACAGGGCTTTATTTGACTCCGCATATTCTCATATACCCAAGTAACTTCCAGCTGCGAGCTTCAACTAAATGGCTTGCTCAGCAAAGTGAGATCTTCTCGCATCTTAAATCAGTTCAAGTATACTTTGCTCTAGCACGCTAATAACAATTAGTCCCTATCATTGAGACAGACATGAAAACATTTATTCCAGGTAAAGATGCAGCCTTAGAAGAGTCGATTGAGCGCTTCCAAACTCAACTGAAAAATCTAGGCTTTAATATTGAAGAAGCTTCATGGTTAAACCCGGTTCCAAACGTATGGTCGGTACATATTCGTGATGTTGATGCTCCAATGAATTTCACCAACGGCAAGGGCGCGACTAAAAAAGCGGCTTTAGCTTCTGCGCTAGGTGAATATTTTGAGCGTCTATCAACAAACTACTTTTATGCTGACTACTACTTAGGTCAGGATATTGCGAACAGTGAATTTGTTCACTATCCAAACGAAAAATGGTTCCCAATTGATTTTGAAGAGAATCTACCACCAGAAGGGATTTTGGATGAGCGCTTAACTCAGTTCTACGATCCGACCATGGAGCTATTAGGCACAGATCTGGTTGATCTTCAGTCTGGCAATATGGAGCGTGGTGTTTGTTGCCTACCGTTTGAACGCCAAAGTGATAATGAAACCGTTTATATTCCGATGAACATTATCGGTAACTTGTATGTTTCAAATGGTATGTCTGCGGGTAATACCAAAATGGAAACTCGCGTTCAAGGCATGTCAGAAATTTTTGAGCGCGCTGTAAAGAATCGTATTATTGCTGAACGCATTAGTTTGCCAGAGATCCCGGCAGAAGTGATTGCTCAGTACCCAAGCATTAAAGAGTCTATCGATTGTCTAGAAGCAGAAGGTTTCCCTATCTTCTGTTTTGATGCATCTCTTGGTGGCCAGTACCCAGTGATCTGTGTGGTATTGATGAACCAAGATAACAATACCTGTTTTGCTTCATTTGGTGCTCACCCAAGCTTTGAGGTTTCTTTCGAACGTACCGTAACTGAGTTGCTACAGGGCCGTGGCTTAAAAGATCTGGACGTTTTCCCAGAGCCTTCTTTTGATGATGAAGAAGTGGGTGATCATCACAACCTAGAAACTCATTTTATTGATTCTTCAGGTTTGATCTCTTGGGATCTGTTTAAGCAAGAAGCTGACTTTGAGTTTGTTCACTGGGATTTTTCCGGCACAACAGAACAAGAGTTTACTCGTCTGCTTAGTATGTTCCATCAAGAAGGTACCGATGTTTATATTTCTGACTATAACCATTTAGGTGTTGATTGCTGTCGCATCATCGTACCTGGCTGGTCTGAAATTTACCCAGTAGAAGAGTTAATTGAAGCAAACAACAATGTGGCAATGGAGCTTCGTGAGACCTTCCTTGCTCTTCCTAGCGTTGAGTGGGACAGTGAACAATACGCTGAGATGTACTCTATCTTAGAAGAAGAAGGCTTTGATGATTTCAACCGTTTATACGAAATCATTGGTCTGGTTCCTGACGCAGATTCAGCATGGCAAACATTGCGTATTGGTGAGCTAAAATGTCTACTCGCACTAGCCGGTGGCGATCTTGAATTAGCACTAGAGCACGCGAGTTGGTGTGTTGACTATAACGTTTCAACTTATAGCAAAGAGCGTGCTCGTTTCTTCCGTTGTTTAGTAGCAAGCTTAAAATTAGCCCTAGATGAAGAACGAGATCCTGCGCAATATAAGCATGCGTTTGAACGTCAATTTGGTACAGATACCGTAGCAGCAGCATGGGGCTCGATTGAAGGTACAGTTCGTTTCTACGGTTTAACCGCAGGCGATCTATCTATGAGTCAATTCTCTGCACACCAAAAGCTATTAGCCTCTTACCAGAAGCTACAAGCCGCTAAGAAAAACTAAATTCTTAGTACTAAAGTTTGATCCCATATCTTCTGGGATCAAGCTTTTTGCTATTCTTCATCTTCCCCAAACCTTCTCTTCCCGCTCTTCCTCATCTCCCCCAAACCTTATCTTCCTTCTTTCCCTGCTCTTCCTCATCCCCCAAACCTTCTCTTCCCTCTTTTCCCGCTATTCCTCATCTCCCCCAAAACCTTCTCTTCCCTCTTTTCCCGCTCTTCCTATCCCCCTCTCTTTTCCTTCTTTCCCTCGCCCCTCCCCCTGTCCTATAAAGCAAAATTAACCCAATCCTTTCTTTTCCACCCAAACATTTTGCAACAATTATTTTTTTTACATGAATATTTAATCAACCAGCATACGTTAAAAACTGTTAATAAATCACGCTAATCAATTGATAAATAACACATTTGAACAATGTCACACTTTCATTCCATTTTTGTGAAATTTAATTACATTAAAAAATTTTTGTGTTTTATCAAAAAAATTATATCCTTATATATCATAAAGTTAGATTTGTATTACTTTTCAAAACCTGCAAAAACTTGTTATAAATTTTCAGCGCCATGATCTGGGTCAAGTTTAGTTGTGCTAATTTTTGCTATCATTCAGACAGCTAAAATTTCTAACCTACGAGCCATCAAGTGAATACTCAAAACAATCCATTTGACTCTCTGATGCCACCAGCAATGGCACATAAAGCTGAGGAAGTTGGCGTATATAAAGCCACTAAACACCCTCTTCAGTCATTTTTTCTAGCAATTACCGCAGGCGTTTTTATCTCTATCGCATTTGTGTTCTACACTACTGTTACAACAGGTGCAGGTGATGTTGCTTGGGGTCTATCAAAGTTTGCAGGCGGTCTAGCATTTAGTCTAGGTCTGTTCCTTGTTGTAATCTGCGGCGGCGAGCTATTTACCTCTTCTGTTCTTACCACTGTTGCTCGCGCAAGTGGCCGTATTACAACAACACAATTACTTCGTAACTGGGTTGTTGTTTATGCAGGTAACTTTGTTGGTGCTATATTCTTTGTAGTGTGTATTTGGATTGCACAACAACATATGGCTGGTAACGGTCAATGGGGTATCAACGCAATGAAAATTGCTCAACACAAACTGCACCATACATTTGGTCAGGCTGTGATGCTTGGTATTCTGTGTAACCTAATGGTTTGTCTAGCGGTATGGATGACATTCTCATGTCGCAGTGCAACAGATAAAATTATGGTTATGATTCTTCCTGTGGCTATGTTCGTCGCAAGCGGTTTTGAACACTGCATTGCTAACATGTTCATGATCCCAATGGGAATCGTAATTCACGCATTTGCAGGTCCTGAATTTTGGACTATGACAGGCGTTGATCCATCACAATTTGCAGATCTTACTGTAAGTCATTTTGTGATGAATAACCTAATCCCCGTCACCATTGGTAATATCATTGGTGGTGGCTTCTTAGTGGGTATGACTTATTGGATTATCCATCGTCGTCCAGAACTTAAAGGCCAAGGCCATCACTAAGTTTTAGACGTCGATAACACTGTTTTTTTTTCTACTGAATATACATAGGTAGGTATACAATGGCAGAGCAATTTGCTGCATGGGAAGGCTTCACAGCTGGTGATTGGCAGAACGAAGTTAACGTTCGTGACTTTATCCAAAAGAACTACACTCCTTACGAGGGTGACGGCTCTTTCCTAGAAACAGAAGCGACTCCAGCTACAGCGAAACTATGGGACGCTGTAATGGAAGGCATCAAACAGGAAAACGCAACTCACGCACCTGTTGATTTCGATACTGACGTTATCTCTACCATCACTGCACACGATGCAGGTTACATCAACAAAGAACTAGAAACTATCGTAGGTCTTCAAACTGACGCGCCTCTTAAGCGTGCTTTGATCCCTAACGGTGGTATCCGTATGATCGAAGGTTCTTGCAAAGTTTACGGTCGTGAACTAAATGCAGACATCAAAAAGATCTACTCTGAGTACCGTAAAACTCACAACCAAGGCGTTTTCGATATCTACACTCCAGATATCCTAAAATGTCGTAAGTCTGGTGTTCTAACTGGTCTTCCAGATGCATACGGCCGTGGTCGTATCATTGGTGACTACCGTCGCGTAGCGCTATACGGTATTGATTACCTAATGAAAGACAAGCTAGCTCAATTCACTTCTCTACAGGAGCGTTTTGAGAAAGGCGAAGACCTACAGATGACTATGCAGCTTCGTGAAGAAATCTGCGAACAGCACCGTGCTCTAGGCCAAATCAAAGCAATGGCTGCAAAATACGGTTGTGACATCTCTGGTCCAGCAACAACTGCACAAGAAGCTATCCAGTGGACTTACTTCGGCTACCTAGCTGCTGTTAAGTCTCAAAACGGTGCTGCAATGTCTCTAGGTCGTACTTCGACTTTCCTAGACATCTTCATCGAGCGTGATATCGCTGCTGGTAAGATCACTGAAGCTCAAGCTCAAGAAATGATCGACCACTTCGTAATGAAGCTACGTATGGTTCGTTTCCTACGTACTCCTGAATACGATGAGCTATTCTCTGGCGACCCAATCTGGGCAACAGAATCAATGGGTGGTATGGGTCTTGACGGTCGTACACTAGTTACTCGTACTAACTTCCGTTTCCTAAACAGCCTATACACTATGGGTCCATCTCCAGAGCCAAACATCACTGTTCTTTGGTCTGAGCAACTACCTGTAGGCTTCAAGAAGTTCTGTGCGAAGGTATCTATCGATACTTCTTCTATCCAGTACGAAAACGACGACCTAATGCGTCCAGACATGAACTCTGACGACTACGCAATCGCATGTTGTGTATCTCCAATGGTTGTTGGTAAGCAAATGCAGTTCTTCGGTGCTCGTGCTAACCTTGCTAAAACTATGCTTTACTCTATCAACGGTGGTGTTGATGAGAAGCTTAAGATGCAAGTTGGTCCTAAGACTGAACCAGTAACTGCTGAAGTTCTTGATTACGCAGACGTTATGGATCGCCTAGATCACTTCATGGACTGGTTAGCAACTCAGTACGTGACTGCTCTAAACGCAATTCACTACTCTCACGACAAGTACAGCTACGAAGCGTCTCTAATGGCTCTTCATGACCGTGATGTTAAGCGTACTATGGCTTGTGGTATTGCTGGTCTTTCTGTTGCAGCTGACTCACTATCAGCAATCAAATACGCTACAGTTAAACCAATCCGTGATGAAGACGGTATCGCAATCGACTTCGAAATCGAAGGCGACTACCCTAAATTTGGTAACAACGATGCTCGCGTAGATGACATCGCTTGTGACCTAGTTGAGCGCTTCATGAACAAGATCCGTACTCACAAGATGTACCGTGATGCGATCCCAACTCAGTCTATCCTAACTATCACATCTAACGTTGTGTACGGTAAGAAGACTGGTAACACTCCAGACGGTCGTCGTGCAGGTGCTCCATTCGCACCAGGTGCAAACCCAATGCACGGTCGTGATGAGAAAGGTGCTGTAGCATCTCTAACTTCTGTAGGTAAACTACCATTTGCTCACGCTAAAGATGGTATTTCTTACACATTCTCTATCGTACCAAACGCTCTAGGTAAAGATCTTGATACTCAAGAAACTAACCTAGCAGGCCTAATGGATGGTTACTTCCACCACGAAGCTGGTATCGAAGGTGGTCAGCACCTAAACGTTAACGTTCTTAACCGTGAAACTCTAGAAGACGCAGTTAAGCACCCAGAGAAATACCCACAGCTAACTATCCGTGTATCTGGTTACGCTGTACGTTTCAACTCTCTAACTCCAGAGCAGCAACGTGACGTTATTTCTCGTACTTTCACTGCATCTCTATAATTTAGAGCTTACAGTTTAGTATGAATGAAAAAAGCCGGTCTAAGACCGGCTTTTTTATTGATGTCACAGGATAAAATAGCAAACTCGAATAAACGAGATATCTCACTATCCCGTTTCCCTTTCTTACTCTACTCTTTCTTTACTACCTTGCCTTTCCCTTTTTTCCCTTATTACCTTGCTCTTCCTACTTTCCCTGCTCTTACTTCTTTGCTCTTCCTTCTTTTCCCTGCTCTTACTTCTTTTCCCTTATCACCCTTCTCTTCCCTCTTTTCCCTGCTCTTCCCTATCTTCCCTTATCAAAAATCTATTGCTTATTATGCCCTACAACCTTCATTTCACACTTCAAGCAGTCAAACACCAGTTTCAACGTTTCTCCGCCCATTTCGAGAATCATAGGTTCAGCTTTAATTCCTTCAACTTGCTTAGGACACTGGTTAAAGCTAAAACGAAGACAATGCTTGGTGATCATTAGAGGAACATCTTCATACACTTTATTAAGCTCGTAAGCATCTTCAACTTCAATAACCCCGTGTTGCTGATAAAACGCTTTGGCTGAGGTATTAGCAACATTGCCCAAATAACTCAAATGACGCTTAGGAAACTCAACATCAGGATTGTATTTACCAGGAGCCGGACGTTGATAGCCATCAAAACGTGCCTGTTCTAAAGCTGTAATACCATCTCGACGAAGACCATTTAATACCGATGCTGGCGTAAACCACATCTGACTAGTCGTCACCTGAATATCACGCGCTTCAAAATCGGTATTGCCCAATTTATTTAGTTGCTTACGAATATTGGCTAAGGTTTTTTCAGCATCATTGGCAGGTGTTTTCTCACACTCAAACTCGACTTGGGCAGAAAAACCATAGTCATCTGTTAGTGTCAGCATCAAGCCTCGATGACTATCTGCTAATATCATACTCACACCGATACGACGACGACTTGAATCTTTTGCCAACAGATCTTCAAAGGCTTTATCAAAGTTGCGGTAAACCACCATACCTACTTTGAGATCTTTTGGCATTTGGGCAAAATATAAACGATTACCATCAGCTCGGTTAACGCGGATCCCCTGAAGCTTGTCATCACTTTGCTGAACTTTAAGGTAATTCTGGCTAAAGTATGCGATACCATCACCGTTATTAAATTCAAGATCAGAATCGAGTTCAATAAAATCTTTACCCACCAAACGGACTTTACCTGCTTTTTGTCCTAGGTATTTTGGCGTGCGAAAATCACTGATCCCAGTATTACGCTCTTGAACAAAATAGTCAGTTTTACCGCGGTTAAAGCTTTTATCAGGATCGGCATTAAAATTGGTTTCGACTCGACCGTGAGACGAGGAATATAACTCAGGACGACGAGCCATAATGGCATCTAATTCAAGACGATAGTGTGCAGTAACATTTTTCACATAACTGAGATCTTTTAGGCGACCTTCAATTTTAAATGAGCGCACACCCGCATCGATAAGCGCTTCTAGATTGGCTGTCTGGTTATTATCTTTAAGTGACAACAAATGCTGATTCTCAGCTAATACTTCCCCCTGACGTGTCTTTAAATTACAAGGTAGACGACACATTTGAGAACAAGAACCACGGTTGGCACTGCGGTTAGTAAATGCATGGCTGATATAACATTGGCCGCTGTAACTCACACAAAGCGCACCATGAATAAAAAACTCAATTTGCATATTAGTATGAGTGGCGATGTCATGAATTTGAGGTAAGCTTAATTCTCGAGCTAACACGACTTGAGTAAAACCCACCTGCTCTAAAAATTCGACCTTTTCTTTATCGCGGTTATCAATTTGCGTACTCGCGTGTAAAGCCAGTGGTGGAAGATTCAGTTGTAGAATACCCATATCCTGCACAATCAGAGCATCCGCGCCTGCATGATAGATATCCCAAATCAACTGTTCTGCCTGAGCTAATTCACTGTCAGACAAAATCGTATTAAGAGCAACAAATACCTGAGCATGGTATCTATGAGCAAATTCACACAAACGCTGGATATCTTCAATACTGTTTCCGGCCGCGGCACGAGCACCAAAGGCAGGACCACCAATGTAAACCGCATCGGCACCGTGCTTAATCGCCTCAATACCAAAATCGGCATTTTTAGCTGGAGCAAGAAGCTCAATACGATTTGAAATGTTATTTAATGGCGCTGTCGATAATTCAGAGGCTGACGTCATGATTATTTACGTATGTTAGAGAAAAGAAATTGTGACAAGTATAACACTCATATAATTAGGATTAGAGAGGTCATCTATAGTAAATACTTACTAAAAGTGGTGTTTTTTTATCCTTTAAGAGATTTCACTCATACCTGATTTTGTGTCATATCTTTTCTATCACAACACAAAAACACAATTAAAACAGATAGTTAAATATTATCTTAAAATAGGAGTCGATAAATATAAGTGTGGCTAAGACTAGGTTAAATAAGTAACTTGTAATAAAATATCCACATAATAAATCGCACAATGCGGAGAGATTTTGCAATGTCAGTAAAAGGTCGAATTCACTCTTTCGAATCTTGCGGAACCGTTGATGGCCCAGGTATCCGTTTTATCGTGTTTTTACAAGGCTGCTTAATGCGCTGCCAATATTGTCATAACCGAGATACTTGGGATCTAGATGACGGCAAAGAGATCACGGTAGACGAACTGATTACCGAAGCTAAATCTTACCGCTTCTTTATGAACTCATCTGGTGGTGGCGTAACAGCATCTGGCGGCGAAGCTATGTTACAACCAGAGTTTGTGCGTGATTTCTTTCGCGCCGCGCACGCAGAAGGCATCCATACTTGTCTAGATACTAACGGTTATATTCGTAAACATACGGATGTTATCGATGAAGTATTAGATGATACTGATTTGGTGATGCTAGATTTAAAACAACTGGATGATAGCATTCACCGTGAGCTGGTTGGTGTACCCAATAAACGTGTATTAGATTTTGCTCGTTACTTACATCAGCGCGGTCAAAAAACATGGATCCGTTATGTGATTGTTCCTGGCTATACCGATGATGAACGTTCTGCTCATTTACTGGGGGAATTTATCCAAGATATGGATAACATCGAGAAAGTTGAGTTGCTGCCTTATCACCAACTTGGTGAACATAAGTGGGAAGCAATGGGCTTTGATTACCCTCTAAAAGGTGTAAAACCACCGAAAAAAGAGACAATGGAAAAGATCAAAGAGATCATCCAAAGTTACAATCCAGAACGTAAGGTAATGTACTAAGTACGCGTAATTAGCTTAGTTTGAACAATTACATAATAAAAAGAGCGCTATTTTGAAGCGCTCTTTTTGTATGAATTGGTTCACGATATAAAATAGCGATATCGTAACGCAAACTGGCAACTTAAAATGGATGGGTATTAGCTGAAATCATAATTACAACAAAGGCAATTAGAAATGCCATAATACCGATAGAAATAGGTGCTGTATGCTGAATTTTAGTTACAGGTTCTTGCTCAGTCATTGTGGTTCCTTTATTGGCGATATTTTTATAAATTTATTCTCTCGCAAGATAAATTGATTTAAATCAAAAAACCACAATAGAATTTGAAAAGGATGTTTGCAAAATTCGCTATAGATTTTTTATCAGCAATTATGTATACCTTAAGAAAATATTTCGCATTTCTAACCTACTGGATTTACACACCTTCTTTTATTTCTATAAAAACCTCCTACTTATTACGTATTTTTCCTATTTATCCATGATAAAATTATGGTATAAACACAGCGCAAACGTTTGCGTAATTAAAAATACCGCAAAATATAGCATTAACCACCAATCCGCTTTTAACTTGCAGCAACGATTTTTCGATGCCGTTACTCTCATAAGGATGCGCCTTAATGAAAAGTGATATTCAAATTTGCCGTGAGACAATTCTCACTCCAATTGATCTAATCGCCCAACAAGCTGGCATCGAACCACAAGATCTGACCCCTCAAGGAACATTAAAGGCTAAAGTAAAGCCTGCGATTTTAAATCGTTTAGCAAATAAGCCAGAGGGTAAGTTAGTCCTTGTTACCGCCATTACACCCACTCCACTAGGCGAAGGAAAAACGGTAACCACAATTGGTTTGGCCCAAGGTCTGGCGAAGATCAATCAATCCGTTATGGCTTGTATTCGTCAACCATCAATGGGACCTGTATTTGGCGTTAAAGGTGGAGCTGCAGGTGGTGGTTATAGTCAGGTCGCACCTATGGAAAAGCTGAATCTTCATCTTACTGGTGATATCCATGCCGTAACTGCAGCTCACAACTTAGCGGCTGCCGCTCTTGATGCTCGCCTATACCATGAACAGCGTCTTGGCTATGATCTATTTAGCGAAAAAACAGGCTTACCTGCACTGCGCATTGATATTGATCGCATCGTCTGGAAACGAGTGATGGACCATAATGATCGCGCTCTTCGCATGATCACTATTGGTCAAAACGAACCAGGTAAAGATATTAATGGTATCGAGCGTCACGATGGCTTTGATATTTCAGCAGCGTCAGAGTTAATGGCTATTTTGGCCCTTTCTAATGACTTAGTGGATATGCGTGCACGTATCGGAAAAATCGTGCTTGCCTATGATCTTGATGGAAATCCAGTTACGGCAGAAGATCTACAAGTAGCAGGGGCAATGGCGGTTACCATGTGTGAAGCGATTGAACCAACCTTAATGCAAACGTTAGAAGGTGTACCGACCTTAATTCATGCCGGACCGTTTGCTAATATTGCTCATGGTAATTCATCAATTATTGCTGATAAAATCGGTCTAAAACTGGCCGATTTTGTTGTAACAGAAGGTGGTTTTGGCTCAGATATGGGCTTTGAGAAAGCGTGTAATATTAAAGCCCAACAGGCAAAACGAGGCCCTGACTGTGCCGTTGTTGTTGCCACATTACGCGGGTTAAAAGCCAACTCAGGTCTTTACGATCTTCGCCCTGGCCAACCCCTACCGGATACTATTTTTACACCAGATACTAATGCCTTAACTGCTGGTTTTGACAATCTGCGTTGGCATATTAACAATGCAGCCAAATATGGGGTTCCTGTGGTGGTTGCGATTAACCGCTTCCCACAAGACAGTGATGAAGAGCTTTCTCGACTTAAAGAGATGATCCTTAATACTGAATTTAATGTTCATGTCGATGTTGCTCTAAGTGAAGCCTTTGCCAAAGGTGGCGATGGCGCAACAGAGCTTGCCCATGCCGTGGTCAAAGCCTGCCAGACTCCAGCAAACTTCACCCCACTCTATCGTTTAGAGCAATCATTAGAAGAAAAACTTATGTGTGTGGCAGAGGTCGGTTACGGCGCTCAAGCGATCGAGCTCTCTGATTTAGCCAAACAACAACTGGCTCAATTTAAAGCACAAGGGTTTGATAATCTAGCCGTTTGTATGGCTAAAACGCCACTGTCTATTACGACCGATCCTGCGATTAAAGGGGCACCAACAGATTTTGTTGTTCCAGTAAGAGAATTAAAATTATGTGCAGGCGCAGGATTTGTCTACGCACTATGTGGCAATGTAATGACTATGCCCGGCCTACCAGAAAAACCCGCATATATGAATCTGGACCTAGATGCAGATGGCAATATTATCGGTTTAAGCTAAGCTTTAACTGCTCATTTTATGCTTTATTTCCCAAGCCAAGATTTTTTCTTGGCTTTTTTATATTTTTAATTAAATAACCTTTTAAAACATAATGTTATATCTAGAACAAAACCATCAAATCACCAACAATTAGGATAAAAGATAGGCGATTGATGTTATTTCGCTTAAAATTGTTCTCAGGTCGTCGTCAGATCAATTTTTTTTAATCGTAAACTGGCTAATCTCAAGGCAGATAAAAAACAATTTAAGGCTAATTCACATGGAAATGACTAACGCTCAACGTCTGATTCTTTCAAATCAATACACATTAATGGCGCAGATGGATCCTGATAATGCGGCTAAGTATCACCGCCTACAAACCATTGTAGAACGTGGCTATGCACTACAGATGCGTGAATTAAATAAAGATTTTGGGGAGTTATCGGAAGAAGAATGTCGCCGTGTAATCGACTTTATGGAAATGTATCACGCGCTACAAGAGTCTTATAAAATGCTTGATGCCGCTCACCAACAGCAGGTGGATCATCGCCGTCTACAATTTTTAGGATTCGATGCAGCGTCAGAAGCTCAACTTGTTCATTACGTACGATTCCTAACGGATGAAGAAGGCCTATATCCTCAGTTTGATAAAGCCGAGCACCACTTCAATAGCCAAGTTCCTATGCTAGAAAAATATAAGCGTATGCTACAGACTTGGCGCAACTGCCCACGTCAATACCACTTATCGGCAAGTGAGATTCAACAAATTTTTAGCGCATAAGTCGTTTGAAATTTAGACGAAACCTGAAAAAGTCAAGATTCATACTCTTGGCTTTTTTTGTCAAAAGTGACACATACATCGCAAAAATATCATTAAAAACCATATCCTCAACCATTATCAATTAAGAATTCATTCCCCAAACTATACAAAATAGGTATAAACTACTTTTTGCATAACAAAATTCTGCCGTATTTGGGATACAGTCATATTTTATGATGCGATATTTACTACTTTTTATTCTGTTCTGTTTCGCTTATACCGCAAAAGCGCAACAACTTACGATTCTTACAACATTTACAGAATCCACTATTGCACCATTAATTTGGCAATTTCAGCAACAGCACCCAAATCTGGAAATCGATGTACTCTCACGTCGAGAGTCTGCAGCTCTGCGCCAAATAACGCACAATCGCCAACATATTGATGTTATTGTCTCTTCATCTCGCATTATTTTTGCGCCGTTGATTAAAAATAATGAGTTACTTCCTCTACCTCATCAATTACAAAACAGACAAGGCAAATACGCTTTTTTCCAATACCCGGATCCAAACATCGCAATATTTGGATATTCTGGCTATGGCTTTATTGCCAATCAAGATTATTTACAGTTACATCAGCTGCCTGCTCCTACATCCTGGGAAATGCTAACAGATCCTATGTATGCAGGCCATGTCGCTATCGGTAGTCCAAGTCGCTCAATTACTACACATTTTATGGTTGAGAGTATTTTACAGCACTATGGGTGGGATAAAGGTTGGGCATTACTTTACCAAATTGCAGGCAATACTAAACAAATTGCTGCCCGCAGCTATGGTGTTAGCGATATGGTATCCCAAGGTGTCGCCGGGGTTGGCCCTGTGTTAGACAGTTTTGCTTTTGAATACCAGAAGCAATTTCCCTTTATTGAATTTCATTACCAGAAAAATACGCCACGATTACCAAGCTTTATTGCCGGAATTAAACATCCAACATCGAATAAATACGCACTAGAATTTATAGATTATGTACTATCTGAATCCACACAGACGAAACTAAAATCACTGATTAATAAATACGCTATTAACGATAAAATGATACGTCCAGAACTGCCTGAACCGCTCAAATTATCCTTAATGAAGCAAAGAGATTTGTTAGTTAAATACCTATTTGATCAAACCATTAGTTTTCAATTAACCAATATAAACCAAGCGTGGCAATTACTGCATAATATCGATAAATATCAACATCAGTTAACGCTATCCCAACAAAAAAGCTATCAAAAAGCGAAACAGCTTGCGTCAACACCGCCAATATCAGAACAAGACGTAGACACAAGAAATTTTGCTTATTTATCATCAAGCAGGCAGGATACTCTAACTCAAAAAACACTGACTCAATGGCGTGATACCATGCACAACAATTTGCTAGAATCGATCGCAATAAGTCAAAAGGTATTATCTCAGCTAAGGGGATAAAAATGAGTGTTAGCCGCTCAAATAAAACTATCGGTAATCGCCTCATTGCTGCTATTGGGTTTATGGCCTTTCTTACCATTGCGGTAAGCTTAATTGCCGCAACCAATTGGGAGCGGCTTAATCGTCAAATAGAAACAATTGTTCATCAAAACATGCCTACACTTCAGGTTAGTTATCAACTTGAACGAAAATCGGCAGGATTACAATCTGAACTCAATGAAATCGCTCTAACGCGAGACCCTATTGTATTTACTGCATTAAATAATAAGATTGACCAACATCTTGAATCGATAACAGCAGCAATAAAAAAAACCATTTCATTAGAAAATCATGTCGCGTTGAAAAAAGAACATGAGAAACTCACTCAAGATATCTCTATTTATATCCACTTATTAGCACAAAGAAATGAAGTACTTACCAATCTACAACAAACGCAAAATGCCATAAAATGGTTACACCAAGATTTGGTTGATGAGCTTTCACCTTTACGCCAAGATGTTGAATGGCAACTAAAACGTATGATGCCAACGGTTCAACAAGACCGAGCGTTAACTGAAGTCATGACTGAGTTTTCATTAATTCAAGCAATTACCATTAAAGAAAATGAACTTCATCAATTAATCGAAGATATTATTTTGCAGCGTCGCCAACGAGATCTTGGCAATGCTTTCTATTTTATTGATTACAAAATAAAAGAAATTACGCGTTTAAGTCTACAACTGGCTCATTATCAAACTACAACTAATTATCGCCAATTATTAAAAGAGTTTATTACATTAACAAGCCCTCAAGGTGATTTGCAAAAACAGTTACGTAAAGATGTCGATTTATCACGGAAAATAACACAGTTACAAGACTCTATTGGTAACCAAATGGTATCTCAAGAAGAGTTAATTCAAGCAATGGTAACGCAAGCGGATAACGACCTTAATCAGCTTAATAAAGAAACTCGTCATACTATCACTCTAAGTAATATCATTTTATTTGGGGTGGTATTTCTAACTATGTTTATCTCTATAATGTTGTCTATCTACTTAGTGGGAAAAGGTATTGTCAAACGCCTCAATTTATTAAGTCAGGATCTAACCGCGGTTACCAATGGAAAATTAGACTCACCAATACAGGTAACTGGTGATGATGAAATAGGTTTGATAGGTAATAATTTGCGCCTATTTTGCCAACAAATGCAAGAGATGCAAAAAACCAATGCTTTGAGTCTTATCAACAATACTCAAGCCAGTATCATTACATGTAATTTATTTGGAACGATTGAGTCGATGAACCCCAGTGCGCAAAAATTATTTCAACTGGATATCACAGATTCCTTAGTACAAATTTGGAACCTATTTGAACATGATATGCACGGTCGTTTACAAGCGCTCTTTGACACCGATAGCCCTCTTTTAAATCAAGGTGCTTTTAATCTGACACTTTGTCGAAAGATTATTGATGAAACGATTTATTTACGATTGGATTTTCGAATTTTTCAACAAGGTAACCAAGATAAGGTCATCGTAACGATCACCGATATTACAGAACAAGAAAATATCGCTCGTTGGTTAGAGAACATGGTTAAAGAAAAAACCCTCTCTTTGACCAATCGTAATCGCCAACTTAAAGAAGAGATTGAAGACAGAAAACGCATTGAAGCCGATTTAAGAAATACTCAAGATGAGCTCATTCAAGCAGCAAAAATGGCCGTTGTCGGTCAAACTATGACTTCGCTAGCCCATGAACTCAATCAACCATTGTCAGCAATAAGTACATATATCTTTACAGCTAAAATGGCTATTGAACGAGAAAATTATACAAAACTTCTCACGACGATAGAGAAAGTAGATAACCTAACTTCTCGAATGGGGCGTATAATCTCAAGTCTGAAGAGCTTTTCTAAAAAACAATCAGCTGGAAATGCATTGGCTAAAGTCGAAATACAAGAATCGATAAACCAAGCAATGATGATTGTTGAGAGCCGAGCTAAAATGCAAAAAACTGTGATCAATAACTTAGTTCCACCTGGTTTATTTGCATTGGCTGATCAAGTTCAGTTAGAACAAATTTTGGTTAATTTATTAGTCAATAGCTGTGATGCTGTCGCTAGAAATCAACACCGCACCATTGATATTATTCTTCTATCGCAAGATAGCGTTTCCATCAAACTCGCGGTAAGCGATTCAGGTTCAGGCTTTGGCGAAGACATTATAAAAAAATTATTTATTCCATTTACCACAACCAAAGATGTGGGATTAGGTTTGGGCTTAAGTATCTGTCGCTCAATTATGACCCGCCTAAATGGAGATATCTTCCTTGCATCGAATCTCAACCACGGTGCAATGGTCGTTTTGGAGTTAAAACATTATGTTAGTGAGTGATGATATTCAGGTATTGGTCGTTGATGACGATAACGATGTACTCGACGCCTATCAAGATATGTTAGAGATTGCGGGGTTTGAAGTAAAAACCACCAGCGATCCCACTCAAGTCGTTACAATGATTGATCGTAATTGGCCCGGTGTTGTTGTCACCGATATGTATATGCCAGGGCTTAGTGGAATTGATCTGCTCAAACAGCTGCACCAACAAGATAAAGAACTGCCGGTGATTATTATTACTGGTCATGGTGATATCCCAATGGCAGTAGATGCGGTTCGTCAAGGTGCTACAGATTTCTTAGAGAAACCGCTACAACCTATGGCGCTAATTACCCTGCTTGAGAAGTTTATTCCACAACGCCGACAAATTATTGAGCAACGCAAAACATTAGAATTTGCAGCGAATGACACACTGCTCGGTGATAGCCCATTAATTGCAAAAATCCGAGATCAAATTGCTAATGCCGCATCGACTCGAAAAGATGTACTGATTGAAGGTGAAACAGGATCAGGTCGTCATTCTGTAGCAAAATTACTGCATAAAAATAGTGATGTTGCAGAAGGACCATTACTTGAAGTGAATGGCAGCTCTATAAAAAATGCCATGGAAATGCAGCACCATCTCAATAGTGCTCGTGGTGGTAGCTTGATTTTGACGAATCCACACTTTATGCCAATTGAGATCCAGCAATGGTTATGCCGTACGCTATTAGAGCAAGAGCGTTTAGGTAGAAAAGAAACTCGCGTATTAGCAATTGTTGAAGGGTTAGCGGAACCTTTTGTAGAAAAAGAAGAGTTTGTACCAGAATTATTCTATTTCTTAAGCCAAGTGCGTTTTTCATTACCAACGTTGAGACAACGAGCCTGTGATATTACGCCTCTATTTAAGCACTTTTTGAAACTCAGTTGCTTAAAGCTCAACAAACCGATACCAACAGTAGATAAAGCGTATATCAATACACTAAATCGTCATGAATGGTCAGGTAATGTCTTAGAGCTTAAAAATGTGGCTGAACTCTATGCTATTGGTATTGTAAAACTGGCAGGTCAAGAACGTTCGCAACCTCTAGAACAGATGAGTAGTCCTCTTGATGATTTGATCGATGGTTATGAAAAACAAGTTATTGAAGATGCGCTATATCTATTTGCGGGGCGCATAAATGATGTTTCTGCTTATCTACAAATACCACGTAAAAAGCTCTATCTTCGAATGAAAAAGCATGGCTTAGATAAAGCTGAATATAAAGCGCACAGTTCAAACTAACACTAATTTCCCCCAACGGTAATAACCAAACCTTGGGGGTATCCTCTCTTTATAATCCAAGAGCCCAACGCATAAATGTTTTTCGTTGTGTTTCATCAGCTTGTTGGTACAGTGATTTTAATAGTTCCTGGCGCTGAGTTGGAGACAATTTACTAACATCAATGGGCATGACTGTTTTTGAGCTTGCATCGAATACGGGCGTGGCCTCCACAGTCATAGTAGATGTAACAACCGGTGCTACCGCTATTTTATGGCTAGCTGATATTGTATTTTGCGTTGGTGCAGCTTCTGCTTGGGGCATAATCTGTTCAGCCAACAGTGCATTATAATCAGCAAGTAAAGGTGAACCACTAAAGCCGATTGCTTTCATCTTATATTCTACCGATTGTCCCTCTCCATTAATAAGATCAAATTTCGGTGCCTTGGCAAATTTCACAATCTCTTGAGGCGTATCGATTCTTGGAGCCACAAGCTTAATAACATCATCCTGAGCAGAAAAAGTGACGAGCAAAGGCTGAGAGTGAATATATCCCATCGATTGTGCCGTTGAGTGTGGATTTCTTGGGCTCTCAAAACGGATTAAGACTTGCTGTTGACCATCTGTTAAATTGATCTGCTTTTGAGCTTTTTTAAGTTCTTGTGACTGAGCCGCGAGAACAGAAAAATAAGACGGCATTTCTAAGCTAACATTGGCTTGCGCTGCATAAGAGCTTAAAAGTACAGCAGCATAAGCAAGTGAGGTGATTCTTTTCATCATTACTACCTAGTAAATACAGTGAAAGCCAGTAGTTGATATCACTACTGGCTTATTAATCATGCTCGGTTACAGTTTAGAATTCGTAACGTAATCCAACATGGAAGTAGTCTTCTTCTGGATTATTCCAGCCATTCCAATCAATCGATGGAATAGAACCATTACCTTTTTTACCATCACGGAAAACATAACTAGTAAAGATAGAAGAGCGATCGGTAAGCTTATATTGTGCTTCTAACGTAGTATCTTTGTATTCTGTTTCATCACCACCCTCATTTTCTAATGAGCGGTAACCAGCACGTAATGCCCAACTGTCATTAAGATCATAAACTGCAGTTAATTCATAAACTTTATCTTTACTCTTTTCACGACCATCAAAGAAGCCTAATTCGCCCTCAGAGTACATGGCACCAAGCATCAACTTCTCAATATAGTAACGTGTACCAACACCCCAGAATGTATAATCTTTCGCATCGTTATTTTTGTTGTCTGTCTCATCATATTGATACGCAACCACAGGTGCCAACTTACCTGCATTACCTAAATCTAGTGTATAACGTAGGGCACCATTGTAAGCCGTTTTCAGATCAGAAGTGCCGTTACCTAAGATATAAGCCGCTGAGACATCTAGGGCACCAAAAGTGTTTTGATATTGAAGCGTGCCATCTTGACGGAATACTTGAGTTGCCGTTGAATCAATCGCACTCACTTGACGAGCAATAGTTACATCTGATGCTGCAAATACATCAGCAATGTCAGTCAACATAATTAAGCCAGACGCTACACGACCACCAGTAATTTTACCGTACTCAGAAGCATCGATCCCTGCCCAAACATAACGAGCAGTTAAGTCCTTACTATCTGAATTAAGATTATTAGCATATTCAGCAGCATTCACTTGGTATTCAGCCCAACCAATAACTGAAACCTTATCATTAACCGTTTGTGAGCCACCAAGACCAATTCGACCATCAAAATTACCATCGACATGAGATTCATCGCCATCGTTATCACGATCAGTGATGTTAAAGCCTAAACGACCATACACATCAACATGAGAACCGTCTTCAGCTTGATAAATTGTTGCGGCCTGAACGGTTGATGCCATCATTACCGCTGGAATCGTTACTGCTAAAAGTGTTTTTTTCATTGTATTCAATCCTATTTGAACCATTTCCTTCACAACAGAACAAAGAAATCCCCCTAATTGCTTTCTTTGCCATAAAAAAAATGGATATGAAGTTATTTCTATCCTACAAATAACCAAGCAACAAAATGCTTTAAAAACATTCAATAACTTAATTAATTGTCAAAATAGCGAAAATAACTGAACGAATACTGAATAAAAAAACGCTTAATCACTATAATTTTTAGCTGTGATTGAGATCTATTTTTGCTTTTCAAAATATGTGATCCGTATCCTTCACTCCCTTAGCACTAAAATGTATAGAGCACTAATAAATTTTGAGAGCTATAAACAGAGATAGATATTTCACGAGAAAAAAATAATGAGTATCACTTTAAGAGGAATACTTATTAGGCCAATAAGGGAACAAGAAATGGGATGGTGTTGAAATCTAGTATCTCAACCGTATTTAGGTAAAATAACGCGATTCTCTTTTTGCAGGTTTTACTTATGTCTTATCAATGTCCCCTATGCCACCACGCTCTTTCTTTGACTGATCATCATTGGCGCTGCCAAAACAATCATCAATTTGATGTGGCAAAAGAAGGCTATGTAAATTTAATGCCTGCGCACCATAAAAGCTCCAAAAATCCTGGTGATAACAAAGAAATGATGCAGGCTCGCCGCTTGTTTTTAAATACTGACCACTACCAACCTTTGCGTGATGCTGTTATTGCCCAATTACAGCAATATTTACCAGAACAAGCTCAGCAACTATTAGATATTGGCTGTGGTGAGGGTTATTACACCAGTGAATTTGAACAACTGCATTCTCAATATCCTGAGTTACAGATTCATGGACTTGATATCTCAAAAGTGGCGGTAAAATATGCGGCTAAACGCTACCATAACTGTCATTTTTGTGTCGCTTCTAGCCATCGTCTTCCGTTTGCTGATGATTTCCTTGATGGTGTTGTTCGTATTTATGCCCCATGTAAAGGGGAAGAATTATATCGAACCATTAAGGCTGAGGGGATTTTAGTCGCTGTTACTCCAGCGCCACGCCATCTCTACCAATTAAAAGAATTGATCTATTCGGACGTGCATCTGCATGATGTACCACCAGAAGACATTGAAGGTTTTGAACTGATTGTTGATGATAACTTGCACTACGATATGACATTAAATGGTGAAGAAGCGAGTGCGCTTATGCAGATGACACCTTTTGCTTGGAAAACTTCAGAAGCAGTTTGGCAACAATTAAAAGCAGCACAGAACTTCCACTGCGAAGCGGATTTTGCGATTCGAGTTTATAAAAAGCATAGCAATAAAGCTTAAGTAACACACTTGTATACCAATCAAAGGTGAGAGTAACTATCAATATCATTTGATAATAACTCTCATCTTTACTACTATCCGTTGCAACGCCCAATCTCATTTTTTGCAATGGATACATTATGAAAGCTTGGTTACCTCTTACCATCGCCGCCCTCTTAACGGGATGTGCCACAGCGCCACAACCATCCTCTAAGCTCAATACTTTCTACGATTACCACATCACAGATTCCAACCACAATACGATGACAGTCGAGCAGTTAGCAAAGCAATTAGAAAATGCTGATGTTGTTTTAGTCGGTGAATGGCATGGACACCCAGCAGCTCACCTACTCCAAGCCCAGTTATTGGCAGCGTTATACCAACAAAATGCTGACCTAACCCTTTCTATGGAACAATTTACCCGAGATAAACAAGGGGTACTTAATGATTATCTTGCTGGCAAAATAGGTGAAAGCACGCTAACTAAAGAAGCCAATGCATGGCCTAATTACACCAGTGATTACCGTCCTTTAGTTGAATTTGCCAAGCAAAACCAGCTTGATGTACTCGCAGCTAATGCGCCAAAGTCTATTGTACGATGTATAGGTCAACAAGGTGGCGACTACCTAAATAAGCTGCCTGAAAATGAACGACAATGGGTTGCATCAAAACTCACGTTATCCAACGACGCCTACAAACAAAAATTTAAAGCATCGATGCATCATGGCGATGAGGCAAAGACAGAACGTCAATTTGCGGCGCAAACTGCTTGGGACGATACTATGGCTGAAAGTATTGTGAATTACTTAGTTCAACATCCAAACCATCAGATTATGCATACCGCCGGACGTTTTCATGTAATGGATGGGCTGGGTACCGCATCAAGGATCAAAGCGCGTAACCCTAAATTACAGGTAGCTCTAGTGACTCCCGTGACCAAAAACGACGACGTTACAGTAGGTTCTGTTGATTATCGAGTTGAAATGATGAGTCTGCCCAAAAGCTATGTGCAGAAAGATAAAATGATGGCTGCGATGCAAATGATCCAGCAAAGAAACAGCAACTTAAAATGTTATTAACGACTAAATTAGCTGTATTATTTAGCCACTAAAAAGCAGAACCCCACCGGCGGCCAAGCTGTGGGGTTCGAGGGAGAGACATCCAATATCTCTTGTAGCCCGTTCAATATAACAAAGCTTCCTTTCTCCATCCTGAACAGTATGCTTTTTACGTACTATATCGTTCATTTATGACAACAAAATGAACAAAAAACCAAACTATCCTACTGAAAATCTAAAACCAACGTTCTAGTGCGCTACTGTCTAATTGCTTAAATGCTCGGTTTAGCACCTCTGCTAACTCTTTATATCTTGGCGTTTTTTTTACTGGTGGTAAGGCATGACCTTCTGCACTGATCTTGTCATGAATTTCTCGATACCATGATGCTAGAGAAACCGGTAAGACTTTGCGGCTTCGTTTACCTAACCACCACAAGCCTTGCAATGGCATGGATAAAGCAAACAGTGCAACGGCCATTGCTTGTGGCATTGATGAGTAATGAGCAAACGTCATCTGACTTAAAATACTAATAACAGCCACCGCCGGCATCACTCGAATCGCGAATTTGGTTGCTTTGATATAGCGATACTCAGGAAAAATTGGCATCAATTCTTTGCGCATTGGCCAAATATCCATGTACTGCTGCCCGTTTGTAAAATGTTGCCAAAATGAGTGTCGAGTCATAATGCACCAATAAATAAACAACTTTCAAAAAAAAGTATAAAACTTAAAAAATTTAGATAATAAACTTGATTCAAATTAATTTTTTGCAAAAATCTTTTTGTTATATTCCGTAACAATCGCTATCCTATGCACGCCTTTTATAATTGTTGCCCGATATTGTGATATTGGCAACTTGGCAGCTTCAAGGATGACCCAGAATTGCTGGTTACTCAATTCCCATTAATGGAATGATTCAGAATTTAGCCCAGATTAGTACGATAGTTAAAAATCGTCTATTCTATGGGTACTTTTTATTCAAATGAATATCAACTTTCAGACAGATTATAGGTAGTCACACTCATGTCTAAGCTGGTTTTAGTTCTAAACTGCGGTAGTTCATCTCTAAAGTTCGCAATCATCGATCCAGTATCAGGTGAAGAACATCTTTCAGGTCTAGCAGAATGTCTAGGTCTTCCAGAAGCTCGTATCAAGTGGAAACTTGATGGCAAGCACGAAGCACAACTAGGTGAAGGTGCTGCTCACGAAGAAGCTCTAGCATTCATGGTTGATACTATCCTTGCTTCTAAGCCTGAGCTTAAAGAGAACCTAGGCGCTATCGGTCACCGTATCGTTCACGGTGGCGAGCAATTCACAGCATCTGCTCTAATCGACGATGTTGTACTTAAAGGTATCGAAGACGCTGCAACTTTCGCACCGCTTCACAACCCAGCTCACATCATCGGTATTGAAGCTGCTAAGCACAACTTCCCTGAGCTTAAGAACGTAGCTGTATTTGATACTGCGTTCCACCAGTCAATGCCTGAAGAAGCGTTCCTATACGCAATTCCTTACAACCTATACAAAGAGCACGGTATCCGTCGTTACGGCGCTCACGGTACTTCTCACCGCTTCATCGCTCGCGAAACTGCAGAGCGTCTAGGTAAGCCACAAGAAGAACTAAACATCATCAACTGTCACCTAGGTAACGGTGCATCTGTATGTGCTATTAAGAACGGTCAGTGTGTTGATACTTCAATGGGTCTAACTCCTCTTGAAGGTCTAGTAATGGGTACTCGTTGTGGTGACCTAGACCCTGCTGTTATGTTCCACCTACACGACAAGCTAGGCATGAGCGTTGATCAAATCAACACTATGTTCACTAAAGAGTCTGGCCTTCTAGGTCTAACTGGTGTGACTTCTGACTGTCGTTTCGTTGAAGACAACTACGGCGATAAAGAAGAAGCAACTCGTGCAATGGACGTGTTCTGTCACCGTCTAGCTAAGTACGTTGCTGGCTACACTGCGACTCTTGATGGTCGTCTAGACGCTATCGTATTCACTGGTGGTATCGGTGAAAACTCTGGCCCTATCCGTGAAATGGTTCTTAACCGTCTAGCTATCTTCGGTATCGAAGTTGATGGTGAAGCAAACCTTAAAGCACGTTTCGGCGGCGAAGGCGTAATCACTTCTGCAAACAGCCGTATTCCTGCAATGGTTGTTTCTACTAACGAAGAACTAGTAATCGCTGAAGACACAGCTCTTCTAGCAAACATCTAATTCATTAGTATCTCAAACGGCTGGCTCTATGCCGGCCGTTTTTTCATGGTATTTCCATGATGCACTTGTGGTGCTGCTCTATGGCTATCTTTTCTGAGATTCATGTTTAGAGAAGGGTTATTGAACAGCACTTTATGTCCAATAGTTCTGAGGAATCTATAGTGTCTCGTACTATTATGCTTATTCCAGTTGGTGCTGGAGTTGGTTTAACTAGCGTTAGCCTTGGTGTGCTACGCGCTATGGAACGCAAAGGCGTTCGTGTTTCTTTCTTTAAGCCTATCGCACAGCCACGTCAAGGCGGCGAGCAGCCAGACCTAACTACAACAATCATCCGTGCTAACAGCGATATGCAAATCGCTGATCCATTATCAATGGCAAGCGCAGAAGAGTTGATCCGTAACGACCAAACTGATGTTCTACTAGAAGAAATCGTTGCTCGTTTTAAAGCAGCAACTGCAAACTCTGAAGTTGCTCTTATCGAAGGTCTAGTACCAACTCGTAAGCACCCATTTGCGAACCAAATCAACTTTGAAATCGCAAAAACGCTTGATGCTGAAATCGTATTTGTTGTATCACCTGGTACTGATAACGCTTCTCAGCTTAAAGAGCGTATCGAAGTAGCATGTTCTAACTTCGGTGGCATCAAAAACAAACAAATCTCTGGTGTTATCGTTAACAAGCTTAACGCACCTGTTGATTCAGAAGGCCGCACTCGCCCTGACCTTTCTGAAATCTTTGATGATGCAGAAGCAGCACTATCTTCAAACGTTGAAGTAATGCAAGTATTTAACTCTAGCCCAATCCGTGTACTAGGTTGTGCACCTTGGAGCCCAGAGCTAATTGCAACTCGTGCAACAGACATTGCTCAGCACCTAAATGCTGAAGTTCTAAACGAAGGTGAAATCGCGACTCGTCGTATTAAGAGCATCACTTTCTGTGCACGCTCTATCCCTCACATGGTTGAGCACTTCCGTCCAGGTTCACTACTTGTAACTTCTGCGGATCGTCCAGACGTAATCGTAGCGGCTTGTCTTGCTGCAATGAACGGCGTTGAGATTGGTGCACTTCTTCTAACTGGCGGTTACGACCTACCAAAACCAGTTATGGATCTATGTGAGCGTGCATTTGCAACTGGTCTTCCAGTTCTTAGCGCACAAGGCAACACTTGGCAGACTTCTCTAAACCTACAGAGCTTCAGCCTAGAAGTTCCTGCAGATGATAAAGAGCGTGTTGAGTTTGTTAACGAATACATGGCTAGCCACATCGATGGTCAGTGGATTGAATCTCTAACTGAAGGTTCAACTCGCGAGCGTCGTCTAAGCCCACCAGCATTCCGTTACCAGCTAACTGAACTTGCTCGTAGCGCAGCTAAGCGTATCGTGCTTCCTGAAGGTGACGAGCCACGTACAGTTAAAGCAGCTGCTATCTGTGCTGAGCGCGGCATTGCAGAATGTGTGCTTCTTGGTAACCCAGAAGAGATCAAGCGCGTTGCAGAACAGCAAGGTGTGACTCTAGGTGCTGGCGTAACTATCATCAACTCTGATGAAGTTCGTGAAAACTACGTTGCTCGTCTAGTTGAGCTTCGTGGCGCGAAAGGTATGACTGAAGTAGTTGCTCGTGAGAAACTACAAGATTCAGTATTCCTAGGTACAATGATGCTAGAAAACAACGAAGTTGACGGTCTAGTATCTGGTGCTGTACACACAACAGCAAACACTATCGTACCTCCATTCCAGATCATCAAGACTGCACCAGATGCCTCTATCGTATCTTCTGTATTCTTCATGCTTCTACCTGACCAAGTATTGGTTTACGGTGACTGTGCGATCAACCCAGATCCAACAGCTGAGCAACTTGCTGAAATCGCTATCCAATCTGCAGATTCTGCAAAAGCATTTGGTATCGATCCTCGCGTAGCAATGATCTCTTACTCTACTGGTACTTCTGGTAAGGGTGCAGACGTTGATAAAGTACGTGAAGCAACTCGCATCGCTCAAGAGAAACGTCCAGATCTTGTTATCGACGGTCCTCTACAGTACGACGCAGCGATCATGGAAAACGTGGCAGCATCTAAAGCGCCTAACTCTCCAGTAGCAGGTAAAGCAACTGTATTTGTATTCCCAGACCTAAACACTGGTAACACAACTTACAAAGCGGTACAGCGTTCAGCAGACCTAGTATCTATCGGTCCAATGCTGCAAGGTATGCGCAAGCCTGTAAACGACCTATCTCGTGGTGCTCTAGTAGACGATATCGTATACACAGTAGCGCTAACTGCGATTCAGGCAAAACAAGCTGAAACTAACTAATAAGAGTTAATCTCTTAGCTAGTGAAATACAAAAATGCCCAGCACTTGCCTGGGCATTTTTTTGTTTATTTTTTGCCTAAATTTATTTTTTACCTAAAAGCTAAGCAATACAAACCTGTTGTAGAACTTCATCATCAAAAGTTTTCACAATAAGCTGGTTGCCTTCTAATAAACCATAGCTGGCAGGTAAACCATTGCGAGGAATCGTTATCGAGCCCGGATTAAAAAGATAAAGCTCATCCATCATTTCGGCAACTGGAATATGAGTATGACCAGAAACAATCACGTCACCTGCACGCAATTTGGGATGTTTATCTTTATTGTATAAATGACCATGGGTTAAAAATAGTCGCTGCCCTGTTGGCAATAAAACCCAATTAAAATCACTCATCAAAGGGAATTGGAGCAGCATCTGATCCACTTCACTATCACAATTACCGCGAACTGCCATAATACGATCAGCATAAGGGTTAAGAAGCTCAGAAACCTTAATTGGGTCATAACCACTTGGTAAGGCATTACGAGGACCGTGATTAAGAATATCACCCAGTAAAATAAGATACTCAGCACCACTTTGTTCAAAACGTTGTAGCATGTTATGGGTGCTTACCGCGCAACCATGAATATCTGAAGCAATAAATAATTTCATGACAAACTGTATAGATTGAGTAAAACACCAAGGAAGTCTACGCTAGTGCATTATTAATTGCCATTCCTTGCCATACTCATAAACAAGACAATTTTATACTCAGCAAAATGTTAGGGAGAGAAGAGTATGATGAACATATTAGTCACGGGTGGAACAGGGTTTATCGGAAAAGCCCTGCTGCGACATTTATCTCATAATCAGATTACTGTCCTTAGCCGCTCTCCTTTAAAAGCTTATGACTCACTAGGACATCACATTAAGATAATTGAAAACTTAGAGAGTTATGAGAATTTAGATCAGTTCGATGCCGTTATTAATCTAGCGGGCGAACCTATTATGAATAAGCGATGGACTGCCAGTCAAAAGGAGCTTATTTGTCGAAGTCGCTGGGCTTTAACACAATCTTTAGTCGATAAAATAAAAGCTGGAAGCAATCCGCCTCATACCTTTATTAGTGGTTCAGCCGTTGGAATTTATGGCAATACTGGGCCTGAACAAATCACAGAGGAATCAGAATATTTGACTCATCCTGATGACTTTGCCCAACACGTGTGTATGCGCTGGGAAAAAATAGCCCATCAAGCACAATCTGAGCAGACGCGAGTTTGTCTATTAAGAACAGGTATTGTATTAGCCAAACATGGCGGCGCTTTAGCAAAAATGCTTCCCGCTTATCAATTAGGATTAGGCGGAAAGCTGGGAAGTGGACAACAATATTTTCCATGGATTCATCTTAATGACATGGTAAAAGGCATCTTATATCTACTTAATCATCAAGATTTAAATGGGGTCTTTAATTTTACAGCCCCAAACCCAGTTACCAACCAAGAATTTAGTAAAACCTTAGCTCATGTCGTTAAACGCCCGCATTTGCTGACAACTCCTGCTTGGTTGCTAAAAACGGTTCTAGGTCAGTCTTCCAGCTTATTACTTGATAGCCAAAATATTTATCCAGAACACCTTATTCAAGCTGGGTTTCATTTTGTTTATCCTACATTGCAGCCAGCTTTAGAACATACTTTGGCACAACAACATTAAAATAGAGTCAATACAGATGCTTTCAATACTAATCACAGGCTGCAGCTCAGGAATTGGGTTTTATTGCGCTAAACAATTGCACCAAGCAGGACATCATGTCGTTGCAACCTGCCGAACGGAATACGATCATAAAGCGCTACAACAGCTTGGTATATCGACCGTCAATATGGAAATGAGTGATGATACATCAATCGAGAAAGGATTTGCTCAGGCATTAGCATTACTTAATGGCAACATAGATATTCTTTTTAATAATGCCGCTTATGGTCAACCAGGAGCGTTAGAAGATCTCCCTACCGAAGCGTTAAAAGAACAATTTGCCACTAATTTTTTCGGTTGGCACACCTTAACTCGCCTAACCATTAGCCAAATGCTCAAACAAAAAAGCGGTAAGATTGTGCAAAATAGCTCAGTATTGGGTTTAGTCGCAATGAAATATCGTGGAGCTTATAACGCCAGCAAATTTGCCATTGAAGGTTATACCGATACTTTACGATTAGAGTTGGCAGATACTCCTATTCACATATCTTTAATTGAACCTGGACCTATTGAAAGCCAATTTCGCGCGACCGCAAAACGTTATTTTGAACGCTACATCAATATTGAGCACTCTCGCCACAAACACTCATATCAACAAACTCTGGAACGGTTAGCGAACCCTTCTCCGTCTAATCGCTTCACACTACAGCCTGATGCGGTTTATCAACGCTTAATTTCTATCATCGAAGCAAAGCAACCTAAAGCACGATATTTTGTTACCCAACCAACCTATATTTTTGCTTTTTTACGTCGAGTTTTGCCAAGTCAGTTGTTAGATAAAATAGTGAGTAAAAGTCATTAATACTCAGCTCTCGTCATAATTGTGTCACACAACCACTATAGAGTAGATAAGGTAAATAGATAATCCCCGATTACTTTTTAGGTGTATAAATGACATTGCGCCAAATTAATCTACTTTGCGTCTGTGTAACACTAGCTCTTATGCTCACTTTTACTAACTGATTTATAAGCCCAAAGATCCTCTCTTTGGGCTTCTCAGTTTTAGTTATCCAACTTGATTCGCTAGGTTTGATCCCCATATATTAAGTATCTACCTTAAGAATGGAATACCTCTATGAATAGCTCATCTGTTATTGAAATTACCGAACAGAACTTACAGCAAGTCCTCGAACAATCCATGAGCTCTGTGGTTGTGATCAGCTTTTGGGCTCCCTCAATGCCTGAAACCGTAGAAGTTAATCGTACTCTTGAACAAATCAGTCAAGATTATCCTCAACTGATGACACTTGCGACACTAGATTGTGAGCGTCAACCTATGGTAGCAGGTCAATTTGGTGTACGAGGCCTTCCTACTGTTGCTGTATTTAAGAATGGTCAACCTGTTGATGGTTCAGCTGGGCCTCAAACAGAGCAAAGTCTGCGTGAAATGTTAGGCAAATATTTACCGAGTCCTGAAGAATTAGCATTAAAGCGCGCTTTATCATTAGTTGATCAAAAAGACTATCTACAGGCCTTACCGACCTTACGTCAACTTGCTCCTCAATTTCCTCAAGACAATATTGTTAATCTAGCTATTGCCGAATGCTTACTTGAAACGGCGCAATTTAATGAAGCCGAAGAAATATTAAATCAGATCCCAATGCAAGATCAGGATGCTAAGTACAAAGGACTACTGGCTAAACTTGAACTTCATAAAGAGGCTGCAGATTCACCAGAAATTCGAGAGCTTGAACAAAAATGGCAGTTAGAACCTAATAATTTTGAGGTAGGTTATGAGCTAGCGATCCAATACAGTCAGGCTAATCGTCATGAAGAAGCTTTAGAGATTCTACTATCAATTCTAAAAAAGGATCTAAATTTTGCCGATGGTCAAGCCAAAAAATCCATGCTTGATCTTCTTGCTGCACTAGGACAAGGCAACACATTAGCATCTCGTTATCGTCGCCAACTTTACGCCCTACTGTACTAATCTCTTTTAAATAGATAATAAAAAAGCTTCCACAAGGAAGCTTTTTTATTGAGCTATATTTTTTATTTTAGTTTGTTTTTTCAAAGACTAAGAACTTATCACCTGAATCTATAACCAAAGTATGGTTAATCAACTCAATACTCGTTGCACTACGCAAAATATTCAACATATTATTTTCTTGCGTAATTAACTCTGGTAAACACATCTTGCGCGTTACTGCTGGTAAAGTGAAATTCGTGCTTTGGCCATTTACAGAATTTAATTTACCTTTAAATGTATTACAGCCAGTAAAACCAGAGACTGTCATGTCATTTTCAATAACGATATTGGGTTGACGCTTGGTAATACCAGGTAAGTTCACTCCACCTTTTAATGTCCAGTCGCCAACAAATTTAGTTGATTCATTGAGTTGTTGATTAGAAAAACAACCGACTAATGTAGTACTTAGTAAGGCCAGAATAAGAACTTTAATATATTTCATTGCTACTTTCCCTCTCAAAATCTACTTCCTTAATCGCTTAATATTCAAACGAGTTTAGCCCGCCATCACATAAAATGGCTAAAAAAAGACTAAGGAAGAAAATTTCAAAAATAATGCCGGTGGTTTTTAATGGCCACCGGCATTGTTAAGACTTACTAAACAAAGTTAGTAAAGAGACAACCTTAAATTACTTAAGGATGATTTGAACTGAACGCTCGATTAGGTTAGCGCCGTTAGAATTACCAGCAACTAGTGGATCGTTGTTAGCAACAGAAGAAACAGTTAGACGAGATGCGTCGATACCGTTCGCTTCTAGGTACTCAGCAACACCTTGAGCACGTGCGTTAGATACTTTCTCGTTGATTGCTTTAGAACCAACAGAGTCTGTACGACCTACGATTTGTGCAGTAACTTCTGGGTTAGCATTCATTGTTGCAACAACTTCGTTTAGGTTGTAACGGCCGTAGTCGTTTAGCTTAGTTTGACCATTTTGGTATGGTAGAACGTAAGTAGAACGAGTTGCAGTTTGAACAGCTACTTCTTTAACTACTTCAACTTCGTTAGTGATAACTGCAGGAGCTACAGGTTGACCGAACTTGTAAGTCATACCCCAGTAAGCTTGAGTTAGATCTGCGTGACCTTTAGTTGTATCAAGGTTCTGGTAGTAATCTGCACCTACTTGAGTAGATAGCGCGTTAGTGATCTGGTAAGACAGACCTAGACCTGCAGTTGCAGAGAAGCTGTCTGAATGTAGGTGACCTAGGTTATCCCATGCTTCGTGACCTGACTCATTGTTGTCAGCGAAGATGTAAGAAGCACCAACTTTACCAAACGCAGATAGTTTCTGAGTTAGAGGTAGGTTACCTTTAATACCTAGAGTACCGATGTGCATATCAGCGTTACCTAGGTCATACATGAAGTCGTAGCTACCGTAAACACCAACATATTGGTTGAAGTCGTAACCAGCGTCTAGTTTAACGCTAGGAGCGTTAGTTTCGCCACCAAATACGCCTTCATCGTTGTTACCAACGTAACCCATACCTAGTGCACCACCGATCCACCAGCCATGGCCTTCACCTGAGTACCAGTGACCAGTTGCAGCAGATTTAGTTGCTACAGTGTTTGCATCAGTTGCAGTTGCGTCAGCTGCCATTGCAGAAGTTGCAACACCTAGAGATAGTGCAGCTAGTACAGATAGAGATAGAGATTTCAATTTCATTGTTAACTCCAATGCGTATTGCTTGAACTTTTCTAATTGTCCGTTCTTTTTATGTGCGTACTGTATTTTTTTGTGTGTATCGCAGAACGGCGTATGTCAGGAACGAGATACATTGTGTGATTAACGTCACTCAAAAGCAAATAATAAAAAACTATGTTCACAATTAATTGAGTTTTTTTTAGTAACGCCAAAAAAATGACTTCTGAAAAACCCTCTTTTAATCTCTACTCAAAGCAAGCACTAATTTATGAATTAAATTTATCTTCCGAAAGATATAAAAACATAATAAACAAAAGATAAATAAAAATAAAAACCAATCAAAAACAATTAATTACAGACACTTTACGCGTAGAGAAATTCCTTTACCTTGGCTAAAATCCTATTGTTCTGAGTTAATCTTCACGTTAAATTCAAGTCAAGAAACTAACACAATTTTACATTCATAAGATTTTTACATCTCTTCCCAAAATAAATTTTTTGGTAGGATTTATGATAAAAATAAACATCACTTTATTTTAGTGACTAGGAATTGAACTTATAAAGACATAAAATGTGATTGAACTCATACAAAGCACGTTCTTATATGATGATGACTCTAACGTCTTAAATATGCTCTATTGGATACACTGCGCTGTTTGCGCAGGCAATTAGCTCTATGCGGATAGCAAAATATGATCACCTATAAACATGGCAATGACCTTTTTGAACCACAAAAGAGTGCTTATACTGCCGACGATATAACAACAAAATTAAGCGCCAGTGAAACAAAGATTTTACAATACCTCATCGATAACAGTGGTGAGATAGTCAGTAGAGAAACATTATTAGACATTGGGTGGCCAGAAAAAATTGTCGTGCCCAACTCTTTAAATGTTGCGATCGCTAATCTTCGAAAGGCGTTTAAAACAAAAAATGAAATCATCATTACCATCAAAGGCGCAGGGTTCACTGTTGCCAAAAACACCTTTGTAAAGCAACAACAGACCATCAATGAAGAAGAATTATCTCAGGAAACTCTTGAGGCCGTTGATGTGTCTCAACCAAGCATTTTAGATGTCAAAACTGAAGCTAATATTCCAAAAGAGTCGTTGCTTCAAGGAGAATGTAGAAACAAGCACAAAGTTAACTGGCAAAGATCTTGTACAGCCATTCTTTCAGTATTCGCTGTATTATGGGTATTGTTATGGCTCAGTAGTTGGCAAACACCACCCTGCGTTGCATTTGAAAATCAAAAAGTGTGTGGCAACATCGAATTGTTAAAACCAGGGCAATTACCAAAAGATAAAGACGGCACGCTATACATTGATATGATGGGTAAGATTCATGCGCAAAACTAAAATTCTATTAGTAGTTATAGGCTTACTATTTCTCTACCCATTGATAAATGGCATGGGATGTGATTTTAACCTTGAGTATAAGATTCCAGGTCATGAGCGTTTTGGCAGTTGTAAGTTTGGGCAATATACACTTATTGATTACCCGGACCCAGAGAAGGGAAATGGCTATATTGTACTAAAAGGTCTCTATTTCTACGCCTTTGGTAATGCAGGACTATTAATTACCAATCATGAAGACCATACGAAAGAGATCACCAATGCGTCTATTGATAGCGTTAATAATGCCAATCGACGGTTTTGGCGCCAAGCTAAAATCTCTCACTTTGGCAATAATGAGGTAATGTTCTACTCCAATCGACCTAAAAACCAACTGCTGATTGTTCCTTATAAAGGAAAATTGTCACTAGGTGATTCTGAACATTAAAGCTTTTCATTACTCAACCCTTCAATAATAGGGCAACATGAATGCTCATTCCCTGGGCACTGCTTAGTGAGTGTTTCCAGGGTATGTTTCATTTGAATTAACTCACTGATCTTATGATCGATATCTTTCAATTTGGCGATAGCTTTTTGTTTTACATCAGCACTACGTCGATTAGGATCGCGAGACAGCGCCAATAGCTCACGACACTCTTCTAAGGAAAATCCCACTAAGCGAGAGCGTTTTATCAATAACAGTTCAGCTAAGTGCCCATCATTATAATAGCGATAACCATTATCAGCTCGCATAGGGGGAGTAATAATGCCCTTATCTTCATAAAAGCGAATGGTTTTTGTTGTTAAGTCAGTTTTTTTTGCAATATCACTAATATTCACAGTGCAACCTTTCTGTATCTGGAATCTTTTTAAACCTTAATTCATTTTATGATTAGTATCAAACTTCGACTTTCTCTCGTCATCTCAATAAAATATACCTCATAAAAATAAATATTGACCTTCCCCTTGATGGAAGGTTTATTCTACATACAGTTGAATAATCTTATTTAAGGTCATGCTATGTCTAGATTTGATCTACCAATGCAAAATGTACGTTGCATGGGATGCGTTAAAAAGATCCGTGCGGCTATTGAAACCTTACCTAACACCGTCATTCATGATATTGATACCGATCATATTGATGTTAGCAGTGATGCCCCACTTTCTAGTCTGTTTTCTATCATCGAAGAGTTAGGCTATAACGTGGGTTATCATTATCAATTTTCCTTACAAGGTCTTTCTTGTGGTCATTGCGTTGCTAAAGTGGAAGCCGCGCTTAAAGCACGAAGTGATGTTGTAAGTTATCAAGTAAGTACCGCAAGCCTTGATGTAACAGGGGCAATAAGTAAGCAGTCACTTATCGAGTTAATTGATAGTCTCGGTTATCAAGCTCTAGATGCTTCAGACTCTCTTCTAGATGAATCCGAACCAACGACAATAACGTTATATTTATCAGGACTTTCCTGTGGTAAATGTGTCGCAAAACTCAAAGCCGCTTTTGAAGCTCAATCTGTTTCTGTTCTTGAAATAGAGACAAAACATGCTGTTGTTTCATCAAATCTCAATGCGGAGCAATTGCTTACTATTGTTACCGATGCAGGCTATCAAGCCAGTTTAACTGAGCTACAAGACACTCAGCCAGTTGAAGGGGTTGTAATAACAGAAGAAGTATCACAGCCTACTGAGAATAAACAGAGTATTGCCACAACTCAGCAATTTCTGTTATCTGGGATGACGTGTGCTAGTTGTGTGGCTTCAGTAGAGAAAGCAATCGCTAGTGTTACCGGGGTAGAGTCTGTAAACGTCAATTTAGCAGAGAGAACTGCACTTGTTAGTGGCGATGGTCAAACTCAAGCTATCATCCATGCTGTTGAACAAGCAGGATACGGTGCAGAGCTAAGTGAAAATGAAGACGAACGCCGTGCTCGCCAACAAGAGCAAAACAGTCAAACCTATAAAACTCACATTAAAAACTCTATTACTGCACTGGTTGTAGGTATTCCACTTATGGCGTGGGGTGTTTTTGGTGGAAATATGATGATTAACTCAACCAGCAGCCAAATTAGCTGGGGTATCATTGGATTAATTACATTATGGCTACTTTGTACTGTTGGTAAGCACTTCTATATAAATGCATGGAAAGCGTTTCTTCACCATCGTGCCACTATGGATACTTTAGTTGCCCTTGGTACAGGTGCTGCGTGGATTTTCTCGATGTTGATCGTCATTATGCCTAACGTATTCCCACCTGCGGCGCGTCATGTTTATTTTGAAGCCTCAGCGATGATCTTAGGTTTAATTACATTGGGTCACGCTTTAGAATCTCGTGCTCGTAGCCAGACTTCAAAAGCATTAGAGCGTCTTATAGATTTGCAGCCTCAAACCGCCATCATTGTTGAAAATGGGGTTGAAGTTGAACGTCCATTAAGCGATGTGACAGAAGGCATGACATTGCGCCTTCATCCAGGAGCTAAGGTGCCTGTTGACGGCATTGTTTTAAACGGCCAAAGTTATATTGATGAATCGATGTTAACAGGAGAACCGATTCCTGCGAATAAAACGGCAGGAGAAAAGGTTCATGCTGGTACCATTAACCAACATGGTAGCATACTGTTTAAAGCCGAGCAGATTGGTGCTAATACGATGTTATCGCGTATTATTCAATTAGTTCGTCAAGCTCAAAGCAGTAAACCAGCGTTAGCTCGATTAGCCGATAAGATCTCTTCGATCTTTGTACCATCTGTCATGATCATTGCTATCGTCACCGCTATGGTTTGGTACTATTTTGGCCCTGCTCCCTCATCTATTTATATGTTAGTAGCAGCGACAACGGTTCTTATCATTGCTTGTCCTTGTGCTTTAGGATTAGCAACGCCAATGTCTGTAACCGTTGGGGTTGGCCGAGCTGCTGAAATGGGGATCTTGATCCGAGATGCAGAAGCAATGCAGTTAGCAGCCGATGTTGATACTGTTGTATTAGATAAAACCGGAACCTTAACCGAGGGTAAACCTGCTCTTACTCAAACCATAGCTTTAGCTAACTTAAACGATGAGCAAATTATCCAGCTAGCAGCAAGCTTAGAACAAGGTTCTGAACACCCTCTTGCGATTGCGATTTTAGATGCAGCAAAAGAGAAACAGCTAACATTAACAAAACCCATTAATTTTACCGCTCGCCCAGGCTTTGGGGTTTCAGGGGATGTAAACCAAACAAACATCAGTTTAGGTAATGCTCGTTTAATGGCAGAGCACAGTATTGATGTGGCTCATTATCAAGAGCAAACAACTGAGATTGCATCACAAGGTGCAACCCCTATTTATGTGGCAGTTGATAACACATTAGTCGGAATTCTCGCTATCAGTGACCCACTTCGCGAAGACTCCATTACGGCAGTTGCTCGTATGCAGAAAATGGGACTGAATGTGGTGATGCTAACGGGTGATACTGAAGTTACCGCTCAAGCTATTGCGAAAAAAGTGGGAATTGAAACCGTAATTGCAGGGGTTCTGCCAGACGGAAAAGCGGAACAAGTAGCCAAATTGCAACAACAAGGCCACAAAGTCGCCATGGTTGGTGATGGCATTAACGATGCTCCGGCTCTAGCTCGAGCAGAAGTTGGTATCGCAATGGGTAGTGGTAGTGATGTCGCTATTGAAAGTGCTCAATTTACCTTAATGCGTCATTCGTTACATGCTGTAGCTGATGCGTTAGAGCTATCAAAAGCAACCCTTAAGAACATGAAAGAAAACTTGTTTGGTGCCTTTGTCTATAACAGCCTAGGTATCCCAGTTGCTGCTGGTATTTTATACCCAATTACAGGAACCCTACTTAGCCCTGTGATTGCAGGTGCAGCTATGGCGTTATCGTCAATTACGGTTGTGACCAACGCAAACCGCTTACGTCTGTTCAAACCTCAACATAAGGACTAATAATATGTGTTTTCTATTTGGTGTTGCCGCTATTGGTTTGATTGTGTGGTGGTTTTGGTTACATCCTAAAGCGCGTTAATCATACCTAAAATTATAGCGAGTCATAATCTGATTTAATATCAAAGGTGCAGAGAATAAATGTCTGCACCTTTTTCTTTAGCTAAAAGTTCGCTATGGTAATTTTCTAACCTTCATAGGATAAAACTTAATGCGAAAATATATTTATGCTCTGTTATTACCATTTCTCTCTTTTTCTGCATTAAGTGCCCCCCTTGTATGGCAAGCACAAAAAGGGGATGTGAATTTTTACTTCTTAGGCTCCATTCATGCAGGTAAGAAAACCTTTTATCCTCTTCCTTCTGAGTTTATGGAACATTGGTCTAGCGCTAATGCTCTGATTGTTGAAGCAAATATCTTGTCATCAACTGAGGTAAAACCAGATTTATCAGGCCCAACAACCGAGCAACAGTTAACGCCTAAGCAGCAAGAACAGTTAAAAGTTATTAGTGATACCCTTTCGCTACCCTATTCCCATCTATTGGCGATGCCACCTTGGTTATCTGCCATTAATTTACAAATGGCACTGACAAATCAATTAGGTTTAGATCCGCAACAAGGTGTGGATTATCAACTACTATTAAAAGCTCAACACGATAAGTTACCAATAAAAGAGCTTGAAGGTGTTGAACAACAGTTTGCCCTACTCGCAAACCTTCCTGAGCATGGGACTCCTATGTTGCAAGAAACAGTCACCAATTGGGAACAACTAAAGCAAGATATGGCAGATTTAATTACCGCTTGGCAAACCGGTGATCAAACAAAGCTCAATCAGCTTTTTACTAATAGTCAGTTTGATGATCAAAGTGATGAACAATTAATATTTGGCAGGAATAAGCAATGGGCCCATATTTTAAGCGATCCAAAACAGTATCCTGCGGGTAATTATTTAGTGGTGGTCGGCGCATTTCACTTGCTTGGTGACAAGGGAGTTCCTGCTTTATTAGCGAAAGAAGGATTTATCGTTAAGCGAGTAAGCGAGTAAGCGAGTAAGCGAGTAAGCGAGTAAGCGAGTAAGCGAGTAAGCGAGTAAGCGAGTAAGCGAGTAAGCGAGTAAGCGAGTAAGCGAGTAAGCGAGTTTTCTCCGAAATAAAAAAACAAGCAATATATTAGTTATCAAAAAGCTTCATCATTTGACGAAGCTTTTTGATTACAATCAACTACGACGAGCAAGATGTCGTTCTCGATTATCGAGTTTTTTCTCTGGGCTTTTCTTTAACATTACATATACAGCACCACAGCCACCATGTTGACGAAGAGCCGAGTGGTATCCCATTACATCACTAATTTGCTCAAGCCATGTTGCTAAGTAGCTTTTCATTAATGCAGGTGGATTAGATCTCTCACCTTTGCCATGAACAATTAAGACACTGCGGATATCAAGCCGCTGACATTGCTTTAAGAACTTTAATACCTCTTCTCGTGCTTCTTTCAATGTCTTTCGGTGAAGGTCTAATCGAGCTTGAATTTCATATTTGCCAAGTCTTAACTTTCGAATGACCCCTTCTTGCACACCATCTCTCTTAAACTCTAACATATCGTCAGGTTTAACCATCTTGGCATAATCAATTGAAAGATATTCAGGATCACTGTCAGATAGAGTTTGAGCTGCTAACTGTCGAGCTAATTGCGCATCAGTTACATTGAATTTATTAGTGACTTCTACTGTGTCTTGTTTTATTGGCGAGACATCCGCCATCATCTCTCGAAAGAGATCCAATTCATTATTATCTGACATAACACTTCACGAGTTCATCAAGCGATATGTTAATTATAAAATTGAACTAGGCTTGCGGCTATCTTTTCATTTTTAACAAATAGACTTTGCTGCATATATAACCACAATTTGCTTTTTAATCTTATTTAGTAGACGTGAAATATACTGAAAATGCATTTTACCAATATTCTACTGACCATTTAGGCCAGAATTATGATTAATAATTAACCGCAAGCAGAGTGGTTAATGTGTGACAAATGTATCTAAGTTGTTGCTAATGCTACTATTGAGCTACTGAGATTGATTAAAATTGCTAGGAGTTGATCGAATGACGAGCAATGGATTCAATTTCATAAAAAAATACCGCAGAAAATACTGTATAGCTCTTGCGTTACGAAAAATGCTGAGTATTATAGTCGACCTCGACACGATAGAGTCGAAACAAAGTCGGTGAATAGCGCAGTTTGGTTGAGCATCTCTGCTCTTCGGTAAACAGCGGACCAGAGGGTCGGGAGTTCCTGATCTATCTAAAAGCAATAGCCTCTTCACCGACCACTATTTCAAGTAGTGGTATTTATTACCGTTGCTTACAGTCGGTGAATAGCGCAGTTTGGTAGCGCATCTGGTTTGGGACCAGAGGGTCGGGGGTTCGAATCCCTCTTCACCGACCACTATTTCAGGTAGTGGTATTTATTACCGTTGCTTACAGTCGGTGAATAGCGCAGTTTGGTAGCGCATCTGGTTTGGGACCAGAGGGTCGGGGGTTCGAATCCCTCTTCACCGACCACTATTTCAAGTAGTGGTATTTATTACCGTTACTTACAGTCGGTGAATAGCGCAGTTTGGTAGCGCATCTGGTTTGGGACCAGAGGGTCGGGGGTTCGAATCCCTCTTCACCGACCACTATTTCAAGTAGTGGTATTTATTACCGTTACTTACAGTCGGTGAATAGCGCAGTTTGGTAGCGCATCTGGTTTGGGACCAGAGGGTCGGGGGTTCGAATCCCTCTTCACCGACCACTATTTCAAGTAGTGGTATTTATTACCGTTACTTACAGTCGGTGAATAGCGCAGTTTGGTAGCGCATCTGGTTTGGGACCAGAGGGTCGGGGGTTCGAATCCCTCTTCACCGACCACTATTTCAAGTAGTGGTATTTATTACCGTTACTTACAGTCGGTGAATAGCGCAGTTTGGTAGCGCATCTGGTTTGGGACCAGAGGGTCGGGGGTTCGAATCCCTCTTCACCGACCACTTATTAGGAAGCCTTGTCGAAAGACAAGGCTTTTTTATTATCTGTTAAAAATTAGAAATCTACCATTTCGATTCTAAACCGTAATAACCACTCTTAAGGCGAGTAGAATCAACACTACCCCTGACAGTTGATCAATAATCTTCGCCCTACTCTTTAGTTTGTCCAAAATATTGGCATGAGAGAGAACTAACGCAATTAAGGTATACCAAAGGCCATCGACAATTAAAGGCGTTAAAACAATAGTTGCCTTTGCACTCCAATCATTTCCAACGGATACAAATTGACTAAAAAGCGCGATAAAAAAGAGCGCAAGCTTAGGATTTAGTAACGATATCATCGCACCATCTCGTGCTGCTTCACCTAATGAAGAGTGCTTTCCTGCTTGTAATTTTGCAGCAATCCCCCCCTTAGATCTTAACGCGTTGATACCAAGATACGCTAAATAACCCGCACCTAGATAAGTAATTAAGGTAAATACTTGTGGTGATTGCTTCAGTACTACAGCCAATCCTAATAGCGTCATCACCGCATAACAGCCAACACCACAAGCATGAGCCCAAGAAGTAATAATTCCGTGCTGTCTTCCCCCAGCCAATGTATGCTTTACCACAACAGCTAAGCTAGGCCCAGGAGACATCGCCCCCAATAAGCAAACAAAAAATAATGAAAACCAAATTGTTATTGTCACGGTATCACCTACATCCCTGTATGTATTGATTAATTAGCTTCTTAATAGCGTTATTAGTTGGCATTAATCCACTTTGCCAATCGGTGCAAACTTACCATTTGTTAAGGAAACCAAGTCTTTTGCCGCTAATTCAATATCTAATCCACGGCGGCCAGCACTTACAAAAATAGTCTCAAATTGTTCAGCCCCGGCATCCACAAAAGTTGGTAGACGCTTTTTCTGACCCAAAGGGCTTATACCACCGACAATATAACCCGTTACTTTTTCTGCCAATTTAGGATCGGCCATTTCAGCTTTTTTACCACCAGCAGCTTTTGCAGCCGCCTTAAGATCAAGCATGCCAGAAACAGGCACAACGGCAACAGCCAGATTTTTTGCATCACCATTTAAGGAAAATAACAGCGTCTTAAACACTCGGTCAGGATCAATACCTAATACCTCAGCCGCTTCGTGACCAAAGTTAGTATTGGATGGATCATGTTCATACTGATGGACGTCGTACTTAATACCGTGTTTTTTCGCTAGCTTAATTGCCGGAGTCATAGTCACTACTCTTGCTAAATTTGTATTACACGATCAGATAGTCTGATCATAAAAACTAAACTATATACCGCATATTTGTAAGACAAAACCCTAAAAACAAAAAACGGCCCATATCAGGCCGTTTTTTAATAGTAATGATTGCTTATTTATAAACAATCTCACCTTTTGGTGCGAACTTGTTAACATCAATAGGACTGTGTTTATGCAGATACTCTTTTAGTACTTCAGCATCAACAAAGCCAGTATTTACATATCCTGCATGATCCGCGATTTTTGGATAACCATCGCCGCCAGCAGCGTTAAAGCTTGGAATTGTAAAGCGATAGGTCGCTGTTGGATTTAATGCTTTACCACCAATCTTCACATCATGAACTTTGTTGTTCTCAACAACCATAGACACACCATAGAATTGGGCATAAGCGCCAGAATCTACAGGCTTAGTTGCTACAACATTTAAGTAATCAAGTACTTCGTTACCTGTCATATCAACATAAGTCACAATGTTTCCAAACGGCTGAACGGTCAGTACATCTTTATAAGTGATGTTACCTGCAGGAATCGAGTCACGCACACCGCCTGAGTTCATCACAGCAAAATCAGCTTTTGCACGCTCCATATGTGCTGCAGCAATTAAACGACCAAGGTTTGTCTGCTCAAAACGAACAACATTACGATCACCTTCTAGCTTACCGTTAGACTCTGCAATCTTAATATTTAACTGCTCTTGACCCTTATCTTGATATGGTGTTAAGAATTTAAGCACTTCTTGGTTTTGCGCGATTTCTGGCTGAATAAAGACACGCTGTTTAGAGCCATCAGCAAGTGTTACTTTCTTTTTCAAGTTCACAGGAATCAGATCATAGCTGACCATATTCAACTCACCGTTTTTAAACTCAAAATCGGCGCGACCTACATATTTACCCCATTCGTGAGCTTGAACAATCCAAGTTCCATTCTGCTGGTCTGGAGTACACTTTTCACCTGGCTGATAGTTTTTATCACTGACGTTTTTCGCTTCCATACAAACAGGTTCTTGGGAGTGACCACCCACAATCATATCCAGTTCACCAGAAGGTAGGAAACGAGCTAGAGCCACATCGCCAGGAGCGTTAACACCACGCTTACCATCTTCATAATGGCCCATGTGTGTTGCGGCAATAATAATGTCTGGGTTCTCTGTCTTCTTAAGTTCTGCGATAACTTTTTTTGCTTCTACTTTAGGATCGCGAAACTCTATCTCACCAATATATTCCGGGTTACCAATCTTCGCTGTATCTTCTGTTGTCAAACCAATAACCGCAATTTTAAGCCCTTGCTGAGTGAAAATTTGGTATGGCTGGAATAGGCGCTTCCCTGTTTTTTTATCGTAAATGTTAGCAGATAGCATTGGGAAATTGGCCCATGCTTCTTGCTTACGCAATACGTCTAAAGGATTATCGAACTCGTGGTTACCAAGCGCCATAGCATCATAACCCAATAGGTTCATACCCTTAAAATCAGGCTCGGCATCTTGAAGGTCAGATTCTGGAACACCGGTGTTGATATCACCACCAGATAATAAAAGTGAAGTACCACCCTCAGCCTTAATTTCAGCACGCAACTTATCTAGTAGAGTCTTACGTGCGGCCATACCATATTCGCCATTATTGTTTTGCCAAAAACGGCCATGGTGATCATTGGTATGCAATACCGTAAAGCGATAAGTTTTATCCGCATCCCACCCAGGTTGGTCAGCTTGGCTAGCACAACCGGATAACGCAGCCAGTAAAAGTGCACTTAATGCTGTTTTTGCAAATAGGCGTTGCTTCATGATATCCACCTTCATTGTGTTCAAAATCCTTCTTTACACATCCCGTTAATATGCAAAGACACAAAAATGAGCCTGTTGTGCGAGATAAAAGCAAAACATGGCAATTAAAAGTGGGCACAGTTTAGAGGAAATAGAAAACGGTTGCGGTAGGTTTTCACAAATCTGTTGGAAAGATCACTTTAATGCTTATAGGTCATTAAAAAAAGATGATGAATACCACAAAAAAGCCTCGGCAAAACCGAGGCTTATAATAATATCAATAGATTGTTTTGAACCAGATCACATTACGCTTTATTGATACGGCTAGAGTGCTTTAACAAAATAGCGACCACTGCAGCAACCGCAAGGAAAATACAGTAATAAGAGTGCGCTACAACCTCTAGAGGCGACAACTTAAATACCGAGCCTAACAATAACGCCTGAGCTCCATATGGAAGTAACCCTTGAATAACACATGAGAATATATCTAATAAACTTGCTGCACGTCTTGGCGTTACCCCATTTTCATCAGCTAATTCACGCGCCACACTACCAGAAACAATAATGGCAACCGTATTATTAGCAGTACAACAGTTCGTTAAACTTACAAGACCGGCAATACCAAATTCACTAGCACGTAGATTCTCATTTGCTGAGTGCTTTTTACTAAATACTCGAATAATACGGCTAATCAATTGAGTCAGATACGCTAAGCCACCTTGGCGACGCATCATCTCCCCCATACCACCAATCAGCATAGAAAGTAAAAAGATCTCCTGCATATTACCAAAACCAGCATAGATATCTTTTGCAAAGTTGCCTAAATGATAGCTTGGCTCACTAAAGAGACCGACACCACCGGCTAATAAAATCCCTAAGCTCAGCACGACAAAAACGTTCACCCCAGCAACAGCCAATACTAAAATGGTCACATACGGTAGTACTTTTAACCATTCAATCGCTTCAGTTGCAGGCACTTCAGAGCTATTGCTGCTTGCTGCAAACACAACCAGTGCAACAATCGCTGCAGGTAGAGCAATCTTAATATTTTCACGGAATTTATCCTTCATCTGACAACCCTGAGAACGTGTAGCAGCAATGGTGGTATCTGAGATGATCGATAAGTTATCACCAAACATAGCGCCACTTAATACCACGCCAGCCGTTAATGCCACATCCATATCAGCCGCTTGTGCAATGCCAAGAGCAACGGGAGCAACAGCGGCAATGGTTCCCATAGATGTACCCATAGCGGTTGCGATAAATGCTGAGATAATAAAAATGCCAGGTAAAATGAGCTCAGCAGGAAGCATCGACAGACCAAAGTTTACAGTTGCATCTACCCCACCTGTCGCCTTTGCCACTGCAGCAAAAGCACCAGCTAGAAGGTAGATCATACACATCGCAATAATATCGCCATGGCCAACACCACGGATAAATTGCTCAATGGCTTTATTGAGTTTTTCTTTACTTAATAAAATCGCCACAATAACCGCAGGTAATGCTGCAACAGGAGCAGGCAATTGATAAAAAGCAAAATCAACGCCCTGCATTGTGAGGTAACTACCTACACCAATAAATAAGGCTAAGAATATCCCAAGAGGTAACAATGCCAGCAGGGACGGGGCTGGGCTCGTTTCATTTTGTTGTGTTGTGTTTGACATAGATGACTACTGGACATCGAAATAATTATAAGTGTGAACTAAGACTAAAGGCATGCACTATAGCTGTCAACAGTAGACGTCTATACCGCTAAAATAATAGCTCTAGCGTATTTTATTCGTGTTTCTAATTATTCCTATATGGTGTTATTTTTTTGACACCAAAGCGAAAAATATGTCATTAAAAACATCTTTCAAATCATTTAGTTAAATTTAATCATACAATAAGCGGAATCCCTCGCCATTTATTCTTTTTGCCTATAAAATCGGCACTCTCGTTTTTCTTGCTGATTGAGAACACAACAATGAAGTTAACCCTCAAGCAAAAATTGATAGGCTCAAGTTTGATTGCGCTTATCTTAATGGCAACCTCTTTAACCTGGCTTGCTGCAAACCGCCTCTCTGAACAAACCCAACAAGGGATTCATTCTCGAGTTGAAAGTCTAACTAATGCAGCAACATCGGGTATTCGTGATTGGATTCAAATACGAAAAAGTATTGCTAGTGCCTTTAACCATTTTGCAACCGCCCCTGATGTTGTTCCTTATCTACAACAGGCACGCTACGCTGGAGGATTTGACGATATCTATTTTGGCACTCCTGAAGGCAAAATGTATCGCTCTCACCCAGAACGTAATCGAGCAGACTACGATCCGCGTACCCGCCCTTGGTATCAAAGTGCTGAAAGTGAAAATAAACAGCTGATCACCCCAGCCTATCGTGATGCAATTACTAATGCCCTACTCGTTACTATTGCAGAACCTGTTCACCATAATGGCCAAATGCTGGGTATTGTCGGTGCGGATGTGCTAATCGATCAGTTAATTAACGATGTAATTAGCTTAGATGCAGGTAAAAATGCCAGTGCGATGTTAATTGATCGCAACAACGGGACTTTCCTCGCCAATAGCAATCAAGATCTCTTACTAAAACCGATTTCAGCGCTAAGTTCTCAGCTTTCTATCAATAGTGTTGAACAGCAAATTAATCATCAGCAATTTGAAACCATCACTATTGATGGTCAACCTAAGCTACTTTACTTTACCAATGTTCCAAACACACCTTGGATTTTTGGTGTCGAACTGGATCAAGCAACAGAAGAAGCTAGCTACTACGCATCTTTAACGCAACTTCTCATTACGTCAGTGATCATCACATTAGCAGTTATCATTGCTGTCACATTGCTTGTGAATTATTTATTCAGAGATTTAGCTCGCGTTTCTCAAGCCTTAGCAGAGATTGCAAATGGTGAAGGTGACCTTACTCAGCGTCTTGAACCTCATAGTGAAGATGAAGTCGGCCAGCTTGCTCATAACTTCAACCGCTTTGTTGGCAATATGCACGGTATGGTAAGTCGTCTAAATGATGTCTCTTCTGCCCTAACCCAGCAAGCTCATATTACCGCTTCTCAAGCAGAAGAGCGCAGTAGCCGTATTCAACATCAACAAGATGAAATTAATATGGTCGCAACTGCAATTAATGAAATGGCAGCGGCTACCCAAGAAATTGCAGGTAATGCAGATAATACGGCTCAAACTGCAGGTGAAACAGTTGAAGTTTCAGATCACGGCTCAACTCAAGTAGGCCAAAGTCAGCAATCCATTTCCAGCCTTGCGAGTGAAGTTGAAACTGCGACAGTTGTTATTGAAGAGCTCAACAGCCATGCCCAAAGCATTAACTCTATCTTAGCGACTATCCAAGGTATTGCAGAGCAAACTAACCTACTGGCGCTTAACGCCGCGATAGAAGCTGCTCGTGCTGGCGAACAAGGTCGTGGTTTTGCCGTTGTTGCTGATGAAGTTCGAGTTTTAAGTCAACGCACTCACGCCTCCACTCAAGAAATTCAACAAACCATTGAAACCCTGCAACAAACAACAGGTAAAGCTGTCGGTATTATGGAAGACAGTCGACGTCTTGCTGAAGCCAGTGTTGATGATGCTAACTCAGCATCTGCGAGCTTAAACCAAATTACAGCAGCGGTGACTAACATCAGTGATATGGCAACTCAAATTGCATCGGCAGCTGAAGAGCAATCATCTGTGACTTCCGAAATTACCCGCAATACAGAAGGCATTCGTGATGTCTCTAATGAGTTAGCAACCGAAGCACATGAAGCTGCAAAACAAGCGGCCGATCTCTCTCAGTTGTCATTTGAATTACAACAAGAGATAAACCGCTTCAAACTCTAACATAATGGTTAAAAATAAGAGTTAAAATAAAAGGGCTTAGCAGATACTAAGCCCTTTTTTATCGTGTTGAATCAATATATTTACTGACAGTAACGGTTATTGAATTACCATAGAGAACAAAATAGCAGAAACCGCTAACGCTCCCATCAACAAGATAAATATTGTGCTGAATTTACCACGATAGTGTTTCAGTGCATCCACTTTATAAACCGCAATCATTGGCATAATAAAGAGAATCATCGCAATAATCGGTCCAGAGATCGCTTCCATCATACCTAGAATGCTTGGGTTCATTACCGCAGCAAACCAAATAGAGAAAAACATCAATACCACGCCTAAACGGTCGACTTTTTTCTCTGACCATGAAGTCTGTTTTTGTACTAGACCATTGAAGCTTTCGCGAGCTCCCATAAAGTGGCCAAGAAACGAAGAGGTAATGGCAATAAAAGCAATGAATGGACCAAGCAAAACAATAAAGTGATTATCGTGTACGTTAGCTAAAAACGATAATACAGAAACATTCTGAGCCTTTGCTTGTTGTAACTGGTCAGGAGATAGACTTAAGACACAGGAAAAAACAAAGAACAGTACAAACGACAACAACATAATTGAAGTGCGTTTTAAGATTTGTTCGGTCTTTTGGAAACCTTGCTCACCGTATTGGCGGCGTTGAGCATTGGCAAAACCTGAAATTACGGGCGTATGACTAAACGCAAAAACAACGACAGGTACAGCTAACCAAACCGATGAAATAAAATCTTTCGTCGTCGGCACAACAGAAAAATCAGGCAGTGTCCAAGAAGGAATTAGATACAGAGAAAGGCCAGCCAAAATTGCAGCGAGTGGGTACACTATCACTTCAAAGGCTTTTAACATCACCTTCTCACCAGCCATCATTACCGCAATCATTGCAAAAACCAGCACACCGGATAGAACCACTCGTGATGGGGCAGCCATATGAAGCTGATTCACAATAAAGCTATCCACTGTGTTAGTTAAGCCAACGCCATAAATCAATAGAATTGGAAAAATTGATAAGAAATAAAGTAGAGAGATCAAACGTCCAGATTTTGCGCCAAAATGTTCTTCTACTACATCGGTGAAATCACTGTCTTTTTTCGCAGAAGACAGAACAAAGCGCGCTAAACCACGGTGAGCCCAGAATGTCATAGGACCTGCAATTAAGGCCATAACGACTAACGGCCAAAAGCCACCAGCCCCGATATTAATAGGTAAAAATAAAATACCAGCACCGACCGCAGTACCAAATAAACTGAGCATCCAGCTGGTATCAGCTTTATTCCATACTGATTGGGATCGACTTACCTCAAGGGGAAGCTCTTGGGACATTGACACAATAAAACTCTCTTACACGAAATAAAATTCGGGAGTGAGTATGCGACTAGAAATAAAATATCTCAAAAGTAGACTGGCAAACATATCACCGTAAAGTCTGATACCCATTTAGCATGGTAACTACAATTAATTAAATAAGCAGAATTAAAAACCAAAAAATAAGCATAAAACTAGAATTAAAAACCAAAATTTTATGATTTTTGTTTTTTTATACAAACGATGCTTTTTCAAACAATAAAAAACGGCCTCAAGCTTTCACTCAAGGCCGTTATGGTTCAATACACAATAAAATTAGTTAATTTCGATGTGTTCAAAGCTTTTTACTAGATCATCAAGTTGCTTCACTTGCTTCAAGAATGGTTCTAGTTGTGCTAGAGGGAATGCAGAAGGACCATCACAACGAGCATTGTTTGGTTCTGGGTGCGCTTCCATAAATAGACCAGCAATACCTGTTGCCATACCCGATAACGCAAGAGAAACCGTTTGAGCACGACGACCGCCAGATGCGGCACCTTGCGGATCACGACACTGAAGTGAATGGGTAACATCAAAAATAATTGGGCTACCTTTTGATGCTTCTTTCATCACATCAAAACCTAGCATATCTACCACAAGATTATCGTAACCGTGTACCACACCACGCTCACAAAGAATAATATTGTGATTATCACATTCTGCGAATTTCTCAACAATATTACCCACTTGATTTGGGCTCATAAACTGAGGTTTTTTAACGTTAATTACCGCGCCAGTTTTTGCCATGGCCTCAACTAAATCAGTTTGACGAGCCAAGAATGCAGGAAGCTGAATTACATCAACCACTTCAGCAACTGGTTGTGCTTGATATTGTTCGTGCACATCAGTAATGATTTTAACGCCAAAAGTGTCTTTTAACTCTTGGAAAATTTTAAGGCCTTCATCCATACCAGGACCACGATAAGAATGAACCGATGAACGGTTTGCTTTATCGAAAGAGGCTTTAAATACGTATGGAATACCCAGTTTATTGGTCACTTCAACGTAATGTTCACAGATCTTCATTGCAAGATCACGTGATTCAAGTACGTTCATACCGCCAAACAAAACAAACGGCTTGTCGTTAGCAACATCAATATCGCCAACGCGAACTACTTTCTGTTCCATCATATTCATTTCTCGTTTTAGTGCAGGGTTAACGGCTCAGCATTCAGTGCCTGAACCTGTAATTTCAATAGATCAGCAGCCGGATCTTCAGGACACTGCTCAATAAAGTAGCTGTAATCTTCAGCAGCGGCATGACAACAATCTAGCTGTTGGTAGATATAACCACGATCTCGGATTTCATGTGGGTCTTCTGGATTGATCAATAACGCTAAATCACTACAAGCTAATGCCGTCATAAACTGCTCTTCACGAAGAAATGCACTTTTAAATACCGTCAACCAACGATATAGCGTTTCTTGATGCGTTGTCGTTTCCAAAAATTCCGGATCAAGCTGAGTGAAAGGACCGCGGTGACCAATCAACCAACTGCTTAAAATATGACGACTTACATATTCACCATCAAATGGATTAATAAATAAAATCTCGCCATCATACCATGTTACTTTCATTACAAACTGGGTAGGAAAACCAACGCCTACAACAGGTAAATCCAGTCTTTGTGCCAAATAAATAAAAATGGATCCCAAGGTCACAGGGATCCCTTTGCGGCGTTCAAGCACTTTATCTAAATAGACATTGTCAGAAGAAAAATACTGCTGGTGATCGCCGCAAAATCCCCATTGATGATAGAACAAACGCAATAAACCTTCTAAGCGCAACTGAGGATTAATTTCCTCCATCAGCTCATGCTCGGCTTCTTTTGCTAGATTCTCAAGCTGCAAATGAACCCAAGTAGCTGGAAAGCTCGGATCAATTCGAGAGGTCATCTCGATTGCCCCTTCCACTAGCGGCATTTGCTCCAATTCATCTTCTGTAAACTGCAACATCTCTTATTTGCCTCTATTTATACCAAAGGAGTAAATTGGTATTAACCAAAGAGTGGCACTTTTGTTACTGCTAATTTTGCAGCCAATACTAGCCATCCCAATGCACCTAAAAATGCAAAGGTTTTAAATACTTTGTTTTTACCAACATGCAAGGTGAAATATCCCAACGCAATGTAGGCTAAAACACAACTTAATTTCTGAGTTAACCACTCACTACCCGGAGTAAATGGATAAAATCCTGTAATAAAAATTAGCGCAACACCTGTAGCAACCAAGATGGTATCTACGACATGAGGGGTCACTTTCAATACTTTCTTTTGCAGTAGTGATGAGTTCGCCATCAGTAAGATATAGCGTAGGGTTAATAGCAGAACACTCAGCGCAATTGCCAATAAGTGCAGATGCTTCATTGCTTCATACATACTTTACTCTCTTTATTGTTGCCAGCAGCCAAGGGTAACACGGTCTAACCCAGCATAATCTTGCTCAGTTACCACCGCTTGATATCCCAATTCCGTTAAGATCTCTCTTACTGCTAATCCTTGCTCAAATCCATGTTCGAGTAATAACCAGCCATTGGTTTGTAAATGTTGACGGCCTTGTTCAGCAATAATTTTAATATCAGCCAAACCATTATCTGCCGCAACTAAAGCACTTTTTGGTTCAAAACGTACATCTCCTTGATCAAGATGAGGATCCTGTTCATCAATATAAGGAGGATTACTAACTATTACAGCAAACTGTTGTGTCTCTGCGAGTGGGCTATACCAACTTCCTGCTAGAAATTGGGCATTATTAAACCCAAGCGTTGCGCCATTCTCGGTTGCTAACTGTGCCGCTTCTTGGCGTAAATCAATTCCTGTCACTGTAATATCTGGGCGCTCAGAGGCAATTGCAAGAGCGATCGCGCCGGTTCCTGTACCTAAATCTAAGACTTGGCAAGGTTGAGCGGGAATCTTATCCAGTGCAAGTTCAACTAAACGTTCAGTGTCAGGTCTTGGGATCAGAGTTGATGGTGCCACTTTTAATGGTAGAGACCAAAACTCACGCACACCAATAATATAAGCGACAGGCTCCCCCGCCAAACGACGAGAAACACAGTGAGAAAAGAGAGAAAATTGAGACTCGTCCAGTTCTTTTTCTGGCCAAGTCAAAAGATAACTGCGAGGCTTATCCAGTGCGTGACATAACAAAACAGCAGCGTCTAACTGCGGGCTAGGACAACCCGCAGTCTGAAGCTCTTGAGCAGTTTGTTTTAGCAGCACTTCAATACTGCGAGACATATTAGTTCTGCTCTGCCATAGCCGCTAGCTGATCGGCTTGGTATTCCAACAATACAGGCTGAATCAAGCAATCAACATCCCCTTCCATTACCTCATTTAGACGATAAATAGTTAGAGTGATACGGTGATCCGATACACGACCTTGAGGGTAGTTGTAAGTACGGATACGGTCACTACGGTCACCAGAACCTAATAGGTTACGACGCGTGCTTGCTTCTTCTGCGTGACGCTTCTCTTCTTCTGCTTTGATGATACGAGCTGCTAGCACTGACATCGCTTTTGCTTTGTTCTTATGCTGAGAACGCTCATCCTGACACTCAACCACAATACCGGTTGGTAAGTGGGTAATACGGATTGCAGAGTCAGTGGTGTTAACGTGCTGACCACCCGCACCAGATGAGCGGTAAGTATCAATTTTCAGATCGCTTGGATTGATTTCAGGGATCTCAGCTTCTGGAATTTCCGGAAGAACTGCAACGGTACAAGCTGAAGTATGAACACGACCTTGAGATTCAGTCGCAGGTACACGTTGTACACGGTGACCGCCTGACTCAAACTTAAGCACACCGTACGCACCGTCACCAGTTACTTTAGCGATCATTTCTTTGTAACCGCCATGCTCAGCATCGTTTGCACTCATTACTTCGATACGCCAACCGCGACGTTCAGCATAACGGCTGTACATACGGAATAGATCACCAGCAAAAATACCAGCTTCATCGCCGCCAGCACCGGCACGAATTTCTAAGAAACAGTTGCGCTCATCGTTTGGATCTTTAGGAATAAGCAGAACTTGAAGTTCATCTTCTAAACGCTCGATTTCTGCTTTTGCTTCTTTGATCTCTTCTTGCGCCATTTCGCGCATTTCAGCATCGTCTTCGTTTGCCATCTCTTCAGCAGCAGCAAGATCGTCTTGTGCTTGCTTATAAGCTTGGAAACACTTGGTTACTTCTTCAAGCTGTGAATACTCTTTTGATAGAGCGCGGAACTTATCTTGATCGCTGATCACACTTGGATCACCTAGTAAGTGCTGCACTTCTTCATAGCGCTCTTCTAGGGTTTCTAATTTTACTAAGATTGATGGTTTCATAATGTTTCTAAATAGTTGTTTAGCGACGCGAGAGCCATCTATCCTCCCTAGTTACTTAGAACAGTTCTAAATACATAGAGCGGCATATTGCTATCACAAGGTATACCCATTGGAGTAACTAAGTAATCCAAAGCGAATAAATAGGTATTCTAATGGATATCGTCTAAAACTAGGAATCTAAACCTAACGTTTCGCGAATTACAGCCAATTTATCAGGATCCCCATTATGGGCGGCCTGCTGCATAGCTTTGGTTGGAGCATGAATCAGTTTGTTGGTGAGTTTATTGCTAAGCTCTGCCAACACTTTTTCTGGATTAGCGCCACTGGCAATAGCCTGCAAACTCCGAGTGAGTAACTCGCCTTTTATTTCTTCGGCATGATGACGGTATTGACGAATACTATCTACCGCTTCTAGCGAACGAAGCCAACTCATAAACGCGGCACTTTCTTCACTGACAATCGCTTCAGCTTGAATCGCGGCTACTTTACGTTGTTCTCGGTTTTTCTCAACAATACTGTGTAAGTCATCAACCGAGTATAGATAAGCATCATTTAACTCACCCACTTCTGCTTCAATATCACGCGGTACGGCAATATCAACCAATAACATCGGCTGATGACGACGCGCTTTTAAAGCATTTTCGACCATCCCTTTACCAATAATAGGCAATGGGCTCGCCGTTGAGCTAATAACAATATCGGCACGATGAAGATGCTCAGGGATCTGCTCTAAGCCAATCACTTCGGCACCAAACTCAGTTGAAAATTTCTCAGCTCGCTCACGAGTACGGTTAGCTACAATTAAACTGCTACAGCCTTGTTCTACAATATGACGAGCAACCAACTCAATGGTTTCCCCTGCACCAACCAATAGCACAGATACGCCATGTAGAGACTCAAAGATTTGTCGAGCTAATGTACAAGCGGCAAAAGCAACCGATACTGCATTACCACCGATATCCGTTTCTGTACGAACTCGTTTGGCGACGGTAAATGTTTTTTGAAACAGTTTTTCTAGCGTTCCTTGCACTGCATCGTTGTCTTTAGCATCCGAGTATGATTGTTTTACCTGTCCTAAAATCTGAGGTTCGCCTAATACTAGCGAATCTAAACCACACGCTACACGCATTAAATGGCGAGCTGCGGCTTGTTCCTCATAAAAATACAGGCTTGGCATCAACTCTTCGGCAGTGATCTGATGAAAATTGGTCAACCAGTCAATAATCACGCCGGGCCCTGACTGTGAAATGTCACAATAGACTTCAGTTCGGTTACAAGTAGAGACAATAACGCCACTTGTCACCTCAGGGTGTAATTCTAGCTCCTGTAAGGCACGAGTAAGCTTCTCCGGAGAAAAGGCTACCTTCTCGCGCAAATCGACAGTCGCTGTTTTATGGTTGATTCCTAATGCAAGCAAGGTCATGGAGACGACGTACCACTTCGCAGGTGAAAAAAGATCTAAAGACGAGATTTTACTTTATGCTTACCACTAATTAAAGGCAGTAACTTCAATCTCTCATCGTTAAATAGAGGTTAAAAGAATAAACGGAAGCGATAATTATACTAAAATTCGCAAATATGCCCAATAGACAGGCGGGAAAAACCGATTTACTTATACGCAAAGATTGTGGTTTTGCTGAATTATCGCTATTGTTTGCGCAACTATATACGTAGGTATTCTATATGCATTCAACAATCGATTTGAAATTAAAGTCATCTATTAAATCAATAGGTTGTTCTTTCAATTGGCGTGTTATCAGCCTAGGTTTTCTTGTTACATTAATGACAGGTTGTGCAAGCCAATCACCTGAAATAAGTCAAAAAGTTAATTGGCCTACTCAAGAGCAACAACTGTCCAAACTTACTCATTATCAAGCATCGGGTAAGCTCGCCTACAAAGATAATCAACAACGTTTTGGCGCAAATCTAAATTGGCAAACGAATAATCAAAACGATCATCTACTCTTAACTAATTTTCTTGGTCAGACCTTAATTAAGTTAGATACGACCCCAAAATCCGTCACCTTAATTGATTATAAAGGCAATGAATATCACGGAACCAATGCCGCAGAACTGGTTCGCCGCTTAACAGGGATTAACCTTCCTATTGAACAGATGCAAAACTGGTTAATTGGCCTACCTACCGCTGCCGATACATTCCAATTAAACGATCAAGGTGTTGTTGGCTACCTAGCAAAACAGATTGGTCCACAACTGTGGGAAATGCATTATCAAGAATACGATTTCTCACAACACCCTGCGTTACCAAGCAAAATGATCCTCTCACAAGGTAAACAAAAAATTACCCTAGTGATTAATGAGTGGAATTTAAAATAATCATGAGCCATCCAATGAATACTTTTTTTGATACCACAACCCAATGGCCCGCTCCGGCAAAACTCAATCTATTTCTCTACATTACAGGTCGCCGACAAAATGGTTATCACGATCTGCAAACACTGTTTCAATTTTTAGATTACGGTGACACGCTCACAATTACTCCCCGTCGTGATAGCGCTATCAACCTATCTCCTGCTATTGAAGGGGTAAAAACAGAAGATAATCTGATTTATCGAGCAGCAGATGCCCTACGCAAAAAAGCCAACGTGAGTTTAGGTGCAGACATTGCTATCGAAAAGATCTTACCTATGGGTGGAGGCTTAGGTGGTGGTTCATCTAACGCTGCAACAACATTAGTGGCTCTAAATCATCTATGGCAAACCCATTTAACGACTGATGAATTGGCAGAAATCGGCCTTGGGTTAGGAGCTGATGTACCCGTTTTTGTTCGTGGTATGAGTGCTTTTGCAGAAGGCGTAGGGGAAAAATTACAGTCAGCAGAACCTGAAGAAAAATGGTTTTTAGTGGCAAAACCCGATGTCAGCATCGCAACTGTCGATATTTTCACCCATCCAGAGCTAAAAAGAGACAGTAAAAAAAGACCGCTAAACGCCCTATTGGCAGGGGTTTACGAAAACGATTGCGAAAAAATCGTCCGAACACTCTATCCAGAGGTTGATAAGGCGCTTTCGTGGCTGTTAGAATACGCGCCATCAAGATTGACTGGGACTGGCGCTTGCGTGTTTGCAGAATTTCAAACCGAACAAGAAGCCAAATCAATTTTGTCTAAATTACCTAACTGGCTCCACGGATTTGTCGCTAAAGGTGTCAACACTTCACCTCTTATGCACACCTTGACTACTCATTCTTTGGAACAGTAACCACAACTTGGATGCAACCTGAGGTTTACACCGTGCCTGATATGAAGCTGTTTGCTGGTAACGCAACACCAGAACTAGCCCAACGCATTGCTGATCGTCTTTACATTTCACTTGGAGACGCAACGGTTAACCGTTTCTCCGACGGCGAAGTATGTGTTCAGATTAATGAAAACGTTCGTGGTAGCGACGTATTCATTATTCAATCAACTTGTGCACCAACTAACGACAACCTAATGGAACTTGTTGTTATGATCGATGCACTACGCCGCGCTTCAGCAGGCCGTATTACAGCCGTAATCCCTTACTTCGGCTATGCTCGTCAAGACCGCCGTGTACGTTCTGCACGTGTGCCAATTACAGCAAAAGTTGTTGCTGATTTCCTATCTAATGTTGGTGTTGACCGTGTTCTTACTGTTGACCTACACGCAGAACAGATCCAAGGCTTCTTCGACGTTCCTGTTGATAACGTATTTGGTAGCCCTGTACTGCTTGAAGATATGCTAACAAAAGATCTTGATGATCCAGTTGTTGTATCTCCAGATATCGGTGGTGTTGTTCGCGCTCGCGCAATTGCAAAACTGCTTGATGATACTGACATCGCAATCATCGACAAACGTCGCCCTCGTGCTAACGTTTCTCAAGTAATGCACCTAATCGGTGATGTTGAAGGTCGTGATTGTATTATCGTTGACGATATGATCGATACAGGTGGTACTCTTTGTAAAGCAGCTGAAGCTCTTAAAGAGCGCGGTGCTAAGCGTGTATTTGCTTACGCGACTCACCCAGTATTCTCTGGCACTGCAGCACAAAATATCCGTGAATCTGTTATTGATGAAGTAATCGTAACTGACTCTATTCCGCTACAAAAAGAGTTAGCTGAAACAGGTAAAGTATCGGTTCTAACCCTATCTGGTATGCTAGCTGAAGCAATTCGTCGTATCAGCAACGAAGAATCTATTTCAGCGATGTTTGAGCACTAATTAAGACGCTTAAACTCAGCTCAGTTTTAACGCCCTGCTTTTTGCGGGGCGTTTTATTTTTTATGGCAAACGCCTAACCAATGTCTTGCCATATCAATTTTTCTGAATTTGGTATAACATATCGCCCGTTTTCGCCCCTTATCATGGGCAATACAGCTGGTAATTACCTTTTGTTTTTGAATATCAAGACAAGGTAACGCATTATTTTTTATCTATTTTCGATTAGATAATGTTTGATATACCCAAACGACTTCGAGAGAAGAAATGGCTCTTTATTCTTTAAGCCGCTTGGGTATATATAACAAGAGAGACAAGTGTGAGTAATAATATTCGTCTACTTGTTGGCTTGGCAAATCCAGGCCAAGAGTATGCCAAAACCCGTCACAATGCGGGTGCATGGGTTGTGGAAGAGTTAGCGCGAGTTCATAACGTAACGCTACGTGAAGATGCAAAATATTTTGGTTTAACGGGTCGAATTACGACTAATGGCCAAGATCTGCGTCTTTTAATTCCAACAACTTTTATGAATCTGTCAGGTAAATCTGTTGCAGCGCTCGCTAAATTCTTCCAAATCCAACCGGAAGAGATCTTAGTGGCTCACGATGAATTAGATTTACCACCAGGTGTTGCTAAATTTAAGAAAGGTGGCGGTCACGGAGGCCATAATGGTCTGCGAGATATCATCAGTAAAATGGGCAACAACAAAGATTTCTATCGCCTGCGTATTGGTATTGGCCATCCAGGGGATAAAAACAAAGTCGCAGGTTTTGTATTAGGCAAAGCTCCAGCCAAAGAACAAGAACTTATCGATGCAGCGGTAGATGAAGCCGTTCGCTGTATGGATATCTTATTGAAAGATGGTTTGAGCAAAGCGCAAAATCGCCTCCATTCATTTAAGGCAGAGTAAGATTTATATCTATACTGTTTTAAATTGTTACATAGAATAATCACCAAAAGGGTTTCAAACCATGGGTTTTAAATGCGGTATCGTAGGCCTACCAAACGTTGGTAAGTCAACTCTATTCAATGCCTTAACTAAAGCAGGTATCGAAGCAGCGAACTTCCCGTTCTGTACTATCGAACCAAACACAGGTGTTGTACCTGTGCCAGATCCACGTATGGATGCATTAGCTGTTTTTGTTAAGCCAGAGCGCATTCTGCCAACAACAATGGAATTCGTTGACATCGCAGGTCTTGTAGCTGGCGCGTCAAAAGGTGAAGGTCTAGGTAACAAATTCCTAGCCAACATCCGTGAAACAGATGCAATTGGTCATGTTGTTCGTTGTTTTGAAAATGAAAATATCGTTCACGTTGCAGGTCGTATTGATCCATTAGAAGATATGGACATCATCAACCTAGAGCTTGCAATGGCTGACCTTGATACGTGTGAGCGTGCTCTTCAGCGTCTGGCTAAACGAGCTAAAGGTGGTGATAACGAAGCAAAATTTGAGATCAAAGTTCTTGAGAAAATGCTTCCTCACCTAACTGAAGGCGGCATGCTACGTGCACTTGAGCTAACAAAAGAAGAAAAAGTAGCTATCGACTACCTACACTTCCTAACGCTTAAGCCAACCATGTACATTGCAAACGTGAACGAAGATGGTTTTGAAAATAACCCATTCTTAGACGCAGTAATGGAGCGTGCAGCACAAGAGAACGCAGTTGTTGTTCCTGTTTGTGCCGCAATCGAGTCTGAAATTGCTGAACTTGATGATGCAGACCGCGAAGAGTTCCTAGCAGATCTTGGTATCGAAGAACCAGGTCTAAACCGTGTAATTCGTTCAGGTTACGAGCTACTGTCTCTACAAACTTACTTCACTGCAGGTGTTAAAGAAGTTCGTGCATGGACTATCCCTGTTGGTGCAACAGCACCAAAAGCAGCAGGTGTTATCCACACTGACTTTGAAAAAGGTTTCATCCGTGCAGAAGTTATCGGCTATGACGACTACATCGAGTGTGGCGGTGAAGCTGGTGCGAAAGAAGCAGGTAAGTGGCGTCTAGAAGGTAAAGAATACATCGTTAAAGATGGTGACGTTGTTCACTTCCGCTTTAACGTATAAGATTTAAGCAAAATCGACTGACTCGTTATTTGCTTCGAGATCAATATTATAAGCCAGCCGTAAGGTTGGCTTATTTTTTTGATATTTATCTAAAATCCAGCCATAATCTCTGCCTAGTTATTGCGCAGCAAAAAATGCGTAAATATCCGAAAAACAGTCATTTCAGTTTGTCGAACATGCACATCGCCCAAATAACAATCGAACAAACGAATTTTCTGAATATATTCAAAAAAACTATTGACGGTCATAGTTCTGATAAGCATAATGCGCCCCGTTCCCGACACAACGGCTCACTAAGAGCGCTGGTTGATGAACTGAAAAAACTTAAAAATGGCTACGTAGCTCAGTTGGTTAGAGCACATCACTCATAATGATGGGGTCACAGGTTCGAATCCCGTCGTAGCCACCATTTCTATTTCTCCTTGAAGAAATACGAAAATTAAGTATTATGCGGAAGTGGCGAAATTGGTAGACGCACTAGATTTAGGTTCTAGCGCCGCAAGGTGTGAGAGTTCAAGTCTCTCCTTCCGCACCATATTCTCTTTATGAGACTGTAGGTCTATCGCCAAGCGGTAAGGCAACGGGTTTTGATCCCGTCATCCCCTGGTTCGAATCCAGGTAGACCTGCCATTATTTCTGATAACGATCTATTTCGGTATCACACAAGTTGGCTACGTAGCTCAGTTGGTTAGAGCACATCACTCATAATGATGGGGTCACAGGTTCGAATCCCGTCGTAGCCACCATCTTCTTTTGAAGATAACAAAATTTGCGGAAGTGGCGAAATTGGTAGACGCACTAGATTTAGGTTCTAGCGCCGCAAGGTGTGAGAGTTCAAGTCTCTCCTTCCGCACCATATTCTCTTTATGAGATTGTAGGTCTATCGCCAAGCGGTAAGGCAACGGGTTTTGATCCCGTCATCCCCTGGTTCGAATCCAGGTAGACCTGCCATTATTTCTGATAACGATCTATTTCGGTATCACACAAGTTGGCTACGTAGCTCAGTTGGTTAGAGCACATCACTCATAATGATGGGGTCACAGGTTCGAATCCCGTCGTAGCCACCATCTTCTTTTGAAGATAACAAAATTTGCGGAAGTGGCGAAATTGGTAGACGCACTAGATTTAGGTTCTAGCGCCGCAAGGTGTGAGAGTTCAAGTCTCTCCTTCCGCACCATATTCTCTTTATGAGACTGTAGGTCTATCGCCAAGCGGTAAGGCAACGGGTTTTGATCCCGTCATCCCCTGGTTCGAATCCAGGTAGACCTGCCATTATTTCTGATAACGATCTATTTCGGTATCACACAAGTTGGCTACGTAGCTCAGTTGGTTAGAGCACATCACTCATAATGATGGGGTCACAGGTTCGAATCCCGTCGTAGCCACCATCTTCTTTCGAAGATAACAAAATTTGCGGAAGTGGCGAAATTGGTAGACGCACTAGATTTAGGTTCTAGCGCCGCAAGGTGTGAGAGTTCAAGTCTCTCCTTCCGCACCATATTCTCTTTATGAGACTGTAGGTCTATCGCCAAGCGGTAAGGCAACGGGTTTTGATCCCGTCATCCCCTGGTTCGAATCCAGGTAGACCTGCCATTATTTCTGATAACGATCTATTTCGGTATCACACAAGTTGGCTACGTAGCTCAGTTGGTTAGAGCACATCACTCATAATGATGGGGTCACAGGTTCGAATCCCGTCGTAGCCACCATCTTCTTTTGAAGATAACAAAATTTGCGGAAGTGGCGAAATTGGTAGACGCACTAGATTTAGGTTCTAGCGCCGTAAGGTGTGAGAGTTCAAGTCTCTCCTTCCGCACCATCTTTCTTTATGTTGTTTCGTACAACTTAAAGTGACAATCTGAATACGCGGAAGTGGCGAAATTGGTAGACGCACCAGATTTAGGTTCTGGCGCCGCAAGGTGTGAGAGTTCAAGTCTCTCCTTCCGCACCATTCTCCAGGTTGTTTTAAATCTTAGTAATAACTAAGTACTCTGCAGGTCTATCGCCAAGCGGTAAGGCAACGGGTTTTGATCCCGTCATCCCCTGGTTCGAATCCAGGTAGACCTGCCATTATTTATGTTTAACGAGTTATCTCGGTAAGCATTGCGGAAGTGGCGAAATTGGTAGACGCACTAGATTTAGGTTCTAGCGCCGTAAGGTGTGAGAGTTCAAGTCTCTCCTTCCGCACCATCTTTCTTTATGTTGTTTCGTACAACTTAAAGTGACAATCTGAATACGCGGAAGTGGCGAAATTGGTAGACGCACCAGATTTAGGTTCTGGCGCCGCAAGGTGTGAGAGTTCAAGTCTCTCCTTCCGCACCATTCTCCAGGTTGTTTTAAATCTTAGTAATAACTAAGTACTCTGCAGGTCTATCGCCAAGCGGTAAGGCAACGGGTTTTGATCCCGTCATCCCCTGGTTCGAATCCAGGTAGACCTGCCATTATTTATGTTTAACGAGTTATCTCGGTAAGCATTGCGGAAGTGGCGAAATTGGTAGACGCACTAGATTTAGGTTCTAGCGCCGCAAGGTGTGAGAGTTCAAGTCTCTCCTTCCGCACCATCTTTCTTTATGTTGTTTCATACAACTTAAAGTGACAATCTGAATACGCGGAAGTGGCGAAATTGGTAGACGCACCAGATTTAGGTTCTGGCGCCGCAAGGTGTGAGAGTTCAAGTCTCTCCTTCCGCACCATTCTTTAGATTGTCTTAAATCTTAGTAATAACTAAGTACTCTGCAGGTCTATCGCCAAGCGGTAAGGCAACGGGTTTTGATCCCGTCATCCCCTGGTTCGAATCCAGGTAGACCTGCCATTATTTATGTTTACCGAGTTATCTCGATAAACATTGCGGAAGTGGCGAAATTGGTAGACGCACTAGATTTAGGTTCTAGCGCCGCAAGGTGTGAGAGTTCAAGTCTCTCCTTCCGCACCATCTTTCTTTATGTTGTTTCATACAACTTAAAGTGACAATCTGAATACGCGGAAGTGGCGAAATTGGTAGACGCACCAGATTTAGGTTCTGGCGCCGCAAGGTGTGAGAGTTCAAGTCTCTCCTTCCGCACCATTCTTTAGATTGTCTTAAATCTTAGTAATAACTAAGTACTCTGTAGGTCTATCGCCAAGCGGTAAGGCAACGGGTTTTGATCCCGTCATCCCCTGGTTCGAATCCAGGTAGACCTGCCATTATTTATGTTTAACGAGTTATCTCGATAAATATTGCGGAAGTGGCGAAATTGGTAGACGCACTAGATTTAGGTTCTAGCGCCGCAAGGTGTGAGAGTTCAAGTCTCTCCTTCCGCACCATTTTTCTTTATGTTGTTTCATACAACTTAAAGTGACAATCTGAATACGCGGAAGTGGCGAAATTGGTAGACGCACCAGATTTAGGTTCTGGCGCCGCAAGGTGTGAGAGTTCAAGTCTCTCCTTCCGCACCATTCTCTAGATTGTTGAAGAAATCTTAGTTATACTAAGAATTCGTTAGGTCTATCGCCAAGCGGTAAGGCAACGGGTTTTGATCCCGTCATCCCCTGGTTCGAATCCAGGTAGACCTGCCATATTTAAGTTTAACGAGCTATCTCGGTAGACATTGCGGAAGTGGCGAAATTGGTAGACGCACTAGATTTAGGTTCTAGCGCCGCAAGGTGTGAGAGTTCAAGTCTCTCCTTCCGCACCATCTTTTAAAACCCACCTTCTGGTGGGTTTTTTATGACCTGTCGATAATTCGATATGGCATTTATTGTTTAACAGCCTTTATATGATCGTATCTCTCTGGTTGTTAGCCGATGGTGTAAACCCTCGGCTTTTTCTTTATCTCCACTCTCAAATCCAATCTTAATTCTTTTCGACCTATCACTACCTATTGCTCTGGCTATATTGCACTACTTTAGGCATACAATAACTAGTCACAAAAAACGGGTGAGCGTTCTACCCAAATTATTAGGTATCCCATTCACCCGCTTTAATCGTGCGATTATTTGCCAAGTTTTGCCGTACTAAATGCCCATTGCATACTTAAGTACTTGTTTTTTGATTGGCCCAGCTTTATCAGCAAGTCGCAATCCCACATTTCGCAACAGTTGTAATGGCGGTAATGTGTTACTAAAGACGGTATAAAATAAATCCATACCTGACTGCATTAATAAATTATCAGGTCGGCGACGACGTTCATAACGTTGATAGGTTGTCGCTTGAGCCCAATTTGCCCCCGCCTTTTCTACTTCCTCAAGCAGAACAAGCACATCTTTAAAGCCTAAATTAACCCCCTGACCCGCTAGTGGGTTTATGGTATGAGCTGCATCACCAAGCAAAACAACACCCGATTGTGCGTAACACTGAGCATGGCGACGAGTCAGAGGGAAAGATCCTCGATTAACAACCGTCACTTTGCCTAACTCAGCAGGGAAATGACGATAAATTTCTTGCTCTAGCTGCTCGGCAGGCATATGACTTAACTTTCGAATACGTTCTGGTGCGTCGTACCAAACAAGTGAGCCTTGGTGCCCTGATAATGGAAGAAAAGAACGTGGTCCTTGAGGCGTAAATTGCTGCCAAGTAATGTCTTGTTGTGCTAATTCAGTTTCAACATGAATCAACATACAGTGTTGGCGATAATCCCACGCAGTGATCCCGATCCCCGCTTGCTGGCGTACAAATGAATTAGCCCCATCAGCACCAATTAGAATCTTCGTTGAGAGTTGCAGCTCATTATCTAGTAACAATTGGTAACCATTATCGACCGATTGCATCGTAACAATCTTATTTGGACACAATAGCGTTATATTCGGATAAGACTCAAATTGCTGCCATAACGCTAGCTGGATCACTCGATTCTCGACGATGTATCCAAGCCAAGGGACATTAAGCTCATCAGCATGAAAGCGTGTACGGCATTCAGGAGCATCCCACGTTTCTAAGCGTTTAAAAGGACAAACTCGCATGGCCATCACTGTGTCCCAAGCTTCTAGCTGTTGTAATAACGAGATAGAGTTAGGTGAGATTGCAGAGACTCGGAGATCGGCAGGCTGAGAGGAATGAAATGGGACAGGTTGATGACTTTCCACCACTGCTACACGAAAACCTTGTTGAGCTAGCCCTATTGCCGTTGCAGCGCCAACCATGCCGCCACCTGCAACAACAAAATCAAATGGTTCCATACTTTTACCTTTCTGTTATGCTCGGCAAATAAGAAATCTATCTAAAATTTTGAGAACAGACTCAAAGTCAATAATAGATAGAATACATTTTATCTGGTGCTATTTTACGAGAAATTATCGACTAAGGAATCATTTGTCGCATGCTGGATCGCATTAAACGTTATCTTCTCATTTTGCTGCTTAGCCTTCTGACCATTCCTGTTATTCAAATTGCGAGTCTAAAATATATCGATCCTCCATTTTGGGGCTGGCAAATTCACCGCAGCTTATTTCCACCTAAAGGCTATCCAACACATCGACAACACACTTGGGTCGACCTTAATCGAATTTCAAAGAATATGCACCTGGCGGTTATTGCCTCAGAAGATCAACTGTTTCCCTCTCATTATGGTTTTGATATCAACGTCATTTTGACGGTAATTAAACAAACAGGAGCCAATGGTCCCAAACGAGGCGCCAGTACGATTACGCAACAAACCGCTAAAAATGTCTTTTTATTTCCAGCCCACTCAATGATTCGAAAAGCAATTGAGCTCTATTACGCTATTTGGATGGAAGTTATCTGGGGAAAACAACGCATTTTGGAAATGTATTTAAATGTCATTGAATTTGGTCCCGGTATTTTCGGAGTTGAAGCGGCAAGCCAACACTTTTTTAATACTAAAGCTCGCTATCTGACGGCTCAACAAGCTGCACAATTAGCCGCAGTTCTGCCCAACCCATATAAGTTAAAAGCCAATCCACCAAGTCGCTATGTTCTTGAACGTAGTCGCTGGATTCGCAAACAGATGCGTCAATTATCTATGGCAGCAGTGAACAAACTCAGTCAATAAACGAATACCCACAATTTATTCGGGGTGGTGATGATCTAGTCATAGTCGGCGTAAAGCAGTACAATACGCGGCTTGCTACAGGTCGCGGCCTTCTATGGGCTAAAAATCCTGTAAAATTGGCAATATGAATGCAATGTTAAACCACGATTAGTGAAGAGTTAGAGATGGCAAAGAAACTGCTTATTAAAACCTGGGGCTGCCAGATGAACGAATACGATTCATCAAAGATGGCGGATCTTCTTAATGCGGCTAACGGCTTCGAATTAACAGAAGACCCAGAAGAAGCAGATGTACTACTGCTTAATACCTGCTCTATCCGCGAAAAAGCACAAGAGAAAGTTTTCCACCAGCTTGGTCGTTGGAAAACGCTAAAAGATAAGAAGCCAGGTCTTGTAATTGGTGTGGGCGGCTGTGTGGCAACCCAAGAAGGTGACTCTATTCGCCAACGCGCACCTTATGTTGATGTAATCTTTGGTCCTCAAACCCTACACCGTTTACCAGAGATGATTAAGCAGTCGCAATCAACTGAAGCTCCAGTAATGGATATCTCTTTCCCTGAGATTGAGAAGTTTGATAGCCTGCCAGAACCTCGCGCTGAAGGCCCAACAGCATTCGTATCTATTATGGAAGGCTGTTCAAAATACTGTACTTACTGCGTAGTACCATATACTCGTGGTGAAGAAGTTAGCCGTCCTTTAGATGATGTTCTATTTGAAATTGCACAACTTGCAGCACAGGGCGTACGTGAAGTAAACCTACTAGGTCAAAACGTAAACGCATACCGTGGTGCAACTTATGATGGCGAAATCGCAACATTTGCAGAGTTACTGCGCCTTGTCGCGGCAATTGATGGTATTGACCGTATTCGTTATACCACAAGCCACCCAATTGAATTTACAGACGATATCATTGAAGTCTACCAAGACACACCTGAACTAGTAAGCTTCCTACACTTACCAGTACAAAGTGGTTCAGACCGTATTCTAACTATGATGAAGCGTCCGCATACAGCAATTGAATACAAATCAAAAATTCGTAAGCTACGTAAAGCACGCCCTGATATCACTATCAGCTCAGACTTTATCGTCGGTTTCCCAGGTGAATCAGATCAAGACTTCCAAGATACTATGAAGCTGATCCGCGATGTTGATTTTGATATGAGCTTTAGCTTTATCTTCTCACCACGCCCTGGTACACCTGCAGCAGACTACCCATGCGATCTGACTGAAGAAGTGAAGAAAGAGCGTCTATACGAGCTACAACAGCAAATTAACAGCCAAGCAATGCGTTTCTCTCGTCAAATGCTAGGCACTGAGCAGCGTATTCTTGTTGAAGGTCCATCGAAGAAAAACGTTATGGAGCTTCGCGGTCGTACTGAAAACAACCGTGTAGTAAACTTCGAAGGCTCAGCAGACCTAATCGGTCAATTTGTTGATGTTAAGATTACCGATGTTTTTGCTAACTCACTACGTGGTGAACTGATTCGTACCGAAGCTGAAATGGATCTTCGTGTCGCGATGTCACCAACAGAAGTGATGGAAAAAACACGTAAAGAAGATGATTTGGGTGTTGGCGTATATACACCTTAGTCGTTGCTGCTAACCTAATGTAGCAATAATTAAGTGGTGCCCAAGCAATTTGGGCACCATACGCTTGCCCAACAATTGGTTTTTGATCATAGTTATGAAAAACCCCTTGATGAGAGGCAACCTTGAGTAAGATTATTACAGAAGAACTGACTCTGGAACCCGCTAACAATCAGCGCCTTTCCAGCCTTTGTGGCCCTTTCGACGACAATATCAAACACCTTGAGCGCCGTTTGGGTGTAGAAATAAATCACCGTAGCAATTTATTTACTGTAGTGGGCCAGCCTCATACGGTAGCTGCAACAATCAACATCATAAAAGATCTGTATGTTGATACGGCTCCAGTACATAACAATATTCCAGATATTGAACCTGATGCCATTCACCTTGCAATTAAAGAATCAGGAGTCTTGGAACAAAATGTGGAATCTTCTATTCCGTACGGTAAAGAAGTTCACATTAAGACTAAAAAAGGCATCATCAAGCCCCGCACACCGAATCAAGCGCAATACATTACCAATATGGTCACTCATGACATTACATTTGGTATTGGTCCTGCCGGTACGGGTAAAACCTACTTAGCCGTTGCTGCTGCTGTTGATGCGTTGGAGCGTCAAGAGATTCGCCGTATCTTACTGACTCGTCCTGCGGTAGAAGCGGGAGAAAAGCTTGGCTTCTTACCGGGTGATTTAAGTCAGAAAGTGGACCCTTATTTACGACCACTGTATGACGCCCTGTTTGAGATGCTCGGTTTTGAGCGAGTTGAAAAATTAATTGAACGAAATGTCATTGAAGTTGCCCCATTAGCATATATGCGTGGCCGAACTCTTAATGATGCTTTTATTATTTTGGATGAAAGCCAGAATACGACTGTTGAGCAAATGAAAATGTTCCTAACTCGTATTGGTTTTAATTCAAGAGCCGTTATTACTGGCGACGTGACTCAGATCGACTTACCTCGTGGTGCTCGTTCAGGTCTACGTCATGCAATTGAAGTATTATCGGAAGTTGATGATATAAGCTTTAACTTCTTCCAGGCTAACGATGTTGTCCGCCACCCTGTCGTTGCACGAATCGTACAAGCTTATGAAGTCTGGGAAAGCGAAGATCAAAAACAGCGAAAACTTGCCGAGCAGCGTCGTCGCCAAGAACAAGAAGCCAAGCAAGCAGAGCAATTAGCGGTTGCTATGGCAAATATCCAGAATCCGGCTACTAAGCCAACAGAACCACAACAGAGTAACTAATGGCAATTTATCTCGATTTACAATATGCCACTGAAAGCGAAACAGGCTTACCAACAGAAGCTGATTTTCAATCTTGGTTAGAAGCGGCAATTACTCCGTTCCAAGCCGACGCTGAAGTGACCATACGCTTAGTTGATGAAGCAGAGAGTCACCAGCTCAACTTAGAGTATCGAGGCAAAGATCGCCCAACCAATGTGCTCTCCTTTCCTTTTGAAGCCCCTCCAGGCATGGAAATGGATCTCCTTGGTGATTTAGTTATTTGTCGTCAAGTCGTTGAACGTGAAGCACCAGAGCAAAACAAAACGCTCACAGCTCACTGGGCACATATGGTTGTTCATGGTAGCTTACACCTACTGGGTTATGACCATATTGAAGACGATGAAGCCGAAGAAATGGAAGCATTAGAGACGGAAATCATGGAAAAAATGGGTTTTCCTGATCCTTATGCAGCCGAAAAGCAGTAATATAGCTAACAGCGCCACTTGCCAAGGAGGTGAGTGGCATTTCCGTGGCACAGACCACATACTTTTGAAACTGAATAATGAACGACGATAACACGCAAAATTCTGAAGGTCCGAGTAGAAAATCCTTCTTTGAACGTATTGGCCAACTATTTCAAGGCGAACCACAAAATCGTGAAGAATTAGTTGAAGTATTCCGTGATTCAGAAGAAAACGCTTTAATTGATCACGATACCCGTGACATGCTTGAAGGCGTAATGGAGATTTCTGAAATGCGAGTTCGTGACATCATGATCCCGCGCTCACAGATGACTACCATTGAACGTTCTCAGAAGTTAGAAGATCTAGTAGATCTTATTGTTGATGCTCAACACTCCCGCTACCCAGTTATCAGTGATGATAAAGATCATGTTGAAGGTATTTTACTTGCCAAAGATCTTCTTCGTTATCTTCTTCCTGATAGTGACGCTTTTGATATCGATAAAGTCTTGCGCCCTGCTGTTGTTGTACCAGAGAGCAAGCGTGTGGACCGCCTATTAAAGGAGTTCCGCGAAGAACGTTATCACATGGCTATTGTAGTCGATGAGTTTGGTGGAGTATCAGGTGTTATTACCATTGAAGATATTCTTGAGCAAATCGTTGGTGAAATCGAAGACGAATTTGACGACGATGAAGAACAAGATATCCGTCAGCTAAGCAAGCATACCTATTCGGTGAAAGCGCTTACTACCATTGAAGACTTCAATGAGCTGTTCCATACCAACTTCAGTGATGAAGAAGTGGACACCATTGGTGGTTTAGTGATGACAAGCTTTGGTCATTTACCAAGTCGAGGTGAAGTGGTAGAGCTTGATGGTTATGCATTTAAAGTAACAGCTGCTGATAACCGTCGCGTTATTCAATTACAGGTTACTGTACCTAATGACGCGCAATTACCGACAACGTCTGCATAACAAAGAATGACAACAAAAAAATTTAATCTTCTGGGACGGCTGATTGCAGCTGTCCCTGCTGGTGCCCTAGCCACCTTCTCATTTGCGCCTTATAGCCACTGGTATTTGGCTCCTATTTCACTGATTTTATTTTTCCTATTGCTGCAAAAACAAACAATTAAACAGTCAACTTTGATTGGTTTTTTTTGGGGATTAGGAATCTTTGGTACTGGAATCAGCTGGGTTCACGTCAGTATTGATAATTTTGGTGGTATGCCTAAAATTGCCAGCGTATTCTTAATGACGCTGCTTATTAGTTATCTTGCCCTCTATCCAGCCATCTTTGCCAATCTTTACCACCGATTTTTCCGTCAAAAACCTGTGCTGCAGTTACTTGTTTCAGGCCCAGTTCTTTGGCTCTTGCTCGATTGGTTTAGAGGTTGGTTCTTAACAGGATTTCCATGGCTGTGGATGGGCTATAGCCAAATTGAAAGCCCCCTAAGAACCATTGCGCCAATTCTTGGAGTAGAAGGCATTACTTTAGCTCTGGTACTGATCAGTGGTGCCATTGTTGCAACTCTGTATTATCGAGCATGGAAAACCCTCCTAATCCCAGTGGTTATCGTCGCAAGCTGTCTTGCTCTTAAACCTATCCAGTGGGTTAAGCCAGATCCTTCTCGAACTGTCTCGGTTGCTCTTATCCAAGGTAATATTCCTCAAGAGCTAAAATGGCTACCAAGTCAACGATGGCCAACCTTGATGAAGTATATGGACCTGACCGAGCAAAACTGGGATGCCGATATTATTATTTGGCCAGAAGCGGCAATTCCGGCTCTAGAAGAGCAGATCCCAACGTTTCTTGAAAATCTGGATAAAACCGCTCGTGAGCATCACACTACGTTGTTAACAGGCGTGTTGGATCAAAAAGCTGACGGTGAGTTTTTCAATAATATTCTCACTCTTGGCGTCAATCCAGCAGGCCCTTATAACTACGCAACCGCTCACCGTTATAGCAAACATCACTTGCTGCCTTTTGGTGAATTTGTTCCATTTGGTGATTTACTAAGACCGATTGCGCCGTTTTTCAATCTGCCAATGTCATCGTTCAGTCGTGGAGCTTATATTCAACCGAACTTACAAGCTCATGGATTATCGATAGCGCCAGCACTTTGCTACGAAGTTGCTTTTAGTGAACAAGTTAGAGAGAACGTTCATCCTAATACTGAACTACTGTTGACCTTATCCAATGACGCATGGTTTGGCCGATCTATCGGTCCATTCCAACATATGGAAATTGCTCAGATGCGCTCGCTGGAATTAGGTAAACCTCTGCTACGTGCAACCAATACGGGTATCACCGCAGTGGTAGATGCTGATGGTAATATCACTAAAAAGATCCCGCAGTTTGAGACTGCAGTATTGCGAGATAAAGTGGTCCCGACCTTAGGTACAACGCCTTACGGTCATATGGGTAGCTGGCCTCTCTATGTATATTGCGCCTTAATCAGTGTTATCGCCCTATTGTTTGGCCGAAAATACAGCCAGAAAAAAGCAGCGAAAGTGACAACGGAAGCTGAATAAAATCTGAAAAGGCGAAGTTTAACACTTCGCCTTTTTTATTTGTTATGATAAAAAACAGTATTGAATTGGAATAATGGAGCATTCAACCAGCTCCATAACAGTAAGGAATCGCCCAAATGAAACCAGTTTATCGACTCTTTTCTATGTTATGTGCAGCAGCTCTGTTGTGTATCTCATCACTCTCTCACGCCAGTAGTGACCCAGACACGGAAGCAGCATTAAATAAATTTAAACAAGCGCCGCAAACCTGGCCTTTATTTCATTCATCTTACGGCTATGCGATTTTCCCAAGCGTTGGTAAGGGTGGATTCTGGATTGGTGGAGCATACGGCTCTGGTACGGCCTATCGTGGAAATACCATTACAGGTTATGCCAAATTATACCAAGTCTCTATTGGCCTTCAGTTTGGTGGGCAAGCTTACAGTGAAATTATCTTCTTCCAAGACAAACGTGCTTACGACCGTTTTACCAGTGGTAGCTTTGAGTTAGATGCTCAAGCCTCTGCCGTTGCCATTACAGAAGGCGCTCAAGCCAAAGCGGGAACCACAGGTGTGAACGCAAGTGCTGGTAATGACTATGCTAATGCCAGCTATGTTAATGGCGTTGCTATCTTTACTCTGGCAAAAGGTGGCTTAATGCTAGAAGCCTCAATTGCAGGACAAAAATTTGATTATGAACCAATTTCAGACATCACTCGAAAAGTAAAAGGTTTAGATGCACCATCGCCAGCAAAAGCTGCAAAACCAACCGCTCCGGTAGAGAAAAAATCGGAAGCTGCTGTGATTGTCGATACGGTAGAAGAGCTGCAATAAGTTATTGATAATAAAAACATCTAGTATGAAAACAAAAAACGCAGCGAAATCATCGGCTGCGTTTTTTATTGACTCTAATCAGAGATAGGTACTTTTCTCAATCGTTATGGCGCCAGTGGTTTACGAGTAAATTCAATGCCACCACATTTAATACAAGGCTCGATACGGGTTACATGAGTAATAACCTGTTTATGGCCACATTTTTGGCAAACCAACTCACCTAATCCAATTAGCTCACCGGCTTTATACACGCCATGATGCTCAAGGTCGGCCGTGACTTCATGCCATTCAACTTGAGTTTTATCGGTAATATCTGCCAAGCCTTGCCAGATAGATTCAGAAACCAACTTATAGAATGGGCTCTCGGCAAAAGGCTCAGAGCTTTTTTCAACGTTATCAGCAAATTCTTTCATATCAGACTTTAGATAAGCTTTAATTAACGCCAACTCATCTTTGGTCATATCACTTGCCGCTTCACCATATTTTTCGGTGACTTCAAGAAACTCTTTGAGCTTTTCGGGGCTATGCTTAAGCGCCTCGGTAGCTTTATCCAGTAATAGCTCATATTCAGCTTTTTGTTTTGGCATAGCATTTCTCCTTCGGCTATGGGCTGTTACGTTTTCACCGCCATATTTTGTTGTTACGTATGTAATAACATCGATTCACGGCTAAGCATACGATTTTTCGCTGTGAGTAATGCAATCTGAATCTGCCTTTTTGCAATAGAATCGCCATTGACTTAAACAGACCTTCAAATAGCTGGAGCAATGAAAAATCGTGCTACTCGCTTAAGTATCGCTCTAAATTACGACTTATATCCGGTTTATCGCTACAATTAATTGGGTGATTTGCCATCAGCTATTGTTGACACACCTCCCTTTCGCTATTCTATGTCGATTCTAAGTAATGTGTTTGTACTTAACTCACAAAATCCCGGATGTCATCGATGCAAGAACAATATCGTCCACAGGACATTGAACAGAAAGTTCAAGAACATTGGGACAACAACAAAACGTTTGTTGTTAGCGAAGATCCTAATAAAGAAAAATTCTACTGTCTCTCTATGTTCCCGTACCCAAGTGGTCGACTGCACATGGGTCACGTGCGTAACTACACCATCGGTGATGTAATTTCTCGTTACCAGCGCCTACAAGGTAAGAACGTAATGCAACCAATCGGTTGGGATGCATTTGGTCTTCCTGCAGAGAACGCAGCCGTTAAAAATAAGACTGCGCCAGCGCCTTGGACTTACGAAAACATCGAATACATGAAAAACCAGCTTAAACTGCTAGGTTTTGGTTACGATTGGAACCGTGAATTCGCAACATGTACCCCTGAGTACTACCGTTGGGAACAAGAGTTCTTCACTAAGCTGTATGAAAAAGGCCTAGTGTATAAGAAGACCTCTTCTGTGAACTGGTGTCCAAACGACCAAACCGTTCTTGCTAACGAGCAGGTAGAAGATGGTTGTTGCTGGCGTTGTGATACTCCAGTTGAACAAAAAGAGATCCCACAGTGGTTCATTAAGATCACTGAATATGCCGAAGAGCTACTAAACGATCTTGACCAACTAGATGGTTGGCCAGATATGGTGAAAACCATGCAACGCAACTGGATCGGTCGTTCTGAAGGTGTAGAGCTTGAATTTAATGTGGTTGGTCAAGACAAACCACTAGAAGTGTACACAACACGTCCTGATACACTAATGGGTGTAACATTCGTTAGTATCGCAGCAGGTCACCCTCTTGCGGCACAGGCAGCAGAAAACAATCCAGCACTTGCTGATTTCATCCACGAATGTCGTAACAACAAAGTGGCAGAAGCTGATCTTGCGACCATGGAAAAGAAAGGCATGGATACAGGTCTTACGGCTATCCATCCACTAGACGGTCGTGAAGTTCCAGTTTACGTTGCTAACTTCGTACTTATGGATTACGGCACAGGTGCGGTAATGGCGGTTCCTGCTCACGATCAGCGTGACTTTGAATTTGCAACTAAGTACGGCATCGACATCATGGCGGTTATCAAGCCAGAAGATGGTAGCGAGCTAGATATTTCAGAAGCAGCTTACACAGAGAAAGGCATTCTATTTAACTCTGGTGAGTTCGATGGTCTGGATTTCCAAGGCGCATTTGATGCTATTGCAGCAAAACTAGAAGCAGAAAACAAAGGCAAGAAGACTGTTAACTACCGTCTACGTGACTGGGGTGTATCTCGTCAACGTTACTGGGGTGCTCCAATCCCAATGCTAACTACTGAAGATGGCGAAGTACATCCAGTACCTGCTGATCAGCTACCAGTTATCCTACCAGAAGATGTGGTAATGGATGGCGTAACTAGCCCAATCAAAGCAGATAAAGAGTGGGCGAAAACAACCTTTAACGGTGAACCAGCACTACGTGAAACCGATACGTTTGATACCTTTATGGAATCATCTTGGTACTACGCTCGTTACTGTAGCCCACAAGCTGACGATATTCTTGATCCAGAAAAAGCGAACTACTGGCTACCTGTAGATCAGTACATCGGTGGTATCGAGCATGCTTGTATGCACCTACTATACTCTCGCTTCTTCCACAAACTGCTTCGTGATGCAGGTTATGTGACTTCTGACGAACCATTTAAGCAACTACTATGTCAAGGCATGGTATTGGCTGATGCCTTCTTCTACACCAATGAAAAAGGTGGTAAAGAGTGGGTTGCACCAACAGAAGTAACGGTAGAACGTGACGGTAAAGGTCGCATCACTAAAGCAGTAAACACTGAAGGTCGTGAAGTTGAACACTCAGGCATGATTAAGATGTCTAAGTCGAAAAACAACGGTATCGACCCACAAGAGATGGTTGAGAAATACGGCGCAGATACAGTACGTCTATTTATGATGTTCGCATCACCTGCTGATATGACACTTGAGTGGCAAGAGTCTGGTGTTGAAGGTGCTAACCGCTTCCTAAAACGTGTTTGGAAACTGGTTCACGAACTAACAGCTAACGGTGCAATTGAAGCTCTTGATGTTGCTGCGCTAACAGGCGATCAAAAAGCACTTCGTCGCGATGTTCATAAGACTATTGCTAAAGTAAGTGATGATATTGGCCGTCGTCAAACATTCAACACAGCAATTGCTGCGATCATGGAGCTAATGAACAAGCTAACTAAAGCTTCTCTAGAATCAGCTCAAGATCGCGCTCTAATGGATGAAGCATTAAAAGCTATCGTTCGTATGCTTTACCCTATCACTCCACACGTATGTTTCACTATGTGGGAAGCATTAGGTGAATCAGATATCGACCACGCTGTATGGCCTCAAGCTGACGAAAAAGCATTGGTTGAAGATGAGAAGCTAATCATTGTTCAGGTTAATGGTAAACTACGCGCTAAACTGACTGTTGCAGCAGATGCAACTAAAGAGCAAGTAGAAAATCTAGGTCTTAACGATGAGAACGTAACGAAGTTCACTGATGGTCTAACTGTTCGTAAAGTAATTTACGTACCAGGTAAACTACTGAACATCGTAGCAAACTAATCTTTTAGCTACTGTAATACCCAAATCCCTGCCTAAGTGCGGGGATTTTTTTTATGTGCTCGGTTGGAACTCGCATCTTGAACAGGTTTGGGTATAATCACAACTATACCCATTTTATATACTATTCATGGAGCTGACTTCAGTGACACGCTATTTCTCAATGAAACAGGCCAGCCGCTTTTTAATGGTAACGCTACTAGCTCTGGCTACGGCTTCTTGTGGTTTTCACCTTCGTGGTAACTATATGCTGCCAGAAGGTATTGCGAAGCTATCACTAACAAGTTTTGACCCATACGGCCAACTGACTCGACAAGTGAAATCTCAATTTAAGATGCACGGTATTCAGCAGGTAACTCCTGCTAAAAACGTACCAAACTTAAATATTGTTAGTGAATCAGATGGCGACCGCACTCTTTCTCTCTATCAAAATAATGGCCGAGCAGAATACGAACTGACTTATAGTGTGAACTACAGTGTATCAATTCCAAATCATGGCGTTGAAAACTTCACCACTCGTGTCACTCGTACTTTCCTTGATAACCCATTAACTGCTCTTGCTAAATCGGTAGAAGAAGACGAATTAAAACAAGTTATGCGTCAACAAGCGGCACAACAAATTATGCGCCAACTTGCTCGCTTAACGGTGACTTTCAATAAGATTGCCGAAGAAGAACACAACGACGCACTTGCTGACACTCTACCTGGTAAATCAAGCGTCACAACCGAGAAACTGTCAGATAAACAAGCTGCTGATACTATGTTCGCTCAGCCGCAATCGCAGTCACTACCACAAATTAATAGTATCTCCGAAGGCACCAACCTAGAATGAGAATCTATCCTGAACAACTGACGCAAACCTTAAATAAAGGCTTGCGTCAGGCCTTCTTATTATTTGGCAATGAGCCGCTACTCAAACTGGAATGCAGTGATGCCATTCGTCAATGTGCTGAGCAACACGGCTTTTTAGAACGACATAGTTTCACCGTTGATAATCAGCTCGATTGGAATCAGGTACTCGACTGCTGCCAAGCGCTCAGCCTTTTTTCCAGTCAGCAACTAATTGAGCTAGATATTCCAGAAACAGGGTTAACGCCGACTCAAACCAAAGCATTGCAGCAAGTTACCGCAGCGCTAAATCCTGATATTTTATTGGTATTAACCGGGCCGCGTTTAAACAAAAAACAAGAAGCGGCAAAATGGTTTAAAGAGCTAGAGCCAAATGGTGTTTATATTCCATGTAATACACCAGAAGCAAAGTTCTTACCCCGCTTTATTCAAGGTCGCTGCCAGCAATTGGGGCTCAAACCCGATCACGAATCGGTACAATTATTGGCCCAGTGGCACGAAGGTAATTTACTGGCTTTAGCGCAAAGTCTGCAAAAATTAACGTTACTCTACCCAGATGGTGAGTTAACCGTTATTCGATTGCAAGAAGCGTTAAGTCGAAATAATCACTACACCCCGTTTCAGCTAGTAGATGCATTACTTGCAGGTCAAGCCAAGCGTAGCCAGCGTATTTTACGCCAGCTCCAAGGTGAAGGTGTTGAGCCAACGATTTTGCTGCGAACCATTCAGCGTGAACTGACCCAGCTTTACAAAATGCAGGAGCTGGGGAAAAAAGGCACCTCATTGAATGTGATTTTTGAGCAGTTTCGAGTCTGGCAAAATCGTCGTGAAATTTATATTGGTGCATTTCAGCGCTTACCACTAACAACACTTATGCTATTGATAAAACGCCTAAGTTTGCTAGAAATAAAGGTAAAGACCGATTTTGATACCAATCCATGGCCTGAGCTAAGTGCGTTATGTGCTGAAATGTGTGGCATCAAGACGGTTATTTTTCATAACTCATAATGGCGCAGCTAACATTTTTTCATTTTGATGGTCGAAGAGAGAGAAAGCGATAAAATCCCATGAGATTTGCGCCTATTTGACTAGCAGCAGCCATAGAGCGTGATATACTGCGCCGCTCATAATTCCTTGCTTATGATTTGACATAAGCAAACCTAGTAACAACATCCAACTGAGGGAAATCCTTTGCAGGTTCAAGAATTACACGACTTCATCGTAGACAAAGTTGATGACATCAAAGCACAAGATATCGTGACTGTTGACGTACGCGGAAAATCTAGCATCACGGATATGATGGTTATTTGTACGGGTACTTCGAACCGTCACGTTGCATCTATTGCCGATCACGTGAAAAAAGAGTCAAAACTGATCGACTACCCTCCTTTTGGCATTAGCGGCGAAGAAGATGGCGAGTGGGTTATTGTTGATATGGGCAACGTAATGCTGCACGTAATGCAAGAAGACGCACGTCAGCTGTACCAACTGGAGAAACTTTGGGGCTAAGTTACGATGAAGCTTCAATTAATCGCCGTTGGCACCAAAATGCCCAAGTGGGTTGAAGAAGGCTACAAGGAATACAGTCGTCGCTTCCCGAAAGATATGCCACTAGAGCTTGTTGAAATTACAGCAGGTAAACGTGGCAAAAATGCTGATATTGCTCGAATTCTGCAAAAAGAAGGCGAAGCGATGCTGGCTGCTGTACCAAAAGGCAATCGCATTGTAACGCTAGATATCCCAGGTAAACGCTGGGATACCGAGCAACTTGCTGAACAGCTAGAGAGCTGGAAGCTTGATGGTCGTGATGTGTCTATCTTAATCGGTGGACCTGAAGGACTGGCTCCGGCTTGTAAAGCGGCAGCTGATCAGAGCTGGTCTCTATCGCCACTAACTCTGCCACACCCTCTTGTTCGAGTGGTTATGGCTGAGAGCTTATACCGTGCATGGAGTATCACAGCTAACCATCCGTATCACAGGGAATAAGTCACAATGAGACAAAAGCGAACCCAGATCCGCGATCATCGGGCTGAGTCGGCTCTTTTCTTTCGTCGAGCTCTTGTCTCATTTATCGGCATCGCTGTGCTGGTAGGTGTTCTACTGACTAATCTTTACCATATTCAAGTTCAAGAACACGAAGACTACCAGACACGGTCGAACGATAATCGTATCAAGATCGTTCCAGTTTCCCCTAACCGCGGTTTAATCTACGACCGTAACGGGGTATTACTGGCAGAAAACCGTCCAGTCTACTCACTCGAAATCACTTCAGAAAAAGTTCCAAATCTTGAAGAAACATTACTGGCACTTCAAGAGATTATGGGCGTAACTGAAGACGATATCACCAAATTCCAAAAAGAGCGCCGTCGTACCCGTCGTTTTAAATCGGTTCCAATTTTAGACCAATTAAACGAAGAGCAAGTGGCACTTTTTTCTGTTAATCAACACCGTTTCCCAGGGGTTGAAGTAAAAGCATACCTAAAACGTCACTACCCATACGGTGATGCGCTTACACACGTATTAGGTTATGTAGCGAAAATTAATGACCGCGATATTAAACGGTTAGAAAAAGCAGAAAAACTCAGTAATTACAAAGCGACCCGAGACATTGGTAAGCTGGGTATAGAGCGCTATTACGAAGATCAACTGCATGGCACTTCAGGCTATCAAGAAGTGGAAGTCAATAGCCGTGGTCGTGTGATCCGAACCCTTAAATATGTACCACCTATTCCAGGCCAAGATCTTAAGCTCAATATAGACATTGCGCTGCAACTGTATGTGCAAGAATTACTGACCGAGCGCTCTAAGGATCCTGCAACAGGCGAAGAGGTGGTAAAACACAAACGCGGCTCTGTTGTGGTTCTTGATCCAAAAGATGATTCAATCTTAGCCATGGTATCGAGCCCAAGCTACGACCCGAACCTGTTTGTAAAAGGTATTTCAGGGAAAAACTACCGAGAACTGCTCAATAACCCAGATCGCCCTCTGGTAAACCGAGTCACTCTTGGTATCTACCCACCCGCATCAACAGTTAAACCTTTGATCGCGGTTGCTGCATTAACCGAGGGGGTTGTGACCACCAAAACCACTCGAAATGACCCGGGTTGGTGGGTGATCCCAAATTCAACCAGTCGTAAATTCCGAGATTGGCTACGTTGGGGTCATGGCTCAGTAAATATCTATAAAGCGATTGAAGAGTCAGTGGATACTTACTTCTATCAAGTGGCCTATGATATGGGTATCGACCGCCTATCGACTTGGATGAATAAGTTTGGTTATGGCGAATACACAGGTGTTGATATTCACGAAGAGAGTAAAGCCAATATGCCAACTCGTGAGTGGAAACAAGCTCGTTATCGTCAACCTTGGTATCAAGGCGACACCATTCCTGTCGGTATTGGCCAAGGCTATTGGACTGCAACGCCACTGCAAATAGCGAAAGCAACATCAGTTTTGGTTAACAATGGTGTCGTTCATCGCCCGCACTTATTGCAAAGTACTATAGAAGATGGCGTTGAAACAAAAACCGAGTTTAAAGATTTCCCACCTATCACAGGGGTAAAACAGTCTACTTGGGATGTCGCCAAAGAAGGTATGCATCGAGTGCTTTACGGTCATCGTGGTACGGCGCGTAAAGCCTTCTATCACACCCCCTATCAAGCTGGCGGTAAATCAGGTTCAGCTCAGGTATTTGGTCTGGCTGAAAACCAAAAATATAACGCAGATGAGTTAGAAGAGCGCTTGCGTGACCATGCGCTATTTACTGCTTTTGCGCCATTTGAAGATCCAAAAGTTGTGGTTTCTATGGTTTTAGAGAACGCAGGTGGCGGTTCAAGTAATGGTGGTCCGATTGCTCGTAAGATATTTGATCACATGTTATTGGAACCAAGTGCCGTAAATGATCTCTCAAAGACTGAGAATAATAAAACCGCAAGTACTGAGGAGACTCAATGAGTATCATGGCGGAAACGGGTAACAAGCGCACACTAAGTGATCGCTTACATATTGATGTCCCGTTACTTCTAGGACTTTTAACATTAATGGGTTTTGCCCTTGTGATCATGTGGAGTGCCAGTGGGCAAAACTTGCCGATGATGGAACGCCAAGGGATGCGTATTTTGCTCTCTCTTGCCATTATGTTTGCTTTGGCTCAAGTGCCACCTCGTCATTATGAGGCTTGGGCTCCCTATCTGTTTGGTGTCGGGCTTGTACTCCTAGTCGGGGTATTGGCCTTTGGTGAAGTATCCAAAGGGGCACAACGCTGGTTAAACTTAGGATTTGTTCGCTTTCAACCATCAGAACTGATCAAACTGGCTGTCCCCTTGATGGTGGCACGATTTATTGGTAACCGACCGCTACCACCGAGTTTTCGTAACTTAGTGATTGCGCTGGTTATGATTTTTGTACCCACTATTTTAATCGCAAAACAGCCCGATTTAGGTACCTCGATTCTAATTGCCGCATCCGGTATTTTTGTGCTGTTTTTATCAGGCATTAGCTGGCGCATTATTTTAGCGGCCTGCTTACTGCTTGGTGCCTTTGTGCCAATTTTATGGTTCTTCTTAATGCACGATTATCAGCGAACCCGTGTTATGACGCTGTTTAATCCAGAATCAGACCCCTTAGGTGCCGGATACCATATTATTCAATCCAAAATTGCGATTGGCTCAGGTGGATTACATGGCAAAGGTTGGCTACATGGTACTCAGTCACAATTAGAATTTGTGCCAGAGCGACACACTGACTTTATTTTTGCCGTAATTGCTGAAGAATGGGGCCTATTAGGGGTGCTATTTTTACTTGGCGTTTACCTATTTATCATAGGTCGTGGGTTATTATTGGCAAGTCGAGCTCAAACTGCATTCGGTCGAATGATGGCAGGTAGTATCGTCTTAAGTTTCTTTGTTTATGTTTTTGTAAACATTGGTATGGTAAGTGGCATTTTACCCGTAGTAGGTGTCCCACTGCCGTTGGTAAGTTATGGGGGGACATCCATGGTGACCCTTATGGCGGGATTTGGCATCTTGATGTCGATTCACACTCATAGAAAAATGCTGTCTAAGGCAACATAAATGCGTTCAATATTTTTAATTTTCCTTCTTATTTTGGCAGGTTGTAGTTCATCACCAGAGACTACCGAACAGTCAAAAGCCAATAAACCTGAAGTGACTCAGCCGCCGAAAAAGCATGATCCGGATAATATGGATCCCAATGCAGGTCGCTACTCCTTAGAGCATGATAAAGCACCAGATGTTATTCCAGTGTTGAAAAACATCAAAGATGCAGTACCACGTTATGAACCACGTAGTTTAGCCGGAAATAAAGACTATACGCTTCGTGGTAAGCGCTATCACATCATTAAAAATCCAAAAGGCTTTACTCAAACGGGTTATGCTTCTTGGTATGGTATGAAGTTCCACGGCCATAAAACAGCCAATGGTGAAACATACGATATTTATGATATGACAGCAGCGCACAAAACCTTGCCGATCCCAAGTTATGTCAAAGTGACCAATACTCGTAATGGCAAAACCGCGATTGTTCGCATTAATGACCGTGGTCCATTCCACGATGGTCGTATCATCGATTTAAGCCTTGCTGCGGCAACAAAGTTGGATGTGGTAAACCACGGTACAGCACCCGTTAAAATCGAAGTGATTTCAGTACCAAAACCGACAACAGTTCAAGGTTGGCATGCAGTAACACCACATTACTATTATGTTCAACTTGCGGCAGTAGCAGGTGAAAGCAAAGCTGAAGAAATGAAGGCAAACCTACGTAAAAAGTATGGTGTGCCAGTAAATACTCAACGTGTTAATACCTCAACAACATATCGTGTACGCTTAGGCCCTTACTTGGATCACGATGCGGCACAACATATGTTAGATCGCGTTAAAGTGAACCAATATCCAAAAGCATTCATCACTACAGTGAATCGCTAGCAGGGAACAAAATACGTTTCTACTGCTCTAACTAACCGACTTATATTGTGCTGCAATATTAAGTCGGTTTTTTTGTATCCGAATCACTTGGATATCTATGTCGCCTATGCACGCTATTTATGCGCATTTTATGTCAAGATTTGGGAATCTTCTCTGCCCTCGGGTGGCTGATATTTTTCAATCTGTTATAGTGTGTAAGAATTTTTCACCTTTAAACCGATTAAGTTACAACACCATGAAAAAATCTGCTGCACTTTTATGTTCTGTTGCCGTTTCAGCATCTTTGCTGGCTTCAGCTACTGTTGCTGCTTCTCCAGCTGTAGTACCTGAAGCACCACAAATCGCAGCCAAGGGCTATGTTCTTGTCGACTATAACTCTGGCAAAATCATCGCAGGTCATAATGAGTATGAAAAACTGGCTCCGGCAAGTTTAACAAAAATGATGACCAGCTATGTAATTGGCCAAGAGATTAAAAGTGGCAATATCTCACCTGATGATACGGTTGTTGTAAGTAAAAATGCGTGGGCTAAGAATTTCCCAGGCTCATCCAAGATGTTCCTTGAGGTGGGCAAAACAGTTAAAGTTTCTGACCTTAACCGCGGTATTATTGTTGATTCAGGTAACGATGCCTGTGTTGCAATGGCAGAGCACGTTGCTGGCTCTCAAGAGTCATTTGTTGACCTAATGAATGCATGGGCAAAAAATGTTGGCATGAAGTCAACTCACTATGCAAATGTCCACGGTTTAGATAATCCAGATCTTTACACAACGCCGTACGACCTATCACTGCTGGCTCGCGCTATTATTCGTGATACACCAAACGAATTTAAAATCTACAGCGAAAAATCATTCACCTACAACGGCATTACTCAATACAACCGTAACGGCCTATTGTGGGATAAAAGCCTTAACGTAGATGGCATGAAAACTGGCCATACCAACAATGCAGGCTACAGCCTAGTTAGTACAGCAACCGAAGGCAAAATGCGCCTGATCTCTGTTGTTATGGGTACTAAGAGTCCAAATGCACGTAAAGCTGAGAGCAAAAAGCTCCTCAACTACGGCTTCCGTTTCTTTGATACTGTTTCACCAAACAAAGCTAATGCCCCACTAGTATCAGAAAAAGTGTGGATGGGTGATACCGATACCGTTGAGCTAGGTGTAACAAAAGATACCTATGTGACACTGCCTCGTACTCAAACCAAAGATCTAAAAGCAAGCTTTGTGATCAACAAAGAGCTACGCGCACCCATTAAGAAAGGTGAGCAGCTAGGTACACTATACTACCGCGTTGGCGATCAAGATGTGGCTCAATACCCATTGGTTGCACTTAACGATGTCAATGAAGGTAGCCTATTTAGCCGTCTTGTTGACTATGTGATGATGCTATTCCAAAGCTGGTTCAACTAAGCCCACAGCTTAACAAAATCTCACCAAAAGGCAGCCATTGTGCTGCCTTTTGTTTTTTTATCCATCGGCAACGAACGGTTTATACGGTCTAAACTTGTTTTGCGGCTTACAACCCATTAATATTCAGCCATTGATGCAAATCATTTTTTGATGAGTTTGTATTATTGCTAATCTCAACGAACCTTGGAGTTCACGATGCAAAACGAACAACCAAAACTACGAGATCTTCTGGAATTCCCTTGTAAGTTCTCATACAAAGTCATGGGTGAAAACAAGCCAGAACTTGCTGATCTTGTTGTTGAAGTAATTCAACGCCATGCACCAGGTGATTACCTACCAACGGTTAAGCCAAGTGCAAAAGGCAACTACAGCGCTGTGTCTGTAACCATTAATGCAACTCATATCGACCAAGTTGAAACGCTATACAAAGAATTAGCTGAAATCGACATCGTTCGCGTTGTATTATAATCCTCATAAATTTAGCGGCTGAATACTTAGCCGCTAAATTTTATGTCGCAGCAAAGATAATCTAGGCTGCACCGCTCTTCGAGCACACCAGGATAACCCAATTTATCAAGGTGATAATTTTGCAAACATCTCTAATCGTTAGAAACCTAGGTCGCCAAGATTACGCGACTACGTTTCAAGCTATGCATACTTTTACTAATGAACGTTCATCAGAAACGACCGATGAAGTATGGCTAGTTGAACACAATCCTGTTTTTACTCAAGGACAGGCAGGCAAAGAAGAACATCTGCTCAACACAGGTGATATTCCTGTAGTTCAAAGTGACCGAGGTGGACAGGTAACTTACCATGGTCCAGGTCAACAAGTTGCTTATGTGTTAATCGATTTGAGAAGGAAAAAACTCGGTGTTCGTGATTTAGTCACTCACATTGAAAACACAATAATCAACACCCTATCCCGCTTTGGAATTACGGCAGTTTCGCGCCCTGATGCACCAGGAGTGTATGTGAACGGAAATAAAATCTGTTCACTTGGACTTCGCATTCGCCGCGGATGTTCATTCCATGGGCTGGCACTCAATATTAATATGGATCTCGCTCCATTTTTGCGAATTAACCCATGTGGTTATGCGGGTATGAATATGACTCAAACCGCGCAATTAAATGGTCCAACGACACTTACGGAAATACAGCCAGTACTCGTTGAAGAATTAACTAAACTACTCGACTACCAAAATATCGAGTGGCAGACGGAAAGCAAAGAATAATGAGCAAACCAATTAAAATAGAGCAAGGCGTCAAATACCGCGATGCCGACAAAATGGCGTTAATCCCAGTACGCAACGTTGCAGAAGAAGCACCAAAAGAAGTGTTACGTAAGCCAGAATGGATGAAAATCAAACTTCCATCTGATAGCCAGCGAATCCAAGATATTAAAGCGGCTATGCGTAAAAACAAACTCCACTCTGTGTGTGAAGAAGCCTCTTGCCCTAACCTTGCAGAGTGCTTTAACCACGGTACTGCAACCTTTATGATCTTAGGTGCTATCTGTACCCGCCGTTGCCCATTTTGTGATGTAGCCCATGGCCGCCCACTGCCTCCTAGTGCTGAAGAGCCAAGTCATCTAGCACAAACTATTGCGGATATGAATCTTCGCTATGTTGTAGTGACATCGGTTGACCGTGATGACCTTCGTGATGGCGGAGCAAAACACTTTGCCGATTGTACTCGTGAAATCCGAGCGAAAAGCCCTAACATTCGCATCGAAACTCTAGTACCCGATTTCCGTGGCCGTATGGATCGCGCCCTAGAAGAGTTGCAAGACAATCCACCGGATGTGTTTAACCACAACTTAGAAACGGCTCCGCGCCTATACCGCAAAGTGCGCCCAGGTGCGAACTATCAGTGGTCGCTTGATCTGTTGAAAAAATTCAAAGAGCAACATCCTGAGATCCCAACTAAATCGGGACTAATGATGGGCCTTGGTGAAACCAAAGAAGAGATTGTTGAGGTACTTAAAGACCTTCGCGCTCATGGTGTAACTATGCTAACTCTAGGTCAGTATCTTGCTCCTAGCCGTCACCATCTGCCTGTTGAACGTTATGTTCCACCAGAAGAGTTTGATGAACTAAAACAAATTGCCCTTGATTTAGGCTTTACTCACGCAGCATGTGGTCCATTTGTTCGTTCGTCTTACCATGCCGATCTTCAGGCTCAAGGTGTTGAAGTTAAGTAATCCTTAGCAAAACACAATTGACGAGATATAAAAAAACCGCTGTGTCACTGACAGCGGTTTTTTATTATCTCAATAGCGCTTATTAGTTTGAGTGAGCTAATTGCGCAGCAAGAACAGGTGCTAATGATTGTAACGCTTGAGCTGTTACTGGCTTACCGTCATCATCATTCACGCTGATAGAAGTACGATTACCTAGATCACCTACCTGAATCTTGTAAGTGTCATTATCCAAGTTGATTGGCTGCACACCGAGTTTTTCCCAATAATCATCATCTGGTGCACTGTACTTAACGGTCATAGTGCCTTGTGATTCGTTTTTATCTTCCACACTAAAGCCTAGTTGCTCTAATACTGTTGGAAGTCGATCCCAGAATAGATTGTATGGCGCACGAGCGATAATTACAGGAAGACCTGCGTTATCGGTACTCATTGTAATTGGTACGTGTTTTAGCATTTCCTGTGCACGTGCAGCAGCTTCATCGCGTAGCTGTTGATCGTATGCTACAGACACAATGTTCGCTACCGTAATACTTGAACGAGCTTGAATTGCTGGAGTAATCGCAACATCTTTACCGTCTTGTTGCATTGCCGCTAGCTTAACTCGGAAACTGTTTTCAGCTGGTGAACGAACAATATCAAAACGGCTACTGATCTTGGCATCTTTTTCTTCATCGGTCCAAGATACCCAATCGGTCTTGATTTCGTTGGTTGTATCAGACAATAGCTTCACATCACGCTTGGTGATCATCTGCTTTGTTACATTCCACAAACGATTCATTTCCGCAGAACTTGGTAACAACATAGTTACCCCTTCCTGATCGTGGAAACTACGAGCACCAGGGATCAGATTCAAAATTTCAGCTGGCGGACGAATATCCACTTGCGAGCCGATCTCACCAGAAAATGACTGAGTTGGGATAGCATAAACATTAGTGTCAAACGCTCTTGCCCCTTCAGGCTGGGTCCAACTTTCTAACGGTTGTGTGTCCAAGTAATTAAAGTCGTTATTTGCCTGACGGCGACGATCTGCGCTTGAACACGCAGTCAAAGTGGTAACAATAACAGCTGCGATTGCTAGCTTATAATTATGATTCATTTATGCTCCTGCGCTCCTACGCTTTAGCAGTTTACAGCAAGTTGGCATCCTTAAGAGCCTGTTTCACAACAGGTTGCGCTGTTGCACTTAATTCGGTTAACGGTAGACGAAGTGTACCATTATTAATCATTCCAAGCTGCAATGCTGCCCACTTAACTGGAATTGGGTTAGCTTCTACAAACAACTTTTCATGAAGAGGCATTAACTGTTGGTTGATGTGCTGAGCTTGCTCAAAATCACCATCTAGAGCAAATTGGTACATTGCAGCCATTTCTTTCGCTGCAATATTGGTTGTCACAGAAATCACTCCATGACCGCCTTCAGCCATAAACTCAATACCAGTCGCATCATCGCCGCTTAGTTGGATAAAGTCCGGGCCACAAAGTTCCCGAGTTTTCTTCACTCGCGCTAAATCAGCGGTTGCATCTTTAATGCCGATAATATTATCTAACTTAGCTAAACGTGCAACGGTTTCAGGTAATAGGTCAACTCCGGTACGGCCCGGTACATTATAAAGAATTTGCGGAATCTCTGTTGCTTCAGCAATCGCTTTATAATGCAGATACAAACCTTCTTGAGTTGGCTTATTATAATATGGTGTCACGCTTAGGCACGCAGCAACGCCTGTACCAGCGAACAGTTTCACCATAGTAACAGCTTCATGAGTTGCATTAGCGCCAGAACCTGCAATAACAGGGATTCGACCATTGGCAAACTCGATAGTTTTTAATACAACTTTAATGTGCTCATCAACGGTTAATGTTGCTGACTCACCTGTTGTACCGACAGCTACAATGGCGGTAGTGCCTGCTGCAATATGATATTCAACCAATGACCTTAAATTGTCATAGTCAACTTCACCTGCCGCATCTAATGGCGTAATAAGCGCTACTATGCTTCCTGAAAACATGACTATTTATCCCCTTTGACTGATACCCAAACCATTCTCAGTTTGAACTTGTGTTTATAAAAATACTTTGGGTATATCCCATCCATGGTACTTTTGCCTGTAGATAAACTCAAGCATACAAGGAGGTTAACGATTTGATGAACCATGTTTATCGAAATTACACCACTTTTTGGCTTATTCTTTAATCACATCACAAATTTTAAGCTCATTCTCTTAGCTCTTGATAAGATGCTAAATACCTCTTTCTCATCGGCTTGTCTGTGCTACCATGACAAAATAAGTCAATAACATATGTGTATTAGTATGGAACATTACCTTGTTATCACTGCCGTGGGTACCGACAGACCGGGAATCACAAATGAAGTGACCCAGCTCGTAACTCAATGCGGCTGCAATATTGTCGATAGCCGAATTGCTTTATTTGGTTCCGAATTTACGCTTATCATGCTGTTATCTGGCAACAACAATGCAATAACTCGGGTCGAATCAACTTTACCGCTTAAAGGCCAAGAGCACGATTTGATCACGGTCATGAAGCGAACTAATAAGCACAAGCCCCGCTTTTTCCCTTATACCGCCGATTTCTATATTGAAGCCCGCGATACTCCGGGGCTCATTGAGCACTTTACCAAGTTTATGGCTTCTCGCCAGCTTGATATCTCATCATTGAGTGCTCATACCCAAGAAAATCAAGATCCTAGTTGCGATTTTGATACGCTCATTCTACAAATTAACTCGAATCTGCCAGAGAGCTGTAACACCGAGTTTCTTGAGCAAGAATTTCAAGCGCTATGCCACCAACTAGAGGTGATCGGTTCCATTAATATTACCGAGCACCAACAAATTCATAGCGATAATTAAAAAGTCAAAGAAAGGAAGTTTTCCACCATGCAAACATTAACCGCAGGTACTCCAGCGCCGCAATTTAGTTTACCTAATCAAGATAATGAGATGGTGAGCTTAAGTGACTTTAAAGGCAAAAAAGTCTTAGCTTATTTTTACCCAAAAGCGATGACTCCGGGCTGTACGGTGCAAGCTTGTGGACTGCGTGATAGCAAGAGTGAACTGGATGCTCATAATGTTGTGGTTCTTGGTATCAGCATCGATCCCGTTAAGCGCCTACCTAAGTTTATTGAACGAGACCAGCTAAACTTTACCCTGCTTTCTGATGAAGACCATGCAGTTGCCGATCAGTTTGGTGTCTGGGGTGAGAAGAAGTTCATGGGCAAAATATACGATGGTCTACACCGCATCAGCTTCTTAATTAATGAAGATGGCGTGATTGAGCATGTGTTTAATAAATTTAAAACCAAAGATCACCATGAAGTGGTTTTGAATTACCTAAACAATAAATAACCGGCCTTGAAGAATTAACTCTTCAACTTGGGGCAGGCATAATTGGTTACATTCGAGTCTCAGATAAAATCGAAGAACATGTGTCTGCCACCAAACCAAAACAGAGTAAACAAAAGTTATCTTTCCTTATTCCCCGCCCAACAAAGCATCATTTTAATTTCCGGTTAATATATTCTTTGAAGTGCTTTTAGAGTCGCAACTTGGTGATCAATATACAACTATTCACCTACTCTCTTTACAAGATATTTTTAGTTATTCGGAAAATTACTTATCAGTATCGGCTGATATCCCACCTCATGAGGGCGGTCAGATTAATTGGAATAGGTTTTTTGTTTAATTACAATTGTGGCTAACAAGAAAATTCAGGTGATGCCTACGGTGCACCTGATTTAAGCATTAGGGAACAAGTATGTCGAATGTGATTGTGCTAGAAACTGAGTCAAAACAAATGATTGGTTTCTTACTATTTGCTTCAAATAAGCCTATTTTTACCAATTTAGGATGGGAAGGTGATTGCATATTTACTGGTGTACCAAAAGATCCAATCGTGTTTGATAATGCACTGTGCGAATACTTACAAGACAACAAGAACATCGAATTCAGTGCAAAGATTACCAGCACTGACGAAGGTTACTCTTTAACAATTAATAAATTACTCTCTGCTGAGTTATCGAAAAGCTTAGAGGGCATTTGGTTGCCAATTGATAAAAAAATGAAAGGTTGTTGTTTTGTTCCCAGCGAATAACCCCCTAACAAGAGAATAAATGAAGACGTTTACTCGTGGCGCATTTTTTCAAGGAAATGCTGTGATTCAGGCGTTTAAATCAGTTTGGGCTAGTAAACGCCTATTATTCAAATATTATGTGCTTGGATGCTTAAAAAAGGCGTAGTGATTACGTTTTGATGAAGTTGCTGCAAAAATAGGAACAAAAGCCCCAAACATTTCACGCTTAGAATCTGGACGCTCAAACCCTAGTCTAAAAACATTAATCAGTTATGCTCGAGCATGTGGGTTTAAACTCAATCTTGGTTTTAAACATGTCTAATAAACTTACCTTCAAAAGGTAAAACGAGCGACATGACACAATCACCACACAAAAAAACCGAGGGATCTCATCAATCCTCTCGGTTCTTTGTTCGCTATTGATCACCTACAAGCGTAATCAAATATTGAAAATCACGACTTAGCGGAAGAGTCAGAACTTATAGGTTCAAGATCAGGCAATGCGCCCCACACAGCTTTCACCAATGTTGCTAATGGAATGGCAAAGAACACACCCCAGAAGCCCCACAAGCCACCGAACACAAGTACTGCTACAATAATTGCAACAGGATGTAGATTCACCGCTTCTGAGAACAAAATCGGCACTAATACGTTACCATCTAGAGCTTGAATGATGCCGTAAGCGACCAGCAACCACCAAAACTCTGGTGTTAGTCCCCACTGAAATAACGCCACCATCGCCACAGGTACGGTAACTGCTGCTGCACCAATGTAAGGGATCAGAACCGATAAGCCCACCAGCACACCCAGTAATACCGCATACTGCAAACCAAGCAGAACAAAAGTGATATAACTAACAATACCAACAATAAAGATTTCGGTTACTTTACCACGAATATAGTTTGAGATTTGCTCATTCATCTCAACGCCCACTTTACTGGCAAGACGACGGTTTTTAGGTAACAGGCCACGCAGCATATTGAGCATTTCATCTTTATCTTTTAATAAGAAGAACACCAACAGCGGCACTAAAATTAGGTACACCCCTAACGTTGCCAAACTCACTAAAGAAGAAAGAGAACCTTTAACTACGCTTTCACCCAAGCCGAGCACTTTACCTTTTAGGGTATCCATAAACATACCAACCTGGTGCGGCTGCACAAATTCAGGATAGCGTTCAGGCAAGCTTGAAATATAGTTTTGGAAACCGTTAAACATATTCGGTACATCTGCCAGTAAGTTACTGACCTGATGCCAAATAGTTGGAACCAAACCGAAGATTGCCATTACCATAAGGCCAGCAAACAGAACGAGCACCACAGCCACGGCAATGGTTCTTGGCATACCCAAACGGTTTAAGCGCATTACCGGCCATTCAAGCAGATAGGCAAGCACAATCGCAACCAGTAAAGGCGCAATTAAATGGCCGAAAAAGTAGATAGTTAAAAAACCACCTAGAAGAATCATCACCAGACTGACAGCATGTGGGTCTGAGAATCGGCGCTTATACCAGCGATTAAGCATGTCGAACATAGTTAGGAGTTGTCCTTTGAAACTTGAATAATGAGCTTATCTTGAGTGTCCGTTATTATCGTCACTACAACTTGTTGTTCCGTTAAGAAGCGCAGGATATCGCGCCTTGAACCAGAATCAGCAATAGAAAGTTGTAAAGATTGATGAATGCCTAAGGTATGGAGAGCACGTTTAGCAAGTAAAAGTGCCATAGGACAAGAAGTTGTCGTCAGATCTAACTCTTCCATTTGCATACTGACAATTAAGATTCATCGGGTTATTGTATACTTAAATGGCTGCAATAAGCGAGATGTAAGCCAAATCGCAGCTTAACAAAAGCGTGTTTTTGCGGGTAAGCTCGGAAACCTGTTCTGTATTTTGTTGTCTTAATTTTAATTAATAATAAAAATCAACAAAATCAATACACTATTATTTTTAAGGCGGTTTATAGGGATCATGTTTCGATTAAAGAAAGCTCCAGTGTACACCCTGATCACCAGCTTACTATTAGGCTCTGTACCCAATATTGCGCTGGCAAGTAACAGCATCATGCTGCCAGACATGGGGACAACTGCCGCCTCAACCTTAACCATAGATAAAGAACTTGAGTATGGCGATGCGTATATGCGGATGCTGCGCTCAAGTAAGCCTATTATTAACGATCCGGTATTAACTGAATATGTGCAGGATCTCGGTCATAAGTTAGTGGCCAATGCCAGCGATGTGCGCACCCCATTTACTTTCTTTTTAATTCGCGACAAAGAAATTAACGCCTTTGCTTTTTTTGGTGGTCACGTAGCCATTCATTCTGGCCTATTTCTTTATGCGCAAAACGAAAGTGAATTGGCCTCGGTTCTGGCACACGAAATTGCTCACGTTACGCAGCGTCACTTAGCCCGTAGTATGGAAGAGCAAGCCAAACGCTCTCCTGCTACGATGGCGGCGTTAGTCGGTTCATTAATGTTAGCCATAGCCTCACCAGAAGCAGGTATTGCGGCAATGCAGGCAACCACAGCGGCATCAATGCAGGGGCAGATTAACTATACCCGTAGTAACGAAAAAGAAGCGGATCGAATCGGAATTGCTACGCTGGCAAAAGCAGGATTTGATCCTAAAGCCATGCCACGATTTTTCGAGCGACTAGCCGATCAATATCGCTATGTCAGTAAGCCACCACAAATGCTACTGACTCACCCATTACCAGAGTCACGTATTACCGATAGTCGTCAACGCGCCAGCCAATATCCTACGGTTCGTCTGCCACCATCAGAAAACTATCTATTGGCTCGATCACGCATTGTCGCCCGCTACGCTAATTTTAGTGAAAATGCAGCACTTGCTTGGTTTGCTCATCAATTGAAAAAATTCCCCACTCAACGAAAAGAGCTCAATTATGGTAAAGCGCTCGTCTATATTGATAACGGCAAATACAAAGAAGCAAACGGATTGCTCACCCCACTGCTTGCCGCAGAGCCTAATAATCCGTTTTATATTGATGCCATGACAGACCTTGACCTGTATCAGCAGAAGTTTACCCCTGCGATTCAACGTCTAAAAACAGCCATTGAGCAAAATCCAGATAGCACAGTGCTGCGCTTAAATTATATTAATGTGTTGCAAGAACAAGGCAAATATCAGCAGACCATTCCGCTGTTAGTTCGCTATACCTATGACCAACCTGACGATATTAACGGTTGGAGTATGCTAGCCAAAGCCTTTGCCAAAACACGTCAGCGTCCAAGCGAACTTGCAGCCTTAGCCGAAATTTATGCTCTGCGAGCGCAGTGGGATAAAGCCATTACGAACTATATGCAGGCCAGCCAATTGGCTCCGCTCAACTCTATGGATCAAGCGCGCTTTGATGCCAGAATTGACCAATTGCGCCGTGCCAAAATGACATTTGATAATTTAAAAAACTAAGGAAATGTATGTCAGTTACTATTTATCATAATCCTCGTTGTTCTAAGAGCCGCCAAACTTTAGCATTACTGGAAGAACAAGGCGTAACCCCAGATGTTGTCAAATACCTTGAAACACCACCGAGCGTTGATGCCTTAAAAGCTCTATTTACTCAACTGGGTTTTGCTCAGGTTCGCGATATGATGCGCACCAAAGAAGATATCTACAAAGAACTCAATCTGGGTGATGCAAGTGTTACCGATGAGCAATTGTTTGAAGCAATGCATAGTCATCCGAAACTGATTGAACGTCCAATTGTGGTGAACAACAACCAAGCGGCAATGGGCCGTCCACCCGAGAACGTATTGAGCGTACTATAGATGCTAAAAATTCTGATCTTGTATTACAGCCAACACGGTAACACACGTCAGTTGGCACGACATATCGCCCGCGGCGTTGAACAGATTGCAGAGTGCGAAGCTGTTTTACGCACTGTTCCGACGTTAGAAAATGGTCAACTGCAACAACAGAGCACTACCGACCCTTTTGTCTGTAAACAAGATCTAGAGCAGTGTGCAGGGTTAGCCTTAGGCAGCCCTGTCCACTTTGGTAATATGGCAGCGCCACTGAAATGGTTTATCGACTCCACCAGCAGCCAATGGTTAGCTGGCACCTTAATTGATAAGCCAGCCTGTGTTTTTACCTCATCCAGCTCTCTTCACGGAGGGCAAGAAACCACACTGCAATCTATGATGTTACCGCTGTTTCATCACGGAATGATGGTATTAGGATTACCTTATAGTGAGCCCGCCCTGCATCATACACAAGCAGGTGGCACGCCTTATGGTTGCTCTCATGTTAATCATGGGGTTCGTCAATTGGATTCTAGCGAAATAGCACTAGCACAAGCGATGGGAAAACGTCTGGCTCAAACAGCGAAAAAACTGGCTTCATAATTACTGTTATTTTGATCAACCAGCAACAAGGAGTGTTTGATGGTTAATCTTACTGATTCAAGTCGCCGTTGGTACTACCTTGCCTTTAGTACCCATTTGGGATTGCTTCTTTGGGTGATCATTTGGCAATTCTGGCTCTCACCTCATCCTCATTTCAATGCCATCACTATGACTTTGCTTTGGGCCGCTCCACTATTACTACCGATAAAAGGTATGCTAAAAGCTCAACCTTATACCTTTGCTTGGGCCAATTTCATTTTGATGCTCTATTTTCTTCATGCTCTCATTTTACTGACATTAGCAGGAGAGCAAATTTTTGCGGCTGTTGAATTAGGATTATGCTTAGGGGCTTTTGTCGCCAATATTGTCTTTGCCCGCATCCGTGGTCGAGAGTTGAAAACCCACTTACCGCGCCTATCTCAAGTTGAGAAAGAAGAACAAGAGCGCTTTTCAAATCACTCAAAGTACTAACGGTCTGTACGAACAAATAGAAATATAGAAATCGTTGATACAAAAATGGCTTGCGATATCACAAGCCATTTTAATATTTGAACTCTATTTACTGTAAAAATCCTTTATTACAGTTGATATAACTAGTTCCAAATAAAGGTATTTTCAGGCGCTATCTGTAAAGTCGATGCAGTTTGAGTCGCCGTTACATCTACCTGATTAGGATCGGTTGCAGTATCTACCAGAGTAGGTGCTTGAGTATTAGCTTGATAAGCTTGCACGTGACGATTATTCATCAGCTCACGGCGAAATGCATCTTCAGAGCCCAATAGATTCACATCAAAGATAACCTCATCACCCTTTAGTTGCACAACATTAGCAGAACCTACCGTGGTCATTTGCTCAAGCAGACGCTCTAAACTGAAGAAATCGTCGCTGCTGCGAATATTATGTACCGCAATATCAAAATCGCCCGCCGCTTTGGTACCTGACTGTACAGCGTATTTCTGAGCTAAAGCATCGGCAACTTGGTTGATCATTTTATTAGCTGCCCCGCTATCACTACCGATAGCCGTACCAGCTAAAGGCGCAGAAGTATTTGCTGCAAGATTATTGATATTTTGTGTAAATAGCTGCCATTTCAGTGCAATTTGACCATTATCAGCGGCTTGTTCTTGCACTAATAAAATCGCATCAGGGTGATAACGTTGACTGGCTTTGGTTATTGGATCAGCAAATCCACCCCAAAGATCCGATGCGCTAATAGCAGTCACATCGTCAAAATCGCCAATCGGTAGAGTCAACGGAAGACCGCGTTCTTTCGCCATTTGACGCATATCGGTAAGTGCCGTATTCGAGCTTTGATCCCAAACAATTTGACGATCTTGGTGCGCATCATCAACCATCCAAACCAACACATTTGGACGCTGATTCCAGATAGGAGCACGAGCACTACTTAATAACTTTTGAATATCACTCTGACTAAAAGCCAGATTTAACACTCGTTGCCCTTGCTGTTGAGCGTAACCGTACTGGCTAATATAGCTGTCAGGCTTTGCCATTGCTTTTTTGATATAGCTATTTTTTGCAATATCACGCTGGCCCGATACCTTAATCAAAACCTGCTCTAACCCCTGCTGGCGTGCTTGAGTATCGGCTTGCTGATCATTACTTGGCAATACTACCTGTGCGTTATACAGATCAGTTACTGTTGCAGCTTTTAGCGGAAGTGCGATTACCGCAAGCAACAGAAATAAAATTCGCAACATATATTTTTCACTTCTTATAATGATAGACAGCGCTAACGCCATCCTAACCTTTTATCACTGGCGCTAATCATACCAATAGCGTCGCTTGGTGTAATCGGACAAATAAAAATAAATCATACAAGTTAAACAAAGGTTGAATTTCATCCCATTACTATATCTATTTAATTGCATACAATTTACAAAACAACTTTCGTGCCAGTATCCAAATTTTTTTACTTTTCACCCTAGGTAATCGATTGCATCTGTGATAGCATTCCGCGATTTTTATTTTTGATAGGTGGAAAACGACATGTTGCAGGTCTTACAAGGCGCACAGATGCTATTCGTCGCATTCGGTGCATTGGTTCTTGTCCCTCTTTTAACCGGACTCGATCCTAACGTTGCCCTCTTTGGTGCTGGTGTAGGCACCCTCCTTTTCCAACTTATTACTAAACGTTCTGTTCCTATCTTCCTCGCTTCTTCCTTCGCTTTTATTGCTCCTATTCTTTACGGTATTCAAACTTGGGGTGTTCCTAGTACCCTTGGCGGTTTAATGACTGCAGGTGTGGTTTACGTCATTCTTGGTGGAATCATCAAAGTACGAGGCGTAGGTTTTATTCATAAACTATTACCGCCTGTCGTTGTTGGGCCAGTCATTATGGTGATCGGTCTAGGTCTTGCCCCTTCTGCTGTCAATATGGCAATTGGTAAAACAGGTGATGGTGCAGCTCAACTAATTAACCACGATACCGCTCTTTGGATCTCCGCTATTTCCCTTCTTGTCACAATCACTTTAAGCGTATTTGCCAAAGGCATGCTGAAGCTAGTACCAATTATGGGCGGCATCGTTGCCGGCTATGTAACCAGCCTTTTCTTCGGGGTCGTTGATTTTGCTCCAGTTCGTGAAGCCAGTTGGTTAGCACTTCCTAACTTCACCTTCCCAGAATTTAACATCAATGCGGTGCTATTTATGATTCCGGTTGCGATTGCTCCGGCGGTTGAGCACGTTGGCGATATGTTGGCTATTTCGAATGTGACCGGAAAAGATTATCTGAAAAAACCGGGCCTACACCGTACTATGGCGGGTGATGGTGTTGCGACAATCTTTGCATCTATGTTTGGTGCACCGCCAAATACCACTTATTCAGAAGTAACAGGTGCGGTAATGCTAACTCGCGCATTTAACCCTGTAATCATGACTTGGGCTGCAGTAACTGCGTTAGTTTTAGCTTTTGTGGGCAAACTTGGCGCTATCTTACAAACTATTCCTGTCCCTGTAATGGGTGGCATCATGATCTTACTGTTTGGCTCAATTGCCACAGTTGGTCTCAATACTCTGATCAAAAACCAAGTGGATCTGCACAAAGCACGTAACCTTGTTATTGTGGCGGTAACTTTGGTATTTGGTATCGGTGGTATGGCATTTGGTATTGGCGAGTTTAGCCTACAAGGTGTTAGCCTATGTGGTATCGTTGCGATTTTGCTAAACCTTGTACTGCCACACGATTTAGGTGAAAACCACGTGGTAGATAATGCTCAGATGGAAGAAGCAGCTATCGAGCCAGAACACAAATAATTGAGTCATCACTCGGCTATTTATAGTTATAGCAACTTATAGCAGCGCGTTATATAAAAACGGCAACCATTTGGCTGCCGTTTTTGTTATCTATCGTCTGTTATTAATTACTGTTCTGCTTTTTTACGAGTAAACAGTTTGGTAATTAAAACAAAGAATAACGGCACGAAGAAAATAGCCAGCACAGTGGCCGAAATCATACCACCCATTACCGATGTACCAATCGCATGACGTGAATTAGCACCTGCACCAGAACTCATAACCAGAGGTAATACCCCTAAAATAAAGGCAAGAGAGGTCATAATAATCGGACGTAGACGCATACGACACGCTTCGACCGTTGCCTCAATTAGCCCCATTCCTTTCTCATGCAGTTCTTTAGCAAACTCCACAATCAAGATGGCATTTTTCGCCGACAAACCAATTGTGGTTAACAAACCAACTTGGAAATAGACGTCGTTTTCAAGTCCTCTAAACATAGTGGCAGCAAGTGCACCAAGCACACCTAGCGGAACAACTAAAATAACCGCAATCGGCACTGACCAGCTCTCATATAACGCGGCAAGACAGAGGAATACAACCAGCATTGATAGTGCATACAACATTGGCGCTTGAGAACCAGCTAAACGTTCTTGGTAAGACATACCCGTCCAACTCACAGTGATACCTTCTGGTAACTTAGAGGCGATTTGTTCAATTGCCGCCATCGCTTCACCTGTACTGTAACCAGGTGCTGCTTCACCTAAGATCTCAAATGCTGAGTTACCGTTATAGCGGGCAAGCTGAGGAGAACCAAAGCCCCAATGCGACTGGCTAAAGGCACTAAATGGCACCATTTCACCTTTATTATTTCGCACATACCAATCACTGATGTCTTTTGGTGACATGCGATAGGGAGCATCAGCCTGAACATACACTTTCTTAATACGACCACGATCAATAAAGTCATTGACGTAACTTGAACCCCAAGCAATCGACAATGTTTTATTAATATCATTAATATCAATACCTAGTGCTTTGGCTTTTTCATAGTCTAAATCGATAAAAAATTGCGAGTTATCTTCAAGACCATTTGGACGCACTTTTTGTAACGCAGGATTTTGATTAGCCATACCAAGTAACTGATTACGGGCTTGTAACAGCTTCTCATGACCAAGGCCGGCGCGATCTTCTAAGAAAAAGTCAAAACCAGAAGCCTGACCCAGTTCTCGAATAGCGGGTGGGTTAACGGCAAAGATCATCGCATCTTGATTGTCTTTAAAATGGATCATTGCACGTTTAATAATGGAATTTACATCGGTTCCGGGCGCTGTTCGCTCAGACCAATCTTTTAGCCCAACAAACGCCATACCCGCATTTTGCGCCTGACCAACAAAACTAAAACCAGATACAGTAAATACAGACTCTACAGTTGATTTTTCTTCTGTTTCGAAATAATGCGTCACCTCATCCATAACCTTTTGCGAACGCTCTAAAGAAGCGCCAGGTGGTAACTGCACCATTACCATAAAGTTACCCTGATCTTCATTAGGTAAAAATGAACTTGGAATAGATTTAAACATCCAGCCAATCACAGGTAACAAAAGCAAGTAGACAATGACAAAGCGGCCTGAGCGTTTTAGGATCCCGGCAACAGAACCTTGATAACCATCGGCTGTACGATCAAAGATACGGTTAAACCAACCAAAGAAACCTTTTTTCTCTCCATGATCCGCATCTCCAGCTTTTAGCATCGTCGCACACAGAGCTGGAGTTAAAATCATCGCAACAATAACAGACAGCACCATGGCTGCTACGATGGTTAACGAGAACTGACGATAAATCGCACCTGTTGAACCTGTCATAAAGGCCATAGGTACAAATACCGCCGAAAGAACCATAGCAACACCCACTAGTGCGCCACTGATCTGTCCCATGGATTTCTTGGTCGCTTCAACGGGTGATAAGCCCTCTTCACTCATCACACGTTCAACGTTTTCTACCACAACGATGGCATCATCCACCAGCAAACCAATGGCCAACACCAAACCAAACATAGTTAGGGTATTAATGGTGAAGCCACAAGCGGCCATAACACCAAAAGTACCTAACAACACAACAGGTACTGCGATGGTTGGAATTAAGGTAGCTCGGATATTCTGTAGGAACAGGTACATAACTAAGAATACCAAAACAATAGCTTCAAACAGGGTTGAAACCACTTCTTCAATCGACAGCTTCACAAATGGATTGGTGTCCATTGCCTTATACATTTTAAGGCCCTGTGGGAAGTTAGCCGAAAGTTCTTCCAATTTCGCATCAACCGCTTTTTGGGTATCGAGCGCATTGGCACCTGTTGCTAATTTAATACCGATACCAGAGGCTGGTTTTCCATCAAAGCGGGTAATAAAGTCCGAACTTTCACCGCCAAGTTCAACACGAGCGACATCTTTAATGCGAATTTGAGAACCATCTTTGTTTACTCGCAATAAGATGTCTTTAAATTGCTGAACGCTTTCAAGACGGTTACGAGCGGTGATCGTTGCATTGATCATCTGCCCTTTTACCGCTGGCGCACCACCAATTTGGCCCACAGTTACCTGCGTATTTTGCTGTTTAATTGCGTTTACAATATCGATAGGTGTTAAGTTATAACTGTTCAGTTTGGCAGGATCGAGCCATATACGCATCGCATATTGAGTACCGAACACCATTACATCACCAACGCCTGCAACACGGCTTATAGGATCTTTCACTCGTGAACTTACATAGTCCATGATGTCTTGACCTGTCATGCTGTTATCGGTCGACACAAAGGCCGTCACCGACATAAAGCTTGAAGTACTCTTACGCACACTGATACCCAACTGTTGTACCTCTGTTGGTAACTGGCTAGTTGCGCGTTGTAAGTTATTTTGTACTTGTACTTGAGCAATATCAGGATCGGTTCCAGCTTCAAAGGTTAGAGTGATTGATGCATTACCCGATGAATCACTGGTTGAAGACATGTACATTAAGTTATCAAGGCCTGTCATGTTCTGCTCAATAACCTGAGTCACACTGTCTTCTACAGTTTTTGCTGATGCACCTTGATAAGTCGCACTAATTTGGATTGCTGGTGGAGCAATGGTTGGATACTGGGCAACAGGCAATGTTAAGATCGCCATCGTACCTGCCAACATAATAATAATCGCGATCACCCAAGCAAAAATTGGGCGTCCGATAAAAAATCTGGACATACTATTCCTACTGGGATTAACCGTGATTTACTTTAGCTTGAGAAGGTGCGGATGTTTGAGTCGTAGCCGCTTGGGTATCATCTGCCGTAATAGCCACTTTCATACCCGGTTTAATACGCATTAGGCCACGCGAGATCACTTGATCACCAGCATTTAGACCGCTAAGTACTAACCAATCACTTTTGATCGACTGACCCACATTAATGGCTCGACGCTCTACTTGGTTTTGTGGATTAACAACATAAACAAAGGCTTTACCCTGCTGATCACGTTCGACACTTTGTTGTGGAACCAACAGGCTTGTTTGTGCCATAGGCTGAGGAAGTTGAGTACGAACAAACATACCCGGCAATAATTCATTATCTGGATTTGGCACAATGGCGCGCAGGGTTACGCTGCCTGTTGATTCATCAACAGTAACACCAGAAAATGCCAATTTACCTTTATGGCCATAGACTGAACCATCTTCTAACTTCACAGTGACGGGTAATTTACCGTTATCATCAAGTTTATTGGCCATGCCTCGCTTGAGTTTGATCATTTGCGTTGACGATTGCGTCATATCAACGTAAATAGGATCTAACTGCTGAATTGTAGTTAAGTAATTAGCTTGATTTGCAGTAACCAATGCCCCTTCTGTGACTTCAGATAAGCCGATACGACCAGAAATAGGAGCCTTTACTTTAGTATAAGAAAGCTGGATTTTTGCGTTATCTAAATTTGCTTGAGCAACACCAACCTGAGCCTTTGCTTGCTGCCACTTTGAATAAGCGGTATCAAAATCTTGTTGACTGATCAGTTTACGTTTCACCAAGTCTGCATAGCGTTGCTCAGTTTTATAAGCACTAGAAGCATCAGCTTTCGCTTTATTCACTTCAGCAACGGCACTATTAACAGCGGCTTTGTACGTAGCAGGATCAATTTGATATAGCACATCGCCTTCTTTTACATCACTACCTTCGGTAAAAAAGCGATGCAAAATAATGCCTGAAACCTGAGGACGAACTTCTGCAATCTTATATGCAGAGGTACGACCCGGCAGTGCCGATGATAACTGGATTGACTGTGGCTCCATGGTTACCACACTCACTTTTGGTGCATTTCCCGCCATGGCTGCTTGCGGATTAGCGCCTGTATTTGATTCATTACACCCTGTTAGCGCCAAAGCAACGCACAAGGACACACAACGCAACGAGATATTGGGTTTGCGCATAAAGACTTTCACCATTTTAAACTGTTTTGTGATCTATTTATGATTATTCCCGCACCTTATACTATATAAGCCAAACCAATACTTAACAGTGTTAACAAAAAATGATGCATACAGACATATACCCATTAGGTAAAATGATTTAAAAACATAAACCATTAAATACAATAATGAATGATGAGAAGAAAATTGAGTTAGTCAAAGAGCTGGCTCGACTAATGATGATGACTCGTTCACAAATTCAGCAGCAGATGAAACGTCATGATCTTCCTTGTAATGTTGAATCTGTTCGAACGCTTGATGAGCTACTCAACCATCCGGGGATTAATAGCCATCAACTTTGTCAATTAACAGGATTTGATAAAGCGCACATAGCAAGAAAAGTAACTGAATTTGAACAGAAGCAGCTGGTATATCGCCAAAAAGATCCTAAAGATAAACGGATAACCCAACTTTATCTGACGGCGGAAGGAATGGATGTTGCGCGCTGTTGTATTACGTTGAGAAACCAGACTGTTTTAGAGTTAATGGCAGGTATTCAACCTAATGCGTTAGAAAGCTTAAATATTTTTCTTGAAAGTTTTAAAGCAGAAAATCAAAAGTGAAACCAAGAAAAAAGCCGAACCTCAATAGGCTCGGCTTCGAAAATTAAATCGGTAGTAATAACTTATTTAGTACCAAAGATCTTATCGCCTGCGTCACCAAGACCAGGAACAATATAACCTTTGTCGTTTAACTTCTCATCAATCGCTGCTGTGTATAGCTCGATATCTGGGTGTGCTTTTTCAAGCGCAGCAATACCTTCAGGGGCTGCAACAAGAACAAGAACTTTAAACTGTTTACAGCCGTGCTCTTTTAGTAGATCTAGTGTTGCGATCATTGAGCCACCCGTTGCTAACATTGGGTCAACAACCAGAGCAATACGCTCATCAATATTTGAAGCCAGCTTGTTAAAGTATGGTACAGGCTCTAGAGTCTCTTCATCACGGTAGATACCAACAACGCTGATACGTGCACTTGGCATATGCTCAAGTACACCATCCATCATGCCTAGACCAGCACGTAGAATTGGCACTACAGTTACTTTTTTACCTTTGATCTGATCAATTTCAACTTGACCATTCCAACCTTCAATAGTAACCTTTTCCGTTTCGAAGTCTGAAGTCGCTTCATAAGTCAGCAAGCTACCTACTTCCGTTGCTAGTTCACGGAAACGCTTAGTGCTGATATCGCCTTCGCGCATAAGACCAATCTTATGTTTAACCAGTGGGTGTTTAACCTCAACGACTTTCATGCCTGACTCCTAAGCAAACTCTGTATAAAAAAATCGCGACATTGTATACCAATTTATCACTAGACTGGTAGCCCGATTTAATCGTTTGCTTAACTTTTGCACAACTAAAAAAATTGACGCAAACGTTTTCCTTTACGCCACATCTGCTGTTATCATACCGCCAGATTTTTTCTTTAATACGTTGAGGGACCTTCCTGTGAGCGACAAAAACTCTTCTCTTAGTTACAAAGATGCTGGTGTTGATATCGATGCAGGCAATGCATTAGTGGATCGTATTAAAGGCGTAGTTAAGCGCACCCACCGTTCGGAAGTGATGGGAAATATAGGTGGTTTTGGTGCTCTGTGTGCCCTACCAACTAAATATAAAGAGCCTGTTTTGGTATCAGGCACCGATGGGGTTGGCACAAAACTTCGTCTCGCAATGGATCTAAAACAACATGACACCATTGGTATCGATCTAGTGGCAATGTGTGTAAACGATCTGATTGTTCAAGGTGCTGAGCCACTCTTTTTCTTAGATTACTACGCAACAGGTAAATTAGATGTTGATACGGCAGCAAGTGTTGTAACAGGCATCGGTGAAGGTTGTTTGCAATCTGGTTGTGCTCTTATCGGTGGAGAAACGGCAGAAATGCCAGGCATGTATCATGGTGAAGACTATGATGTCGCTGGTTTTTGTGTTGGTGTAGTCGAGAAAGCTCACATCATTGATGGTACAAAAGTTGCCGCGGGTGATGCGCTAATTGCAGTAGGTTCTAGTGGCCCTCATTCTAATGGTTATTCATTAATTCGTAAGATTATTGAAGTATCACAAGCCGATCTTAACCAAGAGCTACATGGTCGCACTTTGGCTGAGCACCTACTTACTCCAACAAAAATCTATGTTAAATCAGTCCTTAACCTGATGGAAAAGTGCGATATCCATGCGATTTCTCATATTACAGGCGGTGGCTTCTGGGAAAATATTCCACGAGTACTACCTGACAATACGAAAGCGGTCGTTGATGGCAGCAGTTGGCAATGGCCGGCAATCTTTAATTGGCTACAAGAAGCTGGTAATGTTGATACTTACGAAATGTATCGTACCTTTAACTGCGGCGTAGGTTTAGTCATTGCTCTTCCACAACAACAAGCACAACAAGCGATTGATATCTTAAATGCACAAGGTGAAAACGCTTGGCTATTGGGCCATATCGATCAGGCCACTGATGGTGAAGAGCAGGTGGAGATTCGCTAAGCCATGAAAAATATTGTGGTCTTGATTTCAGGTAATGGCAGTAATTTACAAGCGATTATGGACAGTTGCGCCAATGGCACGATTAAAAATGCTCGTGTTGCAGCCGTAATTGCCAATAAAGCCGATGCCTATGGTTTAACACGCGCCCAGCAAGCAAATATTGATGCTATCACTTTGTTGGCTTCAGATTTTGCCGATCGCCAAGCTTATGAGCAAGCATTGGCAAAGACCATCGATGGTTATCACCCTGATGTAGTGGTGCTCGCAGGATTTATGCGAATATTAGATTCTGCGTTTGTTCACCATTATCAAGGCCGCATATTTAACATCCACCCTTCACTCTTACCCAAATATCCTGGGCTTAATACCCACCAGCGAGCTCTGGAAGCCGGTGATAGTGAACATGGCACTACAGTTCATTTTGTGACCCCGGAGCTTGATGGAGGCCCTGTTGTATTGCAAGCCAAGGTCCCCATTTTTCCACAAGATAGTATTGCGGAAATTGAACAGCGAGTTCAACAGCAAGAATATGCTATCTATCCATTGGTTATTAATTGGTTTTTAAGCCAACGGTTAGTAATGGATGAAGCGGGAAAAGCGCTATTAGATGGGCACAACTTACCTCTAAACGGCTATGCCAGTGATGACTGATGTAAACATAACTGTCATCAAAGATAAGCATCAAGAGCAAGCCTAAAAAGTGGCGTAAAGAACCAATAATATAAATAAAAACGGCTGAGTTTGTGCTCAGCCGTTTTTCATTCTTTCGATTTTGCCATTAAGCTTGGGCTTGATAAACAACTTCACCAAAATAGAAGACGTTAAACTCACCTGGTTGCATTTTATGCCACTGCTCATTATTGGTTAGAGGCTGAGTAGCAATCACGGTTACCACATCATTTGGCGTAGTCTCTTGCTGAAAATCAATCGTAACATCTTCATCAATTAATGATGCACAACCAAATGGTGCCCTACGGGTAATGCTATGTAAGTTGTTAGTACAAAAAGTAAGTACATACTCACCATCACTCAACAACATATTATAAACGCCTAATTGGCGTAGTCGCTCACAGCATTGATGAATAAACGCAAACGCCTCCGCCATATCCTGAGGTGGTTTAGGATATTTAGCTTCAACTTGATTAAGCAACCAACAAAATGCAATCTCACTGTCGGTATCGCCTACCGCCTGAAAGCGCCCCGTATCTAAAGCATCATATCCTGTTAATTGACCATTATGAGCAAAAGTCCAATAACGCCCCCATAACTCGCGGGTAAAGGGGTGGGTATTTTCAAGATTGACGCCACCACGGTTCGCTTGACGAATATGGCTGATCACAGCACAGCTTTTTATCGGATATTCTTGCACTAATTCGGCAATACGAGACTGACAACTTGGGTTTGGATCTTTAAAGGTACGGAAACCCTTCCCTTCATAAAATGTAATACCCCAACCATCCCGATGTGGGCCAGTATTACCACCACGCTGCATTAACCCAGTAAAACTAAAACAAATATCCGTTGGAACATTGGCACTCATGCCAAGCAATTCACACATAATAAGCGATACCTACAACTTACTTTGCCCTTTGGCTTAACGAAGAAATAACGAGCTTACTTAGCCATCTCTTTTTCAACTAACATAATAAGGATATGGATAATCTTAATATGCACTTCTTGAATGCGGTCTGCATAACCAAAATGAGGAACCCGAATTTCCACATCAGCCAATCCTGCCATTTGACCGCCATCTTTACCCGTTAAAGCAATCACCTTCATATCTTTTGCACGAGCAGCTTCAATGGCTTTAAGAATATTGCCTGAATTGCCAGAAGTAGAGAGACCAAAGAGAACATCGCCTTCACGACCTACAGCTTCAAGATAGCGCGAAAATACGTACTCATAACCGAAGTCATTACTTACACACGATAAATGGCTTGGGTCTGAAATCGCAATACCAGCATAACCTGGGCGATTATCACGATAGCGACCTGTCAGCTCTTCCGCAAAATGCATTGCATCACAGTGAGAGCCACCATTACCGCACGATAAAACTTTACCGCCTTGCTTAAAAGACTCAGCCAGTAATTTTGCGGCCGCTTCAATATCAGCAAGGTTTTTATCATCGCTAAGAAAACGATTAAGAACCTCTGCAGCCTCAGTCAGTTCAGCTCGAATCAAATCCTGATACATAAGTCTTTCTCACTTTATAGTTAATAGATAAAAAACAAGCGGGTATATTACCCGCTTGTTTTTTGATTATCTGTGCAGTTTACATAGAAACTGGAGAAAGTGTCGACTTATCTGCAGAGTTATTTTCATGGCTCAAGGTTAAATGACTACGCAGTGCCTCAGTTGATGAGAACACGCTGACATTTTGAGCATTGAAGATACCTGCATTACGTAATTTCTTCTCAACATGAGGAGCAACACCAAGTAAACACACAGGGAAATCACTTAGACGATCCAATGCAGCTTCAAAAGCATGAATCGCAGTAATATCAATCGTAGTAACATCACTAAAATCTAATACCACGGCACGAGTGTCAATAGTTGAGTGCTCAATTGCAGAGAATGCACGCTCACTGGCCGCAAAAAATAGTGGGCCATTAATATCGTACACCACTACATCGGGGCCAAAATCTAAATGCTCTTGCTTATCTTGAACCACGGTAACCGTAGTCAAACTTGCAATACGCTGAATAAATAGCAGGCCAGCTAACAATAGACCCACAACCACAGCAACCACCATATCAACCACAACAGTCAAAATGAAACAGGTTAATAGAACCGCAACATCACGACGAGGGGCAACTTTTAATGTGTGAACAAAGTGAGGGGCTTCAGACATGTTCCAAGCCACCATAATTAGCAAACCAGCTAGTGCACACATAGGTACATAAGAGAGCACTGGTGCTAACGCAATCATTGCCGCAAGTACAAAGAGTGAGTGTACGATTGCAGAGATTGGAGAGAATGCACCAGCACGAATATTGGTTGCTGTACGTGCAATTGCTGCTGTTGCTGGAATACCACCAAAGAACGGCACGATCATATTCGCCAAACCTTGACCAACTAATTCCGCATTAGGGTTATGCTTAGTACTGGTCATACCGTCAGCAACAACCGCACACAATAATGACTCAATACTGCCTAGCATTGCGATAGTGAAAGCTGCAGGTAATAGCTCAACAATTAACGACCAATTAAGACCATCGTGTTGCCATAATGGTACAAACTGAGGTAACACCTGAGGAATACCATGGCCAACTAAATCGCCAATGTGGTAACTGAATTTCTCACCTAAAAGGCTAACATGCACAGGACCAAACTTATTAATAGCAAGCGCTAACACTGTACCCACAACCAAAGCCACAACGTGTGGTGGAATACGGTTTTTCAACTTAGCCCAACCAATAAAAGTAAAGATAGTTACCAAACCTACCGCAGCATCAGCATAGTTAATAGATGGTAGTGCATCGGCATATGCCATTACTTTTTCTGGAAAATGAATTGGACTGGTTAATACATGTAGTCCTAGTAAATCTTTAAGCTGCAGAAAAGCAATAACAAAACCTACACCCGCGGTAAAACCGGTTGTTACTGGATAAGGTACATATTTTACTAATTGGCCTAAACGAAAGACCCCCATTAGTAACAGAATAATACCCGACATCATGGTCGCAACCATCAAGCCTGTTAAGCCATACTTTTGTGTAATCGGTAATAAGATAACCACAAAAGCCGCCGTTGGCCCAGTAATATTAAAGCGAGAACCACCTAATAATGCAGCTAAAAAGCCCGCAATAATTACGGTATAAAGACCATGCTGAGGAGGAACCCCAACCGCAATAGCCAACGCCATACCAAGAGGGATCGCTACGATACCAACGGTAATACCTGAAATAATATCAGAACGAAATTTTGAGAAGGAATAACCATCCTTCCAGGCTTCAGATAAAGCTTGAAATAACAACACGACAAACTCCTGCACTTTACGTACATACAAAAACAGGAATAGCTGTCATCCCGAATGAGGGATCCGGCGGGCATGTGTCAGTCGGAGATCGGGAAAGGCAACAAATGAATAACGACCATCCACGGCATGATTGCTCAAAAATCCATCAGAGCAATTACGTGAACTATATCACAATGGGGCCCTATGTTAATCACATTTCATAAATTCGCAACAATAAATATGTCTGTGCCTGATCTTGATCAACCATAGAGATTTCAAGGCGTCTCACGCAATTGGTCATTAACCAAGAAATTTCATGCGAGAAAATCATTTTACATTTTATTAAAAAAAGAATTACACTTGTAACAAGTGGTAAGACCTCTTACCTAATAAAAATGTACCCAACTTATTACAATAAAGCATCAAAGCGATAACCAAATAAAAGCGGAAACAATTGCATTGGATGAAAAGCGATTTATTGGTGTGGAGTTGAAACAATAAATCAGGTGTCCAGTTTGGTTATCCCCGACAAGGAGAATCAACATGGTCACGCTCGCGTATTTATTAGGGTGTATCTTGGCTATCGCAATATTGGCTTATCATCGCGTTGGCCTAAAGATATTTACCGCAGCCATTACATTGCTTCTGGTATTAGGGACGGCTTTGTCTATCACTGGAGTAATGAGTTGGATCATTTTTGCTGCTATTGCGCTTCCCCTTAATCTACCGAAAATCCGTAAGCCTTATTTGACAGCCCCTGCTCTGCGCGCTTTTCAAAAAGTCATGCCTGAAATGTCCTCTACAGAAAAAGAAGCCATTGATGCAGGTACCGTGTGGTGGGAAGCCGATCTCTTTCAAGGTCAGCCTGATTGGCGCAAACTCCATGATATCCCAGCTCCAAGTCTCACTATAGAAGAACAAGCCTTTCTTGATGGCCCCGTAAATGAAGTCTGCCGCATGGTAAATGATTACCAAGTCACTCATGAACTTGCCGATCTCCCCCCTGAAGTATGGCAATATTTAAAAGATCATAAGTTCTTCGCCATGATCATTAAAAAGCGCTACGGCGGGCTCGAATTTTCCGCTTATGCTCAATCTCTCGTACTACAAAAACTAACAGGGGTGTCTGCTGTACTCTCTTCCACTGTTGGCGTACCTAACTCTCTTGGCCCAGGCGAACTCCTGCAACACTATGGTACGGAAGAGCAAAAAGATTATTACCTGCCTCGCCTTGCTCAAGGATTGGAAATTCCCTGCTTTGCGCTAACCAGCCCAGAAGCGGGATCCGATGCTGGAGCGATTCCTGATTTTGGCGTGATAAAAACGGGTTTATGGCAAGGAGAAGAAGTGCTGGGTATGGAATTAACTTGGAACAAACGCTACATAACCCTAGCCCCTATCGCCACCGTGCTTGGATTAGCTTTTAAACTTTACGATCCAGATCATCTATTGGGCGATCAAGAAGAGCTTGGGATCACCTGTGCTCTGATCCCAACCGATCTTGATGGTGTGATCATTGGTCGTCGTCATTTCCCTCTAAATGTGCCTTTCCAAAATGGTCCAACTCAAGGCAACAAAGTTTTTGTACCTCTCAGCTTTATCATCGGTGGACAAGAGATGGCAGGACAAGGTTGGCGCATGCTGGTTGAGTGTCTCTCCGTTGGCCGAGGAATTACACTGCCTTCCAACTCAACAGGTGGGTTAAAAACCGCAGCACTTGCTACAGGGGCTTATGCTCGCATTCGTCGTCAGTTCAAAATGCCAATTGGTAAAATGGAAGGAATAGAAGAGCCGCTAGCTCGTATCGTGGGTAATGCATATGTTATAGATGCTGCGAGTGCTTTCACCGTAACTGGTATCGACCTTGGACAAAAACCTGCAGTGATCTCTGCCATTGTGAAATACCATTGTACCCATCGTAGCCAACGTGGTGTTATTGATGCGATGGATATTGTTGGCGGTAAAGGAATCTGCATGGGGCCTAGCAACTTTTTAGCTCGCGGTTATCAAGGAGCACCGATTGCAATTACTGTAGAAGGGGCCAATATTCTTACCCGCTCTATGATTATATTCGGTCAAGGGGCTATTCGCTGTCACCCTTATGTATTAGATGAAATGGCAGCAGCTTATAATCCAGACCAAAAACAAGCACTCGATCAATTTGATCAAGCCTTGTTTAAGCATATTGGTTTTGTGATCACCAATATGACTCGATCTTTCTGGCTTGGCTTAACCGATGGCCGAGGATCGTCTACTCCACACCAAGATCCTACCGCTCGTTATTATCAGCAACTCAATCGTTACAGTGCCAACCTTGCGCTACTGGCTGATATTTCTATGGCAGTCTTAGGCGGCTCACTCAAACGTAAAGAACGTCTTTCTGCTCGCCTTGGTGATGTATTAAGTCAGCTTTATTTAGCCTCTGCGACACTAAAACGCTTTAGTGATGAAGGCCGACAAGTTCATGATCTGCCATTAGTACATTGGGGGATGCAAGATGCGTTATACCAAACAGAACAAGCGTTACTGCAGTTTTTGGCTAACTTTCCAAATGCCATCATTGGAAGCACATTAAAATGGTTAATGTTCCCACTTGGAAGTTGCCGCCACCAGCCAAGTGATACCTTAGATCATCAATTGGCACGCATTGCACAAACCCCATCAGAAACACGCTCTCGCCTCGGTCGAGGACAATATCTTGAAGCGCAGCCAAATAACCCTGTCGGTATGATTGAACAAGCTCTTCAGGATATTCTCGCCGCCGAGCCGATTTACGATAAGCTCTGTCAGCATGTAGGGCATAAGCTTCCTTTTATGCAGTTAGGTAAAATTGCCCAATGGGGATTGGATGAGCAGGTTATTTCAGAACAAGAAGCACAAGTTCTTCGCCAAGCAGAAGAGAGTCGTTTACGAACCATTAATGTCGATGACTTTGAGCCAGAAGAGCTTGCGGCAAAACCAACATCTAAATTGAATATGGGTAATGCCGCTTAAGTCGATATAGCGTAAAAATTAAGGGAAACTAAGGCAGCATTAAATCATCTGATTTGTGCTGCCTCTTCTTTTTCCACCAACGAAGTCCATACCAACCAATCAGTATCACAAGCACCATCACGCTATTACCAACAATCAACCATAACAACGCATCATCTCGTTGTTTTGCTTCAGCCAATTGTTGCTGCTTTATCTTCTCTTGCTGCTGTTTTACTAACTCTTCTTGTTTGAGCTGTTGCAAATCTTTTGTCAGTTGCATTTGAGCGGCAAGGGCAAAACTACGCTCTGGCAGAGAAAATATGAGTTCTCGTTGGTTAAAATTATCCGTTGCGTACAGCCAGCCATACCAACGATAACGCCCAACCTTATCCATTGCAGGAAACGTCAAGTTCAGTTGCTTCTCTTCATCCTGAGTGGTCCCTTGAACTATATATTCTTTACCACTAGGACCTTTTACCGCGATATGCCCAGCAAGAGAACCGGCTTGAAGCTGATCATCTGTTACTTTTGCAACAAATTCACTGTTGTCTTTGACCGTCTCTCCTGCCATAAAGCTGTAAGTTAACGGGGTTGGATATACTAAAACCGTTTGTTCTAACTGACGTAAAAATACCCCATTCTCGGTCGCTATCGTTGCTTGATAACGGCCAGGGGGAATATCCACTTTAAGATTGGCGGTAAAAATACCATCTCCAGCTCGTTCATCTCTTTTCTGACCATCATCGAAGAACTCAGCCAAAACAATTGCGGGAAGAATCTGCCCATCTTTGGGTTTTGAAGTTAGATCGGTAAAACTGATTTTTAATTTAACGTGGGATAAATACGCAGCCAATTGTAGAGGTTCGTTTCCTTGCCAAAGTTGCGCACTAAATTTGAGGGTTTCCCCTTGATATAAACGCTCGGGTAACTGCTGAGCACTGAGGTGAACATCAGATAATACCGTAATGCTATTATGAGGCGAAATCTTGCCTAACGCCTGCCATGGACCAGCCATTGGCTTTTCTATAGAAACGATATCTAAATCAGGCTGCTGATACCAAGTGACATTATTGGGATGACGCCATGCATAGTATTTTTGACCATCAGGACGCACTAAGATGGCCGCTTCACTTGATTTCTGGCGATGAATAATAAAAGAAACCGATTGCACATCTTGATCAATACGAAAGCGATTATCCAGCAAACTCATGCTTGTGCTATCTTGAGCCCAAGAAAATGGGGATATCCATATTAATAACAGCAATAACCGCTTAAGTACGCTCATATTATATTCGCCAAATTACGTCCGCTTTTTTACCAATAAGATCCAATCTATCTTCATGGGCTGCTATTTCATCGGCCGATGCACGAATAACCTTTAGCGCTTTTCGTCCAGAAGTTAAACGACGGATCTCATTTTCTGCCCCAGCAGCACTCGATTCACCAGAACTTAATTGCAACGATGTCTGGCCACCGGTCATCATTAAGTAAACGTCGGCAAGGATCTCGGCATCGAGTAATGCCCCGTGGAGAGTACGGTGTGAGTTATCAATGCCATAACGGGAACACAAAATATCTAAGTTATTGCGTTTACCCGGGAACAGACGTTTCGCCATGTCTAAGGTATCGGTAACCTTACACATCTCGTCAGTCTTAAGATCTTTGAGTCCTAGTTTACGAAACTCATAGTCCATAAAACCGATATCGAAGGGCGCGTTATGAGCAACAAGCTCAGCCCCTTGAATAAAGTCCATAAACTCCTGATGAATCTCAGCATAAGTAGGTTTACCCACTAAGAACTCATCAGTGATACCATGGACTTCAATCGCTTCAGGATCAATGGCACGATCTGGTTTAATATATACGTGGAAGGTGTTTCCCGTTAATTTTCGATTGATGATTTCCACGGCACCAATTTCAATAATCCGGTGCCCCTCATAATGAGGACCGGACATATTCATACCCGTGGTTTCTGTATCGAAAACAATAATTCGTTCGTTAGTGGCTTTCATAGTGGCTAATATGTGAGACAAACAGTTAATTAAAGGTTAATACTACCAAATATGATGAAACAGGTAGAAATTTTCACCGATGGTTCTTGCTTAGGGAATCCAGGTCCAGGTGGCTATGGCGCGGTATTACGCTATAAACAACACGAAAAAGAACTCAGCGCAGGCTTCTATCGTACCACGAATAACCGGATGGAGTTATTGGCAGCTATCGAAGGTTTGGCAAGTTTAAAACAATCTTGTCAGGTGGATCTTACCACCGATAGCCAATATGTTCGTCAGGGTATTACCCAATGGATCCATAATTGGAAAAAACGGGGCTGGAAAACCGCAGATAAAAAGCCTGTTAAAAATGCCGACTTATGGAAGCGCTTAGATACAGAAACCCAACGCCATCAAGTAAGTTGGCATTGGGTTAAAGGGCACGCTGGACACCCTGAAAATGAGCGCTGTGATGAGTTAGCACGCACCGCTGCCGAAGCACCCACTCAAGATGATATTGGTTATCAAGAATAGCTAGCTTGATGCTTTTTTAGAATCAGATGAAAGTGACGATTGAGGTAATAATTCATTCGTCATTTCTTTTACTTGGGTTCGACAATTCACCCCAATTGGTGCCAAGTGACGACGTAATTTCCAGGTCGGTTTAATCGGCTTCAATGGACATGTCCGCTTTCGGGCTACCATAAAATAAAAACTACTGAACGCATTTAATGGTTCAGCAATCATATTTTCAAGCCATGCAGCACACGCACTATGTCGAGCAGAAGGCAAGATAGCAAAATCATCATGATAGATGACTTCATAATTGAGCAAAGCCAACCAATCTTGCACCCTCGAGGGTAAAAACATCCGTCCTAACCATGGGTTCTTCTTTCGATTCCATGGTAATAAACCTTGAAAGCCAAGCAAACTTAATGGGTTACTACCACTTAAGATTAAATAACCATCATCGACCATCACTCTGTCAATTTCTCGTAATAATCGATGTGGATCGGTGCAATAGTCTAGCTGATGCAGCAAAATACAGGCATCAAACGACTTTTCAATAAATGGCAACTGGAAATAGTCAGCCACGAGCGTTCGATAATCACTGCATTTATCAATACATACTTGATGTTGAATGCTACAATGCTGGCTAGAAACTTCACCACTTAAGCCACCCAGCTTTAACATATGATAACCAAAAAGCTTGGGACTCCACTCATCAAGTCGAGTCTGAAGCAATTCAGCTACCCATGTCCCATTGGTCACATCAGACCAAGAATGTGGTGGCTCGATATGTTCTAATGTACGTGCTGGTTTCATAAGTCAATGCTCAACACCTAACCTAGGCTGGAGACAACAATATGCTAACGGTTCAAAGCATACCCGCATTTAAGGACAATTACATCTGGCTACTTCAAAGTCCAGAGAAACATTGCATCGTTATTGATCCAGGGGATGCCAAACCTGTTATCGAGGCTATCGAAAAACAACAACTCACTTTAGATGCCATCCTAATCACTCATCACCATAATGATCATTGTGGCGGTATTAGCGAGCTAAAACGTCGTTATCCATCAATTAATGTTGTCGGCCCTCAAAACGATCCCATTCCTGGCCTCACCCAATCGGTTGAAGATGGCGATCAGGTCGATATCTTTGGTGAACGTTTTATGGTGTTAGCGGTACCAGGTCATACTCATGGCCATGTCGCTTATGTTGGTGACGAAAAACTGTTTTGTGGTGATACATTATTTTCTGCAGGTTGTGGACGTATATTTGAAGGCACACCAGAAGAGATGTACGCCTCTTTACAAAAAATTGCTGCTCTGCCCGATGAAACCGAAATTTATTGTGCCCACGAATATACCGCAGGCAACATCGCTTTTGCCTTAGTTGCAGAACAAGATAATCCTCATCTTCAACGTTACCGAGAAGAAGTTAATCGCTTACGTGCTAATGGCGAAAGCACCCTTCCATCTACGCTGGGTAAAGAGAAATTGGTTAATCCATTTTTACGATGTGATCAGCCAAGTATTAAAAAAGCGGTGGCAGATAAAGCAACAGATAGCTCAGATCTTGCAACTTTTACCGCTCTAAGAAGCTGGAAAGACGATTTTTGACCTAGGTCACTTGTAACAACTGTGGTTGGGCAAGTATTATCAGCAGCTATTTTGGCTAAAGACAGACCTTATGAAATCGCGAATTTTATTAGCGAGTGCGCTATTACTGGCTGGTTGCCAAAGCACGCAACAAGTTAATGCCCCAAGCACAACGACAAAAAAGACCATAATTATTGAGAAGCCGGTAGCAACAGTACCGACTTCTCCTTCTTCAGTACTTGAAACACAACCACATCAAGTGCCAAAGCAAACAAAATCTCAGCTATCACCACAACAACAGCAAGATTTGTGGGATCGCATTGCAATGCAAATCGACACTCCTATCCCAGAGAATAAACGCATTCGTTACTACCGTAATTGGTACTTAAAGCATCCTCGTAACTTACAAATTATTGCAGAGCGTTCTAAGCCTTTCTTGTATTACATCACACAAGAAGTCGAAAAACGCAATATGCCATTGGAACTTGCGCTTCTTCCTATTGTTGAAAGTTCGTTTGACCAATACGCTTATTCATCAAGTGCCGCAGCAGGGCTATGGCAGATTATTCCCGATACAGGTCGCCGCTTTGGGTTAACCATTAACTCATGGTATGACGGGCGTCGTGATATCGTAAAATCAACTCAAGCGGCTCTAAACTTATTAGAGTATCTTCATAACAAGTTTGGTAACTGGCAATACGCTCTTGCAGCTTACAATACAGGTGAAGGCCGGGTATTTAATGCCATAGACAAAAATAAGCGCCTAGGTAAATCGACCGATTATTGGAATCTTGACCTACCAGATGAAACCAGTGCTTATGTACCAAAACTGTATGCAGTTGTAGATATCCTTCGCGATCCACAAAAGTACGGTATTCGTATTCCTGCGGTAGCCAATAAACCTGTACTGCAAGAGATCAATCCTGGTGTTCAAATGGATCTGGCCGTAGCTGCACGTTTTGCTGGAATTTCAACGCAGGAACTCAAAGATCTCAACCCGGCATATCATAAGTGGGCAACAGCGCCGAATGGTCCATATCACCTATTATTGCCAATCAATAAAGTGAAAAGCTTTAAGGTTGCATTAGCCAATAATAAACGTGAAAACTTACGCACTGTTCGCCATACAGTTCGAAGCGGAGATACTCTTGGCGCCCTTGCAGTTAAATACAACACCACGGTTAAAGACATTCAGCGGGCTAACAACTTAAAATCGACTCAATTGCGCATTGGACAGCACCTCTCTATCGGCGTTAAAGGTGCCAGTTTAGTCTCTAAGCCCAAGGTTTCGCCTTCTCATATATCTTCACAAACTCATACCGTGAAATCTGGTGAGTCACTGTGGAATATTGCGAAGAAATACAATACAAATGTAGCGAACTTGCGCCGTTGGAATAACTTAAGCGCAAATTCAACACTGCGTATCGGTCAGAAATTAACGGTAAAACACTCTGTATCTAACACCTCTACGAAACAGAGCAGTGTGCGTTGGACACAATACAAAGTGCGTTCTGGGGACAGTTTAAGTGTTATTGCTCAGCGCCACGATGTCAGCGTTTCAGAACTTATGAAATGGAATAACATCAGTAAACGCCACTACATTAAACCTGGACAGACGTTAAAGTTACGTACAAAAGCTTAAGGGAAAAGTATCACCATGACGCCATCTAAAAATCCATTAATTGCTGTATTGGATTTATTTCGCTCTCCTATCGACTGTTTTGCTGCAGTTTATGAGCGACCTAAATGGGCATTTTTTGCTTATTTGATCATTATTTTTGGCCCATTTATTTTATGGGGCGGCTATTTTGACCATGTTGATATGCCATGGCTACAACAATCGCTGGCAGCCCAACTCAGTAATGTTGACCATGAAATTCAACAAGCTTGGATGACAAAAGAAGTTTTATTAGCAGGAGAAGTGTTTAGTGATGTGCTAGGCCGAACCGCGATGATTTTTTTGTTAGCGTTATGGTTGTACTTTTCAACAAAAGCAAGCACCTACTCACATGGATACGGTAAGTGGTTAGCAGCATCATGTTTTATCATGCTGCCAGCATTTTTAGGTGATATCGCAAGTTATGTGAATATTCTATTCAATACTCACAATATCCTACCAAATGCTGCAGATCTAAACAGTTTAAATGGTTTACTTAAGTTACCACTAAACAGCCCATGGTCACCATTTGCCACCACAATACCACTCTTAACCCCTTGGTACATTGCACTCACCTATGCTGCAATCACCGCTTGGACCGACTATGACCGAGCCAAAGCAGTGATTGTAGCGCTGTTACCTTGGGTTATGACCATTATTATTTGGCCAATTATGATTTTAGTTAGCCGTTAATGTGTTGTTGCAGCGCTTCTTAGGCGAAACGTTGCAATAATTGGATTATGATCAGAGGCATCAGTTTTGGGTGCCTCTGCTGTTTCTAAAACAAGCCCACGATAGAATAGGTGGTCTAACGGTTTACCAAAAACTTTAATTCTCTGATCTTGTCTAAATTGGACTTCTTTTAGCCCTAATTGATGAGCAAATTGCTTTACCACATCCATTCGGCCTTTACGCCAAGTATTAAAGTCACCCGCCAAAATAACAGGCCCAACATGCTTTTGTAAGGCCGAAGCTAAGCTTTTAAACTGCGCCTTATACTCTTCTAGCCCCATTGCAAAGTTAACCCCGTGTAGGTTCACTACGGCAAGAGTCTGACCATTAGACAGCGCAAATTGTGACAATAATGCAGATTTAGGCAAACGTAGCCAAGGTTCCATTGCCAGATAAGCACAAGTCTTCATTGCCTCAACTTTAGACAAGTTCATAACGCCTGCTGGTGTATCTAAAAATCGGAAAGCGTTAGCCATTCGAACTTTCCATGGCTTGTCTTGTAGATACTGTTTTAACTCAGGCTTTAATGTTGCTTCTTGTAATAGCACCAATTCACTATGTTGAGAAATATTATCCAGTGCTTGCTGCCAGTTTGGTCGCTGCTGCTTATAAATATTCCATACTGACACGGTCAATTGCCCATCATGATCCAGAGGCTGAACACCATGAGCTTCCATACAGTGGTAAGAAAACTTAGGAGCGATGATTTCGTTGGTCACTTCAGGTTCTGGAGCTACATCAAAAGTGGAATTAAATGCGGTAAAGCCCAGAGCACCAGCAACCACGCTGATCCCTGCAACAACCTTTGCATAACGAGCCATATATTATTTATACCCTTAAACAAAAACAGCCCATTCTTAGAATCGGCTGTCCATAACACTTCATACTATTCCACAGTTTGAAACAGTATCTCATTCCCAGTTTTAAATTTTAAACTCTGGTACTTATCAATTAATAATGTTCACCATTATCGTAATAAGCGGCAGGCGTTAGGGCTGTAAATATAACCGCTACGTCTTGCTCTGGCGCGTCCATGGCTTTACGTACTGCTGCTGTGATTACTTTAGCTACGCTATCTTGGATCTCTTGACCTCGATGAAACCAAAACACCTCAACAAATGGATAAGCTTCAGAAACGTCTCCATCAAAGATAAAAGAAGCTGGAATATGCTCTAGAGTAAAGTCTTCGCGAGGGCAGTCCATTAATGGTTGCAACTCATCAACAAGCTCAGTAGAAAGCGCTTTTACTGTATCAAAGTCAATGGCGCGAAAACGAAGGTGAGGCATATTAACTCCTATAATTTCTGAATATTTAACCTAACTACCATACCACTGTTCCCTGTTTAGGTGCAGTATTTTATTCATCAATTGTCAGAAATGATTCAGTATTTACATACCATCACCATCAAAATAGAGGTAAAAAGGGCATCGATAAAAACTAAAAGAGAAAGTGATAAGCAATTACCAAACTAGAGCAAATTTGATAAGTAAGAGTCAGTTACGAAAAGAAAGTTAAGATTAAACAGCACATCTGCAGTAATCATTATCTGCATAATGCTATTTTTAATGACAAGTATTAAGATGATTTTTACACCTATAGCAAAAAGGCCCATATCTTTCGATATGAGCCTTTTTAAAGATGGCAGGGGTGGAGAGATTCGAACTCCCAACACGCGGATTTGGAATCCGCTGCTCTGCCAATTGGAGCTACACCCCTGTTGTTCGTATTTAATGAGACGACTCTCAAATAAGTGGCGGAGCGGACGGGACTCGAACCCGCGACCCCCGGCGTGACAGGCCGGTATTCTAACCAACTGAACTACCGCTCCACTCAAACTACCGTATGTTCAGTACGATAGTTTAAATTGGGCGCTTGGCGATGTCCTACTCTCACATGGGGAGACCCCACACTACCATCGGCGCTGCTGCGTTTCACTTCTGAGTTCGGCATGGATTCAGGTGGGACCACAGCGCTAAGGTCGCCAAGCAAATTCTTTTTCGTTACGAGTGTCGAGATTTCTCGATACGAGACTCCTAACGTTACAATCTTAAAAACTGACTATCGCGATACTCGATAACTCGATAACTCGATTCTCGCGCTCTCAAACTTACATTCAAGTGTTTGTGGAGTCCGATAAAACCCCTTGGGTGTTGTATGGTTAAGCCTCACGGGCAATTAGTACAGGTTAGCTCAACGCCTCACAGCGCTTACACACCCTGCCTATCTACGTCGTAGTCTCCAACAACCCTTTAGGATACTTATAGTATCAGGGATGACTCATCTTGAGGCTCGCTTCCCGCTTAGATGCTTTCAGCGGTTATCGATTCCGAACTTAGCTACCGGGCAATGCGTCTGGCGACACAACCCGAACACCAGAGGTTCGTCCACTCCGGTCCTCTCGTACTAGGAGCAGCCCCTCTCAATCATCCAACGCCCACGGCAGATAGGGACCGAACTGTCTCACGACGTTCTAAACCCAGCTCGCGTACCACTTTAAATGGCGAACAGCCATACCCTTGGGACCGACTTCAGCCCCAGGATGTGATGAGCCGACATCGAGGTGCCAAACACCGCCGTCGATATGAACTCTTGGGCGGTATCAGCCTGTTATCCCCGGAGTACCTTTTATCCGTTGAGCGATGGCCCTTCCATACAGAACCACCGGATCACTATGACCTGCTTTCGCACCTGCTCGAACCGTCATTCTCGCAGTTAAGCGGGCTTATGCCATTGCACTAACCTCACGATGTCCGACCGTGATTAGCCCACCTTCGTGCTCCTCCGTTACTCTTTGGGAGGAGACCGCCCCAGTCAAACTACCCACCAGGCACTGTCCTCACCCCAGATGATGGGGCTAAGTTAGAACATCAACACTACAAGGGTGGTATTTCAAGGACGACTCCACGCAAACTGGCGTCTGCGTTTCAAAGTCTCCCACCTATCCTACACATGTAGGGTCAATGTTCAGTGCCAAGCTGTAGTAAAGGTTCACGGGGTCTTTCCGTCTAGCCGCGGGTACGCTGCATCTTCACAGCGATTTCAATTTCACTGAGTCTCGGGTGGAGACAGCATGGCCATCATTACGCCATTCGTGCAGGTCGGAACTTACCCGACAAGGAATTTCGCTACCTTAGGACCGTTATAGTTACGGCCGCCGTTTACCGGGGCTTCGATCAAGAGCTTCGACTTACGTCTAACCCCATCAATTAACCTTCCGGCACCGGGCAGGCGTCACACCGTATACGTCATCTTTCGATTTTGCACAGTGCTGTGTTTTTAATAAACAGTTGCAGCCACCTGGTATCTGCGACTCTCGACAGCTCCATCCGCGAGGGACTTCACCGTTAAGAGCGTACCTTCTCCCGAAGTTACGGTACCATTTTGCCTAGTTCCTTCACCCGAGTTCTCTCAAGCGCCTTGGTATTCTCTACCCGACCACCTGTGTCGGTTTGGGGTACGATTTCTTACTATCTGAAGCTTAGAGGCTTTTCCCGGAAGCATGGCATCAATGACTTCGCTACCGTAGTAGCTCGACATCGTATCTCAGTGTTAATGATGAACCGGATTTGCCTAATTCATCCACCTACGTACTTGGACCTGGACAACCGTCGCCAGGCTCACCTAGCCTTCTCCGTCCCCCCATCGCAATAGTAAGAAGTACGGGAATATTAACCCGTTTCCCATCGACTACGCCTTTCGGCCTCGCCTTAGGGGTCGACTCACCCTGCCCCGATTAACGTTGGACAGGAACCCTTGGTCTTCCGGCGAGGGAGTTTTTCACTCCCTTTGTCGTTACTCATGTCAGCATTCGCACTTCTGATACCTCCAGCATGCTTTACAACACACCTTCAACGGCTTACAGAACGCTCCCCTACCCAATGTGCAAAGCACATTGCCGCAGCTTCGGTGTATAGCTTAGCCCCGTTAAATCTTCCGCGCAGGCCGACTCGACCAGTGAGCTATTACGCTTTCTTTAAATGATGGCTGCTTCTAAGCCAACATCCTGGCTGTCTGAGCCTTCCCACATCGTTTCCCACTTAGCTATAACTTTGGGACCTTAGCTGGCGGTCTGGGTTGTTTCCCTCTTCACGACGGACGTTAGCACCCGCCGTGTGTCTCCCGGATAGTACTTACTGGTATTCGGAGTTTGCAAAGGGTTGGTAAGTCGGGATGACCCCCTAGCCTTAACAGTGCTCTACCCCCAGTAGTATTCGTCCGAGGCGCTACCTAAATAGCTTTCGGGGAGAACCAGCTATCTCCGAGTTTGATTGGCCTTTCACCCCTAGCCACAAGTCATCCGCTAATTTTTCAACATTAGTCGGTTCGGTCCTCCAATTGATGTTACTCAATCTTCAACCTGCCCATGGCTAGATCACTCGGTTTCGGGTCTAATCCTAGCAACTATGACGCCCAGTTAAGACTCGGTTTCCCTACGGCTCCCCTAGATGGTTAACCTTGCTACTAAAATTAAGTCGCTGACCCATTATACAAAAGGTACGCAGTCACAGGACAAGCCTGCTCCTACTGCTTGTACGTACACGGTTTCAGGTTCTATTTCACTCCCCTCACAGGGGTACTTTTCGCCTTTCCCTCACGGTACTGGTTCACTATCGGTCAGTCAGGAGTATTTAGCCTTGGAGGATGGTCCCCCCATATTCAGACAGGATAACACGTGTCCCGTCCTACTCGATTTCACTGATAAAGCGTTGTTGGTTACGGGGCTATCACCCTTTATTGCCATGCTTTCCAGCATGTTCACCTAACGCAAGATTAGCTTAAGGGCTAATCCGGTTTCGCTCGCCGCTACTGCCGGAATCTCGGTTGATTTCTCTTCCTCGGGGTACTTAGATGTTTCAGTTCCCCCGGTTCGCCTCACAATGCTATGAATTCACATTGAGATAACTGCTTATGCAGTTGGGTTTCCCCATTCGGAAATCGTAGACTCAAGTGGCTCTTACTGCCTCATCTACGCTTATCGCAAGTTAGTACGTCCTTCATCGCCTCTGACTGCCCAGGCATCCACCGTGTACGCTTAGTCACTTAACCATACAACCCCAAGAGGTTTCGTATGTTCAAACAACCAAGGTTGTCTATCTGAGTTGTGATAGACGTTGTTTCGCCGGACTCTTACACAAGACACTTGAATGTGTTTGTTTTGAGAACTCGTTTTTATCTTTCGATAAAAACTTAAAATAAATCAATCATTCGATTGAATTTACTAGTCAGCTTTCCAGATTGTTAAAGAGCATTGTGTTTCTTTCGAACCACTTCTTAAATACACTAGGTAGTGTGTTTAAGAAGTGGTGGAGCTATGCGGGATCGAACCGCAGACCTCCTGCGTGCAAGGCAGGCGCTCTCCCAGCTGAGCTATAACCCCATCGAAAAACTTCTTAATAAAGAATGGTGGGCGATACCGGGCTCGAACCAGTGACCCCCTCCTTGTAAGGGAGGTGCTCTCCCAACTGAGCTAATCGCCCATAACTTTTACTTCTTTATGGTAGAAGTGGCGTCCCGTAGGGGAGTCGAACCCCTGTTACCGCCGTGAAAGGGCGGTGTCCTAGGCCTCTAGACGAACGGGACACTGTTCGTACTTAATGTTGTTGGGCAACACTAAGTGGCTCTTTTACATTTCAACCAAGCAATCTGTGTGGACACTACGCAAAGCGCAGTCTTTTTTGTAAGGAGGTGATCCAGCCCCAGGTTCCCCTAGGGCTACCTTGTTACGACTTCACCCCAGTCATGAACCACACCGTGGTAAACGCCCTCCCGAAGGTTAAGCTATCTACTTCTGGTGCAGCCCACTCCCATGGTGTGACGGGCGGTGTGTACAAGGCCCGGGAACGTATTCACCGTGGCATTCTGATCCACGATTACTAGCGATTCCGACTTCACGGAGTCGAGTTGCAGACTCCGATCCGGACTACGACATACTTTCTGGGATTCGCTCCACCTCGCGGTCTTGCTGCCCTCTGTATATGCCATTGTAGCACGTGTGTAGCCCTACTCGTAAGGGCCATGATGACTTGACGTCGTCCCCACCTTCCTCCGGTTTATCACCGGCAGTCTCCCTGGAGTTCCCACCCGAAGTGCTGGCAAACAAGGATAAGGGTTGCGCTCGTTGCGGGACTTAACCCAACATTTCACAACACGAGCTGACGACAGCCATGCAGCACCTGTCTCAGAGTTCCCGAAGGCACACTCGAATCTCTTCAAGCTTCTCTGGATGTCAAGAGTAGGTAAGGTTCTTCGCGTTGCATCGAATTAAACCACATGCTCCACCGCTTGTGCGGGCCCCCGTCAATTCATTTGAGTTTTAATCTTGCGACCGTACTCCCCAGGCGGTCTACTTAACGCGTTAGCTCCGAAAGCCACGGCTCAAGGCCACAACCTCCAAGTAGACATCGTTTACGGCGTGGACTACCAGGGTATCTAATCCTGTTTGCTCCCCACGCTTTCGCATCTGAGCGTCAGTCTTTGTCCAGGGGGCCGCCTTCGCCACTGGTATTCCTTCAGATCTCTACGCATTTCACCGCTACACCTGAAATTCTACCCCCCTCTACAAGACTCTAGCCTGCCAGTTTCAAATGCAATTCCGAGGTTAAGCCCCGGGCTTTCACATCTGACTTAACAGGCCACCTGCATGCGCTTTACGCCCAGTAATTCCGATTAACGCTCGCACCCTCCGTATTACCGCGGCTGCTGGCACGGAGTTAGCCGGTGCTTCTTCTGTAGGTAACGTCAAATAATGCAGGTGTTAACTACACTACCTTCCTCCCTACTGAAAGTGCTTTACAACCCGAAGGCCTTCTTCACACACGCGGCATGGCTGCATCAGGGTTTCCCCCATTGTGCAATATTCCCCACTGCTGCCTCCCGTAGGAGTCTGGACCGTGTCTCAGTTCCAGTGTGGCTGATCATCCTCTCAGACCAGCTAGGGATCGTTGCCTTGGTGAGCCATTACCTCACCAACAAGCTAATCCCACCTGGGCTAATCCTGACGCGAGAGGCCCGAAGGTCCCCCTCTTTGCTCCGAAGAGATTATGCGGTATTAGCTATCGTTTCCAATAGTTATCCCCCACATCAGGGCATATTCCCAGGCATTACTCACCCGTCCGCCGCTCGCCGCCCTTAACGTTCCCCGAAGGTTCAGTTAAGTCGCTGCCGCTCGACTTGCATGTGTTAGGCCTGCCGCCAGCGTTCAATCTGAGCCATGATCAAACTCTTCAATTAAAGTTTTGTTGTATCTAACGATACGGCTCAATGAATACTGTTAATTCATCATAAATGATGAATGAATTGACTGTGCTGATACTTACGTATCACTTGGTCACTCAGTTTCATTGATTAAATCTTTTAGACTAAATCATTTCACGAGTGCCCACACAGATTGCATGGTCAAATTGTTAAAGAACAATATTATCACAACAGCTCTTAATTCAGTGCTTTGTCGTGACAACGAGAGCGGATTATAGAGATTAAATTTTTACTGGCAAGCCTATTTTTATAGTTTTTTCTCTTTTTTGATTTGAATGCTTATTTTTTAATCCATCTTGAGTTTTTATGCTTAAAAAACGAAAAGGTGCAGCCCACGCTGCACCTTTTATACCGATTAGAAAGCATCTATTCTTAGCCCATGCTACTTTTCAAAAGCTTTAATGGATAACAACGCTTTTCATCTCGTCTCTTAAAATAACCTAAGACCATAAAATGAGGCTTTACTTATAAGATTCATCCACGATGACTTTAGGTTTAAAGCTCTTATTTTGTTTTATTGCAGCTAGAGTCTCTTTCTTTATCTTTTCATCAATCCAATAGGTACCCAAATCACTGTTCATCCCAACACTAAACAGTTGTTCAGTCTTCTTCGTCATCGCAGGGGTCGGATATTTCATCCAGCGCCAATAACCAACACGGGTATAAGGCACCATATAGCCAGGTATAATTAACGCCTCATCTGCCACTATTTGTTGAATCTCTTTTGATAAAGCCTTTTTCTTGCTGACATCAAATTCATTGCGATAGGCCATAATCAAGGAATCCATATCACGGGATGCATAGTTGGTAAAATTATTGGTTTGAGGTTGATTGGCATTACTACTGTGAAGATATTCCCAATAGGCAGGAATTTCGCTCGACCCCATTGTATGGAAAGAGAGTTGATGCTTATTTTCTAATACATACTTAAACGCAGAAGAGCCATCGACTAAGTTGAGTGTGTATTCCACCCCAGCCTGTTTTGCCTGCTCTTTAAGATAAGCTAAACGTGGTGTGTGCTCAGCATAAGCATAGGTAATGGCAAAAGATAAGCGCTCACCTTTCTTATTCATTCGAATACCTTGCACATCGAACTGATCAAATCCTGCTTTAATAAAATATTCATTGGCTTTTGTTAAATCAAACTTAGGTGCTTGAATATCTTTATTAGTGTAATCACCCTGTCCAACTCCCATACCATTGGCTTGACGTACGTAATCACCTCGCAACACTTTTTCGATCATGCCATCAAAATCTGTAGCGTATCCAAGACCTTTTCGTACATCAATATTGTTCAACAATGGTTTTTGAGTATTGATCCAAATACCACCAGCCCCTTGTAAGGTTTGGTTATAGCCCCAGAATTTTTCTATATATCCTTTTTGATACGGCTCAGTATTCGACTTATCGTGCCACAATGACGGCATAACCAGATTAAACGCATCAAGTGAGCCTTTTTCATAATGCTTACGGGCAATATCATTATCACGAATAACCGTTAAACGAATTTTTTCAACATTATAACGGTGCTTATAATATGGGTTTTGATACCCCCACCAATCTTGCCCTACGTGCCGAAAAGTGACAGATTTCCCTTTCTTAACTTTATCTAAATAATAAGGACCTGTGACAGGTTCTGGTTTGAAGTTATAACGTCGAACATAATTATCATCGATTCCATCACTGTTTTTATCCGTTTTTACTTTATAAAAGTGCTTAGGTCTGGGCTGAAGGTTACTGTAATACAAAAGATCATCTGGATTTTTGGGCTCAGCTTGCTTAACCGCAATAGTGTGATCATCAAATTTCACAATATCGACAATCTGCTTACTGTAATATTCATTATACCAAGGCGCGACAATGTCTTTTGAACGCATCATTTGCAGCATAAAAAGATAGTCATCTGCAGTAACTGGTTTTCCATCAGACCATTTTGCTGCCGGGTTCAAACGAAAATACACCGTTTTATGATCGTCTGCTAATGCCCAGTGGGTGGCTAAATTTGGCAGCCAAGCTTCAGTATTTGGATGTTTAGCAACTAAAGCGGGTTGATAATCGACTAACCAGCCACGAAAAGAACCGTTAGAATCAGGACCAACAACTCGAAACGTTTGGGGAAAGCTCGCAATATAAGTGCGAAATGTTCCACCAAACTGAGCGTCAGGTGAGGCAAAAAGTGGCTCATCTAAATTGGTTTGCCATTTAAGATCATCAGGCAGTGTTGTAGCCCAACTTGGCGCTATCATTAACCATCCTAGCGCAGCTACCGTCATTACAATGGGTTTCATCATCTAACATCCTTGTTATCTATTTAATTACGCCACTTGATCTCGTTGCAATCTTCTTTTTTTGCGATCGCGTGGATGAGTAACGGGAATGGCTGCTAACAACTGTTTGGTATAACTGGCTTTGGGTCGGAGGAATACCTGTTCAGCTGGGCCTGTTTCCACTATTTTGCCAAAATACATCACAGCAACTCTGTCGGAAATATGCTTAACCACAGAAAGATCATGGGAGATAAAGATCATGGCTAAATTCATCTCCTGCTGTAGCTGTAACAGTAAATTTAAGATCTGAGCTTGCACCGAGACATCTAAGGCTGAAACAGATTCATCACAAATAAGTAATTTAGGTTTCAAAGCAATGGCTCGTGCAATACCGATACGTTGTCTTTGTCCACCTGAAAATTCGTGGGGATATCGTTCTTTTGCTGAAATGGGCAGTCCAACCTTAACCAATAATTCATCAACCCATATTTGCCGCTCCGCTTTGGTTCCTAACTTATGAATAATAAACGGCTCTTCTAAAATCATTTCAACGGTATGGCGAGGGTTTAGAGACTCCATAGGGTCTTGAAACACAATTTGCATCTCTTTTCGCAGTGGGCGCATCTTTTTCACACTGAACTGAGTAATATTCTGACCTTGGAAAAATATCTCACCGCGACTGGGCTGGTATAGTTTGAGTAAAGCCCGTCCTAAGGTACTTTTACCACAGCCAGACTCACCCACTAAGCCCAAAGTTTCTCCCGCATTAACAATCAATGACACGCCATCAACGGCTTTGATTTCCTCACCTTTACGAAAGAAACCACCTCCGCTGTAAAAATATTGGCAAAGATCTGTTGCTCGTAATACTTCACTCATACCTTCTCCTTGCCTATCCTTGGAACTCAGGAAATAACGTAGTATCAATCGGCTTAATATCAATAAGTTGTTTAGGTTTATCCGTAAGTTTAGGCATTAATCCTAATAAACGCTTAGTATATGGGTGTTTAGGGTGATCAAAGAGCTCAAAAACATCTGAATATTCAACAATTTTCCCACCATACATCACAGCAACATCATCACAAATTTCAGCGACTACGCCTAAGTCATGAGTAATAAAGATCATCGCCATTTGAGTCTCTTGCTGTAGATCGTGCATTAAATCCAAGATAGAGGCTTGAACTGTCACATCAAGGGCTGTGGTTGGCTCATCGCAAATTAAAATATCAGGCTGACAAGCTAACGCCATAGCGATCATCACTCGCTGACGCATACCACCCGAAAGATGGTGCGGGTATTCACGAATGCGTAATTGAGGATTGGGAATTTGGACCTTTTCCAGCAACTCTATCGCATGATGCCAACGCTGCTTTTTCGCTAATTCTGGCCGATGCAGAGCTAAGACTTCGCAAATTTGTTGACCGATAGTCTGAACAGGATTGAGCGCTGTCATTGGATCTTGGAAAATAATTGAAATTCTATCGCCACGTAGTTGATATCTTTGCTGAGATGGTAACTGAGTCAGTTCTTGATTCTGATAAACAATAGAGCCCGAGGTGATTTTACTGTAAGGCTGAGGTAATAACCCCATTATAGACAACGCTGTAATGCTTTTCCCACAGCCTGATTCCCCAACCAACCCAAGAGTTCGGCCTTTATAGACGGAGAAACTGACACCATGCAGTATTTGCTGCCACTGGTTCTGCTTATCACCACTTTCATTAGCAAAAGCGACTGTTAAGTTTTTTACCTCTAATAAAGGTGATTGCAAATCGTTCATAAGCAGCCTCTCATTGGTACCGAGTCAAACGTTTAGGATCAAAAGCTGCACGAATCGCTTCACCAATAAAAGTAACCATAACAAGTACTAACACAATGGCGGTAACAACTGAGGTAGCGATCCAAGGTGAATCTAGATTTGACTTACCTTGCTGTAATAGCTCCCCCCAACTTGGGGTTGGTGGCATAAGACCAAGTCCAAGGTAATCCAATGCCGTTAAAGCAGTGATATTGGCAGCAATCGTAAAAGGGGCCAGAGTTACTATCATAACCATAGTATTAGGCAATATATGGTGGCTGATAATACGCCACGTTGAGGCTCCTAGAGCTTTGGCTGCAAGTACATATTCTCGGGCAGATTCTTTGTAGGTCATAGTACGCATATACCAAGTCATCCCCATCCAGCCAAATAACACATTAATTGCGACAAAGAGGGCAAAGGTTGGTTGAGTGATAGAGACCAAAATCATAATGACGTAAAGAAAAGGCACCATAGACCAAATCTCAATCAAGCGATGAACAATCAAGTCAAACTTGCCACCAAAAAATCCCATTGCACAACCAACCACCGCCCCTATCGCATAAGAGATTGCCATCGTTATTAAAGCAAACCCCATTGCAGTGCGAAAACCATAAACCAAACGAGCCAATATATCGCGCCCAATAACATCCGTACCTAGATAATGCTGATCGGCAATACTGGGCGGTGTCGGAGGATAAGCACCTGAAAAATCTTGTTCATATGGGTTCCATGGCACCAGCGGCATAATGACAAAATCCCCCACATCTTGTTGACGAAACTTTTGTTGCAATAAGCGATAATCCGTCTCACCATGGGTTGCTAAACCAAACTTTTGTCCTTGAATTACCTGTGAAAAAACGGGAAAAAAATACTCACCTTGATAGCGAACTACCAAGGCTTTGCTGTTAATTAAGACTTCTGCCATCAGCGAGAGCAACAGACATAGACTCAATAAACAAAAAGAGAAATACCCTCGTTTAAGAGACTTAAAGCGGTCAATTTTTTTCTTGGTTAAGGGATTGAGTTTTATCATGCTGGCGCTCCAAATCTTACCCTAGGATCCACCATGGCCACGCACATATCCGATAAGATATTGCCCACTAGCAACATGGCCGCATTAATGGCGACAATTCCCATCACTACAGGATAATCACGCTCCATAACCGATTCATACCCCAATAACCCAATACCATCGATGTTGAAAATCACTTCGATAAGAAAAGAACCACTCATGAAAAAAAGTAAAGAATTACCAAAATGACTGGCAATGGGAATTAAGCTATTTCTTAGGGCATGTTTACGTACCGCTGTTCGAAACGGCAATCCTTTTGCCATAGCAGTGCGAAGATAATCGGCCGATAGGTTCTCCATCAAATTGTTTTTCATCGTCATAGTTAAAGTTGCAAAGTCACCGATGAGATAACAAATAAGAGGTAGTACCGCATGCCACATAAGATCTTTAATTTGAGCCCACAAAGACAGATGATCATCAAAATCATCACTCACAAAGCCCCCCATCGGAAACCACTCTAAGTGATAACTAAACCAAGTAATTAATAGCACTCCAACAACATAGCCAGGTAAAGCAAAGCCTAAAAAAATTAAAATAGAAGAGCTGGAATCAAACCAAGAGCCATGTTTAAGTGCTTTGTAATAGCCAAGTGGGATCGATATGAGATAACTAATGACAAATGTCATTGCACCATAAAAGAGAGAGACAGGAAGGCGCTCAGCAATCATCTCTGTGACAGGTTCATAATAGCGGGTCGATTCACCCAAATCTAATGTAACTAATTTGGTGAGCCAATTGATATAAGCAGTCGTAACAGGCTGATCAAGACCATAAAAAGCATTGAGTTCAGCCAATTGATCTTGTGACAGAGCAGAACTCTCGCCCGATTGAGATAACGATACTCCGCCATCCATCTGACTGTGCATGGATGCTAGCATTCGTTCAACAGGACCACCGGGAACCAAACGGGTGATCGCAAAGATAAGCAAGGTAATACCCAAAAAGGTTGGTATCACCAAAAATAAACGCCGAATAAAATAGTGCAACATTACTAGACAGCTCCTTGTCTTATCGCAACCTAGCCAAAAAACTCGTTACCAACGACGAATCCGTTTCACCGCTCTATTTTTAGAATCAAATAGCAAATTTAGTAACAACTACAACATTAACACAACCGTTTTAAATTAACTGGACTATATCGTTACCAATTTTTCATTCAGTCAGCGGTATATAAATATAGGCAAAAAAAGTACCAATTTTACAAAAAACACCGACAAACATTAATTCCAAAAAGGAATATAAAGTATCCTGATTAAGCACTTTCTGTTTATTTAGGATAAGAGTAGGATGCTCGCCACGTTGAATACGTACTAATCATTTAGGAATAAAAATGAAAATAAAAAAACAGCATGTCGTTGGTCTAGTAAGCTCATTAGCATTAGTGATTGCTGGTATTGCTAATGCTCAAGTGAATAATCATGGCTTTTCACTTGAAGTCACTCATGAGGGAATTAATAAGCAACTTTCTTCTGGCTCGGCAATGGTAATCAATCAAAATCATTTAATGGTTGTTGGCGATGACTCTCCTTATTTATTCACCGTTTCGCCTGATTACCATATTCTTCATAAACAAACTATCGCACATTTCCCTACCCAGAAAAACGGTCGCATTGACTACCACATTAAACCTGATTTTGAATCCATGACTTTGTTAAACAATCACAACCAAATGGATTATCTGATTTTAGGTTCTGGCAGTAAAAAAACCGTTCGTGAACATGCTTATTTAATTCCAGTTGATGGCAGCCAAATACACACTTATTCACTATCTCAGCTCTATCACTATTTGCATAAAGCTGCAGGTTTTACCTCAGAGCAAAAAATTAATATTGAAGGCTTAGCAAATACAGCAACAGAAACGTTTATTTTTAACCGTGGAAATGCGGGTAAAAACGCAATATTTGCTATGAAAACTTCTGATTTACTAAATTATCTGCAACAAAAACAAGAGTCTCTTCCTTCTCTTCATGTTTACCAAGCTCATTTACCATCACTAAATGGTGTTCAAGCTTGCTTCTCTGGTGCAGATTATTGGCAACAGGGAAACAGCCTACTCTTTACAGCATCGGTAGAAGGCAGCAGTAATCACAGTATCAAAGATGGCGCGGTACAAGGCAGTTATATTGGCGTACTTCCATTACAGGATTTACAAGGGGTAAAAAGTATAGACCTAACGCCTTATAGTGAAGAAATTGGTAATCACGGAAAGCCTATTATTACCAAAGCAGAATCTATTGCTATTACACACCAGACAACAAAACAAGCAAAGGGTTACATCGTTAGCGATAATGACAATGGAACAAGCCAATTTTTCCAATTTGCAATAGATAAACAATAACTCATCCCTACTGATACAAAAAAGCCGAGATCATCATAAATCTCGGCTTATTCTATTAGGCTTAGGTAAAATGTTATTTTTGACTCGCCAACCAAGCAGGAACATCTGCCACACTGTCTAGCACAACATCAGCAAGTTGCTCACCAACTTCAGTAACAGGCTTACCAGTGCGAACTAAAATTTTCGTTCCAACTTCAGCCGCTTTTGCTGCTGTCATATCATCTGCTTTATCACCGATCATAACAGATTGTGTCATATCGATTTTTAAGTAATCGCGTGCTGAAATTAACATACCAGGCTTAGGCTTACGACAATCACACTCCTGGCGATAGTCCCCTTGACCTTCCGGATGGTGTGGACAGTAATAGATACCATCAAATTCCACGCCATTATCAACAAAGTTCCAATCCATCCACTCGGTTAGAGACAAAAATTCATCTTCAGTGAACATACCACGAGCAATGCCCGATTGATTAGTTACTAAGACTAAAAGATATCCCATCTCTTTTAGTTTTTTACACGCAGCAAAAACACCTTCTACGTATTCAAAATCATCCGTAGTGTGAACATAGCCGTGATCGACATTAATAACGCCATCACGATCAATAAAGACAGCAGGTTTGGCCAAAACTTAGCCCTCAAAATTATCGGTTTGCTAGATTATGGCACGACAGCCCCCAAAAGAGCAGTGCTTCTGACGATTTATCCAAATCACAATCAATCCAATAATGGTATTTTAACGCATAAAGACATATGGACGTCTAGACGTAAAAATATCTATTGACTTAAAAACAGAGAGACCATAGCATGATTGTTACAGCGAGCGACATTTCTTAACGTATCAGCTCGTACAATTAGCAAATTAATACAATAACAACACCGTAAACACCACTATTTTGTTACAAGCCATAACATTTTTGGCATAAGAAAAAGCAAAGAGAACAATTAACGCTCTCCCAAGGATTAGGAAGTACGATGATAGAAATCAACAATGTTAATAAAATATTCTATCAGGGTGATAAAGCGATAAGCGCACTCCGTGATATTAATTTAACCATAGAACAGGGCAACATCTTTGGGGTTATTGGCTCATCGGGCGCAGGAAAAAGTACTCTCATTCGCTGTGTCAATTTGCTTGAGCGACCAACCAGTGGCGATATTATCGTTGATGGAGTCAAGCTAACCCAATTATCCAATCAACAATTAACACTTGCTCGACGCAAAATCGGCATGATCTTTCAACATTTTAACCTACTGGCTTCTCGCACCGTTTTTGCCAATGTGGCCCTCCCTCTAGAGCTTGCTGGGGTTAAGAAAAATCAGTTAGAAAATAAAGTTAATGAATTGCTTGAATTGGTTGGATTAAGTGAGAAAAAACACAGTTTTCCCGCCAATTTAAGCGGTGGACAAAAACAGCGTGTGGCTATCGCAAGAGCACTGGCTTCCGATCCTAAAGTTTTGCTATGTGATGAAGCAACCAGCGCACTCGATCCAGCAACAACACAATCAATTTTACAGCTACTAAAGAAAATCAACCGCCAGCTTAATATCACCATTCTTCTTATTACCCATGAGATGGATGTCGTAAAAAGTATCTGTCATCAAGTTGCCATTATTGGTGATGGTGAATTAGTAGAAAAAGGCCCTGTTGGTGATATCTTTGCGCACCCTAAAACAGAGTTAGCAAGAAACTTTATCCGCTCAACTCTCGATCTCTCTATTCCGGAAGATTATCAGGCCAGAATGAGCTTAGAACAACGCGAAGGCAGTTATCCATTAGTTCGACTTGAATTTACAGGTGATTCTGTTGATGCACCATTAATTAGCCAAGTAGCCCGTGAATTTAATATTGATATCAGCATCTTAAGCGCCGATATGGATTATGCTGGCGGGGTAAAGTTTGGCTTAATGTTAGCTGAATTTTTTGGTACTGAAACCGCGGCCAACAAAGCGATTGCTTTCTTACGAGATCACAAAATAAATGTAGAGGTGCTGGGCTATGTCGCTTAATTCTATTTCATCTTGGTTTGCTAACAATGAACGCCTAACAGCCCTCTTGATTGAAGCATTAGGTCAAACCTTGGTTATGGTTCTCGTTTCAGGACTCATTGGTTTTATTATTGGTATTCCTCTTGGCGTAATGCTGCACCTTAGTAAAAAAGGCGGATTATTAGAGAATAAAGCACTCAATAAAAGTTTGGGATTTATCGTTAATATAGGTCGTTCTATCCCATTTATTATTCTGTTAGTTGCCATTATTCCATTTACTCGTTTTGTTGTTGGCAGCTCAATTGGCACTGCAGCCGCAATAGTGCCACTCACAGTCGGAGCCATTCCTTTTATTGCTCGCTTAGTTGAAGGCGCATTACTTGAAGTGCCAGCAGGACTTGTTGAAGCAGCACAAGCTATGGGAGCGACACCAAAGCAGATCATTACCAAAGTGCTACTACCTGAAGCATTACCCGGCATCATAAATGGTGTGACCATCACTCTTGTTACTCTCGTTAGCTATTCGGCGATGGCTGGCACCGTGGGCGGTGGAGGTTTAGGTGATGTAGGAATTCGTTATGGCTATCAACGCTTTGATGGCACAGTGATGGCAATTACTGTTGTCATGCTCATTATTCTTGTGCAATTAATTCAATCTATTGGTGATTACTGTGTAAAACGTGTCGATCATCGATAACTAAAAGCAGCAAAAATATTAAAAAAGACCAAACACAACATCTGGAAATATCGTCAAGGAGACACATTATGGCAGTATCATTAAAACACCTTTTTGCCGTTGCTGGCATCGCCTCTACATTGGTACTCACAGGCTGTGGCGAAAAAGAAACGGCAACAACTGCAGTAGATCAAAATAAAGTAAAAATTGGGGTAATGGCTGGGGCTGAAGAGCAAGTCGCTGAAGTGGCCGCAAAAGAAGCAAAGGAAAAATATGGCTTAGATGTCGAATTGGTCACCTTTACTGATTATGTTTCGCCTAATGCCGCTCTTGCTGATGGTTCTATTGATGCCAATGCTTTTCAGCATAAGCCGTATCTCGATCAGCAGATCAATGACCGTGGCTATAAGTTCACAGTAGCAGGTAATACCTTTGTTTATCCAATTGCTGCTTATTCAAATAAAATTAAATCGTTAGATGAGCTAAAAGATGGCGCGATTGTTGCCGTGCCAAATGACCCAACTAACTTAGGCCGTTCTCTACTGTTATTACAACAAAAAGGGTTACTTAAACTGAAAGAGAATTCAGGGTTATCAGCAACGGTACTTGATATTGTAGAAAATCCAAAGAACCTACAAATCAAAGAGCTTGAAGCCGCGCAACTACCGCGCTCATTAGATGATGTTGATTTTGCAATTATCAATACAACTTACGCGAGCAGTTTAAACTTAACGCCAGAAAAAGACGGATTGTTTGTAGAAGATAAAGAGTCGCCATATGTAAACCTAATTGTGGCTCGTACCGATAATGTTAACGCTGAAAACGTACAGAAATTCGTTAAATCTTATCAGTCAGATACCGTTTACAACTCAGCTAAAGACATCTTTAAAGGTGGTGTAGTAAAAGGTTGGTAATCTCATAGATAAATTCATTTAGTAGCAAGCCCCCGTTCATTATCTTTTCGCAACGATAAAGTTCGGGGGCTTTATTGATCCTTAAGATTTCTTTTTCACCCGTCCTTGCACAGCTTTAAATCTTGGGTTTGATTTACAAATCACATATAAGCGCCCTCGACGTTTAACAACCTGACAATCTCGATGTCGTAATTTGGCGCTCTTTAATGAACTTAACACTTGCATTAGCGTGCTCCTTTCGCAAATTGTTTATAGCGACGATTGAAGTTCGCCATTTGTCCTTCTGTTTTCACAATGCGCTGTTTCCCGGTATAGAACGGATGAGAATCTGATGATACATCCAATGTGACATAAGGATATTCTTGGCCATCTTGCCAAACTTTAGTTCTCTCAGTTTTTATTGTTGAACCAACTAAGAAGTAGCTATCTGCACTCGTATCGTGAAACAAAACTGGTCGATAATGAGGATGGATTCCTGGTTTCATTGGCTTACCTTTATAGCTCAAACGAAATGTTATAACATAACAAATGATAATAATTCTCAAACTTACGTCAAGCTATTTTTTTATGCTAAGGTAATACCATTCTCAGACGGCGTTCATTTATCATGTCTTATCAAATTGATCCTATTGGTATTATCCACTCTCCTTATAAAGAAAAATTTGCTGTTCCTAGACAACCGGGACTTGTACCCAGTGCTCGTTCTGAAATCTATTTACAAGGTGATGCAAACGCTATGGAGGCGGTTCGAGGTATTGAGCAGTTTAGTCATTTATGGCTGCTGTTTTTGTTTGATCAAAATCTTGAAGCAGGTTGGCGTCCAACGGTTCGCCCTCCTCGGTTAGGTGGAAATGAGCGAGTTGGTGTTTTTGCAAGCCGAGCGACCTTTAGACCTAATGGTATCGGTATGTCGGCCGTTGAACTTAAAGGGGTTCGACAACAGGACGGGCAGGTAATTTTAGAGCTTGGTGGTGTTGATCTGGTTGATGGCACCCCGATTATAGATATTAAGCCTTATATACCTTACTCCGACAGTATCGCCGATGCCTGTGGCGGCTTTGCCAGTGAAGAGCCGACTAAACTTGAAGTTATCTTTACTCCACAAGCACAAGCTCAACTCGCAGGGCCTCGTTCTGCAGAATATCAAGCCGTGATCAGTGAAGTCTTAGCCCAAGATCCTCGTCCTGCATATAAAAAGAATAAAGCAGACAGTAAAGAATATGCGGTTCATCTTTACCATTTTAATGTCAAATTCACAGTTCAAGACTCACAAGTTACCGTCACAACGGTGGAAACTGACCAATAAATCGCTATTTATGACCAGTTCTTTTTGGCTAAAACTTGATTGACTGGTAATATACACGGTTGCCGCACTCTTGCGGCAAGAGAGTTTTCTCTCTTTACTTTTCCTATTTCACTAATCAACGGATACCATCAATGCGTACCAGTAACTATCTTCTTTCTACTCTGAAGGAGACTCCAAACGACGCAGAAATCATTAGCCACCAGCTAATGCTTCGTGCAGGTATGATCCGTAAGCTGGCTTCAGGTCTATACACCTGGCTGCCTACAGGTCTGCGTGTTCTGCGTAAGGTCGAAAACATCGTTCGCCAAGAAATCGACAATGCAGGTGCAGTCGAAACCTTGATGCCCGTTGTTCAGCCGTTTGAACTATGGGAAGAAACAGGACGCTCAGAAAAAATGGGCCCTGAACTACTTCGCTTTACTGACCGTCACGCGCGTCCGTTTGTACTGAGCCCGACAGCAGAAGAAGTTATCACTAGCTTAGTGCGTAACGAAGTAAGCTCTTACAAACAACTTCCGTTGAATCTGTACCAAATCCAGACTAAATTCCGTGATGAGCGTCGTCCTCGTTTCGGTGTAATGCGTGCACGTGAATTCTGCATGATGGATGCTTACAGCTTTGACATTGATAAAGAAGGTCTACAAAAATCTTACGATGCAATGCACGATGCTTACTGTAAAGCATTCGATCGCATGGGTCTTGAGTACCGTCCAGTATGGGCTGACTCTGGCGCAATCGGTGGTAATGGCTCTCAAGAGTTCCACGTACTGGCTGAAAGCGGCGAAGATTTAATCGCATTCTCAACAGAATCTGACTACGCAGCAAACATCGAAAAGGCAGAAGCACTAGCTCCAGCTCACGATCGTGCAGCACCAACTGTAGAGCTTTCTGTTATCGACACACCAAATGCAAAAACTATCGATGAGTTAGTTGAGCAACACGGTATCGCTATCGAGAAAACAACTAAGACGCTATTTGTTAAAGCTTCTGATGAAATCGATGCGCCTATCGTAGCGCTATTGGTTCGTGGCGATCACGAGTTAAACGAAATTAAAGCAGAAAACCTAGACTGGGTTGCTTCTCCACTAGAAATGGCAACAGAAGAAGAAATTCGCCAGTTCGTTAACGCCGGTCCAGGCTCACTAGGTCCTGTAGGTCTTGAACTGCCATTTATCGTTGACCGTACTGTTGCTGTAATGAGTGACTTCGCAGCGGGTGCAAACATCGATGGCAAGCACCATGTTGGCATCAACTGGGATCGTGACGTTGCACTAGGCCGTGTTGAAGATCTACGTAACGTAGTTGAAGGCGATCCAAGCCCATGTGGTCAAGGTACGCTAATGCTTAAGCGTGGTATCGAAGTAGGTCATATCTTCCAACTAGGTACTACGTACTCTGAAAAGATGAACTGTGGCGTTCTCGATTCAAACGGTAAAAACGTTATCCTAGAGATGGGTTGTTACGGTATTGGTGTATCTCGTGTTGTTGCTTCTGCTATTGAGCAAAATAACGATGAAAACGGCATTATCTGGCCTGATGCTATTGCACCGTTCCAAGTGTCTATCGTTCCTATGAACATGGCTAAATCAGAAGAAGTTAAAGAAGCTGCAGAGAAACTGTATGCCGACCTAACTGCTGCTGGTATTGATGTCCTGTTTGATGACCGTAAAGAACGCCCTGGTGTTATGTTTGCAGATCACGAATTGATCGGTATTCCACACACTATCGTTATTGGTAACCGCAGTCTTGAAAACGGTGAGATGGAATATAAGAACCGTCGCACTGGTACAAAAGAAAATGTTGCAGTTACTGATATTGTAGAGTTTGTTACAAACAAGCTAGCAAACTAATTGTCAGTAATTTGATGATTTATAAAGCCTCGTGATAAACGGGGCTTTTTTTTTGACTACAGATCACAAAAAAACGAGACGTAACGCAAAATTTGACACATTTTACGCCATAAAGCCGACAAATAAGTAACTTAACATTGATTCACAAGACAAATTCCATATAGTTATCCATCCTGTTCATCAATAAGCATAATGTATGGATTCAAAGCTAAGGGATTACACCACAGCCCCTCTCTTTACCCATCAAAAATCGTCTTTTCTTGGCGCAGATACGCGACTGTTATTTTTACAACAGCTGCAAGGAAAACTCGACTTATATGATGTATTTCAGATATTTACTCAAGAAATCGATAAATATATTGATGTATCAAAGTTAAGTTGGCACTTCGATAATGAGTGCGCCTTAATTAAATCAACAGATATGCCAAAATATCATACTTACTGCTTTTCTCTCTCCTTTGATGAACGAGTATTAGGCGAATTACATTATCAAACCCCTTATACCCTAGAGCCTGAAGAACAGACGCTGCTTCACCATTATCATCGTTTATTTGCAGGCACTTTAAATAATGCTCTAGAGTTTCGCCGCATAAAAAAAATGGCTCTACGCGATCATCTCTCTGATCTTGGAAACCGTGCTTGTTTCGAACAAGATATTCATCACGCACTGGCTATTAGTGAACGCCGTACTATTGGCCTTACCTTAGTTATTTTTGATCTCGATAACTTTAAACAGGTCAATGATCAACATGGTCACCTAAATGGTGATAAGGTTATTCGGAGTTTTTCAAAAGCATTGAAAGAGTCGGTGCGAGCCTCTGATCGCTGTTATCGTTTAGGTGGCGATGAATTTATTGCTCTTCTACAACCATCAACAGAGCAATCAGCTGAAAAGGTCACCTTACGAGTCATTGAAGCACTGTCGAGCCACCCTATTCTCCAACATTTTAATATCGGAACATCTTTTGGTTACGCCAATTACCATAATGGTGATACTTCTGCATCTTTGATTGAACGAGCAGACCGAAGACTCTACTATCACAAGCGCAATAAATAATCATTTAACTCCTTATCTGATGTTATTTATTCTTAATTAATCAGTAACTCGTTATAGTGTTCTTTAAGAATAGTTCTCATCCAATTATCTCGTTATCCATAATAGATAATCGAATGAGTTTAGACTGAAGGATAAGTACGATGAAAATTTATGATTGCTGTGAGCTAGTTCGAATGAGTTACGCTCAAATCGGTAGTGGTGATCTGGGCTATATTCCTAAAGCTATTACCTGTGCGGTAAAGACACTAAATCACATAGCAGCTGATGAATCTCTACCTATGGAGACTCGCGAAAGAGCTGCTTTTGCTGTTGCAAACTTATTAATGAGTGATCACGAGGATTAAATAATGGATTTAAGTAAATTTGAAGCCATGGACCCTATCATGTTAATGAGTATCGTTAATATGAAAATCCGTGATGAATTTGGTGATTTAGAGAACCTAGTAAAGTTTTACGATATTGATAAAGACAAACTAATCGAAAAGTTAGCAAACGCAGGTTTTGACTACCTTCCTGAAGCAAACCAATTTCGTTAATACAATCTGTAAGACAACAAAATAACAAAGGCGGCCTTTTTATCTTAAGGCCGCCTTTTTCGTAACAAATCGCAATCTTTTACTTATCCTTTAAAGACAGGCAATAAATTGGCCATGGCAAGTAGATGGAATGCTGCAGTTAGGACACCAAAACCAATTACTACATAAATCGTGATATTACCGCCAGGTACAACAAATCCTTGCTGGACAGGCTCTCGATTACGCAGCTTTTTAGCTAACATAGCAGGAATAATACAAGCCCAAATTGTCGCAGCAGCACCCGCTAAGCCAATAGCAGTAACAAAACCAAATGGCGCAATAAGAGAAAAGATTAATGGTGGTAAAAATGTCACAGACCAGGTTTTTAATCGACCTTGCTTAGTATCGGCAAAACCAAAAAAGTCCGCTAAGTAATCAAAAACCCCTAATCCCACACCGATAAACGATGAAACTACAGCTGCAATAGAGAAAATATGTAAAGCTTGTTTTATGCTGTTTGAATCAATGGCGCTATTAAGTGCAGACATTAAGACATCAACTCCACCACCAGCACTAACAACTGGACCAAACGAATCGCGTGGTAAGTTACCAAAAATACAGATAACCCAAACCAAATAAAAAGTCAGAGCAATCATGGTTCCACCCAAAATGGCTTTCTTTGCTCGATGCTCATCTTGGTAATAATCACGCATAGTACTAACAGAATGATGATAGCCAAACGAGGTTAATGCGACAGGTAACAACGCTAAAGCATACGCAGAATAATGCGTTTCGCCTTTTGCATTATCGAGTAAAACCGGAACACTGACATGTGAAGCAAGTCCTGAGATCCCTAAAATAAAACTGATGATCATAAATAAGATCAATACAATAGAGATACGATCAACGGCTCGTGTTGAATGCAAAACAAAGGCTGAACAGATAGCGACAAAAATAACGGATGCTACCTGACGACTAACACCAATAATCTCACTGAAAATCATGCCCGATGTTGATATATAAGCATACAGTAAAATACCACCAACAAAATAAAGTGACAGATTATTGATAAAGTTTACTTTTTTACTTAATACATCTTTTGCGACCGTATTAAATGAAGATTTAAATTCATAATGTTTTAAAGCTTCTAATAACAACCAACCTGATAGTGTCATCATGATCATGGTAAAAGAGATGGCAGCCATACTCCATAATGTCCATGCACCCGCCCCAGCACTTGGTAAGCCAAGCATGCCTGCTCCAACACAAACACTGGCAATAATACACGCTCCTCCGAGGGTGGATGGTTTACTCATGATAACTCCTTACGACTCTCTGTATCAGCAGACTAGTACACTAATATGTTTTATATAATGTCGCAATAAAAAATTGCTAAGCAGAGTAAAAAAACAGCAAAAGAGCACAGAACAAAAAAATACGTTAACCATTCATGATTTTTAAGCATAAAAAAACACCACGTTAGACAAGCTACCCGTGGTGTTTTATAAACGCTTATACTTTAAAATGTATCGAATTTAGCGTGATCTAATAATTGTTCAATCAATGCTTCATAGCTTAGCCCTGCTTGAGCTGCTGCCATTGGAAATACACTACGCTCAGTCATACCTGGGATGGTATTCATCTCAATTAAGTAAACGTCATTATGCTCTGTTAGTAACACATCAATGCGTCCCCAACCTCGACAGCCTAATGCTTGGTAAGCTGCCTGTATTGTCTCTTGCATTGCTTGTTCTTCAATCGCGGTTAAATCGGATGGGCAGTGATAAGTTGCACTCTGAGTACCAAATTTTGCATTCCAGTCAAAAAATTCTTCAGAGCAAATTTGAACAACAGGTAGAGCCTCGCCATTTAACACAGCGCAGGTATATTCTCGGCCAACAATAAACTGCTCAACCAAAACCTCAGTATCATATTCAAAGGCCGCTAATAGCGCATCCCATAGCTGAACGTCATTGTCCGCTTTTGCAACACCAATACTGCACCCTTGATTTAAAGGTTTCACCACAACAGGGAAAGTAAGCTCAGAGCAAAGGGTCATAATATCCACTTGCGACATCGTTTTTTGGATTAAAACCCAAGGCGCAGTGATAAGACCATTTGCTTGCCATATTTCTTTAGTCTTTAGCTTATTAAGAGAAATAGCAGAAGCCAGTACGCCGCTGCCAATATAAGGAATTTGTAGAATATCTAATAAAGATTGGACATGGCCACTTTCTCCCATGCCGCCATGTAAAGCAATAAAGACCTTATCCAGTTTGTAGAACCCAAGCATTGATAAATCAATATAGCGAGGATCTAAATGAATGGCCTCATGCCCTAATGATTCAATTGCCGCTATGATTCGAGTTCCAGATTTCAATGACACCTCACGTTCACTGGAATCACCACCATATAAGACGCCAATTCTCATGCACCTTCCTCTATATATTGCCCATAATTGGACATAAAAATGGAAGGCAATTTTTAGCTAAGATCGAAAAAACACATACAGCAAAAATATAACTTTGCGTGATAAGTCACTAGTCACATATTAGCAATGTGATCAAATCGACAAATATGGCTCAAAACTCATTTTCTAGAGCAATAGTGATATCAGATCCAGAAAATTCAGCCACAACAAAGATACCAACAACAGCAACTAATTTGTCATTATAAAAAATCAAAGGCGTTCGGTTTCTCATCCAACTTGGTACTTGATACTCTTGGTACAGTTTTTTGATTTTTCGACTACCACTACGACCTAAAGGTTTAATGGCATCCCCTTGATAATGAAAACGAACAGAGACGGTTTCATCAGGTTTAGGTTGTCTTAATAATGGTTCTTCACCTTGCAAAGTTAAGGTTAGCTTTCCTAAATTTTGTGGCAGTTGATAAGTTTGCTCTAGTGCTATCGTTTGCTGCCATGAACTAATATCATCCCACTGCTCTAAGACATACAAACGACCTTGATAACGTCGTATTTCATATTGGCTCCAACACAATTTCGGATTAGCATCTTCTTTAGCATGCACTACAGAAGACCAAATTTGTTGCAACTGTGCAAGAGATGGCATAACAACGGCTAACGATTTTAACCATTGGCGAATCAAAGCAAACCCTAGAGATTTACTGCAAGGCGATGGTAATAACAAGCTTTTATCACTCTGAATCGCTTGGTTAAGTGTTTGCCCTAACAGTTCAGCAAGTAACCCTTCTTGTTCACCACATAATTGAGCGCTGCGACTGACTGCTGCAACCACACCAGGCCAACGTTGTTCTAATTCAGGTACGATTTGATGACGAAGAAAATTACGATCATAACGAGTATCTTGATTACTTTCATCTTCGACCCAATCGAGCTGATGAGTGAGAGCAAACTGAACAATCTCAGCCCGACGAGTAGTCAATAATGGTCTGGCATGAAAACCCTGCTCAAATGCGTGCCACTGTGGCATCGCGGCAAGTCCTGCAGGACCACTTCCGCGCTTAAGAGCCAGCATAAACGTTTCAATTTGATCATCAGCATGTTGCGCAGTTAACAAAGTATCACCCGTATTCATATGGGTAGATAAAGCATGATAACGAGCTTGTCGAGCCGCTTGTTCAACACTTACTCGCGATCCTGTTTCTAACTGAACATGCTCAAGTGTAAATGAGATACCATAAGATTCAGCCCACTGTTGACACTTTATTCCCCACTCATCCGCATGGGCACTTAGTCCATGATGAACATACACAGCATGAGCTTGATAGTCTGGATGTTCTGCAATAAAACGAGCTACTAATTCAAGGAGAACCCGAGAATCAACGCCGCCACTAAAAGCAACAATCAACCGCTTTGAGTGATGAGGATAAGCTAATAAGGTCTGAGCAAAAGAGGGATACAGCATGATAGTTAGACAGTTAAATGCAACAACGGTTTTTGAGTATATACCCAAACGGTACTGATTCCCAAGCAGGCTCTCGGTTGATAGAAATCGAGCTAATAAAAAAGGATAGCTCTCGCTATCCTTTTATTATTGATACTTTTATTTGGTTAAAAATCTAGGATTAACAGTAACCGTAGCTCATTAGGCGCTGATAACGACGCTCTAATAACTCTTCAGTATCTAGCTGATCTAACTCTTCTAATTTAGCCACAATTTGAGCTTTTAGATTATCAGACATCATAGCAACATTACGGTGAGCACCACCTAGCGGCTCATCAACAATATTATCGATTAGCTCGAGCTCTTTTAGACGTTGTGCCGTCATCCCCATAGCTTCAGCTGCTTGTGGCGCTTTATCTGAATCACGCCATAAGATAGAAGCACAACCTTCTGGTGAGATAACCGAATAAGTAGAGTATTGCAGCATATTTACGCAATCACCTACGCCGATAGCTAATGCACCACCAGAACCACCTTCACCAACAACGTTACAAATAACAGGCACTTTCAGACCTGCCATCACTTTTAAGTTAGTTGCAATTGCTTCAGATTGTCCGCGCTCTTCTGCACCAACACCTGGGTATGCACCCGCTGTATCAATAAAGGTAATAATTGGCATCTTAAAGCGCTCAGCCATTTTCATTAGGCGTAGGGCTTTACGATAACCTTCAGGCTTAGGCATACCAAAGTTACGTAGTACCTTCTCTTTGGTTCCGCGACCTTTTTGGTGGCCAATAACCATCACAGGACGACCATCCAAACGTGCAATACCGCCTACTAATGCTTTATCATCAGCAAAAGCACGATCTCCTGCTAGTTCATCGAACTCATCAAACATGTGTTCAACGTAATCAAGCGTATATGGGCGCTGTGGGTGGCGAGCGAGTTGTGCCACCTGCCATGCGCCAAGATCACCAAAAATCTTTGTTGTTAGCTCAAGGCTCTTCTTTTCTAGTGATGCAATTTCTTTTTCAAGATCAACAGACTCAGAGCCTTCGCGACGAGAGACATCACGTAATGCTTCAATTTTTGCTTCTAGTTCTGCAATCGGTTGTTCAAAATCAAGGAAGTTCAGGCTCATACCACTTTAAATCCTTTTGCTTATGGACCCTCTAGCCTACCACTAGATAAGCCCTATAAGCTAAATTAATTAAACTCAAGCTCGACCTGCTTCTCACCCAGTAGGATTTTTAGATCCGATATCAGTTGATCGGCAGGCGTAATACGCCACTCTGTTCCTAAAGTAAGTTTGGCACGGGCATTCGAGCGCTGATAATACACATTAACAGGTACAGTTCCTGCTTTGTGTGGTTCCAGTATTTCACTGAAACGGGCAAAAAATTTGTCATCAATTTGCTGTTCGGTTACCGAAATGGCTAATCCCCGCAAATGTTTTTCACGTGCATCGGAAATATCGAGCACTTCACGGGCAGACATTCTAAGTCCCCCGTTGTAATCATCAAAGCTGACCTGTCCGGTTACAACAACAATTCGGTCAGTTTCAATCAAATCAAGATAACGTTCTAACGCCTCAGAGAATAACATGACTTCCATTCGACCTGAACGATCATCTAAGGTTAAAAGTCCAATTCTCGTTCCACGCTTAGTCGTCATCACACGAGCGGCTATCACCAGGCCTGCAACCGTTGCCGCCCCATCGCGACGAGTTGGCTGGGCATCTTTCAAACGCCAAGTCGTATAGTGCTTCAGCTCCGATAGATACGCATTAATAGGGTGACCAGTTAGGTATAGTCCTAAAGTCTCCCGCTCGCCTTCCAACCAAACTTTATCTGGCCATTCTGGAATATTTGCGTATTTGTGTTCAACCTCTTCAGGTGCTTCAGTCAACACGCCAAACATATCAGTTTGACCAAATGCTTCTGCTTGATGGTGCTGACTGGCGGCTCGAATAGCATCATCAAGCGAAGCCATCATTGAGGCACGGTTTGGCCCCAATCGATCCATTGCTCCTGATTTTATTAGACGCTCAAGAACACGTTTGTTCACTTTTTTAGTATCGATGCGAGCACAGAAATCAAATAAATCTTTAAAGTGCCCACCTGCTTCACGTGCTGCAATGATGTTTTCAATAGGTCCTTCACCAACACCTTTTACTGCGCCAATACCATAAACAATGGCACCTTGGTCATCAACGTTGAAACGATATAGACCTTTATTTACATCTGGTGGCAGAAGTTTTAGCTTCATACGGTGACATTCATCAACCAAGCCAATGATCTTATCGGTATTATCCATATCCGCAGTCATAACCGCAGCCATAAATTCAGCTGGATAATGCGCTTTTAGCCACAAGGTTTGATAAGAAACCAAAGCATAAGCTGCTGAGTGGGATTTGTTAAAACCATAACCGGCAAATTTCTCTACCAGGTCAAAGATCTTCATCGACAGTTCACCATCGACGCCATTCTTAATCGCACCAGCTTCAAAAACAGCACGCTGTTTCGCCATCTCTTCTGGTTTTTTCTTACCCATCGCACGACGAAGCATATCGGCGCCACCAAGAGTATAACCAGCCAAGACCTGCGCAATCTGCATTACCTGTTCCTGATACAAGATGATGCCATAGGTTGGATCTAGAATGTCTTTTAGTGACTCATGTTGCCACTTTTCATCGGGATAAGAGACCGCTTCTCGACCATGCTTACGGTCAATAAAGTTATCTACCATGCCCGATTGCAAAGGACCAGGACGGAACAAGGCCACAAGTGCGATCATATCCTCAAAACAGTCTGGTTGAAGACGTTTGATCAGATCTTTCATACCACGAGATTCAAGCTGGAACACCGCGGTAGTTTCTGAACGCTGCAGCATAGTAAATGACTTCTGATCCGCCATTGGAATTGCTGCGATATTAACGGGGTCTTTACCTTGAGCTTCTAGGCGTGGGTTGATCATACCCAATGCCCAGTCAATGATGGTTAATGTTCGTAGACCCAAAAAGTCAAATTTAACTAGACCGGCACTTTCAACGTCATTCTTATCAAATTGGGTAACCGGATGATGACCTTCTGCATCACAATACAGTGGAGCAAAATCTGTAATGGTCGTTGGTGAGATAACCACACCACCTGCGTGCTTACCTGCGTTTCGGGTCACACCTTCAAGGATACGGCACATATCAATCAGATCTTTGACTTCTTCATCAGAATCATAAGACTGTTGAAGTTGAGGTTCGGCATCAAATGCTTTTGCCAGCGTCATACCCGGTTCTGCTGGTACTAGCTTTGAAATACGATCAACAAAGCCGTATGGGTGCCCAAGAACACGACCGACATCTCGAATTACCGCCTTCGCCGCCATGGTACCAAAGGTGATAATCTGAGATACCGCATCTCGACCATACATATCCGCAACGTGATCGATAACCTGATCACGCTTATCCATACAGAAATCGACGTCGAAATCGGGCATGGATACACGCTCAGGGTTTAGAAATCGTTCGAACAGCAAATCAAATTCAAGTGGATCAAGGTCAGTGATCTTAAGTGCATAAGCCACTAAAGAGCCCGCACCTGAACCACGACCTGGACCTACTGGTACCCCATTATCTTTTGACCATTGGATGAACTCCATTACGATCAAGAAGTAACCGGGGAATCCCATTTGGTTAATTACTTCCAGTTCAATATCCAAACGCTCATCATATTCAGGACGGCGCTCAGCACGAATATCAGGATCTGGGAAAAGAAACTCTAAACGCTCTTCTAAGCCTTCTTTTGACTTAACAATAAGGAAGTCTTCTGTGCTTAGCTCACCAGTTGGAAAGTTGGGCAGGAAGTACTCACCAAGACGTACAGTAACATTACAACGCTTAGCAATTTCGACACTATTTTCAAGCGCTTCTGGAATATCAGCAAACAGCTCACACATTTCTTCTTCACTGCGAAGATACTGTTGAGCACTGTAGTTTTTAGGGCGGTTTGGATCGGCTAGCGTGTAACCATCGTGAATGGCAACTCGAATTTCATGGGCTTCAAATTGATCAGCCGACAATAATCGAACATCATTGGTTGCTACAACAGGTAATTGTGCTTTTTCTGCTAACTCAATAGCAAAATGCAAATACGCCTCTTCATCTGAACGACCAGTTCGTACTAATTCAAGATAGTAACTGTCTGGGAAATAGGTCTGATAAAACGCCACACACTGCTCAACCATATTCTGGTTACCTTTGAGCAGGGCCTTACCAACATCACCGGTTTTACCACCTGATAAAAGAATTAAGCCATCTTTATGCTTAATCAACCACTCTTTATCAATCACAGGTTGATGTTGAACATGACCACGTTGATAAGCTTCTGAAATAAGTAGAGTTAAGTTTTTATAACCCTCGTTATTAGCAGCAAGGATTGTTAAATCAAAAAGTTCATCACCTAACTCTTCACTCTGAACCTTAAAGTCAGCGCCGATAATTGGCTTAATGCCCGCATCATGCGCAGCATAATAGAACTTCACTAAACCACATAAGTTAGTAAAGTCAGTTATAGCCAAGGCTGGCATCTGAAGTTCAGAGGCTTTTTTGATAATTGGTTTGACTTTCGCCAGACCATCTATCATCGAGAAATCACTGTGTACTCGAAGGTGAATAAAACGTGGTTCTGCCATGATGACCTAAATCAGTTTTGTTACATAATGGGAAAGATTATACCTGAGAATGCGTAATCTATGGATGGTATAAGAAGAAATAGCCGCAAGGATGCCGTATCTTGCGGCAAGGAGTGTTTAATCGAGACCTAAAATACGCTTAACAGGCTTAAAGCTTTTGCGATGCTGTTCGATAACGCCATGCTCTTCTAGGGCAGCAAAGTGCGCCTTAGTTGGGTATCCTTTATGTTTGGCAAAACCAAATTGAGGATATTGAGCATCCAACTCATCCATTTCACGATCTCGTGTTACTTTGGCTAAAATAGAAGCGGCACTGATCTCAGCAACTCGCAAATCCCCTTTCACTACAGCCTGTGCTGGCATAGGTAATTCAGGAGTCTTATTACCATCAATCAACACAAAATCAGGAGCAATATTCAATCCAGCGACAGCACGCTGCATAGCCACCATTGTCGCTTGTAAAATATTGAGCTCATCAATTTCATCAGCTTCACAGCGACCTAACGACCATGCCAACGCTTTTTCTTTGATTTCATCAAACAGTGCGTTACGTTTTTTTTCTGATAATTTTTTAGAATCTGTTAACCCTTCAATTGGGTTATTGGGATCTAAAATCACAGCGGCGGTAACTACTGCGCCAACTAAGGGCCCTCGACCCACTTCGTCTACGCCAGCAATCAAGTTCGCTGTTGGATATACAAATGGCTCTAGTTCTTTTGTCATTACGATTACGCTTTGTCTATTAATTTAAGCACCGCTTGTGCTGCTTGTTTATCCGCATCACAACGAATCCACTGATGCATTTGGTTAAATTCTGCAATCAGGTCTGAATTATCTTGAGCTAAAAAGCGATTTACTTGTTCAGCCAATTTGGCCGGTTCACACTCTTCTTGCAGTAATTCAGGAACCAGCTCTTTATCCGCTAAAATATTTGGCAATGAAACATACTTGGTCTTAAGCATTCGTTTCGCAAGCCAAGCGGTTAACGGTTTCACTTTGTATCCCACTACCATTGGGCGCTTAACTAGCATGCACTCTAATGCAACTGTACCCGAAGCAAGCAGTACCGCATCAGAGGCAATCATAACATTTCGCGCAGTGTCATCCACTAACACAAAATCAAGCTCTGGAGCAATGCTTTGCCACGCTTGTTCAAACTGTTCTCGGCGCTTTTGATTCACCAAGGCAACCACAAATCCCAAATCAGGATGTTGCTGTTTCAACAAGCGACAAGTCTCAATAAATGGCGGAGCAATGAGCTCCATTTCTCCACCTCGGCTACCGGGTAATACTGCGAGATAGCGCTGATTAGGATCAAGATTGAGTAATTGACGTGCAGCTAATTTATCGGTTTCAAGAGGAATTGCATCAGCCATGGTATGGCCAATAAATTCACACGGAACATTAAATTTATCGTAAAACGCTTTTTCAAATGGCAGAAAAGCCAACACTAAATTTGTCGCTTTCTCTATTTTAAAAATACGTTTCTGTCGCCAAGCCCAAACAGATGGACTAACGTAATGAACAGTTTTAATACCGTGATCTTTAAGATCGCGTTCAAGGCGTAAATTGAAATCAGGAGCATCAATACCGACAAACACATCTGGTGGGTTGTCTGTAAAATAGCGAACTAACTCCGCCTTAATTTTAAACAGACGAGGCAAGCGACCTAAAACTTCAACAATACCCATTACTGCCAACTCTTCCATATCAAAAAGAGCCTGACAGCCAGCAGCCTGCATTCGAGGCCCTGCAACACCAACAAATTCAGCATCTGGATATTGAGCTTTAATGGCTTCAATAAATCCAGCACCTAAAATATCGCCGGAGATTTCCCCGGCGACAATTCCTATACGAAGTGGTTTCGTCATTAGCGAATAATACCGCGACTTGAGTTATCTAAAATTTCGATAAAACGAGACACTGATGGCCACTCTTGCGCCATCTCTTCTAGCACTGGCTTCACTTCAGCCAACGTTTTACCTGAACGATAAATTTCTTTATAGGCACGACGTAGAGCATGCAGCTCTTTTTTCTCAAAACCATTACGCTGTAGGCCAACTAAGTTCAGACCAAATGGTGACGCATGGTTACCTTGAGCAAGGACATAAGGTGGAACATCTTGCACAACAGCAGAACAACCACCAATATAACTGTATGCGCCCACTCGACAAAATGGGTGCACTGCTGATAACGCCATAACACCAGCATAGTCATCAACAGTAACATGGCCACCTAAAATAGAGTTGTTACCAATGTGAGTATTGTTACCAACAACCACATCGTGTGCAATATGAGCACCAACACACAATAGGTTGTCGTCACCAATAACGGTTACGCCTTTATCTTGTGTCGTACCACGGTGGATCTGAACGCTTTCACGAATAACGTTGCGATCACCGATTTCAAGGCGCGTCTGTTCACCTTGATATTTCTTGTCTTGGCACTCTTCACCAACAATAGCAAATGGGAAGATACGGTTATCTTTACCAATTACTGTTGGGCCTTTAATTACAACATGTGACATAACTTCGGTGCCATCACCGATCTCAACATTTGTTGCAATATAAGTGAAAGGGCCAACCGTTACATTCGCACCAATCTTAACACCATCTTCAATAACGGCTGTTGGGTGGATATTTGCGGTTTCGTGGATCATGAGAACTCTCGTCTTGCACATTTCAGTTCAGCAGAACAAACAACATCGCCATCAACTTTAGCAACGCCATTAAACATCGCAATACCGCGACGCTCTTTTAGAAATTCAACTTCTAAAACTAGCTGATCACCTGGCATTACAGGCTTACGGAATTTTGCGTTATCGATACTTGCAAAGTAGTACAATTCGTTTTCTTTTGGTGCACCAAAGGTTTTAAATGCTAGTAAGCCAGTTGCTTGAGCCATTGCTTCTAGAATAAGAACACCAGGGAAAACAGGCATGTTAGGAAAGTGACCAGTGAACTGAGGTTCATTGATTGACACATTTTTGATCGCAGTTAAAGTTTTACCTTCTTCGTAATTTACCACGCGATCGATCATCAAAAATGGGTAACGGTGTGGAAGAAGTTGTTGAATTTCTGTGATATTCAGTGTTTTATTTTCACTAGTCAAAACTGAATTCCTGTTTGATATAGTTAAAAAATAGCGTTCAGTTAAAAGACAAAACGACCTACACTAAGGTAGGCCAGTTTTCTTATTTCAGCAATAAACTTACTTGCTTGGTTCTTCGAGTTTTTTCTCGACTGCTTTAAGGCGCTTATTCATCTCATCAATTCGATGAACACGGGTTGCCGTCTTACGCCACTCTTTATTTGGCTGCAATGGAATGCCCGAAGAATACATACCTTTCTCTTCGATGCTGCGCATAACCATACCCATTCCTGTGATAGTAACACCATCAGCAATTTCGATATGACCATTAAGAACGGACGCACCACCAATAATACAATACTTACCAATTTTCGTACTGCCAGCGACAATAGTACCACCAGCCATTGCTGTACCATATCCGATCTGCACGTTATGCGCGATTTGCATTTGGTTATCAATAATCACGTTATCTTCAATAATCGTGTCATCCAATGCACCACGGTCGATCGTTGTACAAGAACCAATTTCAACACGGTTACCAATACGTACGGTACCTAGCTGCGGGATCTTAACCCACTCACCTTTGTCGTTAGCATAACCAAAACCATCAGCACCAATCACGGTGTTAGATTGAACTAAACACTGCTCACCTAATACGACTTCATGATAAATGGTGACATTAGCCCACAATTTTGTGTTTGCACCAATTTGGGCATTTTTACCAATAAAACAGCCAGCGCCAATTTGTACGTTATCGCCCAACACGACACCCGATTCAATAACCGCATTATGACCAATACAGACACCTTGGCCTAGTGTTACATCGGTAGCAATTTGTGCAGTGGCTGCAATTTCAGTCGCAGCGGCAGGTGTTGTATCTAGCTCTTGCGCAGTTAAGGCGTAAGCTAAATAAGGGTCGTTGACAATCAGCTTATTACCAGCGAAATACTCAGCATCGCCAGCACGTAAAATCACAACAGAAGCTTGGCAGTCTGCTAAGTGCTTACGGTATTTGCTATTTGATAGAAAAGTTAATTGGCCTGATGCCGCTTTTTCCATATTAGCAATTGAGGAAACCTTTACAGAACCGTCTCCTTGTAGTTCTGCACCTAATTTTTCTGCTAGTTCAGCCAGTGTGATTACAGCCATTGTTAACCTTATATCTTTATGCAACTACAGCCACACTAGGTGGCTGTGATGATCATTAGGCTGTATTGTAAACGATACAGCCTATTTGATAATAGCAGTTTAGATTATTTAACTGCTGAGATAACTTTCTGAGAAAGGTCATCTTTCTTGCTTGCAAATAGTACCGCATTTGCATCAAGAACTAAGTTGTAACCTTCTTTCTTCGCTACAGAATCGATCGCTGTACGGATCTTCATAACAAGTTTTTGCTCTTCTTCTTGACCACGACGACGTTGATCTTCTGCTAGAGCTTGTGCTTTTAGCTTGTAATCAGATTCAAGAGAAGCTAGTTCACGCTGTAGTTTAGTACGATCGCTATCGCTCATTACTGCACCATCACGCTTTAGCTTGTCGATCTTAGCTTTCATTTTTTTCTCAAGAGAACGAAGCTCGTTTACACGACCGCTGAACTCTTTACGAAGCTTATCTTGTACATTGTAGCGTTTAGCTAGCTGAGCCATAGCCTGACCAGTTGCTACATAGCCAATCTTTTGTGCAGCTTCCGCTGCATTGGCATACATAGATGAAGAAAGAATTACTAGGCTTAGACCTGCTGCTTTAACCCACTGTTTCAAAAGATATCTCCTTAAATTTCTTAGAATGTTTGACCAATGGTGAATGTGAATAGTTCTTCATCATCCCCATCATATTTCTTAATTGGCTTAGCCAACGAGAATACAAGTGGACCCATTGGAGACATCCACTGTAGCGCTGCACCATATGACGCACGGATCATACCTGGATCAGAGTAATCATATAGGTACTTACCACTTGAATCTTTCAGATCGTATTCAGTATCCCAAACCGTACCTGCATCAACAAAGATACTTGTGCGGATCTGGTTGCGGAACTCTTCTGATACAAATGGTGTTGGAACAATCAGCTCCATACTTGCTAGAGCCTGGGCGTTACCACCGGCTGCATCATCAGTACCAGTATAACAATCATTATTACCACTGATACCGCCACCAGCAGGACAACCGCCAACATAAACAGCTTTCGGACCTACGGTATTAGAACGGAAACCACGTAAGGTAGAGAAGCCACCTGCATAGAAGTTCTCATAAAATGGTAATAACTGATCACTGCCGTTATCTGTCTTACCATAACCGTTACCGTAACCTAGACGGCCACGCAGTAATAAACTGAAATCTTGCGATTGAGTTAATGGAATATACTGGCGAACATCGTATTGAGCTTTGTAGTACTGAGCATCAGAACCAGGAATGGTCATACGAAGTGACGCACGCTGGTAGTTACCTGATGTTGGGAAGTAGCCACGGTTTAGATTATTACGAGTCCAAGATGCTGACCAGTAAAAATCATCCAGTACAATCGAACCGTCATCACGGTCAAAGCCATGAGCTTGCTTAAACTTCTCGATCTGATAATACTCTTGAGTATTGGAGATCTTGTTATGGTCATAGCCTAGACCAAAATCAAAGAAGTTCAGCTCATTAAATGGGAAACCCCACGTTAGGCTTGTACCATAACTCTGGTTGGTATAGTCAGAGATGTTCGCATTCGATGCTTCAAACTCGTTGTAATAAACCTTACCACCTAAGCTGATGCCATCAATGGTGAAGTACGGGTCTTTATATTCAAGACTTATGTTCTTCTGGTAATCGTTCATCATGGCATTAATACCAAAACGGTTACCAGTACCTAAGAAGTTATCTTGGGTTAAACCAGCTTGGAAACTAATACCTGATTCGGTACCGTAACCAACACCAAAGTTCACGCTACCCGCATTCGCTTCTTTAACTTTATAGCGAACATCAACCTGATCGTCAGAACCAGGTACTCGTACTGTTTCTACATCAACATTTTCAAAGAAACCCGTACGATTTAGACGTTGTTTACCGGTTTCAATGTTCTTCGCATTAAGCCAAGTACCTTCCATCTGACGCATTTCACGACGCAGTACTTCATCTTTTGTCGATGCGTTACCAGCAAACTCGATCTTACGTACATAAACACGTTTACCAGGATCGATGTTAACTACTAAAGAAACTTCTTTGGTTGCATCATCAAATTCAGGGATAGTTTGAACTTGAGGATACGCGTAACCAGCTTCACCCAGTTTACGTTTTACCGCTTCTTCAAGTGCCGTTACTTTCGCGCCGTTATAAACATCACCCGCTTTAAAGTCGACCAGTTTATCAAGCTCTGCCTGACTGTTTACCGTATCACCACGGAACTGAACGCTTTTCACTTTGTATTGCTCACCTTCGTGAACCTTCAATGTGATGTATACGCCTTTTTTATCAGGTGAAATCGATACTTGCGTTGAGTCTAAACGATACTTTAAATAACCATCATTTAGATACATAGTACGCAGAGCTTCAAGGTCACCAGCCAGTACTTGTTTCTGATACTTTTCATTAGCCATGAAGTTCCACCATGGCACATTCGCTTTAAGATTAAACTTACTACGAATATCAGCATCACTAAATACATGGTTACCTAAGATGTTAATCTGCTTAATTTTCGCTGATACACCTTCGGTAAAGACAAATTTAAGATCAACACGATTACGAGGCAGAGGCGTCACAACGGCTTCTACTGTTGCATTGTACTTACCAACGCTATAGTAGAAGTCCTCTAACCCCTTCTCGATTTTACTCAGTGTTGTGCGGTCTAACGCTTCACCAACACGTAAGTCTGCCGAGTTTAGATTCTCTTTAAGCTGATCTTCTTTGATCGCCTTATTACCTGCAAAAGTAATACTTGCGATAGTAGGACGCTCATGCACTTGAATAATAAGTGTATTGCCATCACGGTAAACTTGAACATCTTCAAAGTTACCAGAAGCATATAAAGATCGGATAAGCGATGATACGTCTTGGCTATCAACCGTGTCACCCACACGTACCGGCATTTTTAACAATGCAGCACCTAATGTGACACGCTGAAGGCCTTCAAAGCGAATATCATCGACAACAAAATTTTGTTCCGCACTATGCGCAACGCTACTACCTAAAAGTAGGGATGCAACCAACAGTTTTTTCATCGCCATTACTGTTCTGATTATTCCTTGCTAAAAATGCATTTATTAAAGGCGGGTAAAATCATTGAATAGCGCAATGGCCATTAACGCAACCAAAATGGCTGATCCCACTCTATAGCCTATGTCCTGAATCTTTTCTGATACAGGACGACGAGTTACCGCTTCAATGGCAAAAAACATCAAATGTCCACCATCAAGCACTGGCAGCGGCAATAAGTTTACAATACCTAAGTTCACACTGATCAATGCTAAAAAGCCAAGGAAATAAACCAAACCAAAATCGGCGGTCATACCAGCACCTTTTGCAATTGAAATAGGACCACTTAGGTTCTTAATTGCTACATCACCCGTCACTAACTTAGTTACCATGTCAAAGGTGAGTGTCACCAATTGCCATGTTTTCTCTGTCGCCTTAGCCACAGATTCGATAGGTCCAAATTGTAAGTTAATTCGGTAATCTTCAGGCCAAGCATCAACTTTTGGCGCGATACCGACATAACCTACTTTTGAACCATCTTTTAAATCTTTTACTGCTGGTGTTAGCGCTAAGGTTAAAGGTGCATTATCTCTTAACACTTCAACATTTAGCGTCTTACCTGGATTTTCTCTTACAAGATCTGCAAAAGTTTGCCACTGTTTAATTGGCTCTCCATCGACCGCAATAATTTTATCATTTAACTGGAATCCTGCATTAATTGCAGCGCCATTATCTACAAGTTGTGAGATAACTAGCGTTATTGCTGGCGTATATGGCGTTAAACCCAAAGTCGTTAAAACATTTTCACGCTCAGGATCATAAGACCAATCAGTCAAATTAAGCGTACGCTTTACATCAATATTGGAGTGAGGCTCTGTGAGCGTCACTGCCATTTGCTTATCGCCAATATGAGATATCATCGCCATATTAACAGATTCCCAATCAGGGGTTTCGATTCCTGAAATAGATTTTAGTTCCATTCCAGGCGCAATTCCGCCCTGTGCAGCAATAGATTGTGGCGCTACTTCACCGATGACAGGCTTAACCGCGGGAACACCAATAAGGTACACCACCCAGTAAGCAAAAACGGCAAAGACAAAGTTTGCAAAAGGACCAGCGGCAACAATCGCGCTACGTTGCCATAGCTTTTTGTTATTAAACGCCATATGACGCTGGTGCTCGGGAACGGCTTCAACGCGCTCATCGAGCATTTTAACGTATCCACCCAGTGGAATCATTGCAAGAGTATATTCGGTGCCATCTTTCCCTTTTCGTTGCCAAATTGCTTTGCCAAAACCAATAGAAAAACGTTCGACATAAACACCACAGCGACGAGCAACCCAAAAATGACCAAACTCATGCACGGCAATAAGAATGCCAAGAGCCAATAAGAATGCCCCTAGATTCCACAAAAATCCCATTATGCTAATACCTTTTTAATTTCATCCAGAGCTAACTGACGTGCTTGACGATCCAATTCAAGCACATCATCAATATCCTTAGGCTCTTCCTTGCTCGCTACCGCTAATACAGCAGCATTAATTCGAGCAATGTCGGTAAAACCAATTTCGTTATCTAAAAATGCCCCTACGGCAATTTCATTTGCAGCATTTAACGCGGTTGTAGCAGCCTGCCCCTGATAACACGCATCCATTGCCAGTTTCAAACAAGGATAACGATCATAATCAGGCTTCAAGAATGTAAACTCACCTATCTGACTAAAATCAAGAGGTGCAACACCAGCATCAACACGATTAGGATAAGCCATCGCACAAGCAATCGGCGTGCACATATCAGGCATACCCATCTGAGCAATCACAGAGCCATCTTTATATTGCACCATAGAGTGAATAACAGATTGAGGATGAATGATCACTTCCATCTCTTCGCGGCTAGCATTAAACAGCCATCGAGCTTCAATATACTCAAGACCCTTATTCATCATAGTTGCTGAGTCGACTGAGATCTTTGGCCCCATAGACCAATTAGGGTGAGCAATTGCCATCTCAGGCGTTACGGTTTCAAGTTCTGCAATGTCCGTATAGCGGAATGGACCACCAGAACCGGTCAGTAATACTTTACTTACTCCGTGCTTTGCTAAATCACAACGGCCCATACGAACCTGAATATCTACCGGTAAAGACTGAAAGATAGCATTATGTTCACTATCAACCGGCAGTAATTCTGCACCATATTGCTCACAAGCATCAATAAAGATTTGCCCTGTCATTACCAAAGCTTCTTTATTGGCCAGTAAAATGCGCTTACCCTTTTTAACCGCAGCCATCGTTGGAACTAAACCAGCAGCACCAACAATTGCAGCCATTACAGTATCAACTTCTTCTAATTCAGCAACTTGGCACAATCCTTTTTCACCAGATAATACCTTTGTCGTGAGTCCTTGCTCAATTAATTTTTCAGTCAGTTCATTTGCGGCTGTCTCTGATGCCATTGCCGCAAACTTTGGCTTCCAATAACAACACAATTCCAACATTTTTTCTACATTGGAACCTGCAGCAAGCGCTGTAACTTCAAATTGTTCAGGATTTTTTGCAACTACAGCTAAGGTACTGCTACCGATTGAGCCAGTTGCTCCAAGAATCGTCAACTTACGCATAAAATCACTTTATTTAACTAAAAGGGCCGCCAATATGGCCGCCCTTAAAAAAAGAAGAGAGCTTACATCCACCATAAGTAGAGTAAAGCAAAAACAGGGAAGGCTGCGGTTAGGCTATCGATACGATCTAATATTCCGCCGTGACCAGGAAGAATATTACCACTATCTTTAATGCCAGAAACACGTTTGAACATGCTCTCAACAAGGTCACCCAAAACAGATGAAATCACTGTAATTACCGCAATGGTCAGCAAGCTAGCAACAGAATGGAATGGAATACTCATAATATGAGCGCCTCCCCATGCAACAAATACGGCTAAAATTACGCCACCAGCTAAACCTTCTAAAGTTTTATTCGGGCTAACAGCGGGAGCCATTTTATGTTTACCAAAACGCTTTCCGCTAAAGTAAGCACCAGTATCTGCTGCCCATACAATCAAACACACAAGTAGAACTAATTTCGCCCCATGGGTTGAATCGACTTCATAGTTCACCGCTCGAAGCAGTAAAATACTCCAAAAAAATGGAATTAAGGTCAATAAGCCAAAAAGGTGTTTTAAAGGGGGGGTCTTCGACCAAAGTGATGTGCTAGATGGATATGTTAGCGCTAATATCGACGCAACCAACCACCAGATCCCACCAATAAGTAACATTCCATGATGAGATGCACTTAACGTTGCCATCGATTGATAATTTATTGGCAAGGCTAACATGCTCAATCCAAGTGCAACAACTGGAACAATCATCGCCTGAATACGTGACTTGGCCTCAACAAATTGAGTCCACTCCCAAAAACCTATTAGGCTAATTGCCGCAATCGCAATCATAAATGCTGAGAACGGTAAGAAAAAAATTCCAGCAATAACTAAAGGTGCGAGGATCAATGCGGTAATGATTCTTTGCTTTAACAAGCTGCTTCCTCTCGTATATCAAACATTATTGTTTAGATATATTTCTCATATGACCTAAACAATAATGCCAATGCAGCAGATTCGCCACATTGGCTTCTATTTATATTATTTTTGCATTAATGCTTTAATTTGTTCACCTGTACAACCAAAACGGCGTTCACGTGTAACAAACCAAGCAATAGCATCAGTCAAACTTTGTTCATCAAAATCAGGCCAGTGTTGCTCGGTAAAATACAGCTCGGCATAAGCCGTCTGCCAGAGCATGAAATTACTGATTCGGCATTCGCCACTGGTACGAATAAGTAAATCAACATCAGGCTCCCCTGCTGTTGATAGTTCCGCAGAAATCATATCTTCAGTCATAGAGTCAGGATCTAATCCTTGCTCTATTAATTTCTGCATCGCCTTTTTAGTCGCTTGGAGAATATCCCACTGACCGCCATAGTTTGCAGCGACATTTAATACCATTCCAGTATTATTTTCAGTAAGAGCTTCTGCGGAAGCTATTTTATCTTGAAGGCGCTGACTAAAACGGCTTTTATCACCAAGAATCTTTAACTTAATGTTATTTTTGTGCAGACGTTTAACTTCGCGACCAAGTACAGTGATAAAGAGTTCCATCAATAGAGAAACTTCATCTTCTGGTCGACGCCAATTTTCGCTACTAAATGCAAATAAGGTTACAGCCTTAATACCAAGACGATTTGCAGTAGAAACGGCTTTACGAACCGCTTCGACTCCCGCCTTGTGGCCAAATACTCGAGCTTTACCCTTGGCTTGAGCCCAACGGCCGTTACCATCCATTATTATGGCAATATGCTTAGGCAAACTGTCTGCACAAAGTCCAGTTTCGATCATTTGCTCTGCCATATTTCTCCCTCAAAAAAAAAGCGCTGTACTGCACGCACAGCGCTTCAAATTTCAAAAAGCTAAAGCGCTAATAGAATGGATTATACTTCCATTAACTCTTTTTCTTTAACTTCTAGAACTGCTTCAATTGACTTGATAGCGTCATCTGTCAGTTTCTGAATTTCGTCTTGTGCACGACGATCATCATCTTCTGAGATTTCTTTGTCTTTTAGTAGAGCTTTAACATTCGCGTTAGCATCACGACGAATATTACGTACAGCTACACGACCTTGCTCAGCTTCTGCGCGAACGATCTTAACAAGATCACGACGACGCTCTTCTGTTAGTGCTGGCAATGGAACGCGAATTACTGTACCTGCAGACATTGGGTTTAAACCAAGGTCTGACATCATGATTGCTTTTTCTACTTTAGGAGCAAGCTCACGGTCAAATACAGTAATAGCAAGAGTACGAGAATCTTCAGCAACTACGTTAGCTACTTGATTCAACGGAGTGTTTGCACCGTAGTACTCAACGTAGATAGTATCCAATAGGCTTGGGTGCGCACGACCAGTACGAACTTTAGCTAGTTGGCTCTTAAGCGCATCAACGCTTTTTTCCATACGCGTTTTAGCGTCTTGTTTGATTTCATTAATCACGATTAATACCCTTGATCATTCGGTCAACAATAGCATGTCATCCAACATGCTAGCTTGAATTAGTCGTTTGAAATTAGTGTGCCTTCTTGCTCACCCATCACCACGCGGCGAAGAGCACCTGGCTTGTTCATGTTAAATACACGAATTGGCATGCCATGGTCACGAGCAAGAGTAAATGCAGCAAGATCCATTACTTTCAGTTCTTTTTCAAGAACATCTTGATAGCTTAGCTGAGTATATAGCGTTGCTTCTGGGTTCTTAACCGGATCGGCTGTAAATACACCATCAACTTTTGTCGCTTTTAATACTACATCGGCTTCGATTTCAATACCACGTAAACACGCCGCAGAATCGGTTGTAAAGAATGGATTGCCTGTACCTGCCGAGAAGATCACCACGCGACCTTGACGAAGCTGGCTAATTGCATCAGCCCAGTTATAGTTGTCACACACACCATTTAAAGGAATTGCAGACATCACTCGAGCGTTCACATAGGCACGGTGTAGTGAATCACGCATAGCTAAGCCGTTCATCACAGTTGCTAGCATACCCATGTGGTCGCCCACAACTCGGTTCATACCTGCTTCTGCAAGGCCTGCGCCACGGAATAGGTTACCACCACCAATAACAAGACCGACTTGAACACCTAGCTCAACAAGCTCTTTAATTTCTTGCGCCATACGATCAAGTACATTCGCATCGATACCAAAGCCTTCTGCACCTTGTAGTGCTTCACCGCTTAGCTTTAAAAGAATACGTTGGTAAGCTGGTTTTGGGTTTGTGGTCATAAATTTTACCTTCCAGGGTTACTTAAGAGATATGGAGTTGTAAAAAGACCGTAGCCATGGCCACGGTCTTCTATCAGCAATTCACTCAGGAATTAACCTTTCTGAGCTAGTGCAACTTCTTCAGCGAAGCTTAGGCCTTCTTGTTTCTCGATACCTTCACCAACTTCTAGGCGAACGAAACCAGAAACAGTAGCGCCAGCTTCTTTAAGCACTTCACCTACAGTTTTCTTAGGTTCCATGATGAAAGCTTGACCAGTTAGAGAAACTTCGCCAGTGAACTTCTTCATGCGGCCTTCAACCATCTTCTCAGCGATAGCTTGTGGCTTGCCTTCGTTCATTGCGATTTCTACTTGAACTTCACGCTCTTTAGCAACAACTTCAGCTGGTACATCTTCAGGAGTTACGTACTCTGGGCGAGATGCAGCAACGTGCATTGCGATGTGCTTAAGAGTTTCTGCATCACCGTTACCAGCAACAACAACACCGATACGTGCGCCGTGGCTGTAAGTTGCGATGTTTTCGCCTTTGATGTACTCAACGCGACGGATAGAAACGTTTTCACCGATCTTAGCAACAAGAGCTACGCGAGCTTCTTCGAACTTAGCTTGTAGTTCTTCAACAGAAATTTGCTCAGCTAGTGCAGCTTCAGCTACTTCGTTTGCAAAACCAAGGAAGTTGCCATCTTTAGCAACGAAGTCAGTTTGGCAGTTCACTTCTACAAGTGCAGCTACACCTTCACCTTCTTTGATGATGATGATGCCTTCAGCAGCTACGTTACCTGCTTTCTTAGCAGCTTTAGCAGCACCGCTCTTACGCATGTTTTCGATTGCTAGCTCGATGTCAGCGTTAGCTTCAACTAGCGCTTTTTTACATTCCATCATGCCTGCGCCAGTACGTTCACGCAGTTCTTTAACTAGGGCAGCTGTAACTGTTGCCATTGTCATATCCTCAGATTGAATTCTTTTATTAAAAATCAGGGGCCATTAGCGGCCCCTGGTAACCATTCTTAGTTTACACAAGGTAACTTAAGATGCTCAAATGGAGCTGGCTATTATTCAGCTTCTACGAAACCGTCTTCAGCTTGAGCAACGATGTCTTGGTTACGACCTTCGTTAACAGCTTGTGCTACTGCACCAGTGTATAGCTGGATAGCACGGATCGCGTCATCGTTACCTGGGATAACGAAGTCAACACCGTCAGGATCTGCGTTAGTATCAACTACTGCGAATACTGGGATACCTAGGTTGTTAGCTTCTTTAATTGCGATGTGCTCACAATCTGCACCAACTACGAAGATAGCGTCTGGTAGGCCACCCATGTTTTTGATACCACCAAGAGATTTCTCTAGCTTCTCCATTTCGCGAGTACGCATTAGAGCTTCTTTCTTAGTTAGCTTATCAAAAGTACCGTCAGTAGATTGAGTTTCAAGATCTTTTAGACGCTTGATTGATTGACGAACTGTTTTGTAGTTAGTCAACATACCACCCAACCAACGGTTGTTCACGTAGTACTGATCACAGTTGATAGCAGCTTCTTTAACTGCTTCGCTTGCTGCACGCTTAGTACCAACGAAAAGAACTTTACCTTTGCGAGCTGCAATCTTGTTGATTTCAGCTAGCGCTTCGTTGAACATTGGTACAGTTTTCTCAAGGTTGATGATGTGTACACGGTTACGAGCGCCGAAGATGAATGGCTTCATCTTAGGGTTCCAGTAACGAGTTTGGTGACCGAAGTGTACACCAGCCTTAAGCATGTCGCGCATTGATACAGTTGCCATTATAAATTCCTCTATGGGGTTAGGCGTCCACATATCCCATTCAGCCGACCCCACTAAAGCTTTGCGAAAGCTAAGGAGCACCCCGGAGAATGTGACGATATGTGTGAATGATTAAAAATAGTTTAGTTAACTCACCAATAAGTTCCTACTTTTAAAAGGTAAGAGACAAATTAGCGAATTACGGCGCGCTTTATACCATATATTGCTACCAGTAATCCAGCTTAATATGCATATGAGAACGAATCTTACTTTCCATAACCTAGCTTGGACTGGTAAGATAGTGGCAGGAGCAATTCCATTAAATAACGCTTAAGAGACGATTATATGAGCATTAAGATCAAGACGGCTGAAGAAATTGAAAAAATGCGCGTCGCAGGCCGTTTGGCTGCTGAAGTGCTGGAAATGATCGAACCACACGTTAAAGCCGGTGTGACCACGGAAGAATTGGATCGTATTTGTCACGATTACATCACCAAGGAACAAGGTGCGATTCCAGCGCCACTGAACTACCATGGTTATCCAAAATCTGTTTGTACTTCTATCAACCATATTGTATGTCATGGTATTCCAAGCGAAATTGATGAAAACATGGGTAGCAAATACAGCAAACCAGCTGTATTACAAGATGGTGATATCATCAATATTGATGTAACTGTTATTAAAGATGGTTACCATGGTGATACATCTCGTATGTTCGAGGTGGGTGAAGTATCAATGGAAGATAAGCGTCTTTGTCGTGTTGCTCAAGAAAGCTTATACATTGGTATGAAGAAAGTGAAACCAGGTGCTACAGTTGGTGATATTGGTACTGCAATCCAAAAATTCATCAAAAATGGTACAAGTCGCTTCTCTATCGTAAAAGACTACTGTGGTCATGGTATTGGTGACGAGTTCCACGAAGAACCTCAAGTTGTTCATTACAAAAACAACGACCGTACCGTACTTAAAGAAGGTATGTGTTTTACCATTGAGCCAATGATCAATGCTGGTAAATTTGGCTGTGTAACAGATGATGATGATGGTTGGACTGTTTACACTGTTGATGGCAAAAAATCAGCACAGTGGGAACATACTCTACTTGTGACTAAAGACGGTTGTGAAGTGCTGACTCTTCGTTCAGATGAAAGCATTCCTCGTCTAATGCATAACTAATTCTAGTTACAATGATAAGGCCGGCTATGATGCCGGCTTTTTATTATCTTGCGCCACCTTTGCACGGACAGCCTATATTATGGAATCATTAATCTCTGCAGTTGCTCACTACACCCCCTCTCAACTCAATCAAGATTCTCTTCGTCAAGCTTTGGAACAATTTGGCGAACAACAGAAAATCTTATTTAAGCGCCATCACTCAATTGCAGATCTGGTTCATGCCCGAGCAAAATTTATCGATCAGTTACTGATTAGACTGTGGCATCATTTTGATTTTGCAAAACACCAAGATTTAGCGTTAGTCGCAGTAGGCGGATATGGTCGAGGTGAGCTACATCCCCTCTCTGATATTGATTTATTAATTCTTAGCCACCAGCCTTTAAGTGATGAGCTTGGTGAACAGTTGTGTCAATTTCTCACACTACTGTGGGACTTAAAACTTGAAATTGGCCATAGTGTGCGTACCGTTGATCAGTGTATTGATATCGGTAGAGAAGATCTCACTGTTGCAACCAATTTAACCGAATCAAGATTACTATTTGGAAATCCTTCAGCATTTGAACAACTCAAACAACGCATATCGCTACCAGATTTCTGGCCCAGTGAACCTTATTATCGAGCCAAAGTAGACGAACAAATAGCCCGCCACGCTCGCTATCACGATACTACGTACAATTTAGAGCCCGATATTAAGTCTAGCCCTGGTGGTTTAAGAGATATTCATACGTTAGGTTGGGTTGCTCGTCGCCACTTTGGTGCAACAAACCTACTTGAAATGAGTCGGTTTGGATTTCTAACCGATGCTGAGTATCGAGAGTTAGTTGAATGCCAAAATGCTTTATGGCGTATCCGCTTTGCCTTACACATTGAGCTCAGACGTTATGATAATCGCCTGACCTTTGCTCACCAACCCTCTGTCGCCGAAAACCTAGGGTACAAAGGTGAAGGCAACCAAGCCGTTGAAATGATGATGAAAGAGTTCTATCGCACCTTACGTCGTGTAGTTGAACTGAACAAAATGTTATTGCAACTGTTTGATCAAGCAATCTTAAATAATGGTTTAGAAATTGAACCCACCCCACTTGATGATGATTTTCAATTACGCGGCCATTTAATTGAAGCAACTAAACCGGCACTGTTTCAAGCTCGACCTGAAACCATCTTAGATATGTTTCTCCATATTGCTAAAAACTCAACCATTGATGGTATTGCGGCACCAACGCTAAGACAATTGAGAACAGCAAGACGTCGACTTAACCGCTTCTTAGTTGAAATCCCCGCTGCTCGTGAAAAATTTATGGAGCTGGTTCGCCAACCGAATGCTCTGCAAAAAGCGTTTCGTCTGATGCATCGTCATGGTGTATTAGCCGCGTATCTTCCTCAATGGAGCCAAATAGTCGGTCAGATGCAATTTGATCTGTTCCATGTTTATACCGTTGATGAACACAGTGTGCGACTTCTAAAAAATCTGAATAAATTTAATGATCCTGAAAATCGCACACGCCATCCTATTTGCTGCGAAGTCTTTCCTCGTATTATCAAGAAAGAAATTTTAATCCTTGCTGCTATCTTTCACGATATTGCCAAAGGTCGCGGAGGCGATCACTCTGAATTAGGTGCGATTGAGGCTCATGATTTTTGTCTGCAACACGGCTTATCACGACCAGATGCAAAGTTAGTCGCTTGGCTGGTACAAAAGCATTTATTAATGTCTGTCACCGCTCAACGACGAGACATCTATGACCCAGAAGTGATCACCGAATTTGCGAAAGAAGTTCGGGACGAAGAGAGATTGGATTATCTGATCTGTTTAACGGTGGCTGATATTTGCGCGACGAACCAAGAGCTATGGAATAGTTGGAAGCGAACTTTATTGGCAGAGCTTTATTACGCCACGCAAAAGTCCCTTCGTCGCGGATTAGAAAATCCACCTGATATGCGAGAGCGAATTCGTCACAATCAGCAAATGGCCTCAGCATTATTACGAAGCCAAGGATTCGCTCAGCGTGATATTGATGTGTTATGGCAAAGATTTAAAGCTGATTATTTTTTACGTCATACCCATAAGCAGCTGGCCTGGCATGCTGAAGCTTTATTGAATCATGACCATGAAAAACCGCTTATATTAATCAGTAAAAAGCCAACTCGAGGTGGAACAGAGGTTTTTGTTTACAGTAAAGACAAAGCCAAACTGTTTGCGATTGTTGTGGCTGAGCTAGATAAGAAAAATCTTAGCGTTCACGATGCGCAAATCATGAATAGCAAAGATGGCTATACCTTAGATACCTTTATGGTGCTCGATCCTAATGGTAAAGCGATCAGTGAAAACCGTCATGCTGTTATCAGTAAAGCCCTGAAAAAAGCCTTAACAGAGATGAAGTTTGAGCGTAAAAAACGCCGAGCTCGACGCCAGTTACTACACTTTAACGTGAAAACCCGGGTCGATTTCTTAGCGACCAAAAATGGTAAAAAGACCATGGTAGAACTGGTTGCTCTTGATACCCCTGGGCTATTGGCAACGGTAGGTTCGGTATTTGCCAATCAAAACCTAAGCTTGCAAGCGGCAAAGATAACAACAATCGGTGAGCGCGCCGAAGACTTCTTTATACTGATCAATGAACATGGCCAGCAATTAACCGAAGAAGAACAGATATTATTGCGCAATGAACTAATCGATAAAATTAACCAAATTCAGCAATAGTTATCCAACCACTAAGTTTATAACCAAATAGAAAGCCAAACCCTCAGACCATACAGATATTAATTATGGTCTGGTTTGGCTTTTTAAGCTTTAGCTAATTGAACTACAGCAAACGGGTAATAATGGCTCTACTTTAGAAGTTGCTGCTGCCATTTGGCTAACCAAGGCTCGGCCACTACTAAAGGGTCAAAGTGTATACAAGCATCAACATCCAGTCTTGGTATTAACTCTTTGGCTTGTAGCTCTTGCAACAGCGCCTCAAACTGACGTCCACCACCACAAAAGCGCTCTTCCCCATAACTTGCATCTCCTAACGCAATCACTCCATAGCTTAAATTAGGAAGCAAAGGAAATGCCTCGCGCAGATGAACAAACAGAGGCAATAACGTTTCAGGGATCTCTCCCTGCCCTGTGGTCGACGTTACGACCAATACCACATCATTTTGATAAGAGAGAAATGACTCAAGTGTGCTCTCATCAATAAAACATTCGGCTTGATGGCCTGCTTGCTGTAATTGCTCTTGAGCCCACAGCGCCACATCTTCTGCCCCACCGTATACAGTACCAACAAAAATTCCAATCTTAGCCATAGTACATCCTTGTCTATTTAATTACATTTACTGTGGCACAGATAAGGAAATTTACAATAAGATCCAAGGTATTACACAATACAGAGCACAATTTCCCTTAAGCTTGTGGTTGTAACAAAGCGACATCCCAATTAAAAGCGGCCATAACTCGTAACCAGGTTTCATCAACCTGAGCTCGAATATCAAGCATCTGTTTTGTTATAGGATGCTCAAATTGAATTCTTGAAGCGTGCAACATTAGACGATGGCAATCATAGTTATCTCGGAACATTCGATTATGACGACCATCACCATGGTTTACATCACCAATAATATGATGACTTAAATGGTGCATATGACGACGCAACTGATGTTTGCGGCCGGTCTCAGGCTTCATTTCAACTAGGCTATAACGACTACAGCTATAACGCCCAACAGCAATAGGTACTTCAACTTTAGCAATCGGCGCATAAGCTGTAACTGCAGGCTGGGCTTCCTGTTCTTTGTTGGCATTTTTATCTGCAATTTTATCGAGCTCTTTTTTAAGCGGATAATCCAGAACTGCCGCCTCTTTTACCCAACCTCGAACGACAGCGTGATATGTTTTATGAACATCGCGACCTGCAAACTTAGGCATCATCTCCGCAGCCATTTCACTTGAAAGGGCAAACAGTAAAACACCCGATGTTGGTCGATCCAAACGATGGAGTGGAAAAACATGCTGGCCAATTTGATCGCGCAGCGTCTGCATCACAAATACCGTTTCATGACTATCTAACCAAGAGCGGTGCACTAACATACCCGATGGCTTATTAACAGCAACGAGATACTCATCTTGATACAAGATCTCAAGTTCTATTTTTGGAATTAGTGGTGTATCTAGCGTGGCATCATGCATCTTAGGAACCTAATATCTGTTCAATTTGACGAGTAATAGTTAACAATTCGCTTTGGCCCGGCTCGGATTTCATCGCTTCTTCAATATAAGGGGAGATTTCAAATCCAGTTGGTAGTGGCCATTGTTCTAAGATAAGTTGGTTAAACTTGGGAATAAAAATCCACTGCAGCCACTGGGAGCAAGAGAGCGTATCAACGGCAAAAGGCAAGGTACTCGCCAGAGCTTGTGCATCCGGACTTTGCGGTTGCCAATGGTTGTGTTCTCGCAATACCGCTTCTAATGCGCTCAGTAACTCAGCTGTCTGATGATAACAATTCATAGTCAATCCAACCTTCTATATTAAGGTGCGCAAGAATACCTTGCCTAAAAGAGAGACTCAATCAACCCCGGTGTGAAAAAGTGAAAAGGTGGGATTTCACGTTTCCTCTCGCTATACTGATCTCCTTGTTTGCAGTTCGGATATTTTCCATGGATCAATTTCATACTCTTACCCAGCTACTGGATAACGCTCAATGCCAGTACGCAATTTATGATTTAGGCCGTCGAGTGACTCAGCTTGATGTCGACCAATTTAAAGCGGTTGAAGAAAACCGTCAGCCTTACCCATGGCCGCTGCAACAGCATGCAAATTTAGCTCTTTCGTTTTGGCAACCCAACCACACACCGTGGATCTGGTTTTTACGCTTACCGTTAGATGAGAGAGGCTTATTAAAACAGGCCGCTGTTGGCGATTTTATTAAATATGTCATCGAAGCGATGGGGGCTACGCTCAACCGCACACCAAGCGAAGAAGAGCAGAAAAAGCTGGCCAATAACCCTTATACCTTTAAGCCTAATGACGACAAAATGGCGATGTTTCATGGCAAGTTGCGATCTCAACTACAATTAGAGCCTAGTCAATATTATGCAGGAGCGCAGCAATATTTAACCGGTGAGTTAGGTTGGGATAATTGGCAACAACTAGGGTTACAGGGCCTTGCAGATGTCTGTTCGCGCTTATCTCAAGAAAATAACGCCACTTTAGTTCGTAAGGCAATTAATCATCTGCCTATGACACCATTGTATGCACTATTGGGTTGCCTCGAGCACATTGAGTTACCTGATAATTTAACGTCAAGAATAAGTGAACGCCTTGCCACAGAGATGGCTCAATCTGCTCCTGATATTTTTCTTATTTCGGCGTTAATCAGAGCGCTATCAGGTAGCAACGAAACTGTACTCCAAGGTGAAATTGCTCAACTATTGGCGCAACCGCATTTATGTCACCCTGAGATTCTAATTGCGATTGCAGGTCGATGCTGGCAAGGGTTAAACCAGCCTAATAATGCAGAATTATTCTTGCTACGCCTTGCCCAAAGCCAAAACCAAGCACTATTTAACCAACTCTTTAGTGATCTGGTGATGCTCCCTATGCTAAGAGGCATTATGCTCCAACTCTTGCATGGTCAAGCCAATCCCGAATTGATCCAAGCGATTGCTGAACTGCAGCAACATGCTAGAGGTCAATAAATAATGAGTAATTTGCTATGGATTTTCATTGTTGCTCTCTTTGCCTTTTTGTTTTTTCAGCAAAGAAAGCAGACAGAGTTAGCCCAACAGTTTGTTGAACAACGCTGTAATACAATGGGATTGCAGCTGCTTAGTGTGGCAAGAGGCAGCCATAAACTTAAAGATCATAATGATGAGTGGGGCTGGCGTACGCTGTATCACTTTGAGTTTTCGACCAATGGCATTGACCACTACCAAGGCTTTATTGAAATGAAACGATTTAGAGCCAGTTATTTTTATCTACCGCCTCACCATATGCCTGAAATAGACTCATCATTTGAGCCCTAGTCGTTTTGCTAATCGGTGTAAGTTAGCGCGATCCAACTGCAAAGCTTGCGCCGTTTTAGCCCAATTACCTTGTAGCTCTGTGAGTTGTTGCTCGATTAACTGACGCTGAAATTGATCAGTATTTTCTCGTAAAGAACCCATAATAGTCACCTTGCCTCCCCTATTTGGCGTTTGCCTTGTCTTTTCAGTTACCGATGGTTGTTGAGTAAAATTAAAGTATTCAGGTTGAATGGTCACATAATCTACGCCTTGTTCAGAGCGTGCGATTAAGGCCGCTCTACGCAATTGATGTTCAAGTTCTCGAATATTCCCCGGCCACGAATATTGCTCAAGAAGCGGCAAACAACTGGGAGCAAGGCGTAAAACAGATAAACCTAATCGGCAACGGGATAACTCTAAAAAATAACCTGCCAATAGCACAATATCACTTTGTCTATCTCGCAGTGGCGGTACTTCAATCGGATATACACTCAAGCGGTGGTATAGATCAGCACGAAAAGTCTGATCTTGTACAGCTTGAGCTAATCGCTTATTTGTTGCGGCAATAACTCTAACATCCACGACTCTATGTTGATCATCACCCAGACGCTGTAAGTCACCATACTGTAATACACGCAATAATTTAGCTTGTAAGTTTAAAGATAATTCGCCTATCTCATCTAAAAAGAGCGTACCACCATCAGCTTGCTCGAACTTCCCTTTTCGATTTTGGATAGCCCCGGTAAATGCTCCTTTTATATGCCCAAACAACTCACTTTCTGCTAAGTTTTCTGGCAATGCAGCACAATTTAGATACACCATAGGCTGCTGATTACGATTGGAGTAGCGATGAATTTTTTCAGCTACCAACTCCTTACCTACCCCTGTTTCACCTTCAATTAATACGTTTAATTCTGATTGAGCGACCACTTGAATAGAATGTTTAAGTTGTTGAATGGCATCTGACTCTCCAACCATCTCTTTAACCATCTGCTTTGAAATAGGCTTTGATTTTCCACCAAAGACTTGAACTTCCAATAGTTGCTGCTGTTGGTAACAGTACAAGGCTAAAGCAAAAGTAGACATTAAGACTCGCAGTGAATCTTGCGAAAAACGATGAAAATAATTGGGTTGTAAAGCTTCAAGAGATAAAACCCCAATAAACTCACGCCCATACAAAAGAGGCAGTCCCAGACAGGCATGTATATGAGGCTCAGGGCAATTTAATAATAAGCCATCAAAAGGGTCTGGCAATTCATCAGCGGCATGAAAACAGATAAGATCTTGAACCTTAGCAACAATCTCAAATCTGGGATGTTCCGACAATTTAAACTGGCGGCCCATCACATCTTGATTCAATCCCACTGTCGCCACTGGGATCAACCGATCCTGGCGATAAAGCAACAAAGCCGCCGCATCACAACCCAATATATTAGTAAGGTGATATAAACAGGTCTGCAGGCCATGCGCATGAGAGCTATGTAAAGTAACAAGACGAGCAATTTGGGCTAATTCAATCGAATTCATAACAACCAAGTTTTATTGCGTTCAATAACATGTATTTATGATGTCACATTAACACACTCGTTGTCATTTTAACGCCTTACCAAGAGGTCAAATTAACAACATCACAAAACAAAATGCTTAAAAATCATAATATTAATTATTGGCACGATATCTGCCTTTAAGGAGCGAATTTATTTTACAAGGACATACTGTGAGCAAATTAAAACTCAGTGCACTGGCACTACTGATTGTTTGCTTCGCGTCATTTACTGTCTTACTGAGTTTAGGCAGTGATATCTACCGCGAAGCGCCACCGATTCCAACTCAAATAAAAACAACCTCAGGTCAGATCATTTTTACTCAGCAAAATATTGAACAGGGTGAGATGGTATGGCGTTCTATGGGTGGACACCAATTAGGGTCTATTTGGGGTCATGGCTCTTATGTCGCTCCCGATTGGACCGCAGATTGGTTACACAGAGAAAACCAAAACTGGTTAAATTTATTAGCGCAAAAGCAATTTTCATTACCTTATTCAGCGTTAACTCGACCACAACAAGCGGCTTTGCAACAACAAGTCACTGATGAGATGCGTAAAAACACTTATAACCCGCAAACAGGGGTTATTACTCTGTCTCCACTTCGAGCACAAGCCATTGCTCAGCTTGAGCAGCATTATATTGCGCTATTTGGCGATGATTCGTCACTTAATCAGTTGCGCGAAGATTACGCGATAAAAACCAATACATTGCCATCATTAGAGCGTCGCCAAGAGCTGAATGCGTTCCTATTTTGGGGGGCATGGGCTGCAATCACTGAGCGTCCTGATCAAAATTACACTTATACTAATAACTGGCCTTATGATCCGGCACTGGGTAATACGCCAACCTCTGATAATGTTGTTTGGTCTATTTTAAGTATTGTGGTACTGCTTGCAGGTATTGGGGCATTAGCGTGGTACCAAGCAGCACAACGCCACGATCCATTACCAAAATTACCAGCACAAGATCCATTATTTGGTCAAAAGCCAACGCCATCACAAAAAGCGGTTGGTAAATATTTTATTACTGCTATTGGTCTATTTTTATTGCAGATCGTATTAGGCGGTATTACTGCCCATTACGGTGTTGAAGGGCAAGATTTTTACGGTATTCCTCTAGCTAAAATTTTACCTTACTCATTAACCCGTACTTGGCATACTCAACTGGCTGTCTTTTGGATTGCAACTGCTTGGTTAGGTACTGGCCTTTATATTGCGACATCACTATCAAAGCATGAGCCTAAATACCAAAAACTTGGAGTTAATTTACTTTGGGTTGCTCTCGTCTTTGTTGTATTAGGGTCTATGGCAGGTGAATGGCTCGCTATTCAACAATACTTTGACCTTGATACTAGCTATATCTTTGGCCATCAAGGTATGGAATATATCGACCTTGGTCGTCTATGGCAGGTACTGCTGCTTATTGGTCTTTTACTCTGGCTCACTCTAGTGACAACAGCAATTCGACCAGCACTGTCAGAACGTAGTGATAACCGTCCAGTAATTTGGGTGCTGTATGCTTCTTGTGTGGCGATTGGTCTGTTCTATGGTGCAGGCTTATTCCAAGGCAAACATACCAATCTAGCTATGGCCGAATACTGGCGTTGGTGGGTGGTACATCTCTGGGTTGAAGGCTTCTTTGAAACCTTTGCAACTTCAGTTATATCTCTAATGTTTGTTCGTCTAGGTTTGATTCGTGCGAAATCTGCAAACAGTGCGGTTTTATTTACGACCGTTATTTTCTTAACTGGCGGCTTGCTCGGTACGCTACACCACTTATACTTCACCGGAACTCCAACAGCCGTTATCGCTTGGGGTGCAATCTTCTCTGCGCTTGAAGTTGTACCATTAGCATTAATTGGTTTTGAAGCCGTTGAAAGTTACCGCTTACGTAAAGCAACACCTTGGATGCAGCGTTATCATTGGGCAATTATGTTCTTCGTTGCCACTGCATTTTGGAACCTTGTTGGCGCAGGTATTCTAGGTTTCTTAATCAATCCACCTATTGCCTTATATTATATTCAAGGTTTAAACACGACAGCGACTCACGCTCATGGCGCCTTTATGGGTGTATACGGTATGTTGGGTATTGGCTTAATGTTAACTTGTCTTCGTGGACTTGCAGGCCAAAACAAGGCTTGGAACGATAAAACCTTAAAATATACATTTTGGTGTTTAAATATCGGTTTGGCAGCTATGATTTTCTGTTCGTTACTGCCGGTTGGTTTAACGCAATTTTTTGCTGTTATCGAACATGGTTACTGGTATGCCAGAACGCCAGAAGTTCTACACAGCCCATCAGTTCAAGATCTTATTTGGGCAAGAATGCCAGGTGATATGCTATTTGGTCTAGGTGGGGTATTGATGGGATGGTTCTTACTTCAGCTTATCGTATCAAAGGTCAAACACAATTCGACCGTAACAAATAACCAATAAAAGAACGGGGGCAACTTTCGTTGCCCCCTTAGGTCTTACTTGCAGCATTCCCGCTACTATGGTGCTCCCTGCATCATTCCTTTGACTGCTGTAATCCGTCAGCAATTGTCCTTTATACTTCGTCCTGAAGTTATTCCTATGGTCATCCTAACCCGTCACCGCTTCCTGCTATGACTCTCATTCTCCATCCTGGAGGTGTCCCTTGCTTTATCCTTAAAGCGTTCCTTTATGCCCCTATCCTAGAGGTGTTCCCTGACTTCTTCCTGAAGTTGTCCTTTGTCTTCCTGACCAGTAAACATCCTATTTACTGCTACTACATCCTGTAGTTATCCCTTCACAGTCCTTGTTGATATACCATCCTAGTACATCATGTCTCATCCTAAGACTCACCGTAATCCTTGGTGATAATTCCTGTTCCGTTTGTCAGTTCCCTTCCGACATGATTAATAATACGCGACACCCAATAAAAAAGAATTAGGTAAAAATGAATTGTTTTGCCATCTGTTTATTTCCACAAAAAAACAGAAACAAAAAACACATATAAAACAATAAATTAAAATTAATATATGACTGATTTTCTATAACAAATAACGCTATATCCCACAATCTTGTAAGAGATATCGCACAAGACGATCAGCATAAAATACATCACAAGATGTGCAGCTAAAAATTTAAAGTTTAATTGCATGATTTGTAATGATTTTTAAAAGAGGTGCGAGGTGCGAGGTGCGAGGTGCGAAAAAAAATACTACAAAAAAGAACGGGCGCAACATCCGTTGCGCCCTTAGGTCTTACTTGCAGCAATCCAGCTACTACTGTGCTCCCTGCTATCAATCCATGACTTGCTTAATCCCAGCGTAATCCTAAACTCTTTCCTAGAGTAGTCCTTTGGTTATTCCTTAACCCATCAAGCCATCCAAGCTTAATTCTCTCGACCATCCAGTGGCGGTGTCCCTGACCTATCCTTAGGCTGTTCCCTTTACTTCGTCCTGAAGCTATCCATTCACATCATCCTGATGTCAGTCCTACTAAATCCTTTTCTGTAAACATCCTATTTACAGTCTGCATCCAGCAGTGTTCCTCTCTGTCCCTAAAAGCAAGTCTACCCTAACTTACTTCCTCTAATCCTTAGAGTTCCAACTGGTGTCGCCATCCGTTCGACAGGATTAATATTACTGATATTTTCTGTTCTCACAATCGATTACATGACCATAAATTCATGCAAATACAATTTAAATATTAATAGAAAATATAAATATATGAACAAACAATGAGTTACAGAACAATGATTCAATTTGTCGCAAAAACGAATAGCATAACTCTTACAGGTTTGTAAGAGATCTCTTACAAGACGATCAGAGAAGTAGAGAATAGAGCAAACCAAAGACGGTCTAACACCATGAAAACAAAATGAATCTATACTAGAAAGGGATGAAATAACGAGAAGAGAAAAAGGTTGGGAAGAACCAATAAAAGAACGGGGGCAACTTTCGTTGCCCCCTTAGGTCTTACTTGCAGCATTCCCGCTACTATGGTGCTCCCTGCATCATTCCTTTGACTGCTGTAATCCGTCAGCAATTGTCCTTTATACTTCGTCCTGAAGTTGTTCCTATGGTCATCCTAACCCGTCACCGCTTCCTGCTATGACTCTCATTCTCCGTCCTGGAGGTGTCCCTTGCTTTATCCTTAAAGCGTTCCTTTATGCCTCTATCCTAGAGGTGTTCCCTGACTTCTTCCTGAAGTTGTCCTTTGTCTTCCTGACCAGTAAACATCCTATTTACTGCTACTACATCCTGTAGTTATCCCTTCACAGTCCTTGTTGATATACCATCCTAGTACATCATGTCTCATCCTAAGACTCACCGTAATCCTTGGTGATAATTCCTGTTCCGTTTGTCAGTTCCCTTCCGACATGGTTCATATTACCGTTTTCATAACTTATCACAAGCGTTTAAATTCACATTATTTTTGCGCAATAAATGAATAACTAAGCAAAAAACAATTAAATCATTAAATATCAAATAGATAATAAAAATGATGTCGATTACACTGACAAGATAGAGTGAATATCTCTCACTTTCTTGTAAGAGATCTCGCACAAGGTGAAAAGATATTTCCCATTATGAAGGATTTTTAATAAAAGAATCTATACTCAATAGAATACCAATATACTCAATATGGGGATGAGACTATGGAGCCATTTAGCCATGATATTTCGCATTTATTCAAACAGTTAGGAATGCAAAGTTCCCAAGAATTTATTGAAGAGTTTATCGCTACACATCACTTATCAGCCTCTGAACAATTGAGTGATGCTTCTTTCTTGCATCCAGCCCAAAAAAGATTTATCAAAGAAGCTCAAGAACAAGATGCTGACTGGTGCGAAGTGATCGACCAGTTAGATGCATTACTTAGAAAATAATAGGATCCAAAAAGTTATGACATCCGCTATAAGCCAAGACTTGCAACAAGCTATTCAATCTTTAGTGTCAGAGGGAAAGCAACCTAGTGTGGCTCTTGTGAAAGCTCGTCTGGCGCAAAATGTTCCAATGCCCATAATTATTCAAGCACTACAGAGTTGGAAAAAGAACGCAAAAGTACCCAAGATTACCGAACATAAAAGAGAGATCAGCTTAGAGCAAAGAATCGAACAATTAGAGCAGCAAGTTGCGATATTGACACAACGCTTATCGCAACTTGAATCATAAGAAAGGCGAATTCAGATTTCGAGAACTAAATAAATTCCCAAGAAATATTAGAGACAATTCGGCATTGGTCACACTTAAAATGGAAAATTCCGTGGATTGCCTCCCCCACAAACCATTGGCCACCACAACTTGGGCATAAACGCAGCCGTTCTTGCTCAAGTGATTCACCACCCACTTGATATTGATAATAGTAAGTAGGAACTTCACTTAAGGTTTCGATCTGACTACGCAGCATCATACCGCGTTGAAAAAGATCACTATCAATATCTCGGATCTCATGAACCACCGCTTGCTCTACCTGGCTACTGCCTGCCATTTGAATTTCATCACAAGCTTGCCATTCAGTTTGCCATTTCACTGCCGTTTTATGATCCCCTTCTAGCGTTTTTCCTAAACGGTAAAGAGGAATAGGCATCAATGTTTCCCCACATCGTAGAGGAGAACAGGTATGAACATAGGTGGTATAAAGCACTTGCCAGCTAGGTTGGAAATCTTCTGCTGCCGCTTCTGAATTGAGATCTCGCCCCAGTATTTTAATCTTTGGCGTTAATAGACCAGCAGCGGCTAATTTATCTAATCGAGCGCTAACTTGCGGACTATGAAATTGAGGATGCAAACTCTCTTTTTCAGGACAAACGGCACGGACACGAAAGATAGCATCATCAATTATGGCGGGAAACTCACGCCCAATGACTTGTCCATTGTAGCGAAAAGCATCCATTAATCCGTTAATAGCACCATCAACGGCAGAAATAGTAGTATCAGTAAAGCATTCAAAACTCAGTTCAACAACGTACACGGCTATACCTCACGTACAATGGGTTGTAACTGAGTCAAGAAATGCTCTACATCAGCAGCCAACACTTGATGATCGAGTTTACCTAATGTCTCTAACACGACCTGTCCGGTCAGATTACAAATCGAAATAACCTTAGACTCATCCTCAACAGTAGCAATAAAAACAGTCGGTTTTAATTTGAGACGACGCTGTGTGACTAAATGGCCTAAAATATTTTCTTGTAAGCGCTTTGCATCTGATTCACAAAATACTTGCAGCAGATCAAGCTCTAACTCACCAAAACAAGCACTCATATCACCACTAAATTGGGAACCATAAAACGCAACAATATCTTCATGTAAACGTAATTCGATACCACGCTCTACCGCAGATAATGGCTGTATAGTTTGATGTTGAACCGGTTTCCAACTCACCCAGTGTGAATTTTCTTCAACAACACATGGCGAATCTAAACCAATCAGATCCTCACTTTTTGGCAAACCGAGATCTGCATCACACCATGTTTGTAAAAAACGAGAAGAAAAGTCAGATAAAGCTCGACTAACAGGATGATTCATTCGCAACCTCTAAAAAGATTCAGTAAACTTTAGGTAAACCATAAACGGTTCAACTCAATACCTATTGTTGTTTATCACTAAGTATTGAGTTGAGTCGTTTTCCTATTCTAATCCAAGAGTGTCATAGACAGTATGAGTAAATATCAAGGCGCTAAAGAATTAGCCGGTTTAACCTTAGGCCAAAAAACCGAGTATAAAGATCAGTATGACCCTTCGCTACTGCAACCTGTTCCTCGCAGTCTAAACCGCGATGATCTCCATATTACTGACGATAACCTACCTTTCACAGGTTATGATATCTGGACGTTGTATGAACTGTCTTGGCTAAATAGCAAAGGACTTCCTCAAGTGGCGATTGGTGAAGTACGTCTACCAGCATCGAGTCCAAACTTAATCGAATCAAAGTCATTTAAACTTTACCTAAACAGCTTAAATCAAACACGTTTCGCTAGCTGGCAAGAAGTAGCTGATGTACTACAAATTGATCTTTCAGCTTGTGCAGGTCAAGACGTTGATGTAACGATTCAACCGCTGAGTGATTTTACTGAAGAACAAATCGTCGCTTTCTCTGGACACAATATTGATGATCAAGATATCGAAATTGATGATTACCAATTTAATCCAGCATATCTTGAAGATGCGATCGATGATGAGATTGTTACCGAAGAGCTAAACAGTAATTTGCTAAAATCAAACTGCCTGATCACTAGCCAACCAGACTGGGGCAGCGTACGTATTTCCTACAAAGGGAAACGTATCAATCGTGAAAAATTATTGCGTTATATTATTTCATTCCGTAACCATAATGAGTTTCACGAACAGTGTGTTGAACGTATCTTCACCGATATTATGAAGTACTGCCAACCTGAACTATTGACAGTTTATGCGCGTTATACTCGTCGTGGTGGTCTAGACATCAACCCATATCGTACAAATCAGGGCAAAACACCAAGCAATAATTTCCGTATGGCTCGCCAATAAAATTAGATAAATCTAGCTATTTAGATAATTAGTCCAGCAAAAATGCCCTCTTTGCTGGACTTACCTTTCCAAGCCAGTAATATTAGACGTCTGTTTTTTTTGTGGTACGAATAAAAAAATGAAGCTGCGTCGCTGGGTTCTAACTGGTTTACTTCTGTCCTCTTTGTCTTTTTCAACTCAGGCTAAACTTTACTCTACGCCAATTTTAGGCGAAGCCAGCGATCTTCTGCAAACCAACCCAGAACAGTCTCTTGTCATTACTAAACGGTATTTATCTCAACGCCGTCTTAGTGAGCCAAGTGAGCAGTCTCGTGTTCATACCAATAATGAAGTCGACCACACTATTCGAACCCCTCTAAATACCATCAATGCCATTCAAATCGAGGCTCAAGCTTATTCTGAACTAAATCAGCCGCAAAAAGCGATCAGTCGAATCAAAGAAGCGGAAAAAATGGCGGAAAAAAATGGCTTAACCTACTCGGTTTTTGAAAGTCGTTTGCTCCAAGCTAAATTTTACTGGGTGAACTTACGAAATAGTGCTATCGCGCTTAAAATGCTAGATGGTATTGATCAAGATATTAGCCATTCTGAACAATTAAAGATGACCAAACAGGTTAAATACCTGCAATATGAGTCTTTAATGCAACGTGCGATCATCGAATCTCAATTAGGTGATGATGACAAAGCAACAAAGCTGTTCTTAAAAGCCAAACGTTATTTAGTCTCAATAGATGACCAAGTAGAACTGATTAACTATCAACTTACTGTTGGTCAGCACTATTTACTGCATCATCACTATGATTTGGCACTAGATCGACTATTGAGTGGTTATTGGCTTGCGGTTGAAAAAGAAAATAGTGCCAAGATTGCTCTTGCAAATTATCACTTAGCCCTTCTGTTTGAAGAACGTAAAGTTTATGACAAAGCATTAGAGCACGCGACTCAAGCTGGTGATTTTTTTGAACGCTATAAACGCAGCCAGATGTTAGCAAAAACCTTAACACTTATTGCCTCAATTTATGAAAAAGAAGGGCGCTACAACCTAGCTCTCGTTCACTACTTTAATGCGTTAGACCAAGAAAATCAGATGCTACACTATACACGTTCAGCACGCTTGCGCCTGAATATCGCCCGTGTATACCTGCATTTGTATAACTATGACAAAGCGGAACAGTACCTAACCCAAGCTCGAAAATTAGCTCAACAAACTGGTAATGAAACCATTCTTGCAGAGTCGCAAATTATTCAAGGTCAACTTGATCTTGCTGAAGGTCATAGCGATCAAGCCATCACTCACCTTCAATCTGGATTAATTGCAGCCAGCCGCATCGGTAAAGTGAACTTACAACTTGATGGCGAATCACTTCTTTCTGAAGCGTTTGAAAAACAAAATGATTATTACAATGCACTACTTAGCCAACGTCGTTATGAACAGCTCTTTGCCGCCCAACAAGAAAGCCAAGTTCGTAGTAATGTAGAGGTGTTTAAACAACAACAACGCATGCTAGAGCGATCCCTTCGTTTAGAAGAGATGGAACGGCAACAATTTGAGAGTCAAACAGCGCTCTATAAGCAGCAAAAAGTTAGCTTAGCAATGCTGGCGCTGTTTATTTTTACCTTGCTCTTGCTGGCTCGTCGTTACAAGATTTCTAAACAATTACAAAGCCGTTTAACCCGTTTACGTAGTGAATTTTACACTCATCCTCGCAGCGGCTTACGTAATTTACGCATGCTCAATGCACGACTACCTAACTCTTTACAACAGAGTAGTGCTAACTTTGAGCAATGGCATCTTGGCGAGATTATCAATGAACCATTGAGTGATCGCCTCCGTTTTGCTCTGTTTGAAGTGCCATTTTTAAAACATATTTATCTGGAGCGTGGCTACCAATTTGGCCTTGAGATTGAACGTAAGTTTGGTGATTACTTACAACAACAAGTTTGTGAACCTGCTCGGGTTTACCACTTCTCCGATGCGATGTTCTTATACATTGAACCTAATTCACGTCTCAATGGTGAACCAAATTCATTGGCAGATTCAATTCAGCAACTGGTTGATGAGTTTGCACAACAAAATGGATTAGATAATAGCATTCGCATTGGTATGGCAGAATATCCATTTTTACCAAGAGCTTACACTGCAATTAATGACCAAGAGCTTATCGATATTTTATTGATGGCCACCAACACAGCTCGTTTAAATAGTAAGTTACAGCCAGGCAGTCAATGGGTTCACCTCAGTGCGATTGATGCGGCACCAGCGGCTAGTTTTGCTTGTGACAATATTCGCATTGCCTGCATTCAAGCAATCAAAAATGGTTTAGTCAAAGTTCAAACCAGTTACGTTGGCGAAATCAAATGGAATGCAGATCACGAATTAGAATCGAAAAAATAATAAAACCTTCGAGTTATATCGATTGGTGACGATATATAATCAAGAAACTTTTTTAGCGCTGCATATTATGCAACTTGCTTTTTATTGCTATTTTTTAACTAAGCCTATATTTTTAAAGGCTTATTTTAAAGATCAGGTATAATAACGACGTGACTAACTTGCTCAATGTTGCTTCAGAAATCAGTGAACTGAAACAACGCTTAGATCAGGCTCAGCTAAACTATCGAGATCAAACCTTTAAATCTCGTCGTGAGTTGACGATCCTAAAACGCCTGATTTCACGTCTTATTGCAGTTTGTATTGGCCTTGATAGCGAATTAGATAGCAAACTATTAGAGCTAAAAGCCGAACTTGAACAGCCCAAAGAGATAACTCAACTTATCCCTCGCCTCGCTATCATCGAACGCTTAGTTATACTCCAAGCCGAAAAAAATAAAAAATCATCACACCAACTACAACAACAGTTTCAACACAGTGGTGAAGCACTCACCCGATTTGGCGGACTACCAGCACCTCTTAAACGTGATGTCCTTGAGTTAATGCAGCAATCGACTCAGGATAGACATGGTTTGCGTTTACATGTTTCTCAGCTCCTTGCGCTTTATCAACGAGCATTGACGCTAAAAGCGACCACAAAGCAAAATAGTGAACTGTCTGTAAGCTATTGCCAACAGTTGCAACAGCTATCTGCAGAACTAATGCAGCTGACAACCGAAGTCGATGTATCAGGAGAAACATTTCAACAATTGCAAACGATCCAGCATCAATTATTGCAAGATGTTGAACCTGATAAGCTAATTGAAATGGCTCTTACTGTCTTACAGATGGAGCTCAAACATAACAAACAACAACGCAAACAATCACAGCACTTTATAAATCAACTGCACGGAGATCTGGCTGCGGCACAAAAAAATACTCAGCATAGCCATGAACAATTTCATTATCTTCATCAACAACGTCAAACGGTTAATGTTGAGCTAAGCGATATCACGACAACACTAACAAATAACTTACAACAGCAAAATTTAGAGACCTTAAGGCCTGTATTTGAACAATTAGCTCAAGAGTTAAAAATCTTAACGGAACGTAATCAAGCGCTCGAAAAGCGAGAACAAACGATCATTGAGCAACTCAATTACAGCGGTAATAAGCTACAACTGGTACTCGATCAAACCGAAACCTATCACCAACAGCTTGAAGATGAAGAGCAACGCCTTTATCTTGACCCGCTCACTCAACTGCATAACCAAGCAGCACTGCGCCACCGACTGGAGCAAGAGTTTCAACGTTGGATTCGCTATAAAAATACGACAGTTGTGGCCATCATTGATCTTAATCGGTTTAGAAAAATCAATGAACTATATGGTTATGGTGCAGGTGATAAGGCTCTAAAAATTATCGCAAAATCATTACGTAGCCATTTGCAATCAACCGATTTTATTGCTCGTTCACATGGCGATGAGTTTGTAATTATTTTACCCGATACCACAAAAGATCAAGCGCATAAGATTTTGGAGCAGATTCAGAATAACACTCAAAATCTACCATTTCGTTTTCGCCAACAAGGGGTCACAATTACAACTACGGCATGTGCTAGTATTATTTCAGCACAATACTCTCCTGATGAGTTATTACAACAACTCAAACTGACAGTTATACAACACAACAGTGATGCCTCTACTGCGCTTACTTGGCTCTAAGTAAAAAACTGCCAGTAACGTCATCTTTCTCACTTAATCTGGCGATGTCGCTTTATTTGACACTGGTAAAACAACTCAACTCTGTGTATGGTGAAATAACCATCCCAATCAACCTATTGGGCTAAAACATCAACAATAATGAAGAGTTAGCACCAACAAAAACACATCAGATTGGGATTAAGAGAGGTTGTATGATTACACACATTAGTCCTGTTGGAACTATGGCTTTGCTCTCTCAATTGGAAGTTGATCGTCTTAAAGCGACTGCTTCTAGCGATCTCTATCGCTTATACCGTAACTGCTCACTTGCGGTATTAAATTCAGGAAGTCATACCGACAGCTCAAAGGAACTACTTGAGCAATACAAGACATTTGATATTAATGTTCAACGCCGTGAACGTGGCATTAAACTGGAGTTAGTTAACCCACCCGAGCACGCTTTTGTCGATAAAAAACTGATCCGTGGTATCCAAGAACATATGTTTTCGGTATTACGAGATATTGTTTACGTCAATATGCATCTAGAGCTTCATAAAGAGCTCAATCTTACCAGTAGCACTCATATCACAAACTTTGTCTTTAGTATTTTACGCAATGCCAAAGCGCTGCATGCAGGGGAAGATCCCAATATTGTGGTGTGCTGGGGCGGGCATTCCATTAACCCAACCGAATACCAATATACTCGCGAAGTAGGTAACGAATTAGGGCTTCGCGAGCTGAATGTCTGTACGGGTTGTGGGCCAGGCGCGATGGAAGGTCCGATGAAAGGAGCCGCTATTGGCCATGCGAAGCAACGCTATCCAAGCAGTCGATTTATTGGGTTAACCGAACCATCCATTATTGCAGCGGAGCCACCAAATCCCATTGTAAATGAATTGGTTATCATGCCAGATATTGAAAAGCGGCTTGAAGCCTTTATTCGCCTAGGAGATGGGATTGTTATTTTCCCGGGAGGGGCAGGAACTGCAGAAGAGTTTTTATATATTCTCGGAATTTTAATGGATCCAAGTAATGCTGACCAACCAATGCCAGTCGTATTAACCGGACCAAAAGAGAGTGAAGAGTATTTTAGAACCTTAGATTCATTCATTCGCGATACTCTAGGTGAAGCGGCAACAAAACATTATCAGATTATCATTGATGATCCTGCAGCCGTTGCCAAAGTAATGAAAAAAGCCATGCCAAAAATTAAAGCGCATCGCCAAGAAAAAGAAGATGCTTATTGCTTTAATTGGTCTTTGAATATTCCATCGGATTTTCAGCACCCATTTGAACCAACCCATGAAGCAATGGCCAGCTTGGATCTTCATACCAACCAAAAGCCAGAGCAATTAGCCGCTAATTTACGTCGTGCTTTCTCTGGTATTGTGGCGGGTAATGTTAAAGAAGAAGGCATTCAAGCAATAGAAAAATACGGTAAGTTTCAAATCAATGGCGAAGCTTCACTCATGAAACGAATGGATAAACTTCTGCAAAGCTTTGTCGATCAGCAACGAATGAAACTGCCCGGTTCTAAATACGAACCATGCTATGAGATCATCACAGAAAGTGAACCTACAGCTCACTAGCACTTCACACGATTATCAGTACAATAAGGAGCCATTGCGCTCCTTATTTTTTTGAACCAAAGTGATTATTTATGGCTATTCATCTTGTTGTGATTGACGCACTAAATCTAATTCGCCGAGTCCACGCCGCCCAACATGGCGAACCAAACGTGGAAAATACCGCTCAAGTGTGTTGTCAGGCACTAACGAAGATCATTGCGATGTCACAGCCAACTCACATTGTTGCTGTCTTTGATCACAACGGTGAAGATCGTGGCTGGCGAGCTGAGTTATTGCCAAAATACAAAGAAGGTCGAAAACCTATGCCTGAAGAGCTTGCTCAAGGTATGGATAAGATCCAAGATGCGTTTATGGCGATGGGAATAGACTCTCTATTATCCAGCGGTGATGAAGCAGATGATTTAGTCGCGACTTTAGCGATTAAAGTCGCCTCTCATAATGAACAAGTGACGATTATCTCAACCGACAAAGGATACTGCCAACTGCTGCAGCCAACCTTACGCATTCGTGACTACTTTCAAGAGCGTTGGCTAGATAGTCCTTTTATTGAACAAGAGTATGGTGTAAAACCAGAGCAATTACCCGATTACTGGGGCTTAGCAGGAATAAGTTCAAGCAAAATACCAGGGATTCCAGGAATTGGCCCGAAAGCTGCGGTTGAACTACTTTCTCAATATGGTGATTTAGAGTCGGTTCTATCTGCCGATGATTTGGCTGAAAAATGGCAGAAAAAAATCCTAGGTAATGAAGATTTGGCTCGAGCTTGTAAACAGGTTGCCAGCTTAAAAACAGATCTAGAATTAGGCTTTAATTTACAAGATATCCGTTACACTTCACCCACAGAATAACCCCTTATAAAAAATGCCACTATCGTCTGATAAGTGGCATTTTTACAATATTTATCTTAGTTGATGTGCAGACGGTTATCTAAACAACGAAGATGAACTGTAATCTCTTCACGGTCATGATATAAGTGCTTAGCCTGTAGTGAAAACTTCACACCGTTTTTAATTAAAAATAGCTTTAGATTTTCAATGTCTTGCAGCACTTCATCATAACGGCCTTTCATTGGCAATTTTAGGTTAAAGATCGCTTCACGCGCCCAACCTTTACAGATCCACTCACCCATCAAATGCGCAACACGAGCTGGTTTTTCTACCATGTCACAAACAATCCAAGTCACGTTTTTACGTGGTGGCTCAAACTTAAAGCCATCTACTTCATGGTGACGAACTTGTCCGGTATCCATTAGGCTTTGAGCCATCTGGCCATTATCAATTGAGTGAACGAACATTGATCGCTTCACTAACTGATAAGTCCAACCACCTGGACATGCACCTAAGTCAACACCCCACATACCAGGAGCTAGACGCTCATCCCACTCTTCACGAGGAATAAAGACATGAAATGCCTCTTCCAGTTTTAGTGTTGAACGGCTTGGCGCATCTGCTGGGAACTTAAGACGAGGGATCCCCATAAAGAATGGCGAGTTATTGTTTGAGTATGAGTAACCAACATAACAACAGCCAGGCGCAATAAAGCAAACATGCAGTACAGGCTTCTTCGGATTATCTTTCGTGTATAGAACATCCGCTTTTCGCAGAGCCGCACGCAATGGCACAGTAAACTTACGACAGAACTTTGATAGCTCTTTTGCATCATTAGTATCTGGTGTCTCGATGCGGATATCGCCACAACGAGGAAAATCATCGCTGATTGCAGACAAAATAGGACTGATACGATCATCGGCAGGAAGATCAGCCAACAATGGTGAAACTGCAATCATTTGACGAGCAAAGATCAACTCAGAAAACGGTTGAAGTTGGATAAACTTATCGCCATCACCTTGCTGATAAAATTCAAAAACTACATAGCCGGTATTGTTTTTTACCCGAGGGAAACCATACAACTCCAGTTTATTCGCTTTGTCTTGAACTTCACCGGCACATTCTTTTTCAAAGCCTGGACGACAGTACAATAGAACTTGATTCACGTTGAACCCTCAAGCAGAACGCCAAGCAGCCACAGCAAGGACTACCCAGCCAATAATAAAACATATTCCCCCCATCGGAGTGATGGGGCCAAACCACTTAACACCTGTTAAAGCAAGGGCATAAAGACTGCCACTAAAGAGTACAATACCAAGTGCAAATAACAGGGCCGCGTATAATACCTGTTTTACAGGAAAAAATCGTGCCCATAATCCACATCCAAGTAAAGCGAGCGTATGCCAAGCCTGATATTGCACGCCAGTCTAAAAAACATCGAGTAAATATGGCGACAAATGATGGCTCAATCCGTGGGCTGCAAAAGCACCTAAAGCCACAGTCACCGCACCACTGATTGTGGCAAAGAGTAAAATCGCCCGAGCATAAGATGAAGATGATGATACCGTAAAATCTGACATCTTATTATTGCTCCTCATTTTGCAGGGGATTCCAACACGCACCAACACATTGATATATAAACTGAGCTAATCCATTAGCAGCTTGAGCCATATTTTGTTGCAACGTATATCCAGACGCTTTTCTTGGCTTAAAGCTGTGATCACCATCGGGCAAATATTGAATGCTCACATGTGAAGAGAAAACTATCGTATCCACTTCAGTGCGCGTCCCAAACGTATCACGCTCACCTTGTAAAATCAGAGTAGGTGTTTGCATATTGGCAAAATGGTCACCGCGAAAGTTATCAGGCTTGCCGGGTGGATGAAACGGAAATCCAAGACAAGCAACACCTTTAACAATGTCACAGCAGTTAGCAATATTTGCAGCTTGTGTTGCTGTATCGGTTACCATCAAGCTTGCCATTCGCCCTCCCATGGATTTACCGCCAATCACTAACTTGCCATTATCAACAGCGTCAATGTGCTGTTTAAAATCATGTAAAAGTTTAGGCTGACGATCTGGTGGGCGCTTTTTACCATCTTCAGCCCGCTTCACCATGTAAGGAAAATTAAAGCGAATAACCTGAATACGGTATTTAGCAAGTTCTACAGCCATCTCAGTCATAAACTCATGGTCCATACCAGCTCCGGCACCATGAGCAAATAAGAAGGTTGCAACAGCATCAGAGCTTTCAGGACCACAGATTAGATACTCACTCGACATCAGGCATATCCTCTTGCTCACTGCGAGCTTTTGCTAATACCCAATCTCGAAATGCTTGAATACGTCCACTATCGGCTTGTTTTTCTTGGCATACTAAATAGAAAGCATTTTTACTCATCAAGACCTCATCAAATGGGCAAACAAGTCGTCCTGCTTCTAATTCTGGCTGAGCTAACACATTGTTTCCTAATGCGATACCCTGCCCATGTGCTGCAGCCTGTAACACCATAGTTGAATGGCTAAAAATAGGTCCCTGGTTAACATTAACGCCTTTAATATCGTACTGACGAACATAGTTTTTCCACTCTTTACGAGAAGTATCGTGCAATAGCGTATGATTTTTAAGGTCGTCTAATGTTCGTAGTGGCTTAGGTCCTGTTAGCACCATTGGTGAACAAAGAGGCATCATAAACTCTTGGTATAATTTATCCGCGCGCAGACCTGACCAGTTACCACGGCCATAATAAATAGCAACATCGACATCATCGGTAAGAGAGCCTTCATCCAAATCTACCGCTTTAATACGCACATCAATGTCAGGATGTTGCTCATTAAAATCAATTAAGCGCGGCACTAGCCATTGAATGGCAAAGCTTGGTGGTAAACTAATGGTTAATGCCCCTTTAGCTCCACGCTCTAATACTTTGTCTGTCGCATCAGCAATGGATGAAAAAATGTCCTTAATGTCGAGAAAATAACTCTGCCCTTCTTCTGTTAGCAAAAGAGAACGGTTGCGACGTCGGAATAATTTAAGACCTAGAAATTCCTCTAATGCTTTGATTTGATGGCTAACTGCGGCTTGGGTCACAAAAAGCTCTTCTGCCGCGCGAGTAAAGCTTAAGTGGCGAGCAGCCGCCTCAAAAACTTTTAATGAATTCAATGGTGGTAAACGTCTAGACATACTTATTCAAACTTATTTATACATTAGTTTTTTTTATGGTGAACATTATAAATTGTCCATTGTTCAAGTGCCACAGAAAACCTATGATTCGACTCGCAACGCAGGCTAATGTGTCTCGATGATTTCAATTTGGAATCCCATAAGCCTACGCTGCGATGTTGTGTTTGCATATTGTCCGAACCCTGTCGGACTGGTAGATGATTCTACCGATTTACTTCCTGTATTTTTGACCTGTCTGTCAAAGTTTCTATTGTTAGCACTGCGCCCCAACGCAGTGCTATTTTTTTATCTCTGAGCCAGAAAATATTCGCGTTCTTTGGTAACATAGCAGATATACCCAATAACACCGTTCCTTTTTAACAGTATCTGCCATGACCTCTCAATTTAATGTCGACGCTATTGTTGCTCAATTTCCTGCTCTTAATGACAGCAGTAATTCGCACGCTATGGTTTATCTAGATAGCGCTGCAACGGCCCAAAAACCTCAGGTTGTTATCGATACCCTGACACGCTATTACAGTGGTCATAATGCCAATGTGCATCGGGGCAGCCACAGTTTAACGGCAAATGCTACGGCACTCTTTGAACAAGCAAGAACAAAGGTCCAACAATTCCTTCATGCCCAAAGTAGTAAAGAGATCATCTGGACTCGTGGAGCAACAGAAGCTCTAAATTTAATTGCGCAAACCTATGGTCGCCAGAATTTACAAGTGGGTGATGAAATCTTAGTCAGCGAATTAGAGCATCACGCTAATATCGTTCCATGGCAGATGATTGCAGAGCAAACTGGCGCGGTCGTAAAAAAAATTCCAATGCATTCAGATTGCACATTAGATATGGATGCTTATAACCAACTTCTGAGCCATAAAACCAAAATCGTTGCTGTTGCTCATATGAGTAATGTCACAGGGACTCGCAATCCTATTGAGCAGATGATTCAATTAGCTCATCAATATGGTGCTGTTACGGTTATTGATGGGGCTCAGGGTATTGCTCATGAAGCTGTCGATGTTCAAACATTAGATTCTGATTTTTATGTGTTCTCTGGACATAAAATTTATGCCCCAGCAGGAATTGGGGTTCTTTATGGCAAACAAGCTCTACTGGAAGCGATGCCCCCTTGGCACGGTGGCGGCAAAATGGTGGAAAAAGTCTCATTTGATGGCACAACTTACGCCCAATTACCCGGTAAATTTGAAGCGGGCACTCCTAATGTTGCAGGCAGCTTAGCCCTTGCAGCAGCGATTACTTGGTTACAATCTTTAGATCGAGAAGCCGCTGAAGCGTATGTGCTGCAATTACGTCAAAAAGCCATCAATGGTATTAAAGAGATCGAAGATCTACGTATTATTGGCTTACAACCTAACGCGAGCCTTTTCTCATTTGTTGTCGATGGTGTCCATCACCAAGATATTGCAACACTACTGGATCAACAAGGTATCGCGCTTCGTGCAGGTCATCACTGTGCACATCCAATGCTTGATGCTTTAGGTCTAAGTGGCACATTACGTGTTTCTTTAGCTATGTATAATACAGAACATGATGTTGAACGCTTTATTGCAGCGCTGAAAAAAGCCTGTGATCTTCTTTAATTATGAGTAATCGATAAATGACTTTTCCAACACACCCTTTTGGCTTAGAAATTACGGCAGAAGATATTGCTGCTATGATGCAAAATGCAACAGGCTGGGAAGATCGCTACCGCACCGTGATTCAGCTAGGTAAAAAACTGCCTGTACTTGGTGATGAATTTAAGCAAGAACAAGTAAAGGTCAGTGGCTGCGAATCTCAAGTATGGTTACACCATGAGGTAAGAGATCAACACTTTTACTTTATTGCTGATTCTGATGCTCGTATTGTGCGAGGCTTAATTGCTCTTGTATTAGCCGCATTTAATGGTAAAACCGCAGTACAAATTCAGCAATTTGATATTGATGCCTATTTTGATCAATTAGGTTTAATCAATCATCTAAGTCCTTCTCGTGGTAATGGACTCAAGGCAATTGTTGAAGAGATAAAAGACTTAACAAAATAGCAAAATACTTATCCGATAATTCTGATATTTTTGCCTGTAATACGAAATGTCCTTTGTTTATCAAAAAACTACACTAACAGAGATAACAAAGGACAATAATATGCATGAGTTTTACATCGGAATGAAATTATTGGCAGCCTATTTACTGGTAATGGCAGCCATCTTTCTCCTCTTTAAACCTGTTTTTCATTACTCTCTGGGCTCTATCATCAACAAAACCTTACTCTCTATTCCATTTGGATTTCTGGTTCTCATCGCCCTTTCTATCGCTTTTTAATTGATTTTTTCTTAATTAATTTCATCCAATAAAAAGCCCAGAACAATCGTCTGGGCCCAATCAATCTTATTGTTTGTATAACGGATACTTAATTTCGTTTTTGTTCAGTTAATTTTTGAATAATGCGCGATACTGCTACAAAACCAAATGTTGCAGTAACAACCGTAGCCGCACCAAAACCGCTGGCACAGTCCATTCTCTTAGGGCCTTCTGCCGTTGCTTTTGCATTACAGACTGAACCATCCGCTTGAGGGTACTTTAGTTGCTCAGTTGAAAACACACACTCAATACCAAACTTACGAGTTTTGCTGAAATTATAAAAACGACGTAATGTATCACGTAGCTTTTTCGCCAACGGATCTTGAATCGTTTTTGTCAGATCAGCAATTTGAATTTGAGTTGGATCTGTTTGACCACCAGCACCACCAGTTGTAATCACTTTTATTTTATGGCGCTTACAGTAAGCCAGAAGTGCTGCTTTTGGCTTCATGCTGTCAATAGCATCTAACACATAATCAAACTGAGGCCCAATGTATTCAGCTAGGTTTTCTGGCGTAATAAAGTCATCAATAAGATTAACTTTACACTCAGGGTTAATCAAAGCAATACGCTGTGCCATCACTTCAATTTTGCTCTGTCCGACGGTACCTGTCATCGCATGGATTTGACGGTTAATGTTCGTTACACACACATCATCCATATCAATTAAGGTAATTTCTCCAATACCAGAACGAGCTAACGCTTCAGCAGCCCATGAGCCTACACCACCAACACCGATAACGCAGACATGAGATGCACGTAAGATCTCAACTTCGCTGTTACCATAAAGTCGACGAGTGCCACCGAAACGTTGGTTATAACTGTCAGATGCTGGAGTGTCTAATTCACGCATGCTTTACGCCTGTTTAAGTCGATTCAAAAAGAAAGAGTGCGTTTTTATACGCACTCTTATCGTTGTTGTCCAGTCACTCGCAATAATACGAATCTGAAATTAATTTAGTCAGAAAGTCGACCATTAGCCATCAGCCAAGGATCTTGAGTCGCTGTACCTTTTAAACCCAGCTTCCATACGCGACCAAAATGCTTGTAGTGACCCGCGGCAATACCCGCTTTTTCGCCTCGACCATGGTAAATATCAAAGTGATTACGTTTTACTGCACCACCTGTATCTAACACAATAAATAGCTGTAGCTGATGCTTACCCGTCCAGTGACCAGCTTCATTCAATTTTGGAACTTCAGCTAAAATGACACTACCCATTGGGAAATATTTACGATCACCGGCCACTGCTGAATCTGCCAGTAGAGGAATACCAGCACTGCCCTTAACATCTAAACTTGGGCGACGCTCAAAGAAGACATACGATGGGTTTTGTTCCAATAGCTCACGAAGCTTAGCTGGACTCTGTTTTTCGGCCCAATCGTGGATTGCTTTTAATGACATTTTATCACGAGGCACTTCACCACGGTCGATCAGTACCTTACCAATACTGACATAGCGATGGCCGTTCTTACCTGCATAGCCAAAGTACTGCATTTCATCGTTATCACCATAATGAACAAAACCGCTACCCTGAACTTCCATCATAAAGACGTCAATCATCGACTTACTATAACCAAGTTCAAGTCCCTGACCTTTTAGCGCACCAGCATAAATTTGGGCACGAGATGGGCAACGACCTTTACATTTAGGCATTGCGTATACTGGGTATTTATATTCAGCATCTGGGTAGTGACGGATCTCTAATACAGGAGAGTAGTAACCAGTAAACATTACGTTACCACGATCATCACTGCCACCTAATTGAGCAGCTTGAATGCCGTATTTAGTTAAGTCTTGTACCTTACCATCGGTCTTGATCCACTTTTCAAGCTGACGATAAAGAGGACCATATTTGCGATCCATTGAGGATGAATTTACTGTTACTTCATCTGCTTGATCGGCAAAATTACTGTAATCAGAAGGCTTATTCGACGTCACATGGCTGACACGGTTTAATACTCGACTAAAGTAATTACCCGTATATTGATGACCAAATTCATTTGGACGGGAAGTTGAGACTTGTTGTTGCTTTTCTGGTGCAGATGAACACCCCACCAAACCAAGCATAATCATTGCAATAGTAGCTTTACGTAACACAGTAAAATAAGCCTTAAATAAAAACAGCGAAAACCGATCTTCCAATGGTAGCAAAAACTTACTGACCCAATGGAGTATAATTACTTTTTAAATTGTTTCTGAATATCAACGCTCATCAAAACAAGAAAAAACGACAGTAGCTTACCGTAACCTAGAGAAATTCCGATAATACCAAGCAAAAATATTCATTTTACGAATGATAAAATATGCTCAAAATGATAAACAAAAACAGTGTACAGCAGAGACAATCATAGAATATAAAAGTTTCATCACCATACTATTTATCAGCAGAGTTTGACTGAAACCTAACACAATCCCCATGATTAAGATCCAATAAAATTTCTTGTTTACCCTCTGTACAAATCAGAAAAATCATTTAACTTAAATGAATAAATATTGATATGGACATCAATCATGAAATTAAGAAGTATGGCTCTGGTCAAAGGATTTCGCCAATCAGCCCCTTATCTCAATGCTCATATTGGCAAAACCATGGTGATAATGTTAGGTGGTGAAGCCATTTATGACCGCAATTTTAATCATATCGTTAATGACTTAGCACTTCTCAATCGACTCGGAATCAAATTGGTGATTGTGTATGGTGCTCGACCTCAAATATCCGATCTCCTTGCGCAACATGATTATGCAACGCCGTATCATAAAGGGATTCGAGTTACCGATAATCGAGCCCTTGAAATCGCAAAACAAGCCGCTGGACAATTACAACTCGATATTACGGCTCGTTTTTCTATGGGGCTGAATAATACCCCTATGGCGGGTTCACAAATTAACGTTATTAGTGGGAATTTTATTATTGCTCAGCCTCTTGGAATCGATGATGGCGTTGATTACTGTCATAGTGGTCGTATTCGCCGAATCGATATTACGGGTATTGAACGCCAGTTAACCCAAGGATCTATTGTTCTTCTCGGTCCCATTGCCAGTTCGGTAACTGGAGAATGCTTTAATCTTATGTCAGAAGAAATTGCCACTCAGCTTGCTATTCGTCTGCGAGCCGACAAGTTAATCGGCTTTTGCTCTGAACAGGGGGTACTCAACAGCCAAGGAGAGGTTCATTCCGAACTGCTACCTAATGAAGCTGAATATTGCCTGGAACAATTAACCCAACAACAAGCAGATAATACAGGAACCGCCCGCTTTCTTCGTGGAGCCATTACTGCATGCCGAGCCGGCGTTCCCCGTAGTCACCTCATCAGTTACAAAGAAGATGGTGCATTAATTCAAGAGCTGTTTTCTTTGGACGGAATTGGAACCCAAATAGTAATGGCCAGTGCAGAGAAGCTTCGGAGTGCAAGTATCGATGATATTGGTGGTATCTTGGATTTAATTCGCCCATTAGAGCAAGAAGGAATTTTGGTCCGACGCTCTCGTGAACAACTGGAGCAAGAGATCAACCAATTTACCATTATAGAAAAAGATGGTTTGGTTATTGGCTGTGCTGCTCTATACCCTTTTCCTGATGAGCAAATGGCAGAAATGGCATGTGTTGCTATTCACCCTGACTATCGTGATGCAGATCGTGGCGTTGTACTACTTCAACGGTTATGCCAACAAGCCCGCAGACAGCAACTAAAACATTTATTTGTATTAACAACCCGTAGCCTGCACTGGTTCTTAGAGCAAGGTTTTGTTGAATCGAATATCGATGCATTACCTGTAGCTAAAAAGGCTCTGTATAACTTTCAGCGTCGATCTCAGGTCCTCATGATAAAGCTGTAAATAAACTGAACAAAATGTAACAAAATTAGCAATATATTATTAATACGCATACACTCATAATCATCAGCTTTAACATTAAATAATAATTAAGGTTACAAAACTGCTATGATGAGCTTAATTCTATTGGTTGTATTTTGCGCAATGCTCAGCGCTTATCGCCACAAAAAATCACTGAGCTATATTTTGTTTACCCTTGCTGTAGTTTTAGGTCTGTTCTGGTTCCATCACCATGCAACAGATTCACTCAGTATCTTACTTTAAGGAGAGCATGATGAATCATAAACATATCACTCTCCTTAATATTTTGGGTCTGCTGGGTATTACTGCGATACTCTTTGGCGGTGTAATTTTACAAGTTGCATGGAATGAACTTCCTTGCCCGCTGTGTTTATTACAACGTATTGGATTTGGTTTAGTCATGTTTGGCTTCATGCTTAACGTTATTTATGGTACTCAACAGCGCCATTATGGGATTATTCTAATTGGAGCCCTCTTTGGTGCCGCGACAGCCCTACGCCAAGTATCCTTACATGTTATCCCAGGTACGCCCCCCTTTGGTTCAGCCATTTTAGGTTACCATTACTACACATGGGCATTTATTATTTTTGCACTTACTGTGTTTGGTGTTGCTGTCCTACTCCTACTTTGGAAGAAAGAGTGGCAACAAGATAACTATCAGATATCAGCTTTAGGCCGCACAGCCTGCTTATTAGCAATGGCAACGGTATTGATTAATGTTATTTCAACCTTTATTGAGTGTGGTCCATATCAGTGCCCAGATAACCCGGTTAGCTACTGGCTCCTAAATCTACTCAACTCATAGATAATAAAAACGTCAACTTCATCGCTGACAGTTGACGTTCTTTTCACAATCCTAAAATCAAACCATAGTTAGCTAAGTAGATGACTCAATCCACTGGCTCGCAAGGTTTTCGTACGAATACCCCGAGCCATCACCTCTTGTTGGCCATACAGATATAAACGCGCTTTTGCACGGGTCACTCCGGTATAGACTAATTCTCGAGTTAAAATAGGACTGTAATCTTTCGGTAAAACCATCACAGTATCAGCAAACTCCGAGCCCTGTGACTTATGAATGGTCATAGCATAAACCGTTTCATGCTCAGGTAAACGACTAGGTAAAAAGCCTTTTACTTCGCCATCTGACATTTCAAAGTAGACTTTCATTCTTGGGGTTGAACCCGGTGCAATATCTGTATTTGGTTCAAGCATCGCAATACCAATATCACCGTTATATAAACCTAAACCGTGATCATTTTGACTGATCATAATAGGTCGGCCAATGTACCAAGTTTCATCACTTTGCTTAATCTTACCAATACGACCTAATTCATGCTCAATCCGTTGATTTAAGCCAACAACACCGAAGTCCCCTTCCCGTAATGCGCACAGCAGGCGAACTTGAGCAAAGGCTTGTAAAACCTCTCGAGGTGATTGTGATTGCTCTATGGCATCGAGATAATTTCGATAAAACATCACAATTTGATTGATCATACTTTTGTAACTGTCAGTCGATAATGGATAAAAATTAATATCTTTAAATCCTTGCTGCCACACTGCTTGAACTTTATTTTCTCGACCACCATTGATCGCTTTTGCTAACTGGCCAATGCCCGATAAAGCATGGAAACGATAACTTTTTTGTAGCATACAGAGACAATCAGCAACCACATTCGTCTTGCTGGTATTGCTGGAAAGATCAAAGCCCGTTAACTGACTCAACACCTCAGCTTGTTGCTTGCTATAACTTAGAGCCGAGAAAGAGCAGATATCCCCCAGTACCGCACCCGCTTCAACAGACGCTAGCTGATCTTTATCGCCCAATAAAATTAATTTAGCGTGAGCTGGCATCGCTTCTAACAATCGAGCCATCATAGGTAAATCTACCATTGAGGCTTCATCTACTACTAGCACATCTAAGTGAAGCGGATTACCTTTATGATGACGAAAATCCACACGCCCAGGAATCGCCCCAAGTAAGCGATGAATCGTACTTGATTGGGTTGGAATATGCGCTTTTATCTCATCGGTCACAGGCAGTGATTTCACCGCATTGGTAATCGACTCGGTCAAACGAGCCGCAGCCTTACCCGTAGGAGCCACCAGCATAATATTAGGAATATGCTGCGGATTTTCCATCACCAAAGCCGCCAACAGCTTGGTTACCGTAGTTGTTTTACCCGTACCTGGGCCACCAGAAATAACCGCAAACTGTCGGGTTAATGCTACCGCAGCCGCTACTTTTTGCCAGTTTAAACAAAACGAAGATGGCACAAGCGTATCAAGAACCTGTAGATCCGAGATAGTTTGGGCTTGAGCTAAAACGGAATCAATCTGCTTCCAATCTAGCTGTGATATTTTATCGGCAACGATATCGAGCTTATCGATCACTTCCAATCGACGGGCTTCTTCACTGTCTACTCTTGTTGTTTCACCCAAGCGTAATGCTTGTAAACTGCTAAGTAGATAGTGATAAACTCGAGGAAACAATTGATCTAAGTTCTGCTGCAGTTGATCAATATGATGTGATGATAACGCTTGAGCTGCAGTATCCACTCCCTTAGCCGTTGCCATGGCTAAGATTCGCCCAGCGACACTCTGTTCAAACTGCCAATAGCGATTAAGATACAAACGTCCGTCACTTAATACTAATGGCGTTGGCTGACTACCATCAGACACGGCATGGGATTGAATCAGCGCTTCTGGCCAACATTGAGGATGATGTAATGCCTCAGGTAACAGTTGAACCACCTGCTGCGCCAACTCACCATGTAAACCAAACATTCCCATACTTTGCTGATCTTCTGCCGTTAGCGGCAAACAGACATGACCTCGTCCCAACTCACTACTGAGCCAAGCTGAAGCAAGTGAGACTAATTGTACTACCTCTGGCGTATCAATATTGGTCACTGAACGAGCCATAAATTTGGCAAATTGAGAATCTATCGCTCGAAGCACACCCTGCTCAGTTAAACGATCCAACATATTAAGCATGGGATGACTCCTGTTTGTTCTCAATTAACTGCTCAAGCTCAGTAAGCAGTTCCAGACTTGGCTTGGCGTGAAAAATACCACTATCTTCATTGGCTTTCACTCCACGTAAAAAGAGATAATACACGCCACCAAAATGCTGCTCATAATCGTAATCCGACAAGCGATTTTTTAAGAAACGGTGTAACGCTAGTGCATAAATTTGATACTGAAAATCATAGCGGTGATCGCGCATCGCCTCTTTTAGCATCTCACCTCGATAAAGCTCTGGATCATCACCTAAGTAATTAGATTTCCAGTCTAAAACGTAATACTTTCCTTGGTATTCAAACACTAAATCGATAAAACCTTTTAACATACCGCTAACAGTCGCAAATCCTAATTCGCCTGCTTTGGCTGATAATTCATCATGACGAGCTAGTGCTTTATTAACCAAACGAGATGAGAGTAACTCAATCGGCAACATAAACTCCATCTCGGCTAAACGACGGTTAGCACCAATTTGCCCCAATCGCAGCGCTTGTCCATCTAAAGGACACTGCATAACATCCACAATTAGTTGCTGCAAAATAGGTAACCATTCCGGCTCTAGATTTTCTAACCGTAATAGCTCCAACAAAATCTGTCGCGTCTCATCACTATCAGCAGATGTTGTAAATTCGATCTCTTCAAAAATGGTGTGTAAAAACGTACCCGGACGCGCCCCTTTCGGGAAGGTATAGATAGAACGCTCAGGCACTAACACAGGTTCGTCATCGGCTTTATCTTGCGACGAATCAACGTCAAATCCCGGCGCTTCAAACGAGGCGTCATGGTGCTTGTTACCTTGTTTTACCAACCCTGAATAACTTGTGATCCACCAGTTACGTTCAATATCACGCTGAAAACGACTTGCAACTAACTCTTGAGGAATTTCTTCATCAGCTTGCCAAAGCTCTGAGCTACACTTAGGAGGTTCTGCTATGGTCATCACTTGGGCGTTAGTTTGCAGCAGATTCAGAGCCGCAGTAAGATCGGCAACACCGCCTTCTTTACCATTTTGAACTAACCAGCCAATGGCACAATGGTGTAATCCGGTTGGATCTTTACGACTCATGCCATTACGAACAGGAGCCATTCCAATATAACAACCATACACTGCTCGGGTTAGGGCTACATAAATCAAACGTAAATCTTCAGCCAAACGTTCTTGTTCAGCTAAAGCCATGCTCGCCTCATCCCCTTTTACATCGAAAATTGCCTGCTGGGTTTCTTCATCATGATATAACGCACGATCAACGGCTCGATAACCACAAACAAAGGGTAAAAAGACTAAATCATATTCCAACCCTTTGGATTTATGGATAGTAACAATTTGAACTAAATTACGGTCTGACTCTAAGCGCAATTGCTCTTCATCCAGATTACCATTAGGCGATTCAATGCGCTCAGCCAACCAACGAATCAAGCCATAGTCACTATCAAGCGTTTGGCTGGCTTGTTGCAATAACTCACCAATATGCAAAATATCAGTCAGTGAACGTTCACCACCATTATGAGTGAGTAACCGCTCAGCTATTTGATGCTTTGCAATCACATGGCGTAACATCGGCAATACCCCACGGTTTTGCCATAAGGTACGATAATCACGGAAAGCCCCAACCCAGCGTTCCCATTCATCTTCTTCTTGGTTTAATCGATCAAGTTCGGTTGCGGTTAACGCAAAAAAGCTTGATGCTAAAGCCGCACGTAAGGTTCGCTCATTTTCCGGCAATAAAACCGCTTGTAGTAATCGCTCGATATCTGCCGCTTCAATCGATGAGAAAACACTATCACGATTAGAAAGATAGACACTGGCAATACCTTGTTGAGCTAATACTTGGCGGATCATTGCGCCTTCACTGCCCGTTCGTACCAATACCGCAATATCGCCAGCTTGAATTTTGTTTTGCTTACTGCCATTAACAAAATGGGCTTTATCTTGTTGCGCCAAAGTCAAAATACGCTGAATTTCGCTCGCGGTTGCTTCAGCCATTTGCTTGTTGTAATCCCCTTTACTGATAGGGGCAGTTGGCGCTTCCTCTTGCGCGAGCCAAAACGTCAGAGCTTTTTGGTCTACGCCATCGAGTATCCAACCTCGTTCTGTTGCCTTAGAGCTATGATTTACAGCAGCAAATGGAATATCGCTATCATAAATAAAGGGTCTATCTGGTGTTGCAAAAATAGTGTTCACCGCCGCGATCATATCGGCACTGGAACGCCAGTTCGTCGCCAATGTGTAATGAGCACTAACCTGACGACGAGCTTGAATATAGGTAAAAATATCGGCACCACGAAACGCATAAATTGCCTGTTTCGGATCACCAATCATAAACAGACCAGATGGTCCCCTTGCTGCATCACTGTCAGAACCCTCAGATAAATTCTCATCTTCTACAAGAGAGCTATGGCCATAAACCGTATTAAAAATATAGTATTGCAATGGATCCGTATCTTGGAATTCATCGATCATGGCAACTGGATATAACGTCCGGATTCGCTGTGCTAATGTGGATGCTGAAGCGTTATCATTGGCTTGCAGAGCTGCGGCTAATTGGGTTAAGAGATCATCAAAAGAGAGCCATCCTTTGCGCAATTTCGCTTCTGCTAACAGTTCGCGGCACGACGTAATTGCATCAGCTAAAACAGGGTCTTTAATATTCGGTGGATTTTGTAATAGCTCCCCAATAGCTCGAAATGCTTCATGCTCTGGCACTTCACCTTTGCTGGTTTTTTCACGCAATACCGTTTGATCAAATTTCTCTAACGATTTCGGTAATTGATAACCGTAAGTCGCACTTTGTGCCCATTCACCTACCTCTGCTAATGCCTTTGGTAAACTGGTTTTGGTATAGCTACGTTTATTAACCCCAGAATTGGCAATCAGATCATGAAAATCCCCTTCGCCCTCACGCCACAATTTTTTAATGTGCTCAATTCGACGAATATTTTCTTGATGTACATTTTCTAAATTATCACTCAGCGTTGGAGCCACAATCTTAACCGGCGCTCCAGATAAAAATGGATTGATCTCTTTTAATAACGCCTGTGGAGTTTGCCAAAAGCTACGAATCTCTCCAGCTAAAGAGCGTGAAAGAGGATAGAACTGACGACGCCAATAGTCAGCCACTACCTGTGCTCGTAGTTGACTCTCTTCAGTGACAAACTCATTGGTAAATAGACTGCCCGACTCAAAGGCATTTTGTGTCAACATTCGTTGACAGAAACCGTGAATGGTATAGATCGCAGCCTCATCCATCTGACGTTCTGCTTGCAATAAGGTAGCTGCAGCCGCTTTATGATCAGCAATATCTTCTAATAAAGGAGCAATTACAGGGTCTGAACTGTTTCCGCGAGCAAACGCAATACGAGCATCATGAATACGACGACGAATACGGTCGCGCAGCTCAGCCGTTGCCGCTTCGGTGAAAGTTACCACCAAAATTTGATCGACCGTCAACGGATAAGGAAATCGACTCTGCTCATCACCGTGGCCCAACAGTAAGCGCAAATATAAGCTGGCAATGGTAAAGGTTTTTCCTGTACCTGCTGAGGCTTCAATTAAGCGACTACCATGTAGAGGAAAGCTCATTGGATGGAGCACTTGCGGCTCTATAGTGGTTAATAGATTGTCTGGCGTCATGACGTATGCTCTAAATTAGGAGATCAAATCGATGCTAAAAATTCGCAGCGAAAAATAAATCAGTTTTGTGATCAATAGCTTATAACGTTAAATTGATAGAATAAGCCAAGCAAGATGAGAGATCTTTCACGGTTTACAATCGTGCTATTGCGTACTATTCGCGGCACGAAATCAAGGTCACCTCTGGACCTGTGGCCGTACGGCGAACACCCTACATCAATAATGATTTGCCGGCGGCCACCCTACATTCAACTCCAATCTTACTTGCTTATCCCCTTGGTTATATGGCTGTTTTATTTAACTTCACTCAATTGTGAAATAGCAGGCTTTAACAGTTTCTCCGCCATTTCATACACTTCTTGAGCAAGTTCTTGTGACCATTCAGGCCATACACGGGCGATATAATGGTTGATCCCTTCACCATCAAACATATAGCCACCGTTAAACCCTTCTGCCATTTTATTAAATATTTTCTCAATGCTGGCTTCGTCAGTTAACCAATTTCCTTGCTTATCTCGCCCCGCTTCAAGTCCAGCTAATATTGTGCGAGGGAAATACGGCAACGGTTGTACAAGTCCTTGGAAATAGTGCTCTAACAAAGCTTCAAGTTGCGGCATTGCGACTTCACGAGAGAGTGGATTAAAAACCAGATGCTGATCGACACCGATCAAATGCGTTGACTTTTCGATCCCTGCACAAGCTAAACAAAGGTGCTCGATCCAACCACTTAAAATATCGTTGCTGCGGATCTTACCAGGGCGATAGCGAATTAATCCTTGTTGATAATATTGCTTTAACCACCCTTGAAGTTGCACTTGTCGCCCTGCTATTGATACCAATAGATTCACTTCTACATCAGGTTGCTCATGATCCATCAACTGAACCACTTTCTCTGCTAATTGCTCTATCTGCGCTCGCTCTTCCAATAAGGTTAATTGGCCAAACTCAGCTAACGGTAAGCCACCAGCAGCATTTTGATAAGCAGTAAAGCGTTCAAACAATTGGTCTTTAGTCAGTTGCCCTTGAGAAACTTGGGTCATTACTTGATGATTTAAAAATTCACTTAATAAAGCTTCACGTACCTGATAACGTCCTAACCCATCTAAAGAGAACGGCTCATCATCAGCTAATGCACCTTGGCTTGGGTCAAAGAAGACTTTTAACCTGCGATTAAAGAAATATTGCACTGGTAAGCGCCAAAAACGCACTAACTCCGATAGCTCAAGTAGTTGAGGTATATGCGGTGTCACCAATTCGGGTTCCAGTGGTTGCTGATAAAAGTGAGAGGTTATTATCTGCTCACGATTTGCAGCGGGTAACCACTCAGCAGCAAAGCTTGGTTGCTCCCCTAAAAAGGCTTGAGGGCTAAACGGTGTAAGTGGATGCGTATAAATACGTGATTTAACTAAGCGCTCTGCGGAATCATCAGCAGTTAAGGCTTCATCACCTTCTAAACAGTAACCTTGACCGCAATATTCAAGTAACTCACTAACCAAAACTGATGGCATTTTTTCACTATTATCTTGAATTGAACGGCCCACATAGCTGATATAAAGCTTCTGCTGCGCCGATTGAATCGCTTCTAAAAATAGGTAACGGTCATCATCACGACGAGAACGATCCCCAGCTCTATGATCATGACTCATTAAATCAAAACCTTCAGGCGCAATAGAGCGTGGGTAAACACCATCATTCATCCCAAGTAGACACACCACTTTAAAAGGGATTGAACGCATTGGCATCAAGGTACAGAAATTCACTTGTCCGGCAAGAAAACGTTGACTAACTCGCTCACCAGATAACTTACCCATTAAATAATCGCGCATTACAACGGGGGTGATCTTTTCACCAAATCCCGCATCATCAAGCTGTTGTTCAAGTTGCTGCAATTTATCACGGATAAGATGAAGAACTCGCTCACCTTCTAACTCAACGCTAAAGAAATCATCCAACAACTGATTAAGTATTAAGGTCCACTCGGTAACACCTTGCTCTTGAGCTAACTGCATCCGGTAATGCATTAACTTTTCAATAAACAAGCCTAATTGTCCTGCAAGAACCGCATCCATTCCTTGTACTTCATCATAGGCCAGTGTGCCTTGATAAAGCCCTAATTCTTGCGGCATTGCATAACCTAATAGCATGCGTTGCAAACCAAAAAGCCACGTATTTTGTTGCTGTTTCGGTAAAGAGAACTCACAAGCGGTACTGTCGTCCAATCCCCAACGAATTCCGACTTCTTCAATCCATTGTTTAATCTGCTCAAAGCTATCGGCATTAAAACCAAAACGAGCCATTACAGCGGGAACTTCAAGTAGTTCTAACAATTCAGAAGCTTGGCAACGACTTTCCGGCAAGGCAATAAGTTTTAAAAACGCCAGTAGTATCGGGTTTTCTTGGTCAGCACTGCGGTCAGAAATAGAAAATGGAATATAGCGATCGCCTGGAGCATTACCAAATACGGCCTGAATATACGGACTGTAGTTATTGATATCTGCCACCATCACCACGATATCGCGAGGCGTCAAACTTGGGTCCTGCTCCAACATAGCCAAAATATTATCGTGTAATACTTCAACTTCACGCATTGCAGAATGACAAGCGTGAATGGTCAAAGAGTGATCTTGGCTATTAATTGCAAGTTTATGGTGACTGTTTTCAGTTAGATGATCTTGAATACGATCTTCAAGATTTAAAATATCAGCCTGAATGGCATGGAGCAGTGAGTCATGCTCAATATCAACAAAGGCTTCAACGTCAAACGCTTCCAGTTCTGACATAAGATATAAGTTATCTCGTCCCAACTTACCTAACGAGGCCAACAAAGTATTGCCAACCGATGCTTCTTGGGTTTCATCAAAGACATTGTCATCCACCGAGCCTTTTAATGGGCTAACTTGAGCACCTAGCTCACTGTGTTCCCCTTGAACCTGTAATTGCTGACGGTGTTTGGCCGCCAAGCGTGCAATATATTTACGATCGCGAACATCGCCCCAGTAATGACGACAAGGATTAGTAAACATCAGATGAACATCAATGTGTTTGCCAAGTGCTGCTAATGCGTCCAAATAACGTGGCGGTAATGCAGAAATACCAAAGACAAAAAGACGCTTTGGTAAGCCTTGCGGTAATGCTGTACCCGTTTGACTGTAATTCTCTAAGGTCTCAATAAAATGTTGGTACAAGTTAGCACGGTGATATGGCGACTGCCCCAAGCTTAAGGTGTGATCGTACAGAGCTTGCCACAATAAGGGTTGCCACGGATGATCTGCACAAATCTCAGGGTCTATCTCGCCCCCTTCCCAAGCTTGAATCCATTCTGGGCGATATACCAAATATTGGTCAAAGATATCGGCTATCTTTTCAGCCAATTGATAACGCTTTTGTCCTTGCGCATCTTGTTCTAAGTAGCGTTGTAGTGGCTCAAATTCTGGTCGTTCAAGTTGATCAGGAAGAATTTGCATTAACTTCCAAGTCATGGACTCTTTGTTAAAAGCACTGCGTTTAGGTACATCACTCAAGACTTGGGTAAACATATCCCAAATAAATGTCGCAGGTAGCGGAAAAGTAATATTGGCAGCAATACCCATAGACTGAGCCAGCTCTAATTTTAACCACTGAGACATACCTGGGCTTTGCACTAAGATTTGCTCTGGTGTGAAAGGATTATCGAGCGGATCGAGGCGAATAAGCTCAACGAGGAGGGATTTTAGCAAATCTAACTGGTTAGAGTGATAAATGGTAAACACACAGAATTCTCAATCGCTTGAAGACAATAAATAAATTGTCTACCAAGCCATCGAGAGTGTAAACCTATCTTATGTATATCGGCTCAAAATTTAGAACGAAAAAAGGCCCAAGTTACCTTGGGCCAACACACTAAATCTTTACAACATTCTAATTGGTATTACCCGGTACACAGTGTGCAACCCAATCAGATGCTATCGCCATTAAAGATTCTGTGGGCTGTTTGGACAGCGAGTAAATAAACGTGATAATGGGCGGTAGAACATTTTGTAACGAAGAGCCACATAACCTACCACAACAGTTGCCACGTAAAGTTCAATTGTTGCAAGAGTATGAACCTGATTTACATATTGTTCTGCAAAGCCGTAATGAGTCATCCAAGCCGCTGTTTTAAATAGTGCAGTAGAACCAATAACCATAGGGAAGGTAAAGGCTGCGTAACCTGGGCTAAACTCTAAACGCATTAAGCGGATGAACGCTAAGTAAATAATAAATGTCATCAGAACTGCAATACCACCAAGTAGGGCAATAATTACAGGTGATGGCGTTTGACATACAGTTAAGTAACCAGCCAAAGAGAGACTTGCAGGTGCTGCTAAGATTGCAATAGTTGGTTTTGCAGCATCAGGTACTTCATGACTGAAAATAAGGCGGTAAATCATAATTGGTAACATGATTGCGTAAGCGACCATACCAAAAATTAATAGACCTTCCGCTAATGGACGTAGTGCACCACCAGGGAAAGCAACGTCCGCCACAATAATACCAACTGGTGGTACGAACCAACTTGGAACCATGTGGTGTAATTCAAATTCAATAACACGGTGGTAGGTAAATAAAGTTAGGAATACAAGATGTAAAATTACCGCAAAGAGCCAAATCGCTTGAGCTAGTACCGGAAAGTACATACCCACAGCCTTTGACACCACCATTAATGCCATTGCAAAAGTAGGAACAACACTACCTACAACATGATGACGTAAATCACCCAACAATAGATTAGGATGAAGAACGAACTTAACAACGAGAATGGCTAATAATACCGCCGCAATCGATGCACCAATAATCTGTCCAGTGCCGTGTAATGAGGCACCATTTTCCCAACACCAACCAAGGCTACCAATCCCTAGTGCCAAACCAGCCATTGGCGTTGGCGCTCCTGCAACTTTTCTTTTAGTAGCTTGAATCATTTTTTTCTCTCCACTTCTATTTCTAGAAGGTATTCTTAATTTGCGATAGCTGTTATTTCTTGGAATAGGTGTAGTGTATTAGGTTTGTATGATTTATCATAATTGAATATATTTAAATATAGATTCAATTAATGTGAACATTTGACTATGAGAATGAATATAGCCCTTAAGCAACTGAATGTCTTTGTGACCGTTGCCCAAGAAAGAACCATCACAGCCGCAGCTGAAAAGCTATTTTTATCTAAACCCGCCGTCAGCATGGCATTATCAGAATTGGAAAAACAGCTCGATCATAAATTGTTTGATCGTAATAACAACCGATTGATTATTAATGAACAAGGAAAGCGCTTACTGCCTCTTGCGGATGAGCTACTTGCCCGATCTCATGCCATTGAGCAGCTCTTTGATCAAGATAGCGTCGTTACAGGAAAAATTCGTATCGGTTCTAGTGACACCGTTGGTAACCAGGTAACGCCTTTTCTTCTTCGCGATTTTCGCCAACATACCGACCATAAAGAACAATCCTTATTTATTTCCAATACCGCGCAAATCTGTCAAAAATTATGTGAATTTGAACTGGATGTAGGCTTGGTCGAAGGTAACGTACAAGATCCAGAGCTAGAAGTTATCCCGTGGCTAGAAGATGAAATGGTGATAGCTTGCCATCCAAATCATCCCCTAGCGCAACAAGATCATGTGACATTAGCGGATCTAGAAAATTATGACTGGGTATTACGCGAAACCGGATCTGGTACCCGTGAATTTTTCTTAAATCGAGTGGCACCAAGGCTGAATAAATGGCGTCCAGCTTTTGAGCTCAATACAACGGAAGCGATCATCAATTGCATTGCCGCTGATCTAGGCATTACCTGCATTTCAAAGCGTGCGGTTAAATACGCCGAGATGGATTATCGGGTTCATACGCTTTCACTTCCATTGGATATGCATCGCCAATATTGGCTACTGTTCCATAAAGAAAAATATCAAAGCCCACTGCTTACATTATTTATCGATTTTTGTAAGCAGTGGCAACAGCCTTAAAATACATGATTATCGCCGCAACTAAACGAAATAATCTGGCTTACTTGACACATTGGTCGGCCAGATTCTTGTTGCCAATCATTAAATGCTTTTTGAGTCGCTTTTAATGATTTTAGTGATGATTTTCCACCTTCAATCACCCCTATATTACGTAAATAAGCTTCAACATCTTGGCTAATAATAAAAGTATCTTTTCCCATGGTTCGCAGCGCATAAGGCCCTGTATTTCCACCTAGTCGAGCCCCTTTTTTCTTAAGGTATTGCCACAACCCAATAATATCTTCACAAGGCCAATCAGCAACCATCTGAGCGAAAGAACCATATTCAACTGCAGCTCGATGAATCATGTCAGCATTAGCAGGAATGGTCATCACCTTACCCAAATGACGAATAATCGCCGGATCCGTGGCTTTTCTTTCCCACATTTCATCAGGTACTAACAACATCTTTTCAATGTTAAAGCCAAAGAAAACATCTTCAAAATTTGGCCATTTATTACGAACAACTTGCCAGGTCATTCCCGATTGAAAAATACGTAATGTAAATGTCGCTAACCAGCGGTCATCCGTTATAAGAGCCAACTCTTGCTGACTTTTAGGAACGACTAATAATTTTTCAAGAGCTTGTATCCCCCCTTTTCGCTCTGCTGCACGATCGTATATTTGATTAAATTTTTCTCTTACCATCACAGAAACTCGCTTATCACTGGACGAACCGTTTAGGGTACTGTATAAACAACCAGTTTATCACTTTGGGAGAGGATGACCATGGCAGTTATCGTCAAATATGTTGTTGAGCGAAACGGAGAAGAGAAAATGACTTTCACCTCTAAGTCAGAAGCCGACGCATACGACAAAATGCTTGATATGGCAGATGAGATGTTTGAGCTGTTAAGCACAAGCGACCTGTTTGCCGAAGATGAAGCAAAACAAGAAGAGCTATCATTGTTCTTAGCACAAAAGCGCGAAGAAGTACTTGTTGCTCTTGGTGCTAAAAAAGCAAAACCAGCAGCCAAGAAAAAGGCAACAAAGCCAGAACTTGTTGCTGATGAACAAGAAGAAGCAGCTTAATTCTGTTTTGCGAAGCCTCCTACTAGGGAGGTTTCTTTTTCGCTCACCTTTTTACCTCAACCATCCTCACTTCTTTTATCTTGCAACAATCTAAGCGACTCAGCCCTTTTATCCCAGTTTAACATGCTGCTATTGGTAAGTTTTGCGTCAATATTTCATGATTTTAAACGGATTCTGATATCTAACCTTGCTATCTGTTTCGAACTGCTTTTATGATGGGAGCATCTTACTCATTGAAAAAACCAATGGGTTAATCGATTTTTATCAGCTGACCCTAATTCACTTTTATGGTTTTATGTCAGCTGTATTTATTTTGACACGGAGAACCAAGAATCATGGCTCGCTTTTCTCTTGCCCTAGGCACTGCAACTAAAAACCGCGATGGAAAAATCATTGAAGCTTACTTCCCAACGCCAATCCTAAACCCATCGGATGCATTGGTAGATGAGATTGCAGCCGTTGTTACTTACAAAGAAGGTAATCAAGCTGTTGAAGTAACCTCTGAGCAATGTGTCGCGCTTGCCTCTATTTTTGCTGCTCATGATCAAGCAGAAAGTGCACTATTTGCATCTAAAGCGGTAAATTCAGCTCAACCGCTTGTTTTAGTGATTCTTGCTAATGATGAAACACCGGTTTCTGTGGCTGAAGCATTTTTAAAACTGCAACTTATTTCTCACCGTTTAGTAAAACCTCATGGTCTAGTATTAGATGGTATTTTTGGTCTACTTCATAATATTGCATGGACCAACAAAGGTGCGATCGACCTACCTGAGCTTGCAGAACGTCAAATGGAAGCTCGTTTAAATGGCGAAACCATTATTGTCGATTGTGTGGATAAATTCCCTAAAATGGTTGATTACGTTGTCCCAACAGGCGTTCGTATTGCTGATACATCACGTGTACGTCTTGGTGCACATGTTGGTGAAGGCACAACCGTTATGCACGAAGGCTTTATTAACTTCAACGCAGGTACGACTGGCGTAAGCATGGTAGAAGGTCGTATTTCTGCTGGTGTGGTTGTTGGCAATGGTTCAGATATTGGTGGTGGTGCATCTATTATGGGTACCCTATCTGGCGGTGGTAAAGTGGTTGTCTCTATTGGTGAGAACAGCTTACTAGGTGCTAACGCAGGTCTTGGTTTCCCAATGGGCGATCGTTGTACTATCGAATCAGGCCTATACGTAACAGCAGGCTCAAAAGTTCAGATGCTCGATGCTTCTGGAAAGCCGGTAGAAGTCGTTAAAGCTCGCGATCTAGCGGGTAAACCAGACCTTCTATTCCGTCGTAACTCAATGACAGGCCAAATCGAATGTTTAACGAACAAAACTGCGATTGAGCTAAACAGCGAACTGCATAAGAACAACTAATCACTTATTCTCATTGTGATTAGACTGTGATTTGCATAAATGCCGCATAATATTTGCGGCATTTTTATATTCATTCGCTATATTTGAGCACATAAATGCGTCCATTTAGCCCTCTACTTTTAATGCATATTTTTTGCATAATCCATTAATTTATGCAATTTCAATAAAAGCTTAAATCTACTAGCAAATTTAATTCCAACTCTTCACAAAATACCTTATTAGCAATTCTGTGATCCCTATCTCATACCACGTAAATATTCTATTTATCACAATAGAACAATTTACAGGCTAAATAAATCAACAATAAAACATAAGAAAAACAACATAAGATCATGCTAAATGCAAATAAGATCAAATATGGAATGTTATATAACCATATTGAGCATACCTTATACAAAACCATGGTGCTACTTTTTGTCCACTGTTCAATTTAACTAAAAATTCATTCGGTTAAATAACATAACATTCGAAAAAAAGGGAAAGTTGACTTCAAGCAGTACTGTGGAGCCGCTTTGTTTAGCGCACTATGTATAAGGGTTTTAAATTATGGCAAATTTAAACTCAGCGAATAAAAAAGGGATCAGTATCTTTGCCCTTGCGATGTTGAATATTGTCGCTGTGGTAAGTTTACGTGGATTACCAGCCGAAGCTGAATATGGTTTAAGTTCGATCTTCTACTATATTTTTGCAGCAGTGGTATTCCTCGTTCCGGTATCTCTTGTTGCCGCTGAATTAGCAACTGGTTGGTCAGAAAAAGGCGGTGTTTTCCGCTGGGTTGGTGAGGCGTTCGGTCCCCGTTTTGCTCTTATCGCTATGTTTATGTTATGGATTGAAGTTACAGTTTGGTTTCCAACCGCTCTAACATTCGGTTCTGTTTCTCTTGCTTTTGTTGGCCCAGATCAAACTTGGGACCAAGCCCTATCTCAGAATAAATTCTTTGTCTTAGGTATTGTGTTAGCCATCTATTGGATAGCAACCTTTATTGCCCTTCATGGTACAGCAGCTTTCTCAAAAGTGGCTAAATGGGGCGGCATGATTGGTACTGTAATTCCAGGTATCATTCTGATTGTTCTTGGCTTTTCTTATGTCTTTGCCGGAAATACGCCACAGATTGATTTAAGCTGGGATAAAGTGATTCCAGACTTTACCAACTTCAATAATGTGGTTCTCGCTGCCAGTATCTTCTTGTTCTATGCCGGTATGGAAATGAACGCCATCCACGTAAAAGAAGTTGATAATGCACCTCGAAACTACCCTATCGCTATCGCTATTGCAGCCATTGGTACCGTTTGTGTTTTCGTATTAGGTACATTAGCCATCGCTTTTGTTATCCCACAAAAAGACATCAACTTAACTCAAAGCCTATTAGTTGCATATGATGATATGTTTGCTTGGGCGGGTATCAGCTGGGCCGCACCAATTATGGCGGCATGTTTGGCTCTTGGTGTTCTAGCAGGTGTTGTTGGCTGGGTTGCAGGTCCTTCATCTGGTCTACTTGTGGTCGCAAAAGGTGGTTATCTTCCACGTTTTTGGCAATACACTAACAAACACGGTATGGCAACTCACATCATGCTTGCTCAAGCTCTATTGGTTACCTTGATTTCAACCGTATTTGTTGTCTTACCATCAGTACAAGCGGCTTACCAAATCCTTAGTCAGTTAACGGTTGTTTTATACCTCATCATGTATCTATTGATGTTTGCAGCGGCGATTCACCTTCGTTATAGCCAACCAAACCGTCCACGTCCATACCGTATCCCAGGTAAAGAAAACTCAGGTATGTGGTTAATTGGTGGTCTTGGCTTTATTGGTTCATTAACCGCGTTTCTATTCTCATTCATCCCACCAAGCCAAATCTCTGTTGGTAGCCCTGCAGAATATGTTGGCTTCTTAGTGGTACTAACTGTTGTCTTTGTTTCTGTTCCACTATTTATTTACAAAGCTCGTAAACCACACTGGAAAGATCCCGAAGTCACCGACTTTGCACCATTTACGTGGGAAATTGAAAATATCCACCCAGGGGTGATTAACCCTTCTGATAAAGCAACTCATACACTACATAATGCAAAATAAGGAGTGGAGTATGTCCAGTTGTCAGCATGATATTAGAACAGTAATGGAACAAGCGTTTGAACACTATAAGGATAACCATGAAGGTAAAAATGCCTCTTATATTCCTTATTTAGATTCCGTACCCAGTAATCTTGGTGGTATTGCGTTTGTTTCCGTAACCGGTGAAATCATTGATCTTTACGATGCTCATTACCCATTTGCCATAGAGTCAATCTCAAAAATTATGACAATGGGTCTAGCATTAGAACAAGTTGGTGCCCATTCAGTTCAAAGTAAAATTGGGGCAGATCCAACAGGGTTACCTTTTAATTCAGTTTTAGCTTTAGAACTGCATAAAGGTAAACCACTGACTCCATTGGTCAATGCAGGTGCAATTGCAACTGCAAGTCTTATCGATGCATCAGATAAAGAAGATAGATGGCAACAAATTATTGAGTTCCAAAGCCGATTAGCTGCGACTCAAATCCTACTCTCTGAAGAAGTGAATAATTCAGAACAAACAACAAATTTACATAATAGGGCAATAGCTTTACTGCTAGCTTCATCAAATCGAATCTATTCCGATCCATTAGAAGCTTGTGAAGTCTATACCCGTCAATGTTCAACCCTATTTGATTGCGTCAGTCTAGCAACAGTAGGTGCAACATTGGCAAATGGTGGTGTAAACCCTATCAGTCAAGAACAAGTATTACATCAAACTAACGTTCCCCATATTCTTGCCGAAATGGTTATGGAAGGTCTTTATGATACTTCTGGTGATTGGGCATATAGCGTTGGTTTACCAAGTAAAAGTGGTGTTGGCGGTGGATTACTTAGCGTGATTCCAAATGTTGGTGCAATCGCCGCATTCTCACCTCGATTAGATAAATATGGCAATAGTGTTCGAGGCCAGTTGATGATTAAGCAAGTTGCTAAAACCATGGGCTGGAATCTATTTAACTGTACTCAACACTTCGCAACAACCAAATAGGACACATAATTATGGCTATTCATGAAGTTAACCGTGAACAAGGCGCAGACCCTATTTTTGGATCCGATGCACTTTCTCATATTGCCTCTAGCAAAAAAATGCCTCAGCAAGAGCAATCACCACAAGCTATCTATCAAATGATTCGAGACGAACTCTATCTTGATGGTAATGCTCGTCAAAACCTAGCAACCTTCTGCCAAACTTGGGAAGAAGATGAAGTACATAAATTGATGGATCTTTCTATCGACAAGAACATGATCGACAAAGATGAATACCCTCAATCTGCTGAAATTGAAAACCGCTGTGTTCATATTCTAGCGGATTTATGGAATTCACCTGATTCAGTTACGACCATTGGTACTTCAACAACCGGTTCAAGTGAAGCGTGTATGTTAGGTGGTTTGGCCGCTCTTTGGCGTTGGCGTGCAAAACGTCAGGCTGAAGGTCAACCAACTGATAAGCCAAATATGGTATGTGGCCCAGTACAAGTCTGTTGGGAAAAATTTGCCCGTTACTGGGATATTGAAATGCGTCAAACCAAAATGGATGATGGTCACTATATGATGACACCTGAAGACATGTTGGAGCTGGTTGATGCCAATACTATTATGGTTGTCCCAACCTTCGGTCAAACCTTTACGGGTCTATATGAAACTGTAAAACCATTGTCTGATGCACTTGATACTTACGAGCATGATACTGGTAACTCTATTGATATTCACGTTGATGGTGCCAGTGGTGGTATGTTAGCACCATTCTGCGCGACTGATATTGAGCCATGGGATTTCCGTCTAGAGCGTGTGAAATCTATCAGTACCTCAGGCCATAAGTTCGGTTTAGCTCCTGTCGGTTGTGGTTGGGTTGTTTGGCGTAGTAAAGAAGATCTTCCTGAAGGTTTGATTTTCCACGTGAACTATTTAGGCGGAGACATGCCAACTTTCGCATTGAACTTCTCTCGCCCTGCAGGACAAATCATTGCTCAATACTATGATTTTCTTCGTCTAGGCTACGAAGGTTACCAACGTATCCACAATTCAAGCTATGACGTATGTCGCTACCTAGTACAAGAGCTCAATAAATTCGATCTCTTTGAGTTTATTTTTGATGGTAACCCTAAAAAAGGTATTCCTGCTATCTCGTGGCGATTAAAAGATCATGCGAATGTTTCATTTAGCCTATACGATCTTGCAGATCGACTACGTACCCGTGGTTGGTTAGTGCCTGCTTATAGCTTACCTGCCAACGCACAAAATATTGTGGTGCAACGTATTTTGGTTAAACAAGGATTCTCACAAGACCTTGCAAATCTACTCATTAAAGACTTCACTCGCAGCATCGAGTTTCTACAAACTCACGGTACAACTAAATGCAGTGAAGCCGATGTAAAATCATTTGATCATAGTGGTCGCTAAGACTTCTTACTGCTCTTTAAAAAACCTAACTTATTTATTAAATTAGGGTAATTGAAAGGCCAATTGTCTCTACAGTTGGCCTTTAGCATTATAAAAACAACATATTGTTTATCACTAAATTGTGAGGTGGTATCTCATAAAACGTAGATAGAGCAGGTTTAGTTCTATTTCTGTCTTGAAATTTTCCATGAGATCTCAACTATGTTTGTCCATATCATAGAACTTATCTGTATTTGCGCTTTTGCACTGAGTGCTGTGATCAGTGAAGCCAATCGGGGAAAAGATATCATCAGTGTTTTAGTGCTGGGATGGGTAACGGCATTAGGTGGCGGTACAGTTCGCGATGTTATCTTATCGACTGACCAAGTTTTCTGGATCAAAGATCCTTCGTATTTTTGGGCCGCTTTAATTAGCTCTTTAATTGGCTTTTTTATTGCAGGATCCTTACGGAAATTAAAAGCTGAGCGTCTTATCATCGTCTTGGATGCGATTGGTATTTCGATGTTTTCAGTACTTGTAACAAAAAACATGATTCATCAAGATTATGCCGCTTATGTCGCAATAACTATGGGTATGGTAACAGCCGTATTTGGTGGTGTTGTCAGAGACATTATTGTTAACCGCCCCACCATGTTTAATAACACTGAGTTTTATGCCACTCCTGTTATCTTAGGCTGCACCTTATTTGTGGTGTTCTCTCATTTGGGGATGAATGCTGATATCAATACCATTATCTGTATTGCTCTCATTATTTTCTTACGTATGTATATTGTGGTTAAGAAAAAAACGTTTCCAAGTTATCTACTATTGAAATAAAACTGAACTACCGCTCAGCTTTTATCTATCTTTTATTTCTAAAGCATATAACGAAAAAAAGCCTGACTCTTTCGAATCAGGCTTTCTCTAAATAAGTGGCGGAGCGGACGGGACTGCTATACCGAACATCAGCGCGTCCCCCTGCGTGACAGGCCGGCTTGCTCTTAAACAAAAAGCAAACCAACTGAATTACCGCTCAACTTTTATCTATCTTTATTTCTAAAGCATATAACGAAAAAAACCTGACTCTTTCGAATCAGGCTTTCTCTAAATAAGTGGCGGAGCGGACGGGACTGCTATACCGAAAATCAGCGCCCCCCGGCGTGACAGGCCGGCTTGCTCTTAAACAAAAAGCAAACCAACTGAACTACCGCTCAACTTTCATCTATCTTTTATTTATAAAGCATATAACGAAAAAAAGCCTGACTCTTTCGAATCAGGCTTTCTCTTAATAAGTGGCGGAGCGGACGGGACTGCTATACCGAACATCAGCGCGACCTCCGGCGTGACAGGCCGGCTTGCTCTTAAACAAAAAGCAAACCAACTGAACTACCGCTCAACTTTTATCTATTTTTATTTCTAAATCAATATAACGAAAAAAAGCCTGACTCTTTCGAATCAGGCTTTTCTAAATAAGTGGCGGAGCGGACGGGACTGCTATACCGAACATCAGCGCGACCTCCGGCGTGACAGGCCGGCTTGCTCTTAAACAAAAAGCAAACCAACTGAACTACCGCTCAACTTTCATCTATCTTTTATTTATAAAGCATATAACGAAAAAAAGCCTGACTCTTTCGAATCAGGCTTTTCTAAATAAGTGGCGGAGCGGACGGGACTCGAACCCGCGACCCCCGGCGTGACAGGCCGGTATTCTAACCAACTGAACTACCGCTCCACTCAAACTACCGTGTGTTCAGTACGATAGTTTAAATTGGGCGCTTGGCGATGTCCTACTCTCACATGGGGAGACCCCACACTACCATCGGCGCTGCTGCGTTTCACTTCTGAGTTCGGCATGGATTCAGGTGGGACCACAGCGCTAAGGTCGCCAAGCAAATTCTTTATTTCAAGCAGCGCTTGAAATAGCAATCTGGGAAAGTTAACTGGTTCTTAAACTTACATTCAAGTGTTTGTGGAGTCCGATAAAACCCCTTGGGTGTTGTATGGTTAAGCCTCACGGGCAATTAGTACAGGTTAGCTCAACGCCTCACAGCGCTTACACACCCTGCCTATCTACGTCGTAGTCTCCAACAACCCTTTAGGATACTTAAAGTATCAGGGATGACTCATCTTGAGGCTCGCTTCCCGCTTAGATGCTTTCAGCGGTTATCGATTCCGAACTTAGCTACCGGGCAATGCGTCTGGCGACACAACCCGAACACCAGAGGTTCGTCCACTCCGGTCCTCTCGTACTAGGAGCAGCCCCTCTCAATCATCCAACGCCCACGGCAGATAGGGACCGAACTGTCTCACGACGTTCTAAACCCAGCTCGCGTACCACTTTAAATGGCGAACAGCCATACCCTTGGGACCGACTTCAGCCCCAGGATGTGATGAGCCGACATCGAGGTGCCAAACACCGCCGTCGATATGAACTCTTGGGCGGTATCAGCCTGTTATCCCCGGAGTACCTTTTATCCGTTGAGCGATGGCCCTTCCATACAGAACCACCGGATCACTATGACCTGCTTTCGCACCTGCTCGAACCGTCATTCTCGCAGTTAAGCGGGCTTATGCCATTGCAACTAACCTCACGATGTCCGACCGTGATTAGCCCACCTTCGTGCTCCTCCGTTACTCTTTGGGAGGAGACCGCCCCAGTCAAACTACCCACCAGGCACTGTCCTCACCCCAGATAATGGGGCCAAGTTAGAACATCAACACTACAAGGGTGGTATTTCAAGGACGACTCCACGCAAACTGGCGTCTGCGTTTCAAAGTCTCCCACCTATCCTACACATGTAGGGTCAATGTTCAGTGCCAAGCTGTAGTAAAGGTTCACGGGGTCTTTCCGTCTAGCCGCGGGTACGCTGCATCTTCACAGCGATTTCAATTTCACTGAGTCTCGGGTGGAGACAGCGTGGCCATCATTACGCCATTCGTGCAGGTCGGAACTTACCCGACAAGGAATTTCGCTACCTTAGGACCGTTATAGTTACGGCCGCCGTTTACCGGGGCTTCGATCAAGAGCTTCGACTTACGTCTAACCCCATCAATTAACCTTCCGGCACCGGGCAGGCGTCACACCGTATACGTCATCTTTCGATTTTGCACAGTGCTGTGTTTTTAATAAACAGTTGCAGCCACCTGGTATCTGCGACTCTCGACAGCTCCATCCGCGAGGGACTTCACCGTTAAGAGCGTACCTTCTCCCGAAGTTACGGTACCATTTTGCCTAGTTCCTTCACCCGAGTTCTCTCAAGCGCCTTGGTATTCTCTACCCGACCACCTGTGTCGGTTTGGGGTACGATTTCTTACTATCTGAAGCTTAGAGGCTTTTCCCGGAAGCATGGCATCAATGACTTCGCTACCGTAGTAGCTCGACATCGTATCTCAGTGTTAATGATGAACCGGATTTGCCTAATTCATCCACCTACGTACTTGGACCTGGACAACCGTCGCCAGGCTCACCTAGCCTTCTCCGTCCCCCCATCGCAATAGTAAGAAGTACGGGAATATTAACCCGTTTCCCATCGACTACGCCTTTCGGCCTCGCCTTAGGGGTCGACTCACCCTGCCCCGATTAACGTTGGACAGGAACCCTTGGTCTTCCGGCGAGGGAGTTTTTCACTCCCTTTGTCGTTACTCATGTCAGCATTCGCACTTCTGATACCTCCAGCATGCTTTACAACACACCTTCAACGGCTTACAGAACGCTCCCCTACCCAATGTGCAAAGCACATTGCCGCAGCTTCGGTGTATAGCTTAGCCCCGTTAAATCTTCCGCGCAGGCCGACTCGACCAGTGAGCTATTACGCTTTCTTTAAATGATGGCTGCTTCTAAGCCAACATCCTGGCTGTCTGAGCCTTCCCACATCGTTTCCCACTTAGCTATAACTTTGGGACCTTAGCTGGCGGTCTGGGTTGTTTCCCTCTTCACGACGGACGTTAGCACCCGCCGTGTGTCTCCCGGATAGTACTTACTGGTATTCGGAGTTTGCAAAGGGTTGGTAAGTCGGGATGACCCCCTAGCCTTAACAGTGCTCTACCCCCAGTAGTATTCGTCCGAGGCGCTACCTAAATAGCTTTCGGGGAGAACCAGCTATCTCCGAGTTTGATTGGCCTTTCACCCCTAGCCACAAGTCATCCGCTAATTTTTCAACATTAGTCGGTTCGGTCCTCCAATTGATGTTACTCAATCTTCAACCTGCCCATGGCTAGATCACTCGGTTTCGGGTCTAATCCTAGCAACTATGACGCCCAGTTAAGACTCGGTTTCCCTACGGCTCCCCTAGATGGTTAACCTTGCTACTAAAATTAAGTCGCTGACCCATTATACAAAAGGTACGCAGTCACAGGACAAGCCTGCTCCTACTGCTTGTACGTACACGGTTTCAGGTTCTATTTCACTCCCCTCACAGGGGTACTTTTCGCCTTTCCCTCACGGTACTGGTTCACTATCGGTCAGTCAGGAGTATTTAGCCTTGGAGGATGGTCCCCCCATATTCAGACAGGATAACACGTGTCCCGTCCTACTCGATTTCACTGATAAAGCGTTGTTGGTTACGGGGCTATCACCCTTTATTGCCATGCTTTCCAGCATGTTCACCTAACGCAAGATTAGCTTAAGGGCTAATCCGGTTTCGCTCGCCGCTACTGCCGGAATCTCGGTTGATTTCTCTTCCTCGGGGTACTTAGATGTTTCAGTTCCCCCGGTTCGCCTCACAATGCTATGAATTCACATTGAGATAACTGCTTATGCAGTTGGGTTTCCCCATTCGGAAATCGTAGACTCAAGTGGCTCTTACTGCCTCATCTACGCTTATCGCAAGTTAGTACGTCCTTCATCGCCTCTGACTGCCCAGGCATCCACCGTGTACGCTTAGTCACTTAACCATACAACCCCAAGAGGTTTCGTATGGCTCAACAACCAAGGTTTTTATGTTTTCGCCGGACTCTTACACAAGACACTTGAATGTGTTTGTTTTGAGAACTCGTTTTTATCTTTCGATAAAAACTTAAAATAAATCAATCATTCGATTGAATTTACTAGTCAGCTTTCCAGATTGTTAAAGAGCATTGTGTTTCTTTCGAACCACTTCTTAAAGACACTAGGTAGTGTGTTTAAGAAGTGGTGGAGCTATGCGGGATCGAACCGCAGACCTCCTGCGTGCAAGGCAGGCGCTCTCCCAGCTGAGCTATAACCCCATCGAAACAAAAGACTTAACCATCACTTTCTCTGGGAGAGAAAGTGGTGGGTCTGAGTGGACTCGAACCACCGACCTCACCCTTATCAGGGGTGCGCTCTAACCACCTGAGCTACAGACCCAAGTCTTTTTGCGTTCTTTACTATTAACCAAGCAATCTGTGTGGACACTGCGTAAAACGCAGTCTTTTTTGTAAGGAGGTGATCCAGCCCCAGGTTCCCCTAGGGCTACCTTGTTACGACTTCACCCCAGTCATGAACCACACCGTGGTAAACGCCCTCCCGAAGGTTAAGCTATCTACTTCTGGTGCAGCCCACTCCCATGGTGTGACGGGCGGTGTGTACAAGGCCCGGGAACGTATTCACCGTGGCATTCTGATCCACGATTACTAGCGATTCCGACTTCACGGAGTCGAGTTGCAGACTCCGATCCGGACTACGACATACTTTCTGGGATTCGCTCCACCTCGCGGTCTTGCTGCCCTCTGTATATGCCATTGTAGCACGTGTGTAGCCCTACTCGTAAGGGCCATGATGACTTGACGTCGTCCCCACCTTCCTCCGGTTTATCACCGGCAGTCTCCCTGGAGTTCCCACCCGAAGTGCTGGCAAACAAGGATAAGGGTTGCGCTCGTTGCGGGACTTAACCCAACATTTCACAACACGAGCTGACGACAGCCATGCAGCACCTGTCTCAGAGTTCCCGAAGGCACGCTCGAATCTCTTCAAGCTTCTCTGGATGTCAAGAGTAGGTAAGGTTCTTCGCGTTGCATCGAATTAAACCACATGCTCCACCGCTTGTGCGGGCCCCCGTCAATTCATTTGAGTTTTAATCTTGCGACCGTACTCCCCAGGCGGTCTACTTAACGCGTTAGCTCCGAAAGCCACGGCTCAAGGCCACAACCTCCAAGTAGACATCGTTTACGGCGTGGACTACCAGGGTATCTAATCCTGTTTGCTCCCCACGCTTTCGCATCTGAGCGTCAGTCTTTGTCCAGGGGGCCGCCTTCGCCACTGGTATTCCTTCAGATCTCTACGCATTTCACCGCTACACCTGAAATTCTACCCCCCTCTACAAGACTCTAGCCTGCCAGTTTCAAATGCAATTCCGAGGTTAAGCCCCGGGCTTTCACATCTGACTTAACAGGCCGCCTGCATGCGCTTTACGCCCAGTAATTCCGATTAACGCTCGCACCCTCCGTATTACCGCGGCTGCTGGCACGGAGTTAGCCGGTGCTTCTTCTGTAGGTAACGTCAAATAATGCAGGTGTTAACTACACTACCTTCCTCCCTACTGAAAGTGCTTTACAACCCGAAGGCCTTCTTCACACACGCGGCATGGCTGCATCAGGGTTTCCCCCATTGTGCAATATTCCCCACTGCTGCCTCCCGTAGGAGTCTGGACCGTGTCTCAGTTCCAGTGTGGCTGATCATCCTCTCAGACCAGCTAGGGATCGTTGCCTTGGTGAGCCATTACCTCACCAACAAGCTAATCCCACCTGGGCTAATCCTGACGCGAGAGGCCCGAAGGTCCCCCTCTTTGCTCCGAAGAGATTATGCGGTATTAGCTATCGTTTCCAATAGTTATCCCCCACATCAGGGCATATTCCCAGGCATTACTCACCCGTCCGCCGCTCGCCGCCCTTAACGTTCCCCGAAGGTTCAGTTAAGTCGCTGCCGCTCGACTTGCATGTGTTAGGCCTGCCGCCAGCGTTCAATCTGAGCCATGATCAAACTCTTCAATTAAAGTTTTGTTGTATCTGACGATACGGCTCAATGAATACTGTTAATTCATCATAAATGATGAATGAATTGACTGTGCTGATACCGAAGTATCAATTTGGTCACTCAGTTTCATTGATTAAATCTTTTAGACTAAATCATTTCACGAGTGCCCACACAGATTGCATGGTCAAATTGTTAAAGAACAATACTGACTTTCGGTAACCGCTTGCGCCGTCGTCCGTGTCAGTGAGGTCGCATTATAGGGAGATTTTCTTTTCTGACAAGCATAAAAACCAAATAATTTACCAACCGCTTAAGATGCAACCAAGATTGCACTAATTTGCAGAATATCCGCCCTATTCGACGATAATTATCAAGTGAAGCATTCAAATGAAAGCATCAAAACCGACTTCAAATATTACTCAACCGCAATAAAAAAGCGCCCTACTCCATATGAATAAGGCGCTTTTCCAGATGACATTAATTAAAGATTACTGTTTAGCGACAATCTGGCCGTCTTCAGCACTCACCACAATCACTTTACCAGGAAGTAATTTACCGGAAAGAATATCTTGTGCTAATGCATTCTCAATATATTGCTGAATCGCACGTTTAAGTGGACGAGCACCATATACAGGGTCAAAACCAGCTTCAGCGATCAAATCTAAAGCACTTTCATCAACATCAAGGCGGTAATCTTTTTCCGCTAAACGTTTCTGTAAACGTGCCAACTGAATATTTGCAATATGCTTAATATTGTCCTGACCCAATGGGTGGAATACAACAGTCTCATCAACACGGTTAATAAATTCTGGACGGAAATGTTGACCAACAACATCCATAACCAATGCTTTTAAGCCTTCATAATCCAAGCTACCAAAATGCTCTTGGATACGATCTGAACCTAGGTTTGACGTCATAATGATCACCGTATTACGGAAATCAACAGTACGACCTTGACCATCAGTTAGACGACCATCATCTAATACCTGAAGTAAAATATTAAATACATCAGGGTGTGCTTTTTCAACTTCATCAAGTAGAACAACAGAATAAGGGCGACGACGAACCGCCTCGGTTAAATAACCCCCTTCTTCATAACCCACATAGCCTGGAGGCGCACCAACAAGACGAGATACAGAGTGTTTCTCCATAAACTCAGACATATCAATACGAACCATGGCATCTTCACTATCAAATAAGAAGTTAGCCAGTGACTTACACAGTTCGGTTTTACCAACCCCTGTTGGACCTAAGAATAAGAAAGAACCAATTGGACGATTTGGATCAGCAAGACCCGCTCGACTACGGCGAATCGCATTGGCAACCGCATCTACCGCTTCATTCTGACCAATGACTCGACGGTGCAACTCTTCTTCCATACGAAGTAACTTATCACGCTCACCTTCCAGCATTTTAGCCACAGGAATACCCGTTGCTTTTGATAGCACATCAGCAATTTCAGTATCCGTTACTTTATTTTTCAGTAACGTCATCTCCTGCATTTCTGCTTGAGCGGCTAAATCAAGTTGCTTCTCTAATTCAGGAATACGTCCATATTGCAATTCGGACATACGATTTAGATCGCCTGCACGTCGTGCGATTTCAACATCGGTACGAGCCTGTTCAAGTTCAGCCTTAATATGTTGAGTACCAGATAGTGCAGCTTTTTCAGCATTCCACACTTCTTCAAGCTCAGCATATTCACGCTCTTTAAGATCCAGCTCTTCTAGCAAATCACTCAAACGTTTTTGACTTGCTTCATCACTCTCTTTTTCTAACGCCTGTTGCTCTATCTTAAGTTGAATAATACGACGCTCAAGACGATCCAAAGACTCAGGCTTAGAGTCAATCTGCATACGAATACTTGATGCAGCCTCATCAATTAAATCAATCGCCTTATCAGGTAACTGTCGATCTGAGATATAACGATGAGACAGTGTTGCCGCAGCAACGATTGCAGGATCCGTAATTTCAACATGGTGATGAAGCTCATAACGCTCTTTCAAACCACGTAAAATTGCAATGGTATCTTCAACACTTGGCTCTTCCACCAGCACTTTTTGGAAACGACGCTCAAGAGCTGGGTCTTTCTCTACGTACTGACGGTATTCATCAAGCGTTGTAGCACCGACACAGTGAAGTTCACCACGAGCTAGCGCAGGCTTTAACATATTACCTGCATCCATTGAGCCTTCGCCTTTACCCGCACCAACCATAGTATGGATCTCATCGATAAAGAGAATCACACTACCGTCTTCTTGCGATAGCTCATTGAGCACGGCTTTTAAACGCTCTTCGAATTCACCACGGAACTTAGCACCAGCAATCAGTGAACCCATATCAAGGGAAAGAACACGTTTATTACGCAATCCTTCTGGTACTTCACCATTGACGATACGTAAAGCCAAACCTTCAACGATGGCTGTTTTACCCACACCTGGTTCACCAATAAGAACCGGGTTATTTTTAGTACGGCGTTGCAACACCTGAATAGTACGACGAATTTCTTCATCACGACCAATGACAGGATCTAACTTACCTTGTTCAGCTCGCGCAGTTAAATCAACAGTGTATTTCTCTAACGCTTGGCGGTTCTCTTCTGCATTAGCATCATCCACTTTTTGACCACCACGAACTTTATCTATCGCCTGCTCTACTGTATTGGCAGTAAGGCGGAATTCTTTCAGTAATTGACCAAGCGGCCCTTTATCTTCAACTGCAGCTAAAATAAACAACTCAGAAGAGATAAACTTATCTTGTCGCTTTTGTGCCAATTTATCGCACATATTAAGCAGTGCGCCCAAGTCACGAGATAACTGAACCTCACCGCCAATGCCTGTTACTTTTGGCATGCGATCTAACATTTCAGCAAGACGAGAGCGAAGCTGGGTAATATCTACCCCCAACATGGTTAGCAATGGACGAATCGTGCTGCCATCTTGGTTAAGAAGAGCCACCATAAGGTGAGCAGGTTCGATATACTGATGGTCGCGGCCAAGAGCTAGCGACTGCGCATCAGAGATCGCTGTTTGAAACTTGCTAGTAAATCTATCTAGACGCATAAATGTCCTCCAGTATTGGAAATCTTGTATCGAAATAATTTCGTTATATTTCTTATATGGATTCGGAGAAGGTATTTTTCAAGCGTAATAATCGATAGAAATTAAAAATAAAAAAAGGCGTACATAATCCGGTACACCCTTTGAGATTTTCGCAATGTTATGAGCGGTTAACGCAACCAAATTAAGGAAGCCTGACGACCCGTTCTTGCAGCCCTACGATAAGAAAAGAACTGCGGGTCTTGGTAAGTACAATATTCCCCACCATAAACCTGAGTAACACCATGACGAGCCAGACGTTGACGAGCTAATTGGTAAAGATCGGCAAACCATTTACCTTCAACAGCAGGATTTGCTACAAAAGCAAGATGTGCTTGAGGATCTTCAGCCATAAATTGCTCTCTTACCTCTCCTCCAACTTCAAAAGCTTGAGGGCCAATAGCAGGGCCTAACCACGCCATTATCTGCTCTGGTTCAGAACTAAATTGCGCTATTGCATTATCAATCACACCACCAGCAAGCCCTCGCCATCCAGCATGAACCGCAGCGACTTCAGTCCCTTCGCTATTACACAACAAAACAGGTAAACAATCTGCGGTCATTACTACACAAGCAAGTCCTGATACTCGGGTAAAACTCCCATCAGCATCAGGCGTCTCGGTTAATGGCTGTGATAAGTTTAACACTGTCGGGCTATGGATCTGATTTAACCATGCTGGTGTTTGTGTTAATTGACAACTTTGCATTACCCGTTGACGGTTTTGTTCAACCGCTAACGGGTTATCATCAACATGAAGACCAAGATTTAACTGATCAAATGGTGCCAAACTTACACCACCAACTCGTGTTGTGCTTATTGCTGCGACATTTGTTGGCGCGGGCCAGTTTGGTTTAATCCACATAATCAGTAATCATCCTCATCGTTGAGCTCTTTGTCTTTACGAAGAATATCAATCATCGCCACCATATCATTTGGTAACGGAGCGTGCCATTCCATTAACTCACCAGTAATTGGGTGAGTTAGACGTAACATACGAGCATGAAGCGCCTGTCGGTCAAATGCGCGCAATGCTTGGATTAACTCATCAGAAGCGTTACGCGGCGGACGTGGACGACCACCATAGGTAGCATCACCAACTAACGGGTGAGTCAGATATGACATATGAACACGGATCTGGTGCGTACGACCTGTTTCCAGACGCAGAACAATACGAGTGTGCTCACGGAAATGCTCTGCAACACGGTAATGGGTGATTGCAGGCTTACCCAATTCGTGGACTGCCATACAAGTACGCTTAGTTGAGTGACGACCGATCGCCTTTTCAACCGTACCACCACCTGTCATCTTGCCCATTGCAATGGCTTCATACTCACGGGTGATATTGCGTTTTTGTAGTGCACGAACCAAACGAGTTTGTGCCTGAACGGTTTTCGCAACCACCATCAGACCCGTAGTATCTTTATCTAGACGGTGAACGATACCCGCACGAGGCACTTCAGCAAGAGAAGGACAGTGCCATAATAAAGCATTAAGTACCGTACCATCTGGCGTACCAGCACCAGGGTGTACAACGAAGTCACGAGGTTTGTTAATAACAATGATATCGTCATCTTCATAAACAATATCAAGCGGGATATCCTGAGCTTCCCAACGAACTTCATCTTCGATTTCAGCGTTAATAACAAGTTGCTCACCACCCATCATTTTGATACGAGGTTTATCGATGATTTCGCCATCGACCGCAACTTTGCCTGCTAAAATCCAATCTTTAATGCGCGTTCGCGAATAATCTGGATATAATTCAGCGATAACCTGATCGAGACGCTTGCCTAGTTGGCTATCATTTACTGTATTTGTTAATTCTATTTGCTGTGCCATAGAGAACTTTTTCAAAAAGCGTGAGACTAATTGCCATACGCTGCGTAAAATATATCAACCCAAACGACTGCTTGGTGTTAACCTAATAGTAGTATTGTATCTGTTAACGGGTCAGACCGTAATGGATCCGTAGAAATAAAATTTTCAAACAAGGAAACTGACGCCGCAATGAAACGCCTGACACTGACGACTCTTCTTGCCGTAGCCATTCTTTCAGGCTGTTCTAGCACTGAAGAAGTTGTGCCGGATGTACCACCTTCAGAACTATACGCTACTGCGCAAGAATCACTGCAAAGCGGTAACTGGTCGCAAGCGATTGAACGCCTAGAAACTCTAGACTCTCGTTATCCATTCGGTGCGTATTCAGACCAAGTTCAATTGGATCTGATTTATGCATACTACAAAAATGACGATCTTGCTATGAGTGAGGCTACCATAAATCGATTTATGCGCCTAAACCCAATCAATCCAAAATCGGATTGGGTATTATACATGCTTGGCCTAACTCATATGGCACAAGATCGCAGTTTTATGCATGATCTGTTTAATGTTGACCGTAGCGATCGCGATCCAACCGCAGCTCGCCAAGCATTCCGCGACTTCCAAGTCTTATTACAGCGCTACCCTAATAGCGAATATTCTGCCGATGCTAAAGCTCGTATGGTGTTCTTGAAGAACCGTCTAGCAAACTATGATCTTGCTGTTGCCGATTTCTACATTCGTCGTGGCGCATGGATTGCGGCGATTAATCGCTGTGAACAAGTCCAACGTCTATACGATGATACAGAAGCGGCTCGTAAATCACTGCTACTAGAAAAGAAAGCTTACGAAAAACTGGGAATGCAAAAAGAAGTCGAGCGTACACAAAAGTACATTGACTTAAACCCGGTCAAATAAGTGTTCTCAAGAAATAAAAAATGGCAGTGATAAGTTCACTGCCATTTTTATATCTGTAACAATCAGAGATGAGATATCTCATTAAATTGAGATTTTTATTTAAAAAAACGAAAGTTAAGCCTGAATAAAATCTGCATATTTTTCATACAAGCTTTTGTTTTAAATCGGATAAAATCCCTAGTCAGCACCAGCCGCTAGCAATCTTGATTCCTCCATACTGCCTCAAAATCAAATCTAAACTCAAGAACTTTTTATCAACTTTTTTGCTACATTATTGAATGAGTCACAGAATTTTCGGTTTAAATTTATTAAAAACCAAAATGTGATCTACATCACATTATTAAAGCCTAATTTTAGTAATCTGAACTCAACCCAACGGAGGGTAGCAATAGAGGAAGTTACTTATGACACTAGAAATTACTGGCAAAAACATTGATGTTACCCCTGCTATCCGTGAGCGCTTTGAGTTTAAGTTTAATAAACTAGAAAAATTCCAAGTGCCATTTATTAAGAAACATGTGGTAATTGGACAAGAGCCGAACAAGCTATTTAAAGTAGAAGTGACTACTGCAATTCCAGGCGGCCAACTTGTAGCTTCAGCTGAACACGAAGACCTATTTGGTGCAATCACCGAGGTATACCAAAAACTAGAGCGTCAGCTTAAAAAGCAAGCTCATAAACCAACAGCTCGTCGCGCAAGCCACAGTGAGAAACCAGAACTAGCAGAAGAAGAAGTAGATCTGACTGAAGAGTTCGAAGAATAATCGTATAGATAAAGGAATTTAATAATGACCCCGCCATTGAGCGGGGTTGTTTGTATTGGAAACAGGGAACAATGACCATGACTGAACCGACCTACTCTCTTGATGAAATTCGCTTGCGTGTCAGCCAGATCGATAACCAATTGCTAGAATTACTTGCTCAACGACGTCAACTCAGCTTAGAAGTTGCGAAAAGCAAAATAAGCACGGCGAAACCTGTACGAGACAAAGCGAGAGAGCATGATTTACTACTTAAACTGATCGAAACAGGAAAAGAAAAACAGCTCGATCCTCAATACGTGACTCAACTGTTTCATACCATCATTGAAGATTCTGTCTTATACCAACAAGGCTTTTTGCAGCAGTTGATCAATCCAGAAAATGCACAGCCATCAGCACGAATAGCCTTCTTAGGCAGTAAGGGCTCATACTCACACTTGGCTAGCTTAAATTATTTTAGCCGTAAGCAAACTCAACTATTAGAGATGAGCTGCTCCTCATTTCGAGATGTGATTAATGAAGTTGAGTTGGGCCATGCCGATTACGGTGTTCTTCCAATTGAAAATACTAGTTCAGGTTCGATTAACGAGGTATACGATCTCCTGCAACATACTAGCTTATCGATTGTTGGAGAAATTACTCAACCGATAGAACATTGCTTATTAACAGCCGTCGAAACTCAATTAGAGGCTATTGATACGCTCTATTCTCACCCACAACCCCATCAACAGTGCAGCGAATTTGTCCACCAGCTCGGTGAGATCAAACAAGAATATTGCTCAAGTACAGCCGATGCGATGAAAATTGTCGCCGAACTGTCTCAGCCCAATATTGCAGCAATAGGTAACGCTACCAGTGGTGAGATGTATGGTCTTTACTCATTAACCGAACACATCGCCAATCAAGAACAAAATTTTACCCGCTTTATTGTGGTTGCTCGTAAAGCCATTGATGTGACACCGCTAATTCCTGCAAAAACCACTTTTATTATGTCTACAGGTCAAAGCGCAGGTTCTTTAGTTGAATGCTTACTGATCTTGAAAAATCATAATATCAATATGGCCAAACTTGAATCTCGCCCAGTGATGGGAAATCCATGGGAAGAGATGTTCTATGTTGATGTAGAAGAAAATATAAAATCAGAGATGATGCAACAAGCAATGGAAGAGTTAAGTCAGGTCACTCGATTTATTAAGGTACTGGGGTGCTACGCCACAGAAAACGTGAAGCCAACAGAAGTGACTATCGACTAAGCCCCATAAAACAAACCCGCAACTTCTCAACGAAATTTGCGGGTTTTTCTTTATGCTTTTCTATGAGTAGAATCGTTCGCCTGCCGCAGCAATCCTTGGCTCTCTAATAAAAAATGTTCAGCGTAATCACCAAACCAATTATCGACTTGAGTAAATGCCTGAGTAAACATTGCCTTGTCTTTATTTTCTAACATAGCAATCGCCTCACCAAAGCGTTGGTGGAAACGTTGGATCATCGCTAAGTTTTGCGGTGACGACATAATAATATCGGCATACAGTTCCGCATCCTGAGCAAACAAACGCCCAACCATGGCCAATTCAAGACGATAAATCGGTGAACTTAACGATAGTAGTTGATCAAGGTTTGGATCTTCTTCTGCCAAATGAACCCCATAAACAAATGAAGTAAAGTGGCGTAGAGCCTGGATCAATGTCATCCCTTGGTCATGTTCAATGGCACTGATGCGATTTAAACTCGCGCCCCAAATCTGAAACTGTTCCAGTAGCCATTGATACTCTTCAGGATTGCGACCATCACAATACACAATAACCTGTTTCGCTAAACTTGAGATATCAGGACCAAACATCGGATGTAAACCTAAAACAGGCCCGGAGTGCACCTCTAACATTGCCTGTAACGGTTCACTTTTAATCGATGTCAAATCAGCCAAAATACAATCATCAGGCAAAGCATTTAATTTACTAATAACATCAACAGTTAGGTTAATTGGCACCGTTACCACAACCATACCCGCATCACTTAATAGTTCATCAGCCCGATCCCAATCTTGTGAACCAAGCTTACGAACTTGATAACCTGATAACTCAAACAAACGGCAGAATAAACCACCTAACTGACCATAACCGCCCACAACCACAATAGGACGCAGTGTCGGTTTTAGGCACTTAAACCCCGAGTCATTTTCACTAGAATACGACTCTCGCATTGTGCGACGTAAAATATCTTCAATGAGATCTGGCGGAACACCCTGACTTTCAGCTTCTGCTCGACGTGAGGCTAACATTGCCGCTTCGCGATCAGGAGCATAAATAGGCAGACCGTGTTGGCTTTTAACGTGACCCACTTCTTCAACTAAAGCCAGACGACGCGCCAATAATGCCACCATCTGCTGATCAACCTCATCGATTTGATCTCTTAATTTGCTCAGTTCAGCAACCATGGTTTTACTATTTCCATCTATTAAATTCGATTTTGTAAAAACGGAACTAACTCTTGTTTAGCATGACGCAATAGCTGTTCCGTTGTCTGCCAGCCGATACAGGCATCCGTTATGGATTGACCATACACCATATCTGCTCGTGGCAGGTCTGCGCTCTGATTCCCTTCTTGCAGATGACTTTCTATCATCAAACCTATGATGGAACGATTCCCCTCTCGAATTTGGTGAATCACATCTTCAGCAACCAAAGGCTGACGACGAAAATCTTTACGCGAGTTGGCATGACTGCAGTCTACCATTAAGGATGGTGAAAGACCCGAAGCAATCATCTCTTGTTCACACTCCGTAACCGATACTGAATCATAATTAGTTTGCTTACCACCACGCAAAATAATATGCCCATCAGGATTTCCCTGAGTGCTCAGCAGTGCAACCTGACCATCTGGGTTGATCCCCATAAACTTATGACCAGATGCCGCAGCTTCCATCGCATTAATAGCCGTTGCTAAGCTACCGTCGGTCCCATTTTTAAATCCAACAGGAAGTGATAAGCCACTGGCCATTTCACGATGGGTTTGTGATTCGGTGGTACGAGCACCAATTGCAGCCCAACTAAACAGATCGCCTAAATACTGAGGACTAATAGGATCTAACGCTTCAGTCGCTAATGGGATGCCCATTTCCACTAAATCAATCAATAACTGACGCGCAATATGCAGCCCTTCTTCGACTTCAAACGAACCATCTAAGTAAGGATCATTGATTAGCCCTTTCCAGCCAACTGTTGTTCGAGGCTTTTCAAAATAGACTCGCATTACAATATACAGTTGATCCGATAATTCCTCGGCTAACGCTTTTAGTTTTTTGCCATACTCTTTTGCCGCTTCCACATCGTGTATTGAACAAGGTCCACAAACAACCAATAAACGGTGATCTTTTTTATGAATAATATTGGCAATGGTTTGACGGGACTGTTGAATAAAAGATAATGCTGATGCGCTAACGGGTAACTTACTTTTTAGCTGGGTTGGTGTGATTAATACCGACTCATCTTGAATATGTATATTATTAAGTTGATCTTTATGCATAATACTTCCCTGTGCTCTAGCTGGCTTTTTGTTTATTATTTCAACGTAATTTAGCCATAAATACAATTTAGCGATGAATTCAACATACCAATCTCATTTGACCAAAATCAAGCCAATGTAAACAAAAAACACCATATGTAAAAATATATTTACACTAAGTGATAGTGAATTCATCATCGCAACAGGATCTAATCGAAATCATGGAATTGATTTTTTCATTGCTACAACAGCTCAGCGTCTACTTAGTTATCGCTTATCTACTGAGTAAAACCCCGCTGTTTATGCCCATTACCACCATTTCAGGACGACTTTCTCAACGCTTCTCCTGCTATATCTTGTTCTCTTTATTTTGTATTTTAGGCACCTATTTTGGTCTCAACATTGATGATGCTATCGCAAATACCAGAGCCATTGGCGCGGTAATGGGCGGCGTTTTGGGGGGGCCGATTGTAGGTTTTGCTGTTGGCTTAACAGGCGGGTTGCACCGTTACTCCATTGGGGGTTTTACTGATCTAGCCTGTGCTATTTCCACCACCGCAGAAGGCATTTTAGGTGGCTTAGTTCATAGTTACTATGTTCGGCGTAATCACATTGACCAACTTTATCGGCCCAGTATTGTTTTTGGTATTACTTTAATTGCTGAAGTGCTGCAAATGGCCATCATTTTGTTAGTTGCTAAACCCTTTGATCAAGCTTTAGAACTGGTCAATGCCATCGCCCTTCCCATGGTGATTGCCAATTCAGCAGGCGCAGCTCTTTTTATGAGTATTATTCATGACCGAAAAACCATTTATGAAAAGTACTCAGCTGCTTTTTCTAGCCGAGCGCTTACCATTGCTCAGCGAACCGTTGGCATCATGAGTAAAGGTTTTAATGAGCAAAGTGCCAAGAAAATTGCTCGGATTGTTTATGAAGAAACTGAAGTGGGTGCCGTTGCGATTACTGATAGAGAAAAGATCTTAGCCTTTATTGGAATTGGAGATGATCATCATTTACCTGGAACGCCAATATCATCCATGCATACCTTACGTTCGATTAATCGCAGCGAACTGGTCTATGCCGATGGTTATGATATTCCGTATTGTTGTTCGATTCATGATAAGTGTAAATTGGGTTCGGCTTTAGTGATCCCGTTATTGGGGGGAAATAACGAAGTGCTGGGCACCATAAAACTCTATGAGCCAAAGCACAAACTCTTCTCAACCGTAAATGTCACACTCGGTGAAGGGATCGCAAAACTGCTTTCTAACCAAATACTAACGGGTCGTTACGCCCAGCAACAAGCTCTGTTACTCCAAGCAGAACTCCGTCTATTACAAGCACAAGTTAACCCACACTTTTTATTTAATGCCCTCAATACCATCAGCTCAGTGATTCGTCGCGATCCAACTCGTGCCCGACAGTTAATACTGCATCTATCTCAATTTTTTCGCTCTAATCTCAAACAAGATATTGAGCAGGTTACGCTTGCAGAAGAACTTAACCACGTAAAGGCTTACTTAGAAATTGAATTAGCACGATTTTCAGATCGACTGAATGTTGAGATAGATATCCCAGATACCCTACTCAGTCTCAAATTACCCACTTTTACCCTACAGCCACTGGTTGAAAATGCGATCAAACATGGCACCGCTCACTTGCTTGAAAATGGTAAGATCACTATTTATGCAACAGAGACCCAAGATTACATTGAGTTAGTAGTCGAAGATAATGCAGGAAACTATCAAGTTACGCATGAGTCTACTGGGCTTGGCATGAAGATTGTCGATAAGAGATTACGTAATAAATTTGGTCAAGAATTTGGATTAATAATGCAGTGTCAGCCACAGCAATGGACCCGAGCCACGATCCACTTACCTCATATAATAGCCCCGTTAACCCGCAATGGAGAGCAGACAAATGCTTAAAGCCCTGGTCATTGATGATGAACTTTTTTCCCGCGAAGAGCTAATCGATCTACTCGAAGAAAGTCAGCAAGTTCAGGTACTCGATAGCAGTCACAATGCCATTGACGGACTAAAGAAGATCCATAGTTTAAAACCTGATGTCGTTTTTCTTGATATTGAAATGCCACAAATATCAGGCATTGAGCTTTTGACTATGCTCGATCCTGAAACCATGCCAAAGATCGTTTTTGTTACTGCCTATGATGAATATGCTCTGCAAGCGTTTGAAGACAATGCCTTTGACTATCTACTAAAACCCGTTGAGCCTCAGCGTCTAACAAAAACATTAACCCGTTTAACCAGAGAGCTTGAGCCCAAAGATTACAGTCCTTTGATCCAAGAGCAGCTTGAACTGATCCCGTGTTGTGGTCATAACCGTATTTTGTTATTGAATATCAAAGAAATTGAGATCGCCTTTTCCGATTTATCTGGCGTTCATATTGTTACGAAAGAGACCAAGGCCAGTTCTCAGCTTTCGCTTAAAATTTTAGAGCAAAAAAGTTTACTGATGCGCTGTCATCGACAATACCTGATCAACCCAACCGCGATCAGAGAAATTCGATTGTTGGAAAATAATCTGGCTGAAATCATCACCATTAGCGGCCACTCAGTACCTGTTAGTCGCCGCTACCTTAAAACCCTCAAAGAGCGTCTTCAGATCAATTAAACCTTATAGATTGGGCTCTTTACCAAAGCGTTCAAAACCGCGCTGCCAGTTCAGTAAATAGAGCCCATCTTGTTCTCGACGATACTCACAAACGCCCCAATTAACTTTACCTTGTTCTCCTAAGGCAAATAGATGCTCAGTTGTGCAATATTGGTCTCTTCCTTGCACATACCCAGTTTGATAGTCGACAAAAGCTGTCGTAACTGGCTTTCCTTTTGCGGAATCAATCAAATGATTAAACTGTGGCTCAGTTAGGCTGGTACTGCCATTTAGCCCATCGTAATAGCCCAGCTTTTCATAATTACCTTGGCTGATGAGATCGGTTTGCGTTACACAACCACTTAATATTCCGACACTTAATATCGCAGCAAAAGACTTACGTTTCATGTTATCTCCCTTAAACATCGTGTAGTTATAATGATTAATAGACAATATCTTAGATAATTCCTAATTTACTGAAGCTACTGCACAAAAACTAAAACCACTAAAATAGCCACAGAAACCACTTATCTCACTATATAACCACTGAGCTTATCCGTTACTGAATCTTGTCTTAAAAGATCTATGATGTAGCAGTGAAATTCCCTACATTTTTTATTTACGGACAAGAGAGAAAACAAAATGACTTGGTTTCTATTCTGCGTAGCGGCATTGATTGGCGGCTATTTTATTTACGGAACATTTATTGAAAAAATCTTTGGCATTAATGAAAAACGTCAAACACCCGCTTTTACAAAACAAGACGGTGTTGATTACGTACCAATGTCAAATAAACGTGTCTATCTTGTACAACTACTCAATATTGCAGGCGTGGGTCCTATCTTTGGCCCAATCATGGGTGCCCTTTATGGCCCAGCGGCAATGCTATGGATTGTCTTAGGTTGCATTTTTGCAGGTGCAGTACACGACTATTTCTCAGGAATGCTCTCTATCCGTAATGGTGGTGCATCTGTCCCAACAATTACTGGACGCTATCTTGGCAACGGTGCAAAACATTTTATGAACATTTTTGCTATCGTACTGTTGCTGCTTGTTGGTGTGGTCTTTGTTTCGGCCCCTGCTGGTATGATCACTAACCTAATCAATGAACAAACCAGCTTCAACGTTACCATGACTTCAATGGTGGTGGTGATCTTTGCTTATTACGTACTTGCGACCATTGTACCAATTGACACCATCATTGGTCGTTTCTATCCATTATTTGGCGCATTACTGATCTTCATGTCAGTTGGTCTTATCACCGCAATTGCTTTTTCTAGTGAACATACTTTACTTGGCAATTTTGAAGTAAGCCAAATGTTCTCTAATCTTAACCCGAATGACATGCCACTCTGGCCAGCTCTATTTATTACTATTGCTTGTGGTGCTATCTCAGGTTTCCATGCAACACAGTCACCACTTATGGCTCGCTGTCTTGAAAATGAAAAGAATGGCCGCTTTGTTTTTTATGGAGCGATGATTGGTGAAGGTATTATTGCTCTTATTTGGTGTGCAATTGCGCTCTCTTTCTTTGGTTCTCTAGAAGAGTTGTCAAATGCCGTCAGCAATGGCGGTCCTGGTAATGTCGTTTACAGTGCTTCATTTGGCTTATTGGGTCTATTTGGTGGTGTGATTGCATTCTTAGGCGTAGTTATCTTACCGATAACCTCTGGTGATACTGCGTTCCGCTCAAGCCGTTTGATCTTAGCAGAATACTTTAATATGGAGCAGAAAACGCTTCGCAATCGCCTACTAATTGCCACCCCACTGTTTATACTAGGAGGCATCTTAACTCAAGTAGACTTTGGTATTATCTGGCGCTACTTTGGCTTTGCTAACCAAGTCACTGCCGTAATGATGTTATGGACTGCATCGGCATATTTACTGCGTCATAATAAGCTACATTGGATCACAACAGTTCCAGCGTTATTTATGACGACCGTATGTATTACCTTTATCTTAAATAACCATCAATTAGGCTTTGGTCTACCGATGGGGGTCTCAACCGGGCTTGGAGTTACAGGTGCTATTGGTGCCATGTTTATGGTGATTAAACGAGCCAAAGCATCTGCAAATACTGATGATGCAAAAGAAGAACAAGAAAGTTTTGAGACCGTATAACCGCTCTAAACGCAAGTGAGTTATAAACTAAAAAACCAGCACATATGAACTGCCCCCCAATAGTTGGACACCAATTATTGGGGGTCTTTTTATTTATTCGTTATCAATCTAACGATTAACTTGCAGGGACTACTCGCGTTGTTGAACCTTGCTGATAAATATCAACTCGCTCACCAACTCGGAAGATCACATTTGGATCAACTTGCTGAACAACAGCAATAGTACGGCCACTATCTAGTTTAATAACAATGTTTACGCCCTGACGAGTATCCGCAGCTTGTCCAGCTTTACTACCCACCATACTACCAACAACACCGCCACCAATTGCAGCAATATCAGAACCTGTACCACCACCAATTTCAGAACCCAATAGTGCACCAATTGCACCACCAGCTAATGTACCGATGGTATTACCTGCATCACCTTGAATGGTTACCGCATCCAATTTAGTAATAGTACCGGTTAAAACGGTTTGTACTTGACGAGCATCACCCACACTGTATGCATTACCATAAGGGTTTTGAGCACAACCAGTTAACCCCAACCCCAGTGTTGCAACAACAAGTAGAGGTGCAATCATTTTGTTATTCAAAGTAGCCTCCAATGAGCAACTAATCAGCATAATGCTTAGAGTATAAATTCAACGCACTAAATTACAATGATTTTCTACACTGTTTTATATCTGTTCAGCATAGATTCACTTTTATTTAGCACAAAAAAAGCCCACCAAACGGTGGGCTTTTTCAATAAACGTCTTAATGACGCTATTACTTAGCAAGCTTCTCGCGAATACGCGCAGCTTTACCAGAACGGTCACGTAGGTAGTACAGCTTGGCACGACGTACTGCACCACGACGTTTAACAGTAATGCTGTTAACAACTGGAGAGTGAGTTTGGAATGCACGCTCAACGCCTTCACCGTTAGAGATCTTACGAACAGTGAATGCAGAATGTAGACCACGGTTACGCTTAGCGATTACAACGCCTTCGAACGCCTGTAGACGCTCACGGTCACCTTCTTTTACCTTAACCTGAACAACAACAGTGTCACCTGGTGCGAATGCAGGTAGGTCTTGTTTCATTTGCTCTTGCTCAAGAGCTTTGATGATATTACTCATTGGTTAATACCCTAGAATAAACTGATACTAAATAAATTAATTGCTTGCTTTATATTCGCGAATAAATTCTGCGAGCAAGAATTCCTGATCGTCAGTCAGAGCTAGGTTTTCCAGGAGCTCCGGTCTTCTTAACCAGGTCCGGCCTAGCGACTGCTTAAGTCGCCAACGACTAATGTCCTTATGATTTCCAGACAACAGTACTTGTGGCACTGTTTGACCGTCTAATACTTCAGGACGCGTGTAATGGGGACAATCTAACAAACCATTGGCAAAAGAATCTTCTTCTGCCGACGCAAAATCACCCAGAACGCCCGGAACAAACCGAACAACTGCATCAACAAGCGTCATGGCTGGTAGTTCACCACCCGTTAGCACAAAATCTCCGATAGACCATTCTTCGTCTACCTCTTGTTGGATAATGCGCTCATCTACCCCTTCATAACGACCACAAATAAGAATCAAATTCTCATTTTGTGCTAGTTCCTCAACACCAGCCTGATCGAGCTTACGGCCCTGAGGAGAGAGATAAATCACTTTAGCCTTACCTTTTGCCGACTGTTTGGCTGTATGAATAGCATCGCGCAGAGGCTGTACCATCATTAACATGCCAGGTCCGCCACCGTATGGTCGATCATCTACCGTACGATGTTTGTCGAGCGTGAAATCACGAGGATTCCATGTTTCGACAGTCAAAAGGCCTTTTTTTACTGCCTGACCTGTAACCCCAAAGTTAGTAATGGAGTCGAACATCTCAGGAAAAAGGCTGATAACACCAACCCACATTGTTCGCCTCACTTGATTACTGGAGGTTAAAATCCAGGATCCCAGTCAACTTCGATCCGCTGAGCAGTGCGATCAATCGACTTGATGACCTGCTCATCGAGGAACGGGATTAAGCGTTCCTTTTGCCCGAAAGCATCTTTCAGGTTAGCTTTCACAACCAGAACATCATTAGAACCTGTTTCCAGGATCTCAGTAACTACACCAAGGTCGTAACCTTCGGTAGTCACTACAGACATTCCATACAGCTCACGCCAGTAGAACTCGTCATCTGACAGTGCTGGAAGTTGTTCGGCTTGTACGGCTACTTCAGCGTTAGTAAAAATCTGAGCGTCCTCACGAACATCCAAACCTTCTAACTTCACAACCATACCCTGACCATGGCGTTTCCACGATTCAACGTTGAACGCCTGCCACTCACCTTTCACTTTGATAAGCCAAGGAGAGTAAGCAAAGATGTTTTCCGACTGTTCGGTGTAGGAAAAAACTTTGAGCCAACCTTTGATACCATAGGAGGCACCCAGTTTACCGACAACAATAATGTCTTGGTTATCTGTACTCATCGCTTTTCTCTATAACCCAAATCTAATTAAGCCGCTGCTTTAGCTGCGTCTTTGATTAGCTTAGCTACGCGGTCAGATACTGCTGCGCCTTGACCAACCCAGTGATTAACACGGTCTAGGTCTAGACGTAGAGCTTCTTCTTGACCCTTAGCTAGTGGGTTGAAGAAACCTAGTTTCTCGATGCTACGACCTTCGCGAGATACGCGAGCGTCAGCAACAACGATGTGATAGAATGGACGCTTTTTAGCGCCGTGACGTGCCAAACGAATGGTTACCATATCGTCCTCTTTGCATTACTGTAAATTAAATTGGCCCCGCCAAAATAACGGGGCCCGTGCCAAAATAAAGCCCCGGAATTTTACTCTTTAAACCGACGAATGCAACCGCTTTAGTTAATTTTTCGCCGATAAAATAAAATCTGAGCTTTAATATCTATATTTATTAAGGTATTAACGACCTGGGAACATACCGCCACCAGGCATCATGCCTTTCATCTGACGCATCATATTCTTAATTCCACCCTTTTGCATCTTTTTCATCATCTTCTGCATCTGAGTGAACTGCTTCAATAGGCGGTTAACATCTTGTACTTGAGTACCAGAACCGGCAGCAATACGCTTTTTACGTGAACCCTTAATCAGATCTGGACGCTCACGTTCACCTGGTGTCATCGAGTTAATGATAGCTTCCATTTGGACAAAAATTTTATCATCAACTTTATCTTTTACATCACCAGGAAGTTGTGACATACCAGGTAGCTTATCAAGCATACCCATCATGCCACCCATTTTCTTCATCTGCTGTAGCTGAGAACGGAAGTCTTCAAGATCAAAACCTTTTTTCTCTTTAAACTTCTTAGCCAGCTTTTCTGCTTCATCTTTATCTACGTTACGTTCGATATCTTCAATTAATGAAAGAACATCGCCCATACCTAAGATACGAGAAGCAACACGGTCTGGATGGAAAGGTTCTAGGGCGTCGGTTTTCTCACCCACACCTAAGAATTTAATTGGCTTACCTGTGATATGACGAACAGATAGTGCCGCACCACCACGAGCATCACCATCAACTTTAGTCAGGATTACACCCGTTAAAGGTAGAGCATCGTTGAATGCTTTTGCCGTATTTGCCGCATCTTGACCTGTCATTGCATCGACAACAAACAGAGTCTCAACTGGGTTTAGCACCTGATGAACGTCTTTGATCTCATCCATCATTTCACTGTCAACATGCAGACGACCTGCTGTATCGACAATTAGAACGTCATAGAACTTCAACTTAGCATGAGCAACGGCCGCTTTTGCAATATCGACCGGCTTTTGATCTGGCGTTGAAGGGAAGAAATCCACTCCAAGATCAGTCGCTAACGTTTCAAGCTGCTTGATTGCCGCTGGACGATAAACGTCGGCAGAAACAACCAATACTTTCTTCTTGTTACGCTCTTTTAATACTTTACTTAACTTACCGACACTGGTGGTTTTACCTGCACCTTGAAGACCGGCCATTAAGATCACAGCTGGCGGCTGACTTGCAAGATTCAGCTCTTCATTTTGCTCACCCATAACCGCTTCAAGTTCAGCTTGAACAATTTTGATGAACTCTTGACCAGGGGTTAAACTTTTAGATACTTCAGTACCAACAGCGCGCTCTTTAACGCGGTTAACGAACTCACGAACAACTGGAAGCGCAACATCGGCTTCGAGTAACGCCATGCGGACTTCGCGCAGTGTATCTTTGATGTTATCGTCTGTTAGGCGACCACGACCGCTGACATTTTTCAGCGTTCGCGATAGACGCTCGGTTAAATTTTCGAACATGTGCTACTCGCTTGTTACGCAACTAAATCTTTATATTGAATATGAATTATTGAAGACAGTATACCGCAATTTTGTGTCTTCTTTCATGTTATCCCGGATGTTATTGGCTTTACATTGGCGACACTGGTGTCTGCAAGGTATAATTGCCACTCCAGATCATCGAAAACTAGCTATGTTTGCTATGGAGTCTTCTCAGTAATTATGGATATCTTAATCGCTGTTGCAGCTATTGGCTGCTATATCGCTGCCCTCGTCTTTATTATTCCCGGGCTGAGCAACAGTAATGGCATCAAAACACGACCTGTGTTTATTTCGGCATTGCTAGCGATTGCCTTACATATCTTATTGCTAAAAGATCTCATATTAGGTGTTCACGGCCAAAACTTAAGTATTCTCAACGTCGCATCGTTAATCAGTGTGATCATTGCGATTATCACCACTTTTGCGATGTTGAAAATGAGAATATGGTTTGTCTTACCTGTGGTTTATAGCTTTGCTGCCATCAATCTTGCAGCGGCAACCCTGTTACCAGGTGCCTTTATTACCCATTTAGAGGCCAATCCGCAAGTATTGCTCCATATTTCTCTTGCGTTGTTCTCATATTCCACCCTAATGATTGCTACTTTATATGCAATTCAGCTGGCGTGGCTAGATAACAAACTAAAAAGTAAGAAAAGCCTACAACTCAATCCTAACATTCCCCCATTAATGATGGTGGAGAGGCAACTTTTCAAGCTTATTTTAGTCGGTAATGGTTTATTAACCGTAACTTTACTTACTGGCCTGCTGTTTTTACAGGATATGTTTGCCCAAGGAAAGACACATAAAGCCGTGCTCTCTATTCTGGCATGGCTGGTTTATAGTGTGCTGCTTTGGGGCCATTATCGCCAAGGGTGGCGTGGTCGTCGTGTGATTTGGATCAGCCTTGTAGGTGCATTTTTATTAACACTAGCCTACTTTGGCAGCCGATTTGTAAAAGAAATTATTATTGGTGGGTAATTTGCTCGCCATTTACAGCTTGTCATTTAAAGGAAACAATTTTTGGAAGATATATCGACTGGCGTCTTATTTGCGCTATTGATTTTAATGCTCGTTCTCTCAGCCTACTTCTCAGGTTCTGAGACGGGTATGATGGCGCTCAACCGCTACAAACTGCGCCACTTAGCCAACCAAGGACATAAAGGAGCACAGCGAGTAGAAAAACTATTAGCTCGCCCAGAACGCCTTATTGGCCTAATTTTAATTGGTAATAATCTGGTTAATATTCTTGCCTCTGCCATAGCAACCATTTTAGGTATGCGACTCTATGGTGATGCTGGAGTTGCTATTGCAACAGGTGCTTTAACTTTAGTGGTACTGGTATGCTCTGAAGTCACACCAAAAACCTTAGCCGCTCAATATCCAGAACGTATCTCTTATGCCAGTAGTATCTTACTTAACGCATTAATGAAGATACTCTACCCTCTGGTATGGATTGTTAATGGTATTACAGCATCTTTTCTCTTCTTATTTGGCCTTCGCAATAAAAACGACGGTGGTAATCCACTTACATCAGAAGAGTTACGAACAGTAGTTAACGAAGCAGGCAGTCTTATTCCACGCCGTCACCAAGATATGCTGTTGTCCATTTTGGATTTAGAGAATGTCACCGTAGTTGATGTAATGATCCCTCGCAATGAAATCGCGGCGATTAACATCAATGATGACTGGAAATCCATTGCTCGCCAACTCAGTCACTCAGCTCACGGCCGTATCGTTTTATATCGCGATACCATTGATGAAGTCGTTGGTATGCTTCGAGTCCGTGAAGCTTATCGCATGATGCTAGATAAAAACGAATTCAGTAAAGAGAACCTGTTGCGCGCAGCCGATGAGGTGTATTTCATTCCCGAAGGTACTCCGCTTAATATCCAGTTGCTCAAGTTCCAACGCAATAAAGAACGCATTGGTCTTATTGTTGACGAATATGGTGATATTCAAGGATTGATTACTTTAGAAGATATTCTTGAAGAGATTGTAGGAGAATTTACGACTTCTATCGCACCAACGTTAGCTGAAGAGATTACTCCGCAAAGCGACGGGAGCTTATTGATAGAAGGCAGTGCCAATATTCGAGATCTGAACAAGAGCCTGAAATGGAAACTACCTACCGATGGACCGAGAACGCTAAACGGACTTATTCTAGAATACTTAGAGTACATCCCCGATAGTCCAATCAGTTTCCGTATCGGTAATAAAAAAATGGAAGTAGTCGAAGTCTCAGACAACATGATTAAATTAGTTAAAGTGTTGCCAATGAGCCGTAAAAACGACAAATAACAGGTTCGGTAATCATCACTATTAAACAGAACGATAAAGCCAGCGATAATAGCTGGCTTTATTTTTGGCGCTCTCAATAAGTTTTATCTAGAGATCCCACGCAAACTACACTTTTAGCTGAACTAACATCTCAGCGGGCAGAGCCAAATCATCATTTTGATTTACCCCCACACCAGCAGTAACAATACTTTGCGCAATAGCTTGTGCCTCTGCAAGTGAATGCATCGCATACGTACCACACTGATATTCATTAAGCTCTGGAATTTTATCTTGAGAGTCCACCGATAACACATCTTGCATAGCATCAAGCCAAGCCTGTGCCACAACTGTCTCTTGCGGCTCACCAATTAGGCTCATATAAAATCCCGTTCGACACCCCATCGGTGAAATATCAATAATTTCAACTGTATCTGAATTAAGGTGCTGACGCATAAACCCTGCAAATAAGTGCTCTAGAGTATGAATTCCGCGCTCAGATAAAATCTCATTATTTGGGCGACAAAAACGTAAATCAAACACAGTAATCGTATCGCCTTTTGGGGTCTGCATGGTTTTTGCCACGCGAACGGCGGGAGCCTGCATCTTAGTATGATCTACGGTAAAACTGTCTAATAGTGGCATAACATCTCCTTGTTATTTCAATAGCCTATTACTGGTAATTAAAAGGGCCACCAGCTACGTTTAGATTCCAACTCCTGACGACACTGCTTCAATTGCCAGCCATACTCTTTTGAGTAGCGGTCAACTTTACGAGCCACTTGCATCAAATTAGGTTTACGACGGTATGTACCACGCTGATATCCACCTCTCCCCTCGTGATAGGCTAAATACTGGCGATAAGCATCCCATTTTGAAATACCCAATTGACGTTGAGTTTCATAAGTATACCAACCCACAAATTGCAATGAATCGTAAAAGTCGGTTCGTGAGCCACCATTATTGGTCGCGCGTTGGAAATCTTCCCAAGCAGGGTCTTGTGCCTGAGCATAACCGTATGCGCTACTCACACGTCCCCATGGAATAAAGCCTAAAACATAATCTTTAGGGGGGCGAGCATCATGACGAAAGCTACTTTCTTGTTTAATAATAGCCATTGCGACATGAATTGGTGTTCCCCATTTATTTTCCATCTTAACGGCATCTTTGTACCAATCAGGATTTTCCCGGAAGATGCTGCAAATATTAGACTGATTCTTAGGTGGCGGAGTGGCGCAGCCTGTTAATGCTAAAGCTAGTGCGATAAATACAATCAAGCGTGGTGGTGAAATCATCTTCTCTCTTGCTCATCTGGTCATCAGGGCAAAACCGTGTCCCTACATACGAAAAAAGGTGATCCTAAGATCACCTTATCTACTCTAACATGACCTTCCGTAATAAGATCAAGCAATCATCAATTATTTGATATCAGCAAAGTACGCCGCTAAATAATCATCAAAAGAGACCGTATCATTGGCTTCAATTTGCTGCTGTTTTGCAATTGACTCCTTCGCTTCAGTTTCAAACTGGGCTTCGTTATAGAATTGATACTGACGATGAGCCATATATTCAGCATGCTGTTTTGCTAATTCATCACCCACTTTACCAATCCCATCAAACTGTTTAATTTGCTCTAGCAGTTGGGCCGATAGCGTACGCTCAGGGTGTTCAATCCAACCAAGTAAACGCTCACAAGTCTCTTGATAAGCCGTGGTACCATTAGCTTCATCTAACATTTTCGCAACTTGGGCAAAGTCAGCAAAGACACGAGAGCCCCACTCTTTAAGCGTCAATTGCTCACCATGACAACCAATAGTCAGAACTAGATCTGGGTTACGACCATCTAAGATCACTTTACTCCAGTTTTCACGCCAGCAGCCAAGTTCACAATCGGTCATATCACTCGATGGCGACAGCACCGCCCAAGTTAAGAATATATCCAAGAAACGAATTTGATCTTCAACCACACCAATTGGGCTAAATGGGTTAACATCAAGTGAGCGAACTTCAATATATTCAACACCAGCACGTTTCAATGCCTCTGATGGTTTTTCACCACTTTTTGCTACACGTTTAGGACGAATTGGGGCATAAAGCTCATTTTCGATCTGTAACACATTGCTATTAAGCTGACGGTATTCATCCCCCACCTTAACACCAATATCAGCAAATTCTGCTGACGGCGTACGAATGGCTTTATTTAATCCATCAAGATACTGCTCTAAGCTATTAAAACCAATTTTAAGGCCACTTTGGGCATTATTGGTATAGCCTAAATCACTCAAGCGTAGTGCCGTGGCTTTCTCTAAATAATAGGTACCTTGGCCAATTTTGCTGAACTTATCTTTAATTGGCTTCCCTTGTAAGAAAGAACCACATAGAGCAGGTGAAGATCCAAATAGATATGGGATCAACCAGCCAAAACGGTAGTAATTTCGGATCAAGCCAAAGTAAGCCGCCGAACGAGATTCTTGACGCTCTTGTTCGTTTTGCGGGCCAAATAATTGATCCCAAAACTCATCAGGGAATGAAAAGTTAAAATGCACACCAGAGATGATTTGCATCACGCTACCATAACGACGCTTCAAACCTTCGCGATACAAGGTTTTCATCCGGCCCACATTCGATGAACCATATTGCGCTAAAGTAATATCGTCCTGGTCACCGACAAAACAAGGCATTGACATCGGCCATAGACGCTCGCCATCCATCTTGCTGTAGGTAAACTGGTGGATATCACTAAGTTGAGCAAGAAGATCATCAACAGAGCGAGAAACTGGTGTAATAAACTCTAATAGGGATTCCGCAAAATCTGTCGTGATCCACTTATTTGTTAGTGCAGAACCGAGCTGTACGGGATGAGGTTGATCCGATAATTGGTGATCTGTGGTAATACGCAGAGCTTCGCGTTCCAGACCACGACCAAACTTTTTCAGAGCATCTTTATTGGCTGAAACTTGCTGCAACCTTTGTGAAAAATCCATCAAGGTCATTCTCGTCATTATCAAAATTAGAAAATAGAGTAATCATAATTGATTCTGATTACCATGTTTTATTATTGCATCAAATCGATAAACAGTTTTACGAGACAGAAAAAACCGACGCAGTGATACGTCGGCTTTAATCTATAAACACTCGTTATTGTTGTGGCTTAATCACATGGATTGGTAAGCCTAACGTTGCAAATTGAGGCTTTAATTTTGCCACATCACCCACCACAATAATCTGATAATCTTGTGGGTTAAACCACTTCTTAGCAAGCTTATCTAATTCTGACTTAGAAATTGTCGCTGCAATCTTATTTCGCTGCTCAACAAAATCTTTTGGCAAAGAGTAGGTTAACATTTGTCCCAATAACTGAGCTTTTTTCGCTGGCGTCTCATATTTCAATGCATCTTGTTGACCGACGGCAAGGCGCATAAATTTCATTTCTTTATCAGTTAATCCACCTTGGCTTATTTTTTTCAGTTCCGCGAGAAATTCTTTGGTTGCAGCCAAACTTGCATCAGCACGTACCTGAGCATAGAAAGTAGCTAAACCAAGCTCTTTTCCTCCCGTTAGGTAGCCTCCGGCACCATAGGTATAGCCTTTATCTTCACGCAAATTTAAGTTAATGCGACTGTTAAAGTTACCCGCCAGATTAAAGTTAGCTAATTGAGTTTTGTAGAGCTCACCAGTTGCATCATAAGGTAGACCTTGACGAACTAGGCGAATGATAGTTTGTGGTGCTCCTGGCTTATCAACCATCCAAATTGCCGGCTTCTCTATGCTTGGTAATTTTGGTGTGTGATATGTTGGAGCCGCCTGTCCTTTCCACTGACCCAAAGATACAAGATCTTGCTGTAGTGTCTGTGGTTTAATATCACCAACAACAACCATATCAGCCCCATTAGGCGTGTAATAGCGCTGATAAAAATCTTTCACATCCGCTAACGTTATGCTCTCAATTGATGCCTTGGTACCTTCTGGTGCCTGACTAAATACGGTGCCTTTAAACATCACATCACGAGTAGCTTGTCCTGCTAACCACTCTGGACGTTGATGTTCATACACAAGACCTTCTAACGCCAATTTCTTTAAACGATCAAAATCGGCTTGAGCAAATGCCGGATGGAACAATCGCTGCTCTAGTATTGCTAACGTTGGCTTAAGGTTTTTCGCAAGAGAAGACAAGGTGATGGTTGTGCCATATAGACCAGCATCAAAACTCACACTAGAACCCAATTTATCCAATTCTGAAGCAATGTGTTCAGCAGAAGCTTTTGTGGTTGCTTCATTCATCATCGCAGCAGTTAACTGAGCTAGACCTGCTTTACCTTCAGCTTCATATCGACGACCAGCAGGAACCACAAGTTGAAGCTCAACAGTAGGCGTTTCATCATACTGAGTACCAAGGAGCTTAATGCCATTTGCCAACGTTACGTCATACAAACTTGGCATCATTGCTTCAACGGGCTTTGATGGCTGAGGCATAACACTACGATCAAAATTATCTTTTGCCGTGCGAAGCGTCAGTTGATCATCGTTAATCTTTTGATGTTCAGGGATCTTACGCGGCTCGGGAGTAAAGTTCGTTTTTGCGGCAACCAAATCTAACTTACCTTGAGGCACCACACTTAAAGTGACATTGGGATGCTGATAAATATATTGATTGTATGCCGCTTCAATACTACTTGGTGAGACTTTGCGAATATTATCAAGCTCAACACCAAGATGATTTGGATCGCCATAAAATGTTTGATAAGCCGCTAACTGGGCAACCTTACCACTGACACTCTGTAAGCCAAAAATGGCACTCGATTCTGCCACACCTTTAATTTCATCTACGGCCTGTTGTTTCACACCCTGCTTTTCCAGACTGTTCACTATCTCCATCACTTTGCCACGAATCGACTTTAAGTTGCCTTTTTCACCGCTAGGACCAATTGCGTAGACATACATGGTACATGCAAGCTCTGCACAATCATTAAAGGCACCTGCATCAACCACTTGTCCAGTCTTAACCAGTTTTTGATACAACAAGCTATTGGTACCATCACCAATAATTTGAGCCAGCATATCTAATGAAGCTTCATCTTTTGCACCACGATAAGAGGTTGGCCACCCCATCATCAACATTGGCTGCTGAACTTTATCTTCTAGAGTGATATAGCGATCAGCCTTAAGTGTTACTGGCTGTTTTGGTGCATTGTTAACCTCAGGACCTCGTGGAATAGAACCAAAATATTTCTCTACCCAGTCTAAGGTTTGCGCGATATCTATATCACCACCAATAGTAAGCGTGGCATTATTCGGGCCATACCAGCGGAGGAAGAAAGCTTTAAGATCATTAACATCAACACGATCTAGATCGGCAACATATCCGATTGTCTGCCATGAGTATGGATGGTTACGAGGAAACAGCGCTTCTCCCATACGCTCATACACTAAGCCATAAGGTCGGTTTTCATAACGCTCTGCTCGTTCATTTTTGACCGTTGAACGTTGGATCTCAAATTTTTTCTGGGACACGGCATCAAGCAAAAAGCCCATTCGATCCGATTCAAGCCACAGTACTTTTTCTAATTGGTTGGCAGGTACGGTTTCGTAATAGTTCGTGCGGTCTCGGTTAGTTGAGCCATTTAAAGTACCGCCTGCTTCTGTAATTAAACGAAAATGCTCTTGGTCACCTACGTGTTTTGAGCCTTGAAACATCATGTGCTCAAAGAAATGTGCAAAACCTGATTTCCCGACTTCTTCTCGTGCCGAGCCTACATGGTAGGTCATATCAACATGAACTAAAGGATCTGACTTGTCTTGATGCAGAATAACGGTTAAACCATTGCTTAATTCGTATTTGCGAAAAGGAATAACCGCCTTTCCATGCTCTGGCTTAACTTGTTCAATAAAAGAGACACCTTTCGGCAAGGGAATATCGCTCTGTTTTGCAGCCCATGTTGTATTAGTTACAGACAATAGAGCAAGGGGGAGAATCCACTTTTGCACAAATACATTCCTTTAGTGAGAAAACGTTGGGAAAAGACCTAACACGATCACAGCCAGCACGCTATAACGCGCAGCCTTACCAACCACAATAATAACAAAGCTCAGCCACGGGCGAAGTCGAAGCCAGCCGGCAGCTAAACACAAAGGATCGCCGATGATGGGCAACCAGCTAAAAAAGAGACTCCAGTAGCCATATTTTTTCACCCATCTAATAGCTTTATGACCATGTTTTTCTTGAGAAGTTTTATCAGGTATCAGACGACCTAACCAATAGTTAGTCATGCCGCCTAAACTATTACCTAACGTAGCAACCAGCACCAACAACCAGGGTGCATTGTCACCTAAGTTTAAACTGGCAATCAGATTGGCTTCAGAGCCACCAGGGAGCAGTGTGGCACTTAAAAACCCAGTTGAAAATAATACCCATAAACCCGATTGCCCATTAACTAAATCTAGCATTTATTTATCTTTTTCTACCATTAACTCAAGGTTGCAAGAACCAACTTTCCTCGCGTACGTCCCGACTCAATGTGCTGATGCGCTTGAGCGACAGAAGAAAAATCAAACTGTTGATCGATATGAACTCGAAGTTTCTTCTCTGCAATAAGCTGCAATAACATATCTTGCTGAATCTTATCTGGCTGCACCACCATACCTTGAGCATAAAAACCAAGATCTTGAGCTTGAGCGATGATCTCAGCCTGAGTCACTGTTGGTACTGTAATGATACGGCCAGACGGTTTCAGTGCAGCTAATGCCGCAAGTCCTGTTTTCCCACCAACCAAATCAATAATGACATCTACTGGTTCAAGTGAAACAAAATCTACGTTGTCATAATCAATTGCCTCTGCACCTAAAGAAGCAATAAAGGCTTGATTAGTTGAGGAGCCAGTTGCTAATACCTGACACGGCAATGCCTTAAGAAGTTGTAATGCTAAATGGCCAACCCCACCGGACCCAGCTAGCACTAAAACACGTTCTTGCGGTTGAATATCTGCAAGCTCGATAGCCTGCATTGCAGTAAGTCCGGCCAATGGAACGGCTGCGGCTTGGCGTAAGTCAACCTGTTCCGGTAATACCGACAACGCTTGCCAATCCACTACACAATATTGGGAATAGCCTCCACCTTGTAGCGGAAAACCTATTAACCCCGCAACTCGTTGGCCCGTTTTAAGAGCTGAAATCGTTGAACCTACAGATACCACTTTACCCGCGATGTCATAGCCTAAGCCCCACGGTAAAACATCTTGAATTTGCTGAGCGACAAAGTTACTGCCTTGACGAATTTTGGCATCAATAGGATTTACTGCGCAGTAATCTACTTTGACTAATACTTGATGAGGCTCTAATACAGTTGGAAGCTCTGTTAACTGGCACTGAAGCACATCAACGCCACCAAATTGTGAAATTACGACCTGCTGATATGTACTCATCGCGTCACCTCTTATTTGATATAAAAAAACGGGTCACTTCACGCAACCCGTTTTCTTTTAATAGCAATATGTTAGGTTGCTATCCTCACCATACATCAGCTTCCGACTCGAGCCAACAAAATACCCGCAGCAAATAAGCCCTAGCCCTTCAAGATTATTGTTACAAAACTTATCAACGGATTTTGTATCGTTCTGAGTAATAGTAAAAACGTGAGCAAACACCGCACCCAAAAACAGCAAGATATATAGACAACTATTTAATTTTAAATAGAAAAAATAATTAGAGTAAAAAGAGAAAGTAATAAATATAGATAAAGCAGAGGGTGGAATATCAAATAACAGGCAGAAACAACAGATAGAAAAAAAGCCCAGCAATAAGCTGAGCTTTTAAATAATGGCGCGCTCGGGAGGATTCGAACCTCCGACCGCCTGGTTCGTAGCCAGGTACTCTATCCAGCTGAGCTACGAGCGCGCAGAGTTGTTTGACAATTTTATCTTCATCAAACTTGAAGAATGGCGCGTCCGGGAGGATTCGAACCTCCGACCGCCTGGTTCGTAGCCAGGTACTCTATCCAGCTGAGCTACGGACGCGCAGGCTAATATCAATCGGTTAGATCAATACTATTTAAATAATGGCGCGCTCGGGAGGATTCGAACCTCCGACCGCCTGGTTCGTAGCCAGGTACTCTATCCAGCTGAGCTACGAGCGCGCAGGGTTGTTTGACAATTTTATCTTCATCAAACTTGAAGAATGGCGCGTCCGGGAGGATTCGAACCTCCGACCGCCTGGTTCGTAGCCAGGTACTCTATCCAGCTGAGCTACGGACGCGCAGGCTAATATCAATCGTTTAGATCAATACTATTTTAAATTATGGCGCGCTCGGGAGGATTCGAACCTCCGACCGCCTGGTTCGTAGCCAGGTACTCTATCCAGCTGAGCTACGAGCGCGCAGGGTTGTTTGATAATTTTATCTTCATCAAACTTGAAGAATGGCGCGTCCGGGAGGATTCGAACCTCCGACCGCCTGGTTCGTAGCCAGGTACTCTATCCAGCTGAGCTACGGACGCGCAGGCTAATATCAATCGGTTAGATCAATACTATTTAAATTATGGCGCGCTCGGGAGGATTCGAACCTCCGACCGCCTGGTTCGTAGCCAGGTACTCTATCCAGCTGAGCTACGAGCGCGCAGGGTTGTTTGATAATTTTATCTTCATCAAACTTGAAGAATGGCGCGTCCGGGAGGATTCGAACCTCCGACCGCCTGGTTCGTAGCCAGGTACTCTATCCAGCTGAGCTACGGACGCGCAGGCTAATATCAATCGTTTGGATCAATACTATTTTAAATTATGGCGCGCTCGGGAGGATTCGAACCTCCGACCGCCTGGTTCGTAGCCAGGTACTCTATCCAGCTGAGCTACGAGCGCGCAGGAGTTTAAACAACAATAAAATCACTAACCCTACCAATATCGAATTCGATATCAGTATAAGTAGCAATCCATTGTTACTTAAAGAAATAATGGCGCGTCCGGGAGGATTCGAACCTCCGACCGCCTGGTTCGTAGCCAGGTACTCTATCCAGCTGAGCTACGGACGCGCAGGCAATTCTGACTCAAGAATTGATCTTGGGGGAGAATAAATGGCGGTGAAGGAGGGATTCGAACCCTCGATACGGGATAAACCGTATACTCCCTTAGCAGGGGAGCGCCTTCAGCCTCTCGGCCACCTCACCACTCAAATTATGGCGCGCTCGGGAGGATTCGAACCTCCGACCGCCTGGTTCGTAGCCAGGTACTCTATCCAGCTGAGCTACGAGCGCACACTTAATTCGGTTTGTACTATACCACTTGAAGAACAAGTCGTACATTTTAAATAATGGCGCGTCCGGGAGGATTCGAACCTCCGACCGCCTGGTTCGTAGCCAGGTACTCTATCCAGCTGAGCTACGGACGCGCAGGCTATTCTGATTTAAGACAGCAGTCTTAAAGAAGAATGAATGGCGGTGAAGGAGGGATTCGAACCCTCGATACGGGATAAACCGTATACTCCCTTAGCAGGGGAGCGCCTTCAGCCTCTCGGCCACCTCACCACACAAATTAATGGCGCGCTCGGGAGGATTCGAACCTCCGACCGCCTGGTTCGTAGCCAGGTACTCTATCCAGCTGAGCTACGAGCGCACACTTAATTCGGTTTTTATACACCGCTTTGAACAAAAAGCAAAGCCATGTATTTAAAAATAATGGCGCGTCCGGGAGGATTCGAACCTCCGACCGCCTGGTTCGTAGCCAGGTACTCTATCCAGCTGAGCTACGGACGCGCATTGTGCAAGAATGGCGGTGAAGGAGGGATTCGAACCCTCGATACGGGATAAACCGTATACTCCCTTAGCAGGGGAGCGCCTTCAGCCTCTCGGCCACCTCACCGTCTTGCGGGGGCTCATATTACTGTTAAGCAAAAATAAGTCAAACACTTTATTGCTAAAAAATGAGGTTTATTGCACACATGAACACTTAATAAACAATACGATAAATTATGCAACGTACCCGTTGAAATATTTAATTGTTTTTATAATTTGCTCACAAATAAATTCCAAATTTTAGGCATAAAAAAGCCAGCTATCAAAGCTGGCTTTTTCGCGACTAGTAGTTACCAGTACTTGGAGTACCAGTTTCTTTTTCCGCTTGAATTCGCATATAAATTTCTTCACGGTGTACAGAAACTTCTTTAGGTGCGTTAACACCAATACGTACTTGGTTACCTTTAACACCTAGTACAGTTACTGTAACTTCATCACCAATCATAAGGGTTTCACCTACGCGGCGAGTCAAAATTAGCATTCTTGTGCTCCTTGAGTAATCTCTGTCTTATCTTTCTTTAAAACTATTATCCCTTAAAAGCAATAATTCCGTAAACACAGGATTTAAGAAACCACGACTTTTTGTGGATCTTTTTGCTTCACATTAGCTAAAACATAGTGTTCATGAATTATATTTGCTGCTTTATTGACCGAGTCAGGTTCGAACAACATTAATAGGCACTGAATACCAGGTTCGGTTGCTAATACACTAATGTTATATTCACCAAGCAATTGATTCGCTTTGGTTATAACTGATTCGACGTTATTACCAACACAAGTCAACGAGCTAACATCAACACTATTACGAATTTTTTCAGCAAATACCAGATTTAACTTAGCATAAGCATCTTGTTTGATCACAACTCCGGCACGTTCTGCCTCAGAGATCACAGTCCAAACTTTAATACCTAATAAATAGCACTGTTTTTCCAGTGCTGCTAAATCTTCGTGAGCAACCTGAACATGAAGCAAATCACGCTGTAGCGCAATACCACTAATATCATGGATACACTCTTCTCCTGTGACAAGGGTTCCCCCTTGCTTGGTAAAAGAAGATAGCACACGTAGTGGCACTCGGTTTTTCCATGCAAATTGAACAGAAGGTAAATGCAGTACTTTAGCACCCTGCTTTGCCATTGCTTCCATCGTTGGAAAATCGATAGTATGCAAACGACACGCCTCAGGTACGACTCTAGGGTCACAGCTGTATACGCCATCCACATCAGTAAAGATTTGGCATTCAGTCGCGTTTAACGCTCCAGCTAAAGCCACTGCCGTGGTATCGGAACCGCCACGACCTAATGTCGTAATGTCACCTTCATCAGTAATACCTTGAAAGCCTGCAACAATAACAATTTTATCTTGTTCAAGTAACGACTGAATACGCGTGGTATCAATCGAATCGATGCTCGCATTATTAAATTGCTGGTTGGTAACAATACCCGCCTGCCATCCAGTTAGCGACACCGCTTCATGACCAAGTTTATTTAATGTCATTGCCAACAGCGCCATCGACATCTGTTCGCCAGCCGATAACAAAACATCCAGTTCACGATCGGTTGGAACCGAATCTATCTTCTGCGCTAAATCAAGTAATCGATTGGTTTCCCCTGCCATAGCAGAGACCACAACAACCAGCTGTGATCCTGCTTCTTTAGCTTCGATAACTCGTTCAGCAACAGCGTGAATGCGCTCAATTGAGCCTACTGATGTTCCGCCAAATTTTTGCACTATTAGCGACTTACACGCTTTTTGCGTCACGTTACTTTACCTTCCTAAGGCCTAAGCCTATTGCTTTGCAATGCCGATGAGAGCGCCTTACAGACGCTCTTCAATCCATGCTTTAGCTGATTCTAGCGCTGCAGGAAGTGCACTTGCGTCAGTACCGCCTGCTTGAGCCATATCAGGACGACCGCCGCCTTTACCGCCAACTTGTTGTGCAACCATATTAACAAGCTCACCCGCTTTTACTTTGCCGATAAGATCTTTAGTTACACCAGCGATTAGACCAACTTTGTCATCACTCACATTGCCTAACACCACAATACCGCTTGATAGCTGATTCTTAAGTTCATCTACCATTCCGCGTAATGCTTTGTTATCTGCACCATCTAGCTTAGCAATAAGAACTTTAACGCCGTTAATTTCTTGTGCCTGATTGATAAGACCTGCGCCCTCTTGAGCTGCAAGCTTATCTTTTAGCTGTTGGATTTCTTTTTCTAATTGCTTGCTATGAGAAACAAGAGCTTCAACCTTGTTCACCACAGAAGCAGTATCAGATTTCACTAAACGAGCCGCTTTTGCTAATTGCTCATCTTGTGCGTGTAGAGCTTCGATTGCCGCAGCGCCTGTTACCGCTTCAATACGACGAATACCAGCTGCGATACCACCTTCAGATACAATCTTAAATAGACCGATATCACCAGTACGTTTAGCGTGAATACCACCACATAGCTCAGTTGAGAAATCGCCCATGCTTAACACACGAACTTGATCATCATATTTCTCACCAAATAGTGCCATTGCGCCTTTTTCTTTCGCCGCTTCGATATCCATAATTTCAGTATCGATAGCATGGTTTAAGCGAATTTGGTCGTTCACCATACGCTCAACTTCACGAAGTTGCTCTGGCTTAACCGCTTCTAGGTGTGAGAAGTCAAAACGTAGGCTATCTGGCTTAACTAGAGAGCCTTTCTGAGCTACGTGCTCACCTAATAACTTGCGAAGTGCTGCATGCATTAAGTGCGTTGCTGAGTGGTTTAGGCTAATCGCGCCACGACGAACATGGTCGACAGTAGCAGCTAACTTATCGCCAACTTTTAGTGCACCTTCAGTTAGCGTACCTTTGTGACCAATTGCATGGCCAAACTTCTGAGTATCAGCAACAGTAAATGCAACACCCGCTGCAGCTAATGCGCCTGTATCACCACATTGACCACCTGATTCTGCGTAGAATGGTGTTTGGTCAAGTACAATAATCGCTTCTTCACCTGCTGCTAAAGCGTCAACTTCTTCACCATCACGGTAAATTGCAACAATAACACCTTCGCCATCAGTTGCTTCATAACCTTTAAATTCAGTGTTTGCATCAACTTTAATTACGTTGTTGTAGTCCACACCAAACTGGCCAGCATCACGAGCACGTTGACGTTGCTCTTCCATTGCAGCTTCAAAGCCTTCTTCGTCAATGGTAAAGCCACGCTCACGCGCAACGTCATTAGTTAAGTCAGCTGGGAAACCGTAAGTATCGTATAGTTTAAATACTGTTTCGCCATCTAAAATAGAACCGTCTAGGTTATCTAGAGCTTCATTTAGAATTGTCAGACCACGGTCAAGTGTACGACCAAAGTTTTCTTCTTCGATCTTAAGTACTTTCTCAACCATCTCTTGCTGTTTCTTCAACTCACTACCCGCGGTACCCATAACATCAGCTAAAGGACCCACTAGTTTGTAGAAGAATGCACCTTTTGCACCTAGCTTGTTGCCATGACGAACTGCACGACGAATGATACGACGAAGTACATAGCCACGACCTTCATTAGATGGCATTACACCGTCTGCGATTAGGTAAGCACATGAACGGATGTGGTCGGCTACAACACGTAGCGATTGGTTAGAAAGATCATCATAACCAATGATGTCAGCCGCATCTTTAATCAGTGTTTTAAAGATGTCGATTTCATAATTAGAGTGAACACCTTGCATGATTGCAGCAATACGCTCAATACCCATACCTGTATCAACAGATGGCTTAGGTAGTGGTTCCATAGTACCGTCAGCTTGACGGTTGTATTGCATAAATACGTTGTTCCAGATCTCGATGAAACGGTCACCATCTTCTTCTGGTGTGCCAGGACGACCACCCCAGATGTGATCACCATGATCGAAGAAAATTTCAGTACATGGACCACAAGGACCTGTATCACCCATCTGCCAGAAGTTATCTGAAGCAAAAGGCGCGCCTTTGTTATCACCAATGCGAACGATACGATCCGCAGGGATACCTACTTCTTTATTCCAAATTTCAAATGCTTCATCATCAGACTCATAAATAGTTACAAGTAGACGATCTTCTGGTAGCTCAAGAACCGTTGTTAAAAACTCCCAAGCATATTTAATAGCATCATGCTTGAAGTAATCACCGAAACTAAAGTTACCTAGCATTTCGAAGAAAGTGTGGTGACGAGCAGTAAAGCCCACATTTTCAAGGTCGTTATGCTTACCACCAGCACGTACACAGCGCTGTGCGGTTGTCGCTCGCGTGTAGCTGCGCTTTTCTAAACCTAAGAAAACATCTTTAAATTGGTTCATACCCGCATTGGTGAACAACAGCGTTGGGTCGTTCGCAGGAACTAGAGATGAGCTTTCCACGATTTGGTGGCCTTTGCTCTCAAAAAACGCAAGATACGCACGGCGGATCTCATCAGTGCTCATGTACATTGGCAAATCCTGAAATTAATGCTTTTTGTAAAAAACGAAAATGACACTTAGTCAATCGGCTAGAGTTCGGCTTCCCTACCCTAGCTAGCTTAGTGCGACGTGATCAGACTAAGATAAATATTTTGGGCGTAATTGTAAAACAACGCCCCTCATTTGGTGAAATGTTATATACAGAAATTCAGCAAATAATAAGTTATAAGCTCAACATCACCACAAAACCAAGGATAAGAAAGCCATTTTAGTTAAAACTTTTAACCTATACTGACTAACTCACCCTTAATCTTTGCTGATCTGCTTTTCATTTAACCCTTGAACCGAATTAAGTAGTGATGAAACAATCGACTCGCTATCGATAGTTTCGCCATTTAGAACTCGCGCTAAGATATCACTCGCAAACTGCTGGGGTGAAATTACGATGTCAGGATTAACACTTTTTACTTTGTTGATATTTTTACTGTCGTTCACTAACGCGACATTATGGGCGTCAGTTTTTAATTCAATGGCAGATAACACAATAAAAGCATTATCAGCATCATCATCACTAAGAGCTAATAGTGCTTTGGCATCCATAACACCTGCTTGTTTTAAAACACTGCCATCACTGTAATCACCAACAACCACATCCAAGTCTTCAAGTAAATCTTTTGCCGCCTGCTGTGTTCGCGGAGAAACAATCACAGTCACTGGTTGTTTTCTTTGTATTAGCTGTTGAATGGTATTGAGCGCAAGACTCGATAAGCCGCAGATAATAAAATGGTTTTTACGCTTCATTTTCTTCGTTTTTCCCTTTGTTAATCGCTCATAACCACTTTGCACCGCAGGACCTAACACCGAGGTAAGTGAGGTTGCAAATACAGTAATACCCGCAATGATAACGGAAATTGTAAATAATCGAGCGGGCTCAGAAACAGGAACAATATCGCCATAACCGACTGTTGTCATGGTTTCGATGGCGTAATAAAGTGCGGTTGATAAATCGTTAATCGGAGGCTTATAACCATCACCAAAATACAATGCCCCATACGTCGACGTCAGCATTAAGGAAATCATACTGATTAAGGCAAAAATGGTACCTGCCGCAACGCTGCTTTTGGAAAAATGTTTTCGATTAAGAAATAGTACCGCTATCGTAAAGAGGCTGTAATGAAAATTATACTCTTCTGACGGCCTTAACTGCATTGCATAAAAGGCATTAATAATCAGCAAGGTAAAACATATTACCCAGGATATTCTGGCTCGAAAAAACAAACCAATCGTACTCATTGCAATAAATACACCTAACATAAAATACGGTGCGTTTATTAAAAAAGTGAGATTGAGGTCTTCGTAATTCTTAACATTAAAAATCGAGACTAGATCGATTGGTAAGCCATATATTACATGTAAAATGAATGCACTATTACCTAAAACAAGCAGCGCAATAAAAATATGTCTAATGGCATATAACGTCGTAAAACTTTCCCTGATAAAGCGCCAACATCGGTGCCAAAACGTACGGCATGAACTCATATAATGTAACTTCGCAATAGTATTAGTTGTCTGTTTATGTCTAGTTATATCTAGAGATAACCATAAGTTTATATACTAATTGCACATATAGCGATAATGAATCATTAAACATAATAAATTTTGCTAAAAATGAAAAAACCCAACACTTAGGTTGGGTTTTGATTCAATCTTGTTATCAGCAGCAATGCTTAAAATGCTTTATCTTCACCAGCTTCGATAGCATCAAGAGAAGCATCTTCAGTTGTTTCTTCTTGCGGTGGTGTTAATAACAACTCACGAATTTGTTTTTCGATCTCATCGGCAATAGCTGGATTCTCGGTTAAGAATTTACCCGCATTTGCTTTACCTTGACCAATCTTATCGCCTTTATAACTGTACCAAGCACCAGCTTTTTCAATTAGCTTTTGCTTAACACCAAGGTCAATCAGCTCACCAACACGGTTAAAGCCTTGTCCGTACAGAATTTGCGTTTCAGCTTGCTTAAATGGTGCAGCGATTTTGTTCTTCACCACTTTAATACGAGTTTCATTACCAACAACTTCTTCGCCATCTTTGATTGAACCTGTACGACGGATATCAAGACGAACAGAAGCGTAAAACTTAAGTGCATTACCACCAGTTGTTGTTTCTGGATTACCGAACATCACACCGATCTTCATACGGATCTGGTTGATGAAAATACACATACAGTTAGACTGCTTTAGGTTACCCGTTAGCTTACGCATTGCTTGAGACAGCATACGAGCTTGCAGACCCATATGTGAGTCACCCATTTCGCCTTCAATTTCTGCTTTTGGTGTTAATGCAGCAACGGAGTCGACAACAATAAGGTCAACAGCACCAGAGCGTGCTAATGCATCACAAATCTCTAACGCTTGCTCACCAGTATCTGGCTGAGAAACCAAAAGTTGGTCAATATCTACGCCTAATTTCTTAGCATAAATAGGATCCAGTGCGTGCTCGGCATCAATAAAGGCACAAGTTTTACCTTGGCGCTGAGCTGACGCGATGGTTTCTAATGTTAATGTTGTTTTACCTGATGATTCAGGACCAAAAATCTCAACGATACGGCCCATAGGTAAACCACCAGCACCCAATGCGATATCAAGAGCTAACGAACCAGTTGATACGGTTTCGATATCCATAGTACGGTTATCGCCAAGCTTCATGATAGAGCCTTTACCGAACTGCTTCTCAATTTGGCCTAACGCAGCGGCAAGAGCCTTTTGTTTATTCTCGTCCATTCGACTCTCCATCGGATGCTAATGTGTGAAAATCTGAATTTATTTAACTGGGTTTAGTATACTGTTTATTCATACAGTGTCTAGCACTGAATAAAAATTTTTTTGAAACAGGTATCAGTTCTGACGTAACTTTTGTTTTAAAGTTCAGCCAAGTGGTGAAGCATGCCTAAGATTGCTTGTGTGATAGCCTGATAACGTACTTGACTACGGTTACCGCTAAACTGACAAACCATCGTCTTACGCCAGCCCTGCTTATCAGCCCATGCAAACCAAACTGTACCAACTGGCTTTTCTTCTGTTCCACCCGTTGGTCCTGCAATACCACTAATCGCGACACTAATATCGGCCAACGAGTTTGTCAGCGCCCCTTCAGCCATTTGTTCTACGACAGGTTCACTGACCGCGCCATGGTTTGCTAATGTCTCAGCTTGCACACCCAGCATCTGCATTTTCGCTTCATTACTGTAGGTGATAAATGCTCGATCAAACCATTGAGAGCTTCCCGCTATATCTGTGATAGCTGTTGCAACTCCACCACCGGTGCAAGATTCTGCCGTTGTGGCAACCCACTGCTGTTTTGCTAGCGCGTCTCCCAGTTGATTTGCTAGCGCTTGAATGTGTTCCATAACTGATTCCTCACGGCCATAGTGGATAACTGATCCAATATTTTCTTCTCTCTAGTTATGGGGGTTTTGCGCACAATAAACAAGTTTCGCAAATAAAATTGTGGTCGCCACTTTGCCCAATGACCCGATTCACGTATCCTAAGCAACCAGAATTTTATACCTCAGAAACAACTTGGTTGCTGAGTCATTCATTAGCGAAAGCAGGCGTAATCGTGACAGTACAAGGCTTAGAAAAACATACACCAATGATGCAACAGTATCTAAAAATCAAGGCGGAAAACCCTGATGTACTGTTGTTCTATCGCATGGGCGACTTTTACGAACTTTTTTATGATGATGCAAAACAAGCGTCGCAATTGCTGGATATCTCACTCACTAAACGTGGTGCATCCAATGGTCAGCCAATTCCTATGGCAGGAGTACCACATCATGCTGCTGAAGGCTATTTAGCCAAGTTAGTACAGCAAGGTGTTTCTGTTGCGATCTGTGAGCAAATTGGGGATCCAGCAACCAGCAAAGGCCCCGTTGAGCGTCAAGTTGTTCGCATTGTTACGCCTGGTACTGTGAGTGATGAAGCCTTACTTAATGAACGCCGCGATAATCTCATTGCTGCCATTTTTGCGCACAATAATGGTTTTGGTTATGCCACATTAGATATTACCTCTGGTCGCTTTATGTTGACCGAACCGAGTACAGAAGAGGAAATGCAGGCAGAACTACAACGAACAATGCCTGCAGAACTGCTTTATCCTGAAGACTTTACTTACCTTCATTTAATTGAAAGTTTTAAAGGTAAACGACGTCGCCCAGTATGGGAATTCGAACTTAGTACAGCGCGCCAACAATTAACCATGCAGTTTGGCACTCGCGATCTGGTTGGTTTTGGTGTTGAACACGCTGAACGCGGCCTATGTGCAGCAGGCTGCTTACTGCAATATGTGAAAGATACACAGCGTACCGCGTTACCTCATATTCGAGCGATTACATTAGATACTAAAGATCATGCTGTTATCTTAGATGCAGCAACACGTCGCAACCTAGAGCTGACCCAAAACCTTGCTGGCGGCTTTGATAACACACTGGCTTCTGTTTTAGACCAAACGGCTACACCCATGGGTAGTCGCTTATTAAAACGTTGGTTACATCAGCCTATTCGTGATCCTAAACAGCTTAATGGTCGATACAACGCTATCGGTGCGTTTAAAGATAGCGGCCTATTTAGTGAGCTAGCTGGCGTATTACGTCACATGGGGGACTTAGAGCGTATTCTTGCCCGTCTAGCACTGCGCTCAGCTCGACCTCGCGATTTGGCTCGTATGCGTATCGCGCTACAAAATCTACCAGAGCTTGCAGATCTTTTAGCAGAAGTTTCTGACCCTCGTATTGGTGAGTTAGCAGCTCTTGCCGCTCCAATGGATGAGGTATGCCAACTTCTTGAACATGCCATTATCGAGAATCCGCCAGTTATTATCCGTGACGGTGGCGTACTAGCTCCTGGATATAATGCCGAATTGGATGAGTGGCGTGACCTTGCCGATGGCGCAACAAAATACTTAGAAGAGCTAGAGGCCCGCGAACGTGAGCGCCATGATATCGATAGCCTTAAAGTAGGATTTAACCAAGTACATGGCTTCTATATTCAGGTAAGCCGAGGCCAAAGCCATCTGGTACCGAGTCACTATATCCGTCGTCAAACCCTAAAAAATGCTGAACGCTATATTATCCCAGAGCTTAAAGAGCACGAAGATAAAGTGCTTAACTCCAAATCAAAAGCGTTAGCTCTTGAGAAGAAACTGTGGGATGAACTGTTTGATCTGCTAATGCCAAACCTTGAGCAATTGCAGAATATGGCTAACTCGCTATCGGAATTAGACGTACTTGCCAACCTTGCCGAACGTGCCGATACACTTAACTATTGCCGCCCTCAGTTGATGGATGAAACCGGTATCGAGATTGAAGCTGGTCGTCACCCTGTTGTAGAACAAGTACTGAGTGAACCGTTTATTGCTAACCCAATTTCGCTCAATCATGATCGCCGTATGCTGATCATTACAGGTCCGAATATGGGTGGTAAATCAACCTATATGCGCCAAACCGCACTTATCGCTCTACTGGCACACGTAGGATCATTTGTACCCGCAGACAGCCTTAAGATTGGACCGCTAGATCGTATCTTTACTCGTATTGGAGCATCTGATGATTTAGCTTCTGGCCGTTCAACTTTTATGGTCGAAATGACAGAGACGGCAAACATTCTTCATAATGCGACTCAACACAGTTTAGTCTTAATGGATGAAATTGGCCGAGGCACCAGTACTTATGATGGTCTCTCTTTAGCTTGGGCAAGTGCCGAGTGGTTAGCGGATAAAATCGCGGCTATGACGCTGTTTGCTACCCATTATTTTGAGCTTACAGAACTGCCAACCTTAATGAGTGGACTTGCTAATGTTCATTTAGATGCGGTTGAACATGGGGATGAAATCGCCTTTATGCATGCCGTACAAGAAGGGGCAGCAAGTAAATCCTATGGTTTAGCCGTTGCCTCATTAGCTGGCGTACCAAAATCTGTTATCAAGCGTGCGAAAATTAAATTACAGCAACTAGAAGCATCGGGCCATCAACAAGCAACTGATGCCCCGAACCCAACAACTACTGATACCCCAGCATCAGCAAAAGCGGTTCGTCAGGAACATCAACTTAGTCTGATCCCTGAATCAAGCGAAGTAGAAGAAGCGGTTGCTCGTCTCAACCCCGATAACATGACACCACGAGAAGCATTAGATGAGCTTTATCGCCTTAAAGCCCTGCTAAACTAAGTTCTCGTAACTTTTCATGAAAAATAAAAAAGACGCTTATATTATGCGTCTTTTTTACTACCTGCTTATTATCGACTTTATGGCTTGTTATAATGTCTCAAGCAATGAACTCACTGGATACGGAGTGAAATAAGAAGTGACTTAAAAAGTTAGTTTTCATCCGGATCAAATAAAGATTCAATGCTCAACCCCTCATGGGTTAACATATCTCGCAAGCGACGTAAGCCTTCAACCTGAATCTGCCTCACTCGCTCTCGCGTCAGTCCTATCTCACGTCCAACATCTTCTAGTGTAGATGCCTCGTAGCCTAACAAGCCAAAACGTCTTGCTAACACCTCTCGTTGTTTTGGATTTAACTCATCTAACCAATCAACAATAGAGGACTTAATATCATCTGTTTGTGTCGAAACCTCAGGAGTACCACCTTTTTCATCAGGAATAATATCAAGCAGAGCTTTGTCTGCATCTCCACTTATCGGGTTATCAACAGAGCTGACTCGCTCATTGAGACGCAACATACGATTGACATCATCAACCGGTTTTTCCAATTGAATCGCAATATCTTCAGCGGTCGGTTCATGATCGAGCTTTTGTGCTAACTCACGGGCAGTACGTAAATAAACATTAAGTTCTTTTACAACGTGGATGGGTAAACGAATGGTGCGGGTTTGGTTCATGATGGCACGTTCGATGGTCTGTCGAATCCACCATGTCGCGTAAGTAGAAAATCGGAAACCTCGTTCGGGGTCAAACTTCTCAACCGCTCGAATAAGACCAAGGTTTCCTTCTTCGACCAGATCGAGCAGAGCCAGTCCTCGATTACTGTAACGGCGAGAAATTTTCACCACTAAACGTAAGTTACTTTCAATCATACGTTTACGGGCAACATCATCGCCGCGTAGTGCTCGCCTTGCATACAGCACTTCCTCTTCGGCTGTAAGTAAAGGAGAAAACCCAATTTCACCTAAATAAAGTTGGGTTGCATCGAGAACTTTTTGAGTCTGGTTATTACTTCCAGTACTCAATTCTTCTGCTGAGTCATCATCTGCCGTTGCGGTATTTTTAGCATTTACCGCATCGCCAGTATCTAACTCTATCTCGTCATCGAAATCGAATGAATCAAGGTTTGTGACTGTACTGCTTTTACTCATAGCGCCTCCCAGATGGCGAGTTAGCAAGACATTACAACTGTTTCATGTCGTCTCTATTGTCGAGGTAAATAGCGTAGTGGATCGACTGATTTACCTTTATAACGAATTTCAAAATGCAATTTAACGCTATCGGCACCCGTATCCCCCATCAGAGCGATCTTCTGGCCAGCGGTAACTTGCTGTTGTTCCTTCACCAATAACTTATCGTTGTGAGCATAAGCACTTAGGTAATCGTCATTATGCTTAATAATAACTAAGTTACCGTAACCACGTAAGGCATTACCGGCATAAACGACTTTACCAGCAGCGGTTGCATTAACTGCTTCACCACGACTACCTGCAATATCGATACCTTTATTGGTAGAAGAGAAGCGTGAGATCACTTTTCCTTTTGCAGGCCATAACCAACCAGTGACGGCTGGCGCAACCGGTTTTGGCACTGGTTTTGTTACAGGTTTGTTATCAGTTGCTTTTTGAGAGTACTCTTTTGCTTGATTCTGATCAACTTTTTTATTGTTCGTTTTTTGCTCTGTTGGTTTCGATTGTGTCGTTGGCTTAGTTACAGTCGTACTTGTTGAGCGAGAAGCCGTACTATAACTGTTTGAACCACGAACATTTAATCGCTGTCCAGGATAGATAGTATAAGGTGGAGTCAAATTGTTATAAGCAATAAGATCTTTCACATCTTGACCAGCAATATAGGAAATAAAATAAAGTGTATCCCCTTTTTGCACTACATAATCACTACCGTGAAAACTGCCGCGAGCAAGTTGCGAATAATCTTTAGTTAAACTGGTGACAGGTGCAGGTGTATGACTACTACAACCTAAGATCACACTGCTTAGTGCAATCAGACCAACGGGCTTTACTATCTTTTGAATGACACTCATTACTTATGCTAACTCCCCTGCAATTAACGGCACAAATCGAACGGCCTCAATAGAATGATGAACAAAGCGATCACCAATACGGACAATTTTCTTTAATACCTGTGAGTCTTCACCAACAGGTAATACTAAACGTCCTCCATCAGCTAATTGAGCAAGCAAATCTGATGGAACACATTCAGGCGCAGCAGTCACAATAATGGCATCAAAAGGACCACGATTAGCCCATCCTTGCCATCCATCACCGTGCTTAGTTGAGACATTATGCAGATCTAAACTCTTTAAACGTCGTTTGGCTTGCCACTGCAGCACTTTAATGCGCTCAACAGAACAAACGTGATCAACCAAATGCGCTAACACGGCAGTTTGATATCCACTTCCTGTGCCTATTTCCAATACACTAGAGCTAGGCTCTAACTCTAACAAAGACGTCATTCTCGCCACCATATATGGCTGCGAGATTGTTTGACCATGTCCAATTGGTAACGCATTATTTTCATAGGCTTGATAAGAAAATGCTTCGTCCACAAACCGCTCTCTGGGAACAGCAGCAATGGCATGAAGAACACGTTCGTTATCAATCCCTTTGTTTCTTAGAAATGCCACCAAGCTATGTCGCTCACTTAAATAGCGCATCTTGATGTTGTCTCCACTTATTGTTATACGCATCAACTCTACAATAAAATTGATGCGTATAAGAATGCCCAATAACAGGAAGAGGTCAACATATTCACCTCTTCCTATTTCACATATTAATCGTGAGAAAACTCACGCTCAGGTTCACGAGCATCAAGTAATTCACGAACAACAGCAGTTGCAAATGCTCCAGCTGGTAAGCTAAATGATAGTGTCAGTGTATTTTCATCAAACTGCCAAGTCATTTGTTCAGGAACAAGCAGTAACTCACGGCGCTCATGGCGCATACGATTGTCACGCACAAGCTTAACTAAGGCTGGTTCTTGCTCAACAATAGTCAACTCAAACGCTTGAGCATCGGCCTTAGTTGGTAATTCATTATCACCAAGTAGTGGCGCTGAAATAGCAAGTTCACCAGATGCTACTTGCTGTTCTAACTCAGGCGTTATCTCTGTCACAACCATAGGACGGCTATCGTTAGCAGCAAGTAGACAATCGCCTAACATCAGTTGGCTAACTTTACCTTGTTCAATACGCTGTGATAGCACCTGATTAAACATCCATGAACGGGCAGCAGACAGATAAAAACTGCGTTTGCTTTTATCACGAACACGAAATTCATCATTACCCCATGCACGAGCTTTCACTACGTTATTACCATTATGGCCAAAACGCTGCTCACCAAAATAGTTTGGTACGCCGCCTTGAGCAATTTGCTCCAAGCGAGCGTTTAATTCATCACAGTTTTCTAATTCGGTAATACGCAAAGTGAAGCGGTTACCCTGTAAATCGCCTGGGCGCAGTTTCTTATCATGTCGGGCTGTTGCTAACACCTCAATACCTGGGTGTTCAGCAACAAAGTCAGTCAGATCCGGATCACTTTTGCCAGGTAGTTGTACACTGAGCCATTGTTCAGTTACCGCATGACGATCTTTAAGACCTGCCCAGCTCACATCACGAGATTTGACACCGCATGCTTTTGCCAGTTCATTTACCACATATTTGGTGTTTTCACCGCTCTTGCGGATCAGCACCATAAAATGCTCACCGTGGCCGGCAAAGTCATAACCTAATTGTTCAACAACTTCAAAATCACTGTCTTGTGCTTTTAAAAGACCTTTCGCTTCTGGCTTACCGTAAAGATAAGCAAAAGAATCCATAATATCAGCCATCTGTTATGCCTTTTTAATTAATACAACCGCTTCGCACGCAATGCCTTCTTTACGGCCTGTAAAACCTAAACGTTCTGAAGTCGTTGCTTTCACATTCACGTTGCTTATCTCGGTTTCAAGATCGTCGGCAATAGCCTGACACATAGCTTCAATATGAGGAGCCATTTTAGGTGCTTGAGCAATAATGGTGACATCCACATTACCTAACACATAACCCTTTGCTTTTACTTTCTTATATACATCACGCAACAAAAAGCGACTGTCTGCCCCTTTCCATTCAGCGTCTGTATCAGGGAAATGACGGCCAATATCACCAGCCCCAATAGCACCCAGTAATGCATCACAAACAGCGTGTAAAGCGACATCACCATCAGAATGAGCAATTAAACCTTGTTCGTAAGGAATTGCTACTCCACCGATAATGACCGGACCTTCGCCACCAAACTTATGTACATCAAAGCCATGACCTATACGCATTATGGCAATTCCTTCATGAGTTGTTCTAAATAAAAACCGGCAAGAGCAAGATCTTCTGGCTGAGTCACTTTCAAGTTATCAGCTCGACCTTTTACCAGTAAAGGAGCATAGCCGCAGAACTCTAAAGCCGAAGCTTCATCAGTTATTGTTGCGCCTTGCTCTAAAGCATAGGTTAATGCTGCTTTTAATTGTGCAGCTTTAAACATTTGAGGGGTTAAGGCATGCCATAAATTATTACGATCCACAGTCGAACATATCGTACCGTGCTCGCTATCTGAGGCCGCCCCTCTTTTCATCGTATCACGGACCGGTGCCGCTAAAATGGCACCCGATTCACTTAATAGTGCAGCATCAATCAATTGGGAGAGATCAGAGGTTCGCACACATGGGCGAGCCGCATCATGAACCAATACCCAATCATTATCATCCACTACAGCGAGGGCTGAAAAAACAGAATCTGCACGCTCTGCCCCACCATCCACAACGGTGATACGAGGATCTGACGCCAGCGGTAATGTCGGGAAATAAGGATCCCCTGCACTAATTGCAATGACGATTCGACCAATACTTGGGTGGCTAAACAATCTATCTACTGTATGCTCTAAAATTGTTTTACCTGCAATTTCAAGATACTGTTTCGGTCGATCTGCTGCCATTCGGCTACCAACACCAGCGGCGGGAACAATTGCCGTTAAAGAGAGAGTCATATTAAATACGATTATTATTTGATGATAAATACATGACGGCGATTAAGAATCGTCATTGTCATCGCCTACAATTCGGAAAAAGGTCTCATTGGGCTTAATTAATCCCAGATCACTACGAGCTCGCTCTTCAACAGCTTCATTACCGCCATGAAGATCGTTGATCTCTGCATACATCTGCTGGTTTCGTAGCTCTAATTCCGCATTCGCACGCTCTTGGATTTGAATGTTATTTTGTACTGAACGATATTCATCCATACCATTTTTTCCAGTCCAAAAATCATATTGAAGCCAACACAATAACCCCAGCAGTACAATTGTCAGCAAACGCATGCGTCTTCCTAATATCCGCGAAATTTAAGAATAAAAAATGGTTTTGTCTCGCAATGAGCAACATGATGAGCGTCGATTGATAGATAAAACCACTCTTAGTCAGGTGAGTAATAATCCCATAAACGAAGTTATGTGACCACAATTATAAGGGGTTAGTTCCTTTGATTGTCAGAGATCCCCTGCAATTAGGTTAAATATCAGCAAAATTATGTTGATAACAATAAGTAGTAAGAATAAAAAAACCGCCTCTGTTGAGGCGGTTTATTAATAACTAGAGAATAAATCTCTTAAGCTAAGCTAAAAATTAAGCTTGGCCTTTAACTTCTTTAAGACCGTTGAAAGGAGCACGCTCACCTAGTGCTTCTTCGATACGGATTAGCTGGTTGTACTTAGCAACACGGTCAGAACGGCTCATAGAACCAGTCTTGATTTGGCCTGCAGCAGTACCAACAGCTAGGTCAGCGATAGTTGCATCTTCAGTTTCACCAGAACGGTGAGAGATAACTGCAGTGTAACCAGCGTCTTTAGCCATCTTGATTGCAGCTAGAGTTTCAGTTAGAGAACCGATTTGGTTGAACTTGATAAGAATAGAGTTAACGATATTCTTCTCAATACCTTCAGCTAGGATCTTAGTGTTAGTAACGAATAGATCGTCACCTACTAGTTGGATCTTGTCGCCTAGAAGTTTAGTCTGGTGTGCGAAACCATCCCAATCAGACTCGTCTAGACCGTCTTCGATAGAAACGATTGGGTACTGATCAACTAGCTCAGCTAGGAAGTGGTTGAATTCTTCAGAAGTGAATTTCTTACCTTCACCCTTAAGATCGTAGATGCCTTCTTCTTTGTTGTAGAACTCAGAAGCAGCACAGTCCATAGCTAGAGTTACGTCTTTACCTAGCTCGTAACCTGCAGCTTCAACAGCTTCTTTGATTACTGCTAGTGCTTCAGCGTTAGAAGAAAGGTTAGGAGCGAAACCACCTTCGTCACCAACAGCTGTGCTCATGCCCTTAGCTTTAAGAACTTTAGCTAGGTTGTGGAATACTTCAGCACCGATACGTAGAGCTTCTTTAAGAGTCTTAGCGCCAACTGGCTGGATCATGAACTCTTGGATGTCAACGTTGTTGTCTGCGTGCTCACCACCGTTTAGGATGTTCATCATAGGTAGAGGCATAGAGAACTGACCTGCAGTACCGTTTAGCTCAGCGATGTGCTCGTATAGAGGCATGCCTTTCGCAGCAGCAGCAGCTTTTGCGTTTGCTAGAGATACAGCTAGGATTGCGTTAGCACCGAAGTTAGATTTGTTTTCAGTACCGTCAAGGTCGATCATGATCTGGTCGATTGCAGCTTGATCTTTCGCATCTTTACCTAGTAGAGCTTCAGCGATTGGGCCGTTAACAGCTGTAACAGCTTTAAGAACGCCTTTGCCTAGGAAACGAGACTTGTCACCGTCGCGTAGCTCAAGAGCTTCACGAGAACCAGTTGATGCACCAGATGGCGCAGCAGCCATACCTACGAAACCGCCTTCTAGGTGAACTTCTGCTTCAACTGTTGGGTTACCACGTGAGTCAATGATTTCACGACCTAGAATTTTAACGATCTTAGACATTGTGTTTCCTCTTTGCTTTATCTTCAAATTAAAAGCTAAAAAAATAGCTGCGGCTAAGTCGCTACAGCTATTATCCGTAATCCTTACTTGTTAAGCTCACCACGCTGGTGTTGACCAGCCGCCTTCACAAAGCCCGCAAATAGAGGGTGGCCATCGCGAGGCGTTGAAGTGAACTCAGGATGGAACTGAGCAGCCACAAACCAAGGGTGGTTAGGGATCTCAATGATTTCAACCAGTTTCTTGTCTGCAGATAGACCTGAAACTTTAAGGCCTGCTTTCTCTAGCTTAGGAAGCAGACTGTTATTCACTTCGTAACGGTGACGGTGACGCTCATAGATAGAAGGCTGAGCATATAAGTCACGAGCTTTTGTGCCATCTTGTAGATGACAAAGCTGTGCACCTAGACGCATTGTACCGCCTAGATCAGACTTTTCACTACGCTCTTCAACGTTACCTTCATTATCAACCCATTCTGTGATTAGACCAACAACTGGGTGAGTTGTATCTTGACTAAACTCAGTAGAGTGCGCGTCAGTCATACCCGCTACATTACGAGCGTATTCAATTAACGCTACTTGCATACCTAGACAAATACCTAGGTAAGGAATCTTGTTTTCACGAGCGTACTTAGCCGTTAGGATCTTACCTTCTACACCACGGTTACCAAAACCACCAGGTACAAGGATTGCATCTAGACCTTCAAGGATCTCAGTGCCTTTTGACTCAACATCTTGAGAGTCGATGTACTTAATCTTAACAGATAGGCGGTTCTTAAGACCTGCGTGCTTAAGCGCTTCGTTTACTGATTTATAAGCATCTGGTAGTTCAATGTACTTACCAACCATACCGATAGTTACTTCACCGGTTGGGTTCGCTTCTTCATAAATCACTTGTTCCCACTCAGCTAGGTTTGCTTCTGGAGCTGTAATACCAAAGCGCTGACATACAAGATCATCTAGACCTTGAGCTTTAATTAACTGAGGGATTTTGTAAATAGAATCTACGTCTTTCATTGAGATAACAGCTTTCTCTGGAACGTTACAGAATAGTGCAATCTTCGCACGCTCGTTCGCAGGGATCATACGATCTGAACGACAGATCAATACGTCAGGCTGAATACCGATAGACAGTAGTTCTTTAACAGAGTGTTGAGTTGGCTTAGTTTTCACTTCGCCCGCAGCTGCAAGGTAAGGAACTAGAGTAAGGTGCATAAACATCGCACGCTCACGGCCTAGCTCAACTGCTAGCTGACGAATAGCTTCCATAAATGGTAGAGACTCGATATCACCTACAGTACCGCCCACTTCCACGATAGCCACATCGTGACCTTTCGCACCCGCGATAACGCGAGATTTGATTTCGTTAGTGATATGAGGAATAACCTGAACTGTAGCACCTAGGTAATCACCACGACGCTCTTTGCGTAGTACGTCTGCATACACACGACCAGCAGTAAAGTTATTACGCTTAGTCATCTTAGTGCGGATGAAACGCTCGTAGTGACCTAAGTCAAGGTCGGTCTCTGCACCGTCTTCCGTAACGAATACTTCACCGTGCTGAATTGGGCTCATAGTGCCTGGATCAACGTTGATGTAAGGATCTAGTTTCATCATAGTCACGTCTAGACCACGTGCTTCTAGAATAGCCGCAAGAGATGCTGCAGCAATACCTTTACCTAGAGAGGAAACAACTCCGCCCGTAACAAAAATGTAATTCGTTGTCATGTTTAACCTGGAAGATTGGTGTAGAGGAATTAAAAAGTATCTGGACGGGAAATTAGTATACCAGACACCTTTTATTGCTACAACGTGAAAACTATCACAGCTACCCACGTTTTTTTTTGTTTCAAATCAATTAAGCTAACTAGTCACTCTAATTGCTTATTTTTGCAGCCATTAACCAATAAAAATTGGCAAATTAGCCTCAACCAAATTCTTTATTACGACCTGTGAAAAATCATTTTAGTTCCATTTTTTTCACTATATTCCACTCTTGGTCTAACTGCTCTAGTGAACAATTTGAAATTTCCATACCTTGTTCTAGCACATTTTTTTCAACTTTGCGAAATCTGCGCTCAAATTTTTTATTGGCTTTTTGCAGTGCTCGTTCCGGATTCACATTAAGGTGACGACTTAAATTCACCACTGAAAATAGGAGGTCGCCCATCTCCTCTTCAATTCGATTTTGATCAAGGGTGACTTGCTGAAATTCATCCATCACTTCATCTAGCTCTTCGACAACTTTTTCAGCAACAGGAGCTACACTATCCCAATCAAAGCCAAATTGGGCACATCGTTTTTGAATTTTATCGGCACGAGTAAGAGCAGGCATCGCCAACGGCACATTAGCCAATATACTATTATCGACCGCTTTATCTGCTCGCTCTTTGGCTTTTTCAGCCTCCCAATTAGCTTTCACTTCGGCTTCTGATGCAAACTGTTTATCGGCAAAGACATGAGGATGACGACGAGTAAGCTTTTCACAAATTCCGGCAACGACCTCATCAAAATCAAACAAATCTTGCTCTTTTGCCATTTGGCTATAGAACACGACTTGAAATAATAAATCCCCCAACTCTTCTTTTACATCGAGCCAATTTTGTTTTTCGATCGCATCAGCCACCTCATACGCCTCTTCAAGAGTATAAGGGACAATAGAATCAAAGCTCTGCTTAATATCCCAAGGGCAACCACGTTCTGGATCTCGCAATTGAGACATAATCACTAATAATTGTTCCATTTGAGATGATTTTTTATTGCCCATACCATTCACATTCTAAAAGGGCGCTTGCAATACTAGTTGCAAGCGCCTAAACATCGATAGTTAATACTAGAAAACTAATCTAGAAATTCATAGCGATGATCAATCATCATGGTGGCAATAGTCATTTTGATTACGTTCTTGACTATGATGGCAATGTTGATGATGGCTATTATTCTGATCATGGTGATGTTCACATGGATTTTGATGTGAGTGGTGATGGCCTCTACATCCTTGATGATGTGAATGATGATATTGGCAATCAGAATCATGTTCACAGTCAGAATCATATCGACAGCTAGAGTGATGGGAACAGGTATAACTATCATCGTTAGATGACTGAGCTAATGCATAGTGCGGCATAAGCAGTGATACAAGCAGCAACAAAGAACTTGTAAGACGCTTTTCAATCATAAGATTAAACAGTTTCGACTTCATAATATATCCTTTCATATTCATTATTTTGCTTGCTCCGCCATAAAAATATCGGACCCATTTTTCATCCCTTGCACACATAAAATAAAGGCCAATAACTGCTTTATTTCATGAGTTGGTATATTCATAAAATTATTATCAGGGATAAGAATTACCGAAATAAGTAAAAAAACACTTACAACGTTATTTTTTGCTAATAATTTAAATGGTGATTTTTTCATAATAGTTCTCTTGCAGCCTTATGAATAAGGTCACATTATTAATTCATCTTAATTATTACCCATGAATATAATTCATTAGAGTAACATTCTAAAACTAATCCTTATTCTGAACGTAAGAACACTCAGAAATAAATGAACTATTCTATTATTGGGGGGCGATATATTGATTTTATTACCGCAACTACAAGTGGTTCTTGAAGATATTCAATCGGTAAAAGATCACTGATCATCGCAATAACTAATGGAGGAAAATACAAGAGATGAAAGACATTACTACTAGAACGAGGCAATACGTGGCAACATGGGCAGTTTGCACAATCATGGCAACCATTGTCACACTGTAAGCAACAATGATCAGATTGTTGAGTCACATTCTGTTTTATCTGCTGTATATTTTTTATATTGAAGGAAGAAGAGACTAGATTATCAATTGAAAAATTTTGACTCATATATACAGAACTCACACTACTACTTAACAGTAATATTGCTGTAAATAATGCATAGAATATTTTATGTGAATTTGAAAAATACATATTGAGTCTTTATTTTTAAGTCAATCAAATATTATAGAGCTTATATATATGAGTCAACATCAAAAATTATTTAAGATCATTTAGTAATGATATTTATTTAACTAATAAATTAATACTATAATTTAATATTTTATAATAATCATTATGTTGTATAAAAAAACGGGTAGCACTGTGGCTACCCGTTATCTAATTATTGTGATGTTCTAGTATAGACGTTTAGCTTCTGCTACATCTTTAACTTGTTCGATTCGCTTTAAGACTCGACCAAGCACTTCTAGATCGGTTAATTCAAGTTCAAAGTCCATAATCGACATCTGTTTCTTAAAGTCAATTCGGCTCTTCATCCCAGAAACTTTCACCTTTTCATTAGAAAACGTATTGGTTAAATCTTTAATTAAACCGTTTCGCTCAGAGGCCGTCACTCGAACCGTGATGGTGTAGTTACCGGCATAACCGCCACCCCATACGGTATCAATGATTCGTTCTGGTGCATGATGGCGTAACTCATCTAACTGTTCACAATCACTACGGTGTACTGAAATACCTCGACCTTGAGTGACAAATCCTTGAATATCATCACCAGGAATTGGCTGACAGCAACGCGCTAAGTGCGTCATTAGGTTATCAACCCCTTCGACAACCACCGCATCACGTTGTGGTTTCTTGGCGGTTCGAGCTTTTACCTCGGTCAATTTCTCCAACAATTGCTGATCTTCTTCTTCAGCAGTTGGTTTATTTACCAGGGCATTAATATGGTTGATAACTTGGTTGATTCGGACATCACCACTACCGATGCCGGCAAACAGTTCATCTGGCGTTTTCACATTAAAGCGCTTAATCGCATACGCTTCCGCATCTTTTAATGTTGCACCAATTTTGGCTAACTCTTGCTCAAGAATTTCACGGCCAGCAATGATGTTTTTATCGCGATCTTGTTTACGGAACCAAGCATGAACCTTAGCTCGGGCACGACTCGAATTAACAAAGCCTAAGTTAGGGTTTAACCAGTCGCGCGATGGGTTGGGCTCTTTTTGGGTGATAATTTCAACCTGATCCCCCATCTGTAGGTGATATGTGAAAGGTACAATACGCCCTTCGACTTTAGCACCAATACAGCGGTGTCCCACTTCAGAGTGGATGTGATAAGCAAAATCTAATGGCGTTGCATTAAGCGGTAAGTCAACGACATCTCCCTTGGGAGTAAAAGCATACACGCGATCATCAAACACCTGGCTGCGTAACTCATCAAGCATTTCACCAGAGTCTGACATCTCCTCTTGCCATGCTAGAAGCTTACGTAGCCAGTTAATTTTTTCATCATACGCCGACTTAGCACCCGAAGAGGATCCTTCTTTGTATTTCCAGTGTGCCGCTACACCCAATTCAGACTCTTCATGCATCTGTTTAGTACGGATCTGAATCTCAATGGTTTTGCCTTCTGGGCCTAACACTACCGTATGAATTGATTGGTAACCATTTGGTTTTGGGTTAGCCACATAGTCATCAAATTCTTTTGGTAGATGACGATATTTGGTATGAACAACCCCGAGCGCGGCATAACAATCTTGCAATTGATCAGCAATAATACGCACCGCACGAACATCAAACAGTTCATCAAAGGCCAAATTTTTCTTCTGCATCTTACGCCAGATACTATAGATATGCTTAGGTCGGCCTTGTACTTCGGCTTTAATATTTGAAGCTTTCATGGCTTCAGATAAATCAGTCACAAAATGAGTAATGTAGTTTTCACGATCGATACGGCGCTCAGATAACTGCTTTGCTATCTGCTTATAGGTATCTGGGTGTTGATAGCGAAAAGCGTAGTCTTCAATTTCCCACTTGAGCTGACCGATACCTAAACGGTTTGCTAGCGGCGCATAGATATTGGCACACTCTTGTGCTGCAGTACGACGAACGGCATCTTCTTCATCTTTAACTTCGCGAAGATGACAAATACGTTCGGCTAATTTAATCACTACGCAGCGGAAATCATCCACCATCGACAGCAACATGCGACGAATATTATCAACTTGTCCAGGTTGCGCCGTTTCTTCGGTAGTTGATTTTAGTTGGCTAATGGCACACATCTGCTCAACGCCAACAACCATATGAGAAATTGTAATGCCATAGTCTTCAGTTAAAGCTTCGTGGCTATATAACCCCGCTTCAACCAAAGGAAATAGCATCGCAGCGACCAGTGTATCGGTATCCATACTTAGGGTAACTAAGATTTCCACCATCTCGCGACCGCGCCATAACAATAACGCGGCTGACTCTTCCTCTGTCACCAAGCTTAAACATCGCTCATAGGTAGACTTAATTTGCTCTGCCGTTGCCGACTCTTGCTGCAAACTATCAACCCATACAGCTAATTCAAACTTGGAATTTTCCTTTAAATGCGCCCCACGAACTGCGACCATTTTTCTATCCTGCTATCTTCTAAAATAGTGAAAACACGCCGTTCTGATACTGTTGTTTATTATTACTTAGAACGAACAAATAACGCCATTGACTCTAAATGTCCGGTATGAGGGAACATGTCCATCATACCCAATTGAGTTAGCTGATACCCTTTATGCAAAAGTATCTGACTATCACGAGCCAATGTGGCTGGATTACATGACACATAGACCACTTTTTCTGGAGCAAGTTTAACTACGTGTTCCATTACACCTGCAGCGCCAGCACGAGCAGGGTCAAGTAAAATCTTGTTAAATGGCTTCTTTGCCCAACTAAACTCAGTCACATCCTGTTCTAAGTTAGCTTGGAAAAACGCCGCATTATTAATTTGATTATATTGAGCATTGTCTTGTGCACGATGAACCATTTCATCAACACCTTCAACACCTACCAGTGTGTTTGCTCGTTTTGCCAGCGGTAAACTAAAATTACCTAAGCCACAAAATAGATCTAACACACGGTCATCAGCTTGAACATCTAGCCAATCTATTGCTTGCTTAACCATGGCAATATTGACGTCACGATTGACTTGAATAAAGTCTTTTGGTGAAAAATATAACTTTTGGCAGTCTAATTCATAATACGGGCGATCACCAAAAATCTGCTCAATTGAGTCTGCTGTTGGGGCCATAAACAACATAATTTGCTGGGATTTTGCAAACTCAAGTAGCTTACTCATATCAGCATCAGAGAAAGGTTGCAGATGACGAATCATCACCACTCGACCATTATCCGCTTCTACCAATTCCACATGGCCTAAGTGTTTGCGCCCTTTTAAACTGTTTAATAGCTCGCGCAATACAGGTAACAGTTCATTCAGTGATTGAGCAAGAACCATGCATTGCGGCACATCTACAATCTCTTTACTCTGCTTTTTACGGAAACCAAACTGCAATTGACCGCGATTATCTAACCGGATACCAAATCGAGCACAGCGGCGATAGTGCGTATCGGGACCGACAATCGGTTCAGCTTGAGTAATTGCTTGATCAGCCCCGGCAAACTTAGTCATTAACTCAGTCAACGACTGCTGCTTGGCCGTAACCTGACCTTGATGAGATAAATGCTGCAAGTTACAGCCACCGCACTGGTCATAGATAGGACATTGAGGTTTAATACGCGCCTGACTATCAGTTAAACGCTTTATCACGCGGGCACGCGCATATTGCTTTTTATCTTCAGTGAACTGAACAACCGCACTTTCACCTGGAAGTACTCCCTCAACAAAAACAGGTTTATTGTTGAGATGGCCGATACCCGCTCCTAGATGGTCAAGGCGAGTAATGGTAATTTCCTTATGTTTAGTATCGGTAATTTTACGTTTTTGAGGCTTAAAAAAGCGTGCCATAGTGTTTTGCTCACTGTTCAGACATTGAGTGTTTGTCGAATGGCCCTTGATTCTTTAAGCTAAGGGCCTCTAATGGGCGACAATTCTCCCACAGAATCGCATTCTTGTAATTAAGAGAACCATGACCAGATACGGACTTCGTGCTCGGGTTTTTACCCTAACATTAGCACCCACACTGATTATAGGCTTGTTATTAAGTGCCTTTTTTACCCTGAGTCGCTATCAGGATCTTGAGCACCAATTAATATCAACAGGCACCAGTATTATTGAGCCGTTGGCGATCTCCGCAGAATATGGCATGACAGACAAAAACCGCGAAGCAGTTCGTCGTCTGATCAGCTATGCCCATCGCAAACATTCTAACATAGTCCGCAGTATTGCGGTGTTTGATGCGCATAATCAGCTCTTCGTCACGTCTAATTTCCATCGCAATTTTGAAGCGCTGATGTATCCACCTGATAAACCGATCCCCCCGTTATTGGAAACGGAGTTGCGCGACAATGCTTTAATTATGCGAGCCCCGATTCTAACCGAAGGGCAATTTGGTCCCCATGCAGACCCTAGCTTACGAGGTACACCACTTGGCTATATCTCGCTTGAATTAGATCTTAGCGCACTACGATTACAACAATATCAAGAGGTCTTTACGGCTTTAATGGTCTTGTTATTAGGACTAACCTTATCATCGTTATTTGCCTATCGTTTGATGCAAGATGTGACTCGCCCTATTTCTCATATGGTTAGTGTGGTTGACCGTATTCGTCGCGGCCATTTAGATATTCGAATTGAAGGCCGATTATTGGGTGAATTAGACACACTAAAAAATGGCATCAATGCAATGGCAATTTCATTGTCTGAATATCATGTAGAGATGCAACAAAGTATCGATCAGGCAACATCCGATCTTCGAGAAACCTTAGAGCAGTTAGAAATCCAAAACGTTGAGCTTGATATTGCGAAAAAACGTGCGCAAGAAGCGGCCCGAGTAAAATCAGAATTCTTGGCCAATATGTCACACGAACTTCGAACTCCACTCAATGGTGTGCTGGGCTTTACTCGCCAGATGCTAAAAACACGGCTCAACCCAAGTCAGCAAGACTATCTGCTTACCATTGAAAAATCGGCCAATAATCTCTTAACCATCATTAATGATATTTTGGACTTCTCTAAGCTCGAAGCCGGTAAACTATTACTGGAAAATATCCCATTTGATTTTGCTGAATCCTTAGATGAAGTCATGCGCCTTCTGGCCCCAACAGCCCATGAGAAAGGATTAGAGCTTACCTTAAAAGTCGATGATCGCATTCCACCAAGTCTTATTGGTGATGCCCTACGTATTCAGCAAGTGTTGACCAACTTAATTGGCAATGCGGTGAAGTTTACCGAACGTGGCAATATTGATGTCACAGTAGAGCTCAAATCAGACAAAGATGATGAAGGGATTGAGCTGCAGTTTATGGTGCGAGATACCGGTATTGGTATTTCTGAACGACAGCAAGCGCAACTGTTCCAAGCCTTTAGCCAAGCAGATGCCAGTATTTCACGTCGCTATGGCGGCACAGGATTAGGACTGGTTATTACTCAAAAACTGGTCTCTCAAATGGGTGGTGAAGTGAGTCTAACCAGTCGTTTGCATCAAGGATCAACCTTCTGGTTTACTGTCCGCCTAACCAAAACTGATTTGCCTGTATCACAACTTATTGATACTTCATCACTTAGTGGTAAAAAAGTACTACTGATTGAGCCGAACATGCAGGCAGCATCTGTGATTCAACAGCGCTTAATTAATGTGGGAGTTCATGTTACCTACCGCTCTGTTATGCCAGAAGATGTGGAACGCCACGATTACACCCTATTGTGTTTATCACCTGGTGAACAACCACCGATTGCAACATTAATCGACCAGGTCTTTAAGGCCGAACAAATGACCGATAACGTCATTGTCTGCTTACCAACAACAGAGCTGGCGCTATCTGAACGTTTGGTGAACGCGGGAGTGAGCGCCTGCTTAGGTAAGCCATTAAGTCAGCGCCGACTGTTTGAAGTGATGTGTGGTGATAATGAGCAGATGGAACCTGAACAGCCACTACTTCCAGAACCGGCTAGCCCAATTCAACCTCTTACTGTGATGGCTGTGGATGATAACCCAGCTAACCTTAAGCTGATCTCTGCCCTTTTGTGTGAACGAGTAGAAACCGTCATTACCGCAACAGGTGGTCGCAAAGCTGTTGAGTATGCAAAACAGAAAGCCTTTGATCTTATCTTTATGGATATTCAAATGCCTGAAATGGATGGGGTTACCGCATGCCAGCAGATTCACGATACCGAACTCAACCGCACCACGCCAGTTATTGCAGTAACGGCCCATGCAATGGCTGGTGAAAGAGAGCGCTTAATTAACGCTGGAATGGATGACTACCTCACCAAGCCGATTGAAGAGCACATTCTACAACAAGTATTGGGACGCTGGATTGCTCCTATTGAATCTCAAATAGAGCCTCAAGCTTTAATTGCGCCATTACCGACATCGGTTGAGTCAGTACCCAAACAAGATGTCAGTTTTGATTGGGATCTGGCTCTAAAACAAGCAGCAGGCAAAGAAGATCTTGCTCGCGATATGATTCAGATGCTGCTTGATTTTATGCCTGAAGTTGAAATGTTGGTTAATGAAGCCTTAGATGGCAAAGAGGTCGATCTCTGGCCTCCAATTCATAAATTGCACGGCAGCTGTGCCTATAGTGGTGTGCCACGCTTAAAAAATCTCTGTCACACCATAGAAACAGCCCTTAAAGGCAACGCATCGAATGAAGATATTGAACCAGAGCTGTTTGAGTTAGTCGATGAAATGGAAAATGTGGTCCGCGCTTCCAAAGCTTATCGGACTTAATTCTAATTTATTGTTTTAATAGCTTAACAACAAAAAAACGAGTACTTACCGATAATAGGAAGTACTCGTTTTTTATTGGCTGGGAACAAAAAGCGCAAACTAACCGGGAAATTTCAGCACTCTAAAATAACCGTTGCTACCGCATAATGACGCTCATCAGCAATGGTTAAATGAACGTGGTTAACCAAACGTTGTCGAGCAAACTTCTGTGCTTGCCCGGTTAGGTTTAGTAACGGCTTACCGAACTCATCATGACCAACTTCAAAGTCTTGAAAACTCACGCCCGCGGCAATACCCGTTCCTAACGCTTTAGCCGCCGCTTCTTTTACCGCAAAACGTTTAGCAAGAAATCGTTCTGGACGTTTGGTTTGACTCAGCTCGATTAATTCACTGGCAGTTAGAATGCGCTCAGCAAAGGCCAGCCCCTGTCGTTGCCATACTTTCGCCACTCGCTCAATTTCAGCGATATCGGTTCCCAGTCCAACAATAGCCATTAGCGACGTGCATCCAACATCAATTGACGCATATCAGCAACCGCGGTGCTTAAACCATCAAACAGAGCTCGTCCCATAATAGAGTGACCAATATTAAGTTCATATAGCTCAGGAATTGCAGCAATGGCCGATACATTATGATAAGTAAGACCATGCCCAGCATTGACTTTAATACCGAGATCAGCGGCATAACTGGCAGCTGCAGCTATCTTTTTCAACTCAGCTAACTGCTCACATTCATTGGTTGCATCGGCATAATGGCCAGTATGAAGCTCAATAAATGGCGCACCACACGCTTTTGCCGCATCAATTTGCAAACGATCTGCGTCGATAAATAGAGAAACTTTAATACCGGCTGCGGTTAGTTTTTCTGTCGCAGATTTCACTTTATCAAGTTGGCCAGCAACATCTAATCCACCTTCGGTTGTCAACTCTTCACGTTTTTCTGGGACGAGACAGACATATTCAGGCTTTATTTCTAATGCAATGGCAACCATCTCATCGGTAACCGCCATTTCAAGATTCATGCGAGTCTGAATGGTTTCTCGTAAAATACGCACATCGCGATCGGTAATATGACGGCGATCTTCTCGCAAGTGAACGGTAATACCATCGGCGCCAGCACGCTCTGCAATTTCCGCTGCATGAACTGGATCTGGGTAACGTGTACCGCGGGCATTACGAAGAGTGGCGACGTGATCAATATTAACGCCAAGAAGAATGTGGCTCATGTTCTGGTACTCCTTCCTCGCGGGATAAACAGCTCCCGACTTTTTAACGGCTTCGACCCTAAATAAGGTTTTAAAGCAATCCGTGTAAAACGTTTAGCCGCTCGCAACTGTTCTGGGGTTTCAAAGCGTCTTGCATCAATGGCTTTAAGTTGCTCACCGGTAAAAGTGAGTTGACCCATTTTAATCGATGCAATGAATCCCTGCTGCTCACGGTAGTTATAAGTCATATTATCTTCGACAGGCAATCCGCTGCCTGCACAATGAAGAAAGTCGATACCATAACCGAGATGTTGTAATAATGCTAATTCAAATCGGCGCAGAGCAGGTTCTGGATTATCAGCTTGGGCAAGCTCACGCAATACATTGAGATAATCCAGAAACAGCACAGGATAAGGGGTTTGTGCTTCTAAAACTCGACACAAAACCTCATTAACATACATAGCAGAATAGAGAATATAGCTGCGCATCGGCAGACCGATACTGATAGGTTCAGCATGGGTGAGGACAGGCATACTTCCTTTACCCGACCATTTCATAAATAGTGGTGTAAAAGGTTGCAAAGCCCCTTTAAGATTAGAACGCTTACGTCGCGCCCCTTTTGATAAGATAGAGAGACGGCCTGAATCTTCACTAAAGACATCAAGAATCAAGCTCGTCTCACTGTAAGGACGAGAATGAAGGACAAAACAGCGTTGAAGCCCTTCCATTAAAGCCCCTTATAGATCGTCGATATAACCTAGACTGCGAAGTGCTCGCTCGTCATCAGCCCAACCAGATTTCACTTTAACCCAAAGTTCTAAATACACTTTGCGTTCAAAAAGCTCTTCCATATCGATACGAGCTTCGCGACCAATCACTTTGATCTTTTGGCCCGCTTTACCGATCACCATCTTCTTCTGACCAGTACGCTCAACCAAGATCAGACCGTTAATATCAAAACCGTCAGTTTCTGGGTTGTAGTCAAAGCGCTCAATTTCTACGGTAACTGAGTAAGGAAGCTCATCACCAGTAAAACGCATCAGCTTTTCACGAATGATTTCTGATGCCATAAAGCGCTGAGAGCGATCTGTTACATACTCTTCTGGGAAGTAGTAATCACACTCTGGCAGATGATTGCGAACGATTTTTTCTACCACCTCAATGTTAGTACCGTGCTTAGCAGATACTGGAACTACATCAACAAAATTCATTTTGCTGGCAATTTCTTGCATATGAGGGAATAGATCGTATTTCTCTTTTACGTTGTCGACTTTGTTAACCAAAAGAACCGTTGGTAGCTGAGCTTTTTCAAGCTTACGCAGTACCATCTCGTCATCTTGTGTCCACACAGTGCCGTCAACAAGAAACAGTACTAACTCAACATCGGTTAATGAACTGCTTGCTGCACGGTTCATTAAACGGTTGATAGCACGTTTTTCTTCAATATGAAGTCCTGGAGTATCAACATAAACCGCTTGATAACCATCGCGCGTATCCACCCCCATAATACGGTGGCGGGTCGTTTGAGGCTTACGCGAAGTAATAGACAATTTCTGTCCTACTAAGCGGTTTAAAAGTGTCGATTTACCTACATTTGGGCGACCGACAATGGCGATAAAGCCACAATGTTGTTTATCTGTCATGATTCCAACTGTTGAAGAGCTAATTCTGCCGCAGCCTGTTCAGCCTTGCGTCGACTGCCGCCTTTACCGACAACAGGCTTATCCAAACCTGTTACTTCACATTGTACTGTGAACTCTTGGTTATGAGCTTCACCATGTACCTTAGTTACAGTATATGCAGGTAATGGTAGACGGCGACCTTGCAGACACTCTTGTAAACGTGTTTTAGGGTCTTTTTGGTTTACACCCGGCTGGATGGTTTCCAGACGAGACTGATACCAATCCAGTACGATGTTGCGTACTTTTTCAATATCACTATCCAAATAAATCGCGCCAATGATTGCTTCAACACAGTCAGCTAGGATTGAATCACGACGGAAGCCGCCACTCTTTAGCTCACCAGGGCCTAGCAGTAAATGATCGCCTAGTTCGAATTCACGACCTAATTCGGCAAGTGTTTTACCACGGACCAGTGTTGCACGCATACGGCTCATATCACCTTCATCCACATTAGGAAAACGGTGATATAAGTCATCAGCAATTACAAAGCTCAAAATCGAGTCGCCAAGAAATTCTAAACGCTCGTTGTGAGTACCATTAGCACTGCGATGTGTCAGTGCTAATGTCATCAACTCACTCTTGTTAAATTGGTAACCCAGCTTGCGCTGAAGTCTATTCGCTGGAGTTGTCATTTTATCTCAATTAAATAATTTTACCGATGCGGTTAAAACGCACACCTGTAGGAATCCAAGATGGCAAAATACTATCTGGACTACGATCAAATTCGAAACTGATCCAAATTGCGACCGCCTTACCTACTAAGTTTGCCTCCGGTACAAAGCCCCAATAACGGCTATCTGCACTGTTATCGCGGTTATCACCCATCACAAAGTATTCACCCTCAGGTACGACCCATTCAGCCACACCAGGACGAGGTTGATACGCTAGCGTACGATCTCGACGTAGTGGGTTGATCAGAATATTGTGGCTCACATTACCTAACTGTTCTGTTAACTCAATCATACCCGGCATTGGCGGATACTGACGAGGATCAGTTTGAGGTACTGGAGTACAAACATCTGAACCCTTAGGCGCAATACACAGCTGCTTATTGCCATTGTAACGTACGGTATCGCCAGGAAGGCCAACAACACGCTTAATGTAATCAATTTTAGGCTGTGGTGGATATTTAAATACTACTACATCTCCACGCTTTGGTTCACCTAAGCTTAGGAACTTATCGTGGAAAACAGGATCGCGTAAACCATACACATGTTTATCAACCAAAATAAAGTCACCCACCAACAGAGTTGGCATCATAGACTCAGATGGAATCTGAAATGGCTCATAAACAAATGAACGGAAGATCATGATTAATGCAATAACCGGGAACATTGAGCTTGCCGATTCAACCCAACTAGGTTGTGGGGCAATTTGCTCTAGGGTTTTAGCATCTACTTGATCGCCTGCATTAGCCGCCGCAGCTTCAATCTTTGCTCGTCGTTTTGGCGCCCAAACAAATTTATCCAACGCCCAGATGATTCCGGTAACTAAGGTTGCTAACACCAGAATAATCGAAAAAGTATTTGCCATATGTTTCCCTAATTAATGTAACGGGCAGAGCACGATACTCTACCAAACTTATTTCCGTTTAGAGCGCTTAAGAGAAAGAAAGTGCCATTTAATAAATTAAATAAGCACTTTCTTGAGTCTTTATTCCGCAAAAACAGAAGTAAGGTTACTACTTATCTTTACCTACATGCAAAATTGCAAGGAACGCTTCTTGAGGCAGTTCAACGTTACCGATCTGCTTCATACGTTTCTTACCTTCTTTCTGCTTCTGTAGCAGTTTCTTCTTACGACTTACGTCACCACCGTAACATTTTGCGATAACGTTCTTACGTAACTGTTTCACCGTAGAACGCGCAATGATGTGGTTACCGATTGCCGCTTGAATTGCGATATCAAACATCTGACGAGGAATGAACTCTTTCATCTTCTCAACTAAATCACGACCACGACCTTGAGAGTTATCTTTGTGGGTGATAATAGCAAGAGCATCAACACGCTCGCCGTTTAGAAGAATATCAACACGAACCATGTCGGATTCTTCATAACGTTGGAAGTTATAATCTAGTGATGCATAACCACGAGAGGTTGATTTTAGACGGTCAAAGAAGTCTAGAACCACTTCAGACATTGGAATGTCATAAGTTAGAGCGACTTGATTACCGTGGTAAACCATATCAACCTGTACGCCACGTTTTTCAACACACAGAGTAATTACGTTACCTAGGTAGTCACTTGGAACCAGAATATTACAGCGCGCAATTGGCTCACCAATCACTTCAATGTCGTTTACTGCCGGCAATTTTGCTGGGCTATCAACATACAGAGTCTCACCACTGGTCTTCTTCACTTCGTACACTACTGTTGGTGCCGTTGTGATCAGATCAAGGTCGTACTCACGCTCTAGACGCTCTTGGATAATTTCCATGTGCAGCATACCCAAGAAGCCACAACGGAAACCAAAGCCAAGTGCACTTGAACTTTCTGGTTCATAAAATAGCGATGCGTCGTTTAGGCTTAACTTACCTAGTGCATCACGGAAGTTTTCATAATCATCAGATGATACTGGGAACAGACCGGCATAAACCTGAGGCTTCACTTTCTTAAAGCCAGGAAGCGCAGTTTCACAACCGTTTTTAGCCAGTGTTAAGGTATCACCTACTGGTGCACCTAGGATATCTTTGATACCACAAACAACCCAGCCCACTTCACCAGTATTCAGTACTGTTTTATCAACCTGTTTTGGTGTGAAGATACCTAAACGGTCTACACCCCAAGTTTGGCCAGTACTCATTACTTTGATCTTGTCATTTTTCTTTAGTTGACCGTTTTTAATACGTACTAAAGAAACAACACCTAAGTAGTTATCAAACCATGAGTCGATGATTAGAGCTTGCAGCGGCGCATCAGGATCACCTTCAGGAGATGGGATCGCCTCTACAATTTTTTCTAATACCTCATCAACACCTAGACCTGTTTTCGCAGAACAGCGAACAGCATCAATAGCGTCGATACCAACAATATCTTCAATTTCTTCTGATACACGCTCTGGTTCTGCAGCAGGTAAGTCAATCTTGTTTAAGATTGGCACTACCTCTAGATCCATTTCAATAGCGGTGTAACAGTTCGCTAGAGTCTGAGCTTCTACACCCTGACCAGCATCAACCACCAGCAATGCACCTTCACAGGCTGCAAGAGAACGAGATACTTCGTAAGAGAAGTCTACGTGTCCTGGAGTATCGATAAAGTTTAATTGATAAGTTTCACCATCTTTTGCCGTATAGTCGAGCGTCACGCTCTGGGCTTTGATGGTGATACCGCGTTCGCGTTCAAGATCCATGGAGTCTAGAACCTGTGCGGCCATTTCGCGATCAGAAAGGCCACCACAAACTTGGATTAGACGGTCGGATAAGGTCGACTTACCATGGTCGATATGTGCAATAATCGAAAAGTTACGAATGTGCTTCATGAATTGGCGTGACTAACTCGTAATTAAAATGAATGGGATCGTAAGATCGAGTGGGCGGATTCTACCGAATTTCACCGCTAGTCGCTATCTTTCAATGCAGCATTTATCAGATTATCGGTAGAAATAGGTTGTCCCAGTACTCGAATCAAACTTGGTTTATAGGCGGAATTCCCTTCCAGCTGCTTCGCATAATAGCGTGCAACTGCCAATCCCACCCCAGTACTAACTATGGCGCAAAGTATAACACCGAGCTCACCTTGATAGTGAACAGTATTAAGTACCCACTGACTAAACACCGTACCTAGCACCAAAAATAACAGCGGCAGCATATAAACCAGCAAGGCTGAACTTAACATACTGCGCTCTGATAGGCCGATTTCAACCACCTGACCTATCGATACTTTTTCATTGCTATTTAATGTAATCGAGTGAGCTCGGCCCGGAATGGCTTTGCTCACAATCCCCGTACCGCAACTGTCTCGCGAGGCACAATGACCACAGCTAGTTTGTTGCTGACAACTGACGGTGATTTTTCCCGGTTCAACGGCAACCACCGTTGCAAGTGTTTGCATCATAGGACTATCGTCTCTTACTTGGTTGTATCTTGTGCACTTGTGGCATTAAACACAACTGAATCGGCAACACGACGTGCTGTTGATGGCGGAATATCGCCGACAACCGTCACTTCCTTATTACCCATTGCTACGCTGGTGAGAGTACGTCTTCCTTGGCGAACCAATTGTTCTCTTACAGTATAGTTATCAATACTTGATACATAGACTGAAAAGCTAAATAAGCCATCACTGAACATCTTACTTTCAACAGGACGTTCAGTCAGCATTAAACGGTGACGACTGCCAGACATCGCCTCAAACCCCTGAGGAAGCCAATCAACTTTCCAATCTAGGTTTTGTTTTTGCTGTGGCGGTAAATGTACCACGGCTGGCAATTCTACCGTTTGGAGCTGCTTTAAGATCTGCTGGACTCTTGAATTAATCACAAAAGCAACCACTCGATACTGTTCCAGTGGTTCACCATCGCGATCTAAGAGATCAGCTCGCATCACCAAATGATTTTTCTGGTCAATCCAAAGTAGATAAGAGTAACGCAAACCATCTTTAGGTGCGATACGAACCACATCACAGGCCACACCGGCTTCGCGTGCTTTTCCCATCGAAATAAAGTCGTAAGATTGCGCTAAGCTTTTCAAATCTGTTCCCATCACAGGAGGCAGAGGCGCAACCATTTTATTACTTTCAATGGTAAAAGGATCAATCCCTGGTTCAAAATAGCTTACTTCGTTACCACGTTGAATCACTTCTCGTGGTGGTCCACTTAAATACATCAAGTGAGCATACGGTTCGCCATTTTCTAAAGCATGGCGATAGCGAAGCGGTTCTATACTATTTTTCTTAATTAGGATGTATGACAGTTCATAGTTAAGGTTTTGGCTAGCCTCGTCCATTTGATGCAACAAAGCCTCTGACGAGGCTGTTATACCTTCGGCAGAGGCTTGCAATGGCATCGCGAGACTGACCAGTGCAAATGCACCGACCAGAAATTTTTTCATTAATGAGCCACTGTATTATCAGTTTCAAGCTTAGTTTTATCGATGCTACCATCTTCTGCATTAAAGCGTAACTGCAATTCATAATCTTGCAACATCGCATTAATTCGGCGGCGCTGTTCCATTAATTGAGCTTCACTTGGTGCACTGCTATGCGAGTTACGCAAAGAGTCACGAGTAAAGCTTACTGGTTCAGCTTTGCCTGCAAATGGAATAGTCTGCAATACAGGCATAGTTTCTGGCGCATTGGTTGCGTTCGAATCGGAGCCATTGTATTGCTGAACACCAACAATAACCGCAAGCGATACACAAGCTGCAACGGCAACTTGACCAAATTGAGTAAGCCATGCAGGCAGAAAACGTTTTGCTTGTTGCGGTGTTGGTTGAGATTCAACGATATCTTTAGCAACTTGAATGTCAACAACCTCAGCAGTAGATACTGAATGTGCAGGTTCAGCGTCTAGTGCTAATGCGACATTAGCAGCAATATCCCATTCCTTGCATTGTGGCGCATCACCTCGCATAACATCACCAATTAGGTTGTAGTCATGCCAGCTTAATTCGCTTTCCTTATCAACTGTCAGGGCATTAATGATGCTCTGATCAAGATCTTCGCCATCCAATAACGCCGAAATCTTTTCTTTATCAGCCATTTTATTCACCGTAAGGCTAAACATTATCGCTGCAAGAGAGGTTGAATGCGTTTTTCAACAGCTTCTCGAGCTCGGAAAATACGAGAGCGTACTGTACCTACAGGACACCCCATAACTTCGGCAATTTCCTCGTAACTAAGTCCATCTAGCTCACGCAGTGTAATCGCCATTTTTAAGTCTTCAGGTAAAGATTCGATGGTACTAAAAACCACCCTCTTCAGTTCATCAGACAACATTTGGTTCTCAGGGTTCGAAATTTCTTTCATTGCACTACCGGTTTCGTAGTACTCCGCATCATCGGCATCAATATCGGATGCAGGCGGACGGCGGCCCTGAGCAACTAAGTAATTTTTTGCTGTATTAACGGCAATACGATAAAGCCAAGTATAAAAAGCACTGTCGCCTCGAAATGTTGGAAGCGCACGGTAAGCCTTTATAAAAGCTTCTTGGGCAACGTCGGGTACATCACCTGAATTACTCACATAACGTGAGATCAGGTTACAAACTTTATTCTGGTATTTTATGACCAATAAATTAAAAGCTTGTTTATCTCCTCGCTGCACTCGTTCGATTAATACCTGATCGGTTTGCTGCTCGCTCATTCGAGCGTGTACTCCTATAATCTGTGTTCACTCGTGATTTCACTATTACTGAGTTCGCTTATGGGGTTACATCGTAATAAAAGCAACGCCTTGCTTGATAACTCATGCTTTTGCAGTCTTAGTTTTCAAAAATTTAGAACGTAAAACTTTGCAATAAAAACAGTGTAATATGAAACGGTTATGAGCTTGAGCACTATTTAAGACTCAGGAAAAAAGACAAAGTTCCTGACAAGAGCGATTTTTTTTGTATTAATAGTGCTCAATATGACTAACGCTAATTCGGATTATATAGCGTTAGCATGCATTATGGTGATAGTCCTAGCATACATTTGCTAACTATCACGCGAATTTGCCTCATAATGACAAATTCCGCGCAAAATGGGAAACAACAACCACAGGGACTGGGAATAAATATGACCGACACTCCCCAACATCAGTGCGATGTACTCGTCATTGGTAGCGGCGCAGCTGGCCTATCTTTAGCACTTCGTTTAGCCTCAATTGGTAACATTACAGTTTTAAGTAAAGGCCCGCTTAGCGAAGGGGCAACCTATTACGCACAAGGTGGAATTGCCGCTGTTTTTGATGAATCAGACAGCATAGACTCTCATGTACAAGATACCTTAGTCGCCGGAGCTCACCTTTGTGATGAAGCCGTAGTGCGTTTTATCGCTGAAAATGCAAAAAATTGTGTTCAATGGTTAATTGACGGTGGCGTTCCATTTGATCAAGAAGAAGCCAGTGATGAGCAATCTCCTCGTTATCATCTCACCCGAGAAGGCGGTCACAGCCATCGTCGAATTTTACATGCGGCAGATGCCACCGGAATGGCGATGCAGAAATCACTGCAAGAAAATGTGATCGACCATCCCAATATCAATTTGTTAGAAAGACACAATGCGCTCGATTTAATCACCACACACAAACTGGGACAAACGGATAAGCCCAATCGTGTTCTTGGGGCCTATGTATGGAATCGAAATCAAGAGCAAGTGGAAACCATTCGCGCACGTTTTGTTGTTCTGGCAACGGGCGGAGCATCCAAAGTCTATCAATATACCTCCAATCCAGACGTCTCTTCAGGTGATGGTATTGCAATGGCATGGCGCGCAGGATGTCGTGTTGCTAACTTAGAGTTCAATCAGTTCCATCCAACATGTTTATACCACCCTGATGCTCGCAACTTTCTGTTGACCGAAGCACTTCGTGGTGAAGGGGCCTATCTTCGCCGACCAGATGGCTCCCGCTTTATGCTTGAGTTTGATGAGCGAGCAGAGTTAGCCCCACGAGATATTGTTGCCCGAGCTATCGACTATGAAATGAAACGTCTAGGCGCCGATTGTATGTACCTAGATATCAGTCACAAACCGGCTGATTTTATTATTAAGCATTTCCCGACCATCTATGAAAAACTGCTGACCTTTGGCATTGATATCACCCAACAACCCATTCCTATTGTGCCAGCGGCTCACTATACTTGTGGTGGTGTGGTCGTTGACACCGAAGGTCATACCGATCTGGCTGGTCTTTATGCAATTGGCGAAGTCAGTTATACCGGTCTACATGGCGCCAATCGCATGGCATCAAATTCATTACTTGAGTGTGTGGTTTACGCCTACGCCGCAGCACAAAGTATCGGAGAGCAATGGTCTGAAATTGCGATGCCAGATTCTTTGCCAACTTGGGATGAAAGTCAGGTTTCTTGCTCCGATGAAGAAGTGGTTATTCAACATAACTGGCATGAACTTAGATTATTTATGTGGGACTATGTGGGTATTGTCCGCTCAACCAAACGGTTAGAACGGGCGATGCGGCGTATTCAGCTCCTTAAACAAGAGATTGACGAATATTACGGTAATTTCCGGGTATCTAATAACCTATTGGAGCTACGTAACTTAGTTTTGGTTGCCGAGTTAATTGTTCGCTGTGCCATGGAACGAAAAGAGAGTCGAGGCTTGCACTATACGCTAGATTATCCTGATCTTGAGCCTAACTCACGCCCAACGATTCTAACGCCACACCAAGAGTAATACTGCACCAGCCGCTAGCTAAATGGCTTATACGTAAGTGTATTGAGCTAGCGGTAGTGCTGATTAAGCCATAATGCTAAAGTTCGATACTGCTCATCGGTTGTCATGCTTGGATCTAGCCAGAGCCAACCTTGAGCACATTCAAATAGTTCGATCTTCAATAAATAGCCCCATCGAGAACGAAAGCGAACCTCAATAATCGTCCCCCAATACCCTTGCCAGCAGATACTCTGATCCATAGAGATAATAAGTACCCCTTGCTGAGACATAATGGCCTGATAACGTCGCCACCACTCGCACAATAGGTACTCTCCCCACAGCCACAGTAATGCAATAGTTAAGTAGGAAAATAGATAACGGTGATCTGAGAAAAGCAGAAAATAGGCAGATAAAAAAAGAGCAAAAGCAACGCTCAAATAACCGAGGTTGAGCATTACTTTTGCGCGATAAGAGGGCGTAAAGTGAAGACTAGCGAAGCTTACTGTTGTTATGGGCGACAATTTTATCCACCATTGCAGCAAGAGCAGGATCTTCACTGCGACCATGATTCATAACCCACTTAAAGAGATCTGGATCATCACAACCAAGTAATGCAATAAAGTCTTGCTGTTCTTGCTCCGATAAACCATCGAAACACTCTTCAAAAAACGGCATGATGATCACATCAAGCTCTAACATACCACGGCGACATGCCCATTTTACGCGCGCTTTATCATCGGCACTTAACATACAAAACCTCAGTTCATCCCTGCGAAATATTCTGCTGCAGGCTTATTTTTTCTAAGTGCTCATAGTAGCAAGAGCTATCATTTTCGACCATGAGATAGCTCAAGCAATCGACTAAGTTGCGATCTTAGATCAATTTTATTCAAGAAAGTCTTAATGTCGCGTTTCTTAAAAAGGTTTGTTCATTCTTAATCTCTACCTCGATACTCGCATCTAATAGGGGTTTAGGTATAACATAACGCATAACTGATTTAATTTAGAGAATACCCTTATGAGCACTCCGTTTAATTTCTCATCATTAGCCTTGAGCTCGCAAGATGCTCTACCGTCATTGGCAGTGATCGATTTACACGATTGGGCAGCGGTTACCTTAGTTGGCCAGGATGCTAAGTCTTATTTGCAAGGTCAGGTAACCTGCGATGTGGTTTCATTACCTGAGCAAGAATCAACGCTTGGCGCTCATTGTGATGCCAAAGGAAAAATGCGTACTATATTTCGTCTTTTCCACCACCAACAAGGCTATGCCTATATTCAACGTCAAAGTGTGATGGATTCACAACTGCCTGAATTAAAAAAATATGCGGTATTCTCCAAAGTAGAGATCAAGCCTAGCAATGAGGTTATTTTAGGTATTGCGGGCAGTGATGCTCAAGCCTTTATTGATCAACACTTTAATGGCACGAGCAATGTACGCCATCATGACCAAGGCAGTGCCATCAAAATTGATGAACAGCGCTGGCAATTACTGATCAGTTCGGAACTGGCCGAGCAACTGATCCACGCTCTACCAGAAGAAGCCACTTGTTGTGATAGCACGCTATGGGATCTTTATGATATTCGCGCCGCTCTTCCTCGTATTGATAGCGCGATCGAATTAGAATTCATTCCTCAAGCACTTAATCTACAAGCGGTCGATGGCATAAGCTTTAAAAAAGGCTGCTATGTGGGGCAAGAAACCGTGGCTCGAGCAAAGTATCGCGGTATTAATAAGCGTGCCATGTTCATTGTTACTGGCCATGCCGACCATGCGCCTCAAGCTGGCGATAGTATTGAACGTCAAGTCGGTGAAAACTGGCGTAGCGGTGGTACTGTTATTGCAGGCTATCGCTTTAGCGATAATCATGCTCTTGCGCTTGTGGTTTTACCCAACGATCTAGAGCCTGAAACCTCACTACGTTTTGCAAGTGATGAGAATGCCCATTGGCAGTTAGCACCACTACCATATTCATTGGCTGATGCCTAATCAAACATGAAGACTACCGTAACGCAATTGCTTGAGCTAGAAGGGGTTAATTACCGTCTTCTACCCCATAGCAAACCAGCAAAAACCATAGCAGAAGCGGCAACAGAGCGAGGCGTTGCCGCAGAACAAATGGTCAAATCGATTCTATTGCGCGATATGTCTGGCTTTCATGTCTTAGCTTGTGTGCCAGGCCCTTGCTCGGTCGATCCCAAAAAAGTTCGAGCACTCCTTGGTTGTCGTAGAATGACCTGTGCTGATGCCACCGATGTTGAGAAAATTACAGGCCTGGTCATTGGTACCGTTGCTCCTATCGGCCTTAAATCGCCCCTACCTATTGTGTTTGATCACCAGATAAAACAGCACAACTTGGTTAATATTAGTAGCGGTGATCGTATGGCGGGAATTGAACTTGAAATGGATGATTTAGAACTGCTATGTGATCCTATTTTTGCTGATATTTGCCGCGACGAATAACCCATTGTAGATCACATTTTAACTAAACCTCTCTAAGGTGATTTCATCCTATTGTGAAGTCACCTTAATTTTAGTCTCAAGTTTCAACTGGGATCGTAATTACAGTTTTGCATAGAGTTGCATTTATGTAGAATATCCTTTCAATAATCATTTGCTTGTATTATTGAGGAAACCATTATGAGCCACCATTGCAACCACTGCGACTTTCAAACTGAACAACTGCTTCCCCAAGATTATGTCATTACCCCACAAGGGAAAAGAGTTACCACCCAGTCTGTTACTTCTACCTTTTCTTCTCTCTACCACATCAACGATCAGCAACTCCATCAAGCGTTAAACCATCAAACCCCAGAAGCGACAATTATTCAGCAAATGCTAAACCAGCTAACGGGCCAACTCCACCCTCACCATTGCCACCAATGTGCTCGTCCATTTAGCTTAGATTTACAACGAGATAAACATGCTTGCCCACACTGTTGGTCACAAGATATTAGCTCTACCAATATGGATAATACTTGCCCGAAATGCCATCAAGGCCAAATCAGTTGAGTAAAGCTGTTGGTCTAATAATCGGTTGTTTCGTACAATCATATTACCGTTACATGGCAAACTAACTGATTATGGCGCAAGGAAAAATGCAACGAATTAACTGGCGAGGAGTTGATCTTAATTTACTCATCGCCTTTTCTGCTTTAATGGAAACCCGCAGTGTCACCAAAGCGGCGCAAAAGCTATCGATTGGTCAGTCAGCAATGAGTCATAATTTGGCTCGACTGCGAGAATTGCTCGATGATCCTCTGTTTGAACGACAGGGGCACTCTATGTTGCCAACGCAAAAAGCCTTAGAGCTTATCACCAGTGTTGAAAACGTACTGAATATTATCACTCAAGATATTTTACGACCTGATGATTTTGAGCCTTTGGACTATGAGGGAATTTTTAAGATTGGTTTGACCGATTATGCCGAATTGCTATTTGCCCCGGCCCTATTTGATGCGATCCATCAAGCAGCACCGCACTGCCAATTGAGCTTTTTTAATATCGACCGCCATAACTACCTAGATCGTTTTAACCAAGATAATCTGGATCTAGTAATCGGTTCGATGACTCAGATACCAAAAGAGATTGAGTATCACCATCTTTATACTGAAGATCACGTCTGCTTATTTGACCAAGGGGCAACCCAAATTCAACCGCCGATCAGTATTGAACAATACGCGGCCATTCCTCACGCTCTTGTTAGCCCTGATGGTCAGCTTTTTACTCAAGTTGATAACCAGCTACATGAGCAAGGTCTGAAACGACAAATTGCGGTAGGTTCCCGGAATTTTCTGACCATTCGTCATCTGCTTAGTCATCGCCGATTGATCTGTGTAGTATCGCGACTTATGGCGCAGTTGGATATTTTTAACGACAAACTTACGCAGTGCCCACCGCCGGTTCATATCGCTGATTTTGATATCAATCTGCTCTGGCTCAGACGTAATGCCCCCCATCCTCGTAATAGTTGGCTACGAGAGACTGTGACAGGCGTTATTACAGAACAAGTTAGGTTGCTACGGGGCTAACTAACAAAACAAGCAGAGATTTATCATCAGTAAAAACTAAGATAAATTCTGCTTGTCGGTGGTATATAACCAGATTTGTTAAAGCGTTTGTTTACTTCTGACCAGGTTCTTGGATTTGATACAACTTGTGCTCATCACAAGGTTTATCGCAATCACACTCTTTTTCGATACCAACACCCGCCAAACCGCCACAACTGCCGGCAATGGTCTTTTTCTTTAGAATCCAACCAATTGCCATCGCAATCATCACAATAAAAAATACTGCTGCAGTGAGTAAATATGTCATAGCTTAAATCCTCCTAATGTTTTTAGCCCACGGATTACACCTTGTGGTTGCATAACCGTCCCTATTTTAGGTGCAGTCTCTTTTTTCGAACCACAACCACAGCCGCACTCCCCTTTCTCACGCTTACAAGGGCGACCTTGCTCCGGAGCTAATAATGGAACCTTTGCCACCTGTTCATTTAAAACATCAGAAAGCTCACTACGATTAGGAACCTGGTAGACAGCAAAACCCGCATTAAGTAATCGAGCCAATGAGCGTTGACCAATGTTACCCAATACAATTTGAGTAACACCGAGATCGCTTAATTGACGTTGAATACGTTTTTTATGTTTACAGCCAATGGCTTTGGTATTGTGATTTTCAACCAAGGCCACTTGCTGACCTTGCTCATCAAACACCACAAATGCTGCTGCCTTACCAAAATGGCCAGCAACTTCATGACGCCCAGTTACCGCAACTGCCATCATCATTTACTTATCCTCTATCACGGGTTTGGCCATTTCTAGTGCCATTCCCTCAACTAATGCTTGCGCTACTTTTTGTCGTGCTCTTGCGACCGTATTACCGAGAGTTTGTCGAGAGACACCAAGCTCTTTTGCCGCCTCTATTTGCTGGAGCTTTAGATGATCGACCAAGCGTAGTGCTTCTAATTCATCAGGCTCTAATACTAATGACTGTAATTGTGTCATCGGCACTCCATTCGGTTTAAAACAGCTATATGGAGGGCGGCAACAAATTCGACGAGCAATTTTTGGTCTAGCCATATCAACTCATTTTTAGCTTATGCCAATAACTACATTATTAGCCTATGCCAAAAACAGATCTTTGATCTTGTACAAGATGCATAAATAAAAGTGAAAATTAAAAATTTTTTGCTATCAATGAAAGAGGAAGAAAAAAGAAAGGTCTCAAGGAAGAAGGCGACCAATGTAGGAAGACATCTTTTCACAAAATATCTTCATCCATGTGGTCGCGAATGACGTGTGTCAAAATAGGCGTAATGGCCTAAAATACAATCATTAAACAGGCTTAGCTATTGTATTACAAATGATTTGTAATACAAACCAAAGCCTTGGTTATAAAGAAAAATAAAATAATACCCTGTAAATTAACTATTAATAGAATAATCAACTAACATTTAATTGGATAATTCAATTCGCTGCTATAACTATCACAGAAGCGTCATAAAGGTTCTGTTATAATAGAGCTCAGATTGGATTATAAGAATTGGATTCCGATACCGATCTGCTACATCAGATTGGTGTAACAAGTAGTTTTACCTAGCAACAAGGACTCAGTGTAATTATGCGCATGTTCAAACACTACCTGCCGAAGCTTATTGCCAAGCATGTCAGTCGTTTATTTAGTGGAAGGATCTACATCAATGGTCGAGGTGGATATCATTTTGATAATGGCCTACTTCTCGTACCCATAAAAGCTCAGCAACAACATTTTGATACGGTTAATGAAGTCAATCAGGAGATTCGTCGCTTACGTCAATTTGATTAAAATTTCATTCAATACGTTATCAATAAGCCCATCTTGCCATGGGCTTATTAGAATCGAGCTTATATCCTCACTTAATCGTCATCGTCGGCAATTGCTTCTAAGTAATCCTCGCCATCGAGTAACTCACCAAGTTCAATATCATCCTCTACCTGTAATTGAAACAACCATCCATCGCCATAAGGATCACTATTAACTAATCCTGGCGCGCCATCTAAATCTTCATTGATCGCAACGACTACACCTGTTAACGGCGCATAAATATCGGAAGCCGACTTTACTGATTCCACAACCGCACAATCATCCCCAGCTTCTAGCTCATCTTCTAACTCAGGTAGATCAATAAAAACCATATCACCTAATAAAGACTGGGCATGTTCGGTAATACCGATTGTATATATCCCATTACCTTCATCCCTTACCCATTCGTGGCTATGGGTAAATTTCAAATCAGATGGCACATAACTCATAACGACGCTTCCTAATCATTGATGGATGTTTTAAAAATAGCAGAGGATTTCAGGGATGAAAAAAATAAAAAACCACCAATTTCAATCGATGAAAATGGTGGTTTTTTGTGGTCAATACGTGACTCAATTATTTGGCAAGTTCTGGCAGTTCTCCTGATAAGCCGAGTGCTTTTCGCATTAACTCATCTTTGAGTCCTGGAGCCTTATCAGCCACTAGCATACCAATATCACGTAATAGTTTTTTCGCCGGATGAGAGCCAGCAAATAAATCTCGAAAACCCTGCATTGCAGCAATCATTTTGGCCGCTTCAGCTTTACGCCAACGTTCAAAATGACGAAGATTGGCTTTACTTCCAATATCCTTTTGCTCTAGCCACAACTGTTTTAATTCTTGAGCCAAGGCGACTGCATCCAATAAACCGAGATTAACACCTTGCCCTGCTAATGGATGGATGGTGTGGGCCGCATCACCAATTAATGCCACTCGATCTTTAACAAAATCACGAGCGTAGCGCATTCGTAATGGAAATGCTTGACGTTGACCTTCAATTTGACAAAGCCCTAAGCGGCCATCAAATGCAGTAGTTAAATACTGATTAAATTGTTCATCAGACATCGCACATAAACGCTCTGCTTCTTTTGGCTCGGTAGACCAAACTATAGAACATAAATTTGGCTCAGATAATGGCAGAAAAGCTAATGGTCCTTGCGGGCGAAAAATCTGGCGTGCCGTTGCTAAATGAGGTTCACCGCAACGAATATTTGCCACAATAGCACTGTGACCATAATCCCAATGAGTCAATGGAATGTTTAACGTATTGCGTAACCAAGAATTTGCCCCATCAGCCCCAACAACCAATTTAGCAGTTAAATGCTTGCCAGAGCTTAAAGTTAACCAGGCTTCTGATTCACCAAACACAATGTTATCACAGCGTTCTGGAGCTAATAATGTCACATTATGCTGCTTTTTCACCTGCTCTAGCAGTGCTAATTGAATCACTCGATTCTCAACGATATGGCCGAGATTTGGCTGTGCTAATCGCTCTGCACTGAACTGAATATTGGCAAAGCTATCTTGCTCCCACACTTCCATATGTTGATATGGACTTAAACGACGAGACTCGATTCCAGACCAAGCACCAACTCGACGTAAAATACGCTCGCTAGCACGACTTAACGCCGATACTCGAAGATCGGGCAATTCTGCTAATGTTTCATCGGGTAATTGGCCTTCAATAACTGCGATGCGTAATTCAGTGTCAGCCAAAGCCGCTGCAAGAGTCAGCCCAACCATACCGCCACCAATAATGGCTATGTCTACATTTTGCATCATAATTATCGTTCTACCTGTCCCATCGCACGACGCAGCAGCGGTGCTTGTAATGAATGAAAAGCGTTCATTGCCATCAATCCTAAATTTCGACCAACAACTAATGGTGCATAGTGATTAGCAAAGAGATGAACCAAACCTGTTGTCATCATAACAGTTTGTTGTCTATCGTTTTCTCGACGCTGACGATAGCGACTCAGTACACTTTGACTACCCACATCATGATGATGACGATATTGATACGCGACTTCCTCAGCAAGCGAAATCACATCACGAATACCTAGGTTAAATCCTTGCCCGGCAATTGGATGAAGCGTTTGAGCCGCATTACCAACCACAGCGACACGGTGTGAGGTTATTTGACCGCTTTGCCGCAACAACAGAGGATAACAGGCGCGTTTTCCTGTGTGTTGAAGCTTTCCTAATCGCCAACCGAATGCAGCTTGTAACTGAGAAAGAAAATCATCATCAGACCAACTCATAACTTGATGTTGTTGTTCAGGATTAATACACCACACTAATGAACTGCGTCCTTGAGACATTGGCAGTAATGCAATAGGCCCAAACTCGGTAAAACGTTCAAACGCTTGCCCTTGATGTGCTTGCTCAGTTGTGATGTTGGCAATAACCGCTAGCTGATCAAAATCATGCTCCGTACGCCCTATATGGACCATGTCACAGCAGTGAGAAAGCGCACCATCGGCGGCAACCAATAATTGCGTACGAAGTTGCTGCCCCGAAGATAATGTGATCGTACAACCTTGAACATCACGCTCAATCTCAGCAACAGAGTCGGGACAATAGAGTGTGACAGAGCTAAGTTGAGCTAATTTGTGATGGAATATTTGGCCAATATCCGCTAATTCCACCACATAACCTAAGGCATCGACGCCCTGCTCTTGAGCCGACATATCAACTCGTCCTGCATGACCTCGATCAGAAACATGAATATCTTTAATTGCAGTGGCGACAGGAGCAATCTCCGCCCACATTCCCAACTGCTGTAAAATCTCACTTGAGCCGTAAGATAATGCAATCGCCCGAGAATCAAAGCCCGGATGCTGATCTAACTGAGGAGCAACAGCTTCAACGACAGCAACCGATAACCCTTGGCTACTTAATTTATCCAGTGCGATGGCTAAGGTTGCACCAGTCATTGCACCACCAGCAATAACCACATCAAACTGCTTCACTTTCTATCCTTCTTAAATGACCAACACCGCTCTATTTTTATTGTTAGTGTAGCGTCGGCTTAGAGTCGTTTTCATCAACTACGGATTGACCTAATTCCGCATGACAGGTCAGCACACACATACGAACATGCTCTGTCACTTGTTCAAATAATGCCGCTTGCTCTTCCATATCATCATCTTCATCAATACCTAGCTGAGTAATATCACGTAAATCAGCCAGAGCTTCTGTTACGGCCTCAGGAAGCTGGCTAGTATTAACGCCAACTAAGCCAAAACCTGACATAAAGCTGCTGACCCACTCAGTTAATGCTTCAGCACGTTCAAACAGATCAGCTTCATCGCTAGGAAGTAGTAACGTAAAGTCAAAATCGCCACCAACCAGTTCTTGAGAGGTTGTCGCAAATAGGGTTTCAGTAAAGGTTTTCGCCCCATCAGTTAAAGGCTCACCTTCATTAGCATAATCACACACAGGACCTAACCACATTTGATTATCAAGCGCCAAGCCACCACAGATCATACCCGTGAGTAAACCATGAAGTTCAGCTGGAGAAACCGCAAGCTGATAAGATTTTAATGTTGCTGCTGCCGTTTCGTACGAGGGTAATGTCATGTCTGTCATTTTCTTTACCTTTTACACTAACTGGATGTTTGAAGTTCCAGCATCGAAATGAATGCCTCCATGCTACCATTAGAGAGCGAAAATCCCCAACCAAGCCGATGGGTATTTTTAGCAAGGTAAGCTAAGTAGCGGGCTGTAATTGCCTAATGATTAGACAATATGAAAGCAATATAAAATAACCACTGTTTAAGAACTGTTAAGTCAGTATCGAATCCTCGTCAAGCCTTGGTCAGGATACTTGATTGTTGCATAGGCTTTTTCTATAGTTAGAGCCAATTACAAGCCAAATGATTACCCATTATGGCAGGAGCTAAACAAGATTTTTTATGAGTACTCAGGCAATTGAAATTCAAGTAATGGGCCGTAAGCTAAAGGTGAATTGCCCTGCAGGTCAAGAAGAAGCGTTACATGCTGCAGCAGCCGATTTTGATCAGCGCTTGAAGGATCTGTCGGATCGTACCCGTTTGACCAATGTTGAGCAGCTATTACTGTTTACAGGTCTTAATATTTGCAATGAATTGCATTTAGAGCGCCAGCAAAAGCAACTAGGTGATTCAAATTTATCCAATCGTATTACCGCGCTCACAGATTTTTTAGATAAAGCATTGCAAAATCAACCAAAGCGTTGATAATGGAATTAACCCTGGGGTGTGCGTCAGCGGATTAACGTCCCCGAGCCGATAAGCAAATACCCAGGATCTACTTTTATTAGCTACTGAGCATGCTCAGCTCGTACTGAGAAGCCTACGGTTAGTGTTGTAGATCCACCTTGAACTTCTGGTTCAAGGGCCACAATTCGCAACGGCACCCTGGGGTACACCTTTCTTATTACTTTTCTGTTACTGCTTTCCCTGCTATTTTTCTTTGATCTCTAATCATTATTATTAGATCCAAGCAAATTCTATTTTAAGCGCTAGTTGTATGAATCTGTGCGCAATCAGGGATGAATTATCATGTTATTACGGCAACAACTTCGCCAACAAATACGGCAAAAGCGACGTCAATTGTCCACCCAACAGCAACAAGAAGCAGCACAACAACTGTTGCAACAGTGCCAAAATGCATCTTGCTTTAGCCAAGCTCAACATATTGCTTTATACCTGTCTAATGACGGTGAGATTGATACTACCCCACTCATTCATTGGCTATGGCAACAACACAAACAAGTTTACCTTCCGGTGCTACACCCTTTTTCTAAAGGACACTTACTGTTCTTACACTATTCGCCTCACAGCCAGCTTATTTGCAATAAATACGGCATTTCCGAGCCTAAACTCAATATTGAGCATGTTATTCCAACTCAGCAACTGGATCTGATTGCGACCCCTTTAGTGGCTTTTGACCAGCAAGGACAACGATTAGGAATGGGGGGCGGCTACTATGATCGAACTTTGCAACATTGGCATACCCATAAAGAGGGCCCTATGCCAATCGGGTTAGCACATCATTGCCAACAAGTTCAAGCCCTTCCCTCTGAAGTGTGGGATGTTCCCTTACCTCAAATTATTACACCCACACAACACCATATTTGGTAATCAGGGTATTATTTAACGCCTTTACGCAAACGTTTGTATTTTTTTGTGCCACAAACAAATTCTTAAGTTTATGTTATTAAAAAGATTATGTTTTTTAGCAAGATTATGTTTTGCGAAAAGCGCAATTTATCTCCTGACGTAGTGCTTACTCTTAGTTATAATTGCTACTTCGCATATATGGGTCATCACTAGGAGAAAAGCATGACACAAGATGAAATGAAAAAAGCTGCTGGCTGGGCTGCACTGGAATACGTTAAGAAAGGCAGCATTGTCGGTGTAGGTACAGGCTCAACCGTCAATCACTTCATCGATGCTCTTGCCACTCGTAAAGAAGAAATTAAAGGTGCTGTATCAAGTTCAGTTGCATCAACCGAGCGCCTTAAACAAATTGGTATTCCAGTATTTGATGCAAATGAAGTTGCAAGCCTAGATATCTATGTTGATGGTGCCGATGAAATCAATGGCGAATTTGACATGATTAAGGGCGGTGGCGCAGCGTTAACTCGTGAGAAGATCGTAGCAGCCATTGCGAAAACATATGTATGTATCGTAGATAACACCAAGGAAGTAGACGTACTTGGTCAATTTCCCCTACCTGTAGAAGTGATCCCAATGGCTCGTTCTTATGTTGCGCGCGAATTGGTAAAACTAGGTGGTGATCCAGTTTACCGTCAAGGTGTTACAACCGATAACGGTAACATTATTCTTGATGTTCATAATATGCAAATTACCAATCCAAAAGCGATGGAAGATGCAATTAATGGTATTGCAGGTGTAGTAACTGTCGGTTTATTTGCTCATCGTGGTGCTGATATCTTATTAGTTGGCGCACCTGACGGTGTAAAAAAAGTAGAAAAATAAGCTAACAAACGAGCACAATCCTGCTCATCATGTTGCTTAATTACAAAACGGCATAGTTTTATCACTAAAGATATTGCTTATGCCGTTTTTTATACTCTTTTTTGTAATGTTCTTACCCTAGTTGATTATTTTTTGATACCTTAGTTAGCAACAGCGATCACAGTTTTAATCGATATGGACGCTAACCGGGTTTGCCAATCTCACAAGATTTCCGATACACCGACTAAACGATCAAACTCGATTGAATCTATGATGCTTTCATACTTTATGTTTTTAAGGATAAGAACAACATGGTTAAAGTATCTCTCAATAAAGATAAAATAAAGATCCTCTTATTAGAAGGATTGCACCCATCAACAGTTGAGGTTTTTAAACAAGCAGGTTACAACAATATTGAATATCATAAAGGCTCTCTTGCTGACGATGAGTTACGCGAGGCGATTAAAGATGCGCACTTTGTCGGTATTCGTTCTCGTACTCAACTTAGCGATGATGTTTTTGCCATTGCTAATAAACTAATAGCTGTTGGCTGCTTCTGTATCGGTACCAATCAAGTTGATCTCAAATCCGCAACCCGCCGCGGCATCCCCGTTTTCAATGCCCCGTTTTCCAATACTCGCAGCGTGGCCGAATTAGTCTTAGGTGAAATCCTATTACTGCTTCGAGGCATTCCAGAGAAAAATGCTAAAGCCCATCGAGGTGAATGGTTTAAGTCTGCCGATGCATCCTTTGAAGCGCGCGGTAAACGCCTTGGTATTATTGGTTATGGTCATATTGGTACTCAGCTTGGTATCTTGGCTGAAAATCTTGGTATGCGCGTCTACTATTACGACATTGAAAATAAACTGTCACTAGGTAATGCAACTCAAGTGCTTTCTATGACCGAGCTGCTAAATAAATGCGATGTGATCAGCCTTCATGTACCAGAAACGCCAGAAACCAAAAATATGATGGGAGCCGATGAATTTGCCCGCATGAAACCAGGAGCGATTTTCATTAATGCAGCACGAGGTACAGTCGTTGAAATTGATGCATTATGCTCGGCTCTAGAAAGTAAGCATATTGCAGGTGCGGCTATTGATGTATTCCCAGTTGAGCCGAAAACAAACAATGACCCATTTGAGTCACCTTTAATGCAATATGATAACGTATTGCTGACACCTCATATTGGCGGTTCAACTCAAGAAGCACAAGAAAACATCGGCTTGGAAGTCGCTGGAAAACTGGTGAAATACTCTGATAACGGCTCAACCCTATCTGCAGTTGGTTTTCCTGAAGTATCTCTACCCGAACAGCGTGAATGTTCTCGCTTGCTACACATTCATCAAAATAGACCTGGAATCCTAAATCAGATCACAGCTATTTTTGCCGATGATGGTATCAATATCGCAGCACAGTTCCTGCAAACAGGCCCTGAGATTGGCTATGTTGTTATCGATGTAGAAACCGAACATGCACCGCAAGCACTACAAAAACTAAAGGCTATTGAAGGAACCATTCGCGCTCGAATTCTTCATTAAGTGCCAGACAGACACAAATAGAAAAGGGAGAGCATCAACTCTCCCCCCCCCCTTTATCTTCGCGCTATATAATTATTGAGCACTATCTTTAAGCTTAAAGATCACATTGACTTCATCACGGATCTTAATGGATGCGTCGTTATAACTGGCATTGACCGCAGCTTCATCGGCCATTGCACTACGAGGCGCAGCAGCAAAATTCACCATATATGGTTGAGGTCGATAGTCATTACGATATGAGATCTGCCATACCCCATCTAAGCTATCACCAAAGCCCTGAGCTAAAGACTTAGCGGTTGAGATCGCATCTTTGATTGCAGCCTGACGAGCTTGTTCTTGATACTTAGCTTCATCAGCCACTTTTAGCTGAATATTATCGATACGGTTAATACCATCACCTAACGCATCATCTAAATAGGTATTGAGCTTATCAAGCGCATGAACTGTCACGGTAACTTGGCGCGATGCTTTATAGCCTGTTAACTCAGGCTTAGCGTCTTTAGGATATTTATATTGTGGTGTTAGGTTGATATTAGCGCTGTTGATATCGCTACGTTCAACGCCAACTTGAGTTAAACGCTCTACAAATTTAGCGACAGCACTGTCTGCAGCTTCTTTCGCTTCTTTTGCTGTTGCTTTGGTCTCAACCACACGAACAGAAAAAATAGCCATATCTGGCTGAACTACAATTTCACCCGATCCTTGAGTTTCAAGATGAGGAAAGGACAGATCCGCAGCCATTGTATTAATAGATAGCAAAGATGACATACTTAATACGGCAGCAAGTACTGTTTTTTTCATATAAATATCCTCTATATCCTAATGTTATTTCCACAGTCTTGTTATAAGTGGAAGGTAGGTAAACCATCAATAAAACTGCTTGATACCTCCTCAAACTAACAAAAAAATTTCTTCTACGCAAAGAAATTATGAACATTGTTCAGTTTTGATTTAGGAATGGATCACAGATACCACTTAGATACTCAAGGTAAGATATATTTGAAATTACTTGGGTATACATTAGGGTTAATCACAGGAGGATAGATTTTGCCTACAGAACAGCAAAAAAAACTTGATACTCTATATCAAGCAAACTGGACGCTATTTAATCAAGCGGGTATCCCATACCAAGAATGGCAACATGAAGATATCTTAGACTTTACAACCGATGCTATTGTAGCAGAGCGTTTAGGCTGGACAGCGGCACCAACCAAAAGCTTATTCCTAAAAATAAAAGGCGGAGGCTATTGCCTTTTGCTGACCCATAGAGATAACCGCCTCAATAGTAAGCAAATTAAACAAGCCATTGGCAAGCGTGTTTCTGTGTGCAGTGATGAAGAAATGATAGAACAAATCCATTGTGTACCGGGTGCTGTTTGTCCGTTTGCCCTACCTCAACATATCACGTTACTGGTTGATCCTGATATCTACAATTATCAAGAAATTATGTTTACTCCAGGAAAACCTGATCATACTTTTGCCTTTGCAACCGAGCAACTTCCTCTACTTTTAGGTCAACTAAACAATCCTGTCGTATTACTTACACCCGATAAATCAGAATCAATAACAACGCTCTAAATCCTGTAACTTGAATTTACCGGATACATAGTAAAGATCAAAAAAAAGGAGCTGAAATCAGCTCCTTTTTTATTAACTAATTAGAATTAGCCTTCAATTTTATTTAGGTGTACATCCATTTGTGGGAATGGAATTTCAATGCCTTCTTTATCAAGCTCTTCTTTAATTGCTTGAGTTAGGTCGAAGTATACAGCCCAGTAATCAGCAGTTTTCACCCATGGACGAACCACAAAGTTTACAGATGAGTCAGCAAGAGCAACCACACCGATTGTTGGTTCTGGATCTTGAAGTACACGCTCATCTGCTTTAACTACGCGAGTTAATACTTCTTTAGTCTGCTGAAGGTCGGCCTTGTAAGACACACCAATAGTTAAATCAACACGGCGAGTCGCATTACGAGAGTAGTTAGTGATTGGGTTGCCAATAATTGAGGAGTTTGGCACCACTACCGTCTTGTTATCAGGAGTGCGAAGTTCAGTTGAGAAAATTTGGATAGATTCAACAGAACCAGAAACACCTGCAACTTCAACAAAGTCACCTGATTTAAATGGACGGAAAGCAACAATCAATACGCCAGCAGCAAAGTTAGATAAAGAGCCTTGAAGAGCAAGACCCACAGCAAGACCTGCTGCACCGATCACCGCAACCACAGATGCAGTTTGAACACCAACTCGGCTAAGTGCTGCAATCAGAACGATCACAAATAAAGTGTAGCGAACTAGACCATGGATAAACTCAACAACAGCATTATCCATATCTTTTTTACGTAGCATTTTAGCTACACCGCCAGCGATCATTTTCACTGCGATGTTACCAATAAATAGGATCAGCAATGCTGAAACTAGGTTTACTGCGTATTGAATTAGTAGATCTTGGTTATCAGCAATCCAATTGCCCGCGTGCATTACGCCATCAGTTAGCGAATTATCAGTGATTTTATCTACCACTTTTTCTGCAACGTTCTCACTCATTGATCATTACTCTCTAAAAATTATAGTTAGTTAAGAAAGCATCGCTAGTGATAGTCAATCATCCTACTGTGGCAATCAGAGTGATGAGGACTATAGCCAGCGGAAGGCTCGTCCTAATATAACAGCGTTTTTTTCAACGACTGTCAAATATCTGTCATAGATCACTATTATTGATATTTTGCACGATCAAGGGTAGTAAAAAATTCAGTAGATTTGATAAATTAAAATAAAAATAGTGATATTTACTGATTAAATGTTTTTAAGCTTTTGTTTTAGATATAAAAAAAGGCTCATCTTTACGATGAGCCTTTTTCACGTTTTCGATTATATAATCAGCAAGAAGCTAAATTATAGTACGTCGATTGCGTTAAGGTCTGCAAATGCTTTCTCAAGACGAGCAACCATAGAAGCTTGACCTGCACGTAGCCATACGCGTGGATCGTAGTACTTCTTGTTAGGAGCGTCAGGACCAGTTGGGTTACCGATTTGACCTTGTAGGTAGTCGTGGTTTTCAGCTTCGAACTTACGAACGCCATCCCAGCTTGCCCACTGTGTATCAGTATCGATGTTCATTTTGATAACACCGTAACCGATAGACTCTTGGATTTCAGCTTCAGTAGAACCTGAACCACCGTGGAATACGAAGTTTAGAGAGTTAGCAGGTAGGCCGAACTTCTCTGAACAGTATGCTTGAGAATCACGTAGGATAGTTGGAGTAAGAACAACGTTACCTGGCTTGTAAACACCGTGTACGTTACCGAAAGATGCAGCGATAGTGAAACGTGGGCTGATAGCGTGTAGTTTCTCGTATGCGTATGCAACGTCTTCTGGAGAAGTGTAAAGCTCTGACTGATCCATGTGAGAGTTGTCAACGCCGTCTTCTTCACCACCAGTACAACCTAGTTCGATTTCTAGAGTCATGTTCATCTTAGCCATGCGCTCTAGGTACTTAGAAGAGATTGCGATGTTATCTTCTAGAGACTCTTCAGAAAGGTCGATCATGTGAGAAGAGAATAGAGGCTTACCAGTTTGAGCGAAGAACTCTTCACCAGCGTCTAGTAGACCGTCGATCCATGGAAGAAGTTTCTTAGCAGCGTGGTCAGTGTGAAGAATTACAGGCACACCGTAAGTTTCAGCGATAGCGTGAACATATTTAGCACCAGCTACAGCACCTTTAATTTGTGCTTCTTGACCTTCAAGTTTTAGACCTTTACCAGCGAAGAATGCAGCACCACCGTTAGAGAACTGAACGATAACTGGAGCTTTAACTTTAGCAGCAGCTTCTAGAACACCGTTGATTGTATCAGTGTTAACTACGTTTACAGCTGGAAGAGCAAATTTGTTTTCTTTTGCTACTTCAAATACTTTCTGAACGTCATCGCCAGAAATAACACCAGGTTTTACGAAATCGAAGATCTTAGACATAACAATAGTCCTATTTGCCTTGTTGTCTGTTTAAAATAAAAATCTGTGCAATCGTTTGCGATAGGCTCCTATTTTAGTCGAAGCCGATATGATTCACAAACGATTAAAGCGCGAAAGACTAAGCTTTCGCGCCAGAATCATTATGCTTTAGCGCGAGTCTCAAGCATTTCAACTGCAGGAAGTTTCTTGCCTTCAACGAACTCAAGGAACGCACCGCCACCAGTAGAGATGTAAGATACTTGATCTTTAATACCGTACTTGTCGATAGCTGCTAGAGTATCACCACCACCTGCTACAGAGAAACCTTCAGATTCTGCGATTGCTTTAGCAACAACTTCAGTACCTTTACCAAATTGGTCGATTTCAAATACGCCTACAGGGCCGTTCCATAGGATAGTTTTTGCATCTTTGATGATACGAGCAAGTTCTGCTGCAGAGTCAGGACCGATATCTAGTACCATGTCATCAGCGGCAATTTCAGTTGCTGCTTTTACTGTCGCTTCTGCAGACTCAGAAAACTCTTTTGCACATACAACGTCAGTTGCAACTGGGATGCTAGTTTGAGCCATAAGCTCTTTAGCTGTGTCGATAAGATCTGCTTCGTATAGAGATTTACCAACATCGTTGCCTTCTGCTGCGATGAATGTGTTTGCAATACCACCACCAACAACGATCTGGTCAGCAATCTTAGATAGAGACTCAAGAACAGTTAGTTTAGTAGAAACTTTAGAACCACCAACGATAGCAACCATTGGGCGAGCTGGGTTATCCATTGCTTTGCCAAGTGCTTCTAGTTCGTTAGCTAGTAGAGGACCAGCACACGCGATTGGCGCGAACATACCAACACCGTAAGTTGATGCTTGTGCACGGTGAGCAGTACCGAATGCATCCATTACGAATACATCACAAAGAGCTGCATATTTCTTAGATAGCTCGTCTTCGTTCTTCTTCTCGCCTTTGTTAAAACGAACGTTTTCAAGAACAACTAGCTCACCTGCGTTTAGCTCTAGGCCGTCTAGGTAATCTTTAGCTAGTTTAACGTCACAATCTAGTGCATCGTTTAGGTAGTTAACTACTGGCTGTAGAGAGAACTCTTCTGCATATTCACCTTCAGTTGGGCGGCCTAGGTGAGAAGTAACCATTACTTTAGCGCCCGCTTCTAGGCAGTGCTTGATAGTAGGTAGAGATGCAAGAATACGAGCATCAGAAGTTACTTTGCCATCTTTTACTGGCACGTTAAGGTCAGCACGGATGAATACACGTTTACCTGCTAGATCCAGGTCAGTCATCTTGATTACAGACATGGTTTGTCCTCTCAACATTATTAAAGTTAAAGTTTTGTCGGTTTAGCGTCACTGCCAAACCCTATAATCCTTCGTTAGCTGTCCAAATAGCCGACAGCGTGCATTGCTAACGCAGTATCTAACATACGATTAGCAAAGCCCCATTCATTATCACACCACACCAGCACTTTAACTAAATGCTGATTACTGACACGGGTTTGAGTACCGTCAACAATCGCGCTATGGGGATCGTGATTGAAGTCAATCGAAACCAGTGGTGCTTCTGTATAATCGATGATGCCCTCTAATGTACAACGAGAAGCATTTGATAGTGATTGATTTATGTCATTAACTTTCAAATTTGTTTTAACAGTAACGCTTAAATCCATTGCGGTCACGTTAATTGTGGGCACTCTCACAGAGATCGCCTCAAATTTGTCAGAAAATTTCGGGAAAATACGGCCAATTCCAAGATGAAGTTTAGTATCAACTGGAATAATAGACTGACTTGCAGCTCGAGTTCGGCGCAAATCTGGATGATATGCATCAATCACTTGTTGATCATTCATTGCCGAATGAATCGTGGTAATAGTTCCTGATTCAATGCCAAAGGCTTTATCAAGAACATCAATAATTGGAACAATACAATTGGTGGTGCAAGAACCGTTAGAAACAATACGCTGCGATGGCGTTAGAGAGTCATGGTTAACACCATAGATAATGGTATTGTCGATATCATGAGTAGCAGGATGAGAAAAAAGAACTTTGCGCGCGCCAGCATCAATATGAGCTAAGCCATCAGGACGTGAACCGTAGACACCGGTACAATCTAAGACAATATCGACATCCAATTGATGCCAAGGAAGTTGTTCTATCTGATCATGATGGAGAATAGCGATACGGTCTTGTTGACCATTTTCATGAGTGACAACAAGATGCTCCCGGTCGTATGAGACAGGCTTTGTAAATCGTCCATGGCTGGAATCATATTGTAAAAGGTGAACCATAGCTTCTGGCTCAGCCAATTCATTGACTGCCACGACGTTGATATGTCGGTATTTGTCACTTTCGTACAGTGCTCTTAATACACTGCGACCAATGCGACCAAATCCGTTAATTGCGACTCTTAGTGTCATATCCGTGCTACAAAAATACCAAGCGGCGTTAGTGTATAACATCGAAAAGAGATTATCACTTAAATTGTGAACTAATGATTATTTATTGTAACAACAGATAAGAATCAATAAGTTATAGTTTAAAAATATGTAAAAAATGCAATTTCAGTGACCAATTATGTCTTTTATTTCTACAAATAGATAAAAAAAGGGCCCATTCTCAGGCCCTTTTTTTCACTCAGCGAAATAAATCGTATCACTTTTGAGACACAGATCTCGCCTTGGTCAACAATTTAAGTGCGATTTAATTAAGCAAGTAGCTCTTTTGCAGTATCAACCACGTTTTCTACGGTAAAACCAAATAGCTTAAACAGTTGATCGGCTGGCGCTGATTCACCAAATGATGTCATACCAATGATGCGGCCTTCAAAACCAACATATTTGTACCAGAAGTCTGCAATGCCAGCTTCAACAGCGATACGGGCAGTTACATCAGATGGTAGTACAGATTCACGGTAAGCAGCATCTTGCTTGTCAAATACATCGGTTGCTGGCATAGAGACAACGCGTACTTTACGACCTTCAGCAGTAAGTAGAGCATAAGCCTCTGTTGCAAGTTCAACTTCAGAACCCGTTGCAATCAGAATTAACTCTGGCTTGCCATCACAATCTTTAAGCACATAACCGCCTTTTGTGATGTCTGCTAATTGCTGAGCATCACGCTCTTGTTGAGCTAGGTTTTGGCGAGAGAAGATAAGTGCAGTTGGGCCATCTTTACGCTCGATAGCAAATTTCCAAGCAACAGCTGATTCAACTTGGTCACACGGACGCCATGTGCTCATGTTTGGTGTTAAACGCAGAGAAGCAATTTGTTCAACCGGTTGGTGTGTTGGGCCATCTTCGCCCAAACCGATAGAGTCGTGTGTGTAAACTTGGATGTTTTGCACTTTCATTAGTGCAGCCATGCGCATTGCGTTACGAGCGTATTCCATGAACATTAGGAATGTTGCACCGTATGGTACGAAGCCACCGTGCAGAGCCATACCATTGATAATCGCAGTCATACCAAATTCACGCACACCGTAGTGAATGTAGTTACCCGATGCATCATCAGCGGTTAAAGCTTTAGAGCCCGACCACATAGTTAGGTTTGATGGTGCAAGGTCAGCCGAACCACCCATAAATTCTGGCAGTAATTTACCAAATGCTTCTAGTGCGTTCTGTGATGCTTTACGAGAAGCAATATTCGCTGGGTTTGCTTGCAGATCAGCGATGATTGCCGAGGTTGCTTCTTCCCAGTTTGCAGGTAGTTCGCCATTAACACGACGCTTAAACTCAGCCGCTAATTCTGGGTATTGTGCAGCATATGCCGCAAATTTTTCATCCCAAGCAACTTCTTTTGCACTACCCGCTTCTTTTGCGTCCCACTGAGCATAAATATCAGCAGGAATTTCAAATGGGCCGTGTTCCCAGCCAAGGAATTCACGAGCCGCTTTAATCTCTTCAGCGCCTAGTGGTGCACCGTGACAGTCGTGAGAACCTGCTTTATTTGGTGAACCAAAGCCGATGATGGTTTTCGTACAAATCAGTGTTGGACGTGTAGTTTCTGCTTTTGCCGCTTCAATTGCAGCATTGATTGCTTCAGCATCATGACCATCAACAGCAGGGATAACATGCCAGCCGTATGCTTCAAAACGTTTTGGCGTATCGTCAGAGAACCAACCTTCAACATGACCATCGATAGAAATACCGTTGTCATCCCAAAATGCGATCAATTTACCAAGACCTAGAGTACCTGCTAGAGAACACGCTTCATGAGAAACGCCTTCCATCATACAACCGTCGCCCATAAACACATATGTGTGGTGGTCAACAATATCATGACCTTCGCGGTTAAATTGTGCAGCCAATGCTTTTTCAGCTAATGCCATACCTACAGCATTAGTAATACCTTGGCCTAGAGGACCTGTTGTTGTTTCAACACCTGGTGCATAACCGTATTCTGGGTGACCAGGCGTTTTTGAATGCAGTTGACGGAAGTTTTTCAGATCATCGATAGCTAGATCGTAACCTGTTAAATGAAGCAGAGAGTAGATAAGCATAGAACCATGACCGTTTGATAGGATAAAACGGTCGCGATCAGCCCAATTTGGGTTTTGCGGGTTATGGTTCATATGACCACGCCATAAAACTTCAGCGATATCAGCCATACCCATAGGCGCACCAGGGTGACCAGAATTTGCCTGTTGAACCCCATCCATGCTCAATGCGCGGATTGCATTAGCCAACTGTTTACGAGAAATCGCGTTGCTAGAAGTCATGTCTGCTCCAAGAAATACCTAGACTTATATAAAAGAAGAAAAATGATCTTATTTCCCTTCATCAACGGTGCAATATTGTCGCAAACCCATTTCACCACTGCAAACGATTTCCTGTAAAAAATCGGTACATTTTCAGACAACTAGCAACATTTTTATTAAATTAGCGCGAATAACCAAACAGTTAAGTAATCGTTTGCTTTTATCTATTGGAAACTAAACCTGACACTTATTCCTACTCCTTTCTCTTTTCCCCACAGTTTGTGTTGTTGATTTTATCTCGATTCTGCGTATTATAGACGTCTAGACGGAGGTAGCTCTAAACGTATAACCATACATACGTCACTACTGCTAAGTAAGAGTTCACAGTAAAACGCTACCTAGTTACCTTATTTAAGAAATAAAAAAGTGAGATCTTTCATGGCTAAACACCTGTTTACTTCTGAATCAGTATCAGAAGGTCATCCTGATAAAATCGCAGACCAAATCTCAGATGCGGTACTAGATGCAATTTTAGAACAAGACCCGAAAGCACGTGTGGCGTGTGAGACTTACGTAAAAACCGGTATGGTGATGGTTGGTGGTGAGATCACTACTTCTGCTTGGGTTGATATTGAAGAACTGACTCGCGAAACTGTTCGTGAAATTGGTTATGTTCATTCGGATATGGGCTTTGATGCAAACTCTTGCGCTATCTTAAACACCATCGGTAAGCAATCACCAGATATTAACCAAGGTGTTGATAAGACAGATCCTAAAGAACAAGGTGCTGGTGACCAAGGTATTATGTTTGGTTATGCAACTAACGAAACTGATGTGCTAATGCCAGCTCCTATTACTTATTCTCACCTACTAATGCAGCGTCAAGCAGAAGTACGTAAGAATGGTACCCTACCATGGCTTCGTCCTGATGCTAAATCTCAGGTAACGTTCCAATACGACAACGGTAAGATTGTAGGTATCGATGCAGTAGTGCTTTCTACTCAGCATAGCGATTCAATCTCAACACCGGATCTTCGTGAAGCGGTAATGGAAGAGATCATTAAGCCAGTCCTACCTGCTGAATGGTTAAGCCGTGATACTAAGTATTTCATCAACCCAACAGGTCGCTTCGTTATCGGTGGACCAATGGGTGACTGTGGTCTAACAGGTCGTAAGATCATCGTTGATACATACGGCGGTGCAGCTCGTCACGGTGGCGGTGCATTCTCTGGTAAAGATCCATCAAAAGTTGACCGTAGTGCTGCTTATGCTGCTCGTTATGTTGCGAAAAATATCGTTGCGGCAGGCATGGCAGATCGCTGTGAAATCCAGCTTTCTTACGCAATCGGTGTGGCAGATCCAACATCTATCATGGTAGAAACTTTTGGTACTGAAAAAGTAGCACAAGAGATCATCATCGAAGCAGTACGTCAGCACTTTGACCTACGCCCATACGGCCTACAAGAGATGCTAAATCTTCTTCAGCCTATTTATAAGAAGACTGCAGCATACGGTCACTTTGGCCGTGAAGAGTTCCCTTGGGAAAAAACAGATAAAGTTGCAGCGCTGCGTGACTTCGCTAAATTAAGCTAAGTCAGCCGTTAAAGACCCAAATTTAAAAGGGAGCTTGCGAGCTCCCTTTTTGCATTAAATTGATTTATTCTAATCAAGTGTCTCCCCTTTTCACTTCATCGTATGTCAGCTCTACAACAACAGATCATTGCCCAAGTTACTCATTGTATTCAGCACGCCAATACTCGATTGCAAAAGCATTTTTCAGTCCCTAAAGTCACCTTTACCCAGCGCGGTAAGATTGCCGGTAGTGCCCGACTGCAGAGCTGGGAAGTACGGTTTAATCCGGTGCTATTACAAGAAAATCCTGACGCTTTTATTAATCATGTTGTCCCCCATGAGATTGCTCACCTCATCGTATTTAAACTGTTTGGTCGAGTAAAACCCCATGGTCGAGAGTGGCAATTAATCATGACTCAAGTGTTTAATATTCCCGCTCAAGCCACCCACAGTTTTGATGTTTCTTCAGTTCAAGGTCGAATCTATCTCTACGATTGCCAGTGCCAAGAGCATCAATTGAGTATTCGTCGTCATAATAAAATTCAGCGCCAACAAGCGGTATATCACTGCCGAAGTTGCAAACAACCACTCAAAGCCCGCCAATAGAAATCACTAGAATAAATCGCAAACTTACTTATTTATAACGCGATCTATCCTCTTTTATGGTGTAATTGTGCTAACTCACAATACATCTTGATGTGATATCACTCGCATTAAATAAGTAAAAGGACCGGATATGAGACCATCCCTGCGCTTGTTGGTACTCGGCGCACTATTACCGCTTACAGCATTTGCCAAAGCACCCGCTAACTTCTCCAGCGCTAAGCGTGTCGCTTCTGAGCTATACCAAGAGCATCCCATTACGTTTTACTGTGGCTGTGATATTAAATGGCAGGGTAAAAAAATGGTGCCCGACCTTGAAAGTTGTGGCTATCAAGTCCGTAAACAGGAAAAACGAGCAAACCGAATTGAGTGGGAGCATGTTGTTCCAGCATGGCAATTTGGTCACCAATTACAGTGTTGGCAAAATGGCGGACGCAAAGAGTGTGGCAAAGATAAAACATTCAAAAAAATGGAGTCGGATCTGCATAACTTGACCCCAGCTATTGGTGAAGTCAACGGCGATCGTTCTAATTTCCAATTTATGCCGTGGAATGGCAATGAAGGCGCTTATTATGGTCAATGTGAAATGAAAATTGACTTTAAAGGTCGTCGAGCCGATCCACCAACACGAGCCCGTGGAGCCATTGCTCGTACCTATCTATATATGAACAACAAATACAAATTTAACCTATCAAAACAGCAACGACGCCTGATGGAAGCCTGGGATAAAATGTATCCAGTGACAGCGTGGGAATGCCAACGTGACCGTGAAATTGCAAAAATTCAAGGTAATCACAACCCATTTGTACACAACGCCTGTCAAACCGCTAAATTATAATTGAAACAACAACCCAGTGAGCCCCACACTCACTGGGTGTTTTATTCTTTACCATTACGATTTGATCTGTTGTGATTCGTGATACTATTTATCCCTTAACAAGATTATAAACATAGGTTGATCAGCGCCTCATGAGAATTCCACGTATTTACCACCCAGAATCGTTACCAAGCCAAGGCTCAGTTATGTTGAGTGACGATGCGGCAAACCATGTTGGTCGCGTTATGCGAATGCAAGCAGGTCAAGAAATCATGCTGTTTGATGGAAGTAATGCTGAATTTCCCGCGATCATCACCAATGCCAGTAAAAAGAACGTTGAAGTTGAAATCCAACAACGTATTGAATGCAGCATTGAGTCGCCACTGAATATCCATTTAGGTCAGGTTGTCTCTCGTGGCGAAAAAATGGAATTTACCATTCAAAAGTCGGTCGAATTAGGCGTAAATACCATTACCCCACTGATTTCTGAACGTTGTGGCGTAAAACTTAACGGCGAACGTTTTGATAAAAAACTGGCGCAATGGCAAAAAATTGCGATTGCTGCGTGTGAACAGAGTGGCCGTAATGTGGTCCCTGAGATCCGCCCAATTATGAAATTAGAAGACTGGTGTGCAGAAGAATTTTCCGGGTTGAAACTGAATCTTCATCCTCGAGCGAAATACTCAATTAATACTCTGCCAACACCTGTTACTGATGTTCGTCTCTTAATTGGCCCAGAAGGCGGCCTCTCTAGTGATGAAATCGATATGACAGAAAATTATAACTTTGATGAGATATTGCTAGGTCCTCGCGTATTACGAACTGAGACCGCAGCAATGACAGCCATCACCGCACTGCAAGTTCGCTTTGGTGATTTAGGCTAATCCACAACAAGGAGATACTAATGATCAAACTGGGTATTGTGATGGACCCTATCGAGTCTATCAATATCAAGAAAGATTCAAGCTTTGCTATGATGATGGAAGCTCAGCGCCGCGGCTGGGAAATCCACTACATGGAAATGAATGACTTGTCATTAGAGCAAGGTCAAGCGGTTGCGCGTACTCGTGTGGTTAGCTTAAAAGAAGATCCAAATGGTTGGTTTGAATTCCAATCAGAGCAAGAGATCGCGCTATCTGAACTAGATGCCGTTTTAATGCGTAAAGATCCTCCATTTGATACCGAATACATCTACGCAACATATATCTTAGAGCGTGCAGAAGTTGAAGGTACACTTATCGTCAATAAGCCTCAAAGCTTACGTGATTGTAACGAAAAACTTTTTACCGCTTGGTTCCCAGAGCTAACGCCAACCACTATGGTGACGCGCCGTGCCGATAAGATCAAAGCTTTCCACCAGCAACACGGTGATGTGATCTTAAAACCGCTTGATGGTATGGGTGGCTCTTCTATTTTCCGCGTAATGAATGGTGATCCAAACGTTTCGGTTATCATCGAGACCCTAACAAACATGGGACAAAATTACTGTATGGCACAAACCTTTGTTCCAGATATCAGTAATGGTGATAAGCGTATCTTAGTGGTTGATGGTGAACCAATGCCATACTGCCTAGCGCGTATTCCTGCTAAAGGGGAAACTCGCGGTAATCTAGCGGCTGGCGGTCGTGGTGAAGCTCGCCCACTGAGCGAAACAGATCGTCGTATCGCAGAAGCTGTAGCCCCAACACTCAAAGAAAAAGGCCTTATCTTTGTTGGCCTTGATGTGATTGGCGATAAGCTAACTGAAATCAATGTAACGAGCCCAACCTGTATTCGAGAAATCGAAGCGGCATTTGATATCTCAATTACAGGTAAATTGATGGATGCGATTGAACGCCGACTTGGCCGTTAATCTCTCATCAAAGTTTCGTAAATCAATCAAACGCAGCACTTATTGCTGCGTTTTTTATTCTTTATCGAAAACCAATACCAATTATGGCTAAGACTCGGCATACTAATAACACGGTAAGACAACTCTGTCTCATTTGTGTTTTGGGAAACCTTCATGAACCTCACCAACCATTTTTTAATTGCGATGCCATCGCTACAGCAGACACTGTTTGAAAAAACGGTTATTTATATTTGTGAGCATAATGAAGATGGGGCGATGGGCGTTATCATCAACCAACCTATCGATGTATCCATTGCTGAAATGTTCGAAAAGATCGAAGTAGAACCAAGTTATTTGATCACTCAGCCAAGTAAACTCACCGCGCAAGTCCTTAATGGCGGGCCTGTTTCCGAAGATCGTGGTTTCGTTTTGCATTCAGGCCATCACAACTATACTTCAAGTATTTTAATTACAGACCAACTTGCTCTTACCACATCGCTTGATGTGCTCTCTGAGTTAGGATCTTCTCAAGGTCCGCAACAATTTCTGGTGGCATTAGGTTATGCGGGCTGGGATGCGGGACAATTAGAGCAAGAACTGGCAGAAAATAGTTGGTTAACCGTTGAAGCCGATCCTGAGATCATTTTTAATACCCCACTTAATCAACGCTGGCAGCACGCCATTAGTAAAATGGGCTTTACTGCCAGTCAGCTTTCAACAGATGTAGGACACGCATGAGTCAATCTCGTACAGTATTAGCTTTTGATTACGGCACAAAAAGTATCGGTGTTGCTATCGGGCAAGAAATCACAGGTACCGCTCAACCATTAAAAGCCCTTAAAGCGCGCGATGGGATTCCAAGTTGGGAAGCCATTGAGCAAATTCTAAAAGAGTGGCAGCCAGATTTAGTCGTCGTTGGCCTACCGCTTGATATGTCTGGTCATGAACTCGAAACCATCACGCCACGAGCGAAAAAATTTGCCAATCGTCTGCATGGCCGTTTTGGTTGTCAGGTAGAACTCCACGATGAGCGTTTATCAACAGCAGAAGCTCGTGCTGAACTGTTTGAGTTTGGTGGTTACCGTAATCTAAGTAAAGGCAACATTGACTCACAGTCAGCGGTTGTCATTTTAGAAAGCTGGTTTGAAAACCAATATTAATCTGCAAATTTTTATCCGATCTTTTTCCTAAGCAGCAGATCTCTTTCTGCTGCTTAAATCCACTTTTGATCAACAAAGATCATCCTTTACAGCCAAAAGCTGACCACTCCTTAAACATTCTGAGTTGATCTTCCCCAAACCCGCAGCAGATCTATTGTGTACAGCTTGTACAGCTTTTAGACTATTTGTACTCAAAAACCCCATTTGCTGAACAATAAAAAAGGCATCGAACTTATACAATAATAAATTCAATACCTTATATCTTATTGTAAACTTATTTACTTTTTAGCCTATGATGACCTATTAGTAAGTAGATCATCATGAACCTTAATTAAAATCTACCGTAACCCCATCCAACGCATTGATCGCCGTTTTATCTTTACTCCCTACTTTGATCATTAAACGTAAATCATTTGGAGAATCCGCATGATGAAGAGCATCTTGTTCTGTAATGGCACCTTTAGTGAATAACTCATACAACGATTGATCAAAAGTCATCATTCCCGATTCACCTGATTTGGCCATCACATCTTTGATCTCATAAAGTTCACCACGACGAATAAGATCCGCCACTCGCGGTGTATTAATTAACAGTTCAAAGGCAGCATGCCGTCCTTGACCATGAGCATCAGGGATAAGTTGCTGAGCTAAAATGCATTTAAGGTTCAAGGATAAATCAAACAAAAACTGATGTTGCCGCTCTTTCGGTACCAGATGCAGAATGCGCTCTAACGCTTGGTTAGCATTATTGGCATGCAATGTGGCCATACATAAATGACCGGTTTCTGCAAAATTCATCGCATATTCCATCGTCTCTTGCGTACGAATTTCGCCGATTAAGATCATATCAGGCGCTTGTCGCAAAGAGTTCTTAAGCGCCACTTCATAACTCTCAGTATCGAGACCAACTTCACGCTGAGTCACTATGCATTTATCGTGTTTGTGGACAAATTCAATCGGATCTTCAACCGTTAAAATATGGCCACTGCGATTTTGATTTCGAAACCCGGTCATTGCCGCCATCGAAGTCGATTTACCCGACCCTGTTGCACCAACCACTAAAACTAAACCGCGTTTAGCTAGAGCCATTTTTTGCATATCCATCGGCAATTTCAGGCTAAAGATATCTGGAATATCGGTTTCAATCCGACGAACAACCATGCCGGGTAATTCTCGCTGCCAAAACGCACTAACACGAAACCGCCAATCGCCCCGAACTAAAGCAAAATTCGCTTCTCGGGTATCAACAAACTCTTGATATAAAGCACTGTCCATCGCCTCATCAAACAGTAAATCAACCCCAGTACGATCTAACGTATCGCCAATGGGATGCAACACACCATCCACTTTTAATAGGCACGGAGAATCCACGGTGATATAGAGATCCGACGCTTTACGTTCAACAACCTGATTTAAAATTTCTTGTAGTTTCATCCCATCAACTCTTAGATCTGTTGGGCACTGTCGACTATACGACGACCTTCTTCTGCTTCCACTAGTCCTTGGGCAACCAGCATCTTCACACTCTGTTCCATTGTCTGCATTCCCATTGCCGATCCGGTTTGGATCATGGAATACATCTGAGCAATCTTATCTTCACGGATCAAATTTCGAATCGCAGGGGTTGCCATCATGATCTCATGGGAAGCCACACGACCACCGCTAATGCATTTCAACAAACTTTGGGAAACCACTGCACGTAATGACTCAGATAACATGGAGCGAACCATGGATTTATCACTACCAGGAAATACATCGATAATACGGTCAATACTTTTGGCTGCGGAACTTGTGTGTAGCGTACCTAAAACCAAGTGTCCGGTTTCTGCAGCAGTTAACGCTAAACTGATGGTCTCTTGATCACGCAATTCCCCCACAACAATCACATCGGGATCTTCACGTAATGCCGAACGCAAAGCGGCTTGAAAACTGTGGGTATCACGATGCACTTCTCGTTGGTTAATCAAACAACGTTTACTGTGATGCACAAATTCAATTGGATCTTCAATCGTGAGGATATGACGATTGGTATGCTCATTAATATAATCAACCAATGCCGCAATGGTGGTGGATTTACCAGAACCTGTAGCCCCTGTAACTAATACCAATCCACGCTGACATTGTGCTATTTTGTAGAAAACATCGGGCACATTCAGAGATTCCAAGGTTGGAATGGTCATAGGGATAGTACGAAAGACCGCAGAACAACCTCGAGATTGGTGAAAGGCGTTAACACGAAAACGGCCAACATCGGGTAATTCAAATGAGAAGTCGACTTCCAACTCTTCTTCAAATTGACGACGCTGGGCATCATTCATGATATCAAAAATCAGACGATGAACCTCTGAGTGCTCTAATGCAGGTAAACTTAACTTGCGTACATCACCATCTACACGGATCATAGGTGGAACACCTGCTGAAAGATGCAGATCCGATGCGTTATGTTTTACACTGAAGTCTAATAATTCGGTGATATCCATACTTTTTCCTTAAGACGTAATTATGACTAGTATCAAACAAAATATTGAGCAGGTCATCAGTGAGATTGATGCTGCAGCAAAAAAATGCGGTCGAACCGCCGATTCTGTGCAACTTCTAGCCGTGAGTAAAACCAAACCAATCGCGGCGCTCGAAGAAGCAATTCAAGCGGGCCAATTTGCTTTTGGTGAAAACTACGTCCAAGAAGGTGTCGAAAAAATTGAACACTTCCGCGCTCATCCTCAAGCCGATGCGCTTACTTGGCACTTTATCGGCCCGCTACAATCAAATAAAAGCCGCCCGGTTGCAGAAAATTTTGATTGGGTTCATTCAGTTGATCGCCTTAAAATTGCTCAACGACTCAATGACCAGCGACCAACCGATCTGCCACCACTAAACGTATTACTGCAAATTAATACCAGCGGAGAGGCAAGTAAGTCAGGTCTGGACTTTGAACAAGTAGCAGAGCTGGCTAATCAAGTCGCTCAAATGCCAAATCTGGTTTTACGTGGTTTAATGTCGATTCCAGAACAAGCTGATGACTACGAGAGTCAATTGGCTGCTTTTCGCTCTCTGGCACAAGCACTAGAGCAACTTAAACCCCTGCACCCTCAACTGGATACATTATCTATGGGTATGAGTGGTGATATGGATGCCGCAATCGCAGCAGGTAGCACCATAGTTCGTATTGGTACGGCTATTTTTGGCGCTCGCAATTATAACTAAGTTAAGGATTAACTCATGACACAACGCTCTATCGCTTTTATCGGCGCGGGCAATATGGCTAAATCCATTATTGCCGGACTGGTAAATAGTGGTTATGACCCAAAGAAAATTACCGTAACAGCGCCAAGTGCGACACGTCGTCAGCCATTAGCAGAAGAATACGGTGTCCAAACCAGTAGCGACAACTTTGCTAGTGCAGCTGCCGCTGATGTGGTTGTTTTAGCCGTTAAACCTCAGCTTATGGCCGAAGTGTGTAAACCGCTACAAAAGGTAGACTTTAGCAATAAACTGGTGATTTCTATTGCCGCAGGTGTTTCATCAGCTCGCCTCAACGAAATGCTCGCTTGCCAATTAAATCTGGTTCGAGTAATGCCAAATACACCGGCTCTTATTGGCCAAGGCATGAGCGGCTTATTTGCTGTTGATGGATTAGCTCAAGCTGATAAAGCTTTTGCTGAGCAGCTACTGACTGCCGTTGGTAAAGTCTGCTGGGTTAGCCAAGAAGCTGACATTAATGGCGTGATTGCCGCAGCAGGTAGTGCGCCGGCTTATTTCTTCCTATTTATGGAAGCTATGGAACAAGAAGCGATACGCCAAGGGTTTGATCCAGAAACGGCTCGCCTACTCGTTCAACAATCAGCACTAGGTGCGGCACACATGGTAGAAGCAAACCCTGCAACTTCCCTTGCCACACTGCGAGAGCAAGTAACATCGAAAGGTGGAACTACCGCAGAAGCAATTGCTACTTTTAATCAACACCAGCTCAGTGATACTGTAGCGCAAGCTATGCAAGCGGCCGTCGCTCGCGCACAAGAAATGGAACAACTGTTTTAAGGTCTTATGCTATGAACTCAATTGGCTTTCTAGTCCAAACTGTATTTAATCTTTACATCATGGTGGTGTTGCTTCGTGTCTGGCTTCAATGGTCACGAGCAGACTTCTACAATCCGTTTTCACAATTTGTCGTAAAGGCTACTCAGCCTGTTATTGCACCGCTGCGCCGAGTGATCCCATCTATTGGCTCGGTTGATATGGCAACACTGCTATTTGCTTACGTGCTTAGTGTACTTAAATTTGTTCTGCTACAGATGATTTTCACTGGCGGCAACATGCTATTTAGTCCTGACTTCCTATGGATTGGTCTACTTTCTATGATCAAAGCCGCAGGTGGTTTACTATTTTGGGTACTATTAATCCGCGCTATTATGAGCTGGGTGAGCCAAGGCCGCAGTCCAATTGAATATGTAATGCATCAATTAACTGAGCCGCTAACAGCCCCTATTCGTCGCGTTATTCCTGCAATGGGTGGTCTAGATTTAAGCGTTCTTGTGCTCTTTTTAGCTCTGCAGTTTGCAAATTACCTAATGGGTGATTTAATTGGACCTATTTGGTTCCAGCTATGAGTTGTCCAGCGTTAAGTCTTATGGGAGACGATCTTATTATTCGTCTGTATATTCAACCCAAAGCCAGCCGCGATCAGATCGTCGGTATTCATGGTGAAGAGTTGAAAATCGCCATTACCGCACCACCGGTAGACGGAAAAGCGAATGCCCATTTGACCAAGTACTTATCAAAACAATTTAAAGTTGCTAAGGGTCATATCGTTATCGAAAAAGGCGAATTAGGTCGCCATAAACAAGTTCGAGTCGAAAGTCCAAGAGAGATGCCAGCCATAATAACTGAGCTTCTCAATAGCTAGATAAGTCACTTACCGCTATCTTACAAAAGCGAATCCCCACCTTGGGCATTCGCTTTTTTATTTGTATCATACCCATTCAATCGACATAACAAGGCTACCCCATGAGCAAACTAGTATTAGCAACGGGAAATCAAGGTAAAGTAAAAGAGATGGCCGATCTGCTGTCTGATTTTGGTTTCGATGTTGTGGCCCAAAGTGATTTTAATGTCTCTTCTGTGGCTGAAACCGGTACGACATTTATTGAAAATGCCATCATTAAAGCGCGTCACGCCGCTAAAGAGACCGGGCTTCCAGCCATTGCAGATGATTCAGGTTTAGAGGTTGACTACCTGCAAGGTGCTCCTGGTATTTATTCTGCACGCTATGCTGGTGAAGATGCCTCTGATAGTGCCAATATCGATAAGCTATTAGTTGCGATGGAGAATGTGCCAGAAGACCAACGCACCGCTCGATTCCACTGCGTATTAGTGATGATGCGCCATGAAAACGATCCAACCCCTTTAGTTTGTCATGGTCGTTGGGAAGGTCGTATTCTTACAGAACGTCTGGGTGAAAATGGTTTTGGTTACGATCCTATTTTCTGGGTACCAGAAGATCAGTGTTCATCAGCTCAACTAGAGCCTGCCCGTAAAAAGCAATTATCTCATCGCGGACAAGCACTACAGCAGTTATTTGCCGCTCTTAAGGACGCCTAATGTTAATACCACCACCGCTCAGTTTGTATGTCCATATTCCATGGTGCGTGCAAAAGTGTCCTTATTGTGACTTTAACTCTCACGCCCTAAAAGCTGAGATCCCAGAGCTCGATTATATTGATGCCTTACTCGATGATCTCAGCACCGATCTCCTTGCTTACCATTTAGAGCATGGCGAACGAAAACTACATTCGATCTTTATCGGTGGTGGTACACCAAGCTTGATCTCACCGGAGGAAATTGCTCGATTACTCCAAGGGATCGAAGCTCGCATTCCTTTTAGTGATGATATTGAAATTACGATGGAAGCCAATCCAGGTACAGTTGAAGCTGGGCGTTTCCAAGCTTATCAACAAGCTGGCGTTAACCGGATCTCAATTGGAATCCAAAGTTTTCAAGATGAGAAATTAAAACGTTTAGGTCGAATTCACGGCGCTCAAGAAGCGATTACAGCGGCAAAACTGGCAGCAGAAGCCGGACTCAATAGCTTTAATATTGATCTTATGCATGGCCTACCCGATCAAAGTATCAATGATGCTTTAGCCGATCTTGCTCAAGCCATTGGGCTAAATCCGCCACATTTATCTTGGTATCAACTGACTATTGAGCCCAACACCCTATTTTATTCTCAACCGCCAACACTGCCTGATGATGATGATCTATGGGATATCTTCGAGCAAGGCCATAAAATGCTCACCGATGCGGGCTACGTTCAGTATGAGATTTCAGGCTATAGCAAACCAGGCAAGCAGTGTCAGCATAATCTTAACTACTGGCGTTTTGGTGACTATTTAGGGATTGGGTGTGGCTCTCACGGCAAAATCAGCTTTGACGATGGACGTATCGTTCGTACCGTAAAAGTGAAGCATCCCCGTGGTTATTTAAATCCAGAAAAGGCCTATCTTGACCAAGAAACCGTAGTCGCTAATGACGAGCGTCCTTTTGAGTTCTTTATGAACCGTTTTCGTTTATTAGAAGCTTGTCCAAAGCAAGATTTTGTAGCGCGAACTGGCTTACCATTAACCCACATTCAAGGGGCTATAGAGTGGGCTTTGGCGCAAAATTATCTCACCGAAAGCGATACTCATTGGCAGATCACAGAGCATGGCAAACTATTCTTAAATGATCTTTTAGCAGCCTTTGTTGAAGATGATGAGTAATACTGCACGCTAGAACAAAGTAACAAATAAAAAGGCGAATCACCGTTCGCCTTTTTAATCAATCAAACCCAATTATAGAACTTGAACACTTTGCCACTGTTTAAGGGCTGGAATTAATTGCTGGATCTTATGCTCTTGCGCTTGTCTTTGCAGTCCAATATCACAGATTTTTTGATCTATCACTTGGCTACGCGACAATACATACGGCAGATCTTGCGCAATCAGATGATGATATTCACTCAATACCTGTTGCTGCTGTGAATTTAACTGAACCGGATGTACATCAAAGTATAAATGACCTTGTTCGGTGATCGAAAAAGACCCATTTCCGCCCTGCAGATTCACCCTTCCATCTTGCAAAGATATCTCATTTTGCCACTCAATTTGGCAAGGCTGAGCTTGTAACCATTTAGGAAACATCAAAATCGCAATGATTCCAATCTGAACGACGATGGCTTTTAGCGCAATAAATAACATGTCATACCCCTTATCATTATGGGCATGACAACCACAAATGCCCGATTAGAAAATAGAACGACCTGCACGCTCAGCAAACATCTCCAGTACTGCAGTCCCTGCTAAAGAGTTGCCCGAGTGATCCAATTCAGGAGACCACACAGCGACAGTCATCTCTCCAGGTACCACTGCAATAATCCCGCCACCTACGCCAGATTTACCAGGCATTCCTACTCGATAAGCAAATTCGCCAGCACCATCATAAAGCCCACAGGTTGCAAGTAATGCGTTCATCTGCTTACATTGAGTTTGGCTTATAATTCCCTGTTCTGCACCTAACGGTACCCCTTTATTGGCTAAATAACTAAAGGTTCGCGCCAAATCGACACAACTCATTTTAAGAGCACAATAGCTAAAATAGTTGGTTAAAACTGGCATTACTTCGTTGCTAAAATTACCAAAAGATCGCATTAAATATGCAATTGAGGCGTTACGATCACTGTGCTGCATCTCTGAACTGGCAACGATCTTGTCATAGATAATCGTCGGGTTTTGCGACAATTGACGCACCAGTTCAAGCATTCGATATTGAGGTGCTGATAATCGACTATGCAGCAAATCAGACACAATCAAGGCACCAGCATTAATGAATGGATTACGTGGAATGCCATTTTCTAATTCAAGCTGGATCATTGAATTAAAAGCATGACCTGAAGGCTCTTTACCCACTCGGGTCCAAATTTCTTCAGGCTCATACAAGGTCATTGCCAAAGTAAGTGCTAATACTTTAGAAATAGACTGAATCGAAAATCCTTCTTGGCTATCACCGGCTTCGATGATCTCACCATCGTTGTAACAAACCGCAATACCAAGTTTACTGGCCGGAACATTAGCAAGAGCTGGAATATAGTCGGCGACTTTTCCCTGGCCGATTAGCGGTCTTGCTTCATCTAAGATTTCATTCAGTAGCGCTTGAGTTGGCTTCATTGCATTTCTCCAAGGACAAAAAAGCCAACACTAAGGCTGGCTTTTCGTTAATTCTTGCTCTAACACAGCTAACGTTATATTCCCATACGAGATATCACGCAACCGTAATTTCGGCTAATTATTCTGTACGTGCGTACTTCATATCCCACACGCCGTGACCTAAACGGTGACCACGTGCTTCAAATTTAGTTAGCGGACGATCTTCTGGACGCTCAATGTATGGACCATCAGTCGCCGTGTTACGGTAACCTGGTGCAGCATCCATAACTTCAACCATATGTTCTGCGTAGTTTTCCCAGTCTGTTGCCATATGGAAAATACCACCAATTTTTAATTTGCTACGGATCATTTGAGCAAACTCTGGCTGTACGATACGGCGCTTATGGTGACGCGCTTTATGCCATGGGTCAGGGAAGAACAGTTGCAGTGTATCTAAGCTTTGCTCAGGTAGCATGTGTTCAAACACTTCAACTGCATCGTGGCACATTACGCGTAGGTTAGTTAAACCTTCTGCTTCTGCAGCCATTAGACATGCGCCAACACCTGGGCTATGTACTTCGATACCGATAAAGTTTTTCTCTGGTGCGTTTTTCGCCATCTCAACTAGCGATGCACCCATACCAAAACCAATTTCCAATACTACTGGTGCTTCACGACCGAACACTTCTTTTAAGTCTAGTAGCTCAGGTGCAAAGTCAATACCCATAGTAGACCAGTTATTCTCAAGAGCAGCTTCTTGCCCTTTAGTTAAACGGCCTTCACGACGAACAAAGCTACGAATCTTACGCTTTACTTTGCCATCATCGGTTAAATCCATCATGGTAACTTCACCAGACTTCTTTGTATCTTCGCACATGCTTTTACTATCCACACTAAAAAGAAATGAAGCGGCATTATCCAAAGTTACGGGCTAAGTGCAACCCCATCGATTGCGAAACAACCAACTTTATGATGCAATTTGGTCCCAGAACCTACAATAAATACCGACAAGAAAGCCTCAGTACCAACTGAGTCTTTCCATCATAGATAAGCCTTGCACGAATCGCAAAGTAAAGTGAGCCCCATGAGTCATAACTTCTCCACTGCCATTTTAACTTGGTACGATAAATTTGGTCGTAAAACCCTACCTTGGCAGCAAAATAAAACGCCATATAAAGTTTGGCTGTCTGAGATCATGTTGCAGCAAACCCAAGTCGCAACGGTTATCCCGTATTTCGAACGATTTATGGTGCACTTTCCTACCGTTCAAGATTTAGCTCAAGCCCCACAAGATGAGGTGCTTCACCTTTGGACAGGGTTAGGTTATTACGCCCGTGCCCGTAATTTACATAAAGCGGCCCAAGTAATTGTTGAGCAATATAATGGCATTTTCCCCACCGATATCGACCAAGTACAAGCTTTACCAGGTATCGGTCGTTCAACAGCGGGAGCCGTTTTATCGCTATCACTAAAACAACATCACCCCATTTTAGATGGCAATGTAAAACGTACCCTATCTCGCTGTTATGGTATTGAGGGTTGGCCTGGGCAAAAAGCCGTAGAAAATAAGTTATGGCAAATTGCCGAACAAAATACACCAAGCGATGGAGTTGAGCGCTATAACCAAGCCATGATGGATATGGGCGCAATGATTTGTACTCGCAGTAAACCCAAGTGCGAGTTATGTCCTGTTGCTGATATGTGTGTAGCAAAAGCGCAAGGTCGCCAAACCGATTTCCCGGGGAAAAAGCCCAAAACCACCAAACCAGAAAAGCAAGCGTGGTTCGCCATTATTCAATGTGGTGATAAAGTTTGGCTTGAACAACGACCACAAAGCGGTATTTGGGGCGGATTGTGGTGCTTCCCACAGCAAGATCATGAAGATCTAACCCCATTAATCGAATCTAGATTAGGCATGACTCTCGCACAGTTAGATGCTGATGGCATGGTTAAAAAAGAGCAACTAACCGCTTTTCGCCACACATTTAGTCACTATCATCTCGATATCATTCCTGTGCTCTTTACGATCCAACACCAGCCCAATTTGATCCGAGAAAATGGCCAATGGTATAGCCTCACTCACCCAGCTAAAGTGGGATTAGCCGCTCCAGTTCAGAAGATTTTGGACAGTTTAAGCTACGATTTGCCTCGATAACCCAATTAACTACGACGCTATAGTGAGCACCCAGTTTTCGCTATAGCCCATCGAACCTGACTCTGGTATAACTAGCATTATAAATACCAGATGTAGCATGTAAGGAATATCTTATGAGCCGTACTGTTTTCTGTACTCGTTTACAAAAAGAAGCCGATGGTTTGGATTTTCAATTTTACCCAGGTGAAATTGGTAAACGCATTTTTGATAATATCTCTAAAGAAGCATGGGCTCAGTGGCAAGCAAAACAAACCATGCTCATTAATGAGAAAAAGTTAAACATGATGAATCCAGAGCATCGTCAGCTGCTTGAAACAGAAATGGTTAACTTTTTGTTTGAAGGTAAAGACGTCGTTATCGATGGATACACCCCACCAAGCGAATAAATAATCAATAAAACGAGTTAATTCACTTATAACCAGTGATAAAATTAACTCGTTTTTTCGTTAGTCACTTAAGAACATGAAAAATCACCCGAGATATTTTCAGCGATTAAGTCAGTAATTGTTTAGTTTCTCAGCAACCAAATGAAAATCTGATTTTTTTCGAAAAAAAGGTTGACGAAAGGCCAGAAAATCCGTTTAATAGCGCTCCGTTGCCTCGATAGCTCAGTCGGTAGAGCAGGGGATTGAAAATCCCCGTGTCGGTGGTTCGATTCCGCCTCGAGGCACCATTACTTCCCTTTCGAAGTGATGTGTGATGCAACAAACTATTCCTCCTTAGTTCAGTCGGTAGAACGGCGGACTGTTAATCCGTATGTCGCTGGTTCAAGTCCAGCAGGAGGAGCCAAATTTGATTTTGTGATATCTCATTTGAGTATCTTGAAATCCACGAATTTTGTGCCGACTTAGCTCAGTAGGTAGAGCAACTGACTTGTAATCAGTAGGTCACCAGTTCGACTCCGGTAGTCGGCACCATTATTCTTCTTACTCTTGTAGTAAGAGCAAAATAGAGGACTTACCTCCCCTATTTTTGCCTCGATAGCTCAGTCGGTAGAGCAGGGGATTGAAAATCCCCGTGTCGGTGGTTCGATTCCGCCTCGAGGCACCACTATTCCTCCTTAGTTCAGTCGGTAGAACGGCGGACTGTTAATCCGTATGTCGCTGGTTCAAGTCCAGCAGGAGGAGCCACATTTGATTTTATGATATCTCATTTGAGTATCTTGAAATCCACGAATTTTGTGCCGACTTAGCTCAGTAGGTAGAGCAACTGACTTGTAATCAGTAGGTCACCAGTTCGACTCCGGTAGTCGGCACCATTATTCTTCTTACTCTTGTAGTAAGAGCAAAATAGAGGACTTACCTCCCCTATTTTTGCCTCGATAGCTCAGTCGGTAGAGCAGGGGATTGAAAATCCCCGTGTCGGTGGTTCGATTCCGCCTCGAGGCACCACTATTCCTCCTTAGTTCAGTCGGTAGAACGGCGGACTGTTAATCCGTATGTCGCTGGTTCAAGTCCAGCAGGAGGAGCCACATTCGATTTTATGATGTCTCATTTGAGTATCTTGAAATCTACAGATTTAGTGCCGACTTAGCTCAGTAGGTAGAGCAACTGACTTGTAATCAGTAGGTCACCAGTTCGACTCCGGTAGTCGGCACCATCTATTAAGAAACCTCATCATCTGATGAGGTTTTTTTTCATCTCAGCAAAATCCATTATGATGGTATATCCAAAATTACAGGGAAATATCAGTGCGAGCGAGATAACAATTACGGTGCTATCATACTCATCACCCACCCCATTGCTTCAAGCGACCTCTCAATTTAAATCTATATTGTTAAGCTAAGCTTCTAATTTCAGTACGTATTTGCAAACTGTCACCATCATTTATTCATCATAGACAACAGCTATGAACCTAACGACTTTACTCTGTTCTTTATTACTTATCTTAAATTCAACGGTAAGTAGGGCATTCTCGACTGAGATAAACATAGAAACGGATACCTTAAATCGCCATCAACTCCCCTCGCCCCCTTTGGCTCAACCGACCTACGGCCTGGAGTTCTTAGAGCCTAACTCCTTAGATCATAGTAATTCAGATCATGGCTACTTAATTGCCAGCAAACTCCAAACTTTTGCAGGAGATCGAATCTGGTTTCAAGTTCATAATTATTATCAGCAAGAAGTCATTTTTACTGAGTTAATTTTAACGGAGGATAATCACTTACCTGAGGTTTGGGGAGTAACATTGATCCGGCTGCTTCAACAGCAATACAGTCCATGGCTGACTATCCGCTCTTTTTCTCAACATGATGCAGCCAGCAATATCTATCAGGCCAAATTAATCCTTCCCGATCCATTTTACTCTTGGACTCTTTCGATTCATTAGCGACAGATAGGGCAATCTTTCTGCTTTTCGAGTTCAATAAAACAGACATTAAAAGCTCCCCGCCCAGTTATTTAACTGAGTTACGACTCTCAAAATAGATTTCTATTAGACTCTTTTTTCTATCCATCACCCGGCCTTAACGAAATCGGCTAAAAACTGGAAATAAAACACCCTATTTTCGATTAAATCCACCCTATAAAATCTCTTACAAATAAGGTTAACATTTTCAAATAGCAGTAATAAATCACGCAATTAAGTTTAAAATTCCAGCAAAAAGAGCAAAAAAACAAGCATTGAATTTTTTTTTCAAAAAAACCGTTGACGAAAAGACGGAAAACCTTTTTAATGCGCCTCGTTGCCTCGATAGCTCAGTCGGTAGAGCAGGGGATTGAAAATCCCCGTGTCGGTGGTTCGATTCCGCCTCGAGGCACCATTACTTCCCTTTCGAAGTGATGTGTGATGCAACAAACTATTCCTCCTTAGTTCAGTCGGTAGAACGGCGGACTGTTAATCCGTATGTCGCTGGTTCAAGTCCAGCAGGAGGAGCCAAATTTGATTTTGTGATATCTCATTTGAGTATCTTGAAATCCACGAATTTTGTGCCGACTTAGCTCAGTAGGTAGAGCAACTGACTTGTAATCAGTAGGTCACCAGTTCGACTCCGGTAGTCGGCACCATTATTCTTCTTACTCTTGTAGTAAGAGCAAAATAGAGGACTTACCTCCCCTATTTTTGCCTCGATAGCTCAGTCGGTAGAGCAGGGGATTGAAAATCCCCGTGTCGGTGGTTCGATTCCGCCTCGAGGCACCACTATTCCTCCTTAGTTCAGTCGGTAGAACGGCGGACTGTTAATCCGTATGTCGCTGGTTCAAGTCCAGCAGGAGGAGCCACATTTGATTTTATGATATCTCATTTGAGTATCTTGAAATCCACGAATTTTGTGCCGACTTAGCTCAGTAGGTAGAGCAACTGACTTGTAATCAGTAGGTCACCAGTTCGACTCCGGTAGTCGGCACCATTATTCTTCTTACTCTTGTAGTAAGAGCAAAATAGAGGACTTACCTCCCCTATTTTTGCCTCGATAGCTCAGTCGGTAGAGCAGGGGATTGAAAATCCCCGTGTCGGTGGTTCGATTCCGCCTCGAGGCACCACTATTCCTCCTTAGTTCAGTCGGTAGAACGGCGGACTGTTAATCCGTATGTCGCTGGTTCAAGTCCAGCAGGAGGAGCCACATTCGATTTTGTGATATCTCATTTGAGTGTCTTGAAATCTACAGATTTAGTGCCGACTTAGCTCAGTAGGTAGAGCAACTGACTTGTAATCAGTAGGTCACCAGTTCGACTCCGGTAGTCGGCACCATCTATTAAGAAACCTCATCATCTGATGAGGTTTTTTTTCATCTCAATAAAATCAATCCCCTACTCCATCACTCAATATTTACTACGCTACGTCCTTCAATATTTGTTTCCGTAGTAACGGTCCATCCCCGATGTGATTTTAGAGCTAGCCTTAGCAGACTCAGTACATCGCCCTATCCTTACGATACTGAAGATAAAAAAAATCCCCAGCATATTTCTATACTGAGGACCTCATTGACTCAATTAACGCGCAAATATTAATTTGCAAACATATTCTGAATCCATGCGGCAGGTTGCTTGCTGCCACCACCTAGGCACGCAGCTTTCAAACTGCCATTTTTATCCCACGCAGGAAGTGACACATTACCACCACAATCAAAACGTAATGTACCATTACTTAAGCGTTGATACTTCACCGTACGGATTTGTTGAGGCCAGGGTAAACGCAATGGCTCTGGTTTACGGCGTGTTAAATACTCACCATAAATACGCAGCGCTCCACTTGAGCCAGTTAAACGCACCGATTTGTTATCATCACGTCCAACCCAGATCGCGACCACTTCTCGTCCATCGGCCCCGGCAAACCAACTATCACGAGATTTATCCGTAGTACCAGTCTTACCCGCAAGTGAGGCATAGCCAAATTTACTCTGGAGATAGCGAGCTGTCCCTTCACTCACAACCCGCTTCATGGCATAGGTTGTAAGCCAAGCGGCCTGTAATGGCACTACCTGTTGATATTTAGGCACATGCTGATACACCACCTTCCCTTCTTTTGTCATCACAGCACGTAACGCAGATAACGGCGCTCGTTTTCCGCCACTGGTAATACTTTGGAACATCTGGGTCACTTCAAGCGGCGTTAAAGTAAATGAGCCCAAAAGAATCGATGGCACATGAGGTACTTCATCTGGATTCACGCCAAGTTCGCTTAATGTATGAATGACGTCTTTTAAGCCCACTTGCAAACCTAGATTCACTGTCGGTACGTTAAGAGATTTAGCTAAAGCCAAATACAGCGGTACAGCACCTCGGTATTTACGATCATAGTTACGAGGTTTCCAGTTATCCCCATTACTACCTCGCAGTACAATCGGCTTATCATCTAAAGTCGTTGCTAGGGTATAGCGATTCGGTTGACGCAGAGCAGAGAGATAAACCGCCGGCTTAACCAATGAGCCAATTTGACGACTTGCATCTAAAGCTCGGTTAAAACCAGCATATCCGGTGCGACTTCCTCCGATCATGGCACGGATCTCACCACTCATTCGATCTGCAGCCACCATAGCAGTTTCCACTTGCATCCCAGCTCGTTTATTTAGCTGCGGCACCATAGCCTCAACGGCATCTTCAGCATCTTGCTGGGAAACCGGATCTAAGGTACTAAAAATCTTCAAGCCATAACCTAATTGGTAAATATCACCAACACTGTCTCTTAGCTCTCGACGTAATAAATCAAAGTAAGCGGGCTGACGAGTGGCTATCTGTGGTGCTTTTTGTACTCCCAGCGGCTTGGACGCAGCAAGCTCATACTCTTGACCTGAGATAATGTCATTATCCATCAATAATCGTAGAACGAGGTCTCGGCGCTCTCTAGTACGCTCAGGGTGTCGCCAAGGGTTAAATTGTGATGGCCCTTTAACCATACCCACCAGCATAGCCAACTGCTCTGGTGCTAGCTCTTGTACTGGGCGACCAAAATAAAGTCGAGCACCTAACGCAAAACCATGGACCTCTTTGCCACCATTTTGCCCCATGTACACCTCATTTAAATACGCTTCTAAGATGCGATCTTTGCTATAGCGATAATCTAAAATTACGGCAATATACGCTTCTCGGATCTTACGCCATAAGCTTCGTTCACGACTTAGGAATAGGTTCTTTGCTAACTGCTGAGTTAAGGTACTGCCTCCTTGAACGGTTCGCCCTGCCCTTAGATTGACAAACAGAGCACGAGCAATCGCCATTGGAGAGACACCATCATGCTCATAAAAATCACGATCCTCGGTCGTAATTAAAGCCTGGCTTAATAACTTAGGAAATTGGTTTAATGGCAGGAACATACGCTGTTCATCGCTGGTAGCACCCAGCATACCAAGCATTTTGGGCTCTAAACGAACATAACCCAATTTGCGGTTATTGCTCATATCAACAATTGAGCTAATTTCACTGCCACTAAAATTAATTTTTACGTGACGGCGCCCTTCTTTTCCGGTTGGGAAATCAAAAGCACGACGAATAAACTCAATAGAATGGCTAGATGCGGCATACTCACCAATTTGACTTGGCTGAGCAACTTTATGGTACTGCAACACATCCAATTCGCGTTTTAAGGCAGGAAGAGAGAGCGTAAGTCCTGGCTCAAGAGTAAGTACTCGACCATAAACAACTGAAGGTAACTGCCATGTTTGACCGTCCATTTTGCTGCGTACCACATTATCAAGATAAATACCGATAACTAGCAAAATAGCCAATACAACTAGACCAATTTTAAAAGCAAGCCAAGCCAGTTTTTTCTGCCAAGTTGATACTTTTGCGGTTTTCGCTTTCTTCTTTTTTGATGAGGTTTTCTTACTTGGTGCTTTTTTTACTGCCGGCTTCTTTTCTGCCGTTTTTTTCGGTTCAGGCTTTTTTGCAGGCGCTTTCTTGGCTGGCGGTTTTCGGGTAGGCGTTTTTTTATCTTCACTCTCATCGCCCGTTTTTTTTCGGCGTGAGCTGGGTCTTTGGGCGCACTTTCGTTGAGAAAGAGACTGATTGTGAGCGCTAATATGGCTTATATTGGCAGGCAACTTAGTCATCATCCATCACTATTTGATTATCTAATTATCGATTCCTAAATACCATGATACCTGATTATGAATCCTGTTCATATATACAGGTATCATGGTTTGCGACAATTGACGCGAATCGATAACTCAAACCAGTGGGGAAATAGCTCAGCATAACGCCTGATATCTATTATTTATCTCAGTTATTAAATCCTTAAAGCTGGCGTTTAGTCTTTCGGGTTGGAATATGACTTGCTGGATCATCAGGCCACGGGTGTTTGGGATAGCGCCCTTTCATCTCTTTTTGTACCTCACGGTAAGAGCCTTGCCAAAAGGCCGCTAAGTCTTGAGTAATTTGTAACGGCCTTTGTGCAGGCGATAACAGCTCTAGCACCAATCGAACTTGACCATTAGCAATCGCAGGAGATGTTGGTTCGCCAAACATCTCTTGCAGTTTAACCGCAAGAACAGGCGGCTGATGTAACTCATAACGCAAACGAATATTCGATCCCGTTGGCACCTGATAGTGAGTAGGCAACCATAGGTTAAGTTGTTGCATCGCTTCCCAACCAATATACGCCTCTAGTGCTGCGACCAGATTAAGTTTGGCTAAAGCCTTAAAAGAATTTATGCCCTGTAGGTAAGGCGCTAACCACTGATCTAGGCCTTGTAATAAGCCATTATCACAGAGATCTGGTAAAGTCAGGTTAAGATTCCAATGCTGAGCATTTCGCGCTCGTACCAATAGATTTTGACTGGCTTCATTCCACGGCAGACAACTTAGCCCTTTACGGCGCACTGCATTTAGTAACGCTTCAGCCGTCTGATCGGCACTCGGTTCAGGTAACGCTTTTGTACTCACAATTAACTGACCACAATAGAGACGCTCTTCTGCGGTTAATCGCCCTTTTTTCTCATCCCAATCTAACCAAGATTTACGTTCAAACAGATAAGGCAAGTATTGCTCTAATAGCGCAATATCCGCAGCCACTGCGCTAAATATTCGACTATCACCTTGTTGTGTTCGCACTAAATCTGCCACCACTAAATAATCATTACCAGCAAGCTTCTCATCGTCATTAATCATGGCTCCTTGTCCATTTGCTAATCCATAACGGCCTAATTGAGCACGTGCTTTAGCAATGCGATCGGGATAACCGGCAGCAAGAATAACCGCTATCAGTTCAGGGTGGATCTGGCCTGGCTTGATCTTGTGGCCAAACTTAGTTGCGTACTGCTGAGCTCGTTGCAAATAGCTGCCTCCTTGAGTCAGTTTTTTTTCGTCCAGCAGATTAAGTGCAAAAGCTAAGTCTGGATTATTCACCCCTTTAGGTGGATTTTCTAGCAATGCCACTAATAGAGCTGCCGTTGCTACACCATGGTCATACCCTTGCTCAGTCAGTTGCTCGCCTTGCAATAGCATCAATCCATGACGAGGATCGGTCCCAAGTTGATAGAGTCGTTGTCCTAACTCGGTCAACTGTCTATCTATCTGACAAAGCCCAAGACGTGACAACAACTGATACGCCGCTTGCATGGATGATTTAGGCGGGAGAGTGAGCCATTTCAGGTCGCTGATATCACGACATCCCCACTGAGCTAATTCCAGCGCCAATGAGGTTAAATCAGCTCGTTGAATCTCAGGGATAGGTACAATAGGTTGACGACTTAATTGTTCTTCACTGTAAAGACGCACACAGATTCCAGGTTCTAATCGTCCTGCTCGACCAGCTCGTTGTTCTGCCGATGATTGGGCAATTTTGACCAATTCTAATCGGCTAATACCGCTACGACCGTCCCATTGTGCAATGCGCTCTAAGCCACAGTCGATGACTAACCGTATGCCTTCAATGGTTAAACTGGTTTCTGCAATATTGGTCGCCAGTACTACTTTTCGCTGCCCTTGTGCCGTTGGCATTATGGCTTGTTGCTGGGCAGATAAACTCTGTTGACCATATAAAGGAGCAATCACAACATTAGTACCAAGATCGTGCTGCTGTAATAGCTCCTCAACCCGTTTGATTTCACCAACGCCAGGCAAAAATACTAATATAGAGCCCGTTTCCGTTCGTAGCAGTTGCAGGATGGCTTTACTGCACTGCTCGGTCAAATCACGAATATTTCGCAGAGACTGATAACGGTACTCTATTGGATAGCAACGACCTTGAGACTCAATATAATGGGCCTCAGGCAGTAAATTTTGTAGTGCTTGTTGGTCTAAGGTTGCCGACATCAATAAGATCTTCAAATCATCTCGCAACGCTTCTTGAACTTCCAAAGCCAGAGCAAGTGCGGTATCGGCATGAATACTACGCTCATGAAACTCATCAAAAATCAGTAGCTCAATGCCATTAAGCTCAGGATCTTGCTGAAGCATCTTGGTCATCACTCCTTCAGTTACAATCTCTAACTGAGTTTGGCTGCTAACCTTATTTTCACCTCGCATGCGCAATCCCACCGTTTGGCCAACCTCTTCACCTAATTGAGTTGCCAAATAGCGAGCGATATTACGAGCCGCCAAACGTCTAGGTTCCAGCAAAATTATCTTTCCTGAACACTTTTCTGAACAAAATGCCGTTCTAAGCAAATGCAGCGGTAATTGCGTCGATTTACCTGCCCCTGGAGGCGCTTTTAAGATAAGTTGGGAGCCAGATTGCAATGCGTTTGTAATATCTGCTAATACTGCATCAATAGGAAGTTGAACCACAGCGGAGCCTTTTAATCATTAAATACGCCACTATTGTAACGGGCTTGGGATAAAACTTGCAGCCTCATCAAAAACGAACAGACCACAAAAACATCTTATTTTGTGTATATTTTTTGCTTATTAATGGCACCATTTGCAAAACCTATGGTCTGAATGCTGTTCAAAATAGCAGAAAACATGACAGATTCGCTATATTTGTACGTAAAACAAACAAAGAGGTTCTATGAAGTTTGCAAAACCACTACAACCTGCCACCCTCATTAAACGCTATAAACGTTTTTTAGCCGATGTGTCCTTACCAGATGGCCGTGAAATCACGATTCATTGCGCAAATACAGGGGCCATGACCGGTTGTGCGGAACCAGGAAGTACGGTTTGGTATTCCACCTCCGATAACCCAAAGCGTAAGTATCCCAACAGTTGGGAGCTCACTTACACTCAGCAAGGAAATTGGATCTGTGTAAATACCGCCCAAGCAAACCGTTTGGTAGAAGAAGCGATTAATAATCAAATCATTCCTGAACTCGCAGGCTACAGCACCCTGCGTACAGAAGTGAAATATGGCAGTGAAAACAGCCGAATTGATATCCTACTGCAAGATGAAGCGAAAGCGGATTGCTATATCGAAGTCAAAAGTGTCACATTGTTAGCAGAGCATGGGCAAGGTCTATTCCCTGATGCTGTGACGACTCGTGGTCAAAAACACCTTCGAGAATTGATGGAGATGGCACAACAAGGACACCGAGCTGTGCTTTTTTTCGCTATTTTGCATTCAGGGATTGAAAATGTCGCTATCGCACACCATATAGACCCGAACTATTACCATTTACTTAAACAGGCGGAACAGGCAGGCGTCGAGATCATCTGTTATCAAGCAAGTATTGCTACAGATGAAATGGCAATCAATAAACGGCTACAATTTCACCATTCAAACTGAAAAATGTTGAATTCTTCACATTGGTGTAAAATTGAAGATAAGCTGTAATTGCCACCAAAGAACCTTTCTGCTATAGATACCGCCCATTTTTAACCAGTGACGGTTATTAGGTATATTAGGAGATGCTATATGCCAGAGAGCAACGTTAAAAAATCACTAGGCATCCTGGCTATTGCTGGGGTACAACCTTACCAAGAAAAAGCAGGCGAAGAGTACATGGGTGAGGCTCAACTTGAGCACTTCCGTAAGATTCTCGATGCTTGGCGTAACCAGCTACGTGAAGAAGTTGGCCGCACAGTAAACCACATGCAGGACGAAGCCGCGAACTTCCCAGATCCTGTAGACCGCGCAGCGCAGGAAGAAGAGTTCAGCTTAGAACTTCGTAACCGCGACCGCGAGCGTAAGCTAATCAAGAAAATCGAAAAAACACTTCAGCGTATCGAAGATGATGATTTCGGCTTCTGTGATTCATGTGGTATCGAAATCGGTATTCGTCGTCTTGAAGCTCGCCCAACAGCAGAACTTTGCATTGACTGTAAAACTCTCGCTGAGCTAAAAGAAAAACAGATGGCTGGTTAATCCTTAACAAGGTATTATGCAGCAGCAAGAAAGAGGGAGCAGAGTGCTCCCTCTTTCTTTTGTCTCTATTTATGGCAATTGAAACCCAATTACGACATTAGAGACTCTTTATTATCGGATAGGCTGTTAATGATAGTTGCAGATCCATTGCACCCATATTCTTGACACCAAACTGATTAGCTTTCTGCTTAAGTGGGCTAATCAGTTTGGTTGCCCTATTCGATCCATTAACCGTAAGCCGTTTAACTTAACTGCCTTATTTGTTATGAGTACAGAACGCAATCATCAATATGTTGGCCGCTTCGCCCCATCACCATCAGGACCTCTCCACTTTGGCTCTTTGGTGGCGGCATTAGGAAGCTATTTACAAGCTAAGTCACAGCAAGGTCGCTGGATCGTTCGTATCGAAGATCTGGATCCACCTCGCGAAATGCCAGGTGCTGCCGATGATATATTGCGTACCTTGGATGCCTTTGGGCTACATTGGGATGGCGAATTGATGTATCAAAGTCAGCGCCTTGATGTATACCAAAGCCAAGTAGAACACTGGTTAGCAACAGGTGATGCCTACTACTGTCAATGTACTCGTAAACAGATCAAAGATGGCGGCGGCTACTATTTAGGAACTTGTCGCCACCTCAATCACGGTGCAGACCAAAGTTCAATCCGACTTAAAATAGATAATCCAATAACTCACTTTACCGACCAACTTCATGGCCGTATCGACATTCCAGCACGATTAGCCGCTGAAGACTTTATCATTCGCCGCCGCGATGGTCTGTTTGCTTATAATCTTGCCGTGGTACTCGATGATATTGAACAAGGTGTTACCGAGGTGGTTCGAGGTGCCGATTTGATTGAACCAACGGGTCGTCAAATTAGCTTGTACCAATTATTGCAACAACCTGAAGTGAGTTACTTACATTTACCATTAGCTACAATGGATAATGGTTGTAAGTTATCTAAACAGAATCATGCTCCTGCTATCAACAAACAGGATCCTAGACCGCAGTTATTGGCTGCAATGCATTTTCTTGCTATGCAGCCACCTAACGAATTAGCGTCTAATTCTATTGAAGAAATACTGAGTTGGGGCATCGCGCATTGGCAAGTAGATAACCTGCCACAAGCGACAGCCATCACTCTGGCATTCTAAAATGTGCAGCCGTGATATATCATATGCGGCTGTCTGTTGAACGATATATATGAAAAATGGGGTGTTTTATTTTTAGTCGAGTTGCCACTTTCTGCCGTAAGATATTGAATCGACAAGCTTCTGATGAGTTCACTGAGGATCAGAGTTTGCAAGTTTACCAACGTCAAGAACACGGAATTTCAAGAAAAGACATCAGCGAAAATGCGTTGAAGGTGCTTTATCGTCTAAATAAAGCGGGATTTGACGCCTACCTTGTTGGTGGTGGCGTCCGTGATTTACTACTCAATAAGCAGCCAAAAGACTTCGATATTGCAACCAATGCAACACCCGAAGAGATCAAAGCCCTATTTCGTAACTGTCGTTTAGTCGGACGTCGTTTCCGTTTAGCTCATATTTTATTTGGTCGAGATATTATTGAAGTTGCGACCTTCCGTGGTCATCACTCAGATCCTCAACCACTACCAAAAGAAAAAGAAGCTAAACAGAAACAGACTTCAGCACAAAACCAATCAGGCATGCTATTGCGTGATAACGTGTATGGCACCATTGATGAAGATGCTGAACGTCGCGATTTCACTATCAATGCGCTTTACTACAGCGTAAAAGATTTTACTGTGACCGATTATGCTCATGGTGTTGAAGATCTTGATGATGGCATCATTCGTTTAATTGGCGATCCTGAAACGCGCTACCGTGAAGACCCTGTACGTATGCTGCGTGCAGTTCGCTTTGCAGCAAAGCTTGATATGAACATCGAGCGTAATACTGAAGCACCAATCAAACAACTGGCTCACCTGCTGCAAGATATTCCAGCGGCACGCCTGTTTGAAGAGAGTCTGAAACTGCTGCAATCAGGTCAAGGTTTAGCGACTTATCATCTATTGCGTCAATACAATCTATTTGAGCAACTATTCCCACTGCTTGGCGAACACTTCACAGAAGATCGTAGCAGCCAAACAGAACTGATGCTTGAACACATTCTGCAAGCAACAGATGAGCGTATCGCTGAAGGCAAGCGCATTAACCCAGCCTTTATGTTTGCGGCTATGCTGTGGTATCCATTAATGACTCGTGCTGAAGAGATCACCTATGCTAGTGGCCTAACCTTCTATGATGCATTTATGGTTGCGGCGAACGATATCTTAGATGAACAGGTTCGTAGTATTGCTATCCCTCGTCGTCATACCACCACGATTCGTGATATTTGGATGCAACAATTACGCTTTAGCCGTCGTACCGGTAAACGCGCATTTAAGATGTTCGAGCATCCGAAGTTCCGTGCAGCGTTTGATTTCCTAGAGATGCGTAGCCACTTCGAACAAGACGACATCAAAGAACTGGCAAAATGGTGGCAAGACTTCCAAGCTGCTGATCGTTTTGTTCGCAGCAAAATGGTACAAGCGATCAACGACAATGGTGGTAATCCTCAACGTCGTCGTCCACGTCGCCGCCCTCGTCGTAATAATGGACCTAAAAAGCCACAGCAGACGAAAACGTCATCATGATCCGAGCTTATATTGCGATCGGCAGTAACTTGGGCGATCCTGTCGCCCAAGCAAAAAGTGCCATTGAAGCACTTAAAAACACACCTGATATTTATGTGGTTGCAGAGTCATCCCTCTACAGCAGTAGCCCGATGGGACCTCAAGATCAACCCGACTATATTAATGCGGTTGTTGCTATCGACACCCCATTAGCTCCATTAGACCTACTGGACAAAACTCAGGCGATTGAGCTTGAGCATGGTCGTGTGCGAAAGGATGAGCGTTGGGGCCCTAGAACACTGGATCTCGATATCATCTTATATGGCGATCTAGTGCACGATTGTGAACGTCTAACCGTTCCACACTATGGAATGAAAGTGCGTGAATTCGTACTTTATCCACTGGCCGAAATTACCCCTGATCTGGTACTGCCTGATAACACATCTTTGCAAGCGTTATTAACTCAGGTAGACCGTAACGGCTTAGCTATTTGGCATAAGTGAGTAAGATTAGGGCAAGGGAGAAGCTATGAAAAAAATTACTATTAACGATCTGATGACATGGAAGCGTGAAGGTCGTAAGTTCGCATCAATTACTGCATACGATGCGAGTTTTGCTCAACTTTTTGAGCAACAAGAGGTTCCAGTTCTACTGGTGGGTGATTCATTAGGTATGGTGCTACAAGGCAAACCCGATACCTTACCCGTAACAGTAGAAGATATTGCTTATCACACACGTTGTGTTCGTGCTGGCAATCAAAACTCCTTATTAATGGCAGATATGCCGTTTATGAGCTACGGCACCCCAGAACAAGCCTGCGATAATGCCGCGCAACTGATGCGAGCTGGCGCCAATATGGTGAAGCTTGAAGGTGGCGCATGGCTGGCAGAGACCATCACAAAACTGACAGAACGCGCAATTCCTGTTTGTGCTCACTTAGGGCTAACACCTCAGTCAGTTAACATTTTTGGTGGCTTTAAAGTGCAAGGTCGTGACGCAGACCGCGCTGAGCAGATGGTAAAAGATGCTATTCTACTTCAGCGTGCTGGTGCTCAAGTGATTCTGCTTGAATGTGTACCAGTTAGTCTAGCCGAGCGAATTACCAACGCGGTTGATGTCCCTGTCATTGGCATCGGTGCCGGTAATGTAACCGATGGTCAAATTCTGGTTATGCATGATGTGTTCGGTATTTCAGCTAATTACATTCCTAAGTTCTCCAAGAACTATCTAGCTGAAACTGGAGACATGCGTGCTGCAGTTCGTAAATTTTTAGAAGAAGTTGAATCAGGTGCATTTCCTGATGCTCAACGTACCTTTGAATAAGGAATAGAGATGCAAACATTCGCCGATATTGCCTCAATGCGAGAGCAAGTTCGCACTTGGCGCCGTGAAGGTCGCCGCATTGCTTTTGTTCCAACTATGGGCAATTTACACGACGGTCATATGCGCTTGGTACGTAAAGCGCGTAAATATGCAGATATTGTCGTGGTCAGTATTTTTGTCAACCCAATGCAGTTCGACAAACCAGAAGATCTACAAAACTATCCTCGCACTTTAGACGATGATCTAACTAAGCTAGATGCAGAACATGTTGATGTAGTCTTCACCCCAACACCTGAAATGATGTACCCGCAAGGTCTTGAATCACAAACTTTTGTTGAAGTGCCTATTCTTTCACAAATGCTAGAAGGTGCTCTACGTCCAGGTCATTTCCGTGGTGTAGCGACTATCGTTACCAAGCTGTTTAATATCGTGCAGCCTGATGTAGCTTGCTTTGGTGAAAAAGACTACCAGCAACTAGCATTAATTCGCCAGATGGTTAAAGACATGGCGATGGATATTGAGATCGTTGGTGTACCAACAGTTCGTGAGCTGGATGGCCTTGCGCTCAGTTCTCGTAATGGTTATCTAACCGTTGATGAACGCCAGCGTGCTCCTGTGTTAGCTCGCACTATGCGCTGGGTTAGTAGTCAGATGCGTGGTGGCCGTACCGACTATGATGATTTGATTGTTGATGCCAATGATCAGCTGCGTGCTGCGGGTTTACAGCCTGATGCTAGCTTTATTCGCGATGCTGTAACACTGCAACCAGTAAGTGAAACCAGCACTAAAGCGGTTATCCTTATGGCTGCGCAACTAGGTAAAGCTCGTCTTATCGATAACCAAGTTGTTGATCTTACGCCAATACAAACCACAACTGTCACCGAGGCAGTTGAAGAGTAATCATTCATTACTGAATATTAAAAAACGCAGCTTCTATGGTTATAGAGCGCTGCGTTTTTTTATATCACAAATGGACTGATATTAAGTTTGGATATATCGCTTTGGGATATCCTGCTTAAGATCGTAGACCAATACCTTTTGAAATTAAGTGATACGCCACCGCATAAAGTGCAGCAACAAGAACAACTAATACTGCAAACGAAGTCCCGATACCCACATCCGATACTCCTAAAAAGCCATAACGAAACGCATTGACCATATAGACAATAGGGTTAAGTTTTGACACGCCTTGCCAAAACTCAGGCAGTAGATCAATAGAATAGAAAACACCACCAAGATAGGTTAAAGGGGTTAACACAAAGGTGGGAATAATACTGATGTCATCAAAAGTACGCGCAAATACGGCATTAATCAAACCACCGAGTGAAAACACAATAGAGGTTAAGACAACCGTCGCAATCACTACGCCAATATGGGCAATAGAGAGTTTGACAAAGAAGAGTGACACCATAGAAACAATAAAGCCCACCCCAAGACCACGTAAAACACCACCACCGACATAACCTGCAATGATGATGTAATTAGGTACTGGCGCAACTAAAAGCTCTTCAATATTGCGCTGAAACTTCGAACTAAAAAAGGAAGATGCGACATTCGAATAGGAGTTCGTAATCACCGACATCATAATTAAACCCGGCACGATATACGCCATATAGCTAAAACCGTGCATCTCTCCGATTCGACTACCGATCAAATTACCAAAGATAATAAAATACAGGGTCATGGTGATCGCAGGTGGCACCAATGTTTGCACCCAAATACGGGTAAAACGATGAACTTCTTTGGTGATCAAACTCTTAAAGGCGATCCAATATTGGTGTCTCATGCCTTATCCTCTTTTGCTTGCGCCACCAATGTGACAAATAACTCTTCTAAACGGTTGGCTTTATTTCGCATCGATTGCACATTGATGCCCAGCTCTGACAATTGGGCAAAAACATGATTTAGGCTTTCACCTTTATTAATCTCAATCTCTAAGGTTGTGCTATCAAGCAAACGCCACACGACCTGTTCAAGTGCTACGGTTTCAACTGGCACACTGAGATCCAGAATAAAGGTCTCAGCTTCCAATTTGCTCAATAATGATTTCATCGTGGTGTTTTCGATTAACTCACCATGATTAATAATGCCGATATTACGACACAACATCTCAGCTTCTTCTAAGTAGTGGGTGGTCAAAATAATGGTCACCCCTTGTTCATTGATGCTACGTAAGAATGTCCACATAGAGCGGCGAAGTTCGATATCTACCCCCGCAGTTGGTTCATCTAAGATCAATAATTTAGGTTCATGCATCAAAGCACGAGCAATCATTAAACGGCGTTTCATTCCACCAGATAAATTACGAGCTCGCTCCCCTCGCTTACCCCAAAGATCCAACTGAGAGAGATATTTTTTAGCTCGCTCTTTAGCAACTGAGCGTTCAACTCCGTAATAACCCGCTTGATTCATCACAATTTGTTCTACGGTTTCAAAAGGATTGAAATTGAACTCTTGCGGTACGAGTCCAAGCTGATTTTTTGCTTCAACTTTTTGCTTATCTAAGTCAAAACCAAAAATACTAACCGAACCAGATGTTTTATTTACTAATGAACTTATGATACCGATTGTCGTCGATTTACCAGCACCATTAGGACCTAGAAGTGCAAAAAAGTCACCTTCCTTAACTTCTAAGCTCATGTTTTTAAGGGCATTTACTCCACCCTTATATATCTTATTTAAATTTTTTATTTCCAGAGCGTTCATAAAATGCGATCTTATTGTTAGAAAATTACATAACTAATCCGATTTGCTATCAGCTCAGCTTGTGTATATTAAGGGACATATCAACAAAAGGTATTATCATGGCAGATATAAAACAGTTATTCGCAAATAACCTAGCTTGGTCGGAAAACATCAAGGAAGAAACCCCTGAGTTTTTTTCCCACCTAGCAGAAGCTCAACACCCTCAGTACCTTTGGATTGGCTGCTCCGATAGCCGAGTTCCAGCTGAGCGCCTAACTGGATTAGATTCTGGTGAGCTTTTTGTTCACCGAAATGTTGCTAACCAAGTTATCCATACCGACCTTAACTGCTTATCAGTTGTACAATATGCAGTCGATGTTCTCAAGGTTCGCCATATTATTATTTGTGGTCACTATGGCTGTGGTGGTGTAACAGCAGCAATTGAGAACCCGCAGTTAGGCTTGATCAATAACTGGCTTCTACACATTCGCGATCTGTATCTTAAGCACCGTAGCGATTTAGGGGCTCTCGATCGCGAAGATTGGGATAATAAGCTCTGTGAAATCAATGTCGCTTCTCAAGTTTATAACCTAGGTAACTCAACCATTATGCAGCAAGCTTGGGAGCGTGGTCAGCAAGTGAAAATTCATGGCTGGATCTACGGTATTGGTGATGGCGTCCTCAGAGATCTTGGCGTCACCGCAACCAGCCGCGAAAGCCTCGAAGTTTCTTACCAAGCGGCTATGTCTGCTATTTTACCTGCGGTTGAAGCGTTAGAAAAATCACTGTAATTCATAATATTTATTTCAGTGATAAAAAAAGCGACTTCATTAAGTCGCTTTATCTTTCTAACTAAACCAAAGTCTTAGTCTTCAAGTAGTGTCACTTTACCAATGTAAGGTAAATGACGGTATTTTTGTGCGTAGTCGATACCAACACCTACCACAAACTCATCTGGAATCACAAAGCCATACCACTCTACAGGTACATTCACTTCACGACGTTCAGGCTTATCAAGCAGAGTACAAATGCGAATTGAGTTCGGTTCACGTAGCTCTAAAATCTCACGAACTTTACTTAGCGTATTACCTGTATCAATAATATCTTCAACAATCAGTACGTCTTTACCTTTAATGTCATCATCAAGGTCTTTTAAGATACGCACATCACGGCTACTTTCCATGGTATTGCCGTAGCTTGAAGCAGTCATGAAATCAACTTCATGAGTTAGATTAATTGCACGAGCTAAATCCGCTAAAAATACAAATGAACCACGAAGTAGACCAACCAACACTAAATCTTTTGAGTCTTTATAATGCTCAGTGATCTGTTGACCTAACTCTTTAATACGCTCTTGAACTTCTTGCTCACTAATCATCACTTCGATGGTGTGTTGTTTCATATTCCTCTCCACAAATACGATCGTACAGGCTATTTATCTAACCAAGTCCATTAAACATTGTACCACTCATTCTACGCAAACGTTATTTCTATCACACTATGTCAAAAAAATGACTCATCCAGTCAAGGTTCTGTTTGACACCTTTTATGGGTTAGGTAAAGTTATTCAGTACAAAAATAAATACTAATTAATACAAATAGGGCTAGGAATGAATAACAATATGGACATGGTGATTAAGCGTACTCGTACTCGCTTATCTCCAGAAAAACGTCGAGAGCAGCTACTCAATAGCGCACTGGATGTTTTTGCTCGTCGTGGTATTGGCCGAGGGGGCCACGCAGATATCGCGGAAATGGCAAATGTCTCTGTTGCGACCGTTTTCAATTATTTTCCAACTCGCGAAGATTTAGTAGAACAGGTATTAATTCACGTTGAATCTCGTTTCAATAAACTACTGACACACTCTCTCAACGATGAAATGCCAACCGCAAAAGCCAAACTGACTAACCTTACCGATTGCTTAATTAAAGCTGTTATAGAGCAGCACGATTGGCTAAAAGTCTGGTTTGAATGGAGTACATCAGTACGTGATGATATTTGGCCGCTGTTTATTAAAACCAATAAAAGTAACTTACAAAAGTTAACCGCGGTTTTTGAACAGGGATTAACAGCTGGAGAATTTAGTCGCTCTCAATCTGCATCAGATTTAGCGCATATGTTTCACGGTACCTGTTATGTGCTGTACTTACAAACGCACCTAACCTTAGACCCTGAAATCATGCAGCGACAAGCTGATAACTATTTACAGAGCCTATAAGATACAAGCTAAATAAAAAGACCTGTTCACAATACAGGTCTTTTTTTGTCTCATCGAGGCTGATAAAAAAGTTTAAACCGCCTTCGCAAAAACAACTGGTTCATGGGGTTCGATTGCAATATCAACTCGCTCCCCCACTTGTAAAATATGATGGGAATTGACCACCAACTGATGACCTAAATAATCAACTGTATAACGGCAGCAATCTCCCATAAACACCTGTTCAATGATGATCCCTTTACCATCAAAATTGGGGGCCAAACTAATATTTTGCGGTCGCAATAACCAATCAACTGAACTTCCCTGCTGCATTACAGCTAAAGAAGAAGTAGGAACATGACCAAATGGTGTCGTCAGCGTATCGGCTGTCACTTGAGCTGGTAGATATGACCCAGTCCCCAAGAACTCAGCCACAAATCGACTGCTTGGACGATAGTACAGTTCCGTTGCTGGGCCAAATTGCTCAATAATACCGTGGTTCATCACCGCCATACGATCAGCAAACGCAAAAGCTTCTTCTCGACTGTGAGTAACAAAAATCGCAGTCACCCCTTGCTGTTTGAAAATCTGGCGAATATCTCGAATCAAACCATGACGTACTTGCGTATCAATATTAGAAAAAGGTTCATCTAATAAGATTAAGTCAGGCTCTTGAGCCAAAGCACGCGCAATAGCAACACGCTGCTGCTGGCCACCAGAGAGTTGATGGGGATAACGGTTATCAAGTCCTTGCAAATGCACCAATTCCAGCATTTGCGCGACTTTATCAGCCACACGATCTTTGCTCCAGTCATGCAGGCCAAACGCAATATTTTGCGCCACGGTCAGATGAGGAAACAGCGCATAATCTTGGAAAATCATACCGATATTGCGTTGCTCAGGAGGAAGCCAAACCCCACTGTCTGCCACAACGGTATCACCAATCACCATACGCCCTGATGATAGCGGTAATAAGCCAGCAATAGACTTAAGCAGGGTTGTTTTACCGCAGCCAGAAGCCCCTAATAGACAGACAATCTCTCCTTGCTTTACCTCCAAAGAAAGCTGTTGCAACACAGCCTGACCATGGTAACAACAGGTTAAATTCTCAATAGTTAAGGCTGGATTTATCATCACTTCTGCTCCAGGGATCGATTAACTAAAATAAGCGGGACTAGCCCTACTAAAATTAACAAAATTGCAGGCAACGCTGCGAGCTCCAAATGTTCATCAGAAGCGTAGTTAAAGACATAAGTCGCCAAGGTTTCAAAATTGAAAGGACGCAGTAATAGTGCTGCATTCAACTCTTTCATCGACTCAATGAAAACCAAAATAACTGCAATCAAACAGCCGCGACGAACCAGAGGAAAATGAACACGTCGTAACATTTTAAACGATGCCACACCCATGGTTTTTGATGCCATATCCAAAGATGGTGAGATTTTCGTTAAGCTACTTTCAATACTGCCAATCGCCACCGCAGAAAAGCGCACCACAAAAGCAAAAATCATCGCAAACATGGATCCCGATAAGATAAGCCCAGGCCGTCCCCATTCTAGTGATTTTGCAACATCATTAATAAAATGATCCGCCCCTGTGAGAGGAATCATAACGCCGATGGCTAACACGGTCCCGGGTACAGCATATCCCATAGAAGCAAGACGAATTGGAACCGTATTGAATTTACTCGGTAGCAAACGATGAGAAAAGTTCACCAATAGAGCAAGAAACAGAGCTATCACTGCAGCCACAATCGAGACGACGAAACTGTTAATACTGTACTGTCGAAATGCTTCAGTCCAACTTTGACCGAAATAGGTCCATGCATAGTCTGCTAACTGTAGCATTGGCAGAATAAAAGCAACGGTGACCAATCCCCAACACCAAATAACCGCTAACCACTTCTTCCATCCGGTTAATGTGTAGCGAACACTATCACTACCATTTAGCTGCTGTTGAAATAGTTTTTGCTTACGACGACTAAAGCGCTCTGCACTGATCAAAATAAAAATAACCACCAGCATCAACGCTGAGATTTTTGCTGCCGCATGAAGATTTGAGTATCCCAACCAAGTGTCATAAACCGCAGTTGTTAATGTGTTAACCGCAAAGTAGCTAACCGTACCAAAATCCCCTAACGTCTCCATCGCAACTAAAGAAACACCAACAGCAATAGCAGGACGAACCAAAGGTAAAGAGACTCGACAGAAACTTTGCCACGGATTACAACGCAATAGGCGAGCAGATTGTAATAGGCTAACACTCTGCTCCATAAAAGCGGCGCGCACCAACAAATAGATGTACGGATACAGCACCAACGCTAGAACAAAACACGCCCCACCAATAGAGCGAAAATTTGGAAACCAATATTCAGTCGCGGTTTGCCAACCAAAGAGATCTCGTAAAAAGATCTGAATAGGTCCTGCGTAATCAAACCAGTCAGTATAAATATAGCCAACAATGTAGCCAGGCATCGCAAGCGGCAATACCAAAGCCCATTGCAGAATCTTTTCTGACGGCACCTTACACATTGCCATGATCCAGGCAGATGGCACGCTAAATAACAAAGCAAGAATAACAGTACCAACTACGACCCAAAACGTATTGGCAAGATAAGTTGGCATAACCGTATTTAGGAGATGAGAGAAAACTTGATCAGATTGACCCAGAGCGGTAAAAAAAATTGCCAAGATAGGCAAAACCAGCAGTAGAGATAAACTCCAACTGCTGGTCTGCCAGAATAAAAATTTTTCTTTCATTACAAACAACTTATGTCTTATTGAACCATCGCAGCACTAAACCTATCCCTTAGCTATGGCCACTTATCGCATGGATGACCCTATCATATTATTCTGTTTTTATAAGACTGAAAAAATGCAAAAGAGGAGCTAAACACTCCTCTTTTTTGTAACAAATTACAGATCGAACTTGGTTTCATCTAACAGCTTAATAGCACTGTTATGATATTTAGCCACTTTCTCTAACGGTAATGTATCCGCTGTAAATTCGCCCCAAGACTCAACCAACTCTGAACGCTTCACACCATTTTTAACTGGGTATTCATAGTTCACTTCAGCGTACATCTGCTGAGCTTTATCACCAGTTAAAAACTCCATTAGCTTGGTCGCATTGGCTTTGTTTGGTGCGTATTTCGCCATTGCCATACCGCTAACGTTAACATGCGTACCATTCGCTTTTTGACCTGGGAAATCAATGTATACCGCTTCTGCCCATGCTTTTTGCTCAGGATCATTGATCATCTTGCCTAGGTAGTAACTGTTACCAATCGCAAGGTCACACAAACCTTCTTTTACCGCTTTTACTTGAGCACGGTCATTACCTTGAGGTTTACGAGCAAGGTTTGCTTTTACCCCTTCTAGCCACTGCTTAGTTTCTGCTTCGCCATAATGAGCAATCATAGAAGAAACTAACGATACATTGTAAGGGTGCTTACCTGAACGAGTACAAATCTTCCCTTTCCATTCTGGTTTTGCAAGATCGAGATAATCAAAAGACTCAGGTAATTGACCTACACGATCTTTTGATGAATACACGTTACGAGCACGTAATGTAAGCGCAAACCACTCATCTTCAGAATCTCGGTATTGTGCAGGTACATTTGCTTCAATCACTTTATTATCAACCGCTTGAACTAACTTTTTGTCAGACAGTTCAACCAGACGACTAATATCAGTTGTTAACACCACATCTGCTGGGCTGTATTCACCTTCTTGCTGTAGTTTCTCTGCCAATCCTTCTTTCGCAAACTTAACATTAACTTTAATGCCCGTTTCCTTAGTAAATTCTTTAAACATTGGCTCAACCAAAAATGGCTGACGGTAAGAGTAAACATTGACTTCTTCAGCCGCTGTTGCCATTTGTGGTACAGCTAGACCAGCCAGAATCGCAGAAGCTAACAGTTTTTTCATTGAGAAATCCCTTAAATGCAAAATGTAATGATAATAGTTATCAATTTCCATCCGATTATACTTAGCCGATAATGCAAAACAATACTCTGAAACATTTAAACACAAAAAAGCGCCACCATTTAGGTCGCGCTTTTAAAAGTTGTGATCTTCATATATGTTATAGAGTGACTATAAGACCTTATTGTTTATACTATTTAACGCTAACAAACTCCGGATAAGCATCAATACCACAGTCATGAACATCCATACCTTCAAGCTCTTCATCTTCGGAAACTCGAATACCTAGAGTCAGTTTTAATATGCCCCATACAGCAAAGCTCGCCCCAAATACCCAGCCAAAGATAACAACAGCGCCAAATAGCTGAGTCATAAAGCTGGCATCAGCATTACTAAATGGCACAACTAACAGACCAAACAGACCACATACACCATGGACTGAAATAGCACCAACAGGATCATCTACTTTAACTTTATCAAGTGCCACGATACTAAAGACCACTAAAGCTCCTGCTGCTACACCTATGGCTACGGCAACCAATGGCGATGGCGACAATGGGTCGGCAGTAATAGCAACCAAACCTGCCAGTGCACCATTTAAAATCATGGTTAGATCTGCTTTTCCCCAAGTGGTTTTACACACTAATAGTGCCGCTATTGCACCAGCTGCAGCAGCTGCATTTGTATTTAAGAAAATTTGCCCTACCGCCGTTGCATTTTCAAAGTCGGAAATCATCAACTGAGAACCACCATTAAAGCCAAACCAGCCAAACCACAAGATAAAGGTACCCAATGTTGCTAATGGCATATTCGAACCGGGAATTGGATAGATTTCACCATTTTTACCGTATTTACCTTTACGCGCCCCTAGTAATAGTACCCCGGCTAAAGCTGCGGAAGCACCAGCCATATGCACAATACCAGAGCCGGCAAAGTCACTAAATCCAGCTTCAGATAAAAAGCCTCCGCCCCATGTCCAATAACCTTCTACCGGATAAATAAAGGCAGTCATCACCACGGAGAAAATTAAAAACGACCATAACTTCATACGTTCAGCCACTGCGCCAGAAACCACCGACATCGCGGTTGCAACAAACACAACTTGGAAGAAGAAATCAGATTCTAGCGAGTGATCAGCATCAGGAGATTGCGAACCTATTAACGTGCCAATCGATGGGAAAAAGCCTCCTTCGCTATTATTGACATACATAATGTTGTAGCCGACAACCAAAAAAGCGGTACAAGCAATGGCATACAAACAGATATTTTTTGTTAAGATTTCTGTGGTGTTTTTTGAACGAACCAGTCCCGCCTCCAACATGGCAAATCCTGCCGCCATCCACATCACTAATGCACCGGACATCAAAAAGAAAAACGTATCTAATGCATAACGCAGTTCGGTTACTGTCAGTGATAATTCCATAATACATTCCCTATTAACGGTTAATTCCAAAGTTAAATTGAGCTGAGCCAAATCTGTAACGACTTATAGCGCTTCCATATCAATTTCACCGGTTCGAATACGTACAGCATGTTCAAGGTCATAGACAAAGATCTTACCGTCACCAATTTTTCCCGTTTGAGCAGCCTTGGCTATGGCTTCGACAATGGCATCTAAATTGTCAGCTTGAGTGGCAATTTCTAGTTTTACTTTAGGTAGAAAATCCACTTGATATTCCGCCCCACGATAAAGTTCGGTATGACCTTTTTGACGTCCAAATCCTTTCACTTCAGTCACTGTCATGCCTTCAACTCCGACATCCGATAATGCTTCACGAACATCATCTAACTTAAATGGCTTAATGATTGCGTTGATGATTTTCATTGCTCGCTCCTTGACTGTTTTTGTTGTTTACAGTTATTTAACAAACAATGACTATGCCAAGTTTTTTTATTCTTATATTTCATTAATTTAGAAAAAATAGAGCTTTGAAACGAAAAAAGGGTGCACCATTACAGTGCACCCTTTTCCCTAAAATAACGCAGTATTAACGCGATAAGATGATATTAGAAACGCTTCACAAACGCCTGCCATGCCAATAGCACTTGCTCTAAATCTTCAAAGCCACAGACAGAAATATTCTCTTCATCATAAAAATTCATATCCTCTTCAAGCTCAGTGTCATCTTCTGAGAAGAGGTAATTAGCCTGAACCAAGGCTTCATTATCTTGCAAACTTAACGTTAACTCATCGCCAACCAGACGCCACTCTGTCGTGGTATTTTTTAGCTGATGGATCTGGGCGACGATTTCATCGATTTTATCGCAATCTTTTTCAATCTCTTCACTTAACCAACGTCCAAGTACTTCGTGCCCCATTGAGAACACGGCGTGATAGCTACCATCCAAGGTATTTTTTTTAAAGTCGTAATCCATAGCTATCCTCTTGTATTATCTTTATGCCCTACCTCAACCAGCAGGATCTTGTGCCATGCAACTAAATGCCACGATTGCACGACAAATTGTCGAACGTACGATGAAAATCATTCACCATTCCGTCAATGTAATGGACGAGCACGGACGAATTATAGGCTCAGGTGACCCATCTCGTCTCGCGCAACGACATGAAGGCGCAATTCTAGCACTGAATGATAATCGTGTGGTTGAAATTGATGCTCCCACGGCAATACAACTCAAAGGGGTCAAGCCGGGGATCAATCTGCCCATCTTATTTAAGCAACATGTCATTGGCGTGGTCGGCATTTCAGGTCAACCCGATGAAGTACGTAACTACGGTGAACTGGTTAAAATGACCGCCGAGTTGATTGTCGAACAAGCAGCATTGATGTCACAAATCCAATGGAATAAACGTCATCGTGAAGAATTTGTCTTACAGCTGATTCAGCAAACAGAGCTTAATGAAGAACAACTGCTCACTATCGCCGAACGCCTTGAACTGGATTTAAACCAGCCACGAATTGCAGCTCTTGTGAAAGTGGTTCCGCAAGCGGGGAAACAGCTCTCCCTTGAACACCTGCAACATCTGGTTCATCTTCTTGAATATCCAGAACGTGATAATCTGGTGGGGATAGCCTCAGTGTCTCGAAATGAAGTCGTTGTGCTAAAGCCAATCAAACTCGATAGTGATCACAAAGGTTGGTCGCGGGATCTCGAACAAAAACGAGTTGATAAGCTGATCCGTCGTATCGCCAAAGAAGGCAATTTTACTATTCGAATAGCTCTTGGTGATTATTTTGCAGGATTTAATGGGCTGGCAAAATCCTTTATGACAGCCAAAGCAACCATGGAAACAGCAGACTTTTCCCATAACAGTAACCAAGTGCTCTTTTACCAAGACAACATCCTGCCTGTATTACTCAGTGGGTTAATAGACGATACTTGGCGCTACCAACAGTTAAGCGCTCCGCTGGAATTATTAGCGCAACACGACCCTCGAGGAACTCTACTCAAAACGCTCAAGGTATATTTTGATCAAAATTGTGATTTAGCTCAAACCTGCCAAACGCTACATATTCACCGTAATACTCTTCGTTATCGCCTTGAAAAAATAGAACAAGAAACTAAGTTAAATTTCAATAACATAGCAGATAAGACTCGACTCTATTTGGCAACTTTGTCACAAGCGTAAAAACCACAAATTGTGCATATGCACAAAAATAGCTGCTTTCTCTGGGTTATTTTTGTTGTTTCGCCTAAAGCTTAATTTATCGATGCCAAGTACAGTCGCAGCCACTGAATCACCTCTGACTGGAAAGGACAATGGTAGAAGTATCCACATTAGGCGCAATCGCCGCATTAATTGTAGCTATCACTCTGATATTACGAAAAGTTCCACCTGCTTATGGCATGATTATTGGTGCCCTAGTAGGTGGTGTTATTGGTGGCGTTTCGTTAACCGATACCGTGTCCCTAATGATTGGTGGCGCACAAGGTATTGTCACTGCGGTATTGCGAATCCTTGCCGCTGGTGTACTGGCAGGCGTATTGATTGAATCTGGCGCTGCTACCTCAATAGCTGAAACCATTGTCAAAAAAGTAGGTGAGACTCGCGCTCTATTAGCTCTGGCTCTTGCAACCATGATTCTAACGGCTGTTGGTGTATTTGTTGATGTTGCTGTTATTACCGTTGCACCTATTGCTCTGGCTATTGCACGTCGTGCTGATATTTCAAAAATGGCAATCTTGCTGGCGATGGTAGGTGGCGGTAAAGCTGGTAATGTGATGTCACCAAACCCAAACTCCATTGCGGCAGCTGATGCCTTTAACGTTCCCCTAACTTCTGTGATGGCAGCAGGTGTTATCCCAGGCTTGTGCGGTATGATTTTAGCTTACTTTATTGCCAAAAAACTGGTGAACAAAGGCAGTAAAGTTCAAGAACACGAAGTAGTAGCAGTTGATATGAGTCGCTTACCGAGCTTTAAAGCCGCGATTGTTGCCCCATTAGTGGCTATTGCTCTGTTATCCCTTCGTCCTATTGCTGGTATTAATATCGACCCATTAATTGCACTGCCTCTAGGTGGTCTATTAGGTGCGATTGCCATGAAACGCCACCGTGATACCAACCACTTTGCGGTATCAGGATTAACCCGCATGGCACCTGTGGCCGTGATGTTACTCGGTACAGGTACACTAGCAGGTATTATTGCTAACTCAGGTCTAAAAAATGGCTTAATTGAAGTTCTGACGGCCTCTGGTTTGCCATCTTATTTATTAGCACCAGTTTCTGGTGCCATGATGTCGCTAGCAACCGCTTCAACAACGGCAGGCACCGCGGTGGCATCAAGCGTCTTTAGCCAAACGATTTTAGATTTAGGCGTTCCTGCCCTTGCTGGTGCTGCGATGATTCATGCTGGTGCAACGGTCTTTGACCACATGCCACACGGTAGCTTCTTCCATGCAACGGGTGGTTCTGTCCACATGGATATGAAAGAGCGTTTGAAATTAATCCCTTACGAATCGGCAGTTGGCTTAATGATTGCTGTCGTTTCAACCTTAATCTTCGGTGTATTCGGTCTATTTGTTTAAGAGGCTCATGATGAAAATTGTTATTGCTCCAGATTCTTATAAAGAAAGCCTAACAGCAATGGAAGTGGCTTGTGCGATTGAAGCGGGTTTTCGCAAAGTATTACCAGAGGCCGAATACATTAAGCTACCAATGGCCGATGGTGGCGAAGGTACGGTGCAATCCTTGGTTGATGCTACAGGTGGTGAAATTATTACCACCCGTGTAACGGGACCTCTAGGCGAACAAGTCGATGGATTTTACGGTCTTATGGGAGACGGTCATACCGCTGTAATTGAGATGGCGGCAGCATCCGGGTTGCACTTAGTCGCTCCCGAGCAACGTAACCCTCTGCAAACCACAACATTTGGTACTGGCGAATTGATTCTTGCTGCGCTTAATCAAGGAGCAAAACATATCATCGTTGGTATCGGTGGCAGCGCAACCAATGATGGCGGTATCGGCATGGCGCAAGCGCTTGGTATCCGTATGCTTGATAGCCAGGGTAAAGAGATTGGTTATGGCGGAGGTGCTCTGGCTCGTCTTGCTACTATTGATATGTCAGGCCTTGATCCTCGTTTAGCGCAAGTTGAATTAGAAGTTGCATGTGATGTGGATAACCCTTTGTGTGGTGAAAAAGGTGCATCGCAAGTCTTTGGACCACAAAAAGGCGCAACACCTGAGATGGTCGCTCAACTTGATGCCAACCTAGCCCATTATGCAGAACTTATCAAAACTCAATTAGGTGCCGATGTAAAAGAGATGGCCGGCGCAGGTGCCGCTGGTGGTTTAGGCGCAGCGCTACTGGGTCTACTGCAAGCTCGCTTACGTCCTGGGATTGAAATTGTGATGGATGCGGTTAATCTGGCTGACGTTGTTCAAGATGCTGATTTAGTGATCACAGGTGAAGGTCGTATCGACAGTCAAACTATTCACGGAAAAACCCCTATTGGCGTTGCACGTACAGCAAAGCGCTTCAATAAATCAGTGATTGGTATTTCAGGCTGTCTATCTAATGATTGCGATGTGGTCCATGATCACGGTATTGATGCCGTATTTAGTGTTGTTCCTCGCTCTGTGACTTTAGCTGAAGCTCTGCGCGATGCGGCATTTAATGTGGAATTAACGGCTCGTAATGTGGCTGCTATGTATCGCCTGAGTCGCTAATAACAAAAAGTAACAGCTAAACAGATAAAACAAACGCCTTGGTTTAAATGAAAACCAAGGCGTTTTCTATAATGAGACTGAAACGATTAATTGGAACTCACGCCTTAAGTTAGGCTGGTTGAACCATAATCACTTCTGCCGCAGGTTTAGTGTACTGTTCCATACGGTGGAAATTCAGATAACGATAAGTATCTGCTGCCGTCGCATCAATCTGCTTAGCAAACTCAAGATACTCTTCAACCGTTGGAATTCGACCTAATACGGCACCCACAGCGGCTAACTCTGCCGATGAAAGATACACATTGGCTCCCGTACCTAAACGGTTAGGGAAGTTACGCGTTGATGTTGACATTACAGTAGCATTATCAGCTACGCGTGCTTGGTTACCCATACAAAGTGAACATCCCGGCGTTTCAATACGAACCCCAGCACGACCGAAAATACCGTAGTAACCTTCTTCGGTTAGTTGGTCTTTATCCATCTTAGTTGGTGGTGCAACCCACATTCGAGTATTGAGCTGTCCACCAAATTTTTCTAACAGTTTACCCGCAGCACGGAAGTGGCCAATATTGGTCATACAGGAACCGATAAAGACTTCATCAATTTCCGTACCTTGTACTTCTGATAGCAGACGCGCATCATCGGGATCGTTTGGTGCACACAAAATAGGTTCTTTGATCTCAGCAAGATCTATTTCAATAATATGCGCATACTCTGCATCCGAATCGGCTGTCATTAAGCTTGGATTATCCAACCACTCTTGCATCGCAGTAATACGGCGCTCTAGCGTACGGCGATCGCCATAACCCTGTGAGATCATCCATTTTAGCATCACGATATTAGATTCAAGATATTCACTTACCGATTGTTGTGACAGTTTGACCGTACAGCCAGCGGCACTTCGCTCAGCAGAGGCATCAGAGAGTTCAAACGCTTGTTCAACCGTGAGGTGCTCGACCCCTTCGATCTCTAACACTCGACCAGAAAACTCGTTGATCTTACCTGCTTTCTCAACGGTTAAAAGCCCCTGCTGAATCGCAAAATACGGAATCGCATGAACCAAATCACGCAGAGTAATACCCGGTTGCATCTCACCTTTAAAGCGAACCAAAATAGATTCTGGCATATCCAGAGGCATCACCCCAGTTGCAGCGGCGAAAGCCACTAAGCCGGATCCGGCAGGGAAAGAAATGCCAAGCGGGAAGCGTGTATGAGAATCACCACCGGTACCGACCGTATCAGGAAGCAACATACGATTAAGCCAAGAGTGGATCACACCATCACCCGGACGTAATGACACCCCACCTCGATTCATAATGAAATCAGGCAGCGTATGGTGAGTATTAACATCAATGGGTTTCGGATAAGCCGAAGTGTGACAGAAGGACTGCATGGTCAAGTCGGCTGAAAAGCCTAAACAGGCAAGATCTTTAAGCTCATCTCGGGTCATAGGTCCGGTAGTATCTTGCGAACCAACCGTTGTCATCTTAGGCTCACAATAGGTTCCCGGACGAATCCCTTCGACACCACAGGCCTTACCTACCATTTTCTGAGCTAATGTATAACCTTTACCAGAATCTGCAACAGGCGCTGGACGACGGAACACATCCGATGCAGGTAGACCTAAAGATTGGCGGGCACGATCAGTTAGTCCACGACCAATGATCAATGGAATACGGCCACCAGCACGAACCTCATCAATTAAGACATCAGTTTTTAACTTAAAGGTGGCGACCAACTCATCACTATCATGACGACGCACTTCACCTTTAAATGGGTAGACATCAATCACATCGCCCATGGCTAATTGACTGACATCCACTTCAATCGGTAGTGCTCCTGCATCTTCCATTGTATTAAAGAAGATAGGCGCAATCTTGCCACCTAATACATAGCCACCTGCACGTTTATTTGGCACATAAGGAATATCATCCCCCATAAACCATAAGACTGAGTTAGTGGCTGATTTACGCGATGAACCGGTACCGACCACATCACCAACATAAACCAGTTGATGGCCTAAAGCTTTTAGCGCTTCAATTTGTGCAATCGGCCCTACCGATCCCACCTGATCCGGCTCGATCCCTTCGCGGGCATTTTTTAACATAGCTAAAGCATGAAGCGGAATATCAGGACGTGACCAAGCATCAGGAGCCGGAGACAAATCGTCGGTATTGGTTTCACCGCTGACTTTAAATACGGTCAAGGTGATCTTTTCAGCTAGCGCAGGTTTTTGTAAGAACCAATCGGCATTTGCCCATGATTGAAGGACTTGTTGTGCAAACTCATTACCTGCTTTTGCTTTCTCTTCAACATCATAGAAAGCATCAAACATAAGTAAGGTGTGCGACAATGCTGTTGCAGCAATAGGCGCTAAACTTGGATCGTCAAGTAAACGAATAAGCGGTTCAATGTTATAACCGCCCTGCATTGTACCTAATAACTCTGCGGCTTTTTCTTTACTGACTAAAGGAGATTGAGCTTCACCTTGAGTAATGGCCGCTAAGAATCCAGCTTTCACATAAGCGGCTTCATCGACACCCGGTGGAATGCGATTTTCCAGTAGATCGACTAAAAACGCTTCTTCATCTGCGGGGGGATTTTTTAATAACTCAATTAATGCGGCCACGTGCTCTGCATTAAGTGGTTGAGGTACGACCCCTTCAGCGGCACGCTCTGCGACGTGTTTACGGTAGGCATCTAGCACGACAAATTCCTCATTCTTCGGTTCGGTTGCAATAACCAAACATCCTTGGAAAGCTTTGCTCTCTGCTCAATACCAAAACCCTTTTGTTATTGAGGTGCTCACAGCAGATAGAGAGAACAAACTGTAACTACACCATACCACTGTTAACTTAAAATTAAAATCCACCCTATTTTTACAACATTCACATTTTAATAAATTTTTTACTACCAGCCCCAACTTTGTAAACCAGTGAGAAAAATGTCAATAAATCATTCAACTGAGGCTAAATACGCTTATTTTGTGACGAGCATCACTCAAGAATGTATACCAACGGCAGATAACCTACACATCCTTGCGATATTAATCTTATTCATTTCACCTTCTATCGCATTTAGCTCATTTATTGCAAAAGCATGACGCCATGAATTTAAATCACTTAAGTATTAAGAAAAAGCTGATCCTCGCCATGATCAGTGCGGTATTATTTTCTACGACTCTTGTTGGTATTTTAAGCCAACAGCAAGCACGAAAAGTCATTGAAACTCGCTTACTTGAATCGGAAATTCCTGCGACTTTGCTGCAGATTCGTAACCAAATCGATAAAGAAGTTTCCTTGTTGCAAGCGGCGGCACAACAACTAGCAACCAACCCACTAGTGATTGATTCTCTCACCGCAACACTACCTCAAGATAACACTCAGATCGTTACCTTACTTAACGAGATCAAACAGCAATATCATCTATTTGACGCCTCTATTGCGGATCGAAATACAGGAAATTATTGGAATCAAGACGGTTTTTTACGCCAGCTCAACCATCAACAAGATAGCTGGTTCTACAACTTTGTCCGCAGTGGTAACGCCAAGATGCTCAATGTCTTTCGTGAAGCTAATGGTGATGTAAAACTGTTTGTTAATTACCAACAACTCAATGGCAAAGGACTAGCTGGGTTGTCTAAATCTTTAGATGAAATGGTGCAATTTATTAATCAATTTAAACTTGAGCAAACAGGCTTTGTTTATCTGGTTGATGATAAAGGTATTGTGCGAATTCATCATGATAACCAATTGATGGGGAAAGCAAGCTTAACCGATTTATACGGTAGCAAAGTGGCAAACCAACTGCTAAAAAGAGGCAAAATCGAAATCGTGGATCTTGATCTTGCAGGCCAAGAAAATCTTGTTGCTTCAAGTTATATTCCAACGATGAATTGGTATGTCATCGCCCAATTACCTAAAAATGAAGCGTTTGCGAGCCTCAACCATGCCCGTAATCAAATTTTAATCTGGACTGCCATCATTGCGCTTGGCTTTACTGCGTTAGCGATTTGGCTTGCGAGCTCCATTACCCGTCCAATTGCTCGTTTAGCCGAGATGTTTAAAGATCTGGGTGAAGGTGAAGGCGATCTACGTCACCGTCTAGACATTCAAGGTAACGATGAAATTGCCCAACTGTCCCAAGGCTTTAATGGTTTTATTAGCAAAATCCATAACTCGGTAAAAGAAGTTGCGGAAACAGGAAATGCCCTACGTCACGCCTCTCAATCGGTAGCGGAACAAGCACAAACGACCTTAGATAACAGCCAAAGCCAACGCGATCGCACCATTCAAGTGGTAACCGCGATTAATGAGATGGGGGCAACCGTCAATGAAATTGCAGGTAATGCAGCTCAAGCCGCTGACGCCACTCATCTAGCAGAAACTGAAGCACAAAGTGGTCAACAGGTTGTTGGGCAAGCAAGAGAAACTATTTCACAACTGTCTCATGATGTGGCCCAAGTAAGTGAAGTAATTGAATCTTTGGCCCATAACACCCAAGCCATTGGCAGCATTTTAGATGTTATCCGTGGTATTTCAGAACAAACGAACTTATTGGCATTGAACGCAGCCATTGAAGCAGCTCGTGCTGGTGAGCAAGGTCGTGGTTTTGCCGTTGTTGCTGATGAAGTGCGCAGTCTTGCTAGTCGAACAGCGGCTTCAACTGATGAAATCCAAACTATGATCAACCGTTTACAGCAAGAGGCCAGCAATGCCGTAGCGGCTATCGAGCAAAGTCGCCTGTTAAGTTCTAATGGGGTTTCAGCCTCTGATGAAGCTAGCAGCGCGTTGATTTCTATTGCCGAACGTATCACCTTAATTGCAGATATGAATACGCAAGTTGCAACGGCAACAGAAGAACAATCAACGGTGGTTAACGATATCAACTGCAATATCGAAGTGATCAACGAAACCACTCAGCGTACAGCGACTACGGCCGAAGATCTTGCGCAAGCGAGCCTTGAACTGCAGCAATTATCTCATCGATTAGAAGTTATGGTCGGAAGTTTCAAGCTTTAAGCCATATTTCTCATTGTACGATGGAACTAAATACTGATAGAGAGCTTCGGCTCTCTATTTTTGTATTGTGCGATGCAATCTTGCAGAATCCATTCTTAAATTTGCAACATAGCAGTTAGAACTCGTTTTTTTCACTATAAATTTTGGCACTAAAATTGATGGATTTTCCTTAACCAAAGGGAGATGCATTTATGTCAAAATTACATATCGCACTACTATTTGGGCTAGGGAGTATTGCACAAACCAGTTATGGTGAAGCTTTTGACTCATGCCCCGGTACTGCTTTTCTTATGCAAGGTACCCCAACCACAGTCTATGGTATCAACCTCACCACAGGTTCTAGCCAAACGCTACAAACCGATGTTGGAATGACAGGTAACCTTAATGCGGTTGGATTCAATGAAACTGATAACTATATTTATGCCTTTAATACCACTAACAAAAAAGTGGTTAAAGTCGACAAAAACTTTAATGCTCAAGAGCTTGCTGTAACAGGTATTGGCACCCAATCTTTTTATGTCGGTGATGTCAGTAATAACACGTTATATCTCTATCGCTATGGTGCTGGGCTATACAAAGTTCCTCTCGATAGTACCGATCCTAACTATCTGGCTTTAACGGCTGTTGGTGGCACAACCAATATGCGAATCTATGATTTTGCCTTCCATCCAAGTGATGGCAATATTTACGCCGTTGATGGCAAGTTTGGTACTCTTTATCGAATAGACCCAGCAACAGGTATACGGACCAGTCTGGGGAATACCGGCATCAAAGGAACCTTTGGCGCCGCTTATTTTGAAAGTGACGGCATGTTTTATTTAAGCCGAAATCAAGATGGTCATATCTTTAAAATAGACATTACCGATCCTAACAACATTATCCCCATCGCCACCCTATTTGCCGTAGGTCCTCTATCTGGACAAAACGATGGCGTTCGCTGTGCATCTGCCGCAGCTCAACTTGATGCACTTGATCTTGGTGACGCCCCTAACACCTATAAAACCACCATCGCCAGTAATGGTCCCCGTCACGATCTCACCAATACCGACTACTACTTAGGAGCCATTCCTGGTGATGCCGAAACGGCTCCTGCTGCCAGTGATGATGGTGATGGTTTTGATGATGAAGATGGCATTATTTTCACCTCTCTAGAAAAAGGTCAAACATCTCTTATCGCCATAACGGCTAGTACTTCAGGTTATCTCAATGGTTGGATTGACTGGAATAAAGACGGGGATTTTGCTGATAACGGAGAAAAAGTATTTAGCGGAACGAGTCTCTCTGCAGGCATGACCACTGCTTATATTTCAGTGCCAGATTACATATCAGAAGGAGATACTTGGGCTCGATTTCGTTTTAGTAGTACTCAAAATCTTGATTACTACGGAGGCGCCTCAGATGGTGAAGTCGAGGATTATCAGGTTACCTTAGAAAACAGTAATCTTAGCACTTATAACTATGGTCCTTATACGGCAGCATTTGAAGATAGTTGGCCAAAAACAGGGGATTATGACCTCAATGATGTGGTCGTTGAATACAATATCGTGGTCAAGGCTGCGGTCAATTATGATGTTAAGCAGGTCCAAATTAGCGGGTCTTTAAAAGCCATGGGAGCTGATTATCGTAATGGCTTTGCAATTCATCTTCCGGGATTGGCACGAGAGAGTGTCGACGAAAGCAATATTGTCTTTGTGAAAAATAACGAACTGCAAACCAGCTCGCCGTTAGAAGCAGGACAAACCAATGCTGTGCTGATGATCTCACCAGATCTTTATTTAGATGTCGGATCGGATTGTCCTTACTATCGCACCAAAGAAGATTGCCAAGAAGTCGACCTCTTTAGTTTCTCAATTACGGTTCCTTTAGTTGATGGTACCAAACTATGGGCCCTACCTGCTGCACCTTATGACCCATTCATTTTTGCAGCAGAAGGCCAATACCATGGCGACGGTGCGGTGACGGGTCGAGCATTAGAAATCCATTTGGATGATTACGAGCCTACCGATTTGGGTAGTGACAGTTTAACCTTGATGGGAACGGTCAATGACGGTAGTGACTTAGCCTCAGGTAGTGTTTATCGAGCATCCAGTGGCTTACCATGGGGATTACTCATCTCTGATACTTGGATCCATCCTCGTGAGCGAACCGATGTATTAAATGCTTACCCTAAATTCTTCGATTACGCCACCCAAGGTACTCACAATGATTGGTTCACCCCAGGTAAGCGCGTTAACAGTTTCCTATTTGCAGTGGAATAATCAGGAGGATTTATGAAATATCTTATTTTACTACTGTCACTTTCACTGCTGATGCTCAATGTGCAAGGTTGTGGTGGTGGCGGAGGCGATGATAATGCACCGCCATCGACACCATCTGCTCCTGCAACACCACCTGCAGATGATCCACCAGCAACAGATCCTCCGACAGATAATGATCTTGATGGTTTAACCGACGGTGAATTTGCCGATGACCCTAGTCCTTACAAGATGTCAGATATTAGCGTCGATAAAAATTACGACTTCACCACAAATTATCAGATCAACACCGCCATCGATCTTGGTGGAATTACCAGTCAACGTGCATTTATTGGCTTATATGAAGAATGGAGTAATAAGTCTGGCGATTTAGTACCCAATCCAGCCAGCCAATTACTACTACAAGCGGTTGATGATGGACTCTTTAATCAACCTCTAACGATTGGTAAGCATCAAACTCAGTTACTGATGGTGGTGTTATTTATGGACCCAAGTTTAAAGCCAATTAAACACGTCTTTGATCTTGCTCCAGATACGACGCTAAGCTACCCATAACAATATTTTCTCTTTGGTTATAAAAGAAAAAACGCCAACTTGAAGCCCAAGTTGGCGTTTTCATTATTCAGTTTTTATCGTAATTATTTACGCTTTACCGCTTTTGCATTTGGTAGGTCAGTAACAGAGCCTTCAAATACTTCAGCAGCCAAACCTACAGATTCGTGTAGCGTTGGGTGAGCGTGAATAGTTAGAGCGATATCTTCTGCATCACAACCCATTTCGATAGCAAGACCGATTTCACCCAGTAGCTCACCACCGTTAGTACCAACGATAGCACCACCAATAACGCGGTGAGTATCTTTGTCGAAGATCATCTTAGTCATACCATCTGAACAGTCAGATGCGATTGCACGACCAGAAGCTGCCCATGGGAATGTAGCAACTTCGTAGTTGATACCTTCTGCTTTCGCTTCTTTCTCAGTCTTACCAACCCAAGCCACTTCTGGCTCAGTGTAAGCAATTGAAGGAATAACTTTGGGGTCAAAGTAGTGCTTCTTACCAGAGATAACTTCTGCCGCTACGTGACCTTCATGCACACCTTTGTGCGCCAGCATTGGTTGACCAACGATATCACCAATCGCATGGATATGTGGTACGTTTGTACGCATCTGCTTATCAACGTGGATAAAGCCGCGCTCATCAACTTCAATACCCGCTTTTTCAGCATCCAGTAATTTACCGTTAGGTACACGACCGATAGCAACAAGAACCGCATCATAACGAACTGGTTCTGCAGGCGCTTTCTTGCCTTCCATTGATACATAGATACCATCTTCACGCGCTTCAACAGCGGTTACTTTAGTTTCTAGCATCAGGTTGAATTTCTTCTCGATACGTTTAGTAAAGATCTTAACGATATCTTTATCGGCAGCAGGAATCACTTGATCGAACATCTCAACAACGTCGATCTGAGAACCTAGTGCGTGGTATACCGTACCCATTTCAAGGCCGATGATACCGCCACCCATAACCAACAACTTCTCAGGAACTTCTTTTAGTTCAAGCGCGTCTGTTGAGTCCCAAATACGTGGGTCTTCATGTGGAATGAATGGTAGTTTAATTGGACGAGAGCCAGCAGCAACGATTGCGTTATCAAAGTTAACAGTCGTTTGTTCGCCGTCAGCACCTTCAACAAGGATCGAGTTAGGACCTGTGAATTTACCGTAGCCATTTACTACTGTCACTTTACGCATCTTAGCCATACCGCCAAGACCGCCTGTAAGTTGAGTGATAACTTTATCTTTCCACAGACGGATCTTAGTGATATCAGTTTGTGGTTCACCAAAGACCACACCGTGAGCTGCCATCGCTTTTGCTTCTTCAATCACTTTAGCTACGTGAAGAAGCGCTTTAGATGGAATACAACCCACGTTTAGACATACACCACCTAGTGTGCTGTATTTTTCAATAAGAACAGTGTCTAGACCTAAGTCAGCGCAACGGAACGCCGCAGAGTAACCAGCAGGGCCTGAACCCAACACCACTACCTGGGCTTTAATTTCTTTACTCATCATGACCTCTTGTAAGTCTTTTATCCCTAACAGGCTAACGTGTTGCTTTCTCTCTTTGATTCAACAACTATGTTACATTTTCACTAACAAACTGAAAAGTTAAATGCCTTAGCCTGTGAGCTACACAACAATTCCATGCCTAGTAAGCAACTAGGCATGGCGTTGCGGATATAAACCTTATAGTACTAAACGACGGATATCAGATAGACAGCCGTTTAGGTAAGTGATGAAACGTGCACCTTCTGCACCATCGATCACACGGTGGTCGTATGATAGAGAAAGTGGCAGCTGTAGGCGAGCTTCAAACTCTTTACCATTCCATACTGGCTTCATTTCAGACTTAGATACACCAAGGATACCTACTTCTGGTGCATTCACGATTGGAGTGAACGCAGTACCACCGATGCCACCAAGGCTTGAGATGGTGAAACAGCCACCCTGCATATCTGCAGCAGTTAGCTTACCAGCACGTGCTTTCTTCGATACTTCAGCAAGTTCTGCTGATAGCTCGTAGATACCTTTCTTGTTTACGTCCTTAAATACAGGAACCACAAGACCGTTTGGTGTATCTACTGCAATACCGATGTTTACGTACTTCTTCAGAATTAGGCTTTCACCGTCTTCTGATAGAGAAGAGTTAAATGCAGGGAAAGCTTCTAGTGCTTTTGCCGCTGCTTTCATGATGAACACAAGTGGTGTGATCTTCATGCCAGTATCTTTCTTCGCTTCGATAGCATTCTGCTCTTTACGGAATGCTTCAAGCGCGGTGATATCTGCGTTATCCCACTGAGTAACATGCGGGATCATTACCCAGTTACGGTGTAGGTTAGCACCAGAGATCTTCTTAATGCGAGATAGTGGCTGAACTTCAGTTTCACCAAACTTGCTAAAGTCAACTTTTGGCCAAGGTAGTAGACCCAGAGCGCTGCCGTCACCTTTACCAGATGCCGCACCAGACTCAAGACGCTTAAGTGCATCTTTAACAAAGTTCTGTACGTCTTCTTTTAGGATTCGGTTCTTACGGCCAGTACCTTTTACTTTCGCAAGATTTACACCAAATTCACGCGCAAGACGACGAACTACAGGTGATGCGTGTGAGTATTCGTTGTTCTCAACAAACTCACTGCTTGCCGCTGGAGCTTCTGCTTTTGTTGCAGCAGGAGCTGGTGCAGCCGCTGGCGCTGGAGCCGCAGCTTGTGCAACCGGTGCAGCTACTGGTGCAGAACCTGCTACTTCAAAGATCATGATTAGAGAGCCAGTTGATACTTTATCGCCTGTTGCAATCTTGATCTCTTTTACTGTACCTGCAAATGGAGCTGGTACTTCCATTGATGCTTTGTCGCCTTCAACAGTAATTAGAGATTGCTCTTCTTCTACTGTATCGCCAACTGCAACCATGATTTCAGTAACTTCTACTTCGTCGCCACCGATATCTGGAACGTTCACTTCTTTTGCTGCTGATGCCGCTGCAACTGGAGCCGCAGCTTGTGCAACAGGAGCCGTCGCAGGTGCAGAGCCAGCAACTTCAAAAATCATAATTAGCGAGCCAGTTGATACTTTATCGCCAGTTGCTACTTTGATCTCTTTAAGCGTACCTGCAAATGGTGCCGGTACTTCCATTGATGCTTTATCGCCTTCAACAGTAAGTAGAGATTGCTCTTCTTCGATGCTATCACCGATAGATACCATGATTTCAGTAACTTCTACTTCATCACCACCGATATCTGGAACATGAACTTCTTTCAACTCAGCCGCTGCTGGAGCTGAAGCTGCTACTGGAGCCGCCTCTGCCGCAGGAGCAGGTGCTGCAGTTGCAGCACCCTCGGCTTCGAAGATCATGATTAGAGAACCAGTAGAAACCTTGTCGCCTTCAGCGATTTTGATTTCTTTAACGATACCCGCCTGAGAAGCTGGTACTTCCATAGAAGCTTTATCGCCTTCTACAGTAATTAGAGATTGCTCTTCTTCAACCTTGTCACCAACGCTAACAAGGATCTCAGTTACTTCAACCTCATCGGCACCAATATCAGGAACATTAATCTCGATTGCCATTTTTATTGCCTCTTACGCGTATAGCGGGTTCATCTTTTCAGTGTCGATATCGAATTTCTTAATAGCATCAGCTACTACAGATTTCTCAATATCACCACGCTTAGCTAATTCATTTAGTGCAGCTACTACAACATAGCTTGCATTGACTTCGAAGTGACGACGTAGGTTCTCACGGCTGTCTGAACGACCGAAGCCATCAGTACCAAGAACTTTATAAGATTCGCTTGGCATAAATGCGCGAACTTGCTCTGCGTAGTTCTTCATGTAGTCAGTTGCAGCGATTGCAGGTTCAGTACCCATCACTTGAGTGATGTAAGGAACTTGCTGCTCAGCTTCTGGGTGAAGCATGTTGAAACGCTCAACATTTTGACCATCACGAGTCAGTTCGTTGAATGATGTTACAGAGTAAACATCAGACGCTACGCCATATTCTTCACTTAGAATTTGCGCTGCTTTACGTACTTCATTCATGATAGTACCAGAGCTCATTAGCTGAACTTTGTTGTTACCAGCGTAAGATTCTAGCTTGTAGATACCCTTACGAATGCCTTCTTCAGCGCCTTCTGGCATTGCTGGCATTGCGTAGTTTTCGTTCATCGTAGTTAGGTAGTAGAACACGTTCTCTTGTTCACCGTACATACGACGAATACCGTCTTGCATGATAACCGCTAGTTCGTAAGCAAACGTTGGGTCGTAAGAGATACAGTTAGGAACTGTGTTAGCAAGAACGTGGCTGTGACCATCTTCGTGCTGTAGACCTTCACCGTTAAGCGTTGTACGACCTGCTGTAGCACCTAGTAGGAAACCACGAGCTTGTTGGTCACCCGCCATCCACGCCATGTCGCCAACACGTTGGAAGCCGAACATTGAGTAGTAGATGTAGAATGGGATCATTGGAAGATCGTTAGTGCTGTATGATGTTGCCGCAGCAACCCATGAAGACATAGCACCAAGTTCGTTGATACCTTCCTGAAGAACCTGACCTGAAGTTGCTTCTTTATAGTAAGACACAACACCACGGTCTTCTGGAGTGTATTCCTGACCATGTGGATTGTAGATACCTACTTGGCGGAATAGACCTTCCATACCGAAAGTACGCGCTTCATCAGCAATGATTGGTACGATGTTCTTACCAATACCCTTATCTTTAAGAAGGATATTAAGGATACGAACAAACGCCATTGTTGTTGAGATATCACGCTTTTGCTCATCCAATAGCGGCTTAAATTCATCAAGAGCTGGAATTGCTAGCTCGTTAGTGAAGTTACGTAGACGCTTAGGAGTGTAGCCGTGCAGTGCATCACGACGAGCGTGTAGGTAGTTGTATTCCGCAGAACCTTCTTCTAGTTTTAGATATGGAAGAGTCTTCATATCTTCATCAGAAACAAGATCTTGTAGACCTAGACGATCACGTAGGTGTTGAACATGAGTCATGTCCATTTTCTTAACACCGTGCGCAATGTTCTTACCTTCTGCTGCATCACCCATGCCGTAACCTTTGATGGTCTTAGCTAGGATTACAGTTGGCTTACCTTGAGTTTCTTTTGCGTTATTAAATGCAGCAAATAGCTTAGATGAGTCATGACCACCACGCTTAAGAGCGAAGATTTCGTCATCAGTCATATCAGCAACAAGCGCTGCAGTCTCAGGGTATTTACCAAAGAAGTGTTCACGAACGTAAGCACCGTCTTTAGACTTAAATGTTTGGTAGTCGCCGTCGATAGTTTCATTCATAAGCTGAAGTAGCTTACCTGAAGTATCTTTTGCTAGTAGAGAATCCCAGTTGTTACCCCAGATAACTTTAACTACGTTCCAACCAGCACCTTTGAATAGACCTTCAAGCTCTTGAATGATCTTACCGTTACCCATTACAGGGCCATCTAGACGCTGTAGGTTACAGTTGATTAGGAAACATAGGTTGTCCAGTTTTTCACGAGCAGCGAAGGAGATCGCACCACGTGATTCTGGCTCATCCATCTCACCATCACCTAGGAAGGCATAAACACGCTGGCTTGAAGTGTCTTTTAGACCACGGCCTTCTAGGTACTTCAAGAAACGAGCTTGGTAGATAGCAGAGATTGGACCTAGACCCATAGATACTGTTGGGAACTGCCAGAACTCAGGCATTAGTTTAGGGTGTGGGTACGATGGGATACCTTTACCATCAACTTCTTGACGGAAGTTATCAAGTTGCTCTTCAGTTAGACGACCTTCAACGAAAGCACGAGAGTAAATTCCTGGAGAGATATGGCCTTGATAGTAAACTAGGTCACCACCGTCTACGTCGTTCGCAGCACGGAAGAAATGGTTAAAACATACTTCGTAGAAAGCAGATGCAGACTGGTAAGAAGCCATATGGCCACCTAGGTCTAAGTCTTTCTTCGAAGCACGCAATACGATCATGATTGCGTTCCAACGGATGATAGAACGAATACGGCGCTCAAGTGTTGTGTCACCTGGGTACGCTGGTTCTTTATCTGCAGGAATAGTGTTGATGTAGTTAGTAGTGATGCCAGTTGGCATATCTACACCGTCTAGGCGAGCTTTGTCTAGTACTTGCTCTAATAGGTATTGTGCGCGCTCTAAACCTTCTTCACGAACGACTGACTCTAGGGCTGCTAGCCACTCTTGAGTCTCAAGTGCGTCCACGTCATGCTTCATGACTTCAGACATGCGATCTATCCTTTCGTTGATAATCTACAAAACTAACAATGGTCGCGGCCGTCTAATTACTTCGGGCTGACTTGAAGTAATTAATCCAGCCTCTCCTTGCGTTGTTGGATCCGACGAAGAGAGCGTTCACGTCTGCTTTCCTGTCGAGTTAGCTCCAACAAGGTTTCCTCGATGTAAGCTAAATGTGCATGAGATGCTTCCCTTGCTTGCTCTGGCAAACCAGAAACGATCGCATGCACAATGTTAGCTCGATGATTTCGCACCTTTTCGACAATCTTTGGATCTCGATTAAGGCGCTCAAAGTTTTGTAATACGTTTTGCTCTAGTAATGGGGCAAGGCTACGAATGATGTGCAGTAACACCACATTGTGGGCTGACTCGGTGACCGTTATCAGGTACTGCATCACTGCGCTCGCTTCGGCAGGTAAATCGCCTTGCTGCTGAGCTTCCTGTATCCGCTGATGGCAGTGGCGAATACGGTTAAAATCTTCTTCATTACCACGTAGAGCGGCGTAATAAGCGGCAAGCCCTTCTAGTGCGTGGCGTGACTCAAGTAAATCCAGTTGAGCCTCTGGGTGTGATGCCAATAAATCTAATAATGGCTCAGAGAAGCTCTGCCATAACTTCTCACTCACAAAAGTGCCGCCACCTTGACGGCGAGTCAGTAAATGTTTTGCTTCCAGTCGCTGAATCGCTTCGCGTACTGATGGTCGGGAAACTTCGAATTGCTTAGCCAACTCACGCTCCGGCGGCAACTGTTGGCCCGGCGATAAAATACCGTCGAGAATCAGTTGCTCTATCTCCTGCTCTATCGCATCAGACAGCTTAGGTTGGCGAATTCGTTTATAAGTCATCGTTGGTTATTATTCGTTATTATCACTTATTTAAGTTCCCGCAAATGGTCATAAGACGCTTTTGCAAATGCGGATAATTGGTATTACCAATTTACTGACTAAGGCAAATTCTACAGAAATAATTATAGAAGTCCACACGCAACTTGATTGAAATCATAGAATGAATATCGATTTAACAATTATTTCAACTTATGAAAACTTATTTAAACAATTACCGTTTATTTTTTGAAACATGGAAAAGCAACGAAATGCTCAAAAAAGCTTCATTGGTACAACCAATTTGTTGTAGTAAATTTATGCAAAACTTGCCCAACTTTTTGCTTATTAAGACATTTCATTGTGAGTTCGCGATGAGATTTTTATGACAATTCGTTGTCTTGATCGCTTACCAGCAGCGCTGATTTATATTTCACCCAATCAAATACCAAACCAGGGTCGGTTTTACGGCCAGGCGCTATAAACTCATGCCCGGTGATGGTGGATGTATCAATCGCTGGATAGGTTTGCATTATTACCCGAGTCAGCTCAATCAAAGAGTCGTATTGAGCTTGGGTAAATGGGAGGGTATCCGTTCCTTCCAATTCAATCCCAATTGAGAAATCATTGCACTTATCTCGCCCTGCAAACTGAGAAACGCCAGCATGCCAAGCGCGGCCATTAAACGGCACAAACTGAATGATACTGCCATCACGGCGAATGAAACAGTGAGCTGAAACACGTAACTTATAAATCGTAGCGAAATAAGGATGTGCTTCAGGATCCAGTTGTCCGGTAAAGAGTTGTTCAACATAAGGACCACCAAATTCACCCGGTGGTAAACTGATGTTGTGAACCACCAACAAGGAGATATCAGCGTCATCGGGGCGTGTGTCATAAAATGGCGAAGGCAAATGTTGTGCCTCATTGAGCCAATGGGTTGAGTTGATTGAAAGCGACATGGGGATCTCGTTTAGTTTAGGTTTCGAGGTTTCGAGGTTTCGAGGTTTCGAGGTTTCGAGGTTTCGAGGTTTCGAGGTTTCGAGAAAATCTTGCCCCATTTAGATCTGATGTCAAGTTCCAGCTAGAAATAACGCACCTAGCACCTAGCACCTAGCACCTAGCACCTAGCACCTAGCACCTAGCACCTAGCACCTAGCACCTAGCACCTAGCACCTAGCACCTAGCACCTAGCACCTAGCACCTAGTATCCTCCTCCCTTGAACCATTTCCAAATTTCTCCTGCAACCTCTGCAACTTAAAGCAAATTTTTATCGAGTGCGCCGAGCAACCTATTGTTCCCCATTTGCCCACTGACAAACTCCATTATCCTAATATGCACCAAGTATATATGGGTCATCACAGATACTGACTCACCCCATTTTATTGCGCTATTTGTTAAAGGATAAAAGAGAGATGAAAGGACAAAAGGGTTTTACCTTAATTGAATTGATGATCGTAGTGGCGGTCATTGGCGTGTTATCTGCGATTGCTATACCTAAGTACCAACAATACGTAGAAAAAGGAGCATTAGCCTCTGCATTAGCTACTGCTACTGCATTAAAAACTAATTATGAAGATTATATTGCTGTTAGCGGTGCAGCACCAACAACATCCGCTGCTATTGGCGCAACAAATTTTGAACTAGGTACAGTGACAGTCACATCTGGAGCTATTGAAGTTATAGTAACAAAAGGAGGTGGTTCAGGTAGTGGAGTAACATTAGAAAGATCTTCTGATTCATGGTCCTGTGAAGTAAGTGCTTCAAGTGACACCATTAAATTGAATGGTTGTACTACAAAGTCAAGTTAATGCACACCACTCTCGCCTCGATTCTGCACCAGGCTGATCTGATCAGCTCGGTGCAGCAGCAACAAGTCGAAGACAGTGTCAGTATGGAGGGGATCACGGTTCCCTCCGCACTGATCCATCTGGGTATATTTAGCGATCGCGAACTGGCCCAACACCTTAGCCACATTTTTGGTCTCACCCTCGTTTCAGTGCATGACTACGACTTTGAAGCTTGCTGTAAAGCGGTCTATCAACGCGATTTGGTATTACGTCATCGCGCGCTACCGTTATACCAAAGCGCCAATACGTTATTTTTAGGGGTCAGCGATCCATGCAATATCGACGGACAAGATGAGTTCCGTTTTGCCACTGGACGCAATATTGAACCACTACTGCTGGAAAATAAGCAGCTCGAATCGGCTATCCGTCGTATTTATGGTCGTGAGTTGGGCGAAACCACCAATATGGCCAGTCGTGACGTCAGTGACGATGATCTAAATAACTTAGTCGATATTGGTGATGAAGAGCGGGATCAAGCTACAGATCTAGGTCAAGAAAACGAACCTGTTACTCGCTATATCAATCAAGTGCTGCTCGATGCGGTACGTAAAAAAGCCTCCGATATCCATTTTGAACCTTATGAGACCAGTTATCGGATCCGCTTTCGTTGTGATGGCATCTTACACCAACACGCAACACCACCAGCCCATCTTTCTCGTCGTCTCTCTACCCGACTCAAAGTGATGTCGCGCCTAAATATTGCCGAACGACGCCAACCGCAAGATGGACGCATAAAACTCAAGCTCACAGCCAATTTAGCCGTAGACCTCCGTGTTTCTACCCTGCCCACTTTATGGGGTGAAAAAGTGGTGCTGCGTATTTTAGATAGCTCCAGTGCCAACTTAGACATTGATATTTTAGGTTACAACCAACAACAAAAAGCCGCTTATCTTAATGCTCTGCAACAACCGCAAGGGATGATCTTAATGACAGGGCCTACGGGTAGCGGCAAAACCGTTTCGCTTTATACCGGCCTTAGCATTTTAAATACCGAAGAGCGCAATATTTCTACCGCAGAAGATCCGGTAGAGATCAACTTACCTGGCATTAATCAGGTTCACATTAACAATCAAGCAGGACTGGGGTTTGCTGAAGCGCTGCGCTCATTTTTACGTCAAGACCCTGATGTAGTGATGGTAGGTGAAATCCGCGATCTGGAAACCGCCTCTATAGCCGTTAAAGCAGCGCAAACTGGACATTTAGTACTATCGACCTTGCACACCAATTCTGCTGCCGAAACCATCACCCGCTTAACCAATATGGGTATTGAAGACTTTAACCTAGCCTCATCACTGACACTGATTATTGCTCAGCGCTTAGGTCGCCGGCTCTGCCCTCACTGTAAACAAGCAGATGAAATTGAGGGCTTTATGCAAGACAAACTGCGCATTCCAGCTGGCACTACCTTGTATAAAGCCAATCCAGAAGGGTGTGATGACTGCAATAAAGGCTATTTAGGTCGTGTCGGTATCTATGAGGTGATGCCGTTTAGTCGCCGTCTTGCTCAAGCTCTGGTTGATGGTGCTACCACCTTAGAGCTGGAAAATATCGCAGTAGAAGAAGGGATGCTAACGCTACAACAATCGGGAATAGAAAAGCTCTGTCTTGGTATCACCAGTTTAAAAGAATTACAGCGCGTCCTGCATTTTTAATCTTGCTAAAAAGAACTGTATTGCAGGAAGCCAATCTCTATTGAATATCGTTAGGAAGGAGCGCTATGGCACAGTTAGCCGCTAATAAAATCCGTTATTATCGCTGGCGAGGGGTAAACCAAGGCGGCAAGAAAATCACAGGCGTAACCTTAGGTTTTCAAGAACAAGAAGTGCGAGCGCAACTGACCGAGCAGATGATCCAAGTAAAAAAGATCAAGCGCACCAACCCTTCTACGCTCGATAAAATCCGCAATCAGATGAAAAGCAGCGATGTAACGGCTATTACTCGCCAACTTGCGACCATGATCGAATCTGGAGTTCCGATTGTACAAGCTCTGAAGCTAATGGCCAGTAGCCACCATAAAGCAGAAGTGCGTGCGGTATTAACTCAGGTCAACACCCAAGTAGAAGCCGGAGCCTCACTGTCAAAAGCACTAAAATCAAGTTCGCCGCTGTTTGATAATTTCTACTGTGACTTAGTCGCAACCGGGGAAGAAACCGGGTATCTTGGTCAGGTATTTGTTCGCTTAGCCACGTATCGAGAAAAAAGCGAAGCGATGCGAAAAAAAGTGATTAAGGCGATGATTTACCCATCCATGGTGATGCTAACGGCCATCAGTGTCACTATCTTAATGCTGGTCTTTGTTATCCCTCAATTTGCCGCTATTTTTGGCAGTTTTGGCGCAGAACTCCCTTGGTTTACTCGCCAAGTATTAAAAGCCTCGGATTTCCTAATTAACTATGGGGGATACTTAGCTGTAGGTTTGCTGCTTGTACTTGTGCTTTATCGTTATAGCTATAAACGGTCCTATTCGTTTCGGTTACGTATGGCTCGGTTAAGCTTACGCCTGCCCATTATCGGTAACGTTGTACTCAAAGCAACTATTGCCCGTTTTGCTCGAACCCTTGCGACCACTTTTAGTGCCGGTATTCCCCTATTAACAGGGCTACAGTCGGCTGGTAAAACCGCAGGCAACTTACATATTGAAGAAGCTATTATGGAGGCGCATACCAGTGCAGCGGCGGGGATGCCACTCTATTTATCTTTGCGCCAATGCAATGTTTTTCCAGAGCTTATGTTGCAGATGACCATGATCGGGGAAGAGTCCGGTTCTCTTGACGATATGCTCAATAAAATGGCAAGCCTATATGAAAACGATGTCGATAATATCGTTGATAACCTCGGCCAAATTTTAGAGCCTTTGATCATCATTGTGCTTGGCGTTCTGATCGGTGGTTTACTCGTGGCAATGTATATGCCGATCTTCACCCTAATGAGCGTGATTGGTTAATTCCTATTCCTTCTTGTTCTACCTAGTATTGCGGCAAACACGGTTATTTCTGTTTTGCCGTATTTTTTTATTTTATTTCAGCCAGTAAGCAAGCATTGAGATAAGAAAAACCCCCGCCATTGCTAGGCAGCTTGCAAGATTTTTCTTACAATGTTCCATTCACCGTTAATGAGATTTTTTCCATGGCTATTTTCAGTTACTACCCTTGGCTATTTCCTGTTTTTGCTACCATTTTTGGCTTATTGGTAGGCAGCTTTCTCAATGTGGTGATCTACCGCTTACCCATTATGATGGAGCGTCAATGGCGTAACGAATGTATTGAAGCGTTTCCGGATTTAATCAAAGCCGATGCGAAGTTAAATACCGACACATTTAATTTAAGCGTGCCACGTTCTCGTTGTCCTCATTGTGGTCATCTCATTAGTGCTGTAGAAAATATCCCTGTTATTAGTTGGCTGGTATTAAAAGGGAAGTGTAAATCTTGTCACGCACCGATTAGCCGACGTTACCCGATGATTGAACTATTAACTGCAGCATTGTGTGGAACGGTTGCGATCCTATTTCCACCAACTTGGTGGGCGATTGCCGTCATCTTTTTCACTTTTGCCTTAATTGCTCTAACTTTTATCGATATTGATAAGATGCTACTGCCCGATCAAATCACCCTACCACTACTTTGGGCTGGTATTTTTCTCGCTCTATTAGGCATTAGTCCTGTATCGCTACAAGATTCTGTGATTGGTGCAATTGCGGGTTATCTCTGTTTGTGGAGCGTCTTTTGGGTCTTTAAATTATTAACCAAAAAAGACGGTATGGGTTATGGCGACTTTAAACTGTTAGCCGCTTTAGGAGCATGGCTTGGCTGGCAAATGCTGCCTGTTGTGGTTCTGCTATCCTCTCTTGCTGGGGCTATTTGTGGCATTATCTTATTGAAAGTACAAAAAAGTGATCACCAAACCCCATTTTCCTTTGGTCCTTATCTTGCGATTGCTGGCTGGATCAGTCTATTGTGGGGACACTCGATCATCACTTGGTATGTCAGTAATATTTTAGGAATGTAGTATGAGTTTTGTGGTTGGTTTAACAGGCGGGATCGGCAGCGGTAAAACCACGGTTGCCAATCTGTTTGCCCGCTATGGTGTTGATTTGATTGATGCCGATATAATTGCCCGAGATGTTGTTGCACCTAACAGTGCCGGTCTAGCGGCTATTATCGATAAATTTGGCGCTGATATTACATTAGAAAATGGGGAGCTTGATCGAGCCCAATTGCGCCAATTGATCTTCAGTAACCCCGAACTAAAAGAGTGGCTAAACCAGCTGTTGCATCCCATGATTCGGCAACAAATGCTGACTCAAATCCAAGCCTCGACCTCGCCATACTGTTTATTGATTGTGCCGTTGATGGTAGAAAATAATTTACAAGCACTGACTCAGCGTTTGTTGGTTGTTGATGTTGATGAGCAAGTTCAAATACAACGCACCCAGCAACGTGATAAAGTGCCATTGGAACAGGTGAAAAAGATCTTCGCCTCACAAGCCAGTCGCAGCGAACGATTAGCGGCAGCCGATGATGTGATCACCAATAATGACGATGAACAAGCCCTGTATCCACAAGTAGAAAAACTACATCAATATTATTTAGCTCTGAGCCAGTCACAGTAGGATTTCGTGACTGAGCTTAGTCTCTTTTGTTTATATCACTATGGTCTCATGACCTGATGGCAATAGTATGCAAAATACCCGATTTGAACACCCTCTTAATGAAAAAGTACGCATCTATTTACGCCTTGAGTTTTTGCTTCATCAAATGACTCATAGCTGTCAATTGCATGACCCATGGCAACACCAAATTTTCTTTCGCGCCCTATTTGAGTTACTTGAAATTTTAGATCAAGTACAAGTCAAAGCTGATCTCGCTAAAGATCTGGAAAAGCAACGTAACAAATTCAAAAACTGGCTGAATCTCGATGGCGTTGATCAACAAGCACTGCAAAATGTGATCGATGAAATGGAGCAGATCCAACGCAAATTACTGGCATCCTGTCGTTTAGGCCAAGAGCTTAGAGATGACCGTTTCTTAAGTGGTATTAAGCAGCGTTTTTCTATTCCCGGTGGTAGCTGTAGCTTTGATCTGCCAACACTGCACCATTGGCTTCATCTACCATTAGAGCGTCGCCAACAAGATTTAAAACAGTGGTTAGGTCATCTCTCTTGTTTAAGCCAAGCTCTTAACCTGTGGCTGCGCCTAATTCGAGATTCAAGCCAATATAAGCCACAAGTATCTCGTAATGGTTTTTTCCAGTACGACACCTCAGATGCAAACTTACTTCGCTTAGAAATTTGCCCAAGCTATGATGTTTACCCTATGATATCGGGTCATCGTAGCCGCTTTGCTATCCGCTTTCTACCATTTACAGAAGAGGGAAAAGTGGCCGAAACTATCGAATTTAAACTCGCCATCTGCTGAGGAAAACCATGACAGAGAAAAAAGAAGCACCCGTCACTGTGGTGAAATGCCCAACGTGTAAAGAAGACGTGGTTTGGGGTGAGCAAAGCCCTTTCCGCCCGTTCTGCTCTAAGCGCTGTCAGTTGATTGATCTTGGTGAATGGGCTGATGAAGAAAAAGCAATTCCTGGTGCGCCAGATATGTCGGACTCAGACGGTTGGTCTGAGGATATGTATTAGAGTAGCGAGTAGCGAGTAGCGAGATTTTCACGCGATATCTCGCAATCTCAAACATCAGGACCTTTTATGACAGATAAAAAACGCGTTTGGATTGCAGCGGGCATCATCTTAAATCCAACAGGCGATAAGATCTTTATTACTCGTCGCGCAGCCAATGCCCATCAAGGTGGTTTTTGGGAATTTGCAGGCGGTAAAGTAGAAGCCAATGAAACGGCAGAACAAGCGGTAATTCGAGAGCTACAAGAAGAAGTAGGTATCACGGCAACCCATATTGAGCCTTTTATTGCCTTAGAACATGACTATCCCGACAAAGCGCTCACTTTTGATTTCTTTGTGATCCGCCAGTTCAGCGGAGAAGCATTTGGTAAAGAAGGCCAACCGGGACAGTGGGTTGCCATTTCTGAGCTTAAAGACTACCCGTTCCCAGCGGCAAATGATGTGGTGTTGGAGAAGATTCTAGCCGTATTGAGCTAAGGTTAAAGGTCATTCCCTACCGCGAGTGCAAACGAGTGAGATAGGGAATCTCTTATTTCAATACCCCTAGTTATTATCAATTTCGCTTTACTACGCGCTGAATGAGATTCCGGATATTTCGTCCCTCAATTCCGGAATGACAATAGATAAAGACAAAAAAGGCCGCGTAAGCGGCCTTTTGTTTGTTCACTCGATCTTAGTTGATCTTACCGTGACACTGTTTGTACTTTTTACCAGAACCACATGGGCAAGGCTCATTACGACCTACTTTGCGCTCTTCACGCTCGTAAGTACCCTGAGTACCTTCTTCTTCATCAGCTAATGCTTCATCTGAAGTTTGGTGATGGAATTGCTGCTTTTGCGCTAGTGCTTCTGCCATTTGGCGACGCTCTTCTTCCATACGTTCAACTTCTTCTTGCTGCTGAACGCGAACCTTACTAAGGATAGAGATCACATCACTCTTCAGGTTATCAAGCATCTCTTCAAACAGTTCAAACGATTCACGCTTGTATTCCTGCTTAGGGTTCTTCTGTGCATAGCCACGTAAATGGATACCCTGACGTAGGTGATCCATTGCTGCTAAGTGTTCTTTCCACAGAGTATCTAAGTTCTGTAGCATCACAGTCTTCTCGAAGTTACGTAGAACTTCAGGACCAACAACAGATTCTTTCTCACGGTATAGCTCAACCGCTTTCTCAACGATACGCTCACGAAGTGCTTCTTCATACAACTTATCTTCTGTCTCTAGCCAGTGTTTAATTGGTAGATCCAGATCGTAATCTGTACGTAGACGATCTTCTAGGCCATCAATATCCCACATTTCTTCTAGAGATTGCGGTGGAATGTAAGCGTCAATGATCGCATTCAGTACGTCTTCGCGGTTATGCTCGATCATGTCACTGATATCATCAGCAAACATTAGTTCATCACGAAGTTCGTATACAACTTTACGCTGATCGTTGGCAACGTCATCAAATTCAAGTAGCTGTTTACGGATATCGAAGTTACGACCTTCAACTTTACGCTGTGCGTTCTCGATAGCTTTAGTTACCCATGGGTGCTCAATCGCTTCGCCTTCTTCCATACCTAGCTTCTTCATCATGTTAGATACACGATCAGAAGCAAAGATACGCATTAGAGCATCTTCCATTGATAGGTAGAAACGAGAAGAACCGGCATCACCCTGACGACCAGAACGACCACGTAACTGGTTATCGATACGACGAGATTCATGACGCTCAGTACCGATGATGTGTAGACCACCAGAAGCGAGTACTGCATCGTGACGTACTTGCCAATCTGCTTTTAGTTTCGCAATCTGCTCATCTGTTGGATTATCTAACTTTTCAGCTTCTGCCTTCCAAGAACCACCAAGCATGATATCGGTACCACGACCCGCCATGTTGGTTGCAATCGTTACGGCACCAGGGTAACCCGCTTGAGCAACAATTTCCGCTTCTTTTTCGTGGAATTTAGCATTCAAAACGTTGTGCTTAATACCCGCTTTTTTCAGCGCGTTAGACAGTAGCTCAGATTTTTCAATCGATACAGTACCCACTAGACATGGCTGACCGTTGGCTACACGTTCTTTGATATCTTCAGCAATTGCCGCAAATTTTTCCGCTTCGGTCATGTACACCAAGTCACCATGGTCAATACGAGCCATTGGACGGTTGGTTGGAATAACCACGGTATCTAAACCGTAAATTGACTGGAATTCGAACGCTTCAGTATCTGCTGTACCTGTCATACCAGATAGCTTCTCGTATAGACGGAAGTAGTTCTGGAATGTAATAGATGCCAAAGTCTGGTTTTCGTTTTGGATCTTAACGCCTTCTTTTGCTTCTACGGCTTGATGAAGACCTTCAGACCAACGACGACCCGGCATAGTACGACCAGTATGTTCATCAACAATAACCACTTCGCCATCTTGTACAATGTAGTCAACATCACGTTCAAATAGAACATGTGCACGCAATGCTGCATTAACGTGGTGAAGCAAACTGATGTTAGCTGGTGAATACAGTGTATCGTTTTCAGCCATTAGACCATTTTTGATCAATAGCTCTTCAACGTATTCTTGACCGTTTTCAGTTAAGTGCGCTTGTTTTGATTTTTCATCTACTGTGTAGTGACCTTCTCCGCGGTACTCTTCACTGTCTTCTTTATCTTGTTTTTCCAAGTTAGGGATCAGTGTGTTCATGCGGATGTACAGCTCAGAACTGTCTTCAGCAGGACCTGAGATGATCAAAGGAGTACGAGCTTCATCGATAAGGATGGAGTCCACCTCATCGACTACGGCAAAGAAACGCTCACGTTGAACACGATCTTCTGGACGGAATGCCATGTTGTCACGAAGGTAGTCAAAACCAAATTCGTTGTTTGTTCCGTATAAAACGTCTGCTTCATACGCTTCTTTTTTCGCATGAGGAGGCATGTTTGGCACGTTTACGCCAACAGTCATACCAAGGAATTCAAATAGTGGACGGTTAGTTTCGGCGTCACGTGAAGCAAGGTAGTCGTTCACTGTTACGATATGAACGCCTTTGCCTGTTAGCGCGTTAAGGTAAGCAGGCAATGTTGCCGTTAGAGTTTTACCTTCACCTGTACGCATCTCGGCAATTTTACAATCGTTAAGAACCATACCGCCAATAAGCTGCACATCAAAGTGACGCATGCCATATAGACGCTTAGAACTCTCACGTACCGTCGCAAAGGCTTCAGGCAGTAGTTGGTCTAAGGTTTCACCTTGTTCAAGACGAGAACGGAATTCAGCAGTCTTTGCTTTTAATTCTTCATCTTGTAGGCTTTCAAATTGAGGTTCTAGCTTATTGATTTGATCAACAATTTTGCGCATACGACGCAGAGTGCGGTCGTTACGGCTACCGATAATTTTTGTCAGTAGTTTTGATAACATGGCGATGCCGTTTTCTCTTTGTTATGTCAGCGTTATATTGCTGAGTCGCTAAATAAGGTTTCATTCATTCGGGACAATAAATCCATATCCCACAAAATCGGCATTAATAAATCCGAGGCTTATACCTGAAACAAGTGTGTATACCCGAGCAACTTCAAGATACAAGGTTCATATTGAATAATTGCATCTTGAAGCAGCTTAGACAATTAAAAATTGATATTGTGCCTATGCCCCCTATTTTCAAGGGGATTGACCACAATATCACAGAGAAAATCGCTTCAATGGCTTGAAATCTTATCTTTCACCTTGGTGTTCGGTATCCGAGTCCAATAAGAATTAACAGCAGGTTTTCTCTTAAACCGTTATGATAAGGCAAATTCATTATATCGACTATGATAAAAGCAACTGACTTGCTTAATGTCACGAAAAATTAGAGCCTATCCTCGTTTTCATTCAGGAATGACCTATCAATGAGAGATCACCGCCCGCAAACAGCCGCCGACTTACTTGATAGCAACCAACTGGTTGGCAATATTCAAGAACGAGCCCTTGCATTAAGTCGCTTAAATAATGCCGTTAAAGCTCATTTAAATTGTGCCGAGCACTGCCGAGTCAGTAATTATCGCCAAGGGATACTCATTATAGAAATCGCCTCTGCGGCTTGGTCGATGCGTCTTAATTACGAGCGTAATAGCCTCATCACTAAATTACGTGAAAAGCTGCTGCCCAACTTGGTTGATATTCAAGTTAAGGTCAACCCTAACCTTGCGGCAGTTCAAGTTGCTAAGCAAAATAAAACGCCAGATATTGTTCAAAAACCCATTAGTGATGTGGCTGCTAGTCATCTGTTACAAGCCGCAGTACATGCGCCAGATAAAGTAAAAGCACGCTTAGAAAGGTTGGCACAATTGGCTAAGAAAAATAAAGAAAGTTCTAACTAGGTTATCGCAATAAGAGTGATAGCGACAAAGTAACTTGGCAAGAGATACAGGTAGAAACAAAAACGCCGAGCTAAGCTCGGCGTTTTTTAATTCTGCATTACAGTTATGCTAATACCATTCCTGGTTGAGCAAACGTAACTGGCACTTCTTTTTCGTCTTCGAATGTTGTCCACTCATAAGCTTCTTGGTCAGCTAATACTGCACGAAGGAGCTTATTGTTTAGTGCATGACCAGACTTATAAGCGCGCATTTCACCGATAATGTTATGACCACACATATAAAGGTCACCAATGGCATCCAATACTTTGTGAGTCACTAATTCATTATCAAAACGCAAGCCATCATCGTTTAGAATGCGATATTCATCTAATACGATAGCGTTATCGAAACTACCACCTAGGCACAAGTTTTGTGACTGTAAGTACTCGATATCTCGCATAAAGCCAAAAGTACGTGCACGACTGACATCTTTTGCAAAAGACTTGCTTGAGAAATCAAACGTTAAACGCTGCTGATCTGTTCCAATCGCAGGGTGATTAAAATCGATAGCAAAATCTAAGCGGAAACCGTTATGAGGAACCAATTCCGCCCACTTATCGCCATCTTCAACGCGAACAGGTTTTTTGATACGAAGAAAACGTTTTGGCGTATTCAACGCTTCAATACCTGCAGATTGCAACAAGTAAATAAATGGGCTTGCGCTACCATCCATAATTGGAATTTCTGGAGCATCAACCTCGATAATCACGTTATCGATACCCATACCAGCAAGTGCCGCATTCAAGTGCTCAACAGTTGAGATGCGAACGCCTGCTTCGTTAACCAATGCCGTACATAGCATAGTGTCACGAACAGAGTCAGCATTTGCAGGAAAGTCTACTGGTGGATTTAAGTCGGTACGACGGTAGATCACGCCAGTGTTAGCTGCTGCTGGGCGCAGAATTAGCGTAACTTTACGTCCAGAGTGGAGACCCACACCAGTCGTTTGCACAATGCTTTTAAGTGTACGTTGTCTAATCATTTGCCTTTTCTCAACGGTTATAAGCTGACTTCTATTTAGCTTATTCTGTGGTAATACAACTTCGACCTAACATAGGTATTATGTTAAGTGGACGAAAACTATACCACGACTCTAGAAATAACCCAAACAATTTGTTTTATCAATTGATAACACTATTTTAATAGCGCAAAACAAGTGAAATAAAAATAAATTCAAATTAGTTCTAGCTGCCGTTTTTCTTTAAAGCAAGAAAAACGGCATATCCTCAATCTTTCGTTTATAGCCGAGCTAAAAATTAGTCTGCTTGTTTACGAAGGAATGCTGGAATATCTAAATAGTCGTGTTCAGCCTGTGGTTTCTTCTGAGCTGCTGCTTGACCTTCAACGGCTGGCTTCTCTTCAACAACAGGAGCCGCTGTTTGAGCTGGACGCTCTTGAACAACTGGCTGCGGCTTAGAAGATGTCACTAGCGTAATATCAGGCTTAGTATCTTTACCAATACCTGTAGCAACAACAGTTACACGTAGCTCATCAGTCATGTCTGGATCTAGAGATGTACCGATAACAACAGTTGCGTTATCAGAAGCGAACGCTTTAACCGTATTACCCACTGTCTCAAACTCATCTAGACGCATATCTAGACCAGCGGTGATGTTAACCAATACGCCACGAGCGCCAGCAAGATCGATATCTTCTAGAAGTGGGCTTGAGATAGCCATCTCAGCAGCTTCTTCAGCACGATCATCACCAGATGCCATACCACTACCCATCATTGCGTGGCCCATTTCAGACATCACAGTACGAACGTCAGCAAAGTCGACGTTGATCATACCAGGACGAGTGATTAGCTCAGCAATACCTTGAACAGCGTTCTTCAGTACGTCGTTTGCTTTAGCAAAAGCATCAAGTAGGGTGATACCACGACCAAGTACTTTAAGTAGCTTCTCGTTTGGAATCGTAATTAACGAGTCCACATGCTTAGAAAGCTCTTCAATACCTTGCTCAGCAAAAGCCATACGCTTTTTGCCTTCAAAACTAAATGGCTTAGTGACAACTGCAACAGTTAAGATACCAAGCTCTTTAGCAATTTCAGCAATGATAGGTGCTGCACCAGTACCTGTACCACCGCCCATACCGGCAGCGATAAATACCATGTCAGAACCTTCAAGTTCTTTTTTGATCGCTTCACGATCTTCTAACGCAGAGTCACGACCCACTTGAGGGTTTGCACCAGCACCCAAACCTTTAGTGATATCACCACCGATCTGAATAACTGTACTTACACTGCTTTTACGAAGAGCCTGGGCATCAGTGTTAACACTGATAAACTGCACGCCTTCGATTGATTCACGTACCATGTGATCGACAGCATTACCGCCACCGCCGCCAACGCCAACGACTTTAATTACTGCCTCGTCAGAGATGTCCATCATCGGTTCAAACATTTGTTCTCTCCGTCTATCCTGTTCGCATCAGGTATTTAAAATTCTTTTCGTAGCCAACCACTGAATCGTGAGAAGAAACCGGTCACTGAGCGCTTAGTTTCAACATCACTATCATCAAATGTCTGACTGTCCTTTCCGTAATGCAGTAAACCTACTGCAGTCGCAAAATGCGGAGACTGAACATAATCAGTCAACCCGTGTATTTCAAGAGGTTGACCAATACGTACTTGATTACGGAAAACCCGTTCAGCACATTCAATCAAGCCTTCCATCTGAGCAGCACCGCCTGTTAATACGATACCAGCTGCAAGATGGTGCTTTACACCCGTTTCTCGCAATTGTTCTTGTATTACAACGAGCTTCTGATTAACTAACCCCAACAGCTCAGTGTATCGAGGTTCGATTACTTCCGCTAGCGTTTGGCTTTGCAAGCTACGAGAAGGTCGACCACCCACACTTGGGACATCCACCTTCGCATCTTTGCTCACCAACTCACTTAGTGCACAGCCGTATCTCACTTTAATTTCTTCAGCGTCACCCGGCGGTGTACCAAAAGCATAAGCAATATCACTGGTGACAACATTACCAGCATACGGAATTACTTCTGCATGACGTAATGCACCACCTGACCAAACAGCAATATCCATCGTGCCGCCACCGATATCAATCACGCAAACACCCAGTTCGCGCTCATCCGGCGTTAACACCGCATGGCTTGCTGCAAGGCCTGAAAAAATCAATTGTTCCACTTTAAGACCACAACGCTCTACTGCTTTCACAATATTACGCGCCATATCATTATGGCAGGTGATCATATGAACACTGGCTTCCATTCGAACGCCAGACAAACCAACAGGGTTTTTAATACCCTCTTGATAATCAATAGCAAATTCTTGAGGAATTACATGTAAAGTTCTATGTTCATCGCTGATTTTGACCGATTTTGCCGTATGAATAACATTATCGACATCATCTTGGGTCACTTCTTTATCAGAGATCGGCACCATACCTTTCTCTGTCTGACAACGAATATGCTTACCTGATAGAGATAGATAAACCGAAGATATCTGGAAGTCATCGATCATCAACTCAGCTTGATCAATTGCTCGCTGAACTGATTTCACCACAGATTCAAGATCGTTTACACCACCTTTATCCATGCCTTTAGATGGGCTATTACCCACCCCAATAACATTCACATTACCATCAGGTAGAATTTCTCCCACCAAAGCGCATACTTTGGAGGTACCAATATCAAGACCAACGATGAGTTTTTTATCTGCCGCCTTAGTCATTAGCGCACGCTCTCATTCCGTTTCGGAGATTCTTGATCCGAAGTCATTTTCCAACCGACTGCTGCGCCTGTATCGTAGCGCAAATCAATGTACTCGATATCCTTACCCTGTTTCTCTATGGTTGGGTAAAGACGAATAAATCGTTCAAGTCGCTCCATTCGAGCTTCACGCCCTAACTTGAGCTGAATACCATTTGATAACAATATTTGCCATGCTCGACGTTTATTAAGCGAAATCTTAACAACATCAAACCCAGCATGTTGTAATTCTGGTTGCATTTCCCGAAGTCCAGCTAGCATTTCTTCACTGCTACCTTCCGGGCCGACCAGATCCACTAACGTTTTATCCTTGATTGTAGAGGCTAACGCTTTAAATACTACGCCATGCTCATCAACCAGATATTTGCCATCCCATTCAGCTACAGGTTGGCGCTCAATAACAAACGTCTTAATGGTATCGGGCCATTGTTTTCGTACTGTTGCTTGCTCAACCCATGGTTGCTCTTCAACAGCATGCTGTAAACTGTCTACATTCTGAGTCATAAAGCTTCCCATATGACCCATTTGCAAAATCGCTTCTCTAACATCATTTTTGGTTAGATACTTCAAATCCCCTTGCACAACTAGCTGTGAAAGAGGAAGGCGGTTTGCATCTGTCATCCAATCTTTAGTTGCTGTGACCAGCCAAATCGTAAACGCAATGACAGAAATAAAGAAAGCCAAACCCCCAAAGCGCTTTAATAACGTTTTTGGCGATTTTAGCGAAATTCTTTTCACGACTGCTGCCGTCATAATATCTCTACTTGCCCTGTCGATTTATCGCTAGCAAGCATGTTCTGCTCTTAAACTCTTGCTATAGACTCAAATGAAGAAGTATCAAGCAAAGTTAGTGGATTATAACCGAGCAACCCGCTTCAAACCAATACTCATCAGAGCATTTCTTGATACTAGCTAACAATTAATTGTTCATTTTTCCCGAAAGAAAGCGATAAGACACCTGTATTACCGCTTAATTCAGATTAAAACCGATAAATATTGAGGTTTACTCTCCTCAACAAGCGAAGTTATTCACCTTGCATTGCAGCGATATCGAGCTTTAATTCAGCTAACTGACGAGCTATTTTGCCAACATCGCCCGCACCTTGTGTCAAAACCAAATCATCATTTTGAATAATATTGGCAAGGGCGGCGGGTAATGCTTCTTTGTTAGCAACAAAAATCGGATCTAATTTACCACGGCCACGAATCGTTCGACATAGCGCACGACCATCGGCACCAGCAATCGGTGCTTCGCCCGCAGCATAAACATCTAACATCAAGAGAACGTCAACTTGCTCAAGAACATTAGCAAAATCATCGTAGAGATCGCGAGTTCGGCTATAACGATGTGGTTGGAACACCATCACTAAGCGCTTATCAGGCCAGCCAGCACGAGCAGCTTGAATCGTAACATCCACTTCACTTGGGTGATGACCATAATCATCCACCAGCATTGCAGTGCCGTTACCCGTTTCAAACTCACCAAGATGGTCAAAACGACGACCTGTACCTTGGAACTCAGCCAAAGCTCGGATAATTGCATCATCATCAACCCCTTCTTCTGTCGCAACAGCAACAGCAGCAGTGGCATTTAATGCATTATGACGGCCTGGAACATTTAGCGTAACTTTAAGCTCCGGCTTATCTTTACGAACAATAGTAAAGAAACCTTGCTGACCGCACTGCTGATAATCCATTAGACGAACATCAGCATCTTCAGAGAAACCATAAGTCAGCATTGGACGACCAACACGTGGTAGCAGTTCACGAACCACAGGATCATCAATGCACATCACAGCTAAACCATAAAATGGTAGATTATGAAGGAAATCAATGAAGGTCTGCTTAAGCACTTCAAAATCACCGCCATAGGTATCCATATGGTCTGCTTCAATGTTAGTGACTACACACACCATTGGCTGCAGATGTAAAAATGACGCATCACTTTCATCGGCTTCGGCAATTAAGTAGCGACTACAGCCTAAGCGAGCATTAGTACCCGCACTTTTTACTAAACCGCCATTCACAAATGTTGGATCTAAACCGGCTTCAGAATAAATTTGTGTCACTAGAGCCGTTGTTGTTGTTTTACCGTGGGTACCGGCAATCGCAATACCGTGGCGATAGCGCATCAGTTCAGCCAGCATCTCAGCTCGACGAACAACAGGAATACGTAATTCACGCGCAGCGACTAATTCAGGGTTCTCTTGTGAGATAGCAGTTGAAACGACAACAACACTGGCACCTTCAACATTGCTTGCCGCATGGCCAAAGAAAATCTGTGCACCCTTGCCACTTAAACGATCTGTTACTGGATTAGCCGACAGATCTGAGCCACTAATACAGTAGCCTTCATTAAGTAATACTTCAGCGATGCCACTCATACCCGCACCACCGATACCAACAAAGTGAATACGCTCCACACGGCGCATCTCTGGTACCATAGTTCGAATTTTTGCTAATTGTTGGTTATCCAGTTTACCCATCACTCTGTTCTCATCTTAATTTTTTGCTAGGGATTTAATTACATTTGCGACACGGATATCAGCATCTAAGATGGCAGCATCACGAGCAGCTTGCGCCATTTGCTCTAGGGCTGGGCGATCAAGTTGTTCAAGTTGCTGAGCCAATCCTTCTGCGGTCAGATCCATTTGCTCAATCATTTTTGCTGCGCCACATTCTACCAGATGTTCAGCATTAAGCGCTTGCTGACGATCTTTGTGCATAAACGGTACGAAGATAGCACCAACGCCTGCAGCAGAAAGCTCTGAAACAGTAAGAGCTCCAGAGCGACAAACGACAATATCTGCCCAAGAATATGCAGCAGCGACATCATCGATAAACTCTGTGACTTTATGTGAGCCGGCATTATTGGCTTGATAATCAGCTTCTGTTTGCTCAGCAGCGCCTTTGCCGGCTTGGTGCCAGATAGTTACTTTATCACCTAATAGCGCCGCAACTTTTGGCATAGTTTGGTTCAGAATTCGGGCACCTTGACTGCCACCCATCACCAAGATACGAATAGGTCCTTGATGCTCACTAAAGCGTTCAGCTGGCGGCGGTAGAACAGTCACATCATGACGGACCGGGTTACCCACAACTTCTTTATCTTTAAAGGCACCAGGGAAAGCTTGCAGCACCGCACTGGCAATCTTAGATAACCACTGGTTAGTTAAACCGGCTACTGCATTTTGTTCATGCAGTACAACAGGTACACCCGATAGCCATGCCGCGACACCACCTGGGCCACTTACATAACCACCCATGCCAAGAACCACATCGGGTTGCCAAGCTTTAATGTATTTGCGCGCTTGCAAAATAGCACCAATGATTTTAAATGGTGCGGTAAGTAAACGGGCAATACCTTGACCACGAAGGCCTTTTACCTTAATAAAATCAATTTCAATACCGTGTTTAGGTACTAAATCAGCTTCCATTCGATCTGCGGTGCCTAACCAACGGATCTCCCAACCTTCTTGTTGTAAGCGTTGGGCAACAGCTAATCCCGGAAATACGTGACCGCCAGTACCACCAGCCATCACTAATAAGCGTTTATTTTTTTTCATCATTCTTCTTTAATTGCTGGTCTTCAGACTTGGTTTCAGATTCATCTACGAGCACTAAATTATTATCAGCAATTTGCGGATTGTCTTCTGAAATTATCTGATCATCTTCTTCAGTGTCTTCTGGCGATAGGCGCTCTGCTAAACGTTGCTCATGATCAATTCGAATCAAGATAGCAACCGCTGCCGCCATAATAAACAGACTCGAACCACCATAACTGATAAGCGGTAAGGTTAGACCTTTAGTTGGTACCATACCTGCGGCTGCGCCAACGTTAACTAAGGTTTGGAATGCAAACCAAAACGCAAAGCCAAAGGCAAGATAACCACCAAATAACTGGCCAGACTTAAGACACTTTCGACCGATAATCAGTGCCTTTGCAACCAATGCAAATAGCAGGAGCAAGACCACAATAACGCCCGCAAGACCTAACTCTTCAGCCAAAACAGCAAATACAAAGTCGGTGTGTGCTTCTGGTAAATATTCAAGCTTCTGAATTGAGTTACCAAGGCCTTGGCCCCACCACTCACCACGACCAAATGCCATCAAAGATTGTGTCAGCTGGTAACCACTACCGAAAGGATCTTGCCATGGGTCAAGAAACGAGGTGACGCGTCGCATACGATACGGTTCAAAGGCAATCAACAAGCCAATACCAACTAAAGCTGATGCGATCATTACCAAGAACTGCCATAGCTTAGCGCCGGCAATAAATAGCATACCAACGGTACCGACAAACATTACCACAAACGAACCTAGGTCAGGCTGTTGCAGCAATAGGAAACCGAGAATACCGAGAACCAGTAAGGGTTTAAGGAAACCAAGGAAAGTCTCTCGCACTTGTTTATTTTGTCGGACCAGATAGCCAGAGACAAACATAAACAAAGAGAGTTTTGCAACTTCGGCAGGCTGTAAGTTAAAGATACCCAATGGGATCCAACGGGCGGCACCGTTTACAGAGCGACCAATAGCCAATACAACGATAAGAAGGAAAATTGAGGTTAACAGCATAGGAATACTGTATTTATGCCAACGCTCAATAGGGATTTGCATAACAACCGATGCGATAGCTAACGAACACGCTAAGAAGAAAGCATGACGAAATGCAAAGTAAAAAGGCATCCCAGTTAGACGAGTTGCAACGGGTACGGAAGCGGATGTTACCATGACCAAACCTGTGATCATCAATGCGATAGCAATCCACACTAATTGACGATCATACAGGCATGGTTTTGCCGGTTTGACAAACCAATCACCGACAGAGGAGATCCCATTACGGATCATATTTAGCATGAAGCGGCTCCTGCTACTTTATCTTGCAGCTCAGTGGCAAGTTCAATAAAGGCATCACCTCGGGCCATGAAATTTGCAAACTGATCCCAACTTGCACAGGCAGGAGAAAGCAAGATCATATCGCCAGATTGTGCGGTAGATGCAGCGAGCTCCATAGCTTGAGCCATAGTTTCAACCAAGATTGCGTTATCAACAAGCTCTGCAAATTGATAGCCATCACGGCCGAAGCAATAAAGTTGTACATTTAAGTCAGCGAGAACCGTTTTTAGTTCCGAAAAATCAGCGCCTTTACCATCGCCACCCACCAATAGGTGCAGCTTACCAGCTAAGTTTAAGCCGTTAAGTGCCGCTTCAGTGCTGGCAACATTAGTCGCTTTGGAATCATTTACCCAACGAACGCCATGCTTAGTTACGGCAAGTTGGCAACGATGAGCTAAACCAGTATAACGGCGAAGAGCACGACAAGCGGCCTCGCGATCAATTCCTGCAGCATCGGCCAGAGCTAATGCTGCAAGACTGTTTGCCACATTATGACGACCAACCAGAGCAATCTCATCGGCTGGCATCAAAGGCTGCTGATTGATTGCCAACCACTCACGGTCATCAATCAGTACCAAACCATAATCTTGATCATCAAAACCAAAACTGGTCATAGCCCCCGTGAAATCAGTTGGCTTGGTCGCTAAGTCATTTCGATTATAAACGGCTAGATTAGCGTGATGGAAAATACGCATCTTAGCCTGACTGTAATCCTCTAAACCTTGATAACGATCCATATGATCTTCAGAAAGATTTAGATAAACAGCGGCTGCAAGGTGTAATGAAGAGGTTGTTTCTAACTGAAAACTGGATAATTCAAGAACATAAAGCTCATGATTTTGAGCCAGCATATCAAGCGCAGCAAAACCGATATTGCCACCAACACCGACATCAATGCCCGCTTCTTTTGCCATCTCACCTACAAGGCTAGTTACCGTGCTTTTACCGTTAGAACCAGTAATCGCAACTACAGGTTTTGTCACCTCACGGGCAAACAGCTCAATATCACCCACAATCTTAACGCCTGCTTGAGCCGCTGCGACCAATTCAGGTGTTGCCAATGCAATACCAGGGCTGGCAACAATCAGATCGGCAGCCAATAGCCATTCCATATTCCATTGACCACAGCACAACTCAACATCGGCAGGCAGTTGATCATGACCTGGTGGTGTGTTTCGCGTGTCGATCACTTTGATATCAAGTGATTGCGGCAACCTTAACAGATGATTTACCACCGACAGTCCTGTCATACCAAGACCGATAACAACAACCTTGTTCACATCCACCAAGCCTTTCATTTTTTAACGTACCTTCAAAGTAGCAAGCGCAATTAATACTAACATCAGAGTGATGATCCAAAAGCGAACGATAACTCGTGGCTCTGGCCAACCTTTTAATTCGTAGTGGTGATGAATCGGAGCCATACGGAAAATACGCTGACCACGAAGTTTGTATGAACCGACCTGAAGAATGACCGATACGGTTTCCATAACAAAGACACCACCCATTAGTACTAGTAGGAATTCTTGGCGGATAAGTACCGCAATTGTACCTAAAGCACCACCCAATGCTAATGAGCCTACATCGCCCATAAAGACTTGCGCTGGATAGGTGTTAAACCACAAGAAACCAAGACCTGCACCAACAATCGCAGTACATACGACAACCAGCTCACTGGCATCTTTAACATAAGGGATATGAAGGTATTCTGCGTAGTTGTAGTTACCCGTTGCCCATGCAATAAAGGCCATACCACCTGCAACCATAACAGTTGGCATAATTGCAAGACCATCAAGACCATCCGTTAGGTTCACCGCGTTACTAGTACCGACGATAACGAAATAGGTCAAAATGATATAGAACAAGCCTAATTGCGGCATAATATCTTTAAAGAAGGGAACCACTAACTGAGTTGCTGCGGTATCTTTACCGTAGGCATATAGTGCAAACGCTACAATAATCGCAATCAGCGACTGCCAGAAATATTTCCAGCGTGCGATCAGGCCATCGGTATTTTTACGAACAACTTTACGATAGTCATCGACAAAACCAACAGCACCATAGCCAAGCAGAACAAATAGAACGGCCCAAACATAGGGATTACTTAAATCCGTCCACAATAAAACCGTAATGGTAATTGCGGCCAGTATCATGATCCCGCCCATTGTCGGGGTACCACGCTTACTAAAGTGAGACTCAGGACCTTCATTACGAACAACCTGGCCAATTTGTAGCATTTGTAAACGAGCAATCAGGCGCGGTCCCATCCATAGCGATAGAACAAGAGCCGTCAAGATGCTCATAATGGCGCGGAAAGTTAAGTATTCAAAAAGTCGAAAAAACGGGAACGTAGACTCAAGTACGTGCGCTAACCAATAAATCATTGTTTATATTCCTGCAGTGCGGCAACCACTTCTTCCATGCGAGAACTGCGTGCTCCTTTCACTAGCACTGTAACCTCTAAAGGGTTTTGTTGATTGATTTGATCATTAAGTAATTCATTAACCATAGCGATTAATGGTTGTTTATCAGCAAAATGCTGGCCGTGATTTAACTCACTCACAACGGCACTTGCTTTACCAAAGGTCATTACCTTATCCAACCCTTTAGTTTGCGCATATAAACCAACCTCACGATGAAGATTTTCACTCTCTTCACCCAGCTCAGCCATATCACCCAAAATAAACCAACGTTGGCCTTGATAACTTGCTAATAAATCAATGGCAGCTTTTACCGATGCGACACTGGCATTATAGGTATCATCGATAACACGTAAACCCACCATTGGTTGAGAAACCGCCACTCGACCTTTAACATTAGTCGCAGTTTCTAATCCTTGCTTAATTTCTGCAAGCGTAGCCCCCAAAACTGAGGTTAGTGCGGCAGCAGCAAGCGCATTAGATACATTGTGCAATCCTAACTGTGATAAGTGAATGGCAACCGAACCTTGCGGGGAGTGGAGCTCAAAATGCGGATAGCCGTCACTATCAAGCTCAATATCACTAGCAAAAAAGTCAGCTTGCTCTTCTGATGAAAAGGTAATGACATTTTTATCAGCCAATAACGGGGCCCAAAGCTCACGGTCGTTAGATGCTAAATTGATCACCGCCGTTGCACCTTTTGCTAATCCTTCAAAGATTTCACCCTTAGCTTTTGCTACACCTTTTAATGAGCCAAAACCTTCTAGGTGTGCGGCGGCAAGATTGTTAATCAACGCAACATCAGGCTTAACCAAATTGGTGGTATATGAGATCTCACCAAGGTGATTTGCGCCTAATTCAATAACGGCGTACTGATACTCAGGCGTTAAACGAAGTAACGTTAGAGGGGCTCCAATATCGTTATTAAAGTTACCCGCCGTTGCCAGTACCTTTCCTTTGGTTGCTAAAATAGCAGCACACATCTCTTTTACCGTGGTTTTACCACAACTTCCTGTTAAGGCGAGAGTTTGTAGTCCGCACTGTTGGGTTAATTGTGCTTTTAGCCAAGCCCCCAGTAAACCTAACGCAATGCGAGTATCCTTAACTAGGATCTGAGGCAGCTCAACAGGTAAGTGACGACTAACTAATAATGCGACAGCACCGTTATCTTTTGCTGTTTGACAAAAATCATGAGCATCAAAACGCTCACCTTTTAACGCAACAAATAAGGTCTGAGCTGCAATATTACGGGTATCGGTTGATACTTCTGAAATAGTGGTATCAGAACCGATTAATTGCCCCTCAACCGCTTGAGCGAGAGAGGCAAGAGAAACAGAGATCATAGCGGTAATCCAATCAATTCAGCCACAGTTTCACGATCTGAGTAATGAATCGTGCGATCTGCAAGAATTTGGTAATCTTCATGGCCTTTACCAGCCACTAAGATAATGTCATTTGTCTGAGCCTGCTCAACAGCAAACGCAATAGCGCTGCGACGATCATGAATAATATGAGCTTGTTCAGGTTGAGTTAACCCAGCTACCATATCTTTCATAATTGCACTTGGCTCTTCACTACGCGGGTTATCATCGGTCAATACCGCAATATCCGCTAAACGTTCTGCCGCTTGTGCCATCATCGGGCGTTTACCAGCATCACGATCGCCACCACAGCCAAAAATTGCCCACAGTTTGCCATCACAATGCACTCGTAATGCTTGAAGTGCTTTTTCTAAAGCATCAGGTGTATGAGCATAATCAACTACAACCATTGGCTTGTCAGATGATTGAAAAACTTCCATTCGGCCAATCACAGCACTTAGCTCTGCAGCTGTTGCTAAAAGTTTTGCCAAATCATGTCCCGTTGCCAGTAACGTTGCCAACGCCAACAATAGATTAGATGCGTTAAATGAACCAACTAGAGGGGCGGTAAATACGCCGGCACCCCAGCTTGAGTCAAAACTAACCGTTACGCCCTGAGTGCTATAAATAACGTCTGTCGCCCAAAGCTTAGGCCCTGCGTGTGCTACAACAGCTTCAGCATCCGTTGCGACAGCTACCGCATCAGGCAGAGAAAGTAACCACTCACGGCCAACGGCATCATCGGCATTAATGATCGCTTTACCACAATCATGCTGGGTAAACAGAGATTGCTTCGCTTGTGCATAACTTGCCATATCACCATGATAATCAAGATGATCTCGGCTCAGGTTGGTAAAAATACTCGCTTTAAAGTGCAGATCTGCTACGCGATGCTGCACCAAGCCATGAGAAGAGACTTCCATTGCAGCAAAATCAGCACCAAGGTCGACCAGCTGAGCTAAGGTTTGCTGAATTTCAATCGCACTGCCTGTTGTATTTGCCGCTGGCTGAAGGTTATTGAGTAAACCATTACCCGTTGTGCCCATCACTCCTGCTTGATAGCCGAGCAAATTAGCCCATTGCGCCAATAGCTGACTGATGGTGGTTTTACCATTTGTCCCTGTAACAGCATAAAGTGCTAACTGTTGATCCGGATGGTGATAAAAACGGCCTGCTAATTGAGATAGCATAGCGTTTAGCTGGGTAAGATAAATCACATACGCTTGCTGATTACGAGTAATCGTACCGTGCTCGGCAACCCCATCCGCTTCAGCCAATACCAGTGATGCACCCGAGGCAATAGCATCATCAATAAAACGACGACCATCAACTTGATGACCTTTTACCGCAACAAAGACTGAACCTATGGTCACTTTACGACTATTAAGTGTAAGTTCAGTCACATCCAAAAGCTGAAGTGCTTCTGGTAAGTCAGATTCTGCAATCCATGGAGACAACAAGGTGCTAACTCGAACACCTGAACAAATCGTTGTCATACCCTCTGCTCCTAATAATTAATTCTATTTTGTATCCGCATCTGGCGGCACATTTAAAATATGCAGAGCACTACCAAGAACCTTAGACAAAATAGGAGCGGCAACCGCACCACCATAGAATTTGTCACCTTTAGGTTCGTTAACCAGTACTACAACTGCTAAACGAGGATTACTGATCGGTGCGATACCTGCGGTGTAGGCGAAGTAGTCATTACCATAACCACCTGCAATAGCCTTTTTCGCGGTACCGGTTTTTACCCCGACGCGATAACCTGGAACCGAAGCTCGCCAGCCACCACCGCCACCCGCTTTATCGGCAACGCCTTCTAGCATCAGCAAGACTTTTTTCACCAGATGAGGGTCAACAACTTGCTTACCCGGTACCACTTTCTCGGTTTTCAAGATAGATAATGGACGCTTAATACCATAAGCCCCCAGTGTCGCGTAGGCATGAACCAGCTGAATTGGAGTTACAGACAAACCATAACCATAGGCAAAAGTTGCACGTTCAATATCAGACCAACGTCGGCGATTTGGGAAGTGACCTACAATTTCACCTTCAAGGTTGATACCTGACGGCTCATCTAAACCGATGCGACGGTACATGCTAATTAAGTTCTCAATCGGCATTGCCAAAGAAAGCTTAGTCATACCGATGTTACTGGATTTCTGAAGGATACGCGCCATAGTAGCCTGATGCTCAATGCGCGATACGTCAGTAATGGTTTTACTACCAAGACGGAAATGTTTACCTGGAATATTTATCAAGGTATGTTCGTTGGCAATACCAGCTTCTAAAGCGGTTAACACCCCAAGTGGTTTTACCGTAGAACCTGGCTCAAAGGAGTCAGTAATTACACGGTTACGCATCTTGTACGATTCACGATCGTTGCGATTATTGGGGTTAAAGGACGGTGCGTTGACCATGGCAAGAATTTCGCCAGTACGCACATCAACCATAACGACACTGGCCGATGTTGCGGGAAGATCTCGAACGGCTTCTTTTACTGCTCGGTAAGCAACAGCTTGAATTCGTTGGTCAATACTCAGTTGCAAAGACTTACCCGGCTGGCGTTTTTCTACCGAGATATTCTCAACTACGCGGCCATAACGGTCTTTACGAACAGTACGACGACCCGGTTCACCTGTTAGCCAACCATCATAAGATTTCTCAATCCCTTCTAGGCCATGACCATCAATACCCGTTACACCAATTAACTGAGCACTAACTTCACCCGATGGGTAAAAACGACGAGATTCATCTTTTAGACCAATACCAGGTAACTTCAGTTTATTAACATAGTTTGCCATGGCTGGGCTAACTTGGCGCGCAAGATAAATAAAGCGACGCTTCTTGTTTTTATCTATGTAATGGATCAGTTCTTGTCGATTCCAATCCAGAACATCAGCAAGGGCATGCCAACGGTCGACATCGCTTAGTCCACCGTGTTTAAAAATATTAACCGGATCGGCCCACACCGCTTGCACCGGTACACTAACAGCAAGAGGTTCACCATTTCGATCGGAAATAATGCCACGGGCAGAAGGGAGAGGTTTGACACGAAGTGAGCGCATATCACCTTCTTGGATCAGGCGACCTGGCTCTAAAACTTGAATGTATGCGGTACGGGCAATCAATGCCGCTAAACCTAAAATTACGAAGCCGCAAATAACACCAAAGCGCCATGGAATAAATGCCGATGACGCTTTCTTTGCTTTCGAATTTTTTCTCGTTGAGCGTTTAAAAAACTTCATACTTATTTAATAACTACTTCATTGGTGGTAGTTGGACGCTCCATTTTTAGCTCTTGCTCAGCTAAACGCTCAATACGACTGTGCTCAGCCAAAGCATTTTCTTCTAGTAACTGGTTACGCCATTCGATATCCAACTGATCTCGCTGGATCAAGAGTTGCTCTTGCTGCGAGATCAATTGACGAGATTGGTGCGTGATTAATACCACGCCCAATGCAGAAGCTAGGATACAAATGGCTAAAACCAGAGGAACACATCCAACTGTGATTAAATCTTTACCGATAAGTTTGGATAGATTTATTGAGGCTTCAGTCTCTTTCTTATTCATAGACGCTCAGCTAAACGTAACACTGAACTGCGGGCACGGGCATTGTAACCGAGTTCATTTTGCGATGGTTTGATCGCTTTACTTGCTAATTTAAGATCGGCACTACCTAGTGCTTTGATCTGCTCTTCAGTAAGCGGTAAACCTGCTGGGATCTCTGGGCCTTTGCTCTTATTTCGCATAAAACGCTTAACCATACGATCTTCTAGCGAATGGAAGCTGATTACCGATAAACGACCACCTGGAGCAAGAATATTCACCGCACCATTTAAGGCTGTTGCAATCTCATCCAACTCACTATTGATATAGATACGAATGGCTTGGAAACTGCGGGTTGCAGGATGCTTATGCTTATCTTTAAATGGAGAGACCTGAGCAATCAAATTCGCCAGCTGTAATGTGCGAGTTAAAGGCTCTTTCTCTGGATCTTCACGATGCTCAACGATGCCACGGGCAATACGTTTTGCAAAACGCTCTTCACCAAACTCTTTAAGTACCCAAGCAATATCAGATGCATCTGCTGTTGCTAGCCACTCAGATGCTGGTTGACCCGAAGTTGGATCCATACGCATATCAAGAGGGCCGTCACGCATAAAGCTAAAGCCACGCTCAGCATCGTCCAGCTGGGGAGATGACACCCCAAGATCGAGTAAAATGCCGTCAACACGACCAATAAGATCACGCTCTTCCATATACTTTTCCATGCCCGAAAAAGGACCGTGGATAATATTGAAGCGAGGATCATCGATCTTCTGAGCTTCAGCAATCGCTTGAGGATCGCGATCGATACTATAAAGACGACCATTTTCGCCCAATTTAGATAAAATCAGACGGCTGTGACCACCTCGGCCAAAAGTACCATCGATATAGATTCCATCAGGTTTAATTGCTAATCCGTCTACTGATTCGTGAAGTAAGACAGATACATGCTCAAATTGTTCAGACATATAAGTAAATTCTGCAAAAGTGAAGTCTTACTAAGACACCTAAGGCCCTAGCCAGAAATTGTATTGAAGTGTACGTATCCGATAAAAAATTTGTCAAGTATATGACAGTATTTCCCACAGAGATATAACATCGCTCTGATATTTCTAGCAGAATAAGTACAGTATTGAAATTTCAGATAGAAAAAAAGCGGTGCTTGTAAATACAAACACCGCTTTTCATGAATGAAGGGAGTCGGCCTATGAGCCGGGTTCTGTTCTGCTTACGCAGTGGTAATCATTCATCTAGGCCTGCAATTGCTCACAGGCTCAAGCAACCTACCCGTCCCCAAACGCGGGCCGCGCTATGTAGGGACCTATTTGGTCTTGCTCCGGGTGGAGTTTACCGTGCCACGAACTATTACTAGACGCGCGGTGCGCTCTTACCGCACCCTTTCACCCTTACCTGTGCCTAAAGGCCATCGGCGGTTTACTCTCTGCTGCACTGGTCGTAGGCTCACGCCCCCCAGACGTTATCTGGCACCCTGCCCTATGGAGCCCGGACTTTCCTCCCCTTTGTTCGTCTCCCATCGGACTTCAACATCAGTTTCCTTGCGGACCTCAATGTCAGTCTCCTGAAGGACGGCAACAAAGCAGCGATTACCCAGCCAACTCCGGAGCGCTATTGTATAAGACTTAGTTCACACTTGCTAGTGAAAACCGAAGCAAATCCACAGTAAGAGCAAAAAACACCCAACTGATTTGAATTTGCACAAAACAGCGACATATTTACTCGAGGTTTTCTAAACCCCACTTATACAGCGCATTCTTCTTCACGTTATGGATTTCTGCCGCCAATGCCGAAGCTTTTTTAAGTGGCAGTTCTTTCACTAACAAACCTAGCGTGCGCAAAGCATCGGCCGGTAAATCGTCTTTTTGAGGACGGTGTCCTGCAACCAATAACACCATTTCACCACGAAGACGGTTGGTATCTTGATTTAGCCACTCAATTAACTCACCTAGTGGCGCACCATAAATCGTTTCATACGTTTTTGTTAACTCTCGCGCTAACACTACTTGGCGTTCAGGGCCTAACACAGCTAACATATCAGCTAAAGAATCAGTGATTCGGTGTGGTGACTCATAAAAAATCAATGTTCGTTCATCATCAGCCAAGTTTTGGAAGCAATCGCGACGGCCTTTGCTTTTTGGTGGGAGAAAACCCTCAAAACTGAAGCGATCTGATGGTAAACCTGCGCCACTTAATGCTGTAATAACGGCGCATGGTCCAGGAAGTGGGACAACTTTAACACCCGCTTGACGACAACGATTGACAAGATGGTATCCTGGATCGCTGATTAATGGAGTGCCTGCATCCGATACTAATGCAATGCTTACTCCTGATTGAAGCTTCTCAATTAAAAAGTCAGCTTTTTGCTGCTCATTATGATCGTGAAGTGCAAAGGTGCGGGTTGAGATAGAAAAATGGGACAACAACCGCGAAGTATGACGAGTATCTTCTGCTGCAATTAGGTCTACGTTAGCCAATACGTCAAGAGCTCGCTGTGTAATATCAGCTAAGTTACCGATTGGCGTCGGCACAATGTACAAGGTAGCAACATCTACCGAGCATGAAGTGGTTTCGCTCATTTGTCTAGAATCTCATCTGCAATTAATATAAAGAGTAATGTGTCACAGTTGAATGAACTCAATGATCAAGTTTACCCATAAGCGTAAGAGTGTAACACGACTGATGGCTCCTGTAGCCTTTGCTGTATTAATGGCAGGCTGTAGTAGCAATCCTTATTTCCATCAGACGCCGAATACCGATATTACTGCCGCAGCTACATTGAGCTCTGCGGATTACCTAAGTAAAGCTCAAGCCAGCGAAGGTGCGGACCGCATTAACTGGGATCTTTTAGCCTTAAAAGCACTCATTAAAGAAGGCCGTTACCCTCAAGCTGAGCAGCTTACAGACCAACTTTCTCGTCAAACGATGAGCCCAATGCAAATTGCAGAATGGCAACTGGCACGAGCAGACCTGCGTAATGTTCAAGGTAATGCTCAATTAGCACTGTCTGGTCTCCAATTTCAGCCATCTTGGAGTTTAGCTACCAGCCAATATCGCCGTTATTACCAGCTACGCGCAAAACTGCTGGAACAATTAGACCAAGGTTTTGCCGCAGCACGTGAACGCACCAAACTTGATCTGTACCTTAGCCCAGAACAAAAACAAGCTAACTGGCAAGCCCTATGGCAAGATCTATCGCCATACAGCAATGAGCAGTTAAGCCAAGCTCGTATTGGTAAAGATGAAACTGTTCTTCAAGGTTGGGCTCAACTTGCAATGCTCAAAAATAGCTACGGTTATAATCCAGAGCAGCTAAAAGAAAAAGTAAACCAGTGGCTTGATATGAACCCGTATCATCCAGCTAATGCTTACTTACCAGAGCAACTTGATAACATCATGAACATGAAGGCGCCTCAGCTTAATAAGGTTGCGCTATTGCTACCATTAAGCGGTCGTTTCTCTGCACAAGGCCAAGCCGTTCGTGATGGTTTTATGAATGCGATCTTAGATGATCCAAATCGCAATCCTAACGCCGTACTTAATGTTTATGATACTGATGCCGAATCCATTGCGAGTATCGTAGGTAAACTGCAACAAAATGGCACTGAGTTTGTCGTTGGTCCGCTTCGTAAAGATAAAATTGTTGAGTTCCAAAAAGCCAACAGTGCAAATGTTCCTATGTTGGCCCTTAATGAGCCAAGTGTGATTACAAGCAGTCAGCCAACAGCGTGCTACTACTCATTGTCACCAGAACAAGAAGCTGAGCAAGCAGCGGAGCATATCTACCAAGAAGGTAAGCACTACCCAATCGTACTATTCCCAGATAGTAGCTATGGTCAACGTGTTAGTGCCGCTTTTGTTAATCAGTGGAAAGAACTCACTGGCTATGCTCCATTTACCGGTTCATTTGGTTCGAAAGCTCAGATCCAGCAACAAATCAGCCAGATCTTTGGGCCAACAGCTCGCCGTTCTCGTGCTAACCAAATCGCTCAGATTTCAGCATCAACGGGAATCGAAGGAAGTCGCGCTGTCGATGCAATCTACATTATCGGCAGTAAGAGCGAACTGACGCTAATTAAGCCATTTATCGAACTTAACATCGATCCAAGTATTGCCCCACCAGCTATGTATGCAAGCTCTCGCAGTAACTCAGACTCGAAAAGCTTTGAGTTAAATGGTGTGGAATACAGCGACATCCCGCTACTGGTAAGCCCAGACCCAAGCTTTATGGCACACTTTAACCAACTGTGGCCAAATCAAGGTAAAACCAGCGTTCGCCTTCATGCATTTGGTATGGATGCGTACAAAGTGGCCACAGAGCTTCCTCAACTTCGAGCAATTCCAGGTTTCACTGCATCGGGAGCAACGGGTAAGCTAAGTGTTGATAGCCAGTGTGTGGTTCAGCGTCAATTGGACTGGGGCACATTTGGTAGTACCCCAATTACAGAAGAGGCTGTAACGGATCAAACAGATACAACAGCCACTGATGATGCTTCTGATACCCCAGACAGTACAACCTCAGTATCAGAGCAAGATAGCTCAAATACGCTTTAAATAAAAAATCCCCAGACTGCAAAGTACTGGGGATTTTTGTATCTAGTGGTTATTGAAAACGCATCGATAAGTCCATTGCTCGAATATGCTTGGTTAATGCGCCAACAGAAATATAGTCCACCCCAGTTGCTGCACATTCCGCCAATGTTTCTAACGTGACATTACCAGAGTTTTCAAGTACAGCCCGTCCGGCATTTAAAGCCACCGCTTCTCGCATCATGGCAAAACTAAAATTATCAAGCATGATGATATCCGCACCTGCCTCTATCGCTAGCTCTAATTCAGCAAGACTTTCGGTTTCAACTTCAACTGGCTTATTGGGATTTAGTTGTTTGGCTTGAGATATGGCTTGTTTGATCCCACCACAAGCGGCGATATGGTTTTCTTTAATTAGATAAGCATCAAAAACGCCCAGGCGATGATTATATCCCCCTCCGCAAGCGACCGCATATTTTAAAGCGCTACGTAGCCCTGGAATCGTTTTACGGGTATCTAATAAACGGGTATGAGTTCCCGCTAATTGAGCGACATAACGGGCCGTTTCAGTAGCACAACCAGAGAGTGTTTGAATAAAATTCATTGCATTGCGCTCTCCGGTTAGCAGCAAACGCGAAGGGCCAGTTAAACGACATAAGACTTGATTTGCCGTTACCGCTTCACCGTCTTGAACTAGCCATTCAATTACCACCTTTCCTCCTAGCTGACGAAAAACTTCATCAGCCCATAACTGACCGCAAAAAATACCATCTTCTCGTGTAATAATAGTTGCTGTGCTTATGCTTTCTTGCGGAATCAGTGCTGCGGTAATATCACGCTCAGCATCAATCACGCCACCTAAATCTTCTCGCAATGAATCTCGTACCGAACGCTCAATATCTGCAGGTAAATACTGTTGAAGTAAGGCAAAGCGAGCCGCACTATCGTGATTTTTTTCCATGGTAAATTTTAATCCTATTGATTTACAAGGCGTGAAGTCAGCCAATCTGCTTAAGAATAATACATGGCCATAAAGGGGGAATCCAGCCAATGTCAAAATTCAGCTTAATCCATAATTCTATGCCTCAGATAGCTGTTGTTGCAGGCAAAATAACATCGAGGACTACCCAATAGAGCATCGCAAAGGTACACTAGCGATATAACGATTTTATTCATCTCCCTCAAGGAATGAGGCTCATGAATCAACCATCATTTAATACGCGACAACAAGGTCAAGCTTTCGAAGCCTTGGCTGAATCTTATCTATGCCAACGACGTCTGGTTCCTATTATGCGGAACTTTCAATGCCGAAGTGGTGAGATAGACTTAATAATGAAAGACGGCTCTTGCATCGTATTTATTGAAGTTAAATACCGCACAAAAAGTCGTTATGGTTCAGCCGTAGATGCTGTTACCTATCATAAGCAACGAAAGCTAAAACGTACGGCACTGTTCTGGTTACAAAAAAATGGACTCTCAACCGAGCACACCGAATTTCGTTTTGATATAGTCGCTATTCAAGGTTCTGCTCATACAATTGAGTGGTTTACAAATACCCTAGTGGAAGGTTAATCCATGCTAGATAGCATCCGTGAAAGTTTTACCGAAAGTATTCAGACCCAAATTGCAGCTGCAGAAGCTCTGCCTGATGCCATTGCAAAAGCGGCTCAAGTGATGGTTCAAAGCTTACTTAACGGCAATAAAATTCTCTGTTGTGGTAATGGCGGCTCAGCAGCTAACGCTCAACATTTTGCATCTTGTTTGATCAACCGCTTCGAAACTGAGCGACCTAGCCTACCAGCCCTTGCATTAACTGCGGATACCACTATTTTAACCGCTGTAGCAAACGACTACTCCGGTGATCAAGTTTTTTCAAAGCAAGTTCGCGCACTAGGCCAAGCAGGTGATGTTCTTTTTGTTCTATCCACTAGTGGTAACAGCAAAAACATCATCAAAGCGATGGAAGCTGCATTAACTCGTGATATGACGATTATTGCGCTAACAGGTAAAGATGGCGGCGAAATGGCAGGTCTTCTTGGCACTCACGATGTAGAGATTCGCATCCCATCCCAACGAACAGCACGTATTCAAGAAGTTCACTTGTTAACAATTCATACTCTGTGTGATCTTATTGATCGAGTTCTCTTTCCGTATCATGAGGGCTAAATAATGCGTTGGAAAAATGGTGTTCTGGGGCTACTTCTCTTAACTCTTTTTGGTTGTTCAACTATTACGGGGACCGATCCTCGAAGCTTAGAACAACAGTGGCAAGATGAGCGGATTGCCATGGATATTTCAGGTCTTGCCAATAGCCGAGCTTACTATCAAAAGGTCAGTGTGACAGCCATTGCCCTCTCAGGCAAAGTGCTACTTATTGGACAGGTGACCAATCCGGCAACTCAGCACGAGTTTTTAAACCAAGTTAAAAAGCTTAATAATGTAAGAACGGTATATAACCAAACCCAAATTGGGCCATTGCTTGGTGTTGGCCAAATTAGCTCTGACAGTTGGCTAACCACCAAAGTTAAAAGCCAATTGATTGGTAGTAAACGACTTTCTGATGCCGCTATTGAGGTCTACAGTGAAAATGGAACTGTCTATTTAGTGGGATATGTCACATCAGGACAAAGAGAGCTCGCAACAAATGTCGCTCGAAATGTATCGGGAGTCAAACGCGTTGTGACCATGTTTGAAGAACCCAAATAGAACTATCAAAATAAAATTCAGATAATAAAAACGCAGCCTAGGCTGCGTTTTTTTATTTTACGACACGTAATGTTGGTCGACCACGAGGCTTTGGTGGCTCATCATCAGGATGATCATCATCACCCACTGATTCTAGCTCACCTTCTTCAACAGCAGATAAAGTCGCTTTCGGAGCTACCGTATCTTCTGCATCAAAAATACCTTCGCCATTTTCTAGCTGTGCATCATAAGCAGGTTCTGGCTCAAACATTGTGCCAGCACCGTTCTCACGAGCATAGATCGCCAATACTGCGTAAAGAGGTACGATAACTGAATGAGGACGACCGCCAAAGCGAGCATTAAAGCTAACCGCTTCATTACCCAACTCTAAGTTACCAACAGCTCGTGGAACCACATTCAGAACAATCTGACCGTCGCTCACAAAATCCATTGGCACTTTTACTCCTGGCAAAGTCGCATCAACGACCAAGTGCGGAGTAAGTTCGTTATCCACTAGCCAATCATAAAACGCACGCAGTACATAGGGACGACGTGGCGTCATTTGTCCTACATCCATATTACTGACCAGCTAGACGCATTTCACGCTCAGCTTCAGTAAGAGAAGCAAGGAATGAATCACGTTCAAATACGCGAGTCATGTATGCTTTCACTTCTTTAGAACCTGGACCGCTTAACTCAATACCCATGGTAGGAAGACGCCATAAAAGTGGAGCTAAGTAACAGTCAACTAAGCTGAACTCATCGCTCATGAAATATGGGTATTCAGCAAATACAGGTGCTAGTGCCAGCAGCTCTTCACGAAGTTGTTTACGTGCTTTATCTGCATCATCCAATGTGCCGTTGTTAACCTTTTCAGCTAAGGTGTACCAGTTACGCTCAACACGGTACATCATTAGACGGCTATTACCACGAGCTACCGGGTAAACAGGCATTAGAGGTGGGTGAGGGAAACGCTCATCCAAGTACTCCATAATGATGTTTGCCTGATACAACACGAGTTCACGATCAACAAGAGTTGGTACAGAATGATATGGGTTTAGGTCTAGTAGATCTTCTGGTAAGTTATTTGGCTCAACTAACTCAGTTTCAAAACTAACACCTTTCTCTGCTAGTACAATTCGTACTTGATGGCTGTAGATGTCTGAAGCATCAGAGTACAGAGTCATCACAGAGCGTTTATTGGCAGCAACAGCCATTCACCCCTCCAGTATATTCAATACATAAAAGGCAATGGAGGCACCAGCCCCCATTGCGAGATTCTTAACCCACTAGATTACCTTACTAATGGACATCACGCCAATATTCTTTCTTCAACAGTATGGCTAAAATAAAGAAAATTGCGATAAATCCCATTACCCACCAGCCCAATCGCTGACGTTCGAGTTTCATAGGTTCACCAGAATACTCAAGGAAATTTACCAAATCGCGAATCGCTTGATCATACTCTTCTTGATTTAACTCTCCTGTGCCATCTGACTCAATTCCAACAAATTCTTGAACTTCTTCACCATCAATCAGCTTAGTTTCATAAATTTTATTTGGCACACCTTGTAGCTCTTCTAGAACATGAGGCATGCCTACGCTTGGAAAGACTAAGTTATTCACCCCAAATGGACGAGATGGATCGGCATAAAACGACCGTAAATAAGTATAGAGCCAATCTGTTCCCCGAACCCGAGCAACCATAGTTAAATCAGGAGCTGGCGCACCAAACGATGCTGCAGCGTAATCAGGAGAAATGCTGTTTGTCATCAGATCACCAATTTTGGCATTTTTATCAAAAACCAAATTCTCCATCATAAGATCAGGCGGGATCGCTAAATCATTCGCCACTCGCTCATAGCGTTGATACTGCATTGAGTGACAGGCTAAACAGTAATTAACAAATAATTTAGCCCCCTTTTGTAACGATGCTTTATCTCGAAGATCATTGTTTGGTTGATCCAGCGGAACATTGGTTCCAGCAGCTAGTACCAATGAAGGAATAAATGCAAAGAAAACTATTAACCATTTTTTCATTTGTAATTCACCCTCTCTGGTAATGGTTTGGTCGCTTCATTTTTGCTGTAGAAGAACAACAAAACAAAAAACATGAAGTAAGCAAAACTAAAGATTTGGGCAAGCAAGGTATAGGTTGGAGTTGCCGGTAATGCACCTAAAATACCTAGCGCAACAAAGCTTACGGTAAATTGGGCAATATTGGCTAAATGCAGCTTACTGCGGTAACGGAAAGAGCGAACTTTACAGCGATCAAGCCAAGGTAATAAAAATAGCATGATAATAGAAAGCCCCATCGCCGCTACACCCAATAGTTTATCCGGCACGGCTCGCAGGATGGCGTAAAATGGTGTGAAATACCAAACGGGTGCAATATGCTCAGGTGTTTTTAACGGGTTAGCAGCTTCAAAGTTAGGTGGCTCAAGGAAATAGCCCCCCATCTCAGGATTAAAGAAAATGACATAGCTGAATAAGAAAGCAAATACCGCCACACCAATAAGATCTTTTACTGTGCCATAAGGGTGAAATGGGATCGAATCAATGATGTCGTACTTTTTGGTGTAGTACTTATGGAACTTAAATTGAGGACTATACCCTTCTCCTTTGCTTCCTTTAGGCAGTTTAGTCTCGATACCATCAGGGTTATTAGATCCCACTTCATGCAATGCTAAAACATGGAGAACCACAAGTAGTAGTAAAACGATAGGCAAGGCAATAACATGAAGCGCAAAGAATCGGTTGAGCGTTGCTCCAGAAATAACATAATCTCCGCGGATCCAAAGGGTCAAATCATCACCAATGACAGGGATCGCACCAAAAAGAGAAATGATAACTTGTGCTCCCCAGTACGACATTTGCCCCCATGGTAGTAAATACCCCATAAAAGCCTCAGCCATTAAGACTAAGAAAATCAGCATACCAAATAGCCATAACAGCTCTCTAGGTTGCTGATACGAGCCGTAAATCAAGCCCCGATACATATGGAGATAGATCACCACAAAAAATGCTGACGCACCGGTAGAGTGCATATAACGTAATAGCCAACCATAATCAACATCACGCATAATATATTCAACCGATGCAAACGCCCCTTCTCCAGAAGGAACATAGTTCATCGTAAGCCAAATTCCGGTAATAAGCTGGTTAACCAAGACCAACATCGCAAGGGAACCAAACAGATACCAGAAGTTAAAATTCTTTGGCATTGGGTATTCTGACAGATGCTTTTTGTAAGCATTCATCACAGGAAGGCGTTTTTCAAGCCAAGCAGAAAATCCAGACATTAGGCAACCTCCTCCCCATCAACACCGACTAAAATCGTATTATCATCAAGAAATGTATGAGGTGGCACCACAAGGTTTAAAGGGGCTGGAACACCAGAGAAGACTCTGCCCGCCATATCAAATTTGGAACCATGACACGGACAAAAAAATCCAGATGCGATACCACTGACTTGTTCACTAAAAGTATTGGGTAAATAGGTTGGCGAACAACCAAGGTGAGTACAGATACCAACCGCTAAGAAAATTTCTGGCTTAACAGAGCGATAAGCATTTTTTGCATAATCAGGTTGTTGAGGTTCATCCGATGCAGCATCTCGTAATTGTTCATCGTGTCCTTCTAATTGCTTTAATACCGCGTCGCTGCGACGAACCACCCAAACAGGCTTACCTCGCCACTCAACTCGGATCATCTGACCCTCTTCTAGCTTGCTGATATCAACTTCGACTGGGGCTCCAGCGGCTTTTGCTTTTGCACTTGGGTTCCACGATTTAATAAATGGAACCGCAATAGCTGCAGCACCTAAACCGCCCACAACCGAGGTGGTAACGGTAAGAAACCGACGTCTGCCACTACTGATCGGCGTATTGCTCATTCAACATTCTCCCTTGTACTCCTGTACGGATTATTGTTATGTCCCTATTAGTTCCGGAGTGTTAACGACTTTACCTCATATGTTACGTCCTGTATGGCTGTTAACTGCTGGCATCAGCACGCAAAAGAAGCGTATTAGCGAACGGTTACAACCATCATTTTTGTCACTTTATTATCAATAGTTATTACAATATTAAACTATTGATAACATAAAAGGATAAAGAAAAGACCTGTTAATAACAAGTTATAGACTAGGGTTTGCCATAAATGTGAGAGATAGGTGGGCTTTCAGATAAGAATGATAAATGACGTTACACAATGCCATTAAAATAAAAACAATAGATAAAGAAAAAGCCCAACCCGAAGGTTGAGCTTTTCTGTACACAGTTCCAGATATAAAATCTGAAAAGCGATATTAACGCTTAGAGAACTGTGGACGACGACGTGCTTTACGTAGACCAACTTTCTTACGTTCAACGCGACGTGCGTCACGAGTAACATAACCAGCTGCACGTAGAGCAGGACGTAGAGTCTCATCGTACTCCATAAGAGCGCGAGTGATACCGTGACGGATTGCACCTGATTGACCAGTGATACCACCACCTTTAACAGTGATGTATAGGTCAAGTTTCTCAGTCATTTCAACTAGCTCAAGAGGCTGACGAACAACCATACGAGCTGTTGGGCGACCGAAGTACTCTTCGATGCTACGCTTGTTGATTACGATGTTGCCTGTGCCTGGTTTAATGAAAACGCGAGCAGCTGAGCTTTTGCGACGGCCAGTGCCGTAGTATTGATTCTCTGCCATTGTCATAATCCCCAATTAGATGTCTAGAACTTTAGGCTGCTGTGCAGCGTGATTGTGCTCAGTACCTGCGTAAACTTTAAGCTTACGGTACATAGCACGGCCTAAAGGACCTTTAGGAAGCATGCCTTTAACAGCGATTTCGATAACCATTTCTGGTTTCTTCGCAATTAGCTTCTCAAAGCTGATTGACTTAAGACCACCGATGTAACCAGTGTGGTGGTGGTACATCTTGTCAGTCTTCTTAGCGCCAGTTACAGCAACTTTTTCTGCGTTGATAACTACGATGTAGTCACCAGTGTCAACGTGTGGAGTGTACTCCGGCTTATGCTTACCACGTAGACGAGATGCGATTTCAGTTGCTAGACGACCAAGAGTTTTACCTTCAGCGTCAACAACATACCAGTCACGTTTTACAGTTTCTGGTTTAGCAACGAAAGTTTTCATGCTAATTCTTACCCAATAATTTAAATAGTTTCACTTTCATAGGACCACCGATTGATGGCCCCTCTGTAAGAGCCCAATCATCACCCCTTCGAGTGGTTGGCACTCACGACAATTTGCCGTTACAGGTACGGTGGGTCGCAAGATTATAGAGAAGGGTGGAGAAAAAATCACCTTTTTTCCAAAAAAAAATCTAATTTTTTCTTTCTCGCTAATTTTCTCACCGTAAACACTACTTTTTCGACATTTTCATACTCACCCGATTTGAGGTTTATGGGCGGTGTTGTTGCGCCAGATAATCATGACTTTGCATTTCAATTAGTCGTGAGCAGCAGCGTTCAAACTCAAATCGCAATAACGTACCTTGATACATATGCTCTATTGAAATTTGAGATGAAATCAGTAACTTAACTCGTCGCTCATAGAATTCATCCACTAATGCGATAAAACGCCGCATCGCATCATTTTGACCATCATCCATCACCGGGATCCCTTCAACTATCACCGTATGATATAAACGTGCAATTTCAATGTAATCATTAGCACTACGAGCGGTTTGACACAGAGCTGAAAATTGACAATGCAACACATCACTCGCCTGCCCTAATGTAGCGATCGCTCTATTGTTAATATGGATCGGTTGCCCATAAATCCGAGGTTCTCTCGATAACGAAATAAAAGCCTGTTGTAACTGCTCTGCAACCACATCGGTTAATGGATAATAAAAAAGCTTAGCTTGCTCTAATTGACGCAATCGATAATCAGTCGGGGAATCTAAATGAATCACCTGACAATGTTGCTCAATCAGTGCGATAGTCGGTAAAAAACGGGCTCTTTGTAGGCCATTTCGATAAAGATCATGCGGAGGAATATTCGACGTTGCCACCAAAATAATCCCCTGTTCAAATAAGGCTTCAAACAGGTTAGCCAATATCATGGCATCGGTGATATCCGAGACAAAAAATTCATCAAAGCACAACACATCTATCTGTTTATTTAAGGTCTTCGCAACCTCTTTTAATGGATCAACTTGTTGCTCTAGCTGCCCTAGCTGGCGATGAACATAGTGCATGAAACGATGGAAATGGATTCTCTGTTTACGTTGAGTAGGTAACGTCTCAAAAAACAGATCCATTAAGTAAGTTTTCCCTCTTCCAACCCCACCCCATAAATATAAGCCTTTAATTGGCACGCTCTTCGCTTGTTGTGATGGGGGGAACCATTGATGCCAAAATGAAACTTTAGCTTGCTCTGGTTTTTGCTGAAGTAAATTTTGGTATAACTCATCAAATTGTTCTATTACGGCCGCTTGGTACGGATCTGCAACAAAATCGGGTTGTTTCAGATCCAACTGATATTTTTCTATTGGCGTCATCCTTAACCTTACTTATTATCAATTTGGTGAATTTGAAAGAAGAAACACGACTCCTTTCACACAAATAGAAAATCATTATGACGGCTGGCCTGGTTTTGAGTAAATAGGACAGCGAAAGATAAATATTATTGAAGTCACAAGGAGCATGTATGGCTATGACTTGGATTCCTGCGCTATTAATTTTTGTAGTCGGCGCATTGATCGGTGCATTCGTCGCTCGATTAGGTAATAAAAACGTAAAGCAACAAAAAGAATTAAAGAAAGACTTAGACAAATCACGTTATGAATTGGAGCAATATCGTCAAGAATTGGTTGATCATTTTGCTCGTAGCGCTGAGCTACTCGATAACGTCGCAAAAGATTACAGCAAACTGTATGAGCATATGGCAAAAACCTCCACAGAGTTAATGCCAAACCTACCAGCTCAAGATAACCCATTTGCTCATCGTATTAGCAACTTAACAGCAGTTAAAGCCGAACATAGTGATGATGAGACCCAGGACCAGCCACGTGATTATGCCAATGGTGCAACTGGCTTGTTTAGCGGTAAAACTGAAGACAAATCAGAAGTTGCTTCAGAGCCAGAAAAAGCCCCTGAAGCCAAAGTTGCGAGCTAGGACACACTTTTAATGACTCTTATCACAATTTCATGGAATAAATAATTGTGACTAGGAACTTCACTCCAGACTATCAGTCTTATTGGGACAGATATTACTGGAGTGAAGAAATAATGAGAAAACCTCTGCTTGTTTTAAGTGCACTGGCTTTAGGTATTAGTTCAGTTGTCACCCCGATGACGGCAACTGCGGCGTTACCTACCGCCGTTAATAATCAACAAGTACCTAGCCTTGCGCCAATGCTTGAGCAAGTAACACCAGCTGTAGTAAGCATTGCAGTTGAAGGTAAACACGTTTCCAAACAGCGCCTACCTGAGGCTTATCGCTTTTTCTTTGGTCCAGATTTTCCTACCGAGCAAGTACGAGAACAACCATTTAGGGGGTTAGGCTCGGGGGTTATCATTGACGCTAAAAAAGGGTATGTCGTTACCAATAACCATGTTGTTGATGGCGCAGATACCATCAAAGTACAGCTTTCTGACGGACGTGAGGTAAAAGCAAAGCTGCTTGGTACCGATAAAATGTCTGATATTGCGTTGCTGCAATTAGAAGATGCCAAAGATCTTACGGCTATCAAACTCGCTGATTCTGATAATCTTCGCGTAGGCGATTTCGCCGTTGCTATCGGTAACCCATTTGGCCTAGGACAAACAGTAACATCAGGTATTGTTTCCGCTCTTGGTCGTAGTGGTTTAAATATCGAGAACTTCGAAAACTTTATCCAAACTGATGCGCCAATCAATAGCGGTAACTCAGGTGGTGCCTTAGTAAACTTAAACGGTGAGTTGATTGGTATTAATACCGCGATTCTTGGCCCTAACGGTGGTAACGTCGGTATCGGTTTTGCAATCCCTGCTAATATGGTGAAAAACTTAACAGATCAACTTATCGAATTTGGTCAAGTTAAGCGCGGTGTTCTGGGTGTTACTGGTGGTGAGCTAACCTCTGAGCTAGCTGAAACCTTTGGTTATAAGACGAATCACGGCGCGTTTGTAAGCCAAGTACTTCCTGAAGGCTCTGCGGCAAAAGCAGGTCTAAAAGCAGGTGATATTATTGTTTCAGTCAATAATAAGCCGATTCGTACTTTCAGTGAATTACGCGCAAAAATTGCAACTCTAGGTGCTGGTAAGAAAGTAACACTAGGCCTAATTCGCGATGGTAAAGAGCTGAATGTTCCTGTGACTTTAGAAGCAGCAAAACAGACTCAAGTTAAAGCTGATGATCTGCATGAAAGCTTAGCCGGTGCTGAATTTGCTAATACTAGCCCAGAAGATAAAGTTCACGGAGTTAAAGTAACCGAGCTGAACAAGCAATCTATTGCGGCTCGCTATGGCTTGAAGAAGGGCGATATCATTATTGGTCTAAACCGTCAGCCAATTAAAAACCTTGGCGAACTTCGTAAGGCACTTGAGAAAAAACCAAACGTACTTGCAATGGAAGTTAAACGTGGTGATAGCGTACTGTATTTAATCATGCGTTAATCATACTCTAATCCCCATTGATTGAGCCTCAGTTCACGTAAACTGGGGCTTTTTTATGGATTCAATTTGGTTATCTCTTCGCTGTAATGCTATTCTTGAGCACCTTTTGTAGATTTTATTTTCCGAGCTTTTTTCAGAGGAACTTTAATGCTGGCTTTTCTTGGGCGTTCAGTTTTGCTAGGCCTTGCCACTGCTGCAATTTTACTGCTAGCTGTTCCTGATTTACGTCAAAATATAATCTCTACTCCAACGGTCTCTATTAGTGATGACGACTCAAGTTCACAGTTATCTTTTAACTATGCGGTTCGTCGCGCATCACCAGCTGTTGTTAATATTTATAACCGTCGCTATAACACCGAAGATCGCCTTAAGCTTACCACTCAAGGCTTAGGTTCAGGCGTTATCATGAGCGATAAAGGTTATATTTTAACAAACTACCATGTTGTCGCTCAGGCAGACCAAGTTATTGTCGCCTTACAAGACGGTCGTTTCTTTACCGCTCAACTGATAGGTAAAGATCAAGAAACCGATCTTGCCGTCTTAAAAATTAATGCCGAAAATTTACCTGTAATTCCCGTTAATCCAAACTATAAAGCGGCGGTTGGTGATGTTGTTTTGGCTATAGGCAACCCATATAACCTGGGCCAAACCACAACCTTTGGTATCATTTCAGCAACAGGACGCTCTGGAGTCAGTTTTTACGGCCATCAGGACTTTTTACAAACCGATGCAGCAATCAATGAGGGTAACTCAGGGGGGGCTCTGGTTAATACTAAAGGTGAACTGGTCGGTATCAATACTGCATCCTTCCACCCTGCCAATATTGAAACATACGGTATTTCCTTTGCCATACCTTATGAATCAGCGATTAAGATCATGAAAAAACTGATTGCAGATGGTCGTGTGATTCGAGGCTATATCGGCATTGATGGCAGTGAAATAAACCCAGTAATGGCGCGCTTATATGATGCAGATCAGATCAACGGGATCTTGGTTCTGGGCATGAATCCAGATGGACCGGCCGCAAAAGCCGGGATTCATGTTCGTGATATCTTGGTCGAAATTGATGGCAAACCGGTTAAAGATATGCTCAGTGTTCTTGATATTGTTACCGACATTCGCCCTGGTACTCATGTCAAAGTGAAAGTACTGCGAAATGGTAAGCCAATGATTTTAGATGTATTAATTGGTAATAAACCAGAGAACTTAGGGACTAAACCTGAGCCGCCAGTACAGCAACTTCCCCCAGTACCACCAAGCTAGATAATGGCATAAATAACCATTAACAAATATTAGCTCTTAAGATTCTGAGATATAAAAAAACCTCGCACATTGGCGAGGTTTTTTATATCAAGCAATTAAGAGTCTCTTATTCGCTGATACGTTCGATATTCATGCCAAGCGCACTAAACTTATCTTCAATACGCTCATAACCACGATCGATATGGTAGATACGATCAACGATAGTTTCGCCTTTTGCAATGCTACCCGCAATTACTAAGCTTGCTGATGCACGAAGGTCTGTTGCCATTACCTGAGCACCACTTAGACCCTCGGTATCACCACAAATAACTGTGTTACCTTCGATCTCAGCATGAGCGCCCATACGGATCAACTCAGGAATATGCATAAAGCGGTTTTCGAAAATGGTTTCCGTAATAATACCAGTGCCTTTCGCCATTAAGTTCAGTAAAGAGAACTGAGCTTGCATGTCTGTCGGGAAGCCAGGGTGTGGAGCAGTACGAATATTTACTGCTTTAAGTTCACGATCAGTCATATCTAAGCTAATCCAATCGTCACCAGTTTCTACCTTAGCACCCGCCTCTTCAAGCTTAGCTAATACCGCATCCATTAGACTTGCTTTCGTATCACGGCATACAATTTTACCGCCAGATACAGCCGCGGCTACAAGGAAAGTACCAGTCTCAATACGGTCTGGAACCACACTGTGATAACCACCACCTAAACGCTCAACACCATCAATGATAATAGTATCTGTACCAGCACCTGTGATTTTCGCACCAATCGCTTTTAAGAAATCAGCAGTATCAACAATTTCTGGTTCACGTGCTGCGTTTTCAATGATGGTTTGGCCTTCAGCTAATGTTGCTGCACACATAATCGTTACTGTCGCACCAACACTCACTTTATCCATCACGATATGAGCGCCTTTTAGACGACCATCAACATGCGCTTTTACATAGCCCTCTTCTAGAGTAATGGTCGCACCTAATTGCTCAAGACCTGTAATATGCAGATCAACAGGGCGAGCACCAATCGCACAACCACCTGGAAGAGAAACCTGACCTTGACCAAAACGAGCCACTAATGGACCTAGAGCCCAGATAGAAGCACGCATTGTTTTTACTAAATCGTAAGGTGCGCAATACTCATTCACGCCACTTGCGTCGACATGAACAGAGCCATTACGGGAAACCTTTGCACCAAGACGGCTTAACAGTTCCATTGTTGTATCGATGTCGCGTAACTTTGGTACATTTGCTACTTCAACCGGTTCTTCTGCTAATAGCGCAGCAAAAAGAATAGGTAATGCGGCATTTTTAGCACCAGAGATAGCAACCTCACCACATAGCGGACCACCGCCTTGAATACGAAACTTCTGCATTTTCTACCTCTTATAGCGACATCAATTTACGATCACGCGCCCACTCTTGAGGAGTAAACGTTTTAATACTTAACGCGTGAATGTCATTAGCCGCAATATGTCCCATCAGAGGGCCATAAATTGTTTGTTGTTTTTTTACTCGGCTCATACCATCAAAGATTGCACCTACCGCAATCACTTCATAATGGCTACCTTCACCCTTTACGATCACTTCGTCTAGTTCAAGGGCACTTTCCAGAATGGCTTTGATCTCTGAAATTTCCACAAGCTGTCCTCTTAACGACTTACTCCATGCAAGCCGTAAACATTGATTCTACATGGCTTAATCGCAGCAACGTCATTAATTGCTGCGGAACATGACACAGGGAAACCGTGCTCCCTGCATGTTGTAACTGTTGGATTAAATGCAGCAGCATAACCATACCGGCAGAATCGATACGTGCTAGCTCAGCCAGATCGATTCGAACTGTTTCCTGCTGAGGCATCCAATTCTGACGGTTTTGCCAAAGGTCGGGCACTGTGTCACGATCTAGCGCACCTGACAAGGAGTAATCCCCATTTTCATGCGCCTGCCACACAATCTTTTGTGCCGTCATGCTTACTTATCCTCGAAATGAATTGGCTTCGCAGCTAAATCTTGTAGCGATTTAGTTACTGCATCAATGCCTTTAGTTCGTAGCTGACCACTCCATTCGCTCTGCTTAGTCGAGATCATACTCACTCCTTCAGCAACCATGTCAAATCCTTGCCATTCTTTTGTCTTTTTGTTCAAACGAAGCTTAAAGTCCAAACGAATTGGTGGACGAGATTGATCAATAATATCTACTCGAACGGAAATAATAGAGCGATCAGCTGGAATGGCTTTTGCTGGCTCTATTTCAATTTTCTGATCGCTGTATTGAGTCAATACTTGAGCATACGACGCCACTAAATAATCAGAAAAGGCAGCAACAAAAGCATTACGCTGCTCTTTAGTGGTATTTTTTAAATTCGAACCCAATACTTTATATGCTGCGTAACGAACATTGATGTATGGCAATAATTCTTGCTTAACAATCGTACGTAGCTCTTCAGGGTTTGAGCGAATTTGCTTTTGTTCTGCTTTTAGACGCGCGAACATCGTGCTTGAGACTTTATCCATCATAGTGTACGGATTAGTCTGATCTACTGTTGCTGCTTGTGCCAACATCGGCAGAGCGAGCAAACACATAAGTAGAGAACGGAAAAGTTTCATATCTAACTCCTACTTTTTACTATCGCCACCAATGCTATATAGCACTTGGCCAATCATATCTTCTAGAACTAATGCTGACTTGGTGTCTTCAATTAAACCGCCATTTTTCAACATATCGACATCATCATCGACAAATCCTGGTGAGATCCCAACATACTGCTCACCTAATAACCCTTGCGTTAGAATAGAAGCCGATGTTGTATCAGGGAAATAACCAAATTGTTTATCAATCGCCAAAGTTACAACCGGTGTATATGAGTGTTCATCAAGGTTGATTGCTGTAACACGACCAATGGTTACCCCGCCAATTTTAACGGGTGAGCGTACTTTTAAACTGCCAATATTATCGAAGTGGGCTTTTAAGGTATAAGTCTCATCACTACCAAAGCTTTTGACATCAGCGACCTTAAAAACAAGCACTAACAGCGCAGCAATTCCTGCTAAGACAAATGCGCCAACCCAGAGCTCCAAACGTTTGTTCTGTTGCATCTATATATTCCAATCAATGACTGCGTTAGTTACCAAACATCAACGCGGTTAATACAAAATCTAGACCTAAAACGGCCAACGACGAATTTACGACCGTACGAGTCGTTGCTCGGCTAATACCTTCAGATGTTGGTACAGCGTCATAACCGTTAAAGACAGCAATCCAAGTTACAGTAATAGCGAAGACAACCGCTTTTAATAATCCGTTACCAATGTCATACCACACATCAACTGATGACTGCATAACAGACCAGTAACTACCGTAATCAATCCCTTTCCAGTCCACACCAACAAGTTGACCACCCCAAATGCCTACCGCTGTAAACATCATGGCCAATAATGGCATAGAGATAACGCCAGCCCAAAAACGAGGGGCAATAACACGACGTAACGGATCTACCGCCATCATCTCCATACTGGATAACTGCTCGGTTGCTTTCATTAGACCAATTTCAGCCGTTAATGCCGAACCTGCTCGACCAGCAAATAATAATGCTGTGACCACAGGGCCTAGCTCTCGTAGCAACGATAAGGCAACCATTTGCCCCAGACTGGTTTCAGCACCAAAATCCACTAATACAATATAACCTTGTAGGCTCAGAACCATGCCGATAAACAGGCCAGAGACAAGGATAATGGCAATGGAAAGAACCCCAACCGAATAGAGCTGCTTTAATAATAGCGGAAACATTTTCCGAGGCTGCGGTTTACAAATAAGCGCGCCATATAACATCAAACTTGCACGACCAACCGTTTTGCAAAGATTTAATGTTCGACGTCCAATCGCAGCAATAAAATCTGTAATCATAAATTCATTCTAATCCTTTATACGGATTTCACGCATTGGATGAACCAAAGAGCTCCTGCTGTAAATCTTGAGCAGGAAACTGGAAGCGAACCGGACCATCAGCATCACCATCAAGGAACTGACGGACCCGAGGATCATTATTAGCCTGAAGTTCTTGTGGACTTCCGCTGCCAATCACTTTGCCTCCAGACAACAAATAGACATGATCAGCAATACTCATTACCTCTGGTACATCATGAGAAACAATAACAGAGGTAATACCTAATGCCTGATTAAGACTGCCAATTAGCTCAACCAACACCCCCATAGTAATAGGATCTTGGCCAACGAAAGGCTCATCATACATGATCAACTCTGGATCTAGAGCAATAGAACGAGCTAATGCTGCACGCCTTGCCATACCACCAGAAAGTTCGTTAGGTTGCAGATGTGCAGCCCCTCGTAATCCTACCGCTTCCAACTTTAGTAGTACCAAAGTACGAATCAACTCTTCTGGCAGCTGAGTGTGTTCTCGTAGTGGAAAAGCAACATTATCAAATACATCCATATCGGTAAAAAGTGCACCAGATTGAAAGAGCATGCTCATTCGCTGACGTACTTGATACAAGGCACTGCGACCTAAAGTAGGAATATTGTGGCCATCGAACCACACTTCTCCTTCATCCGGAGCGATTTGCCCGCCAATAAGACGTAATAATGTTGTCTTACCAATTCCCGATGGCCCCATGATCGCAGTCACTTTACCTTTAGGAACAGTTAAAGAAACATTATCAAAAATCTTGCGCTCTCCTCGGCTAAAGGTCATATTTTTAACCGAAATCAGAGCTTCTTGTTTATCCATGGCCAACAAGTCTCCGCTTACAATCTGCCCAATGAAGAAAATAAATAGGCGCAATTCTACCTAGTTATTGAATGAAGTAAAAATTTTCACAACAAAAGTCATGCATTTAATTGCAATTAGCTATTTTACGTTAATGTAAAACAATATTGAACAGTGTTTACAATTCTTCTTAGGATAGCAAATTTAAACTAAACCCATCCTTGATAGACTAGAAAAAATCGCGGCGAATACATCATTAAAGAGGATTTATTTACTTAATAACTTCCCTTTTGCAGCTCATACCGTCAAAATTAAAGACTTACATTTAATGACAGATATTCACCTTAACTAACATAATGACCGAGATAAGCTCTGAAAATGACGAGCCCAAAGCATTATTTGGCTAAATCTCACGTTATGATTAGTTTAAATACCAAATTACTTGCTGTTTAAAGGGATAAAAATGCTTGAAGCCGTTGTTCTACTCTGTGTTGGATTAGCTCTACTTGTTTGGAGTGCAGACCGTCTTGTATTCGGTTCTGCGGCACTTGCAAGAAATATGGGCGTTGCTCCTCTTGTCATCGGTATGACCATCCTAGCTATGGGCTCTTCTGCTCCTGAAATGATGGTGTCAGCAACAGCTGCTCTTGCAGGTAAAACAGATACTGCAGTAGGAAACGTTTTAGGCTCTAACATTGCTAATATCGCCCTGATTTTAGGTGTAACAGCGATGCTAAAACCTTTGGCTATCGGCTCAACCATTATCCGTCGTGAGTTACCACTTATGTTAGTGGTTACTTTGATTGCAGGTGCTTTGCTGTGGGATAACTATCTGGGTTTTGCTGAAGGCGTATTACTTCTTGTTCTATTTGTGCTATTTCTTTTAGCGATGCTTTACATCAGCAAAAAAGCAAAACAAGAAGGCGATGTAATGGCTGAAGAGCAAGAGTCTGAAATTCCACAAGGAGTGAGTAATACAGCCTCAATTATTTGGATTGTTATTGGTTTAGCACTACTCCTTTACTCTTCAGATATGGTTGTTGAGTCAGCGGTTACTATCGCAAAATACTATGGTATGAGCGATCTAGTTATCGGTTTAACTATTATTGCCGTCGGTACTAGCCTACCAGAGTTAGCAGCCTCTGTAGCCAGTGTGCTAAAAGGTGAAGATGATATGGCAGTAGGTAATATCATTGGCTCTAACGTATTTAATATTTTAGCCGTAATGGGTATTCCTGGTATTTTAAACCCTTCAGCAATCAGTCCATTAGCTATGGGACGTGATTTCTATGTTATGTTAGGGGTATCGGTTCTACTACTGATTATGGCGCTAGGGAAAAACCGTCGTATTAATCGTGTAGAAGGCGGTATCCTATTGATCTGCTTTATCGCCTATCAAGCATATCTGTTCTATAATCTTGCCGCTTAATAATAAGAGAGGACTTATGCCCAAATTCGACTTTTGTGCAAATGGCCTACGTGTGATCGAAACTGAAATTCACGCGTTGAATAATATTCGCCAATATATTAACCAAGATTTTGCTAATGCTTGTGAGCTCATATTGAACTGTAGCGGCAAAGTAATTGTTATGGGTATGGGTAAATCAGGTCATATTGGTAATAAAATAGCAGCAACACTTGCCAGTACAGGAACCTCTGCATTTTTTGTTCATCCAGGCGAAGCCAGCCATGGTGATTTAGGAATGATCAAAAAAAATGATGTTGTCATTGCGATTTCAAATTCAGGGGAAGCCTCTGAAATATTAGCTTTGCTGCCTGTAATTAAACGTCTTGGAATCCCTCTTATTGCTATGACGGGTAAACCCGAATCTAGCATGGCAAAATTGGCTCAATACCATTTGCAAATCACTGTCGATAAAGAAGCATGCCCTCTTAATCTTGCACCAACTTCCAGCACAACGGCAACGCTGGTTATGGGAGATGCACTGGCTATTGCGATTATGGAGGCACGAGGGTTTACTGCCAACGATTTTGCCCTGTCTCATCCTGGTGGGGCATTAGGTAGAAAGCTATTGATGCGAATCTCAGATGTCATGCACAGTGGTGATGATCTGCCTATAGTTACAGAACACGCAACCATTAAAGATGCCCTGCTAGAAATTTCTCGTAAGGGTCTGGGTATGACTGCGATTGTGGATAATGAACAACAGCTCATTGGGATCTTCACCGATGGCGATCTACGCCGTTTACTGGATGATCATATTGATATTCATAACACCACCATTGGTACCGTTATGTCTCGTAATCCAAAAACCATTTCACCTCAGCTTTTAGCCGCTGAAGGTCTAAAATTAATGGAAGATAAAAAGATTAATGGATTACTAGTCACCGAACAAAGCTGCTTAGTCGGCGCACTCAATATGCATGATTTACTTAAGGCTGGAGTTATCTAATGTCACAACTTGTTGAAACCATTTATGGCTCTGTCAGTCAAAATGTCTTTAACCAAGCAAAACAAATCCAACTGCTGATTTGTGATGTTGATGGTGTCTTTTCCGACGGCCGTATCTATATGGGCAACAATGGTGAAGAGCTGAAAACTTTCCATACCCGAGATGGCTATGGGGTTAAGTCTCTAATGAATGCAGGGATCCAAGTTGCAATCATCACGGGTCGACGTTCAAATATCGTTGAAAACCGCATGCAAGCACTAGGGATTGAACATATTTATCAAGGACAAGATAATAAATTAGCAGCCTATCAAGATATTATCGATAAGCTCGCAATCGAACCTCAGCATATTGCCTATATCGGTGATGATCTAATCGACTGGCCTGTTATGGAAAAAATAGGCCTCTCAGTTTGTGTTGCTGATGGACATCCCCTTCTTGCTCAGCGTGCTGATTTTATCACTCGAATTCAAGGCGGCTATGGCGCAGTACGAGAAGTTTGTGACCTCATCTTGGAAGCAAAAGGCGAACTAGATAAACATAAAGGTTTAAGTATATGACCTTAAAAAGGTTGTGCTATCTACTGGTTGTATTAGTCGCTGCATGGTCTGGTTATTACTTGCTGCAAAAACACTGGCAGAGTGATGACCAAGTAACTATTGATAGCGAAAAACCGGTATTTACAGGCGATGTGGTTAGCAATACGTCGTATAACGAAAAAGGAATACGTAGCTACCAAATTGACTCTGCTCATATTGAGCACTTTAGTATTAGTGGCAACACCACCTTCAGCAAACCTGTTCTTTGGGTCTACCAAGATGGCAGTAAAACTGAATGGCGAGTCAGTGCAAATGATGCCCTATTAACTCAAGATCAAGTGCTAGAAATGAAAGGTAATGTGCGTATTTTTAACTTATTACCTGAATCTGCGATCCAAGTGATCAGCACAGATAATCTACGCTTAAACTTGGTCAATAAAGATTTCGATACTCAAGATCACGTTGTTATTACTGGTACTAGCTTTGAGAATGAAGGCGATGGTTTAAAAGGTAATATGGATCGCAATGTGGCAACACTACTTAATAATGTGAAAGGTATATATGAAACACCTAAAGATTAGTACTTTACTGTGCCTGCTATGCCTAAGTACATCAAGCTGGGCTCTAAGCACAGATACAGAAAAACCGATTCATATCAGCTCAGATAACCAAGAGCTAGATATTCAGAAAAACATTGTAACGTTCACTGGTAACGTTGTATTGCGTCAGGGTTCTATTGATATTCGAGCAAACAAAGTGGTTGTGACTCGCCCACAAGGCAAAGAAGGTCAAGAAACTATTGATGCTTACGGTACACCAGCAACATTCCACCAAGTTATGGACGATGGTAAGCCTATTGATGGTAGTGCTCGCAAGATGCGTTATGAAACTGCAACAGAATTTCTAAAAATGTCTGACCATGCAGTTCTTACTCAAGACGGCAGTGAAATCAAAGGTAATGTCATCACCTATAAAATTGATGAACAACGTCTAATGGCGAAAAGTGGTAGCAAAGAGCGTGTAACAACGATTTTGCAACCAAACCAATTCAACAATAAGAAGAAATAACACTCTGTTATGGCAATTTTAAAAGCGGAACACTTAGCAAAAAGCTACAACGGTCGTAAAGTCGTCTCCGATGTAAGCTTACAAGTTGAATCGGGTAAGATTGTTGGTCTACTCGGCCCAAATGGTGCAGGTAAAACCACCTCTTTTTATATGATTGTCGGCCTTGTTGCCCGTGATGAAGGTGCCATCACCATTGATGACACTGATATCAGCTTACAACCGATGCATAACCGCTCGCGTATGGGTATTGGTTACTTGCCACAGGAAGCTTCAATTTTTCGTCGATTGAGCGTCCACGATAACTTAATGGCGGTATTACAGACCCGTAAAGAATTGACCAAACAAGAGCGTCAAGATAAGTTGGAAGAACTGCTTGATGAGTTCAACATTCAACATATCCGTAATAGTATGGGTATGGCGCTATCAGGTGGTGAACGTCGTCGTGTCGAAATTGCACGAGCTTTAGCGGCTAATCCGAAATTTATTTTATTAGATGAGCCTTTTGCAGGTGTTGACCCAATTTCGGTCATTGATATTAAGAAAATCATTGAGCATCTGCGCGATCGTGGTCTAGGCGTCTTAATTACCGACCATAACGTTCGTGAAACACTGGATGTTTGTGAACATGCTTATATCGTAAGTCAGGGGCAACTTATTGCAAATGGTACGCCAGAACAAGTACTTAACGATGAACATGTGAAACGAGTGTACTTAGGTGATCAATTCCGTTTATAAAAACAATAAATAATCGTCTAATATCATATACAACCATACCAATAAAAATAACGACAGGTGAAGATAGCGACATGAAGACATCTCTCCAGCTCAAGCTTGGCCAACAATTGGCAATGACGCCACAATTGCAGCAAGCCATTCGCCTGTTGCAACTTTCGACCTTAGATCTGCAGCAGGAGATCCAAGAAGCTCTCGATGCCAATCCCCTGCTTGAGTTAGAAGAGAATCTTGCTGAGAACGAAGATAATAAATCTTCCGACTCTGATTATTCAGACTCTCACGATGAGATCAAAGACAGTGAATCTTTTGATACCTCAGAAGTGATTGAACAACAAGAGATGCCGCAAGACTTGCCTGTCGATACAACTTGGGATGATGTTTACAGTGCCGGAACCGGTAGCACAGGTATAGCCCTTGATGACGATATGCCTATCTATCAAGGGGAAACGACCGAATCACTGCAAGACTATCTGATGTGGCAAGTTCAATTAACCCCATTTAGTGACACCGATCTGGCTATCGCTACTGCTATTATTGATGCGGTTGACGATCAAGGTTACCTAAGTTGTTCAAGCCAAGATATTCTTGAAAGCTTAGGCGATGATGAAGTAGAGCTTGACGAGGTTGAAGCTGTTCTTAAACGCATTCAACAATTTGACCCGCTCGGAGTTGCCTCCCGTAACTTACAAGAATGTCTTCTGCTACAACTTGCGACCTACTCACCAGAAACCCTCTGGCTTAATGAAGCCAAAATGTTACTATCTCAACATATCGATTTATTAGGCAATCGCGACTTTCGCCAATTAATGCGAGAAACTAAGCTCAAAGAAGCAGAACTTAAAGAAGTAATGCAACTGATTCATGGCTTAGACCCTCGACCTGGCAATAGAGTGGTTGCAACGGAAACCGAATATGTGGTACCAGATGTATCAGTCTTTAAAGACAACGGAAAATGGGTCGTAACCATCAATCCAGATAGCGTGCCACGAATTAAGGTTAATGAGCAATATGCCGCACTGAGTAAACAGACGCGCAATAGTGCTGATAGCCAATTTATTAAAACCCATTTGCAAGATGCTAAATGGTTAATTAAGAGCTTAGAAAGCCGCAACGAGACATTACTAAAAGTAGCTCGTTGTATTGTTGAACACCAACAGGACTTCTTCGAATATGGTGAAGAAGCAATGAAACCTATGGTGCTTAACGATATCGCCTTAGCGGTTGATATGCATGAATCAACCATTTCTCGAGTTACGACTCAGAAATACATGCATACACCACGCGGTATTTTTGAACTGAAATATTTCTTCTCCAGTCATGTCAGCACGGATAGTGGTGGTGAATGTTCATCAACAGCCATTCGTGCTTTAGTAAAGAAACTGGTTGCCGCTGAGAATCAAAGCAAACCTCTTAGTGACAGCAAGATTGCAACATTACTGGCAGAGCAAGGGATCATGGTCGCACGACGGACTATTGCTAAATATCGTGAATCTCTTGGTATTCCGCCTTCGAATCAGCGAAAACGTCTGATCTAGAAGCCCTAGTTCGGACCCAACAAAAGGAAGATGTCTATGCAAATTGTAATTACTGGACACAATGTTGAAGTGACTGACGCTCTTCGTGAATACGTAACAACTAAGTTCGATAAACTGGATCGCTTTTTCGATAAAATAAACCACATTCACGTGATCCTTAATGTGGAAAAATTACAGCAAGTGGCTGAGGCGACTTTGCAGGTAAATGCGGGAGATATCCACGCAAAAGCGGATTCAGATAACATGTATTCCGCCATTGATGCTCTGACGGATAAACTGGTTCGTCAGTTAAATAAACATAAAGAGAAACTCAATAGTCATTAACCATGCAACTGAGTAATGTATTAAGCATAGACTGCACCAAAAGTGCAGTCTCATGCTCAAGTAAAAAACGCGCCCTAGAGATCATCAGTGAAATCGCTGCTGAACATTTAGATCAAAATCCTCAACCCCTATTTGATTGCATGCTCAATCGTGAAAAAATGGGTACAACGGGGATTGGTAATGGTATTGCAATACCTCATGGGCGTATCAATAACAGCGATAAAGCTATTGCAGTGTTTATTCAATCGCAAGAACCCATTGAGTTCGATGCTATTGATAATCAACCTGTCGATCTGCTTTTTGCCCTACTTGTTCCTGAAAATCAGTGCTCTGAGCATCTAAAAACACTCTCTGCCATTGCTGAAAAACTCAGTGATAAACAGCTTTGTAAACAACTACGTTGCGCGCAAAGCGATGAAGAGTTATACCAACTCATCACCCATGAATCATAACCCTCTCATCCAGACCACCATTGAGGTAATCGCACCATGAGATTAATGGTTGTTAGCGGCCGCTCCGGATCAGGGAAGTCTGTTGCATTACGCGTATTAGAAGATTTAGGTTATTACTGTGTTGATAACCTTCCTGTAAACCTACTTACCCAATTTATCGAAACCATCGGCGATGAGCAGCAAGATGTCGCTGTCAGCTTAGATGTTCGTAATATGCCAAGCGACACCCAGGCATTGGAAATGATCCTTAATGACCTGAGTAATAAAGTTGATCTTAATATCCTCTTCCTTGATGCCGATAACAAAGAGCTCGTTAAACGCTATAGCGAGACTCGCCGATTGCATCCCTTGTCTCGTGATAATATGAGCTTAGAACAAGCCATTTTATCTGAATCTAAAATCATGGAAGTGATTAAAGAGCGAGCAGATCTGGTTGTTGATACCACGGGGAAATCAATTCACGATCTCAGTGAAACTGTTCGTAGCCGAGTTCTAGGCCGTGAATCTCGTGAGTTAATCCTTGTATTTGAATCATTTGGATTTAAATATGGATTACCAACAGACGCTGACTATGTCTTTGATGTTCGATTTTTACCAAACCCTCATTGGGTGCCAGAATTAAAGCCCCAAACAGGATTAGATGAAGGCGTAAAAACTTTCTTAGCCAGTCATGCAGAAGTGAATCAGTTGATCTACCAAGTCCGTAATTTCATTGAAACTTGGTTACCTATGCTAGAAAAAAATAACCGCAGCTATGTCACTGTAGCCATTGGTTGTACTGGCGGTCAGCATCGCTCGGTTTATATAGCGCAACAGTTGGCAGAGTATTTCCAGCGTAGTGGCCAGCAAATTCGCATTCGCCACCGTACTTTGGAAGGTAAAAAATGACGGCCAGTCGCCAAGTCTATATTAAGAATCGACTCGGTTTACATGCTCGCGCAGCCATCAAAATTGTAGAAACGGCACAAAGCTATCAAGCAACGATTACACTCTGTAATGGTGAAAAGTGTGCAACCGCTGACGGAGTGATGGGCTTATTGATGCTAGAGTCAGCTCAAGGCCAACAAATTACCGTTTCAGCTCAAGGTGAGCAGAGTGAACAAGCTCTTGCTGCCATTTGCCATCTAATTGAAGCTGGATTTGACGAAGAAAGCTGATCTTCTGGAGCTCTTAATATCAAACTCTGACTAAAAAGACTGCAAAATAGAAATGTAGCGAAAATCGTTAATTTTGCCGATAAATGCAGAGAAAGTTATTACTTATTGGTATAACTTTCTCTTTTTTATTCTTATCATAAAACACCATTCAAAATTTTTATGCGCTTGTCTTGATTTCTAATGAGACAAGCACTCATTTATTACGTTAAAATTCAGATTATTGCGCCATTAATTTAAAAACAACAGTGGGCCTAATACCTATGGCGGACGTATTAGAACAAGATCAAACCCATCAAACATTACAAGAAGTTAATAAAGCTCTTGAAAGCGGGATGTTTGTCCATGTACGCCGAATGCTTCAGGATATGGAGCCGGAGGACATTGCTCACCTTTTAGAAGCCTCTCCACCAAAAGAGCGTCAAGTGCTGTGGCAGTTGACGGATCCGGAAGAGCAAGGTGACATCCTAGAAGAGCTATCTGAAGATGTAAAAGATGGTATCGTCTCACAAATGGATCCAGAGAAACTGGCAGCCGTTACTGAGGGGATGGAAAGTGATGACATCGCATACGTATTGCGTAGCTTACCTGATGATAAGTATCAGGAAGTATTGGCGCAAATGGATGCAACAGATCGTCATCGAATCGAAAAAGCACTAGCCTACCCTGAAGATAGCGCTGGCGGCATCATGAGTACTGACTTCATCACAATTCGTGGTGATGTCTCAACCGATGTTGTATTGCGTTATCTTCGTATGCGAGGCGAACTTCCAGAAGCCACTGATACTTTGTATGTGGTTGATGAAGAAGAAAAACTGATTGGTCATATCTCGCTATCAACTCTGGTTACCACACAACCTGATGTTGAAATTAAAGATGTGATGGACGATACCGATGAAGCCATTCCTGTGGATATGGACGATGGTGAAATCGCCAATCTGTTTGAACGTCGTAACTGGTTATCTGCTCCGGTTGTTGATGCCAATAATCAACTGGTTGGCCGTATCACCATCGATGACGTAGTTGACGTAATCCGTGAAGATGCTGAGCACTCAATGATGAGTATGGCGGGTATGGACGATGACGAAGATACCTTTGCCCCAGTATTAAAATCGGCAAAAAGTCGTAGTATCTGGCTTGGTGTTAACGTATTAACCGCTCTAGCTGCCGCATCTGTCTCCAATATGTTTGAAGACACGCTATCAAAAATGGCTGCTATTGCTGTTTTAATGACCATTGTTCCTTCAATGGGTGGCGTTGCTGGTAACCAAACTGTCGCACTGGTAATTCGTGGTTTAGCTGTTGGTCATATCGGTGATTCCAACACTCGTTGGCTACTAAGTAAAGAAGCACGAGTTGGCCTTATTAATGGTCTTCTATGGGCATTAATTATCGGTGGTGTCGTGGTCCTGTGGAAAGGCAATCTGATTCTCGGAGCCATTATTGCAGGTGCAATGCTTACCAACCTTTTCGTGGCAGGTGTTGCTGGTGTGGTTATTCCAATCATGCTTAAGAAGCTAAAAATCGACCCAGCGCTTGCGGGGGGAATGGCTTTAACAACCTGTACCGATATTGTCGGCTTATTTGTATTCTTAGGTCTTGCGACCGTATTTTTACAATAATCTAGACCCAATCAAGTTGTTAAAAAGGCCCAAAGAGAATACTCGTTGGGCCTTTTGTTTAATTCCATCACAGAAAGTTTTTCGAACAGCTTCTGCTACTCACCAGCAATCTTCATCGAGTCTAATAAGATAGAACCCGTTTGGATTTGGCTGCGAGTTTCAATATCTGAACCAACCGCTACGATATTTTTCATCATGTCAGCTAAGTTACCAGCAATGGTTATCTCAGAAACAGGGAATTGAATTTCACCATTTTCAACCCAAAAACCTGCCGCACCACGAGAATAATCGCCAGTAACAATATTAACGCCCTGTCCCATAAGCTCGGTAACCAACAGACCTCGATCCATTTTTTTCAGCATTTGAGTAAAGTTTTCACCCGTAGAGCTTACTAACCAGTTATGAATACCACCAGCATGGCCGGTTGGCTGACGATTCATTTTACGAGCTGCATAACTGGTTAATAGATAGGTCGCTAACTGACCATCTTTAATGATCTCTAAATCTTTAGTTGCTAAGCCTTCGCTATCAAACGGCGTACTTGCCATACCACGTAAGATATGTGGACGCTCACTGATATTTAGCCAATTAGGGAAAATTTCTTCACCTAACTTATCCAATAAAAAAGACGACTTACGATATAGGTTCGCACCACTGATACCCATCACTAAATGACCAAATAGGCCCGTTGCGATATCGGCAGCAAACATTACAGGAGCTTCGCGTGTTGATAATTTTTGTGCATCAACGCGACCCACAGTACGCTCAGCTGCGTGGCGACCCACTTTTTCAGGCGTCCACATATCGCAAGCACGACGAGCTGTGGTATAGCTATAGTCGCGCTCCATTTCACCATTTTGACCTTGAGCAATCACACAACAACTGATGCTATGACGGCTAGAGGCATAACTGGCTAACATGCCATGGCTATTACCATAAACACGAATACCATAATGGCTGTCATAGCTTGCGCCATCGCTCTGCTTAATTCGAGGATCATAAGCCATCGCAGCTTCTTCTGCGGCAATGGCGATTTCAGCTGCGTGATCCGGTTCAGGCTCATCTGGGTGGAACAGATCTAAATCTGGAATATCTTTTGCCATCAACTCTTTTGGGCCTGGTCCTGCAAAAGGATCTTCCGAGGTGTAGCTGGCAATATCTAATGCTGCAGCGACAGTTTGAGCAATAGCATTTTCACTAAGATCAGAGGTGGATGCGCTGCCTTTACGCTGACCGCGGTACACTGTAATACCTAAAGCACCATCGCTGTTAAACTCAACATTTTCCACTTCACTCAAACGAGTTGAAACGCTGATGCCTGTTGTTTTATTAATTGCAACTTCAGCGGCATCGGCTTTTTGTCCAGCCATTTCAAGGGCTTTGGCAACAGCAGCTTCAAGCTCAACACGCTGCTGAGCTACCTGTTCTCTTACGTCCATACTTTTCTTTTCTCGGAATTGGCATTATTAGTTATAGAATAATGGAATTTACGCCCAAAATCGTTATTAAACTGATAAAATAGAATCATTAACCCCCTTAGTGAGCCCATTATGAGCCGTAAAAACAAAAAAGCCCCTTGGGAAGAAGAAGAGGAAATCATCTGGGTAAGTAAATCCGAGATGAAGCGCGACATGGAAGAGCTGCAAAAAATTGGTGAAGAGCTAGTAGAGCTTAAGCCTAATGCCCTTGCCAAAATGCCTCTTGATGAAGATATGATGGACGCAATTAAAGACGCACAACGCTTTACGAAAGAAGCTCGCCGTCGTCAGTTGCAGTACATCGGTAAGCAGATGCGTTTTATTGATATTGAGCCAATTGAAGCAGCTCTAGATAAACTACGTAATAAGCACTCTCAACAAACCGTGATGTTGAAAAAGCTTGAGCAAAAACGTGATAAATTGATCGAAAACGGAGACAGCATGATCAATGCTATCTTAGTTGATCACCCTCACGCAGATCGCCAGCACCTACGTCAATTGGTTCGCCAAGCAGGTAAAGAGAAGGCACAGCAAAAACCAGGCAAAGCATTTAAAGAGATCTTCCAGTACCTAAAAGAGTTGTACATTCAAGACTAATTAAATGTTGAATCTGTAGTGTTTACCTATTCAAAAACAAAAAATGCCAGTATCCAATAAGGAGCCTGGCATTTTTTTATTTAGAAGTTAACTCGCAACTATTGAGTGCCACCCACAGTCATGGAATCTAACTTCAAGGTTGGTTGACCAACGCCGACAGGAATACTTTGCCCAGCTTTACCACACACACCAACCCCTTTATCGATCTGCAGATCATTACCGACCATAGAAACTTGCTGCATGGCTTCAATACCACTACCTACAAGCGTTGCGCCTTTAATAGGGGTTGTGATCTTACCATTTTCAATTAAGTAAGCTTCTGATGCTGAGAACACAAATTTACCGGAAGTAATATCAACCTGACCACCACCAAAGTTCGGGGCATAGATACCTTTTTTCACACTAGCAATGATTTCTTCTGGCGAGTGCTCACCTGGTAACATGTAAGTATTGGTCATACGAGGCATTGGAAGATGTGCATAAGACTCACGGCGACCATTACCTGTTGGAGCAACACCCATTAAGCGAGCATTGTGCTTATCTTGCATGTAACCTTTAAGTTTACCGCCCTCAACCAACACATTGTATTGGCCCGGAGTACCCTCATCATCGACATTAATAGAGCCACGCAGATCCGGTAGTGTGCCATCATCAACAATAGTACATAGTGATGATGTGACTTGCTCTCCAAGCTGTCCACTGAACATAGAAGAACCTTTACGGTTAAAGTCCCCCTCTAAGCCATGACCAACCGCTTCATGCAACAATACGCCAGGCCAACCAGCCCCTAATACCACTGGCATAGTTCCAGCTGGTGCGGCTTGTGCTTCTAAACTTACTAATGCTTGACGAATCGCTTCATCGGCAAAATGTAACGCAACACTCTTACCGTTTTCATCTTCTGCTAAGAATGCTTGATAGCCATAACGACCACCGCCACCAGCACTACCACGTTCGCGTTTGTCGCCACGCTCAACTAATACGCTAATTGATAGGCGAACCAATGGGCGAACATCCGCAGCATAAGTACCATCAAGGCCTGCCACTAAGATTTGCTCATTAACACCATTAATGCTAACTGAAACCTCAGTCACCAAAGGTTCTTTAGTGCGAATATAGCTATCAATTTGCTGCAATAATTCAATTTTCTGCTGCTTATCCATCGTTGTTAATGGATCGACAGGTGCATAAATACCACTCGCTGTAACGGGAACAAAAGCTTGTACCTGAGCACTACGACCTTGACGCGCAATACCACGAGCCGCTTTTGCACTTTGCTCTAGAGCTAACAGATTGATCTGATCAGAATAAGCAAAACCTGTTTTCTCACCAGAAATCGCTCGAACCCCAACACCACGGTCAATATTAAACGAACCGTCTTTAATGATGCTGTCTTCAAGAACTAACGATTCATGCCAACAAGATTGGAAATAGATATCAGCATAATCCACATCTCGAGTAGCAATCTTAGCTAGAATAGCTTGTAACTCGTCTTGACCCATGTCAGCCTGAGCCAACATGGTCTTTTCTACTGTGTTTAGGGTCATTCAATAACTCTTTTAATTGAGAGGCTGAAGATGCAAACGGGCATGATCAACCACAGGCATATTAGTTCGAATTGTTTTTGTTAGCTGCGGATCAACATGTGCCGTAATGACACCCGTTCCTTGTTGCTGACACACGACAACTTGTCCCCATGGATCAATCACCATTGAATGACCCCAGGTTTCTCGGGATTCGTTATGTTCACCCCATTGTGCAGCAGCGATTACCCAACATTGGGTTTCAATCGCACGCGCTCGTAATAAGACTTCCCAGTGCGCTTTTCCTGTTACACGAGTAAAGGCCGCTGGTACCACAATAATATCAGCACCTTGCTCTCGCAGTGCTGTATATAACTGTGGGAAGCGCACATCATAGCAGATACTCATGCCAATGTTGCCAAATGGCGTACTGACTACTTTGATTTCATCACCAGGCTTAAAGGTATCTGATTCTCGATAGCTATGGTGTTGATCGGCCACTTCAACATCAAACATATGCAGCTTATTGTAATGTTCGTGTAATCGACCCTGATCATCATAAAGTAAAGCAGTGGCTGTTACCGCACCATCTTGCTGACGAATAGGCATAGAGCCAATTAATAACCAGATACCTAATTGTTTTGCAAAGTGAGCAAGTTCAGTTTGAATAGGGCCATCATTGAGTGGCTCTGCAACTTTGTGATAATCCTCTTTGCTACCAAAGACAACTGTATTTTCGGGTGTCACGATCAGTTTGGCACCTTGCAGTTGTAAGCCTTTCAATTTTTTCTTTAGCTTTAATAAATTATGCTCAGGATCTGCCCCTGAGTTCATCTGCACAATCCCAACTTTAGTCATGGCTAATATCCTTTCCAACTTTACTTTCTACTGTTTGGTTTCCGGAAGTTTATACTCCCCTTGAAAACGTGAGCGTTCGGTAACAACAGGATCATCTATTTTTCCGTGAACATAGTAATTCACTTGGGTAAAGACATCTAACACAGGTGATAGTGCAGTTGAGATAGCAAATACATACAGTGCAGTTTGTGGTGCAACAGCAAATGCCGTCAGCACAGGAATACCCGAAGTAAAGTCAGGTATGAATTTCACATTCGCATCAACGGTTTCTTTCACTAAGTTCGCTTGACCTTTAATCGTCATATCGCCAGCTAACGCCTTCATGGTCAAATCTTTCGTGGTAAAAATACCGTTCTTAATATCACCAGAGCCTTTGATATAGTCAAAAGCCAAACCATTTTCAAAAATGCCAGAGAAATCGAGCTGCATTTTGCGAATAATGGAATCAATACTAAACAAACCGAGTAAGCGACCTGCGCCACCTACACCACTAATAATGCCTTTACCCGTTTTCGTTTTAACTTGTCCTGTTAATGTTTCTCGTCGAATCTGCCATGGCGTACCTTGCCATGACGCTGATAAATTGGTTTTAAATGAAGCATCTTGAATACCCCCAGAGATACCTAATCGCCCCATTAAATCTGTACTGTCTTCCCCTTTAATTTTTGCACTCAACTGGGTCGTACTCGTATTTCCTTTAATCTGCCATGCACCTTGCATATTCAAAGCCATGGCTCCTGTTGTTACTGATAATTTAGGGAGCGTTAAACTACTGCCATTCTTGAGCAATTGACCTTCGACTTTACCTAAGCGATACCCTTGCAGCCAAGCATCGGCTATGGATAAGTTGATATTAGGCATCGCTCTCATTACCGCTCTATCTTGAGCTGATACTTGAAACGGCTGTGATGTGATTTTGTAAGGCTCGCGAAACAGTTTATGAGACTTATCTAATCCTGGAATAGTTAAAAACAACCGTTTTAGATTAATATTTAATTGATTAGGTGCGTACCAATTTACTGTGCCTGTCGCTTCTCGGCTGGCAAGATTTCCATGCCAATTAGTGCCGCTTCTTCGTGCCGTAAGCGTGACATCATGCCACGGCATTTGACCAACAATCAGTTGTTTTACCTGCCCATTAATCTGTGTTGGTAAGGGAATTGATGGCACAGCTCTTGGTTCACCCTGCTGTTTTGCTTGGACAAAAGAGCGATTAATACTAGATAGCACATCAAGCCAATCATCCAAATTCACCTGCTCACTATTAATATCAATGCGCTGACCCAATAACGGCCAAGGCAGCAGCTGCTTCTTACCAATGGCCGCATAACTGGCAACAATGTGTGGTTCATTGGTTTGTAAATTAAGTCGCATCTGATAGTTCATATCTGGCAACTGCGCCGTTACATCCACTTTTTCTTTGTCACCTTGTGCTTTTACTGTGACATATTGCTGCTGTTTTGGAGCGGCAATGTAGGCTAATGGATACGGTAACTTACTAATAATATTAGCTAAGCCAGCTTTCAGATCAACATCATAACCAAACCCTGTGTCATTTAGATGAACTGCAACATGAGATTGCCACTGACTACGACCAGAAACTTGTTCAAGTAAAGGATCTTGCCATTGCTTTTGCAGTGGAGATAGTTGCCAGTCGCCAGCCAAATCAACTAATACTTGATAGCCTTCATCTTGATTGGCACCACTAAAACTCAAATCAATCGGCTGTTGCAATAAACGTCCACTGAAGCCTTGAGCTAAGATCTTATCATCATGAAAATTAAGCTTGCCCGATACGTTATCAAGTTCGATATTTGGCGTTTGCAAAGCAACTCGGTTCTTATTCAACAACGCATAGCCCGTTACACCGACTTGGCTACCATCATAAGGAATATCCAAACTAAATTGAGAACTGACCGGCCCACTAACTTGCACTGTTGTTAAGGCGGCACCAACAGAATCAACTAAAGGTGTAGCCAACATATAATCTCGAACAGCACGGCCATCAGCAGCCACATCAATATCTAGTTTTAAATGGCCATCACTGGCAAGCTTAGATGCTCCCGTAACACGGCTTCCAACTGCTCCCATTGTTTTGACATGATGAGAATCGAGATACATCCAATCATTTTTAAAGACTAAATCCAGCTGCAAATCTGTCAATTCTGGCCACGCAGTATCGAAAATAAAACGAGCCTTTTTAAGGGGAACATCAACCTGAAAAATACCATTATGGTGGCTGTATGGAAAATCTTGTAGCGCGCCATACCACAGTAGTTTCGCCCCTTTTGCCTCCCCGCCCCGGATCGCTCGTGAAAGGTAATCAGTGAGCTCACTACCAAGTGCTGGAATAGGTAAATAACGCCATGTTGCCCCCGCATTTTTAACATCAACATCGCCATAAAATGACAACCATGCAGGCTGTTGATAAGGAAAATCAAGGCGAAAAACACCGTTGGCAGCAAGATCCGGAGTCGTTACGGCAAGATGATCACTCCATAACCGCCAACTTCCGTCCTTATCAATTTGCCAATAGCCCGTCACATTAGCTTGTTTAATATTAAGAGGAGCTTGAAAGACCCCTTGATAAGGCAGTTGATCATCAGTCAGGCTCAATTGCACTTTGCCTTGCTGCAAACTACCAGACACTTGTCCATTAAGTTTGTGAATTTCGGGGATCAATTGCCACTGCTTAATTGCGACATGGGAGAAATCAGCAGAAAATTGCGGTTGCTGACCTGGTTTATCCGATACTCGTAGTTGAGAGATCAAACCTTGAGGCTTCATTGCGGTAACCGTTTTGATCGCAGGCAGCTCTTGAGGAAATAAACCGAGTAAAGGCCGTAGCCGAGCTAAATCAAGATCGGCAATTTGCAACTTCCAATCTTGAAGCTGGTATTGACGATCAAGATTCACATTAGCTTGAAGATTCAATTGCGGCCAAGATTGACCATTGGTAGTAACAGCAAAATCATGTGTTGAGATATACCACTGATTACTGCTTGGCTCTGCGTTTAATGGCGCTAAAGAAACCACACCTCGCTTGAGTTTAAACTGATGGGAGACTTGATTTTGCTGCCATGCAATATCGATTGGACCTAACGCCAGCGTGCTCTGTTCGATAAGACCTTGCTTAACATTAATCCAACTTTCAAAGCTCACTTCACTGTTTTTGATATCCGCAATGTTAGCAAATGTCTGGTGCAACCAAGGTGTCACCGCCAACTTTGAAGCTTGAACGTAGAACTGCCCAGTTATCGAAGACAAATCACCTTGCTCAGAGAAATCAGCCATGACTTTTAATCGACTCAAATGGCTGTTAGCAATACTAACAGTACCTTCCGCTAAGTGATGACCTGCGTTATTGCGCCAATTAAGATCAGATATATCCAGTTGCTGCGATTTGCCCGATGGGGTGTATAAGGTAATTTGTGAATGCTGGAGAGTAAAACGGTCAAGGCGCACTAAAAATAGCTGTTCTAACTTTTCAGCCCAGCTTTTAGTTTGCTTTTTTTGCGTCTTTTGTTGTTTAGGCAGTTGAGTAAGATCAACCTTGAGTTGATTGATTTCAATATCTTTAAATACAGGTTTGGCTTGAAGTAGACTTTGCCAAAAGTTAAGTGCAACAGAAACTTGCCCAATCGAGACAATTTGTTGCGTCGAATCTTCGCGGTAAAGAGCGACATTTGATAACGTAAATTCAGGGCCGGCATTAAACCAGCGACCGTTGACTGTCCCGACCGAAATAGGCAAGCCAATCTGCTGCTCAGCCCATGCGGTTAATTGCTGCTGATAACGGTCAATATAAGGAAGCGTGACTCGCAACCCAGTAATAGTAATGGCGGAAAAAACAGCTCCGCCAACAATTAGCCACAACAAGGCTCGGGCTAACTTAGTGGGTATGCTTGTCACGCAAAGAATCCTCTTACATCATCACGACATCAAACTGCTCTTGAATATAAAGAGGCTCGGCTTTAATTTTCACTTCTTTACCAATGAAAACTTCTAGCTCAGCAAGTGCATGATATTCATCACCTGATAATGCATCTGCAACAACAGGTGAAACATAAACAACAAAACGATCGGCGTCATAAGCGCGGTTAACACGAGTGACTTCACGTAAAATCTCGTAACAAACACTCTCAACTGTTTTCACAGTGCCTCGACCTTTACAAGTTGGACACGTACCACATAGAACATGTTCAATGCTTTCACGAGTTCTTTTTCGTGTCATCTCAACTAAACCAAGCTGAGTAAAGCCATTAATGTTGGTTTTTACCCGATCGCCGGATAATGCTTGCTCTAATGCTTGTAGAACTCGACGCTGATGATCTTCGCCTGCCATATCGATAAAGTCGATAATGATAATGCCGCCAAGGTTACGAAGACGCAGCTGACGTGCAATAGCTTTGGTTGCCTCAATATTGGTGTTAAAGATCGTTTCTTCTAAATTACGACGACCAACGAACGCTCCCGTATTGATGTCGACCGTTGTCATGGCTTCGGTTTGATCAATAATAAGGTAGCCACCTGATTTCAGTTCAACCTTACGATCTAAAGATCGCTGGATCTCATTTTCAGTGTCATACAGATCAAAAATAGGTTGGTCGCCCGAGTAATACTCAATATTTTCCGTTACTTCAGGAACAAATTCGTCTGTAAATTCTTTTAATTTATCAAAGGCTAAACGAGAGTCGACTTTAATATTATGAATTTCAGTTCCCACGAAATCACGTAGAATACGCTGAGCTAACCCCAGTTCACCATAGAGCATTGAACGCGTTTTATATTTTGCACGACGCTCAATCACTTTACGCCATAAATGCTTTAAAAAGGCTGCATCTTGGCTGAGTTCTTCATCCGATGCTCCTTCAGCAGCAGTACGAATAATAAAACCACCCAAATCATCGCAATGTGGCATAACGATTTTTTTCAGACGCTCTCGTTCATGTTCACTTTCAATACGTTGTGAAACACCAACATGACTCGCCCCAGGCATAAAGACCAAATAGCGCGATGGCAACGTCACATCTGTTGTTAAACGTGCGCCTTTGGTACCTAAAGGATCTTTGACTACTTGAACCACAAGATCTTGGCCCTGACGCACTAGCTCAGAAATATCACGAACCTGAAACTGCTGTTTTTCGTTCTCTGCTACACATTCAGTATGAGGAACGATATCAGAGGCATGCAAAAACGCCGCTTTATCTAAACCAATGTCGACAAATGCCGCCTGCATACCGGGAAGAACTCGGCTCACTCGACCTTTATAAATATTGCCAACAATACCGCGTTTAGATTCACGTTCAATGTGGATCTCTTGCAAATTGCCATCTTCAATCATAGCGACACGAGTCTCACTCGGTGTCACGTTTATTAGCAGCTCAGTGCTCATGGTTGCCTCTATTTTGATAAACTTAAAAATTCTTGCACCATGATGTCGGTTTCCACTAAAGGTAGCCCCATCACAGCATAATAACTGCCATCAATTCGTTCGATAAACTTACCGCCAATCCCTTGGATACCATAACTGCCCGCTTTATCTTGTGGCTCTCCACTTTGCCAATAATTTTTAATTTCGTTGTCAGACAAAGTTTTAAACCACACATCAGTGATAACGAGGCGAGTTTGTTGGCGCTCTTGTGTTGCAACCGTTACCGCGGTCATAACTTGGTGTTTACGACCCGATAATAGCTCCAACATCCGTTTTGCATCATTAAAATCAATGGGCTTTTCAAGGATTGTATCATCAACCACAACAATAGTATCGGACCCAATCACAGGAGTGTGACCATCTGTAACAGCAACTCCGGCCAAAGCTTTATCCTTTGCCAATCGTTGTACATATTGCTCTGGTGTTTCACCCGCTTGATGGCACTCTTCTACATCAACAACCGCACGTTCAAATTGGTATCCCAACTGAGTTAATAGCTCTTGTCGACGAGGAGAACCTGATGCTAGGTAGACTTGAATGGTTGATGACATTGTTAGAATTCCTTAAATAACAAAAAGGGAAGCCAATACCAGCTTCCCCTTTAAAATTTCAATGTGTTAACTAGCGTATTGCCAATTTACGTCTAACTCGACGCAGTAGCAAGAACAGCCATGGCCAGAGTAAAAAGTTTAAGACAACGGCCCATAACTGCTGTGGATCAAATGTAATATCTGAGACTAAATATTCAGCCCAGAACTCAATCAGTTTACCTGCAACACTAAGTAGCGCCACAATAACCGCTTGCTGCCACAACGACAAATTTCGTAATACTTGAAAGTTAAGCGCCACAATATAGCACAGGATTGACATCATCAACCCTCGAACACCTAACGTAGAGCCCAACATCAAGTCCCACAGCAAACCAACGATTAACGCTGTTCCCACATTCACACGATGAGGCAAAGCCAGCACCCAATAAAAGGCAACTAACATAACCCAAGAAGGACGAAACGGTTCAAACGGTCCCGGCCAAGGTGCTGTTTGTAGGATCAGAGCCAGAATAAAAGAGATCCAAATCCAAATTCGGCCATGAGCATAACTAGTGGACATTGGTCACCTCTTTTTTTGCTTTTGGCTTATTCGGTTCTGTTGGAATTGGCTCAACTTTTGGCGATGCTACTTGAGCTGCAACGGTTGGAATAACTGTTGATGCCGCCACATCTTGGTCTGTCTCTTTATGTTGAGGCGTTGGCCATACTAAGAGTAGATATCGTAAGCGATCAAAATTCACACTTGGACGAGCTTTTACTTGTGCAAACGGACGTTTGTTATCAAAAGAAAACTCCGTTACATAACCAACAGGATATCCTTCAGGGAAACGACCACCGAGACCTGAAGTCACTAGCTTATCGCCCACTTGGATATCGGTACTACTTGGAACATGCTCAAGCTGAATTTCATTCGACTGTCCGGTACCAGAGGCAATTGCTCGAATATCATTACGAACCACTTGAACTGGAATGGCATGCATAGGGTCAATCAACAACAATACCCGGCTGTTATGTGCGCCAACGTAAGAGACTTGACCAACAACGCCGTTTTCATTGATAACAGGCTGACCTTCATACACACCATCGATACGACCTTTATCTATCATCACCTGATGACTGTACGGATCGGAATCAACGGCCATAACTTCGGTAATCATCTTGCGCTCATCTCGCACAAATGGAGAACCGAGTAAATCACGTAATCGCTTGTTTTCTTGCTTTAATTGATCGAGCAATAAGACGTTACTTTGCATCACCAACAAGTCACGTTTTAGGGCTTTATTTTCTACCAATAGGGTTTGGCGAGAGCTAAATTGGCCTGACATGCTATCAAGCAACTCTCGTGGCAGATTCGCGGCATACTGTAACGGGGCTATTGCAGAGTTTAAAAAGTAACGAACATTTGCAAAGGCATCAAGACGACTATCGGCTAGCATCAAGCCAGCCGATAGTAATATGGCAAGAAACAGGCGTAATTGCAGAGATGGGCCTCTGCCAAAAATAGGTTTCATCTAACACTATCACCTGTTTTTTTGTGCGCTGGGGTTGGCATTTATTCCTCGCTGAAGAGGTCGCCACCATGCATATCAATCATTTCTAGGGCTTTACCGCCACCACGAGCTACACAAGTTAGAGGATCTTCGGCAACAACAACAGGAATACCTGTTTCTTCTGTTAGCAGACGATCAAGATCGCGTAATAGTGCACCACCACCGGTTAGTACCATACCACGTTCAGAAATATCAGAAGCAAGCTCTGGTGGACACTGCTCTAGTGCAACCATAACTGCAGAAACGATGCCAGTTAGCGGCTCTTGCAGTGCTTCTAAGATTTCATTTGAATTTAGAGTAAAGCTACGAGGCACACCTTCTGCTAGGTTACGACCACGAACTTCAATTTCACGAACTTCATCACCAGGATAAGCAGAACCGATCTCATGCTTAATGCGTTCAGCCGTTGCTTCACCGATTAGGCTGCCGTAGTTACGACGTACATAGTTGATGATCGCTTCATCAAAACGGTCACCACCAATACGTACAGAAGATGAGTACACAACACCGTTAAGGGAGATAACTGCAACTTCTGTTGTACCACCACCGATATCGATCACCATAGAACCTGTAGCTTCAGATACTGGCATACCAGCACCGATAGCCGCAGCCATTGGTTCATCGATAAGATAAACTTCACGAGCACCAGCACCTTGAGCTGATTCACGAATCGCACGACGCTCAACCTGAGTAGAACCACATGGAACAGCAACAAGCACACGCGGGCTTGGGCGTAAAATACTGTTGTCGTGCACTTGCTTAATAAAGTGCTGTAGCATTTTTTCAGTCACGTAGAAATCGGCAATTACACCATCTTTCATTGGACGAATCGCAGCAATATTGCCAGGCGTACGTCCTAGCATTTGTTTTGCATCATGACCAACAGCCGCAACACTCTTTGTTGCACCGGCGCGGTCCTGGCGAATTGCTACTACTGATGGTTCATCAAGAACGATGCCCTGTCCTTTGACATAAATAAGGGTATTGGCTGTACCCAAGTCAATAGACAGGTCATTAGAAAACATGCCACGAAGTTTTTTAAACATAGTCTTCGGCTAATCCTGCAAGCTCAAAATTCGGTAAATTGCGCTAAATGTATCAAGTGGAGTTAGTTGAAACAAGGCAAGGATTGTCAAACCTGCCACAAGATCCGCAATTTCTTTGTCAAAATGTCCAGAGAGCGGGAATTCGGCTCTCTAAACTGAAAAATTCTACCTTTCATCGTTGGTCGGGGCGGTTAATTACCTTGCTTAATCTGCCCACATACCAACTCAAGGCTACTCAAATACTGACGTCCATCATTGAGAAGGACAAAGAACCGAGTTATAGGACAAAGTATCCATAAAAACGTTCATTTTCTATCAGCGTGACCTAGTATAACGAGATCTCAATTTTGTGCTGAACTTTATTGATAGTTACTTGATGCAACTCCCGCTTCAGCACGATAAATAATACGCTTATTTCCCTGATACACACCAAATGTCACTACAGCAGATGGATCCTCATCGCCCTGTTTTCGCCAGTTATAAGAGAGCCATGGCTGTAATGATGTAGATCCAAAACAGGATATCGCAGCATCAGTAGGTTTCGTTGAATTTGACAATCGTTGCCAAAAACGCACCTGCTGCTTAAACGGCTCAAGAGCAGAAACATCAGGATACGCGACTAACTTTTCATTACTTGCAACGCCTTGGTCAACATTACCGATACCTGATGTGCTTGGAGAATTTCCTTTATCAGGTTGAGGATACAAAATCTGACGGCAGTAATTTCGACCATCAAAATGTGAGCTTGAGTCATCGGTATTGGTTTCAAAGGCCGCACCATTCCAATACTCAACACGAAGTGGAATGGCTACCGGACCTCGAATATCACCAGCGGCATCTTGGAGAACCATGCGGCCATAGCGAAGATCATTACTCCCAACTAAGACCCCCTGACTATTTGACTTAACTCCTAATTGCCGCCACGTTACTCCATCAGGTTTAGTGGTTTGTTCAACTCGTAGCTGCCAATCAAAAAACGGCCCATCAGGCTCTGTCGTAGTTATGAGCTGATTACGAACTTGGTCTCGCATTACTACATATGGGGCTAATGGCCAATCAATTTGGCTTAATGTCCCCTTAGTAAAATTAGGCCAACTCAACTTTTGAGCGACATCTATTCTGGATAAACACTCTGGATCACTGATATCGCCACATCGCTTTAATCGACTATCTAGTGGTGTATACTCTGACTTAACATAGTTACCAGAATTAACTTTAAATGTAGCTTTAAGATCATCCGCAAAGCTTAGATAATTATGAACTAAATATCCCTCTTTATCTCCACTTCGGTTATAAGCCCCTAGTTTAAAGCCGACTTTAAACGGTTGCTGCAGATAAGTGAAAGAACTATTTTCATTTGTGTTTGCATACGTAACCTGAGGGTTTGTTAAAGCAAAATAAGCTGGATAAAAACGACCTATATGGCGTTGGCTTTTATCTATGTTCATCCCTAGGTAATCATCTAGCCCCACTTGATACCAGATACTACCAACTTCGTCCCAAGTATTTCCTGTAATTAATAGCCCTTTTAAATCAGAACGAACAGTCATTTGACCAGATTTAAAGTTACCTTCATTACCATCTTTCGGGGTGTCTAACTGGTAGTGAATGGATAACTTCCCATTAATACTTGGGGCCCCAGTAGCAAGGAAATTATTTGTAACTGAGTACCCACAATAGTTTTGATTTGAAACATTGATGATATCAGTTCTTGACGACTTACTACTCTGCCAAACTAAAGGCTTAAGTAATACATCAAATGGCTTACCTGCACTAGCATACCCCTCACCAGAAGAAATATTACCATTAGCTAAGCGATATTGATTTTTTCCATTAAATGTCAAAGGACATATAGCAAAAGTCCATGGACGAGCATTAATGGACATAGAGCCAACAAGACCTTGAGATAATGCCTGTCTCAGTTTTTTTACTTGTTTCGATTGATTATTTTCAATAAATGGACAGCTATCAGGTGTACAAGTAGGATCAGTAACTTGCCATTTTAAGACTCCAGCCTCTCGATAACGCAATGTTAACTTTTCAGATTTACCATTAGTAAATTGAATATTTGCCAGATCTGTTGATCCTTGATGATTCATAATCTCCACCTTTATCGGACGGTTATGATCTAAAGAGCCATCTTTATTTTCTTCATAGGCTGGTGTAGCAGGCTGATTATATTGTGTTGAAAATTTTAGCGGTTTAAAACCATTATAATTGGTTATTACTTTAGCCAAGTTATCTGCTGGACAAGCAACGGCGGTAATAGTAGCACTAAAAGGTTTACCCGCAATGATATTGGCACTTTGCGGTGTTATTTTAAATCCACCGGGAATAAAAGAATACTCACCGACGGGAGCGGCCCCTTCCATTCTATCAATGGAGCCTGAAACTGTAATTTTTTCAGCATCATTTGCTCGAAGCCAAAACTTAGCTTGGTTATTTTTAACATTGAGTTGAAACGACGCTGTATTATCAAATGGTTCTGTATCAGAAAAACTCGCATTGTTAGCCCATTGACCACCAAATCGAGAAGAAATAGTAACGCGGATTTTACCTGTATAATTTGATGAACTACCGTCTGATGCTTGGACGTTAAAGGCTATAGGTTGATCATCACACAGGGTATTTGTTTTGATTTTTGGTGTAATAGTTAAGCTGTAGTTTGGCTCTGATTCAAAACAGGCACTTTGGCCATGAATATAGCTTTTAGGTGATAATGAATCCTGGCCAATTAAATCAATATCTAAAGCAGTTACAGCTCCTGTTATTCCAGTTAATTCACTACCATAACTACTCGAAATAGATACTTTTTGTTCAGAATATAATAATGCAGTTAACTGAGAACCATTTGTAATAGTAGCAATATAATTAGGGTTGTTATGTACATAAATAATCAAATCATCTGCTTTACCCGATGCTGATCGTAATATCGAACCACCCAAATTACCGCCGGCCATATCTAAAGCTTTTGTGTGTATAACAGTTCCATTTGGGAAAACTACATGTTGACCTTGATGTAAATATAAACTTGAAAACCAATATTCTTTCTTTGCACTGTTAATCTTCGATGGATCAAAAGCGCCATCATCATTTTGAGGCCAATCATCTAACTTTAACTTTCTTGAAAATGTGCCATTAGAAAAACATCGACTACCACTACAAGTAACAAATTTATATTGATTAACACCATAGTAAAAAACATGCTGAAAACCAACTCTACGCTGAGAGTTTACCAGTGGAGTTCCAGTAACCACTGTATGATTATTTATTGAAAAAATACCTTTTTTATTACTTTCCCACGTTTGAACAGGCCCTGGAAATAATTCACATGTTTCAGAATCCACTGCTTGTTGAAACGCCATAAAACCAAAACTCTCATTAGCATGGCGTCGTTCAATACAATCTTGTCCACCACATGCTTCAGTATCATTACCTCGGCGAGGCTCATTAAGATCTTCATCAGTCACAAAACTTACTTTTAATGGGTTCGACTGAAGCTGACATAATCGTAATATTCCACCATCTGAACCATTTCGACTATTTTTAGATGCTATCATTAAAGGTAAGCCACTAAACTGACTACTATTAGGGACTGGAACTAAATATTCACACTGCCGTTTAGAAGGCAATGTAACATTACTGAATCCTTTATATAAGCTATTGTTTCCTAATGTATTAGGAGTACTATCGCCGCCAAGTGAAAATAACAACCCTTTATATTGGCCCGAACCGTAGACCGTCAAATACGCAACTTCTTGTGGAGATGTAAGCCAAGAATATACTTGTTCATTTTTATGAGATAAAACTGTTTCACCACGATCTAAAGATAGGTAAATATTATTTTCATCTTTTTTAAGTGCTACTGCAGCAGTAAACCATTTATATTTATAACGGCCATTAAATACACCTGAACTAGGTAAATCATCTGAATTATTAGGAGCCTGTGTATTAACAATAACACCATAATTTAAACTTTTACTGAGAGGACTTTTTACGATAACAGCATTATCGTATATATTATCTTTATATTTAATATATTTATTAACGTTTATTTTTCTGGCTACAATACGACCTTTAGAGCCTAAATTAATATCAGCACCATTTTCAATAACAAAATAGCTAATATTTGTCATCGGTTTCTTTTCTATACACCAATCTTCACCTTCACATTCACCAAACGACTTTAATTCCAAGCCTTTATCATCATGTTCTGGTGTATATGGTGCAAAATATTGCCGGAATTTAACAATACCATCTTTAACACTAACCACTCTAAGAGTAGAGGGGGCATCATTCCATAGCATATTTTTTAATTCGTGTTCTTTTTTATCCAGTTCATTTTTTAATCTTCGACAATATCGACTATTCTGCCCCCAGCAACGTCTATTAATCTCTTTTTTTATTTTATCTATATCATCTTGTAAATCATCTAAATCATCTAAATCATCAGGAGCAACCTGATAAGAAAATGACGGCATCAAAAATACCAGAGGATCCTGATATTTATTTTTTAAGCTAATTGAGCATGTGTCATCAATACAAGGACCAGCAACACTACCAAATTCAAACTGATCTTGAGTTGTAGCAAAAACATTATTACTACTCAATAGCAACCATAACAAAATAATAAAATAACGCATTATCTTACCCCTCGCGCCCATACTTCTTGTGTACGTGTCATTGTTATATTTTTGCTGCCACATGTCGCTGTACTAGTTAATTTATATTCGGTGATTTGTTGATGATTATGCGAGATCTTTCGACTTTCGCAACTCACTTTAGCTTCACAGTTAAACCAATCTTGAGGTTTAAACAATAATGCTTTACATGCTGTTTCATCACTGCTGTGAGGCTGTCCCAGAGGAAATATTTGTGTCAGTAAAACCTCATTGGCTGAGTGGGCCGTTAGCCATGCACGTTCTGCTAGCACTTCTTTGGTTGTGGTATTTTGACTCGACCAGCCTATTTTAGTCATAGCAGCCGCCATCAGTCCCATCACAATAATGACAAAGAGTGCAATCATAATACCGCTGCCTCGTTGGGCTCGAATACTGTTATAACGCATTAAGCACCTGCACACTGTGATTATAATTAGCAACTTCTTGTGAGCTTGGATCTTTAAACTGTAATCCGATCAAAGCGATCGCATTACTACTTAACCCAGCTACTTCAACTCCAGGTTTAAACTGGCTAACATTCTGAGCCATTACAATTGGTGTTTTATTATCCGTCATTCGTACTATTGTTGAATTAAGTAAACAATAGCTGATCTTATTTTTATACAGATATAATCGGTTCGCCGGAGATGAGGTGGTAATCGGTGATGATACAGTTAAAGACCATAAATTATCTTTGCCGTTAGAAAGAGTCGCAAAATTAATATCTGATTTTTCGTATTGTTGAGGATCAATAAATCCAACCGCTATTTTGTCACTACTATTCCACTTTTTAGCATCATCAAACGTTGAGATATTTAAGCTATGACTGTTATTGGGCAAGTTATCGTAATAAGCCGCAGAGCCTACAATAGGATAAAAACTTAAGCATTTCGAACCTGATGTATCAGATACAGAAAGGCTATTTGGCGCAGCATGACGAATCTCTTTAGTCATTCGAGCCAATAGAAAGCGAGCTTCAGATTGTAAACGTTCACGATCAACAGTACTGGAATACCCTTTAATACCAGCTTCAATATAACTGCCAATCCCGACCATAATAATGGCAAGAATGACCATTGCGATAACCATCTCCATTAAGGTAAAACCCTGAAGTTTCTTCATCAGTAATTACCTCGCAACGCTTTATATTGATACGAGCCATAACGACCTGCATCTACCGTGACCGAAATCTGCTTAAGCGGCACTAATTCTGCGGCGGCTTTAGGAGCAGAAACAAGTTTGAATTGACCATGATTATTATCGACATAATTAACGTTAACAATAACGGCAATATGCTTGTATTCAGACTGAGAGACACCGGGAATTAACCCAACTAAACTGTTCTCTTTATCTTTAATAGCTCGATACTCTACACCTTGATGAGTCTTACACTGACTAAGTACCCCCCAGCAACCGATAAAATCATCCACATCATTAGAGTATTGAGGCTGATCTTTTTCTAACTCATCATCAGGCCCAAGTACTTTCGAACAAAGATTAGAGGTCATTGCACCAGAAACTGCAGATGGATAAGCTTCACCACAACGATAAACACTATCACCCAGCGGATCGGAGTGTTGGTCGAACTGGCGCGATAATATTTCATTGAAAACCGCATCTGCAATGGCAGCCGATTTGGCCTGATACATAGGAATCGCAGAGCGCTCTAACTGAGGAAAGAGAAAACTGGTTAAGGTAATCATTGCAATAGCAAGCAAGACTATCGTGATAATCCCTTCTATTAACGTAAAACCACGAGATTTTAAGTTAGTACTCACTAGCACAAACTCCTGCTGATATATAACCTTGACTGTTGATACAGATATGAGTTGTTTGCTGATTTTTAGCCGTAATCGTTATCTCACAGCCATTATTTGTACAGATACGTTCACCTTGAGCAGAAACAGGCTGGCCCAATAAATTGAAAGCAATAAAACTCGAGGTGCTAGAAAACTTGGTATGTGTATCTTGTTGCCATAGCGCATCGGGAGTTTGCGCGCGAAATTTCTGACTGCAGATATTTGCCGCCCCTAAGCAACTTGGCACAATAAGCAGAGAGCTGGTCACATTTTGGTTATTTGAGCTAACGCCTTGTCCTTGCATGGCTGCTATTTGAATTTGGCGCATAATAGATATCGCCTGATCGCGAGTAATATAGGCATCAAAGCCACTTCGCCCTGAAAAACGCGATGCTGCTGTAACCGATATAATGCCAATAAGAATAATGACAACGATCAGCTCGACGAGCGTAAAGCCTCGCTGATGGTTCATAGTAAGCCTCGGGATTGGATATTTAACCAAAATCCACCAGCAGGTACATTTTGGTTAAATAGCGCTCCGAAGAGCGCTATTTCAACTAAGGTTTAGTTTGTTTTACAAGCATTGCCAGTAGCAACTACTGTAGTTGTAGCAACTGCACCAGATGCCGCTTGAGTATACTTAACGTAACAATTACCAGAAGCATCATTAGCAAAATAGCTATCTTTACCTTTGAAAGTACACTGAAGTGCTGTTGGATTACTACCGTTAACTTCTTGACATGTCCAATCACCATCAGTACTGCTCAAACCGTTAACAGCTTTCTGAATACCAGCTGTATTAGCTGTAGGGTAACCATACGCAGTGGTTAATAGAGTTCCATCTGCAGCACTAACACCTACTTTAGATCCTGCCGCAGTGGCTTCAATACCTTTAATTGCCGCTTTACCATAAACAATACCAGCAGCGCCTTCGATAGCACCTTTTAGACCTTGTAGTGACGCATTACGTGCATCATTCTGTAGGTTCATAAACTTAGGTGCTGCAGTTACTGCAAGAATGCCTAGGATTACAATCACAACCACTAATTCAATTAGCGTAAAACCGCCTTGACGTTTCATAAAAACAACTCCAATTAATTTACTTAATTATTAATATTTACTTCAACGCGGCCGGTTGCCGGTGTATACGTAAAATAATGACCTGTAGTGATATCCGCGATACCACTACTATTTTTCGCTGATGTTGTTTGATAATAACGGCAAGCTTTTTCACTGCCCGAACCCAACATCGATACAAAAAATACGTTATTACCCGACGGAATCGACTGCTGATCCAGTGATGCACGCGGCGGGTTTTGTAATAAATTCTCTAATAAGTCGACACAATCTTGAGGAGCCATAGCTGAAAAAGGCTTAGAACTCCCATCAATGGATAGTGCATACGGGTAACCCATACGAATACCATCTTGATTAGACTCTTTAGTTAGTAGGAACTCACTACCATCATAATCCACACTGTTTACCGCCCCACTGACACCTTGCATCGTTGGACGGCCATATGCTTCCCACTGAGCACGAGCAGAAATCACTGCGGTTGCATAACCACCAGCCATACCTTCTACTGCGGCTTTCTTTGCTTGCTCAGTAATATTTAAAAATCGAGGCATTGCTGTGGCAGCCAAAATACCCACCACAATAATGACAATGACTAACTCGATTAACGAGAAACCCTGCTGCTTATTCATTGCACTGTCCTATAACAGAAATTGAAATTCATTCTGTTGTGCTGAAACTACCGACATATAATATCTCATTACTATAACCTAATCCTAGCCATTTATTTGGCGAAATAAGGTAATAGCAGGTGTCATATTTCAGTCGATTATGAATCTCATTGCGTTTTAACGCTAAATATTTCAGATCTGCCTTCTTACCAGCCAATAGTTGCCACATCTCTTGGCATCCACTATCACTATTTGACGATAATTTAGGCCAACCACGTTCTGTAAATTGGACTAAATATCCATCAATTATAGTTTGCTGAGGTCGATTGTTGAGTTCCCAATACTGCTTCAGTTGCGCCGCATTTTCTTGAAACTGTCCAACTAACATGTGCAAATGAGCCTCACGAGCACTACGCTCAATTTTGGCCCAATACATCATCATGATAGCGATAACGAGCAAAACTAAAGCAACAGTGACACTCCGGCGAACCCATAAATAATGACGAGTTTTAACCACCACGAGCCAAGTCCAACATGCCCCACATCGGGAGGAAAATACCTAACGCCAGCAGCAATACCATGCCAGCAACCACTAATAATAAAATGGGTTCAATACGCGTTGTCAGAGTTTTTAGATCATAGTCCACTTCGCGGTCATAAAAATCGGCAACTTCCATTAAAAGATCGTCAACTTGACCGGTCTCTTCACCAACAGCAATCATCTGCAACACTAACGGAGGGAAAATACCACTACTAACCGCAGTACTCGCGATACTTGCGCCCCCTTCAATGCCACTTTTCATTTCAATCAAACGGTTCTCTAAATAGCGGTTACCCAATGCCTCGGCAGACATCTGCAATGCGGTATTAAGCGGAACACCAGCACGAATCATTAACGCAAATGTACGAGAAAAACGGGCCATCTGAGCACGAGTCACAATACTGCCCGTGACCGGAACTTTAAGACGCCAGTTATCCCACGTCTCTTGCCCTTTGACGGTATTGCGCCAAACTCGTAACCCAATCCAAGTGGCCAATGAAGCCCCTAGTAATAACGGCCAGTAATGTACAAAGAAATTTGAAGTGCCAATTAAAATTCGAGTCGGCAGAGGTAACTCCATACCAAATCGAGAAAACATCGAAGCAAACTGTGGAATAACTTTGATATTCAGTACCACCATAGCCAAACCAATCGAGGTTAAAACAAACATGGGATAACGCATGGCAGAAGCTATTTGGCGACGGGTTTCCATCTCCTGCTCATAATAATTGGCTAACTGAAGCAAAGAGCTGTCTAAACGACCTGTGTTTTCACCCACATTGATCATTGAAACAAACAGTGGCGTAAATACTCGTGGATGTTGCTTCATTGAGACCGATAACGGACTACCATTGGTTAAATCGGCAATAACCGCTTCTAAAGTTTCACGTAGTAGTGGATGGCTAGTACTTTGTGCCAAACCTTTAATCGCACGCAGTAATGGGATCCCAGCTTTGGTTAAGCTATAGAGCTGACGACAAAAAATCACCAAGATCTCTAGCGGCAAAGGAGCCTTAAACAGCACCATTAAGTCGAAGTTAAGTGGAGACTCTGAGTACGGCTTTAGATCGAGCGGAATGATCCCTTGTTGCAGCAAAAGATCAGCGGCGGCATCACTGCTGGCAGCCTCTATTTTGCCTTGTCGGATCGCCCCTTGATAACGACCTTTATATTGAAACATCGCCATAAACTAGACTCACACCACCAAATCAACGTTGTCGCTTTCACCTAAGATCAGCACTTCATCAATACTTGTTGTACCGGCCATAGCCAGCTCCATCGCAGATTCAATCAACGGTTTATAACTTTGACTATTCCGTGCTAACTGACCAAATAGCACCGCATTATTATCTCGCAGTGCATCCATCATCGGCATATCAATTTCAAGCAGTTCAAACACACCGATACGACCTCGATAGCCAGAGAAATTACAGTTTTGACAGCCTCGACCATAATGAAAAGTATGCTGACTCAATTGCGGATAACGACTTTCCAACCACACTTGCTGCTGAGGTGCTAATGCCACAGGCTCTTTGCATTCTGGACAGATACGACGCACCAAACGCTGAGCGAGCACCGCACGTACCGCACTTGCCACTAAGTAGCCAGGAGCTTCCATATCAATCATACGAAGCGCACTATCAATGGCATTATTAGTGTGCAGTGTCGACAGAACTAAGTGGCCAGTTAGAGCAGAACGCAAACCAATTTCAACCGTCTCATGGTCACGCATCTCACCCACTAAGATCACATCGGGGTCTTGACGAAGTACCGTACGGAGAATCGAAGAAAACGACAGACCAATCTTACTATTGACTTGAACTTGGTTAACACGAGGCAAGCGATATTCCACCGGATCTTCTGCGGTGATCAATTTTTTACCCGGCAAGTTTAATTCATTAAGCGCACCGTATAAGGTGGTGGTTTTACCCGAACCTGTTGGGCCTGTTACTAAAATCATACCGTGTAAACGCTTAAGCTGACGGCGGAAACGGGTTAGGATCTCTGCCGGCATACCTACCTGCTCAAGACTTAAAATCCCGGCAGATTGATCCAATAGACGCATTACAACCGATTCACCGTGCTGTACTGGCATGGTTGATATACGGATATCGACTGAATGATCTTTTACTTTAATATTAAAGCGTCCATCTTGTGGCAGACGTTTTTCTGAAATATCCAGACCGCTCATCAGCTTCAAACGCAGCACCAATGCCGAAGCAATACTTTTCTCTTGTAATACCGTTTCGTGTAATACCCCATCAATACGCTGGCGGATACGTAAGACATCTTCATCAGGCTCAATATGAATATCAGAGGCCCCGACTTGGATCGCATCTTCAAATAACGTATTGATCAGCTTAACGACTGTAACTTCATCATTATCAACCGCTTCATCAAAACCAAAAGAAAAGGGATTTTGTACCTGATGTTCCGCTTTAAGTTGCTCGGCAAAAGAGGCGATCTCTTTAGTGCGGCGATAGTAGCGATCAAATGCAGCTAACAGTTGAGTTTCAGAAGCAATCACCAGCTCAACTTGATAGCCATGAAGCTGATCGTAAACGGCTTCCTGCGCGGTCAGATCGGCAGGATCACTCATAGCAACACGTACGGTATCGCCATTGCGACCAATTGCTAACGCACGTAAACGACGAGCATGAACCTCAGATAGTAGCGATACTGCATCACTATCGATCTTAATTCGGCTCAAGTTAACCAGCGGGATCCCTAACTGACGCGATAAGAATTCCAACATCTGTTGCTCGGAGATAAAGCCCATACTGATCAACGTATCACCCAACTTACGCCCGGTATTATGTTGTTCAGCCAGCGCTTGTTCTAACTCACTTTGCGCAATAATATTCTCTTCAACTAGAAGATCCCCAAGACGTTTTCTTAATCGCAGAGACATACACTTAACCTCGAGTTTTTGTTAATAACGCTAAACGTTGCTGAGCAAACTGAATTGACTGCTGAGAAATATGGCCATACTTCAATGCTTGCTGATAAGCCATGGTTGCTTTGGCTTTGTTATTGCTACGTTCTGCGGCAATAGCCAGACCTAGCCACCAGCGGCCATTTTGAGGTTGACGGTTAAGCAGTTGCTGATAAGAATTTAAAGCAATCGCGTTATTTTTAACTTCTTGAGCAAGGGCACCACGCATCACCAAATAAGGCATAGGCGCATTCGTAGGCACAGAATTTAAGATAGCCAGTGCCGCTTCTGGTTGAGATTCTTGTGCTAATAATTTCGCTAACGTTAAACGCAATACCGGCTGCTGAGGCGCAAGTTCCAAGCCCTCTTCCAAGGTTGCGATGGCACCGCGAACACTGCCTTGACCATATAAAGTAGCCGCTAGCTTTTGTCTTGCTTCAATCCAGTCTGGTCGATACTTAACGGCCTTTTGTAAACTGATGATCGCTTGTTGACTGTCAGCTTGTGCTAGTGCTTTTTCCGCTCGGTTATATTCAAGATCAGCCAGCTGGCGATTATTTAACGTAACGGTTTTAATCGACAATTGCTCAGGCTCATGACTCTCTTCAACAACATGGCGAGGCGCTGCTCTAACTTGAGCAATATGTACTTCTGGCTCAGATTCAAATTCCGGCTCAGATGTACTGTCATATTCTGCAACTACTGGCTTTATCGCTTGATGCTTCAGTTTAATCGGTGTGGTTTTAGGTTCTTCTACTTGAGCAATTGCCGCAGTAGAAATAGAACGAGGTTCCGCTATTATCTCGTTATCTTCTTCACTTGAAGTCTTTAATTCTTGACTGTGAAGTACCGGCAGAGAGTCACTCTTTACCTTAACCGTCACCTGATGATTAGAGACAGGATTAGACGCGGCAACCGCTGGAGTGACAACATGAAACCCGGCACCAGACTCATCGGCATCAATATAAGATGAACGAATGATCCAACCGCTAGCAAATACCCCCATCGCACAAAGAGCCACGGCAATACGAGATGGCCATACCGATTGAGCAACAGGTTTTATTTGCGCCATCTTAAGCGGAGGTAAATCACCAGATAGCGCTTGTTTTTGTGCTAAAGCATCTAATTTTTTATTAATAGAACTCATGCTTTACTCCACCCCCATGGAACGGGAAACAGCCATCGTGGTTGTCTCGCACCAGGTGTGTCTTGAATAGCCATTAGAATTTCACGTTGGCCAACCATCTGTAATTGGCTACTGCTTGCTGCAATTAACGCCTTATGACAAAGCTGGTTAATTAAACGCGGAATACCGTTACTGGCCTGCCAAATAAGTTTAGATTGAGGTAAAGAAAACAGTGGTAGACGACATCCTGCCTGATAAAGACGATGCTCAATATAGGCCACGGTTTCAGCCAAATCTAAAGCTCGCAGTTGTGCTCGAAACGTTATACGCTGCTGTAATTGCCGTAAATGATACTGTTGCAAACGCTGATCCAACTCAGGTTGACTCAACAGCACAATCTGCAACAGTTTCTCAAATTCGGTTTCCAGATTACCAAGCAGCCGAATTGTCTCTAAACAATCATCCGATAACGCTTGAGCTTCATCTAATACCACCACCACAGAACGACCTAACTCTTTTCTTCGAATCAGTTCATGTTGCAATTGTGACGTTAAAGCGATGCGATCTTTTGGCGGCTCCAACCCCAACTCGATTGCCAATGCGATTTTAAGTTCATCGCCCTCTTTTGGTGGTGTTGGGATGTAAGCTAAATCACAATGAACGGGCAAACGCTGAATGAGCATGCGACACACTAAAGTTTTACCCGTCCCAACTTCACCAGAGATATGAATGATCCCTTCCCCCATAGTTAAAGCAGCCAATGTGGTTTGGATAGCTTCAACATGGGGCGGCAACGCATGAAATAACTCCGTATTTGGCGTTAGAGCAAAAGGTGCCTGATGGAAACCAAAATAAGCCTGATACATGACTTATTTATTCTCTGGGAACCACTCATTAAGCAGACTTTGGGAGCGTTCTAACTGCTGCTTCCAAGTTTGCTCACCAACAACGGTTGGCTTAAGTAAAATCACCAACTCGGTTTTTTGCTGTACTTTATTGATATTACGGAACAGATTACCAAGGCCGGGAATATCGCCAAGTAACGGTACTTTTGATACTTGATCATGGGTTGATGTCTTCATCAGGCCACCAATCACCACCACATCACCGGAATGAGCATGAATGATAGAATCAGATTCACGAATAGAGCTTTTCGCCAGTGGTAATTGGTAGGTACCAAACTTATCGCCAAGATCGATGGATTTCACTTCATCTGTTACATCAACCACAGCTGGGTGAACATGCAGTAACACACCACCTTGATCATCAATTTGCGGAGTCACATCAAGAGAAATGCCAGAGAAGAACGGCGTTAAATTAATATCTGGAGCTGCCGTACTGTTATCACCTGAAACATTACTGCTCGATACGTTAGTGACAAAGTACTCATCACCACCCACTTTGATAACCGCTTTTTGGTTATTCGCCGCCGTTACGCGAGGGCTTGATAGCACATTAAGATCACCTTGAGTCGACAGAAAACGCATCACTGCACTGAAGTTGCCATCGGTGATTGTAATATTGGTTTGACCGCCAAGCAGCTCAGAAATATCGTTACCACCAGGGAGTGTGTTAATCAGCCCGGTAACAGGATTCACCACGGAAGGCTGACCAATAGTAACGCCACCACTGCCAATACTACGAGTAATATTGCTCCAATTAATTCCTTGCTGGTAACTGTCGTTTAACGTTACTTCAAGTATTTTGGCTTCTAAGATAACTTGACGCTTTAATCGCTGCTCAGACATTCCAAGGAACTTCTTCACTTCACGCAATTCATTAGGATACGCACGTACAGAAATTAAGCTCGCTTGTGGAGAAACCACGACACTACGGCCATCACCAGCACCAATCATAGCTTGAACGGCTTTTTGCAACTGCCCCCAGAAATCACTCTTAGATGTTGTTTCAATGGTGGTGCCGCCAGTCGTTGTACTATCACCTGAATTTAGATTATTGTCGTTGTTATCACTACTGTTGTTGTCATCATCATTATTGTTACTATTACTAGAACCATTTGATGAATCATTATCAGTCACAGAGCCTGTTGTGATCGAGGTTAAGGAAACCCCACGACGCTGCAATTGCAAATAATCAACGGGAATGATTTCAGTACGTAATGTGGCAGGAAAGACCTGAATGATATTATCAGCACGCGTGATCTCATAACCGTACATATCAGAGACCACTTTTAAGACTTCACTTAACGTTACATCTTTTAATTTTAGTGTTATTCGACCTGACACATTCGGTGCAATCACCATATTAAATGGCGTACCTTTCACAAGGCTGGTGAAAAACGCTTTCGCTTCAACATTACGAGCATTCACTTGAAAACGCTTTTCTACCACGTGCGATGGTACGGTAGAAGATCCTGACATAGGATCCATATTCGGCATTAGATCCGCACTTACCCCTTCAGGAAGATCCGTTAATGATGTATTATTAGCATCATTAACCGCTTGATTTAATGCTTGTTTTATTTCAACAGGATCGCGGTGCCCCATATTGGTTGAACAACCAACCAGTGACGCAATAGCTAAACCTACAGCGACTCGACGCATACTAACCATTCCCTCAATATTTTATTGTTATATTGTCTGCAAATAATGCTAAGCGCGACTGCTTACCACCACGCGATACCACAACAGAATCTGGATAAATTTTTATAACTCTATAGCCACTCACGCTTTGACCAACAGAAACATTACGGTCATTTATGATCGCACTACAACGGCTATATTCATCACATAACACACTTTGTAGTACTGGCTTATACACCTTTTGCGTCCGACTTTTTTGCGTTGGAGCTTGCCATCCCAATGGGGCTGTTGGATCTTGGGCTGCAAAAACAGATCCACCCATAAGAAAACCAAGTACTAGCAATAAATATTTAGCCACCAATAAAGTCCTTACTTTCACCTAAGGTATACACCTCTAAACTGATCGTTGCTTCAGGATATTTCTCTACGCGATAGTCTAAAAAGCGCCAGTAATATTTCACAGGAAGCGCTTCAAGTTGAGCCAAATAGCCAATAACATCAAAATAGCGTCCAGTAAAAGTCAAACGTACTGGATGAATGTAATACCCTACATCTTTGCCAGCAGTTAATTGAATCGGTGACAATGACTCCATACTCACTAAATGCAAACTGGCACTTTGCTGTAAAACATGTTCAAGCAAAGCGGGCATTTGTTGTGGCGTTATTAAACTGTCTATTTTCTTATCCAGTTCGAGCTTTAACTGTGTTTCCTGATGCTGTAATTTAGCGATATTCGCATTAATTTTCGCATCGGGATCTGCCTTTAATTTATGATTTAAAACAATGACTTGATTATTTGCTGCAATAACTTGATTTTTCACATCAAGCGTTGATAAGTGTGCGCTATCAGCGTCAGCCATCAAAGGTTGAATAAACGTAAAAATACCAACGAAAAAAATCGCGACAAAGCCACAACCTGTAATCAGCCATTTTTCTCGCAGACTTAACGCTGCAAATTTTTGATCTAATTGCTGCCACTGAATCATGGATTAACCTTCTCTTCCCGTTTTGCAGTTAGGCTAAACGTCACTTGCTTTTGTTCATTACGGCCCAGTTTCATCGACTCGAATTGACGCTGATTCAATGAAGAATATTGCCCAAATTCTTTTAACCATTGCGGTACAGAACTAGGTTGACGAGCAATCCCAGACAGATTTAAATTCTTTCCTTCCACATGAATATTAAGCAGTTGGATATTACCATTTGCAGCATCAGCGAGTTGCTGCAACATACTGGAATACCCCACTTTTAGACTATCGTCATGATTCGCTATCGCTTTAAGTGTTGCTTGCGTTTTTGCTATTTTCTGCTCAAGTTCACTTTCAAATGTCACTTTTGCAGGACTTGGGATCTTCAAAGCAAGTTCAGCTTTAATTGCCTCTATCTTTGCTTGCTCAGCATCGAGTTTTTCTTGCTGCAAGGCCAACTGCTCTTGAGCTAATTTATTGCTCCATGCACTCCAACCCCATATAGCTGCAAGTAACACCGCAGAAATAGTCCAACCTAAAACCACATTGGTCAGTGTTAACCACTCTTTTTTAGGGCGAAACTCATCACGATAAAGCTCAATAGAAACAGGAAGATGTTGAGTCAGCATCGCCCAAGCTAAACGTAAGCTATTTGTTTTTATAATCGGATCTGGATCGACAATAGGCTCAACCAGAAGATTAAAGTTAGCCTTTAATTGTTGAGCTAAAACCGAATTATCGTCACCATCACAGGCAACCATAATTTTAGAAATAGTACTGCCGCGAAATTGGGTACTTAAAAAGTCTAACGAGCGCTGTAACTCCAAAGTTAAGTTATCTATTTGCTCATTGTTTGAAGCTACAATTGGGGTAGAAAAGCCGCGTAATTGACGCTGAAAGCAGAGCACTTGTTGCTTAAATGCGCTCAATGCCAGTCCTTCATTTTGACGACAATGAACAATAAGCTGATTCGCTTCTAAATTTGAGTATTGGCCCCACAATACATCTTCAACGCCAATGGATATCACCTTGCACCCTTTTAATGCGCAAGCTTGTACCATAGTTTCGACTTGGCGTTTATTGGCAACAAACACTTGTAATCTGTCTTTGGTTGCGGCAGGAAATGCATCGGCCAATATTTCCATTGGCGACTCATTTAAAAGATCTTTGACTAAGAAAGGCAGAACTGTTGGCCATTCTTGTTCTGGAACATCCGGCTTATCTATAAGTAATGTTTTAAATAAGCCATGCCCAAGAGCGAGTTTGAGGTTTTGTTTCTGCAGATGATGCTTTTCAATTAGAGCAATTAGAGCACTTTCTAACTGTTCTTTCTTCTCTAACACATAGGTATCAGCACACCATTGTTGTTCAGAGTTTTGATAAAGCAACGCGACTTCATCAGTAAATATAGCCAAACAAGCAGAGCATCCCTCTGTGCTTTTGCCAAACCATCGACCAAAATTCATAAAAGTGCAATGTCCCAACGGATCTTTATATAAACGAATAATCGCCTAATGTTATTACTGTTATGAGGCGTGCGTGCATTCTACATCAAATAAAACCCGATGCACATAACTTACCAATTTGGAGGTATTTTATATAACAGTTATCTATATAGATATTCCATTGATCACTTTTTAATTCTCTTTACCGATAATTCAGCAGCAAAAAGGCGCCCTTGCCCGGCATAAACACCCAATTGTTTAAGTACTTGCCACTCTTTATCACTTTCAACCCCAACAGCAATTAATTTTGCTTTGGTGATTTCACAAGCCCCAAGCATACTGCGAACAAACAGTTGATTTTCTTGCCGTTGATGAATGTCACGCACCAAACCACGGTGCAACTTGATGTAGTCGGCTTTGATATCTTTTATATAGTGGGTACTAACAATCGTTTTGCCTGCTTGATCGATAACTAACTGACAACCTAACCCTGCAACCATTCGCAAAATAGGACGCATGGCATCGAGATGTTTTACTAACTGACTTTCAGGTACTTCAAAAGAGAGGCGGTTAAGAACAGTTCTTGGTGTTTGTAACAGTTGATCACGTAGCCAACGCGAGAAGTTTTTATCCAGCAAGGCTTCAACGCTGAGATTAACAGATAGCGCTTCTTGAGCAGATAAGGTTTGCAGTAAAGCTAAAGCTTTGGTTACCACACTACGGTCAAAGCGAACATTAAATCCAACCATATTAACCGCAGGGATAAATCCGGACGCTTTCATTAAGATCCCATTTTCATCTTGAATTCGAGCCAATAACTCGCGGTGCAATATTTGATCTTTGTCAGCGATAAATACGGCCTGCTGGAATAATAGAGGTCCACCCTGATTTAAAATGGCATCCAGTAATGAGCGCCAACGAACACTACCGCGCCCTTCTGCAAATTGCTGATCCTTTTTAAAGGTGCACCAACTATTACAACGTTGCAATTGAGCACTGCGTAACGCCATATCTGCTTCATCCATGATACGACCACGACGTTCACCAGTTTGATAGTAAGTCACACCAATATGAAACCAATTATCTAACTCCATTGGAGCACTTGGCTTAATACGCTCTAAAGCATGAAGCATCTGGTTGGTAAACAGTTTAATTTCTTTTGCTGATTGTTGCGGAATTAACATCGCAAATTCAGCATCAAAGTAACGGGCCAATAATGTATCTGGATATCGTTGTGAGAAGTTGGTAAGTACTACGCCGACATCTTGAATAAACTCATCGGCAATGTCTTTTCCGCGCTCATTTTGCAGCTCATCCCAATCATCAATTCGAATTAATATCACCACACCTTGGCTATCTGGCTCTTGCACCATAGATTGCAAACGACTATCAAAAAGCACTCGGTTAGCCGCCCCCGTTAATTGATCCAAAAAGGTGTGGGTGCGGATAAAAGTATCAAATCGACTGCGCTCTTGGCGGGCATCTTTTAACTCAGCAATTAATTGATCTAAGGCTAAACTTGCCGTTCCCGGCCACTCTTGATCCTGTCCAATGGCATATTGATCCACTCGTCCAGCAAGGATCATTCGCCCCCGCTCTTCAAGCATTTCAGATCCGGAAAGTTGGCGTCTTAACCAATTCACGCCACGAGCTAACCCAATAATAATGATTAAAATGGCGAGGCTTATCGATGACATTGGCCCAATTGAATAGGTTAACTCGGTATAGGGAGGAATGGAGGCAATATTAACAATAACGCTCCCCGTTTTACCTAAGGTGTAATGGGTACGATAAAGCAAGTTGGGATCGGCTAAAGGGTCGGGCTGAGTATAGTGATAGTAAATTTGATTATTGTGCTCGACGGTTAAATCGATCACTTTACTGGCCTCAAGCAGTTTAGGTAACCAGCGCGCTAAATGTTCTTGCCCATGGCTATCGCTGGTATCATTTACCTCTTGCTCAATCACATCCACAATTCCCTGTAGATAATGGTCTTGGTAGCTTAATCCAAGTGTTCGAAAGCTAAGTGCTCCGCCAATGAAAATAACGAAAATAGCACTTAAAACAATTACAGTAACAAACGCAACCAGTCGATTGCTTAACTTCATCCCTGAGGCTCTGCGCATTGAGTATCTCGATTAACTTAAGATTTGATTCATCATAGCGGATTTGGCTGCACTCTCTGCAACATTTTTGCAATAACAAGCTAGCCTTATCACAAAAAAAGCAGCGTTAGACGCTGCTTTCTTAATATTGAACGCTTTTAACAGGCTCGATTAGAATGGAATATCGTCGTCGAAGTCCATTGGTGGCTCATTGTACTGCTGCTGAGGTGCAGGTTGTTGAGCTGGAGCTTGTTGCTGCTGTTGTTGTGGAGCAAAGTTTTGTGCTGCAGGCTGTTGTGGTTGACCCCAACCGCCTTGCTGCTGTTGACCGCCCATAGGAGCGCCCATACCTTGACCACCTTGGTTTTGACGGCCACCCAACATTTGCATAACGCCGTTAAAGCCTTGTACTACGATTTCTGTAGTGTACTGATCTTGGCCCTGTTGGTTCTGCCACTTACGAGTTTGTAGCTGACCCTCAATGTATACTTGAGAACCTTTACGTAGGTATTCACCAGCAACTTCGGCTAATTTGCCAAATAGAACCACACGGTGCCATTCAGTTTTTTCACGATTTTCGCCGGTTGCTTTATCACGCCAAGTTTCTGAAGTTGCAATAGTAATGTTTGCAACCGCACCGCCATTTGGCATGTAACGAACTTCAGGATCATTTCCTAGGTTACCCACTAGGATAACTTTGTTTACGCCACGACTGGCCATAGTTCACTCCAAATCTAATGGCGTACAAATAAAATGTATCGCCCTAAGCTAAGTTTACACTTAATCGTGCAGTTTATCATGGCAATGCTATTCAATGACAGAGCCAAGTCTGCAATAAAAGAAAGAAATATTCGTTTATGATTTACGAAAAAATTGCGTTTAATTCTTAACCTATACACTGTATCTTTATACAGGTCATTCTTTCAAGACTTTTGTCTCTGTGTCATAATCATTTTTAATTAGTCAGCAGAATAAGCTTACAACAAATGGATAAAATCGAAGTCAGGGGTGCAAGAACCCATAATCTAAAAAATATTAATCTCACTATTCCTCGCGATAAGCTCATTGTCATTACAGGCTTATCTGGCTCTGGTAAGTCATCTTTGGCTTTTGACACCCTGTATGCCGAAGGTCAACGCCGCTATGTTGAATCATTATCAGCTTATGCTCGTCAATTTTTATCCTTGATGGAAAAACCTGATGTTGACCATATTGAAGGCTTATCTCCTGCGATCTCGATTGAACAAAAATCCACATCGCATAACCCTCGCTCGACCGTCGGCACCATTACCGAGGTCTATGACTACCTTCGTTTGTTATATGCCCGAGTTGGTGAACCTCGCTGTCCTACGCATAACGTAACGCTTGCCGCTCAAACCGTCAGTCAAATGGTCGATCAAGTACTGTCTCTTCCTGAAGGCAGTAAACTAATGATGCTGGCGCCTATCATCAAAGAACGTAAAGGCGAACACGTAAAGACCTTGGCAAATCTGGCCGCTCAAGGCTATATCCGAGCCCGTATTGATGGTGAAGTTTGTGATCTTTCCGATCCTCCAACACTCGAATTACACAAAAAACACACCATAGAAGTTGTGGTTGATCGCTTTAAAGTTCGAGACGATCTGCAACAACGTCTGGCTGAGTCGTTTGAAACGGCATTAGAGTTATCTGGTGGTAATGTGGTTATTAGCCCAATGGATGGCGATGGTGAAGAGCTTGTCTTTTCTGCAAACTTTGCCTGCCCACACTGTGGCTATAGCATGCAAGAACTTGAGCCTCGCCTATTTTCTTTTAATAACCCAGCTGGAGCTTGTGGAACCTGTGATGGTCTTGGAGTACAGCAATACTTTGATCCCGAACGCGTGGTTCAAAATGGCGAATTAAGTTTAGCCGGAGGTGCTATTCGAGGTTGGGATAAGAAAAACTTCTATTACTTTCAAATGCTCAAGTCTCTTGCTGAACATTATGATTTTGATGTCGATGCTCCATTTAATAGCTTATCAAAGAAAGTTCAAAACGTAGTACTTAATGGTTCTGGCACAACCAATATCGAATTTAAATACATCAATGATCGCGGTGATATTACGGTTCGCCGTCACCCATTTGAAGGTATTTTAAATAATATGGAACGCCGCTATCACGATACTGAATCTAACTCTGTACGTGAAGATCTTGCCAAGTTTGTCTCAACCAAACCTTGTGCGAGCTGTCATGGTTCTCGACTCCGCCAAGAAGCGCGTCATGTTTTTATTCATGAAACGAACTTGCCGCAAATTTGCGAAATGAGCATCAATGAAGCGCTAGCGTTCTTTACCCAGCTAGAACTGACGGGGCAACGCGCTCAAATTGCCGAGAAAGTATTAAAAGAGATACAAGAGCGTTTAAGTTTCTTAGTTAATGTTGGTCTAAATTATCTTAACTTATCACGCAGTGCCGATACTTTATCAGGCGGAGAAGCACAACGAATTCGTCTTGCAAGTCAAATTGGTGCAGGCCTCGTTGGGGTTATGTATGTACTGGATGAGCCATCGATTGGTCTTCACCAACGTGATAACGAACGCCTTCTTAACACACTCACTCACTTGCGAGACCTAGGTAATACCGTGATTGTGGTCGAACATGATGAGGATGCAATTCGAGCGGCAGACTACATAATCGATATTGGCCCTGGTGCTGGTGTTCATGGCGGTAATATTATTGCTGAGGGCACATTAAAAGATATTTTAAAATCCAAACAGTCTCTTACTGGTCAATATCTCAGTGGCAAAAAGTCTATTGCTGTCCCTGAGCAACGCATCCCATTTGATAGCAAGAAGACAGTAAAACTGCTTGGCGCAACAGGTAACAACCTAAAAAATGTCGATCTTGAAATACCGGTAGGCTTATTTACTTGTATCACTGGGGTATCAGGTTCCGGTAAATCAACTCTGATTAATGATACTTTCTTTGAAATTGCTCATCATAAGCTAAATGGTGCCACCAGCGGCGATCCAGCTCCTTATAAAGAGATCCAAGACCTTGAGCATTTTGATAAGGTGATCGATATTGATCAAAGCCCTATAGGTCGTACACCTCGTTCTAATCCTGCTACCTATACTGGGATCTTTACCCCTATTCGTGAGCTATTTGCAGGTACTCAAGAGTCTCGTTCTCGTGGTTATAAACCAGGACGATTTAGCTTTAACGTTCGAGGTGGTCGATGTGAAGCATGTCAAGGTGATGGCGTTATTAAAGTGGAAATGCACTTCTTGCCAGATGTGTATGTCCCTTGTGACTCTTGTAAAGGCAAACGCTATAACCGCGAAACATTAGAAGTGCGTTACAAAGGTAAAACCATTGATGAAGTATTAGAGATGACAGTGGAAGATGCCCGTGAGTTCTTCGATCCGGTTCCCGTTATTGCACGAAAACTGCAAACCTTAATGGATGTCGGCCTCTCTTATATTCGTTTAGGCCAAGCTGCAACAACCTTATCTGGTGGTGAAGCACAGCGGGTTAAATTAGCTCGTGAACTGTCAAAAAGAGATACAGGAAAAACCTTATATATTCTCGATGAGCCAACGACAGGTCTGCATTTCCATGATATCCAGCAGTTACTTACTGTACTGCATCAATTACGAGATCGTGGTAATACGATTGTGGTCATTGAGCATAACTTAGATGTGATTAAAACCGCAGACTGGATCGTTGATTTAGGTCCTGAAGGTGGTAGCGGTGGTGGACAAATTATTGCAACCGGAACACCAGAGCAAGTCGCACAAATTGAAGGCTCCCATACAGCCCGATTCTTAAAACCACTGCTTACATCCTAATGTGAATTGACTCGCTTTTTTATCAAAATCAACAGGCTGGCACTACCCCAGCCTGTTTTTGTAGTAATATGCACAACCATTACTATTTTCTCTTCAATTTCAATCTCAAATGGGCTTGATAAAATTGAAATAAAACTGCTCTAGGATTGCTGATGGCCGTTGTACAACTACAAGGAACCCGTCTAGAACCCCAACAAATTAGTAAACCGTTGGTTCGTTACTTTTTGGTTTCTATTGCTGCTCTCTTTTTGCTAGCAATGCACTATTTCCAACACAATCCTGGAGGTTCAGGTCTTGAACTCTCTTTTAACGTTACCAGTTGGATCCCTTTTAGTATTGCCATTGCTTTAGGATTGGCTGAGATCTGTCGACAGAAAATTTGGCGTTACTCCAAGCTAACCCTAATTCTACTGCTGTGCTGCGTTTTGCTCTCACTGCCCGTGTTCTACCCCAATGCCGATGCAAGTCAGGTCAGTTTTCGTCTTTTTACTCTCTGGAGTGGCTGGCTCTTTTTTGTCGCCTTACAACAATTTACCTTTACCCATAAGCAACGCCAGCGCATCTTATGGTTTATCTTAGCTGGTATTTTAATTGAGACCCTCTTTGCATGGGTACAATTTCTCTATCTAAAACCAGGCAACCCTTTTGGCTACGATACCTTAGCTAATCGACCATACGGCATTTTTCAACAGCCTAATGTTATGGCTAGCTTTCTTGCGACAGGACTGGTTTTATCAGCCTATCTGCTTGCTCGTGTGCCGATGTATCGTGGAAAGTGGAACTGGCAGCATCTTATTTTACAGCTCACCCCTGTGCTCATCATTCCTATCTTAGTCGTCTTAAGTTCTCGCACTGGATGGCTTGGCGCAATCGTTGGTGTTGGCCTGATGATACCTTACCTCCGTCGCTTTGCACCCAAGAAACTATGGATAGGTTGGCTATTAATGGTAGCCGCTGGTTTAATGAGTGCTTGGGGGCTTACCGCAGAACGCTCATGGGCTCCAGCTGATGGTCGAGTTAGCTTACAGAGTTTACGCTCAGTACATATTCCACAAGCTTTTGATATGTTTAAAGCAGAACCCATGACAGGCTATGGTTATGGACGCTTTGAAACCGCTTACATAACTCAAACTGCTATCTGGCATCACGACGATCCAAAGCTACCCGCAGGAGTACCAAGTTTAGATCATCCCCATAATGAATTGGTCTTTTGGGCAGCAGAAGGCGGTATTATTCCATTACTTGGCCTCTTGATTGCAGCAGCGGCAGTCTTCCTTAAAATCAAAAAAGCACGCCAAGGCACCCAACTTGCACTGATTGGATTATTTTTTCCTATCACCTTGCACACCCAGCTGGAATATCCGTTTTATCACTCGCTGATCCATTGGATCGTCTTTATTATTTTTATTTACTGGGTCGATAATCTAACCGCCAAATACTATCGTTATCAGGCAACTTATGTTTTAACGCTAAAGGTCTTTAGTATTGCGCTACCTATTGTGATCACCAGCTTTATGATCACCACACTCTATTCCGGAGCTCAATTAACAAAATTTGAAACCAGTAAGCCGATTAACGTCGATTATTTAATGAAAGTGAATAACCCATGGGCATGGCAAAATCGCTTTGAATGGGATCTTCATGTCACGCAATTACAAATAGGTATAGCGACAGAAAAGCCGCAACTTATTGAAGATTATATTAACTGGGCAACCATTAAGGCTCAAACTTGGCCTCGTCCAGCTCTGTATCAAAATCTGATCTTGGCTTATAACCAACTCAATAATCACAAACAAGCCAAACAGATAGAACAAGAGGCCCAATTTCTTTTTCCGAATATGAGCTTCAGCCACTCTCAAGCAGTAACAACTCAAGCGAAGCCTCAATTGAGTCAAGCTAAATAGCAAAAACGGCGATAGTGATATCGCCGTTTTTTATTACCCAACCTGATAGCGACTCATCGCAAAGTTTGGGCTAATGCCTTAACACACAGAGCGACATTTTCAGCTCTAGCGCCATAACCCATCAAACCAATACGCCACGCTTTACCTGCAAGATCTCCTAACCCAGCACCAATCTCTAAGTTATATCGCTCCAACAATGTTTGCCTTACCGCAGCATCATCAACCCCTTGCGGTATATAAACAGCATTTAACTGTGGCAAGCGATATGCCTCATCGACCACAAACTCAATCCCTAATTCCATTAAGCCAGCTTTAAGCTCTTGATGCATCTCTTGGTGTCGTTGCCAAGCGTGCTCTAATCCTTCTTGCTGCAATAACAACAAAGCTTCATGTAAGGCATAAAGGCTGTTAACAGGAGCAGTATGATGATAACTGCGTTTTGCCCCACCATTCCAATAACCCAGAACAAGACTTTGATCCAAAAACCAACTCTGTACTTTGTGCTGACGCGAAGCGATTTTCTCTAATGCTTTAGCCGAAAAAGTTAAAGGAGCAAGACCCGGCACACAAGATAGACACTTTTGACTACCAGAGTACACAGCATCGAGTTGCCATTCGTCCACCAGCAATGGCACACCACCGAGCGAAGTTACGGCATCAACAATGGTCAAGCAATCAAATCGGCGAGCAATTTCAGCCAAGGTTTTGGCATCGCTTAGTGCTCCCGTTGAAGTTTCAGCATGCACAAAAGCCACAATCTTAGCATCTGGATGTTGGTTCAAGGTTTGTTCTAATAATTCAGGAGAAACAGGTTCCCCCCAAGTATTATCAACCGTCACAGCAACCCCACCACAACGCTCAACATTTTCGACCATGCGTTGACCAAATACGCCATTACGACATACCACCACTTTATCGCCAGGCTCAACTAAATTAACAAAGCACGCTTCCATTCCTGCGCTACCAGGGGCTGAAACAGCAATCGTAAATGGATTTTGCGTTTGAAAGGCATACTGTAATAGCGCTTTTAACTCATCCATCATGGTGATAAATAAGGGATCTAGATGACCAATAGTGGGACGACTTAATGCTTGTAATACTTGCGGATAAATATCAGAAGGGCCGGGACCCATTAACACTCGACGAGGTGGCTGAAATGAGGTGATCGCCATAGACTTCACTCCTTGATTATTATGGTGTATTTCACGTTATCTTTGACAGAGTATGATGCAGCCAATCAGAAAACAAATTTATTTCCCATCTTAATTTTATTTCTCTCCGTTTTATTTCGTCCATTGCCCCTGTTGCAATAATTTTTCTTTTTCTGCATAAATATTTAGATTAGCCATTGACAAGGGTATGCCAAATCCTATTCAATGAGATTGTTTTTTGTTCATGTGAGATAAGTATTTCGCATTGCAGCAGAAGAGGAGCGTTACCCAGGCAGCAAAATTACGGAGCCCCACTCCTAGGTGATTTTGTCAGGGGGAGTAACGCCGAGATAGCATCAATTGGGGATTGTTGTTATCGGCCTTAAAGGTTGAATCCTTTGGGCTGTCACCTAATAGCCACGGTTTGGCTTAGGTGGAGAGCTTCTGATCACCATAGATCCCATTAGCATTCTGGCTAGGTCTCTGATCGGCTCTCCTGACAATTGGATGTTGGGAATATCCCTCCCGATAAATGTTTATTCATTATTGTTTTACTAAGGGGGATTCATTTATGAGTCTTGAACACAACGGAACTGCCTCTCACCCATCACTGACCGTCGCTAAGTTTGGCGGAACCAGTGTTGCCGATCACCACGCAATGCAACTTAGCGCTCTGGTTGTTAAAAATAATCCAGCAACCAAAGTCGTACTTATTAGTGCCTGTTCCGGTGTGACCAATATTTTAGTGGAATTAGCGGCAGGAATTAGCGATCTATCACTTCGAGAACAACGTTTAGAACAGCTGCGCACAATTCATCACAATATCGCTCAACAACTTCAATCACCTCAGCTTGTAGAGCCTCAACTAGAACTATTGCTGGCACAAGTTACTCAATTATCACAACAAGCAGCAACTCACCCAACACTGGCTCTAACTGATGAATTAGTCGCACATGGCGAATTACTCTCAACCTACTTATTTACTCAAGTTCTCAATGAGCTCGATGCCCCTAGTATTCGTTGTGATATTCGTCCGATCATGCGAACTAATGATCAATTTGGTCGAGCAACTCCAGATATTGCGGTATTACGTCAGCAAACCCAACAACATCTCATCCCGTTACTAGAGCAAGGTATCGTCGTATCTCAAGGCTTTATTGGCTCTAACGAAGCGGGGCAAACCACAACCTTAGGTCGAGGTGGTAGCGATTATAGTGCCGCCCTTATCGCAGAAGCGCTTGATGCTGAGACCTTAGAGATCTGGACTGATGTCCCGGGGATTTACACCACAGATCCACGAATTACGGCAGCAGCAAAACCGATCCAAGAGATCAGTTTTACTGAAGCGGCAGAAATGGCAACATTTGGCGCCAAAATACTGCATCCATCTACGTTATTACCAGCCATTCGTCAGCAAATACCAGTATTTATTGGCTCATCAAAACAGCCTGAGTTAGGGGGAACATGGATCCGCCAGCATGTTAGCGAAGCGCCTCTATTTCGCGCTTTAGCCCTACGTTGTAATCAAACTATGGTGACACTCACTAGCTTAAATATGTTTCAAGCTTACGGATTTCTTGCCGAAGTCTTTCGCATTTTGGCCGCTCACAAGATCTCAGTCGATCTGATCACAACATCAGAAGTCAGTGTGTCACTCACCTTAGATAAAACCGATACCAGTGGTGGCGCACCTACCTTACCAGAAGCTGCTATTGCAGAATTAAGCCAACTTTGTCGAGTCGATATTGAACAAGGCCTGTGTTTGGCGGCGCTGATTGGTAATGGGATGAGTGAAAGTAAAGGAGCAGCAAAACAAGTCTTTGGCGCATTAGCTGACTTTAACCTTCGCATGATCTGTTATGGTGCAAGTGCCCACAACCTCTGCCTTTTAGTCCAAGAACCAGATGCCAAAGAGATCATTAAAGTCTTGCATCAACAGGTAATCGAATAAAAAAAGAGATGAGATAAAAAAGGCGCTTTCAACAAAAGATAAGCGCCTTTTTCATATTGATTAATTTAAGTTAGGTCCAAGCCACTTTTCGATTTCTCGCTCATTCCACCCTTTACGGTTAGCATAATCCAACGCTTGATCTTGCTGGATCTGAGCCACTGCGAAATAACGCGCCTCTGGATGCGAAAAATACCATCCCGATACAGATGCGCCCGGCCACATGGCATAACTTTCGGTCAAACTCATCCCCGTTCGTTCTTCAACATCAAGCAACTGCCACAATGTTCCTTTCTCCGTATGTTCTGGGCAAGCAGGATAACCGGGAGCTGGACGGATCCCCTGATACTTTTCTCGGATCAAATCGTCATTAGAGAGATCTTCATTCGGGCTATATCCCCACAACTGAGTTCGCACTTGTTGGTGAAGATATTCAGCAAATGCTTCGGCCAATCGATCTGCCACCGCTTGAATTAAGATCGCATTATAATCGTCACCTTGAGCTTTAAATTGTGCTGCTAATTCACTCTCTCCAATTCCTCCTGTCACAGCAAAAGCCCCAATCCAGTCAGGATGTTGTGAGGATTTAGGCGCAATAAAATCTGATAAACAGTAGTTGGCCCCTTTAGGTTTTGCGGTCTGTTGACGCAAATGATGCAAACGAGTTAAGACATGCTGGCGTGATTCATCGGTGTAGACTTCAATATCATCACCAACACTGTTGGCAGGGAAAAAACCGCAGACACCGTTTGCCTTGATGATTCCCTCTTGTTCAATCTTATCTAATAGAGCATTGGCTTCATTAAACAGTTTCGTGGCCTCTTCACCAACCACTTCATGACGTAAAATCGTAGGATACTTACCACTTAATGACCAAGTCATAAAAAATGGAGTCCAATCGATATATTGTCGTAATGTGGCAACCGAACAATCAATAATGGTATGTATTCCCTTGCTTTTCGGCTGTGGCGGTTGATAGGCTTGCCAATCGATGTGAGCACAATTCTCCCTTGCTTGTTCCAGCGTAATCGGGGCTGAACGCGGCTTTTTCCTACTGTGTTGATCGCGCACAACCTCATACTCTTTATCTAAACGAGCAATAAAATCTTCTCGTTGAGTCTCGGATAACAGAGCAGAACAAACACCTACCGCTCTTGAGGCATTAGAGACATACACCACAGGAGCGTGATAGTTTTGTTCAATTTTTACCGCAGTATGCGCTTTTGAAGTAGTCGCTCCACCAATCAATAACGGAAGCTCAAAACCTTGGCGCTCCATCTCTTTGGCAACATGAACCATTTCATCCAACGAAGGTGTGATCAAGCCACTTAATCCAACAATATCAACCTGCTCTTCTTTGGCAACTTTTAAGATCTGTTCACACGAAACCATCACGCCTAAATCGATAATTTCATAGTTATTACACTGCAATACTACACCCACAATATTCTTGCCAATATCATGAACATCCCCTTTTACCGTTGCCAATAAAATCTTGCCGTTTGAACTTCCAGCCTGTTTTTCAGCATTAATAAAAGGTTCGAGGTAAGCAACCGCTTGTTTCATCACTCGGGCAGATTTCACCACCTGAGGCAAGAACATACGCCCTTCACCAAAGAGATCCCCTACCACATTCATTCCTGCCATTAAAGGCCCTTCGATGACTTCTAACGGTTTAGCGGCTAATGCTCGGGCTTGCTCGGTATCTTCAACAATAAATTCAGTTATGCCTTTTACCAAGGCATGCTCTAATCGTTTTTCAACAGGCCAACTGCGCCACTCTTGGGCCGAGCGATCTTCCTCTACTTTACTTGTACCGCGGTATTTCTCAGCAATATCCAATAAACGCTCAGTACTGTCTTCACGTAAATTAAGGACAACATCTTCTACCGCTTGACGTAACTCTTGTGGCAGATCGTCATAAATAGCCAGTTGCCCTGCATTAACGATCCCCATATCCATGCCTTTTTGAAAGCAGTAATACAAGAAAACAGCATGGATCGCCTCACGAACAGGATCATTTCCACGAAAAGAAAACGACACATTCGACACGCCCCCTGAAATCATCGCATGGGGTAGTGTTGCTTTTATCTCACCAACGGCTTCAATAAAATCAACCGCATAATTGTTGTGTTCTTCAATACCCGTAGCAACAGCAAAGATATTAGGGTCAAAAATAATATCTTCAGGCGCGAACCCAACTTCATCAACTAAGATACGATAAGCCTGAGTGCAAATCTCAACTTTACGCTCACGGGTATCAGCTTGCCCTTCTTCATCAAACGCCATCACAATCACAGCGGCGCCATAACGCTGAATCAGCTTAGCTTGCTCAATAAACTTCGCTTTACCTTCTTTTAATGAAATGGAGTTAACAATTGGCTTACCCTGTACACATTGAAGTCCAGCCTCAATCACCTCCCATTTAGATGAATCGACCATAATAGGAACTTTGGCAATTTCAGGTTCTGTCGCACAGAGGTTAAGAAAACGCACCATGGCCGCTTTAGCATCTAGCATTCCCTCATCCATATTGATATCGATAATTTGAGCGCCAGCTTCAACCTGCTGACGCGCAACTTCTAGTGCTTCATCGTATAGCTCTTCTTTAATTAAACGTTTAAAGCGAGCAGAACCGGTCACATTGGTACGCTCACCAACATTAATAAACAAGGAGTTCTTTTCTATATTGAGAGGCTCTAAACCAGATAAACGACAAGCTACAGGTATGCTAGGTGGTGTACGCGGTTTAATATTCTGAGTAACTGCTGCCATCTGTCGAATATGCTCAGGTGTAGTACCACAACACCCACCCACTAAATTTAAAAAGCCACTTTGCGCCCATTCTGCGATATGTTCCGCCATCTCTTCTGGTTCAAGATCATATTCACCAAAGGCATTAGGCAGTCCTGCATTAGGGTGAGCAGATACCGAGCACTCTGCTAGTCGAGAAAGTTCCGCCACATACTGTCGCAGTTCGTCTGGTCCAAGCGCACAGTTAAGGCCAAAGGAGATCGGTTTAACATGTCGTAAAGCGTTATAAAAAGCTTCGGTTGTTTGGCCTGATAATGTTCGGCCTGAGGCATCGGTTATCGTTCCTGAAATCATTATCGGAAGTTGATAACCCAATTCATCAAATACACTTTCAACCGCAAAGGCACATGCTTTGGCATTCAGCGTATCAAATATGGTTTCAATCAAAATTAGATCAACACCACCTTTAATTAGAGCTCGTGTTGATTCACTGTAAGCAATAACCAATTGCTCAAAGGTGATATTACGAAATCCAGGATCATTAACATCAGGAGAGATTGAACAAGTGCGATTAGTTGGGCCAAGAACACCGGCTACAAATCGAGGTTTATCTGGAGTACTCCATTCATCGGCCGCTTGGCGAGCCAACTGTGCAGCAACCAAATTTATTTCAGCACTAAGATCTGCCATGTCATAATCGGCCATTGCGATTGTCGTAGCATTGAACGTATTGGTTTCTAAAATATCCGCACCTGCGGCCAAATATTGTTGATGAATATCAGTAATAATTTGCGGTTGGGTTAATACCAGAAGATCGTTATTACCTTTAACATCACAATGCCAATTAGCAAAACGTTCACCTCGATAATCCGATTCCGTTAATTTATACCCCTGAATCATGGTGCCCATACCACCATCAATAATCAGGATTTGTTCGGCTAAACGTTGCTGCAGTAAGTTAAGTCCTTTTACCACGCTCACATATCCTTATCGTTTTCTTATTAACATCATCCTAACACAGTTAATGTGGAAATCTAGACGTCTAAAACAATTTCAATTAACAGTTTTTTGACCAACTAACTGAAACTTTTTTAAACAAAACCCTAGGCTCAGCTAGGATATTTTGTGACAATTTACATCTTAATTATTCACTCTCATTTAGAGGTTATGCATGTCGGTCTACAGTACCCTGTGCTATCTTGCCGCAGCTGCAATGTTGATTGCTTTTGTGAACAGTAAGATAGGTAAGATGCAAACCACCATTGCAATTACTGCTGGCTCTTTGATTCTGTCTCTTGGCATTATCATTGCGGGCCATAATGGTTGGTTTCATTTAGAAGATATTGCGGCAACACAGTTAAGCGAAATCAATTTTGAAGATTTTCTTCTAAAAGGTATTTTAGGTTTTCTACTTTTTGCCGGTGGTCTGGGTATTAAATTACCTCATCTTGAAGATCAGAAGTGGGAAATTACCCTACTCGCTCTTGGCGCAACGCTCTTTTCTACGTTCTTTATTGGCGCCAGTCTGTGGGGGATCTGTCAACTATTGGGAATTGGCTTAGATCTGATCTATTGCTTACTGTTCGGAGCCCTAATCTCTCCAACCGACCCAATTGCTGTATTGGCGATTGTGAAAAAGCTCAATGCGCCTCGTCGTATCTCAACTCAAATTGAGGGCGAATCACTATTTAACGATGGCTTCGGTCTGGTTATTTTCGTCACACTATTTACCATTGCCTTTGGTAGTGAAACACCAACAGTTTTAGGCGTAGGTCATCTATTTGTTCAAGAAGCACTAGGTGGTATCGCTTATGGCTTTGCTCTTGGTTTGATCTTCCACTATCTGATCAGCTCAACCAATGACCATTCAATGGAATTACTGTTAACTTTAGGTATTCCAACAACAGGCTATGTCTTCGCTCAATATCTGCATGTATCAGGCCCTCTAGCGATGGTTGTTTCCGGTATCATGATTGGTAACTGGACTCGTTACATTGGCTTTTCTAAAGAAAGTGAAGAACACTTAGATCATTTCTGGGAGCTGGTTGATGAATTCTTAAATGGCGTACTATTCCTATTGATCGGTATGACCATGCTGCAATTTAGTTTCCACCAAGAAGATTGGGTATTAATGGCAATTGCTGTTCCACTGGTACTTTTAGCTCGTTTCTTAAGTGTGCGTTTGTCTTACGTTGCTTTTAATCGCTACCGTACTTACAACCCATTTTCAGTGAAAATCTTAACTTGGGGTGGCTTACGTGGAGGCCTAGCTCTAGCAATGGCGATGGCAATTCCAGCGGGAACATTAGTCATCCCAGAAAAAAATATTGATGTAAGAGAAATTATACTGGTCATGACTTATGCCGTTGTAGTTTTCTCTATCTTAATTCAGGGCTCGACTATTACCCCGTTAATTCAAAAAGCTAAAGCTTGGGAAGCCGCCCAGAAATAATAATTCGATATACGATAGAGAGAAAAATTTAAGACCTGTATCTTCGGATCCAGGTCTTTTTTTATCGCTGAGTATTTTCGATTATGCGTATCACAACAAGATGATTGCACTATCGCCTTTAGCTCTTATTCATCTCGAGTAAAATTCGCTTCAGAGAAGTTATCTAAATCATATGGCGTTTGCTGGTAAACACAGTAATTAAGCCAATTGGAAAACAGCAGATGACCATGACTTCGCCAGCTGGCTCTAGGAGGATTTCTAGGATCGTCTTCTGGATAATAATTTAGTGGCAGGTTCGGCTCTAACCCTTGCTCGACATCGCGAACATATTCGTTATGTAATGTATCAACTTCATATTCAGGATGACCAGTAACAAAAACATTTCGCTTATCAGGGGTCGCCGCCATATAAACCCCAGCAATTGATGAAGTTGCAAGGATATCTAAGTTGGTATGTTGGGATAAAAAAGTAGGTGAAAAGTCAGCATAGCGAGAATGAGGAGCGAGAAAAGTATCATCAAACCCCCGCAGAAGTGGATGATGATGGTCATGTATTTGATGTTGATAGACCCCAGAGAGTTTCTCTTTACGCGTTCGTTTCGGCAAATCGTACAACAACTTTAACCCGGCTTGAGCAGCCCAACAGATAAATAAAGTTGAAGTCACATGATCTTTGGCCCAGTTCATAATAATCTGAATCTCTTCCCAATAAAGAACATCTTCAAATTGCACTAAACCTAATGGTGCTCCGGTCACAATTAATCCATCAAAATTTCGCCCTTTGACCATTTCAAACTGACGATAAAAGGTATCTAAATGCTCTTGAGGGGTATTTTTTGTTGGTCGATTGTCTATACGCAATAGTTCAATATCAACTTGTAGCGGACTATTAGAGAGCAAACGTAAAAATTGGGTTTCCGTCTCGATCTTTTTCGGCATCAAGTTAAGTAATAATACCTTCAGTGGACGAATACCTTGGCTTGCAGCTCGTGCCTCCGTCATAACAAAGATATTTTCACTTCTCAGAATATCTGTCGCCGGTAATTGATCTGGGATCTTTATTGGCATCGCGGTTTACTCCTTTAACCTTTATATTTTAGCCATCCAGACAGCTAAAGTATAAAAATCTATCGTAAGGAGCAAGTGCTTTACTGAGAAATCATTTATTTTGTACGTGATTAACCATTTCATAGGGCAGAAACGAGAAAACCCAGCCATTAGGCTGGGTTTTGAAAGGGTGTTTAGCGATGTCCTACTCTCACATGGGGAGACCCCACACTACCATCGGCGCTGCTGCGTTTCACTTCTGAGTTCGGCATGGATTCAGGTGGGACCACAGCGCTAAGGTCGCTAAACAAAATAGATGGTGCTAGTACCCAGATTTGAACTGGGGACCTCACCCTTACCAAGGGTGCGCTCTACCAACTGAGCCATACCAGCACACTAATTTGTTTTTATTCTAGATAACTAACAATCTAAAATAAGAAATTGGGCGCTTGGCGATGTCCTACTCTCACATGGGGAGACCCCACACTACCATCGGCGCTGCTGCGTTTCACTTCTGAGTTCGGCATGGATTCAGGTGGGACCACAGCGCTAAGGTCGCCAAGCAAATTCTTTTTCGTTACGAGTGTCGAGATTTCTCGATACGAGACTCCTAACGTTACAATCTTAAAAACTGACTATCGCGATACTCGACAACTCGATTCTCGCGGTCTCAAACTTACATTCAAGTGTTTGTGGAGTCCGATAAAACCCCTTGGGTGTTGTATGGTTAAGCCTCACGGGCAATTAGTACAGGTTAGCTCAACGCCTCACAGCGCTTACACACCCTGCCTATCTACGTCGTAGTCTCCAACAACCCTTTAGGATACTTAAAGTATCAGGGATGACTCATCTTGAGGCTCGCTTCCCGCTTAGATGCTTTCAGCGGTTATCGATTCCGAACTTAGCTACCGGGCAATGCGTCTGGCGACACAACCCGAACACCAGAGGTTCGTCCACTCCGGTCCTCTCGTACTAGGAGCAGCCCCTCTCAATCATCCAACGCCCACGGCAGATAGGGACCGAACTGTCTCACGACGTTCTAAACCCAGCTCGCGTACCACTTTAAATGGCGAACAGCCATACCCTTGGGACCGACTTCAGCCCCAGGATGTGATGAGCCGACATCGAGGTGCCAAACACCGCCGTCGATATGAACTCTTGGGCGGTATCAGCCTGTTATCCCCGGAGTACCTTTTATCCGTTGAGCGATGGCCCTTCCATACAGAACCACCGGATCACTATGACCTGCTTTCGCACCTGCTCGAACCGTCATTCTCGCAGTTAAGCGGGCTTATGCCATTGCACTAACCTCACGATGTCCGACCGTGATTAGCCCACCTTCGTGCTCCTCCGTTACTCTTTGGGAGGAGACCGCCCCAGTCAAACTACCCACCAGGCACTGTCCTCACCCCAGATGATGGGGCCAAGTTAGAACATCAACACTACAAGGGTGGTATTTCAAGGACGACTCCACGCAAACTGGCGTCTGCGTTTCAAAGTCTCCCACCTATCCTACACATGTAGGGTCAATGTTCAGTGCCAAGCTGTAGTAAAGGTTCACGGGGTCTTTCCGTCTAGCCGCGGGTACGCTGCATCTTCACAGCGATTTCAATTTCACTGAGTCTCGGGTGGAGACAGCGTGGCCATCATTACGCCATTCGTGCAGGTCGGAACTTACCCGACAAGGAATTTCGCTACCTTAGGACCGTTATAGTTACGGCCGCCGTTTACCGGGGCTTCGATCAAGAGCTTCGACTTACGTCTAACCCCATCAATTAACCTTCCGGCACCGGGCAGGCGTCACACCGTATACGTCATCTTTCGATTTTGCACAGTGCTGTGTTTTTAATAAACAGTTGCAGCCACCTGGTATCTGCGACTCTCGACAGCTCCATCCGCGAGGGACTTCACCGTTAAGAGCGTACCTTCTCCCGAAGTTACGGTACCATTTTGCCTAGTTCCTTCACCCGAGTTCTCTCAAGCGCCTTGGTATTCTCTACCCGACCACCTGTGTCGGTTTGGGGTACGATTTCTTACTATCTGAAGCTTAGAGGCTTTTCCCGGAAGCATGGCATCAATGACTTCGCTACCGTAGTAGCTCGACATCGTATCTCAGTGTTAGTGATGAACCGGATTTGCCTAATTCATCCACCTACGTACTTGGACCTGGACAACCGTCGCCAGGCTCACCTAGCCTTCTCCGTCCCCCCATCGCAATAGTAAGAAGTACGGGAATATTAACCCGTTTCCCATCGACTACGCCTTTCGGCCTCGCCTTAGGGGTCGACTCACCCTGCCCCGATTAACGTTGGACAGGAACCCTTGGTCTTCCGGCGAGGGAGTTTTTCACTCCCTTTGTCGTTACTCATGTCAGCATTCGCACTTCTGATACCTCCAGCACACTTTACAATGCACCTTCAACGGCTTACAGAACGCTCCCCTACCCAATGTGCATAGCACATTGCCGCAGCTTCGGTGTATAGCTTAGCCCCGTTAAATCTTCCGCGCAGGCCGACTCGACCAGTGAGCTATTACGCTTTCTTTAAATGATGGCTGCTTCTAAGCCAACATCCTGGCTGTCTGAGCCTTCCCACATCGTTTCCCACTTAGCTATAACTTTGGGACCTTAGCTGGCGGTCTGGGTTGTTTCCCTCTTCACGACGGACGTTAGCACCCGCCGTGTGTCTCCCGGATAGTACTTACTGGTATTCGGAGTTTGCAAAGGGTTGGTAAGTCGGGATGACCCCCTAGCCTTAACAGTGCTCTACCCCCAGTAGTATTCGTCCGAGGCGCTACCTAAATAGCTTTCGGGGAGAACCAGCTATCTCCGAGTTTGATTGGCCTTTCACCCCTAGCCACAAGTCATCCGCTAATTTTTCAACATTAGTCGGTTCGGTCCTCCAATTGATGTTACTCAATCTTCAACCTGCCCATGGCTAGATCACTCGGTTTCGGGTCTAATCCTAGCAACTATGACGCCCAGTTAAGACTCGGTTTCCCTACGGCTCCCCTAGATGGTTAACCTTGCTACTAAAATTAAGTCGCTGACCCATTATACAAAAGGTACGCAGTCACAGGACAAGCCTGCTCCTACTGCTTGTACGTACACGGTTTCAGGTTCTATTTCACTCCCCTCACAGGGGTACTTTTCGCCTTTCCCTCACGGTACTGGTTCACTATCGGTCAGTCAGGAGTATTTAGCCTTGGAGGATGGTCCCCCCATATTCAGACAGGATAACACGTGTCCCGTCCTACTCGATTTCACTGAAAATGCGTTGTTGGTTACGGGGCTATCACCCTTTATTGCCATGCTTTCCAGCATGTTCACCTAACGCAAGATTAGCTTAAGGGCTAATCCGGTTTCGCTCGCCGCTACTGCCGGAATCTCGGTTGATTTCTCTTCCTCGGGGTACTTAGATGTTTCAGTTCCCCCGGTTCGCCTCACAATGCTATGAATTCACATTGAGATAACTGCTTATGCAGCTGGGTTTCCCCATTCGGAAATCGTAGACTCAAGTGGCTCTTACTGCCTCATCTACGCTTATCGCAAGTTAGTACGTCCTTCATCGCCTCTGACTGCCCAGGCATCCACCGTGTACGCTTAGTCACTTAACCATACAACCCCAAGAGGTTTCGTATGGCTCAACAACCAAGGTTTTTATGTTTTCGCCGGACTCTTACACAAGACACTTGAATGTGTTTGTTTTGAGAACTCGTTTTTATCTTTCGATAAAAACTTAAAATAAATCAATCATTCGATTGAATTTACTAGTCAGCTTTCCAGATTGTTAAAGAGCATTGTGTTTCTTTCGAACCACTTTTTAAAAACTCTCGCAAGAGTGCTTAAAGAGTGGTGGGCGATACCGGGCTCGAACCAGTGACCCCCTCCTTGTAAGGGAGGTGCTCTCCCAACTGAGCTAATCGCCCTCCGAAGTTTTACATCTTCGAGGAGAAGATGGTGGGTCGTGCAGGATTCGAACCTGCGACCAATTGATTAAAAGTCAACTGCTCTACCAACTGAGCTAACGACCCGTGGCGTCCCGTAGGGGAGTCGAACCCCTGTTACCGCCGTGAAAGGGCGGTGTCCTAGGCCTCTAGACGAACGGGACACTGTTCGTACTTAATGTTGTTGGGCAACATTAAGTGGCTCTTTTACATTTCAACCAAGCAATCTGTGTGGACACTGCGTAAAACGCAGTCTTTTTTGTAAGGAGGTGATCCAGCCCCAGGTTCCCCTAGGGCTACCTTGTTACGACTTCACCCCAGTCATGAACCACACCGTGGTAAACGCCCTCCCGAAGGTTAAGCTATCTACTTCTGGTGCAGCCCACTCCCATGGTGTGACGGGCGGTGTGTACAAGGCCCGGGAACGTATTCACCGTGGCATTCTGATCCACGATTACTAGCGATTCCGACTTCACGGAGTCGAGTTGCAGACTCCGATCCGGACTACGACATACTTTCTGGGATTCGCTCCACCTCGCGGTCTTGCTGCCCTCTGTATATGCCATTGTAGCACGTGTGTAGCCCTACTCGTAAGGGCCATGATGACTTGACGTCGTCCCCACCTTCCTCCGGTTTATCACCGGCAGTCTCCCTGGAGTTCCCACCCGAAGTGCTGGCAAACAAGGATAAGGGTTGCGCTCGTTGCGGGACTTAACCCAACATTTCACAACACGAGCTGACGACAGCCATGCAGCACCTGTCTCAGAGTTCCCGAAGGCACACTCGAATCTCTTCAAGCTTCTCTGGATGTCAAGAGTAGGTAAGGTTCTTCGCGTTGCATCGAATTAAACCACATGCTCCACCGCTTGTGCGGGCCCCCGTCAATTCATTTGAGTTTTAATCTTGCGACCGTACTCCCCAGGCGGTCTACTTAACGCGTTAGCTCCGAAAGCCACGGCTCAAGGCCACAACCTCCAAGTAGACATCGTTTACGGCGTGGACTACCAGGGTATCTAATCCTGTTTGCTCCCCACGCTTTCGCATCTGAGCGTCAGTCTTTGTCCAGGGGGCCGCCTTCGCCACTGGTATTCCTTCAGATCTCTACGCATTTCACCGCTACACCTGAAATTCTACCCCCCTCTACAAGACTCTAGCCTGCCAGTTTCAAATGCAATTCCGAGGTTAAGCCCCGGGCTTTCACATCTGACTTAACAGGCCGCCTGCATGCGCTTTACGCCCAGTAATTCCGATTAACGCTCGCACCCTCCGTATTACCGCGGCTGCTGGCACGGAGTTAGCCGGTGCTTCTTCTGTAGGTAACGTCAAATAATGCAGGTGTTAACTACACTACCTTCCTCCCTACTGAAAGTGCTTTACAACCCGAAGGCCTTCTTCACACACGCGGCATGGCTGCATCAGGGTTTCCCCCATTGTGCAATATTCCCCACTGCTGCCTCCCGTAGGAGTCTGGACCGTGTCTCAGTTCCAGTGTGGCTGATCATCCTCTCAGACCAGCTAGGGATCGTTGCCTTGGTGAGCCATTACCTCACCAACAAGCTAATCCCACCTGGGCTAATCCTGACGCGAGAGGCCCGAAGGTCCCCCTCTTTGCTCCGAAGAGATTATGCGGTATTAGCTATCGTTTCCAATAGTTATCCCCCACATCAGGGCATATTCCCAGGCATTACTCACCCGTCCGCCGCTCGCCGCCCTTAACGTCCCCCGAAGGTTCAGTTAAGTCGCTGCCGCTCGACTTGCATGTGTTAGGCCTGCCGCCAGCGTTCAATCTGAGCCATGATCAAACTCTTCAATTAAAGTTTTGTTGTATCTACCGATACGGCTCAATGAATACTGTTAATTCATCATAAATGATGAATGAATTGACTGTGCTGATACTTACGTATCACTTGGTCACTCAGCTTCATTGATTAAATCTTTTAGACTAAATCATTTCACGAGTGCCCACACAGATTGCATGGTCAAATTGTTAAAGAACGTTGACTATTCAATGCCTTAGCGTTTTGCGCTTCAGCAAGTCAGGTGGCGTATAATACGCTTTTCTGATATTCAGTCAAGATAAAATTTTCAACTTTTTCACCAAGTGGTTAAAAAGTAAAAACCTTATATTGACGTCGCTCACATTCCAATCAGTTGGAGCGAAATAAAAGCCCGCTCAGCAAAGCGGGCTTTCAAAATGGGCGCTTGGCGATGTCCTACTCTCACATGGGGAGACCCCACACTACCATCGGCGCTGCTGCGTTTCACTTCTGAGTTCGGCATGGATTCAGGTGGGACCACAGCGCTAAGGTCGCCAAGCAAATTCGTTTATTTCAAGCAGCGCTTGAAATAGCAATCTGGGAAAGTTAACTGGTTCTCAAACTTACATTCAAGTGTTTGTGGAGTCCGATAAAACCCCTTGGGTGTTGTATGGTTAAGCCTCACGGGCAATTAGTACAGGTTAGCTCAACGCCTCACAGCGCTTACACACCCTGCCTATCTACGTCGTAGTCTCCAACAACCCTTTAGGATACTTAAAGTATCAGGGATGACTCATCTTGAGGCTCGCTTCCCGCTTAGATGCTTTCAGCGGTTATCGATTCCGAACTTAGCTACCGGGCAATGCGTCTGGCGACACAACCCGAACACCAGAGGTTCGTCCACTCCGGTCCTCTCGTACTAGGAGCAGCCCCTCTCAATCATCCAACGCCCACGGCAGATAGGGACCGAACTGTCTCACGACGTTCTAAACCCAGCTCGCGTACCACTTTAAATGGCGAACAGCCATACCCTTGGGACCGACTTCAGCCCCAGGATGTGATGAGCCGACATCGAGGTGCCAAACACCGCCGTCGATATGAACTCTTGGGCGGTATCAGCCTGTTATCCCCGGAGTACCTTTTATCCGTTGAGCGATGGCCCTTCCATACAGAACCACCGGATCACTATGACCTGCTTTCGCACCTGCTCGAACCGTCATTCTCGCAGTTAAGCGGGCTTATGCCATTGCACTAACCTCACGATGTCCGACCGTGATTAGCCCACCTTCGTGCTCCTCCGTTACTCTTTGGGAGGAGACCGCCCCAGTCAAACTACCCACCAGGCACTGTCCTCACCCCAGATGATGGGGCCAAGTTAGAACATCAACACTACAAGGGTGGTATTTCAAGGACGACTCCACGCAAACTGGCGTCTGCGTTTCAAAGTCTCCCACCTATCCTACACATGTAGGGTCAATGTTCAGTGCCAAGCTGTAGTAAAGGTTCACGGGGTCTTTCCGTCTAGCCGCGGGTACGCTGCATCTTCACAGCGATTTCAATTTCACTGAGTCTCGGGTGGAGACAGCGTGGCCATCATTACGCCATTCGTGCAGGTCGGAACTTACCCGACAAGGAATTTCGCTACCTTAGGACCGTTATAGTTACGGCCGCCGTTTACCGGGGCTTCGATCAAGAGCTTCGACTTACGTCTAACCCCATCAATTAACCTTCCGGCACCGGGCAGGCGTCACACCGTATACGTCATCTTTCGATTTTGCACAGTGCTGTGTTTTTAATAAACAGTTGCAGCCACCTGGTATCTGCGACTCTCGACAGCTCCATCCGCGAGGGACTTCACCATTAAGAGCGTACCTTCTCCCGAAGTTACGGTACCATTTTGCCTAGTTCCTTCACCCGAGTTCTCTCAAGCGCCTTGGTATTCTCTACCCGACCACCTGTGTCGGTTTGGGGTACGATTTCTTACTATCTGAAGCTTAGAGGCTTTTCCCGGAAGCATGGCATCAATGACTTCGCTACCGTAGTAGCTCGACATCGTATCTCAGTGTTAGTGATGAACCGGATTTGCCTAATTCATCCACCTACGTACTTGGACCTGGACAACCGTCGCCAGGCTCACCTAGCCTTCTCCGTCCCCCCATCGCAATAGTAAGAAGTACGGGAATATTAACCCGTTTCCCATCGACTACGCCTTTCGGCCTCGCCTTAGGGGTCGACTCACCCTGCCCCGATTAACGTTGGACAGGAACCCTTGGTCTTCCGGCGAGGGAGTTTTTCACTCCCTTTGTCGTTACTCATGTCAGCATTCGCACTTCTGATACCTCCAGCACACTTTACAATGCACCTTCAACGGCTTACAGAACGCTCCCCTACCCAATGTGCAAAGCACATTGCCGCAGCTTCGGTGTATAGCTTAGCCCCGTTAAATCTTCCGCGCAGGCCGACTCGACCAGTGAGCTATTACGCTTTCTTTAAATGATGGCTGCTTCTAAGCCAACATCCTGGCTGTCTGAGCCTTCCCACATCGTTTCCCACTTAGCTATAACTTTGGGACCTTAGCTGGCGGTCTGGGTTGTTTCCCTCTTCACGACGGACGTTAGCACCCGCCGTGTGTCTCCCGGATAGTACTTTACTGGTATTCGGAGTTTGCAAAGGGTTGGTAAGTCGGGATGACCCCCTAGCCTTAACAGTGCTCTACCCCCAGTAGTATTCGTCCGAGGCGCTACCTAAATAGCTTTCGGGGAGAACCAGCTATCTCCGAGTTTGATTGGCCTTTCACCCCTAGCCACAAGTCATCCGCTAATTTTTCAACATTAGTCGGTTCGGTCCTCCAATTGATGTTACTCAATCTTCAACCTGCCCATGGCTAGATCACTCGGTTTCGGGTCTAATCCTAGCAACTATGACGCCCAGTTAAGACTCGGTTTCCCTACGGCTCCCCTAGATGGTTAACCTTGCTACTAAAATTAAGTCGCTGACCCATTATACAAAAGGTACGCAGTCACAGGACAAGCCTGCTCCTACTGCTTGTACGTACACGGTTTCAGGTTCTATTTCACTCCCCTCACAGGGGTACTTTTCGCCTTTCCCTCACGGTACTGGTTCACTATCGGTCAGTCAGGAGTATTTAGCCTTGGAGGATGGTCCCCCCATATTCAGACAGGATAACACGTGTCCCGTCCTACTCGATTTCACTGATAAAGCGCTGTTGGTTACGGGGCTATCACCCTTTATTGCCATGCTTTCCAGCATGTTCACCTAACGCAAAATTAGCTTAAGGGCTAATCCGGTTTCGCTCGCCGCTACTGCCGGAATCTCGGTTGATTTCTCTTCCTCGGGGTACTTAGATGTTTCAGTTCCCCCGGTTCGCCTCACAATGCTATGAATTCACATTGAGATAACTGCTTATGCAGTTGGGTTTCCCCATTCGGAAATCGTAGACTCAAGTGGCTCTTACTGCCTCATCTACGCTTATCGCAAGTTAGTACGTCCTTCATCGCCTCTGACTGCCCAGGCATCCACCGTGTACGCTTAGTCACTTAACCATACAACCCCAAGAGGTTTCGTATGTTCAAACAACCAAGGTTGTCTATCTGAGTTGTGATAGACGTTGTTTCGCCGGACTCTTACACAAGACACTTGAATGTGTTTGTTTTGAGAACTCGTTTTTATCTTTCGATAAAAACTTAAAATAAATCAATCATTCGATTGAATTTACTAGTCAGCTTTCCAGATTGTTAAAGAGCATTGTGTTTCTTTCGAACCACTTTTTAAAAACTCTCGCAAGAGTGCTTAAAGAGTGGTGGGCGATACCGGGCTCGAACCAGTGACCCCCTCCTTGTAAGGGAGGTGCTCTCCCAACTGAGCTAATCGCCCTCCGAAGTTTTACATCTTCGAGGAGAAGATGGTGGGTCGTGCAGGATTCGAACCTGCGACCAATTGATTAAAAGTCAACTGCTCTACCAACTGAGCTAACGACCCGTGGCGTCCCGTAGGGGAGTCGAACCCCTGTTACCGCCGTGAAAGGGCGGTGTCCTAGGCCTCTAGACGAACGGGACACTGTTCGTACTTAATGTTGTTGGGCAACACTAAGTGGCTCTTTTACATTTCAACCAAGCAATCTGTGTGGACACTACGCAAAGCGCAGTCTTTTTTGTAAGGAGGTGATCCAGCCCCAGGTTCCCCTAGGGCTACCTTGTTACGACTTCACCCCAGTCATGAACCACACCGTGGTAAACGCCCTCCCGAAGGTTAAGCTATCTACTTCTGGTGCAGCCCACTCCCATGGTGTGACGGGCGGTGTGTACAAGGCCCGGGAACGTATTCACCGTGGCATTCTGATCCACGATTACTAGCGATTCCGACTTCACGGAGTCGAGTTGCAGACTCCGATCCGGACTACGACATACTTTCTGGGATTCGCTCCACCTCGCGGTCTTGCTGCCCTCTGTATATGCCATTGTAGCACGTGTGTAGCCCTACTCGTAAGGGCCATGATGACTTGACGTCGTCCCCACCTTCCTCCGGTTTATCACCGGCAGTCTCCCTGGAGTTCCCACCCGAAGTGCTGGCAAACAAGGATAAGGGTTGCGCTCGTTGCGGGACTTAACCCAACATTTCACAACACGAGCTGACGACAGCCATGCAGCACCTGTCTCAGAGTTCCCGAAGGCACACTCGAATCTCTTCAAGCTTCTCTGGATGTCAAGAGTAGGTAAGGTTCTTCGCGTTGCATCGAATTAAACCACATGCTCCACCGCTTGTGCGGGCCCCCGTCAATTCATTTGAGTTTTAATCTTGCGACCGTACTCCCCAGGCGGTCTACTTAACGCGTTAGCTCCGAAAGCCACGGCTCAAGGCCACAACCTCCAAGTAGACATCGTTTACGGCGTGGACTACCAGGGTATCTAATCCTGTTTGCTCCCCACGCTTTCGCATCTGAGCGTCAGTCTTTGTCCAGGGGGCCGCCTTCGCCACTGGTATTCCTTCAGATCTCTACGCATTTCACCGCTACACCTGAAATTCTACCCCCCTCTACAAGACTCTAGCCTGCCAGTTTCAAATGCAATTCCGAGGTTAAGCCCCGGGCTTTCACATCTGACTTAACAGGCCGCCTGCATGCGCTTTACGCCCAGTAATTCCGATTAACGCTCGCACCCTCCGTATTACCGCGGCTGCTGGCACGGAGTTAGCCGGTGCTTCTTCTGTAGGTAACGTCAAATAATGCAGGTGTTAACTACACTACCTTCCTCCCTACTGAAAGTGCTTTACAACCCGAAGGCCTTCTTCACACACGCGGCATGGCTGCATCAGGGTTTCCCCCATTGTGCAATATTCCCCACTGCTGCCTCCCGTAGGAGTCTGGACCGTGTCTCAGTTCCAGTGTGGCTGATCATCCTCTCAGACCAGCTAGGGATCGTTGCCTTGGTGAGCCATTACCTCACCAACAAGCTAATCCCACCTGGGCTAATCCTGACGCGAGAGGCCCAAAGGTCCCCCTCTTTGCTCCGAAGAGATTATGCGGTATTAGCTATCGTTTCCAATAGTTATCCCCCACATCAGGGCATATTCCCAGGCATTACTCACCCGTCCGCCGCTCGCCGCCCTTAACGTTCCCCGAAGGTTCAGTTAAGTCGCTGCCGCTCGACTTGCATGTGTTAGGCCTGCCGCCAGCGTTCAATCTGAGCCATGATCAAACTCTTCAATTAAAGTTTTGTTGTATCTACCGATACGGCTCAATGAATACTGTTAATTCATCATAAAATGATGAATGAATTGACTGTGCTGATACCGAAGTATCACTTGGTCACTCAGTTTCATTGATTAAATCTTTTAGACTAAATCATTTCACGAGTGCCCACACAGATTGCATGGTCAAATTGTTAAAGAACGTTGACTATTCAATGCCTTAGCGTTTTGTGCTTCAGCAAGTCAGGTGGCGTATAATACGCTTTTCTGATATTCAGTCAAGATAAAATTTTCAACTTTTTCACTAAGTGGTTAAAAAGTAAAAACCTTATATTGACGTCGCTCACATTCCAATCAGTGGGAGCGAAATAAAAGCCCGCTCAGCAAAGCGGGCTTTCAAAATGGGCGCTTGGCGATGTCCTACTCTCACATGGGGAGACCCCACACTACCATCGGCGCTACTGCGTTTCACTTCTGAGTTCGGCATGGATTCAGGTGGGACCACAGCGCTAAGGTCGCCAAGCAAATTCGTTTATTTCAAGCAGTGCTTGAAATAGCAATCTGGGAAAGTTAACTGGTTCTCAAACTTACATTCAAGTGTTTGTGGAGTCCGATAAAACCCCTTGGGTGTTGTATGGTTAAGCCTCACGGGCAATTAGTACAGGTTAGCTCAACGCCTCACAGCGCTTACACACCCTGCCTATCTACGTCGTAGTCTCCAACAACCCTTTAGGATACTTAAAGTATCAGGGATGACTCATCTTGAGGCTCGCTTCCCGCTTAGATGCTTTCAGCGGTTATCGATTCCGAACTTAGCTACCGGGCAATGCGTCTGGCGACACAACCCGAACACCAGAGGTTCGTCCACTCCGGTCCTCTCGTACTAGGAGCAGCCCCTCTCAATCATCCAACGCCCACGGCAGATAGGGACCGAACTGTCTCACGACGTTCTAAACCCAGCTCGCGTACCACTTTAAATGGCGAACAGCCATACCCTTGGGACCGACTTCAGCCCCAGGATGTGATGAGCCGACATCGAGGTGCCAAACACCGCCGTCGATATGAACTCTTGGGCGGTATCAGCCTGTTATCCCCGGAGTACCTTTTATCCGTTGAGCGATGGCCCTTCCATACAGAACCACCGGATCACTATGACCTGCTTTCGCACCTGCTCGAACCGTCATTCTCGCAGTTAAGCGGGCTTATGCCATTGCACTAACCTCACGATGTCCGACCGTGATTAGCCCACCTTCGTGCTCCTCCGTTACTCTTTGGGAGGAGACCGCCCCAGTCAAACTACCCACCAGGCACTGTCCTCACCCCAGATAATGGGGCCAAGTTAGAACATCAACACTACAAGGGTGGTATTTCAAGGACGACTCCACGCAAACTGGCGTCTGCGTTTCAAAGTCTCCCACCTATCCTACACATGTAGGGTCAATGTTCAGTGCCAAGCTGTAGTAAAGGTTCACGGGGTCTTTCCGTCTAGCCGCGGGTACGCTGCATCTTCACAGCGATTTCAATTTCACTGAGTCTCGGGTGGAGACAGCGTGGCCATCATTACGCCATTCGTGCAGGTCGGAACTTACCCGACAAGGAATTTCGCTACCTTAGGACCGTTATAGTTACGGCCGCCGTTTACCGGGGCTTCGATCAAGAGCTTCGACTTACGTCTAACCCCATCAATTAACCTTCCGGCACCGGGCAGGCGTCACACCGTATACGTCATCTTTCGATTTTGCACAGTGCTGTGTTTTTAATAAACAGTTGCAGCCACCTGGTATCTGCGACTCTCGACAGCTCTATCCGCGAGGGACTTCACCGTTAAGAGCGTACCTTCTCCCGAAGTTACGGTACCATTTTGCCTAGTTCCTTCACCCGAGTTCTCTCAAGCGCCTTGGTATTCTCTACCCGACCACCTGTGTCGGTTTGGGGTACGATTTCTTACTATCTGAAGCTTAGAGGCTTTTCCCTGAAGCATGGCATCAATGACTTCGCTACCGTAGTAGCTCGACATCGTATCTCAGTGTTAGTGATGAACCGGATTTGCCTAATTCATCCACCTACGTACTTGGACCTGGACAACCGTCGCCAGGCTCACCTAGCCTTCTCCGTCCCCCCATCGCAATAGTAAGAAGTACGGGAATATTAACCCGTTTCCCATCGACTACGCCTTTCGGCCTCGCCTTAGGGGTCGACTCACCCTGCCCCGATTAACGTTGGACAGGAACCCTTGGTCTTCCGGCGAGGGAGTTTTTCACTCCCTTTGTCGTTACTCATGTCAGCATTCGCACTTCTGATACCTCCAGCATGCTTTACAACACACCTTCAACGGCTTACAGAACGCTCCCCTACCCAATGTGCATAAGCACATTGCCGCAGCTTCGGTGTATAGCTTAGCCCCGTTAAATCTTCCGCGCAGGCCGACTCGACCAGTGAGCTATTACGCTTTCTTTAAATGATGGCTGCTTCTAAGCCAACATCCTGGCTGTCTGAGCCTTCCCACATCGTTTCCCACTTAGCTATAACTTTGGGACCTTAGCTGGCGGTCTGGGTTGTTTCCCTCTTCACGACGGACGTTAGCACCCGCCGTGTGTCTCCCGGATAGTACTTACTGGTATTCGGAGTTTGCAAAGGGTTGGTAAGTCGGGATGACCCCCTAGCCTTAACAGTGCTCTACCCCCAGTAGTATTCGTCCGAGGCGCTACCTAAATAGCTTTCGGGGAGAACCAGCTATCTCCGAGTTTGATTGGCCTTTCACCCCTAGCCACAAGTCATCCGCTAATTTTTCAACATTAGTCGGTTCGGTCCTCCAATTGATGTTACTCAATCTTCAACCTGCCCATGGCTAGATCACTCGGTTTCGGGTCTAATCCTAGCAACTATGACGCCCAGTTAAGACTCGGTTTCCCTACGGCTCCCCTAGATGGTTAACCTTGCTACTAAAATTAAGTCGCTGACCCATTATACAAAAGGTACGCAGTCACAGGACAAGCCTGCTCCTACTGCTTGTACGTACACGGTTTCAGGTTCTATTTCACTCCCCTCACAGGGGTACTTTTCGCCTTTCCCTCACGGTACTGGTTCACTATCGGTCAGTCAGGAGTATTTAGCCTTGGAGGATGGTCCCCCCATATTCAGACAGGATAACACGTGTCCCGTCCTACTCGATTTCACTGATAATGCGCTGTTGGTTACGGGGCTATCACCCTTTATTGCCATGCTTTCCAGCATGTTCACCTAACGCAAGATTAGCTTAAGGGCTAATCCGGTTTCGCTCGCCGCTACTGCCGGAATCTCGGTTGATTTCTCTTCCTCGGGGTACTTAGATGTTTCAGTTCCCCCGGTTCGCCTCACAATGCTATGAATTCACATTGAGATAACTGCTTATGCAGCTGGGTTTCCCCATTCGGAAATCGTAGACTCAAGTGGCTCTTACTGCCTCATCTACGCTTATCGCAAGTTAGTACGTCCTTCATCGCCTCTGACTGCCCAGGCATCCACCGTGTACGCTTAGTCACTTAACCATACAACCCCAAGAGGTTTCGTATGGCTCAACAACCAAGGTTTTTATGTTTTCGCCGGACTCTTACACAAGACACTTGAATGTGTTTGTTTTGAGAACTCGTTTTTATCTTTCGATAAAAACTTAAAATAAATCAATCATTCGATTGAATTTACTAGTCAGCTTTCCAGATTGTTAAAGAGCATTGTGTTTCTTTCGAACCACTTTTTAAAAACTCTCGCAAGAGTGCTTAAAGAGTGGTGGGCGATACCGGGCTCGAACCAGTGACCCCCTCCTTGTAAGGGAGGTGCTCTCCCAACTGAGCTAATCGCCCTCCGAAGTTTTACATCTTCGAGGAGAAGATGGTGGGTCGTGCAGGATTCGAACCTGCGACCAATTGATTAAAAGTCAACTGCTCTACCAACTGAGCTAACGACCCGTGGCGTCCCGTAGGGGAGTCGAACCCCTGTTACCGCCGTGAAAGGGCGGTGTCCTAGGCCTCTAGACGAACGGGACACTGTTCGTACTTAATGTTGTTGGGCAACATTAAGTGGCTCTTTTACATTTCAACCAAGCAATCTGTGTGGACACTACGCAAAGCGCAGTCTTTTTTGTAAGGAGGTGATCCAGCCCCAGGTTCCCCTAGGGCTACCTTGTTACGACTTCACCCCAGTCATGAACCACACCGTGGTAAACGCCCTCCCGAAGGTTAAGCTATCTACTTCTGGTGCAGCCCACTCCCATGGTGTGACGGGCGGTGTGTACAAGGCCCGGGAACGTATTCACCGTGGCATTCTGATCCACGATTACTAGCGATTCCGACTTCACGGAGTCGAGTTGCAGACTCCGATCCGGACTACGACATACTTTCTGGGATTCGCTCCACCTCGCGGTCTTGCTGCCCTCTGTATATGCCATTGTAGCACGTGTGTAGCCCTACTCGTAAGGGCCATGATGACTTGACGTCGTCCCCACCTTCCTCCGGTTTATCACCGGCAGTCTCCCTGGAGTTCCCACCCGAAGTGCTGGCAAACAAGGATAAGGGTTGCGCTCGTTGCGGGACTTAACCCAACATTTCACAACACGAGCTGACGACAGCCATGCAGCACCTGTCTCAGAGTTCCCGAAGGCACACTCGAATCTCTTCAAGCTTCTCTGGATGTCAAGAGTAGGTAAGGTTCTTCGCGTTGCATCGAATTAAACCACATGCTCCACCGCTTGTGCGGGCCCCCGTCAATTCATTTGAGTTTTAATCTTGCGACCGTACTCCCCAGGCGGTCTACTTAACGCGTTAGCTCCGAAAGCCACGGCTCAAGGCCACAACCTCCAAGTAGACATCGTTTACGGCGTGGACTACCAGGGTATCTAATCCTGTTTGCTCCCCACGCTTTCGCATCTGAGCGTCAGTCTTTGTCCAGGGGGCCGCCTTCGCCACTGGTATTCCTTCAGATCTCTACGCATTTCACCGCTACACCTGAAATTCTACCCCCTCTACAAGACTCTAGCCTGCCAGTTTCAAATGCAATTCCGAGGTTAAGCCCCGGGCTTTCACATCTGACTTAACAGGCCGCCTGCATGCGCTTTACGCCCAGTAATTCCGATTAACGCTCGCACCCTCCGTATTACCGCGGCTGCTGGCACGGAGTTAGCCGGTGCTTCTTCTGTAGGTAACGTCAAATAGTGCAGGTGTTAACTACACTACCTTCCTCCCTACTGAAAGTGCTTTACAACCCGAAGGCCTTCTTCACACACGCGGCATGGCTGCATCAGGGTTTCCCCCATTGTGCAATATTCCCCACTGCTGCCTCCCGTAGGAGTCTGGACCGTGTCTCAGTTCCAGTGTGGCTGATCATCCTCTCAGACCAGCTAGGGATCGTTGCCTTGGTGAGCCATTACCTCACCAACAAGCTAATCCCACCTGGGCTAATCCTGACGCGAGAGGCCCGAAGGTCCCCCTCTTTGCTCCGAAGAGATTATGCGGTATTAGCTATCGTTTCCAATAGTTATCCCCCACATCAGGGCATATTCCCAGGCATTACTCACCCGTCCGCCGCTCGCCGCCCTTAACGTTCCCCGAAGGTTCAGTTAAGTCGCTGCCGCTCGACTTGCATGTGTTAGGCCTGCCGCCAGCGTTCAATCTGAGCCATGATCAAACTCTTCAATTAAAGTTTTGTTGTATCTAACGATACGGCTCAATGAATACTGTTAATTCATCATAAATGATGAATGAATTGACTGTGCTGATACTTACGTATCACTTGGTCACTCAGTTTCATTGATTAAATCTTTTAGACTAAATCATTTCACGAGTGCCCACACAGATTGCATGGTCAAATTGTTAAAGAACAATACTGACTTTCGGTAACCGCTTGCGCCGTCGTCCGTGTCAGTGAGGTCGCATTATAGGGAGATTTTCTTTTCTGACAAGGGTAAATTTAAAAAAAAATCACAAGCGGATAAAAATAGAACAATTGATGTTGTTTTGCTTATTTTTCCATTAATACAATGAATATCGGCGTCTATTTTTCGACCTACATCACATTTATATCTTCTAAATTCCCATCGATTAAAACTGTAATTCTAACAAACCAGCCCATGCGACATGTTTTGGCATCATCTTTGCGAGTATTAATCCATATTGTCTAATAACGATAAAAGGAAGGATATATGAAAAAAAAGATAGCTTATGTGCTGCCATCCTTCCCAACCTTGTCTGAAACCTTTGTTGGTGTAGAAATGAGGGCAATGGAGAGACAAGGACATAGCATTCAGCCGTTTGCTTTTTCTAAAGCGCAAAAAGGACAGCAAGCAGATAGGGTTTTACAAAGGAAATGCATCTATCTTGATTCTTCTCCTTATGTTTCACTTATGCCATTGTGCTTTAGTTATAGAGCTCATCGTTTTTTAATTCGTCAACAAGGATTTAGTTATTTAGGTCTTTTAAGACAAGGGGGCCAACTAGCACAACGAGTTAAAATGACGCAATGCCAACATATTCATGCTCACTTTGCATGGCACAGTGCAGCCATTGCTATTACAGCAGCTAAGTTACTGAACATTTCAGTCTCTTTTGTTGGTCATGGTGCTGATATCTATGCTTCACCTCAAGATTTAGAGCATAAATTACAACACGTTGATTTTGCCTGTGCTGTTACTGCACAAATGGCAGATGAACTCAAAGCACAAACCCATAAGCCAATTCATCATATTGCTTGCGGTATTGAATACGAACTTTATCCTGCTTTGCTCGACACTTTCGCTCCTACCAAACAATTACTTTTCATCGGGCGGCTTGTTGAGAAAAAAGGACTGCATATTTTAATCGAGGCATTAGATGGGACAGGTATTACCCTCGACATTGTAGGGGATGGACCATTACTGCCTGACCTACAAAATGAAATCCACCAGCGCCAATTAACTTCTCAAGTCCGTTTTTTAGGTTCTCAAGACGCCTCGTGGTTTCGCCATCATGCTAAAGATTACTCGGCACTTGCCGCCCCATTTCTTATTGCACAAAATGGAGACCAAGATACTGGCCCTCTCGTTATCAAAGAAGCGATGGCTTTAGGGCTGCCCGTTATTACATCAGACTTATCAGGTTGCAATGAGATCCTAACTGATCTTACTGGTGTACAGGTTAAGATGGGAGAACCTCGCCTATTTAGGCAAGCCATACTTAATCATTTCAAGCGCTCCCGTAATGAGTTAGAACAGCAACGACAATCTGCGTACCAGCATGTTATGACTCATTTTAATGCGGGCACCCAAGCACACAAACTCTCTCAGTTCATCGAGGCGCTATGAGTTATGCATCAGCAATACTCATTTATTCCTTTGGCTTAATCATCAGTAAGCTTATCGGATTATTAATGCAGCCTTTTGTCACATCACAACTCGGTATTGAGAATTATGCTCGACTCGATATTTTAATTGTTACCTCATCCATAGCTTCAATCGTAGTAACCTTTGGGTTGATTGATGGGATCTGCCGCTTTGCTCATGATAAAAAGTATCACCAAGATGATTGCCTTTCTACTGCTATGGGATTGGTATTTTGGGGTGGGGGGATCTTTACCAGTATCGCACTCTTAAATGGTCATGTGATTCAACAATTACTCCCAGGGTCTCCCCCTTTATGGGCCCTCTATTTGACCTTTATTAATCTTTACTTAAATGCGTTAGCTGCCATACCATTAACTAAATTAAGAATGCAGCACCGCCCTATCAAATTTGCCATTGCACAAGCTGTATTTGCAATAACTCAAGCTATCGGCATTATTGTACTTATCCCTCGTTTTCAAGTAACAGGTATCTTTATTGCAGCAGTTGCTAGCCAACTATTACAACTCATCATCTTGTACCGCGACTTACCAAACTTAAAATTAATCTATTCTAGCATCTTTATACGCTATGGCAGCTCTATCATGCTATCTGGAGTATTAGGTTTTATTTGTTTAGGGGCTGAGCGCTGGGCAATAGCCTATTATCTTGGCTTAGAATTTTTAACGCCTTATGCCATTGCTATGCAGTGGGCAATTGCTGCATCTCTCTTACTAGAACCATTTTCTCTATGGTGGTTCCCTAAGCGGTTTAATTTATTAAAAAATGAAAAGCTATTAGCTGATATCACTATCTTAGGCTGCCAGATCTGTGTCTTAATTTGCGCGATAGTCACCATGCTTGGACCTCTCTTTTTGCGCTTCTGGTTATCGGCCAGCTTTTCGCAAAGTGCAAACCTTATTGGCCTGATTGCGATTATGGTCATGTTCAAAGGGATCAGTACGCTTCTTAATATTGGTTGTTATTATCAAGCTTCGGGCCAACGTATTGTCCAAATTAACTTAGTGGCGACAGGTCTATCTATTATCAATATTTTTATAATTTTGCCGGTATTTGGTCTACTTGGAATTATTTGGGGCAGTATTGTTATTCAAGCGATTAAAGTCTTCGCCTTTTATTACTGGAGCCAAAAAGAGCTTCCTTTACCTTATCCTTTATATCGGCTCTTTATTGCTCTGATGTTATTAGCCGGTATTTTTGCCTCATCAACACTAATCCTTATTCAAGCCCTGTTGCTAATACTGCTTATCGGTCTAATTATTACTCCATTTTTTTTTACAAGAACCTCTTATCGGAGTAATGCCGCATGACACGCGAACGCCAACTCATGATTGCAGTATTGTTGTCGCTGGCAATTACAGTTGGCTGGTATTTTGAACCGTTACCAGCAATCGCTCTATGCTTACTCCCATTACTACCTTGGCTTTTAACTAACGCTTTTTATCTTTGTGTTGGCTTTATCTTATTTTCTTACTTTCGAATACATGAAGCCTTTCCCGTATTAATACCTTTTAAGATTCCACAGCTATTGGCACTACTCAGCCTGCTAGGGCTAGGTTGGCAACTCTGGCTCCAAAGAGCTCAGTTGCACTATCATCCTCTGTTAGCTAAATTTCTAGCTTTTGTATTTTGGATTGTATTATGCAGCGTACTTGGAACCAATAGAGCCGAGTCCTTCACTACGCTCTCCGACAGCTTCAGCAAAATAATCATTATGGTTTTTGCCATTAGCTGGCTTCCACAATCTATCAAGCAATTAAACAAAATTCCTATCTTGCTAATTATTTCAGGCTTAGCCATTGCCACTATTGCTCTTGATAATAAATTCCACGGTATTGGCTTAGTCGAAGAGACCCGTGTCACCATAGGTCGAGATATTGGATCAATGCTGGGTGATCCTAATGATCTATCTCTGATCCTCTTGTTTCCTTTCTCATTTTGTTTAGCTCGATTCTTTTCCGCTCATCCCCTACATAAACTTATTTATTTAATCTCAGGAGGAGTGTTATTAGCCGGAATTATTGTGACAGAAAGTCGAGGAGGATTACTGGGAATTACCAGTGCAATTTTGACAATTGGCTATCTAAAAAGTCGCTCAAAAGTTTTACCCCTAGTACTTAGTGGCGGAGGGCTGTTATTACTAGCTTTAATTGCGGGTATTTCAGAACGAGTATCAGGAGGAGCTCACGAATCTGGAATTGATGAATCAGCAATGGGAAGGCTATTTGCATGGGAAGCCGCCTTTAAAATGGCTTTAGCTAATCCAATTACAGGTGTTGGTTTGACAAATTACTACAACAACTATTTTTTCTACTCTAATTATTGGGATGGCAAAAATCATGCAGTACATAGCTCATGGTTTGAAATTCTGGCTGAGAATGGATTTATTGGTCTTTTCCTTTTTGTTGCTCTTATTACCGCAACTTTAAAAGTGACGCACTATCTTCGACTTCATTATCAACAAACTCCTTACCAATCATTGGCAGAAGGACTTTGGATTGGGCTTATTTCGTTTTGTGTTAGTGGAACTTTTTTAACACAAGGCATGACTTGGCCTTTTTACATATTATTGGGACTTATTATGGCCTTAGATCGTTTAACGCCGAGCTCAAAATATCAGGAGAGCTAAATGGAATTTCTTGTTTTTGGTGAAGATTGGCAGAGACATCCCTCAAGCACTCAACATTTGTTTGCTTTATTTAACCAACAACACCCAGTGTATTGGATTAATTCCATTGGCCTGAGACAACCATCTCTATCATCGCAAGATATCTTTCGAGTTGTCGAAAAAATCAAAGCATTTAGCCCGTTCTCAGAAACGGATAAAAAAACATCTGCTCCACTAATAAAGACTATTGCCCCTTTAGTTTGGCCGCTCCCCCAAAACAAGCTTATAAAAAAAATCAACCAGCAATTGCTTAAACACCAGCTGCCTATCAAGCAAGAATTTCGTGTTATTTGGTGCAGCTTACCCAGTGCCGTAGATTATCTCGATATCTGCGATGGAGATATTGTGGTGTATTATTGCGGCGATGATTTTTCGGCGTTAGCTGGAGTCGACCATCACAAGGTCGAAATATTAGAGCAACAATTGGTCCACAGAGCAGATGTTATTTTTGCTGCCAGTCCATCATTACAGCAAAAATTCCCATCAGAAAAAACGCACCTTTTACCACATGGCGTCGACCTAGACCTTTTTAAGCCACCAGCATTGCCTACCGATACAGATCAAATAAAAACAGTTGGCTTTTACGGTAGCTTAAATACCTGGCTCGACTATGACCTCATCATTAAGCTTGCTCAGCAATGCCCTGAGATCACCTTTCATTTGGTTGGCAAAAAAGAGTGTCCCGCCAGCCATACTTTAATTCAGCAAAATATTCAGCTTCATCCTCCTTGTTCTCATTCCGAACTCATCACTCATCTGGCTCACTGGGATTGTGCCATCATGCCTTTTGTTAATAACCGACAAATTCAGCATTGCAATCCATTAAAACTACGGGAATATTTAGCTTCAGCCCGCCATATTATCTGCTCTGATTTCCCGGCGGCACAACAATACTCATCCCATATAACCATCGCCAGTACCTTACAACAGTGGCTTAAAGCATTAACCTCACCATCACCAATAACTGAACAAAAAATTACTATAAGACGAAAAATATTAAGTACTGAAAGTTGGCTAGCCCGACAACAGCAAGTCACCGAACAACTACAGCGTTTTTTAGTTTAATAACTTCTGCCTACCTACTTTTATGAGCAGTACTGTATTTGCGGACAAGGCATCGATATTGCACAAATAAAGAAAATGAAGCGATTTCGGAGTATTGTTATGAGAGTCATCTTATTAATCATTTGCTTAAGCCTGCTCAACGGATGCTTATCAACCAGTGCCAATCGAGACGCTGCGGTTCAACCGTTAGAGTTATTTTTTAGTCCAGAACAAACCACATTAACCGCCAAGCAACAACAAGCTCTTCAGCAATTTTTTACCACTTACTCCTATCACCAATTAGAGGTGTCGATAGGCCCTGCAGATTTATCTGACCGATTCCAAGCTCTATTGCAGGGACAAAAAAGAATTGCAGCTATCGAGCAATTATCTCAGCAAAAGCAAATTCCACTGCATTTTACTTTTGCGCCACAACAAACTGCCGATACGCTCATTATTAGGCAACGGTAATGCGCCAACTGATTCTAGCCAAGCTCTATGCCTTTTGCTGTGCATTATGGATGTACCGTTATATGGTGCTTGTTCCTATGATCACCTTGCCGATTCTATTACCCGTTGGCAGCTTATTTAAAACGAAGATGTATTACTCTCAAACCACTATCTTGGTTCAAGAAGCTGCAATGCTAAACCCTTTTCTTGGCGATCTTTCGATTTCAATGAATCTACAGCAACGAATGAAAGCGCTTACAATTTTACTTCACAGTCAATCGACTCTAGAACAAGTGGTTATTGATTTAGAATTAGCAACCAAAGAAGACCGAGGACAAGTGGCCGTTCGAGTTGGAGAACTCAAACAACATCTTAATTTATCGCTACTCAGTGATGAACTAGTCTCGATTGGATTAACGTGGAAATACCCATCTGAAGTTCCAGTTATCCTCAATGCTGTGTCCAATATATTCTTAGATAAACTACGCGCACCAGGGCGTGCCTCAATCGATAATTCTGAGCAGTTTTTACAGCAGCAATTAACCATTACTCAACAAGAATTAGAGCAAGCAGAAACGGAACTCGCCGCATTTAAAATGCAAAATGCAAATGATCTCCCGCATTTGCGAGGAATGAATGAACAAGCCAATATAGAACTCAATCGACAACTTCATGAAACAGAATTAAATCTAATGGCGGCCAAAAGTAGTCGAGATAACCTCTATCAACGGCTTGCGAGAACAAACCCATTAATTGGTATGCTAGAACAGGAAATCGTTGATTCAGAAAGCAGATTGGCGCTATTACGTGCCAGTTATACCGATAAGCATTCCAAGATACGCTCAGAACTACGTAAGCTCTCACGTCTACAGCAAAAAAGAGCACAGTTGCTTGAATTACAGCAATCATTAACCCCGGAGCAAATTAATCAATTATGGCAACGTATTGCTAATGAGACCCAGGCTCAAGCCTCTACAAGCCACCCCTTATTGCTGAGTCAGTTTGAAAAGTTGCAAGATGCGGATGAACAGATTGCTGCATTAACTAATGAACTCAATCTGTTACAACAAAAAGCGACCTACTTAAGTGAAAAAAGAAACGTATTTACTCGGTTAGAAAAACAGCTCACCGCATTAGAGCGCAACTATAAAGTCAAAGCTAATATCTATGACCAGTTATTAGAGCGATTCGAGATGGCAAAAGTCACCGGTCAACTCGGGCGTTTTGAAGATCCAGATAAATTAAAAGTCATTGATAAACCCTCAATACCGACTCAACCACTCAATTGGCCTTGGTGGCTTAATATGATGATCGGTTTCATTCTTGGCATCATTCTTGGGTTATCAACTACAGCCTTATTAATGTTACTCGATAGCCGCATCTATCAACGCGAGCAACTACAACGGATCTCAGATATTCCAACACTGACTGAAATCCCTAACTTTCATATCACGAGGTAATCTATGAATGGTGCTCAGATAGTACAACACCTTCAGCCTGGAGGTATCGAAAGGTTGGTATTGAATCTGCTGCGTTTTACTTCATCACACTTTAATCTCAAAGTAATCGCATTAGAAGGAAGCTATAAACAAGCTCTACAACATTGGCCTGAACTGCGTCAATTTCAAGATAAGCTTATCTTTCTCAATAAACCTACAGGCTTTAAGCCTCACATATTTTTCCAACTCAGACGTATTGTAAAACAGCACCAGATTCAGTTTATCCATAGTCATCACCTTGGCCCTCTTTTTTATAGTCGGCCAATCTCACGATTTATGGGGCTTCAACATGTCCATACTGAACACGATAGCTGGCACTTAGAAAATCCAAAAGCTCGAAAACAAACTCAGCTACTTGCCACAGGCAAACACTTTTCTCTCATTGCAGATGCTAATCATATAGCCAAAGACTTACATCGCTATTTAAACCGGGATGTTGATTCCGTTATTTTAAATGGCATTGATAGCAAAATATTTACGTTAGGCGATCCCGTCTCAGCCAGAGCACAATTGCAGTTACCATCAGACTGTTTTTTACTTGGTGCTGCGGGGCGTTTAGTTGCAGAAAAAGGGATGGGGCTATTATTACAAGCTCTAGCTCAGCTGCCTCTTCACTACCATGTCGCGATTGCAGGAATAGGCCCTCAACAAGTAATCCTAAAACAACAAGCAAAAGAGCTAGGTATTCAGCACCGTGTCCATTGGCTTAACCTTGTTGATGATATGCCGATTTTTTATCAAGCCATCGACCTATTTTGTCTACCATCTGTTAATGAAGGGCTGCCTCTTAGTCTCTTAGAAGCTCAATCGTGTGGCAAATGGGTGATAGCAACCGATGTTGGTGCAGTTAGAGAGGTCATTACCTCAGATTCAGGTCATATTATTGCCGACCATTCGGTGAAGAAATTAGTCAATGCCATACTCAATGCCCCACATCAACCTCCAGCGGCAATGATAAGAAAGCACATAATAAAAAATACAGATGTTCGCATCATGGTCGAACAATATGAAAAAATCTGGAGTTCAGCCCTATGATAACACTCACACTGCTACTCACTTTTCTTATTATCTACCATCATGTTATTTACAGCGTTGGCTTGCTCTGGTTTGCCAAACATCTACCGCATCCCACAGAGTCTGCACAGACTCATTTGACCCAACCAACCATTGCATTTGTACTGCCCATACATAATGAGGCTGATTATATCGAGCAGAAACTGGCAAATATTCTCATGCTCGATTATCCCGCCGATAAGTTATCACTTTATATTTTTAATGATGGCAGTGATGATGCAACACTTACCCAAATAACCCACTGGCAAACTAAGTTTAAAGAGCAAGGTATCGCATTACATTTGGAGCACGAAGAACATAATAGCGGTAAAGTGGTTCGTCTTAATAGCTTAATTTATCTAGCCCAACAAAGTGATTTCATCGCTTTTACGGATGCTTCAGCATTACTTTCCATCGATGGTTTGCAACAAGCGGTTATGCAATTTCAATCCCCCAGCATTGGCGCTCTAACTGGAAATTATCTACTACAAAACGGTGGCACAGGGGAAAAGCAATATTGGCAGTGGCAAAACCAATTACGTTATGCAGAATCTGAACTGGGTAGTGTTATGGGAGGAAATGGTGCCTTTTACATGGTGCGTTCACATCTAGTTGAAACCCTACCCGAAGATACCATTAATGATGATTTTATTTTACCTATGAATGTTCTCAAAGATGGATATAAAATTGTCTTCAATGCCCATATCAATACCGTAGAAATAGCACCCACTAGCCAAAGCCAAGACTATCATCGCCGCCAGCGTATTGGTGCCGGAAACCTGCAGCAATTGATCCGATGCCGCTTTATATTAAGGCAAAAAAACTATGGCGCACTATGGTTATTTCTCTCAGGTAAAGGGTTAAGAACTGTGATGCCCTTTATTTTAATTGCCTACTTTTTTATTACTTTAATGCTCACTCTTACTGGATCCATTCTGGGTTCAATTTTGTTTACAGGTCAGTGCCTTGGCTACAGCTTAGCACTGCTACCATCTTTAGGCTTTAAAAATAAATACCTAATCAAACTGCACTATTTTGTTGCTAGTTACTTTGCCTCTCTGATTGGAATGCTACGTTACAGCGTTGGACAATTTAAGCGAGGATGGCGACATATCCCCCCTATTGACTCCTATCAACCGCAAATAACATCCGGCTGCAAACGTCTCTGTGATATTGTATTGAGTCTACTTGGGCTTGGACTTACCCTGCCTTTTTGGCCTCTCATCGCGTTAGCCATAAAACTCAACTCAAAAGGGCCTGTTTTCTATCGTCAATTACGGGTAGGAAAGATTGAACAAGAGACAGTTGATCTGTTTGAGATCATTAAATTTCGGACCATGTACCATTCCGAGAAAAACCAAGCAGATCTGTCATGGGCAAAAAAAGCAGATCCTAGAGTGACCTCTGTGGGGCGTTTTTTAAGAGATACTCGGATTGATGAGATTCCACAGTTTATTAATGTACTAAGAGGTGATATGTCATTAATTGGTCCAAGACCTGAGCGGCCTGAACTTTGCGGCTCCTTGCAAAATGCATTGCCTTTTTATCTAGAGAGGACTGCCGGATTAAAACCAGGACTCACAGGACTGGCTCAAGTCAATCATGGTTACGACAATACCATTGAAGATGTAAAAGAAAAAATAGGCTGGGATCATGCCTATGCCGTCACTCTTGGCTCTCCCTGGCAGTGGCTCAAAATGGATACTTATATCTTGATTAAAACCATCAAAGTTATGTTAACCCGTAAAGGGCAATAATTGGCACATCCTTTGAATTAGTTTACTTATCCTTTACCACTCTGGGATAAATAAACTATGACAACACAAACTTCCACCATACATAGCTTAACCGATGATTTTGACGCTCAATCTGCTCGTCAGCTAGAAACGATGTTCAGTACGCTCAGTCTCTGTGACAGTCATGAGCTCATTTTGGACATGACTCAAGTGACCTTCATTGATTCGTGCGGTGTCGGTGCCATTGTTTTTCTTTATAAAAGATTAAAAGCACGACAGAGAAGCCTCAAACTGCTCAATGTTAATGGCCAAGTCAGGGAGCTGCTATTAATGCTTCGAATAGATAAAGTCATCCCTTTCATAACATCAGCAGACTTATCGTCATGAAGTCGGTCATAATAAAGTATCTCTTATCAACGGTATGGTGCAGTGTTTTGACCGCTTGTACCCTTTGGCCCGAACCCAAGCCATTACCGCCAATTACCAAAGAGCAACAACACCAGCTAGAGCACTACTCATGGGAACTTAAGCTGCTAGAAGCACGAGGGGTAAAACTCTGCTTACCAGCCCAGTATCAAAAACTTGATTGGTTATATCAACAAGCCTATCAAGAGTTCGTTGCTGGTTTTCCTCATGATGCGGAACTCACTCTGCAAAAATATCAATTTACAGCCGATATGATAGATCGCCAAATGGACTGGCTAGAATTTCATACCCATTGTTTTAATCACTATTCTGAGGTGGAGCTACGAGAACAACTAGAACTCTATTTTGCGGTCGATAATCAATTTGCTCTCAATCGCAGTGAACTTCTTCCCGCTTATCAACAAGCATTAACTCAAGCTGCAGCAATCCTTAAACGTCATCGTCATTGGCACGTTAAACTGGTTGGGCATACTGATACTCAGGGGCAAATACAGGATAACTATCACCTCGGACTTACCCGAGCAAATAATGTAAAACGTTTTTTGTTGGAGCATGGGGTTAATGGTCATCAAGTTTCGGTGCTAAGTGCAGGAGAATCTCAAGCAGTTCCAGATACACACTCTCGCACAATGCAATTGGCTAACCGTCAAGTTGCCGCTGAAATTTTAGTATCAGCTCATGATAAGTCACCTCATCGCCACTTTTCATTAAAAGATTGGCCAGCAATGAGGACCACACCATGAAAATCGTGATCGCCTTATTTCTTTTCACTTTATCCTTTGCATGCTGGGGAGAAATACTCACACCAGGCGATCGTATCTTCTTACAAATTCCCGGAGAAAGCGATTTTGAACAACCATTTACTATTAACGATCAAGGCCTCTTACTCTTACCTGAAATTGGCCCAATTAAAGTAGCAGGCCTTAAAGAGTCAGAGGCTGAAGAGCTGATATTCCAAGCCCTTTCAGAACTCTATCGTAACTTAGATGCATTTAAACTCAGTGTGATAGAACAGCTTATTCGAGTCCAAGTGCTCGGTTATGTTGAAAAACCAGGAGCCATATCCCTACAGCCGGATAGTAATGTACAGATGGCTTTAACCAAAGTAGGAGGAGCTCGCCCTGGAGCGCAATTGGACCAATTTCAACTACAACGCCAAGGAAAAACCAAACTCTTTAACTACAAAAACTATCTCGATTCTGGCAATCCATCTTTACTCCCAATTTTGCAAGATGGCGATATTTTGTTTATTCCAGCTTCCCCATTATTAGGCAATATCGAAGTCAATTTTGATGCCGCCTCATTAATAAATTCTGGTGACGCCGGAGAAAAACATGAAGCTTTAACGATTTTTGGTGAGTTAAGAAATCCGGGACTTTTTAGCTACAAAAAAGGAATGACGGTCATTGATGCTTTAATGCGCGCTGATGGCGTTACCCGTTTTGCCGATGTAAGCAAAATACGAGTAATCACTGACAATAAACCCTATATTTTTGATTTAAAATACTATTTAGACACCAGCGATGCCAGTAACCTACCTCCCATAAAACCGGGAACAACAATCTTCGCTCCCATTGAAGTAGAAGATATTGGCACTTCAAAGCGCTCTATTTATGTGATGGGAGAAGTGAAGAATGCGGGAGTTTTTGAAGCGACAACAGAGACTTCATTTATCGATGCCTTAGCCAATGCAGGGGGCCCCACTCGTTTTGCAGATACAACCCATATAAAGTTATTACGCACAACAAAGCCCCCAATTACCATAAATTTAGTTGCTTATACTAAAAATCCACAGAGTATTAATCTTCCTCCGCTAGAGTCAGGCGACGCTATTTTTGTACCAGAAAAACTTGATCTAAATGAAAAGTCTTGGCTCAAAGTCACCGATGAGCGCGCGATTAAAATTATAGGAGCGGTCAAAAAGCCAGGGCGTTATGAATGGAATCAAGACATGGATTTTATGGATCTATTGGCTCATGCCGGGGGGCCAAATCAACAAGCAAACTTAAGTAGCATTCGAATCATCAAAGAAAGTAAAAACACCGGTCACCAAGTACTGTTTTTTGATTTTGATAGCTTTATCAAACGAGGGAGCCCTGCAAGTTTACTCCCAAACCTAGTTGCTGGTGATAGCGTAATTATTGATGAACTTCCTCACGACCCTTCAGATAATAAATCCAGTTGGGTTCGACAATCTGCTAAAGACTCTATTTATATTTTTGGCTCTGTTGGGGCTCCAGGACGTTATGCTTTTAATAGCGAGCAAGGCTTTTTAGATATCTTATCCGCCGCCGATGGACCTGTTGCTCAAGCCGATTTAAAAGAAGTCTTGATCACTCATCGCAATGGGCAACAACGAAAAATCACCCGGCTTGATCTCGCCAGATATTTTGAAACTGGTAATGAAAAGTTATTGCCTAAAGTTTTACCTGGTGATGTTATTTATGTACCACCAGTTAGCAGCGATGCCGATGATAAAGCAGTTAAAGTAATGGGGGCGGTAAAAAATCCAGGTCGTTTCAAGTGGAACAATAAAATGACCTTTCTTGATTTACTTGCCGTTGCAGGAGGGCCAACCCAAAAAGCGAATATCAGTAAAATACGCATTATTAAAGAACGCAGTAACCGAGCGGATGGCAATGTTTTATATTTTGACTTAGAGCGTTTTATGGATGAAGGAGGAAACTTTAATGAACTCCCTAATTTATTAGCTGGAGACAGCATTATTATTGATGAACTGCCCCATGACCCAACCGATAATAAATCGACATGGTTACGCCAATCAGCCCAAGATTCTATCTACATTTTCGGTGCTATTGGTGCTCCAGGACGTTACGCTTTTAATCAACAAATGGGATTTCTCGATATTCTTTCTGCTGCCGATGGGCCGACCAATGACGCCGATTTGCAAAATGTCCGAATCAGCCACAGAAATGGTAATCACAGTACCGTTACTCAACTTAACCTCACCCAATATTTTGAAACCGGTGATGAGACCATTATTCCTAAAGTTGTTCCTGGGGATGTTATTTATATCCCTCCACAAGACAGATTATGGCTCGATAAGTCACCTCAGAAAATGGTGCGATTGATGGGCTCTGTTCATAAGCCAGGTCGTTACGATTTTAATCAGCAGATGTCACTGTTAGATTTATTAGCAGAAGCAGGAGGACCAACTGATAAAGCTTATATCGAGCGAATCATGATAGTTAATTCATCCTGTTGTGGTGATAAGACTCAAGCGTTTAACTTACGCGATTATATTAATGACCCGCAAAAATACCCACTGCCTTTACTTCGCCCGGGAGATACGGTTTACGTTCCCGATGAGAGAGAATCAACAAGCCAACAAATCCGCCAAGTATTTCAAGATGCACTTGGGATCTTTAGCTTAATCGCATTAGGAGCGGCATTATAATGACCAATCCGTGGCTCAGTCATGAGTATGAACAAATATTCCAACACATCTATCGTACTCATGCTCGGGTTATTATTATGTGTAGTGCAACTAAACAAAGTGGGTGCAGTACGATTGCGCTCTGGCTTGCTCAGCGATGTGCCAACCAACAAAACACACTACTGGTTGAATTGGATCTTTGCGGCGCAGGACTGGGATATTCTCCCGTAGAATGGCAGCTTGCGACCGAGCACCATGTCCTTCATTCAGATAATCTTTTTATACTTCCACAACCTGACTCAGCCCAATCTATTTTACAACTACGCCAACAAGATAAATTGCAACAGTATTTAAATTTATGGCAGCAATATTATGAGTTTATCGTGATCGATCTTGGCGCTGTAAATCATAAGCACTGGCGACAACTTTCAGCGTGTAATTTAAGCAAAATCAGCGACATCGCAATACTCTCTGTGGCATTGGGAAAAACAACTCAAGAAGAACTTCACGAAGCAATTGAGCTACTAAAAAAAGGACAGTTACCACTGGCAGGATGCATCGCAAATCAATTTTATAATCCATCTCTACAGCAACAATTACTCAATAGTTTACAACGCTACAAAAAAATCATTCCTACCAAGTTATTTTTGTTTTTAGAACGCAAAATTAAACATAACCAATTTTTACAGGGGACTGAGCTATGAATTATCCTTTGTATCAACAACAGTTTACGCTCACCATTGATAACCTAAAACAAATACGTAAATGGATTAATGATAAGCATAAACGCCTATCCTTTTGCCCAACAATTACCAAAAAGTTGCAGCTCATTATTTCAGAGTATTGTACCAATCTTCTCAACTACCAAAGTGTTACTGCAAGCCATATTCAGCTAATCAGTAACCAAACCTCAGGTGAGTATCAATTTACTATCTTAGATAATGGAACCTTTTGGCTGGCATTTGAAGATCAATTAAACCAAGCACAATTACCAAAGCAGCCCTGTACAAGTCATATGGGCCTGGCCTTACTCAATTCCATTCTTGATAGTTATCAATACACCTTAACAGAGCAAGGTAATGCTTTTTCTTTTACAATTCATAAAAACCAAGAAAAACCAAGACTGCTATTAATCGATGACAGCAGTAGCCAACTAAACTATTTAGCCTCACTATTGCAGCGAGATTATCAATTAACCTTATTTAGTTCTTCAGCTGAGGGGCTAAACTGGCTAAAAGATCATTCGTGTGAGTTAGTGATAACAGATATTCATATGCCTGAGATGGATGGCTTTCATTTCCGGCAACAAGTTGCTAAGCAGTCTTGCCATAGCCTATTGCCTTTTATTTTTCTCACAGGTGATCTTAATCGTTCAACGCAGTCTGCAGCCTCGCAGTTAGAAATTGATGATTATTTAAAAAAACCTATCGATAAAGAGACATTATATTCTGTGATTGAACGAGTACTTAAGCGACATCGAAGGCTACAAAGTCATTTAGAACACGCTTTATCACAACATATTTCACCTCAAGTACAGCAAGAAAACGATCATAGAAAGAGTCATAATCTACAGATAGAGTATCATCAAGATCCTCAGGACAGTGGTGATTTTCTTTTAACTCATTACTGCCAAGATGAACGCGAATTGATTGTTGTCGGCGATCATATGGGATCCGGATTGATCGCTAGAACAAATGGCTCTGGTTGGATTAGCTTTATACGAGGACTTTTCTGTGCTGGCATTGAATCTCCACAACAGCTGCTGACCTTACTCAATCAAGAGATCTATCAAACCTCACACAGCCAATTGATCTGTTTAATGATCATAGAGATCCAGCAAGATAGCCAAATCACTATTTATAATTCCGCGATGCCGGCCCCTTTATTAGTGGGCTTAGAACACAGTGAATATCAACAAGAGCATATTTCATTACTGGGGCTCAATGAGCAGATAACAATAGAGGGTAAAGATTACTATCTATCATCAGAACAGAGCTTACATATTGCCAGTGATGGAATTTTTGAGCAGAAGTTATCACAGCGGCAACAAAAGCAAATACAAAACCAAGAGAAAACAACAAGAGGCACCTATTTATGGGAATCCTCACTAAACATAAAAGATGATAAAACGCTGGTTAATATCTACCTAGCAGACCCCATAAGTGAGCTTTAACTGTTTTAGTGCTTGCTGTTCAGAGTAATCACGCTGAATTTTATAATAATTATCATCACAGATTTTTTGCCACTCACATTGTGATAACTTGTTGAGCAAATTAAGCAGAACACTAAGTTGTTGCCAGTTTGAGTTTGGAACCAGAAACTCTGGCTCCAGTAATTTAGCTAAGTCTCCGACATCTGTGGCAATAACAATCACCCGATTGGCCATCGCTTCAATTGCGGCCATTGGTAGTCCTTCAGCACGAGAGGGGATCAATAACACATCTAATTGTGACCAGTAGCTATCCATTGCAGAGACCATACCATGATAATGAATATGCTGAGGTATTAACTCATGCAATACTCCATCACCAAAGACATGAAATTGGTATTGCGGTAGTGTATTAGCAATGACACAGAAACGATCAAAGCCTTTTACTTGTTCTAACCGACCCACGAAAGCAACATTCATTATCTTATTTGGTTTAGCTAACTTCGATGGCAATTTCGGTAATGATATAAAATTATGCCAATAGTCATATCTAGTTGATATTTTCTGACCTATAGCTTGACTAATAACTATATTTTTTGACAAGAAGGCACTAGAACGATTTAGCCATTCATAGAAGGCAACTTTTCCCGTTGCTATTTCACCGGCATGAAATGTAGTGATGACCTTAGCGCGACTAAACAAGCCATAACTTCTGACAAACAAGCTTGCTTTATAACCATGACCATGAAGAATATCACCTTGTTTTAAATGATAAAAACTAGGTAATTGAGCAGTAGTTAAAACTGGAATTTTTGCACTTTCTGCTTGCTGTCGTAGAGGATGGGTTAGATTGTAATGCCGCATAAAGACAATAGTCACAGGATAATTGTGACGCTGCAAAAGGCAAGCTAATTGCAAAATGTGGCTTTCTATCCCGCCAAAGTTACGAGAATCAATCACTTGATAAATCATAAGCTACTCCTAGTTAACTCATGATTTAGATGCAAAAAAAAAGCCGAATCTTTTCAGACTCGGCTTCTTTTTGCTATTTCAAAACTATTGCTTATTCAGCAGCAGCTTCTTCTTTAGCTTCAGAACGATCTACAAGCTCAATGTAAGCCATTGGAGCTTTATCGCCAGCACGGAAACCACACTTGATAATACGAGTGTAACCACCTGGACGCTGAGCGAAACGTGGACCTAATTCATTAAATAGTTTCGCAACTACTTCGTTATCACGAGTACGAGCGAATGCAAGACGACGGTTAGCAACGCTGTCAGTCTTAGCTAGGGTAATCAAAGGCTCAATTACGCGACGTAGCTCTTTTGCTTTAGGCAGGGTAGTCTTGATTAATTCGTGACGTACCAGAGAGCTAGCCATGTTGCTGAACATCGCTTTACGATGGCTGCTGTTGCGGTTGAGTTGACGACCACTCTTACGATGGCGCATGACCTAATCCTTCTAACTAGATATCAGTAACTATTAATCTTCAGCGATAGACGCTGGCGGCCAGTTTTCTAGACGCATGCCTAGAGACAGACCACGAGAAGCAAGAACGTCTTTAATTTCAGTTAAAGACTTCTTACCAAGGTTTGGAGTCTTAAGAAGCTCAACCTCAGTACGCTGAACAAGATCACCGATGTAATGGATCGCTTCTGCTTTTAGACAGTTTGCAGAGCGAACAGTTAGTTCAAGATCGTCTACAGGACGCAGTAGGATCGGATCGAACTCCGGCTTCTCTTCTTTTTCTTCAGGAACACGTACATCACGAAGATCTACGAATGCATCTAGTTGTTCAGCAAGAATTGTTGCTGCACGACGGATAGCTTCCTCAGGATCAAGAGTACCATTAGTCTCCATATCAATTACTAGCTTGTCTAAGTCAGTACGTTGTTCAACGCGAGCTGCTTCAACAGCGTAAGAGATACGATCAACTGGGCTGAAAGTTGCATCAACTAGCAGACGGCCAATTGGACGCTCATCTTCTTCAGTGTGAATACGAGCAGATGCTGGTACATAGCCACGACCACGCTCTACCTTGATGCGCATGCTTAATTCAGCATTGTCATCAGTAATGTGGCAGATTACGTGTTCTGGGTTCGCAATCTCAACATCACCATCATGGGTGATGTCACCTGCAACAACAGGGCCTGCACCAGACTTGTTCAGAGTTAGAATTACTTCATCTTTACCCTCAACCTTAACAGCTAGGCCCTTAAGGTTTAGTAGGATTTCGAGGATATCTTCCTGAACTCCCTCTTTGGTGCTGTACTCATGTAACACACCGTCGATCTCTACTTCAGTAACAGCACAACCTGGCATTGAAGATAATAGAATGCGACGAAGAGCATTACCTAGAGTGTGGCCAAAACCACGCTCTAATGGCTCTAGAGTTACTTTTGCATGCGTTGAGTTAACTTGTTCGATGTCAACTAAACGTGGCTTAAGAAATTCTGTTACAGAACCCTGCATTGTGTCCTCTCTTAACTATAGCCTTACTTAGAGTAAAGCTCGACGATCAGGTGTTCGTTGATGTCGGCAGACAAATCAGAACGTTCTGGAAGACGCTTAAAAGTACCTTCCATTTTCTTGTTGTCTACTTCGACCCAAGTCGGTAGTTCACGCTGTGTAGCAACTTCTAGAGCTGCTTTGATGCGTGCTTGGTTCTTAGCTTTCTCGCGAATGCTAACAACGTCGTTAGCCGCTACCTTGTAAGAAGGAACGTTCACGACTTGACCGTTAACTAGGATCGCTTTGTGGCTTACCAACTGACGTGCTTCTGCGCGAGTTGCGCCAAAGCCCATGCGGTAAACTACGTTATCTAGACGACCTTCAAGAAGCTGAAGTAGGTTTTCACCAGTGTTGCCTTTTAGGCGAGCAGCTTCTTGGTAGTAGTTACGGAATTGTTTTTCTAGTACGCCGTAGATACGACGAACTTTTTGCTTCTCACGAAGCTGAACGCCGTAGTCAGATAGACGACCGCGACGCGCACCGTGTTGACCAGGTGCATTATCAATTTTACACTTGGTATCAATCGCGCGTACACCTGATTTAAGGAATAAATCAGTGCCTTCGCGACGGCTAAGCTTCAGCTTAGGACCCAAATATCTTGCCATGTTTCTTTCTCCAATATTCCTAGAAACGAAACGTTATACGCGACGTTTCTTAGGTGGACGACAACCGTTATGAGGGATCGGAGTCGCATCAACAATGTTAGTGATACGGTAACCCGCTGCGTTTAGAGCGCGGATAGTAGACTCACGACCTGGACCTGGGCCCTTAACCATAACTTCTAGGTTCTTAACGCCGTATTCTTTAGCCATTTCACCACAACGCTCAGCAGCAACCTGTGCAGCGAACGGAGTAGATTTACGAGAACCACGGAAACCAGAACCACCTGCTGTTGCCCAAGCAAGAGCATTACCTTGACGGTCAGTAATGGTTACGATTGTGTTGTTGAAAGAAGCGTGGATGTGCGCAACGCCATCAGCAACTTGCTTACGTACGCGCTTACGAGCGCGAGTTGGTTGTTTTGCCATTGTACTCTACCTTATCCGATTATTTTTTGATCGGCTTGCGCGGACCCTTACGGGTACGTGCGTTGGTCTTAGTACGCTGTCCACGTAGAGGTAGACTGCGACGGTGACGAAGACCACGGTAACAACCAAGGTCCATTAGACGCTTGATGTTCATGGAAACTTCACGACGTAGATCACCTTCTACAGTGTACTTAGCTACACCATCACGCAGTAGATCGATCTGCTCTTCAGTCAGTTCACTGATCTTAACATCTTCAGCAATACCAGTCTCAGCTAGGATAGCTTGAGAACGAGTTTTACCGATGCCGTAGATCGCAGTTAATGCGATAACAGCGTGTTTCTGATCAGGAATGTTAATGCCTGCAATACGGGCCACTATTCACTCCTAGTACTTTACAAGAATAACCGCTGCAGAGCCCGTTTAGGATACGCAGCGGTGGAACAATTCTTTTGCACACAACAAAAGATGGTTGGCTAATGTAGCCAACCTACCTTCAATTTGCAAGAAATATTTCTGCTAATTAGCCTTGGCGCTGTTTGTGCTTAGGCTCGCTGCAAATTACACGCACAACACCGTTGCGCTTGATAACTTTGCAGTTACGGCAGATTTTCTTAACGGAAGCACGAACTTTCATTGCTAAACTCCGTAAATGGATAACTGTTCTTAACGGCCGTAGCCCTTAAGGTTAGCCTTTTTCAAAACTGACTCATATTGTTGAGACATCAGGTGAGTCTGAACTTGAGCCATGAAGTCCATGATTACAACTACTACAATGAGTAGGGAAGTTCCACCGAAATAAAAGCGGACATTCCATGCAATCATCATGAACTCGGGGATCAGACAGATAAAGGTGATATACAACGCACCCGCAAGGGTTAGTCGAGTCATTACTTTATCAATGTATTTTGCGGTCTGTTCACCCGGGCGAATACCAGGTACGAATGCACCAGACTTCTTCAAGTTATCAGCTGTCTCGCGAGGGTTAAACACCAGCGCGGTATAGAAGAAACAGAAGAAAATAATCGCAGCAGCATAAAGCATTACATATAGTGGCTGTCCAGGGCTTAGTGCAAGTGAAATATCACTTAACCATCCTAGATTTTCACTCTGTCCAAACCACTGTGCAAGTGTACCTGGAAACAGAATAATACTCGATGCAAAAATTGCTGGGATAACACCCGCCATGTTTATTTTAAGCGGAAGGTGGGTGCTTTGCGCAGCAAAAACACGACGGCCTTGCTGACGTTTAGCATAGTTAACGACGATTCGACGTTGACCACGTTCCATAAACACTACGAAGTATATAACAGCAAAAGAGATTACTGCAATTAACAGTAGAAGAAGTACGTGCAATTCACCTTGACGTGCTTGCTCTACAGTCTGTCCAATAGCTGGCGGCAAACCTGCAACGATACCAGTGAAAATAATCAAAGATATACCGTTACCAATGCCACGTTCAGTAATTTGTTCACCTAACCACATTAAGAACATGGTACCGGTAACCAAACTAACTACTGCGACAAAGTAGAATCCTAGCCCTGGATTTACTACCAGTCCTGGAATCATACTTGGTAACCCCGTCGCAATACCAATTGCTTGGAAGGTTGCCAAAACAAGCGTGCCGTAACGAGTATACTGGCTTATCTTACGACGGCCAGCCTCCCCTTCTTTCTTAAGCTCTGCTAACGCTGGATGAACCACCGTTAGCAACTGGACAATAATGGACGCAGAAATATACGGCATTATGCCCAGAGCTAAGATCGAAGCACGCGAAAGTGCACCACCAGAGAACATGTTAAACAGTTCAATGATGGTACCCTTTTGCTGTTCGAACAGATCAGCAAGTACAGCAGCGTCAATACCAGGAATAGGCACAAAAGAGCCTGCACGGAAAATTAAGATCGCGCCTAATACAAAGAATAGACGGGACTTTAGTTCTGCTAGGCCACCTTTGGCACTACGAAAATCTTGTCCTGGTTGTTTAGCCATCTGTACCTCATCCTCGAGTTAATTATTCCTCGATTTTACCGCCGGCAGCTTCGATTGCAGCTTTAGCGCCTTTAGTAACGCGTAGGCCTTTAACTGTAACAGCGCGGTTGATCTCACCAGAAAGTACAACTTTCGCGAACTGGATGTTCGCAGAGATAAGATCTGCAGCTTTTAGAGTTTCTAGACTTACTACGTCACCTTCAACTTTCGCTAGCTCTGCTAGACGAATTTCAGCTGATACTAGGCCTTTACGCGAAGTAAAACCGAATTTTGGTAGACGTTGTTTCAAAGGCATTTGACCGCCTTCGAAGCCTGGACGTACAGAACCACCTGAACGTGATTTCTGACCCTTGTGACCACGGCCACAAGTTTTACCCAGACCAGAACCGATACCACGACCTACGCGCTTAGCAGAAGGCTTAGAACCCGCAGCCGGTGATAGAGTATTCAAACGCATTCTGATTACTCCTCAACTTTAACCATGTAGTAAACTTTGTTGATCATGCCGCGTACGCAAGCAGTATCTTCAAGTTCAACTGTGTGGTTGATACGACGAAGGCCTAGGCCACGCAAAGTAGCTTTATGCTTCGGTAAACGACCGATAGAGCTCTTTGTCTGTGTTACTTTAATAGTCTTAGCCATGTCGATTACTCCAGAATTTCTTTAACAGAAAGACCACGCTTCGCAGCGATCATTTCTGGAGAGTTCATGCCACTCAAACCATCAATAGTCGCGCGAACGATGTTGATTGGGTTTGTAGAGCCGTATGCTTTTGCTAGAACGTTACGAACACCCGCAACTTCTAGAACTGCACGCATCGCACCACCTGCGATGATACCTGTACCTTCTGATGCAGGCTGCATGTACACTTTAGAACCAGTGTGACGGCCTTTAACAGCGTGGTGAAGAGTACCTTCGTTTAGTGCAACATTAGTCATGTTACGGCGTGCTTTTTCCATCGCTTTCTGGATTGCAGCAGGAACTTCACGTGCCTTACCGTAACCGAAACCAACGCGACCGTTACCGTCACCAACTACTGTTAGTGCAGTAAAGCTGAAAATACGACCACCTTTAACCGTCTTAGATACACGGTTAACAGCGATCAGTTTTTCATGCAAATCTGATTGTGTTTTTTCGTTAGCCATCTTCCGCCTACCTTAGAATTTCAGACCAGCTTCACGAGCAGCTTCTGCTAGTGCAGCTACACGGCCGTGGTATTGGAAACCAGAACGATCGAATGCAACGCTAGAAACGCCTTTTTCAATCGCGCGCTCAGCAATAGCTTTACCTACAGCTGTAGCAGCGTCTTTGTTACCGGTATTCTTAACTTGCTCACGGATCGCTTTTTCTAGAGTAGAAGCGGCTGCGATAACCTCAGAGCCGTTTGCTGCGATTACTTGAGCGTACACGTGACGTGGCGTACGGTGTACAACAAGGCGAGTTGCGCCAAGTTCAGCAATCTTACGACGTGCTCGGGTCGCACGACGGATACGAGATGCTTTCTTATCCATAGTGTTACCTTACTTCTTCTTAGCTTCTTTAATACGCACAACTTCGTCTGCGTAACGAACACCCTTACCTTTATAAGGTTCTGGGCTACGGTAAGCACGGATATCCGCAGCTACCTGACCAACAACCTGCTTATCAGTACCAGTTAGTACGATTTCAGTTTGTGTTGGACACTCAGCTTTGATACCGGCTGGAAGTTCGTGCTCAACTGGGTGAGAGAAGCCAAGAGTAAGAGCTACAGCGTTGCCTTTAATAGCAGCACGGTAACCAACACCTTTAAGAGTTAGCTTCTTAGTGAAACCTTCAGTAACACCTACAACCATGTTGTTTACTAGTGCACGAGCAGTACCTGCTTGTGCCCAAGCTTTTTCGAAACCTTCACGAGGACCGAAAGTAATTGTGTTCTCTTCCTGGGAAAGAACAACTGCTTCGTTGATAACGCGAACTAGTTCGCCTTTACCACCTTTAACAGTGATTTCCTGACCGTTAAGTTTAACTTCTACGCCGGCAGGAATTACTACAGGTGCTTTTGCAACACGAGACATTTCCTACTCCTATTATGCTACGTAGCAGATAATCTCACCGCCAAGACCCGCTTTGCGAGCAGCGCGGTCGGTCATTAGACCCTTGGAAGTGGACACAACAGCAATACCTAGACCGCCCATCACTGATGGTAGAGCATCTTTTTTCTTGTAGATGCGTAGACCAGGACGTGATACACGTTGGATTTGCTCAATAACTGGGTTAGCTTCGAAGTACTTAAGAGTAACTTCTAGCTCAGGCTTAACTTCACCATTTACAGTGTAGTCAGCCACGTAACCTTCTTCTTTAAGCAGTGCAGCGATTGCAACTTTAAGCTTAGAAGATGGCATTTTAACAGCAACTTTTTTCGCTGCCTGACCGTTACGAATGCGGGTCAGCATATCCGAAATCGGATCTTGCATGCTCATAAGTCAATACTCCGTGATTCTATATTGGTACTAAATTACCAGCTAGCTTTACGCAGACCCGGAATCTCGCCTTTCATGCAAGCTTCACGAACCTTGATTCGGCTTAGACCGAACTTACGTAGGTAACCGTGTGGACGGCCAGTCTGGTTACAGCGGTTACGCTGACGAGACTTAGCGGAATCACGTGGTAGAGACTGAAGCTTAAGCACTGCATTCCAGCGATCTTCTTCAGAAGCATTCACGTTGCTAATTAGAGCTTTTAGCGCTGCACGCTTCTCAGCGTACTTAGCTACTAGCTTGGCACGTTTAGCTTCGCGTGCCTTCATTGATTCTTTAGCCATTTGTAACCCTTACTTTTACTTACGGAATGGGAAGTTAAAAGCAGATAGCAGAGCACGAGCTTCTTCGTCAGAATTAGCAGAAGTTGTGATAGTGATATCAAGACCACGTACACGATCTACTTTATCGAAATCGATTTCTGGGAAGATAATCTGCTCTCGAACGCCCATGCTGTAGTTACCACGACCGTCGAATGACTTAGGGTTTAAACCGCGGAAGTCACGAACACGTGGAATAGCAATTGAAATTAGACGCTCGAAGAAGTCCCACATACGTTCGCCACGTAGAGTTACTTTACAGCCAATAGGGTAGCCCTCACGGATCTTAAAGCCAGCAACAGACTTACGAGCTACAGTGATTAGCGGCTTCTGACCTGCGATAGCAGTCATGTCAGCAGCTGCGTTTTCAAGAAGCTTCTTGTCGTTGATCGCCTCGCCCACACCCATGTTAAGTGTGATCTTCTCGATCTTTGGGACTTGCATGATACTCTTGTATTCGAACTTTTCAGCAAGCTCTTTTACAACAGTCTCTTTGTAGTAATCATGCAGTTTCGCCATAGTACTACTCCAAAATTACTTAATAGTTTCGCCAGTCGATTTGAAGAAACGAACTTTTTTGCCGTCTTCGAATCGGAAGCCTACACGGTCTGCTTTACCTTCACCGTTAACGATTGCAACGTTAGAAGCATCAATAGCTGCTTCTTTTTCAACGATGCCACCTTGGATGCCCATAGCCGGAACAGGCTTCTGGTGCTTCTTAACAAGGTTGATACCATCAACGATAACTTTACCGGTTGCTAGGACCTTAGATACTTTACCTTTCTTACCTTTGTCTTTACCAGTAAGAACGATAACTTCGTCGTTACGACGGATTTTAGCTGCCATTTGAATTACTCCTTACAGTACTTCTGGCGCTAGTGATACGATCTTCATGAACTTTTCAGTACGTAGTTCACGTGTCACTGGGCCGAAAATACGAGTACCGATTGGTTGCTCTGTATTGTTGTTAAGCAATACGCAAGCATTACGGTCAAAACGAATGACAGAGCCGTCTGGACGACGAACGCCTTTACGAGTGCGCACAACAACCGCTTTTAGTACATCACCTTTCTTAACTTTACCGCGAGGAATTGCTTCCTTAACAGTAACTTTAATGATGTCACCAATCTGTGCATAGCGGCGGTGTGAGCCACCCAGAACCTTAATACACATTACGCTACGTGCGCCGGAGTTATCCGCAGCATCAAGCATACTTTGCATTTGGATCATGTTAGTGCTCCGCTAATTAAATACATCTAGACCCATCGCGGGTCGATTCGCCTTTTATTTCAAAGGCGGCGAATAATAACACTCTTTTCGCCCGATGGGTAGATAAAAAATAAACGGCCCGAAAAAAATTAAGGGCCGCTGACTTAACTAGTTGTTAAAACTTACGAATTAGATTCGAGCTTTTTCAACTAGGCGTACCAGAGTCCAAGACTTAGTCTTAGACATTGGACGGCACTCACGAATCTCAACAGTATCGCCTAGGCCACACTCGTTGTTTTCATCGTGTGCGTGAAGCTTAGTTGTACGCTTGATGAATTTACCGTAGATTGGGTGCTTCACCATACGTTCAATAGCAACAACGATTGTTTTGTCGCCTTTGTCGCTAACTACACGACCAAGCTGAGTACGGATTTGTTCGCTCATTATGCGCTCGCCTTCTCAGTCAGAACGGTTTTAACACGTGCGATGTCACGACGTACATTCTTCAGATTGTGAGTCTGCTGTAGCTGACCAGTTGCAGCTTGCATACGCAAGTTGAACTGCTCACGAAGAAGATTCACAAGCTCTGCATTCAGTTCTTCAACGCTTTTAGCGCGTAGATCTTGTGCATTCATCACATTACCGCCTTAGTTACGAAAGTGGTCTTGATTGGTAGCTTACGTGCAGCAAGATCGAATGCTTCACGAGCTAGAGCTTCAGGAACACCACCCATTTCATATAGAACCTTACCTGGTTGAATCTGTGCAACCCAGTACTCTACGTTACCCTTACCTTTACCTTGACGAACTTCAAGAGGCTTAGATGTGATAGGTTTGTCTGGGAATACACGAATCCAGATTTGGCCCTGACGTTTGATATGACGAGTCATAGCACGACGTGCAGCTTCGATTTGGCGAGCAGTTAGTCGACCACGACCAACAGCTTTAAGACCAAATTCGCCAAAGCTTACATCAGTACCGTTCGCTAGACCGCGGTTACGACCTTTAAAGGCCTTGCGGAATTTAGTGCGTTTTGGTTGCAGCATCAATAAACTCCTTATTTACGGCTTTTGCGCTGCTTCTTAGGCTTGTCAGCCTTTGGCTCTACTGCGTTAGCAGCTGGCATACCGCCTAGAACTTCACCTTTGAAGATCCAAACTTTAATACCAATCACACCATATTGAGTGTGAGCCGAAGAAGTTGCGTAATCAATGTCAGCACGAAGAGTGTGTAGAGGCACACGGCCTTCACGGTACCACTCAGTACGTGCAATTTCAGCGCCGCCTAGACGACCGCTTACTTCAACTTTGATACCTTTAGCGCCAAGACGCATAGCGTTCTGAACTGCACGCTTCATAGCGCGACGGAACATAACACGACGCTCTAGCTGAGATGCGATGCTATCTGCAACTAGTTGACCATCTAGTTCTGGCTTACGTACTTCAGCAATGTTGATCTGAGCTGGAACGCCCGCGATCTTTGCTACTGCTGCACGTAGTTTCTCTACGTCTTCACCTTTCTTACCGATAACAACGCCTGGACGAGCTGTGTGAATAGTCACACGGATGCTCTTTGCAGGACGCTCGATAACGATACGTGAAAGAGATGCTTTTGCTAGTTCCTTAGTAAGGAACTGACGTACCTTGAAGTCGCCGTCTAGGTTGTCAGCGAAATCTTGGCTGTTAGCAAACCAAGTGGTATTCCAAGGCTTAACGATGCCAAGACGAATACCATTAGGATGTACTTTTTGACCCATTGCTTTCTCTCCTAGTCTCTTAGCGGTCTGCTACAACAACAGTGATGTGGCTAGAACGCTTCAAGATGCGATCGGCACGGCCTTTAGCACGAGGCATAATACGCTTCATGGTAGGACCTTCATCAACGAAGATTTTTGCAACATTAAGATCATCAATGTCTGCGCCTTCATTGTGTTCTGCGTTAGCGATAGCTGACTCTAGAACTTTCTTGATTAAATCAGCAGCTTTTTTGTTGCTGAAGTTAAGAATTTCAAGAGCTTGAGCAACTGGCTTACCGCGCAGTTGATCTGCAACCAAACGAGCTTTCTGCGGTGAGATGCGAGCAAAGCGATGTTTAGCGATAGCTTCCATAACCTATACTCCTCTTAACGCTTCTTAGCTTTCTTATCCGCAGCATGGCCACGGTAAGTGCGTGTTGGTGCAAATTCGCCTAGCTTGTGACCGATCATTTCTTCAGAAACGAAAACAGGAACGTGCTGACGACCATTATGGACAGCGATGGTCAAACCGATCATCTGAGGGATGATCATTGAGCGACGGGACCAAGTCTTAACAGGCTTTTTGTCACCGCTTTCCAACGCTTTCTCTACCTTCTTCAGCAAGTGTAGGTCAATAAATGGACCTTTCTTGAGAGAACGTGGCATGGCGTATCCTCTTTATAATTACTTGTTACGACGACGTACGATGTACTTGTCGGTACGTTTGTTCTTACGAGTCTTGTAACCCTTAGTTGGAACACCCCAAGGTGTAACAGGGTGACGACCGCCAGATGTACGACCTTCACCACCACCGTGTGGGTGATCTACTGGGTTCATTACAACACCACGAACTGTTGGACGAACACCGCGCCAACGTGAAGCACCAGCTTTACCTAGTTCACGTAGCATGTGCTCATGGTTACCAACTTCGCCTAGTGTCGCACGACAATCAGCAAGAACTTTACGCATTTCACCAGAACGTAGACGTAGAGTCACATAAGTGCCTGCACGTGCAATGATCTGAGCGTATGCACCAGCTGAACGAGCTAGCTGAGCGCCTTTACCAGGCTTAAGCTCAACACAGTGTACAGTAGAACCTACTGGGATGTTGCGCATTGGTAGAGTGTTACCAACTTTGATTGCAGCATCTTCACCAGACTGGATCATATCACCAGCTTGTAGGCCTTTAGGTGCGATAATGTAGCGGCGCTCACCGTCTTTGTAAAGAACTAGAGCAATGTTTGCGCTACGGTTTGGATCGTATTCTAGACGCTCAACTTTCGCTGGGATGCCATCTTTAGTACGTTTAAAGTCGATTAGACGGTAATGTTGTTTATTACCACCACCGATGTGACGTACTGTGATACGACCGTTATTGTTACGACCACCAGTCTTAGAGTTTTTCTCTAGAAGTGGTGCGTACGGCTTACCCTTATGCAGGTCAGAGTTAACCACTTTAACTACGTGGCGACGACCTGGGGAAGTCGGCTTACATTTTACAATAGCCATTCTTCTTTGCTCCTAGCCTTACTCTGCACTACCAGCGAAGTCGATGTCTTGACCTTCTTTCAAGATAACATACGCTTTTTTCCAGTCGCTACGACGGCCTTGGCGCATACCTTGACGCTTGGTCTTACCCTTAGCAATAAGAGTATTTACAGACTTAACTTCAACCTCGAACAGTTTTTCAACTGCTGCTTTGATCTCTTTCTTAGTTGCTGTCATAGCTACTTTGAATACGATAGTGTTACCGTTTTCAGCAGCCATAGTTGCTTTTTCAGAGATGTGCGGAGCACGTAGAACTTTTAAGATACGCTCTTCAGTGATCATGCTAGCATCTCCTCAACTGCTTTAACTGCGTCTGCAGTCATAACAACTTTTTCGAAAGCGATTAAGCTAACTGGGTCGATTGCCTTAGCATCACGTACGTCTACTTTGTATAGGTTACGTGCAGCTAGGAATAGATTCTCATCTAGTTCGCCAGTTACGATCAGTGCATCAGTTAGCTCAAGCTCGTTTAGCTTAGCTACTAGTGCTTTTGTCTTTGGTGCTTCTACAGAGAAGTTCTCAACAACGATTAGACGCTCTTGACGAACTAGCTCAGAAAGAATGCTCTTCATCGCACCGCGGTACATTTTTTTGTTTACTTTCTGGCTGTGGTCCTGTGGACGAGCAGCGAATGATACGCCACCTTTACGCCAAATTGGACTACGCATAGTACCAGAACGTGCGCGACCTGTGCCCTTCTGGCGCCATGGCTTAGCACCGCCACCAGAAACATCAGAACGAGTTTTCTGAGCACGAGTACCCTGACGAGCACCTGCTGCGTATGCAACAACTACTTGGTGTACAAGCGCTTCATTGAAATCACGCCCAAAAGTAGTTTCGGAGACAGTTAGTGCGTTAGCACCTTTGACTACCAATTCCATTACTAACTCCTCGACGTTACGCTTTAACAGCTGGTTTAACGATCACGTTGCCACCTGTAGCACCTGGTACTGCACCTTTGATAAGAAGCAGATTGCGCTCAGCGTCAACACGTACGATCTCTAGGTTTTGAGTCGTTACACGCTCAGCACCCATGTGACCAGCCATTTTCTTGCCTTTAAATACGCGACCTGGAGTTTGACATTGGCCAATTGAACCAGGAGCACGGTGAGACAAGGAGTTACCGTGTGTCATATCTTGAGTACGGAAGTTCCAACGCTTAACAGCGCCCTGGAAGCCTTTACCCTTAGATGTGCCAGTAACGTCTACTTTTTTAACTTCGTTGAACAGCTCAACAGTTAGCTCAGCGCCAACAGCGAACTCTTCATTGTTCTCTAGACGGAATTCCCAAAGACCGCGACCAGCTTCAACACCAGCTTTTGCAAAGTGACCTGCTTCTGGCTTAGTAACGCGGTTAGCTTTCTTAGAACCAGTAGTGATCTGGATTGCGTTGTAGCCGTCAGTTTCAACAGTTTTAACCTGAGAAACGCGGTTAGCTTCAACTTCAACCACTGTTACTGGAATAGAAACGCCTGCTTCGGTAAAGATGCGGGTCATGCCCACTTTACGACCGATTAGACCAATCATTCTCTTATCTCCCCTTAACCTAGGCTGATCTGTACATCAACGCCAGCAGCTAGGTCTAGACGCATAAGAGCATCAACAGTTTTGTCTGTTGGCTCAACGATGTCGATAAGACGCTTGTGAGTACGGATTTCGTACTGGTCACGTGCTGTCTTATTAACGTGAGGAGAAATAAGAACAGTGAAACGCTCTTTACGAGTAGGTAGTGGGATTGGACCCTTAACCTGCGCGCCTGTACGCTTAGCTGTTTCAACGATTTCCGCAGTAGACTGGTCGATCAAACGGTGATCGAACGCCTTAAGGCGGATACGAATACGTTGGTTCTGCATGAGACAGAGCTCCAATAAAAAAATTACACAAACAATATCGCCACTCACACTCGTTAAGACGAGGGAATGTACGATTGATTTATGTGAACGTAGCATCCTAATTGGATACATTGTCAGCCAATTAAATTGACTGCGAACATAAGTCAGAGTATACATTAAACAGATCGCTTAGCGATCTCTTCCTCAACGCTCATTGGTTCACAACTGCGCTTACGAGGCATATCCTCGGGCAGTGCGGTGCATTATACAGATCACAATATTGAAAGCAAGCCCTGATCGATAAATAATCAGAAACTCTTCCCTACCCTACTTTTTAGTTATAAATAAAAATAGATAACAAGCTGATAGTACTAAAAGATGAAGCTAAAATTTATTAACGAAGATGGGTAAGATTTAGTGCTGCGAGGGGCAATATAGGTAAGTAAATTTGTATGGAATATAAAATTAATCAGCTTTAGATGCAAAAAAGGGAGCCGAAGCTCCCTTTTTCTGTACATGAGTACTAGATGTTATTAAGCAATGATAGTTGCAACAACACCAGCACCAACTGTACGGCCACCTTCACGGATAGCAAAACGTAGACCTTCGTCCATCGCGATAGGAGCGATTAGAGTAACAGTCATAGAGACGTTATCACCAGGCATTACCATTTCAACGCCTTCTGGTAGCTCGATAGTACCAGTTACGTCAGTTGTACGGAAGTAGAACTGTGGACGGTAACCTTTGAAGAATGGAGTGTGACGACCGCCTTCATCTTTAGAAAGAACATAGATTTCTGAAGTGAAAGTAGTGTGTGGAGTGATTGAACCAGGCTTAGCTAGAACTTGACCACGCTCAACTTCGTCACGCTTAGTACCACGTAGAAGAACACCAACGTTCTCACCAGCACGGCCTTCGTCTAGAAGCTTACGGAACATCTCAACGCCGGTACAAGTAGTCTTAGTAGTTGGTTTGATACCAACGATTTCTACTTCGTCACCAACAGTGATGATACCTTGCTCAACACGACCAGTTACAACAGTACCACGGCCTTGGATTGAGAATACGTCTTCGATTGGAAGAATGAACGGCTTATCGATAGCACGCTCTGGCTCTGGGATGTAGTTGTCTAGAGCTTCTGCTAGTTCAACAACTTTTGCTTCCCACTGCTCTTCGCCGTTTAGTGCGCCAAGTGCAGAACCCATGATTACTGGGCAATCATCACCTGGGAAGTCGTACTCAGATAGAAGTTCACGAACTTCCATTTCTACTAGCTCAAGTAGTTCTTCATCATCAACCATGTCACACTTGTTCATGAATACGATGATGTAAGGGATACCAACCTGGCGACCAAGTAGGATGTGCTCACGAGTCTGTGGCATAGGGCCATCAGTTGCAGCAACAACTAGGATACCACCGTCCATCTGAGCAGCACCAGTGATCATGTTTTTAACATAATCGGCGTGTCCAGGACAGTCAACGTGTGCGTAGTGACGAGTTGGAGTATCGTACTCTACGTGAGAAGTAGAGATTGTGATACCGCGCTCACGCTCTTCTGGAGCGTTATCGATTGATGCGAAGTCACGAGCAGCACCGCCGTATACTTTAGAAAGTACAGTACAGATTGCAGCAGTTAGAGTTGTTTTACCGTGGTCAACGTGGCCGATTGTACCAACGTTAACGTGCGGTTTCGTACGTTCAAATTTTTCTTTAGACACAGTCGTGTTCCTTCCTAGTTAAGATACGTCCCCTACTAGGTCGGGGACGCGTCCGAAGTTTGTATTTTATGCGCCAATTTAGCTTGACGCAAGATTCAATTAAGATCGCTCTGCAATAATTTTATCAGAGGCGTTCTTTGGCATTTCAGCGTATTCGCTAAATTCCATTGAATAAGACGCACGGCCTTGAGTTGCCGAACGCAAACTCGTTGCATACCCAAACATGGCAGATAGTGGAACTTTAGCGCGGATAATCTTAACACCCGCTAGGCCTTCGTCCATACCTTCGATCATGCCGCGACGACGGTTTAGATCGCCCACAACATCACCCATCCAATCTTCTGGGGTTGTAACTTCTACTTTCATCATTGGCTCAAGAAGAACAGGATCTGCTTGAAGCGCACCTTGTCTTAGTGCCATTGATGCAGCGATTTTAAATGCGATTTCTGTTGAATCAACATCATGGTATGAGCCATCAAATAGTGTTGCTTTCACATCAACCATTGGATAACCAGCCAGAACACCACTCTTCATTTGCTCTTCAATGCCTGTCGCTACCGCACCAATAAATTCTTTTGGTACGCTACCGTCAGCGATTTCATCAACAAATACAAAACCTTCACCTGGTTCTGATGGTTCTAGGCGTAACCATACATGACCGTATTGGTTGCGTCCGCCAGTTTCACCAGCTTGACGAATGAACTTACCTTCAACTTCTGTGGTACCACGAATGGCTTCACGGTAAGCAACCTGAGGGTTACCTACGTTACAGTCAACGCTAAATTCACGCTTCATACGATCTACGATGATGTCGAGGTGAAGCTCACCCATACCAGAAATTAATGTCTGGCCAGATTCTTCATCATTCTCAACGCGGAAAGATGGATCTTCAACCGCTAGCTTAGCTAATGCGATAGCCATCTTATCCTGATCTGCTGTTGAACGAGGTTCTACAACGATCTGAATTACTGGTTCAGGGAAGTCCATACGCTCTAGAATCACTTTATGATTCTGATCGCAAAGAGTATCACCTGTTGTTGCGAATTTAAGACCAATAGCTGCGGCAATATCGCCAGCTCGTACTTCTTTGATCTCTTCTCGTTTATTCGCGTGCATCTGCACGATACGACCTAAACGCTCGCGTTTTTCTTTAATGGTATTGAAGACAGTATCACCGGAGTTCACAACACCGGAGTAAACGCGCATGAAAGTCAATGTACCAACAAACGGGTCTGTTGCAATTTTAAATGCAAGAGCTGCAAACGGCTCTTTATCGTCTGAATGACGCTCAACAGGGTTTCCGTTTTCATCTTCACCTGTAATTGCTTTTACTTCTGTTGGTGAAGGTAGGAAATCAATAACAGCATCAAGTACAGCTTGTACACCTTTGTTCTTAAATGCAGAACCACAAGTTGCTACTACGATTTCATTGTTTAGAGTACGTTGACGAAGACCTGCCTTAATTTCTTCTTCAGACAGCTCACCTTCTTCAAGGTATTTATCCATTAGTTCGTCGTTAGCTTCTGCTGCCGACTCTACTAAGTTCATACGCCACTCTTCTGCTAACTCTTGCATGTCAGCAGGAATGTCTTCATAGGTAAAACTAGTACCTTGATCAGCTTCTGACCAGTTAATGGCCTTCATTTTGATCAAGTCAATTACACCTTTGAATTCGTCTTCAGAGCCAATATTCAGCTGAATAGGCACTGGGTTTGCGCCAAGACGGGTTTTAATTTGCTCGATGACACGAATAAAATCGGCACCGGTACGGTCCATCTTGTTAACGAAAACCATACGTGGAACTTCATAACGATCAGCTTGACGCCATACAGTCTCAGACTGAGGCTCAACACCTGAAGAACCACAGAACACAACAACAGCACCATCAAGTACGCGAAGTGAACGTTCAACCTCGATTGTGAAGTCTACGTGTCCTGGAGTATCAATGATGTTGATTCGGTGCTCGTCGAATTGACTGTCCATACCACGCCAGAAGGTGGTTGTTGCAGCAGAGGTGATCGTGATACCACGTTCTTGCTCCTGCTCCATCCAGTCCATAGTAGCAGCGCCGTCGTGTACTTCACCGATCTTGTGAGATATGCCTGTATAAAACAGGATACGCTCGGTAGTTGTAGTTTTACCAGCGTCAACGTGAGCACAGATACCAATATTTCGGTAGCGCTCGATAGGCGTTTTACGAGCCACGGTTGTATCCTCTTACTAAGGTGAACCTTAGAGTATGGTTTAGGCACAGCAAGCCAAGCTTGCTGTGCCCAATTTTTATTTACCGAGTAGGTATGATTACCAACGGTAATGTGCGAACGCTTTGTTCGCGTCTGCCATACGGTGAACGTCTTCACGTTTCTTAACAGCAGAACCTTTGTTGTCAGCCGCGTCTAGCATTTCTGCAGCTAGGCGAGCAGCCATAGATTTTTCACCACGCTTACGCGCAGCTTCAACCAACCAACGCATAGCTAGTGCGTTACGACGTACTGGACGTACTTCTACAGGCACCTGGTAAGTTGAACCACCCACACGGCGAGATTTAACTTCTACCGCTGGACGTACATTTTCAAGAGCTTTTTCGAATACAGCTAGGTGTTCTTCACCAGAACGCTCAGCCATAGTGTCTAGTGCAGTGTAAACAATTTTTTCTGCAGTAGATTTCTTACCGTCAACCATTAGGATGTTAACGAATTTTGCCAGCAATTCAGATTTGAATTTTGGATCTGGAAGGATCTTACGCTGACCGATTACGCGACGACGTGGCATGGAAATTCTCCGTTGTCTTCTTCAGGTTTTTTCCAAAACTTTTCAGTTTTTTCAAAAAATTAAAAATAATTTAGTGTTTGGCCTTACTTAACGGAATCCATTAAGACTTAGGACGCTTCACACCGTACTTAGAACGACCTTGTTTACGGTCATTAACGCCAGCACAGTCTAGTGCGCCGCGAACAGTGTGGTAACGCACACCTGGAAGGTCTTTAACACGACCACCACGGATAAGAACAACGCTGTGCTCTTGAAGGTTGTGGCCTTCACCACCGATGTATGAAGTTACTTCGAAACCGTTAGTTAGACGTACACGACATACTTTACGTAGTGCTGAGTTAGGTTTCTTAGGAGTAGTAGTGTATACACGAGTACATACACCACGCTTCTGTGGGCACGCTTCTAGTGCAGGCACGTTGCTTTTTACAACTTGCTTAGCACGTGGCTTACGTACCAACTGGTTAATAGTTGCCATTAAATAGCTCCTGAATATTACTTTCGTAAGGTGAAAAATCTGCCTCCCAACAACAGGAGGACGCGAAATTTTAGGCGTGGCACACTAGGGTGTCAAGATCTAACCAGCGATCAAATAGATGATCATTTCTTAAACAATCGCTGATAAGAGCACAATTAAGCGATATTTCACTTAATTTAATTCCAATGCAATTGACTTTCGTGACGACTGGAAATATCAACAAACCCTTGATAATCAATAACATTAATTAGATTTGATATTTTATTCATTAATCCACGAGCAATAATATCTTCATTTAAAAAATAAATTTTCGCCTGAGAATTTTTTATCTTATCCAGCCAAATATTTTCATCAACTGCTGCAATAACAGCATCCTGATACAGGATAATTTCGTCATCACAATGACTAAAGTTTAGACAATCCAGTAAAGATTGGCTGCTAAATGGTGAACTCGTAACAGTATGAAGCATGTTATTCTCAAAAAGTGAGTAAGCGCTGAACTTGATGGGCTTTTTGCATGATATCGGCTCTTGGGCATACGGTAACATCAATTAAAAGATCCGCTTCTGTTAGCCCTCTTTCTTTCAATGCTTGTTCACACACATAAACCTGCTCAATATCATAAAGGTCAAACATTTTGAAAGTTGCAATATAATCACGACTTAAGATCTGTTGTGGTTGCTGACCTGAAACTAGCTGCAACACGCCATCACCAATAAAAAAGACCTGAATATCTTCGCAATAGGCTGACGCTGCTAATACTGCATCAAGTCCTTCTCGCCCACAGCTGCTACCATGAGGACTACTGCGAAAAATAAAGCCTAATGTTTTCATCTTATCGCCCTTTAAAATTGCATCACGCGATCTGCGGTCAGTAGGGCCTCTGTTAATCCCCCTAACCCAGCTTGTTCAAAACCATCAGCAAGATTATGACCACTTAGCTGATTTTGTTGAGCTTCTTGCTGCCCGACAATACCGCGACGCAAAGCCGCTGCGACACAGGTTTGCAACTCAATTTGATGCGAAGAAGCTAACTCTTGCCAAGCTTTCACAAGGTCAAACTCATCACTGGCAGGTGCTGTGAGAGATGAGCCATTATAGACACCATCTTGATAGAAAAAGATGCGGCTAATATGATGACCTTGCTTTAATAGCGCTTGGGCAAATTGATACGCTGAACGAGCCGATTGAGTACCGTAAGCAGGCCCATTAACAACCAGCGCATAATTTAAACTCATTTTTCGCCATCCTCGGTTTTACGCTGACGAATATACAGATACACCGTATGCTTCGAGATATTAAGGCGATCAGCAACTCGGTTAATCGCATCTTTAATATCAAAAATGCCCTTATCAAACAGCTCCATTACAATCTGACGATTCTTAGCATTATTTGATACGGCTTTATCGGCGTTAATCTCTTCGATAGTACGCTCAACTGTCTGATCAACCAACTCATCCACATCACTGGCAAAATTGACTGACGATGCCGCCTGTTTTGCTTCATCGGTTGGCATAAAGGATTGTAGTATCTGTGAAAAAGGTGCGTCTAAATTAACGTTAATACACAAAAGGCCAACGATATTATTATCACCATTACGGATAGCAATGGTGATCGATTTCATTAAGGCACCGCCTTTTGCACGAGTAAAATAAGCGCGAGAAAAGTTGCGTTCAGAGCCCTCGATATCACGTAGCATACGCAGGGCTAAATCGGTGATAGGAGAACCCACTTTACGCCCGGTGTTCTCACCATTCGCAATTTTTATCGCTGAGGTATTTAAATCTGCTAATGAATGCAAAACGATTTCACAAAACGGACCAATAAGAGCCGCTAAACCATCAACAACCGCTTCATAAGAGCGCAAAATGATATAGTCATGTTCCGTAAAGGTGCGCGTTTCTATAATGTCGCTCTCAACCATTAGTTCTGTATTTAAATTTTCTGTCGACATCACGATTCTTTATCTTCCATGTAAATACCCATTCCATTCACAGCCTAAAACTGTCCACTTTGGTATAAATAGATTATCAATAGAATGGGCAACATTTAAAAACTTGTGAGTAAGTTTATCAGATTATTGATAAGAAAAGACCCAGCAAATGCCGGGTCTGAAAGGTAGTTGAATATTTTTTGCAACAAATGCGAGCTAAGTTACTGAGCTTTAGCTGCACTTTCTGCTTGAGATGCCGCTTTTGTTACTTCTTTAGCAGCTTCTGTTGCAGGTTTTTCAGTTTTACCTTTAATGCCAACAAGCTCTACTTGGAATACCAAGGTTGAGTTAGCTGGAATGCTTGGGTTAGCTTGTGAGCCGTAAGCCAATTGTGGTGGAATCACAAATTCAAACTTAGAACCCACAGGCATTAGCTGAACACCCTCAGTCCAACCAGGAATAACTTGGTTTAGAGGGAAAGTTGCTGTTTGATTACGCTTATAAGAGCTATCGAATTCAGTGCCATCAATTAGCGTACCTTTGTAATGGACTTCAACAGTATCGGTTGCAACTGGTTTTGGACCTGTACCTTCTTTTTCAATCTTGTACATTAGGCCAGATTTAGTAGTTACAACGCCCTGCTCTTTTGCAAATTTCTCACGGAACTCAGTACCCGCTTTTAAGTTTTGCTCAGATTCTTGTTTTGCTTTTTGTTGAACAATTTCAGATACACGCTTATCAAGCTCTTGTAGTGCCTGTTGAGTTTGCTCTGGAGTTAGACGGCTCTTGTCTGCAAATACATCTTCAACACCAGCAAGAACATCTTTACGATCTAGCTTAATACCAAGCTCTTGTTGTTGATCTAGATTAGCTGCCAAGTATTGAGCCAAAGAGGCACCAATCGCATATGCTGCTTTTTGGTCTTCTGTTTTAAACTCAACCGCAGTCGCTTTTTCAGCAGGTGCTGCCGCTGATACAGTTTGCTCCGCTTTTACAGGCTCAGCAGGTTTTGTATCTGCTTTATTTTCGTCCTGACAGCCTACAGCTAAAAAAATCGTTGCAGCAAGCACAGACATCTTTAGAACAGGTTTCATGTATTTCTCCATTTATGGCAGAGGAATGCCTCATTTTTTTATTAAACTTTTCGATTACAATATGAAAAGCAATTGTTACCAATATACTACTACCAGTTCATTAAGTAACTGTTTGATGACCATTATTTCAGTTAGTTAATCACTCTAGTGGTATTTCCATATAACAAAGTAAAGCGGAACCTCAGCTGAATGCGCCAAGTAACAGTTTTACTCTTCCTTATTGTGGCATGCTTTTCTCTAACAGGCTGTCTTTTTAATGAAAAAGCCGTACAAGGTTGGGATATTGATCCACAAGGGGCGACAACGCTAAGCCTTAATCCTCAAGGTCAAATCGCACTTGTTGCATCTAGCACGCAAGGATTAAGCTTGTGGGATTTACATCAATCAAAAAAGCTTGCCACACTTGGTTGGCAAGATCCTGACCACAATCTTATTTTACACTCGGCTTTTTCTAACAACTCCCGCTTCGCCATCACCGCAACAACTCAAACATTTACCGTTTGGGATCTTGGGTGGGGCAAAGCTCTTGGCTTATGGTCCATTGATGACGCAATCATTGAAGACGTCGCTATTGCCAATAATGGAGAGAAAATTGCACTCGCCCTTTCAAACAACAAGGTGTTATATCTCAACTTAGGCACAGGTCGACGATTAGAGTTCCTTGGTCATCGAGAAAAGGTGAATAGTGTGGACATGTCCGCAAATGGTAAATACGTCTTATCGGGAGGGAGCGACAATAATGCTTTTTTATGGAGCACCCAAACAGGGCAAGTGATCTATCCATTTCCCATGAAATCAAGAATTACGCAAGTTGCATTACAGCAAGATGGACGTTTTGCACTGGTTGGAGATAGCACAAAACATATCGCTATTTGGGACCTTAAAACAGGTCAACAACAGAGCAAACTAAACGTAAAACTGCGACAACAAATCATTTCGAGTGCCCGCTTCTCTCTCTCGGGGGATCACGTTATTACCGGAACCCCGGCCGGAAGAGTTGAACTTTGGAGTGCACTAACAGGAAAAAATATTAAGCGCTGGCAAATGTCTGGACGGAAAAATACCCGCCCTGCGGCAACCCTAGTGTATGATGTTGCCATATCACCCAATACAACTGCCATCGCTGGAACCTCAGCAGGTCTTATAAATGCATGGTCAACCGAGTAAAAGACAATGACAGAACAGCAACAACTACTTGCTCGTATTGATGAGCTTGAGATGAAACAAGCCTTCCAAGAGCAGACCATTGAAGAGCTTAATCAAGCCCTTACTGAGCAACAGTTTCTCATTGATAAATTAATGCTTCAGATGAAGTTTATGGTAGGAAAAGTAAAAGGCATGGAGCCAAGTAACATGGCTAGAGAATCGGAAGAAACGCCACCACCTCATTATTAATGAATAGTTAGATAAGCCCGATTTAAAGATCAAAAAAAGGAAGCCAAAGCTTCCTTTTTTATTATCTTGCGAGCAAGATTTAGTGGCTGCAGCCACAACCGCCATGGCCTTCACCGCCACAACAGCCTTCATCGTTACCATGGTCGTGATCACCACAATCACCATGGCCACCGCAACAACCGCCACCTTGGTGTAGGTGACCGTGAGCAATTTCTTCTTCAGTTGCAGGACGTAGAGCAACAACTTCTACATCAAAAGTCAGAGTTTGACCTGCTAGCATGTGGTTACCATCAACCACAACAAAGTCACCATCAACTTCAGTTACTTCAACTGGGATTGGACCTTGGTCAGTATCAGCTAGGAAACGCATACCAACAGTGATCTCATCAACACCGTGGAATACTTCAGCAGGAACGCGCTGAACCATTGCGTCTAGGTACTCACCGTATGCTTCTTCTGGAGCAACAGTTACTTCAAACTTATCACCCGCTTCGTGGTTTTCGATTGCATTTTCTAGACCAACGATTAGGTTGTTGTGGCCATGAATGTAATCTAGAGGTGCTTCAACAGTAGCCTGATCAACTACTACACCATCTTCATTTTTAACTTGATAAGCTAGGCTTACTACGACGTCTTTAGCGACTTTCATGTTTACTCCAATTTGAGCTGAGTGCCATTCGTTACCTGCATGATACAGCAATATTCCCTATCAGGAATACCTTTTACTCATCAGGGGTAAATATTCCAATGACCTGTTGTTTAGTAAAAGTAGAGAGCGAAGCATTCTGCTCTATCGCTTGCGGTACACGCTGATCTGAAAACTGACAGACAACACATTCCACTTTCTCTATCTGGTGTTCTTGCCACCAGCGTAACGTGTCTTGTTGATGACAATCAGGACACGTCGCACCTGCAATAAAACGTTTCTTCATTACCTTACTCCACCAATACCTACAACGACTGAGAGTAGATTCAATCCCAACCGTGATGACGTTCTTGCTCACCACGCATTTCTCGATCAAATAACTCTTCTAACTCTTTACGGGCCTCTTTGGCTCTCGATGTTAAATGCACATCTTCTGAATGATGCGGCAATAAATCATAAAGAGCCTGAGCATCAAGTTTTTGAAAGTGCTCTGCAGCGCGCTTGGCTTTGTAAGGATGCATGCCTAAAGATATGAGGGCTTGTCGGCCTAAATCAAGAGCACCGGCAAAAGTTTCTCGAGAAAATCCTTTCACCCCATGGCTTAATAGTTGATGGGCTTCAATTCGACTTCGAGCTCTTGCCAACACCTGTAAATGAGGGAAATACTGTTGACATAAAGTGACCACTTCCATGACCTCTGCTGGATCATCAGTACAAATAATAATGGCTTCAGCTTTCTCTGCTCCAGCAGCTCGTAACAAGTCAATTTGGGTTGCATCCCCATAATAAACCTTATAGCCAAACTTACGTAAAAATTGGATTTGGCTCGGGTCTCGCTCTAGGATGGTCACTTTAATTTTATTGGCAAACAGTAAACGTCCCACAACCTGCCCAAAGCGGCCAAAGCCAGTAATAATAACTCGGGGTTTACGATCTTCTACGGTCTCGTCCAGCTCAGGTTTCTGCTCTAATGCAAAGCTACGACGATACCAATAATTCTGCCCCATCAGTAAAAAAGGTGTCGTTACCATAGATAGGCTGACAATCACAAGCAGTAAGGAGGTTAATTCGGCACCGAGCAATCCCTGTGAAAAAGCGGCCGTAAACAACACAAAAGCAAATTCACCCCCTTGGCTCAATATTGCAGCCATTTGACTGCGAGATTTAGCACCTATACCAAATAGACGCGCTAGAATGTAAAGCAATAATCCTTTTATACTCACAAGGGCCAAGACTGCAGTCAGAATTAATATAGGATAAGTAATTAATAAACCAAGGTTTACCGCCATTCCCACGGAAATAAAAAACAAGCCAAGTAATAGACCTTTAAATGGCTCAATGGCAATTTCTAATTCATGGCGATACTCACTTTCGGCCAGTAGCACCCCCGCTAAGAAAGTGCCCAACGCCATTGAAAGCCCTAAGGATTGCATTGCCCACGCAATACCCACTACCAGCAATAACGCAGCTACGTTAAATAACTCTCGAACGCCACTTAGCACCACCCATCGAAAGAGCGGTCTTAATAAAAAATGACCACCAATAAGCAAGGTAGCGATACCACCAAACATCCATGCGAGATCAAGCCAACTTCCACCACCACCGCCGGCTAAAATAGGCAATATAGCAAGCATAGGGATCACAGCTATATCTTGAAAGAGCAACACCGCAAATCCCGCCTTGCCAGTACCACTACCTGAAAGTTGCTGCTCCTCAATCACTCGCAATGCAATGGCAGTTGAAGACAGCGCAAGTCCCATTCCCACCACGAAAGCGTCTTGCCATTGCAACTGCATTAGCCATGAGCTTGGAACCAGTAATGCCAGTAGCATCATCAATGCGGTGATCACTAAACTGGTTACTAACACTTGGCTGCCACCTAGCCCTAAAATGGGTTTTCGCATCTGCCATAATTTCTTAGGATTTAGCTCCAAACCGATAAGAAATAGCAAGAGAACAACACCAAACTCGGCAAAATGCATGACAGCATCAACATCAGAGATCAATGCCAGTCCCCAAGGGCCAATCGCGATACCTGCCAATAAATAGCCCAAAACAGACCCTAACCCCAGCCGTTGAGCTATCGGCACCGCGACGACTGCTGCCGCTAAAAAGGTCACAGAAACGGCTAAAAGATCACTGGCCATCACGATCCTCCGGCTTAATAGGAGCAATCAGTAATTCTGGATGTAACAATAACTGACGATAATACTCGCCATGCTGTTGTCGTTGCTGTTCTGGTACTTTACGAGCCCAATGCAGAACCAGCGGAGGTAACCAATACATCTGACACAAATCAGCACACAATTGAAACGGCTTTAAAATGTCATCAAGACTGCAATGGTTGTAACCTTGTGGTGTATACGCTTCTGCCGCTCCACCTGTGGTAATGACAGACAGCCAATACTTACCTTTTGTTGCTATACCATCACCATGGGCAAACCCTTTGCTGAGTACGACATCAATCCACTCTTTTAATAGTGCAGGACAAGAATACATATAGAGTGGATGTTGGAAGATAATAATATCGTGCATCTCAACTAATGCGCGTTCTTGGTGGCAATCAATAAAGAAATCAGGATAAGCAGCGTAGAGGTCATGAACGGTGACATGGGGCAGATCGGCAATATGATCAAGCATGACTTGATTGGCCACCGACTGTTGGGGATCCGGATGGGCGTAAATGACTAAAATGGTTAATTTTCCCTGATAATCCATACTATCCTTATCTGTCTTATCACGTGAACCTCTGTTTCATCATACAGAATTGTTACTAAATTTGATCAACTTATTAGCAATTAATTGGGTCTCTCACCAATAAACTTCTATTAAATTAACGAAATTAAGCCAGAACAAGAGGGAAATTTCGCCTGTTGCGGCGGTTTACGGTAGACTGCGAACAGTTTGTGTAAATTTCAGTGGAGCGGGTCTCTCCGGCACTATTCATGATTACCTTTTCAGATATGCAATTGCTGCGTGGCGGCAAAATTCTATTAGATAATGCAACAGCCACCATTCACCCAGGCGATAAAGTCGGCCTTGTGGGTAAAAATGGCTGCGGTAAATCTACCCTATTTGCGTTATTAAAAGATGAGCTGACACTCGATGCAGGCAACTGCCAATTTCCAAATAACTGGGAAATGGCATGGGTTGCTCAGGAAACACCAGCACTTGAACGCGCTGCGATTGAATACGTTATTGATGGCGATCGTGAATATCGAGATCTTGAGCGTCAACTGCAACACGCAGAAGAAGCTGGCAATGGTACTAAAGTCGCAGAACTCCACGGTAAACTCGACGCCATTGGTGGTTACAGTATTCGAGCACGAGCGGCAGAGCTTCTTGATGGCTTGGGCTTCTCTCAACAGCAGATGGAGTGGAACCTAACTCAGTTTAGTGGTGGTTGGCGTATGCGCTTAAACCTAGCCCAAGCACTGATCTGTCGCTCTGATCTTTTGCTACTTGATGAACCGACCAACCACTTAGACTTAGATGCAGTCATGTGGTTAGAAAAGTGGCTGCAAAGCTATCGTGGCACACTAGTACTGATTTCCCATGACCGTGACTTTTTAGACCCAATTGTTAACCGTATTATTCATATTGAAAATCAAACCATGAATCCTTATACGGGTAACTACTCTTCGTTTGAAAACCAGCGCGCCGAAAAGCTAGTTTTGCAACAAGCGATGTTCCAGCGTCAACAGAAACAAATGGCGCACATGCAGTCATACATCGACCGCTTCCGCTATAAAGCCAGTAAAGCGCGTCAAGCTCAGAGTCGAATTAAAGCTCTTGAACGAATGGAAAAGGTTTTACCGGCGCAATTTGATAACCCATTTACTTTTGAGTTTAGAGAGCCGGCATCACTACCTAACCCTATCTTAATGATGGATCATGTTTGTGCTGGTTATGGTGATAATGTCATTCTAGATAAAATTCGCCTTAACTTAGTCCCTGGTAGTCGTATTGGTCTGCTAGGTCGTAATGGCGCGGGTAAATCAACTTTAATTAAGATGCTAGCAGGAGAGCTCCCAGCCCTTGCCGGTGAAATGCGCTATTCACAAGGGGTTAAAATTGGTTACTTTGCCCAGCACCAACTTGAAACCCTCTATCTAGATGATAGTCCACTCCAGCACATGGTACGTTTAGCGCCCGAAGCAACCGAGCAACAACTGCGTGATTATCTAGGTAGCTTTGGTTTTAACGGGGATAAGGCACTGGAAAAAGTGGGGCCATTCTCTGGTGGTGAAAAAGCACGTTTGGTACTTGCGCTTATCGTGTGGCAAAAACCAAACTTATTGCTACTCGATGAACCGACTAACCACTTAGATTTAGATATGCGACAAGCTTTGACCATGGCGCTACAAACCTTTGAAGGTGCAATGGTTATTGTCAGTCACGACCGCTATCTACTGCGAGCCACAACTGATGACCTGTATCTGGTACATGATCATCAAGTGGTGCCTTTTGATGGTGACCTACACGATTACCATAAGTGGTTAACTGAACAACAACGTATTGAGCGTCGTGAGCTTCAAGGTAATAAGGAAGGCGATGAAGTTAAAGAACACAGCGCCGCTAACCGTAAAGAGCAAAAACGTCTTGAAGCAGAGTTCCGCAAACAAACGGCACCACTGCGTAAAGAAATTGAGAAGCTAGATAAAAAAATAGAAAAACTGTCGCAAATTATCAGTGAGGCAGAAGCCGAACTTTCTGATCCAAGTATCTATAATGCGGAAAACAAAGTGCGTTTAGCCGAACAATTGAAGCGTCAAGGCGATGCCAAAAGTGAGCTAGATGATGTGGAAATGGATTGGATGGATCGCCAAGAACAACTCGAAGCGATGGAAGCTGAATTTCGTGGTGAAAGTTAGACCATAACATCTACCAACAAAACAACATCATGCCCAGGATACTTTCTTGGGCATTTTTATGCCAATCTGACAATACCTTTGTGCAATAGATTAAGCTGTGAGTCATCTTCACGTGCTATCATTAGCTCGTCGAAATCAAGGATAAGATTTTATGATGACATTTACACCCGCCTTTGGCCTTGCTAATCCACACCTGCAAACCTTATTGCCACGGTTTATCCATCGCAACCCCCAATTCACACCAGAGATGGAACGTATTGAGACTCCTGATGAGGATTTTCTGGATATCGCATGGACAGAGTCGCCCCATAATATAGCTCCCGATAAGCCCATTTTAGTGTTATTTCATGGTTTAGAAGGCAGTATTCGCAGCCCATACGCCCATGGTTTATTGCATGCAGCGAAACGCCATGGTTGGCTTGGGGTGATGATGCATTTTCGCGGCTGCAGCCATGAACTTAATCGCCAAGACCGTTTTTACCACTCAGGGGAAACGGAAGACGCCCACTTTTTTATTCAACATCTAAAGCGCCGTTTTCCAAACCAACCTCTGCTTGCTGTTGGCATTTCTCTGGGCGGAAATATGCTAGTAAATTATCTGGCTCAAACCGGGGAAAATAGTGGTATTACCGCCGCTCAGGTAGTCTCCGCACCTCTGCAATTACAAGCATGCGCTGGCAGAATTGAGCAAGGTTTTTCTAAGGTCTATCGCAGCTATTTGTTAGGATCATTAAAAAAGCGTCTTATCGGAAAAATTGAACGTGGTGGCAATACAATGCCAGTTACTAAGCAGCAAGCCGAACAGATAACGTCACTGCGCCAATTTGATGATTTGGTCACAGCCCCCCTTCATGGGTTCCAGAATGCAGATGATTACTACCAACAGTGCAGTGGCATGCAATATCTTGCTCAAGTATCGACACCTCTGAGACTCATCCATGCGAAAGACGATCCCTTTATGACCGATGAGGTGATTCCAACCATGTCATTACCACCGCATATTGAATACACCTTATATCAACACGGTGGTCATGTTGGTTTTGTTACAGGCAGTCTCTTAAAACCTAAAATGTGGTTAGAAAAAACAATTCCAGTCTGGTTTACGGAGCAATTAGCCTTAAACAAACAATCATCGCATGGTAGTCAGGTTTAATACTATAATCTGCTAATGTTTTCTTTAGTGGCAAGTTGTAATGATTATTCCTTGGCAACAAATTGATAGTGAGACACTCACCAACTTGATTGAACATTTTGTTCTGCGAGAAGGAACCGACTATGGCGAACAAGAGTTAAGCCTTGCAGATAAAGTGGCTCATGTTCGTCAACAATTAGAACATGGTGAAGCGGTCATTGTTTTTTCTGAGCTTCATGAGACTGTTGATATTAAATTGCGCTCTCAACTTTGCTGATAGCGAAAATAAATTTCTTCTGTTATATGCGTGCTGTGGCAAATCACAGCGAAAAAAAGCCCCTCTCCTTGCATATTCCTTAACATGTTGTTAATAAATAGCCAACTATAGCAAAAGGATATGCAGGGAACTTATGTCAGCCAAACATCCCATTATCGCTGTCACTGGTTCATCAGGAGCCGGTACGACAACGACTTCAGAAGCGTTTCGTAAAATGTTTAATATGATGAACATTAAAGCGGCATGGCTTGAGGGTGATAGCTTTCACCGTTTCACCCGTCCTGAAATGGATGTCGAAATCCGTAAAGCAAAAGAACAAGGTCGACATATCAGTTATTTTGGGCCTCAAGCCAACGACTTTCCCCTACTTGAACAATTTTTTAAGCAGTATGGCGAAGATGGCTCTGGGGAGTATCGTCGTTATCTTCATACCTTTGATGAGGCGGTTCCTTATAATCAAATGCCTGGAACGTTCACCCCTAAACAACAACTGGCAGAGAACACAGATCTCCTGTTTTACGAAGGGTTACATGGCGGTGTGGTTGATGGTGATATCAATGTTGCTCAGCATGTGGATCTACTGATCGGCATGGTGCCCATTGTAAATTTAGAGTGGATTCAAAAAATAGTCCGTGACACCCGAGATCGCGGCCATTCACGAGAAGCAGTCACAGAATCTATCGTTCGCTCGATGGATGATTACCTCAATTATATCACCCCTCAGTTTTCTCGAACCCATATCAACTTTCAGCGAGTCCCCACGGTTGATACCTCAAACCCTATTAGCGCCAAAGGCATACCAACACTCGATGAAAGCTTTGTTGTAATCCGTTTCCGTGGGCTGAAAAATGTCGATTTCCCCTATTTATTGGCAATGATCCAAGGTGCCTTTATGTCTCGCCATAACACCTTAGTTGTACCTGGCGGTAAAATGGGATTTGCGATGGAATTGATCATGCGACCACTATTACAGCAGTTGATCGAAAAAGGAAAAATAGGCTAAAGAAAACCGTATGGCGAGATAAAGATTCTCGCCATAGTTATAACAAAGCTTATGCAGCAACCACTTGGTAGGAGTGAGTCAACTCAACGCCTTTACCTAGCATCAAGCAGACAGAGCAGTATTTTTCTAGAGAATTAGCTACAGTTTGAGCGACTAATGCTTCATCAAGATCAACGCCTGTCACCACAAAATGTAAGTTAGCTTGTGTAAAAAGACGAGGCGCTTGTTCACGACGAGTCGCTGAAATTTGAGCCTCACAAGCTGTAATTTTTTGTCCTGCTGATTTTAATCCTTCAACCACATCAACAGAACTGCAACCACCTGCTGCCATTAAGACTAATTCCATTGGACTTGGCGCTTTATCACCACCATTACCATCCATCACAACACTATGGCCTGAGCTTGATTGACCTAAGAACGTCATCCCTTCAACCCATTTCACTCGTGACTGCATCTTTGACTCCATTTTCAGACAGAATATACGTTTTAAACCTCATTCTTGATGATAAAACAGCAGGTGTAAACCTCTAAATTTAAGCCAGCGTCGCAAAATGAAGTATGACTTGTAGCACACTTTCAACCAAAGTTTTGTGATGAAATATTAAGCAATTTATAATTAACTGCTAACGGTGTGATCATGTGCACACTTATGAGTACAAAATGAGCGACTCCGTTAGATTAATATCAAGAAAAACCCAAAGAAAAAGGATACACTCTGTAACTATTCAAAGAAGCTTGCAAATTGCAGCGATATGAATACCCTGTCAACGAGTAGTCCTTTGGCCCTTAGACTTAAAAGGAATGCGTTGTTAGGCAACAAATGCAGAGGAAGTTATAAATATGGTTCCAGGTAAACCTCAAACAGATCCAACTCTTGAGTGGTTTCTTTCCCATTGCCACATTCACAAGTACCCGTCAAAGAGCACTTTGATTCACGCGGGTGAGAAAGCAGAAACTCTCTACTACATTGTGAAAGGTTCTGTTGCGGTGTTAATCAAGGATGAAGAAGGCAAGGAGATGATCCTGTCTTACCTAAACCAAGGTGACTTTATTGGTGAGCTAGGCTTATTTGAAGAAGGTCAAGAGCGTACTGCATGGGTTCGTGCTAAAACCCCATGTGAAGTTGCTGAGATCTCTTTCAAAAAGTTCCGCCAACTAATTCAAGTGAACCCAGATATCTTAATGCGTCTTTCAGCGCAAATGGCTCGTCGTCTACAAGTGACTAGCCAAAAAGTGGGTGACCTTGCATTCCTTGACGTAACAGGTCGCATCGCTCAGACATTGCTAAACTTGGCTAAACAGCCAGATGCAATGACTCACCCAGACGGTATGCAGATTAAGATCACTCGTCAAGAAATCGGCCAAATCGTTGGTTGTTCTCGTGAAACAGTGGGTCGTATTCTGAAAATGCTAGAAGAGCAGAATCTAATCTCTGCTCACGGTAAGACCATCGTTGTATACGGTACTCGTTAAGCTTTATAGCTCACGAGATACAAAAAAAACCGCATATTCTACTATGCGGTTTTTTTGTGCCTAAATAGCCACCACTGTCACAGACTCTTCACTTGCAGCAAAGAAAAGTTTTGCTACAGTTAATGCGAACCAATAATTTAAGCATTGAGTGTGATATATGGATATTGAACGCTTCACCGACCATGGACAGAGTCCGGCAACCGCCATCATTATGGATCTTCCTGCTACTGTAGAAATGACAGGATTTACTTCCCGTCGCTATCTTCTCTCTCAGCAACCGCCGCAAGCTCGATCATTTAGCGAAGAAACGCCTTATTGGGCAACCCCTCTTGAACGCTAATATTAATTAACTTCAGTCCAAATGATTTAGGTACGGAAAACGCCACCGCACCTAAATCATACTCAGTCGTCCAAATACTACCAACCTAAGCTAATACCTCATCAATTCTCATTACTTTGGTAAGTGCTTTCAAAAATACGATTGGCTGAAGCTTCTACAAATCCAGAAAAGAGATCGCCATTTGCCATCGGATATCGTTTAGCAAACTCATAAAAACCACCCGGTATTAGCTGCTTCCCATCGCTAAACTCCACCATAACTTTATCTGCCATGGTTGAAGATTGCTCCAACATTAATGCAGCACTACCTTTTACTGCGCCACCAGCTTGGTTAATCGCAAAACCATTGTGAGTCAGATAATGATTCACTTCCGCCACTTCAGTAAATTGCTCCAGTGGATTAATACTGACGGTAAAATGATTAGCGCCAAAACCATGGGCCGCTACCCAAGCTGCATATTCACTCTCTTGAGCTAACATTTGATATTCTTGATAACTCAACGTCCACGGTCTTCCTTGGGATAAAAACATTGAGTTAGAAAAATAGCCATGGGGAACTTGGTCTAACAGTTTGCGTACCAACAGTTGTAATTGGCTAGAACACTGCCCTAACTGGAGCTCACTAATAAAAACCTTGGGCAAAACTGGATTTGGATGTTCAAAGTGCTCAGCATACAGTTTCTTTTCCTCAAACTTATACTGACCTTTTGGCTCATATCCTACCGCGATAAAAGCTGCAGCTACCCGATCTAACCCGCAACGAGGCAAGTTATAGGTGCGCAAAGCAATATGATCGTTCATCAGAGGATCATCTTCTGTCAGCAACTGCTGAACTTTCTCAGCAGAAGGACATAACCGGGTAATGTAATCTTGCCACAACTGGGAAAATAACAATTGGGCTCGCTCCATATCGACTCCTTGATATCACTTGGATTCTATTTAAGGTAGCACAATTCCGGGAAGTAACTGCTCAGGCAATTCGACATCATCCCCTTCAACGGAGGCCATCGGGTAGGCGCAATAATCCGCGGCATAATATGCACTCGGACGTAAATTGCCAGAGGCACCAAGCCCACCAAATGGAGCACTGCCACTGGCTCCGGTTAATGGTCGATTACGATTAACAATACCGGCTCGAATATTGGCAACAAAGTAGTCCCACTGCCCATCATCCAGTGAAATCAATCCAGCAGATAAGCCATATCGAGTTTGATTGGCCAATTCGACCGCTTGCTCAAAACTGCTGTAGCGAATCACTTGCAGTAAAGGGCCAAAGTACTCTTCATCTGGAAGCGTAACTAACTTAGTTACATCCAAAATAGCAGGGGTAATAATGGCCCCTTTTCCTCGCTTAGCCGCTAGGAGTACCTCAGCACCTAACGTGGCTAAATATGCTTGAGCCGATAGTATTTTATCTGCAGCCCCACTTGATATTTGCGGCCCCATAAAAGGTTGCTCAGCGGAAAATGGGTCACCAACATGCAGTTGTTGGGTCACATTAACCAGTTGTTCAAGTAAAGCATCACCTTTATCACCAATAGGGAGATACAGTCGACGGGCACAAGTACAGCGCTGACCTGCACTCAAAAATGCTGACTGCACTATGGTATAAACGGTTGCATTAATATCATCACTGCACAAGTCAGTTACAATCAGTGGGTTATTACCTCCCATCTCCAACGCGAGCATTTTCTCTGGTTGTCCCGCTAATTGCTGATGAAGTAAATGGCCAGTTTGCGCACTACCCGTAAAAAGTAACCCATCAATCAGTGGAGATTGGGCTAGAGCTTCTCCAGTTGCTCGGCCACCTTGAACTAAGTTAATTACGCCATCAGGTAATCCAGCTTGCTGCCATAATTTCATTGTGACTTCTGCGGTTTTTGGCGTCAGATCTGAAGGTTTAAACACCACCGTATTGCCAGCTAAAAGTGCTGGAATAATATGACCATTTGGCAGATGACCGGGAAAGTTATAAGGCCCAAACACGGCCATTACACCAAGAGGTCGGTGGCGTAACACCATAGTGTTGTTCCCTTGTTGTTGTCGAGAAAGCCCAGTTCTCTCTTGATAAGCTCGTACCGAAATGGCCGCCTTCCCCACCATTGCACTGACTTCAGTTTTGGTTTCCCATAACGGCTTACCAGTTTCTTCAGCGATGGTGTAAGCGAGCTGCTCTTGATGTTCGGTAATCAATTGAGCAAAGCGTTCAACATAAGCTCGTCGCTCAGAAAAGTCTCGGTTACGCCATGTTAACCAAGCAACCCTTGCCGCTTCAATGGCTTGATGAACTTGCTCGTAAGTGGCTTCATTTCCTTGCCATATTGCTTGTTCAGTATAAGGATTGAGAGAAATATGAGTCTCTCCCTGCCCTGCTATCCATTGTCCTGCAATCCATTGACTCATTGTCGCCTCCTTAAGTTAGCGCAACAAAGCGAATACTGTTTCCTGTCGTAACCCGCAAAGCGTCAGCAACTTGCTGAGATAACACCACGGTTTGGTTTTCCTCATCAAATGATAGAGGTGCGGCAACGGCTCGGAAATCTTTACATGAGGTATTACTGATAAGATACTGGCGGCGCAAACTAGGCTCACCAATTTTCACTTTTGCCCGTTGCGAGTGACGTACCGATTCAATATTACGAACATCACATTCAACGGTAGGTCCTGCATCAAAAATATCGACATAACCTCGATTACAAAACCCCTCTTGTTCTAAAAGTTTTAAGGCTGGAAGCGTTTGAGGATGAACTTGGCCTATCACCGCTTGGGCCTCAGGGCTAAGTAAATTGACATAAATAGGCAGTTTGGGCATCAGATCGGCAATAAACCCTTTCTTACCAATCCCCGTTAAATAATCAGCTTGAGTAAAATCTATTGAAAAAAAGTGTTCTTTAAGCCAGTGCCAAAATGGTGAGTTCCCATGCTCATCAGAAACACCTCGCATCTCAGCAAATACCACCTCAGAAAACCGTTCAGGATATTCTGCCATCAACATAAAACGCGCTTTTGATAACAGCCGACCATTCAAACCTTGGCGCCACTCATTACGCAAAAAGAGCGTACAAAGCTCGCTGTTTCCTGTGTAGTTATTACCAAAAGTCAGTACTTTCACCACATTGTGCACATTGAGTTTACGCGATGAATGCACCACTTTGCTGATGTGATAAGAATAGAACGGAACGTCTAAACCAATGGCCGCCTCAATCCCTGTTGTCCCAGCGATTTCTCCCGTTTCACTGTCTTCTGCCACCATCAAATAACCTTCACTACAAGGTTGGGTGACTCTCTTATTGAAACTGCGTACTGAATTATCAATTCGACGTTGCAACAGCTCATCATTAACAGGTAGAGAAGTAAACCCATGACCAGACTCTTGTGCACATAATTTTAGTGCCTCAAAATCTTGAACCGATATAGGACGAACAACCAGCATAATATTCCCTCCTATGCTCATTGATGTATGCAGAGATGACGCTCTTTAGCAAAGCATGGTCAATGCCAACCATGCTTATATGAGCCGTTCAAATTATGGCTAAGCTAGTGATTTTGATAAAGCTGAGCAATGGCTTGTTCGAGTCGAGCCAATCCTTGTTCAACCTCTAATTTGCTGATCACTAAAGAGGGAGTAAAGCGCACCACATTAGGACCTGCCACTAAAACCAGTAGCCCTTGCTCACCGGCTGCCAATAAGATATCTCGAGCTCGGCCATGCCATTCAGGGACTAATTCAGCGCCAAGCAGTAAGCCATGTCCTCGAATATCTTGAAAGATAGGATAACGTTGATTGATATCTGCGAGCCCCTTTTTAAACCATGACTCACGCTCTTTCACGCCAGCTAACAATTCAGGTTTAATAATTTCACTGATCGCAGCTTTAGCAACGGCACAAGCTAGAGGATTACCACCATATGTCGAACCGTGAGTGCCAACCTTCATTGACTGGGCGATAGCTTCGGTTGTTAACATCGCACCGATAGGAAAACCACCTCCTAATGATTTTGCAGTGGCCAAAATATCTGGCGTAACCCCCAGTTGTTGATAAGCATATAAAGAACCAGTACGACCGTTACCCGTTTGCACTTCATCAAAGATAAGTAAGGCTTGGTGTTTATCACACAGCTCACGTACACCTTGAATAAATTCAGCATCTGGTGAAATGATCCCACCTTCGCCTTGTAGAGGTTCCATCATAACGGCACAGGTTTTATCGGAGATAACTTGCGATAGAGCATCTAGATTATTATAAGGAAGATGGATTACCGCTTGCGGTTTGGGGCCAAAGCCATCGGAGTAACTGCTCTGCCCACCGACGGTCACAGTGAAGAAGGTTCGACCATGAAACCCCTGTTTAAATGCGATGATTTGGTCTTTATCAGTATTAAAATGATCCACAGCATAGCGTCTTGCTAATTTGAGCGCAGCTTCATTCGCCTCCGCTCCAGAGTTAGCAAAAAACACTTTATCGGCAAACGTGTTAGCAACCAATAATTGAGCCAACTCTAAAGCGGGCTCATTTGTCATCACATTACTTAAATGCCACAGTTTTTGCGCTTGTTCGGTCAGAGCCTGAACTAAAGAAGGATGACAGTGACCAAGACAACTCACGGCAATACCACCGGCAAAATCAATATATTCTTTATCGTCTTGATCCCATACTCGGGAACCTTCACCACGAACAGGGATCATCGCCATCGGTGAGTAACAAGGCACCATCACCTGGTCGAACACATTACGTTGTACTTTGTTTTCAGCCATCATCACACCTTCCTTTTGTGATTAAGGGGTTAACCTTAGTATTTACATTTTTTTAACCATTTCCAAGCGCAGAATATTCTTTTTATCTCAATAACGTTTCTTTAATCGCAAACGTTATGCTTAGTTATGCATCAAAACAGTGAAACAATGAAGTATTTTTATTCAAATTTATACTAAATCAAATAAATAGGCAGATATTATTGATGGGTTTGCATAGAAAGATGAGAGGTTATGCAGAAAGGAAAATGCAGCAAATGTGATGTTGATCCGAGCTCAAAAAGACTGAGCCCCTTATTTTCTCAGTCTCTACCCTAGATGAGTGAAAGCAGTATCACTCAGTATTGTTGTTACGCCTTACGACGAAGAAAATTGGCGAGCAGTTGATGGCCTTGTTGTGTCAAAATACTTTCCGGGTGAAATTGAACCCCTTCTAAAGCCAGCTCTTTGTGGCAAATCCCCATAATTTCATCCCGCTTACCATCTGAGGTAGTGGTCCATGCTGTTACCATAAACTCACTTGGAAGCGTATCGGCTTGCACCACTAACGAGTGATAACGGGTGACGGTTAGAGGGTTATTTAAGCCATGAAACACACTTTGGTCGGTATGAGTTATAGGTGAGGTTTTACCATGCATCGCCTGTTTAGCCCGAACAATCGTAGCACCAAATGCTTGTGCCATCGCTTGATGACCTAAACACACACCGAGTATCGGTAACTTTCCGGCAAAATGTTGGATAGCAGCCAATGATATTCCAGCCTCATTAGGAGTACAAGGGCCGGGAGAGATCACCAAATGAGTGGGATTTAAGGCTTCAATACCCGCTATATCGATCTCATCGTTTCTTACCACTTTGACTTCTGCACCCAATTGGCAAAAGTATTGGTACAAATTATAAGTAAACGAATCGTAGTTATCGATAATCAGTAGCATGGTTATAGGCTCTTACAACAAAGTCGACTTATTGTGCCTTTGCAAATAAGAAAGGCAAGCCCAATTGAACTTGCCTCATGTTTTTACTGTCTTTTTTATCTATTTAATTCGGCAATGATCGCCGTTATACACTGCGGTTAACTTACCAGTCAGTTTTAATGGACTATAACCGCATGGGACTTCATACACACCGTATGCCAGCACACTTAAGCGCACCTTATCACCCGTTGAGATCCCCATCCATGTTAAGAAACTGTCTTGTTCGTCATAGTGACGCGAGTCTCCTCCGAATAACCATGGCTTAGTGCTATCCCAATACCAGCGGTCAAATACCGGATAAATCGGCTGCTCGCTGCGATTGTGAATAGTGAGATTAAAGCCGGGTTGTTTCATTTTATAACGCAGACTGATAATAACGGGATCGTGGTCAGACGCTGAGTATGGGCCTTCTGATTTAGCCAATTCACCACTGTATTTGCGAGAATACTCAAACAAAGCATTTTCTACTGAGTTAATGTGCCAATCTTCAATACCCACCACTTTTTTGGCCAGTGATTTATTGGCTAAAGCGTGATCTAAACTCCCTAGCTCGCCACCAAAGCTATAAGAGTAACTGTCTTTACCATGCCATTGGGTCGCCAAGTTTTTCAGCCCTAACCCCTTACCTACTTCTTGTCCGACAGCTTGATACGGAACACCCGCAATTGAGGTACCTGAGGCGGTCATGATCTTACGCTGTGCTTGATTTGGCTTATAATTGGTAAGAACTCGGATAGGATCTTCCATACCATAAGAGTTCATATCACCAATCACAAGCAAGTCACCTTTTACTTTCTTTAGCGAATTAGCCAGTACTTGAGCGGCTGAGACTCGAAATGCATTACAACGCCCTTGTAGATCAGCAGGATCAGAATCAAACTCGCCATTAACCCAATCTTCATAACAACCTGAGCCTTTAGACTTCAGATGGTTTACCACTATAGTTAACGTTTTTTGCTTCTGTTTAGCATGATTTACAGTAAAGCTTTGTAATAAACTATCTCGCTGATACTTATCTAACTGCTTCTCTTCTCCCTCAGGGCTTGTTCCAACAATGTGCTGCTCTGGCATCCGAATAACTTCAGCATTGCCCTTTGGCGTTACCTTGGCTGGACGATACAACATCGCCACCATAATCGCATCGGAACCGAAATATTGACCTTGGTTTTTATCTTTGGCGGCAATTTCAATAAAGCGGTAGTGTTGCGAGGTATCACTCCATTGCGCGTTGAGATGTTCAACTAAGTTAGCGATAGCACTGTTATCACCAAACCCGTTATTTTCCATCTCCATAATACCGACAATATCGGCATCCATTGCGGTTAATGCATTTACAATTTTGGTGCGTTGCAGTACAAAATCAGCTTCCGTTTTTGCTCCGCGGTTACACCCTTTACTTGCATCTGCATCCGCCTGGTCTTGGCAAGTCACATTGAGATCGCCGCCGATACTACTGGCACTAGTAAAGAAATTTAAGACATTAAAACTGGCCACTTTAAGATTGCTGTCGGTGACGATTTCAGGTGCAACGGTACGGTCTTGATAATGAATAAAGTCTGCACTTGTTACGCTGTTGGTTGGTAAAAGACGATAGTTATTGTAACTAAAGCCAATAACCCCTTCCAGATTGATGAGACCATCGCCGACTCGAATATAACCCTGCTCAGGATCGAAATCTGGAAAATATGGGATCACGCCATTTGCGGGCTTTTGATCGGTATCGATATAGAGTTGATTGCTGCTGTTGGCGTTTGCCAGTGCTTGAGCTTGCTCACTCCCAGCAATATAGATTTGGGTCGGTTTGAGCAGTGGCGCTTGATGAGAAAGCACCATATTATTTCGATATGAGCTGTAATCAAAACCAAAGTTTCGTGTTACCGTTAACTGGCTTTGTTTGGTCAACTTAACCCACATACCTTCATAGCGCTCCATAGCCTGAGCTAATGTTTCGTCCGTTTCGATAACAACTGGAGTTGGCGCTAAAGGTTGTGTCATCGCCCCCAATTCAATCTGATCTGGGTGAGCTACCAATTGAGTCTGCTGGTAATGCTCTTTAACCGGGGCTAGCAAACAGACCTGCATACCGGGTTTCACATCAACGTTTAACTTTGAGCCAGTATAAACAAAGATCCCATCTGAGGTTTGAGGGTTGTTATCACCTTGCGCATCTTGGATAAAGAAGCCCTGATAAAGCCCTGTTACCTTCTTTGTAACCACGCCTTGCACAAAATAACTTTCATTACTTTGGTACTGACCCTCAGGAACTAATGGACTACGTTCACCATCACCTTGCAATTGATAGATAGGCGTTAATACTTGGTCTTGGCAGGTAAATGTATCTGCCAGAGAAGGGAGAGAAGTAACCGCTAGAGCCAAAGCGATTGGGCTATAACAGAGCTTGTTCATATTGCAATCCTTTACATTTGTGGACAATGTCAAAATGGAGAGCAATTATTAAGCAAAGCAGCATCACCTTAATGTGATAGACGCAACAAAACGCCATTAGATTATATAACTAAAAAGCATTTTTTTGACTCTGCTTCAGAAAGAACAAAAACAGACTGTATTGACTAGACACTCAATAATAACGAGCTGCAATAAAAAAGCTGCCCGTAAATGAGCAGCTTTTTCAGTAAGATGTACCAGCAATCAAATGGGTAAAATTACTCGGGACGAGTCACAAAACCTACTGCTTGATATGCTTTTTTCAATACCTCTGCCGCACGAGCAGATGCTTTTTCTGCGCCCTGCTTCATCACGCTATCTAGATAAGCGCGATCGCTACGAATACGGTGGTACTCAGCTTGTACTGGTTCTAACATAGCAACCAGAGCTTCACCAACATCTTTCTTAAATGGGCCGTACATTTCAACGCCAGCATATTGCGCTTCGATTTCAGCAAAAGTCTTACCTGTTGCTGCCGAATACAGACCCATAAGGTTAGAAATACCCGCTTTGTTTTCGATATCAAAAGCGATACGAGGCGGTGTTTCTGCATCCGTTTGCGCCTTATTGATCTTCTTGATGATAGATTTAGGCTCTTCTAGCAAGGTGATCACGTTCTTACGGTTGTCATCAGATTTCGACATTTTCTTAGTCGCATCTTGTAGACTCATCACGCGAGCACCTACCGTTGGAATATACGGTTCAGGGATTTGGAAAATTGGGCTCTCTTCGCTACCGTAGATGTTGTTAAAGCGAGTTGCGATATCACGAGCAAGCTCTAAGTGTTGCTTCTGATCGCTACCTACAGGTACTTGATGTGCGCCATACAATAAGATATCAGCTGCCATCAATACAGGGTAATCAAACAGACCCACATTAACATCATTGGCATGACGTGCTGATTTATCTTTAAACTGCGTCATACGGCTCAACTCACCCATTTGGGTATAACAGTTAAGCAACCAGCCAAGTTGAGCGTGCTCAGGTACGTGAGATTGAACAAACAGGGTACTTTTCTGAGGATCAACACCTACCGCCAAACAAATCGCTAACGCATCCAGTGTCGCTTCGTGCAAGGCTTTTGGATCTTGACGTACAGTAATTGCGTGCAAATCTACTACACAGTACTGACAGTCATAGTCATCTTGCATCTGTTCCCACTGACGCAGCGCACCTAGGTAGTTACCGATACTTAATTCACCAGAAGGCTGCACGCCACTTAGTACAATGGGTTTACTCATGAGGGATAATCCTGTTCTTTAAGTAAAATTTATTCAAACAATAACGGCACTGTTAGACAGCACCGTTGTAATGGAATTCAGTTTACACCGAAATGTACTAGTTACCTAGTCTAAGCACATCAGTGAGTTGGTTAAAGTGATCCAGTACGATGGTTGGCTCACTGGTGCTAATTGGCACACCATAGTTATAACCATAGGTTAAGCCCACGCTTGGTGATGTCGCCGCTTTAGCAGCCAAGATATCATTACGTGAATCACCCACCATCAGCAATTCGTTGGCAGCAAGTTGATGTTTTTCCATCAACCAATGTAGCGCAAAAGGATCAGGCTTTTTCAACTCAAAGGTATCACCACCAATCACATCAACAAAAAATGGAGCAATGCCATATTCTTGTAAAATGCCAGGGACAAACTGCGACGGCTTATTGGTAACCACGGCCATTGGCATACCCGCTTGATGTAACTTCTCAAGTGTTGCCACAACATCAGGGTAAAGCTTCGTTAGCTTATGACCGCCATCATGATAAAACTGATCAAACAGCTGTCGAGCCTGACGATGCAATTCTGGGTCTAAATTCGGATCAATGTCTGAATTCATCGATAAACAGCGACCAATTAAGATATCCGCGCCATTACCAATCCAAGTGGTGACTTGTTCTAAAGAGACACTAGGACGACCCAATGCTTTCATGGTTTGATCGGCTGCCAATGCCAAATCAGGTACGCTATCAAGCAGCGTACCGTCTAAATCAAAAGCAATAAATTTAATGCCTTCAAGCTGTTTCATTAACGCTTAACCTTAGCCAGTTCCGCACGCATTTGATCAATCACTTCTTTGTAGTCGGGTTGACCAAAGATTGCAGAGCCTGCGACAAACATGTCTGCACCAGCTTCTGCAATTTCGCGAATATTATCAACTTTCACGCCACCATCAATTTCAAGACGAATATCATAACCTGACTCATCAATACGGCGACGCACTTCACGTAACTTATCCAGTGTTGCTGGAATAAAGGACTGACCACCAAAACCTGGGTTTACTGACATCAATAAGATCATATCAATCTTATCCATGATGTAGTCTAAGTGATGGAGTGGTGTTGCAGGATTAAAAACCACACCCGCTTTACAGCCATGCTCTTTAATTAGCTGTAAGGTGCGATCTAGATGTTCCGTTGCTTCAACATGAAACGTGATCATACTCGCACCCGCTTTAGCAAAGTCAGGAATAATACGATCAACAGGCTTAACCATTAGATGAACATCGATAGGTGCATCAATGCCATAATTGCGAAGAGCCTGACAGATAGGGGCACCAAAAGTCAAATTCGGCACATAGTGGTTATCCATGACATCAAAGTGAACCACATCAGCGCCTGATGCTAACACCTTTTCAACGTCTTCCCCTAAACGCGCAAAATCTGCAGATAAAATCGATGGAGCGATCAAAAAGTCCTTCATGTTCAGCCTCTATACCAAAGATACGAAATTTGGCGCTCATTCTACCTGATTGGGGATATCTTGTCTTAATGGTTTTAATGATTGCTCTGGTTGACAAAGGCGATGGTCAACTACACTAAGATGAAAGTGGGTATGGGGGGAAAGATGAAGAAGAGGAAACCACTCAAGCAAACCATACTCAGTGTGGCAGCCGCACTCATTGGCGTGCAATCAAGGCATAACCAACACAAAGATTTTGCTCAGTTAACGCCTTGGCAAGTAATTATAGTCGCCATTGTGATGATCGCAGTATTGGTTATCCTGCTGATCACCTTAAGCTATGTACTCAGTCAGAGATTGTAGTGTCACTGTTTGTTGGACGAAATAGTGCTAACAACTCATCGACTTTATTGCGTCCATTACCATTGCGACTGATGGTGCGTTTTACTTTGACAACCGACAACTCGGCACCGATATATAAACGGCGAGTTAATGTTGTATCGTGGTTTGAAATCAAAACCGCAATATCTCGTTCTCGCGCTGCACGTTCAGCCACATCAGCCAATGCGGCTTGATCGTCTAAACTAAAGCCATTTCCCGCATAAGAGGTAAAATTAGCCGTTGTTGATAACGGAGCATACGGTGGATCGCAGTAAATAACACTGCCTTTTCGAGCTCGAGAAAAAGTCTGCTGATAACCTTCACACACAAATGTGGCACGTTTGGCTTTTTCTGCGAAATAATACATTTCTTGCTCAGGGAAATACGGTTTTTTATAAGAGCCAAATGGCACATTAAAACCGCCCTTTTTATTGTATCGACACAAACCATTAAAGCCGTGACGATTCATATAAAGGAAGTACAGTGAGCGTTGATATGGGTCATGACTTTTATTGAATTCAGAACGAATACGCAAATACTCTTCCTTACAGTTAAATTCAGGCGTAAACAATCGCTTCGCATCTGCAATAAACTGTTCAGGACGATCTTTGAGAATATTGTATAAATTGATAAGGTCAGGATTGATATCGGCCAACAAGTAGTGCTCAAAATCTGTATTTAAAAACACAGAGCCAGCCCCTACAAACGGCTCGACCAACTTGCGCGCAGGTGGCAAATGACGCTCGATATCCTCAACCAGAGAATATTTACCTCCAGCCCATTTTAGGAATGCACGATGCTTTTTCATTCAGCTAACCTACCACCAATACCACGTTTGTCATGAAAGGTGGCGGATTGTACCTCATTTCCCCCCGCCTCTGATACCTATTGCGCTAAATATCTCACCCAATGGTCTTATTTTACTCGATTCATTTCTTTTTGAATTTGCGCATAAGATTTTGGCCAAGGTTTTAGGGCTTGAACCTCATGAGATAACTGATTTTTTGCCCGTTTTGCTTGTGTTGCCGAAGAGTAATCTCCGGTTACGACAATAAACCATGCTTTTCCCTGACGCTCAGTTTGGTAAATATGGGCCGAGTCCGTGACTCCATACTTAACCGCGAATTGCTTCGCTTGTTGCCATGAATGTACCGCGGCTAATTGCAATGCATAATGACGAGAGTTGACCTGCTGTAAGATCTGCTTATCACTATGCTGATTATCATGAGATATAGGCTGAGGTGCATCGAGCTGCTTGAGTGGTTTATCCAAACTCTCTACTGGCGGTTGTTCCGGCTTAGGCTTAACACTTTCAGATACAGGTTTTGACTCACTTAACGGCGTTGTTGTTGCCTTAGGTGAAGTTGCAGGAGATGGATGAACGTTAGCTGGATCTAAAGCATTAATCTCAGCATCACTAAATTGGGTTTGTGCACCTACTAATCCAAGAGCCTGATCGCCCATCATGGCATCGACAACTTGAGCCGGTACCACAACACGCTTATCACTGTCAGTTCGACCTACCGTTAACCCTTCTTGAGTCACATCAGGTGGTAAAGCGGCCGTATCCTCAGTTGGCTCACCAGAACCTATTAGCTCTGTTCCCTCTACCACTTGGCTTGCTGATGAATCGATGGCTAAATCTTCCGATGGTTTTGATTCGGGCCATAACCACAATAGTGCAACCACTAACGCAAGCAAAAGCCCTATCAATAGCCCTGATTGTGGCGATAATTTATGTGATGTTGTCATACTAACCTCCTCCCCTGGTGGTTGAGTATCATCGTCGAGTTGACCGGGAAATGCGAAACTGTGCTGATAGCGTAACTTAAGCTCGCGCCGCTTTTGCAGGTCCTGCTCATAGCAATGTTCGATCAGTTGTGAAACTTCATTAGCGGGCAAAGGGGCAATTTCAAGCTCTAACGGTACTTCGCTCTGCCCATGGGTCATTTTAGCAAGAGGCTGAGCAATCACATCAGGTTCTGTAAATAATAGAACATTGAGCTGCCAGTCTGCCTGTTGATTAGCATGACAAACCAGTTCCCATAATTCTGCCAAAATAGGAATAGAAAGATGATGGGCATCATCAACCACCAGCAAGCAACGTAATCGATCACGGCTTAACATGTGACTGACGCTTTGCAACAAAGAATCTTGCTCATTAAAAGGCTTGGTCGGTACCAACTGTTGCAGTAATTGCGTTCGAACGCTGGTAAGAGACATATCAGGCTCAGCACTCAATAATACTTGATGCTGCTCTGGCGAGAAATGTTCAAGATAATAATGAAGTAATTCAGTTTTCCCCGCACCAAATGGACCAGAAATTTGAATTAGATGAGAACTAAACTGAGTAACGAACTGTAAGCGAGATAGGAATTGGATCTGGCTATCCAGATCCAACCGAGTTGTTGCATCGTAACCAATCATAACGACTGTTCACACTAAGCTTCAATGACACGACGCAAAACATCGTGAGGTACATCCGACACCACTTCAGCCGAGCCAATGGCTGTTGGTAACACTAAACGTAACTGACCTGATAGCACTTTCTTATCACGCATCATATGCTGCATAAAACTATCATAGGTCATTGATTCCGGAGCTTTTACCGGAAGGTTAGCACGCTCGTGTAGTCGAATGATACGAGTAACATCCTGTTGAGTTAACATACCTTGTGCTAAAGCTGTATTTGCTGCCAAAACTGTTCCTGCCGATACCGCTTCACCGTGCAGCCAGTTTCCGTAGCCCATTTCAGCTTCAATTGCATGACCAAAAGTATGGCCTAAATTCAACAATGCACGAACACCTGACTCTTTCTCATCTGCCGCCACAACATCCGCTTTGATCTGACAACAACGGGCGATGGCATAAGATAAAGCTTGATTATCCAGTGCTTGTAATGCAGCTAAATTCTCTTCAAGCCAACAAAAGAAATCGTAATCGGCAATGATGCCATATTTGATCACTTCAGCCATTCCTGCCGCAAATTCACGAGCAGGTAAGGTTTGTAAGCAATGATTATCGATCACTACTGCCTTTGGCTGATAAAAAGCACCAATCATATTTTTGCCTAAAGGGTGATTCACAGCGGTTTTACCACCAACAGAAGAATCCACTTGAGCCAACAATGTGGTTGGTACCTGTATAAAATCGACCCCACGTTGGTAGGTAGCTGCAGCAAATCCGACGATATCGCCGATCACACCGCCACCTAACGCAACTAATACGACATCGCGACCATAATTTCCTTGTAACAGGAATGTCATGATCTGATTAAACGTATCAAGGGTTTTGTATTGTTCACCATCAGAGAGAGACAGCAGAGCAACATCAGAACTTATTTGGCGTAGCGTCGCTATTACCTGCTCTGCATACAAAGGCGCCACGGTGTCATTACTGATCACCACAACTCGTTGTTTTGCAGTAATTGAAGATTCAAATAAAGCGGCAGTTGCAAACAACTTCGCTCCAATTGAAATCGGATAGCTTCTCTCACCTAAGTTGACGTCGATCCTTTCCATGGTCTGTCTCTCTTTAAATCTGGTGGCTATTAACGCTCTTCTAGCATTTTGATGATCTGGTTAGCTACGACTTTCGCGCTTTGATCATCAGTACGAACCACATAATCTGACACTTCTGTGTACAGAGGGTTACGTTCTTCAGCTAGAGCTTCTAGTACTTCACGAGGCGTATCTGTTTGAAGAAGAGGACGCTTTTTATCACGTTGAGTACGAGCTAACTGCTTCTCGATGGTCGTTTCAAGATAAACAACAACACCTCGAGCAGACAGACGGTTACGGTTTTCTTTGCTCATAACCGAGCCACCACCTGTCGCAAGAACAATGCCTTGCTCTTGCGTTAAATCGTCAATGACTTTTTCTTCGCGAACACGAAAGCCTTCTTCACCTTCAACGTCAAAAACCCAGCTAATATCAGCGCCAGTACGCTCTTCAATCTCAGTGTCTGAGTCAAAGAATTCCATATGTAGCTGTTGAGCTAGATGTCTACCAATTGTGCTTTTGCCGGCACCCATAGGACCGACTAAGAAAATATTTCGTTTTTCAGCCATTTTTAGCAATTTACGCGCGGTTAGTAAAACGACACTGCCCCGCAAGCTTGTTCAAAAAGCTCGAGGCACCGAGTTCCTCACATATAATTCGTGATAAGACAGAAAATTATCTCAGGACTGGCCGTCATTTGGCAATAGTTAACACCGAGCAAAGCGCATTTAATTATCACAGAGACTAACTTTCAGCAGCTTATCACCATGTTTCAGCTAATCAATCATGCGAAAGTTCACGTATTTTCAGTTCAATAGCGACAGACTCATACCAAATAACAAAATAGCCGAATTATCATAACACGATAATTCGGCTATTAATTAAACAATAATCGTGATTACTGGGTGATAATTTTTGGTGTGACGAAAATCAACAGTTCACGCTTGCCCATCTCTTGCAGCTTATGACGGAACAATACGCCCAATCCTGGAATATCACCCAACAAAGGGACTTTACGGACAGAATTATTCACCTGATGCTGGTAGATACCACCTAAGACCACAGTCTCGCCGTTATTGACCAGAACTTGCGTGCCAATTCGTTGAGTATCAATAGCGACCGCTTCTCCGGTTCCGGTCACAACTGTTTCCCCTACTTTATCTTGCGTGACCAGCAGATCGAGCACCAATTTATCATCTGGGGTAATTTGTGGTGTGACCATCAAACTCAATACGGCCTTTTTAAAGTCTACCGATACCGCACCACTGGACGCCGCTTCTAAATAAGGGATTTCAGTACCTTGTTCGATGTAGGCCGCTTTTTTATTGGTAGTCACTAATCGAGGACTAGAAATAATCTCTGCTTTTGATTCTGCCTGTAGAGCGGATAATTCAAGATCGAGCAAAATATCGCCCAGTTTTGCCACCTGAAATGCAATACTCGATGCCCCAGGAGTAATTGCACCTAAATTTACATTTAAGAAATCATCAACAGTTGCGTCATCACCCAATAAGCCCGAACTGGCCAAGTTACCTTCAATTGAGCCACCAATGGTTGTACTACCGTTTTGATTAACGACACCCCAACGTACCCCTAACTCGTCAATATCCCCTTCATCAACAGTAACAATACGAGCTTCTATCTGAACCTGTTTAACGGGAATATCTAATGCCGTGATAATCTCTTCAATGCTATCAATACTCTCAGGGATATCTTTGATGATAATGGCATTAGTACGCTCATCAACATGCAAAGACCCGCGTTGAGATAGCATACTGACTCCATCTTTCGTTCCGAGTAAAAGGTCTGCAATATCTCCTGCTTTAGCGTAATTAATTTGAATCAGCTCCGAACGAAGCGAAGCTAACTCATCTTCTTTACGTTTGGCTTCCATCTCTTGACGCTCATTGGTTGCCAACTCAGATTTTGGCGCAATCAGTACCACAGAACCTTGAACTCGTTTATCCAAGCCTTTTGATTGCAAAATAATATCGAGCACTTGTGGCCAAGGCACATCATCAAGACGTAAGGTCACATTACCCTGCACAGTATCGGAAACCACGAGATTAAAATCATTATATTCGGCAACTAACTGCAATACGTTACGCACAGGAACATCTTGGAAGTTAATGGAGATGGGCTTACCTTTATAATCAATTTTGCCTTGCTTAGCCTTGGCTGTACTGCTGGCTTTCTTTTTCTGGGCGTTCAAAACAACTTCAAGACGAGAGCCTTTTAATTGGTAATCATAATCAAATACGCCAGCCATATTGAGAATAAGCTTGCTGCCTTTCTCAGTGCGAAATGTTTCAATCGAACGGACAACCGTTGCAAAGTCAACCACATCGAGTACATACAACATGTCATCTTTAATCGCGGTATCAAAGATATCGATGTGTAATTGCTTCCCTGAACGGCGCATATCAACCAGAGATTGAGGTTTGGCTAACTGAACAGTGAGCACGCCTCGTCCACGGTTATCACGCTTAAAATCTAAGTCAGTGATTTGGTTATTCACAAGATTCATGCCAGCAGCAATGGCAGCTTGGGAGAGACCAAGCCAACAGCACAACATAACTACCCAACAACGTTGCCAACCCAAGCTGACCGATAACATCCTTTTCATGCGTAAATTTGCCTCTTCCATCATTACTGCTGCGCCAACATTAACGGCACAGTTCGCTTAATCCAGCATCCTGTACCATCTGGCAAAATTTCTTCTACACTGACTTTACGAGAAGTCACTTCAACAATTCGACCATGGTTCAATCCCATATATGAATCTGTGGTGACCTTCATTAACTTGCCTTCTGGGGTATAAATTAATGCCCAAAGCTGAGACCCATCGCCTAACACACCCTTCATGGCTAACTGCTCTAAGGGGAAAGTTTCTAGTGGCGTTTTAATCCGAGCTAAATTAGGTTGCCAGCACGCTTTATTGCCACCATCACCACTTTCTTGATGCTCAGGTAATGGACGTAAGAACGGCACGCGATCTCGCGTCATCACAAAATCATCAGCGACAAAATCATCGACTTGAGGAAGCGGTTCCACTTTTGCTCGCGCAGTTTGATGCGCATCTTGGATAAATTGCGTTAACGAATCATCATTTGCTCGACAGCCCATCAGCCCCAACATCAGTACCCAAACAATAGATTGCTTCATCATGTACCTCATTGCGTTTTGGGTGCTTTAAAGCGATAAGTGCTCGCAGAAACCTTCATGGCTAGTGTCTCTTGCAATCCCTTTTGCTCTATCATCTTTAGATCAATATCTTTAAGATTGACGATTCGGGACAGCCGAGCGACGGATGCTGCAAAATGGCCCATCTGTTTGTAACTGCCCGTTAACTGCATGTTGATTGGCAATTCGTAATACCACTCTTGTTCCCGAATAGGTGCCCACTCAATCGACTGAAACTCCAAACCACTACGCACACCAATATCATTTATCCCAGCCAGTAGCGTGGCGAGTTCTTTCTCTACCGGTAGCTGCTTCATCACTTTGTCGTAACGTCGATTAAGTTCTTCAATCTGCTCTTTCATAATCGGCAGAGCAGCAACTTGGGACGCACGGTTAGTCAAACGCATTTTAAGCTCAACCTCTTGCTGTTTAATCTGAGCAAGCTGCTCACTTTTAGGGGTCAACCAATACCAATACCCAACGGCAATTAATAACCCAGTGAGCAGTAATGCCACCAAGCATTGAGGCAGCAAAGGCCAATCAGCCATTTCATCAAGCTCTAAATCCTGCCACTCTTTCATTGCGTAACTTCCTTTAACTCCTGATGCTGCGATGCAGTGGCGGCCTTTTTATTTGCTTCTATGTGTTGCGCTATTTTTAAGGCACGTTCGTGAGGCTTTAACATGGAAAACGAAGCACTAAATTTAGTGATATCTTCTGCATTTACCCCTTTAGTTGCTAAAATTGAGTGCATAGAAACATCTTTAAGCCACAATGACTGTTCCGCATTGGATAAAAGATTCGCTAAACGACCATTTGAATCGCCATGCCCAGTTACTGAAACATTACCGGCTGTCAAACTCAGATCATTTAAATACACCCCATGCGGTACGAGTTCTGGTAATACACTAAATAAGTTGGTGACTCGATTACGCTCGGTCTGAATTTCAGTGATCACCGCAAGACGCTTATTTAATTCCGCACGCTGCTTATCCAATTTGGGCAGCAGAGCCAAACGTTGTTCTAACTTTTGAATCTCTTGCGAAATGATGGCATTACGCTGTTGTTGAATCTGCTGTTGTTGCTCTAGATAGCTTCCAGCCATAAACACGCCACCTAAACTCAACAGGACCGAGCCCAGCAGAATGGCGTAGAATCGTTGTTGATGCTGTTTACGTTTTTGTTCTCGCCATGGTAGGAGGTTAAGCTTCTGAATCATGCTTCAAACCCTCTCAGAGCTAGACCCATTGCCACCGCATACTGACTAGTCATCACGGTCGTAGGTAGGTGGTCGACATCCTTTCCCACTGGCAAATAGGAAAATGGCTGTACCCATTCCACCTGGATCTTGAGGGCATCTTGCAACATCTGCTCAATCACTAAGGCTTGGTTACCCCCACACAGCCATACCCCTTGTAACGGCGAACGAGGTTGGGTTGAGTTATAGAGTTGAATTTGCCGTTTTAGATGTTCAATAAGCTGACGGGTAAAAGTCTCTTCTTCATCAGCCAGCAGCAATGTCGATGTTTGTTGATCTAGGTGTTTTACATGTCTTGCACCAAAAGCGATTTCACGACGATATGCCCCTCCCATTGCAGGTTTCACACAAAATTCAGTGTGACGTTTACCGATATCAATTACGCCCCACTGCTCTTGCAATCCCGACATTTCCGTTAAATGCTCAGCAAGCCATAACAGGCCATTAGTTTGCAATTCCATCACCTGCGTTTTAAATCCTGCTTTTTTTGCCACCTCTAATCGAGTAGAAATGGTGTCACGACGGGCAGCAAATATTTGAAATGGAACGGTACTTCCCATGTCTTGAAAGCGATCGCTATGGTTAAGCGGATAAAAATCTAGCCATAACTCATCAAGAGGGAATGGTGATGAAGCCCCTAATGCTTGGCTAATAGCAAATTCAGTTTCATCTTCACTAAGCGATGTATCCAGTTGGATAATTTTACTTATCACTGCACTATCTGGTAATGCCAAAACCACATGTTTTGCAGCTCTTGGTAGGTGCTTTTTTAATTTACGCATAGCTGACAACAACACTGTACTATTTACGCTATGCTGCTCGTTTACTGCTGGGGTCGGTAGTACGATTTCGGCAAAAGCTGCAAGTTCTAACTGTTCTTTTTTTTGCTGCACAACAACAGCTTTTACGCTGTGGCTACCAATATCTATCCCAACACTTAATGGGTTTCGAAACATACCGTGCTATGCTCCCTCAATCACGGAAAAGCAAACTAGTTCAAATAAACGCCAGTTAAGACATTAATTTTCTTTTCGTTATCTTTATACTAATGTGTGAAAGATAATGGATAATGCCCAGTTGAACGATGGCGTAACGGGAAAACTCAAGTGAAGTTCATAAAGCGATTAGTAATATTTGCATTTATTTGCATAATTCTTGGAGTCGGTACAATTTTTGGTCTGTACCTTTACGTAAAACCTGAACTCCCAGATGTTGCAACCTTAAAGAATGTTGAGCTCCAAACCCCAATGATGGTTTACAGCTCAGACGGTAAGTTGATTTCGCAATTTGGTGAAAAACGACGTATCCCGTTGTCAATTAAAGAGATGCCACCTTTGCTGGTTGATGCTTTCATTGCCACCGAAGACAGTCGTTTCTATGAACACCATGGTGTAGATCCCATTGGTATTGCTCGTGCAGCCTTTGTGGTTTTAACCTCAGGTTCTGCTCGTCAAGGTGCCAGTACGATTACCCAGCAGTTAGCTCGAAACTTCTTTTTGTCTAACGAAAAAACCCTAATGCGTAAGATCAAGGAAGTCTTTATTGCCGTTCATATCGAGCAATTGCTAACAAAAGATGAAATTCTTGAACTTTACTTAAATAAGATTTACCTCGGTTACCGTGCTTACGGTGTGGGTGCTGCGGCACAAGTCTATTTTGGGAAAACAGTCGACCAACTTACGCTCAGTGAAATGGCCGTTATTGCAGGTCTACCAAAAGCACCGTCAACCATGAACCCGATTTACTCTCTTGATCGTGCAACCACACGTCGTAATGTGGTATTGGGTCGAATGCTTGATGAAGGCTACATCACCAAAGCACAAATGGACCAAGCACGTTCTGAGCCAATTATTGCTCGTTACCATGGTGCTGAAATTGAGTTATACGCCCCTTACTTTGCCGAACGAGCTCGTGCTTGGGCTGTAAACCGTTATGGTGAAGATGCTTATACTTCTGGGCTAAAAGTCTTTACTACAGTAAGTTCTAAGCTACAACTTGATGCGCAAAATGCTGCGATTGATAACCTAATCAATTACGACCATCGTCACGGTTACCGCGGTGCAACTGCAACGGTCTGGAAATCAGGTGAAGCGGCATGGAACATCAATGAACTGGTCAACTATCTGGCGAAACAACCACAATATGGCAAGCTTATTCCAGCCGTTGTGACTAAAGTTCACGCTAAGTCTGCAGATGTTGTCGTTAAAGGTGGAATTCAAGCGACGATTGATTGGTCTGGCATGAACTGGGCTCGTAAATACATTTCAGATACTCGTCAAGGTTCTGCACCGAAAAGTGCTGGCGCTATCTTAACCGCAGGTCAAGAGATTTGGGTCCAAGAAAAAACCACAACAACAGCGGCTACCGATACGAAAGCGGCAGTGACTCACACAAGCTGGATGCTAAGCCAGATCCCAAGTGCAAATACAGCATTTGTTGCCATCTCACCTGAAAATGGTGCAGTACTTGCGATGGTGGGTGGCTTTAACTACGCTCACAGCAAGTTTAACCGTGCAACCCAGTCTATTCGCCAAGTAGGTTCAAGTATCAAGCCATTTATTTATTCAGCGGCAATTGATAAAGGACTGACTCTAGGCACGCTAATTAATGATGCTCCGATTACGAAGTGGGATAAGTGGCAAGGCACGGTTTGGCGTCCAAAGAATGCCAACAACCGTTACGGTGGCCCAACTCGTGCTCGTATTGGTCTAGCTCGTTCAATTAACGTTATGGCAATTCGTGCTCTTCGTATTGCAGGGCTTGATTTTACAATTGATTATCTAACTCGCTTTGGCTTTAAGCGTTCAGACTTACCCCGTGCCGAACCTCTAGCGCTGGGTGCTGGTAGTTTAACTCCATTAGAAGTGGCACAAGGTTTTGCCGTGTTTGCTAATGGTGGTTACTTGGTTAAGCCTTTCTTTATCGACCATGTGGAAGATGCTTATAACCATGTCATTTACCAAGCAAATCCTGCCATTGCCTGCGATCAAAGTTGTCAGAAGAAGAATCTGCATCCAATTACGGTCGATCCTAATATTGATGACCCACAAGTTGTTGCAAAGATCACTCAAGCAAGTGATAGCGATCACGACGTGACAACCGACTCAACCACAGATCACCCAGTCAAATACGCACCGCAAGTTATTACGGAGCAGAATGCTTTCTTAGTCCGTGAAATGTTGGCAAGTAACATCTGGGGTGGGCAAGGTTGGAATGGTACTGGTTGGCGAGCTAAAGTACTAAAGCGCCACGATATCGGTGGTAAAACAGGTACTACCAACAATGCAAAAGACGCATGGTATTCAGGCTTTGGACCTGGAATTGTCGCAACAACTTGGGTTGGTTTTGATGATCATCGTCGAAATTTAGGCCGCACCAGTTGGAACAATAACTTAGGTAAAGGTCAAACCATGGGGGGCGAATTTGGTGGTAATGCAGCACAACCTGGTTGGATTGCCTTTATGAAACAGGCATTACAAGGTACACCAGAGCAAGAAAAGCAAATTCCAGATGGTATTATTAGCGTTCGTATTGATCGTTCAACAGGTCAATTATCAAATGCTAATAACTCAAGCTCTATGTATGAGTATTTCATTGAAGGTACCGAACCTAAACATACGGTTATTCAAGTGAAAAAAGAGACCAGTTTTGATACTGATACCGCTGAAGAGCTATTCTAATATCAAAGCTATTGCAGCTTCCTAAATAGCAAAGAGCGCTAAATTAGCGCTCTTTTTTTGTCTTAAAACCAGAAGATATAACACAGATTATTTAACTAATACCTCTGGCATTCGCTCTCGAATTACATCGGCTAATTTTTCATAACGTGCTTTTAGTGGTGAACCAGGTCGATAAGCTAATGTTATCAGACGAGTCGGTACTGGTTGTTTAGCTTTAATATAGCAAACCCCATCACGACAATGCTCTTTCGGTGTCGCAAGTTGAGGCAGTAACGTAATACCACTACCAGCAGCGACCATATTACGTAGTGTCTCTAAGCTAGTTGCCTTAAAACGACCATCATCATGCGCACCTGCGGCTAAACAAAATCCCATCGCATGGTTACGTAAGCAGTGTCCATCTTCTAGCATCAGCAAGCTTTCACCATGCAACTGAGCCATATCTACTTCATCTTTATCAGCCCATGGATGCGTTTCAGGAACAGCAATCACCATCGGCTCATCATACAAAGGTAACTCAATAAACGGCTCTGTCTCTTTGACCGCAGCTAGAATAATACAGTCTAGTTTGCCATCTTCCAGCTGTTGTACCAGTTGATGGGTCTGAGCTTCATGTAAAAACAGCTCAAGATCAGGAAAGGCTTCTTTTAAGGTTGGAATAATGTGCGGCAATAAATAAGGGCCAACAGTTGGAATAAATCCAATATGAAGAGGTCCTGTCATTGACTCCCCTTGCATACTAGCAAGCTCAGTCAAAATCTTTACTTCAAGCAGTACTTTTTGCGCTTGGGCGACCAAACTAAGTCCGGCATCGGTGAACAGAACTCGACGACTGGTTCGCTCTAATAAAGAAACTCCCAACTCATCTTCCAACTTACGAATCTGTCCACTTAAGGTAGGTTGGCTAACATAACAAGCTTCAGCGGCTTTACGAAAGTGCTTATGCTCAGCAAGGGCTACAAGGTATTCTAAATCGCGAATGTTCATTGTGATGACTTCTTCTGATAGAAATTAACTATCAAAACCATAGCAGTAAACGATTGGAACTATCAAGTGAAAAATCACATACTGGTCACATCAAAACGGAGTACAGTATGAGAGACTCCATTTGAATCAAGAATTTAAATAATCTGAGGGGAATTAATTATGTTCGCATCTAAAGAAGGTCAAGCAGTACCACAAGTTACTTTCCACACTCGTCAAGGTGACCAGTGGGTTGACGTAACAACTAACGACCTATTTGCTAACAAAACAGTTATCGTATTTAGCCTACCTGGCGCATTTACTCCAACATGTTCTTCTAGCCACCTACCTCGTTACAATGAGTTAGCATCAGTATTTGCTGAAAATGGCGTAGATGACATCCTTTGTGTATCAGTAAACGATACATTCGTAATGAATGCTTGGAAAGCAGACCAAGAAGCAGAGAATATCACTTTCGTTCCAGATGGTAATGGTGAGTTCACTCAAGGTATGGGTATGCTAGTTGAGAAAGAAGACCTAGGTTTTGGTCCTCGTTCATGGCGTTACAGCATGCTAGTTAAGAACGGCGTAATCGAAAAAATGTTCATCGAAAATGAAGAACCAGGCGACCCGTTCAAAGTATCTGATGCAGACACTATGCTGAAGTACATCGCTCCTGAGCAGAAACTACAAGAATCTATCGCTGTATTTACTAAACCTGGTTGTCCTTTCTGTGCAAAAGCAAAACAGAATCTAATCGACAAAGGTCTACAGTATGAAGAGATTATCCTAGGTAAAGATGCAACAACTGTATCTCTACGTGCAATCTCTGGCCGCAGCACAGTTCCTCAAGTATTTATCGGTGGTAAACACATCGGTGGTAGCGAAGAACTAGAAGCTTTCCTAGGCTAAGACGTCAAAATTAATAATAACAATTGCTTATTTTAAGGAGCTGATTGCAGCTCCTTTTTTATTCCAACGAGAGAGAAAGTCATGAAAACCCTAAACGTTGATGTTGCTGTAATTGGTGGCGGTACTGCAGGTCTAGGCTCTTACCGTGCGGCTAAAGCTTACACTGATAGTGTCGTAATGATTGAAGGTGGTCCGTACGGTACAACATGTGCTCGTGTTGGTTGTATGCCATCAAAACTACTTATTGCTGCGGCAGAAAGCGTACACCAAATTGAAAAAGCACCTGGCTTTGGTGTGCACCCTCAAGGTGAAATTGTCATTAATGGTCGTGAAGTGATGGATCGTGTTAAACGCGAACGTGACCGTTTTGTTGGCTTTGTGCTTGAAGGTGTAGACGAAATCCCTGCCGAAGATAAGATTTCTGGTTACGCAAAATTCATCGATAACAACACCTTAATGGTGGATGACCATACAAAAATTATCGCTAAACGCATCGTTATCGCGACGGGTTCTCGTCCAGCCTACCCTGCAGTATGGAATGAACTGGGTGATCGCCTTGTGATTAACGATGATGTCTTTGAGTGGGATGACCTACCAAATTCAGTAGCAGTCTTTGGCCCTGGTGTTATCGGCTTAGAGCTTGGCCAATCACTTAAGCGCCTTGGTGTTGAAGTGGTGATGTTCGGTCTTGGTGGTCAAGTCGGCCCATTAACCGATCCTGAGGTGATGGCCTATGCGAACAAAACCTTTAATGAAGAATTCTATCTAGACCCTGATGTTAAAGTAGAAAGCATGGTTCGCAATGGCGATGCTGTTGAGATCAAATATCTGGGTAAAGATGGTCAGCTAAAAGAGATCACCGTTGATTATGTTCTTGCAGCAACGGGTCGTCGTCCAAATGTTGATAAACTTGCGATTGAAAATACCAGCTTAGAACTGGATGATCGTGGTGTGCCAAAAGCTGATTACTACACCATGCAAACCTCTGTTGATACGATTTTCATCGCAGGTGATGCAAGTAACCAAATTCCACTATTGCATGAAGCAGCCGATCAAGCTCGTATTGCAGGTGATAATGCAGGTCGTTTCCCAGATATTCGAGCAGGTCTTCGTCGTTCTAAGTTATCTGCAGTATTCTCCGATCCTCAGATTGCGATGGTAGGTGAAACATACAAAGAGATCACGACACGTTTAGGAACTTGTGGTTGTTTCGCAACAGGCGATGTTTCATTTGAAAATCAAGGCCGTTCACGTGTCATGCTACGTAACAAAGGCATGTTGCATGTTTATGGTGAACAAGGTACGGGGCGTTTCCTTGGCGCTGAAATGATTGGCCCAGATGCTGAGCACTTGGCTCACTTATTAGCATGGGCGCACCAAAATCAGATGACAATATCTCAAATGCTGGATATGCCATTTTATCATCCGGTAATTGAAGAAGGTTTACGTACTGCTCTGCGCGATCTCAATGCAAAACTCAACTTAGGCCCTGAGATGATTAAGCACTGCCTAGACTGTGGTCCTGGTTGCTAAGTGATAAAATAATCACAATTACCTCACATTTCCTACGCAAAGCCCTCTTGTCAATGAGGGCTTTTTTATATTTAGGCTATTTCATATTGTGGCTTAAGCCACATTAATAGTGGGGATTTGCTGTGATTGATCAAGGCGCATTTCTAACGCCACTTCATCACAGGCGTGCTGTCGTGGACAACGATCGCAATCTTTCATCACCTTTTCTGGCAATAATGATTTTGAGGTTGGGATAAAGGCTTGCTTCATAAAGAATTCTGGTACTCGGGTCAGTACAAACACTTTACTGATTGCCATTTGTTTCGCTTTTTCAATTAGGTAATCAACAATGGCTTTACCTTGACCTTGCTGCTGCCAACCGGCTTCTACCCCTAAAGATCGGATCTCAGCCAACCCAGAGTCATACACATACAGCGAGGCACATCCAGTCACAACACCGTGATGTTCAGCGACAGCAAACGAGCCAATATCTCGAACTAACTCATTTCGATTACGCGGTAAATTCTCACCCAGTCCAGCCCAGTAAACTACCATACCTTCAATGGCATCAAGATCAGTTAACCGCGCCCCTCGCACTTTAACACTTGGCGAATAGCGCTGCTCTAAACGTTTCTCCGCTTGACCAATCGCATAATCCACTTGATTTGGCGCCACCCCGCCAAGAGCACAGCGTTTTTCCAAACAAGAATCTATGGTCAAAATAGGATACACATCCTCACTGATAACAGGAGATAAACTCTGCAACTCTTCAAGGGAAAGCGCTTCTAATGCACAGCCTTTATCAATTGCCATCACCACGGCAACACCGACAATATGGTGAGCCTCCCTAAATGGGATCCCTTTAGCCACTAAGTAATCGGCTAACTCTGTTGCATTAGAGTAACCTTGCATTGCTGCTTCTAAGGTCCGTTCTTGATTGATTTTGATCCCTTCAAAACACAGCGCAGCCATTTCCATGCATTCATGCCAGCTATCTAGAGCATCAAATAGCCCTTCTTTATCTTCTTGCATATCTTTGTTATACGCTAATGGCAAAGCTTTAACCGTCATCATCATCCCAGCCATAGCCCCATATACTCGGCCACATTTACCGCGAATCAGCTCTAAAGCATCGGGGTTTTTCTTCTGTGGCATTAAAGACGAACCTGAGGTTACCGTATCGGATAGCTCAATAAAATTTGACTCACCCGAGTTATAAAAGATCAGGTCTTCTGCCATCCGTGATAAATGCAGCATCGAAATAGAAGCGGTTGATAGCAATTCCATCACATGGTCACGATCGGAAACGGAATCAAGACTGTTACGTGTCGCCCGGGAAAAACCTAAGTTATGTGCTAGTTGTTCGCGATCAATTGGATATGCAGTCCCAGCCAATGCACCAGAACCCAGTGGACAGGTATCAAGTCGTGCTAAAGCGTCATGCAAGCGCGAATAATCACGTTCGAACATTTCAACATAAGCTAAGCACCAGTGGGCAAAAGTCACCGGTTGTGCTCGTTGTAGATGGGTATAACCAGGTAAAACAGTAGCTTGGTGAGCTCGTGCGACAGTCACTAGCTGGTTTTGTAATTTATCTAGCATTAACAACAGCTGCTGACCTTGCTGGCGACACCAAAGCTTGAGGTCAGTTGCAACCTGATCATTACGAGAGCGCCCGGTGTGCAATTTCTTACCCAGATCACCGACCTTAGCAATCAATTGTTGCTCAACCCAACTGTGAATATCTTCGGCGTCCGATTGTAATATCTGTGCCGGATTTTCCATCACCGCTAATTTGATCTCATTTAATGCCAGTTCCAAATCTAGCTGCTCTTGCTCTCCTAATACCCCAACCTGACGTAAGGCTTTAGACCACGCAATAGACCCTATGATATCTTGTTCTGCTAAACGGTAATCAAAGCGTAAAGAATCATTGAACTGCTTAAATCTGATATCGGCCGCTTGACTGAAACGTCCACCCCATAGTGCCATAATTGCTTCTCCTTGCTGTGACCTATCAGCTTACTCTAGTCGTTATAGAGCTCTTTACACAATTGGTGACTAAGAGCTCGAGTTCGATCATAATTTATCGATTACGCTTTATTTTGATTGTTCATCGCACGAATACGACTGGCTAGAGAATACAGGCGAATAAAGCCACCAGCATGGCTATGATCATAGACTTCGTCTTCCCCAAAAGTTGCAAATTGTTCGGAATACAAACTGTTATTTGAGCGCTTCTGCACCACTGTTGCTTGGCCTTTGTAGAGTTTAATCACGACTTCACCCGATACATCTTTTGCCAATTCATTTGCCGCAGCAAACAGCGATTGGCACAAAGGAGTAAACCAGCGACCGTCATAAATTAAGTGAGACGCTTTGAGACCCACAGTTTGACGAAATTCAAAAGACTCTTTATCGAGAACCAGTTGTTCTACCCCACGCAGAGCTTCCATCATAATGGTGCCCCCTGGAGTTTCATAGCAACCACGAGATTTCATCCCAACCAGACGGTTTTCAACAATATCGATTCGACCCACACCATGCAGAGCCCCTTTCTCATTAAGGTATACCAGGGCGTTATATGGCGTCATTGGCTCACCATCTACCGCGACAACTTCGCCGTGCTCAACGGTAAGTGCGACAAATTCGGCTTGTTCAGGAGCTTGTTCAGGATCGTTCGTCCAAACCCAACAATGCTCATTCGGCTGATTCCATGTCTCTTCTAATACACCACCTTCGGTTGAAATGTGCCATGCATTGGCATCTCGAGAATAAATTTTTTCAAGCGATGCACTACATGGGATCCCACGCTCTGCCAAATAGTCGAGCAAGGCCTCACGACTACGTAAATCCCATTCACGCCAAGGGGCAATAACCGATAGTTGCGGAGCCAAAGCGGCATAAGTACTTTCAAAGCGAACCTGATCGTTACCTTTACCAGTACAGCCATGACACAAAGCGTCGGCCCCTATAGCGAGGGCGCACTCAACTTGTGCTTTCGCAATAATAGGACGGGCCATTGAGGTTCCGAGCAGGTATTTACCTTCATATGTCGCGCCCGTTTTTAGGCTCGGGTAAATATAATCTTTTACAAACTCTTCTTTGAGATCAGCGATATAACAACTAGAAGCTCCTGATGCGATGGCTTTGGCTTCAATACCATCGAGCTCTGCTTCACCCTGGCCCACATCAGCGACGAATGCAACGACCTCACAATCATAGTTCTCTTTTAACCATGGAATGATGGCTGAGGTATCCAGACCGCCAGAATAGGCTAATACTACTTTATTAATTTGACTCATCATTACTCTCCTTGTCACCTTGACGGTCTCACATCACAGGCGAATTAATTACAATGTCTTAAATTTGGCAATTCGCCTTAAACTGAAAATTTGGTTCCAATACTTTGGCCTGAAAATAACAGTGCAAGCTTGTCAGGGTAGCGCCAACTGGCTACCTCAATGGAACGCCCCAACTCTTGCGCCGCTAAAAAAGCAGCGCGTACTTTAACGACCATGCCATCGGTAATTACCGCCTGAGCAATTAGCGCCTCAGCATCATTTTGGGTTAATGACGCAATTAACCGCCCCTTACCATCAAGTACCCCACTCACATCGGACAGTAACACCAACTCTCCATCAATGGCTTTTGCCACTGCTACCGCCGCCTGATCCGCATTAACATTCATCAGCTCACCCTCTGCGGTTAAACCAATTGAACTCACAATAGGAAGGTAGCCGTTTTGTAGTAGGCTTAGAACTAACGCTCCATCACCTGCTTGCGCCTGTCCGACCGCTCCCAATTCGGGATCGAGCTGACTAACCTGACATAAGCCACCATCAGCCAAACTGAGACCAACACTTGGTACTTGAGCTTTTATCGCTTGAGCTTGCAGTAACTTATTGGCCGTGCCCGCTAGTGCCCCCGTAATTAACTCGATTTGGTCGTTAGGCGTAACTCGCAATCCCTGTTTTTTTACCGTTGGTAGAGCCAGTTTTTTTAAAAGCTCATCAACCAAATATCCACCACCATGCACCAAGACAATTGGACGATGCGCTGCTGCTTGATATTGGCTAATTGCGAGAAATAACTTGCTCAATGTCTCCTGACAAGAGAGCACAGCACCGCCTAATTTGATCACTAAAGGACATAAATCTGCCATTGTTTGCTCCTATACAATCGCGGTCATGGGTGGAAAATTGTTACGAATATTTATGCATTGAATAGCCTGTGATGAAGCCCCTTTAAGCAGGTTATCAATAGCTGAAGTTAAGATGAGATACTGGTCATTAACATGCCAACTCAAGTCACAGAAACCGGTATTAACAACAGCCTGTAAATTGGCCGTATTTTGATAGCACAAACGAACCGCATGAGCTTTATCATTAGTCAGGTAAGCTTGCTCCATCGCCTGAGTGATATCAGCAAGAGTCACTCCCGGTTTTAGCTTGGCGGTTATGGTGGCTAAAATGCCACGCTTAAATGAGCCCAAATGCGGCGTAAAAATCACAGGGCAATCAAGATGAGTGCTAATTTCTGGCTGATGACGATGATTAAACACCCCATAAGCCTGAAGGCTCACTTCACAAAAGCTATTATTGAGACTCGCCTTACGCCCCGCTCCTGATACACCACTAATGGCGTTAATAACGGGTGGAACTTGGGGATCAAGTAGATGTGCGTTACAGATTGGCTTTAGCGCTAATTGGCTTGCAGTCGGATAACAGCCAGGCACCGCAATAAGTTGACCTTTAGCAATAGCCTGATAGTTCCACTCAGCCAATCCATACACGGCTTCATCAAGTAAATTAGGGAATTGATGAGTAAATCCATAAAAATCTTGATAAAAGCTGGCTTGATTTACCCGATATGCTCCTGACAAATCAAACACTTGGCAACCAGTTGCTAAAAAAATAGGCGCTAATTGATGGCTAACCTCATGCGCTGTTGCTAATAAAACGACATCTGCCGAGCTAGCTACCGCTTGGGGATCATCGAGAGGTAACAACGGCATTTCTACTACACCACTTAACTGACGATGTAGCTGCGCTATTGACTGATGAGCATCAAGACTTTGACTTGAAACATACAAGCCCGTTAGAGCAAGGTGTGGATGACGTTGAACAAGCGTCGCTAACTCAGCGCCAGTATAACCACTTGCACCAATTACAATGGTTTTAAGCATAGGTAAATCCATTTATCTAAAAAGTAACCGTATAGGTCGAGATATTGCTGCCAGAGAGACAGCTAAAGAGGTAGGCGCAGACGCCCCAAGCGAAGAATTAACGTCGTCGTAACGAGATAAAATTGTGAAGATTCGCCTGGTTCATAACAAAAGCATCCTAATCATCGAAGGGAGTAGACCATCCTGGTCATAAGCAATATTAAATTCACAAGTAGAGTTTTGCGTTTTTATTCAGCCCTCTTGCATTAATATGTTTACCGTCTATTTATTGAGCTGTCAACACTTAGTCAGCCATTTTTCATATAATCTTTTTGTTACATTTTATTATCATTTATTCTTAGCAAGCCCAATGTAACAATCAACAGAAAGAGTTATCTTCTAATATCAAGCACATACCAAATGTGCTTAACCGTTTAATTTAGAAACAAAATTACAGATTCAGGACAGAATTATGACCAAAATCAATGTAGTTTCGGTTTATTACTCGTAAATGTAATGTATATTGACCTTGAAGTGCGATCACAGCTAGATTGTTACCAAGCCTTAGTGCAAGGATGTAACAAAATTACGAGATGGATAACGATATGAACGAAAAATACAGTGCGTTAAAAAGTAACGTCAGTATGTTGGGACACCTGTTGGGTAACACCATCAAAGATGCCCACGGTGAAGAGTTACTTAATAAAGTAGAAACCATTCGAAAATTGTCAAAATCTGCTCGCGCAGGCAATAGCGATGATCGTGCTAAATTGATCAATGAGCTTCAGAATCTACCTGATGATGAATTACTTCCTGTCGCTCGTGCTTTTAGCCAATTTTTAAACCTCACGAATATTGCTGAACAATACCATACGGTTTCTCGCCACTGTGAAACCAGTGTTTGCAGCCCAGACTCAATTGATGGACTCTTTACCCAGTTAGAGCAAGGTGACATCAGCCAGTTTGATACCATTAATGCCATTCGCAATCTTAAAATTGATTTGGTTTTAACCGCTCACCCTACAGAGATTGCTCGCCGCACCATGATCCATAAACTGGTGCAAATCAATAAGTGTCTATCAAAATTAGAACTCAGTGAACTTTCTTCTGCCGAGCGTCAACGCGTCGAAACTCGTCTTGAACAACTTATTGCTCAAGCATGGCATTCCGATGTCATTCGTCAGCAGCGCCCAACCCCTCTTGATGAAGCAAAATGGGGCTTTGCGGTAGTAGAAAATTCACTCTGGCAAGCCGTACCAGACTTCTTGCGCCAATTTGATGATAAGTTGGAAGCACACATCGGTGAAGGCTTACCCATTGATGCAGCTCCTGTGACATTTTCATCATGGATGGGTGGTGACCGCGACGGTAACCCATTTGTGACGTCACAAGTTACCCGTGAAGTACTGCTTCTTTCTCGCTGGAAAGCAGCTGACCTCTACCTTAAAGATATCCAAGAGCTCGTTAGCGAACTCTCTATGGTTAAGTGTAACGAGCAAGTTCGCGCACTTGCTGGGGATGAACACGAACCATACCGAGCGATCTTAAAGAACCTTCGTTCACAGTTGACTCACACTCGCGATATCCTAGACGCTCAGATCAAAGGACAGAGTGTTGCCCTGCTACCGATTATTTCGGATGAATCACAACTTTGGGATCCTCTGTATGCCTGCTACCAGTCTCTGCATGAGTGCGGTATGGGTATTATTGCTGATGGTTTACTGCTGGATACCCTACGCCGTATTAAGTGTTTTGGTATTCATCTGGTTCGTCTTGATATTCGCCAAGAAAGTACTCGCCATTCAGATGTAATTTCAGAGTTGACTCGCTATCTTGGTTTGGGTGATTACGATCAGTGGAGTGAACAAGATAAGGTTGCATTCCTTGTTCGTGAACTCTCATCAAAGCGCCCTCTTCTGCCTCGTCATTGGCAGCCATCGCCTGAAGTACAGGAAGTGATCGATACTTGTAAAACGATCGCCAAGCAACCTAAAGATGCGCTAGGTGCTTATGTTATTTCGATGGCACGTACTGCATCAGATGTACTGGCCGTACACCTACTGCTACAAGAAGCTGGCTGTCCATTTAGAATGGATGTCTGCCCATTATTTGAGACCTTAGATGACTTAAATAATGGCGCGGATGTTATTGAGCAGCTTCTTAATATCGACTGGTACCGTGGCTTTATTCAAAACCATCAAATGGTCATGATTGGTTATTCAGACTCAGCTAAAGATGCGGGTGTTATGTCTGCGGGTTGGGCTCAATATCGCGCTATGGAAAAATTGGTTGATGTATGTGAAAAGGCTGGCGTTGAACTGACTCTATTCCATGGCCGTGGCGGCACAATTGGTCGAGGTGGCGCTCCTGCTCATGCGGCTCTATTATCTCAACCACCACGGAGCCTAAAAGGTGGATTGCGCGTCACTGAGCAAGGGGAAATGATCCGCTTTAAGTTAGGATTACCAGAAGTAGCAGTAAACAGCTTAAGCTTATACGCCAGTGCAACACTGCAAGCTAACTTACTGCCACCTCCAGCGCCGAAACAGGAATGGTGTGAATTAATGGATTCACTTTCTGAGGTATCTTGTAAAGCATATCGTGATGTGGTCCGCGGCAATCCTGAGTTTGTCCCTTACTTCCGCGCAGCAACGCCTGAACTGGAACTGGGTAAATTACCTCTTGGTTCTCGACCTGCCAAACGTAATCCAACGGGTGGCGTTGAAAGTTTACGTGCGATTCCATGGATCTTTGCTTGGAGTCAGAACCGTTTACTGCTTCCTGCTTGGCTTGGTGCTGGTGAAGCGATTCAAAACTCTATCGATCAAGGCCACACTGAATTGCTTGAAGAGATGTGCCGCGAGTGGCCATTCTTCTCAACACGTTTGGGTATGCTAGAAATGGTATTTACCAAAACCAATGTTGGTATCGCACAGTACTACGATCAACGACTCACCGATGAAGCGTTATGGCCATTAGGACAAAAGCTTCGCGATCAATTACAGCAAGATATTAAAACGGTTCTTACTGTAGAAAATAACGATCACCTGATGGAGCAAGATCCATGGGGCGCTGAAGCGATTCGTTTGCGTAACATCTATGTTGAACCATTGAACATGCTGCAGGCTGAATTACTGTACCGTAACCGCCAGCAACAAGAGAGCAGTCCAATAATGGAAGAGGCATTAATGGTGACCATAGCAGGTATTGCTACCGGGATGCGTAACACTGGTTAATTAATCAGCAAACAATAAAATTAAATCGAAAAAGGTCACTGTTTGTGGCCTTTTTTTATGATATTTGTCCAATGACTCAAAAATGACACATCCATTTTTTCTACTTCTACGCTAGGCTAGAAACATACAGCATACAAATTAATAGCACTCAAATAGGATGCAACACTACAAAAAATCGATTTTTGTAGTATAAAGTCTCAAAGATATGCAAAGTAATCGGTATATCTAGGATTGAAAACGATGATATCCTATGAAGTCTCAGTTTGGCACTGCAACAAAGCGATTATAAAACGTCAACAAGAAACGTAACAAAAAGTCGCTGCCTTATATTGAGTTTTTACTAATTATAATTTTAACGGATAGAAGAGATGTCACTACCACACGTTATTTTAACTGTGCTGAGCAACCGCGAAGCGACAGGGTACGATATTACCAAAGAATTCTCACACAGCATCGGCTATTTCTGGAAAGCGAGCCACCAGCAGGTGTATCGCGAACTGAATAAAATGGCTACTAATGATCTGGTAACTTGTCGCCTTGAGCCTCAAGAGGGTAAGCCAGACCGTAAAGTATATTCCATTACCGATTTGGGTCGTCAGGCATTGTTTGCTTGGTTCCAAGAGCCAGCACAAAACCCAACAACTCGTGATGAATTCTCAGCAAAACTGCTGGTTTGTGGAGTTCATAACTCAGAACCAATGCAGCAACAATTAGAAGCACTGATTGAAGAATCTCGCGCTCTAATTAACCATTACCATGAGTTGGAAAAAGTACATTTCCCAAATCACCGTAGTCTTGATCGCCAAACTCGTCTTGAGCGTTTAACACTACGTCGTGGTATCCATAATCGTCAAGCTTGGATTTACTGGGCTGAAGAAGTACTGGCTGAACTTAAAGATATGGACAGTTCTTCAAGTGCAGTAGCAATTAACTAATCTTGCTACCACAATGACTGATTGCTAAAGCCGCTCAATATGGGCGGCTTTGCTTTATTCCCAAATAACCACAAACTTAAATACGCTGGGCTGCCGATAGCGCCTGTTCTAAATCTGCAATCAGATCCCGACTATCTTCTAATCCAACCGATAAACGCAATAACTGAGAAGTGATTCCAGCTTCTTGCTGTGCTTCATCCGACATTGCTCGATGAGTCATACTCGCAGGATGAGCAATCAAGCTTTCTGTTCCGCCCAAAGACTCTGCTAATGAAAATAACGTTAAGGCTTTAACAAAACACTGTAGCTGCTCAAAGCTTCCAGCAAATTCAAAGCTAAGCATAGAACCAAAACCCAATTGCTGCTTATTAGCGATTTCGTGGCCAGGGTGCTCGGGCAAACTTGGATGGTAAAGGGTACCGATTAGCGGATGCTGTTGTAAAAAACCCATCACGGCTTGGGCATTTTCTTCATGAAGACGAATTCGAGGGGCAAGCGTACGTAGACCTCGCAACGTTAAATAAGCATCAAAGGCCGCCCCTGTTGCACCAATACAGTTTGCCCACCATGCAATATCTTCTGCTTGCTGTGAATCTTTACTAATTAAGACCCCACCAACAACATCAGAGTGACCATTAATGTACTTGGTTGTTGAATGCACGACAAAATCAGCACCGAGTGTCAGTGGTAACTGTAATATTGGAGAGAGAAATGTATTATCAACCGCAACTTGTGCCCCAACCGCCTCAGCCTGTTGGCAAATATTAGTAATATCAACCACGCGAAGCAGCGGATTCGAGGGGGTTTCGACCCAAATCAGTTTAGGCTTAAGACTTAATGCTTCAGTTAACGCTTGAGGATCGCCTTGATTAATAAAGCGAACCTTAAAATCCCCTTTTTGTGCCCGCGTATTTAGGAGGCGATATGTACCTCCGTAGCAATCATGAGGGGCAACAACCAGATCATTTGGGCCAAGTAGTGCTGACACCAACAAATTAATCGCTGCAGTACCACAGTTAGTCACTACCGCGCCAGCTCCCTGCTCTAACTGAGCTAATGCCTCAGCTAAAGTATTACGGGTAGGATTACCAGAGCGAGAATAGTCGTATTGAGGCACTTCTCCTAATGCATTAAAGCTGTAAGTTGAGGTAAGATAGATCGGCGGCACGACCGCATTGTATTGGCTATCACAATCAATACCGCTACGCACTGCAATGGTTGCACTTCGTTTATTACTCATACTTGCCATCCCTAGCCCTTTATTGTTGAGTTTTTATTCATCCTGTTCCCACCTTAACCACTAACATTTAGGACGTCAATACTTCCAGACGGCTAAACACCTTTACATATAGCAGTAAGTCCAGCTAAAATTTAGGTCTATTTGGCTCTTGTTATCGACGACAGACCACAGTTATTACTCTTTAGACAAGACAAATAGGTAATGTTGACGTAATATCGCGCCCTCATTATAACAGCGCACATCAATAGCTAACTGAGATTGTCGATTAAGTAAAAGAAGGTAAGACATGGCAGAGTGGAATGGCGAATATATTAGCCCATACGCAGAACACGGTAAGAAAAACGAACAAGTAAAAAAGATCACTGTGTCTATTCCATTAAAGGTGCTCAAAATTCTTACTGATGAACGTACTCGTCGTCAGGTAAATAATTTGCGTCATGCAACAAACAGCGAATTGCTATGCGAAGCATTCCTTCATGCATACACTGGGCAACCACTGCCAACTGACGATGACATTCGTAAAGATCGTCCAGACGATATTCCATCAGAAGCCAAAGCTATGATGGATGAAATGGGGATCAGCTACGAAAATCCAGATGAATAACTCATCACTGCTCACCGCTTAGCTCAATAAAAAACAGCGCCCACTTAATGGCGCTGTTTTTGACTTACAATCGCGGCATATTGTTATTATCACTAAGCGACTCGACCGACCAATAGACTCAATAAAAAGATACTGATCACCGCAGCTAACAGTTTAAGCTCTCGACTCTTCATAACGCTCCTCCTCACTTTGGCTAGTTGGAGTTACAATCAGATAACGAACAACCATAATAAATAAGCCCGTCATCACTAAATTCAATGCCAGAGATAACATACTGATCGTGATCATCGGCCCACCAAACCCGTAACCCAAACTGATCATCAATACACCTGCGCCAACTTCACCTCTTGGCCACATACTAATGGATAACGCTAGACGCTCACGCAAAGTTGCCTCTTTGCGGTAACAAAACAGTGGGAACATTTTGCCTAGATTAGCCAACACCGATATCACTAAAACATGATAGATAATTTCTTTCATCCCCATCGCAGGCATCGCCATTGACAATGATGTTGTAGCAACGGTTTCGCTAACAGCATTAAACAGAGGTGGTAAGCTTAGACCCACCAGCACCATAAATATTGCGGCAACCCAAGTAGAGACTTTTTCATCTTGCTTGGATTCATGCTGTGATTTCATCAAGCATCCCAACACAAAAGCAGGAAGAAGTACCTCGAAATGTATCCCAGAGCGTAAGTAAAACAGCTCACAAACGACAGCGATAATGACAGAATAAAATAAAATGCTACGAGCAGATGATGGAATACTCCATTGATGTAAATAGCGATAACCTAATATCAGCAAAGCAAACATCAAAAATAACGTAACCCCAAGTGCTGGCTGCCAACCTACAATTAAAATAGACAATGGAATCATAAGCAGGACGGTATCGAGATCATCAAAAATCGCTAAGATACGAGCTTTACTGAACATCCAAGTCGCACCAAGCCCAGCCGCTGCTAACATGGCAAATAAAACACCCGCTGATGTAGGAGCGGCAAAGCGTCCAATAACGAGTGTCTCTTTCCATGCATCCGCATTAGTCCAGAGTTCTGCTGGAAATAAGACAAAAATAAAATAAACAACTACTGCAATCCAAGGGAATGTGGCGGTTGTCATCGCAACAATATAATCCCAACGATATTGTTTTAAATTATTTTTATCAATTTCAAATTCACGCCCTACATTAATCATAATATAAGACAATGCGGTCATCGTTGATATCATAATTAATGATTGCAATTGATTATAATGAGTAAAAATATTTGGCAGAAGTTGAGAACCAAATAAACCAACAATTAATAACAACGAGTAGATAATAACTTTCCTCACTCAACACCTCGCAATAATGTTAAATATAACAGCAAAAATAAAAGTTGTTTGTTGCTATTAAAGTTAACGCAAAAAACAGCATCTTTGCGGGACATCACAGTAATATAGCGGGAATAGCGTACTTCTATGATTAATATCAAACTAATTATCTTAAATGAATATCGAGATGCAACTTAATGTAAAATTAAATTAATAAGAGGTAGGTTAAGTTGAATTAATTATTCGTTTTTTACGAAATTAATTTTTAATTTAACAGCGATAATAAATAGCACTTATAAAGGTTAATAAATATAGATAATTGTGGATTTATAAAAGTTATTTTTTGTAATAATAAGTAAAAATAAGATATAGCTATCGATTAAAAGATAAAATTATCAATCTAAGGTAATGAAGTAATAAAGAGTGATTAAGATCGATATATATTTTTATTAGAGAAACTACACTATGGCCAAAACAGATTAGTTTGCTAATTTACCCATAATATAGAGGTGGCTTATGCTCGATTCGCTTATCACCACAATAGGAATGTGCTTAATCGGTGGAAAATACATTTTAATGATCTTTTTGGCTCTACTGACCTTCACAACCTCCGCATCTCCCGATCTACTATTTGGCTATACATGGCCAGATTCTGAGTAGAACCTCAAAAAAACATAAAAAAAAGGATGCCTAAGCATCCTTTTTTTCGAAATTCAATCGAGCAATTACTTGCTAGATAGCGCACCAAAACGCTTGTTGAATTTGTCGATACGACCACCAGTGCTAACTTGACGCTGCTTACCAGTGTAGAATGGGTGACACTTGTCACATACGTCTAGGTTGATATCTTTACCTAGAGTAGAGTTGAATGCGAAAGTGTTGCCGCAAGAACAACGAGCGTTCACTGCAGTGTATTCTGGGTGAATACCTTGTTTCATGGGATAACCTCAGTAGTAAGGCCGTGTCGCTCTCCCGATCCAAAGCCGGGCACCACACGTCGTTAAAAATAGTTGCCACTGATGTGACAAATTAGGCGGCGTATAGTAATCAATCACACGTCACAGATCAACTAATACGCTAGTTTTTTCACCACTTTTTTCATCGTCCTCGTTCATCCTCTTATCCCCTATCTTGCTTCCTGCTATGATGAGCTGTTTTTCTCAAATTCATGGCGACTTAATGACTGGAAATATTGCTCAGGTTGCGTTACCTGTCCCACTAGATAAACGCTTTGACTATAAGATCCATCCACAGCAATGTCCGGTTGTTGGCGGTCGTGTAAAGGTCCCATTTGGTCGCCAACAACTGGTTGGCATTGTAACCAAAATTAGCAATAGTTCTGACTTTCCACTTGAGCAATTAAAAGCGATTAATGAGGTAATTGACAGCCAACCATTATGGTCTGACTCTCTCTACCAATTACTCAATTGGGCCAGTGGATTTTACCAGTACCCTTTAGGTGATACGCTTGCCAATGCTATGCCTACGTTACTGCGTAAAGGGCGAGAGGCTGAGTTAAGCAGTATTAAATATTGGTCCATTACTGAAGAAGGTAAAAATCAAGAGCTCACCTCAGTTGCCAAAAAAGCGCCCAAACAAGCGCAAATTCTTAATTTATTACATGCGGGCAATATGAGTCATGAACAACTTCTTGATGCAGAAGTGAGCCCTGCTGCGCTAAAAACACTCAACGAAAAACAGTGGATCACCACATTTGAGCAAAAACCAAAAACACAAGATTGGCCACAGCAGTTTGCAATTACAGAGCAAAAGCCCCAACTCAATACCGAACAAGCTCTTGCTGTTGCGACGGTAAATGCCAACCCAAACTTTGGTTGTTATCTTCTAGAAGGAATCACAGGTTCAGGAAAAACTGAGGTTTATCTCAATCTATTAGAACCGGTTCTTGCTGCTGGAAAACAAGCGCTTATTTTAGTTCCAGAAATTGGCTTAACACCCCAAACTATAAACCGCTTCCGCCGCCGCTTTAATGTGCCTTTAGAGACCATCCACTCAGGACTCAACGATACTGAACGATTAACGGCTTGGCTTGCTGGGCGGGATAATCAAGCAGGTATCATTATCGGTACTCGCTCTGCCCTATTTACCCCTTTTGCAAATTTAGGGATTATTATTGTTGATGAAGAACACGATGCTTCTTACAAACAACAAGATAGTTTGCGCTATCACGCCCGAGATTTAGCCGTAATGCGAGCAAGCCAAGAAAATATTCCCATTGTGCTTGGCTCAGCAACACCCGCATTAGAAACCATCAACAACGCCAAAAGCGGTAAGTATCACCATCTCACTTTAACCAAACGAGCAGGTAATGCCACTAAAGCTCGACAAGGTGTTATTGATGTCAAAGGCCTGTATCTAGAGGCTGGGTTATCGGCCCCCTTAATCGCTGAAATGCGCAAACACTTAACAGCGGGAAATCAGGTTATCTTGTTTCTTAACCGCCGCGGATTCTCCCCAGCTTTAATGTGTCATGAGTGTGGCTGGTTAGCTGAATGTCCACGCTGTGACGCATACTACACCTTACATCAACAGTCAGGTGAGCTCCGCTGCCATCACTGCGCAACACAGCGCCCGATTATGCATCAGTGTCAAAATTGTGGTTCAACCCAACTGCATGCGGTCGGTGTGGGTACTGAACAACTTGAAGCACAATTGGCTGAGCTTTTCCCTGAATATAAAACGGTACGAATTGATCGCGATAGCACCCGTCGTAAAGGCAGTCTAGAAAATTATTTAGAAGCTATCCGTCGCAATGAATATCAAATTCTGATTGGAACCCAGATGCTGGCTAAAGGTCATCACTTTCCCAACGTCACCTTAGTTGGTCTTATTGATGTTGACGGAGCTCTGTTTAGTAATGATTTTCGTGCTTCTGAGCGTTTAGCCCAACTTTATGTACAAGTGGCTGGTCGAGCTGGACGTGCCAGTAAACCAGGTGAAGTGTTATTACAAACCCATCACCCTGAACATGCTCTACTGCAATCGCTATTGCGCCAAGGTTATGATTCATTTGCCGAACATGCTCTTATTGAGCGCAAACAGGCGATGCTGCCGCCATACAGCTATTTAGTTTTATTTAGGGCGGAATCGAACCACAGTGATCAAGTTCAACAATTTTTGCAGCAAGTGCGCTCAATTTTTGAATCGAGCCCTCTGTTTGATAGCGACAGTTTTGTGATGGGCCCAAATCCTGCCCCTCTGGCACGCCGTGCTGGTCGTTATCGCTGGCAGCTCATAGTACAAGCACCAAGCCGTAAGGTGCTGCAAAATATGCTAAATATCGCAAAGCCTGCTATCAATTTATTGCCACTAGCGAAAAAAGTACGCTGGTCAATTGATGTTGAGCCACAGGATCTAACTTAACGCGCAGAATGGGAACAAGATCACATTAAGCATGTAATTAATGCTATTCGGAGCATGTTTAATCTTTTGTATAATCTCTACAATGAACGCTGCAATTTTGCTCAGCGGTGATTTATCTTATCGGGTTTGGTATCTGCTAAGTTGGCCAAGATCCTCCGATAGACCTTATTTGAGAGAAAGAATTTAGAGAGGAACTGCACTATGGCGACAATGAAGGATGTTGCCCAGCTTGCTGGAGTTTCAACGGCTACGGTTTCACGAGCCCTAATGAACCCAGAAAAAGTGTCGGCCTCGACGAGAAAAAAAGTCGAGCAAGCCGTCATGGAAGCGGGATATTCCCCTAACTCATTAGCACGTAATTTACGTCGTAACGAGTCCAAAACTATCGTAACTATCGTGCCTGATATTTGCGACCCCTATTTCACTGAGATTATTCGTGGCATAGAAGAAGCTGCGATGGAACACGGTTATCTTGTTCTGCTTGGTGACAGTGGTCAGCAAAAAACACGAGAAAATTCCTTTGTTAATTTGGTCTTCACCAAACAAGCTGATGGCATGCTCCTACTAGGAACCGATCTGCCGTTTGATGTAAGTAAACCTGAGCAAAAGAATCTTCCACCATTGGTTATGGCGTGTGAATATGCCCCAGAGCTTGAACTGCCTACTGTTCATATCGATAACCTGACCGCCGCATTTGAAGCTGTGAACTACTTAACTCAAATGGGTCACCGTCGTATTGCTCAAATTTCTGGTCCTAGCAAAGCGGCATTATCAGAGTTTCGCGCACAAGGCTATCAACAAGCCCTACGCCGAGGTGGGATTGAACTTAACCCAGCCTATACCATCACCGGCGATTTCTCATTTGCCGCAGGCGCTCGTGCTGTTACCAATTTATTGTCACTACCAGAGCCACCAACCGCCATATTCTGTCACTCAGATGTGATGGCTATTGGCGCTATGCAGCAGGCTAAACGTCTTGGACTTCGTGTACCTCAAGATATTTCCATTGTCGGCTTTGATGATATTCAATTTGCTGAGTTTTGCGATCCACCATTAACCACGGTTTCCCAACCTCGTTATGAGATTGGTCGTCAGGCCATGTTGATGTTATTGGAATTACTGAAAGGAAAAGAAGTGCAGGCGGGTTCCCGTTTACTTGATGCGAAACTTGTTATTCGTGAAAGTGCCGCTCCGCCTTTGCGCTAATTCTTAAGGGATAAGACACTGTGGGCTTACTCATTTGCTAAGCCCTCCTCATATTTTGCACCATTTTGACGTAACTTTGGCGGTTTTACGTCGCAATGACTAGTCAGTTTCCGTTCAAGTTTGTACCATATATCCTATATCGTTCCTTAACTTATTTGTTGTTATCGTGGCCACTAAAGATTATGTAAAACGCGGTCGAGTGCAGAAAAAAGCGCCGACACGCCAAAGCCGAAAGGCTCCAACAACTGTAGCAGATAGGTTTCCTAAAAAATTAGGAGCGCTGGCGCTTGTCTTAACCGGTTTACTCGGTTACGGACTTTTTTACCTTTCGCACTCTCCAGCCCCTGAAGATAAAACACCTGAAGCATCAGTCACAAAAGAGCAAAAGCAGCTCGATCAACTGATTGAAAAAGTACAGCAAACAGAGAAGAAAAAAGATCAACTGCCGCCTAAACCTGAAGAGAAATGGCGTTATATCAAAGAGTTGGAAAATAAAGTCATCCAACTACCGACCCAAGATGAAAAGCAACGCTTAGCGGCAGAAAAAGCTCAAGCAGAAAGAGCTCGTATTGCAGCTGAAAAAGCAGCTCGAGACAAAGCAGAAGCAGAACGCCGTAAGCAACAACAAGAGGCGGCACAGAAGTCAGACGCTATAAAACCGACGGTGAGTCCAACAGCAGATAAAGTTGCGGATGTAGCAAAACCAAAGCCGGTTCAACCAACTACACCAGTTGTCCCAACCGAGCCTGTTAAGCCACAACCAAAACCTGAGACAAAACCCGTCACGAAACCTAGTGTGCGTTATATCGTTCAGTGTGGTGCGTATCACTCAGCCGATCAAGCCAATGAACGTAAAGCTACTATTGCTTTCCAAGGCTTTAATAGTCAAGTCAGTACCGTAAAAACCTCTTCTGGTACCTGGCATAAAGTCTTTATAGGGCCTTATCCAGATCGCGACCAAGCACTAAAAGCCAGAGGTCGTTTGCAGAGTTCTGGTATTGAGCCTTGCGCAATTCTAAGCTGGAAATAATAGAGAGAGATGCCTTCGGGCATCTTTTTTTATCTCAACTTCTCCTCTTCTCCCCCTTGAAAAAAAACCAATCCTCCCCAAGATCATAAATAACGTCTAATTCGGAACCATATCCGAAGAGAAACAGAAGGATTACACCGTGACAACTATCGTATCTGTACGTCGCAACGGTAAAGTGGTCATTGCTGGTGATGGCCAAGTATCACTAGGCAATACCGTAATGAAAGGTAACGCCCGTAAAGTTCGCCGTCTTTATAACAACAAAGTATTAGCCGGTTTTGCAGGCGGTACTGCTGATGCATTTACTCTATTTGAACGCTTTGAGCGCAAACTTGAGATGCACCAAGGTCATCTACTAAAAGCGGCTGTAGAGCTAGCAAAAGATTGGCGTACTGATCGCATGCTACGTAAGCTTGAAGCGTTACTGGCTGTTGCCGATGAAACAGGTTCGCTGATCATCACAGGTAATGGTGACGTAGTTCAGCCAGAAAATGACCTAATTGCTATTGGTTCTGGTGGTAACTTCGCGCAGGCAGCGGCTCGTGCTCTATTGGAAAACACAGATTTAGATGCACGCGAAATCGCCGAAAAATCGCTGAATATTGCAGGTGATATTTGTGTATTCACAAACCATCATCACACCATCGAAGAATTAGACTACAAGTAAGGAAGTGGCTATGTCGGAAATGACACCTCGCGAAATTGTTCATGAGCTTGACCGTCATATCATTGGTCAAGATAAAGCTAAGCGCGCTGTAGCAATCGCACTACGTAACCGCTGGCGTCGTATGCAGCTTCCTGAAGCATTACGAGTAGAAGTAACACCAAAAAATATTCTGATGATTGGTCCAACGGGCGTAGGTAAAACCGAAATTGCTCGCCGTTTAGCAAAATTAGCTAACGCACCATTTATCAAAGTAGAAGCGACAAAATTCACCGAAGTGGGTTATGTTGGTAAAGAAGTTGAGACAATTATCCGTGATCTCACTGATGTTGCAGTAAAAATGACACATCAGCAAGCAATGGAGAAAGTCCGTTACCGAGCTGAAGAACTGGCAGAAGATCGCATCTTAGATGTATTACTTCCACCTGTTCGTGATGCTTGGGGCCAAAACGAAAATAGCGACACTAATTCAGCAACACGTCAGTCATTCCGTAAAAAACTGCGTGAAGGTCAATTAGACGATAAAGAAATTGAATTAGACATCGCAGCGCCGCAAATGGGTGTGGAGATCATGGCTCCTCCGGGCATGGAAGAGATGACAAACCAACTACAAGGTATGTTCCAAAACCTTGCCGGTAACACAACCAAAAAACGCAAACTAAAAATTAAAGACGCATTAAAAGCTGTAACCGAAGAAGAAGCAGCTAAATTAGTGAATCAAGAAGAGCTAAAAGAGCAAGCAATCCACGCAGTAGAAAACAACGGTATCGTCTTTATTGATGAGATCGATAAAATCTGTAAGCGTGGCGAAAGCTCTGGCCCTGATATTTCCCGTGAAGGTGTACAGCGTGACCTACTTCCTCTTGTGGAAGGTAGTACAGTATCGACCAAACATGGCATGGTAAAAACAGACCATATTCTGTTTGTGGCATCTGGTGCATTCCAAGTTGCAAAACCATCAGATTTGATCCCAGAATTGCAAGGTCGTCTACCGATTCGCGTAGAATTAGAAGCGTTAAGCAGCCATGACTTTAAACGAATTCTAACCGAGCCTAATGCTTCTCTTACTGAGCAATACAGAGCCTTAATGGCAACAGAATCTGTCAATATCGAATTTACAGAAGAAGGTATTGATGCTCTAGCTGATGCTGCATGGCAAGTAAACGAGCGTACTGAAAATATTGGTGCACGTCGTTTGCATACAGTGATGGAACGCCTAATGGAAGAGCTATCCTATGATGCAACTGAAAAATCAGGTGAGAGCTTCAAAATCACTGCAGAATATGTGAAAGAGCGTTTAGGTGAATTTGTTGAGGATGAAGACCTAAGTCGTTTCATTCTTTAATTCATACCTAAAAAACATATTAAAAGGTGCTCAAACGAGCACCTTTTTTTGTTTTTAAGCAAACTGTTGGTCAGATTTATTTGCTCTAGGCTATATTTTCGCCATAATAGTTGTTCGATCTTTTTTTAAGTTGAGAGTTTATGAAAGCATCTTCTTCATTTGCAATCTGGCTTGATGCAGCCCGTCCGAAAACTTTACCTCTTGCGGTTGCGTCCATTGTCTGTGGTAGTGCTGTCGCGGCATGGCATGGTAGTTTCTCTGCTGCAATCTCGCTTCTCGCTCTGTTGACCGCCCTTTTGCTACAAATTTTGTCGAACTTAGCTAACGATTATGGAGATGCCGTTAAAGGAACTGACAATGACAACCGCTTAGGTCCACAACGAGCGATTCAATCGGGTTTAGTTACCCCAAATGCAATGCGCAAAGCGATGGGACTCAATATTGTCTTAACGGCAATAAGTGGCCTTTCGCTAATCTATATCGCTTGCGACAATGCCCATGAGATGTTTGGATTCTTACTATTAGGTTTAATGGCCATTGCCGCCTCGATTGCCTATACCGTTGGTAACAAGCCTTATGGTTATCAAGGTCTTGGAGACTTATCCGTTCTCATGTTTTTTGGTTGGCTAGGCGTTGCAGGAACTTATTACTTGCAAGCTGGCCAAATTGATTCCGTGGTTATGTTGCCTGCTACCGCTTGTGGTTTACTCGCTGTTGGTGTGCTTAATATCAATAATCTACGTGATATCGATAACGACCGTGAGTGTGGCAAATTAACGTTAGCTGTTCGTATGGGGCCTCTTTGGGGGCGCAAATACCATCTGTTCTTATTAGCAGGTAGTGTTCTCTGTATGGCTCTTTTCGCCCTATTTGAGCTTCACTCACCTTTTGGTTGGTTGTTTATTCTCAGCACACCGTTGTTGTTTAAACATGGTAAGCAAGTCTTCCAATCAACTGATGGTGCTGCATTACGTCCTATGATGGCCACCATGGTGAAATGCGCATTAATCACGAATCTATTATTTGCCGCAGGTCTAATTTTAGCGACAGCTTAGCATTGCAATGGATATGCAACTGATTATACTTTCACCAAGACACGGCTCATTTTTTAATTAAAGATAAGTACAAAGCTTATCTTTAATTACCCATTTTCTTTTTGCCGATATAAGAAGTGTGCTTATGGAATACAATACCTCTGAGTTATGTGATATCTACCTGGACCAAGTGGATGTTGTCGAACCAATGTTCAACTCTTATGGTGGTCGTGGATCATTTGGCGGTCAGATTACGACGGTTAAATGTTTTGAAGATAATGGTGTACTACGCTCAGTCCTAGAACAATCTGGAGTGGGCCGTGTTTTACTGGTTGATGGTGGCGGTTCACTTCGTCGAGCTCTAATAGACATCGACATTGCACAACTTGCAGCAGAAAACGAATGGGAAGGCATTGTTGTCTATGGCTGTGTTCGCCACGTTGATGAGCTAGATGAGTTAGATTTGGGTATTCAAGCCCTCGCTTCTATGCCTGTTGGCGCAGATAACCAGAGCGTGGGAGAGGTTGATGTTCCTGTTAACTTTGGTGGGGTTACATTCCTACCTGAAGATCATCTGTATGCGGATAACACCGGAGTAATTCTTTCTCCAGAGCCACTTGATCTCGATTAAGGTACAGATAGAAAAAGACCCTGCAGATTGTTGTTCCTGAAGACAATCGGCAGGGCCCATAAAAGACGATGTAAAAAACCTCGTCTCTTATTCTACATGTTCCATTTTACCTAGAAGAGCACGTACACGCTCTTGCCATGCATTGTGATCTTCACGCAGCTTCTCGTTGTCATGAACTAATGTTTCGCGACCAGAACGAAGATCTTGCGCTTCAGCTGCTAGGCTCTCATTTTTTTCTTTTAGTTCTTCAATTTCCATTTGTAGAAGAGCGATAGTATCTACAGCAGACTGGACTTTGGCTTCCAGCATTTCCAACATTTCTAGAGACATATTGTTCACCTGATCTAAGCCCATATCATTATCCTAACCCATTTAGGACAATACCACACGAGCATGGTTTTAATTCCTATTACCTTATTCTAACGGGGCAGAACACTTTGAGCATCTACTAATCCCGTAGTTTGTGGTAATCGCTGACTTTTTGTTCAATATTGATTGAATTCTTGCAATCATCATAATAATAAATACTCAAGCCATCTTATATCAATATGATAAAAGCAAGTTATCGCTAACTTATCACAACAGAGAAGACGCACATTGATGCTGTTCACACAACCAAAGATGGCTTGAGCAATGTTAACAGACTAACAATATACGCAATAGTTCCCCTTTAAATAGCGATTCAATTATAAAATCCACTTGTCATAACTTTATCAACCTCAAACCACTTTGCCTTTCTGGTCAATTTTTAACACTCATCCACCCGCTATTTTTTAGAAAATGAGAGTTTAATCATGAAATGAGCAAACGATTGCCAAAACAGTTAAAGCGAAATTGTTTTCATGCTCGAACGCACATTTTTCAGTTAAGAATATTTTAATAATAATGAAGTCGGGTACATTACCGACCATAAAAATAATAAGCACTACCCCCTACAATCATTATAAGGACTGAGAGATGACGACTTCGAAGCAACACACCCTGATGGGCGAGTGTATCGCTGAGTTTATCGGAACAGGTTTGCTGATCTTTTTTGGTGTTGGTTGTGTTGCCGCACTGAAATTGACTGGCGCAGACTTTGGTCAATGGGAAGTTAGCGTTATGTGGGGTCTAGGCGTTGCCTTGGCTATCTACTGTACCGCTGGCGTTTCTGGTGCTCACCTAAACCCAGCTGTCACACTGTCCCTAGCCGCTTTTCATGGCTTTGATAAACGCAAAATTGCTCCATTCATTATTGCCCAACTTTTAGGTGCATTTTGTTCTGCTGCATTAATCTATGGTTTATACAGCAATTTATTCACCGAGTATGAAGCAACTCATCAAATTGTTCGCGGTTCACAAGAGAGCTTAGCGACTGCTGGTATCTTCTCAACCTACCCTCATGCAGCCTTAAGCTTCTTCGGTGCATTTGCAGTTGAGTTCACCATTACCGCTGTTTTGATGTTTGCTATTTTGGCCATTGGTGACCAAAAAAATGGAGCTGCACGTGGTGCTCTAGGCCCAATCCTAATTGGTGTATTAATCGCCGTAATTGGTGGTTCTCTTGGTCCACTAACAGGCTTTGCAATGAACCCAGCTCGTGACTTTGGCCCTAAATTCTTTGCTTTCTTAGCTGGATGGGGTGACATGGCACTGACTGGTGGTAAAGATATCCCTTACTTTATCGTCCCAATTTTAGCGCCTATTTGCGGTGCACTCTTTGGTGGCTGGCTATATCCAAAAGCTATTGGTGTTTACCTACCAGGCAATAACTGCACTTTACCAAATCAATGTGAAGGCGCAGAAGAGATCAAACAAGAGGCGGCATAATCCCCCTCTGCACTAAGAAAACGAACATAACTATAGGTGGCAACCTAAAAGGATTGCCACCAACCTACTACCCTATATAGAGACCCATTAGAGGAATTGATCATGACTACTGAGCAAAAATACATTGTGGCACTGGATCAAGGCACCACCAGCTCTCGAGCAGTTGTACTCGATCAAAATGCCAATATCATTTGTAGCTCTCAGCGTGAATTTACCCAAATTTATCCAAAATCAGGATGGGTTGAGCACGATCCTCTCGAAATTTATGCAACTCAAAGCTCGACCTTAGTTGAAGCTTTAGCAAAAGCAGGTATCCGCAGCGATCAGGTTGCTGCAATTGGTATTACCAACCAGCGTGAAACCACCATCGTTTGGGATAAAACTACCGGCAAACCGGTTTATAACGCGATCGTATGGCAATGCCGTCGTACGGCCTATATTTGTGAAGATTTAAAACAACAAGGCCTAACGGATTATATTCGTGATAACACAGGTCTTGTGGTCGACCCTTACTTCTCTGGTACTAAGATCAAATGGATTTTAGATCATGTAGAAGGTGCTCGCGAACAAGCAGAAGCTGGTAACTTATTGTTTGGTACTGTCGACACTTGGCTAATTTGGAAGATGACCCAAGGCCGTGTCCATGTAACAGATTACACCAACGCATCTCGTACCATGCTATTTAACATCAATACGCTAGAGTGGGATGAAAAACTACTCAAAGCGTTAGATATTCCACTTTCAATGATGCCTGAGGTAAAACCATCATCTCAGGTCTATGGCCAAACAAATATTGGTGGTAAAGGCGGTACTCGTATTCCAATCGCAGGTATTGCAGGTGACCAGCAAGCGGCATTATTTGGTCAAATGTGTGTAGAACCAGGCCAAGCGAAAAACACCTATGGTACTGGCTGCTTCTTGCTTATGAATACAGGTAAAGAGAAAGTCTCTTCTAGCAATGGTCTATTAACTACGCTGGCTTGTGGTCCAAAAGGCGATGTAGCTTACGCTCTTGAAGGTGCGGTCTTTATGGGTGGCGCATCCATTCAGTGGCTACGCGATGAAGTGAAGTTACTCGATGATGCAAAAGACTCCGAATACTTTGCCGAAAAAGTTGGCAGTGCAAATGGTGTTTATGTTGTACCTGCCTTTACAGGTCTTGGCGCGCCATATTGGGACCCGTATGCTCGTGGTGCAATCGTAGGTCTAACTCGCGGTGTGAATTCAAACCATATTATCCGCGCAACGCTTGAAAGTGTGGCTTACCAAACACGTGACGTACTTGATGCTATGCAGGCAGACTCAGGTATTAAACTGGGCACATTGCGTGTTGATGGCGGTGCAGTAGCTAATAACTTCTTAATGCAGTTCCAATCAGACATTCTAGCGGCAGAAGTACATCGCCCAGTTGTGACTGAAGTGACCGCATTAGGGGCTGCATACTTAGCAGGTCTTGCGGTTGGTTTCTGGGATTCAATTGATGAACTCCAAAACAAAGCACAGCTAGATCGTAAATTTGTACCTTGCCAAGACGATAATAAACGTAATCGCCGTTACCGTGGTTGGAAACGTGCCGTTGAATGTGCTAAAGGTTGGGCACTAGACGAAGAGTAATCCTCTATCACATAAGTAACATTAGGGCTTGAGTATTTTCTTAAGCCCTTTTTTATTACCCTCTTATTTATACCTACCTTTGATATCTGCGACTTCCGTTATGTTCTCTCCGATTTTTATTTCTGATGACTTAGGCAAATTAATCTAGATCACGGAAAATCGGATCTTTTTAAAATACGCAAACGATTCACTGGCAATTGTGTTACACTTCGCGCCAGTTCAATATCCCACAATTGTTTTATTTTGGAGTGATCATGAAACGCGATTTAGCAATGGCATTTTCTCGTGTTACCGAGGGAGCTGCACTGGCTGGATATAAATGGCTGGGCCGAGGTGATAAAAACGCTGCCGATAATGCAGCGGTTGAAGTAATGCGTACTTTGCTAAACCAAACTGAGATCGATGGTGAAATCGTGATTGGTGAAGGTGAAATCGATGAAGCGCCAATGCTGTACATCGGTGAAAAAGTGGGAACAGGTGGCGATGCAGTTGATATTGCGGTTGACCCAATTGAAGGGACTCGCATGACGGCTATGGGTCAGAATAATGCTCTTGCAGTTCTTGCCGCAACGGAAAAAGGCGCCTTCTTAAAAGCCCCTGATATGTACATGGAAAAATTGGTTGTAGGTCCTGCTGCTAAAGGGGTTATTGACCTAGATGCACCACTGGCTGACAACTTAGAAAAAATCGCAACTGCTTTAAATAAATCACTCCATGAGTTAGTGGTCATTACTTTAGCAAAACCACGTCATGATGAAGTTATTGCTCAAATGCAAGCCATGGGTGTTCGCGTGTTCGCAGTACCCGATGGTGATGTTGCAGCTTCTATTCTTACCTGCATGCCAGACAGTGAAGTTGATGTGATGTACTGTATCGGTGGAGCCCCAGAAGGTGTGGTATCAGCGGCAGCTATTCGTGCTTTAGGTGGTGATATGCATGGTCGTCTACTTCCTCGCCATCAGGTGAAAGGAGACTGTGAAGAAAACCGTCGCTTAGGTGAAGATGAAATTCGCCGCTGTCATGAAATGGGGATTGAGCCTAATACTCTACTGCGCATGGAAGACATGGCAAAGAGCGATAACGTAATCTTTGCTGGAACAGGTATTACTAAAGGAGATCTGTTAGAAGGTATCCATCGCCAAGGTGATATCGCTACGACAGAAACGCTATTGATTCGTGGTAAATGTCGCACCATTCGTCGCATTAAATCGACTCACTATCTTGAGCGCAAAGACGACGCGATCAAACAACATATTCTATAAGGTTTTTGCACAATAAAAGCAAAAGCTATCGCAAATATAAAAACGTGCTTCGGCACGTTTTTTTTATCGCTGTTGATTTTGTAAAGTAATTGCTTTATTTACTAGGCTATAGGGATAATACTCTACATTGAACTTGATCATCAGGACCTTGCTGGGAGTCGCATGAAAACCAACGACAAAATACTTCACTTACTTAAGCGCGAAGGTGCAACCACAGCAAAAAGTATTGCAGAGCGTTTTGAATTGACCACGATGGGGATCCGTCTCCAGTTACAAGCTTTAGAGCAACAAGGCTTAGTGGAATATTTTGATGTTAAAGTGAAGGTAGGTCGTCCACAACGTCATTGGCAACTCAGTCAACAAGGCCATAACCAATTCAGTGATCGCCATGACGATCTGTTAATTCAAACCTTTGATGCAGTAGAAAATCTATTTGGTCATGATGGTCTTACTCGGGTGATCAAAGAGCGAGAACAGCAAAGTTTATTGCACTATCAAGCGCATATACCAGCAGATGCCACGCTCGCAGAAAAACTTAAGCTCTTTAGTGCTCTTCGAGATCAGGAAGGATATATCACAGAGCTGATCCCTCAAGAAAACGGCTTCCTCTTTGTAGAGAATCATTGCCCTATTTGCCAAGCAGCAACGCGCTGCCCCAATTTATGCCAATCTGAACTCTCAATTTTGACTCAAGTATTAGGAAAGCAATATCAAATAGAACGGTCAGAACATATTGTGGCAGGACAACGCCGCTGCGCTTATTGGATTTATCCCATGTCTTAGGAGGTCATTATGGCTAACTGGGTTGAAGCAACTGTTATCAAAAATCATCATTGGAATGACGATTTATTTAGTCTCACGTTAGATGCACCGGTTGAAGCGTTTACGGCGGGTCAATTTACTAAACTGGCCCTCGATATTGATGGCACTCGAGTTCAACGTGCATATTCTTATGTTAATTCCCCTAATGCCCCACTTGAGATTTACGCAACTCGAGTCGCTGATGGTCTGTTATCACCAAAACTCCACGCATTAAAAGAAGGTGATAAAGTCTTCATTACGCCCCAAGCCAATGGTTTCTTCACATTAGATGAGGTTCCAGAGGGTGATATCTTATGGTTATTTGCTACCGGAACCGCAATTGGCCCTTACTTATCAATCTTAGGCGAGTCTACTGTATGGCAGCGTTTTAACACCATTGTATTAGTTCATGCAGTTAGATACCAAGCAGACCTAAGCTATCAACAAACCGTTGCCAAATTCCAAGCCGATCATCCTAATCAGCTTTACTATCAACCTTTTGTTAGCCGAGAATCAATTGCCAATACCTTAGCTGGACGAATCCCTCAAGCAATCAGTAATGGCAGTCTTGAGCAAGTTTTAGAACTGTCACTCATTCCTGAGCACAGTCAAATCATGTTATGTGGTAATCCACAAATGGTTCGCGATACTAGAGAAGCGCTAGAAGGCAAAGGATTTAAGAAAAATCTTCGTCGTAAACCCGGGCAGATTACGATGGAAAATTACTGGTAATCAAACCGAAATCTCAGTAAAACTTCATACTTACCAATATTTCATTGCTGACTATACTCAAATAAGGCATGAGATATTGGTAGGTACCTATGGCATCACTTCCCTCTTTCGATGACTTAATGCAACTGGCTAAAGAAGACCCCAAACAACTGACCATATTACGTCAGCAGTTGTGCCAAGAATTTATTGCCTCTTGTCCTGCATCTAACCAAACACAGCTACAAGCACAACAACATCGCCTAAATCTGTTAATTGCTCGCAGCCAGCACCCACTTCATACCAATGCTCTACTTCGTCAAGAGTTGTTGCGGTTATTGCAACGACTAACCCTAGCAATTGACAGTCCTGAACAGCTTAGTCAGCACAGCGCCAAACTTCATCACATTGCAGAAGGCCGTAAAGTGAAGAAGATCAAATAAGGGTGCCATCTTGCCTCGAACTCAGGCTATAATAATTCCCATTCGAGTGTGTCGATGACCTTTCTGGAATCAAACGGTAGAAACTGTTTTTGCAAAAATATTGCGAACGTTCCATTCACATTTGCTGTGGAAAAAGGTACAAACAAGCACATTAATGATTTTGGACAGTAAAAATATGCATAATGACTGATATATTTTTACTTAATTGATTTCATTTATTTCATCAAATTGACTTGGAGAAAAGCTATGCGCCATCCTGTGGTTATGGGTAACTGGAAGCTAAACGGTAGCAAGGAAATGGTATCTAACCTAATTAAGGGCCTAGACGCTGAACTAAACGGTGTTGAAGGTGTAGATGTAGCGATTGCTCCACCAGTTATGTTCCTAGACCTAGCTGAGCAGCTAATCAGCAAAGCAAACAACAAGATCATTCTTGGTGCACAGAACGTAGACATCCACGAAAGTGGTGCATTCACAGGTGATATCTCTCCTGCAATGCTTAAAGAGTTCGGTGCAACTCACATCATCATCGGTCACTCAGAGCGTCGTGATTACCACAACGAATCTGATGAGTTTGTTGCTCAGAAGTTTGCATTCCTTAAAGAGCACGGCCTAACTCCTGTTCTATGTATCGGTGAGTCAGAAGCACAAAACGAAGCTGGCGAAACAGTAGCTGTATGTGCTCGTCAAATCGACGCTGTGATCAAAACTCAAGGCGTTGATGCGCTAAACGGTGCAATCATCGCATACGAACCAATCTGGGCTATCGGTACTGGTAAAGCAGCTACAGCTGAAGATGCACAGCGCATCCACGCTGCAATCCGTGCTCACATTGCAGAGCAAAGTGAAGAAGTTGCTAAGAACGTTGTTATCCAATACGGCGGTTCTGTTAAGCCAGAAAACGCAGCTGCATACTTCGCACAACCAGACATCGACGGTGCTCTAGTTGGTGGCGCAGCTCTAGATGCAGCAAGCTTTGCTGCAATCGCAAAAGCAGCAGCTGAAGCGAAAAAATAATTTATCGATATTTCGATAAACAAAAGGCCACGATTGTGGCCTTTTTTGTATTTGAATTAAAACAAAAAGCCGATGATAAACATCGGCTTTAATGCAGAATAATAACTATTTTATTAGAATAGCTTGTCTGCAAGAGCGTACAGATCTTTACGAACTGGACGCTTCATGTTTTCAATCGCATCGATGATGTCGTGGTGAACCATCTCTTCGTGTTGAATACCAACACAACGACCACCTTCACCTTGAAGTAGAAGGTCGACAGCATAAGCACCCATGCGAGACGCTAGGATACGGTCAAATGCAGTTGGCTGACCACCACGCTGGATATGACCAAGAACAGTAGCACGTGTTTCACGGCCTGTTTCATCTTCAATGAACTTAGCCAGCTCATTAACATCTGTCATTAGCTCAGTGATTGCGATAATAGCGTGCTTCTTACCCTTATCGATACCTTCTTTAACGCGCTCTAGAAGCTTGTCTTTATTTAGACCTGTTTCTGGCGTAATGATGTACTCACAACCACCTGCAATTGCAGACATTAGAGTTAGATCACCACAGTGACGACCCATCACTTCTACAATAGAAATACGCTGGTGAGAAGAAGAAGTATCACGTAGACGGTCAATTGCATCGATAACAGTATTCATTGCAGTCATGTAACCGATAGTGTAATCAGTACCTGCAACGTCGTTATCGATTGTGCCTGGAAGGCCGATACATGGGTAGCCCATCTCAGTTAGCTTCTTCGCGCCCATGTAAGAGCCGTCGCCGCCGATAACAACAAGAGCATCGATACCGTGAAGCTTTAGGTTCTCAATTGCTTGAGCACGAACGCTTTCATCTTTAAATTCAGGAAAACGTGCTGAGCCAAGGAAAGTACCGCCCTTGTTGATTACATCAGAAACACTTTGACGATCCAGTTTCTTAATTTTGTTCTGGTGTAGGCCTTGGTAGCCATCAAACACACCAAATACTTCTAGACCTTCTGTTAGTGCTGCACGAACAACACCGCGAACTGCTGCATTCATACCAGGTGCGTCACCACCACTGGTCAAAACACCGATCTTCTTAATCATGGTTACCCTCTGATATTGGGAATTGAAAAATCAAATCCGAGACGAGTGATCGAAGTTCCCCCCTATCGATCAAGCACCACTATGATGCTTCGCTACTCGTGAAAACTGTAACTTTCTTACTATTGTCGAAATATTACAATTTTGCTAAAACTTTTCGTTGATTCATATCACGATCACTGGCGACAAAATGACTAAAGTTACCAATCTTATGTTACATAATTTGATAACAATTAAAGCAATGAAACGAATAAATCGCTCAACCAATGGCCGCGAGATATGTAGATTATGCGCTAGTTTACCCTGTTTATTGTAATTATCGAAAACGTATTTTTTGTTACGAAACCACAATAAGCTAACCTCGTACTTTGACAGTAATAGAGAGTTAGTAACAAACTGGCAAACTCATGATGACCATTTTAAGTCATCGCTTATATTATCTCTTGCCGAAGTATAGCGGTTTTTATTGAAAACTTAATCACAAAACCCGATGTAACTGTCATTTTTCTATTCATCTTTTGTTATTTATTAACAAACTTTCGACCAAAGACAAAAAAGCCACAGCAATAGCTGTGGCTTAAGGCAACATAAACTTAAGATTATTTCGCGTCTTTATTCCAGCGTTCCGCACACTGCTTAAGATTTTGCTGACGCAACTCCTTGTACTTTTCTTTTTGTTCAGGAGTCAAAATATTCAATATTTTTTGGCGATTTTCTAACATCTGAACACGACGCTCAACTTGTTGCTGTGACATTTTTTCAGCTAGAGCACGCGCTTGACCTTCATCAAAAGAGCTTGATAGAACTAAATCTTGCATCTGATCATGGTACGCCTTCATCTCTTGACGGTGCTCACCACGATGACTTTTCATTTCAGCTCGGTTTTCTTGACGCAGCTCCTTCATTTTCTCTTTTTGCGCGTCAGTAAGGTTTAGTTGGCTGAAGATTTTTTTCCCGCCATGCATTCCACATTTATCCGAACCATGGTCACCATGATGTTTACCACCAAAAGCCATTGCAGATGCTGAACCTACAACCATTGGTAGAGCAATCGCCATTACAAGAACTTTATTTAATTTAGCCATGAGAGTTATCTCCAAGTGTTATTCGGTTAGCAGGGCTATCCCCTGTGCTTGAGATAAATACTACACCCTATAAAGTAAATGGCTGTCTAACAAACGTAAAGCTGCGTAAAGCTAAAATAGACAACTTGGCGCTTTCACAAAGATTCGCGATACTAGAGTCAGATAATCGCTCGATATATAAGGTCAGATAATGGCAAAAGTTCTCCTAGTCGATGACGACACCGAATTAACAGCACTATTACACGATATTTTAGAAATGGAAGGCTTTGAGGTTGAGCAAGCCAACAATGGTGAACAAGGACTGGAAAAGATCAATGCTAGCATCGATCTAGTGCTACTTGATGTCATGATGCCAAAAATGAATGGCACTGAAATGCTACGCCGGTTACGTGAGAAATACAGTACACCAGTATTAATGCTTACTGCTAAAGGTGATGAAATTGATCGTGTACTAGGTTTGGAACTTGGTGCTGATGACTATCTGCCAAAACCTTTTAGTGATAGAGAATTGTTAGCACGTATGCGAGCGATTTTACGTCGAACTCAAGCTTTAGATAACCGAGTTACACATGGAGATACCATTGATTATCAAGACATTACTATTTATCCAGGTCGACAAGAAGCTTTTTGCCAAAACATCGCTCTCGATGTTACAGGTACTGAATTAGCATTATTGAGTTATTTTATTCAGCATCCTGGAAAAATCATCTCAAAAGAGGAGCTTAGCTTAGAAGTCTTAGGCAAACGGCTGGCTCAATTTGATCGCGCAATCGATATGCATGTCTCGAATCTACGTAAAAAGCTGCCGGAACGCTTAGATGATAAACCGAGAATTAAAACATTACGTGGCAAAGGCTATCTTTTAGTTGAGGAAGGTTAATGCGATTTCCTGCTTTAAACAGTCTCTATGGTCGTATTTTTACTATTTTTTGGCTCACCCTATTAGTGGTCGTCATTGCGGTACTCTTGTTACCCAATCTAGATCCAAGAGCACAGCACACCATTCCTACCTCTCATTTAAAACGCTTACAGCAGATGGCACACAATATTGGTGAAGAAATAGATCAATCGCCAATATCACTACCGAGAACACTCAAAGAGTTAACCAGCCACGAAAAACACCGTAGTGCACAACTCTATTTCACCACAGAAGACGGCGAAATCTTAGCACCACTCAAACGCAATCGGGCGCTACGCAACTTTATTACTATTGCCGATAACCCTAAATCACCTCGCCAACGACTGTATGGCCGCTGGATGATGGCTGGCCCCTTTGTTGTTCAGACTCAGCAGCAAAATCTTCTGCTATATGTTGGTCGAGTCTGGCGTGAGCCACCACCATTTTTCATTCAAATTTTAGATAAGCCATTTCAATTACTGCTAGCGACCATGATTGTCAGTACTCCTTTTTTACTGTGGCTAGCTTGGGTTGTGTCACGCCCAGCCTATCGCTTACAACAGGCTGCTGAACGTGTCGCCAAAGGAGAATTTGAAGTGGACCCTAAATTAGAGCAAGGGCCTCGTGAATTTAAGCAAGCTGGCGCAAGTTTTAATCAAATGGTCGGAGCCCTTAACCATATGATTTCAGGTCAACAGCGCTTGTTATCTGATATTTCTCATGAATTGCGATCGCCCCTAACACGATTACGGATGGCAACCGCGCTTGCGACCCGAAAGCAAGGCAGTAGCAAAGAGCTCGATCGTATCGATACCGAAGCTGAGCGACTTGAAAAAATGATCGGAGAACTATTAGAACTCTCGCGAATGCAGGTCAATAGTCACCAAGAACGCCAACACTTTGATGCTCACTCTCTCTGGTTTGAAATGCTGGAAGATGCTCGTTTTGAAGCTGAACAAAATCATAAGCAGCTAACCTATAATCAACTAGAAGATTGGCCTATTTGTGGCAACCCTAATTTATTGATCAGCGCGTTAGAAAATATCATCCGTAACGCCATCAAATATGGTAACGATCAAATCGAAATCCATTTTCACCAGCAGCACAATCAACTGATTATAACCGTTGATGATAATGGAGAAGGCGTTCCAGAAGAGGAACTAAACGATATATTCCGCCCTTTTTATCGCGTATCAACCGCTCGCGATCGCAGCAGTGGCGGAACGGGATTAGGTCTTGCGATAACGGAAAGTGCTTTACGCCAACACAGTGGTAGCGCACAGGCAAGTCGCAGCCCTCTTGGTGGATTACGTATTACACTGCAACTGCCGTTAGCGAAATAGCCATACAATTGATGACGAGATATTTGCTTGTTGACTTAAGCCTTGTCACAATGCGGTATCACATCGCTAATGTTTAAATAAGTACCAAAGATCATGTTTGATATTGCGCTTTATGAACCAGAAATTGCTCCAAATACCGGTAATATTATCCGTTTATGTGCAAACTGCGGAGCTAACCTACATTTAATTGAGCCTTTAGGTTTTGATTTAGAAGAGAAAAAGCTACGTCGCGCGGGTCTCGATTATCATGACTTAGCACATGTATACCGTCATAAAGATTTTGCGGCATTTAAAGAAGCGATGGGCGATCGTCGTTTATTTGCCTGCACTACAAAGACGACCAATTACCATACCAATGCAAAGTTCGAGCAAGGTGATGTGTTGATTTTTGGTCCTGAAACTCGTGGTTTACCCGCTGAATTTATCGAAAGCCTGCCATTAGAACAACGTCTACGTATTCCGATGCAACCTGATAGTCGCAGCCTAAACCTTTCTAATGCGGTTGCAATTATCGCATTTGAAGCTTGGCGACAGATGGACTTTGCAGGCGCAATCTAATTCAACGATAGATTAAAAAAGGCGATCTTAAGATCGCCTTTTTTGTGGTTATAACATTTAAATACCATCGCCAGAGGTAAAAGTCTGGGCATTGCCATTAAATTGCTGATCCATATCCATTGCGGGTTTAGAGCTACTTGGTCGACCCACAATTTTAGCCGGAACACCTGCAACAGTAGTATGTGATGGCACGGGATTGAGGACTACCGAACAAGAGCCAATTTTAGCCCCTTCTCCAACCTCGATATTACCAAGAATCTTAGCACCCGCACCTATCATGACACCTTCACGAATCTTAGGATGACGATCACCGCTCTCTTTACCGGTACCACCTAACGTCACATCTTGCAGAATTGAGACATCATTTTCGATAACCGCAGTTTCACCAATAACAATACCCGTTGCATGGTCAAACATGATCCCTTGACCAATTTTTGCAGCCGGATGGACATCAACTTGGCAAGTCACCGAAATCTGATTTTGCAGATACACAGCCAAAGCCACGCGATTTTGTTTCCACAGCCAGTTAGCCACACGGTAACCTTGCAAAGCGTGGAAACCTTTTAGGTACAATAACGGTATAGAATACATAGCTACAGCAGGGTCACGCTCGACTACCGCACGGATATCATGGGCTGCAGATTCTGTGATCATACAATCTGCAGCAAACGCCTCTTCTACTACTTCACGAACCGCCATTGCAGGCATTGAAGGGGTGGCCAGTTTATTGGCTAAAATGTAACTTAATGCTGCAGCAAGGTTATCGTGTTTAATGATAGTGGCATGATAGAAACTTGCCAGCATCGGCTCTTGTTCAGCTTGCTCTCGAGCTTCTTGCTTGATTGCTTGCCAAACCTGGTGTTGATGACATACCTTCACAACGTCCTCAAGCTCTTTTGATTTAGGGTATTTACTTAACTTTAACCATTTCTTAAAAAAAAACAACGCGAGCTTAGCACTCACGTTGTTTGATTTTGTTTAAATGTTTAGCCGTTAAACCAAGCATCTAATTATTCGTATTTTTTCTCACGAGCCAGCAGATCTTTTGCCGCGATACGAGCATCTTTACCTTGGTACAACACCTGATAAATCTGCTCTGTAATTGGCATTTCAACCCCAAAGCGCTCTGCTAATGCGTGCACTTCTTTGGTATTGCGATAGCCTTCAACAACTTGACCAATATCGATTTGCGCCTGTTCAACCGATTCACCTTTACCTAAAGCAAGGCCAAAACGGCGGTTACGAGATTGATTATCGGTACAAGTTAATACTAAATCACCAAGGCCAGCCATCCCCATAAAGGTTTCTGGATGAGCGCCAAGAGCTGCACCTAAACGGCACATCTCAGCAAGGCCTCGAGTAATTAACGCAGTACGAGCATTAGCACCAAAGCCAATCCCATCAGACATACCAGCACCAATTGCGATAACGTTCTTAACTGCGCCACCTAATTGCATGCCGATAAAATCGCTGTTGCTGTAGACACGAAATGTCTGACTACAGTGAATTTTATTTTGCAAGTCTGCGACAAACTGGCTGTCAGGTGACGCCACAGCAATCGCCGTTGGCATACCAGCTGCAAGTTCAGTGGCAAACGTAGGGCCAGACAGCACCGCTAGCGGAACCTCTTCACCTAGAGCCTCTGTTGCTACATCTTGCAATAAGCGACCAGTTTCTGGCTCTAACCCTTTGGTTGCCCAACAAACTCGTGAATCTTCGCGTAAAAACGGTTTCACTTGGCGTAGCACCGTACCAAACACATGGCTTGGCACAACCACTAATAAGTCGCGGCTGGCTTGTACCGCAGCTTTAAGATCTGCGGTAACAATCAAAGAGTCAGGAAAAGCAACGCCAGGAAGAAACGCTTCATTTGCTCGATCAATTTCTAGCTGTGCCATATGTTCAGGCTCATGGCCCCATAACACAACATTCGCACCATTACGGGCAAGAGAAATGGCCAAAGCGGTACCGTATGAGCCAGCACCTAAAACAGTCATGGCAATCGGTGAATCTGCGTTTGTATTCATCTTGGTCACACTATTTAATTAAATTATGCGTCAGCTTCTGTATTTGCTTCAGCTTGACTTTGTAGGTAGTTCATAAACAATGCATCAAAGTTAACTGGTGCAAGGTTTAGTTGAGGGAACGTACCTTTAACCACTAGGCTTGAAATTGTTTCACGCGCATATGGGAATAGGATATTTGGACAGAATGCACCTAGACAATGTGCAAGCTGTGGAGCTTCCATACCTAGAGCTGTGAAAATACCGCCCTGCTGAACTTCACATAGGAATGCGTTATCGCCTTCATTCTGTACAGTTACAGTCAGACGTAGCACAACTTCGTATACGCCTTCACCTAGCTCACGGCTTTGAGTATCTAGGTCTAGCTTAACTTCAGGATTCCACTCTTTTTGGAATACATCTGGAGAGTTTGGCGCTTCAAAAGACACGTCTTTTAGGAAGATACGTTGAATTTGGAAGTTTTGTTGTGCATCGTTGTTTGCAGCTTCTGCCATGGTGGAAATCCTTCTTTTTATCTGATCCTGTCAAACCAGGGAAAATATACATGCAACTGCGGTATCCCACCGTCGCTTAATCTTTGTTCTAATTACTTCTTGCTCTTACCGCGAACCAAAGGAAGATTCGCTTCATTCCAAGAGATTAGACCATCTTTTAGCAAGTTTACTTTGGTAAAACCGGCTTTATGTAACAGGTTTGCACTCTCTTGTGCTGTTTGACCTGTCTTGCATACAACTACAATTGGGGCGTCTTTGTAGTTTTCAAGGTTTGCAAAATTCTGATCTTTGATCTGGCTCGGTAAAATGTGAACTGAACCCGCAATATGGCCCTTACGAAACTCTTCTTGCGAACGAATATCGACAAAAACACCCTCTTCGCGGTTAACCAGTAAAGTGGCGTCATTGGCAGTCACTACTTGGTAGCCTGCTGTTTTTTGTTTTACTAATGAGGCAATGATTGCCACTACCAGACCAATCCAAACTATAGATAGCATTGAGTGGCTTGATACAAATTCCATAAATTGTTGCATGTTTATCGCTCTGCTTAAGTCTGACCGTTCGCAATAACAGTCAAGGGGTACATAATAAAAGACGATCGAGTATACCCATCAACATCGGCTTGTACAGATTTCCCCGTCGATTCTGAGCGCTCTCTCTCGCATCCTACAGCCAGTATAAAAGCGAAATTCGCTGTCACCTATTACTAAAATAGAAAAAAACTGTGATTTAAGACTTACACTTCTTGTCATAAATGAATATATTTTGCATTGAAAGATAACATTCCGTTGACAGGTTTGTTTGATCTTAAGCTACAGTTTTGTTCCAATTCTGTAGTAAAATTACGTCAACAACGATAGCAATTGCCTTAGTTTTGCTTTTGACTCAGAAAGTTAAGGCAATTGATATGAATTTTCATTTACTGTACGAGGGGACAGAACATGTCTGCTAAAAAACCACTGGCTCTTGTAATCCTAGATGGTTGGGGTTACCGCGAAGATGCTGCAAACAATGCAATCGCTAATGCAAATACACCAGTAATGGATAGCCTAATGGCTAACGAAGCTCATACTCTGATCTCTGCATCAGGTATGGATGTTGGTCTTCCTGACGGTCAAATGGGTAACTCAGAAGTAGGTCACACTAATATTGGTGCAGGCCGTGTGGTTTACCAAGACCTAACTCGTATTACTAAAGCTATCTCTGATGGTGAGTTTTTCGAAAACGACGTTCTTGTTGCAGCGATGGATGCGGCAATTAAAGAAGGTAAAGCGGTTCACATCATGGGTCTAATGTCACCAGGTGGTGTACATAGCCATGAAGATCACATCAAAGCTGCGGTTGAAATGGCAGCTAAACGTGGTGCTGAGAAGATTTACCTACACTGCTTCCTAGATGGTCGTGATACTCCACCACGTAGTGCACAACACTCTCTAGAGCGTTTCCAAGAGCTATTTGCAAAACTAGGCAAAGGCCGTGTTGCATCACTTGTTGGTCGTTACTATGCAATGGACCGTGACAACAACTGGGATCGTATAGAACAAGCATACAACCTACTAACCGCAGCACAAGGCGAGTTTACAGCTGAGAGCGCAGTTGCAGGTCTAGAAGCCGCTTACGCTCGTAACGAAAACGATGAATTTGTAAAAGCAACGGTTATCCGCGCTGAAGGTCAAGAAGACGCTGCAATGCAAGATGGCGATGCGGTAATCTTTATGAACTACCGTGCTGACCGTGCACGTCAAATCACTCGTGCATTTGAAGCTGGTTTTGAAGGCTTTGCTCGTAAGCAATTCCCACAACTTGCTGATTTCGTAATGTTGACTCAATATGCTGCAGATATCGAACTATCAACAGCATTCCCACCAGCAAGCCTAGACAATACTCTAGGTGAGTGGCTATCTAAGAAAGGTAAAAAGCAGCTACGTATCTCTGAAACAGAGAAATATGCTCACGTAACTTTCTTCTTCAATGGCGGTGTTGAGAACGAATTTGATGGCGAATCACGTCAGTTAGTTGCTTCACCTAAAGTAGCAACATATGACCTACAACCAGAAATGAGTTCTCCTGAGCTAACAGACAAACTGGTTGCTGCAATTAAAGGCGGCGAGTTTGACGTTATTATCTGTAACTACCCTAACGGTGACATGGTTGGCCACACAGGTGTTTATGATGCAGCGGTTAAAGCGTGTGAAGCTCTTGATGGTTGTATCGGCCGTGTAGTTGAAGCAATCCGTGAAGTTAACGGTCAGCTACTGATCACTGCAGACCACGGTAATGCTGAAATGATGATTAACCCAGAAACTGGCGAAATCCACACAGCACACACTAACCTTCCAGTACCATTAATCTATGTTGGTGATAAGTCTCTAACATTAAAAGATAACGGTAAGCTATCAGACCTTGCACCAACTATGCTTGCACTGTCTGATATGGAAATCCCTTCAGAGATGTCTGGTCAGGTGCTGTTTGATCTGAAATAATCTCCTTCATGCGAGATATGATTAAACACCTCAACCAAACTATCCGCGCCGGTGCTCTATGCACTGGCGCTTTGCTATGTCTTGCATTTGTAACGCCAAGTTATGCCACTAGCCCAAACCAGCTTGATAGCGTGAAACAGGAAATTGCACGTCAGAAAAGTCAGCTGGCTAAAAAGCAACAAGAGTTTGCTGCCTTGCAAAAGGAACTTCGCCAACATGAGCTAGGTATTGGCAAAACCGCGAAGCAAATACATCAGGCACAAGCACAACTGGAAACCCTAAAGCGCTCTATTGCTCAATTAGAATCGGAGCAAAAGAAGCTAGAAGCTGAACAGAAAAAGCAACAGCAACAGCTAAAAGCTTTACTGGATGCTCAGTACCGACAGGGTAAAAACAGTGAAATCGCCAACTTATTAAGTGGTGAAAACTCATCAACCTTAGATCGAATGACAGCCTATGCTGAAACTTTCAGCTTAGCGCAGACCAAAGCTCTAGAAAATCTAGAAGTCACCAATACTGAGCTACAGATGAAGTTGCATCAGCTCTCAACACAGCGCGAACAACAACGTGCTATGTTAGGCCAACTGCAACAAGAAAAGGCCGAGCTTGATAGTCAACAAAAAGCCCGAGAAAAAACCTTAGCTGGTATTAAAGGTAAAATTCGCACTAGCAACGACTACATCAACGACTTAAAAGCTAACGAGCGTCGAATGTTAGCAGCCATCGCAAAAGCTAAAGCTGAGGCGGAAGCAAGAGCTCGGGCTGAAGCTGCCGCGAAAAAAGCAGCTGAAGCAGCCAAACGCCTACCTATGAATGGCTTAAGTAGTAGTAAAGGTAAATTACCTTGGCCTGTTCGTGGCAGTGTTATTCACAATTATGGTGACCGTCAACAAGGTGAACTACGCTGGAAAGGCATGGTTATCGCTAAACCTGTAGGCAGCCAAGTGAAGGCAATAAGCTCAGGTCGTGTTGTTTTTGCCGACTGGCTACGTGGTTATGGTCTGATGATCGTAATCGAACACGGCAAAGGCGATATGAGTATCTATGGTTATAACCAGACCTTACTTAAGAAAGTAGGCGATCCTGTCTCGGCGGGTGAACCTATTGCACTGGTTGGTGATAGTGGTGGTCAAGATCGATCTGGATTGTATTTCGAGATCCGTCGTAAAGGATCACCCGTTAACCCAAGAAGTTGGCTTAAATAAAGACTAAAAAACCCCGTCACTCTGGCGGGGTTTCTTTTATAGTAATCAAGATAAACCAAGTAGTTACTGATGTTCTTGCTGCTGAGAATTGTAGTATTCGCGTAACTGTTCAACCCGTTCACGCCCTTTTTCTGTAGCCAGTGGTCGTACAATATTCAGCATTTGAATCACACCATGATAAATCACCTTTTTAGTAATTTTCGCACCTGGCGCTTGCGTAGTCTGATAGCTAATCCAACTTGAAGCAACAAGCTTTAAGGTATCAGCAAGAGCTTGTAGGTCTTCATCATTGAGATTGACCAACCCCATTTGACGAAAGTTTTGCATTAGTCGGGCAATATTATAGTGAAGTTGCTCTTGAGCGGTTAAATACTTAACTTGTAGCACTTCATCTCGACGTAGGATATCGGGTAAGTTGGCGTAGAAAAAACGATAACGCCACATTAAAAAAAACACGCCATCGAGGTAGCCTAACAAGCCATCAGAGGATTCATCCATATTCTGCGGCTGAAAGCGCACACTGAGCTCTTGAGCATATTCATCGAAAATACAGTGTATAATCTCTTCTTTATTACGAAAATGATAATAGAGATTACCCGGGCTAATTCCTAAATGGGCGGCGATATGGTTAGTCGTAACATTTGACTCGCCTTGCTCATTAAAGAGCTCACGCGAAGCCAAAATAATTCGATCTCGTGTTTTCATTATGACAGACTTCCTTCGCCCATTAATTGATACATAATGGTATCATAGATAACAGCGAATATTTACAATAGTAGCGGTAAGCTAAGGTTCAAGAATCTCATTTTACTATTAAAAGCGCTATAACCTTAGAGCACCGATTTACTCAATACCACTAATACAGATATGGCCTTTATGTTAGATCACTACGATAAACAAGCTTATCACCCACAATTTTCTTGGCACTTTCTTCATCCAAAATATTGGGGAACTTGGCTAGCTGTATTTTTTTCAGCGCTATTTTGTTTACTACCCCATAATGCACGTCGTGCTTTAGCAACCCTCTTTGCTAAACAAGCCATTAAGATTAAAAAAGGGGCCAATCTTCGAGCAAGAGTAAATTTATCCCTTTGCTTCCCAGACAAAACAGAGGCTGAACGTGAAGAGATTTTACTGCAGAACCTAATTACTGCAGGCTCTTTCTTGTTAGGCTTTGCAGCATTAAGTATGCGCAACCGCCAATGGTTAGAGGATCATACCGTCATTCGTGGTATGGACAACCTTACTTCACTAACAGAACAAGGACAGAGTGTTATTTTGCTAGTGCCTCATACATGGGCAATCGATATTCCTGCTGTATTACTTGCTTCCCGTGGTCTTCCTGTTTCTGCAATGGCAAAAAAACAGAAAAATGAAGTTTCTGACTGGCTCATGCACAAACAACGTGTACAGTACGGTGGTCGAGTTTATGAACGTAGTGGTGGCATTAAGCCATTTATTAAATCAATTCGTGAAGGTTACTTAGGTTACTACCTACCTGACGAGGATTTAGGTCCAGAACACAGTGTTTTTGTTGATTTTTTTGCAACTAAAAAAGCCACTATGTCCGGCCTTGGTCGTGTTGCAAAACTAAGTCGAGCTAAGATTGTTCCGCTGTTTTCAATGTATAACAGTGAGACAGGGAATTATGAATTAGATTTTTACCCTGCACTGCCATTTCCAACTGACAGTGAAGAACAAGATGCCCGAATGATGAATGAGTGTATTGAACAGTACGTAACTGAACGTCCTGAGCAGTACATGTGGATTTTACGCCTCCTAAAAACACGCCCAGAGGGTGAGTGTAATCCTTACCATAAACAGTGATGGACCCAATGAAAGATAGAGTATTTTCGTTTTTTATCCTATTGCCTTTTATTTGGCTCTCAACCGGAATGTTGATCCTGAAAAATGGCGATAAGACTATGGTCGCAATGATTATTATTTCAATTATTGCAACAGTCTGCCGATATGGCTTAACCAGTATTAAACAAAACCTATCAAATAAAATGTTATGGCTTGTCATTGCCATCGCAGCTTACACACTGTTTTCCTATGCTTATCATGGACTGAGTTCTAGAGAGCTAAGAGCAATTATCGGCTCGTTACTTTTCTTATTGTTTTTACCAACACAATTAATTACGCAAAACCGTTTAATTGGGTTAGTTGTTTTAGGCTCCATTGTCAGTTCATTATATGCTTGGTATTACGGGATTTATTTGGGGCTAGGTCGTGAATGGCCAATTAACCCTATTCCATATAGCACCTTAATTGCTTCTTTTGCCATAATGTCTCTTGGACTTATGCTGGCGAATACAAATAAATTGGTTAAGCTATTAACTTTATTAGCCTTTTTGTGCTGCTGCTTTGCTTTAATTATTGGTGAGACTCGTGGTATATGGCTTGCTACTCTAGTCGCTTTGATAGCAATTGCTACTTATAATATGATCAAATTTTACCAACCTAAATACTGGTTATATTTAGGCGGGTTAACACTACTCTTGATAATTGCAGGGTTCGCTGTTAAACCACAAATTGAACAACGAATTGTTCAAACAGAACAAGAATACCAAGCAATCCAATCAGGAAATCTTTGCACCTCCATCGGTCTAAGATTACAAATGTGGCAAGCAGCATCTATTTTAGTAGAAGATGACCCAATTTTCGGTCTTGGTGATGGGCATTTAAATAAGATTAATGCGCTATATAAACAACACCGCGTTAGTCAATGTTTATACGACTATCAGCCCCCACACTATCATAATCAGTATTTAGATCGCTTTGTAAAAAACGGAGCGATTGGTGCTCTGCTTCTACTAGGACTACTACTTGTACCGTTAAAGAACATAAAATTATGCACAACGACCCAGCAATATTTTTTAGTTGGGATTATTTCGGTCTATGCCAGTGCCTCGTTAACGGATGTACCGCTTAATCACGGACAGACTTTATTTATGTATTTCTTTTATATTTTTGGGGTTGGCAACTGTTTACCATCGCCACAAAGAGAACTTAATTCATGATCGATATTTTTGTTATTAATCTTCCCTCTTCTATAGAGCGTAAAGAAAATATTAGCAAACAATTGCGCCAACTTGATCTGAGTTTTGAGCTCTTTAAAGCGGTAAATGGACATAAAGAGTCATCCCCTCTTTTTAAACTCTATGATGAAGAACTGAGTCAACAATGCCGGGGAAAATCACTCAGCAAGGGACAGTTAGGTTGCTATGCTAGCCACTATCTATTGTGGCAAAAGTGTGTCGAGCTCAATAAACCTATCATTATTCTGGAAGATGACGCTCTTATCTATCCAGAACCTTTTTTAGATATTATTGAAAACGCAGATAAATTAGCAGAACGATTTGAATGTATTCGCCTTTTTGATAATAAGCGCAAAACATTTAGGCATGCAGTTGAATATCCATTACCTCATACAGCTGTACACAAATTTAGTAAGGGGCACATGAGTGCTACTGGGTATTTTTTAACCCCAACTGGGGCAAAGAAATTTCTTACGCACTCTCAAGCTTGGTATCTTGCAGTTGATATCTATATGGATCGTTTTTGGGTTAATGATGTCAATGTCTACGGTACTGTTCCTGCTTGTTTAAGCAATGATCCTAAATTCGATTCAGATATAGGTTATGGTGCTAAACCTAAACGTGACCTGTATTGTCGTTTCAAACGCGAAGTTTTCAATTTAGCCGAACTTTTTCGCCGCGAATATCATAACGCTTGCTACAAAATACGAACAAAGAGAAAACCATAACGATGAAAATTTTAATTGCCAGTTCTTACCAACACGCATGGAACAGTGTGCGACCTGAAGCAGAAATGTTTATTGAGATGGTCAAACAAGGTCATGAAGTAACGATTGCGACACAAGGTGATGCAGATTATGTAGCTCGCTTTCGCGACTGTGGCGTAAAGGTTATTGATTGCTACCCAAGTAAGAAAATCTGCCCAAAAACCATTAAAACACTGCACCATGAATTAAAAAATGGCAATTATGACATCTGTTATGGTTTTAACTCAAAAACCATTCCCAACTTAGCTTTTGCATCCATTGGTACCAAAGCAAAGTTAGTCACTTATCGTGGTACAACGGGGGGTTTATATCGTCACGACCCAAGCGCTTATCTCACCCATCTACATCCAAAAGTAGAAGGGATTATTTGTGTATCTAATGCGGTTCGTGATGATGTACATAAACATGTTTGGCACAATAAAGATCAAGTAGTTACAATTTACAAGGGCCATCAACTGGCCTGGTATCAAGTGCCTCAAACTGAACGTTCCGAATTTGGTTTAACTGATGACCATATCATCGCAGTGTGTGCAGCTCATGTTCGACCAAGTAAAGGTATCTCAGTACTTATTGAAGCCACTCATCATATCAATAACCCTAATTTCCATCTTTTATTGGTTGGCAGTGGTTTTGAACCTCATTTTGATGAAATAAAACAAAGCCCGATGGCTGAGCGAATTCATCTTATTGGTCACCGCCAAGATGTACCATCTATTATGGCAATGGCTGATTTTCAGGTTCAACCATCAATTAGCGGTGAAGGCTTACCTCGAACTATTATTGAAGCGATGGCGAACGGCACAACATCTGTGGTAACAACAGCAGGAGGCTCGCCAGAATTGGTTGATGATGGTCAAACTGGATTTGTGGTACCAACAGGTGATGCACAGGCTTTTGCTGAGGCGATGAATAAACTGATCAATGATAAAACTAAGATCGAGCAATTTAGTATCGCAGCTAAAGAAAAATTAGACCGAGAATTTAATGCCACAATGACTGTTAAGCATCATATTGAGTTTTTTGAGCAGCTACTCAACAAGCAATAATCAAGTAAGGAAATAAGATGAAAAAGTTAGTTGTCGACTTAGATGGCACAATCACCTTAGCCAATACCAATGATTATGCGAACGTAGCTCCTAACTTAGCAGTTATAAAGCAATTGCGTCACTACAAAGCATTAGGTTTTACTATTACTATCAGCACAGCTAGAAATATGCGAACTTATCAAGGTAATGTCGGTATGATTAATATTCATACTCTACCAATCATTACTCAATGGTTGGATCAACATCAAGTACCTTATGATGAGATTTTAGTTGGCAAACCATGGTGTGGGCATGACGGTTTTTACATTGATGATCGTGCAATTCGTCCGTCAGAGTTTTCCTCTTTGTCATTAGATGAAATTAATACGCTCCTGGAAAAGGAAAAGTCATGTTCCTAATCATGTCAGCTGCTTATATTACTTTAGAGTTAGAATCTGAGTTTGGTACTATACCCCCCTCTTTTCTACCTTTGGGTAATCGACGCCTATTCCAGTATCAAGTAAAACTAGCACCTGAAGGATCTCAGATTTATCTGAGCATTCCTGAACATTACCAAGTTAGTGAGTATGATGCCAACTGGTTAAAAAGCAATAATGTGAATCTACTTCGCATCCCTGAAGGTCTATCTTTAGGGGCTTCTTTGATGTCAGCGCTTGCATTATCTGACTTAGTATCAACAACACCACTGCATATTTTATTTGGTGATACACTACTCACTCAACTCCCTGAAGGTAATGATCTTGTTACCATATCTCAAGTTGAAAATAGCTATGACTGGGCGATGGTTAGTCAAGACAGCTCACACTGGCTTAATACCGTTGAAGATAGAAAACTGCTCACATCAACAAATGTCGTTTGTGGCTATTTTAAATTTAATCAACCTCGATACCTGGTAAAAGCGCTTACTATGGCTCATTGGGACTTTATCCAGAGTCTTAATTATTACCATGAAAAACACCATTTAAATTCCGTTGAAACTCAAGATTGGCTCGATTTTGGCCATCTAAATACCTATTACAGCTCTAAGGCTAAATTTACAACACAGCGAGCATTTAACCAGCTAAAAATTACTGATAAGTGGATTCAAAAATCCAGTATCAAAAACAATAAAATTGCAGCTGAAGCAAATTGGTTTGCCACGGTTCCAGCCCCACTACGCGTTTACTTACCTCAATATTTAGGTTCAAGCGAAGAAAACAATACCCTTTCTTATCGATTGGAATATTTGTACAACACCGCCCTAAATGAGCTTTATGTCTTTTCAGCTCTACCCGAATTGGTATGGCAACGAATCTTAACCAGCTGCCTTGAATTTATTGATGAATGCAAAACGCACCAAGCAGCAGATGATGGCCATGCTAATCAATTACAGGATTTATTTGGCAATAAAACTCAACAAAGACTCAATGAATACTGCCAGTCCATTCAGGTGCAATTGAATACACCATGGATATATAACGGCCACCTTTCCGCCTCATTCTCAGACTTATTGGCTAAAAGTGAACGATACTTACCAACAGAAAATCAAATCGGCTCGGTGATGCATGGCGATTTTTGCTTCAGTAACATATTGTATGATTTTCGCAGTAATAAAATAAAAACAATTGATCCACGAGGTATTGATTTACAAGGTAATCTGACTATTTTTGGTGATACGCGCTATGATCTAGCCAAGCTAAGTCACTCAATATTAGGACTTTATGACTGGATTATTGCGGGTTATTATCAGGTTGATGTCGACTATATTAACCATAGTATTCAATTTGATATTCAGCCATCTGACGACATTGCTGCAATTCAAACATTATTCATTGAAATGATTGCCGAGCGTTATCAACTATCCGCCAATGCTTTATATGCGATGCAAATTCAACTTTTTCTATCAATGCTGCCTCTACATGCTGATGATCCTAAGCGCCAACAAGCTCTTATGGCTAATGCATTCCGCCTATATTTACTGATAAAGGATTCAACATCATGATTGTTATTCCAATGGCAGGGTTAAGTTCTCGTTTTTATAAAGCAGGTTATACTCAACCTAAATATATGCTTCAGGCCCACGGGAAAACATTATTTGACCATGCCCTCAATAGTTTTGAGCAATATTTTGCAACAGAGCCATTTTTGTTTATTGTGCGAGATATCGACGGTACGGTGGATTTTGTTAAACAGTCAGTCGAAAAACTGGGAATCCAGCATAGTCATATTTATGTTTTGCAAGAACCCACTCGAGGCCAAGCAGAAACTGTCTATTTGGGCTTAAACTCAGTACCTGAGTATCAAGGTTCTATTACGATTTTTAATATTGATACTTTTCGTCCTGATTTCCATTACCCAAAAGAGCTTAAGCAATGGGATGGGTATTTAGAAGTATTTCAGGGTGAAGGCGATAATTGGTCATTTGCAGAAGCAGAGTCTCCATTATCAACAAAAGTCATTAAAACAGCAGAAAAAGAACCTATTTCTGACTTATGCAGTACAGGGTTGTATTACTTTTCAGATAGCGCGTTTTTTATTGAAAGTTACCAACAATATATACAGCAACCAGTAGAAACATGGGCGAAAGGCGAACTTTATATTGCGCCCTTATACAACTATTTAATTCAGCAAAACAAAAATATTCACTACCATTTGATTCAGCGTGATGATGTTATCTTTTGTGGCGTACCAGATGAATATACAGCATTTTTGGAGACATCCTTTTGAGGCAACAAACATTTGAACAGATCTCCGTGGTCGTACAAGGCCCCGTTCAAAATTATCAAGGGCGAACCCATCATGAAGAAGGGATAACTCAGCGTTGCCTAGAAAGTATTAGAACACATTTACCCGGTGCGAAGATCATTCTATCAACCTGGCCTGATCAAGATTTAGCAGGGTTAGACTATGACCAGCTTGTGATCAGCCAAGATCCAGGTGTTAATTTAGTTGATGGATTGCCACAATTTCCAAAAAACTATGATCGCCAATTAGTATCAACGCAAGCAGGTCTAGCGCAAGTTACAACCCCATACGCAATAAAACTGCGTTCTGATAACTATTTAATTGGTAATGAGTTTGTAGCCATCCAGCACAGCTTTCTAAAAAGTGAATCAGAACACAAAGTGTTTGAAGAAAAGATCGTTATCAATTCAAACCTGTTTCGTCGAACCTCTCATGGGCGCTCAGTACTCATGAGCCCTAGTGATTTCTTTTATTTTGGTCGTACGGCCGATCTTAATAAAATTTGGCAACAGCCATTACTATTGGATAACTCTATTGCCCAACATGTTATTCAGACCATGCAGTCGGCTCCCAAATCGAGCTATCCATTAGAAGCTGAACAAGTTTATTGCCAGATTTGGCTAAAAGCATTACTGCCAGAAACTCACGTAATGCGACATAGATTTGATTATAATAAACACGATATAAAGACTTGGCAGAAATTTCTAGCCAGTAATATCATTATTGCAGATCCAGAAAGTATGGGGCTTGGTTTACGAGCAATATCGAAGAGAAAACTTAAGCGAGCAAATGAATTTAGCCATATTGACTGGCTTAAGTTATATAAAAAGTATTGTGATAATACTGTTGTAATCCATAAAGACCGTCATCAATGGTTGTTAGAATTACGTAGAGCCTTTAAATTACCATTGAGTAACTTGACATCCAGTCTTAAAAACAAATAAATATGATTAAGGCATGGAACTAACTCCATGCCTAACTTCTTCTAACTGCGATCGTTTTCTAACAGCCACAAACCAACATACTTATTAAAGTTCACCTGCGCATAGGTCATCGCAACGATAAACCCAACACTGCCATCAAGAAAGCCACGGCGAATGATATAAATATGGAAAAAAGTCCATATCGCACGGAGTAGAGCCAAAACTAAACCATGAGATTTTTTTCCTTTACGGTGATACTTTTGTGAACCAAGCCATGCATATTGTGCAGCTTTATCAAGACCATGCCCATAATCTCGGTGCGTGTAATGCAGTAATAATCCCTTTAATGTACCGATCTCGCCAGAAGCTGGAATAACCGTTTCATGCACTTCATCTAAAGTATATTTTGCCCCTTCGCGCTTAAATAAACGCAATACTGAACGAGCACTACGACCATACTTTAATGTTGTTCCATATAAAGTTACACCCCAAGGTAGACGATAAGCTGTTTCTTGGATCGACTGTTGTGATAACAATTGAATCAATGCTTGCTTCATCTCCTCATCAAGAGCTTCATCTGCATCAATAGATAAAACCCAATCACAACTTGCCTTCTCTAACGCTCGTTGCTTTTGCTTACCAAATCCTGGCCAATCGGTAATCGTAATGTCATCGGTATAACGGCGACAAATTTCGACCGTATCATCGGTAGAACCACTATCCAGCACAATAATTTCATCAGCAATATCAGCAACTGAGCGTAAACAAACCTCAACACGATCTGCTTCATTTTTGGTGATTAAAATGACCGATAACGTATGTTTTTTCATTAAAATATCCCACTATAGTAGCTAGCTTTTCCCATTGAGAAGATTTGATATGTATTCTGCTCTTTGCTGATATAACGTACCACTGATGTATTTTTCTCGATACGTTTGTTTCGCAACATAAGACGATTTAAAGCTTGTTATCTCTTCATACATTTCTGCACATAAATTATGTTGCTGCTCGATATATTGCCAAGCCAACTGATTATGAGGCAACTTAACAACCTCATTAAATAAATAAAATAGCCAAAAATAAGGGGCCGCATATTTACTTTCAAGATAATTTAATAAAGCAAAGCCAGAGTGATGCTTTGATATAAATTGTGTTCCTTGCGCTAATTGTAATGTAGTTTTTAAGCCAACAATATCTAACCGATAAGGCCTTGGCTGAATTAAGTAATCTAGCGACGCATTAAGAAGGTCAGTAATAATCGGATCCCCTGCTTTTGCGGCTAAAAACCAAGACACTAAATTACGATCATTAGAATGCTTTTCTCTGAAGCAGAAGAAGCTAGTTTGAGAGAGATCTAGCCATTGTGAAAGCGGCTTGATACAAAACGTTGTTGCATCTGCCCATACACCACCATAGCGATTAAGCAGATATAAGCGTAACAAATCACTCTTACCCGCAGCCCCTAACTTTACTGACAACATAGGAAAAATATCATTAAAATCAAAATCTAAATATTGTTCTATATTTGCATTACTCAGTAAAACAACTTGATAATCTGGATTAAATTGACACCAACTTTGATGACTCAGGCGAACAACTTCAGGTGCACTATCGAGACCCGTGTCCCAATACATCCAAATAACCTTGTTTTCCTGTTCAGATAACGGCTGTTTTTTTCTCAATTCAAGTAAAGCTTTTTGGCCTTTACTTTGTATCTCTGCAGATAAAACAGGCTGGGAGCGAAATCTGCATCTTACTTGACGAAATTTTTCTTTAATTTGTCGACTTAACTGCCCCATTTAAAAGCCCCAAAAATGTAATTTTTTACGCATTTTGAATTCACGAATCATATTTAATGGCTTATTTTTTAATCCTACTAGCCCTGATTCTATCATCTCATCAGCAGCGGCTAATACTCGCTCACTTGATTTACCATCATAGTAAGGATGAATCATCTGACAATATTGCTCTATTTCTGCCATTAATTCAGGCGGTCGAGTTAAAGCTTGTGTTAATGCATCTTCAACTAAGTTAGCTTGCTCAATATTGATTAAGTGAGGCTTTGGCGATTGATTTCGAAAAGTCACGACAGGTTTTCGCTGCAATAAAAACATCAATAGAACCGAAGAAGTATCACACAACATAACATCAGCCGCTTGCAACAAAGGAATAACATTATCGGTTTCGACAAAGGTCAAGTTAGGGCCTTGTAGTGCCTTATATTGTTCCACAATGGCAGAGTCCATCTTCGGATGAAATTGAATCAGCCAACGCCATTTACCCGACTGAGACAGCCGTTTAATTGTTTCAATAAGATGTGGCGCACACGTCAGATTTCGAGAAAATGTTGAACACATTAAAATCGTAGGTCGCTCATCTTTCTTATCAAGATAAGGATTATCATGGGTCGGTTGAAACAGAGGATCCATCATCGGCCAGCCCGTTTGCTTCACTTTGAAAAAACCATACTCTTTGGCTAATTGTTCAAATTGTAATGTCGTATCTGGCCCTTGAGTACAGTAGAGATCAAAACATCCTCGAATCTCAAAGTGATCTTCACGCCCTCTACGATTTATTTTTCCAGCATTAAAACCATGAAAAACGCCAACTTTAATCCCAGGAACAAAGCGAGGAACTACGTTTCCAGGAACAAAAACAGCATCAGGTTGCCACGCTTTAACCTCCGCTATCGTATTTAGACGACGCTCATTGGGAAGAAGGAAATTGGCATCAACCTCTTTTCCCTCTAAGAACCAACACACTTCACCACCCTGATGCAAAATAGCTTCTTGCAATGGTCGCAAAATGGCATAGGAATAGTTTTGAGCGATATACATTAAATATCGTTTGGCCATAGCAGCATTAACCTGATGTTATTAATGGACATTAAGAGAGGTATTCTACCTTAACTCCGTAATTTTTTTGTTAGCGCAATAGGGATTCTGTGCCAATACCATCATATTGCGAATTAAGTTCGTTATAATAACGCCTAACGACATGAAAAATGATGATAACTTTATGCTATTTCGCCTGCTATATTCCCTATTATTAGCTTGTGCTGCACCTTTTTTATTGTACTCGCTATATAAAAAGAAGCCTGGAAAACCACAAATTGGAGCTCGCTGGCGTGAACATTTTGGTATTACACCTAAGATAAACGCAGTCGCCCCTATCTGGCTTCATACCGTATCCGTCGGTGAATCGATTGCCGCGATTCCTGTTATAAAAGCACTTAAGCAGGCCTATCCTAATAAAACGATTATTGTTACCACCACCACAACGACAGGTGCTGAGCAAATCGCAAAATTAGGTAATTTGGTGGAGCACCGCTATATGCCGATTGATTTTTCCTGTTGTGTACAGCGCTTTATCAACACGATTGAGCCTTGTGCCTTACTTATAATGGAAACTGAGCTATGGCCCAATACGTTAGCAACGGTTGCTAAAGCTAATATTCCAATTACTGTTATTAACGCACGTTTATCAGAGCGTTCAGCGCATCGATATCAACAATTCTCTTGGTTATTTGCCCATATAGGCCCTTACTTAAATCACGTATTATGTCTTCATCAAGATGATGCCAACCGCTTTATTCAATTGGGTATAGACCGAGATAAAGTTGCTGTCACAGGTTCAGTAAAGTTTGATATAGAAATTCATCCTCAGGTTCGACAACAAGCTCAACAATTACGCCAACAACTGGGAATGGAACGACCAATCTGGATTGCCGCAAGTACTCATAAAGGCGAAGATGAACAACTTCTGGACGCCTTTAAAACCATAAAACAAAATATCCCTAATGCCTTACTGATTTTGGTTCCTCGCCATCCAGAACGTTTTGATTCTGTTTTCACACTATGCCAGCAATACGGTTTTGTAACCCAAAGAAGAACGCAAGATCATAGTGGCTTGCTAAATAGTGACGTGTATCTTGGTGATACTATGGGTGAAATGTTGACACTTATGGGAGCTGCAGATGTGGTCTTTATGGCAGGAAGTCTCATTGGGGATGCAGTCGGTGGACATAATATGCTGGAGCCTGCAGCCCTTGCTAAACCTATTTTAACAGGGCCAAGCTTTTATAACTTTACTGATATTACAGAACAATTAGAACAGGCTAATGGATTGATCATCTGTCAAAATAGTGAAGAGATCAGTCATAATATATGTCAGCTGTTAAGTCAAAAAGCTCTTCAACAGCAGATGGGGCAAGCAGCCTTACATGTTGTAAAATCAAACCAAGGTGCCGTTGCAAAAACCGTTGCAGCTATTGCCCCTTATTGCCATTAACCCTGATAACCTTGCAATAACCACTGCCAGTTATCTTCGTTAAATAAGATCCCTCGCTTGCCTTGCTCTTTAATAAAAGAACGATGCAAGCGAGCCAGATTTTTTTCCTGCCAGTTCGCACCTTCTAGGCGATAACATTTATCAAAATCAATAATCCACACGGTCTTATGATCGTCGAGTAAAATATTATGGCAGTTAAGATCTGTATGGCACACGCCAGCATCGTGCATTCGCTTAATCATGGCGCCAACATCAAACCAAACCTGCTGAGATAGTGTTTCTTGGCCAAGAATTCCAACCAAGTCTCGACTATTTGCGATCTTTTCAACCAATATATCCGCTTGATAACGAAACCACCCCAAGCGAACAGCTCGAGCAGCTACTGGTTTAGGTACATTCACTTGATGTGCAATCAGATGGTTCAATAACGAAAATTCTGCCACACTACGAGTCTTATCCCAGCCTGAAAACAGATAACTGTCTGCCACTAATTTCCCAAACAAACCACCACGACGATAATGGCGCAGTGCCATAGCCAATTTTTCACCTTGGACAAACCATGTTGTACCGCGACCTTGTGCACTGCCAATGATCTTATTCTGTTGTTGCCAAAACTCTGATGAAAATGCCATTTCTGGGGTTTCAGTTAATAATTCAGGGTTGTAACAGATATATTGCTGTTTCGTTTGTATGATTTGCACAAGTTATCTCCATCAATGGCAATCAGAGTATTTTACAATCAGTTCATCGAACTGCATAATTTGTGTTAATTCATCTGTTGAGAACCGATTTATGGCATTATTTTCTGCCCAACCACAGTCTATTTGTATCTTAAGACTTTCAGCTATTGGCGATGTTTGTCATGCCATTTCCGTGGTACAAGCAATTCAAAAGCACTGGCCAAAGACAAAAATCACTTGGGTGTGCGGTAAAATTGAAGCCCAATTAATTGGTGATTTACCTAATATCCGTGTTGTCATTTTTGATAAAAAAGCGGGTTATAAAGGCATGAAATCAGTTTGGCAGCAACTAAAGTCGGAACGTTTTGACGCCTTACTTGATATGCAAGTAGCATTGCGTGCCAGCGCACTATCTTTAGGTATTAAAGCAAAATATCGTATTGGTTTTAGTAAAAATAGAACAAAAGAAGGTCAATGGTGGTTTACCAATCGCCATCTACCAGATACACAAAGCTTTCATGTTCTGGATAATTTTGCCGATTTTGCTCGCTATCTTGGCGTACCATTTACAACACCAAGCTGGCATATACCGCAGAGCCAAGATGATATTCAATTTGCTCAAGCACATATACAACAACCAACACTGATCATATCACCTGCAGCAAGTAAAGATGAACGTAATTGGTTAACAGAGCGTTATGCTGCGATTGCCGATTATGCACAAGAGAAACAGCTACAGGTGATTTTATGTGGCTCTCCTGCAGCAAGAGAGGTGAAATTAGGCGAAGATATCTGTGCTTTATGCAATCACAAGCCTCTGAACCTCATTGGTAAAACAAGCTTAAAACAACTCACAGCTTTATTGGGGCAAGCGACTGTTGTTATTGCGCCAGATACTGGACCTGCTCATTTAGCAACAACTCAACTTACCCCTGTTATTGGCCTGTATGCACACAGTAACCCTCAGCGTACCGGCCCTTATAATAGCTTAGATACCGTTGTTAGTGTGTATGATCAATTTGCTCAGCAGCAATACGGAAAATCGGTAGCAGAACTGCCTTGGGGAACTCGCGTTAAGGGGGATAACCTCATGCAAGCGATCACAGTTGATGCTGTTATTGAACAACTTAATAAATTTATTTAGACATTATTTGGAAAATCACATGACCACACGCGTAATTTATCCAGGCACTTTTGATCCCATCACCAATGGTCATCTTGATCTGATTGAGCGAGCAGCAGCGATGTTCGATACGGTCATTGTCGGTGTGGCGTATAATCCAACCAAAAAACCGCTTTTCGATTTAGACGAGCGTGTTGCACTGGCTCAGTCTGTAACTCAACATCTTCCTAATGTGGAAATTGTTGGTTTTTCAGGATTACTGGTCAATTTTGCCAAAGAACACAGTGCCAATGTTTTAGTACGAGGTTTACGCGCAGTATCGGATTTTGAATACGAATTTCAATTAGCCAATATGAACCGCCGCTTGATGCCAGAGCTAGAAACCGTCTTCTTGACCCCAGCTGAAGAGAACTCATTTATATCTTCGACCATAGTTAAAGAAGTCGCGCTTCATAAGGGTGATGTTAGCCAGTTTGTTCCCCAAGAAGTTAGCGTACAACTAGACAAAAAATTAGCACTCAAACACTAGAAATGTTGAGGAATAAGAAGTAGGAACACAAGCTTCTTATTCCTAATGCTGATATTATCGCCATTAATTATCAGTATTAGTTAATAGTAGAGATGAAAACCCATCTTTTTTCCAATAATAATCCCTTAGCATTTATTCAGCGCATTCGATCTCATTTAGCCTGTTTTATAAAAAAATCCGTAATTTATATCAGTAAACTGCATACTAATCAGGTTGAAATTACAGCCCCTAAAAAATCTCTGATTAAAATACGATTTAAAAAATCACAACAAAACCGCGTCATAATTGATGAAAACTTTCAGGGCCACCTCACCCTCAATTTTAGTGGTAATAATAACCACGTATATATAGGCAAAAATGTTTCGTTAGATCATAGCTCTATCAACATTACCCAAAATAACAGTCGGCTAATTATTGAAGATAACGTGACTATTGGCCGCGAAAATAAAATCAGTCTAAATGATGTTGCAGCCTCACCTATGATCAAAATCGGTCGTGATTGCATGCTATCTTCTAATGTCAGTTTACGAACTTTTGATTCGCACCCGATCTACGATTTAAACGATCAACTGCTTAACAGTGGTAAAGGAGATCTTGTTCTACAGCCCCATTGCTGGATAGGGCAAGATACTAAGATTCTAAAAGGAGTGACGATCGGGAAAGGCTCCGTGATTGGAACTGGCAGTATTGTTACAAAATCGCTCCCTAGCCATACTATTGCTGCGGGAATTCCAGCCAAAATTATCAAGCAGGGTGAATTTTACTGGGCAAGAGAACATAGTCCATTATCCCAGCAACAAGGCAAGACATTATCATTTGAATAAAAAAAGGAGGCTCATCAGGCCTCCTTCTTATTTAAACGAATCATTACTTCTGATAGTAAGCTCGATACCAATCCACAAAGGCTTTTACACCCTCTTTTACTTTCACTTCAGGTTTGTAGCCTGTTGCGTTAAATAAATCTTCTGTATCAGCATAAGTCATGTAAACATCACCCGGCTGCATATCCATAAAGTTTTTCTTCGCTTCGATGCCTAGCGCCTCTTCAAGCGCTTCGATGTAATCCATCAGTTTTACAGGGCTACCATGGCCAATGTTATACACTCGATAAGGTGCTGAACTGGTCGCTGGAGAGCCTGTCTCTACTGTCCAATCTGGATTTGATTCAGGAATCACATCTTGAATACGCATAACCCCTTCGACAATATCATCGATATAGGTAAAGTCTCGACGCATATCTCCGTGGTTATACACATCAATTTCTTTCCCTTCCATAATGGCATTAGTGAACTTAAATAGTGCCATATCTGGACGGCCCCATGGACCATATACGGTAAAGAAGCGTAGACCCGTCGTTGGAACACCGTAAAGATGAGAATAGGTATGCGCCATTAATTCATTGGATTTTTTGGTCGCAGCATAAAGCGAAATTGGGTGATCAACACTGTCTGAGGTATTAAAAGGCGTCTTGTGATTTAAGCCATATACCGAACTAGAAGAGGCATAAACCAAATGTTTAACCTTGTGATGGCGACAACCTTCTAGAATCGTTAGATGCCCCACCAAGTTACTATCGGCGTAAGCCAGAGGATTATCAATAGAATAACGGACTCCTGCTTGCGCCGCCAAATGGATCACTTTATCAAATTGCTGATCTGCAAATAACTGAGCCACACCTTCACGATCCGCAAGATCCAATTCAATGAAAGTAAACAATGGATTAGCGGCACGCTGCAGACGCGCTTGTTTTAAAGACACATCGTAATAGTCATTAAGGTTATCAACACCAACAACCTGATGGCCTAAAGCGCATAAACGCTCAGTTACTGCACTTCCAATAAAGCCCGCAGCACCGGTCACTAAATATTTCATTGCTTACTTCCTTACGAGATCATTGCTGAAATGATCAACCAATTATCAATACTGATTTGATCATAGCACTATCACCTGTTAAGAGATATCTTTAGGTAAACCACTTACCATCAATATTACTGAACCTATAGTTTGTTATTGCTGACACTGTGGGCAATAAACCGTTGCCCTCTGGCCGATTTTTACCTCGGCAAGTTCAGTACCACACTTAGGGCACGGCAAGCCACCTTTGCCATATACTTGTAGTTCTTGAGCAAAATAGCCTGGTTTACCATCAGCATTTTTAAAATCTTTTAGCGTTGTACCACCTTGTTGAATGGCAAAGGCTAATACGGCTTTAATTTCATCCACCAGCACAGTCAATGCTTGAGGAGTTACCTCTCCAGCCGCTTTTTGAGGATGGATACCCGCCGAAAACAATGACTCATTGGCATAGATATTACCAACACCCACCACAATGTGATTGTCCATAATAAATTGCTTTATCGCGGTGCGCTTACCCTTCGCTTTTTGCTGTAAATAATCAGCAGTGAATGCATCGGTTAACGGCTCAGGACCTAATTTCGCTAAGACATGATGTTTTGTATCAACAGGTTGCCATAACCAAGCCCCAAAACGACGTGGATCGTTATAACGTAGGATTTCCCCGCTCGATAGTACCAAATCAACATGATCGTGCTTTTCAGGAGCCGTTCCAGCAGGTAAAACACGCAAACTCCCCGACATTCCCAAATGCACAATGGCACTACCAACAGGCGTATCTAATAACAAATATTTCGCTCGACGGCGTACTTTAGTAATCGGCTGTTGCTTTATTTGATTAATATCATCTGGAATTGGCCAACGTAAGCGTCCATTACGAATAACAATATCCGTTACTGTTTGATGTAAAACATGTGGGGTAATTCCTAAACGGGTTACCTCAACCTCAGGTAATTCAGGCATGAAATGACTTCCTTTTTTATTCTTTTAAGGAAATAAATACCCGTTATCGACGCTAATTGCTAGCCATTTACCTTGTGGATTTTGCATTAACCAAAACTTAGGTAGTTGATAAACCGTAATACGTGCCGGTTCATTATGACCAACTAAACCTATTTCAACCGTTTGCGGGTCTGTTAGAAGCGGCTTAAGTTTTGCCAACATCTCAGGCAGAACTTCGGTACCTTGTAATGATTGCCAATGATTAACGAACGTCTCAGGAGCTTGTTGTGAGCTCGGCCTGATACGCCAACCATAGGGTAATAAATCAATATCATACTGGCGAAAACGCAATTGATTAATATGAGTGTTGGCAGGTAATAGTGAAATGATATGAGCTTGGGGAGCTTGAGGCGTACTTGTTTTGGCTAAGTGAGCCTTAATTAACTCAGGAAGTTGAATAATCGCAATAAAACTGATGACGCCGATAATCATGACATTATTCCAGCCTCGACGAGTGAGTTTCATAACGTTTCCTTACCTAATAACATTAAATAGGCGAAATAGCCTTCAAGGTGATTGGGTATAGCATAGATTTTAGATATAAAAAAACCCAGTTACTAATAACCGGGTTTTTATCAAAAAAGCAGAGAACCAATTACTTGATTTTAGCTTCTTTGTACACAACGTGCTGGCGAACTACTGGATCAAATTTCTTGATCTCAAATTTGCCTGGCATGTTACGCTTGTTTTTGTCAGTTGTGTAGAAGTGACCTGTGCCAGCAGATGATACTAGACGGATCTTCTCACGAATGCCTTTAGCCATTGCTTAGATTCCTCTTAAACGTTCTCGCCGCGAGCACGCATATCTACAAGAACAGCATCGATGCCTTTCTTGTCAATGATACGCATGCCTTTCGCAGAAAGGCGTAGTTTAACGAAGCGTTTTTCGCTTTCTACCCAGAAACGATGAGTTTGCAGGTTCGGCAGAAAACGACGCTTGGTGGCATTACGTGCGTGTGAACGGTTGTTACCCGTTACAGGACGCTTACCAGTTACTTGGCATACTCGGGACATTACTGTCTTCTCCAAATCGTTTCAGCTCGATATCAACCGTGGTCAAATATAAGTGTGAAAAAATGCTTTCACGAATAACCACAGCTATCAAAGGTCGCGCATTATACTAAGTCTAAACCTGTTGCTCAAGTCCCGAGCAGATCCTTTCTCACTTTTTTAATGAAAAATAGTGCAGATTATAGCCAACCTCGTTCAGCAAACGAGACTAACTCCCCATCACCAATGACAAAATGATCTAGGACGCGAATATCAACTAAAGCCAGTGCATCACTGATCTTTTGTGTAATTCGGCGGTCAGCTTGACTAGGTTCCGCAACGCCTGATGGGTGATTATGCGCTAAAATGGCCGCGGCTGCATTAAGTTCTAGCGATCTTTTTACAATTTCTCGCGGATATACGCTTGCACTGTCAATTGTGCCGAAAAAAAGCGCTTCTCCACAGATAACCCGATGCTGATTGTCTAAAAAAAGAACAAAAAAAACTTCTCGGTGTTGGTCGCGCAGCTTATGACTGAGGTAATTTCGGGTCTGTTGAGGAGATGATAAGACATCGAAACGTTTTAATGTCTCTTCTAAATGCCGTTCATTCATCGCAATCACGGCTTGCAGTTGAGCATATTTTGCCGGCCCTAATCCTTTATGCTGACAAAACGTTTTTTGATCGGCACTAAGCAATGCTCGTAATGAGCCAAATTCTTTTAATAAAAAATCAGCCAACTCAATGGCGTTCATTCCAGCGATTCCCGTTCGCAAAAAAATCGCCAGTAATTCGGCATCGGTTAACGCTTGAGCACCACGAGCCAATAATTTTTCTCGAGGCAAAGATTCATTGGGTAATAATTTAAGTGACATCGCTCGCTTCCTAATTGAACCAAGCAGAGGACAAGATTTACCAACGAAATTCAATATAGATCTAATGAATTGCCTCTATGGTGAGATCTTTTTCACGATCCAAGGATCTTTTGCCGATCTACCTTTCAGGAAAAACCTAACTCGGTCGAAATATACCCAAGCTAGCCGACTTTGTCGGTCGACTTTGATTTCAGCTCATGACCTCTTTCGGTTTTGGTGCTATTTTGTTGCACTTCTTAAGGCTCACAGAAACAGGCTAAATGATGCAGACATTAGCAGGAAAAAAGATTCTCTTAGGGATCAGTGGTGGTATAGCCGCGTACAAATGTGCCGAACTGACTCGTCGCTTAATTGAGCGTGGTGCTCAAGTACAAGTAGTGATGACCAAAGCGGCTAAAGAATTTATTACCCCATTAACCATGCAAGCCGTCTCAGGCAACCCCGTCTCTGACAGTCTGCTCAATCCTGCTGCTGAAGCGTCTATGGGTCATATTGAATTGGCAAAATGGGCCGATATCGTTTTACTTGCGCCAGCAACTGCAGATTTAATCGCTCGTGTCAGTGCGGGAATGGGTAATGATCTGTTAACCACATTATGTCTTGCTACCGATGCACCTATTGCCGTTGCTCCTGCAATGAACCAACAGATGTATCGCAATATTGCCACGCAAGAGAACATCGCAACACTGGCTCGTCGCGGTTTTGAAATTTGGGGACCAGCTAGTGGCGAACAAGCCTGTGGTGATGTGGGCCCAGGTCGTATGTTAGAGCCAATGCAATTGGTTGAACGTATCGAACACTACTTTGCACCCAAAGCACTAGCTGGGGTAAAAATTGCGATTACCGCAGGACCAACATGTGAAGCGATAGATCCCGTTCGTTATCTAACCAATCACAGCTCCGGTAAAATGGGCTACGCCATTGCTGAGGCTGCGGCAAAACAAGGCGCAGATGTCACCTTAATTAGCGGGCCTGTCAATCTTGCTACACCAGCAGGGGTAAAACGCATTAATGTCTTTAGCGCTAAAGAGATGCATCAAGCTGCACTAGAGCAAGCAGTCTTACACCAAATCTTTATCGGTTGCGCCGCTGTAGCCGATTTCCGCCCAGCAGAAGTAGCTGAGCAAAAAATGAAAAAACAAGCAGATAGCGATGAGATGGTTATCCGCTTGGTGAAAAATCCAGATATTATTGCCGCTGTTGCCGCCCTTGAGCAGCAGCGTCCATTTACGGTAGGCTTTGCAGCTGAAACCCAAAATGTTGAGCAATATGCGATGGATAAGCTAAGTCGTAAAAAACTGGATCTTATCTGCGCCAACGATGTCTCAGCCCAAAATCAGGGGTTTAATAGTGACAATAATGCACTAACCCTATTTTGGCAGACAGGACAAAAAGAGTTACCTCTGTGCTCTAAAGCAGAGCTTGGCCAGCAACTTATCGCTGAAATTGCAGCCTTGTATCAACAATCAACGACATCATTGAGCTAAGAGTAAAAGCATGAAAAAAATCGACCTGAAAATTCTAGACCCACGAGTTGGTAACGAATTTCCACTGCCAGCATACGCAACTGAAGGCTCTGCTGGATTAGACCTTCGTGCTTGTTTAGATCAGGCATTAACTGTTGCACCCGGCGAAACTCACCTCGTACCAACCGGTTTAGCAATCCATATTGCCGATAACAGTTTAGCTGCCACCATTCTGCCTCGTTCTGGCCTAGGTCATAAGCATGGCATCGTATTAGGGAACTTAGTTGGTCTAATCGACTCTGACTACCAAGGTCAATTAATGGTATCAGTTTGGAACCGTGGTCAATCAACATTTACGATTGAACCTGGCGATCGCATTGCCCAATTAGTCTTTGTGCCTGTGGTACAAGCTGAGTTTAACTTGGTAGAAGATTTTTCGGCAACAGACCGTGGTGAAGGTGGTTTTGGTCACTCTGGCCGTCAGTAAGCTGAGTTATTTTTCAGTTTAATCGATCAGAGCTAATACTTTCTTAACCATATAAAAGCGTGAGCAGTTAGCTTACGCTTTTTACTGATTAAGCCCCCAATATCTTGATTTGAATCTTTTCATAATTGAGGGTGATCGTTAATATGAGCGGGTTTCAAAAACTGTCGACAGGCAGTCACATAGAGAAAAGGAACGGTAATTCATGGCTGGCAACAAAAAAAATAATCGCCGCGAAGAGATCCTACAAGCATTAGCACAAATGCTGGAATCTCCTCAAGGTAGCCAACGCATTACAACAGTAAAACTGGCCGCTCAAGTCGGCTTTTCTGAGGCGGCACTGTATCGCCACTTCCCTAGTAAAGCTCGCATGTTTGAGGGGTTAATTGAGTTTATTGAAGACTCAATCACCACCCGTATTAACCGTATCCTTGATGACGAGAAAGACACCCTAAACCGCTTGCGTATGGTGTTACAACTGATTTTGGTGTTTGCAGAACGTAACCCAGGTCTGACTCGTATCATGACAGGTCACGCGTTGATGTTCGAACAAGATCGTCTTCAAGCTCGTATAAATCAGCTATTTGAACGTATTGAAACTCAACTGCGTCAGATTCTTCGAGAACGTAAACTGCGCGAAGGTAAAGGCTTTCCGGTAGATGAAAGTATTCTTGCCGCTCAGTTATTAGGACAAGTGGAAGGCAGCTTAAACCGTTTTGTTCGTTCAAACTTTAAATACAAGCCGACCGAAAGCTTTGATGATTACTGGCAGCTACTAAGTTCACAACTTGGTTAAGAGGCTAGTAGCCAAAACAGTAACTAAAAACAACAAGGGCTCATATTCTGAGCCCTTGTTTATTTTATTGCTTACTTAATAACTGTATTACACGCCGTATTGTTCGCGGTATGCTTGTACTGCAGCAAGGTGATCTGTCATACCTGGTTGTTCTTCCAAATAACGAACCACATCACCTAAAGAGACAATAGAGATAACGGCACAACCAAAATCGCGCTCAACTTCTTGAATCGCAGAAAGTTCACTCTTGCCTTTTTCTTGGCGATCGATAGCCACTAATACACCAGCTAAATCCGCGCCATTAGCTTTGATAATTTCCATCGATTCACGAATTGCAGTACCGGCTGTGATCACATCATCAACCAGCATAATACGGCCTTCTAATGGGCTACCCACTAAATTGCCACCTTCGCCGTGATCTTTTGCTTCTTTACGGTTAAAGCAGTAAGGCGTATCGATATCGTGTTGATCCGCTAGCGCAACTGCCGTTGTTGTTGCAATTGGAATGCCTTTATAAGCAGGACCAAATAGCACATCAAATTCAATCCCAGCATCAACTAAAGCTTCAGCGTAAAAACGACCTAAACGAGCCAAGTCACGGCCAGTATTAAATAAGCCCGCATTAAAGAAATATGGACTCTTACGGCCAGATTTCAGTGTGAACTCACCAAACTTAAGTACGCCCTTTTCCAAAGCGAATTCGATGAACTGACGCTGATATGCTTTCATTGTGTCTCCTTAAACAACTTTCTAAATGTTACGCCAATTACGTATGGCAACACGCTGGGGTTTTGGAGATATTCCTCACTCCCATAAATTTTGCTCAAAAAAAAGCGGCTCCAATAGGAACCGCTCTACAATCAGTTAGCTAACGCTTGTTTTTGCTGGGCAATGATTTCGTTAATGCCTTCTTTGGCCAGAGCCAGCATAGCTAATAACTCTTCATGGCTAAAGGCTTCACCCTCTGCCGTACCTTGAATCTCAATCATCTTACCCTCTTCGGTCATCACCACATTCATATCGGTTTCTGCCGCAGAGTCTTCAAGATATTCTAAATCACAAATTGGCTCGCCGTTGTAAATACCAACCGACACCGCCGCAACCATCGTTTTCAGAGGGTTCTTCTTAATCATGCCTTTCTCTAGCATGTAGTGAATTGCATCAACTAAGGCAACCATCGCCCCAGTAATAGAAGCAGTACGAGTACCACCATCAGCTTGGATAACATCACAGTCAACCGTGATCATCTGCTCACCCAACACTTCTAAATCTACTGCAGCACGCAAGCTACGTGCAATCAGACGTTGGATTTCCATGGTGCGACCGCCCTGCTTGCCACTTGCAGCCTCACGACGATTACGTGAATGAGTTGCACGAGGTAGCATGCCATATTCTGCCGTTACCCAGCCTTTACCTTGTCCTTTTAGCCAACGTGGTACATTCTCTTCCACACTAGCCGTACAGATAACTTTCGTATTACCAAACTCAACCAACACTGAACCTTCAGCGTGAGCGGTAAATTGACGAGTAATAGTAATTGGACGGACTTGAGACGCACTTCTTCCGCTTGGACGCATGATGGTCTTTCCTTTAGCTGGATAACATTAACCGGCGATTATAGCGATATGTCGCCGGGACTGCACGAAAAACTCATCGAATACGTTGGTCAAAAGTAGCGCAGCTAAATGGTTTTTGCATATAATCAAAGTCACTTGTGTATCGACGCACTTTCTCATTGACTACACACTGTCTATCCATGCTTGTTAGCCAGTTTGAGCCGTCGCTACTCGTTTTAATAAAGGGGCCTAAAGCCAATGATCCATAGTATGACTGCCTATGCCCGTCGCGAAGTAAAAGGCGACTGGGGTACTGCTGTATGGGAAATCCGTTCCGTCAATCAGCGCTATCTTGAAACTTACCTACGTATGCCAGAGCAATTTCGTGGTCTAGAACCTGTATTGCGTGAGCGTTTCCGTCAGCGTCTAGCGCGCGGTAAGGTTGAATGTAATCTGCGCTTTGAAGCAAACCCTGCAGCTAATACTAATCTAACGATTAATGAAGCACTGGCAAAGCAAGTAATCAATGCGGCTAAGTGGGTCAAAGATACCTCAGGTGAAGGTAGCATTAATCCGTTCCAAGTTTTGAACTGGCCGGGCGTAATGGAAGCACCAGAGCAAGATCTGGATACTATTAATAAAGATCTTCTTGCTGGCTTTGATGCTGCAATCGATGACTTTATTGCAGCGCGTGCAAGCGAAGGCGATAACATGCGTGCCCTTATCGAGCAGCGTTTAGATGCGATCTCTGCAGAAGCAGGTAAAGTTCGTGCATTGATGCCAGAAATCATGACCTGGCAGCGCGAACGTATTATGTCTCGTTTAGATGAAGCAAAAATTGAACTTGATGCTAACCGTCTAGAGCAAGAGTTAGTAATGCTAGCGCAAAAGAGCGATGTCGCCGAAGAGCTTGATCGCCTAGACTCTCACGTAAAAGAGACACAAAAAATCCTAAAGAAAGGTGGCGCATGTGGTCGTCGTCTAGACTTTATGATGCAAGAGTTTAACCGTGAGTCAAATACCCTAGCCTCTAAGTCAATCAATACCGATGTGACTACAGCTGCTGTTGAGCTAAAAGTGCTTATCGAGCAAATGCGTGAGCAAATTCAAAACATCGAATAAGGTTTTTTGAGTCTCTTTAAGCTTACTTAATCTTACCAAGCCCCTGTAAATAGGGGCTTTTTTATTTTCAGGATATTTCAGGTCTTTGCCTGTATTTTCAACCAACTGGTGAGTTTAGTGGTGAGTAGGATTGATCTAGTATGCCCTTAAATGGTGAGTAACTTTCCATGATAAGGAGAACTATATGGGCAAGCTCAACGCACGAAAAGTCGCCGCTTTAGCCAAAGATGAACCACGCAAAACCGCAGATGGTAATGGCCTCTACTTCGTTGTACCCGCATCTGGAGAACCGTTTTGGATCTTGCGATTTTCAATCAACGGCAGTCGTCCAGAAATGACACTTGGGTCCTACCCAGAACTATCCCTTGCTGACGCACGCGATGCCGCCTTCCAGCAGCGAAAGCTCATTAAACAAGGCATAAATCCACTGGCCGAACGTCAACGCCGTCAATGGTCATGTATAGAAACCGTCGAGCAACTGTTCGATGATTGGTATAAAAACGATCTTCAAGTAAGACTGCAACACGCCAACATCCCCAAGCGTATCTACACCAAAGAAATCCACCCAGTGATGGGCAAAATAAGAATCGATCAAGTCACTGCTCTTGATGTAAGAGAAGTAATCAAGCGCGTCGTAGATAGTGGCCGCAAAAGCATCGCAAATGACACCTTGATGTACATGAAACAGCTTTTTCGACATGCAAACAAACTCGACCTCACACAGTTCAACCCGGCAGCAGCTTTTCGTGTCAACGACGCAGGAGGTGTTGAAAAAAGTCGAGAGCGTGTTTTGACCGAAGACGAGATAGCAACTGTGTTTCGAGTGTTCAGAGAGAACAATGTAAGCTTTACACGAGAAAACTATCTAGCTTGCTGCTTATATCTAGTGCTAGGCGTCAGAAATAGCGAGCTCTGCCAAGCGCCTTGGGATGAGTTTGATTTAGATAATGGGATCTGGGAGCTCCCCAAAGAGAGAACCAAAAATGGCATACCATTAACTATCCCACTTCCTCGCCAAGCTGTGGAATGGCTGCAAGAACTCAAAATCAGAGCTCTTGATTCCGATTATGTATTTCCGAGTAGAAGGAGGAGCAAAAATCCATACATGGGCTCAGATACAATAACCACCGCTATTAAATATTTGTTTGGTCGTGACAAAGAGAGGCCAACCAAAAATAAAATGGAAGGGGTTGATTACTTTGTTGTCCATGACCTGCGTCGTACCTTCAGAACACTGGCTTCAGCCGAGGGCATTGATGGTCAAGTGGCTGAAAGGTGTCTAAATCACAAACTCAAAGGGGTTGAAGGCATCTACAACCGCCACGATTTTCTGGAGGAGCGACGAGAAGCACACCAGAAAGTTGCAGATCGTATATGCCACTTACTATGATCGACAAGGGTACGCATTCTTAAATGCATCATACAAATTTACCCTTAAACCAGGCCCTGTAAGCAATGTACTGGGCCCTGGAGTAAAATCAGGCTGTTCTCGATACAGCAGCTCAAGGGATCGATCGACATGAGATCTTACTGATTCAAACTGAATGTTTCTTGGTAAGCAAAGCTGACCATTATCTTGAGGCATACTGACCCAACGCACGACATCATTTGCTCTTTTAAGATCAGGGCGAAGTAACGCCGCATCTTCAACCCACTGACTCCAAAAAGAAGCTGATTGCAAAAAACCTTTTAGGAAAAAGTTGCACGCTTGGTTAGGCTGACCACACATCTGCTTCCAGTCACCATATGTGAGCTCATAACTAGGCACAGCATATGCTTGGGCAGATAAACCTACCGATAAACATACACTGAGGACTTTCAACGGTACACCACTTCTCATTTTTCTTTTAAGTGCAAACTTACTAGGCATTTTTGCTCTCCATGACTATTCCATCAACCACAAAGCTTAGATATCCTAAGTATACAGAATCATAAAAAACTTAGAAGATCTAAGCATCTAGAGATTGTCGATGAATGTGATTTGCCAAACCCAAGCCCCCTACCAATACGCCTTAAAGAGGCAAGAACGCGAGCAGGCATCAGCCAAAAAACGCTCGGTATTCGTATTGGTATGGACCCAAGTGTGGCGAGTGGACGCATGAACCATTATGAGAAAGGCCGCCATACGCCTGATATCAACACGTTAAGACAAATGGCAGAAGAACTAAACGTACCCATTGCGTTCTTTTTCTGTGATTCGCAAAAGACAGCTGAACTTCTATGCCTTATAGAAAATCTCTCAGAAGAAGAAAAAAGCACACTAATTCAAAAATTAGCTAGTAACCAGCCACACACCTCAAGTAAATCCTAAATTCACTGGGAAATTGGGATACGTGGGAAATAGGGAAAACTATCCATCCTTGTTACTCTCACCCCGCTTTGCCTGATATGCGGCATACCAGTAGACACATCCAACAGCACCAACTGTCAAAAGCAGACCTGCGAACCAATACCAAAGCAAATCCATACAACCTCCTTAAATCGTTGAATCAAATGGGTCGCAGCTAATACCACCACAGTCAAAACTGGTATCAATGCTAGTCATACTGTCATCCCCAAACACATTACCGCCGATATCAATGCAGGAGTTTTCCACCATGGGAAGACCGCTTGCTGGATTGGTATAACCACACCAAAATGATGGGCTCGAATCAGAACTGGAATCTGCGATATCAGGCATCAATTCTGCACTCGCTGCACTGACCAATCCAGCTCGGTATACTCCTGAACTTGATAAGCCAGATAACGAACCATCTCGCATCGACATTTGTCCATGTCCAGCGAACCTTCGCCCCCTTCTTGATCTGCCATAACGTCGATGTAGCTTGTTCACGTAATAAGCTGCGGTAAACAGGATAATCAAAAATGAAATTGGGCTGGGCAAGGCAAACAACAGCGTCACAAAAAGAACCAATTTTACTATCACTTTGAGCGGCCAAAGCCAATCAACACGCATCGTTGTCTCCACCTCTTTTTCGGTGAAAGCATGAGGTTCAATACCAGCACTGCCAGGGTGCTTTGAAGACACGTCAGCAGAAACGGCGTTCATCTTCAGAATCATGCCGCCTCCTTAGTCATAGAGTGACTCAAATGGGAAAAAACTGTCACGACCAGCGAGTGAGTCTCCTGTGGCACTAGCAAGAAATATAGATCTCCCGTCGGGTGGTGCCAGACTTGGCTGCCATCGTCTCCGTACTTCAGCAGTTTCTGAAATCGTGTACGTTCTGAGAGTCTCGCTTGGCGCAATTCGGGGTTACAAAGCTGTCGTTGCAGGCTTAACCAAGGAGACTTCGTATACCCATGTTGAAAGCGCTCCTGATAACGCTGTATGGCATGGCGACTGATTGCCACTGGTCCCAAAACTGGTGAATCAAACACGGGCTGAGGTGAACGATATGGCTGGATCACAGGTATCTGTTCAGTAGAAGCAGCAACACCGACAATTTCATCTGGTTTGAGTTGAGCACCGTCCAGCCACGTCTTTAAATACTGACTCGCTCGCAGCAACTCATCACTTGAGCACTGCTCCAAAGACTGAAAGGTCGTATGTGGAAACCCTATCTCAAGACCTTTACCGCTACTAGGGCGATATCCGAAGACCTGACAGTCCCAGAGCAAAGAGCGTGCTGCTGTTAACTCTGCAATAGCCACACGGTTCTCAACTCGTCCAATTTCAACATCAACTATCCCATGCTTTGACAATCCGACGAACCATGCAACGCTGACTTTTCTTTTATTGGCAGATACTGACTGAACTTTTAATTTCATCACTGGCATATCCTCCTTTTTAATACCAGCGTATCATCGAATTTTAAAATGCAACCCCACTCTCAATAAAAAATAAAAGCCTCGCCACTAATTTAGGCAAGGCTTCTTTAAACGTCAAACAACACCATGATTTAATTGACTTTGTTCTGAATGAACATTTCAAGCTTATCAATAGGGGGTAAAAGCTGTAATAACTTCTTCTCAAAGTCTGAAATAAAGTCCGCACGCACTTTCATTTCTTCTATTTGCAGACATAAGTGGTAATACATTTGTCGTTCCCAATCAGCGACGTTACTCATCCTTTTTTGCTTCAAAATGTTCCCTGTCAACATTTCTAGCTTTGCTGGTTTGTCCCTATTAAAAACTATAACTTTAAACCATTGAAAGTTAGGTAGGTTATCCTCGATATACACAGTAAAGACAAACCGAAACGGTTCCTGTCCGGAGTGCTCTTTCTTTAATTTCTCCCTGTACTTGTTGAATGACTCTTCCAGAGCGAAAGCTGAGCGTTTTAAATCACGTCGCTGTGCGATTAACTCATCTTTCATCTTTGAAATGTACGCAGATAACAATCCAGAATCATAGATATTGATCGTTAGGCTATTTAAATCAACTTGAATATCTTTATCAAAAATACCGACTAATGGGTCTTCTAAACTCATTTAGGTTCCTCCATCAACTCAAAATGATCTCGCAGCTTGATAAAACGACGCTGACACATTTCAACTTTTTTTCTGATGTTATCCATCTCATGTCGGATTTCTCGGAGAAGCTGGAAAGCATCCTCTGCATAATTGATTTTCACCTTTTCCCAATCTTGAGCTTTAGAAAAACTGCTTGGGCGATAGCGACTACTAGGCCCCTTCGGAATATGTACTGACCTAACTCTTTGGTGTTTGTTTTTTCTGCGCTTCATGTCTTCTTCATCGAGGAAAACATTGATGTACCATGAAGCTTCAAACTTATTGTCTTTGACTCTCACGCGACAACCAAATCTACCTGGCAATTCTGGAGTTTCAGGTGAGCGATGATGTCGATTGAAACGCCAAAAGTTATTGGCGAAGCAACTAGCCATGAATTCGAGCCGAAAGGGCTCCTGATGTGTGATTTTAGTTATTTCTTCGAGGAGTAATTCCGATTGGGCCAGAGCTTTTTCAAAGTACTCTGATTCATTAAACTTCTCACGATAGTGGGCTAACTGGTGCCAATTAGACGCCATCTGATCTAACTTTGAGTAATCTTGCATAATAAGCCTCCTTTTTTGCGACTGCTACGGGTTACAGTCTAGCGAGGCTTACTAATTTGATTGCACTGCGAAAATGCCCAATCAGGACAGTTTGAGCGTTTTTTGCTTTCATTGCCCCAATAATAATGCAGCGCGTCGATAGCATATCCTCACCGGGACCTAGCCAATCACTTTCCAATTAACTATCTAATGTGGGGCCTAGGTGATTACTTTCACCCAAAATAGTAGTAGCACTCTGGGGCTGCTAGATTTTGTTTCTATATCTATGTGGGACCTTGGAAATCAAAGCTGAAGTGGACGGAACATTAACTGGTATTATCCAAACTTATGTGGGGCTTTGCCTGCATGTTTTCGATAGCGCTTCTGACTTTCACATGTGAAAGTCCCATACCTATACCTAGTACTGTTTAATTCTGAAAATCACCTAAAAACGACTTCTCAATGCAGGTTATCAACTCGTAAGCACAACAAGAAATCCAAAAGCTACCTAGTGGTTGCTTTTTGGTAACCACCCTGGTTGACAAAAACAAAAAAAGGCATAGAATGAGTTTACATTTCACAACTTTTGCATAATTTAACCCAGCATACGGATAGAACGAATGACCAAAAAACCTGAATTTTATGCTCCAGACCTAACGGAAGAACGCTTGCACGTATTGAGTGAAAACCTACTAGATGTGCTCGATGAAGCCCATCATTACTCAGAAAGTCCCAATGCGACGGCCTGGTTTAAAGGCACTGCAAATTATGGTTTACCACAGGGAATGCTAATCCGTATGCACTCGGACAGTGCTTATCCATGGCTCACACTTGCCAACCAAACAATGGATTACACTGCTAGAGTTGGAAACACTCTTGTTCAATTTGTTGTGGATGACCCTCACTCACCTCGCAAGCAACATCGCCTTAAACGCAATGCTGTTGAAAAGCATCAAATATCTCTTGAATTAGAGGAAGACTATGTTGATACCCCATTGATTTGGCGATTTTACTTAAATCCTATATCTAATGGTGTTGATTATTCCCCATCTATTTCTTTGTTGGGTTTCAACGGCAATGGCAACGTTATATGCAGTTGGGAATACGACACAGTTGTAACTGGTCCAGTTGTTATAGACAAACCCGAATCGGTTGAAATTGATGAGCCATTATTGGTTCGAAAAAAGAAAGTACAAAAAAAGGTCTCTGATGAGTAAAAGAAATGATTTATCAAGCTGTTAATCGTTTTAACGGCGAGCAACTAAAATTGGCGCGAGTAGCTGCTGGTCTATCGCTAGCAGATGTAGGAGAAGCTTTACAGGTAACAAGACAATATGCGTCTAGGCTAGAAAACAATGCTTCTCCATCGGATGCACAAATAGAACTTCTTAGTAGTCTTCTTTCGGTCAATACAAGCTTCTTCTTTAGGCCGAGAGCAAAGACCATTGAAGCTGAACAATGCCATTTTAGAAGCTTGAGATCGTCAACTCAGACACTCAAAAAAACAATAATGGCTCAAGTAGAAATGCTTGATAGTCATTTTGTTTCTGCCATAGAAGATGAAGTAGGCTTTCCGGAAGTAAGCATCTTTTCAGCAGAAGATCATGAGTTCAGGTCGGTGAAAGATATTGAGCTTCTCGCTGAACGCGCAAGAAAAGAGTTCGGTCTTGGCTTAGGCCCGATATCTAACATGATAAAATTGCTAGAGAAACTAGGTTGTATTGTTGTCAATCTTGCTGATGCTGATGAACGCATTGACGCATTCTCTATATATACGTCTCGTCCATTAATTGTAAGAAATACAACGAAACAGAGTCCAGGTAGGCTCCGCTTTGATTTTGCACACGAGTTAGGCCATCTAATTATGCACCAAGGTATTGAGACAGGTTGTCGAACCACTGAACAACAAGCCAATAACTTTGCTAGCGCATTTTTAATGCCAAGAAGCTCTTTCGTTGCAGAGTTTCCAAGAGTAAGAGGCTCATACTTTAATTGGGATGCGCTTGTTGAAATGAAAGTTCGATGGGGCGTCAGCCTTAAGGCAATTCTATATAGAGCAAAAGCTCTCGGACTGATAACTAGTGACAAAGCTAAATCAGGTTATATCTACCTCTCAAGAAATGGCTTTGCAAAGGTTGAAAGGGGAGATGAACTGATGAATATAGAGCACCCTATGATGCTTCAAAGAGCTATAGAGTTACTAGATATTCACACTCTTGAAAACCTTATCGCTAATAGTGGTTTAAGCCGACAGCTTTTGAAGGAGCGTTACAGTCTAATGTTACCCCCTCCACCTTTGCGTTCCGTTTAAACTATCTTAAATGGCCAATTAATAACCCATCTTAGGGGACACCGATTGGCCATTTAACAATCCATACCGGAAATTAGTTCATGTAGTCAAAAGCCAACTCACTTTCGAAAAGCGATTTAGCATTATCTGAATCTAAAACTTGTTTTCTCACCGTTGGCTCCATGAGATCTAACACCTTTAACTTCCCATTAAAGGCCGCAACAGACTCTATTCGACGATATTTCCCTGCATGTTTCTCTGCATATTCTGCAAGTCCCTTCAACTTAGGCAAGGCATCGCTTAAATGCAAGCTATGTGGATCGACGATATCAACTGCAATCGTTCCGTCAGGCTTTCTCGCGAAGAAGATAAAGTCCGGTCGCAATAATTTATATTCACCATTATCGAGATATGCTATGCCTAAACTATCTTGGCTGCCTCGAGATGGATTTCTGTACCATGCTTCAAATCCATCTCTATTAGTCTCATGTTCTATTACCTTAATTTCCCAATCATTTAATATAGCAGGGAAAAGACCATCGTCCTTCGACATTAAATGAGAGTCAAAAGTTGGCAAAAGCACTTCCGAACCGTCAGCAAGCCTTTCCGTTGTTGGTTCCATCCATGTTTTAGGAAGAGATAGATCGACGTCCTGAGGCTCTTTGCTCATCTCTCGAATTTGGCGATAAACATCTTGGCGCACGTCCGTGAGGTTCTTTATTGAAACTCGATGCTCTTTGAACCATTGATTGGCCAATTTTTCAGCTTCTGAGTTTAAGTATTCAGAAACCTCCTTAACCAATCCAAGAGCTGCAATGTCAACATGAGCATCCATTAAAGCCTCTTCTCTTGAATCAGCAACTGGATTGTTATCCGCGAGGTGCTCAGCATATGTTCTGGCTAAATCTGGACTAAACGCTCGAGCTGCACGTTTGTACGCATCTTCAATTACTGCGTAATCGGCCTCTTCAACGAAGTCATCAAAAGACATACTCTTTCCACCTAAATCGGCTCTCAAGCTTTTTCCATCTACTGTCAGTACATCTTTTCTTGCTTCCGCAACCTGTGTTGAATAACGTGCACACGCAGCATTTAGCACTTTGTGCATCTCTTTATGAGCTCTCTTTCCTGCGTTTTCCAACAATTGATCCTGCGATAACTCATGTGCCAAAGCAGTCAAACGCTTGATAGGCTTGGCAACTTTCTGTGGTAATATCTGGGAGGGGATATTTGAAAAAATTTCCCAGATATCGTTGCTAACTTTAGTGTTAGGCTCCAACTTAACAGGATTAATAAGCACACGACGCCCTTGGATAGGCGCTTCACCTTCGCTAAAGCTCCCATGCATTAATGACTCTGCCACTGCTTCAACAGACTTCTTGTCGAAAAATGGCAGCAAACAATCCACAGCATTTAGCCTATCGTTACCAGGAATTCTACGAGCTAACGGTGTTCGAACCATTCGCCCTAGTAACTGCGTAATGTGGGTTTGATCCTTCGCAGGTCTAAACGAGACCATCACTTCAGCTCGAGGGCAATCCCACCCAGTACTGATTGCATCTTTTGCAATCAGTACTCGTATTTCTGTATCATCCTGAACTCTTTCTGGTTGCGTGTAATACACTGTATGACGGCCAAAGTTCATCGTGGTTCTTTCACCAAATACATGAGCAATATTTGTATTTTTAAGATCAGGCCAACGTTCAAAAATAGTATCTAATGCACGACTGATATCATCTGGGTTAGGCTTGTTTGGTACTTGAAGTATCATCAAGGGTAACATTGGCTGAAGCCCTTCAGCAGCTGTATAATCGGCCCAAGCTTGGCTTGATTCAACAATCTTATCTGTCGCTCTTCTCACCAGAACTGTATCGAATTGACCTGCTTCATCAGGAATATCGAGGATAATCGTATCCTTTAGCAATCCCGACTCTTGGACTCTCGAAGGGTCAACAACAACATTAGGTAGTGTACTTCGCCCTTCAGCTACACTCATAGCTTGATTAAAACGCTCTACTGTCGCGGAAATACCCCAAACAACAGGAATTGCAGGCACAGAGCCGGAACCATTAATTAGTCTTTTAACAATGGTTGACTTATCATTCTGAGCAGCTTTGCTCTTAGAGCCCATACCACGATGCGCCTCATCAAGAACGAGATACAAGGTTAAATTGGCGTCTTCAATTGTGTTGCGAATCACTTCCCAGATTGTGTGTGAACGCAGATCTGGGCGAATCTCTGGGAATAACTCGTTTTGCGCAGAATTTTGAGCATCGGGATCGTATCCCCGAACTAGAAGGCTGTTTTTACTCAACTTCTGAGTATTTAGAAAGTACACTTTCCCAGGCTCGAATTTCTCCAGACTGAAAGAATTCTCCACCACAACAAGATCTGTATGGTTTAGTTTGTCAGCCGCTTCCATTAAACGAAAGCGTGTTTGCTCATTCAAAGATGGATCATCACTAAACCATATAACAACCGCACCGGGGTCAGCTTCAAAATCAAATTCATCATCCCCATAGAACAATGCCTCGAATGCAGCCGCAGCCATAACTGTTTTACCTGCACCAGTGGTCGCCGTTAACGAGAACGCATGTATATCATCATCCTCATGCCAACGCTTTTTAGCTTTAGTCAAATTATTGAGCGAGTCATGTACTGCCTCACGTTGGTAATCTTTTAACGTAAATTTCACGACTTACTCTCCATTAGTGAACTGAAAATTGTTTAGATAAGCTTCATACAAGCGAACAGGTTCCACATTTTTAGGAAGATTTCTCGCTACAGACTGAAAGCGGCGATCATCATTGGTAACTATGTAAGCAATTCTCATGTCTTTACTTTCGGTTGCTCTTACACAAAACTCCTGACTCTTATCGAGATCTGCCAGCACGCCGTAGGTTTCAGCAATATCCCATCCTTGCGGGGGAAGCTCCTCAATCCTTTTACCCTTAGAACCCGCCCTTAGCCAAAGCAATGGTGCAATTTTAGAAAATGCAAGATTATGGTTTATTGCTATTGGTGTTTCGTAAGTAAGCGTAAAAAACTCTGCGTTTTCTGACAATCCATCGGAAATAGAAAATTCATCATTATACTTATATGTACCTTTTATCTCTTGACCATCAGGGGTCACGCCTCGAATTGCCGAGTTTATACGTGGTTTTGTAATATACTCGCAGATTCCCCATCGCTCCCATTTAGTATCACCAGGGCGATACCCTTTTTCTCGCAAAGACCTCTGTTCTTCCGCCGCAACCTCATTATTTGTAATAGATATACATTGGCGCTCGCCACTATCTTGCTTGTTCAAGCGCATGACTGCATGCGCTGTAGTTCCAGAACCAGAGAAGAAGTCTAGAACTACAGCTTTTTTCTTGTCTTTAACAAAAAATCTCAAACAGTCTTCAACCGCATATAAAGATTTAGGGAATGGAAACCTTCTCCCAGGGATTAAAGCTGACAGAATCAAGGTTCCAGCAGTTTGAGCATTATGCGATTCTTTATTCCAGGTTGTTTTTGGCATGACTTCAGCTTCTCTAAATGAGCCGCTAACTGCTCCTTGATAATCTTTTCCATCGATAACAACTTTTCCATCTCGAATAGCTTTTACAGTTCCACTTGCGAGATATTGAACGGATGCTTTTCCCTGACCTTTATCTGCATTTTTTACTCGCGCAAAACCATCAGCCACCAAACTACGTAAAGACTCTGGCGTGACACCCCATAGCATTTCAGTTCCATCAGGTTTTAATGGAAATAATGCATAACACCCTTCCGGAACTTCAACTTCCTCTCTGCTAATATGCGGTGCAAGTGGTTCACTAATACTGTGTATTGAATTTCTTTTTTTATCTATAAAAACGGCATAGAACTGATTAGGTCTAGCTGCTCGCACACTAGTATTTTCACGTCGTCTTAAGTTTCGCCATTCAATTTTCTTATCATTATTGTTTGTAGTCCGACCCGACATATCATCATTGTGTGGCCTAACTTTTGCTTCTCCAAACATCACAAAGTAAACGAACTCATTTGTTCTAGAAAACTCTCCAGTGCGGTTAGTTCCTTCAGGCTTGATAATCGTACTTACCATCTGAATTCGAGCTTCAGGGAAAATTTGTTCTAGAAGCAAGCCTAGTCTTAAATATTCCTTTTCATCAATACTTGCAATCAATACCGAACTCTTGGGATTCAGTAGCTCTTTAGCTAAACGTAACCTGCGCTCCATAAACGCTAGCCATTTGGAGTGACGGTATAAATCCTCAGACTCAACATAATCGTTGTTGTATTTCCAATCTTTGGCACCAGTATTGTAGGGTGGATCAATATAAATGGCGTCAATTTTGCCCCGGTGGGTAAAAGTTAAGGCTTTCAAGACATGGTAGTTCTCACCATTAATCACAGAATGAAACGGTTTGTCGCCCCCTCTCTCAACTTTCCCAGTACTCACAAGTCCTGGATAAATCTTGTCTCGAAATTCAGCTACAACAACAAGATCAGTAACGTCCACTTGTTTAGTCTCTGGTTCTGCTGCATAGCGCTCAACAAGATGAGCAATTTTTTTATCATCCAGCATTTCAAATTGTTTCACGACCCAAAGCCTTTGATCACCTTTGGATGTATCACCGCGAGGTGGTAGTACACGTACCTTGTCACCTTTGCGCACAGGACTCTGCGGAAGTTCAACGTTTTCAGGGCGGTGACGCTCGAAATTCAAACCAAATGAACGACGTGATGAAAGAGCCTTAAACTCTCGCTCTAAATCAGCGCCCATTTGTGGGTCTTTTGCTTTTGCTTGGGCGATGAGGTCAGTTAATCGTGACACACCTACTCCTTAGAATTATTGTTAATACTTTTATAAAGTTAATTGGAGTTGGCTTGCTTAAGCCACTCATCAAGTACAGACTCTAATTTAGTTAGCTGCTCTACATGTTTTTCTTGATTCTTAGCTAACTTAGCTATGTTTTGTAGCTTCCAGCGTATAGCTGGCAGTTCTGCTGCATCTGGGTAGTCAAACAGTGACCAATCAGGACTCCCTTGCTTGAATGACAACAAAAATGAGCGATCTTTTTCTGTGAAATGGGCTTGTAGTGCAGCTACCATCGCTGGCCTTATAGAAATTAAGTCGTTTAACTCAACAGGTTCAAAGGTCATGCCATCGAACTCAGCTTGAAACTTATCATCAAGAGGTTGCCAGTTAGGAGCCATAACCTCATTGATAGGTCTTGGGTGGCTTAGTACGTAAGTAATGAATCCAACAAAGATATCTCGTGAAATACCTTCCTCTGCAAGCAGCATACGAACATCAAACAGGTCGCGAGGGTGCTGGCGATCCATGGCAGCACATAGTTTTCCGCCATAAAGATCGGGCAGACTAACTACAGGAATCTCTGCATAACCAAACTCTTCTTCGACTGATTCTTGGACAGCTAAGCTATTAGGTTTATGCAACGTACCTCTTGCTACCGGAGAGACTTCTATTTTAATTGTTGCATTAGGACTTGTAACAACAATACGTAATTCATCTAACCTATGGTCCTGCAATACAGCTCGGTTCTCAGGTTCTTTGTTGATTAAATCGGTTATACGTTGCAATGCTGCTTTTACATTTGCTAGAGCTTCATTTCTGGGCTCAAGAGGAAGATAAGCAAGATCAATATCCACAGACAAGCGTGGAAAATCCCTCACAAATAAGTTGATAGCTGTACCACCTTTAAGTGCAAATGAAGGTTCTGTTGCAACCACTGGTAACATTCTAATCAGCAGTGAAACCTGCTTGTAATAAGGGCTCTCTCTATCCATTGTTTGCTTCTTCTTTTTTTACACTTAATATTTCTGGCACAGTGATTTGGTAACGCTCATCAAATCGCCCTTGTTCTACCACCTGACGCTTTCCTGAACCTAATGCGATCTTTGTTTCATCAATACGCTGAGTCCACTGATGCCCATGATAATGACTCAAGAACAAAAACACTCTATTGGTTTGAACCGAGCTACTACGTTCAAGAAGAGATTGCACCTTTCTAGGACTCAGGTTTACAAGGCCTTGAAAAAGCTCTGCTGCATGCTCAAAAGAAATTTGCTTCCCGATTGCATCAACAACTTCGTAAGCAGCAAGCTCTGGGCAACTAGCTTTTAGCTCTTTTCCTTTAACCGTAATCACTTTTAGGTCCTTGTCAGAGACAGCTTCAAGCTTATGGTTACCACAATAAAACCAATTTTGATTGGGAAATTCACGAAACCACTTAGGCAATGATTGTTTGTTCTTCACCCCTATCCAAACTTGTTCTTTACTAAACTGTAAATAGTGGCTCAGCCCTTGGTGAGTTAAGCTGCTTAACCCAGCCAGATGAACACGATGGTGCAACTGTGTGTCCATCGCTTGTAGAGCATCCACCCAGCCCGGCTTAACATCATCTCTTGCGCTTGGCCGATAATAAACGCCTGAAGATAGCTTCCTAAGCCAACCACTCTGCGCATATTTTTGAGCTAAGGAATAGCTAATTCCGTTCTCAGTCAGCCATTGCTGTAGCACAAGGGCTCCAGGATATGCATTGGCTACCAACCAGTTTATCTTGGATGACATTTTAACACCTAAGGTATGAATATTATACGCAAACCAAACCAGAGGTTTACTCCAGGTGGTATTATAACACCCTAGGTATTAAAAAAAACCACAAGATAAACAAAAATCAAAAAAACAGCATTACTCCATGTCAAGCTCTCTTCAGTACCAAAATGGGCAATTACAGATGCCATCTTTCACCTCAGAAATCGGTACCATCATCACGTCGACGAAATCAATTGAAAAGATCTGAAACTATTGCGCTGCAGCCAATCCACTGAGGATTTGCAATGAACTTAACAATCGAGAAACGAGATGAGGGGTTGATGTCTTTACCTGAAGGCGCACCACCAGAACTAATAGCGGGACCTATCTCTGTTAAAGCTCACACGTATGACCCAGATTTTAAGAAAGGATTTGGCATTCTAATCCAATGGCGCTCAAGAGTGGGCGAGCATCACGAACGAGTCTTCAAAATGAAGGATATTCTTGCTGATGGAGGGCGTTCTATGATTCAAACACTTGCTGATACGGGCTTATACATACATTACAGGCAGGGTTACTGGAAACACATCATTGACTATATTTTGTCATCATCACCAACAGACACTGTAGTTACGGTTGATCAAACTGGTTGGTATTACGATCAATTTGTTACACCAAGCTGGGTAGCGGGCTTTAGTGAACAAGAAGTGATTTTCCAAAATGATTCCGCAGAGAAGTTGAGTTCCAAAGGTACATTTATGGATTGGCAAGAGTCCGTTGCCCGCTTATGCCAAAACAATGCTTTAATGACTTTTTCACTGTGCTCAGCTTTCGCTGCTCCTTTGCTATCCAAATTAGATTGGGACTCATTTCTAGTACATTTTCTAGGCAGTTCTAAAAATGGCAAAACTACCTTATTGCGACTTGCGGCTTCTGTTTGCTCTGACTTTAATTACTGTGATTCTTGGAGTAGTACCAGCAACGGCCTCGAGGCCAGAGCTAAGTCACGCAACAACATGATTGTTCTGTTGGATGAATTCCAACAGGCAGATCCTGAATCGGTACTGACCGGCGTTTATCAACTAGGCAATGGCACATCAAAGCTAAGAGCGACCAAAAGTGCCAACCTGCAAGAGCAGTATCACTGGAACATTGTGGGGCTCTCGACAGGAGAAATTAGCCTTGCTCAAGTTCTAGCCCAAGCAAACCGAAAGGTTCAAGCTGGACAGCTTATGCGATTTTTTGAAATTCCTCTGTTTCAAAAACATGGAGCCTTCGAGCACATACATGGACTTTCCTCCGCTAAAGAATTTGCTGAACACATAGCCCAAGTAACATCACAGCAGCATGGTACAGCGCTTCAACCCTTTCTAAACCAGGTCGCGTCCATTGGTGACATCAGGGAAAAACTAACCTCAAGAATTAAATCAATATCATCGATGTGGTTTGATTGCTACGAACTAGCAAAAAACAATCAGATAAGTTTTGCTGCTGACCGCTTCGCCTTTGTCGCTTCCGTTGGCGAGCTTGCCATTGAATTAGGTGCGCTTCCGTGGAGTAAAGGCAGCGCCATTATGGAGATCGGGAAAATCTTTGAGGCATGGGTAGCCAACCAGGATGAAGATTGTGACTTTGAAGAACGACATATAAAGAACCAGCTGCGGCAAATCATTCCCAAGTGGCAGTATTCAATGAGTTTACCCGGTGAAATAGCCAAAAATGGATGGTGGCGATACGAGAGAGGCGAGCTTTGCTGGCATATCCATCGAGATGCGTTCAAGCGAGCTTTTAAGCTAGATTTTGACCATCAGGTCATTCAGACAGCGCTATTTCTGAAAAGGCAAGGCTGGCTGCAAACCAATGAGCCTGCTCGCGGCACATTCAAAAGCAATGTTTCTGGCCGTGCAGCTCGAAACTTTAAAATCTTCCCGACTAGGATTACAGAACAACTAGATCTCGATGTTGACTTCAGCCGCTTTCAACAAGGAGGCGAAGCATGATTTCCCACTTTCCCATTTCCCAGAAGGAACGAGCGGAAGCTAAAGCGCTTCTGGCAGATATCAAAACCGCAACAGAGGAGCTGCGCACCCTGATCACATCGCAAAAGCAGTTTCTTAGCGCTGAAGAAACCGCCCAATACACAGGTTTGTCAGTTAAGTACATATATAAGCTGACCCATGCCAAGCAGATCCCGCACTATAAGCCAAATCGCAAGCTGTACTTCAAGCGCGATGATCTCGATGCCTGGTTGATGTCCCACCGGGTGGAGGAGGAAAAATAAATGCCTTATACTGAACCGACGTTGACACAAAGAGCAGAGATCTTGAACGCCTATGGTGAGTCAGAGCGCTTGGTAAGAGAAGCCGAGCGTAAACAACTCACCTCCGTCAGCAACACCACTTGGTGGAGGCTAAGCCGAAAAGGCCAAGTCCCGGTAGCCAAGCAAGTTGGTACAACCAAGTCTTGGTTACTGTCCGATCTTCTGCTTTGGATGCAACATCGATGATGTTAACCAAATTCTTTTTGGTGAGTATATCGGTGAGTAACGTGATACAGTTACTCACCATAATCGCTTGAAAGCACTGGTTTCATAGGGCATTGCCAATGCTATTCTGCGAGCAAATTCAGAATATTGAATAGATTCACCTCTACTCCACACACTTCCACAAAGCTCTTATTTACTAAGGGCTTTGTTATTTTTACCAGCCATGAAATTCATCAACAACCACGAACAAACGGGTAATATAATGGATAGTGAAGTGGCAAATGCACTCAATACAAAATGGATGTGAAAACGACAACAGAGGCAAGATAGGCTATCTGCTCGTACTGGGGCATTGAATCTATGCACTGGATTTAGATGCCAGTATGGGTGAAGATGCTTGTCAGATTTATAGAGCAAAAACATCGCTGAAAACTTGGCGACATTAAGGTATATGGTACCGAATATACTCAGAGGGGAGTCAACCAAGATTAGCGTACCGATGAAACAAAAGCGGTGCATAATAGAATCAGCCTACTTGGAACAAGTTCTTATGGCTGGATTTACATGAATGGCTAAGTCTTAACCATTCATGTGGACACCCTGACCCAATATCTATAATTGATATCGGGTTTTATCTTGATTAATCTTTAATACAGATCAATCCATAATCATTATTAAATTTCACAGATCGAGATATCTTATTTCTTACAAATGAATCATGATTAGAGAAGTCAATCACATCAGCTGTATCATCAGACCACTTTTCTGCGCCAATATATTCACTTGTTTTTAATGTATTCTCGGTATCTTTAATATATAAATTCCATAACTCATTAGAATCAGCTTTTTTCGATGCACGAGAACCCTTAATCTGTTCGGGACAAATATATTTAGCTTCTTTTACTTCAAAATCTTTATTTATTCTTTCAATTGACAAATCATAATATTGTTTTCCACTTAGTGTTACAAACACAGGATCTTCAGGATATATTTCTTCTGTTTCTAGTCTTTCAGTATACATATAATCATAATTTGAAGATGATAACTGAATATAAGTTAACGTTTGAGGTGTTTTTAAAAATTTAATATCATAAAAAACCTTACCATCATATTCATATAGTCTGTCTTCATAACTTATTGCTTGAGTATTTAACACAGTAATATTTATGTCAAACACATCAACATCTGGCTTAGATAACACTTCATAACTAATAATACCATTTTGATTACCTATCTTATTCAAAATAACATCTGGCGTTTTCTTTGCCGAAATATTTTCCACATCCGACACTGGAATATGTAAGTTTTTAAAATCTCGGCCGTAAATTTCAGAGAAACCATATGTCATCCCTGATTCATGATCAAAGTTATACCCGTGAGCTGGTTCATGAAACATTGTTTTATAGATATCATAGCTATTAGGAGCAAACTTATCATTATCTTTGCTAATAGTACCAAACCATATACTAGCCCATCCTCTGCTTATTGCCTCAGATGTATACATAGGATCTAAACCAGAATTTGCCCAATTACCACCAACCCCTAACACATGATCTGATTCATGGTATAAAACGCTAAACTTTAATTGATGGCCTTTAATTGCCATTCTTAAATAATTATCATGAGCTTTGTTCCCATGAGCTGCACATCCATATAGATCGTCTGCACAAAATTGATCATATGATTCTTTTAATAATGGAAAAAAATATTTAGAATTAAAAGAATTGTGCATATTCACTAAAATACGTTCATATATCTTTTGTTGCTCTTCTGTTGGCCAAGCATAGCATCTATCACTATCAACAGGTAAGCATTTAGACGAATCGACTTCGTCACCTTCATTACCCCAGATAATTACAGGTTGAAACATTGTATCGCCAAATAATGGCGTAATAGATAATATATCAACATTAGTAGAATATTCCGCTTTACTATAACCACTTAATACTTTATCTAATTTAATGTAATAAATATTTTCATTGATTTTTGCATAAAAATCATCGAGCAAGAAAGGGGTATAATTTTCAATAAGAATAGATTTATCATTTTTAGTTAGAATAATGTCATTAAATAAAAATTTAGTATGCTCCTCGGCTCCAATCTCAATATTACGCTGAGTAAGTTTTTCCTCGTTTCCTTTTATGGAAAAATCTATTTTTTGCGCTTTTGCAACATAGTCTTTACTAACAAGATTAACCATCGAACTGGACTGCCCGAGATGCTCATTCATGACTGGTATACTATCACTACCATCAATTATAGATGAGTCATCACCACCATCAATTATAGATGAGTCATCACCACCATCAATTATAGATGAGTCATCACCACTATCAATTATAGATGAGTCATCACCACTATCAATTATAGATGAGTCATCACCACTATCAATTATAGATGAATCATCATCACCACAACCAGAAACTAATAAAACCAATAAAACTAATAACGCAGACTTATACTTAACCAAGTTACTTTCTCTATATTTCAAAAAATAAAAACGTACTTTTTTTAAAAAAGTAGAATAACATAAATATGAGAAAGCATTTTACCATCAGAGGTCATTTTATTTGTAATAATTAATATTTATTCAGCAAGTATGAACATTTTAATTAATCTGAATATAATAAATGTAGGGCTTATCATCGACAGGATCTTAAGAGCTAAGTAGAAAAAATGCCGATTATGATTATCTCACTTAAAAATCAACTGGGGTTGAGTTTAATATCTGCTCTGAGTAAAAGAAGCTGTACTTCAATTGCTGACTTATTAGGTGTCAAATCAGCATTACTGCTGTATTAGTTTCTATAAAGACAAACAATAAATTCTCCTAAGATAATAGACGTTGTTCTTTCCTTTGGCTGTGCCTAATTTATCACTACACACTTTCCATCAAGGCATTAGGCTATTCTATCTATTGCTAGGTTACTCAAGTTGTAATGATCTACTATTAGATATCTGTTCGTCACAGCCAAGTTTTTTGCTTCCTTCAGATTTCACCTCACGGTGATCCCCCTTGCATAGGTTAACAGTTCTCGCTCGACAAAGCCCGTAGAGATCTTTCACCTCTTCATTAGGGGGAGCTCACCCTAAAGCATCCATTGGAGACATTGACCAAAGTCTATGGTTAGCTAAATTCCCAAGCAGTTATGATGAGTATAATATTGGACTATGGGAGCTCATTGTCTATCAGATGGCTTTAGACATGGGAATTAATATGTCCAAGTCCAAAGTTGAAGCGATCGGAGTGCATCATATTTTCTTGAGTAAGCGATTTGATCGAACTAATGATGGCAAAGGCTTCATTTTAGTTCGACTATGACCCAACTAGAAGATTTTGATAGTCATTTAAGAAATCATGGTTTTATTCTGAAGCAACGGGATGGCGACTTTCGCCAGCATATGATATTAACCCAACATTGAGTGCAACAGGATTACATCTAAATATAGATGAGACAAGTAATGCTATTGATATTAATCTCGCCTTTGAAGTTGCTGATTATTTTCAAGTCAAAGCACAAAAAGCACATGAAATTTTTCAACAGCTGATTCAAATCATTTCAGGATGGGAAAGCCTAGCGCAAAAAGAAGATATACCAAAAGGCGAACGTAACCTTATGGGCGAATGTTTCATCACAGATGAGTATTTAAAAGATTCATAAGGCTAAAACTAACCTCACTAGCAGATATGGCACTAAAAAACATTTCATCTAGGCTTATAAAAAGGCTAACGCAATGGCAGTTCGTGCGAAAAAAGATGAAATTTCAAACAAGCTGCTAATTTCAATTGTGCGCAGATCATGATAATCTGCGCGCCCTTCTATCACTGAGTGAAAATAGGCAATGAGCAAAGGTACTCTATACATCGTGTCGGCTCCAAGCGGTGCTGGTAAATCAAGTTTGATTAACGCCCTTCTGGAACAAAACCCGACCTATGACATAAAAGTATCCGTGTCCCACACTACACGTGGAATGCGTCCGGGTGAAGAACATGGCGTTCATTACAATTTCGTTAGCGTAGAAGAATTTACTGATTTGATTGGCCAAGGTGCATTCCTTGAACATGCTGAAGTATTTGGTAACTTCTACGGCACATCACGTCTATGGATTGAAGAGCAACTAAGCAAAGGCATCGACATCTTTTTAGATATCGACTGGCAAGGCGCACGCCAAATTCGCCAGCTAATGCCTAATGCAAAAAGCATCTTTATCCTGCCACCATCAAAAGAAGAGCTGGAGCGTCGTTTGAATGCTCGAGGTCAAGATAGTAGCGACGTTATTGCGGGCCGTATGCAAGAAGCTCGTTCTGAAATTTCTCACTATGACGAGTACGATTATGTGATCGTTAATGATGATTTCGACGTAGCTTTAATCGATTTTAAAGCGATTATTCGTGCAGAACGATTGAAGCAAGCGAAACAAGCTGCTAAATATAAGAGCATGTTGGCTGCACTACTGGCAGATCAATAAGTATTTTTGTACAATTTTCCCTCTTTTACTTATATAACCACTGGAGTCCTCCATGGCACGCGTAACCGTTCAAGACGCTGTTGATAAAATTGGCAACCGTTTCGATCTGATCCAAATTGCTGCTCGCCGCGCACGTCAAATGCAAACTGGCGCAAAGGATCCACTGGTTCCAGAAGAAAACGACAAGTACACAGTAATTGCACTTCGTGAAATCGAAGAAGGTCTAATTACTAAAGACATCCTAGATGCTCGCGAGCGTCAGGAACTGCAAGAGCAAGAAGCTGCTGAACTTGCAGCTGTAAGTGCTATTGCTGGCGGCAACCGTTAATTCAGGGAACCAGGCGAATTGTATCTATTTGATAGCCTGAAAGAAGTCGCAATTGAGTACCTGCCAGAGCCTCAGATCGAGGCTCTTAGGCAGGCTTATTTAGTTGCGCGCGACGCCCACGAAGGCCAAACACGCTCAAGCGGCGAACCTTACATTATCCACCCTATTGCTGTAGCTCGTATACTGGCAGAAATGCGTTTGGACTACGAAACGCTAATGGCAGCCCTTCTCCACGATGTAATTGAAGATACCGAAGTAACCAAGGATGACTTGGCAACACGCTTTGGCGATACAGTTGCAGAACTGGTAGACGGGGTCTCTAAGCTGGATAAGCTAAAATTCCGCGACCGTAAAGAAGCTCAAGCAGAAAACTTTCGCAAAATGATCATGGCAATGGCTCATGATATTCGCGTGATTCTGATTAAACTGGCCGACCGTACACATAATATGCGTACCCTTGGTGCTTTACGTCCGGACAAACGTCGTCGTATTGCCCGTGAAACCCTCGAAATTTTTTCTCCCCTCGCTCACCGTTTAGGTATTCATAACATCAAAACCGAACTCGAAGAACTCGGCTTTGAAGCACTGTACCCAAATCGTTATCGAGTGCTGAAAAATGTCGTCGCCGCGGCCAGGGGCAACCGCAAAGAAATGATCAATAAGATTCACGCTGAAATTGAGGGTCGTCTCGTTGATGCGGGAATTGATGCGCAAGTATTAGGTCGAGAGAAAAACCTGTACTCCATCTATAACAAGATGAAAAACAAAGAACTGCGTTTCCACTCCATTATGGATATCTACGCATTTCGAGTACTGGTTAAAGACATTGATACCTGCTATCGCGTCTTGGGTCAGGTGCACAACCTGTATAAACCACGCCCAAGTCGAATGAAAGACTACATCGCAATTCCAAAAGCCAATGGCTATCAGTCACTCCATACTTCATTAGTTGGCCCTCACGGGGTGCCTGTTGAAGTACAGATTCGTACCGAAGATATGGATCAAATGGCCGATAAAGGGGTTGCAGCACATTGGGCATACAAGAAAGATGGCGCAGGCTCTAGCACAACTGCTCAGCTAAAAGCGCAACGTTGGATGCAGAGTTTAATTGAATTACAGCAAAGTGCCGGTAACTCATTTGAATTCATCGAAAACGTTAAATCTGATCTCTGCCCAGATGAGATTTATGTCTTTACACCTAAAGGCCGTATTGTTGAACTGCCGATGGGCGCAACAGCGGTGGACTTTGCTTATGCCGTTCATACTGATGTCGGTAACTCTTGTGTCGGCTGTCGTGTTGAACGTCAACCATACCCATTAAGCAAGCCACTGAAAAATGGCCAAACTATCGATATCATCACCGCACCAGGCGCACGTCCAAATGCCGCTTGGCTCAACTATGTGGTAACTTCTCGCGCTCGTACTAAGATTCGTCAGGTACTGAAGACCATGCGCCGTGAAGAATCTATTACTCTTGGTCGTCGTTTGCTAAATCATGCCCTTGGTGGTGTGAAGCTCGATGAGCTACCAAGTGAAAATATCGATAAAGTGCTAAGCGATCTTCGCATTGAATCAACCGATGAACTTCTCACTGAGATTGGTTTAGGCGAATTGATGAGTGTGGTTATTGCCCGTCGATTATTGGGTAATGCCGATGAGCTTAATGCCAAAGATAACCACCACCGCCTACCTATCCAAGGGGCTGATGGTATCTTGCTAACGTACGCTAACTGTTGTCACCCAATTCCGGGCGATCCAATTGTTGCTCATGTTAGCCCAGGCAGAGGTCTAGTCATTCACCGTGAAGAATGTGCCAATATCCGAGGCCACCGTAAGGAGCCCGATAAGTACATGGCGGTAGAATGGAGCGATGATATTGAACAAGAGTTTGTCACCAACCTAAAAGTGGATATGCACAACCACCAAGGCGCACTGGCAGATCTTACCAATACCATTGCAGCAACAGGCTCTAACATTCAAGGCTTAGCCACCGAAGAAAAAGATGGTCGTCTCTACACCATCACAGTTCGACTGACCACCAAGAGTCGAGTCCATTTGGCAAGTATTATGCGCCGTATTCGCGTTATGCCAAACGTGGTACGAGTATCACGTCAAAAGAACTGATTTTTCTGAGCCATTTACGATCACAAACGCCCTTAACTGGGCGTTTTGTTTATCTCCCATGCAAGAAAAAAAGCTGGGTTTTCTTATAGGATTTATTTATGACTCCTGAGCGCTTTGAACGCATTTCACAAGTCTTAGCCACACGCCAACCCGACCTCACGGTTTGCCTTGAGCAGGTCCATAAACCAAATAATGTTTCTGCCATTATTCGTACTGCAGATGCCGTTGGTGTTCATAAAGTTCATGCTGTATGGCAAGCAGAACAACTGCGTCTTCATAGCCACACCTCTGCCGGTTCTCGTAACTGGGTAGAACTTGAAACTCATGCCAATATTGCTGATGCAGTACACGCGATGAAAGCACAAGGAATGCAGGTTCTGGCAACCAACTTATCTGAGCGAGCGGTTGATTTTCGCGAGATAGATTACACAAAACCGACTGCAATTATTCTCGGCGGCGAAAAACATGGGATCACTGCTGAAGCTTTAGCCCTTGCAGATCAAGATATCATTATTCCAATGGTGGGCATGGTACAGTCGTTAAATGTATCGGTAGCCAGTGCCTTGATTCTGTATGAAGCACAACGTCAGCGCCAAAATGCTGGGATGTATCAGCGCACAGAAACACTATTGCCTGATGAAGTGGTTCATCGTATTTTATTCGAACGTGGCCACCCAGTGCTAGCTAACGTCGCCAAACGTAAAGGACTGCCTTATCCTGAGCTTGATGCCGAAGGACAAATTGTGGCAGATGATGCTTGGTGGGCAACCATGCAAGCGGTCGAACCAAAGAAAAACAAACAAAAATAAACCATAGGATACGGGATGAGCGGACAACTTCTCGATACCATCGCAGTCAGCGAGTTAAGCGGCGTTGGTGCCAAAATGGCGGAGAAACTTAGCAAAATAGGCTTAAATTCGGTGCAAGACTTACTCTTTCACCTGCCTTTACGTTATGAAGATCGCACCCGTATTTGGCCTATGGGACAGATAAAACCAGGGCAGCACTTAACCGTTCAAGGTGAAGTCCTAACTTGTAATATGACCTTTGGCAAACGCAAAATGCTAACGGTTAAGATCGGCGATGATACTGGAGCGGTGACATTACGCTTTTTTAACTTCAATGCCGCTATGAAAAACAGCTTTATTGAAGGTCGCCAGGTCAAAGCTTATGGCGAAATCAAGCGGGGTCAATACGGCTTAGAAATCAATCATCCAGATTACCGTGTTTTCTCTGAGCCGACTGAATTGCGAGTAGAAGAAACGTTAACTCCTGTCTACCCAACGACCGACGGATTGCGTCAACTCACCTTGCGTAACCTTACCGATCAAGCATTGAAGTTATTAGATAAAGCGGCAGTGCGAGAGTTACTTCCAGAAGGACTCTATGATCGACAAATGACGCTAGCGCAAGCACTACACACTATGCACCGCCCAACTCCAGATATCTCTTTGGATCAACTAGAGGCGGGAAAACACCCAGCGCAACAACGCCTTATCTTAGAAGAGCTTTTAGCGCAAAATTTATCGATGCTGGCTCTACGCAGTAAAGGTCAACAGCACAACAGTTGGCCGTTATCTGCTACAGATACATTAAAACAACAACTGCTTAGCGCCTTACCCTTCACCCCAACTCGCGCGCAACAACGTGTAGTGGCTGAGATTGAAAACGACCTAAGTCTAACCCAGCCTATGATGCGCTTAGTACAAGGTGATGTAGGCTCGGGGAAAACCTTGGTAGCGGCGCTCAGTGCTTTACGAGCAATTGAACATGGCTATCAAGTGGCATTAATGGCTCCAACTGAACTGTTAGCCGAACAACATGCGATCAACTTTGCCAATTGGTTTAACCCTCTTGATATTCAAGTCGGTTGGCTAGCGGGTAAGTTAAAAGGCAAAGCACGAGAAAAAGAGTTAGAAAAAATAGAATCTGGCAGTGTCAAAATGGTGGTCGGTACTCATGCTCTGTTTCAAGAGCAGGTCAAATTTGCCAATCTTGCTTTGGTGATCATTGATGAACAGCACCGTTTTGGTGTCCACCAGCGGTTAGAATTGCGAGAAAAAGGGGCAAATGACGGTCGTTATCCCCATCAGCTAGTCATGACGGCAACGCCAATTCCGCGCACATTAGCCATGACCGCTTACGCCGATATGGATACCTCAGTAATTGATGAGTTACCACCGGGACGAACACCTATCACGACTGTTGCGGTACCTGATTCCCGTCGTGATGACATCATTGAACGAATTCGTCACGCTTGCCAAACCGAAGGTCGTCAAGCGTATTGGGTCTGTACGTTAATAGATGAATCTGAAGTACTTGAAGCACAAGCCGCATCCGATACCGCTGCCGATTTAACGGCAAAATTACCTGAACTAAACATTGGCTTAGTTCATGGCCGAATGAAAGCGCAAGAAAAACAGCACATCATGGCGCAATTTAAAGCAGGTGAATTGGATTTACTGGTCGCAACAACGGTCATTGAAGTGGGCGTGGATGTGCCTAATTCCAGCTTAATGGTGATTGAAAACCCAGAACGATTAGGTTTGGCTCAGCTCCATCAGCTTCGAGGTCGCGTAGGTCGAGGTAATATTGCCAGCCACTGTGTCTTGCTTTATAAATCACCGCTTTCGAAAACAGCGCAAAAACGACTTGGTGTATTACGAGAAAGTAACGATGGGTTCGTTATTGCACAACGGGATTTGGAAATTCGCGGCCCAGGTGAATTATTAGGTACTAAGCAAACAGGTATTGCTGAATTTAAAGTCGCAGATCTGGTACGTGACCAATATATGATTCCACAAATTCAAAAGTTGGCTCGTTATATTCATCAGAACTATCCAGATAACGCCAAAGCTATTATTGATCGTTGGCTTGCTAATCGAGAAAACTACTCTAACGCCTAAAGATTGGTCTAGAAAGCGCGAAAAGTAGGAGCTAGCTTGTTCCTACTTTTCCAACAACAGCAGAAATCCCCCCATAGCATACCTGATAATCATCTCCCTACTCCGCCATAAATAAAACAGACGCAAACGTTTGCTATTTTGTAAAACTACTCTAAAATAGCGCTCGACTCTCAACCGCTCAGCATTTGGGGTCTTAGACGTTCTGAGTAACAGCAATCACAGATATCGGCGTCTTTGATCTTTTGTCGCCCATTCAGCGCAGCAAAACCAAGCAATTGAGCCAACACAATTAGGAACCATGGCAATGTCGAGCCAACCAAAGCGCAATAGCGATCTTATTTATGGATTAAACGATCGCCCTCCTTTTGCCCAAAGTCTGTTTGCCGCAACCCAACATCTGCTGGCAATGTTTGTCGCAGTGATCACCCCATCATTGATTATCTGCCAATCATTAGGTTTGCCTGCCAGCGATACCAATACCATCGTCAGTATGTCGTTGTTTGCTTCTGGTATTGCCTCGTTTATTCAAATTCGCACCTTTGGCCCTGTTGGCTCAGGACTGCTTTCAATTCAAGGCACCAGCTTTAACTTTTTAGGTCCTATCATTGGTGCAGGGCTAGCATTAAAAGCAGGTGGCGCTGATATCCCAACCATGATGGCCGCTATTTTCGGCACGATCTTATTTGCCTCTTTAACCGAAGTGGTGATTTCACGTATTTTGCAACATGCTCAACGCATTATTACTCCTTTAGTCTCTGGCATTGTGGTTACCCTAATTGGTCTAACTCTGATTCAGATCGGACTAACTTCTATCGGTGGTGGTTATAGTGCAATTGAAAGTGGCACCTTCGGCAGCTTAAATAACCTTCTGCTTGCCGGTACTGTACTGGGCTTTATCGTATTACTTAACCGAGTACGTAACCCTTATTTACGCGTCTCTTCTATCGTGATTGCAATGGCGATGGGTACCCTATTAGCGTGGTTTATGGGCATGGTAGATAGTTCTAAAATGGCGCAAACTGATCTGATTGCCATTCCAATGCCGATGCAATACGGGTTGGGCTTTGACTGGGGACTGCTTATTCCTCTGATGATCGTTTTTGCCATCACCTCACTAGAAGCCATTGGTGATATTACCGCAACCTCCGAAACCTCAGAGCAGCCTGTTGCAGGTCCGGTCTATCTTAAACGAATCAAAGGCGGAGTTCTTGCCGATGGTATTAACTCAGCACTTGCTGCCGTGTTAAACAGTTTCCCTAACTCAACGTTCAGTCAAAACAACGGCATCATTCAATTAACGGGTGTGGCAAGTCGATACATTGGTTACTTTGTTTCTGCCATGCTGGTGCTGCTAGGTCTGTTTCCTGGCGTTGCAAATTTGGTTCAGCTAATTCCTGAGCCAGTACTGGGCGGAGCCACCATTGTGATGTTTGGTACCATTGCCGCATCAGGTGTTCGTATCATCTCCCGTTGTCATCTCGATCGCCGCGCAATTTTGATTATGGCACTCTCTTTTTCGATGGGTCTGGGTATCGCTCAAAAACCTGAAATCTTGCAGTTTATGCCTGACATCGTCAAAAGTATCCTCTCTTCAGGCATGGCTGCAGGTGGCATTACCGCTATCTTGCTTAACCTGATTTTGCCAGAAGAGCACATGCAAACTCAGGCAGAAACAGAACAAGAATTAGAACAACAAGTTGCGTCAAACTAAACGCCTCATCTCCCTCTAACGGGAAAAACGTTCCAACAAAAAGCCCACAGTTCATTGCAAACTGTGGGCTTTATTATTTAGCTCGATTCATTATCAATGAGTAAGCATTGCCAGCTATACGATTACAGTAAGGTTAACTTGCTGCCTTTTCCGTTTGCAAGTGGCAGATTAATCTGTACTCGCAATCCACCTTCACTGCGGTTGGTCACATTGATGGTGCCTTCATGCTGATCGATAATGCGCTTTACAATTGCCAAGCCCAATCCTGTACCTTCTGCATCACTGCCACGGGCAGAATCGCCTCGGGTTAAAGGTTGGAACATGCGAGTCACTTCATCAGGGGCAATACCCGGGCCATTATCTTCAACACAGAACCATGCAGTTTGTCGATCGGCAGAAGCTCCACTGCTTATCTTAATCCAACCGTCACCATAACGAATCGCATTAACAACCAAGTTAGACACACAACGTTTCAGGGCTACGGTATTGGCTCGGACAACACCAGGGACTTGTCCTAGCTCTTGTTCGATATGTCGCTCATACCCACCTTCAGCTTCAGCAACTTCTTGCAATAAGGTATTTAACTCAACATCCTCTTCTTCCTGCTTTTTAGTCGATTTTAGGTAATCCATAAACTGACTGATGATCTCATTACACTCTTCAGTATCTTTGATCATACTCTCAGCCAGATACCCATCTTCAGGCGACATCATTTCGGTAGCAAGACGAATTCGAGTCAAAGGTGTACGTAGGTCATGACTAACCCCTGCCAATAATAGAGCGCGATCATCTTCAAGCTGCTTAATCCCTTCAGCCATCTTATTGAAAGCCTTCGTGACCGCTCGAATTTCAGATGCGCCTTGGACCGGTAATGGTGGTGGAATATCGCCTTTTGCTACCTGCATCGCGGCTTGTTCTAGTGCCATTAACGGCCTATTTTGGATCCGAATAAACATCCAACCGCCAACAATCACCATGACCGCAATAACCAAGCTATAGATAATTAATGGAGAAAAATCATCTTCTTGCAGAGCCGATAGTGGTACCCGAAGCAAATAATTAGGCATGGCCTCACAGTGCATCCACAGCTCATAACTGTCGGCGCCTAATAATAATCTGACATCGGTGGGAGATTTAAGCTCATGACTCATCTCTTCACTGAGATAATCAATGTGCGTTGCTTGTTCAAACTCTTTAGCTTCTGGGCTGTTTACCGCAACCACGGTTACCCCAAGTTGCTCAAGTAACTGACGTCTAACAGGACGATCAAGGTGGAATTTTTCCCCATCGGCCATATCCAAGTCTTCTTTCATCATCAAGCGAACCTCATAAGCTAAGATTCGGTTAAATTGTTGAATACTCGGTAATAGCGCGTAATTAACTACAGTAAGATAGGAAAAAATCTGGCTTGCGATCAGCAAGCCAGCTAGCAAAATGATGGTACGAGCAAGCGTACTATGAGGCGAAAGACGCATGATTACGCCTCTTGTCCATCCGGTACAAACACGTAGCCAAGGCCCCATACAGTCTGAATGTAACGTGGACGACTTGGATCCTCTTCTACCATTCGACGTAAGCGAGAGATTTGAACATCAATTGAACGCTCCATTGCCGAATACTCTCGACCACGAGCCATGTTCATCAACTTATCACGCGACATCGGCTCACGAGCATTGGTCACAAGCGCTTTCAGTACAGCAAATTCGCCCGAGGTTAATGGCATTGGTTCATCGCCACGGAACATTTCACGGGTACCGAGATTTAAACGAAAGTCACCAAACTCAATCACTTTGCTATCAATGCTTGGTGCACCTGGTGCTTCAATCGTCTGACGTCGTAATACGGCGCGAATGCGAGCTAACAACTCACGCGGGTTAAACGGTTTTGGCAGATAATCATCCGCGCCAACTTCTAAACCCACAATGCGATCAACTTCGTCGCCTTTTGCTGTTAGCATCAAAATCGGTAGCATATTATTGGCGTTACGCAGACGACGGCAAATTGATAAGCCATCTTCACCCGGCAACATTAAGTCGAGCACCATCAAATGAAAGTTTTCACGCGCCAATAAGCGATCCATCTGTTCACCATTTGCCACGCTGCGTACTTGAAAGCCTTGTTCTGATAAATAGCGCTCAAGCAAAGCACGTAGACGCATATCGTCATCAACAACCAGAATCTTAAAATTTTCCTGCATATATCACCTTCATTGATCGTGCCGTTAACACGAAACCTAGTGTACGTGACAGACGCCAACTCATGCTGAATTTCGTCATTAAAACGTTCACTAAATTGTTACAGATTATGTCGACTCATCGCAGCAATATCACCATAGGCGTAAGACAAAACGGTCCATCTGGCGATGAAAAAACACAATAAAATCATTTATTCATGTTATAGCACTTACAAAACAACAAGATAAGATAGATTTCACCTCTTGCTGATATAGCCATAACCAAGCAATCACTTATGGCTCGCAACCATAATTTGTGGTTTATTATTACTTAAAGGCATACATAAATCGAAATCTATCGATAGTCAATCAGTTAGAGGTAAAGTCATGTCACAAGTAACACTTCAAGGTCAGCCAATTGAAATTCAAGGCCGTTTTCCACAAGTTGGAGAACCTGTTGCTGACTTTTCTCTGGCTGGAATCGGTTTTGCCCCAGTGAACCTATCAGATTTTGCAGGGAAAAAAGTCGTTCTTAATATTTTCCCAAGTGTTGATACCCCTATTTGCGCCATGAGTGTGCGCATGTTTAATCAGCAAGCAGCGAGTAAAGAAAACACTGCAGTTATCTGTATTTCTGCCGATCTACCTTTTGCTGCAAGCCGTTTTTGTGCCGCAGAAGGTATTGAAAATGTCACTATGGCTTCGTTTTTCCGTGCACCGAATTTTACACAAAGCTATGGTGTCAAAATTGCTGAAGGCCCTATGGCAGGTTTAGCCGCTCGAGCCGTTATCTGCCTTGATGAAACAGGGAAAGTCAGTCACTGTGAGCTTGTTTCTGAAATTAAAACAGAGCCAGACTATGATGCAGCACTTGCTGTCTTATAATTTGCGATCTCAATAATGAGCAGAATATATAACCGCTCGTTTTTTTATTGACCGCGCCCCATTTCACCGTCACTATTTTGGCTCTGCAACTAAGCAGAATGAACGTTAGAGGCTTAGATGAAAACCAATTTGGTGACCCGTGAAGGTTATAACAAGCTAAAAGCTGAACTTGATTATCTCTGGCGAGAAGAGCGTCCTGAAGTAACCAAAAAGGTAACTTGGGCCGCAAGCCTTGGTGATCGCAGCGAAAATGCTGATTATCAATATAATAAAAAACGTCTGCGTGAAATTGATCGTCGAGTACGCTATTTAAGAAAACGTCTTGAGATAATGCAGGTTGTTGATTATTCACCACAGCAAGATGGCAAAGTCTTTTTTGGTGCTTGGGTCGAAATTGAAAACGAAGAAAGTGAAACACTCACCCTACGCATTGTTGGCCCTGATGAGATTTATGGTCGTAAAGATTACATCTCAATCGACTCACCAATGGCCAGAGCTCTACTGAAAAAAGAAGTGGATGATGAGGCTATAGTGCAAACCCCTCTGGGTCAAAAGTTGTGGTTTATTAATGCAATTCGCTATCAAGCATCTTAATGATTTTACACCGTGCGATAGACCCTCTTTAGGCTATCGCATATTTTTTTGCTATAAGCTTACTGATCTGCGTCTAAACAAGCTCCGCATATAACACAGTTCTAACTTGCCTCCCCTCAATTCCCCCGTAGAATGACTGCAGTTATCGACAAAGTAAGAGAAATAACGGATGAATAACTCTATCAACCAGCTTATTGCCTCCGAATTGAATGTTCGCCTAGAGCAGATCAATGCGGCAGTAAGCCTGCTAGATGATGGTAATACGGTGCCTTTTGTTGCCCGTTATCGTAAGGAAGTGACTGGCGGTTTAGACGATACTCAACTGCGTAACCTTGAATCTCGTCTTGGTTATCTACGTGAGCTCGATGATCGCCGTAAAGTGATTTTAAAATCTATCAGTGAGCAAAATAAGCTAACGCCTCAACTAGAAGCAGAAATAAACCAGGCCGACAGCAAAACTCGTCTTGAAGACCTTTACCTACCTTATAAACCAAAGCGTCGTACAAAAGGACAAATTGCGATTGAAGCAGGTATTGAGCCTCTTGCAGACCTATTGTGGCAACATCCAGATACAGATCCTGAAGCAGCAGCGCACAATCATATTGATGCCGATAAAGGATTTGCAGATACCAAAGCGGTTCTAGATGGCGCACGAGCTATCTTGATGGAGCGTTTTGCTGAAGATGCGGCTCTACTTGAGAAGATCCGCCGTCATCTCACAGAACAAGCTGAGCTAACGTCACGTGTTGTTGATGGAAAAGAGCACGAAGGCGCAAAATTCAAAGACTATTTTGAATACAGTGAGAAAGTTAAACAGATCCCATCTCACCGTGCCTTAGCGCTATTTCGTGGTCGTAATGAAGGCTTTTTACAGCTATCACTTAATGCCGACCCAAACCAAGATGAATCCGTACGTGGCTCACATTGCGAAGTGATTATTGCCGATCACTACAAAGTTCAGTTAGGCACTAAGCCAAGTGATGCATGGCGTAAACAAGTGATCAGTTGGGCATGGCGCATTAAAATTCTAATGCACATGGAAACTGAGTTAATGGCAGCCCTACGCGAACGCGCAGAAGACGGTGCAATGCAAGTGTTTGCCGATAACCTTAAAGACCTATTAATGGCAGCGCCTGCCGGTCCTCGTGTCACGCTTGCTATCGACCCGGGTCTACGTACAGGCTCAAAAATTGCCGTAGTTGATGAAACCGGTAAGTTATTAGATACGGCAACAATCTATCCTCACGCCCCTCACAACAAAATTGCTGAAGCGGGTAAAGTGGTACTGGCTTTCATTGCTAAATATCAAGTAAATCTGATTGCTATTGGTAATGGTACAGCTTCTCGTGAAACCGATAGCTTTGTGGCTCAGCTGATCAAAGATAACAGCTTAAAGGTCCAAAGTATCATGGTTAGTGAAGCAGGAGCTTCGGTTTACTCAGCATCAGAGCTCGCGGCTAACGAGTTCCCAAATCTTGATGTGTCTATTCGAGGTGCAGTATCTATCGGTCGTCGCCTACAAGATCCCCTCGCTGAATTAGTGAAAATTGATCCTAAATCCATTGGTGTGGGTCAATACCAACATGATGTTAGTCAGAGCATGCTGGCAAAACGTCTTGATGCTGTCGTTGAAGACTGTGTAAACGCCGTGGGTGTCGATGTTAATACGGCATCAGCACCATTACTCACTCGCGTGGCAGGTCTTAATGCTACTATCGCGCAAAACATTGTTAATTATCGTGATGAAAATGGCCGTTTTGAAGCACGTACTACGCTGAAAAAAGTGGCGCGATTAGGGCCGAAAGCATTTGAGCAGTGTGCAGGTTTCTTACGAATCATGAACGGTAAAAACCCACTCGATGGCTCTGCTGTTCACCCGGAATCTTATGAAGTTGTAAAACGCATCGCCAGTGCAAACGACAAATCGTTAGACGCCATTATTGGTAACAGCGAATTTCTGCGCACCTTAAAAGCGGTTGACTACACCGATCAGCATTTTGGTTTACCAACAGTAACTGACATCATTAGTGAACTTGATAAGCCGGGCCGAGACCCTCGCCCTGAGTTTAAAACGGCAACCTTTGCGGAAGGCGTTAATGAAGTTAAAGATCTGATCCCAGGTATGATCTTAGAAGGGGTTATCACCAACGTAACTAACTTCGGTGCCTTTGTTGATGTTGGCGTACACCAAGATGGTTTAATTCACATTTCAGCCCTATCCGATAAGTTTGTTTCTGACCCTCGTGAAGTGGTTAAAGCGGGCGACATCGTAAAAGTAAAAGTGATGGAAGTGGATCTACAGCGTAAACGTATTGGTATGTCGATGCGTTTAAATGACGAACCTGGCGCAGAAAAGCCAACTCGCCAATCACGTCCACAAGCTGATCGCCGTCAAGAGAATCGCCCTCGTAGCAATCACTCAGATCGCAATCAAAACAATACCGACAGTGCTTTTGGTGGTGCTTTTGCGGCTGCATTTGCTAACGCTAAGAAAAAGTAATCACTAGCAAGTTGAACTATCATGCCCAGCGTTTATCGGTGGGCATTTTTCGATTCATGCATCCAACTAAATAACACTAATGGCTCCAAGTACCGATACTATTGTTCTAACTCTTATTACCGTAACGTTCTTTAGATATTAACTAAGACTAAATTTTCACCAACATTGCATTAGGCGGATTGGGCACAGTCGCAAGCGCATAATGATGGCTAATCACCCCTTTCGTTCGCTCCACCTCACTAATTTGCGCCAACTTTTCCAATAACTCTCGTGGCAACTTAATGTGCATCGAATAGCCATGATCACTCTCGGCTAAATAGCTATCGGCAGACAGTGCCGCAACTAAGGTTTCTAACCGTTGTTGATAGCCCCGATGCTTAGCCCACTGCTTTTGCTGCTCAATTGGCGGGCGCTCTTCTTCTGCTATCGAACGATAAGCCCGCTCATCACCTTGAACACCCCGTTCTTGCAAGTTAGCTGTAGGCTCGGTGGTCGCCACAATTTTTTCTCGCACCCGATTTTCCCGCGCAGCTTGTTCTGTCGGAGGATTCACCGAAGGCGAACTGATCGGCGTACCAGCTTGAATAGGAGAAATAATCATATGTTCAGTCTATGCCAACCTAGGGAAAAGAGAAAAAGTGAACTATGGCTAACGATACTATCGGCAAGACTGAACAAAAATTGAGCTTTAAATTACGTTTATTAGCTATTAATTATGGATGGCAAAATGCCAATAACGGATCGATAAACTGCTCGGGATGAGAAATAAAAGGGGCGTGAGAAGCTTGCTCAAACACAACCGCTTGAGATTGTGGTGCCAGTCGCTCCATTTCAGTACACGTTTTCACTGGAACCAAACCGTCTAAGCGACCATACAAACGCAACCAAGGTTGGCAAATAGCTCCCAGTTGTGGTCGTAAATCCTGCTCAGCTAATAACTGTAATCCAATCTGTAACGCGGCTAATTGCGGTTGAGGCTTGGCCAGTACCGCTTGTTTTACTTGTTTAATATCTTGTCGTGCACTCGGGCTGCCCATAGCCTGTAATGCCATAAAACGTTCAATGGTAGGCTGAAAATCAAGTTCTAATTGCGCCATAAACGCTTGTAACACCGCAGGCTTAATTCCTTTCCAATTTTCAGAAGCAGCAAAACAAGGAGAACTGGCAACCGTAATAAGATGACTCACTCGCTCCGGAGCTTTCAAGGCAATGTCGGTGGCAATCAATCCACCTAGTGACCAACCAAGCCAAGCGGCTTGCTCAACTGGAGCTGATTGATACACCTGCTTGGCAATTTCAGTAAGGCTAGATGCAGAAGGCAATGTACTCTCACCGTAACCGGGAAGGTCACAACAATGCACCGTAAAATGCGACGTTAAGAGCGGCATCACAGGTTGCCATACCGCACTGTTCATTCCCCAGCCATGAATGAGAACCAAATCAGGTCCTTGCCCTTGAGTGTGCCAAAATAACTCTGCTGCCATGTAAGCTGGTTCCTTATTTATAAACGGTAATTGATGATGTGGCACTCCATTCTATCTAAGCTCAACCCAGAATCAATTTTGGCTTGGCACTGCCGATTATGTCGCTTACCGTTAAGTTCCGGACAACAGTTATGGTGTGATAACTGTCGCCGTCATATCGAGCAATTGCATTATTGCCAGCGTTGTGGGGCTACATTAACCCAATCAGCATCGACATTGATTTGTGGCCGATGCTTAGTGTCCCCACCCCCTTGGCATCATTTTTATCGCCTTGGTCTTCATCAATTTCCCCTTAAGCAAGTCGTACACCAATTTAAATTCCAACGCCAATTTTATCTTGCAGCACCTTTAGCCCAGTGGTTGGCACAACAAATTGAGCAACCAGCACCTGTGTTACTACCAGTACCACTGCACCGTTATCGACTTTGGCAACGAGGGTTTAACCAAAGTACGCTGCTGGCTTGGTCTTTAGCTGAAGCGCTAAATAGCGAATGTCTATCTCATGGTTTCATCCGTACTCGTCATACACCACCACAAAAGAAGCTTAAGCGTTCTGAACGACAGCAAAATTTAAAAGGGGCATTTCAATTACAAGCAAAGCAACTGCCACCCCATATTGCACTGGTCGACGATGTTGTTACCACAGGAAGTACCTTAAAAGAACTCATCAGCTTATTACCATCTCATATAGAACGGATCGATGTGTACGCTTTGAGTTATACCCCAGTAACACAATTTCAAGTTTCTCCTCGCAAATCGGACAAAACTGGGGTTAAATCATAGATGATACTATTAGATGGTGATAGAAAAGCGATTCAATAGTACAATAGCTAAATCTTACTAAATAAGTCGGGTATTACGTCGTGTCAATGATCACTATTTCTGCCAGCGCTCAGGAGCACTTTGGCAAACTGCTAGCTCAACAACCTGAGGGCACCAATATTCGAGTATTCGTAGTTAACCCAGGTACGCCTAATGCGGAATGTGGTGTTTCTTACTGCCCACCAGAAGCAGTAGAAGCTAACGATACTGAAATTAAGTTCGATTTGTTCTCCGCTTTTGTTGACGAGCTAAGCTTGCCATTCCTAACAGATGCGCAGATCGATTTTGTTACCGATAAAATGGGTTCTCAGCTAACACTTAAAGCTCCGAATGCTAAAGTGCGTAAAGTAGCTGATGATGCTCCACTTATGGAACGCGTAGATTACGTAATCCAAACCCAAGTAAACCCTCAACTTGCAGGCCATGGCGGTCACATCTCTCTAATTGAGATCACTGAAGATGGCATCGCTGTCATTCAATTTGGTGGCGGTTGTAACGGTTGTTCTATGGTTGATGTCACGCTAAAAGAAGGCATTGAAAAAGAACTATTAGCTCAATTTGAAGGTGAGCTAAACGCCGTTCGTGATGTAACCGAACACGCTCGTGGTGATCACTCTTACTACTAATTCAGTTAAGAATGACCATCATAAAAAAAACCGCAATATCTGATGAGATTGCGGTTTTTTTATCGTGATTATTTACTGTCGATATCTACAGAACGGTTAAGGTGACTTTTCGTCGTCCCCACTGCTTAGCAGCCCGAATATCTTTTCCCATATAAATATCGATTTTATTGCGCCAGCGGTGATGCATTTTATCTAGCACCACATATTCACCGGGTAACCCAGAGATTTTGACTTTCGTTCCTCGCTTTAGTCCTTTCCCTAATAAATCTCGTGATACAGCAATGGCTTTCATGCCTGGCTTTAATCTATCGCCCCATGCTGCAATGCTGGGATTTGAGTTAGTTTGTGCTCGTACTGAGTTATAGGCTGTCGCCGTCACTGTCATTTTACGGGCTTTACTCGCATACGCTGTCGAGGTAAAACTGACACTCATTAAGAGGACAAAAAGTAATAAAAACGCTTTTCTCATCTCTTCCACCTGTGCAAAACTTGAGCGCATTTTAACCAAAACGCCCTTCAGATAGATAGTGTTTTTTGCTCTTTTTGTTGTAAATTTATGCGATCCATCTATAACTACTTGTTTATTCAGGACAGTGATAGAAAGATATTTTTCCGCCATTGATAAGCAAAAACCACGGCAAGAGTCAGACCTCGCATCGCCATAAAGGCTAACATCGCAGCCCAAAGTGCATGATTTCCGTAGCTAGATAGCGCCCACCACACCACAAAAAATGTGCAAATAGCGACAAACATACTATTGCGCATTTCACGACCTCGTGTCGCTCCAACAAAGATGCCATCTAATAGAAAACACCACATCGAAACCAGCGGTACAGCAGCAAGCCAAGGAAGATAAATAGCAGCCTGTTGTTGAACCTGAGGAATGCTAGAGATCAGATTAATAATCGATGACCCAAAACAGACAAAAGCCAAAGTCAGTAACAGTGAGATCACCAAGCTCCAAAATGTGGTTCCCGTTAAATAACGACCAAGCTCTTGTTTATCCTTGGCTCCCACTGCCTTACCGACTAACGCTTCCATGGCATAAGCAAAACCATCCATCGCATAAGAGACCAACATTAAAAAACTCATCAGTACCGCATTGGCTGCTACTACATTATCGCCCAGCGTTGCCCCTTGAAAGGTCATAAAAGTAAAAGCGGCTTGTAAACATAAGCTACGTAAAAAGATATCTCGATTGAGTTTGAGTAAACGCCCCATGCCATGACGTAATGCGCTGAGTTTTTCTTTTAACGGTGGTAATTGCTGCTGTTGCCACTGGCGAGCAACAAAATAGAATCCCAAGAACATGCCACTATAATCGGCGATGACAGAAGCACTTGCTGCACCTTGCACCTTCCAATGCAGCCCTAAGACAAAGAACACATCGAGGACAATATTAACGAGGTTGGTAACAATCAATAACCACATCGGTGCACGAGCATTTTGGGCCCCCAACAGCCATCCCATGATCACCAAATTGGCTAATGCTGCAGGTGCGCCCCAAATACGAATAGAAAAATATTGCCCGGCATACTCTTTAACTTGCGCACTAGCATCACTGAAATGGAAAATAAGTTGGCTAACGGGCTGATGGAACACAATTAAGAGTAAAGCCAATAACCAAGCTAACCCAATCCCCTGAACAAAGATGGTCGCTTGACCTGATCTATCTTGGCGACCAACGGCTTGCGCATTAATCCCTGTGGTTGCCATACGTAAAAAACCTAACAACCAGAACGTCACATTGATCATGGTGCCACCTACGGCAACCCCACCTAAATACCAAGCATGTTCTAGATGTCCAATAACCGCCGCATCAACAAGGCCCAACAATGGTACCGTAATATTAGAAAGCACCATCGGCAGTGCTAAAGCAAACACTTGGTAGTGGAGAGATTTATCTTTTAATGCCGCAAGCACACACACCTCTTTAGTTGGCAAACTCGCCATTCTTTTATCAATTGAGATCAGAAAAGAAAACCAGTGTACCTAGAGGCCTAACAGAACAAAAGAAGATAACTTACGCTTTGCGTGAAACGGCTACACACTTAACCAATGATCCAGCAGTAACACCACAAAAAGGGCTAATAAATGCCAAATTGAATACTTAAATGTTGCCCATGCATGACCTTCACTGTCGGCAAATTTAAGCTTTAACGCATATCCAACAAAGCCAAGATTGAGCACGCTACTGGCCAACAGATATACCCAACCACACATGCCCGTTAGCCAAGGTAATAAACCAACGGCAAACAAAATAACGGTATAGAGCAACACCATGGTCTTAGTAAACTCAATACCATGAGTCACTGGCAACATAGGGATCTCGGCTTTAGCATAATCATCTCGGCGGTGAATGGCTAAAGCCCAAAAATGCGGTGGCGTCCAAGTGAAAATTAACATCACCAACAGCAAAGCATGCGGATCAACAGAGCCCGTAATCGCCGTCCAACCTAGCAGTGGTGGCGCAGCACCTGCAATGCCACCAATAACAATATTTTGTGGCGTTGCGTGTTTAAGCCAAACGGTATAAACCAAAGCGTAGCCCACTAAACTAGCAAAAGTTAGCCAAGCAGTTAAGGCGTTAAGTAGCCAAAGACAGTAAAATCCACTGACCATTAGCGTTGTGGCAAATAGCACTGCCTTCCAAGTCTCAATACGCCCTTTTGCCAGTGGGCGGTGATAGGTTCGCGCCATTTTGGCATCAAAGCGGCGATCTAAAACATGATTAAATGCAGCAGCTGCTGAAGATTGCAAACCAATACCCAGCAGACCAAGCACTAGGTTTTTCCATGGTGGTAAACCGGGTACGGCAAGACACATTCCCACTAATGCGGTGAGCACTAACATAGCAACCACTTTCGGTTTAGTCATGGTTAAATAGTCTTGCCACACAGCAACGCGAGGACGAGATGAAGTTGTTGCAACAGACAATAATTTAGCCATTGATGCCTCCTTCCATGGAGTGGAGCGTGTGATAAGAGTCTGCCCGACGACAGAGCCAAACTTGGTAATTTGCTTTGATAACCACAAGCAGTAGAGTCAATCCCATTACATTGTGCGCCACAGCAACACTTAAGGGTAAAGAAGCAACAACATTGGTGATTCCTAACCCTACTTGCAGTAGCAACACAGTACTTAAGCCATAACTGAGTAAACGTAGATGACGCCATTGCCAGAGCCAAATCACCGCCCCGATAGTAACAATTGCTGTTACTATTGCCCCTATCCGGTGTGCGACATGAATCGAAACGCGCTGCCCATAATCCAAAATGCCATATTGATAACTACTAGCAGGGTATGGAATGGGATCAAAGGCTGACAGTTCAAATTGACCGACCCAGTTCACTTGGCAAATCGGCAAAGAGGTACAAACTAATGCGGCGTAATTGGCGGCAGTCCAACCACCTAATGCAATTTGTCCAATCACAATCACCAGCAATAAACCTAAGTAACCTTGTAATAATCGAGTCTTATCAGCGGGCAAGGTTTGAACCACCTCAGTATGGCGTTTCTGATGCCAGAGCCAGAGCAGAGAAACCAAAGTAAAGCCCCCTAATAGATGCCCCATAACTACTATCGGCATCAAATTTAGGGTGACAGTCCACATCCCAAGCGCACTTTGAAACAACACCAGAAGTAGTAACAGTTTTGGTAATAACGGCTCTTTTGTTTGCCAACGCCAAGCAAGAATATTGAGTAATAAAATCAAAACACCCAAGGTGCCTGCAACATAACGATGGACCATTTCATACCAGGCTTTACTCGCTTCAACAGGTTGCTCTGGATACAGTTGTTGTGCTTGTCGCAACTCATCACTGTTGCTAGGTACCGCAAGAAAACCATAACAACCGGGCCAATCAGGGCAACCTAACCCTGATTCAGTAAGGCGAGTAAATGCACCAAGCCCCACCACAACAATGGAAAAAATAAAGGTCGCAACAATGAAACGAGATAACCATATCTGATGGACATGAGAACCAGTCATCAGCCCTCCTTAGCCAATTTTCGACACCTTAAGCAGTCGTTTTAAATCTCGCAATACGTCTTTTCCTTGCGCCAAAATCGCTGTTTTCTCCGAGGCCAGCGGATACGCCATCATAATGTTACCGAGCGGATCTATCAGATACAGGCCAATGCCAGCAAACTGCAATTGGCTCAATGCCTGTTCTAATTTGGGGAAACTCGGTAACACAGAAAACTGATAGTTCTGCAAATTTTGAGTTTGAAATAATTCGCTGAGTTTAATCTTCTGGTTAATGTCAGCTAATGATGTTTCACGTGAAACATAGACTTTGCTGATCACCCGATCACGCTCAGGCCCTATCGCTTGTGGAACTTGCTGCAACGTAAACAAAGCTCCTAAACACGCTTGCTGACACTCATTGGGTAATAAATAGATCAGTTGCCAACGGGCATCTTGTTGTAATTGAGGAATGGTTATCGGCTGGGCAACTAAAGAGCCCTTGTTGGTGACCCCGCCTTGATACCATTTTTTTTCTAACATGACTTTTGCCAACGCAATAGGCAGCAGAAAAGCCATAATGAGTCCAAAGATAGAAAGGTAAGATTTACGCTGTTTGGCCATGTTTGACTCTCCTTTGCCACCATAGACTTAACAGTAATATTGCCACGGCAATTAACCCCCACTGCAGCGCATAAGCGTAATGTTTCTGAGGCCCCATCACGACGGCCTGCCAATGTTGTTGTAAGGCCAGTTGATGATTTGGGTCTAATTGCAAAATCCAAGGCTCTAACGGTTTTTGCAGTTTTTGTGCCAGCTGCTCAAGATTTAGATTTTGTACCCGCAATACTTGTTGCTGCAGAGAATTGGGCTCTTGAATCAGCTCTTCTAGCTCATCAACTTGCTCGCCTAGTTGTAATAACGACTGAGGAATATCAATCAATCCAGTTAACCGAATAGGTAAAAAATAATGAGGGATGGGCGGCAGTTGTTCCCGGTAACGGGGAGCGGCAAGCCAACCTAAATTAACTAGGAAAAGACGCTGTTGACTGACAAAAGGCAGTAAAACTTGATAGCCCACTCGTCCTTGATGGATCTGATTATCTAATAAGATTGCATGTTGCTGATCAAATTGCCCCATCACATTTAATTGATACCAACGCGGATCCTTGGGCAAACTATTAATATGGTGATAGGTTTGTTCGCTACGACGCTCCAGCATCACTTGTCGTTGTGATTTTTCTTGTGCTCGTTCGACTTGCCACCAGCTTAAACGCAAACAGAGCGCTACCATCAATAAGGTAAACAGCAAAAAGCTTATTCGCTTCATCTTGCTCCCTCCTATGCAAGCGTCTAGGCTTAAAGTCATCACCCCATCTCAATAGAGAGGACAATAATGATCATTAAGATTGTTCTTATTGCGCTGTTACTATTTACTGTGTTCAATCTGTTTCGTGCTTTACCTCGACTTCTTAATCCTCAATCACAACAAGCCATGAGTAAAACGTTAGGATGGCGTGTCGCTTTATCTGTATTACTTCTGGTTGGTATTATCCTTGCGCTTGCACTTGGTTGGATTACCCCAAATCCGCGTCCTTACTAAGCGCTATAAAATATAAACAAACACAAAAAGACAAAGCCAAACCACATCAACAAAATGCCAGTACCAAACCCCAGCTTGGAAAGCAAAATGCTTGTGCGCACTAAAATGCCCCATCATGACGCGACACCAGACAATAAACAGCAATACGGCACCTAGCGTGACATGCAACCCATGAAAACCAGTTAGCATAAAGAAGGTATTACCATAAATTCCCGCATCAAGAGTTAACCCCATCTCTTGATAAGCATGAAGATATTCCACCCCTTGTAAATAAACAAACAGAGCACCAAGTAAAACAGTAAGCAACAAAAATAGGATCACTCGGGGGCGTCTGTTTTGTTCCATTGCCATATGAGCAATATGAATAGTGACCGAGGAAGTCAGAAGAATAAGCGTGTTATAAAGTGGCAAACCCAGAGGTCCCATTGCTTGAGTTGTACGGCCATCTGGTGTGGTTTCTAGCGGCCATATCGCAACAAAATCTGGCCACAATACAGCGTGAGTCATCGCATTGTTACTGGCTCCCCCTAACCAAGGAACAGCTATCATTCGGGCATAGAAAAGAGCCCCAAAAAAGGCCACGAAAAACATCACTTCAGAAAAGATAAACCAGCTCATACCTTGGCGAAATGAGCGATCTAATTGCGAACTATAAAGCCCTTGCCTCGACTCAATAATCACATCACGAAACCAACCAAACAGCATGATCAGCAAAATACCCAGCCCGGTAAGCAGTATCCACGGTCCATTACCAGCCAAGAGATTGCCAACCGTAGTCCCTGCACCAAGCGCGATCAAAAACAGAGCAACGGCACCAACAATAGGCCAGATACTCGAATCAGGAACATAATAAGATGGTTGCTGTGGTGACTTATCCATAAGTAAACCTCATTGATTACGGGCGATAGTCAAGGGTAACGAAACGACTTGATTAGTAGCGTTTTTAGATAGTGCAGTCTTAGTGTTTTCCTCACCTTTCATCTCAAACAAGGTATAAGCTAAGGTGAGCGTCGAAATGGAATCGGGTAGCTTAGGATCAACATAAAATAGCAAAGGTAATTCTGCACTTTCTCCCCCCGCTAAGGGCTGACGATTGAAACAGAAACATTCCACCTTATTGAGATATTGCGCGGCCAATCCGGGGGAAACGGAAGGAATAGCTTGTCCTACAACCTGTTGAGTGTTGAGATTTCTTGCTCGATACTTCACTAACGTATTCGCTCCAGGGTGGACGGTGATCTGATTGACCTCAGGTACAAATTCCCACTGCAAACCTGGCGAAATATAAGCAACAAATTCAACGGTAACTTCACGGCTGGTATCTATTTGCAGGCTTTGCTGGGCTTGTTCTCCCGATGTTTTGCCATTAATTCCTGTGATATCGCAAAACACGTCATATAACGGTACTAAAGCAAAGGCAAAGCCAAACATGGCACAAGCGGCAAGCCCCAATTTGAGTGATGTTCGCAAATGTTGTTTGGCCATAAGCTCACCTTAATCAATTTTGGGTGGCGTACTAAAAGTATGGTGCGGGGCTGGCGAAGGTACAGTCCATTCTAACCCTGTCGCCCCTTCCCATGGTTTGGCTCCTGCTGGTTCGCCGCCACGTATACATTTGATCACCACCGCCACAAACAGCAATTGTGATAAACCAAATAAGAAACCTCCGATACTGACTACTGCATTGATATCAGCAAACTGCAAAGCGTAATCGGGAATACGACGCGGCATACCTGCCAAGCCTAAAAAATGCATCGGGAAAAAGAGGATATTGACCGAAATCAGTGAGCACCAAAAATGCCATTTAGCCAATCGTTCATCGAACATATGTCCGGTCCATTTAGGGAGCCAATAATAAGCGGCTGCCATAATGGAAAAGATGGCACCAGAGACAAGAACATAGTGGAAATGCGCCACCACAAAATAAGTATCATGATATTGAAAATCAGCAGGTGTTATGGCGAGCATCAAACCTGAGAAGCCACCAATGGTAAACAGCACAATAAAAGCAATAGCAAAAAGCATTGGTACTTCAAAAGTAATCGAGCCTCGCCACATGGTTGCCACCCAGTTGAAAACTTTGACTCCAGTTGGGACCGATATCAACATGGTGCAATACATAAAGAACAATTCAGCGGCCACAGGCATTCCCGTGGTAAACATATGGTGAGCCCACACCAAAAAGCTCAGGCCTGCAATGGAAGCTGTGGCATACACCATGGAGCTATAACCGAACAAAGGTTTACGAGAAAAGGCAGGCACAATGGCTGAGATAATCCCAAAACTTGGTAAAATCATGATGTAGACTTCTGGGTGACCAAAAAACCAAAAGATGTGCTGAAACATTACTGGATCGCCACCACCTGCGGCATCAAAAAAGCTGGTGCCAAAGTATTTATCCGTCAACACCATGGTCACAGCCCCAGCAAGTACGGGCATTACCGCAATCAGTAAAAACGCAGTAATCAACCAAGTCCACACGAATAAGGGCATTTTCATATACGTCATACCAGGGGCGCGCATATTCATAATGGTAACAATCACATTAATGGCTCCCATTATGGAGCTGATCCCCATTATGTGAATGGCAAAGACGAATAACCCAGTACTCGGAGGGCTGTAAGTTGTCGAAAGTGGCGCGTAAAACGTCCAACCAAAGTTAGGCCCGCCGCCCTCCATAAAAAGCGAAAATAACAGTAACGAAAAGGCAAATGGTAAGATCCAAAAGCTCCAGTTATTCATCCGAGGCAGAGCCATATCTGGTGCCCCTATCATCAAAGGCACCATCCAATTTGCTAACCCAGTAAAAGCTGGCATTACCGCACCAAACACCATAATTAAACCATGAACTGTGGTCATCTGATTAAAGAAGTTGGGCTCGACCAGTTGCAAACCGGGCTGAAATAATTCGGCTCGAATAACCATCGCCATGGCACCACCCACAAAAAACATGGTTAAGCTAAACAGCAAATATAAGGTGCCAATGTCTTTGTGATTAGTTGTCAATAACCACCGCTTTAATCCTTTTGCGGGAGCATGGTGATGGTCGGCACTCAGTTCAATCGCGGTTTCGTTTTGCTCTTGCTGGTTCGGTTTTACAATCTCAGACATAACTCAATCCCTATAAGTCTTGTGCATTTTTCACCGCTTGCACATCCGCAGCTTGTACCGTCTCTTTGGTATCATTACCCCAAGCATTCCGCTCATAGGTCACAACCGCTGCAAGCTCTTGAAGCGTCAACTGCTCACCAAACGCTTGCATTGCTGTACCTTTACGACCATGAACCACAATTTCTATATGCTCAAGTCGCTTGCTGCTATCGATGGAGATCCCTTCTCCAGCGAGCGCAGGAAAAACCCCATCAATGCCTTTGCCATCGGGCTGATGACACATAGCGCAGCGACTTAAATAGGTTTTTTCACCCAAAGCCATCAGCTCATCTAGAGGCATCTCCATCGCCAATAATTTTTGCTCTTCTTCATACGCTTGTTTTTGCGCGATCTGGGTCTGTTCAAGCCATGTTTGATATTCTTGCGGCTCTTTCGCAATCACTACAATCGGCATAAAGCCATGGTCCTTACCACACAGTTCAGCACATTGACCACGGTAGATGCCTGGCTTATCGATCAGCGTCCAAGCTTCATTAATAAACCCAGGATTAGCATCTTTTTTTACTGCAAAAGCAGGAACCCACCAAGAATGGATCACATCTTGCGAAGTAATCAAAAAACGCACTTTCTGCCCCACAGGAAGAACTAAGGGACGATCCACTTCCAGCAGATAATTGTTGCGCTTAGGTCTTTGATCATAAATTTGCTGATTTGACGTCGCGAGTAGAGAGAAGAATTCAACATCGTGGTCAAAATAGCGGTAGTGCCATTTCCACTGCGACCCCGTTACTTGAATAGTGAGATCAGGCTTGGTGGTATCTTCCATGGCTAACAAGGTTTTCGTGGCTGGAATGGCCATACCGATTAAAATTAGGAAGGGAATCAAGGTCCAAATAATCTCGACCTTAGTGCTTTCATGAAACTTAGCAGCCACCGCACCTTTTGATTTACGATGGTGCAAAATCGCCCAAAACATCACACCAAAAACAATCACCCCAATCACAACACAGATGTAAAATATCGTCATATGTAAGTGATAAACTTCTTGGCTTATTTGGGTCACCCCTTGCGTCATATTGAGCGGCATCGATGTCTCTGCCCGACTAGAGAGCGAGAATAATCCGGCGAATAGCGCAATGATCAGTGGCTTTATCATCCTCCTGATCCTCCTTGGTCATCCTGACTACAAACAAGGGAAGTGCATCTATTTTTATATTAAATTAACACTTCTTTTACATTTAACTTAGGCAGAAATGTGACATTACGCAAAGGATGGAAGGCAAATAATAACCCTATTTAAGATATGGAATTTATTGAATATATGACAAAAAGCCTAATGAAATAGAGACATAGGCTTTATCCAATAGAAAAAATTAATATTAAGAAATGGCATATAGTTAGGTTCGTAAGTGAATAAGAACCGGAGTGAGGCGATACTTAAGCTGAGTACATTTTGCGACCCAGCGCTGCCAATAACGCCAACGAGCACAACCGTAATCGAGAGGACTATAACAGCCTAACAATTCTGCCCACGGTAACCAATTAATAACCTGTTGTGCAGGCTCTCGCAAACCGTGTTGATAGGTAACCGTTCCCAACTTTTGCGCCACATTGGTTGTAGTCTGATCCCCTGCAACCACCAAACAAGCTTCAATATGACCTAATCGACACGCCACATGCTGAATAAACTGCGCGACTTGTTGTTCACTGCATTGTAATAAAGCTTGATCACAGAGTAATAAAGTTGGTGTTCCCTGTTTAAGAGGAAGCGCCTTTAACCAACTGAGTTCGACTACCGAGCCTTGTTGCAAAGTATAGCGTTCACTTCGATGAAACAGCTTTTCACGCCACAATAGGTTTTCATCAGTATCAAGCTCAAACCAACGACACCGACCGTTATCTAAGCGATAAAAGCGCGTATCAAGCCCTGCCCCAACATTCACCACTAATCCACTTGGATGACGACGTAAAAAATCTTGTACTAGACGATCACACTGCGCAGTTAACGTTGCGTGCAGTAACTGACGAGCAGGAATATGTTGATTGACACAGTCGGGAACTAACTGACATTGTCGGCAAGCTTGCGCAGCAACAGGATCGTAAATGAGCCCATCATCAGCTAAGCTCTCCAAACTTCTCAGCCATAGAGGTTGCAATAAATCGGCTGGAATTTTATAGCGGGTAGACTTTACCATCTTGACCTATCTCCCAGTAGACAGATAAAGATGATAATAACTCTCATTATCTTTTGCAAAGCAAATTATGCAGAGAATTAATAAAAACAAAAAAAGCGCAGAGCCAAAACTCTACGCTTATCATACAGGTCACTCGATGATGGGACTGAATTACATCCAATCCGCGTTACGAATCACACCAACCGCAATACCTTCAATCGCCAATTGTTGATGTTCTAAATCAACTACGATTGGATCAAATTCTTCGTTTTCAGCATGCAGCAGTACTTTGCGCCCTTGTTTATCAAGACGCTTCACCGTAACGTCATCATCCACACGGGCAACGACAACTTGGCCATTACGCACATCTTGAGTTTTATGCACAGCAAGAAGATCGCCATCCATAATACCAATATTTTTCATACTCATACCGTTCACACGCAGTAAAAAATCAGCACGAGGTTTAAACAACGTTGGATCGACATCATAATGACATTCGACATGCTCTTGAGCCAAAATCGGCTCACCAGCTGCGACTTGACCAATAAGAGGTAAGCCAGACTCTTCCACATCGCTATCGTTAGCACCAACCAAAAGGCGAATACCACGAGATGCTCCTGGAACAATCTCTAATACGCCTTTACGAGCCAGCGCTTTTAAATGTTCTTCAGCGGCATTTGCTGAACGGAAGCCGAGTTCACGGGCAATTTCTGCTCGCGTTGGTGGCATTCCTGAATCTTCAATTTTTGCTTTGATAAGATCAAAGACTTCTTGTTGGCGCGGTGTTAATGGTTTCATGAGTTACCCTGTCTTTTTATACAGTTCACTGTGAGTATATCCAGTGTTTAGCCATATTAAAAGGCAATTGTTTACGAAACCAGCAATTTGTCATTTTTCTTTTTTGCATTTTTCAATCAAGACCAGAGAGCCATCACCGGATTTCTACGACAAAAGAGACAGTTAAAATAAAATCATAAGAATCAATAACCTTGCATTAACTGGTCGTGCCAGATTGATTTTTCAACAAGTCTAATCATCAGTCAAAGTACATAAATTAAGTTAAAAAAACTAAAATTACGTATGATCTCAATGATTTTAGCTCTATAGCAGAGACCTTTTTCTGCTATCCTTGCGGCGCATTAAGAATTCGAGGTTCGTAATAGATTATGTCAACGTGGCAAAAAATTTCTCGACAATTACTTAGATTGCCATTGTCATTATTGGTAAAAACCAATTCCATTCCCTCTGATCCGGTAACCGATTTAGAGTTGGATTTAGAGCGCCCTATCGTCTATATCCTGCCATTTCGTTCTACCACGGATCTGATGACATTGCGCAGTAGTACCCAAGAGTTGGGACTACCCGATCCCCTATCACCACTAGAGATTGGTGATAAACAACTTGCGCGCTATGTGTTTGTCGCTAAAGGCCCGAGTATTTTTGGTTCAAGCAGTGATCTGCCTGCTGAGTCAGTAGAGTTATTTACTGAATTGCTTGAGCTACATAAACAAAACCCTGAGCTTAACATTCAGCTTGTGCCTGCTTCTGTACTTTGGGGCCGAAAGCCTGGTAAAGAAAAAGAGACTGGACCAATTCTACGTCCTTTAAATGGTCCTAAAAAATTCCTCGCGATCTTAGCGCAAGGTCGTGACTGTTTAGTTCGTCTAAGCACTCCAGTATCACTGCGATATATGGCAGATAACCATGGTACCGATGATGCCATTGCGCATAAATTGGCACGAGTGGCTAAAATCCATTTCTCACGTCAGCAAATTGCAGCTTCGGGCCCTCGTCTACCCGATCGCCATGAATTGTTTAAACGTTTATTAGCGTCAAAAGCCATTGAGAAAGTGGTTACTGAAGAAGCCAAATCACGCGATGTTCCAGTTGAGAAAGTGCGTAAAGAAGCCATCGAAATGATGGAAGAGATTGCCGCTAACTTCTCTTACTCGCTGATTAAACATGGCGACAGCTTCTTAGGTTGGCTATGGAATAAACTGTACCAAGGTTTAAATATCCATAATGCTCAGCGTGTACGTCGTTTGGCACAAGACGGTCATGAGATTGTTTATGTACCTTGTCACCGTAGCCATATGGACTACTTGCTACTTTCTTATGTCCTATATAACGAAGGATTGGTGCCTCCGCATATTGCCGCTGGAATCAACTTAAACTTCTTCCCAGCAGGTCCTATTTTCCGTCGTGGTGGCGCCTTCTTTATTCGCCGCAGTTTCCGTGGCGATCGCCTGTACTCAACCGTATTTCGTGAGTATCTAGCAGAACTGTTTGCCAAAGGTTATTCGGTTGAATACTTCAGTGAAGGGGGCCGTTCTCGTACCGGTCGCTTGCTTCCAGCTAAAACGGGCATGCTATCGATGACCATTCAAGCCATGTTACGCGGCCTAAAACGTCCAGTGACTTTGGTTCCGGTTTATATTGGTTATGAACACGTTATGGAAGTAGGTACCTACGCCAAAGAGCTGCAAGGTAAACGCAAAGAAAAAGAAAACGTCGGTCAAGTTATCCGTACCATTCGTAAGCTACAAAATTTAGGACAAGGCTATGTAAACTTCGGTGAGCCCATTCCGCTAAATCAGTACTTAAACGATAACGTACCAAACTGGCATCAAGACATCGATCCAATTGAACCAAGTAAACCACAATGGTTAAATCCCGTGGTGAATGATTTGGCAATTAAGATGATGACTCATATTAATGATGCCGCAGCAACTAACGCCCTAACCTTATGTGCCTTGGCGTTGCTCTCTTCTTATCAACGCGCATTAAGTCGTGAAGAGCTAGAAGAACAGATCGATTGTTATCTTGAACTGCTACGTAATGTACCTTACTCAAGCCAATGCACTATGCCAAAAGAGTCGGCAAAAGAGTTAGTCGACCATACGCTAGAAATGGGTAAATTTATTGTTGAGCGCGATACATTAGGTGACATTATCTCGCTAGATCGTAAGCAATCGATTTTAATGACTTACTATCGAAATAACATCATCCACCTGTTCGCGCTGCCATCACTGATTGCTCATATTGTGGTATCACATCAGAGCTTAACCAATGATGAGATTCATGAACAAGTTGAACTGCTCTACCCATTCTTAAAAGCGGAACTGTTCTTACGTTACAACAAAGAAGAGTTGGATCCTGCGATTGATAACATCATCGCAGAGCTGGTTCGCCAAGGTCTGTTGCTAAACGATGGTTTAAATATCTCAATGAATGAGGCGCGCATCGGTCCACTACAACTGCTTGCTCGCACCATAAAAGAGACACTACAACGCTATGCTATTACTCTGACACTGCTACGCGCAGAACCAGAAGTGATCAAGAGTGATTTAGAGCAGCAAAGCCAAATGCTGGCGCAACGTTTAAGTCGAATTCACGGTATTAACGCTCCTGAATTCTTCGATAAAGGTGTGTTCTCAACTCTGGTTAAAACGCTACGTGCTGAAGGTTATCTCAACGATGAGTGTCACGCACTAACACGCCCAGTTGAAAACTTAACTGAAACATTGACCGCTCTGGTTTCTCCTGAAGTGAAACTAACTATCTCTGCGGTAATGAACCACACACCAGCACCAGAACAAGAAGAGCAAGTGGACTGAATTAACCACTAGTTACTTGTTAAGAAAAACAAAAAGGCCTAGCAGTACTAAACTGACTAGGCCTTTTTTATACCATTCGAATAACTAGATAATTAATTTAACAACACACTTACCGCTAAACCAATACAAATGACCATGCCAACATAATTGTTATTTAAGAAAGCGCGAAAACAGTCTTCACGTTGGCGTTGTTTAATCAACATCTGTTGGTATACAAACAACATTGCTGCCAATAATAGGAACCAGTAGAAAATCTGCGATAAACCCAATACGCCACCAACCGCGGTCAGTAGAAGCAAGGTACCTAGCTGTAACATACCAATGATCATCTTATCAAAACGACCAAATAAAATGGCGGTCGATTTGATACCTATTTTTAAATCATCATCACGATCAACCATGGCATATTGAGTGTCATAGGCAATGGTCCACAAAATATTAGCGGCAAATAATAGCCATGCAGCAAGAGGTAATTGCCCAGACTGCGCCGCATAAGCCATTGGAATCGACCAACCAAATGCTACCCCCAACACCAACTGAGGCAAATGGGTATAGCGTTTCATAAATGGGTAAGCTGCCGCTAACGCCAAACCAATCACCGACAAACTGATGGTCAGGGTATTCATGGTCAGAACCAACAAAAACGAAATCAGCACCAGTAAGCCAAATAGCCCAAGCGCTTCTCGCTCCGAGACTTTTCCAGATGGCATTGGTCGCTGACAAGTACGTTTTACATGGCCATCAAAATTACGATCGGCAAAATCATTGATCACACATCCTGCCGCACGCATAAAAATTACGCCCAGAACAAAAACCACGAAAACATGTGGACTCGGCCAACCATCAGCAGCCAGAAATAATGCCCATAAGGTCGGCCATAACAGCAATAAACTACCAATAGGACGGTCAAAGCGAGCCAATTGCCAATAAGCTCGAGCTTTTGTCATCTCTAACATTCACTATCCTTTGCATAAATCGGAGCTGACTCTAAAAACAGTTCAGCCACCAATAGCGGTTTATCATTGAGCCATAACCGTGAGCGACGAGCCCATAACGGTGATGTTTCACCACGGATGTTAGCAATAACAAGTGCATCTCGTCGTGCATTATCTGCGGTAAAAACTCGATAACCTAACGGCTTCTCCCCCAATTGAGCAAGATCTTGTTCATCTCCAGTTAGGGTAGAAAGCGGAATTAAGGTACGAGCAAAGACCCAAGGAACCCCATCTCCATTTAAAATAACTTTACGCGATAAACAATCGATATCGCCAACTAATTCTTTTTCTTCAATACTGAGCTGCTGCTTTTCTACCATCACTTGTTCAAGGACTGTAACGGTAAAATTCTGACAACATTGAGCTAAACGTTGTGATAGCGACTCAGTTTCAAGCAACCAGGGTGCTAATTGAGAGCCAATCAGCTGTGCCAATTCCGGCACCTGCCATTGGGCCTTCTCAAGTAAGGGATTGTACAACTGTTTGAAATCCGACATCTTTCTTCTATCAGAAACAAGCAAAAGAAATGATTAACTCTTGGTTGAATCCGGTTATTTTATTACCATGTTGACTGGCTATTGTAGCAAGGTGTTCCAGCTACGAATATCGTTACGATCGAAAGATCACAACTCTTTTTCAAATCACCAACCAACTGAACGACTGTTATGATGAAATCTTTGCTATTGGCGCTCTCGATTGTGCTAACCAACGGACTGATAAGCAATTGGGCATATGCGGCAGATAATGACACTACAGCGGCAGAACCGGCTTTTGTCTACTACACTTTAAACCCAGATATCACAACTAACTATGTCACCTCAGGCAAGCAGTTGGGATACCTTCGGGTTCAAGTCGACCTCATGCTAGCGAATCCTTCTCAGCTAGAACTAGTTAAACATCACGAACCTTTAATTCGAGACGCCATAATTCAAATTATTGGTCAGCAGCCAGAAATAAAAGTGAAATCCTTGGCAGGACGAGAGGAAATTCGCAAGCAGTGCCTGCATAAAGTAAATGATTTGCTTGTGGCTGAGGCGGGAAATAAGTTGGTAACAGAATTGCTCTTTACCAAATATCTCTATCAATAGAGCTCTTAATAAAGAGACGAATAGAAACAGCAACGCTCAGCCGTTTGTGCTGAGCGTTAAAATAAACACTATCGCGGTTAGGCCGCACTCTCAGAAGCAGCTGCTTGCCCTGCTATAAGATATTCTGCGACCCGCTGTTGTTGCTCCTTCGTTAAGTACAACCCCATTTTACTGCGACGCCACAGCGCATCTTCTACAGTTTGTACAAATTCATGCTGTATCAAATACTCTAATTCTATCTGATAAAACTGCTCACCAAAGTCTGTTCCCATATCGGCTTCGCATTGCACCTGTGCCAGCATGGTATTGGCGCAAACACCGTAGTTGGTCGCCAATCGTAGGCAAGTAAACTCAGTCAGCCATGGATAGCGCTGTTTTAATTCACGAGCAAAAGTCTCACGAGTAAAACCATCAGCACCGCCAGGTAAATAACTATCAGCAGTCCAACTTGGCCCCATCTGAGGGAAGAATGGCGCCAGTTTTACCATTGCAGCCTCTGCTAATTTACGATAGGTCGTGAGCTTCCCACCAAAAATAGAAAGCAGCGGCGCTTGAGTTCCTTCTTGCTCTAATTCTAATGTGTAGTCTCGGGTAATGGCTTGCGGGGAGTCAGACTCATCATCGCATAATGGTCGAACGCCACTGTAGATCCACACAACATCTTGACGCTCTAATTGCTTTTTAAAATGGCGGTTATACACATCTAGCAAGTAGCCAATCTCTTGCTCATCTATCGCCACATCGCGTGGATTGCCTTGATACTCAACATCTGTAGTACCAATAATAGAGAAACGATCAAGATATGGGATTACAAAGACAATGCGGTTATCTTCATTTTGCAAGATGTAGGCTTGAGTTTGCTCATGAACCCGAGGCACAACAATATGGGAGCCTTTGATCAAGCGAATATTACGTGGAGATGTAAGATCAGTGCTTTGGTCAAAGAAGGTTTTAACCCAAGGCCCAGCCGCATTCACTAAGGCGTGAGCTTGTCGTTCAAACGTGTGATCGGTTAATAGATCACGAATAGTCACTTGCCAAATATCACCCACCCGCACCGCACGTTCAACTCGGCAACGGTTACGAACCTCTCCACCAGCTTGAGCCACACTCATCGCATTTAAAATAACCAAACGCGCATCATCGACCCAGCAATCAGAGTATTCAAATCCTTTGGTAATTTCGGGCACTAATACCGAATCGGCACCAAAACGCAAACCACAACTGGCTGGTAACGTAGTGCGCTTGCCTAAATGATCGTAAAGAAACAGGCCAGCACGAATCATCCACGCTGGACGCAAATGGGGTTGATGCGGTAGACGAAAACGCATTGGATGGGCGATATGAGGCAGTTTTTTTAGCAAGACTTCACGCTCAGCCAGCGCTTCGCCTACCAAGCGAAATTCGTAATGTTCAAGATAACGCAAACCACCGTGAATCAATTTAGAGCTTGCAGACGAGGTAGCAGATGCAAAATCAGATGCTTCATATAAGCCAACTCGTAGCCCACGACCTGCTGCATCTGTAGCAATACCAGCCCCGTTAATGCCGCCACCCACGACGATTATATCGAGAATTGAGTTATCTTGAGCCATATCATCACCTGTTTCACTATTATTATAAAACGAACATAAAAATGAGCGTTCGAGCATTTACAACAGCATAATAGCGGACAAATTGATCAAGATCATCTAAAAAGTGACCAGTTTTTCTCTTTAGTATGATCTTTATCGCACCTTTTTGCGTAAAAAAATGGGCCAGATTCTCATCTGGCCCATTTTCAGGATGTTCTATTTTTTGAGCTCGATAAATTAATTAATAATTTCCATCGTTAACTCACACTCTTGCAAGCGCTGCATTAGCTCTGCAGGTGGCTCTTGATCGGTAAACAGCATATCAATTTGGCTAATATCGCCAAGATTAACCATCGCATTACGACCAAACTTAGTGTGATCAACCCCAAGCATAACGCAACGGCTGTTCTCAATGATCGCCTGCTTTACTCGTACTTCATGATAATCAAAATCCAGTAATGAGCCATCTAACTCAATACCACTGATACCTAAGATACCGAAATCTAACCGAAATTGAGAAACAAAATCCAAGGTCGCTTCACCAACAATACCGCCATCTCGGTTACGTACTTCACCGCCAGCTAAGATGACACGAAAGTCTTCTTTTGCCATAAGAGTGCCGGCAACATTAAGGTTGTTAGTAACAATACGTAAATCGTTATGGTTAAGCAACGCACGAGCAACCGCTTCTGGCGTAGTACCAATATCAATAAACAGCGTGGCACCATCAGGAATATGCGCAACCATAGCTTGAGCAATGCGATCTTTCTCAGCTAACTGCATCACTTTTCGGGTGTTGTATGACGTGTTGACAGAGCTTGATGGAATAGTGGCACCACCGTGATGACGGCGGATCTGATTGGCATCAGCGAGTTCATTCAGATCTCGACGAATTGTTTGAGGACTTACATTAAATCGCTCGACTAAATCTTCAGTGCTGACATAGCCCTGCGTTTTTACAATATCAATAATTTCTTGATGACGTTTACTCTGCTTCACTGCGCGAGGGGCTCCTATCTAACGCAACGCCTCAAAGTATGCACTTCTAGGCATTATCTACAACAAGGCTCCACAATTGCGGAGCCTTGTCATATTACCTATAGCCTAATCAAGATGCCAATGTTGGCGATCATAATTATGCGTTTTGTTGTTTCAGCAGTTTTTCTTTGTGGATCTTAGACTCACCCATCATCGCCAAAATAAAGAAGAAGATAGATAAACCACAAGATACTGTTAGAACTAAGAAACCACCATCCCAGCCAAAATGGTCAACGGTATAGCCAAGTATAGCGTTTGCCGCAACGGCACCACCAAGATAACCAAATAGACCAGTAAGACCTGCTGCTGTACCTGCTGCTTTTTTCGGAGCAAGCTCAAGTGCATACAGACCAATCAGCATAACAGGACCGTAGATTAAGAAACCAATAGCAACCAACGCCATCATATCAATCGTTGGGTTACCAGCTGGGTTAAACCAGTACACTAATACGGCCAAAGTCACCAACACCATAAATAGAATACCAGCAGGTGCACGACGTCCTTTAAAGAACTTATCTGACATCCAACCGCACAATAGCGTACCTGGAATACCTGCCCACTCATATAGGAAGTAAGCCCAAGAAGATTTATCTACCGTAAAGTCTTTTGCTTCACTTAAATACACAGGAGCCCAATCCAATACTCCATAACGAATAAGATAAACAAAGGCGTTAGCAATAGCGATGTACCACAACAATTTGTTATTGAATACGTACTTAAAGAAGATCTCTTTTGCCGTCATCTCTTTTTCAAATGACGCATCATATGAGTCTGGGTAATCGTTTTTGTACTCTTCAATTGACGGCAAACCGCATGATTGTGGAGTATCTCGCATCACGATCAAAACAAAAGCAGCGACAATTAAAGCACCGAATGCTGGCACATAAAACGCACTGCGCCAATCATCGTGAAACAGCCATAAACCCAATAAGAATAAAGGACCAATTAGACCACCACCCACGTTATGCGCTACGTTCCACACTGAAACAATACCGCCGCGCTCTTTATGTGACCACCAGTGAACCATAGTACGACCACAGGCAGGCCATCCCATACCCTGGAACCATCCATTTAAGAACAGCAAAATAAACATGGTTGCAATACTGCCTGTTGCCCATGGCATAAAACCAAAACACAGCATCACAATTGCTGACATTGATAAGCCTGCCGCCAAAAAGTAGCGCGGGTTAGAACGGTCGGAGACGTTACCCATTAAAAATTTAGACAGACCATAAGCGATAGATACCGCCGCCAATGCAACCCCAAGATCGCCACGACTATAACCGTACTCTTCAATCAAATAAGGCATCGCCAAACTGAAGTTTTTACGGACTAAGTAGTAGCCGGCATAACCGAAGAAAATACCGATAAATAACTGCCAACGCATGCGTTTATATATCGGGTCGATTTGCCCATCAGGTAATCGTTCTTTGTGTGCAGCTGGTGTAAACAAGCCAAACATAAGAGGTTCCTTTAGATTTTTGTCGTTATTATGTCTTTTCTTAAGATCACATCATGTCGATCATTTGGATAGAAAAGAGTCGTTTTTTGCTCGAACGCAAATGTAGGGTTGAGCAAATTAGTTTTCTTTCGCTCAATTGTTACGAATTATTGCGCATTCGATTATGAAAAAATGTGAAAACAATCAAAATCGCGAAGTTATTTATCGCAAATAAGCGTGCAGAAATGGACAATTATTGCAGAATTAGAGATAGGTATACTAATCAACAGAATTAGTAAATACCTGCTATCAATATATTCTGATAGCAAGTATTTATTCAACAAAGCGGTTATGAATGATGCTTAAGAGGTTTTTTTGCATCATACAGAGCGATTAAACAGCCACTTGCAAGACCAAATAAATGCGCCATGTTTGCCACAGAAAATCCTAAAATATCGGTAAATCCTAGAATTAACCACACCAACATAAAGACAACATAAGAACGAGGTATGGTAAGTCCACGTTTAGGCGCTAACCACCCCATCCACCATAGATAGCCCATCAGCGCATAGACGACACCAGAAAGCCCGCCGAAATTGGGGCCGACAAACCATGCTTGAGCAAAACCAGATAACAGTGATGACAGCAAAAAGATCTGCACTAACTTACTGCTACCGCTGTGTTGCTCTATCTTTCCGCCTAATAACCACCACCATAGGCAGTTAAAAATAATATGTAAGGCAGAGAAATGCAGCAAAGCGTGAGAAAAATAGCGCCAGAGCTGCCACTGATCACCATCGGCAAAAAAAGGAAAATGCAGGGCAGTAAACAGAGGTTGTTCAAACCCAATCAACCATAGGATATAAATCGCAATAACGGCCACCATCACAGATAAAGTAAAAGGACCTGCTTGCGCTCTAATCATATTAATCAAGCTAGGGTTAGCATAATGGAACTTAGCAGTTCGGCTCTCTGCCATATCCCAAGATGCAGCTTGATACTTATCTGCCGTTGGATCATGCAAAAAGGCTTGTAACTCCGCTTCTGCTTCCACTAAATACTGCTCATCTTTGAGCCACAGGGCAAATAAGCCTTCAGGCTCAGGAGACATCACAACTTCAATCTTGCGTGATGCCATATAATCGATGAAAGCTTGTGCCAATCTTGGGTTACTAAGCCCGATAAGTCGATGCATTAAAACTACCTCTATTTAATTTTCCGACGTCTTAATCTCCAAGTGCCATAGGTAATTGCGCACGACGCCATGCCTCAAAACCACCTTCAAGGCTATATACCTGCTCGAAACCTTGGTGAAGTAAATATTGAGCTGCACCTTGGCTACTGATGCCGTGATAACACATCACAATCACAGGTTGTTCAAAATCGACTTCATCCATAAACGACACCATAGTGTCATTAGTTAAATGAAAAGCCTGCTCAGGATGAGCCTGACTAAAGGACTGAATATCACGAATATCTACTAAGACCGCATCAGAATCATTTTGTTGTAATAACTGATAGGCATTTTCGGCACTAATAGGCGTAAACTGTTCCATACTTTTCCTTTCTCTAAGCTGAAGGTCATTATCATTATTAAGCGCAAGATCCGATCCCTCTGAGCATGTCAGGATCATGTTGAACTCAAGCACTTATGTTTATACATTTCGATCTATTTTACCTTACTTTGCGATCTCTACTCGACTCTCTTTTTTAGGTTATCCACAATCGTTTCTCCGCTCCTTGTTTCGGCTTACCAGATCTGGCAAGGGGTTCTGATCGAATTGCGCAAACCAATGTTTATATTTTAACCATCTGTGGAAAAGCCTGTGAATAGCGTTGATAATGTGTTTTTGTTATTTTGGATCCACTACATGTAGATCGGATCCGATCAAAAACTGTGGATAAATCTGTTTTTAACTTCTTACTCAGTGCGAAAATGTGACTGAATTAACATTAATATTTGCTGTTTTTGCATCTTGAACAACTTTTTGCAATTTGTACTAGGATCCTTTTATTAAGATCCAAATAACTGATCTTTATCATCCCTATTGCTTTAATCATTCCAAATTACAGAGACAAAAAAACCGGCACATCTGGCCGGCTTTTAACAAAGGAAAACAAGAAAACAATCAGTAGATATCGTCACCAACGGCTTCTTTTAGTTTTTTCATCGCATTTTTTTCTAACTGACGAATACGCTCTGCTGATACCCCAAAGCGGTCAGCAAGATCTTGCAGAGTCGATTTATCTTCATCAAGCCAACGCGAACGTACTATAAATTGACTGCGCTCATCCAAGCTCGCTAACGCTTGTGACAAACGATTCGTCGCATGAGTTTCCCAGTTATTCTCTTCATAACTGCGTGCGATATCTGAGCTTTTATCTTCTAAATAGTAAGCTGGAGCTGCCGGTGCAAAATCGCGATCATCATCGTCATTCGACATTTCAAAAGTAGCATCTTGAGCAGCTAAACGCGATTCCATTTCTCGCACTTCACTCGGCTCTACTCCCAATTGATCCGCAACCATATTGATTTCTTCATTATTAAACCAACCTAAACGCTTTTTCGACTTGCGAAGATTGAAGAAGAGTTTACGTTGGGCTTTGGTGGTTGCAACTTTAACGATACGCCAATTTCGTAAAACAAACTCATGGATCTCTGCTTTGATCCAGTGGACAGCAAATGAGACCAAGCGAACCCCAACTTCTGGGTTAAAACGCTTAACAGCCTTCATTAAGCCAATATTCCCCTCTTGGATCAGATCGGCCATAGGTAAACCGTAACCAGAATAACCACGAGCAATATGCACCACAAAGCGAAGATGAGACATGACAAGCGCTTTCGCGGCATCAATATCACCATCAAAATGCAGACGTTCAGCCAACTCTTTTTCTTGCTCAGCAGTAAGCATTGGGTAACGGTTAACGGCTTGGATATAGCTATCTAAACTGTCGGCCGCAACCAGAGCCATTGAAGGCATCTCAGTGGACATGCAAAAACCTCGTGTGTTTTTTATTCAAAAGTAACGTAATTTAAACCCGTGTTCTTATTACGTGAACCCGCAATAATGCCAATAAAAAGGGGTTGATTGCAAGTAAGTCTGCAAATCAACCCCGGATTAGGTCATAAAAATAAAATTATACTGGCTCAATTTCGCGTAGATGGCGTCCAGCAGATAAGCGCGCAGCCAATAAACCAAGGAAAGCTGCTGACATAATAAGAATCAGCATTTCATCCCAGCCAAGACCAATCAAACGATAATGGCTAGCATACAAATTGGCTAAGGTAGCCACAGCTTGATCAAGTAATAAGGTAATTGCAAAAGTTAACCCAATAGCAATCACTGAAGCGATCAGACCATACCAAACCCCAACATACAGGTAAGGTCGAAGGATATAGCTATTGGTTGCGCCAACCATTTTCATTACTTGGATTTCATCTTTATGGCTAAGCACTTGCAAACGTAAGGTGTTACCTACAATCAAGAATACTGCAAACAGCATCAAGCCCGACATGACCAAGGCCAGCGTCACAGCCAAATCTTTAATGGCAGCTAGGCGTTGTAACCAATCGCTATCTAAACGCACTTCACTAACTTGTTGCTGGTCACGTAGCTTTGTCGCTAACACTTGTGCTTGTTCGTTACTTTGCCACTGAGGCTTAGGTTTAATAATCACCACAGAAGGTAATGGGTTAGAATCTAGCAGTGCAATGGCTTTTGCAAATCCTGCATTTTGACGAAACTCTTCTAAACCCTGTTGTGGTGAGATGAACTCAACGGTTTCAACCTCTGGCCATCCTTTAAGCTCATCGGCAAAGGTTTTTGCTTGCGCTTCAGGAACCGAATTTTGCAAATACAACGTTAACTGAGTTGGGTTCTGCCATGATTGAGCAACGATTGTGACGTTTTTTGCCAACAGATAGAAGGTTGCTGGTAGAGTTAAGGCAAACGCCAGTACCAACAGTGTTAAAATATTGCCTAATGGGCGACGAAACATATCTTTCAATGCACCGCCACCTTGTTGTTTATGAATGGCAAAGAAGCCTTGTTTATTCTGCGCCACGAACGATCTCCCTTAAATGTCCCTGTAGAAGATCCAATCGACGATAATCGTGACTGGCTAATAGTGAAGTATCGTGAGTTGCCATTAACACACTCACGCCTACTCGATTAAATTCTTCAAATAAACGCATCACTTGCTGAGATAAATCGGCATCTAGGTTACCTGTCGGTTCATCGGCCAGTAATAACATAGGTTTATTCACCACGGCACGAGCAATACCCACGCGCTGCTGTTCACCGCCCGATAACTGAATCGGTGTACACTTTGCTTTATCCAGTAAGCCCACTTTATCTAATGCGGCTGATACTCGGCGTTTAATTTCATGCTCTGATGCCAATTCCACTCGTAATGGCAAAGCAACGTTTTCATACACGCTACGATCCATCAACAGCTTATGGTCTTGGAAGATGATCCCGATATTACGACGTAAAAACGGGATCTGCTTATTAGGAATACGGGTAATATCATGGTCATTGAACAAAATTTTGCCGTCACTTGGGCGTTCAATGGCACAAATCAGTTTCAGCAGGGTACTTTTACCTGCTCCTGAGTGGCCAGTCAGAAAAGACATTTCACCACGACCAAGATGGAAGTTTACTCGCTGAAGTGCTTGCCTACCTCCTCGATAGGCTTTACTTACCTGCTGAAACTGAATCACTGTTTATTCCTCGTCTGTAAATAGCGCTTCGATAAACTCGTCGGCAGCAAATGGGCGCAAATCATCAATACCTTCACCAATACCAATATAACGGATTGGGATATGGAACTGATCGGCAATCGCAAAGATCACCCCGCCTTTTGCTGTACCATCAAGTTTCGTTAGCGTAATACCTGATACTGGAGCAACCTCACTAAATAGCTTTGCTTGGCTAATTGCGTTTTGGCCGGTACCTGCATCGAGAGTCAACATAATTTCATGCGGCGCATCAGGATCAATTTTCTTCATCACACGCACAATCTTACGTAACTCTTCCATTAAGTTAGCTTTGTTTTGTAAGCGACCCGCAGTATCTGCAATGATCACATCAATATTTTTTGCTTTTGCCGATTCAATCGCATCGAAGATAACAGAAGCACTGTCTGCACCCGTATGTTGGGCAATAACAGGAACTTGGTTACGCTCACCCCAAACTTGAAGCTGTTCAACAGCAGCGGCACGGAATGTATCACCAGCCGCCAGCATCACAGATTTTCCTTCACTTTGGAATTTCTTCGCCAGCTTACCAATAGTCGTAGTTTTACCTACACCATTAACACCCACCATCAAAATAACATATGGCTTTTTGCTGGTATCGATCTCAAATGGCTGTTCGACTTTTGCGAGCATCTCAGCCAATTCATCTTTCAATAAACCGTAGAGTGCTTCACCATCTTTAAGTTCCTTGCGAGAGGCTTTCTCGGTTAAGTTTTCAATGATCTTAACCGTAGTGTCCATTCCCACATCAGCAATCAGTAATTGCTCTTCAAGCTCTTCAAACAGCTCATCATCAATTTTTTTGCCTTTAAATAGACTGAAGAAGCTCGAACCGAAATTCTCCTTAGTCTTACGTAAACCACGCATTAGACGGGCAAAGAAACCTTCTGATTTTGGTTTTTCCTGCTCTGCAATCGCAATAACTGGAGACTCAAGCTCGGCGTTATTTTCTGTCTCTTCATTACGAAGATGCTCAGCGCTCTCTTTTGCTTGTAATTGCTCACTCACAATTTCAGCTTCAATCTGAGCATCATCACTAGCAGCATCAGCATTGATACTCGCTAGCTCAACTTGTTCCTCAACCGCTTCTAACTGAGAAATCGAAGCCTCTGCCTCGGGTTCTGCTTTAGCAACTGGCTCGGTTACGGTATCCTTAGCACTGTCGGCTGCATCATTTTTTGCATCATCATTATGCGCAATTTCAGCATCCTTGGCGTCAGAGGTTTGTGATTTAGGGCTTTCATCCTGCCCCTCGATTACCGAGTTAATTTCGGTAGTTTGTTCGCTGTGTTCGCTCTTTTCTTCTGAGCCAAAACCCAGCCACGAGAATAATCCGCGTTTCTTCTTTTCTGCCATTGGCAAATCCTAGAGATTGATTGGTACAATTTGCAGCCTAAAAACTGATGTATACTAACATTTTCTAAGCGGTCAAAAAAATCTATGACGAAACGTAGACAACAAACAGGTAAAAAACCACAAAATAATCGCCAGAGCGGGTTCGTCAGAATCATCAGCGGACAATGGCGTGGTCGCAAACTGCCCGTCCATGACGTCGAAGGACTTCGACCTACCACTGACCGTGTAAAAGAAACACTTTTCAACTGGTTAGCGCAAGATATTTATCAAGCAAAATGCTTAGATCTCTTCGCCGGTAGTGGTAGCCTGAGCTTTGAGGCCTTATCCCGTGGTGCAGAAAGTCTGACCATGATTGAACTGGACCCAAAAGCTGCCGCGCAACTAAAACAAAATTTAACCGCAATTGGGGCTACTAACGCAACCTTACACAATACCAATAGTGTAAATTTCCTCAATCAAGCAGGTACTCCTCACGATTTGGTCTTTATTGATCCACCATTTCGTAAGGACCTTATTCAACAAGTTATTGCTGCGCTTGAAGCTAATCATTGGTTAAGTCCTAATGCGTTGATTTATATTGAAGCAGAAAAAGAGCTCGGTAGCATTGATGTACCGCCAAGTTGGCATCTATATCGCGAAAAAACCGCAGGACAGGTGTGCTATCGTTTATTTATTCGAGAGGAAGAAGAATGAAAACCTTAATCTTATTAGCTAAGGCCGCGATTGCGTTTGTCTGGTTGGTGTTGTTAGTTAATATTGTCCACCCATTTCCAGGGGCAGCGGCAATGGCGCTTTACATCATGACTGCATTTTTATTTATGATGCATGGCCTACAAATGTTGATCTTTATTGGTGCTTTTGGCGATAAGATTACGATGTCTGGTTGGGAGAAATGGTCGATTCTTATTTTTGGTATTTTCGCCTTGCTTGATATTCGCCGCAAACACATGATGTAACACTCTCAATTCCAATAAAAAGCGAGCCCGATATTTGGCTCGCTTTTTTTATATCTCTGAGTTTTATAACTCTTAGTGGTGACACATACGAGCCGGGTTAGCTGTTAGCTCCTCATCCACCAGCATAATCTTACCCTTCGCAAGTAAGAAATCGAGAAGTTGCTGTAAGGTCAAATCTTGTTGGCTGCAAGTATGAAAACGAACATCTGCTCCATACTCAGCTTCAATCTCTGCCGTTAAACTTGCTGGTGTGTAGTGCTTATTTTCATCTAATAATTTATGAAGCACTTCATGACCATGAACAGATTCTGTCATTGTTCTCTCTCTTCCAATCTAAAACATATATACCCAAGTTATTTCAAGATGCACGGTTCAGTGAGAATGACTTGGAGATATAACAATAGATCACTACGTTGATTACCGCGTTGACCTAACTCAATTATATTGCATATTGAATATATGTTTAAACTATTTAAGATAATCTTTCAGCCAATCGTTTACCTTCTTTTTTTTAGCTAAACACGCTATTTCTTATTATTAAAGGTAAGCATTTATCTGCTAATCATGTTCAAAAACAATATCTCCATCTAAACTAACCTTTTGATTTATTATCTCATCCTGTAAAAAAAACAGAGAAACATTCATCTATAAGTTCAAATCATAATTCTTAAATCATGAGAAAATTAAGTGAATTAAAAAATAAAAAATAGATTAAAAACCAAACGGTTACATTCGCTTACTGTGATCTCATTAAAATTTTTTGTGGTAGCAATAAAAGATAAATTAAGATTACTTGGCATATAATAAAGCAGAAAGAATTTACTTCCATTTTTGCAATCTACATATTCCATTAACAATAACAGCGCCAACAAAAAAACAAAACAGACCAATAAAATCATAAAGTTAAAACAACATCACTTTTATCAAAAACAATGAGCTCAAAAACCAAACAGAGAGAAAAACACTGTTTACTTAGATAAAAAACCACTTAAACACGTCATGTTTTTGCAAAATAAGCCACTAAACCAAGATCTAGCTTGATAAGCGATCAAAAATCATGCTATTCTTTTTATCAAGTTAAAGATAACGGTTATAGGAGAGCCAAATCATGTTTACAACATCTCAAAAACAAGGACTTATGATGATTGCGGTTATCCTAGGTCTAATGACACTACCTGTTATCTACTAAGATAACGAACAAATATCAAAAAAGGCGCTTATAGCGCCTTTTTTCGTTTTTGAACAATATTGCGGTGGGTAATATAGGATAAAGCCCCTATCGTATAACCATTAGGGAAGAAGAGAGATGCGATGCCAGTGAAGAGAGTAAAACCAAATAGCTAGCGCGGTAAAACCAAAGACCAACAATAGAGCCACCCCCCATACCACTCGATTACTACGTGGTGTAAGCCCCTTCTCACAGCGCTTACACATGGCAATAAACTCATCCTCATTTGCTAAGCGAAAATGATCTTGTTGAATAGACTGCTCTCTAATTTGAGCGATATGTTGTAACTCTTCAATTAAGTTTTGCGGCAGACGCTCATCGCAGAACTCAATCAGTTCCGTCAAATTACTGCCCTGTGCGTGATAATGAGAACGCAGTAAATACTCGATACGACGGGTGCGTTTAATGACGCTCGCAATATTAGACATAATCACTTTCTCTTCAACATCCTATGTTCTTTTCTTACCTTACTAACCCGTCACTAGAAAGCAAGAACTATCCCTCTATTTTGCGAAGGGATAAGTCTTGTCTAAACCGCGCGCACATACTCCATTAAATCATAGTCAAACTTCGAGTTAAGCGAAAAAGATTCCGTCAGATCACGATTTTATCGCGTAATGCTAGAGCCAAGAATAAAGTCATGAATAATATGAAACCAATGACTTTAGTCTCGAACTTAAACGACTGAGCCCAAGTCACTTATACCGTAATAATTGGGTATCAATGGATATAATCGGATAGAACAATAAAAGGATTTTTACCATGCCAACCATGCTACTATTGGCTTTAGTAACACTACTTGTCGTTGCCATTAGCTATTTTATCTACACCTATCGTCGTCATACTCTTGGAACTCATGCTCCAGAGAAACACATTGAAGTCATGATTCTCGATAAGCAGAGCAATCCTATTTTTGGTGCTCAACCGGGAGAAGATGACGAAGAATATTGGATCTATGTTCAACCAGTAAAAGGCGGCCCAAAGCGTGAATTTATGGTCGGCATTCACTACTATCACGCTCTAAATCCGGGTGATAGCGGCGTGATGACCTACAAAGGCCGCCAATTTATGCATTTTGCTCTTAATCGCAGCTAGCTCGTTACGCTAAGGCACAAGCCAAGCACTGTAGCGACTTTTGCTCAATAGCCAACTGCTCAATAGAGCCAATCCGCCGCACACCAGAGTCCAAAATGGAATGGTGATCAGCGGCGGAGCAAAATACCAATTAAGATGAATTACCGGCCATAAAAATAGTGGATGTAATAAATACACCCCTAAACTATAACGACTAATAAAACTGATCCCCTGTTTAGCCGTTACGGACCACTCACAGTGCTCAGCCCACCAGCGACAACCAACAAACACCAAACTGGCAATGAGTACGGTATTTAATGTTTTATAAGAGAGCCAACGACCTACCGTATACTCACCCGCAGCCAGACTTAAATGTACTACCATCCAATCCGTTAATAGCAGTGCCACCACACCCAATGGCAGTAGCCAAACCAGTTTTGGCCGTTGATATTGGTACAGCCCATAGCCAAGAAGTAAGTACCCACTATATAAAACATACTGGTTACTCCATGGCCCATCGACTCTTAATAAGAATAGCAAGGTAAAAATAAGCCACACGCCGATAACCGCTCGAACTTGACTCGGCTCTGCACGATGAACAAAGAAATGAAATAGAGGAACGAGCAAATAAAGAGGAATAAAGTAATAAAAGAAACCTAAGTGGTAATACGTTTCATGAGTAAATGCGTGTTTTAACAGATTGATACTCACAGCCCCATCAAAACCCGATAACGAAACTCCGGCAAGTCCAGCATAGAACAGAGACCAAGCCACAAACGGAATTAATACCTTGCTCACTCGCCGAGTAATAAAATAGTTGGCTTCAATCGGTTTAGGGTTACTAAGTAATAGCGCTCCAGAGATTAAGATAAAAACAGGAACTGTCCAGCGACTAAAACTATTAAAAGTGATGGCGGTAATCCAATCAAACTGCGATATCTGCCCTAATTGCTCTCGATAAGGCCCAAGTACATGAATAATCACAACAGCAATGGCAGCAACACAACGCAATAAATCAAAGAACCAAATTTTTTTGGCTGCCATACATTCACCTTTTCACCCAATAAAAATGCCATCATTGACATAATCAATGATGGCACCTTTCTTAAACCTGACCAAAAGGAAAATGATGGTCAGTGGTAATTATGGTTGTTGGCGAGTCGCCGCTAGCACAATCTCACGGATACACAGATTTTGTGGCTGGTTGTAGGCATAACTGATAGCGTTAGCAATATCACTTGGTGCAATAACACCGCCCATACCTTCTTTCCACTCTTCGTAGCCAGATTTAATTGCATCACTCGTGGTATGGCTTAGTAGTTCCGTTTCAACTGCGCCAGGGGCAATAGTAATGAAACGAACATTATCATCGGCAACTTCTTCACGAATATTTTCAGTAATGGCATGAACCGCAAATTTAGTACCACAGTAAGCGGCATGATTTGGGAATGTTTTACGACCTGCAATAGAGCTAACGTTGATAACTGTGCCGTGCTTGCGTGCTTTCATCCCCTTAAGAACAAGATGAATACCGTTTAGCATCCCCATCACATTAACATCAAACATGGTTTTCCACTCTTGTGGATCCTGCTCATCAGCAAGGCCTAACAGCATCATACCAGCATTATTGATAAGACAATCAACAGGGCCAAACTTCTCTTCAGCTTCAGCAATAGCATTTTGTAGCGCGTGAAGATCGGTCACATCAACTTGGCGACATAGAGTATTAGGTAGGGCAAGTGCCTCTAAGCGATCCAAACGACGAGCAAGAAGCAGTAAGGGATAACCTTCACCAGCTAATTTACGCGCAGTTGCTTCACCAATACCAGAACTTGCACCTGTAATGACAATAAGAGGTTTAGACATAATAGAGACCTTTTCTTTGTTAGAATAATTTAAGTATGGCGCACACTCACGCCGCGACCTTGGTTACTACTATACAAAGCGCAATCTTGGCTGAAAAATACCGATTTCCTCTGTTTATCATAAAAAAAAACTATGGATAACCGTCACTCTTACCCTCGAAGCCATTTGCAATTACCGTCATATGTCAGACTACAGATTGCTAACATCATCACAAAACAGGCCTGTCTCGATCTTCAATCAATAACTTAACCCCGAATCAACATCAACAAATTGCATTTAACACAGAATATATAGAAGGGAAAAAGCCTTTCCCACTTGATTTCCCACCACAAACAGCAACATTAAAGATACAAAAAACCAACCAGTGAAACATTTAGACACATTTTAACCTTGCATTTACATTTAACAATATCGTAACCTTGCACCAGTTTTGAAGCTCCCAGTGACGGGAAGTAATCGATAATGGAGGAAGGATGTATCCATCGACTTCGCAACAACAATCACCTCAACCGAGTAAAAAAAATCTCTTTACCCGCTTTTTAGATACCGTTGAGTGGTTAGGTAATTTACTGCCTCACCCGATAACCCTATTTGCTATTTTCTGTGTTGCTATCTTGCTCGCTTCGGGCATTGCTGGCTACTTTGGTGTGTCTGTGATTGACCCTCGTCCAGAAGGAGCACCAGGACGAGCTGCAGATGGAATGATTCATGTTGTCAGCCTACTTAATGCCGAAGGCTTACAGCTGATTGTGGCTAACTTAGTGAAAAACTTTACCGGATTTGCGCCTCTAGGTACGGTATTGGTTGCCATGTTAGGTGTTGCTATTGCTGAACACTCAGGCCTACTTTCTTCGGCTATGCGCGGTTTGGTTATGGGAGCCTCTCGCCGCATGGTTACTCTAGTAGTTGTGTTTGCTGGTATCATTTCTAACACCGCATCAGAGCTTGGTTATGTAGTTCTGATCCCTCTTGCAGCCATGCTATTCCACTCTTTAGGTCGTCACCCACTTGCAGGTCTTGCCGCAGCTTTTGCCGGGGTTTCAGGTGGTTATAGTGCAAACCTACTATTGGGTACTGTTGACCCGCTATTATCAGGTATCACTCAAACCGCAGCCCAAATGATCGATCCGAACTATCTCGTTGGCCCAGAAGTAAACTGGTACTTTATGTTTGCATCCACCTTCGCCATTACCATTATGGGTGCCTTTGTTACCGAAAAAATCGTTGAGCCAAAGCTGGGCAAATATCATGATGAAGAAGCAAGTGAAGATCTTAGCCACGATAAAATGGGCAAGCTGACCGATATTGAGAAAAAAGGCCTAAAAATGGCGGGTCTTGCTGCGCTAGTTGTGGCGGCGTTGCTGGCATTAACCATAGTGCCAAGTGATGGTGTGTTACGAAATCCAACCACAGGTTTAGTTGCTGGATCACCGTTTCTCAAAGGTATTGTCGCCTTCATCTTTGTCTTCTTTGCCATTCCTGGCTTTGTTTACGGCAAAGTAGTCGGCACGATGAACAATGATCGTGATGTGATTAATGCGATGGCTAAGTCCATGTCTTCAATGGGTATGTACATTGTTCTGGTCTTTTTTGCCGCTCAGTTTGTCGCTTTCTTTAAGTGGACTAACTTCGGTCAAGTATTCGCAGTTGGTGGAGCAGATTTCCTTCAGTCCATTGGTTTAACAGGCCCTGCGCTGTTCTTTGCTTTCATTTTAATGTGTGGCTTTATTAACTTAATGATTGGTTCGGCTTCTGCACAATGGGCTGTTACCGCACCGATCTTTATTCCAATGTTGATGTTAGTCGGTTATGCACCAGAAACCATTCAGGCGGCATACCGAATTGGTGACTCAGTGACTAATATCATTACGCCAATGATGAGCTACTTTGGCATGATTTTAGCTGTTGCGACCCGCTACCAGAAGAACTTAGGTCTAGGTACATTAATCTCAACCATGCTGCCATACTCTATCGTATTTGTTATTGGCTGGAGCATCATGTTCTATGTGTGGGTCTTTGTACTCGGTATTCCTGTCGGTCCAGGTGCTGCAACCTACTACAATGTTGCCGGTTAATTCTGTCCTTTAACTCTTATCAAACAACTTAGATCAAAGCCGAATCCACCCGATTCGGCTTTTTTTGTTATGATAAGTTTACGTTATGGCTCACTAAACCAAGAGAATTTGGATGGATTTACGACTACTGCGCTTCTTTACTGCGGTATATGAAGAGAAAAATATTACTTTAGCGGCAGAGCGCTGCTTTGTATCCCAACCGTCCATCTCTAGTGCCATTAAACAGCTGGAACAAGAGTTAGACACCACCCTTTTTATTCGCCATAAAAAAGGAGTCAATCTAACAGACGAGGCACATTACTTATATCCATTAGCCATTCGCCTGCTCAATGATGTTAATCGCTTGCCCCAACTGTTTCAGCAACGCACCGAATGTTTACCCCTCACCTTGGCGAACTTTCCCGATTTGAGCCAAACCGAATTAGCCAATTGCTTTGCTCTGCTCAATCAACAGATCCCTAACTTATTATTAGAGTTGGTTGATCATAATGCTCCTGCCGATGCGCGCCTAACGTTAGATATGTTCAAGGCTGAAGATGAAATATTTCTTCCTCTGTGGGATGAAGACTATGTGCTATGTATGCTACCGGATCATCCATTAGCACAATTAGAAAAAGTCACCCCAGCAGAGTTACATCTACACGATTTTATTGAATGTCCACCCTGTGAAGCGCACCAGCAAACCATTGGCCTATTAGCATGCGATGGCCTGGCCGTTAACCTAGTGGCCAAGGCAGAACACAAAACCCAAGTTATGCATTTAGTTCAAGCTGGATTGGGGATCTCTTTTTTACCAACAGGAGTATTAGAAACAGCAAAACAACTTGTAACCGTTCCACTTGATGGTCCGCGGATGTTTCGCCGTTTAGGCTTATGTTATCCGGCCAATAAGACCTTAAATCCAGCTCTGTCTGCTGCAGTCAAAGTATTGAGTCAATACAACCAACATAAGGTTAAATAATACCTATCACAGCAATAAGAAAAATCGACTGTCGATTCATATAAGCAAGATTTATTCTAGTCCGTATCTTGTCATCTTTGCTAAAACGGTCGGTTATGAACTCTCGCAACTCATCAAGAGCCCTTATTGTTGAAGGCGGTGCTATGCGCGGTATTTTTGCCAGCGGCGTACTCGATGCCTTCTTAGAAAATAATTATATGCCTTTTGATTTTGCGATTGGAGTATCGGCAGGTTCAACCAATCTGATCGGCTACCTTTGTGGACAACACGGTCGTAGCCATACCATTATTACCGACTACTCTCGCCGCCATGACTTTATTAATTTTGCTCGCTTTACCCAAGGTGGCCATTTAACAGATATTGACTGGCTATGGCGTACCACGACACGTCATTTGCCTCTGAATCTGTTCAAATACGAGCAACGCAATATTCCGCTCTATGCAACAACAACTAATTTAGAAACAGGTCAAGCGGAATACATTGCTGTAAGCCGTGAAAATATTACCGAAGCCATGGAAGCAACCTGCGCTTTACCTGTTGCTTATCGTCATAATCCAACGGTAAGTGGTGTGGCGATGAGTGATGGTGGAATTGCCGACTCTATTCCAGTGATTGAAGCGTATAACCGCGGCGCCCGAGAAATAACCGTTATCTTATCTAAACCATTAGGTTTTCATAAAAGCGAAACCAAACTACCTTGGCTGATTAAGTCTATGTTTCATGATCACCCTAAGTTTGCTGAAGCGGTACTTTCCCGAGCAGAACGTTATAACGCAGCCTTAGATTTTATTGCCAATCCACCAGCAGACTGCAAGTTAACCGTTATTGCACCGAAAGAGAGTTTCCAAGTCGGTCGTTTAACTCGCAATTTAGAGAAGCTTGAGCAAGGCTATCAAATGGGTCGAGAGGCGGGTTACCGTTTATGTGGCTTAATTCCATGTTATGGCGACAATTGCTATCAATCAGAACGACTAGAGCAAGCGGCTTAAATCCCTACCCTTATCATAGGTATAGGCGATTGAATCAATAAAAAGCAACGATTATACCTATGAACGGATTTTTCTTAGTATAACTACATCGAAACGAGAGAGGCGTTTCACCCAATTTATACTGAGGAGAAGTACCATGACCCAACAAATTAACTTGATCGGTCTTGATAGTGACAAGGCAAAAGCACTGGCTGTACACCTCAACCAGCTACTGGCTCATTATCAAGTTCTTTACATGAATACTCGTGGTTATCACTGGAATGTAAAGGGCCAAGAATTCTTTGAATTACACCTTAAATTTGAAGAGATTTATACCGATCTTCAAACCAAGATTGATGAGCTTGCAGAACGAATTCTAACTCTTGGTTTTACCCCAGATCACAGCTTTAGCCGTTACTTAGAGCAAAGCGAAATAAAAGAACACCGCGATATTACAAACGGTAAAGAGTGTGTGAAAGGCTTAGTTGAAGGCTTTAGCAAACTACTGGTAAAAGAGCGTGAAATTTTAGCTCAAGCAGGTGATGCCGATGATGAAGGTACAACTGCACTAATGAGTGATTATATCCGCGAGCAAGAAAAATTGATGTGGATGTTAAACGCATACCTTCAATAATAAGAATCAGAGGTGATGAGTTAAGTCTCTCATCACCAAGCCTAAATGATTAACACTAGGATTCGTGCTACTTATTTAGGTCTGATACCAGCTTTAAAGTTAGTCGTTTAAAGTTGGCTAAATCTTAGATGTTATGTCCCTACATTTAAGATCTGATATCCCGCAAGGGATCTCTATCTCTCTGACTGCAAATTGCAAAACACTTATGGTTCTTTGTTTGGGGGTACTGCTATACCCCCTTTTTTTATCGGTTAAGCCTGAGCTGATGCAAGCAAAGCACCGCAGCCGATAAACATTGAGCCAAATACCCGATTCAAACGATTCATTACTCGCGCAGAACGAATATAGCGACTGAGCTTTGCAGCTAGCGTCACGTAAAACAACATCACACAACCATCAACGACTAAAGTCGTAATACCTAAGATCGCTATTTGTGGCAGTTGAGGCTCAGTAGGTGATAAAAATTGAGGAAACAGTGCCACTAAAAAAACAATCGTTTTAGGATTAGTTAAATTTACCAGTACGGCTTGGCGAAATAACGTTTGAGCACTCACCGCTTTATTACTGGTAGAAATATCTATTGCTGAATGCTCACGCCACTTTTGAATACCAAGCCATACTAAATATGCCGCACCGACCCATTTAATAGCGGTAAATAAGGCAGCGGATTGGGCAACAATCGCCCCAAGGCCAACTCCAACCAATAAAATATGCACGCTCATCCCCAGTTGCAGACCAGCAATGGACGCTAATGATTTACGAAAACCATGAACCATACCATTGCTGATGGAGTTCACCGTGCCCGAGCCTGGAGCAAAACTAAAGACAATTGCGGTGGCTAAATACGCGAGCCAAACTTCAATACTCATATTTTTATCGCCATTAATGTGAGATAGACCAGAATATGCGCTTATATACCGTAACAACTGCCGATAAAGCAATCAGCAACTTATGATGTTGTTAACAAAATTAAGATATACTTAATAAAACGCTGTACTTCATTTAACCATTAACAATCGAGCCGACTCATGACCGACACTTCGTCTTATCCACTCTCACAGGAAGCGCAATTTAGCCAAACTATGCAAGGTCCTGTGGCAGAACTGTGGCAACATCGCCAAGAAGGTATTTTCCATGGCGTGGATGGGCTACGTATTGGTTGGATGGCCATGACTCATACGAAAAATGACAAAGTGATTGTGGTGGTTAATGGTCGCATTGAAAGCTATTGGAAATACCAAGAAACCATCTATGACCTATTTCAACAAGGCTATGATGTTTTCTCTCTTGATCATCGCGGTCAAGGCGTATCCGATCGCCTCACTACTATCCATGACTTAGGGCATATCGCAGAATTTGATGATTATGTTACCGATCTAAAGACCTTATTTGATCAGATCATCACCCCTCGCGGTTACCAGCAACATTTTATGCTGGGTCATTCCATGGGCGGCACCATCAGTTCTCTATTTCTCTCGCGTTTTCCAAATATTATTGATCGCGCAGCAATGACAGCTCCAATGCATGGTATCTATCTTGATAACCCTGTAATGAAGAAAATCTCTTACCCATTACTGCGTCTTATTGATAGTCTACAAACTCAACCACAATATACCTTTACTCAAAAAGGCTATGTGGCAAAGCCGTTTATTGATAACCCATACACTCACAGTGAAGTGCGTTATCAATGGTTTCGCGATCTATACCAACACAAACCAGAGCTCCAAATCGGTGGGCCAAGTTCACGTTGGGTGTGGCAAGGTATGCGAGCAAGCCAGCACTGCATCGAACAAGCCACTAATATTCAAGCACCGTTATTGATTATCCAAGCTGGGAATGATCGCATTGTTGATAACGACAAACAGCAACAATTTCTCGCCGCAATGCAGTCAGGTAAAGGTCAATTAATAACGATAGACGGGGCAAACCACGAGTTATTATTTGAAAGCGATATCTATCGTAATCAATCACTTAATGCCATTCTGTCTCATTTCGCTAACCAGAGCACAGTATCTCAATAGAAACTCTGGCATTCTTAGTCAATTTAGCCTAAAAGCGGAAAAAGTAGGCCCTAATATTAGCCTCCTTTTTCTGTTTAAATCTAAGATAGAATTTCTATCAAGTTGAGCTATTCCTCGTGAGTGGCTCTGGCACCACAGACCGAGAATATTCATGTATAAAATTGTTGCATCTGATCTAGACGGTACGTTACTGACCCCCGACCATAAATTGGCTCCATTCACTCAAGAAACGCTAAAACGCCTCCATCAACAAGGAAAAACCTTTGTCTTTGCAACTGGCCGCCATCATATTGATGTGGCAGAAATGCGAGAGAAAATAGGTATTCCGGCATACATGATTACGTCAAATGGTGCGCGAGTTCATAATGGTGATGGTGAAGAGATCTTTAGCCAAGACTTAAGCCCTGAAGTCATTAAAGGCGTTATTGACATAGTTAAAGACGATCCAGAAGTGCTGATCCACATGTATCGTGGTAATGACTGGCTCCTTAACTGTGAAGATAACACGCTACGTGAATTCCATGAGAGCTTTAGCTATATCGTATTTGACGTTAATAACCCACCAACAGAGCACGTTGCCAAAGTATTCTTTACTCGTAACGATCACAGCCACGAAAAAATGGTGGTGTGGGAAGAGCGCCTCAATCAAGCTTTTGGTGATAAAGCTAATATCGCCTTTTCAACCCCATGGTGCTTAGAAGTCATGGCAGCAGGTGTATCAAAGGGTCATGCATTAGAGGCCGTAGCAAAACAGCAAGGGCTAACTTTAGCTGACTGTATTGCCTTTGGTGATGGTATGAATGATGCAGAAATGCTGGCAATGGCAGGTAAAGGACTGATCATGGGAACCGCGCATGAGAAAGTGAAACAAGCGCTGCCGAATAATGAAGTCATTGGTTCTTGTGCCGATGAAGCCGTAGCACATTATCTGAACGATAATCTGCTATAACCTTTGACTTAAATCCTCGCCCTTAATACAGCATTTATTCGATATTAAGGGCAAGGTTTACATCAAACTAGAACTGTCCTGTCATCTGTAGAATTTCATCCCATTGCGCATCGGTAACTGGCATAATGCTCAAACGACTGCCTTTCTTAACCAATGCCATATCAGTAAGAGCTGGATTGGCTTTTAATCTTTTTAAACTCACCAAGCGTAAATGTCGTTGGTAAGCAATATCGACCATAATCCAACGTGGGTTTTCCGGATCAGACTTAGGATCAAAATAAGGGCTGCTTGAGTCAAATTGAAAATGGTCGGGATAAGCCTCTTTAACGACGGTTGCAATACCCACTACCCCAACATCTTTACAAGATGAGTGGTAGATGAAAACCTCATCCCCTAATTTGATCTCATCGCGCATCATATTACGTGCTTGATAGTTACGAACCCCTTCCCAACAAGAAACTTTTTGCTGTTTTAATGTGTCTATCGAAAAGGTATCGGGTTCAGTTTTAAATAACCATTTTGCCATCTGTGATCTCGAATCATACTATGTTGAGCCAACTCTTAGCCTAACATATCCCTAACCGACTATAGAGACATGTCCATGAAAATTGCTCATCACCACCGAAGCGCCACCTTACTTGCTCTTATCACGCTATCCCTTTCTGGTTGTGCAAGTTGGCAACCAAGTCAGTTATTACCCGATAGCTGGACATCCAGTGAAACAGACCAATCAACTTGGCAGGGCACTTATCAAAGCCAAGAGCAAATGGGGCTGATCACCACCTTGGAGCTAAACCAAGATAATAGTGCCAAGACTATCTACTCCTATACTAATGGCGATCCTGATCTGATCGAAACAGGTCACTGGCGTGTACTTAATAGCCAGCAACTGGAAGTTACGATGACCACTCATCAAGGCCATCCGCTTGATAGCCAACGTATTTATCAATTCGATCCTAAAACCAACCAGCTAATTGCAACCCAAGAGACGGTTAATGGTCAGAGTTATAGCTTAGGAGAGAATGGACTGGTACTGAGTAAGCAGTAGCATCTGCAACAGCATCTGTGTCACACTCTCTTTTTTATTCCAATAAATTAGAGAGTGTTATGGCTTGCCCACGGTGTGGATTTGTTCACAATTGCATTTGTCATCTTGAACCGACATTGTCTTGCTCTGCCCATTTTGTGCTACTGACTCATCCAAAAGAACTTAATAAAGAGACCAATACCGGGGTGTTAATGACACGCACTCTGCCTCACTGCCAATTAATCACTTGGCATCGTACCGAGCCGGACGCAACGCTAATAGCACAGTTAAACTCCGATCAGTATCAACCTTGGCTGCTATTCCCTGCCGATGAGCAAACTCCAGCAACACATTGGCAACCGGATATGAGTAAAACCCCACTCTTTATTATTTTAGATGCAACCTGGCAAGAAGCCCGCAAAATGGTACGTAAAAGCCCATATTTACAGTCATTGCCCCGCTTACAACTAAATACAGAACGCCCATCTCACTATCAGCTACGCCGCAATCAACAGCCGGGAAATTTATGTACCTGCGAAGCGGGCATTGAGCTACTCAAACTGTTACAATACCCTGAGCAAGCCCAGCAACTTCAACAGTACTTTACTGGCTTTATTGATGTATTCCATGCCGATAGAAATGGTCATCATATTTCTCAATAACCACTTCAATCACCATCTCAACTGTTTGAGAGTGAAATTGTAAGCAAATCCCGATTTCCGCTGTCATAATGAACATAGACTCAGTTTGTTCGTCATAACCAAGGAGGCTGTTATGACCGCGGTACAATCGACCCAAACCTCAGATCCCACTAACAAGACCAAAGAAAACGATGAGCTATTGGATCTAAACCAACTATTTACGGCCCAACAGCAAGCCTATGCCAGTGAACCGTATCCAGAGTTAACTCAACGTTTGGCTTTATTAAAGCAGTTAAAACGCCAGCTCCTTGCTTATAAAAAGCCATTGTGCCAAGCATTGCATCAAGATTATGGCAATCGTAGCCAGTACGATACGTTACTCTCTGATATTTTACCTTGCGTACAAAACATCAACTACACCATCAAGCATCTCAAGCGTTGGCTCAAGCCAAGTAAACGCCATGCAGGACTACTGCTGATGCCGGCCAAACTGCAAGTGCACTATCAACCTCTTGGTGTTGTCGGCATTATTGTGCCGTGGAACTTTCCCGTAATGCTAAGTATTGGTCCTTTAATCGCCGCAATTGCAGCAGGTAATCGGGCTATGCTCAAATTGAGCGAATTTACACCACAGACCAATCAAGTTTTACGAGAGTTACTAGCTAAGGTCTTTACCCCAGATTATGTTGCCGTTGTCGAAGGAGAAGCCGATATTGCTCAAGCCTTCAGTCAACTGCCTTTCCATCATTTACTCTTTACCGGTTCGACCGCCGTTGGCCATCATGTGATGCATGCTGCTGCTGATAATTTAACCCCAGTAACATTGGAACTTGGGGGTAAATCGCCTGTGGTTATCGCACCAGATGTTCCACTAGAATTAGCCATTGAAAGACTTATTTTTGGTAAGTGTCTAAATGCAGGGCAAATCTGTGTCGCGCCTGATTATGTTTTGCTACCACAAGAGAAAATAGAGGAATTTATTTCCCTATTTAAACAGAAATATCGCACCCTTTATCCACATGGCATAACCGGACAAGACTTTGCATCAATTATTAATCAGCGCCAATTTGATCGCTTATACCATTTACTTCAAGATGCAGAGGCACAAGGAGCAAGGATCCATCCATGCCATGAGCCAGCTATCGATTTTGAAGGCCGTCGTTTAGCGCCTCATTTAATTACCAATGTTTCTGATCAAATGGCTGTGATGGAGCAGGAAATCTTTGGCCCACTGCTACCGCTTATTCCTTACCAGAGCCAACAGCAAGCCATTGAGTTTATAAATCAAAGACCTCGTCCATTAGCTTTATACGTGATGAGTTTCGATCCCTCTTGGCAACAAACCTTTATTTATCACACCCATTCAGGCGGTATTGCCATTAATGATACCGTGTTCCATGTGGCGGCAGATGACGCACCTTTTGGCGGAATCGGTCCTTCAGGAATGGGGCATTATCACGGTCATGAAGGGTTCTTAACTTTCTCTAAAGCCAAAACCGTGCTCACCAAAGGCAAATTTAGTAGCGGAAAATTCATCTTCCCGCCTTACGGTCGATGGTTACAACGACTTATTTTAAGCATCTTTTTGCGTTAATTTTGTTGCCAGTGACGACTCTTTCACCGCGCTGGCAATATTCCCATCACACATCACTGATGATAAAACAATCAGCTCATTAGTTAATTTCCGATCAATTTGAGCGAATAACAGAAACGTTATAAAAAGTTCTGACCAATAATGAAAAAAAGTTTCTGCTTTATCTTGCTTTATTTATGCATAACTATATTCATCCAAAATCGTTTTTGTCTTACAAATTATGTTTTGCCAAGGTGATTTTGTGTGACAAACTCCACATAAGTTATTAAAAAACTAATAAGTTTTTAAAGTTCATCATACTTTAAAACCCTATTTAAGCATTTTTAACGCGATTTATGCAAAACAGAATATAAATTACTTTTTCTTACTTTGTGGCTGAAATTGCAAAAACTCATTCCATTTTTGGGGTTTTTCTTTATCAGTTTTAGCGTGACAATAGTCACAACTTCAGAGGCGGGATAATTTATGCCAAGCATATTAATTACCCCGTTAATCCGAAATTAATCTACGGATTAACGACATTGTAAATTGTAATAAACACTTCAATGCCGAAAAGTAATTAATTAATCAGATAATGAAAAAGTGAATTAGTTAATTATTCCCCAAGGATTGGGTTGAGTTAAATATTAATTTCCTCATCATTACTAATAGGCAAAATTATGTCGACTGAATCAAGTAATAAAAAAATGGGGGTCGTTGGATTAACAGTTCTTGTGGCTGTTAATATGATGGGCTCTGGTATTATTATGTTGCCAGCGAGTTTGGCACAAGTCGGTGCAATCTCAATGCTTTCTTGGGTTGTTACTGCACTAGGTGCAATGTGTATTGCATACACTTTCGCTAAATGTGGTGCTCTATGTAAGCGTGCTGGCGGTATGTCAGCTTATTCTGAAGAAGCACACGGTAAATCCTCTTTCTTTATCTCTTCTTATACATACTATGTGTGTTTGGTAATTAGCTGTGTAGCAATTGCCGTATCAGCTGTTGGTTACATCAAACCGTTTATGCCTTGGTTAGATACTCCAGTACATACCTTCATTGGTGTGTGTGCGGTGCTTATCCTAACTATGGTGGCTAACTTCGGTGGCGCTAAAATTACTGGTCAAATCTCATCTTTCACAGTATGGGGTATCATCATTCCAGTATTTGGCCTATCAATTATCGGTTGGTGGTGGTTTGATCCACAAACTTTCATGAATGCATGGAACCCACACCACGACACAACAATGCACTCAGTATCTTCAGGTATCGCGCTAACTCTATGGGCATTCCTAGGTATTGAATCTGCAGGTGCTAACTCTGACGCAGTTGAAAACCCAGAGCGTAACGTACCGCTAGCAGTACTATTTGGTACCAGCTTCGCCGCTATCGTTTACATTCTATCTACTGGTGTTATCCAAGGTATTATTCCTAACGCAGAGCTTGCAGCATCAACAGCACCATTTGGTCTAGTATTCAGCCACATGTTCAACCCAATGGTTGGTAACATCGTAACACTAGCAGCTGTAATCGCATGTATCGGTTCTCTACTAGGTTGGCAGTTCACTAACGCTCAAGTATCAAAAGCAGCAGCAGATGAAGGTCTATTCCCTAAAATCTTCGCTAAAACTAACAGCGCAGGTGCACCTATCGCAGGTATGCTAATCATGTTAGCTGGCGAGTTAATCCTAGCGGTAATGACTATTTCTCCTGACTTGATTAACCAGTTCAACTCGCTACTAAACCTAGCAGTATTTATCAACATGGTACCTTACATCCTATCTATGACAGGTCTGGAAGTAATGCTACGCAAGAACATGGTTTCTCCAAAGCAATACCGTCTTGGTGCGGTAGTGGGTACTCTAGCGGTTATCTACAGCATCTACGGCGTATATGCTTGTGGTATGGAAGCAGTGTTCGGCGGTACTATCTTGACTCTATTCGGTTACATCTTCTACGGCTTCATTGCAGCTCGTGATGTTAACCCAGGCGTTAAAGCAAACTAATTAAGCGAAGGAAATAAATAATCGAAATTAAATTAATTAAAAACTTAATTATTCAATTTCAAACCATGGTTATTTATTTCCTTACTCTCCTATTTAAATAAACAATATTTAAGTTAAATCCAATTTAAATACCTTTTCACATCTATTTAATTTGGGTTTATCGAAGCGCGAAAAAACCAGGTATATATTTATGAGCAATATAAATGTAATGCGCGCTCTTATCGTAGAGCACCAAAATATTGAAGCGAACAGCTACGCAGACCGTACTACTCAGTCTCTAGCTCAAGAATTAAAAGATCGCTCAATTGAAATCATCACTGCAACCTCTTATGACGATGCGAAAGCTATTATTATGGCGAATCAAATCGACAGCTTGGTGCTAGCGCTTGATAAAACTGAAGAACAATTAACAAATTCAACTGAAGAACTAGAACTTCTTGCAGTACTTAAAGAGCGTCAAGCTGAAGTACCTGTATTTGTTCTAGCTGAACGTGCTCGTACTTCTGTTCTTGCTAACCGCAAGCTAATGGAACGTATCGACGAGTGTTACTCAGTACTTGAAGACACTGCAGATTTCGTTGCTGGCCGTATCGTTGCTGCAATGAAGCGTTATCGTGATGTTGTTATTCCTCCATTTATGAAAGCGATGATGGAATACAACGACGTTCACGAGTACTCATGGTCTGCTCCTGGTCACCAAGGCGGTATCGGTTTCACTAAGACTCCAGCCGGTAATCAGTTCTACCAATTCTACGGTGAAAACCTATTCCGTACTGATATGGGTATCGAACGTGCTTCTCTAGGTTCTCTACTAGACCACACTGGCGCATTCAAAGACTCAGAAGTAGAAGCAGCGAAAATCTTCGGTGCTCACGAATCTTACTCAGGTATCGTAGGTACTTCTGGTTCTAACCGTACTATCATGCAAGCGTGTCTAAAAGATGACGACGTTGCTATCTGTGACCGTAACTGTCACAAATCAATTGAACAAGGTCTGATCCTAACTGGTGCTCGCCCTGTTTATATGACACCTAGTCGTAACTGTTACGGTATCATCGGTCCAATCAGCAAAGCGCAAATGAGCAAAGAGTCTCTAGCGAAGAAAATTGCTGAGAAAGCACCTGAATTTGACCTAAACAAAGATAAAGCAAGCTACTCTGTAGTAACTAACTGTACTTATGACGGTATGTGTTACCACTCAGAAGTGACCGAAGCACTTCTTGCTGAATCTGCAAGCCGTATCCACATGGATGAAGCTTGGTTTGGTTACGCTCGCTTTAACCCTATCTACAAGGGTCACTTTGCGATGCGTGGCGATGCAAAAGACCACAAAGGTCCAACAGTATTTGCAACTCACTCAACTCACAAGTTGTTGAATGCGCTGTCTCAAGCATCTTACATTCACGTTCGTAACGGTGAAAACGCTATCGACTTTGATCGTTTCAACCAAGCGTACATGATGCACACTTCAACTTCACCACTATACGCAATCTGCGCATCTAACGATGTTGCTGCGAACATGATGAAAGGTGAAAGTGGTCTGTCTCTAACTAACGAAGTGGTTCGTGAAGCGGTTATCTTCCGTCAAAACGTACGTCGTCTATTCAACGATTACACTTCTGAAAACGATTGGTTCTTCAAGCCTTGGAACGCAGAAACTGTTACTGAAACTAACGGTGACAAAGTGAAGTTTGAAGATGCATCTGTTGAAGCGTTAATGACAGTTCAAGACAACTGGAAACTACACCCAGGCGATCAATGGCACGGTTTCGATGACATCGATGATGACTGGTGTATGCTTGACCCAATCAAGGTGAGCCTACTAACTCCAGGACTTGATGACAAAGGTCAATTCCTAGATAAAGGTGTTCCAGCAGCACTTGTTAGCGCATACCTAGGTCGTTTCGGTATCGTACCAACTCGTACAACTGACTTCCAAGTAATGTTCCTATTCTCAATGGGTATTACTAAAGGTAAACGTGACACACTAATCAACACCTTGTTGTCATTTAAGCGTCACTACGATGCAAACGCAGATCTAGAAGTGATTCTACCTGAGCTAGTTGCAAGCAACCCTGCAGCTTACAAAGGTCTTGGTCTGAAAGATCTAGGTAACAAGATGTTTGAATACCTAGTTCGTCACAACCCAGGTCAAGTGCTAAACAACGCGTACTCAAGCCTACCAGAAATGGAGCTTAAACCACGTGATGCTTACCAGATGATCGTGTCTAACGACGTTGAGCTAGTTGCTTCGGATGAACTTGTTGGTCGTGTTGCAGCGCACTCTGTTATCCCTTACCCACCAGGCATCCCAATGCTAATGGGTGGTGAAAACTTCGGTGACGAAAACAGCCCACAAATCCAGTACCTAAAAGCGCTAGAAGCTTGGGATGAAGAGTTCCCTGGTTTCGAACACGAAACTGAAGGTGCTGAGATCGAGAACGGTAAATACCACGTTCTATGTATCAAAAAAGATGCACTAAAATAATCAATAACTTATTGATTAAATGAAAAAAGGCTAACGTGAAAGCGTTAGCCTTTTTTAATGGGTGTTAATTGTAATATTGCAAATTATAGAGACTCGATAACAAAGAGCTTCTTCCTCTAAAAATCTTCAGAGCCAGCAACTAACACAAAGCTTACTTATGATTCTGCATTTACGCAGCGCTCTGCTTTTGCAAAAAGAGTGTCGCATTTTCTTTGCTGCTTCTCGTGTTCAACGGTACCAACAGGCAAGGTACTTAATACCTCTTTAGCCTTATGATAGTCTTCTACAATAAGTGAAAATCGCTCTTCAAAAGTATTTTTTTTGATTTTTTTAGTTGGTTTACGCATGATAATCTCGTCATATATCTTGTGATTTTAGAGCAAAGACAAAAGACAATTGCATAAATAAGTAATGATGAAAAGATAACACAGAGTGAAGATAACGATGTAAATCGAAAGGAAACTGGGAAGCTTTTAGATTAAATATCTGATTAAGAGTTATTGTCTGAACTGAAGCCAGTCTACATATAATTTGTATATATAGATACAAAAACCATGTCAAAACAATTTTCTTTATTTATTTTTCATTACAATTCAATTTGTTATAAAAACAACAAAGGCGAGGTTCTCTCCTCGCCTTTGACTTGATAATAAAATAATCCAATACCGATTATTTCAATACATTACCGCGCTCGCGGCCTTCTTCTGCTAACCACTCAGCGACACGCTTGGCAAAATACGTTAATACACCATCTGCACCGGCACGCTTGAAGCAAAGGAGTGATTCCATAATGGTTTCACGCTCTTTTAACCAACCATTTTGAATCGCAGCCATGTGCATCGCATACTCACCCGATACTTGGTAAGCAAAGGTTGGTACTTGCAGTTCAGTCTTCACGCGACGTACTACATCAAGATATGGCATACCAGGCTTCACCATCACCATATCTGCGCCTTCATTTAGATCCATTGCAACTTCATGTAAAGCTTCATCGCTGTTTGCTGGATCCATTTGGTAAGTCTTCTTATCACCGCCTTTTAGGTTACCAGAAGAGCCTACCGCATCACGGAAAGGACCGTAGTAGTTTGAAGCATATTTAGCTGAGTACGCCATAATCTGGGTATGAATATGACCTGCTTCTTCTAATGCTTCACGAATCGCACCGATACGACCGTCCATCATATCAGAAGGAGCAACGACATCAGCGCCCGCTTCAGCATGAGACAACGCTTGTTTGATCAGTATTTCAGTTGTGATGTCATTGATCACATAGCCTTCTTCATCAATGATGCCGTCTTGACCATGCACCGTAAATGGGTCAAGCGCTACGTCTGTGATCACACCCATCTGTGGTGCTGCAGCTTTAATCGCACGAACAGCTTGTTGAACCAAACCATTTGTATTGTATGCTTCTTCTGCCATTAACGACTTAAACTCAGCCGAAACAACAGGGAATAGAGCGATAGCAGGAATACCAAGATCTGCTAAGTATTTAACTTCTTCAACCATTAAATCAATCGATAAACGCTCAATGCCTGGCATAGAATCAACGCTTTGACGACGATTCTCACCTTCAAGGATGAACATTGGATAGATAAGGTCATTCACAGAGATCTGGTTTTCAGCCATCAAACGACGACTAAAATCGTGTTTACGAATACGACGCATACGGCGAGCAGGAAAAGAACCCTGAATAGAAACAGCCACAGCATACTCCTTAGGAAAATTAATAGGCTGACCGACTGTGCGATTGATTAAGCTAAATAACTTAAGACGCTATTTTGTCTAATCAATACTCCACAGCCATATATTTCGTATGATAATAACACCCTAGTTTAGCGACCGCGAATATTAAAAAAACGCTCGCTATTAATTCGAGTTTGCGCAATTAACTGCTCTGGATTTTGACCTCGACACTGGGCGATCACCTGAGCTATATGAGGCAAATATTGTGGCTCATTACGACTTGATTTTGGCTTTGGACGCAAATCGCGAGGTAAGAGATAAGGACAATCAGTTTCAACCATCAAACGCTCATCAGGGATATGTTTCACCACATCTCGTAGCTCTAAGCCACGGCGTTCATCACATACCCAACCTGTGATACCAATATGTAGATCAAGAGCTAAACACTGTTTGAGTTCTTGCTCTGTACCTGTAAAACAGTGCAATACTGCAGCGGGTAATTTATCGCGCCAGGGTGCCAGTATTGCCACAAAACGCTCATGCGCATCACGACAATGCATAAACACAGGCATGTTCAGCTCAGCAGCTAAAGCCAGTTGCGCTTCAAACACAGCCTCCTGTATTGGTCGTGGCGAGAAATCACGATTGAAATCCAAACCACATTCGCCAATTGCGACCACTTGAGGAAGCAGAGCTAATTGACGCAAAGGCGCTAGGCTTAAATCAGTCACCGACTTGGCATCGTGGGGATGAACTCCAGCGGTGCTAAAACAGTAATCAGGCCACATAGTTGCAAGTTCGGCGGCATGCTGGCTCTCTTCAATGTTGGTGCCTGTTATCACGATGCCAGTAACACCCGCTTGTTGAGCTCGTTCAATCAGCTCTGGGCGGTCTTTATCAAACCGATCGTTGGTCAGGTTTACCCCGATATCAATCATCCTTTACTTCCTCTGTGATACAAAAAAACCGGCAAACAGCGCCGGTTTTTTACTATTACACATAAATGCGTTTAGTCATCATATTGTTCTTCTTCTGCTTCGTCATTATCACGAACATAGTAACGAGAGAAGAATAAGCCTACTTCAAACAGCAGACACATAGGCACAGCCAATAAGGTCTGTGAAATGATATCTGGCGGTGTCAGTAGCATACCAACGACAAATGCAGCCACAATAATATATGGACGTTTTTCACGTAAACTTTGTGGGTCGGTTGCGCCAGTCCAGCATAGCAAAATAATTGCTACAGGCACTTCAAACGCAATACCAAACGCCATAAACAGAGCGAGAACAAAGTCCAAATAGCTCATAATATCTGTGGCAACTTGTACCCCAGCAGGCGCTGTACTGGTGAAGAATTTGAATACTAAAGGGAAAACCACAAAGTACGCAAACGCTACACCGACATAAAACAGAACCGAACTCGATACCAGCAGTGGCACGATCATTTTACGTTCGTGCTTATACAAGCCTGGCGCTACAAAAGCCCATACTTGATATAAGATCATTGGTACAGCAATGAAAACTGATGTGACCAAGGTTAGTTTAATTGGAGCAAAGAAAGGTGACGCAACATCAGTCGCAATCATTGTCGCACCAGCAGGCATACGCTCGACTAGAGGTGCTGACAAGAAAGTATAGATGTCATTCGAAAACCAAACTAAGCACAAGAAAACCACTAGGACACTTAATAGGGAACGCAAAATGCGATTACGTAGCTCAAGTAAATGGCTAAATAACGGCTGCGTTTCTTCAACTGTCGACATAGTGATGTATTTTATTCCTGCTTGTCAGAAGTCGTTGCTGAGGTTTGCTCGCTTTTTTTGGCTTCAGGAGAATATGGACGCTGCACCTCATCGGCCGCTTTTTTCAATTCATCTACTGATTTTTGTAGATCAGGAGACAAATCTTTCATATTCATCTGTTCAGCTTTACGAAGGTTTTCCTGCAATTCCTGAATTTTCAGTTCTTGTGATAACTCATCTTTAACTGAATTTGCCATATTACGAACAGCACCTATCCACTGCGAAACGGTACGAATCGCAACGGGTAGACGTTCCGGCCCCAGTACTACTAATCCCACCACCGAGATAAGTACTAACTCCCAGAACCCGATCTCAAACACGTCTTAAACCTGCTCTTTGTCTTTTTGGTCTTTTTGAACGTTTTCAGCTTGCTGCTTTTCTTCAGTAAGTTTCTTCTGTTCAAAGTCTGCGTCATCTGCTGCTGTTTTCTTAGCAGTAGTGTCGTCTTCGTCGCTGATCGCCTTCTTGAAGCCTTTCACTGCAGAGCCTAGGTCACCACCTAGTGTGCGAAGCTTCTTCGTACCGAATAGAAGAACGATGATTAAAGCAATGATTAACAATTGCCAGATACTGATACCACCCATGCTTGTTTTACCTCAGCTCTTTGTGGTTAATAACGAAAGGTTGTTGCTATTGTAAAGGTTGTTTACTTTACCGTCTATCGGCGGCAATTTCGCCAACCTAAAAACCAAAATGTGACGCCAACACCCGCAGAAATTGCCGGATACGTTGCCACGTGATTACTAAAAAGTATGGCAGAACATATAATAAGCGTTGCACCGATACCAAAATAGAACCGAGCTTGGTTCTGATAGCGTCGATTTGTCATGAAATGCTCATAGAGTTTATCGACACGTTGATTCATTGCCTTGCCTTGGCGCAAACTGTCATACAGTAATTCAGGTAACTCGGGCAGCTTCTCAGCCCAAAATGGCGCTTTATTTTTCACCGCATCCATAATGGCTTGAGCCCCGACCTGACGTGACATCCAGTCTTCTAAAAATGGTTTAGCTGTAGCCCACAAATCAAGTTGCGGATACAACTGACGCCCCAACCCTTCAACATACAACAAGGTTTTTTGCAGTAAAACCAGCTGTGGTTGCACTTCCATATTAAAGCGGCGCGCGGTATTAAATAAATTCAGCAACACATGGCCAAATGAGATCTCACACAGAGGCTTCTCAAATATCGGCTCACACACAGTACGAATCGCAAACTCAAACTCATCAATATTAGTATCGTGCGGAACCCAACCGGAATCGACATGTAATTCAGCCACTTTGCGGTAGTCTCGATGGAAAAAAGCCAGCAAGTTTTCTGCTAAGTAGCGCTTATCTTCTCGATTAAGCGTTCCCACAATACCACAGTCAAGTGCGATCCATTGTGGTGTCTCAGGGTGCTCGTAAGAAACGAAAATATTCCCTGGGTGCATGTCTGCGTGGAAGAAACTATCACGGAATACCTGCGTAAAGAAGATATTCACTGCATTTTCCGATAATAATTTTAAATTGGTTCCGTTTGCTTTCAGAGCCTCAATATTGGAAACCTGAATCCCATAGATGCGTTCCATCACCAATAAGTTGGTTCGACAGTAGTCACTAAAGACTTCAGGTACGTATAATGTCTCATCACCAGCAAAGTTACGACGCAGCTGAATGCTGTTTGCCGCCTCTCGCATCAAGTCTAATTCATCGATCAGCGTCTTTTCGTACTCACGGACTACTTCAACTGGACGCAGCCGACGCGCTTCAGGTGCCAGTTTTGCCAACAAACGCGCCATACGATACATCAATTTAATATCGGCTTGGATCACAGGCAAGATATCTGGGCGAATCACCTTAAGAACCACTTCGCGCCCATTTTCTTTTAAGACGGCGGTATGAACCTGAGCAATAGAGGCTGATGCTAACGGCTCAATAGAGAAATCATCGAACCACTGTTCAAGCGCACCACCAAGAGCTTGCTCCATCTGTGCTTTTGCCAACTCACCATCAAAAGGCTCTACTTGGTCTTGCAGTAGAGCAAGCTGATCGGCGATATGAGGCGGAAACAGATCGCGGCGAGTTGATAGCATCTGCCCAAATTTGATCCACACCGGACCTAACTCTTGCAGAGCCAAACGTAATCGCTGACCTAATGGCTTATCTTGATGTTCGTTCTTGAGCCAGAAAAGGCTTTTGCGTAATTTTTTCGGTAGTTGCACCCGAGGATCGTCAGGGAGCAATTCGTCTAAACCATAACGCAACTGTACTGCGGTAATATGGTAAAGACGACGTAATTCGGAAAAGGTCATCATGGCCTTTTAAGATTCCAATAGTCGATTTAAACGAGCTTCTAACCGAGCGGTTGCTGACTTAACATCATCCACCTGATCAGCAAAATAGGCGATCTCAAGTGGTGATGGTACGACTTTCCACTCTTCAGTTAAGGTTTCAGCCAACTGCTGCTGACGGCGGGTTAAAATGCGTTTTACTTGCTCAGCCCCACCTTTAACTGATGACACGAGCGTATGAGCCACAATATCTCCAGTATAGTGAGATAGTTTTTCTTCCACATCGGGCTTTAACCCACCAAGCAGCGTAGCAAACTGTTGTGCCAATTGAATATCACCCGATAGCATTAATTTATCGGCTTTAATCAATTGAGTCAGCTGGCTAGATTGACGCAGCTGAGGCAGTACCGCCAAATTCAATGCCAATTGACAATCGACCTCACCTTCAAACGCGGCAAGGACATCAATTTGCTGACTAAAGACAAAAAACAACGTCTTATTTAGCTCATTAAAAGTCACACTGATCACTTTACCGCGTAGGCGATTAAGGCGACGACCACTGTCTGCATCTTCTTTTAGCAGTTGATTCAGCGCCGTTTCTACCGTTCCAGTGACAAATACATCAATTGGCATAATGGTCCTTAAAACTTATAACCACGGTGTAGGGCAACAATTCCCCCCGTTAAATTGTAGTAAGTTGTTTGTTCAAACCCAGCATCTTCCATCATACCTTTTAAGGTTTCTTGATCTGGGTGCATACGAATAGATTCAGCCAAATAGCGGTAACTTTCGCTGTCATTCGCTACTAACTCACCCATTTTTGGCAAAATATGGAAAGAGTATGCGTCATAAATCTTTGATAGCGGCTCAACAATAGGTTTTGAGAACTCCAATACCAATAAGCGACCACCAGGCTTCAAAACACGAAACATCGAGCGCAAAGCTTTATCTTTGTCGGTCACATTACGTAGACAGAAGCTGATAGTAATACAGTCAAAGTAATTATCAGGAAATGGCAATTCTTCTGCGTTAGCTTGAACATAACCTACGTTCCCAACTACACCGATATCACGCAACTTACTGCGACCAACTTTTAGCATCGAGTTATTGATATCAGCCAAAATAACTTGACCATCATCACCTACAATGCGAGAGAATTTAGCGGTTAGGTCACCAGTACCACCACCCAAATCCAAGATGCGCTGGCCACGGCGTGCGCCACTGCAATCAATGGTGAAACGCTTCCACGCGCGGTGAATACCAAAAGACATAACATCGTTCATCATGTCGTATTTTGCTGCAACCGAGTGAAATACCTCAGCAACCATGGCAGCTTTATCGTCTTTCGCTACTGTACGAAAGCCAAAGTGGGTCGTTTCTTGAGTGGTGTCCGTCATGTTAAATCCGTTCTATAAAACCTATCTGGTTATCCTTAGCTGAACCGATAGGCCTATCATCATATACTTCGGTGACCCTAGTGTACTTGATGCTTGCGAATTGCTCAAAGCACTAGCGTCATTCATTTATCGTCTTGATGGGTCAAAGCGTCAACTTGCTCGGCCAATCCCCCTTCAAACATCGCTCTTTCAGTCAGTTGAGGGTTAATATCGCGCTTCACTTCAACCCCAAGTTGTTTGAAGCTTTCAGCTTGACGCAACACATTTCCTCGGCCAGAAACCAACTTATTCATCGCACCTTGATAGCTCTGATTGGCTTTCTCTAATGACGCCCCCATTGCTTCCATATCGGTTACAAACAAGCGCAATTTGTCATAAAGACGGCTTGCTCGCTCTGCAATCTCTTTGGCATTTTGGTTCTGTCGCTCATTGCGCCATAAATTATTAATCGTACGTAGAGCCACTAATAGCGTTGTTGGACTAACCAACATAATATTTAAGTCCATGGCATCACGGATTAGCGCAGGATCGGCCTCAATTGCGGCTTGAAATGCAGGTTCAACCGGAATAAACATCAGCACATAATCTAGGCTTCGAACGCCATGAAGCTGATGGTAGTCTTTACGACTGAGCCCTCGCATATGACCCCGAACCGATGCAACGTGCTCACTGAGCGCCAGTTCACGCTCTGCTGCCAATTCAGCATGATAAAAACGCTCATAAGCCACTAGTGACATCTTGGCATCAATGACCACATCTTTATTTTCTGGAAGACGAACGACAACATCTGGCTGATAACGCTTCCCTTCATCATTTTCTAAGCTCACCTGTGTTTGATATTCATGGCCTTCGCGCAAGCCTGATTCAGACAATACTCGAGCTAAGATCACCTCACCCCAATTACCTTGAGCTTTGTTATCGCCTTTGAGCGCTTGAGTTAGGTTTACGGCTTCTTTTGCCATTTGTTCATTAAGTTGTTTTAAGCTGTTGATCTGATGAATCAAGGTGTGACGTTCACGAGCTTCGTAACTAAAACTGTCGTTAACTTGCTTTTTAAACCCTTCCAACTGCTCTTTTAATGGCATTAACAAGCCTTCAAGACTGATGCGGTTTTGCTCATCCACACTGCGACTTTTTTGCTCAAACAAGCGATTGGCTAAGCTTTCAAATTGAATGCGTAACCGCTCTTCAGCATTTTCTAGCAGCTTGATTTTTTCTTCTGCCGCTTTCTGCTCTTCAAAATGGCGAGCGTATTGCTCACGTAGATCAGCTTCTAAATTCGCATTGGCAGCTCGCGCATTCTCTAGCTGCTCAGTCACATACTGCTTTTCGGTTTTTAACGCTTCGAAATAACGCATTTTCTCAACAGCCGCCGCCAAACGACCATGCATTTGTCGCAATTCAGCAGTCAATCGATCCCGCTCGACATCCATCTCATCCAACTCTTCGTTACTCTGTTGGAGTTGTTGTTGCAATTGTGCTTCACGAGCTTGACTCAATTTGAGTTCATTGTCGGCTTGTTGCTCTACCAGCGCCAACTCTTGTTCATAGCGACCTCGCAGCCACATTGTGGTAATAATGCTTGCAATCGTTGCGCCAGATAGGGCTGCCAGAGTGGCCAATCCTCCGCCACTTAGCCATTCGGTCATGATAAGGTCTCAACTACTTATACGTTAAAGATGAATAGGTTAAGGCTAAGTGGATACTGGATAAATGTCCAGCAATGTTACGGTTAAATCGCTCAATAATAGGACACTTTTCTGTGGTTATTATCACAGCTCATAGCATTGTTTACTGCCGATTAAGCCAAAGCTATCTACACTAGCGCCGCTTAACCGATTCAATGCAAGGATGTGAATTATATGAACGAACGTAAGGCTCTTCTCTACGGATTGAGCGCAGTCCTGTTGTGGTCAACCGTTGCCACCGCATTTAAAATTACTCTTAACTATTTTTCGCCGGTGCAAATGTTGGTGGTAGCCAGTGCCGTATCAGCAATTGCTTTAACTGGAATAAGCTTCTATCAGGGTACCTTATCCCAACTAAAGCGCACATTATTACTACGACCTTGGTACTACCTCGCTCTAGGTTTGATAAACCCACTCGCCTATTACTTAGTGCTATTTAAAGCGTATGAACTGCTACCTGCATCGCAAGCTCAACCGCTAAATTACAGTTGGGCCATCACCTTAACACTGATGGCGGCCCTCTTTTTAGGCCAGAAAATTCGTCGCCAAGATTGGATTGCTTGCTTATTTGGTTATCTTGGGGTGATTGTTATTGCCACGAAAGGTGATATCACCGCACTGCAATTTGATAGCCCAACCGGGGTCGCTTTAGCACTATTATCAACATTACTTTGGGCGCTGTATTGGATCATAAACACCAAAAACAGTGCCGATCCAGTACTTGGAGTGTTACTTGGATTTTTATTATCACTGCCGTTTTCTTTGGGGTTAAGTTTTGCCATCGATACTTGGCATGCCGTTCCTTGGCAAGGTTGGCTAGCGGTAAGTTATGTCGGATTATTTGAAATGGGAATTACATTTGTATTGTGGCTAAGCGCCCTAAAGCTCACGACCAATACAGCCAAAATCAGCAACCTTATTTTTATTTCTCCGTTTATCTCACTATTGCTGCTGGCGACCATCATTGGTGAAACTATTGCACCTTCAACCATTATTGGCCTTGGCTTAATTATCGTAGGATTGATGATTCAACAACTCAAAAGCTCCAAGCAAAAAAAAGCCTGTCACAACTGACAGGCTAACAGGCAAGTGGGTTGTCGAGACCCGGTGCTCTTAATCGAGCATCTATTAATTCAAATTGGTACTAATTCAGACTTGGCGCAGCATGCCAGCGGCGACCAAGTTTGGAGACCAAAATCAGTAAGCCAGGGATCAACAGCCACATTTGTAACGTCATCAAATACGGTGGGGTTAAATCAAGACGTTGAGTTAAACTCACCATGGCACCGGCACCACTCATTTGGAATAACCCCAACAATGCTGCAGCCGTGCCAGCTCTATCACCAAATGGTGCTAACGCTTTACCCGCCGCTGAACCTAAAACAAATGCAAAACCAAATGAAGAGACAAAAATCGGCACCATAAACGCCCATGGTTGCATAATGTTAGCCATCACCAGCATTGCGCCACCAGCGAGCAATAAAATGATCAAACCGATTTGTAACGTTGCTCGTGAGCCCAATTTATCCATCACTTTTGGTGCTAGCATACAAGCGGCGATATTGAGCGCGGCATTTAAACCAAACCAGAAGGTAAATTGATTCATGGTTTGGCCTTGCTTCATCATCAACCACACAGGGGCTGAAGTGACATAAGCCAAAATCACCGCCATAGCCAACATACATAAGATGGCATGGAACAAAAATACTGGCTCACGCAATACCGAAAAGTAACGACTCCAACTAATTAATGCACCCGATGTTTGAGTGTCCGTTGGACGGGTTTCTTTAAATAACACCCACAATAATGTGCCAGCGATAACCGCAAAACCGGCCATAAAACTGAAATTTGAACGCCAACCAAAATGGTGAGTCAACCAAGTGCCCAACAGTGGCGCAAGTGCGGGAATAAAGCAGATCGCCCCATTTAAGTAGCTGATCATACGACCACTTTTTTCAGCACCAAAGCTATCGCGTACAGCGGCAAATGCTGCGACCGATGTAGCACATGCACCAAAACCTTGGCACAGACGAGCCAGTAACAGTAAATCAAGTGTTTGCGCCCCATAAGCCACTAACGCACTTATGGCATAAATCACAACACCACCTAAAGCGATAGGACGGCGACCAAAACGATCGGCAAGAGGGCCTGCCAGCAACTGACCTAACCCCAAACTAACCATAAACCAAGTCACCGTATCTTGAACTTGAGTTCCGGTGACCGAAAATGTCTCTGCCATCGCAGGCAAAGCTGGTAAATAAATATCGATTGCCAGTGGGCTAAATAGCACTAGCAATACCATAAGCGCGACTAAACGAGTGTTTTTTAAAGAAGATGGTTGGCTCATGAAGGTTCCCTAACTGTGTTTCGGCACCAAGTCTACGGTTTTCACGATATGAATTGAAATGGTTTATATTCAATAGTGATTTTCCATTTTGGAATACCATAGATTAACCCTCGACTCTATTTGCAGCCACACGCTAAACACGCTAACGTAATCAATAACAGAATAAGCGCTGCTAAACGCGCGGATCTCACAGTAATTACGTCGGAATATGAACAACATAACGGCATTACAGGTAAAGGAATCTCAAATCATGCAAGCAGTTATCGCACAACGTGTCGAGCAGCTGCGTCAATGGCTTATCGCTAATGATTATGACGCACTGCTGATCCCTCATGAAGATGAATACTTAGGCGAATACATTCCAGTTCATAATGAACGTTTAGAGTGGGCAACAGGTTTTACCGGTTCTGCGGGAATGGCAATTATCACCCGAGACCAAGCCGCTATCTTTGTTGATGGTCGTTATGTGGTACAGGTACGCAAGCAAGTTCCAGGCGATGTTTATCAATACCGTCACCTTATCGAAGAACCACCAATGCAGTGGGCGTTAGAAACCTTAGCATCAGGTAGCAAAATCGCTCTTGACCCACGTTTGCATAGCCAAGCTTGGTTTGAACGTACTCAGCAACAAGTAGGAGAAGAGCTCGATCTTATTAGCATCGACGCCAACCCAATTGACAGTCTGTGGATCGATCGCCCTGCTGCAACGCTTTCTGATGCCATCTTAATGAGTGAGCAATATGCTGGCGTAAGCTCAAGAGAGAAACGAAACCAAATAGCTGCGGTTTTAAAGAAAAATAAAGCGGATGCTGCGGTTATCAGTCAAATCGATGCCATCGCTTGGTTACTTAATATTCGAGGTAACGATGTGCCTCGTCTCCCAGTACTCCTCTCCAATCTGATCATTGATGCCAATGGCGATGTAAGTTTCTATATTGATGCTAACCGACTTCCTGCCGAATTTGCAGCTCATGTTGGAGCTGGTGTTACGGTGAAATCTCCTGAGCAATTACAGGCCGATCTCGCAGCCTTTACCAAACAAATCGTAATGGTTGATCCAAACAGTTGTAACGCATGGACAGTGCAAGAATTACAACAAGCACAAGCAAATATTTTGCCTGCGGCAGATCCTTGTGCCCTACCCAAAGCGATGAAAAACCCAACTGAAGCGGCAGGTATGAAGGCGTGTCATATTCGTGATGGCGTGGCAATGGCGAAATTCTTAGCTTGGCTTGATGCTCAAGTGGCGCAAGGAATTCTACTTGATGAAGGCCAACTTGCAGATCAACTATGGGCATTTAGAGCACAAGACCCAAGTTGCAGTGATATGAGCTTTGATACAATTTCTGCGGCGGCAAGTAATGCAGCAATGTGTCACTACAACCATCAAAATCAGCCACAGCCGAGTGCTCTTGAGCTCAACAGTTTGTATCTTGTAGATTCAGGTGGTCAGTACCCAGATGGCACCACTGATATCACGCGTACCGTAGCCATTGGCACTCCAAGTGCAGAGCAAAAGCACGCCTTTACACTCGTTCTTAAAGGCCATATTGCTTTAGCCAGTGCCCGCTTCCCAAAAGGCACTACAGGCTCACAGCTTGATGCCCTAGCCCGTCAGCACTTATGGGCTCATGGTTTTGATTATGATCACGGCACAGGCCATGGTGTTGGTCACTTCTTAAGTGTGCATGAAGGGCCTCAACGCATTGCTAAAGTCTACAACCCAACGGCTCTGCAACCAGGTATGGTGCTTTCCAATGAGCCAGGTTATTACCGTGCAGATGCGTTTGGTATCCGTATTGAGAACTTAGAGATCGTAGTTGAAATCCCAACCCAAGGTGATATGACAGTACTTGGCTTTGAGTCATTAACTCGTGCACCTATCGACAAACGAGTGATTGATACCGCCCTGATGACCGACGGTGAAATTGAGTGGTTAAACCAATATCACCAGAAAGTTTGGCAAGATGTGAGCCCTGCATTAACTGGCGAAGATCTGACTTGGCTTGAGCAAGCAACAGCCCCATTAACTCGCGGCTAACCACTCGCTTTAGGCTTTACCGCCTTAGATAGAAGCTTGCACCAATAAAAGAACCGCTCATTGCAGCGGTTCTTTTTTATGCTAATTTAACCACAACTTAGTGATATTGATGCTGCCAATCTTTCCAGACCGGAGTTAACCCTTGCTGTTGTAAACGAGCAGCTACATCTTGAACTGAGCGGGCATCGTCAATCGTAAATTGCTCTAATTCACTTAAAGCTTGCTCTGCGTATCCGCCCGGCTGAGTTTTAGATTCGGCCGACATAGTCGTAATCCCCAAAGATGCCACGTTATCACGGAAAAAAGCCGATTCTCGGGTCGATAACGAAAGCTCAACTTCCCCATTAAAAAGGCGATAAGCACAGATAAGTTGCACCAACTGGCGATCTGTCATCACCGATTTTGGCTCAACCCCACCAGTACAAGGACGCAAGCGAGGAAAGGAAATTGAGTAACGACTTTGCCAGTAGCGCTGCTCTAAGTATTGCAAATGACGAGCAACAAAAAAGCTATCCACTCGCCAGTCTTCAAGTCCAATTAAAGCGCCCAAACCAATTTTATCTATCCCAGCTTGAGCCAACCTATCTGCGGTTTCTAAGCGATAATAAAAGTCTTGTTTTTTACCGCGCAAGTGATGTTTGGCGTATTCTCGCTGATGGTAAGTCTCTTGATACACCATCACTCCATTTAAGCCAAGAGCTCGCAGTTGTGCGTACTCTTCTTGCTCTAACGGCTGAACTTCTAGTGCTAAATAACTAAAGTATGGCTTGATCTGCTCAACCGCTTGGGCCAAATATGTCATTCCCACTTTGGTTTCATGTTCACCAGTAACCAGCAAAATACTATCAAACCCTTTACGTTTGAGCGCTTGGCACTCTTGTTCTATTTCAGCGGCATTAAGCACTTTGCGTTTAAGCTTATTCTCCATGGAAAAACCACAATAGGTGCATGAGTTAGCGCATAAATTAGAGAGATAAAGCGGGACATAAAGCCCCATGGTATGACCAAATCGTTGCCGAGTTCGCTCTTGAGCTTTGATGGCAAGTTGCTCCAAATAGGGTTCAGCGGCTGGAGAAATTAACGCTTGAAAATCATTTAGATCACACCGCGTTTTACTCAATGCTCGTTCAACATCTTGCGCTGTTTTACTGTATATATTGAGCCGAAGATCATCCCAATTGAGTTGCTGCCAAATCGAACTAAAACTCATCTTAGACCCCATCAAGAAACCCAGTTAGAGGGCTAGAAGCTTGGGCCGTTTGATAAGCTTGAGCAAGCCCTGCTTGATAACCTAATCGACCACTACTGACCGCTAAACGAAAAGCTTGAGCCATTAGTAATGGGTCTTGCGCTGTAGCAATGGCTGTATTGACCAACACTGCATCTGCGCCCATTTCCATTGCAAGAGCAGCATGAGATGGCGCACCAATACCAGCATCAACCACCACCGGGATCCGAGCTTGTTCAATAATGATGTCGAGAAAATCGCAACATACTAATCCTTTATTCGAGCCAATTGGCGCACCTAACGGCATAACAGCTGCGCAACCCACCTCTTCCAAACGTTTAGCCAACACCGGATCGGCATGACAATACGGCAGTACCACAAACCCCTCTTTCACCAACGCTTTGGCCGCTTTTAAGGTTTCAATTGGATCGGGCAATAAATATTTTGGGTCGGGGTGAATCTCTAATTTTAACCAGTTAGTACCAAGAACCTCGCGAGCTAAACGAGCGGCAAAGATCGCTTCTTCTGCCGTTTTTGCTCCGGATGTATTAGGTAATAATGCAACTCCTAACTGCTTAAGTGGTGAGAGAATATCGTCGTATTTTTTCCCCAACTCTACCCGCTTGAGTGCCATCGTCACTAACTGAGAGCCACTTTCAGCAATCGCCGCAGCCATAATATCGCCATTGGCAAACTTACCTGTGCCAGTGAAAAGACGAGAGGAAAAGCATTTATCAGCAATCGTTAACATCTTAACCTCCTGCTATCGCTTGAAAGACATCAATATGATCGCCATCATTGAGGGGCTGTTGCGACCATACCGAACGAGGAATAATCTGCTGATTTAATGCCACTGCAATCGTATGTGGAACTAATTGATAATAAGTAATGAGTTGCTCAAGAGAGACAGCATCAACCATCTCAATCACTTCGCCATTAAACCAAAGCTTCATTTTCATTCTCCTGCTGACACACTAGGCAACTCACATCGCTACCACACTGTACGCTTTGCCTCTGATTGTTCAGTCCATTGAACCGATATAACTCGCCCCATGTTATAGACTGGGGCACTGTAAAGTACTTAATAGCTTCTAATGCTTGAAAAGCGCCTATAACGCCAACCAATGGACCAACAACTCCCATAGTCTGACAATTTTGTTTCGTTTGAGTCTTAGCCATTTGAGGATACAAACAGTGGTAACAAGGCGAGCTAGATTGATGAAAACCAAAGCTAATTACTTGACCTTGCCAGCCAATTGCAGCTCCGGAAATTAATGGGATTTGACACTCCATACAGGCTTTATTGACAGCATATCGAGTGGCAAAGTTATCACTGCAATCAAGTACGAGATCGACACGACTAATTGCAGCGCGTAACCCATTGTCGTGTAAATGAGAAGTAAGTGGGACAATACTAACCGTTGAGTTAAGTTGGCTCAGTTGAGTGCTGGCTTGTACGGCTTTATTTTGGCCGAGATCGCTTTCACGATACAGGATCTGCCTTGCTAAATTAGACAATTCGACCTTATCGCCATCGGCAAGCCAAAGCGCGCCAATACCTGCGCCAACCAGATAAAGAGCGGCAATGGATCCTAAACCACCAGCACCAATGATCAGTACTTTTGCCTGCGCCAACTGAGACTGCCCTTGTTCTGAAATTTCAGGCACCATCAGTTGGCGGCTATAACGCAGAAATTGGTGATCAGTTAACGGTGGCGTCATCCAACCCTCCTCGATACTGATCTACCTTCTCTTTTAAGCGCTTAATCGCCTCTTCAACATTCTTTGCCTGAGTGATAGCACGTACTACAGCAACGCTATCCACCTCACAACGCAGAACCTGTTCAATATTGGTTAAATCAATACCACCAATAGCAACGGTTGGAACCACACCCGTAAGTAGTTTCTGATACAAAGCCAAACGCACAACACCTTGGGGACTTGATTCCATCTCTTTGGTGGTCGTTGCAAAAACATGACCCAGGGCGATATAACTAGGTTTCAGCTCAATCGCTCGTAAAATCTCATAATAACCATGAGTTGAAATACCCAACCTTAGTTGTGCTTGAGCGATCATAGTCAGATCTGCGGTATCTAAATCTTCTTGACCTAAATGCACCCCAAACGCTTCAGCCTCAATAGCTTGTTGCCAATAGTCATTAATAAATACTTGGCTGTGATAAGTATGACCACTATTAACCGCTTGCGATATTTGTGCGGTTAAATCGGTCGTAGCAGACTCTTTAATTCGCAATTGAGCCGTTGTCACCCCGCACGAAAGCACCTTATCTATCCAAGTCGCACTATCGACCACAGCGTAAAGGGTAAAATCTTCTCGATTCACAGGCTCAAAACAGACCGGAGATGATTGCTCACCCAATAGCGTTAAAGCTTGCTCATGAGCACGAGTCACCACCCGAGGAAATAGTGTTAAGCAATCGGGCCAATGCAGTAGGCGATCTCTATCTTGGTCTAAATAGCGACGCGCATAAGCTCGGGCGAGCACACAAGCATCTTGTAATGGATAATCCAGTGCTAGAGCAGCAAGCAGCATTGCCCGATGCGGTTCATTAGCCCCAAGGTGATGACAAAAGGCCATTTCCACTTTGCCATTGTGATGCCAGAGGTCAACAAAGCCATCTGCTACAGGCAAGCCAGATACAACCAGTTGAGGTTCATTCAAGACTTTTTGTTTGATCTCATCTAACGATGGGTATGGTGCTAACCATTGATCCAATACCCGTAACAAAACATCACTGGATTGATCTTGATGGTGGGCATTAAATACAACTTGCCAATTCTGCTGGGCTGAACGAATAAAAACGGCTTCATGATCAACTAGCGAAACATCCACTTTTTCACCCAAACCAAACTGCTCAGCAGTCGCTAAAATTGGGTCGATATGCATTAATAGTGGCATTAAATTTTCAGATAGACGTAAAGCACTCATACATTTTCCTTTTTGACAGGGTGATATAACTCACTTCCTCTCGCCCGGAATTCATCGGCTTTTTGTTGCATGCCCTCAAGAGGATCGTCCAATACAGCAACAGTGATCTCTTGATCTTGAGTTAAGTTTGAGGCGTAGTCGCGAACTTCTTGCGAGATCTTCATCGAACAGAATTTCGGTCCGCACATCGAACAAAAGTGAGCAACTTTGCCCGATTCTTGCGGTAACGTCTCATCGTGATAAGCCTTTGCGGTATCGGGGTCAAGACTTAAATTAAATTGATCCTGCCAGCGGAACTCAAAACGTGCTTTAGATAACGCATTGTCACGAATTTGAGCCCCTGGATGCCCTTTCGCCAAATCAGCAGCATGGGCGCATAGTTTATAAGTGATCAATCCGGTTTTAACATCTTCTTTATTCGGTAAACCTAAATGCTCTTTAGGTGTGACATAACAGAGCATGGCGCATCCGTACCAACCAATCATCGCCGCACCAATACCTGAAGTTATATGATCATAGCCAGGAGCAATATCTGTGGTTAACGGCCCTAAGGTATAAAATGGTGCTTGATGGCAATGTGTCAGTTGTTCATCCATATTAGCTTTGATCATCTGCATCGGCACATGACCGGGCCCTTCAACCATCACTTGCACATCGTATTGCCAAGCAATCTTGGTCAGTTCACCCAGTGTTCTCAGCTCTGAAAATTGCGCTTCGTCATTAGCATCAGCTACCGAACCAGGCCGTAACCCATCACCAAGCGACAGAGACACATCGTATTGAGCACAAATCTGACAAATTTCCGAAAAATGGGTGTAGAGAAAATTTTCTTGATGATGAGCAAGACACCATTTAGCAATAATGGAACCACCTCTTGATACAATTCCGGTTACGCGCTGTGCCGTTAGTGGGACATAACGCAATAACACGCCAGCGTGGATAGTAAAGTAATCAACGCCTTGCTCAGCCTGTTCAATCAAGGTATCGCGCATAATTTCCCAAGTAAGGTTTTCTGCAATTCCATTTACTTTTTCTAAAGCCTGATACATGGGAACCGTCCCAATTGGAACTGGGCTATTGCGTAAAATCCATTCTCGGGTTTCATGAATATGGCGGCCAGTAGAAAGATCCATTACGGTATCCGCCCCCCATCGCGTCGCCCAAACCAGCTTCTCAACTTCTTCTTCAATCGATGAAGTGACCGAGGAGTTACCAATATTGGCATTTACTTTCACCAGAAAATTTCGCCCAATAATCATAGGTTCAGCTTCAGGGTGATTAATATTTGCCGGAATGATTGCTCGCCCTTGAGCCACCTCCTGTCGCACAAATTCAGCACTGATTTCGGTTGGAAGTGAAGCCCCAAATGACTGACCATCATGTTGCTGATTTAAAACTTGATCACGATATTGAGCCCGTCCCATATTCTCGCGCAAGGCAATATATTCCATCTCCGGCGTAATCACACCTTGCCTGGCATAATGCAGTTGAGTAACGCAACGATTGGTTTTGGCACGAAAGATAGGAGTTGTGTGATTAAATCTTAAATCGTCTAACAGGGGAGCATCTGCTCGTTGTTGAGCAAAAGCGGAACTTCGTTCAGTCAATTCTTCACAGTCTTGGCGCTCTGCAATCCAATTTGTTCGTAACTTAGGTAAGCCAGAATAGAGATCAATAATATGGTTGGGATCAGTATAAACGCCTGAAGTATCGTAAACCCGAATCGGTTGATTAGCTTGATATTCTGGATGTTCTCTACTGCCACCGATTAAACTATCTGCCAACGCGATTTCACGCATTGCAACCCGAATATCAGGGCGGTGTTTAGCTGAAATATAGATTTTTTGGGAGTTGGGATAAGGTGATACCGACAAAGTATCAATGAAATGTTTGGCATGTTGCCTAGCTTGCTTTCGATTCGACATAGCACTCTTTCCAAATGAATAAAGAAATGCTTATCGGACAAATGCAACAAGAGATACAGCGCCCCATTAACCACCAGCCACAACTGACAGTTTCAATAGCGCACAACAAATTATCTTCTCTTGTTCCCTTCGCAGGTATTAGCCTGATCAGGTTCAACGGATCCCGTTTATACGGTCTCAGCCACATGGCACTCCGACAAGTTGAGCATCAGTATAAGAAAGCTCAACTTGAGGTGCAAGGCTTGTGTTACGTTTATTTAACAAAATAAAAAGCGCCACCAAAAGGTAACGCTTGATAATAAAAAAGACTATGGATTGATTAACGACATGTCAGTACATCACACTCAAGATGTTTAGAAAGCTCGTCAGCTACATCACCAAAGATATGAAGAAAGGTTTTGTGATAACCAACAATAACCAGTTTTGCATCCACTTTCTTTGCCAGTTCAACCAAATGTTTCGCCACATCACCATCGGCAAGATACATTTCCCCTACCGGATATGGAGATTGCTTAGCAAGATCAGCCAACTGTTGCATTCGTTTAATTTCTAATGCGTTATGAACTTCATCGAGCTCTAACTCCACATCCATATAGCTTACATTGCCAATACCCGGCTCAACATAGGCTAAATGAAGCTCAGCATTATTTTGCTCTGCGATTACTGCTGCCTTAATCATCAGCTTATGAGCTTCTTTATCATCAGGATTTACCGCGAGCAAAATGGTTGGATATAGCGACATATCAGCCTCCAAATGGGGAATGTAAATGTTATGGTTATATTTAAGTGCTATAACTAGTTTATACTCAAGAAACTTAAGTATGTAACAATTATGCCGCTAACGATTAAACAAAGTGGCATACAATCAATGATTGCAAAAATAGCACGATAAACTACAACCATCAAAACGTGATCATGGTTATAGTATGCGTTTTCCAATTTATAAAAAATGAGATCCCCATGAGCCAATTTGTTTTACTCGGTTTTATCGCTCTTGGCGGTGCGTTTGGCGCCTGCTCCCGTTACTTAGTATCTGAGCTGTGCGTGGTACTGTTTGGCCGTGGCTTCCCATATGGAACATTAACTGTAAACATCGTCGGCTCCCTAATTATGGGTTTGCTGATGTCGGCATTAAATCAAGGAATGATTGAAGCTGCGCCATGGCGTCCAATCATAGGCCTTGGTTTCCTTGGAGCTTTAACAACTTTCTCAACCTTCTCAATGGATAACGTCGTTATGATTCAGCAAGGTGAGTTTGTTAAAGCCGGACTTAACATTATCCTCAACGTAGTGTTAAGTATCACCGCTTGTTATGTTGGCTACCAATTAATGATGAAGAGCTAAACTTATCATTACGAGTTAGCAAAACGCCTCGCCATTGCGGGGCGTTTTTGTATCTACTCAATGGGGTAAAAATGGAGCTAAAGATCGGCTTTACTCGGTTTTAGGCGAAAAAAAACCTCGCATTAAGCGAGGTTTCTTTATCGCAGTTGGTAAAGAACCAGATTCTGACGATCTGTGAACACCAACCAAAACCATGACATTGCTCGAAATACAAAGTGTACTTCTTTGCTTGGTTTTTAGATGTAAAAAAGCCTCGTTTTTCAACGAGGCTTTCTTAATAGTGGTCGGTGAAGAGGGATTCGAACCCCCGACCCTCTGGTCCCAAACCAGATGCGCTACCAAACTGCGCTATTCACCGACAATGTTTTAGGCTTTAAGCCAAGGTGCTTAGAACTGCTAAGAACCTAAATAATGGGGTGACCAACGAGGATCGAACTCGCGACAACCGGAATCACAATCCGGGACTCTACCAACTGAGCTATGGTCACCAATGTAAGTGGTCGGTGAAGAGGGATTCGAACCCCCGACCCTCTGGTCCCAAACCAGATGCGCTACCAAACTGCGCTATTCACCGAAAACTGTTTTTGAGCTTTCGCTCTGAAAAGCCGATAATATCAACTCTTCGTAATATGGGGTGGCTAACGAGGCTTGAACTCGCGACAACCGGAATCACAATCCGGGACTCTACCAACTGAGCTATAGCCACCAATGTTTTTTGCCAACTTTTATATTCCGGATGGCGCGCCCGAAAGGATTCGAACCTTCGACCTTTGGCTCCGGAGGCCAACGCTCTATCCAACTGAGCTACGGGCGCATGCCCTGTCGGCGGAGACGAATATTACGGATTAGCCCCCTCTTCGTCTAGTCTTTTTTTCATTTTTTTTTGCGTTCGGTGTATTTATAAACAAAAACTGATTGATTCGTATCATACAAATACAGCCCAGTTATTTCATCTCATTGGTAAATTTCTTATAATTACTTTATGTTTACAATTTAAACATTTATTTAAACTCATATAAATAGTCAATTCTAAGAATAATCCAAGTTGGTTAAATGCCATCTAAAAGCAAAACGATTACAAGGAAGTAAACCATGAGCTTAAAGCGATTTTCTTTATTCTCTGCCCTAACCATCCTTTTTACTGTCGGATCCGTTATTGCAGCAGATATGTCTAATGAAGCAATAGAACAACGAATCAAACCCGTTGGCTCTCTGTATCTAGAGGGAGATGCTCCTATCGTAAAAGTTGCGGCAGGTCCTCGTGGCGGAGAGCAGGTTTACAACACCTATTGTTCTGCTTGCCATACTAGTGGGGTAATGAATGCACCGAAAAAGGGTGATGCTGCAGATTGGAAAGATCGTCTAGCACAAGGCCAAGAAATTCTCGCAAAACATGCCATCGAAGGTTTCAATGCTATGCCAGCTAAAGGATCTTGTATGGACTGTAGTGACGAAGAGATCATTGCTGCTATTAACTATATGACCGAAGGATTAACGCAGTAATAAACAAAAAAACCACCGCACTATTGGCGGTGGTTTTAGAAATAACAAAATTAACGCGGTTTACCCGTGTTGTTAATTTAGTCTTTATTAAACATGGCTCGAATATTGGCAATATGCGCCTGACCGCGCTGCATACGCTCTTGAGCAGTAACAGGTTTCTTTTCTGTATCCCACTCCAGATCATCTTGTGGCAATTCATACAAGAAGCGACTTGGCTCAGGCTTAATCAGCTCACCATATTGACGGCGCTCTTTACACATGGTGAAAGTCAGTTCTCGTTGTGCTCGGGTGATGCCCACATAAGCGAGACGGCGCTCTTCTTCAATATTGTCTTCATCAATACTGGTTTGATGCGGCAAAATTCCCTCTTCAGAGCCAACAAGATAAACATAAGGGAACTCCAATCCCTTTGAGGCGTGCAATGTCATTAGCTGCACCTGATCTGCATTATCGTCATCTTCCCCACGCTCCATCATATCGCGCAAGGTCATACGCTGAACCACCTCTTTTAAACTGCGCTCTTGCTGGTCATAATTATCACCTTCAAGATCAGCTGTGATCCAACTATACAGATCAGAGACATTTTTCATGCGCATCTCAGCGGCTTTCGGACTGGCTGATGTCTCATACAACCAATCTTCATAATGAATATCCCGCACTAACTGACGCACAGCTGCAACCGTATCGCCACGCTCAGCATTATCTGCTAACTCAACCACCCAACGCGTAAATCGCTGCAAAGACTCTAAACCTCGACCAGACAAATGCTGTTCAAGACCCAGCTCAAAGCTTGCGGCAAATAAACTCTTGCCACGCATATTGGCGTAATTACCCAACTTTTCTAACGTTACCGGGCCAATTTCACGACGAGGCGTATTCACGATACGTAAAAAGGCGTTGTCATCATCTTGGTTGGTGAGCAACCGCAGATACGCCATAATATCTTTAATTTCTGCACGCGAGAAAAACGATGTGCCACCTGAGATCTTATACGGAATACGGTTTTGCATTAATGCTTTTTCAAACAAGCGGGACTGATGGTTGCCTCGATACAAAATGGCATAATCTTTATAAGCTGTGTTATTTAAAAAGCGATGGGCAATCAACTCACCAACCACTTTTTCAGCCTCATGCTCTTCATTTTTAGCCGTGATAACCTTGAGTAATGCCCCTTCTTCCAACTCTGAAAATAGCGTTTTCTCAAAGACGTGTGGATTATTGGCAATCAAGATATTCGCCGTACGTAAAATACGGCTGGTTGAGCGGTAGTTTTGCTCAAGTTTGATCACCTTAAGGCTTGGGAAATCTTTATTTAGCAAGGCTAAGTTTTCTGGCTGTGCACCACGCCATGAGTAGATAGACTGATCATCATCACCCACCACGGTAAATCGAGCGCGTTCTCCAACCAGAAGTTTTACAAAGATATATTGACTGGTGTTGGTATCTTGATATTCATCCACCAGCAAATAACGAATTTTATTTTGCCAGCGACTGCGCACTTCTTCATTGTCTCGCAGTAGTAATACAGGCATTAGAATCAGATCATCAAAATCTAACGCATTATAAGCTTTCATTTGACGCTGATAGAGATGGTAGCAGTGAGCAAATAGCTGATCTCGCTCTGAACGCGCGCGCGCTGCGGCATCGGCTGGAGACAGCATGTCATTTTTCCAATTTGAAATAGACGACAATAGCTGTTTCAAAAGATCTTTATCACCATCTAATTCATCTTCTGTCAGCTCTTTTAGTAACGCCATCTGATCTTGGTCATCAAACAGAGAAAAGTTCGCCTTAAGACCCAGCGCTTTGTATTCACGACGAATAATATTGAGACCTAAAGTGTGGAAGGTCGATACCATTAACCCTTTAGACTCTTGCTTACCTAAGGTTTGACCGACACGCTCTTTCATCTCACGCGCCGCTTTATTGGTAAAGGTTAAGGCAGCAATATTACGTGCTTTATAGTCACAATGCTGAACCAAATATGCAATTTTATTAGTGATCACTCGCGTCTTACCCGAACCAGCACCTGCTAGCACTAAGCAAGGACCAGAAACGAATTTTACCGCCTCATTTTGCCTTGGATTCAGTTTCATCTTTCTACCTTATCGTCACGATTTTCTCTGTCAGCGTCGCATTGTAACCAGAATAGTATGATTGTCTATTTTGCTCATGACACTGCAGTATTTTTTTTCAATTTAATTAAAACTTGCACAAATTTGAGAGCCAACTAAAATTGGTGAATGAACGTTCACTCATCAATAAATTAGCGATTAGATATCACCATGAATGATAAAAAAGAGCGTATTTTGCAAGCCACAGAAATGTTACTTGCAAAGCACGGCTTTCATGGTCTCTCGATGCAAAAAGTCGCACAAGAAGCGGGTGTTGCAGCAGGGACAATCTATCGTTATTTTGCCGATAAAGATGATCTGCTCTATCAACTTCATGATCATATTTTAGGTTATGTGGCACAAAAAATAGTGCAGGATTTAACCGATGACATGAGTTTGAAACAGCAATTTCGCACCATATGGCTCAACATTTGGAATATGGCGATAAATGGAGAAGCTCCTTTAATCAATCGAGGTCAGTTTGAACACCTACCTCGACGAGATTCATCTGAGCAACGTCTTCGTGAAAAGCTGCTGTTTGCTAAAGTCGACCAAATGTTCGAACAAGGCAAAAAAGTAGGTCTTTTTAAGCAACTTGATAACGATATTTTAAGCGTGTTAAGCCTAGAACCTAGTGCTTGCCTCGCTCGTAAGAAAATGAATGGAATTCTTGATGTCACCCCTCAACAGCTGGAAGCAGCAATTGAAGCGGCATGGGATGCCATTGTTCAGCATTAATAATAATTGGAGCACACCCAACAATGAAAAAATGGATAGTGATGCTACTTCTCGCCCTCCTGCTATTTGGGAGCGTGATTGGTTTCAATCTATTTAAAGAAAAGAAGATAGCCGAGTATATGGCCAATATGCCTGAACCAGACTATCCGGTTACAGTCACAACGGCGCAAAATACCAATTGGGTGCCATCCATCGAAGCTATCGGTTTTATCGAACCAAACCAAGGTGTAACCATTACTACCGAAGTTTCAGGTATTGTTGACAAAATTGATTTTGATTCTGGTATGAAGGTGAAAAAAGATCAGCCTTTAGTTACGCTAGATTCTGATGTTGAAAAAGCGCAATTGCAAAGTAATGTAGCTCGTCTACCAGCAGCAAAAGCTAAATACATCCGTTACCAAGAATTGTATAAGAAAAATTCGATTTCAAAAGAAGCTTATGAAGATGCTCAGGCGTCTTACTTCTCATTGAAAGCGGATATTGAAAGTCAACGCGCACAACTTGACCGTCGCACTATCAAAGCCCCATTTAGCGGTCAGGTAGGTCTACGTAATGTGTTTCTTGGTCAATATATCCAGCCAGGCACTGATGTGGTTCGCCTAGAAGATACTTCTGTGATGAAGCTACGCTTTACTGTACCGCAAACAGACATTTCTGATATTCATTTAGGTCAAGATGTTGAGATCTTTGTTGATGCATACCCTGAAACTCCATTCAGTGGCAAGATTAGCGCTATTGAACCAGCAGTTAATTACCAAAGTGGTTTAATTCAAGTTCAAGCGAATATCCCAAATAATGATGGCCAGCTACGTAGCGGTATGTTTGCCCGTGCTCACATCATTCTGCCAACCCTCAAAGATCAGATTATTCTGCCACAAACAGCGATCACTTATACCCTATACGGTGACAATGTGTATATCGCAGCAAAAGATGACAAAGGCACGCTACGCGTTAAGCAATCTGTTGTGAAAACCGGTGAGCGTAAAGGTGATGTTGTCCATGTTCTTAGTGGCGTAAAACCTGGTGAGGTGGTTGTTACCTCAGGCCAAGTTCGTCTAAGTAACCACGCAAAAGTACATGTGGTTGAAAGTGACGCGCTGAAGAGCCCAGCAGAAACCCCAATGCTGTAATCTGGAGGAACAATGCGTTTTACAGATGTTTTTATTAAACGTCCTGTTCTCGCGGTATCTATCAGCTTCCTGATTGCCCTGCTTGGCCTTCAAGCCATTTTCAAAATGCAGGTGCGTGAATACCCAGACATGACAAATACTGTAGTAACGGTAACCACCAGTTACTACGGTGCTAGTGCAGACCTAATTCAAGGCTTTATCACTCAGCCATTAGAACAGGCTATCGCACAGGCAGATAATATCGATTATATGACTTCATCTTCGGTGCTGGGTTCTTCCACCATTACCGTCAACATGAAGCTTAATACCGATCCCAATGCGGCACTTGCTGATATTCTAGCGAAGACAAACTCAGTTCGTTCCCAGTTACCAAAAGAAGCAGAAGACCCAACGGTTACTATGTCGACGGGTTCTGGTACTGCGGTAATGTATATTGGCTTTACCAGTGATGAATTGTCATCAAGCCAGATCACTGACTACCTACAACGCGTAGTAACCCCACAGTTATTTACCGTAAATGGTGTATCGAAAGTTGATCTATACGGTGGTATGAAATACGCCCTTCGCGTATGGCTAGATCCTGCCAAAATGGCCGCTTATAACCTAACAGCAGCTGATGTGATGAATGTGCTAAACAGCAATAACTATCAATCAGCAACAGGTCAGGCTACGGGTGAATTTGTGTTATACAACGGTTCTGCAGATACTCAGGTGAAAAATACTGACGAACTGAAAAAACTGGTCGTATCAACCCAAAAAGGCCAAGTGATCCGTTTAGGCGATATCGCTAAAGTAACGCTAGCGAAAAGCCATGATCAATACCGTGCAACTGCCAATGGTCAGGAAGCCGTTGTAGCCGCAATTAACGCAGCACCAACAGCTAACCCGATTAATATTGCCCAAGGTGTGTACCAAATCTTGCCAGAGCTTGAGCGTAATATGCCAAGTACTATCAAGATGAACATCATGTACGACTCAACTATTGCGATTAACGAGTCTATTCACGAAGTAATTAAAACTATCGTTGAAGCTGCTGTTATCGTATTAGTGGTAATTACTCTGTTCCTTGGTTCTATCCGTGCAGTATTAATTCCAATTGTAACCATCCCGCTATCACTGATTGGTGTTGCTATGGTTATGCAAGCACTGGGCTTCTCATGGAACTTGTTAACCCTACTGGCCATGGTTCTAGCCATCGGTCTGGTAGTAGATGACGCCATCGTTGTACTTGAAAACGTTGACCGTCACATTAAAGAAGGCGAATCACCGTTCCGAGCAGCAATCATTGGTACCCGTGAAATTGCCGTCCCTGTTATCGCTATGACCCTAACCTTAGGTGCTGTATATGCTCCTATCGCACTGATGGGTGGTTTAACAGGTACGCTATTTAAAGAGTTTGCGCTGACTCTAGCTGGTACTGTATTCATCTCAGGTATTGTGGCTCTGACCCTATCACCTATGATGTGTTCAAAAATGCTAAAAGCGAACGTAGCACCAAGTAAGTTTGAACAAGTTGTTCATGCATTCTTAGATCGTATGACGCTGCGTTATGAAAAAATGCTGCACGGTATTATGAAGATGCGTCCGGTGGTTATCTGCTTTGCGGTCTTGGTATTTGCCAGCCTACCAATCCTGTTTAAGTTTATTCCAAGTGAATTAGCGCCAGCAGAAGATAAAGGTGTGGTTGTTCTGATGGCAAACGCGCCATCAAATGCGAACTTAGACTACATTGAAAATACGATGGAACAGGTTAATAAAATCTTAACCGAGCAACCAGAAGTAGCCTTTGCTCAGGTATTTTCAGGTGTTATGACCTCAAACCAGGCCTTTGGTATTGCATCATTGGTGCCATGGAGCGAACGTACGGCAAGTCAGGCAGAAGTAGCTAAACGTGTAACAAACCTAGTAAAAGACGTACCACAAATGGCCGTAACCGCATTCCAGATGCCGTCACTACCAGGTGCAGGTTCTGGTCTACCAATGCAGTTTGTTATTACAACACCGAATAACTTTGAAAGTTTGTTCCAGGTGGCAAGTAGCTTCTTGGCTAAGGTGAAAGAGAACCCACAAATTGTCTACTCTGATCTTGATTTGAACTTTGACTCAGCAACGATGAAAATCAAAATCGATAAAGACAAGGCAGGTGCTTACGGTGTGACAATGCAAAGTATTGGTCAAACACTAAGTACTATGATGGCCGATGGTTATGTTAACCGTATCGACTTAAATGGTCGTTCTTATGAGGTTATTCCTCAAGTAGAACGTAAATACCGTTTAAACCCTGAGAATCTAAAGAACTACTATGTTCGAGCAGCAAATGGCGACTCTATTCCTCTAAGTAGCCTTGTGACCATCAGTGTTGTTTCAGAGCCTCGTTCGCTACCAACATTTAACCAGCTAAACTCAGCAACTATTGGTGCAGCATTAGCTCCTGGGGTTGCAATGGGTGATGCGATTAATTGGTTTGAAAGTACAGCACAAACGCTACTTCCTGCAGGTTATCAATATAACTTTATGGGTGAAGCACGTCAGTTTGTAACTGAAGGTAATGCGCTATACATGACCTTCTTGCTTGCACTTGCGATCATCTTCCTCGTACTGGCTATTCAGTTTGAATCAGTTCGCGACCCGCTTGTTATTCTTGTTTCTGTTCCGTTAGCTATTTGTGGTGCATTAATTGCGCTAGCTTGGGGAGCGGCAACAATGAATATCTACTCGCAGGTCGGTTTGATTACCTTGATAGGTCTGATAACCAAACACGGTATCTTGATCTGTGAGGTTGCAAAAGAAGAACAGCTAAACCATAAGAAATCGCGAATGGATGCGGTAATGGAAGCGGCAAAAGTTCGTTTACGTCCAATCCTAATGACGACAGCTGCGATGATTGCAGGTCTTGTGCCTCTACTTTATGCATCTGGTGCAGGTGCTGCATCGCGCTTTAGTATTGGTATTGTTATTGTTGCTGGTCTTTCTGTAGGTACCTTGTTTACTCTCTTTGTACTACCAGTTATCTATACATATTTGGCAAGTGTTCATAAACCACTGCCTGTATTTGTAGAAGATAAAGATTTGGAGAAACTAAAACGTGTTGATGAAGCCCGCAATGCTTTAAAAACGCGTGAAGAGTAACGCTAAAGATTGAAGAATAAGAGGTCGCCATGTGCGGCCTCTTTTATTTTTCGCAATAGTGAGCGACAAATGGCGAACCTTTACATAGAATGAAAGCAGTTATGAAAAAGCCGTTATGGAGTAACCCCTAACCATGTTCGATCCGAAAAAACTTGAGCAAGTAGCCAAGCAGATCCATGAGTCAATGCCACAGCCGGTAAAAGATCTCGGTAACGACGTTGAGCAAAAAGTTCGCCAAGTGATCCAATCTCAACTTGGCAAACTGGATGTTGTTAACCGTGAAGAATTTGATGTGCAAACTCAGGTTTTACTGCGTACTCGTCAAAAGCTAACTGAGCTTGAGCAAAAAATGGCCGAGCTTGAAGCAAAGTTAAATGGCAATAAAGACGCTTAATCACTTAGCGCACAGATAAATAAAAAGGGCCTGCATGTTTGATGCAGACCCTTTTTTAATATTTATGGTTAAGTTTATTACTCACCGCCCACCGCGATGCGTTTCATATCTGTCATATAACCGCGTAGCGTATGACCAATAACCTCAACAGGATGCTGACGAATAGTGTGGTTTACTTCAATTAACGTTTGATTATCTGCCCATTGCGAATGAGAGCTTAAACCACGACCAATCTCTTCTGTTGATACTCTTGCCATGAACTTTTCACGAAGCAAAGGAACAGCAACATTCGCAAAAAGATAATTACCGTATTCAGCAGTATCAGAAATAACAACATTCATTTCGTATAGGCGCTTACGAGCAATCGTATTGGCAATCAACGGTAATTCATGAAGTGATTCGTAGTAAGCAGACTCATCAATAATGCCAGATGCTGTCATAGCTTCAAACGCCAATTCAACGCCAGCACGTACCATCGCTATCATCAAGATACCGTTATCAAAATACTCTTGCTCTTCAATATGAAGATTAGAACTTGGGTAATTTTCAAATGCAGTCTCGCCCGTTTCACTACGCCAAGTCAGTAGATTGATGTCATCATTAGCCCAGTCAGCCATCATGGTTGCTGAAAAATGACCAGAAATAATATCGTCCATATGCTTATTATAGAGAGGACGCATCAAATCTTTTAACTCTTCAGATAATTCAAAAGCACGCACTTTTGCAGGATTTGATAGGCGATCCATCATATGTGTAATACCGCCAAATTTTAGAGCTTCAGTAATGGTTTCCCATCCATATTGCAGCAACTTACCCGCATAATCTGGCTCAATACCATCAGCAATCATTTTTTCATAACAAACAATAGAGCCCGCTTGTAGCATGCCACACAGTATCGTTTGCTCACCCATAAGATCCGATTTTACTTCTGCAACAAAAGAAGATTCTAGTACTCCTGCTCGATGGCCTCCCGTTGCCGCCGCCCACGCTTTTGCAATCGCTAAACCCTCACCATTAGGGTCATTTTCAGGATGAACAGCAATTAAAGTTGGTACGCCAAAACCACGCTTATACTCTTCACGCACTTCTGTACCTGGACATTTAGGGGCAACCATAACCACGGTCAGATCTGAGCGAACTTGCATGCCTTCTTCAACGATATTAAAACCGTGAGAATAACCTAATGTCGCTCCCTGCTTCATCAGAGGCATTACCGCATTAACAACGTTTGTATGCTGCTTATCTGGAGTTAAATTAATGACAAGATCAGCTTGAGGGATCAGTTGCTCGTAGCTGCCAACCTCAAAACCATTATCTTTAGCATTACGATAGGATTGACGCTGCTCATCAATTGCTACCTGACGAAGCGCATATGCGACATTCAGCCCAGAATCACGCATGTTAAGACCCTGATTGAGGCCTTGAGCACCACACCCTACAATAACAACTTGCTTACCCTTTAGATAATCCGCTTCTGCAGTAAACTCTTCACGCGCCATAAAACGGCAACGACCAAGTTGATCTAACTGCTCACGTAGATTTAGGGTATTAAAGTAATTTGCCATATAACCAACTCCATGACTAAATAATAAAAGCGACGTACCTGTCGATAGCTTTGATACTAGATCAGTCTTTTTGTTGCGAAAAGTGCTATATTCACAACAACGAATTGCAAAAAATGCAACATGGATGATGAACCTAAAAAACTTGCAACACTTTATTCACCTAGCAGAATCGAAAAGCTTTACCGTCACAGCGCAAAAGACTCATATCAGCCTCTCGGCCTTAAGTCGTGTTATTCAGCGTTTAGAACAAGAGCTGGAGCAAAGCTTATTTATTCGTGACAATCGCAGCGTTGAACTCACCGCTGCAGGGAAAGAACTATTACCAGTTGCAATAGGCATCGTTGAACAATGGCACCAACTTAAAACTCAGCTTTCAACCGACCAACATTTGTTAAGAGGAAAACTCACTCTTTTTTGTTCTGTTACCGCAAGCTATAGTCATTTACCTCAACTCATCACAGAGCTACGCCAAACTCATCCACAAATAGAGATTCAGCTATTAACCGGCGATCCAGCACAAGCGATAGAAAAAGTTCTCAATGATGAGGCAGATATTGCAATCGCAGCAAAACCTAAACACCTCTCAAACAAATTAACCTTTATCGAGTTTGATCAAGTAACCTTAACGGTCATCAGTCCATTGCTGGTAGGACAGTCATTGCAACCAACCCATAGAATACCTACTCAGTGGCAAGAGCTACCTTTTATCCTTCCAGAATCGGGAACAGCACGAGATCATTCTAATGATTGGCTTAGAGATAACCAAATAGACCCAACAATCTATGCTCAAGTTGCAGGTCATGAAGCGATTGTAAGTATGGTTGCTTTGGGATGTGGGGTGGGTATTGCCCCTGATGTTGTGATTGATAATAGCCCAATGAAAGATCGCGTATTTAAACATAGCGATCAAAATATCAAGCCACTGGCTCTTGGACTGTGTTGTAAAAAAAGCCGAGCTCACGAGCCTTTATTAACCGCTTTAATGCAGCTGTGCCAATCACAGTAGTAGTATGAGCTATAAACAAGGATGTACGTTTTTGCCAGCCAGCTCAAGAGCTTCAATTTATTTTTAACAAATGGCAAAAAGGCTCATATCTTTCGATATGAGCCTTCTTAAATATGGCAGGGGTGGAGAGATTCGAACTCCCAACACGCGGATTTGGAATCCGCTGCTCTGCCAATTGGAGCTACACCCCTGTTGTTCGTATTTAATGAGACGACTCTCAAATAAGTGGCGGAGCGGACGGGACTCGAACCCGCGACCCCCGGCGTGACAGGCCGGTATTCTAACCAACTGAACTACCGCTCCACTCAAACTACCGTATGTTCAGTACGATAGTTTAAATTGGGT